>NZ_CM149683.1:0-3740593 GCF_056173625.1 Bacillus sp. iso_77 | reverse complement strand
AAGGCTTCTCCCCCCTCCTTTTCTTTTTAAAATGACCAGTATCAAACTGTTATAGAACACGAAAAAGAGCAAATGGTCATCACCATTCGTGCACATACTTTGTTGAAAACAATTAATATAGTAGAAAAACGTCTTTTCGACAAATTACACAGGTTGTGGATAAACAATTCAACAAGCTGTGTAATAACTTTCCACAGGTTATCCACAAATTGTGGATAAGATAAATAGGCCAGATAAGTAATTAAGAGTTAAAACACAAATATAATATCAAAATAAACAAGATGGTGCAATGGGTGTCACAAACTTATCCACACACTTTACATCCTGTTGAAAAATAATTATCCACATAGGTTATTTGTGTGAAAAAAATGTCGATAATGGATGTGGATAGTCAAAATATGCCGGAAAAATATCCACAACCTTGTTTTGAAGGTTTTTTTGAAGGAAAAAAAGAATAAAATGCTGGAAACTAAAAAAGAAGGTTTCTTCACTTGATAACTTGTGTTATGCTTATAAGGTTGATAATAAGAGTTTTATCATTGATATTGACAATCGATGGGTTACACAAATATAATGAGTTAGACTGTCTTAAACAGCTATTCCTCAGGGAGGTGTCATAAATGAAAAGAACGTTTCAACCAAATAACCGTAAGCGTAGTAAAGTTCATGGCTTCCGCAGCCGTATGAGTTCTAAAAACGGACGTCTAGTTTTAAAGCGACGCCGCAGCAAAGGTAGAAAAAAATTATCAGCTTAGGCCACTGAATAATGTCAGTGGTCTTTTTTACATAAAATCGTAAATGAACTGTCAGTTTTTATCGGAGTGGAAGAAAACATGAAGAAGCGAAACAGGCTAAAAAAAAATGAAGAGTTTCAAACAGTGTTCAAAAAAGGTCAATCAATGGCTAATCGCCAATTCGTCATTTATCAGCTGGACCAACCAAATCAAGAAGAACTGCGTTTAGGATTGTCTGTCAGTAAGAAGATAGGTAATGCAGTGATAAGAAACCGGATTAAACGACTGATCCGTCAGGTGTTCTTAGAGGAAGGTCATAATCTAAAGCAAGAAAAAGACTACATTGTTATCGCACGAAAACCAGCAAGCGAATTGACCTTTGAAGAAACAAAGAAGTCTCTCCAGCATTTATTTAGAAAATCCGCTGTTTATCAACAACAACCGAAAAAGTCTTCGTAATAGAAACTTTCGTTGAATCAATTTTTAAAAGCGCTTCCTTCATCTAGTGAATTAAAATGAAACCACCACTTTGTAATGAAAAAATGTTACCATACTGATTAGGTGAGTCACTTTCGTAATCAATTCCAACTTAAATAAAGTTTGAAGTAATGGGAGGAATCTTGTTGAAAAGGCGATTATTACTAATATTTAGCTTGATTGGCGTGTTGGTTCTATTGGCAGGATGTACACAAATCAATGAACCAATCACATCAGATAGTAAGGGATTCTGGAATTCTTACATTGTATACCCGCTATCTCAATTAATCACTTACATGGCAAACTTAACTGGTGAAAACTATGGTGTAGCGATTATTATTGTAACTCTTTTGATTCGTTTGCTCATTTTACCATTAATGATTAAACAATTAAGAAGTACAAAAGCAATGCAAGCACTTCAGCCAGAACTAAAGAAGCTTCGTGAAAAATATAGCTCAAAAGATCAAAAAACACAGCAGCAGCTTCAACAGGAAACAATGGCTCTTTTCCAAAAGAATGGTGTAAATCCATTAGCAGGGTGTTTCCCAATCTTAATTCAAATGCCAATCTTAATTGGTTTTTATCATGCGATCATGAGAACAGCTGAAATCAAGAAGCATACTTTCTTATGGTTTGACTTAGGCAGTCCAGATCCATTATTCCTGCTACCGATTATTGCAGGTGTAGCTACTTTTATTCAGCAGAAGCTAATGATGGCTGGAAATCCTTCGGACAACCCTCAAATGGCGATTATGCTTTGGGTGATGCCAATTATGATCATTGTATTTGCAATCAGTTTCCCAGCGGCACTTTCACTGTACTGGGTTGTAGGTAACATTTTCATGATCATTCAAACTTTGGTCATTAAAACACCTCAAGTAAAAGTTGATACAAAAGAAAAAGCTGGCGGGAACAAAAAATGAAGGAAATAACTGCTGTCGGTCGCAAAGTCGAAGAAGCAGTAGATTCCGGACTGAAACAAATTCAACTACTACAAGAAGAAGTAGATATCACAATAGTAGATGAAGGAAACAAAGGGTTTTTAGGATTATTTGGTAAAAGACAAGCTGTTGTCAAGTTAGTAGAAAAGCGAGATGCGCTCAAATTAGCAACACAGTATTTAGATAAAATTGTTAAATCAATTGATCCTAAAGCAAACATTGTTTCGAAAAAAGAAACGAAAAAGATTTCTTTTCACATTAATGGAGACAAAACTTCATTAATGATTGGAAAAAGAGGACAAACACTGTACTCTTTAGAAACCTTGGTGCAGTTAGTGTTTAATCGTTATTCTGATCAGTATCATCATATTACAATTGATATTGGAGATTATAGGAAGAAACGACAAGAAGCACTTGAACAATATGCAATCAAAACGGCAAACCGTGTTTTAAAAACGAAGAGAAAGGTTCATTTAGAACCAATGCCTTCGAATGAACGAAAAGTCGTTCATGATACGATTGCAGCATTTTCTAAAGAACTTGCCACGGCATCTGAAGATACGGGCACCAAGCGTCATGTTGTGGTGCTTTATAAAAAATAGCAGAAAGGCTAAGATTCAGCAAAGCTGGATTTTAGTCTTTTTTTATTGAAAAATTACCTTTTAATAGTAGATTCCTCCTTTATTTCTAAAAGGTTATTGTGTTATTTAGATCGAAAACGTCATTTTCCCTTAGTTGCAAAGGGAGAAGGGCGTTTTAATTTATTGGATTTAGGTGTAAGATGTGAAGACAAGTTTAGAACGTCGTTATTCACATGTGGATAAGTTAAGTGTTAAAATAGACAGGGTGCAAAACTGTGGATAATTAAATGTGGGCTACTTTCGCTTCGCATGCATTTGTGGTATCTTTAAATTTTGGATTAAGCGTTTTTGATATAGAGATGGACAACGTCCATTTAATAGATATAAGACTGTCTATTGAATAGAGAAAGAGGTGAATGAGCGGTGGATACAATTGCAGCAATTTCTACACCAATGGGTGAAGGGGCAATTGCCATTATACGTTTAAGCGGGCCTGATGCAGTTCAGATTGCTGATCGCATGTATAAGGGGCCTAAGGAGAAAAAACTTGTATCAGTGGATTCTCATACAATTCATTATGGTCATATTGTAGATTCAAGTACCGAGCAAGTGATAGAAGAGGTCATGGTGTCTGTATTAAGAGCGCCAAAAACATTTACGAGAGAAGACGTTATTGAGATTAACTGCCATGGCGGAATTGTCACGGTCAATAAAGTCTTGCAGCTTGCTTTAAAAGAAGGAGCGAGATTAGCGGAGCCAGGTGAGTTTACAAAACGTGCTTTCCTAAATGGAAGAATCGACTTGTCACAAGCAGAAGCCGTAATGGACTTGATTCGTGCAAAGACTGACCGTGCGATGAATGTCGCAATTACTCAAATGGAGGGACGTCTCTCCGGTTTGATTAAACGTCTTCGTGGTGAGATATTGGAGACACTTGCCCATGTAGAAGTGAATATTGATTATCCAGAGTATGACGATGTTGAAGAAATGACACATCGAGTCTTAGTTGAGAAGGCGACATCTGTGAAAAAGGAAATTGAATCGCTTCTAACGACTTCACAGCAGGGGAAAATCCTACGTGAGGGCTTATCTACTGTTATTATTGGAAGGCCAAATGTTGGGAAGTCTTCCTTATTAAATAGTCTTGTTCAGGAAACAAAGGCGATTGTGACCGATATTCCTGGAACAACCAGAGATGTCATTGAGGAATATGTGAATGTAAGAGGAGTACCACTCCGTTTAGTAGATACTGCAGGTATACGTGAGACTGAAGACATTGTTGAGCGTATTGGGGTCGAACGATCAAGACAGGTCTTAAAAGAAGCTGACCTGATTTTACTTGTGCTCAATTATAGTGAAGAGTTATCTGAGGAAGATATTAAGCTATTTGAGGCTGTCTCAGGTATGGATATTATTGTGATTGTCAATAAGACTGATCTTGAGCCTAAACTTGATGTAGAAAAAGTAAAAGAGTTAGCGAAAGATCGTCCAGTCGTGACAACATCTTTATTACAAGAAAAAGGGATTGATGAGCTTGAAATGGCCATTCAATCTTTATTCTTCACTGGCTCAATTGAAAGTGGAGATTTAACGTATGTGAGCAATACTAGGCATATTGCGCTCCTTCAAGAAGCAAAACAATCGATTGAGGATGCTCTAGAAGGAATTGAAATGGATGTACCGATCGACATCGTTCAAATAGATTTAACACGCTGCTGGGAGCAGCTAGGTGAAATTATTGGGGATGCTGTTCATGAAAGCTTAATCGATCAGTTATTCTCTCAATTCTGTTTAGGAAAGTAAAGGGAGGAACAAAAGAAATGGGTTATGAAGCTGGCCAATATGATGTAATCGTCGTCGGTGCCGGTCATGCTGGTGTTGAGGCTGCTCTTGCTTCTGCAAGACAGGGCGCCAAAACACTTGTATTGACCATCAATCTAGATATGGTTGCTTTTATGCCATGTAATCCGTCCGTAGGGGGTCCCGCTAAAGGGATTGTCGTCAGAGAAATTGATGCGCTAGGCGGAGAAATGGCACGAAATATAGATAAGACGCATATTCAAATGCGTATGCTGAATACTGGGAAAGGACCTGCTGTCCGTGCGTTAAGAGCGCAAGCAGATAAGTTTCAATATCAGCACGAAATGAAAAAAACAATGGAAAATGAACCAAACCTAACAATGCTGCAAGGGATGGTAGATCATTTAATTGTAGAAGATGATGAATGTAAAGGTGTCGTGACTCAAACAGGTGCAAATTATCGCGCGAAGTCTGTTGTTCTAACGACTGGTACTTTCTTAAAAGGCCGCATTATTTTAGGTGATCTTTCTTATTCAAGCGGTCCTAATAATCAGCAGCCTTCCATTAAATTATCGGATCATCTAGCAGAATTAGGATTCGATTTGGTTCGCTTTAAAACTGGGACACCACCTCGAGTAAACAGCCACTCGATTGATTATAGTAAGACAGAAATTCAACCAGGTGATGATGTACCACGTGCGTTTTCTTATGAAACTGTGGAATATATTACAGATCAATTACCATGCTGGTTAACATACACGAGTTTAGAGACTCATCAAATTATTGATGAGAATCTTCACCGTTCTCCTATGTATTCAGGTATGATTAAAGGAACAGGTCCTAGATACTGCCCGTCTATTGAGGATAAGGTGGTTCGTTTTAATGATAAACCGAGACATCAAATTTTCTTAGAGCCAGAAGGCCGTAATACGCAAGAAGTGTATGTTCAAGGTTTATCTACAAGTCTGCCAGAGGATGTACAGCAGCGAATGCTGTCAACCATTCCAGGGCTTGAAAATGTACAAATGATGCGAGCGGGTTATGCCATTGAGTATGATGCGATTGTGCCTACACAATTGTGGCCGACACTTGAGACGAAGAAAATTTCTGGATTATATACAGCTGGCCAAATTAATGGTACCTCAGGTTATGAGGAAGCTGCAGGTCAAGGAATTATGGCAGGTATCAATGCAGGAAGAAAAGCATTGGGTAAAGAAGAAGTCATTTTAAGCCGATCTGATGCATATATCGGTGTTCTCATTGATGATCTTGTCACGAAGGGTACAAATGAACCTTACCGTCTTTTAACTTCTCGTGCAGAGTACCGCTTACTTCTGCGTCATGACAATGCTGATTTAAGATTAACGGAACTTGGATATAACATTGGTTTAATTTCTGAAGAGAGATTCCAAGCATTCACACAGAAAAAAGAGGCCATTGAAGCAGAGAAAAAACGTTTATATTCTGTCATTATTAAACCTACAGTAGAGACACAGGAATATATTCGTTCACTTGGTGGAAGTGAATTGAAGGACGGTATTCGCGCTAGCGATCTGATGAAGCGTCCAGAGATGAACTATGAATCTGTTGTGAAACTAGCTCCTGCTGACACACCGCTTCCTGCTGATGTGTGTGAACAGGTAGAGATTCAAATTAAATATGAAGGTTATATTGAAAAGTCGCTCCAACAAGTTGAAAAGCTGAAAAAGATGGAAAACAAAAAGATTCCGGATCGAATCGATTATGATGCCATCAAAGGGATTGCAACTGAAGCGAAGCAAAAGCTAAAAGAAGTCCGACCGCTTTCTGTTGCACAGGCTTCTCGTATTTCAGGCGTTAACCCTGCTGATATTTCTATCCTTTTAGTGTATTTGGAGCAGGGACGTATTGCGAAGATAGCAGAGTAGAAAGGATGTCGGCATGAACATTGAACAATTTACAGCAGCACTAGAGGAGAAAGGCATCACTCTTTCTCCAGTGCAGCTTGAACAATTTGAAACTTACTTCCATATGCTTGTAGAATGGAACGAGAAGATGAATTTAACGTCCATTACAGAAAAGGAAGAAGTATATTTAAAGCATTTTTATGACTCGATATCAGCAGCATTTTTTATTGATTTTCACAATGTGACAACAATTTGTGATATTGGAGCTGGTGCTGGTTTTCCAAGCATTCCTCTTAAAATTTGTTTCCCTCATCTACATGTGACCATTGTTGATTCTCTCCAGAAACGCATTACGTTTCTCAATGAGTTAGCAAAAGGGTTAAACTTACAAGATACTACTTTTTATCATGATCGTGCGGAGACCTTTGGACAACGTAAAGATCAACGTGAAAGCTATGACCTTGTCACCGCTAGAGCAGTTGCGCGCTTATCTGTCTTGAGCGAACTATGCCTACCTCTTGTGAAAAAGGAAGGATTGTTTGTTGCATTAAAAGCATCTGCTGCAGAAGAAGAGATGCAAGCAGGAAAAAAAGCCGTCACTGTCCTCGGAGGAGAGGTTGTTGAAAAGCATTCCTTTGTTCTTCCTTTAGAAGAAAGTGAACGGAACATCATTGTCATTGAAAAGAAAAAACAAACACCAAAAAAATATCCTAGAAAACCAGGAACACCTAATAAATCACCAATAGAGGGTTGATCATGTAAAAGGTCGGTTTTTCTTCAATATTTATGATTTTACAGAAGGAAAAAACATGAGAAAATAGAATTATAAAAAGGTAGTTTTTAAAGGTGGTGTAGGTTCATGAAGCATTCACTCTCACGCTTCTTCGGGCTTGGTGACAAAGAACATCCTGAGCGTGATACCGAAATAGAGGCAGAGATTGCTGAGCATGAAACATTAAAGGAAGAGATACAGGAGCTCCCGGTCGACACAATTATGCCTAACCGTTTTCAGCCACGCACCATTTTTTCAGAAGAAAAGATACAAGAGCTGGCCACAACCATTCATACCCATGGCATTATTCAACCGATTGTTGTTAGACCAACAGAAGAAGAAGGAAAATATGAACTGATCGCCGGCGAAAGACGTTGGAGAGCGGTACAAACTCTTCAATGGGAGAAGATCCCCGCTATTATAAAAGATTTTACTGATACGGAAACGGCATCTGTGGCATTGATTGAAAATTTGCAAAGAGAAGAGCTGTCTGCAATTGAAGAGGCTCATGCTTATGCACGTCTTTTAGAGCTTCATGATTTAACGCAAGAAGCGCTTGCTCAGCGTTTAGGTAAGGGACAATCGACTGTTGCAAACAAACTAAGACTTTTAAAGTTGCCTGAAGAAGTACAGCAAGCCATTTTGGAGAAAAAAATCTCAGAGAGACATGCCCGTTCACTTGTACCTCTAAAGCTGCCAGAATTACAGATCACGCTGTTGCAGGAAATCATCGAAAAGCAGCTGAATGTGAAACAGACTGAAGAGCGTGTAGTGAAGATGCTTGAACAAAAAACAGATCGCAAACCGAAGCCGAAACGTAAGGCGTTTAGCCGAGATACGCGAATTGCGATGAATACCATTCGTCAGTCTCTCCACATGGTAGAAGACAGCGGACTTAAAATAAATACCGAGGAAGAAGAATTTGAGGAATATATCCAATTAACGATTCGAATTCCTAAATAGAAAGAAGCTGATGAGCATTACTCGTCAGCTTTTTTTGTCTTTCTCTCCCTTCAATTCATGATATTTACTTATTATTAATTAATTGGTAAAATATGATTTTCATAGTAGAAGGGAGGTGACATATAACCGATGAAAATGAAAAAGACTATTTTTGCTATTATCTGTTATTTACTAATCTCTTTTTCTCTTTTTTCAAATGAAACGACTGTGTTTGCTGTGAGCACGTCAACGAATCATGAGACCTATTCAGCGGAAGAAACGATTACGAAAGAAGAACTGAGTACTCTGAAGAAACAAGGTGTGGTTTCGACAGATGTAACGGTTCAACAATTAAATCAAGAGCAAGCGTCTCAGGACGATGCGATCGATGTGATCACAGCTGATGATGATTTGGAGAACTATGGTTTAAGGCAAAACAAACAGGATGAAATGGTAACAGATGAAAGGCCGAATACCATTCGCCATCTTTTTGGTAAACCGTATCCTGGAACCGATATTATGCCTCAAAAAGGGGATATATTGGTGACGAGCACTGGTGCTTTGAATGGTTTAATTGGTCATGCAGGCATCGTCATTAATGAGAAAAGCTATGCATCCATTCCTGGGTTCCGGCAGCATCCAAATATTGATTCCATTCAAAGCTGGTTCCGCTATAGTGCCAATACAAAGGTGATTCGGATTAATCATCAGGAAAAGGCAGATTTAGCTGGGGATTGGGCGCACGATTACGTGAAAGACCATCCGAAGGCTCGATATTCGATCACTATGTCTATTCAATCTTTGGACCCTACATATTGTTCAAAGATTGTATGGCAGGCTTACGCGAAAACCGGGGACGCTGTTGGACATGCGACATTTACTATTAAAGCACCCTATGGTTTTTTGAAAAAGAAGAACTATAAAACAGTGACACCTAAAGTCATTGTAAGCGAAGGCCGAAAAATTGGCGGATTAAACTTTTGAATGTATCTCCCTCACTTTTCATGAAAAGTGGGGTTTTTTTGTCTCGTTATTTCTTTAAAAAGATATATTAATATATCTTTTAAGCACATTTTTATGCATCTATTCATGTACGGAAACACAGATTCATTCACGAATTTATAATGGGGGAACAAAAAAAGCAAACGTTTCATACTTTTTTTGATAGAATAGGAAGTATGAATGAATGAGAAACTTGTTAAGTTGAAAGTGGGTGACATCGTGGGGAAAATCATAGCGATTACCAACCAGAAGGGCGGCGTTGGGAAGACGACAACTTCTGTTAATTTGGGTGCGTGTTTAGCATACATAGGAAAACGAGTGTTGTTAGTTGATATTGATCCGCAGGGAAATGCCACGAGTGGTATTGGGATTGAGAAGGCAGACGTAGAGAAGTGCGTGTACGATATTTTAGTAGACGATGCAGATGTACTTGATGTGATTAAGACGACAGAGGTCGAAAATCTTGATGTCATTCCTGCGACGATACAGCTTGCAGGGGCGGAAATTGAGCTTGTGCCTACGATCTCACGTGAAGTGAGGCTGAAAAGAGCACTTGAATCTGTGAAGCAAAATTATGATTATATGATTATTGACTGCCCGCCATCGCTTGGGTTACTGACGATTAATGCGTTAACTGCATCCGATTCTGTTTTAATACCGGTTCAGTGTGAATATTATGCGCTTGAAGGATTGAGTCAATTGTTGAATACGGTTCGTCTTGTGCAGAAACATCTAAATACCGACCTTGCCATTGAAGGTGTTTTACTGACAATGCTTGATGCAAGAACAAACCTTGGAATCCAAGTCATCGAAGAAGTAAAAAAATACTTTAGAGATAAAGTCTATCAGACCGTGATTCCGAGAAATGTGAGACTAAGTGAAGCGCCTAGTCATGGGAAACCTATTATCTTGTATGATCCACGTTCAAGAGGTGCAGATGTCTATTTAGACTTAGCAAAGGAAGTGGATGCGAATGGCTAAAGGTCTTGGAAAGGGTATTAATGCGCTATTTAACAATGTGGATTCCAATGAAGAAACTGTCGAAGAAATTAAGTTGAAGGATTTGCGCCCGAACCCTTATCAGCCAAGGAAAACGTTTGATGATGATGCATTGTCTGATCTCAAAGAATCGATTCAGCAGCATGGTGTTTTACAGCCGATTATTGTTCGTAAATCGATTAAAGGATATGACATTGTCGCAGGAGAACGCCGTTTCCGTGCAGCACAACAAGCTGGTTTGACAACGATTCCTGCGATTGTCAGGGAATTTTCAGAAACACTGATGAGGGAGATCGCTCTTTTAGAAAACTTACAGCGCGAGGATTTATCTCCATTAGAGGAAGCGGAAGCCTATGCCTCCTTACTAGATCACTTAAGTGTGACTCAAGAGGAATTAGCCAAGCGGTTAGGAAAAAGCAGACCGCATATTGCGAACCACCTTCGTTTATTAACATTACCAGATGAAGTACAAAAGCTGATTGCGGATGGAACATTATCCATGGGACATGGACGCACGCTGCTTAGTTTGAAAAACAAAAAGAAGCTGGCGCCATTGGTAAAGAAGGTCGTGGACGAAGGATTGAATGTCCGTCAGGTTGAGAAACTTGTTCAGCAATTAAATGAAAATGTTCCACGTGAAACAAAGAAAAAAGAAGCACCAAAGGATCGCATGTTGAAAGAAAGAGAATCTTTCTTACAAAATTACTTTGGTACTTCAGTGACGATCAAGAAACAGAAGAAAAAAGGGAAAATTGAGATTGAATTTCTCTCAAATGAAGATTTAGAAAGAATCCTTGAATTGCTTTCTACGAGAGAATCATCGGAATGACCATCTTGATATGAGATGGTCTTTTTTATATTCTTCCCGTGATATTTTGAATAGGGGTAAAGAGAGAACGGCTTTTTTCTCTAGTCCAATCCATTTGATCAATGTGGGATAGACTTTCAGAAAGTGTATTGGCCATAGACATTACAAGATGAAGACGTGTGTTTTGGAGAACGAAGTATTCCATAAAACCGCTCACGTTGACGATTCCATTAATATGAATATTTCCTACTTCTGGTAGCTCTTTTTGCACACCTGCACCGGGCTTTAACGGTCCTTCTCCAATTTGAAACGATCCTACACTTTTCACTCTCCCTAAACAGGCATCAACGGCTACGATAAATGGGTGTTTATGAGCTTGTTCAATTTCAGCGAGCTTTTCCTTTAAATTGACCGCATGCACTGGGTCAGAGAGAGTGCCGTATACATGCAGCTTTTTTAAATCAAGACTTGAAAGCTTTGTTCCTACAAGTGGACCTAGAGAGTCACCGGTTGATCGGTCTGTTCCTATGCAGACGATGGCAACGGGTCTTTTTCCTGCTTTCTGGAGATGCGAGAATAAAATACTTTTAAGCTGCTGAATGGCATTTGTATCCGTATGGGACACGTATTCTTTCACCCTATTTCTTAAAAAAAGACCGTTCTTGCTATTCATAGGTCTCACTTCCTTGTCATAGTAGTTAGTATCAGTATACGGAAACAAGCTTAATTCTATACCTATGAGGTGATGATTGTGTGGAAGGCTGGTTCAAGGTGGACGCTTTTAATTTTAGGAAGCTTGATAGGAGCGGGATATGCCTCCGGTCAAGAAATTTGGCAGTTTTTTGGCCTTGATAGCGGACTAGCCATTCTACTGTTTACGCTCATGTTTATGCTGTCTACCTATGTGGTGTTAAAAATCAGTTATGAGGTGCGTGCCGATCATTTTGTGCCGGTGTTAGAGCGTCTTGTAGGTCCTTGGCTGGCCAAGGTGTATGATATTTTAATTGTTCTTTATCTATTCACGACAACAACAGTCATGATTGCCGGTGGCGGGGTGACACTTGAGATGTATCATGTGCCATTTTGGGTTGGAATCGGTGCATTTTGTTTATTCTCATTTATGATTTTTTTCTGGGATGTGAAAGGGCTCTTATCTGTGAATGCTTTCATTATACCAATTTTGGTGGCGGGGCTCATCTATGCGTTTGTTTTTTATTATATGAATCATGATCATATGTGGAGAATTGATTTTGGCCAGCAATACAATTGGCCTGCCAGTATCGTCTTTGCTTCTTTGAATATATTATCTGTTGTGGCGGTGCTGTCTTCAGTGGGGAAAGAAATGAAGGGGCTTGGAGAGGCCAAGGTTGCGAGTATATTAAGCGGTTTGATTTTTGGTGTCATTTCTTATGTGTATAACGAAATACTAGTTGATATTTCTGGGAGTCTTTCAGCAGAGGGGATTCCTTTGTTTACAGTATTAGAGGGGGCACCAACATCATTGTTTGTGTTTATGACCATTGTTCTTTGTTTAGCGATTTATACAACAACCGCTGCGGGATTATTTGGTTTATCCAGCCGCATGCTCTCTTTTGTACGAATGCCCCGCTGGTTCATTGTATTCATCATGCTTCTTTTGATGGCACCTTTAACCTCTCTTGGATTTGCTGATTTGATTGCTTTCTTGTATCCGATTTACAGCTTGCTCAATCTTTATTTGCTTGTCTGTTTAATGCTGTATCCGATTTTAAGTAAAAAGATATTTTTCCGTTCTAAAAATTATACTGATAAAATAAAATAAACACCTCTCTTTCAAAGAGAAGTGCTTATTTTATCCGAATGGAATCAATCGCTTCCTTGATATCGTCATATACAGGCATGTGCTGGAGACGCTGCATGCGTTCCTCTATTTCTGAGATGGCTTGTCCTTTTAAATGCTGGGATACATGTTGTTTGACAATGGTTGTTTGGTTCATCATGTCTTCTGTTTTGGACAATTGGTACTCCAAGTGCATGCGTGTGTTTGCCAATTCATCGTGAAGCCGCATTTTCAGCAATCGCTTTAAATCTTTTCGTTGTCCTTCTCTGCGCATGGCCTGAATAGCGGCAATTTCTTCAGGTGATTGCGATTGTGTTTGTGGTGCAGATTGACTTTCGAATACAGACATGGAGCGGCGGGCACTCACATTTTGCAAGAAACGCTGGGCGTCACTAGGAGGTTTATTTTGATTGATCATATGGCGACTCCTTTCTTAACGAATACCCATTTGCATCGCAAGGCGTCTATCTGCCTTGGCATAGTCATCACCCATTGTGTACATATGTCTTGAAAGGGTGGAAAGTTCTTGTTCGTAGTCTCTCAAGGTGTACAAGGCATTCAGTTGTTTTTCATGAGAATAAAAGGATGATTGCGGCTGCTCCATCCTTACTTCCTCTAACAGTGCTTCTACATCGCTATGGGTTAATAAATCATAGTGACCAAAGCCGACAAGTCCTTTCAGTTCTTGTTTTACATGATGGACGGCATCTTTTACACTATCATCAATTCCATCTATTTTCTCAAATACAGTGTGTACTTCATGTTCAATAATACTTTGTAGATCATAAGATGAATTTTTTAGTAAATGGGATTTTATGATAATTTCAAGCCCGCTTTGTGCATATGCACGGCCTGAATGGATTTCTTGTAAAAGCATCGCTGTAAAACTTGTATTGTGATCAAGCTGTTCATCTAAAATACGAGCGGTTCCATTCGGATGGAATGAATACCCATTCACTTTAAATTCTCCTGAAACGAGAGCTAAAAATGCATTTGTATCAAATGATTCGTTCCACTCTATATTCATTGATGCAAAAGCTGATCTTAAAAAGGTGTCAATTTCTCTTGGTTTATATTTTATGGATTCTTGGACCGATCCCTGCTCCCGGGGCGGTACGGTGTACTTGACTTGTCCAACTCCATGATCATGGCGATTGAGTAAACCTACATAATGATTGGGTTGAATATATTCTGTGAGAACATGGGTGTATTTTCCTTCTACTGCTTTTTGCTGAATGGAAGGTGCCAGGCTGCTCCATATATTTGGGCTATCGAATGTGATGGCTTTTTTGACAGCTGGCTGTTCTGTCACAATGTAAGCACAAACAGCACCGGCAAGCGCTTGTCCAGTGAGATAGATGGTTGCATTCGGGTGCTTCTGACAGACGTCCTCGATGTATTCCTTCCCTTTAAAAAAGACATGATCTTGTTTTCCGGCTAAGGATTTTCTTTCAATGGGGTAGGCATAATCCGTTTTTAACAATGATTGGGTAGCCGTTTGAACATCTTGTGTCGATGTCACCGTCATTTGTTTTGGCAGAGGACAGTGAAACGCGACAATGAACTCGTCTGACTGTTCCTGCTGCATCGTTAAACCATATAATTGATGATCTATTTTTAGAAAATCGTTGACAGTGAGCGTATGCTGACCTACTTCTATCGTATGGTTCTGCTGGTAATTCTCTGCGTTTCCAGCGTGATCGGATATGATTTTATAATCTTTGTCGGTTAATCTATCCTTTCGATTGACCATCGTACCTGCTCCCTCACATAACATTTATGCAGATATCATAAATCAAAAAATATGGAAAAACCACAGCGTTCTACCAATAAAAACCTTTTGACCTACAGTGTTTGTGACAATATTGAAAAAAAGCGGAGTTTAAGTAACTATTGGTCACAAATAAAATGATCTAAAAGAAGGGTTTTTTCTATAAAAAAGAACGGGATTGATACATGACAGCGGCTCTTTATTTTGTGCATTGCTCTCCATCGGCGTTTTTTTGTACAATAGATTTAATGAAGTGAGCAAGAGAGGTGAATGCTGATGGCAGACAAAGCATTTGGGTTACATGACGTCGTTGAAATGAAAAAACCCCATCCATGTGGTGCCAATCGGTGGAAAGTCATTCGTTTGGGCATGGATATTCGTATTAAGTGCGAAGGGTGTGGGCACAGCGTGATGATCCCAAGAAGAGATTTTGAACGAAAAATGAAGAAAATTCTCGTCAAGCATGAGGAGCCAACTGCTTAAGTAGGCCTCATGCTTTTTTGATGAAATTTGTCTTTTGTTCAGAGAAACAGATGCAATTTCTTATTTTAAAGCTCCGATTTAGTCTTTTTGGTAATGTTTCTTCTATTGAAAATGCATGATGGTTAGCTTGTCTTTTCATGTAAACCTACTTATAATTGCTCTAGGTTCATATTACGCAGTATAACGAGCACGTTTTATATAGAGGAGATGAAAGAATGGCTTTAACAGCTGGTATTGTTGGCTTACCTAACGTCGGGAAGTCAACGCTATTTAATGCAATTACACAGGCTGGAGCGGAGTCTGCTAACTATCCGTTCTGTACCATTGATCCAAACGTCGGAATTGTAGAAGTTCCAGACGAGCGTTTGCAAAAACTAACAGAATTAGTGCAGCCAAAAAAGACAGTTCCGACTGCTTTCGAATTCACTGATATTGCTGGTATTGTGAAAGGTGCATCTAAAGGAGAAGGTTTAGGGAATAAATTCCTTTCTCATATTCGTCAAGTAGATGCGATCTGTCACGTGGTGAGAGCTTTTGCTGATGATAACATTACACATGTGTCAGGTAAGGTTGACCCAGTGTCAGATATTGAAACGATTAATTTAGAATTGATTTTGGCTGATCTAGAAACGGTTGAAAAGCGTTTAACTCGTGTGAGTAAGCTTGCGAAACAAAAAGATAAGGAAGCGGTAGCTGAATTTGATATTTTGGAAAAGCTGAAGGACGCATTTGAAGCTGGAAAATCTGCAAGATCGGTTGAATTTACAGATGAGCAGCAGAAGCTTGTGAAGCAGCTTCATTTACTCACGTCAAAACCTATTCTGTATGTAGCAAATGTGAGTGAGGACGAAGTAGCAGATCAGGACGGAAACGAATATGTACAGCAAATTCGTGAGTTTGCATCTGGCGAAAACGCTGAAGTCATCGTCGTTTGTGCGAAGATTGAGTCTGAAATTGCAGAGCTTGAAGGAGAAGAGAAGCAAATGTTCCTTGAAGAGCTAGGCATCAAAGAATCAGGTTTAGATCAGTTGATCAAAGCGTCTTATTCACTTCTTGGCTTAGCTACGTATTTCACAGCAGGTGAGCAAGAAGTACGTGCTTGGACATTTAAAAAAGGAATGAAGGCACCAGAATGTGCTGGAATCATTCATACGGACTTCGAGCGTGGATTTATTCGTGCTGAAACGGTTGCTTATGAAGATTTACTAGCTGGCGGAAGTATGTCTGCTGCAAAAGAAGCAGGTAAAGTTCGTTTAGAAGGTAAAGAATATATAGTGAAAGATGGAGACGTCATTCATTTCCGTTTTAACGTATAGGTTCTTGTCATAGGCCAAGTAATTTGTTATAATATACAATTGTGAGTAATATAATTTATTGCTCCTTGCCCGTATAGGGCCGCTTAGACCAAAAGGAGGTGCAATCAGATGAGAAAGTACGAAGTTATGTACATCATCCGCCCAACAGTTGACGATGAGGCTAAAAAAGCAGTTATCGACCGTTTTAATAACGTGTTAACTTCTAACGGTGCGGAGATCACTGGAACAAAGGATTGGGGTAAACGTCGTCTTGCATACGAAATCAACGATTTCCGTGAAGGCTTCTACCAAATCGTAAACGTTCAATCTGACGCTGCAGCAGTTCAAGAATTTGACCGCTTAGCTAAGATCAGTGACGATATCATTCGCCACATTGTTGTTAAAGAAGAAGAATAAATCATTGAAATATATATTTAAAGGTGGTCTTTCAATATGCTAAACCGTGTTGTATTGGTCGGAAGACTAACAAAAGACCCTGAGCTTCGCTACACGCCTAATGGTGCGGCTGTAGCCACGTTTACTTTAGCTGTGAATCGTACGTTTACGAATCAATCTGGAGAGCGTGAAGCCGATTTCATTAACTGTGTTACTTGGAGAAGACAAGCCGAGAACGTGGCTAATTTCTTGAAAAAAGGAAGTCTTGCCGGTGTAGACGGTCGCTTGCAGACAAGAAACTATGAAAACCAGCAAGGACAGCGTGTCTTCGTGACAGAAGTTCAAGCTGAAAGTGTTCAATTTCTTGAGCCTAAAAGCGGCGGTGCTGGTTCAGGTGGATACAGCGGCGGTGGCAATAGCGGAGGCCAGTATTATGGCGGCAGCCAAAATGATCAGAATCCATTTGGAAATGAACCAAGTCAAAATCCATATGGCAATCAAAACAACCAAAATCGTAATCAGGGAAATAGCTTCAATGATGACCCATTTGCGAATGATGGTAAACCGATTGACATCTCCGATGATGATTTGCCATTCTAATTGATCTGAAAAAAATGACCAAAGGAAAGGTGTGAAAACAAATGGCAGGTGGACGCAGAGGCGGTCGTGCGAAACGTCGTAAAGTATGTTTCTTTACTTCTAACGGAATCACGCACATCGATTACAAAGATGTTGATCTTCTTAGAAAGTTTGTTTCTGAGCGTGGTAAAATTTTACCTCGTCGTGTAACAGGAACTAGCGCTAAGTATCAACGTAAATTGACATTAGCGATTAAAAAATCACGTCAAATGGCATTACTTCCATACGTTACTGGTGAGTAAGTCGTTGACTTAAAAGCGAAGGGCCTTGAGCTCTTCGCTTTTTTTATTTGTCTCACTTTTATGAGAAAGTCGTTTCTGGCAGTCTAACTAGGGGAAGTATGTAAAAAGAGAGTCAACGTGACAGTTTGTTCTATACAAATACTAGGTTAATCTGTCATATTGGTATTTTAAAATATACTTGCAGTCAGGGCGTGGGAAGATGATTGAATTTAAGAATGTATCGATGCAATTTTCTGATGACCGCTATGCCGTTCAATCTGTTGATTTGGAGATTCAGAAAGGTGAATTTTTTGTATTGATTGGACCTAGTGGAAGCGGGAAAACGACGACTTTGAAAATGATCAATCGTCTCATCTCTTCTACAGAAGGTGAGATTTACATAAAGGGTCGAACCATCAGCGATTATGATATTTATGAGCTGCGCTGGGATATTGGTTATGTGCTTCAGCAAATAGCGTTGTTCCCTCATATGACCATAGAAGAGAATATTGCTGTAGTGCCAGAGCTGAAACAATGGAAGCGGACTGAGACAAATCAGCGTGTTGATGAGTTGATGTTCATGGTGGGGCTTGAGCCTGCTACCTATCGACATCGAAAGCCAGCAGAGCTTTCAGGAGGACAGCAGCAGCGAGTGGGCGTAGCACGGGCACTTGCTGCTGATCCTGAGATTGTCCTAATGGATGAACCTTTTAGTGCGTTAGATCCACTGACGAGAGAGAAATTACAAGATGATCTGCTTGAGTTACAGCGCCGTATTCAAAAGACCATCGTTTTTGTGACACATGATATGCAGGAAGCCATGAAGCTTGGGGATCGGATATGTGTGATGAATGAAGGAAAAGTGGTGCAGGTTGGACGCCCAGAGGAATTGATTCAGCATCCAGTGAATCCATTTGTGCGGGAGTTTGTTTCAGGAGCTGCCCGTCATATAGACCATCAAGCATTTGAGCTGACAACTATTTCTCAGCCCATGCCTCAAGATGATCTGTTAGGCGATGAAGCGGTCTCCATCCATGCGACGCTGGAAGAGGTTCTATCTCGACTGGCAGAGCATGAAGAGCTTGTTGTTGAGAAGGATGGGGAACGGATCGGACTCATCACTCGTCAAGCAGTGATTCAGTATTTAGCCGGTACTTCTGCTGAGAGGGGCGAGACACATGAATGAATGGACCAGTGTGCTATGGGCTCGAAAAGATCAGCTCGGACACGCCTTACTTGAGCATATTCAAATTTCCTTCATTGCGTTATTTCTAGCGATTTTGATTGCCATTCCATTAGGGATTTATTTAACGAGAGTCCCTAAGATAGCAGAGTGGATCATTGGGGTGACGGCTGTCTTGCAGACAATTCCGTCTTTGGCGCTGCTTGGACTGCTGATTCCTCTCGTTGGGATTGGTCAAGTGCCCGCAATTATCGCTCTTGTCGTCTATGCTCTTCTTCCTATTTTAAGGAACACATATACAGGCATTCGTGAGGTCGATCCGTCGCTGCGGGAAGCGGCGCTCGCTATGGGAATGAATCACCGCAAACGCTTATTAAAAGTAGAACTCCCTCTTGCTATGCCTGTGATCATGGCAGGTATCCGAACGGGGATGGTCCTCATTGTAGGGACAGCCACTCTTGCAGCTCTTATTGGGGCAGGTGGATTAGGGAGTCTGATTCTGCTTGGAATTGATCGAAATGATATGTCGTTGATCATCATTGGTGCTATTCCAGCTGCATTACTTGCGCTCTTATTTGATGTGGTCTTGCGGACACTTGAGAAAATCTCCTTTAAAAAAACCGTGATCTCTGTGACGGTCTTTGCTGTAATAGCAGGAGCAGTTGTCTCTGCCCCATTGCTGTTTCAACAAGAAAAGAAAGAGATCACCATTGGAGGGAAGCTGGGGTCAGAGCCTGAAATTTTGATCTCCATGTATAAGCTTTTAATTGAGCAGGATACAGATATCCAAGTCAATCTTAAGCCTGGTCTTGGTAAGACGTCCTTTGTTTTTCAAGCACTGCGGTCTGGTGATATTGACATCTATCCTGAATTTACAGGGACAGCGATTTCTGAATTTCTGAAAGAAACAGCGAAAAGCACGGATAAGGAAAAAGTGTATGAGCAAGCGCGTCAAGGTTTGGCGTCATCCTTTCAGCTTCAGCTTCTTCAGCCGATGGCTTATAACAATACATATGCTTTAGCCGTGCCTCAATCACTAGCGGATCAATATGATTTATCAAAGATTTCAGATCTGGGTCAAATCAAGAATCGTATACGTGTTGGCTTTACTTTAGAGTTTTCTGATCGTCAGGATGGATATTTAGGCATTCAAAAAGCTTATCAGTTTTCTTTTGGCGATGTGGTCACGATGGAACCGAAACTTCGATATCGAGCCATTCAAAAAGGGAATATTCAGTTGGTCGATGCGTATTCGACAGACAGTGAATTGAGACAATACAAGTTGAAGGTGCTTGATGATGACAAGCATGTTTTCCCGCCCTATCAAGGAGCGCCTTTGCTAAGACAGGAGACATTAAAAGAGTATCCTGAGATTGAGGCCTCTCTCAACAAGCTCGCTGGTCAAATCACAGATGATGAGATGAGAGAAATGAATTACGAAGTCAATGTGAAGGGGAAAGATGCATTTCAAGTAGCCGAAGCCTATTTAAAAAAGAAAAAATTACTTCAATAATCAAGGGGAAGCAGGTCTGCTATATATAAAGCGGCCTGCTTTTGAAAACAAAAAAACAAAAATCATTGACATCTATTTCAAAAAAGAATATCCTTAATTCGAGATAAATATATTTTTTGGTCATATATCTCGAATTCGAGATAATATAAAAGCGTCAGTCAAGACATAATGAGTAGAGACATGTTACGTCATGAAGAGGAGGTCATTAGAAGTGAAGAAAACAGAAGGAATTCACCATATCACAGCAATTGTTGGTCATCCTCAGGAGAATGTTGATTTTTATGCAGGTGTTTTAGGTCTGCGTCTCGTGAAAAAGACCGTCAATTTTGATGATCCAGGCACATACCATTTATATTTTGGAAATGAAGGAGGTTCTCCAGGTACCATTATTACGTTTTTCCCTTGGCCAGGTGCACAAAAGGGACAAATTGGAGCAGGTCAAGTAGGTGTGACAACATATGTCGTACCGACCGGTGCCTTCTCTTTTTGGAAGGAACGCCTTGAGCAGTTTGACGTTTCTTATGAAATGATTGAACGCTTTGGTGAGGCCTTTCTCTCATTTGAAGATCCGCACGGTTTATTGATAGAACTTGTAGAGCGTGAAGAAGGAAAACAGAATGACTGGACATTTAATGGGGTGACACCAGAAGTAGCGATTAAAGGGTTTGGCGGAGCTGTTTTATTAACTTCACAGCCTGAGCAAACGATGCAGCTACTAGAGCAAACGATGGGACTTGAAAAAGTCGGCACAGAAGGAGATTATGTGAGATTCCGTTCGTTTGGAGAAATCGGCAATGTCATTGATGTGAACAAGACACCTGTTGCACGAGGACGTATGGGCGTTGGTGTTGTACATCATATTGCGTGGAGAGCAACAGATGATCAGGATCAATTAGATTGGCAAAGCCATATTGCGCAAAGCGGATATCAAGTGACGCCTGTGCAAGATCGAAATTATTTCAATGCGATTTATTTTAGAGAGCTTGGCGGCATATTATTTGAGATCGCGACCGATCCTCCAGGGTTTGCACACGATGAATCTGTGGAAACGATGGGTGAAGCGTTGAAACTGCCACCGCAATATGAGGCGCAGCGTAGTCAAATTGAACAAATCGTGCTGCCGATTGAGGTAAGAGAAATCAAAGGGAAAGGAGATTCATGATGAAGCATCTTTTTCAAAAAGGAAAGAATGAACAAAAGCCTGTCCTTCTCATGCTGCATGGAACTGGCGGGACAGAGCAAGACTTATTGCCGCTTGCAGAAGTGGTAGACCCTGAAGCATCTGTTCTTAGTGTGAGAGGAAATGTATCAGAAAACGGCATGCCGCGTTTTTTCAGGCGTTTGGCAGAGGGTGTTTTTGATGAGCAAGATTTAATTGAGCGTACACAGGAATTATATACATTTATCGGGGAAGCAGCAGATAAGTATGGATTTGATCGTCACAATGTGGTAGCCATCGGCTATTCAAACGGGGCGAACATTGCTGGAAGTCTGTTATTCCATTACGGAGATGCGTTGAAAGGAGCGATCCTGCATCATCCAATGGTCCCAAGACGAGGGGTTTCATTACCTTCATTAGCGGGGAAACAAGTCTTTATAGCAGCTGGTGAAAATGACCCAATGTGCCGTCCTGAGGAATCTCAGGAACTGGAGCAACTGCTTCAGGAGGCGGGAGCATCCGTAACGCTTCATTGGGAAAATCGTGGACATCAGCTAACGAGAGAAGAAGTCGATGCTGCGGCATTGTGGTATCGTCGTCAATTTAAATAAGGTGGGGAATACAGGTGGGATTTTTACAGAAGCTATTTGGGCAAACCAAACAAAAGGAGATGGAACAAGTGGAAAACGTAAAACTAGCGATTATTTATTATAGTTCAACAGGTACAAACTATCAGATGGCAAAATGGGCTGAGGCTGGAGCGAAAGAAGCTGGTGCTGAAGTCAAAATTTTAAAGGTTCCTGAATTGGCACCAGAAGCCGTTGTTGCATCAAATCCAGCATGGAAAGCACATTTAGATGAAACAAAAGATGTCCCTGAAGTTCAGTTAAGTGACTTAGAGTGGGCAGATGCCATTATTTTCAGCATGCCGACACGTTTCGGTAACTTACCGGCTCAAATGAAGCAATTCTTAGACACAACAGGCGGTTTATGGTTCCAAGGGAAACTAGCAAACAAAGCAGTGAGTGCGATGACATCTGCACAAAACCCAAATGGCGGACAGGAGCAGACAGTTCTGAGCCTTTATACAACGATGTTCCACTGGGGAGCCATTATTGCCGCTCCTGGATACACGGATGATTCCTTATACGGCGCAGGGGGTAACCCTTACGGTGTGAGTGTGACTGTTGACCAAAATGGAAAGATCCAAGAGGATGCGGAAGCAGCCGCAAAACATCAGGCGAAACGTACAGTGAATGTAGCAGAATGGATCAAAAAAGGTCAAAACGCTTAATAGATGTATACAAAAAGAATGCAGCCACTCCGCTGCATTCTTTTTTCATTAATAAGGATCTGAAGGTGTGCTGTTGTTGATCGCATCGTTGACAGCCTGTGCCGCGCCTGTTGATCCAATGGGTCCGCTTGGCTCCTCTTGTTTGAAGGTTTTTAAGC
Source organism: Bacillus sp. iso_77 (assembly GCF_056173625.1). NCBI lineage: Bacteria > Bacillati > Bacillota > Bacilli > Caryophanales > Bacillaceae > Bacillus > Bacillus sp. iso_77. The sequence goes on along the minus strand of NZ_CM149683.1, from coordinate 3,717,720 downwards.
CATCGGCCACACGTTTTCCGTAGTCAGGATCAGCTTTTGTGAAGTTTTCGATCATTTGGTCTTGGATGTCTTTTTGACAGGTAGCTAAGGTGTTGACTAAGTTTTTAATCAGTTCCTCACGTTCCCAATCATTGAAGCGACGATAGGTTTCTCCGGCTTGTCCGAAATTGTTCGGGCGGTCAATGGCTTCCCGTTTGACTTCACCCTCTACAAAAGGCGTATGATCCTTTCCATCTTGCTGTGCTTCTTTTAATCCTCCGAGAATGGACGGTTCATAATTCACATGGGGGTTTTGTCCTTTTCCTTGATCCACATGATATTCCATTTGCCCATCTCGCTGATTGGTGGCAACATGCTTTTTCGGTGCATTGATCGGCAGTTGTAAATAATTTGGCCCGACACGATATCGCTGCGTATCAGAGTATGAGAAGGTACGTCCTTGCAGCAATTTATCATCTGAGAAATCTAATCCGTCTACAAGAACCCCCGTCCCAAAGGCAACCTGTTCCACTTCTGCAAAATAATTTTCTGGATTTTTGTTTAGCACCATTCGTCCGATCGGTTTCCATGGATAGTCATCCTTGTACCAGAGCTTTGTCGGATCGAGTGGATCAAAGTCTAGATGGGGGTGGGTGTCATCTTCCATGATTTGCGCGTATACTTCCCATTCAGGATGATCCCCTTGTTCAATGGCTTCATATAAATCCTGTGTGGCATGATTAAAGTTTTCCCCTTGAATGGCTTGGGCTTGTTCTTGTGTCAGGTTGCGAATTCCTTGCTTTGGTTCAAAGTGATATTTGACCAACACTGCTTTTCCTTCATGATTCACCCATTTATAGGCATGGACGCCAGAGCCTTGCATGTGCCGGTATGTGGCAGGAATGCCCCATGGCGAGAAGAGAAATGTCACCATATGTGTTGCTTCAGGTGATTGTGAAACGAAATCAAAAATGCGCTCGCCATCCTGACGATTGGTGACAGGGTCAGGCTTAAAGGCATGAACCAAATCAGGGAATTTCAAAGCATCTCGAATAAAGAAAATTTTGAGGTTGTTCCCAACGAGATCCCAGTTGCCGTCTTCTGTATAAAATTTGATCGCAAATCCCCGCGGATCGCGTAAAGTTTCTGGTGAATGTCCGCCGTGAATAACAGAAGAAAATCGAACGAAGACAGGAGTCTTTTTTCCTTTCTCTTGAAATAATTTGGCTCTTGTATAAGTGGAAATGGGTTCGTCACCGAATGTACCGTAGGCTTCAAAGTATCCGTGTGCGCCAGCACCTCGTGCGTGAACGACACGTTCAGGGATGCGTTCACGATCAAAATGACTGATTTTCTCTAGGAAATCGTAGTTTTCAAGCGTAGTCGGTCCTCTATTCCCAACGGTTCTCATGTTTTGATTATCTGTTACTGGGTGACCTTGGCGATTCGTCAAGGTTTCTTCTGACTCTGAAGATGATGTAGGCTGTTGATCTTCTTTCAAGGTAGAATCCCTCCTTCAATATCTCCTTAACAATATGGTCATGTTGCTCCCTATTTCATACAAGGATTGATATAATGAGTGAAAACTTTTATGAGGAGCGGACCTAATGATTCGATTGCACTGCCTTCACGCACATCCATCTAATATTTCTTACATTGACGACGCTTTTTATGACACAGGATTTGATCTGCATCACATCGTCGATTCATCATTTATGGAACGAGCCAAACAAGATCCCGCATTTGATCTTGAGCAGCAGCAAACCTATGCTATCAACAGACTCATGCAAGAAGGAGAGGCTGATCTTGTTTTATTAACGTGTACACAATACATTGCGGCTTTGGGGGAGCAGCAGCACCTGTTCAAACAACCAATTGTTTCGATAGATGAGCCGTTATTTGAGCAGATTTGTGAGCGAGAGGGTCCGCTTCAGCTAGTGTTTTCAAACCCAGATACAGTAGAAGGAACGATGAAGCGACTGTCTTCATATGTAAAAGAGCAGGGAAAGCAGTTAAAGGCAGAAGTGGTTGTGCTAGAGGATGTCTTTCATCTTTGCTTGAACGGTGATATACAAGCCTACCATGAGCGAATTATGGAACAGTTAAGGCGATCTGTGAAGCAGCATGGAGATATATGTGTGATGCAGCTCTCGATGGTTCACGCTGCAAAGCAGGTAGAGCAGGAAACAGGAGTGTCCATCATTCATCCGCTTTCACCACTTAAACCATTTGTTTATCAAAAAATAACGGCTTTAAAAGAGTGAACCCGTCAGGTTCGCTCTTTTTGTATAGAAACGTAAATGGGATGACATGTTAAAAAAATAATGGAGCGCAAACTATTTTTAACAGGTGCGCGTCTATCCAATGTAAGAAATAACAGATGCGCATTTAAGATAAAGGAGCTCTTTGTAAAATGAAGAAACGAAAGATTGATGATCAATTTGCGGATTACGTAATGGAGCATAAACACAGTTTTTATCGATTGTCCTATAGCTATGTCAAAAACCCAGAAGATGCGATGGATGTCGTTCAAGAGGCGATTCATAAAGCACTCAAATCTGTTCACCGATTAGAGGATGCGACCAAGATGCATAGCTGGTTTTATAAAATCGTCGTAAACGCTGCCCTCGACTTTTTACGAAAGAAGAAGCGTGTGCAAGTGACAGACGATGATACGCTGGAATTTTTATCACAGGGTGAATCGGATGTCTATGAGGATCAAGATGTCAGGCGGGCAATAGAAGATTTGCCGGAGATGTATCGGGTCATCATTATATTAAGATTCTTTGAGGATTTAAAGCTAGAGGACATTGCTCATATTCTTGGAGAAAATGAAAACACCATTAAAACAAGATTATATAAGGCGTTGCGGCTTTTAAAAGTAGAATTATCGCAGGAGGAAATATAAATGGATAAGCATTTGGAACAGTTAAAAGAGGAATATCTAGAAATCCCTATTCCCCCGGAATACGATGCTATGGTTGAACGGACATTAAAACGAAAAAACAAGCAACCTCATTTTCAGAAATGGACGATCGGACTTGTTGCTGCGGCTGCTTTATTTGTCACCACTGTAAATGTCAGTCCGCAGGCAGCAAGAGCGATTTCAGAAGTACCCGTCATTGGAGAGCTTGTGAAAGTCGTGACGTTCACAGAATTTAAAAAGAGCGATCAGGGAACAAATATTGATCTCAAAACACCACATGTTTCAGGGCTTGGGGACGGAAAATTACAAGACAGCCTGAATCAAAAATATTTAGCTGAAAACAAAAAGCTGTATCAAGATTTTGAAAAGGAAACAAAGGGTTATAAAAATGGTCATTTGAGTGTAGAGAGCGGATATGAAGTAAGAACAAACAATGATCAAATTCTTTCACTAGGTCGATACAAGGTGACGACTCAGGCTTCTGCGGCAGAGGAAATGACATATGATACGGTGGATAAGAAACACCATGTACTCATTACATTACCAAGTCTATTTAAAGATGACCGTTATATTGATGTGATTAGTGAAAATATTAAAGAACAAATGAAAAAACAGATGAAAGAGGATTCAAATAAGATTTACTGGATGACGAAGCAAGATACGGTTGATCCGTTTAAGAAGATTCAGCCAGATCAAAGCTTCTATATCAATTCAAAAGGCAAACTGGTGATTTCCTTCAACGAATATGATGTGGCGCCTGGTTACATGGGTGTAGTTGAATTCACGATTCCAACAAGCGTGCTAAAGGATATTCTCGTCAGCGATATGTACATTCATTAAAAGAAGAAAAAAGACTGCTGAAGATGTCAGCAGTCTTTTTATGTTTATGAAGAAAGTGCGTCTGTTAGTGCAGGCACGACTTGTTTCTTTCTTGATACAACACCTTTTAGTAAAGCAGTGTTGTTTTCAAGTGTGACATTGAATGCTTTTTCTACTTTTGCTGCTTCAGCACCAAGTGCAAGCGCAAGAGAGTCATTTTCTAGAATGTCTGTGATCACTAAAACAAATAGATCAAGACCTTTCGCTGCGATGACTTCATTGATTTTTGCTTCGATGTCAGCTTGTCTTGCTGTTACTTCAGCGATATCAACTGTATTAACTTGTGCAATTTCGACTTTGCTGTTACCTAGTGCAAATTCTTTTGCATCCAGTGTGATTAATTCTTGAACTGTTTTTTGGCTTAGGTCAGCTCCTGCTTTCAGCATATCTAAACCATATACTTCAGGGTCTACTCCTGCGATTTTTGCCAGCTCATGCGCAGCATCAACATCCTGCTGTGTGCATGTTGGGGATTTGAATAGCAAGGAATCAGAAATGATCGCAGACAAAAGCAAACCAGCGATTTCTTTTTCAATTGTGACTTGGTGCTCTTTGTACATTTTGTTTAAGATCGTTGCTGTGCAGCCAACTGGCTCAGCACGATAGTAAAGAGGTTCACTTGTTTCAAAGTTGGCAATACGGTGATGGTCAATGACCTCTGTCACTTGTACTTGATCAATATCGCTTACACTTTGTTGGAATTCGTTATGATCGACAAGAATGACTTGTTTTGTTTCGTTTGCAGCCGTTTCAATGAAACGAGGTGCTTCTTGTTTAAAGAAATCTAATGCGTATTGTGTTTCTCCATTGATTTCTCCAAGTCTGACAGCTTCTGCTTGAACGCCAATTTTGTTTTTCAGATCAGCATAAGCGATAGCAGAGCAAATCGTGTCTGTGTCAGGGTTTTTGTGTCCGAATACGAGTGTTTTTCCCATGTGAATTCTCCTTCTTACTTTTATTGATGATGTTTCTATTCTAACAGCTTTTGACCTTGAATTCAGGGTTTATAGCTAAGAATAATCTAAAAAATTGTAACATGCTGTCTGAAAAGTTGCATGTATAAGACGATCTAAGTTGTTCCACGTGAAACGCTCTTGGAATAGCCTGCATTTTACTTGCGATTTACGGCTATGGTAAAATAAAGGTTGGGTCAAGATATGACGGAGCGTACATCGTACGTATACATAGAAGTACACATTGAGCAAGATATAGAAAAATGATTGGATTGAGGTGAAGGTGTGAAACAAACAAAAGCGTTAGTAGAAGGCGCTATCATGATCAGTATTTTTGCGGTCATGACGCTGTTTTATTTGTATGTGCCACTTTTAGCCATTATTTTCTTCATGGCTGCTCCGATTCCGATCATTCTCTATACAATCAGGCATGGCTTGAAAAAAGGAATTGCGGCTGGCGCTATTGGCATAGTGATCAGCTTTTTAATTGGGTCTATTAATGGGCTGTTAAGTGCGCCAATGCTGATTGCTGTTGGAGTAGGTATGGGTGTTTTCTACAGCAGGAGGCAGCCAGGTCAGGCTATTATTACGGGTGCGCTGATCTACTTATTCAGTTTTCTCATTTACTTTGTTGTCAGTGTCCAGCTGTTTCAAGTAGATATACTGGGTGTCGCAAAGGAATCAATTGACCAAATCATGCCGATGGTAGAGAGTACCTTAAAACAATCTGGCGCTTCTGATCAGGAGATAGCAAAACAACTCAAGCAGTTTAGAGAGATGCAGGATACGGCATTAAATTCTTTACCTGTAGCGCTTTTGATTTTTGTCACGCTCATGTCTTTCGTCAATCATTGGTTTGTGCGACCGTTGATTAAACGGTTTGTTCCAGACATGCCAGCTCTTAAGAAATTTAAGGATATGCGGCTGCCAAAAAGCATGGTATGGTATTATTTACTCACACTGCTTTTGATGCTGATTCAGCCGGAGAAAGGCAGCTTTTTATCGCTCGTGCAAACGAGTGCTTTTCAAATTTTATTTATACTGGTGCTTATTCAGGGCTTTTCTTTTATCTTCTATTATTGCCACGAAAAAAACATCTCAAAAGTGGTACCCATTTTTGCCGTCGTATTGACGATTCTCTTTCCGCCAATCGGTGTGATTGTGCGTATTATAGGGATTGCTGACATAGGCTTTGATTTAAGAGAAAAAGTAAAAACAAATAATTCACTCTGAATGTTGAGGAGTTGATATCAGTGCCAAGCTTCTATCGAAAACCTGTCATCAAGTATCCGATCTTCGCGTTAATTGTTCTTGCGGTGATCACAGTCCTCCTCAACCTTTATTTTAATTGGATCATAGGAGCGGTTGGTCTTTTAGTCCTTGCGGGTGTGCTCTACTTTTTAAAGTGGGCAGATACGCAGGTGCAAAAAGAGATTGATTCATATATTTCAACATTATCCTATCGAGTCAAAAAGGTTGGAGAAGAAGCATTAATGGAGATGCCAATTGGTATTATGCTGTTTAATGACCAGTATTATATCGAATGGACCAATCCATTTCTCGCTTCGTGCTTCCATGAAAGCACACTTGTCGGCAGATCCTTGTATGATACATTTGAATCCATTGTGCCTCTTATTAAACAAGAGGTTGAGACAGAAAATGTGACGCTGAATGACCGGAAATTCAAAGTCATTATTAAACGGTCAGAGCGCCTTTTATATTTCTTTGATGTCACGGAACAAGTGCAGATTGAAAGACAGTATGAAAATGAACGAACGGTGTTATCTTATATCTTTTTAGACAATTATGATGATGTGACGCAGGGGCTTGATGATCAGGTGCGTAGCGCGATAAATAGTGAAGTCACATCGCTGTTAAACAATTGGGCACAAGAATACGGCATTTTCTTAAAAAGAATTTCATCTGAACGATTTATGGCTGTATTAAACGAGAGCATCTTAGCAGAGCTTGAAGCGTCGAAGTTTTCCATTTTAGACGAGGTTCGTGAGAAAACAGGGGCACATAGCGCCACACTTACCCTTAGTATTGGAATCGGTGCGTCTGTTCCTTCTTTAAAAGAACTTGGCGCACTTGCGCAGTCGAGTCTTGACCTTGCCCTCGGACGAGGCGGGGATCAGGTAGCGATTAAACAGCCGAATGGGAAAGTGAAATTCTACGGTGGAAAAACCAATCCAATGGAAAAACGGACACGAGTACGCGCACGGGTCATTTCACATGCTTTAAAAGAAATTGTATCTGAAAGCGGTAATGTCATGATCATGGGGCATAAGTTCCCCGACATGGACTCTATCGGTGCCTCGATCGGGATTTTAAAGGTTGCTCAAGCGAATGGAAAAGAAGGTTACATCGTCATTGATGCCAACCAGATTGGGGATAGCGTTCAACGCTTAATTAGTGAAATTAAGAATTATGAAGAACTTTGGTCCCGTTTTATCACGCCTGAGGAAGCGATGGAGCTTGCAAAGGATGACACATTGCTTGTGGTTGTAGATACACATAAACCGTCCCTTGTGATGGAAGAACGACTGCTAAATAAGATCGAAAACGTCGTTGTCATTGACCACCATAGACGTGGTGAGGAATTTATCCGAGATCCTTTACTTGTCTATATGGAGCCGTATGCTTCATCTACAGCAGAACTTGTGACAGAGCTGTTAGAGTATCAGCCGAAGAAATTGCGGATTAACATGATTGAGGCCACAGCACTTCTTGCTGGGATTATCGTGGATACGAAGAGTTTCTCCCTCAGAACGGGGTCAAGAACGTTCGATGCAGCATCCTACCTTCGTGCAAAAGGGGCAGATCCTGTCCTTGTGCAAAAGTTTTTGAAAGAGACAGTCGATCATTACATTAAACGGGCAAAGCTCATTCAGCATACAGAGCTGTATCAAAATCAGGTAGCGATTGCTTCCTTGCCGTCTGACAGATCTGAGTATTATGATCAAATTACGATCGCACAGACGGCTGATTCTCTCTTGTCGATGAGTGAGGTTGAAGCATCATTTGCTGTCGCAAGGCGAGATGACGATACGGTCTGTATTAGTGCAAGATCGTTAGGGGATATCAACGTTCAAATTATTATGGAAGCATTAGATGGCGGCGGTCATTTGACTAACGCTGCGACCCAGATTTATGGTATAACCATTGAAGAAGCGGTAGAGAAGTTAAAAGCTGCCATAGACGAATATTTCGAAGGAGGGGTTCAAAGATGAAAGTCATCTTTCTAAAAGACGTAAAAGGCAAAGGGAAAAAAGGCGAAGTCAAAAATGTAGCTGACGGATACGCTCACAACTTTCTCATCAAACAAGGGTTAGCTGTTGAAGCAACTCCAACGAACCTAAGTGCATTGGAAGGGCAGAAAAACAAAGAGAAAAAGAATGCCATCCAAGAGCTTGAGCAAGCGAAACAATTAAAAGAAACACTTGAGGCGCTGACAGTGGAACTCACTGCTAAATCAGGTGAAGGCGGTCGTCTATTCGGTTCGATTACAAGCAAACAGATCGCTGATAAATTGCAAAAAGAACATCAAATCAAACTCGATAAGCGTAAAATCGAGTTGAATGATGCCATTCGTGCGTTAGGATACACAAATGTACCGGTGAAGCTTCACCCAGAAGTACAAGCAACATTAAAAGTGCACGTCACAGAACAAGCATAAACAGAAAAGAACCCGTCTCCTCGTGAGACGGGTTCTTTTTTTATGATGGATCTGAAATATAGATGCTTCGTCCAGCACGCATACCGGATAAAAACATGAAAAATAGGACGATGATAAAGATGATAATAGATGGCGTCCATGTATGTGTCACATCAAAAAGGATACCGATCATGAATGGACCAACAGCGGCTAATAAATAACCGAGTGACTGCGCCATTCCAGAAAGAGCAGCTGCTTGTTCCATATTGGTTGTTCTTAATCCGATAAATGTGAGGGCAAGACTGATACTGGCCCCTTGTCCGACGCCGATTAATAGCACAGAGATAACAAGAATAGGCGTCGACCCTCCGAGAAGGAGACCAATCATGCCGAGTAAATACACAAGGACAAGGCCGACGACAAGCGGTCTTTGCGTTTTTAATTTTTCTGCAAAAACGGGCGTTAAGAAGGTGGATGGCAGACCGGTGAACTGCATAATAGAGAGCATCCATCCCGCTGTCGCTAGGTTCATGCCATGTGATGTCAAAATATCAGGAAACCATGCGATGCTGCTGTAGAAAAGGAATGATTGCAAGCCCATAAAAAAGGTCACCTGCCAAGCGACACGTGAACGCCATATTGGCTGCTCTTTGAGTGAAATGCTTTTGACAGCCGCTGTGTTCTGATGAAGAAGCTGCGGCGCCCACACCATCATCGCAAGAAGTGCAAGTCCGGCCCAGACAAGGAATGATGTATTCCAGCCGCCAGGCATTGCATGACTGAGCGGAACGCTGACACCAGATGCAAGTGCAGCAAAAACGGACATCGATGTCGTATACACGCTTGTCATTAATCCAGCATGTGCAGGGAATTTATGCTTCACAAGTCCAGGTAAAAGCACATTACAAATCGCAATCCCGACGCCGACTAGCGCCGTTCCCATCATTAAAAAGGTGATGCTGCCAAATGAACGAATGACAATCCCAAAGAGCAGGACAGCAAGCCCAAGCCAAAGTGTTCGTTCATTCCCAAGACGTTTTCCGATTTTAGGTGCAATGGGAGATAGCAATGCGAATGAGAGCAGTGGTAATGTCGTGAGGAAACCAGCAAGTCCATTTGAAAGCTGTAAATCGGAACGAATTGCGTCGATCACAGGGCCAACGGACGTAATGGCAGGCCGCAGATTAAATGCAATGAGCAAAATCCCAGCAATTAGCAGGATGGTTTGTCCTGTACTGCGAGGATGTAATGTTGATTTTTCTAGTTGTTGTTCCATGAATGTAAACTCCTTTATTTCTTTAAGAACGATCTTTCTTCTGTTCAAGATCCGCTAATTTAGCTAATAAGATATGCTGCGGCATATGCATAATTTGTTCTAACGGTACATTGAGTGATGCAGCAAGCTTTTGTGCGGTATCGGCTGAGATTTGTAAAGGTCTCATGCGCAAATCCCTCCTCTTTCAATCTATACGTTCCAATATACCATATCGACTTTGTGACTTGCTGATAAAAAATTAAGGTTTTCTTTTATAAAACCACTTGATGGCCGATAAGAAATTTTTTTGAAATTGTTTCAGATGGTGGCCCTCTCCTTGTTCAATGTGAAAGTGAAGCTTTCGTTCCTGCATCCCTTTCTGTAATAAAAGATCATGGAGTTGTTTGTTGAATAAAGGCATGTGCTGTTGGACAGATATTTTGCCTTTCCCTTCTTCACTGCCTACAGACAAATAGACAAGGTGGTCCACAGACTGAATGCTTTGTTGTTTAGCAAACGGTAGAAAATCTTGATACCAAAATGACCCAGAGATAGATGCGATGTTTTTAAAAAGAGCAGGGTACATCAATAAAGTATAAATTGCAAATAGCCCACCTAATGAAGCACCTATGTGACTATGTTCATGACCGGTCTGTTTGACTGGGTATTCTCTTTTGATATATGGAAGCAAGCCATTTGTTAAAAATGACACATATGTCTGTGCCTCACCTTTAAAGTCAGGGAATCCAGAACGCAGTGATGATGCTTTCCATGGTGTATATTCGTCAAGTCGATTGAATGGGTGTATACCGACGATGATGATTGGCGAGATGGTTTTGGCTTCAATCATGCTTTCGATCTCTAGCAGGTGGGTTCTAAACAAAGAAGAGCCATCTTGTACAAAGACAGCTGGAACATCAATAGAGGTGTCCGGTGGAAGGTAAATATCAAGCTGCCGCCCGTTCAATTCGTCATATAGAAACGTTCCGTTCATGTGTATTCTCTCCTTCAAGTTTTCAAGCTCTGCTGAAAAGAAGAACAAAGGGCTAAAATGTTTAGCCCTTTGTCAAGATGCGCATCTTTTTAGTTGGTTTGATCTAGCCATTTGACAGCCTGATCAAGGAAGGTTGTTTTGCTTAGTGCTGTTCCTCCCTGAAGCATAGGATCAACGACATTTTCATTGATGTGTCCATTTTTCACAGCTTTTAGGCTGTTCCAAATTTTATTTCCCTCTAAGTCCTTCAATGCATTTGGATTCGATGAGTTTTCCTCTTGGGAGAACTGAACAAAGATATAATCAGGATTGAGTTCGCCTAGGCGTTCCAATGAAATCATTGCTTGTGCTTTGGCTTTTTTGATATCACTTGGTGCTGTAAACCCTAAGTCCCCATATAAAGTAGAGTTGAAGTATACGTCTTCAGGGTACACGTACAGGTCGCCCTGTCTAATGCGTAAAATGACAGCTGTTTTGTTGTTGCTTTTGTCTTTCAGGGTTTCTTTCGCTTGTTTGAGATCTTTCTGATAATCAGAAATGATGCTTTTCGCTTCTTCACTTTTTCCAGTCAGTTCACCGAGTAATAAAAGGTTACTTTCCCAGTCGGAAGAGACATGTGATACTGGGATCGTCGTTTGGACTTTATCTAGTTTTTTAATTGTTGCAGGCGGGAACTTGGTTGATCCGAGTATCACGTCTGGTTTTAGTTTTAAGATTTTTTCTAGGTTCGGTTCTGTTTTTTCCCCAATGCCTTCTGTTTTTGCTGTAATGTCTTTAAATAATTCAGGGAAAGTGCCGCCTACAGTAGAAGCCCCAATAGGGTCGATACCAAGTAGTTTTGCATCTTCCATCGATTCTAGGCTTCCAGCAATGACGATTCGTTTCACTGGTGTTTTCAGTTTGTACGTTTGATCTAAGTATTTGATATTTGTTTCTGCTGCTTCAGCTGACTTGCTTTTGGTTGTGTTTGAAGCCGGTTTATTTTCTGCAGCACCACAGGCTGCTGCGATGATCGTCATGATACAAAGGATAAGCAATGCGAACCATTTTTTCATTTGTTTTCTCCTTTAAGTGATAATTGTTCTCAATTAAAGATTGTAGTAGTCATTCGTCCTTTTATCCATAGACAATGATCTGTCTAGTGATGGACTTTTTACGGAAAAAAAGATAAAAGGTCCTGAATGACTCGTTGATGACTGGCTGCTGTGTATTCACGCCAAGGGTCAGAAGCGAGTGGATAGACGGCTTGTTGCGTCACAGCCTTGAGATTTTGCCAAGCCTCCTGTTGCTTTAATTTTTGATAAAAAGCAAGGGTTTTTGGTTCTTTATGCAACAAGAGGAAGATTGCATCTGGGTCTAACTGCTGTATAGAGTGAATGCTGATTTTTTTTTCGATGAGCTGGCCATCATTCTGAAAAGCCGGCAGAAGGCCAATGTCATGAAAAATTACTTCTGACAAGGTGCGATTGACAGATAAGTAGAGCTGATCTTGAAAGATACGAAGAGGCAGGACGGTTCTTGGTGGATGATCAATAACGCATTCCTTTTTCGCTTGATTAACGAGTTCTTCGTAATGAAGCAGCCATTCTTCTGCTTCCCTCGTTTCGTTTAAGAACAGAGCTGTTTGTCTGAATTGAGTGCGCCAATCCAATTGTGTGAATGGAACAAAGTGCACAGGACAGATGGTTTTCAACGCTTGTTTTTCTGCCTCTGTCACATGATCATTGGCAATGATCAGCTCAGGTTGTGCTTCCTTCAATTGCTGTAAATTGGCTTCAGCGTGCTCGTTGATACGATGTGCACTCAGATGGATCGGAATTTCTTCTGCATAATGCTCAAAATCATGTGCTGTCCATTTAGGGTGAAGAGGGGCAGCATATGGGATGATATGAATAGGTGTGAGCTGCCCGAGTATGGAATGGCCATAGGCAGCCATTTTCCGTTGACGGCTTTTCATATAAGCAGAAGGAGTGATACCCGTTTTTTTCTTAAAGATGCGGCTAAAGTAATAGGGGTCTTGATAGCCGATGTCCTGTGCAATGTCTTTGAGCTTTGCATGACCTTTCGCCATTAACTGTTTGGCTCTAGCCAGTCTTTTCTTGGTGATATAATCAGTGACACTCACATCAAAATGCTTTTTAAATAGCTCACTGTAATGATTGGCGCTGATACCAGCCATATGAGATAGACTTGTAAGGCTGAGAGGTTCTTCGGAATGTTGATCGATATATTGTTTTGTTTTGAAAAGGGCGTGTGTTGTGTCACAAATGTCTTCTTTATGCAGTGTGAAAAGCTGCAGGATGAGCTGTTGAAAAAGGGTTTGGCTTCTAAAAAAGCTAATGGATTCAGGTTTTTGCCATTCTGTTGTCATGTCGGACAGTAAAGAATGAATTTGTTCAATCGAGCTAATATCGATAAATTGCCATACATTCAGTAAAGATCGGGCATGTTCAGTTGATACTTCTTCTATGTTTTGACCTTGTAGCGTGTACATCTGAAAGCGAAACAGATAGAGCTCGTGTTTTTGATAAGGCTCTGTTTTCAACATAAATGTTTCCCCAGGCATCATCGTATAGAGTGTCAGATTTTTCAATCGCCATCTTTGATCATTCAATTTAAGTAAACCGCTGCCGCTTATGCTAAAGAGGAGGCAGAAAGTATCTGACAACTGCTGCTCCGTATGTGGAAGATCTGCATTATTTATTTTTTCAGTATATGTTAATCGATAAATGCATTGTTCAGCATTTACCTTTGTACATAATTGATGATTGTTTCCCATAAAACCACCTGATCTCTTATTAATTGATAAACATTCTCAATTGAATTGTATCAGAAAGAGCTGGAAAATGGTGTGTTTATTCTGTTAAAAAAAGCACCCTGATGGAGATCAGGGTGCGATGATTTATTCCGTTTTTCCATGTGCTAACGCAGGTTCTTTTGTTAAGCTTAATGGCCGTAAGTCCTGCCAGTGTGTCTGGATATAATCAATGCAGGCATTTCTAGTGTCTTCACCAAAGACCTTTTCCCATCCATCTGGTATTGGTGCAAATGATGGCCAAAGTGAATGTTGTCCTTGTTCATTGACAAGCACAAGAAATACACCGTCTTCACGATCAAAGGGATTTGTCATTTGTCATCTCTCCTTTATTCTTAGTGCTTTTGTTTGACCCGGTGCAGAGCGTTGTCTAAGATGACACCAATTTCTGCTAGGGGTTTAGGCTGGCACATGTCTTTGTGCCGGCAATGAATGTCGTGCTGTTCAATGGTTCCGTTGATATAAGGTGCCCATGCTTCGGGATCAATCGGTGTAAACCAGTCTGGGATAATGGTAGATCTAAAGAATAATATGTCCCCTTGATAAGTTTTTGGCTGATATTCCCCGAGCAATCGCACTGAGTTGACATAGGTTTCTTTTAGATTTCTAATGGCATCCTCACTTAAGCTTGCTAGTGCACTGCCGTCTTTCTTCAAGATGTCGACAGCACTCTTCATCGTGAGCGGTTCACCTGTTAAGGTATCTGGATCATAACCGCCGAGTGCAAGAAGAGCGATTAGTGCTTCTTCTTCATCAGGTGCTTCTTTAATCGGTAAGAAATGGTTCGGATAGGCATCCAGCATCGCAACGAGAGCGATTTCTTCACCTTGCTGCTGGAGTTGAGTAGCCATTGCTTGTACAACGTTTCCGCCAAGTGACCAGCCAAGTAGATGATAAGGGCCTTTTGGCTGAATCGTTTGGATGTGCTTAATATAATCGGCAGCCATATCATCGAGTGTATGCGGATAGTCATCTTTTCTTGCGATTCCTCGTGCCTGTAATCCATAAATAGGGATGTCTTTCTCTAATGTATTCAAGAGACCTGCATAGCACCAGCTAAGACCACCTGCTGGGTGAACACAGAAGAGAGGATGTCTTTCTCCATTTGTTCGTAGCGGCAGTAAGATTTCTAGTGCGTTTTCATCGCTTCCTGTTTCTAGTTTCTCTGCCAAGCTGGCAACGTTCGGTGCTTCAAACAACGTTCCGATGCTCAGTTTCACACCAAGTGCATCACGAATGCGGCTAATTAAACGAACCGCAAGTAAGGAATGCCCGCCAATGTCAAAAAAGCGATCGTCAATGCTGATTTTTGGCAAATCAAGCACCTCTTCAAAAAGATGACACAGGACTTCCTCTTTCGGGTTTCTTGGGCCGCGGCCATCCGTCTGCTGTATATGCAATTGAGGAGCCGGAAGTGATTTTTGATCAAGCTTCCCGTTTGCTGTAAGTGGCATCGTATCAATCTGTACATAAGCCGCAGGCACCATGTAATCAGGAAGACTGGCTGCCGCAAAATGGCGAAGAGTCTCTGTATCGAAATGGTCTTCTTCAGTTGTGACGATGTATGCAACTAAGCGTTTGTCGCCAGGCTGATCCTCTCGCAAAATGACGGCAACTTGTGCAACTGCGTCGTGGCGTGATAGAACGGCTTCGATTTCTCCAAGTTCAATCCTAAACCCGCGTATTTTAATTTGATGATCAGCTCTACCAATGTAATCAAGTGCCCCTTCTTCTGTCCAGCGAGCGAGGTCGCCTGTACGATACATCCTTGTGCCAGGCGCTCCATAAGGATCGGCAGGGAATCGATCTGAGGTCAGGTCAGGCCTGCCTAGATAACCTCTTGCCAAACCAGCTCCAGCTACATACATTTCACCTGTTGTCCCAGGTGGAACAGGTTGTAGGTATCCATCTAGTACGTACACGTGTAAATCAGGAATTGGTTCGCCTATTAAACTGCTGGATTTCTTTGCGATCATGTCTCGATTGAGTACATTGTACGTAACGTGAACGGTGGTTTCTGTAATGCCATACATGTTAATTAATTTTGGCTTGCAGTCTGAGTGACGGCTGTACCAATCTTCTAATCTGCTAAGTTCTAATGCTTCACCGCCAAAGATGACATAGCGGAGTGATAATGCTTGACCAAGTGTTTGTGTTCCTTGTCTATCTGCATGAGCTGATAGAAGGCGGAAGGTGTTTGATTAAGTACAGTCACACCTTCATCGACTAGAAGCTGCATCATCTCTTCTGGAGAACGAGAGATGGTATGAGGAACAATGACAAGTCGCCCGCCATATAAAAGGGGTCCCCATATTTCCCAAACTGAAAAGTCAAAGGCATATGAATGGAACATTGTCCAAACATCCTCTTCATCGAAATGGAACCAATGTTCAGTAGATGTCAGAAGACGGATGACATTTTGGTGTGGAATGACCACTCCTTTTGGTTTCCCTGTAGAGCCGGACGTATAAATAATATAGGCCGGATGCAGAGAAGATAGCGGCTCAATTCTGTCTATATCAGCCGGATTGTGATTTGGCGTAGTCAGCAATTGATCAATTGTTTCTTTTTCGTCTAACAAAATCAAATCGCAGTCAGCAGGGAGATGCAATGCAGCTGCTTTTGTTGTGATGCTGCAAACTGGTTTGGCATCTTGTATCATGTATGCCAGCCTGTCTGCTGGATAGTCAGGATCAAGAGGAACATAGGCTGCGCCTGCTTTATGAACAGCTAATAAACTGACGAGCATATCAATTGATCTAGGCAGGGCAAGTGCAACAAACTGTTCTGGTCCAACGCCTCTTTGTATTAATAAATGAGCAAGACGATTGGCTTTGTTGTTTAACTCACCATAGGTCAGCTGCCTCTTGCCATCCGTTACAGCCACTCGATCAGGGAATTGTTGCACCGTTTTTTCAAATAAGGCTGGGAGATTAGGTGCTTGGTCTGACTGAGCGAATGTCTGTTTGTCAGGGAGAAATGTTTGTCGTTCTTGATCTGATAAAATGTTCATTTGACCAATCGGCAGATGTGGGCGCTCAACTATCTCTGTTAAAAAGCGCTTCATTCTGTCAGCGATTGCTCGAACGGTACTTTGTTTAAATACATCTGTGCTGAATTCAAACAATCCTGTTAATCCTGCTGCTGATCCAGTTTCAGTTCTTTGTTCTGTCAATTCGATGGTCAGATCAAATTTAGCTGATCCCACTGGTTTTACGTAGAGATCCGAATCAAGTTGTGTCAGCTTCATTTCTGCCTTTGGTGTATTTTGGAAGGCAAGCATGACTTGGAACAATGGATTCCGTGATCTGGAGCGGGTTGGATTTAGGATTTCCACTAGCCGTTCAAATGGCAGATCCTGATGCTCATAGGCTGCTAAGTCAACGTTTCGCACTCGCTTCAATAGCTCACTGAAGGTTGGATTACCAGCTGTATTTGTACGTAATACTAGTGTGTTCACAAACAATCCGACAATATCGTCAAGTGCATCGTCATTCCGTCCAGCAATTGGACTGCCGATTGGGATATCTGTCCCCGCCCCAAGGCGTGTCAGTAATGCTGCAAGTGATGCTTGAAGCACCATGAACAAACTCACTTGATGCTGTTTCGCAAGCTCAAGAAGGTTTTGATGTAAAGCCGGTTCGATCGTAAAGTCTATTGTCGCACCGTTGAAGCTTCCTTCCTGTGGACGTGGGAAGTCATAGGGAAGCTCAAGTTCTTCTGGCAGGTTATGTAAGGCACCTTTCCAATAGCTGAGCTGCTTGGCAAATAGACTATCCGTCTCTTTTTCACTGCCCAACAGTTTCTGCTGCCAAATAGCATAGTCAGCATATTGAACAGGTTCCGCTGGCAATGAGGTGGATTTCCCTTGAATACGAGCTTCATAAGCAGCAGCTAAGTCTCGTGTCAACGGTGCAAGTGACCAGCCGTCACCAGCGATGTGATGCAGCAACAGAAGCAGCACATATCGATTGCCATCAAGCGTGAATAATTCTGCTCGCAGTGCAGGTTCTTCTTCAATCTGAAAGCTATAGCGAATGGATTCATTTAATTGATTCTCAATTTGTTGATCACTTGAAGCTGTGACATGGAGCTCAGGCTGAACACTTTTTGGGTGTAAAATAACCTGTCTGGGCATGCCATTCTTATTTGGAAAAATGGTTCTAAGGGTTTCATGTTTTTCAGTGATATCTGCCAAAGCACCAGTTAGAGCTTGTTGATCTAGTGTACCTGTCAGCTGAATGACAAGTGGAATATTGTAAGTTGGACTTGGCCCTTCAAGGCAATGAAGGAACCAGAGCCGTTTCTGAGCAAAGGATAACGGAATCTCATCTGGCTTGTTTTCTACCTGAAGCGGCGGCCGAATGTCCTTTGCTTTATCTAAGTGCTGTGCAAGCTCAGCGACTCGGGGTGATTCAAAAATGGTGCTCATGCTTAGGTCTGCACCGAATGTATCGCGTATACGTCGAAGCAGACGAGCGGCAAGTAAAGAATGTCCGCCTAAATCAAAGAAACTATCATCTATGCCAATTTGAGATAGGCCAAGTGTTTCTGCAAATAAACTGCATAACATGTCTTCTTGGGGTGTTCTAGGTGTACGCTCAGAACTAACTAAAGACATATTTGGCACCGGCAATGCTTTGCGATCGATTTTGCCGTTTGGTGTAAGTGGCAGTTCCGGCAAAAAGACAACAGCAGAAGGCACCATGTAGTCTGGAAGTAATGCAGCCACAAATTGCCTGAGCTCTGAAGGGTGAAGAGCTGAGTCGTCTGTCAGCACAACATACGCACAAAGCAACTGTTGTCCAGGTTGATCTTCACGAACGATCACAGATGTATGCTTTATAGCTTGATGCTGCATAATCACGGTTTCAATTTCACCCAATTCAATACGGAAGCCGCGGATTTTAATTTGATGATCGGCACGGCTTATATAATCAATCGAACCATCTTCACGCCATCTGGCTAAATCTCCAGTACGATACATTCTCGTGCCTTTTGTGCCGAACGGATCAGCGACAAATCGTTCTGCCGTTAAGTCGTATCGTCCAAGATATCCTCTTGATACTCCTTCACCTGCAATATAAAGTTCACCGATTGATCCTGCTGGGACTGGGTTTAGTCCTTCATCTAAAATGTAAATGCTCGTATTCCAAATGGGTTTACCAATTGCCGGCCCGCTATTCTCTTGATGTGCTGTGACATTTTCCATCGTAGACCAGATCGTCGTTTCTGTAGGTCCGTACAAATTGGTAATGTCGCATTGAAGAGATTGCAGTGTGTGCAAAAGGGAGGCAGGAAGTGCTTCTCCTCCAACAAGAACACGCATACCTGTGATCACGTCAGGGTATTCATCTGCCAATGCATGCCACAACGTTGGTGTTGCCTGCATGATTGTGACATGATGAGAACGAATCATGTTTGAAAGCTTTGCTGGTTCTTGTATCGTTTCTTTTTTTGCCAATAAAATAGCAGCCCCATGTAAAAGTGGGAGGAACATTTCTAGCCCGGAAATATCAAAGGCTATGGTCGTTACCGCTAAAAGCTGGTCTCCTTGATCTAATAAAAATGCATCTTGCATGGACAATATAAAGTTGACTACATTTCGCTTTGTTACAACAACACCCTTTGGTTTGCCTGTCGATCCTGACGTGTAGAGGATATAGGCGGGGTGATGTGGAGAGCCCTCGCTCCAGGTAGGATTGAGATGCGGACTGCCTGCTATCTCCTGATGAACAGTTGCATCATCCAGTTGAACGATGTGCGGATAGTCCAAACCACCTGCTGTCTCATTGATTGTGAGCAAGCACGCCGGTTTGGCATCCTCTAGCATATAGACGACACGATCGTTAGGATAATCAGGGTCTAGTGGCAGATATGCGGCTCCCGTTTTGACGACGGCTAATAGACTTACGACCATATCGATGGATCGAGGCAGAGCGATTGCGACGAATTGTTCTGGTCCAATGCCACGATTTTTCAAATAATGAGCTAATTGATTTGCCCGCTGATTCAACTCTTCATAGGTCAAAATGATTCCTTCAAACTGTAATGCTTTTGCTTGCGGCGTTTTGCTCACTTGTTTTTCAAATAGTTCCCGTAATGATTCTTTTGGTAATTCTCGTTTTGTATCATTCCAGTGCTTGAGAATGTTCTCTTTTTCTTCAGACAAAAGAAGGTTGAATTGACTGATTGTCTGATCTTGCTCTAGTCCGGTTATTTCCTCCAGCAATTGAAGAAAACGATGTTGATGAGCGTCAACGGCTGTCTCTTTGTAAACAGCAGGGTTTGCATCAAAGTCGATTTGAAATCCGTTTCCATCCGCACGGTCGTATATGTTGATCGATAAATCATCTACCGGTCCTGCTGAGAGATTGTGTGCTCGACCAATGCTCTGATCGAACTTGAGATCATAATCAAATGGCATGATATTGATCTGTGGACCGAATAATCGTTGATTTCTTCCGATGAGCTTAAAGTCTCTCCTCATGTCTTCATGACGATATCGTTGATGAGGACGAATGGCTTTCAGTTCATCAGATACTTGACGAACAAGTGCTGAGAGCGTCATTTCTGGTTTGCATGTTAAACGAAGCGGTACCAGGTTCATGACCATTCCAGGTGTTTGCAAGGCGCACGATCCAAGGCGCATCATCACAGGTAATCCTAAAACAATATCATGTGCACCCGTCATACGATGCATATAGAGTGCGGATGCGGCAAGAATCATTTCATGCCACGTACTACCGAAGGCTTGGGCGTTTTTTTTCATTTTGCTTACCTTTTCGGCATCGTATCTAGCCGTTTTCCGGATAAAATGATCCGACGTTCTTGGGGCAAGCTCAGCAAGGCTGACAATTTCCGGTTGATCAGCAAAACGATTTTTCCAAAATGCTCGATCATCTTCAAATCGATTGGACTGTTGATAAGTGACCTCTTCTTGGACTACATCATGTAAAGCTCCAAATGTTTGAGGAGGCACAGGTGTCCCTTGCGATAGGGCTGAATAGACCTCAGCAACACGACGTGCAATGAGCGAAAAGGCGAATCCATCAATAGCAATATGATGAATGCGCTGATACCAAATGAATCGATCGTCAGCAAGTTGAAAAAGCACTTCACGGAATAATACATCTTTCTCTAAAGAGACTGGTGTGGAAAGATCGGCTTTCATCCATGCTTTAGCCGCATCAAACGGCTGTTTTTCATTTTGTAAATTGACATATTGAAATGGGATTTCTTTCTTAGATGTCATCCATTGCTTTGGACCGTCAGTATCCTCAACGAATTGCATATACAAGGAATCTGCTTCTAAGACAGTCTTTCGAATGGCTGCTTCAAAGTGTATGGGATCAATAGGACCTTTAATCTCTATATACTCAGCTGTATTGAAAATAGGGTTAGATGGATCAAGCTGCTGCGCATACCAAATGCCTGATTGGGCACCGGTTAGTGGGAATGAATCGACGGACTGGATCGACAAGGGCCTAAACCTCCTTTACAAGTAATCGATATTTGGGATAGATGGCTGTTTTTCTGGGAAAAGAAGAGTCCGCCAAGACATGAGCGTTGGATTTGCTGCAAGCTCAACGAAATTGACTGTTGCTCCTTGCTGTCTCCACTTTTCCGCTAGGCTCATCATTCTAATTGAATCAAGGCCAAGGTAGACGAGATTCTCGTCAAGCGGTATTTCATTTGGATTGATTTGAAGATACTCAGCTACTTGGTGAACGATGGCATCAAAGGATAGGTCATCACTGTTTGCTTCTTGTCCTGTTAAACGACTGATGATTTGGTTTGTCGTTGTGGTGACTGCACAGCGTTCAGCTGCATAGGTCATTGCCATTTTGTGATGCTTAAGTGAAAAGTCAGCGACGGCATCGGCGACAAAAAAGGTTTCAATATCGAACATGAATGCTTCTGCGGCTGTCAGCATACATCCAATATGTGCATATACGCCAGTAATGATCAGTTGATCACGTCCGCCTTCGTGAAGAAGATCTAAAAAGTTGGATTTTTTGAATGCGCTATAACGCCATTTTGTCAGCATTGTATCTGATTCAGATGGAGCAAGCTGATCAATGATTTTTGTCAATGCTTCATCATCACCAAGACCAGGTCCCCAAAAATCGGTTAATAAGGCACGATCCTTCGGGTCTTGATCACCAGGTTGAGCTGTATAGACGACTGGAATGCCGAGTTCTTTGCATGTATCACGTAATTGTTCAATATGCTGCACTAACTCTGTAATCGGTGAAGTATCTTGTTGAAATGCATTTAAAAAATATTGCTGCATGTCATGTATCAGCAAGACAGCACGTTTCGGATCAGGGATCCAGTTCACTTTATTTTCGGGTAAATCATGTATGCTTGGCATTGGATACGCAGGAATAGTAGGGATTGCCATGGTTTTCACTCCTCTTTTTTATACGTTGGCAGTATGGATTGCAGCTAATTCTCTTAATGCTTTTTTACTGATTTTTCCTACACCTGTTTGTGGGAACGCATCAATCCATTCAATGCGGTCAGGAATTTTATAGGCAGCGAGCCCACGTTCTCTTAGAAATAACTTTAAGACATGCGGTGCTGGTTTGTTGTTTCCTTTCGCAATAACAAAGGCACATGAGCGTTCGCCAAGAAATGGATCTGGCATGGACACCATGGCGGCATCATGAATGTCAGGATGCGCAAGTAAATGGTTTTCAACTTCTTCAGCAGCAACCTTTTCGCCACCACGATTGATTTGATCCTTGTCTCTGCCTTCTACAACAACATTTCCTTCTTTGGTTAATCGCACGATGTCACCTGTTCTGTAGAAGCCATCGGGTGTAAATGCTTTTTTGTTTTGTTCATCGGCTTTATAGTAGCCGCGAATCGTATAAGGTCCTCTTGTTAAAAGGTGTCCAGCCACTTCATTCGGGACGGGCTTGTCCTCATCGTCTACCACTAGTACCTCATCATATTCAGACATCGGGCGTCCTTGTGTATGGATAATGACATGTTCAGGGTCATCCAATCTGGTATAGTTGACCAGACCTTCTGCCATGCCAAAAACTTGCTGTAACTTACACCCAAGGGCAGGCATCACTCGTTTTGCTGCCTCAGCACTTAATTTAGCACCACCGACTTGTAAGACCTCAAGACTCGATAAGTCATCTGATCGATGAGGAGCGGCTTCGAGCCAAATCAATGCAATTGGTGGAACGACAGCGGTAATAGTCGCCCGTTCTTTTTCAATGAGTGGAAAGACGACATCAGGGCTTGATCCAGGTGCAAGAACGACTCTTCCACCAGCGTATAATGTCCCAAGAACGCCAGGCGAGCTTAATGGATAGTTGTGTGCAACTGGAAGTGTAGCTAGATACACACTATGTTGTGTGAGCTCGCACACCTCATTGCTTTTCCAAAGACTATAAATATAGTCATCATGTGTACGGGGTATGAGCTTAGAAAGGCCTGTGCTTCCTCCAGATAACTGAAGAAACGCAATGTCGCTTGCCTCTACATGTATTTGTGGATCGAGCGCTGGGTCCTTGCGCAAATCATCCAAGTCTAGGAATTCCTCAGCTTCTCCTGCAACAATGACATGAGGTAATGAGGGAAGTTTTTCTTTCACTTGACGAGCGAGTGATCGATAATCAAAGCCGCTATCGACATCTGGTATGACATATGCGTCTGCTTCGGCAAATTCAATAAAATAAGTGATTTCACTGCTTCTATGAGATGGCAGTGAGAAGACGGGTAAAGCACCGATACGAAATAAAGCGAAAACGACTTCAAAAAAAGCAGGAATGTTAGGTAGCTGCACGACAACTCGACTTCCCTTTTGGATTCCAAGCTGATGAAAACCGGCGGCAAGACTGCTGACGCGCTCATCAAGTTCTTGATAGCTCATGTGTGTATCAGCGTATGTAATCGCTGTTTTATTTCCTAACGATACGGCGCGTTCACGAAGCATCCCGCTAAAGGTTTCTCCACGCCAACAGCCGTTTTCACGGTAGCGTTTTGCAAATTCTTCTGGCCATGTAGGTGGTTGAACAAACATGTCTTTTGTCATCTCCTATGTATTTTTATAGCTGATGGATGCCCATCGCATGAAGCATCGTGTTGAATTTTGCAGATGTTTCGGCTAGCTCTTCTTCTGCCTTTGATCCTTTGACCACTCCTGCACCAGCAAAGAGGCGAAGGGAGTGACCTTCAGCTTCTGCACAGCGAATGGTGACAATCCAATCTCCATCACCATTTGCATCTGCCCAGCCGACCATTCCTGTGAAAAATCCTCGATCGAAGGGTTCAATCGCTTGAATGGCTTCACGTGCATCTGCTGTAGGTGTTCCGCATACTGCGGGTGTTGGATGGAGGCTAAGCGCTAAATCAATGGAGGACACATTGGAATCTGTTAATTCACCTTTGACCACAGTAGATAAATGCCACATCGTTTCTGTCTGTATGACGGATGGTGATGCAGGTACATCTAACGTATGACAGTAAGGAGCAAGCGCTTTAGTGACAGCATCGACAACCACTGCATGCTCGTGTAAATCCTTTGCAGAAGTAAGAAGTTCATCGTGACGACGCTGGTCTTCTACGGGGTCTGTACTGCGTGGCCGAGAACCAGCGAGTGGATTGGAAATCACAGATGAACCAGTTTTTGAAAGAAGCAGCTCAGGGCTTGCCCCAAGAAGTGTGCGCTTTTGGGAAGATTTCGGATCAGCTACGTTCGCAGCAAACGTATAACCAGTTGTATTATGACGAGCCAGCCGTTCGAGTATTGCTTTCGTATGAATGTCTTGATTTGATTTGAGATGGAGAGATCGAGAAATGACGATTTTGCTAAGCTCTCCTTTTTCAATTTTAGCTAACCCTTCGTTCACACCATTCATGTAGACTTCAGGAGAAGGGACAGGTGTCACCTCATAGGATGGTGATGTCACTTCTGATTCCTCATCACTTTGATGAAATTCGAGTGGATCACTAAACTGTACATGGACTGGCACATTTAAACGAACGGGTTGCGCCGGATCAAACGGAACAGCACCAGCAACAATCGGTGTTTGAATACCAGCTTGTTTGGCAGTCTCAAAAACATGGGCTACCTTTTTGGATAGTTCATCGAGTTGATTGGTTTTAATATGCTGGAATATCCCCTCTGCAAGTAACGCTCGTTTAGGAGAAGCAAGGAAAAATGCGCCTGGCTGATAGTCTTGGATCAGCTGTACTTTTTCTTCTGTCGACAATAATGAATGTTTCATGAAAAGGCCTCCTTTTTGATAAAATGCTAAATTCCGAGTGTTGCACCACCATCAATTGTGAGATTCTGCATCGTAATATGACTGGATTGCTCAGATGCAAAGAAGATGACTGCATCAGCAATCTGTTGAGGGTCAGCGATTTTTTGTAAAGGAATACCGGTTTTATACGTCTCTAATGAACCTTTAATCACCTGATCTGCTCCTTGCTCATCAGACCATAAAGCCCATTGCATAGGTGTTGCGGTAGAGCCGGGCGAGACGACGTTGCATCTGATGCCATAGGTAGCCAGCTCTAATCCAAGCGTTTTTGTAAAAGAAGTAGCTGCTGCTTTTGAAGCAGCATAGGCAGCCATATTCATTCTAGGAATGGCACCTGCGTTAGAACTGACAGTCACAATGACCCCTTCTGATCTTTTCATCATGTATTTGGAGACAGCTTGGGATATGTAAAAGAGACCATGTGTATTGACTGCGAAGGTTTGGTGCCAATCATCTGTACTAATCTGATCAATCGAACTAATCCGAAGAATGCCTGCTACATTGACCAGTAAATAAATGGGGCCAAGCTGCTTTTCAATTTGATCGACAATGTGCTGAACAGATGCTTGGTCGGTAATGTCACCTGGATAGGCAAAGGCACGTATGCCTTTATCATTCAACTTCTGCACGGTGCTTTGCAGCTGATCTTCATTTGTGTCAACTGCTGCAATGATCGCACCTTCATCTGCTAGTCTTTTGGCGACTGCTTGTCCGATACCTTGCCCTGCGCCTGTAATAAGGGCAATTTTATGAGACAGACCACTCTGTTTCATGTGTTCACTACCTTTCTTTCAAGTCTGTAGTTGTTAAAGGATCTTGATGATAAAATGCAAAACGAAAAGCGTCATTCATCAGCACTGGTAAAACAGACGTATGTCCTTCTTCAGGAAATTCGTGATAGGTCGTATGCAAGCCATACGAGGATAAAGGCAGCATACGATTGGCTAGAGACTTTGCATGAGCATTCATTTGACATGGATGATGTTTTTCTAACTCACCTACACCTACAAGTAGCCTTACATCCATAGGCACTTGACGGATGCGGTTGGTAAATTGGTGTTCTTTTTCTAGAAATAATTCTTTGTTCCAGTGGATAGAAGGACTGCCCGCAATATATGTCTGATAAGCGTCAGGGTGCTCAAATAGTGTGTGTAATACAAAAAGCCCGCCAAGAGAATGGCCAAATAGTGTTTGACGACTCTGATTGATCGGAAAGCGCTGCTCAATGTATGGCTTAACCGTCTTTTCTAAAAAAGAAAAGAAAGCAGAGGCGCCGCCATATGTATGGATGGAGAAGTCCTTTCTTTTACCCCCAATGGAAACGTCAGGGCCGGTAAGAGTGAGATCATAATGCCTAAGCGGATGATAGGGCGCTTCTGTCTGATAGCCAATTCCAACAATAATAGCAGGTACGACACCTGTTTTTTCAGGTCTTCTTGACTGTAAACGGATGGCTTCGACCATTGTGCCAAAAAGTGAATTCCCATCAAGCACGTACATGACTGGAAAACCAGTTTCGGGAGGAGTGGTATTCGGTTTAAATATAAAAAGTCTGTATGGGTGTGCTGTGATATCTAGTTGCTCCGTCCCAGGTATAAAAAAAGGACGGCTTTCTCCAAAAAGTGAATCATCAGTACCCATTCCTTCAGTGCGTTTGGCCATATGTGGAAAATCCCCTTTCTCAAA
This sequence comes from Bacillus sp. iso_77, assembly GCF_056173625.1. Taxonomy (NCBI): domain Bacteria; kingdom Bacillati; phylum Bacillota; class Bacilli; order Caryophanales; family Bacillaceae; genus Bacillus; species Bacillus sp. iso_77. The sequence continues at coordinate 3,691,284 of NZ_CM149683.1, read as the reverse complement.
TTGACCTCATATGATGATAAAAGCAGGCTTGCGGATAGTGGATGAGTGTAGTAATAAAAATTTAAATGAAAATGATTCTCAATTATCACGCAAGCAAATCAAATGATAATGTTTATCAATTAGGAAGTCAAATGTTCATAAAGTGGTATAATCGATAATTTGATCTAAATATTCAGAAAATAAAGGACTAACTAACTACCAAATGATTGGAAATAGAGAATGCCGGATTGTGTCATTAAAACAGAGTAGAAATGCCAAAAAACCTTGACAGTCTCAAAACATTTACCATTTTCTTCTGTTTGAATCATGATTAAATATAGGTTTTTCTTCTTGAAATAATTTTGAGAAAAATAAGTCTATAGACCTTCTTGTGTTTTTAGAAAAAAAGAGGTGGATTTTGGGGAAAGTTAGTGTTCTTAATTCACAACTTATTCAATATCATGCTTAAATTCATAGACAATTTTCTATGGAAGACAAGATCGCAGGGAATGTAGGTAGAATGAAACCCCCATTAGGAAAACTGAGGCTAAATCTGCTTGAAAATCAGCTCAAGCTGAAAAATACGTTTACAGTGGCGAAATATCATGAAGCGAAGCAATCATGACAAGCACTGTAGAGTGGCGAAATAACATATAGCATCAAAAATGAGGCAATAAAAAAAGTAAGGGATGTGCCCTTACTTTTTGATCAATTGGTGTACATATCTGTCAACATCATTCACTTAAAATCCATCTGTGACATCATATTCGTAACGGATATCGGCTTTGACATTGCTCATAGTAGATCTCGCCGTAGCTTTTGCGTTGTACTTAAAGCTCCATTTTTGAGCGACTCTTAATTGATCATCCAGAGATATACGATAAGAACCACTTGTTGCAGAGGAGAAAAGTGATTGATACCAAATGTTACTATCACTAGCCATCAGTTTGTGTGTGACATTCCCTTGGTTTGGTGTTTGAGTGCTAGTTGTCGTAATTGATTTAACGATTGCATTTTTAGGAATTGAAGAATTGTTCGTTAAATCCATTGTAATGACAGAAGAATCAACCCCTAAAAAATTTAAAGATGAATTCCCCAAGTTGGTAGCCGTCCCCGAAAAATTGAATGTCCCATTTCCAGATTTAATACGATCTTCAATGGAAACAGTAAAATACATATTCCCTGTATATGTACCACGGGTCACTTTCACAAAATAAGTTTCTGAAGTTGAAGTCAGGTCACCAGTATTTGCAAAAATAAAGGGTGTGACTGAATCAGGATTAATCACCCTGGAACCTGGCTTAGAACCCTTCGAATTATACACCTCGATTTTCATACCCGTATATTGCTTATTATAAGAACTTCGTACATAAACCCTTTCACCTTTATTAATCGTGAACTGATAATACGCTTCATTTTCACCTTCAGGTAAGATTGTCGTGTCTGAACGATTATTTTTCCAATAGCCCATTGAACTTGCAGTGTTAGGACTGTTATTCCCTGTAATAGCTGCTTCCGCTGACGTAGGTACAAAAAAACTAGTAACAAGCGCCAATAATAATGACGGTAATAATAAATGTTTAAAGATAGTATTTGTCATATATTAACCCCCCCTTGTAATAATTACTATATCGACATTAAACTAACAAATTTTAACTGAAATGCCGATATATTTAATAATCACTATTTTCTTAAAAAAGGAGAATTAAAATGAATATTAATACGTCATACACAGCCCGTGCTTCGAACAATTTGAACCAAATAGACGCTAAAGGTCAATCAGCTATTAAAAGTACAAACGAAGTGATGACCGAATCTGATAGACGAATGAAAATATTAGATGAAAAATACGAAAAAATAAATGAACAAAATAAACGATTCAAAGATCCTCATGGTCACATATTTGATAAGTATCGAAATCAACACTCTCCTTATTTCAGAAGTGATCTAACTAAAGTGGAGAGAGAAGCTGCTTATACGATGGAAATTGGATGGGCTAATTCTGGAACAGGTGGACAATATGACTTCAATGACGCTATTTTCCGTAATGAAAAACGGTACGATCCTACCCAAGAAAGTGTAGAAAAGAAACTATTAAATCGCCAAAAGGTGAACGAACAACTGCAAGCTTTGTTTTCTACCAATGGTTTGAATATTCCTAAAAATGCTAATTTAACTTTTACCATTGACCCTAATCATTTTAAATTAGTGGTGAGTGGAACAACTGATGAATCACTGATCAAACAAATAGAAGACATATTGAATACAAGCAACAATACAAGAGAACTATTTTTTCATATTATGAAAAGTAGAAATGATGATTCGACTCAATTCACGCCGGATTCACTTGCAAAGTTCCACCTTGTCAATCAAATCAAAACGGTGACAGGCTACAATTTAAAAGATTTAAGCATTGTAAACGGTCAATTTGTAACGGATACCGGAGCAAATATTTTTGATATCTACAAAGAAGAACTTCTGAAAAACCCATACACAGCAGAAAATGCCCGCATTGCTGCATCACATTATGGTGCACAACTCTTTGATTTAGCGAAGAACGGGTATGATTCTATTCCCGATTTGGTGTTATCTATTGGGTATGAAAACGGGTCTTTATATGACATTGGACAAAAGGTGAATTACGGAGTATCAAAGTGAAGATCAATACATCAAACGCAGCAACTGTTCTTAACAATCAGAACTTTACCGACTACAATAGCCAATCAGCTATTAAAAGTACAAACGAAGTGATGACCGAATCTGATAGACGAATGAAAATATTAGATGAAAAATACGAAAAAATAAATGAACAAAATAAACGATTCAAAGATCCTCAGAGTCATATATATGATAAGTATCGAAATCCATACTCTTCTTATTTCAGAAGTGATCTAACTAAAGTGGAGAGAGAAGCTGCTTATACGATGGAAATGAGTTGGGCAAGGAATAATAAAGGTGGACAATATGACTTCAATGATGCTATTTTCCGTAATGAAAAACGGTACGATCCTACCCAAGAAAGTGTAGAAAAGAAACTATTAAATCGTCAGAAGGTGAACGAACAACTGCAAGCTTTGTTTTCTACCAATGGTTTGAACATTCCTAAAAATGCTAATTTAACTTTTACCATTGATCCGAATCATTTTAAATTAGTGGTGAGTGGATCAACTGACGAGTCGCTGGTCAAACAAATAGAAGACATATTGAATACAAGCAACAATACAAGAGAACTATTTTTTCATATTATGAAAAGTAGAAATGATGATTCGACTCAATTCACGCCGGATACACTTGCAAAGTTTCACCTTGTCAATCAAATCAAAACGGTGACAGGCTACAATTTAAAAGATTTAAGCATTGTAAACGGTCAATTTGTAACGGATACCGGAGCAAATATTTTTGATATCTACAAAGAAGAACTTCTGAAAAACCCATACACAGCAGAAAATGCCCGCATTGCTGCATCACATTATGGTGCACAGCTCTTTGATCTAGCGAAGAACGGGTATGATTCTATTCCTGATTTGGTGTTATCTATTGGGTATGAAAACGGGTCTTTATATGACATTGGACAAAAGGTGAATTACGGAGTTAAGAAAACGATAGATTAAAAAACGCACGTGATATTTTCAATATTTGATCATGTGCGTGTTCATGCCATGTTGGAGTATCGATCACATGTGTGAACAACAACAGCTACAAATCCCATTAGCATACAAAGGACTCTATAACAATTTATGTTACAGAGTCTTTTCTATTTGAAGTGTGTTGTTTCGCTGTTCAACAAAACATCGACATGGTAATTTTGACTATAGTTGATGTTTTTCACTTTTTTATTGATGAAAATGTTAAAATGATGAGTAGCGTATTTTTTTATGAAAGGACGGTGCTTGGCATGACGGAACTTCTCGATGACCGGCTGCCGCCGCAAAATATAGAAGCCGAGCAGGCCGTATTAGGTGCTGTTTTTTTAGAACCATCTGCGCTAACGCTCGCTTCTGAGGTATTAATTCCAGAGGATTTCTATAGAATGTCGCATCAAAAGATTTACAATGCGATGCTTGTACTTGGTGATAGAGGGGAACCGGTTGACCTTGTCACGGTGACATCAGAACTTGCCAATACAGACTTACTAGAAGAGGTAGGCGGGATTTCGTATTTAACAGATATTGCGAACTCTGTCCCAACTGCCGCAAACATTGAATATTATGCGAAAATCGTGGAAGAAAAATCCATTTTAAGACGTCTGATCCGTACAGCGACAACCATTGCACAGGATGGATATACGCGTGAGGATGAAGTAGAAGATCTATTGAGTGATGCTGAAAAAACCATTATGGAAGTGGCTCAGCGTAAAAACTCAGGAGCTTTCCAAAACATTAAAGACGTTCTTGTTCAGACATATGATAATATTGAACAGCTTCATAATCGAAAAGGTGATATCACTGGGATTCCAACGGGTTTCTCAGAGCTTGACCGGATGACAGCTGGCTTCCAGCGAAATGACCTGATTATTGTAGCGGCTCGTCCGTCCGTAGGGAAAACAGCCTTCGCGTTAAATATTGCACAAAACGTTGCGACCAAGACAGATGAAAGTGTCGCCATCTTTAGTTTAGAGATGGGCGCTGAGCAGCTGGTCATGCGTATGCTTTGTGCCGAGGGAAATATCAATGCACAAAACCTAAGAACCGGTAACCTCACAGAAGAGGACTGGGGTAAGCTGACAATGGCGATGGGTTCGCTATCAAACAGTGGGATTTTCATTGATGATACACCTGGCATTAGAGTCAGTGAAATTCGCTCGAAATGCCGCCGTTTGAAGCAAGAAAACGGGCTTGGCATGATCCTGATTGACTACTTACAGCTCATCCAAGGGAGTGGACGATCAAGCGATAACCGTCAGCAAGAGGTATCTGAAATTTCTAGGGCTTTAAAGTCACTAGCAAGAGAACTTGAAGTGCCAGTCATTGCTTTATCACAGCTTTCTCGTGGGGTAGAGCAGCGTCAGGACAAACGTCCGATGATGTCTGATATTCGTGAATCAGGAAGTATTGAGCAGGATGCCGATATTGTGGCGTTCCTTTATCGTGATGATTACTATGACAAAGAATCAGAGAATAAGAACATTATTGAAATTATTATTGCGAAACAGCGTAACGGTCCAGTTGGAACGGTATCGCTGGCGTTCGTGAAAGAATATAACAAATTCGTCAACTTAGAAAGAAGATTTGACGATGCCGGTGTTCCGCCCGGTGCTTAAAGCCCAGCTCAAGAAGCTGGGCTTTTTTTGATCCATCTACATCGAAAGAATGACTGAAAAACAGTCGAAAAGAGGAGGAGTGGGAGAAAAAGAGAGCGTATACTAAAGGGAGAGAAAAGGAGTGATGACTGATGAAGTTTCAACAATTCGAAGCCGCTCAATTACGCATCGCACGTCCGACCGTCAACATGAAAGAGGTTGTTTCTTTTTATGAAGAAGGTTTAGGGCTGAAACGAATAGGCTCATTTGATCAGCATGAAGGGTATGATGGGGTCATGCTTGGGCTTCCTCACCAGCATGTTCATCTGGAAATCACCAAACATGAAGAAGACGAAAGCTTGCCTGTTCCCCACCCAGAGCAACTGCTTGTATTCTATATTCCGGATGAAGAAGAATTTCAGCAGATGAAAAAGAGACTGATCGCATCTGGCGGACGGCATGTCACCTCTACAAACCCGTACTGGGATCGAGGAGGCGTGACGATTGAAGATCCAGATGGATATCGAGTGGTGCTCATGAATACAGAAGGAATTACACCTGATTAAGAAAGACTCCCATCTTGTGGGAGTCCTTTTTGTTAGCAACGAGGCGTGACACGGAGCTTCAGTGCTTTTAGTCCATACATACCGCTGCTTGTCATTGGGACGTAAGAGAGAAGCTCTAGTGATTCATATCGTGACTGTATGGCTTTGATGGCAGTGCAGGCTTCCAGGCGAGCAAGTGGTGCGCCTAGGCAGAAATGAATGCCGTGGCCGAAGCCAATATGAGGATTAGGGTGCCGGTGTATATCGTACTCATGTGCGTTTGGAAATTGACGCTCATCCCGGTTCGCAGAAGCAAGAAAGACAATCACACTGTCTCCCTTTTTCAAGACTTTCCCTCCAAGTTCGGTGTCTTCTGTGACATACCGGACGATGGTAGGCGCAGGGGCACGAAAGCGGACAGCCTCCTCCACTGCACGAGGAATGAGGTCAGGTGATTGAGCGAGCGCTTCATACGACCCCGGATTTTCTAACAAAGTAAAGATCATATTGGAGATCAGGTTGGTGGTCGTTTCGTTGCCTGCTAACAGGAGCAGATTGCAGAAAGGAATTAATTCGTCTGCGGACAGCTTGTCTCCATTTTCCTCCGCTTGAATTAAAAGCGAAATCAAATCATCACTAAGGTTCTGCCGCTTCTTTTCAATGATGTCAGCAAAAAACGCCATCATGTCCGCTTCGCCTTGATCCCGTGTTTTTTGCCATTCAACGACATCTCTTTCTTCTTCACTTTTAGGCATGCTGACGAGAATATCGGACCATTCTTTAAAGGATTGTTTATGTTCTGTTGGCACACCTAAAAGCTCTGCAATGACAATCACAGGAAGCGGATAGGAGATGTCTTGAACAAGATCAATCTCTTCCTTACCTTCTATTTGTGCAATGAGATCATCCATTAACTCTTGAATGCGTGGTTCCCACAATTTCATCACCCGGGGTGTAAAGGCTTTGCTTACAATGGAGCGGATTCGTGTATGTTTTGGCGGGTCCATCATGACCATTGTTTTCATCAGTGAATGTTTCCGGTGGTCTTGAGGAGGTTGACTAGAAAAGGTATCTTTATCGATGGTGACGCGCTTTGCTTCTTCATAGGTGAAGACACTCCATGTTTGGCTGTGTTCATCAAAATGAACAGGAGATTCTTGACGCATTTTGGCGTACCAATCAAATGGGTGATACGGGTCCTGCTTATTTTTCCCTCTTAATAACGCTTTTTGAACGGCACTAGGTGTTGTTGTTTCCATGATCATCACTCCTTATAGGTTGTCAGATGATTCCTTTTTTTCACTGTGTTAGATTTAAAGGTAATTCATCAGGAGAAAGGATTCAACCAACAGAAAAGCGAAATCTGTTGAAGAAAATGGGAAGGGGAGAGCGGCTTGTGGCGGACTGCTACAGAGGGGATAAGCGCACAACTGAATCAAAGCAACAATTAAGAAAAGCATTATTTCAGTTATTAAAGGAGAAGGAATGGGGGAAGATTTCTGTACAAGATTTGACGAACAAGGCAGGAATCCATCGCACCACCTTCTATCAGCATTATGAGGATAAGTTTGACTTAGCTCAGCAGGTCATGGATGAGATGTTTGATGTCATGAAAACCGCTATTTTTGCTCCTGTACATGAAAATGAGTGGAAGAGCGATCATGCAGCATATGTGTATATTTACCGCTTTTATCAGCATTTGCAGGAACATGAAGAGGAGTATCAGATTCTCTTGAAAAGGGGAAGAGAGCTTAATATTCATCAGACAGCCAGTGCTTTTTTTGAAGAAAGCTTTACTTTGGGGCTAGAAGAAGTCACAGGTTCACCACCTGATCCACAACACGTTCCTCTCGAGATGCAGAAGCAATTTGTCATTTCTGCTTATGTTGGAACAGCTGAGTGGTGGCTGAGAAAAGGGAGACCATACTCACCCGACTTTATGGCAAGTTCGATGATTCAATTGATTGAAAATCACTGAACAAACGGAAATGAGAAAAACAGTAATTTTGATCGAAATCTTCTTATTTAAGCGTAGAATGAGCAATTAAAGCGCTTTTCCTCACATGTAAAACGAACAAAATTCGATTTCGAGATATTAATGTTCGGATTTCACGTTGACTTTTTCATTGTGCATTGATAAAATAAATGTGTTTGAAAGAGATAACGTTTTGAAAGGTTAACGGAGGTGCACGATATGTCTTCAGTAGTCGTAGTAGGTACGCAGTGGGGTGACGAAGGGAAAGGGAAAATTACCGATTTCCTTTCAGAAAATGCAGAGGTGATTGCCCGTTATCAAGGGGGAAACAATGCAGGTCACACAATCAAATTTGATGGAGTGACTTACAAGCTACACCTCATTCCGTCCGGTATTTTTTACAAAGAGAAAACTTGTGTCATCGGTAATGGAATGGTGGTTGATCCTAAAGCGTTGGTCACTGAGCTTGCGTATCTTCACGAACGGAATGTGAGTACAGATAACCTCAGAATCAGCAATAGAGCCCATGTCATTCTGCCTTATCACTTAAAATTGGACGAGGTAGAAGAAGAGCGGAAAGGGGCTAACAAGATCGGTACGACGAAAAAAGGAATCGGACCAGCTTATATGGACAAAGCTGCCCGCGTCGGAATCCGTATCGCAGATTTATTAGATCGTGAAGTATTTGAAGAGAAGCTTGCCCGTAATCTAGAAGAGAAAAATCGTCTTTTAGAGAAAATGTACGACACAGAAGGCTTCAAAATTGAAGATATTTTAGATGAGTATTATGAATATGGTCAGCAAGTGAAAAAATATGTCGTGGACACATCTGTTGTATTGAACGATGCTCTAGATGAAGGCCGCCGTGTTCTTTTTGAAGGGGCACAAGGCGTTATGCTTGATATCGATCAAGGGACATATCCGTTCGTGACGTCATCTAACCCAGTGGCTGGAGGCGTGACGATTGGTTCTGGTGTAGGTCCTACGAAAATTCAACATGTGGTCGGCGTATCAAAAGCTTACACAACTCGTGTAGGTGATGGCCCATTCCCGACAGAACTCCATGATGAAATTGGCGATCAAATCCGTGAAGTTGGCCGTGAATACGGTACGACAACTGGCCGCCCGCGTCGTGTTGGCTGGTTTGACAGTGTTGTTGTCCGTCATGCGCGCCGTGTGAGCGGAATTACAGATTTATCTCTTAACTCCATCGATGTACTGACAGGGATTGAGAAATTGAAAATCTGTGTTGCTTATAAATTGAACGGAGAAATCACTGAAGAATTCCCAGCAAGCCTTAATGAATTAGCGAAATGTGAACCTGTCTACGAAGAAATGCCAGGTTGGACAGAGGATATTACAGGCGTGAAGAATTTAAGCGAACTGCCTGCAAATGCCCGTCATTACTTAGAGCGTATTTCACAATTAACAGGTATTCCACTTTCTATTTTCTCAGTCGGACCAGACCGTTCCCAAACGAACGTTGTCCGCAGCGTGTACCGTCCATCATTATAGACTGATCAGACACCAGTAAAATCACACATTTTACTGGTGTCTTTTTTTGTTTAAATATTCCTTAATTTCTACGGAACGCTCTTCCTGTCATTACCAAAATATGATAACTGTATAAAAGGGAAGGAGCGTTCTAGTGAAAGAAAGAATACGATTATTAGATATTTTACGAGGTTTTGCGATATTAGGTACATTGGGTACAAACGTCTGGTTTTTTGCATACGCAGGGGATACCTTTTCGACAGATCAGATTGCGGATGAATATGAAAATGGTAGTTTTCTTGAAAGTCTTGTCTCTATGTTCGTTTATGGCAAAATGCTATCGTTGCTCACAATCATGTTTGGTGTAGGGCTAGAGCTGAAATACCAGCAGGCGAAAAGAAAAAATATGACTTGGCCGGGTACATATTTATGGATTCTTTTATTCTTATTGATTGAAGGCTTTGTCCATTTTGCGCTAGTGATGGAATATGATGTGCTCATGAGTTACGCCGTCACGGGTTTGCTTGTGGCGTTTATTGTCCGTGGAGGAAGTCGGCGCATCAAAAAAGGCATGATTGTCTCGGGTGTCATTCATTTGTTGGTGACGGCTTTTCTCGTTGTATTTTCTATCTCTGAATTGGAAAATGAATCCTATGACGAGAGCAGTGAACCAGCGTACGAAGAACAACTGCCGGAGACATGGATATCTCAAGTTCAAGACCGATTACAGCACTTTTTGATGTATCGAGAAGAAGCAATCTTTATTATCCCAATGAATACCTTTTTGTTTTTATTAGGTGTGCGGATGATGAGAGCCGGTGTATTTTATGCAAATGAGCGTGGGCAATCTCTGCGGAAAACATTGTTCCGAATGGGTTTGTGGATTGGACTGCCGCTGAATGCGCTCGTCTTCGTACCAAATGACATAGTAGAATTTGTGGTGCGCTATGTGTTTTCACCATTCCTCTCTATTTTCTATATTGCTGTCGTGGCGAAGCTTCTAGCACGCACGGAGTCATGGTTCATGTGGACTTGGTTTGAATATGTAGGGAAAATGGCGCTTAGCTGCTATATCCTGCAAAATGTCATCTGCTCTATCCTTTTTTACAGCTGGGGATTGGGTCTTGGCGGTCAAATCAACGCCCCCCTTATCGTCTTGTCATGGTTGTTGATCTCCCTGCTGCAAATCGCGATTTCAGCCCTTTGCTTACACGTCTGGCGAATCGGGCCAATGGAGTATATCAGATCACGGGCACTTCGCCGTGTGACAATGAAGAAAGCATCTTAAAGGGGAATAGATACAATGTTTTTCAAAAAAACGACGAAAAGAGAACAAGCCAATGCACAAAAAGCAGCAGGATCGGCGTTTGTTTTTTATCTTCTAGCATTAGGAGGACATGCGTCTTACGCTTTTTTTCAAGGTGAGAGTACACCTGTGACTTTTGTGATTTTAATGACAGGTCTTCTTGTGTTTTTCACCGCAGATTGGCTATACAACAAAAAACATTCATAAAAAAGAAGCCCTCTGATGAGAGCTTCTTTTTTATTTTAGGCTTTTATATTGGCCTTTTAAATTTTTACGAATATATTGAATGATTTTGCGCAGTTCGTTGGCATGCGGTCTGCCAAATGGACTTGTTTGTCTTTGCTGATAGAGGACTTGGCCTTTTTCGTTTAATAAGAAATAGGCAGGTTCTCCGTGCACCCCGTGATCTTCATATGGGGCATCTTCCCCGTGATAGAAGACTTCATAGGCTTTCAATGATGTGAGGTCTTGGTCAGACATGATGGGGAAAGAAAGTCCCTCTTTGTCTGCAAATTCTTTCAAGTCTTCAGGATTATCCGTTGAGATTGTCATTAAGTGAATATCCTTGTCTTGAAAATAGGATTGCTGTTTTTCCAGCTCTTTTAATTCTTCGACACATACTGGGCACCATGATCCTCTAAAGAAAACGATAAGGTGCCAGCTTTGATGCTCCTCTAAATGTTTGTAAAACTCAATGTGATCGCCCTGCACTGTTGGCAGTGAAAAATCGGGCATTTTATCTCCTAATTTAAATGAACTCATCCTATGCTTCCTCCTTTTTCAATCACCATGCTGTTTGTTTCTTGTATAACCAATATTGGTCGGAATCAAACGTTTCTGTGTGCTGGATTGGGCAGTAGCCATTAATTGAATGAAGGCGCTTTCGGATTTAGGCGATGTAACAGAAGATATCAAATCCGACACTTTTTTTAAAAAAATGTCGAAAAACGTATTGCCATATGTAATTACTCTATGATATTATAAATCTCGTTGTTGCAAAGGTCTCTGAAACTTGTTAAGATGCGATTTTCCAGCTTTTAAAGCGATTGGTTTGACGCAATACAGCTTCTTCAGATTCACTTTTCACAAACCGAGAGCCATTAGCTCAGTTGGTAGAGCATCTGACTTTTAATCAGAGGGTCGAAGGTTCGAGTCCTTCATGGCTCACCATGTTTTGGCCCGTTGGTCAAGCGGTTAAGACACCGCCCTTTCACGGCGGTAACACGGGTTCGAATCCCGTACGGGTCATTGATTTACTTTAGCGTTAAGCTAATTTTTCCTCACTTGCTTGAAGGAGCACCACGATTGCTTTTTCGGGCAAGTTACTGAGGTCCGGTAGTTCAGTTGGTTAGAATGCCTGCCTGTCACGCAGGAGGTCGCGGGTTCGAGTCCCGTCCGGACCGCCATTTATACATATTCATCTTTTGATGATGGCTCGGTAGCTCAGTTGGTAGAGCAACGGACTGAAAATCCGTGTGTCGGCGGTTCGATTCCGTCCCGAGCCACTTCCAAACGCATCTGCAATCGCAGGTGCGTTTTTATTATGAAAAGAAGGCATAAAAAGGGAGAAGCCGGACCTAGGTAGGGCCCGGCTCCATAAGAAGAAGACGTTACATGTATATAGACGTTTGGTGACTGGAAAAGTTTCAATAAAAAAGGAAAAAGTCATCAAATCTATTGGGTGAAGTTCTTCTATCCAACGTTTACTAGCAAAGAAAGCCGTTATTATTTTTATCTTTGCCTCGTAAAACGTTATAATAGACAGTGAGCCTTTTTTTCGTAAATGAAAAAGGCGTAATGAGACATGCAAAATGGAATGACATAGATGCTAAAAATGCAGGAGGAAATCACAATGGAAAAAAAGATTCTTGTCGTAGATGATGAAAAGCCGATTGCGGATATATTGGAATTTAACTTAAGAAAAGAGGGCTACGAGGTTCATTGTGCGTATGATGGAAATGAGGCCCTTGAAATGGTAGAAGAAATTAAGCCAGACATTATTTTGCTCGACATTATGCTGCCGAACAAAGATGGCGTTGAAGTATGCCGTGAAGTGAGAAAGAAATATGACATGCCGATTATCATGCTGACAGCAAAAGACTCTGAAATCGATAAAGTCATTGGTCTTGAGCTTGGCGCAGACGATTATGTCACAAAGCCATTCAGTACACGCGAGCTGCTTGCACGTGTAAAAGCAAATTTAAGAAGACAGACGGCTGCTCCGCAATCAGAGGAAGAATCTGAATCAAATGATATCGAGATTGGTTCACTTGTGATCTACCCAGATGCGTATGTCGTGTCTAAGCGTGACGAAACGATTGAGCTAACGCATCGTGAGTTCGAATTGCTTCATTACTTAGCGAAACATATTGGACAAGTCATGACACGTGAGCACTTACTGCAAACGGTTTGGGGCTACGATTACTTCGGAGATGTCCGTACAGTAGACGTGACAGTCCGCCGTCTTCGTGAAAAAATTGAAGACAACCCTAGCCACCCGAGCTGGATCGTAACAAGACGAGGCGTCGGCTACTATTTAAGAAACCCAGAGCAGGACTAAGATTCTTATGAGTAAAGTAGGTTTTTTTCGCTCGATTCACTTTAAATTGACCTTGATTTATGTGCTGCTGATCATTGTCGCCATGCAGATTATTGGCGTGTACTTTGTGAAGCAGCTAGAGCAGTCCTTAATTAATTCCTATGATAATTCCTTGAATCAGCGAATCTACTCGTTATCGTATTACCTAGAACAAGATTCATCGAAAAGCAAGGCAGAATTAAAAGAGGATGCTCAAAAGATACTAAATGATTTTAACAACAAAGATGAGTCTAATGAAATTTCTGAAGTCAGTTATATTGACGAAAGCAGAGAGGTCATTGCCTCTGTGAATAACGGCAGTCAAGAGATTGCCGGGAAGAAAATCACAGATCAAATCATTAGCCGTATTTTCGCGGTTGGCAAAGACTACGAGAAAAAATTCTATGACCCAGAATCGAATAAACGAGTCCGCATATCGGCGACAGCCGTGAAAAATGAGAACCAAGAAACCGTTGGTGTCATTTATGTGGTCTCATCCATGGAAAGTGTTTTTAACCAAATGCGAACGATCAACACCATTTTGGCGACGGGTACACTCATCGCACTTGGGACGACCGCTCTACTTGGTATATTCATATTCAGAACCATTACACACCCAATTTCGGATATGAGAAAGCAAGCGATCGAGCTCGCCAAAGGGAACTTTTCCAGAAAGGTCCGAAAGTATGGACATGATGAGATTGGTCAGCTAGCGACGACATTTAACCATCTGACGAGAGAGCTGGAGGAAGCGCAGCTGATGACAGAGGGTGAGAGGAAAAAGCTTTCTTCTGTTATCGCCTATATGACCGATGGCGTCATTGCCACGAATCAAAACGGTGCCATTATTCTATTAAACAGCCCGGCACTAGAGCTTTTGAATGTTTCACGTGAAACAGCTCTAGAGATGCCGATCACATCCTTGCTTGGCTTAGAAGAAACTCATACATTTGAAGATCTAGTCGAAAATCAAGACTCCATGCTGCTAGAAATTGAACGTGAAGATCAACTGTCTGTTTTGCGTGTCAATTTCTCAGTGATTCAGAAAGAGCATGGGAAAATTGATGGTTTAATTGCAGTCATTTATGACGTAACCGAGCAGGAAAAAATTGATGCGGAACGTCGTGAATTCGTGGCGAACGTATCGCATGAGCTGCGCACACCGCTTACGACGATGCGAAGCTATCTTGAGGCACTCGCTGAAGGTGCGATTGGTGATAAAGAGCTTGCGCCAAGGTTCCTCAGTGTCACGCAAAATGAAACAGAGCGCATGATTAGACTTGTGAATGACCTGCTTCAGCTGTCTAAATTCGACAGCAAGGATTATCAATTCAATCGTGAGTGGACGAATTTTATCAGGTTTATCTCGCTCGTCATTGATCGTTTTGAAATGACGAAGGAGCAGCATGTCGATTTCATCCGCAACTTGCCGCAGCGTGAAATATATGTGGAAATTGATCAAGATAAAATCACTCAGGTGCTCGATAATATCATTTCCAATGCTATGAAATACTCGCCAGAGGGTGGACACATTACGTTCACTGTCGATTTGGATGAGGAGCAAGGTCTTGTGTTATTCAGTGTCAAAGATGAAGGAATCGGTATTCCGAAGAAGGATATGGATAAAATCTTTGAACGTTTTTATCGAGTGGATAAGGCAAGAACAAGAAAGCTTGGCGGAACCGGCCTAGGCCTTGCGATTGCAAAAGAAATGGTTCAGGCTCATGGCGGAGATATTTGGGCTGACAGCATTGAAGGAAAAGGAACAACGGTAACCTTTACCCTTCCGTACAATGAAGAACAAGAGGATGATTGGGATGAAGCGTGAGACCTTTAAAACCATTATATTGACAATCCTAATTGCGATCAGTCTTGTGTTTACGTGGAATATTTGGATGTTCCAGCCCGTCATGCAGGATCAGGCGGATGCCGGCACACAGGTCGTGGAAACGAAGAAGATTTCAAGCGACGAGCCTCGGAGTCTCATTGATGTCGTGAAGCCGCGTGAGATGTTCATCCATTCCAATGGAGAGCATTTCAAAGTGGATCAAAAGGAACTCTTCCAAAACTTTTGGAATGATGTGAGCCTGTGGGATGTCAAAGAGATTGCTGATGTGTCGGACCAATATTCCGAGCAGAAATTTAAGAATTTCTTCTATGGACGCGAGGGGCAAGGCAAAACATTGGATCTTGTGTTCAATGATCCGATTCCGATTGATATTTTCCAAGCGCTGTTTAAATGGCCGAATAAATCCATTGAATACAACTCGTTTGACCGGATGATTGTGCCGTTCGCTCAGCCGGATAAGGCCAATAAGAAAGTTTATTTGGTTTCATACAGCAAGGAATCGGTGCTTGAGCTGACGATTGAATCTGCCAACTATCGTAATCTGATGGATAGTATTGCAGCCGCTCAAAACGAGATGCCGCGCTATGATCTATATACTTTCTCTACGAATTCAAAACGAGATTTCCTTCTGCCGCAGAAGCAAAAGCAGCTTGAAGCGAAAATGTTCTTTATCGAAACGATTAAGACAAGCAAATTCAAGGACGCTTTGTTTACAGACCCAAGTCTAGTTGGGGAGGAGTCTAATTTAAACCGGACGGTATATACAGATGGAACGAGTCGTCTTGAAGCAAATCAAAAAGACCACCGCATCCAATATCAGCATCGTAATATCAATTCTAGTACCGTATTCCAAACGGGGGATTTGATCAAGCGAAGCGTGAAGTATTTCAATGATACCGGAAGTTTTACCGATAATTATCAATACTTCGGCATTAACAGCAACCAGCAGCTGTCCTTTAATATGTTTATGGATGGACTGCCGATCGTCAACAGCACAAAACATCCATTTGGTATGACATCACTTGAAGTACAATGGGCGAATGATGACATCTTGAGTTATAAGCGTCCAAACTACATTCTCGGCAACAAAGCGAGTCAGAGTGAACAGGTCAAACTGATGAATGGGACAGAGCTGAAAAACTTGATCATCAAGCAGACGAAGTATGATGATTTAGAGAAAATTGAACAGATTTTCCCTGCCTATCAAGCGACATCCACGGCATCAGATCAGGATCAAGCGATGTTTGTCTGGCTAGAGCCGGTATGGTGTATGAAATATAACGGAAAAACCGTCATTTTATCGAATGATTTGCTGACAGAGGGGAGCGAGAATCATGGAGTGGAATAAGACCAAAACGATCTTTATCCTAGCCTTTCTCGTTCTCGATATCTTTCTAGGTTTTCAATACTTTGAAAAGCGATCGACCGATCATTTTGCGATTATCGAAAAAACAGATACGCTGGAAGAAATGAAGGCAGACGGAATCAAATATGGCAATCTATCAGATGAAGCGAAGATTGGATACCGCATTACAGCTGAGAAAAAGCAATATACGAAAAAGGATGTCGACGGATTAGCTGATCAAAAGACGAAAAGCACATTCCCGAAAACCGAGAAAGATGATCCTGTCACCCTGCTTGAAATGACCTTCAATAAACCAGTCGCATTGCCGAAAAAAGATATGAAAACAGCAGCGACCAATCTTGTGAGCCAGCGTTTACTGGATGGCAAGAATTATAAGCTCTGGAGCATCGATGAAGAAACAGGTGAAATCGTCTTTTTCCAAACGTATAAAGGAAAATACATCTTCCAAGAAGGTCTTGATGACACCGAAACCATTGGGAAGATCACATTGGATGTGAACGATCAAAACGAGGTCGTCTCGTATCGGCAGTCGATGGTGACATCGATTAATGAAGTGAGAAAAGAGACCCTTGTCCCGGCGCTTGAAACGGTGAAGGACTTATATACACAAAATATGCTGAGCCAAAACACGACAGTGAAAAAAGTGGAGCTTGGCTACTACACGCAATACCCAGGTGCAAGCACTCAAGTAATGGTTCCTGTATGGCGAGTAGAGATTGAAGGCGTGGCAACTGGTTCAAAGAAAAAGACAGAAGAAGAATATTTGATCAATGCCATTGATGGCTCAACACTTGATCATATAGAGAAAGAAGACAAATCTTCATTGGAGTGAGAGAACATGAGCTTGCAGTTCAGTGTACTAGCGAGCGGAAGTACGGGGAACGCTTTTTATTTAGAAACAGACGAGCATGCTTTTTTAGTAGATGCGGGCTTAAGCGGCAAACAGATGGTAGAGCTGCTTGGTCAAATCGATCGCAAGCCGGAAGACTTGGACGGAATTTTTGTCACACACGAGCACTCAGATCATATTAAAGGACTCGGTGTGATGGCAAGAAAGTACAAGCTTCCTGTCTATGCAAATGCGAAAACATGGAAGGCGATGGAGTCACATATTGGGAAAGTGGATACGGAGCAGAAATTCCACTTTGATATGGAGACGGTTCAATCATTCGGCGGTCTCGATGTTGAATCATTTGGCGTATCACATGATGCGGCAGAGCCCATGTTTTACGTATTCCATTATGGCGGGCGTAAACTTGCCCTTATGACGGATACAGGCTATGTGAGTGACCGGATGAAAGGGATTATTAAATCAGCCAATACGTTCGTATTTGAGAGCAACCATGATGTCGGCATGCTGCAAATGGGGCGCTACCCATGGAGTATTAAACGCAGAATTTTGAGCGATGTCGGACACGTATCCAATGAAGATGCAGCTCTTGCTATGACAGACGTGATTGGAGACGCCACCTCACGCATTTATTTGGCCCACTTGAGTCAAGACAACAACATGAAGGACTTAGCCCGTATGGCGGTCCAGCAGACGCTTGAAATGAAGGGCTTTGTTGTAGGGGACGGCTTTGATTTATATGATACGGACCCGAAAAAAGCAACCCCGCTTTGCGCCGTATGATTTTTACAATCGTATGATTAAGATAAGAGCTTCTTACCAACACTATATACATCATCTATTCACTGAAAGGAAGGAAACATAGTGGATTATCGCGATGTAGAGTGGAAGCCGAGACGAAGCAGAAAAGGATATTTCCTATCTGGTCTGATCGGTGTATTGGTAGGAGCTTTTTTAATGGGATTCTTTTTCCCCTATGTGTCTGGACAAAGCGGCAGCCCCTTTGGCTGGCAGTCAGCTGGAGATCAGCAGGCATCAGATGGCCCTTTAAAGACCGTCAATGTGAACGTGAATGATGCGGTCACAAAAGTGGTATCGAGTATGTCAGATACAGTTGTCGGCGTCATTAACATTCAAAAGTCGAGCTTTTGGGAAGAAGGCGGTGAAGCAGGCAGCGGGTCAGGTGTGATTTATAAAAAAAAGGGTGACACCTTTTATATCGTGACCAACCATCATGTCATCAAAGGCGCAAACCAGCTTGAAGTGAGCCTTCAGGACGGGACAAGGATCGGGGCAAATCTTGTCGGCAGTGATCAGCTTATGGATTTAGCGGTACTCACGGTCAAAAGTGATAAGATCAAGAAAACCGCCGCCTTCGGCAATTCAGACCATGTCAAACCAGGTGAGCCTGTCATCGCCATTGGAAATCCATTAGGCCTTGAATTTGCTGGCTCCGTCACACAAGGTGTGATTTCTGGAACGGAGCGTGCGATCCCTGTTGATTCTAATGGTGATGGACAGACGGATTGGAATGCGGAAGTTTTGCAAACGGATGCCGCCATTAATCCTGGGAACAGCGGCGGAGCCTTGATTAATATGGACGGGAAAGTGATCGGCATCAATTCAATGAAGATTGCTGAGTCAGAGGTGGAAGGGATTGGGCTGTCTATTCCTGCGAACCTGGTGATCCCTGTCATAGAGGATTTAGAGCGCTATGGAGAGGTGAAGCGTCCGTACCTTGGTGTTGGGATGAAATCACTAGCAGATATTGCGAGCTATCATTGGCAGGAAACGTTAAAACTGCCATCAAAGGTCACAACCGGAGTCGTTGTGATGAGTGTCGAGCCTTTGTCTCCAGCAGGAAAAGCGGGGTTAAAAGAGCTGGATGTCGTGACGTCATTTGACGGCAAGGAAGTACAAAATATCGTCGATCTGCGTAAATATCTTTATCAAAAGAAAGTCGGCGACAAGGTAAAGGTGCAATTTTACCGAAGCGGAAAGAAAAAATCAGTCGAGATCAAGCTCTCCCAAACCGATCAGTTCGGTGGCTAGCCAGTTCCTATAAGGGACTGGCTTTTTTTACATGCCCGGCATATGATAAAGAAAAGGGGGAGATACGATTGGTCACATTACTACCAATGTCGCAAACAGATTATGACGTCTTGATAGAGAAGGCCATTAAGCGGTACGCAGAAGAAAAGGTACACGCAGGGACGTGGAATCAGGAAGAAGCGCAAAAGAACGCAGAGGAACAATTTGACCGGCTGCTTCCTGAAGGACTTCAGACAGAAGATCATGAGTTGTGGAACATCTTACATGGAGAAGAAGCCATTGGATGGGTATGGCTTTGCTATGATCCAGATCATCCCCAGCATGAAGGATTTATTTATAATTTTATTTTGTTTGAAGCGTATCGAGGAAAAGGATTGGCAAAACAGGCCATGACGGCATTAGAAGAGCAGGCAAAGTCATTAGGTGTGAAGAAACTATCGCTGCATGTCTTTGCTCATAATCAAATCGCCCGCTCACTTTATGAGAAAACGGGATTTGCTGAGACTGGGATTTACATGAGCAAACCTTTATAAAAAAAGAGAAGTACCGTGCAGTGAGCGTACGGTACTTTTTTATGTTGACATCATGGCATCTTGCGCCGTGACTCGGTATAGGTCGACTTTGCATTTCACAAACGCACGGATGATGGCTGGGACTTGAGCTTCTGAACGAATCAACAATGAGGTCTCGTCATCTCTGATCACAAGGTCTGTTCCCACACTTTGTAAGTACTGCGTGAGAACAGGCTTCACCTCATCATCAATCCATGCATGCTTGAAGGTGGCACGAATGGTTGAGGACGTGATGGTTTTCTCTTGAGGATGAGTACTTGAGGACACGATTTTTCCTTCAGATATGAAAGCTGTTTTGGTACAAATAGGTTGGGTGAACCTTGGCTCGTCTGCTGTTAAAAAGACGGTTTTTCCTTCAAATTTTAACGATTCAATCACCCGCTGGATATGTAAGATAGAATCTGCATCAATATCCGCAAAAGGCTCATCAAGTAAAATAAAGTCAGGCCGATGAGCGATGGCCTGAGCCATTCCGAGCCGCTTCTTCATCCCAGGTGTAAAGGCACCGACTTTCTCTTGATGATAACGATGTAAGCCAACAAATTCGAGTAATTCTTCATAATAGCTCGTTTTCTGCCGAGTACCCGTAATTTTCGATAAATAGGCAATATGCTCAATAGCAGTCAGCCCTTCATATAAATCTGTATATTCAGGCAGAACACCGATATGATGACGTACTTTTTTTAACGACGTCATGTTCATCATGATAAATGTGCCAGAGGTGGGGCGGGAGATCCCTGTAATGATATTAAAAAAGGTCGTCTTACCAGCACCCTTCGGTCCAATGAGGCCGAAGATATCCCCTTGATGGATATCAAGATCAATATGATCTATTGCGACTTTTGTCCGATATTTTTTTGTCAGCCCTTTTGTGTGAAGCACTTAGACATCCCTCCTCTGAAACAGTAGTGCAGTTCCAACGAGTAAGACAACAGTCAATGCGGCATTCATCAGCACATAGGTCAGCGGTTCACTCCAGCGAGCATAATAGTAAGGCGTCACGTATTGGAACCAGTGAATCAACCGTTCTGAAGAAAGAACAGACATCATGCTCATGATTGGAAATAGAAAGGAAAACAACATGCCAACAAACATCGATTTCTGTGGTGTTGGAAAGAGCATGGACAAAAACAAAGCACAGGAGATGCCGACACTGATAAACGTTAATATTTTTAAGGCATCAGAGAACAGAAAACGATGTGAAATCACCATATTTAATATATATGTGGTCATAATGCAACTGAGCCAAAACAGCATCAGTCCAAGATATTTCCCGATGACAATGTTTAAACGGGTCGTTTTGCTGACGAGAAAACGAATGGTTTTCAAATGAATTTCACGGCTCAAAATATCATGAGATAATAAAAAAATAAGGAAGAAACCAAATAACGAAATCACTAGTTCATTCCCAATGGAATAGGGGTCTTTTGCCTGTTCCCACTTCCCTTGATAAGCAGCTATAAATGGAAGACTTGATACAAAAGTAGATAAAATGAAAATAATAACAATTGTTAAGATGGATTTTGTGCTTTTGAAGAGCTGCTTAAATTCATTCATACAGATGGTCCACACACACTGTACCTCCCTTCATCTTTATTATACCGCTAGAAAAGAAAGACACCATATCTCGCTCTTTAACATTTGCTTAAATTTTATAAAAAAGAAGACTCTTCCAAAACAGTTAACTCATTTTTAAAAATGTTCAGAAAAATATCTTGATTTATCAAAAAACATCATGTATGATAGCTTTAATTCAAGATAGTTAAACAGGCAATGACGAGAGAAAGTACAATCATCAATTTTTCCACAGAGAGCTTCGGCAGCTGAAAAGAAGCAAAAATAATGATTCGAAAAATGGTCTCTGAGCCTCGTGCTGAACATATCCATGATATTAGTAGGTGACGACGAGAGTTGGTACTCGTTATCAAAACCACAGTATATGAGCCAAATTGGAGCTTTGTACTTGTAGAGGCTGTTTAGCGCGAGCAAACAGTAAATAAAGGTGGTACCACGAGACAAATACCTCGTCCTTATGATTCATAGATAAGGATGGGGTATTTTTTATTGTCCACTTTTTTTTCATACAAATGTTCCACGTGAAACACCACAACCATTTTTTCAAATGAAAGGGAGATTAACATGAGTGAACATGCATTGGTTTTACAATCAGATTTCGGTATTGATGATGGAGCGGTCAGCGCAATGTACGGCGTAGCCAATACAGTGAGCAGCGGCATCCGCATTTTTGATTTAACTCACAACATTCCCCAATATGACATTTGGGAAGCGTCTTATCGCTTGCTTCAGACGGTTACATATTGGCCGGAAGAAACGGTATTTGTCTCCGTTGTTGATCCAGGCGTTGGATCAGAGCGAAAGAGCCTTGTCGTCAAAACAGCAAGCTCACACTACATCATCACACCAGATAATGGGACACTTACGCATGTCGCACAGGATATTGGCATCGTGGAGGCTCGGTATTTAGATGAAACCATCAACCGTCTGCCGAAGTCAGGAAAATCACATACATTCCATGGTAGAGACATTTACGCCTATACAGGCGCGAGAATTGCTTCAGGTGTGATTTCTTTTGAAGAGGTCGGGCCAAAGGCGAATATAGAGGACATTATTCACCTTCCAGTCGTACAAGCTTATGCGGAAGAAGAAGTGATCACAGGGACGATTGATATTTTAGATGTGCGGTTCGGAAACCTATGGACAAACATTCATCATACGTTATTTGAACAGCTTTCAATCAATTATGGGGATGCAATAGAAGTTACCATTGCCAACGGGCCAAAAAATGTGTATAAAAATATCATGACCTATGGACGATCTTTTGCCGATTTAAAGGTAGGCGAACCACTCGTATATGTCAATTCACTCGATCATTTAGGCGTGGCGATCAATCAAGGGTCATTTGCAAAGGCTTATAACATCGGTACAGGCACAGGCTGGCGCCTTTCGATTCGCAAAGCTCCGCGCATTATATATGAATAAGAGGAGGAAACATCATGGCAGGTAAACAACTTTCAACGAAAACTGTCGTTGCCATCGGAATTGGCGCAGCCGTCTTTGTCATTTTAGGACGCTTCGTCTCCATTCCAACTGGGATTCCGAATACACAAATTGAAACATCGTACGCGTTCCTTGCATTAATGGCCGTGCTATTTGGTCCTGTTGCAGGCGCATTGATTGGATTTATTGGCCATCTCATTAAAGATGCCACCACATTTGGACCTTGGTGGAGCTGGATTATCGTTTCGGGTGTTGTTGGTTTATTGATCGGCCTCATTTCGAACCGTTTAAAAGTAGAAGAGGGCGACTTTGGCTGGAAAAAAATCACGCTCTTCAACGCCGTCCAAGCTGGCGCACAAGCATTAGGCTGGTTTGTCATTGCGCCGGTACTCGACATTGTGATCTATGCAGAACCTGCAAATAAAGTGTTTGTTCAAGGCATCGTAGCAGGAATCTCAAACATCATCACAGTCGGTGTACTAGGCACCATCATTATTGCGGCTTATGCGAAAACAAGAAGCAAAAGCGGCAGTCTATCGAAAGAAACATCATGAAGCAAGGTGGAACACATAAATGAAGAAACCGATGATTCAATTCGAACATTTCGGATTCAAGTATCGCAGTCAGGCAGAACCAACATTGAAAGATATCAACCTGACCATCTATGAAGGAGAAAAAGTCCTCATCGCAGGCCCGTCTGGATCGGGAAAAAGCACACTAGCCCATTGTATCAATGGGCTAGTTCCTGCGTCTTATAAAGGTTCTATGGAAGGAAGTCTTCACATCGGCGGGAAAAATGCAGAGAAAGAGAACATTTTCTCCCTCTCACAGCTCGTCGGAACGGTGCTGCAAGATCCTGATGGACAATTTATCGGGCTGACCGTTGGAGAAGATATCGCGTTCACACTAGAAAATGATCAAGTCACACGCGAAGAAATGAAAACACGTGTCGAGAAAGCGGCAAAATTAACAGAGGTAGACGGCAAACTGGCATCATCCGTGCATGAGCTGTCAGGCGGTCAAAAACAACGTGTTGCCATCGCAGGCGTACTTGTCAACGATGTCGACATTTTGCTGTTTGATGAACCACTGGCAAGCCTTGATCCCGCAACAGGTAAAGAAGTGATCGATCTCATTGACCGTCTGCAAAAAGAAACGAAAAAAACGGTCGTGATGGTGGAACATCGATTGGAAGACGTCCTCTTCCGCCATGTCGACCGCATCATCGTTGTCAATGACGGCACGATTGCAGCGGATATGACACCAGATGAATTGCTCGCCTCAAATGTATTAGAAGCGGCGTATTTACGTGAGCCTTTATATGTGAGAGCGATGAAATATGCAGGTATTCCGATTGCAGCAGGAGATCAGATCGCTAATTTACAGCATCTCACCTTAAATGACGAGGCAAAAGAGAAAATCGAACAATGGATGGAAGCATCTGAGCCATCAGTCGAGCAGAATGAAGCGCCGGATTTACTAGAAGTGCGTGAGCTGAGCTTTGATTATCCGACAAGACCAAACACGCTGAGCAACATCTCTTTTAACGTCAAAAAAGGAGAAATGATCAGCATCGCCGGTGCCAATGGCGCAGGCAAGACGACACTATCCAAGGTGCTCTGCGCATTTGAAAAGCCAACAAAAGGGACAATCCTTTTAAATGGCAATGACATCACAGGAGACACCATCAAACAGCGCTCCGAACGAATCGGTGTCGTCATGCAAAACCCAAATCAAATGATTTCGAAACAAATGATTTTTGATGAAGTCGCACTCGGTCTCGTTTTAAGAGGTGTACAGGAAGACGACATCAAGGATCGTGTAGAGCGAGTCCTGAAAGTGTGCGGGCTGTATCCATTTCGGAACTGGCCGATCTCAGCCCTCAGCTTTGGACAGAAAAAGCGCGTCACCATTGCATCCATTCTTGTGTTAGAGCCAGAAATCATCATTTTAGATGAGCCAACGGCCGGTCAAGATTTTAGACATTACACAGAGATGATGACGTTTTTAGAGCAATTAAATCAGCAGGGCGTCACGATTTTGATGATCACCCATGATATGCATCTCATGCTCGAATACACGACAAGAACCATCGTCATTTCAGATGGAGAAAAAATCGCAGATGATACACCAGCCAAAGTGCTGACAGATCAGTTGCTAGTCCAAAAGGCGAGCTTAAAAGAAACGTCGCTGTATGAACTGGCGCTAAAAGCAGACTGGCCAAATCCAAATGAACTCGTGGATCGCTTCATTGAGGTTGACAGAAAGGAACGAATGACATGGCTGTAGACATGCTGTCTTATATCGATCGCCCATCGCCAATTCACCGGCTGACAGGGGCAACCAAACTCATTTGCTTTATCCTCTGGTCATCCGCAGCGATGCTCACATATGATACAGGCGTATTAGTGTTTATGCTAGTTGCCAGTATCGTGTTCTTTCAGCTATCAAACGTACGATTTCGTGATATCTCTTTCGTAGTGATTGTCTTGGCGATTTTTCTTGTCATCAATAACATCGCCATTTACGTCTTTGCGCCTCAGCAAGGTGTCGCCATCTATGGAGCGAAGCACGAGCTGTTTCACATTGCAGGCTGGTACAATGTCACACTTGAACAGCTTTTCTATCAATTGAACATTACACTGAAATACGTGACCGTGATGCCAGCGGCGCTTTTGTTTATCGTGACAACAAATCCAAGTGAATTCGCCTCATCGCTCAGCAGAATCGGGGTCAGCTACCGGATTTCGTATGCGGTAGCGATTGCTCTGCGCTACATCCCAGATATTCAGCGTGATTTTCGAACGATTGCCATTTCTCAGCAAGCAAGAGGCATTGATTTATCGAAGAATGAAAAACTGGGAAAACGGATTAAAAATGCGCTGTCGATTGTGATGCCGCTGATTTTCTCCAGCCTAGAGCGGATTGAAACGATCAGCAATGCGATGGAACTGCGCGGGTTTGGAAAGCATAAAAAGCGCACATGGTTTACGGCGAAAGACTTTCAAAAAGCAGATTATGCGGCGTTAATCTTTGTTGGAGCGGTACTGATTGTGTCGCTAGTGATTACATTTGTTAGAGGAACGAGATTTTATAATCCATTTTTATAGGAAGGAGCCTTCACAGGAGTGGAGGCTTTTTTATTTGGTTTGTGGATAAAAGGTGTGGAAAATGGTAAAAGACTATTAACATGTGAATAAATCGGTTATATTGAACAATGAGCGAAACACATGTGAATAACCAAACAACATATTGGAGGAATTAGAAACTTATGAACAAATCACTTTATGCTTGTGCAGAACATATAGAAACCGTATTAGACATGTACATAGATGATCACGAAACACCGCCAGAATTCAGAAAAATCGAACATACACACAGCTTATCCACAACCTGTGAATTGTGCGATGAACCTGCAATATATATAGTGGGGAACGAATGATCGGACACAAAATACACAAATTTTATCCACAATTGTTGATAACTTATATGAATAACTTGTTCTTAAGGTGGGGATGACCTGTGAATATATCAATTATCACAGTAGGAAAATTAAAAGAGAAATATTTAAAGCAAGGCATAGCCGAATACACAAAACGATTACAGGCATACGCAAAAATCGAGATCATTGAGCTCGCGGACGAAAAAGCACCCGAGAATCTTAGTGATCAAGACATGAAAATCATCAAAGACAAAGAAGGAGAACGCATCCTAAGCAAAATCAACCCAGACGCCCACGTCATCGCCCTCGCCATCGAAGGAAAAATGAAAACTTCCGAAGAATTAGCCGATACAATAGATAAGCTGGCAACATACGGAAAAAGTAAGGTGTGTTTTGTCATAGGCGGATCCCTTGGGTTAAGCGATGCTGTCATGCAGCGTGCGAATGAGAAACTGTCGTTTTCGAAAATGACGTTCCCGCATCAGTTGATGAGGTTGGTGTTGGTGGAGCAGATTTATCGGGCGTTTCGGATTGTGCGGGGTGAGCCTTATCATAAGTAAGTGAGGTTTTTTTATCATCCTACCATAATTAATAGTGTCTTGATGTAAAAGGTTTAGCTTAATGATCTAAAAAGATGTCTTTGCTAGGCATTGTAAACTTAAATCTTATGAATATCTGATAATGATACATTAAACTTTTCATTCGCTGTCTGCTCTGTTTTATCTTTTGTTGATGCATCATAGGAAAATCATTGAATTTTTCAATAACCAATATTTTTACTTTTTAAAATCGATAGGTTTATTCTTACTGTTGATTTTTTATGTCTAATTCCATAACTTATTTAAACAATAGTGAGTAGAAGAAATATGAATGATAATGAACCTATTTAGTGAAATTGTAGAGACTGACAATTTCTGTTAAAATATTATTCAATTGAATGAAGTTTTATTGAAATTAGGTAAGAAAATTAAATAATAGGAGACACAACTTGAAAAAATAAAATAAAAATAGATATGGATATCGCACTTGAACAGGCATTAAAAATATCTGGTGTAAAGATAGAGAAAGCTTTCTGACCAATACCTTTTCAGAACTTGTATCTCCAGCACATTATCCATATTGATTTTCAAGATAGCATACTAGAAAAAGATTCATAATTCTAATTATTAATCGGTTTTATAAATTAAATGTATTAAAAGAAAGGAGAATAAATAATGGCTACATCTATAGAAGTAAATAAACAGAGTGTAAAGCAACTGTTAGAAACAGGAAAAGTAAATAAATTTATTATTCCTGAATATCAACGTCCGTATGCATGGACTGACGAACAGATTCAAACGCTTTTTGAAGACTTAACAGAGTATACAGAAAATGATAATGGAAGCACTTATTTTCTAGGAACGATTGTTTCTTATGAAAATGATAGTGGTGAACAAGAAATTATAGACGGTCAGCAGCGAATTACGTCTTTATTCTTATTGTTACGAGCGCTTTACTTCAAACTTAAATCAATGAAAGAAACAAAAGAAGTAGCAAACTTTAAAGCACAAATAGAATCAGCATTGTGGGAACAAGATGAATTAACAGCTGAGGTTAACTTTGAAAAAGCTCTTATTGAATCTAGAGTTATAAGTGATGAGGGAAACAAAATTTTTGGTCAGATTCTTGTTAACGGGACTACTAAAGAAACTGCAAAAGATAACTATTCACTTAACTATAAATTATTTACAGAGTTAATTGAGAATTATGCTTCAAATGAACCGGAGTTATTTTTTTGGTTTATTAGGAATGTTTTAAACAAGGCAATTTTATTACCAATCACAGCTGATTCCCAAGATACAGCTTTAACGATCTTTTCAACTCTTAACGATAGAGGACTAGCTTTATCGGATGCTGATATTTTTAAAGCGAAAATCTATAATAATTTAAGTGTTGATATGAGGGCTGTTTTCATTGAGCAATGGCAACAACTTGATGATGAAGCGAAAGATGCTGGTGAAAGCATTCAAAAACTATTCTATTATTATATGTTCTATTTAAGAGCCTTAGAAAATGATCGAAATACTACAACTCCAGGTCTAAGAAAGTATTATTCAAGAAATAATTTTGAACAGTTATATAAAACTGATATTATTACAAACTTAAATTCAATGCTGAATTTATGGAGAGTGGTTAACAATCGTGTGGAAATAGAAGATGAGAATTGGTCTAAAAATATCGAGATTAAACAAATACTTGATGGGTTATCTTCGTATCCAAATGAATTTTGGAAGTATCCAGTAGTTATTTATTATCTTAATCATCATAAGTTACCAAATTTCGAAAACCTTTTTTTACGGTTTCTTAAAAATTTACTTGCTGTTTTGGCAGCTCGTTACATAGTTACGCCAACAATTAATGTAGTCAAGCGAGGGATTTTAAATCTAAACTCTGAAATTATTAATTCGCCTACACCTATATTTAATTTTAATAAGTTGGATGAACAAGAGCTAAAAATTAAGATTAAAACTGCGCATCGTAATACTGTTCGGATGATTCTAAAGATACTTGCTTATCAAAAGCAGGAGGAACTCCTTCCTGATAAATGGGAAATCGAGCATATACTACCTAGAAAATGGCAATCTAGTTATTTTCCAAATAATTCTGAGGAAGAGGTAAAAGAACTTGTGGAGCATTTGGGAAATAAAATACCTTTTGAAAAAAAGCTTAATATCATTGCAAGTAATGGATATTTTAAAAAGAAACAAGACAGCTACAATAAGTCTAAAGTTCAAATCTTATTAAATTTATCTAGCGAACATAAAGACTGGGGAATGAATGAAATTCGAGAAAGAGACATACGAATTTCTGACGAGCTATTAAATGTATTTAATGATTGGGGATTAAATCAACCCGATTTTCTAAGTAAAAGTGAAGAACAACCAACCCCAACCCCTGAAGATTTAAGAGCAATAAGGGAATTAAAAAGAAAAGGTCTAATTTAAAATTTATTTTTTAGAAGCTATGAATTTGAGTCACTTGTGTTATTTTCATAGCTTTAAAAATACTTAAAACTTCACTTAGATACGTCACGGAATTAAAAACATCAAATTAAATGAACAGTTAATAGAAATTAATTTTAAAAACTCTTAAAGGAGAAGAAGATAATTAAATCATTTATTATTACTTTTATTATATTACCTTCAATATTAGGAGCTGCAATGGCATTCACTGTAGAAATACTTCCCTTTATATGGAGTATCATTACACATAAAGGGACAAACTTAGCGTTTAAAGATTTAGCGATTATATTTGTTTTAGGCTATGTAATGTGTCTAGTGAATATTGTATATTATAAGGCGTTCATTCACAAAATTAATAAAAACAAAAGTCACAACTAACATATAGATACAAACTAAAAGCTCTTAGCGATTGCTAAAGCAAAACTAAGCATCGTAATATGCATTATTAAAAAACAAATTATTCCTACATAGTTGGATAAAGGTATCTATCAATATCATCCTATTCAGGCATCCTTCAATGACTCAGTGTCTGGGGAGTTTAAAAAGATAGGATGAAGAGTAAATATGTTATTAGAGGAGGAAAAATGGCTTCATATGTCTTGTTACTAAAAGAATACGAAAATCACACTACTGTCATATATAGATTTGGTCCAAATGAAAATAGTATGGGGAAAATTGAATTGAATAAATTGACGAAAAAAGTTTCAGAGATAGAAGCTATACCCGATGAGAATATTCCTTCAAAATTTTATTTTGATAGAGCTGCTCAAAGGTTAGCAGTGTGTCTAATCAGAGAGGGAGGGGTATTCCCAGAAAGAACTGCTTTTGAGTCATAAAAAAGATTCAAACACAACTTTATATATAGGAAGATGAGATACATGAGTCATTTAATATACCATGCATATTTTCCCGAGAACCATGAGTTTCATGTTTCACAGCAAGAAGTCATGAACAGTGGCATTAAATATTCTACGAAGTCAAATTATAAATATAGTAATGGTGGAAGAGTGAAATTAGAGATCACAGAAAACTTAAGACCTTCCAATATTCCTAAATGGATTCATTTCAAAGAAGCAATCGGCGCTGATATAATCAATCGTTTTTCAGAGTCTTTTTGTTTCCCTATATTTACGGACAAGATATTTGTATTTGATCGTGATATTTCGCTTTCTATTTATGATCAAGCGTTCTATGAAGATATGAAAGAGTTTGATGAGGAAGCTTTAAATTTTGACACTGGAGAAACGATGGAATATTGGATTGCGCAGTACTGGAAAAGTATGATCCCACTCAAAGATTATTTGAGGAAAAGGCCTTATCCAAAGCCAGAGGTATTAATATTTGAACCTGTACCGAAGGAAATCATTAGTTTTTGTGTAGAGTGATAAGCAATTTCTAATTTAAATATAGTTCTAGAGATCTTGCAACATAAAATAATATTCTAATAACCTCATTTAAAGGCATCACGGTGAGCCTTATACATAAGTGAGTGGGATTTTAAAAAAACAGAAACAGCACCAATCCATTGTAGGTGCCACCTTAGCTATGTTAATTATATTTTTTCTAAAAAAGAATTGAAGACTTACACATGTAATTATCTTCAATTAATAGTACACGTCCAATAATATCTCCAGCAGCAGTTTTATCATTTAGAACCATTACAAGATTACCTCCAACAAGGTTTTTCTGAAGAACTTCAATTAAAGATATCAGTGAGAATATTAACTAAGAGGAGATGAATTTATTCATCTCCTCTAGCACATCCCATAAGGTTCCTATTGTTTCTCTTTTACAAGCTTGATGGTAAGAAAGAAAAGAATGAATAAGATAAAATAATTCATTGGATTCTTAAATATGCTCATCTCTAGTGAAATCTGTAATAGAATCCAGAGGAAAAAAATGATTAGTATAGATGGAATGATGATTTTATACACCATGATCACCTTCCCTTTAGGATAAAAAGAGAGTACCCTTTTTGCAATTCATTAAAAACAAGATGCAGCAGCTCCTGTCATTGCTCCGCCAACAGTACCTGTGATTGCACCAACTGCACCAGCGCCTACAGTTCCGATACCAGGTATTGTGACAGTTCCTACAGCAGCACCAGCAAGACCAAGCGTACCACCTCCGGTTACTGCCCCACCACTAGTACCTAGAATACATTTTCCGACAGATTGAGTACTGATTTTCCCGCTTGTTTTTTCACTCACAACTTTAATTAAAATCCCATTTTTAATTTTTTCATAATGCAAGGTAACAGGATGATTGTTTTTATCGGTCGATGTTTTAGGAAGAACTTGTTTTTCATTCGTTATTTGATCTTCCAATATAGCATTTCCTTTAGAATCGATATGAACATCAGCATGATCGAACGTCATCTTTAATTCACTATCATTAAGGTTCTCCACTTTATATGTGGCTTGTGACTTTGTGGCATTTGCATCTTTAGGTGAAATTGGTAGAGCCACGGCGCTCATCAGAAATAGAGATGCTACCAATTTGATTAGAGTGCTTTTTAATTTAATATTCATCACTTATCATCCTCCTTTGGATGCCATACTAACATAGCTATACATGCTGTTAAATGATGAAAAGATAAAATAAGTAAATAATAATGTTTTAAATGAAATTTAATAATGACTTTTTTCTTATTTTTTAAAGTTGCATCTGTATTTTTATATTTAGAGGTTTCGATCTGATAAATCAGTTGTGATTACTTTTAATAGTAAGCGCTGCTTTGGCATATAAAGAAAGATGTTGCCAGTAAGAGATATAAAAATCTTGAATTGATAATTCAATGAGAAATAATAACTAGGAGAGGTAATGGGAATTTCTTGTTTCTTATAAGTTTATTATTTAAAGATTTTCTGTATTAAATATCGTATTATATAAAATGAAAACAACTATTCCAATAAATGAAATCATAGTAGGAAAAACATACTGATCTTATTCTAGTTATAAATAGTTAAAGGAGACTTTCATGGGTATTAAAGCTGACTTTAAACGTGAAATGCGTAACGTAATAAAAGACGTAGAAAAAGAAATAAATAAAACATGGAAAATTGAATATAAAGGGCATTCTATAGAAATTTCAAACCAAATAAAAGAAGAGCAACTAATCATTGATGGTGTGACAGTTGATAAAAAACAACGAAAAAGTTTATTGACTCATATGATCCCTTATTCAAAATTGTCAGGGATATTGGAGCTTCAAGATGGTACAAAACACAAAGTGTCCGTTAAACTTGGTGGGTATGTACGATTTCGTTGTATGGTGAAGGTAGATCATGAAACGGTTTTAGATGAATCAATGAAGATAGACTTTCTCCCATGGGATCATAAAGAGAAAATCGTTCCCTTTATTCAACAACAAATTCAATCACATCATAAAATAGTAGACGACCGTTTACCCGATGAAGATTATTTATTTGACGAAAATGAACCACGATTGGCTCCCGGTTTATCTGATTATTATGTAGATGAACGACCTGCCCCTTTTTATGTGAAGAAACTATTGAAGCTTTTTGAAATACAACTGAATCATCCTACAAACGAAACTAGAAAAAAAACATATGAAAAAATCATTTCTAACAATATGGCGAGTCGCAACAGTGAGCTAATTGAACGATTTCAGCAAACACAATGGGATGAATCCCGTGTACAGCAAGAAGCGTTATGGCTTCTTGAACATGCGGCACATCGGGAGGTCGTCAAATTTGCAGTCATGATACTGGGATGTACAAACTGTGAAAAATACAAAGAGCTTTTATTCACAATAGGTATGCATGAAGAATTTACTTCTTATGTCGTGTTTGCATTGAAGAATGGCACAATTCAAGGAAACGAACATGTTTGGCGTCTTGCAAAGTCCGTCGATGGATGGGGAAAAATTTCGGCTGTTGAGCAATTGGAAGCTTCGACGCCAGAAATAAAACGTTGGTTACTAACAAAGGGCTGCGAAAATACAATCATGAATGAATACTTAGCCTATACTTGCGCTCTTAATGGTGATCTGGAAACAGCTTTATCAGAAGATGAAATTTCCAAAGAATTATATGATGGAGCGAGTCTCATCATTCAAGCATTATTAGAAGATGAGGTTTCTATCTACGGAATCGATGAGTATTCAAATGCAAGCTCAGTTCTCTTCCGATTTATTCACCATGCTCATAAGCACTGCCAAACAATTGAGGACTTTTATCCAATATTGAAAATAAATGAGTTTTTAAATGATGAACAAGAGATTTGGGAAGACCGATTGAATGATTCATGGAAACAGGACGATTATAAGGCTATCCAGGAAGCTGTTCAACCGTTTATCAATGACAGTAGATGGCCAAAGCTTGCAACCGATTCGTTACAACAGGGTTTTAGCTCCCAAGCACTTGAAATCGCTCTCTTTTATCGTTTAGATGTGATTGAGCATCTATTTGCTTTACTTGAGAAAGATCCGACAAATAGTGAAATATACTTTGCTGTGATGGACACAAATCATCACCAGCATATTAGAGAGCTTTGTACATTTGCAGAAACACATTTATCGTTATCAAACCTCTCAGATGATGAAGTGGCTTGTCTACAATATATTGTGCAAGATTTATATGAACACGACGGTGTAGGATTGCCATTGATTCAAGCTGCACTTAGATCAAATGATGGAAATTTACAGTATCATGCTTTAAGTGTATTAAAAGAATGGTCTCCTTCGTATTCTCAGCAAGCGGCCACAAGAGAATTGATTGAACATATTGCTGTGAAGACAAAGGATAAAGAAGATCGAAAGTTAGCCAAATACTTATTAAAGAAATAGGCTTCGGTTTACCTTCGCACTACGATAATAAAATCTAAATATTAGAGAGCAGGCACACCATGCACACAATCAAAAAAATAGGCAACACCTTCTCCTACATCACACCAGTATCACTCACCGACCGCCCCATCCTAGGCTTGGTCGTAGGCAATAACAAAACATTAATGATCGATGCCGGTAATTCAGAAGATCATGCGAACTATTTTATCCAAAAGACCTTAAAACAAGAGAACGCCACGCCGGATATGGTTGTCCTCACTCATTGGCATTGGGATCATATTTTTGGTCTACCGGCGCTGCCTCATGCGGTTTCAATTGCTTCTGCAAAAACCAGAAAGGAAATGGAGAAGCTTGTTCCGTTTTCTTGGTCAGATGAGGCGATTGATCAGCGGGTGAGGGAAGGAACGGAGATTGAATTTTGCGCGAAGGCGATAAAAGAAGAATATCAGGATCATCGAGAGATTCAGGTGGTTTTACCGGATGTCACATTTGACCGTCGGATGGAGATTGATCTTGGCGGGGTCACTTGTGTTGTGCAGCATGTTGGGGGCGATCATGCTGCTGATTCAGTGATCGTGTATGTGAAAGAGGAAAAAATCCTGTTTCTTGCTGATTGCATTTATCCGAAAATGTATGCAGAAAAAGTACATTATACGGTGAAAGAAATTTTGCGTCTTATAGATGAATTAGATGCTTTTGATGCGGAGACGTATATTCCATCGCACCAAAGACCGTGGACAAAAGAGGAGTTTCGTCAGGAAACAGACAAGCTTCGAATGATGGCGAAATACACTGATCTTTATGGTGGAGATCAGGAGAGAATCAAGAGTGAATATCAAACACATGTGAACAGAGAACTAAAAGAAGATGAGTTAGAGACGATCGCATATTTTGTAAATGGTTATGAAGGATTAGCAGAGGGATAAACCTCTGCTTTTTTTATTTTCATGGCTCGTCCTTTTCCCTGAGTTTATATCAAGTTTATATACAGGCGATATACTCGAACCGGTGAGAAAAGGAGGAGAACGATTAATGAAAGTATTCAGATCATTTATTGATAAAATGTCTACAAAAAAAGGAGCTTGGCTGACTGTTATCATTTGGCTCGTTTTCATGATCGGGTTGAGTGCTGGGCCTAAATTGGGCGATCATAAAGTAAGCAATTTTCAATCTTTACCTAGTGATGCTCAGTCCATCGTGACACAAAAGAAGTTAGATCAGTATTTCCCAAATGATAAAGGGACTCCGGGATTATATGTGTTCCATAACCCTAATGGAAAGCTGGTTATACAAGATGTAAAAACGATCATTCAAGGAATCAAAGAGGCAAAGATTGAGGGAATTGAAGAAATTGTTGATGTGTCCGCATTGCCTCCTCAAGCGTTATCCGCTTTTTTATCAGAAGATGAAACGACGATGATTGTGCCAATGAATTTGAAAGCGGGATTAGGCAATGCTGATTATGCAAAGATTAATGATGAGACAACGGATGTCGGTACAAACATAGCGAAAGGGCTAGATGCTGATTTTTATATTACGGGTCCAGCAGGTATAGCGGGGGATACGGTGAAGCTGTTTGAATCTGCCGACTTGAAACTGCTATTAGCTACTGTTGCAATCATTTTGGTTTTATTGATCGTCATTTACCGTTCTCCGCTATTAGCGATCATTCCATTGTTCGCAACGGTCATTGTCTATCAAGTGGTGAATCAAGTTGTGGCTTTACTTGGCGTGGGTGGACTTGAAATCAATAACTCAACCACCTCGATTATGAGCATTTTGTTATTTGCTGCTGTGATTGATTATTCATTGTTTGTTTTCTCGCGTTATCGTGAGGAGTTACAACATCATGAAAATCAATTTGAAGCGATGAAAGTGGCGATGCGTTCAACAGCCAAACCGGTATTATTTGCAGGCGGTACAGTATTTGCGGCGATGATCATTTTATTTGTGGCGGATTTCCGTGATTATCAAAACTTTGCGCCAATCTTTGGTGCTGCGATGGTGGTCATTATGTTGGCTTCTGTCACACTGATTCCAGCCTTGTTTGCATTATTTGGCCGCAAAGCATTTTGGCCGAAAGTACCGACATATGGTGAAGCAAAAGAAGCAAAACATGGCATATGGGGACCTCTTGCCAAATTCGTGGTTCGAAAACCAGGATTAATTGGTGGTGCGGTCTTACTATTTTTACTTGTGACAGGTGCGAATATTTTCAATTTACATTATGAATTTAACTCGGTGAAAAATTTCCCGAAGGATTTACCTTCTCGTGTCGCATTTGAAATCGTTGAGGAAAAATTTAATAAAGGTGATCTAGCCCAGACAACAGTACTTGTGACTGGTCAAAAGCTAACTCAGGAACATTTACAAGAAATCTCCGCCCAATTCTCAGAAAATGAAGAGATAGGATCGGCTCGTCCTTCGGGGGTAACCAAAGATGGAGAACACGGCAAAATGACGATATCATTAAAAGTGAATCCATACAGTATAGAGGCCATTGAATTTTTAGGAGATTTCCGTACAGATCAAGCCATCTATCGATTATCAGATGGTCAAAAGGTACAGTTATCTTTTGCTGGCACAACAGCTAAATTAGTGGATGAGCAACAAGTGAATCAATCCGATATTAAAAAGATCGTATTACTGGAAACATTACTCATTCTGATCTTATTACTCGTTTTGACACGCTCCATGAAAATGTCGATTTATATGATGGCGACGATTTTAATCTCATTTGTATCTGCATTAGGCTTAGGTATTTTCTTAGTCGATGTGTTATTTGGATATGATGCGATTTCAACTCGCGCCCCTGTGTATGCCTTTATCTTTCTCGTGGCATTAGGAATTGATTATAACATCATCCTTGTGAGCCGTTTCTTAGAAGAACGCCAAACGTTACACG
Source organism: Bacillus sp. iso_77 (assembly GCF_056173625.1). Classification (NCBI taxonomy): domain Bacteria; kingdom Bacillati; phylum Bacillota; class Bacilli; order Caryophanales; family Bacillaceae; genus Bacillus; species Bacillus sp. iso_77. The sequence continues at coordinate 3,654,302 of NZ_CM149683.1, read as the reverse complement.
TCAAAGCTGCATTAGAAGTAGCGATACGAAATACAGGCGGGGTGATTTCTTCAGCGGGGATCATTCTTGCTGCAACATTTGCCGCATTAATGACCATGCCGATTACGGATTTATTTATCTTTGGATTTATTGTCGCTATTGGAATTATCATCGATACATTCTTCGTGCGAGGAATGTTGCTGCCGTCACTCATATTATTCTTTGAAAAAGACAAAGCTAAGGAAATAAAGGAGGAAGGATAATTGCATGTATTGGTTGTGGATGATGATGAAGCCATTTTGCAATTAGTGTCCATCCATTTAGAGCAGGCGGGATACCAAGTGACAAAAGCAAGCAATGCTGAGGCAGCGCTTGCTTTTTTGCAACAACAGTCATTTGATCTCATGATTATTGATGTGATGATGCCTGGGATGGATGGCTTTCAGCTGGCGAACATTGTGACGAAACAATATGAACTGCCTGTCATTATGCTGACAGCGAAAGGGCAGATTGAAGATAAGCAACAAGGATTTGAACAAGGGATTGATGATTATATCGTCAAACCATTTGAAACGAAAGAACTGCTATTCCGTGTAAATGCGATTTTACGACGATATCGTAAATCTATAGAAGCTATAACGACTGCGGGAAATGTTCAGATTGATACGAACCGTTGGGAATTAACGATTGCGAATCAGCAATATATCTGGCCCATGCGGGAATTAGAAATTCTGTATTATCTGCTGCAGCGGGCAAACCGCAATGTAAGCCGCTGGGATTTAATTGATGACATTTGGGGGGATACGTTAGATCAACCCGAATTCACATTAAACACGCATATTAATCGCATACGAGAACGTTTAAAAAGGGCGGAAGCGACGATTGAAATTGTCACAATACGTGGTTTCGGCTATCAACTTGAGGTAAAAGAATGAAACTACAACAACGTTTTATGCTATATACGTGTTTGATTGTTTTGATTAGTATCTTCATTGGATTTATTTGTTCTAACTTGATTTACAATCATGTTGTCAAAGAGCAAATGAATGATCGATATTTAGCCATTGCCAAGCAGTTATCTAAACAAATCAAAGAACATGAAATTACCTTGCGGGCCTCTTCTGATTTTTTGCAAACCATGAGCGATCTAGGGTACCAAATCGCTTTGGTTAAAGAAGATGGGGAGATGAAGATGTTTGGCGAACCATTTAAAACGAAAAAATGGAATGACCAAATGCACGCCTTATTTGAAGGCGGTAAAGCGTACAACGGGATCAAATCCTTTAAAAATTCATACTTAATCATGAGTCATTTCGCAAATGATATAAAAAATACGGTGGGGACAAAAATAGAAATTGACGGGGAAGAATGGGGCTTATTTTTACGCCCGAATAATATCAGTTTCTTTACAGAGTTTCATTTGATTATTTTTGGATTTATCTTCGCCGTTTTTGTGAGCAGTATCATTGGCATTTTATTCATGTCTCGAAAGGTAACCCAATCTCTTTCAGAATTGACGAGTGCGACGCAAGAGATGGCAAACCATAATTTTCAGTATCCATTAATGATCAATCGAAAAGATGAAATTGGTCAGCTTGCTGATCGTTTTCGGATGATGCAGCGGAAATTAGAGAATACCGATCAAGCAAGGAAGAAATTTGTGAATAACGTCTCGCACGATTTTCAGTCACCACTATTAAATATACGAGGGTATTCTGAATTACTAAATGAGGAGATTTCATCAAGCGAAGGGAAAAAATACAACCACATTATTCAAACAGAAGCAAAGCGATTATCTAACTTAACGAAACAACTTCTCATTTTAACCTCTATTGATCAAGGGACATATCCAACGAATAAACAAATCGTCAGAGTAGATGAGCAGCTTCATCAAGTGGTCCATTCGATGCTATGGCGGATAGAAGAGAAAGGTCTAGAAATTAAGTTGGATCTACAGCCTGTTTCGGTATATGCGGATCGGACTTTGTTGATCAATGTTTGGGAGAATTTAATTGGCAATGCCATTAAGTACAACAAAGAGTTTGGGGAAATCAGTATTCATTGTAATGAAAATGAATCGGAAGCGGTTGTGACGATTAGAGATACGGGGATTGGCATAGAACCACACACATTAGAAAAAATATTTGAACGCTTTTACCGGGTAGATCAGGCACGAAATAAAGAGGGAATGGGTCTTGGATTATCCATCGTGCAAGAAGTCCTGTCGTACCACAATGCTTCTATTGAAGTAGAAAGCAATGAAAAAGAAGGAACGACCTTTACGACGGTTTTTCCAAAGAAATAGTATTTGAGAAAAGTCTCGTTTGCGTGTGTCAAATGAGACTTTTCTTTTTAATGTTTATGGTAAACCTACAAAGTCTTCTGCATCACGAACTGTCATAGACATCTGTTTTGCATTTACAATAATGACACAATCCCATGTCGGCTTTATTTGCAGTTCGTCACTCTCATCAATACGGATCATTTCTTTAAATTCAACCGTTTGTTCTAGAAAAACCATTTTCTTTTCTGTATCATCTTTGACTGCTGTTAAATGGTCAGGATAGTGAATCGTCCAATCATAAAAAGCGGTTTTCTTCATAGTTTCTCCTATTTTCATTCGTACACATCTCCGAATACTTCTTTTGTTTGCCGGATTGTCAGTGATTTATTGGTTGGATCAATTGAAATGACACAATCCCAAGTAGGTTTGATTTGTAGCTCGTTGTTGTCATCCATCCAGATGATGCTATTTAGTTCAATGGATGGCTCTAAAATGACCATTTTCTTTTCATAATGATCGGTAATCGCTGTTAAGTCCGCTTGTAAATGGACGGTCCAGTCAAAAAAAGTGATTTTTTTCATTGTTTCTCCCCTCATCATCGCTTATATTTCCATTATAACTTGAGTGTTTTCTGACACTATTTTATAGCAAGTCTTCCATTACTAGAGAGGTAACTTACAGATGGATAAAATAACCAACCTATACGACACGTTCAAAACCAAAATATCGAAATATCGAATTGAACAAAATCATTGGCAAGCCTTCAAAGATGGAACAACGATTAAACAATTAAAAGCGGGTACATGCATAATCAAGGCTGGCGATCCGGTGAAGCATGCCTATTTCTGCATAACAGGTCTCTTCCGTCTCTTCTATGTGTTACCGGATGGAAGGGAGTACAACGTGGCTTTTACGTTGGAAGATGATTTTGCTACTTCTTATGCAAGTATGATCAACGGGCAGCCTTCTCCTTATTCGATTGAAGCGATGGAGGATTCTATCGTGATTGAAATTCCGTATGATCTGCTTCAAATGTTGATGGACAGCAGTCATATGTGGGAGCGGTTTGTTCGGGTGAGTGTAGAAAGGCTGTATACGAGAAAGGAAGAGCGTGAGAGGGAACTGCTATATTTGCCAGCCATTGAGCGATATCAGGCGTTTTTATTGAAATATCCCGGGTTACATCAGCGTATCGCTCAATATCATATTGCCTCATATATCGGTATTTCTCCGGTTTCGCTGAGCAGGCTGCTGCATCCTGCTGAACATTAACCTATGTTAATGCACATTCTCTAGATCTGGCGTACAATCATCACATCATAGAAGAAACGAGGGGCATGATGATGAAATATATGATGGTTGTTTTATTAGAGTTCTATCCATCTTGGCTTGCTTTACCACGAGAGGAGCGCAGAACCCATGCGGCTTCGCTGCAAGAGTTGATGCAGAAATATGAGGAACATGTGACGGTGCGCTTTTTTGATGCTGAAGCTCTTCCAGGTAAGGATTACACAGATTTTGTGATGTGTGAAACAGATGATCTGAAGTTCTATCATTTTATGTGGGAAGAGATTAGAGATTCTATTCCTTATACAAGTGGTTATGTCAAAATGAAAGAGGTCATCATGGGAATGGAAGATGCTTTTCAAACATATGAAAAAGAATCTCTGAAAATGGATCAGTAATCGAAAACCACCTGATAGCAAATGGTTTTTTGCACATTCTATTATTTGGTATAATCAGGGGTAAGGGAAGAACGGATAAATTTTTGAACGGAATCGGAGGTACTTATGAAGCAGCTATATATGAAGCAAAAGGTATTTAGTCTGAGCGGCAGGTTTACGGTAAAGGACCAACAGGAGAATGATGTATATGTGGTCGAAGGCAGCTTTATGAAGGTGCCAAAGACGTTTACCATTTTGAATACAGAACGAGAAGTCATCGCTTTAATTACGAAGAAAATGTTCAGCTTTTTACCGAAGTTTTTAGTAGAAGTCGGTGGGCAAGAGGTATTGACGATTAAAAAAGAGTTTACGTTCTTCAAAGCAAAATATTCAATTGATGCTGCTGGTATCGAAGTACAAGGGAACTGGTGGGATATGAATTTCCAAGTGCTGCAAAGCGGCGAAGTGATCGGTCAGGTAAAGAAGGAATGGTTTACTTGGGGGGATAGCTACAAGGTGGATATTTTGAAAGAAGAGATGGAGCCTGTGATGATTGCATTGGTTGTTGCGATTGATTGTGTGAAAGCGGATGAAGCGGCGTCTAGGTCTTCGTCGACGACGACTAACTAGAAACAGAATATAGTTATCCATAAAACACCTCAAAGAGCTTAAAGCTTTTCGAGGTGTTTTTGTAAATTGAGTTTTAATTGCTAATTCTTATGATTCATATATTATGAATTTTTTGGGTCATACTCTATTATTTAACTTTAGTGTTATAATAATCAAATAAATTGATTAAGGAGTATGAAAATGAAAAAAAAGACGTTATTTATTATTGGTAGTAGTGTAGTTCTGTTATTTATTATTATCTTTTTGGTAGCTGGACGTTCAGCAAATCCAGCAGATTTGGCAAAAGAATTTAAGGAAAAAGTGGAAAATGGGGATGCAAAGGGCCTAGTTAAATTAGTGAAGCTTCAAAATAAAGAGATGTCATGGGATAAAAATGATGCTGAAAGCATTATTAACTATCTAAAAAATGAAAGTAAAGAATTTGAAAATCAGGTTGAGTTATTAGAGTATCAAGCAAAGTATTATAATTCAGACGGTAAGGATAGTACATTTACTGAGAGTCTATTTGGAAAAGCCTTTTTGTCTATGGGACCATTCTTTATAGATAAAGAGAAAGGTTTTTTAGGGAGAGAGAAATATACGATTAAAGCGAGAGCTTATAAGGTAGAAGTGGAAGCCGCCAAGGGTGCTGAAATTTCTTTTAATGGAGAAAAAATCAACTTAAAAGACAGTAGTTCTAAAATGCTGGGCTATTACGGACCAGGTGTATATGATATAAAAGGAGAAAAAAAATTTAATTATACAACAGTAAATGATGAGGAGGAATTCACTCTTTTTGATGCCGATTCTTTTGAAAAAACAGTCAGTCTTAATTTTTCAGGTAATAATGTAGATGTTTCATCATCGATACCTAATACAGAAATAGTAGTGAATGGAAAAGGAACTGGAGAGAAAATAGAAGAAGGTACGACTTTTGGTCCTGTGAAAGAAGGGATCACTCTACAAGGTAAGGCTAAATTCCCATGGGGAGAAGGCAAAAGCAAAGAATATGAAGTGAAAGTTGAAGAAGATACAGATACGTCTTCTGTTTTCGGAGGATCAACAAATCAGTATGATTTAACACCTAATCCAATCATTGATAAAGCTTTTAAAGAAAATATGAAACAGGTGATAAATGATTTCGCAAAGCAGAGGGTCGAGGCTAAAAATTCTAAGGATGCAAATAAGTTAAAACAAGTGTCTGATAATCTTAAGAAAGAGTTTATAGAAGTGATTGCTGGGTATGATTCAAAGAATTATTATGAGGGAAAGGCACTAGGCACAAGAATTGATTTTTCGAAGGCTACCTATGAAATAGGAAGTGGAGGATCACATCTAATACATATTCCAGTAGAGTTTCATGATAAAGAAAGAGAAGTTCTTGAATACGTCGACAGTGAAAGCGAAGAAGGATTTTCAGAAGTTGAGCTTACTCTCGAATATATTGAAGATAAAAAATCATGGATAATTAGCAGTGTTGAAGACGATTACTCGTATAGTGATGATTATATGACAAGCACAGAGGTAGAAAAAACAAGTTTTTAATTTAGCAAAAGAAATGAGATAATTTTTACAGAAAGTACAATTTCTTTTAAAAGGAAATTGTACTTTCTGCGTTCCAATACTAATGGCCAGAAAGCAAAAGAGGTGAGCAAACGAATGACATTCCCATACAAAGTATTTCAAACAGTCGTCGAATGCGGCAGTTTTACAAAAGCCGGCGAGAAGCTTGGGCTGACGCAGTCTGGGGTGAGTCATAATATGGCGAAGCTTGAGTCAGAGCTTGGGATTGTGCTGCTTCATCGGAATCGAAACGGGCTGTCGCTGACAGATGCAGGTGAGCGAGTGATGCCCCATATTCGCCAAATCATTCATCATGCGTCATTGCTTGAGCAGGAGGCGGCGTTGATTCAAGGGATGGAAGTGGGGAGTATCAAGATCGGCACGTTCGCTAGTTTTTCTTCAAAAATGCTTCCGCAGCTCATTCATCGTTTTACGAAAAGTTATCCCAATATTCAATTGGAATTATACGAAGGTGGCTATGAAGAGATTGAAGAGTGGATCGCATCTGGCACAGTTGATCTTGGGTTTTTAACACAGCCATCTAGAGATTTGGAAACTGTTCCACTGTTTCAAGATGAATTGGTGGTGCTCATGCAAGAGGGTCATCGTTTCCATACAAAGAAGGTGATGGAAGTGGCTTCGTTCCAAGATGAACCATTTATTATGCCAAAAGCGGGCTGTGATCAACTCATTAAGAAAATATTAAAAGAAAGAGGCGTAAAACCCCATGTTTTGTTTGAGATTGGGGACAACAATACGCTCATCTCTATGGTTCAGGAAGGCCTTGGGCTCACGATCATTCCGAAGTTGATTTTGCCGCCTCAGGTGCCTCATGCGAACGTAATTCCACTTGAGACCCGTGTTTATCGCGAAATCAATATGGCGTTTAAATCTTTTAACGCAGCCTCTCCCTCTACTAAAAGATGGATTGAAGCAGTCAAAGATCATTTTAAATAGATTCAGCTTGAACGAGAGTCTCTATTCAAGCTGATCAATTTATAGCGTGACCACCCCACGAATGGTAATAACCGCTGCACCTGCTACTTTAATGACCGGCTTTGTTTCATTCGGAATGACCGTGATACGAAGCAATCCTGGTCTGCCGATTGCATCACCTTGGGCAATGCGCAGATGAGTGGTTTCTTGCTGAGGAATGATCCCTTCCAAATACAGATATCCGGCCAATGCCCCGTTTGCTGCTCCCGTTACAGGATCTTCGGGTATACCAATGCCAGGTGCAAAATCCCTTGTATAAAGATCATCACAGTCTTTTGTGGATTGAAACGTATAAAGATGAGTCGTTGTGATATCCTGCTCTTTATTCATTTTTCCTAAAGCTGCTAAGTTTGGTGCTGCTTGATCAATGTCATGCTGGTGTTTCAGCGGAACCAGGAGATGCCAGTTTCCGGTGTTTGCTAATTTTATAGGATAGGATGGATCAATCCTGTCACTGCTTATACCGAGCATGTCACTAAGCTCTTCTACATCGATGATAAAATCTCGCGTCTTTGGCGTGACCTGTGTCATCTCCACATCCACAACTTTGCCATTCTCTTCGTGCCATACAACGGGAACATGGCCGATCTTTGTTTCTAACACCACCCCTGATTTTTCTTTAGCCATCCCTAGCTCCGTCGCTAAAAGCCAAGTCAACCCAACCGTCGCATGCCCGCAGAAATTGACCTCTTCCGTTGGAGTGAAATATTTCACTCGATAATCGGCTTTCTCATCATGTGCCGGCAGCAAGAAAACGGACTCGGGTAAGTTCAACTCCTTGGCGATATTCTGCATCTCATCCTCCGTTAACCATTCCCCATCCAACACCACCCCAGCGGCATTACCTCCAAATTTCTCAGTTGTAAACGCATCGACATGATACACCCTAATATCTTTCATCTGAAGAATCCTCCTAACCATGTTGTTATGTTCATCATAAGTGTGTAGGATGCATTCGTAAAATGAATCTTTTTGATGTGATGTATTGGAATTGTTCATGTAATATCAAACAACTAGGCGCTAAGGTGGAAAGGTCTTACCGTTACAGGAAAAGGAATGTCAGAGAGTGGTAAGACGGTCAAGATGTTTAAGGCTGAAAAAAAATAATGATAGATCAAAAGGCAGGTTCAAAGAGAATCTGCTTTTTTGTAGTATGCTTGAACAAAACAAAAAGAAGGCGAGGGATTCAGCATAGCTTTAGGAGGATATATCAATATTGGATTGGTATTCTATGATGACATTCATTTAATAACCACTTTTCACAAACTGACTGACTATTTAACAAAGAAAGGCATTTCAATAACAAAAGTAAAGTTTAGTCAGGACGCTAATGGCGAAGCATGGATCGAACATGATGTAAAAGAGAATAAAATCAAAAACAATTACTTGGAAGGCTATTATACAGAATTTGAATTGACGGGAACATGTCTAAAACATACGACTATCAACATACAAAAAGAAGCTGGTTTTGTGGGATTCGTTCTATATTTAAAGTGGACAGAGGTTGTTTCACATGATGTCGTTCGTATTCAACAGGAGGATCGTACAGTGTCTTGTAGAACTTTATCATACTCTTCCGTTTGAGTATGCATTCATTGGTCATGAAATGGAAGTCGAGCTTCATCCAGATGATGTTGAAAAGATTCTGCAAGAACATCATGCTTTTCCAGTTGTTCTTATAGTTAAAGGGGATTATTTAGTCATTTTTTATGGTGATACTCTCATTGACGGGCTAACTACTCAAGAGAGAGGGAAGAAATATTTAATGGTTAAAAGAGAACAGTAGAAAAGCCTCCTGAATGTATCAGGGGCTTTTTCCTTTTATCACCCATAATAATTATTCGCCTGAATAAAAAATTGGGATTGCATGTAGTTATATGTGATTTTCGAGAAGTCGAAGGGCTGGCCGTTTGTGAGATGAAAGACGGTTTCGACGCGAAGAGCAGGATCATTTTGCTTAAGTCCGAGGTGCTTCGCTTCAGTTTCGTTTAGTTTGCCTACTTGTAAGTACATATCCGAGAAGCCAACTTTGAGCCCAAGGCCTTCGCTGATAAATTTAAAAACCGAATCGGCTGCAATTTCTGTGTTGAGGTAAGGAATAATGGTTTTCCGGTAATAGGACTCTTCTAAACATAAAGTTTGTCCATTGATGTAACGAATGCGTTTAAGGTAGAAAACATCCTCATCTAGTTCAATGTTTAAATTCAGCGCAGCTTCTTCTGGCGGTTTGACGGTATCTAACGTGAGAACTTCTGATGTCAGTTGAAATTCCTCTAAATCTTTTTTAAACCCTTGGTTGGATAATAGGCTAATATAGCCTTTGCGCCTATGCCTTCTCACAAAGATGCCGCTGCCCCTCACCTGATAGACAATCCCTTTTCTTTCGAGTAAATCTAATGATTTGATAATTGTACTTTTGCTCACAGCAAATTGATTCATGAGCGTCTCAAGCACAGGGAGTTTGTCTCCTTGCTGCAGCTCATGTGTGACAATATATTTTTCAATATCGCTCGCAATTTGTTGATACTTTAACATAGCCATTCCTCTTTGTTTTCACGATTTATTGTCTTTGTATTATAGCACATCCCGATTTCTCTTTGATATGCAAACTCAAATTATATATGTATTGATAAATTGTACCGGTATAATTATAATGTACGTATACTAGTAGTGATAAAGGGGGGGTTATATGTCAAAAGTGAGGGATTATCAAAAGCTTGCAGAAGACATTTTAGAAGCAGTTGGCGGAGAAGAAAATGTGGTGAGTGCCGCAAGATGCGCCACGAGGCTGCGTTTGGTGCTGAAGCGTTCTAATCCAAAGGCAAAAGAAGCAGTCAACGCCATGCCTGGCGTCATTACAGTGGTGGAAAACGGTGGTCAGTTTCAGGTTGTGATCGGTCAGCATGTAGGTGAGGTATATGAGCATTTTTCCAACCTGGTTCAGCTCCAAACGTCGGATGATGACCAGCCGAATGAAAACAAAGGAACGATACTGAATCGGGTCATTGCGACCATGTCCGCTGTGTTTGCGCCATTTGTGTATATTTTAGCCGCAGCTGGTATTTTGCAAGGTGCACTTATCTTAATAAATTTGATATTTCCAAGCTTCTCGAAAACAGGCACTTATGAAGTGTTTAGCTTTATTTCTTGGGCACCGTTTACGTTCTTGCCCATTTTTATTGCGATAACTGCAGCCAAGCATTTCAAAACGAATATGTATATCGCGGTTGCTTGTACAGCAGCGCTTGTTAGTCCAGCTTGGACAGAGATTGCCGGACGTGTAGCATCAGGGGAAGGTGTGACCTTTTTAGGGATTGCGTTATCTGAAACGGTTTATACATCATCCGTCTTGCCACCGCTTTTCTTAGTATGGATTCTTTCTTATGTAGAAAAATTCTTAAACAAACGAATTCATGAGGTCGTCAAACCGCTATTTGTCCCATTTTTATGTATGGTCGTCATGGTTCCGTTAACCATACTATTAATCGGTCCTCTTTCGACAGCAGGTGCAAATGGTATTGCAAACGGATACAATGTTTTAGCTGAAAATGTACCAGCTGTGGCAGGGGCCATTATCGGCGGTTTCTGGCAAGTACTCGTGATTTTCGGTGTTCACTGGGGCATCACGCCAATGGTACTTGCGAACTTTGAACAATATGGACGTGACTCCTTTCAGGCATATCAAACCATCGCTGTTATCGCTCAAGTCGGTGCGGTGCTGGGAGTTATTTTAAAAGCAAGAAATCGGGAAACACGGAAAGTTGGGGTTTCAGCTGGAATCACAGGACTCTTCGGTATTACGGAGCCTGCGATTTACGGTGTCACCTTACGTTTTAAAAAGCCGTTTATTTTCGGGTGTATTTCTGGAGCGGTCGGTGCCGTTGTGGCCAGCTTCTTTACGCCTTATTACTTTGCATATGCAGGGCTGCCCGGCCCGCTGACCATTGTGAACGGAATCAGTGCAGATTATCCAACGTCTATCATTGGTATTTTGATTGGTGTGGCCATTGCGCTGATCTACCAGTTGTGCTTATTCAAATGTTCGGATATGGAGAAGATACGGTAGAACAGTCAGCTGGTGAAACACCTGTTAAAGATCAAGACAGAGAAACGGCAAATACTTCTATGAACAATGAAGAAATGATCACGGCTCCACTTACAGGAAAGGTGCTTTCGTTATCTGAAGTGCCAGATGCCGTATTTAGCTCTGGGGCGATGGGGAAAGGCTTTGCCATTCATCCGACCGATAACAAACTGTTTGCACCGTTTGACGGCAGTGTCGTCATGCTTGCACCAACAAAACATGCGATTGGTCTGCGATCTGAATTTGGTGTAGAGTTACTTGTTCATGTAGGAATTGATACGGTCTCTCTAGATGGATCGGCATTTACACTCAATATCAAAGAAGGCGACAAGGTGAAAAAGGGTGACTTGTTGATGACATTTGATCAGGAAGCAATTGAAAGCAAAGGATTACAAACAATCACACCTGTTATCATTACCAATACCCAAGCATACGAAGATGTGATTGTAGAGGAACGTTCGACATGTCAACCAACTGACGTGATGATGACAATTGTGAAATAGGAGGAATAGATAATGACTTTACCAAAAGATTTCTTATGGGGCGGGGCATTAGCCGCTCATCAATTCGAAGGTGGATGGAATGCAGCTGGCAAAGGGCCGAGTGTTGTAGATGTGATGACAGCAGGTGCTCATGGTGTACCAAGACAGATCACGGAAACGATAGAAGAAGGAACTTTTTATCCAAACCATGAAGCCATTGATTTCTACCATCGTTACAAAGAAGATATCGCCATGTTTGCTGAAATGGGATTAAAATGCTTGCGAACATCGATCGGCTGGAGCCGAATTTTCCCTAAAGGGGATGAAGAAGAGCCGAATGAAGCAGGCTTACAGTTTTATGATGATGTGTTTGATGAACTGATTAAACATGGAATCGAGCCTGTCATTACGCTGTCTCACTTTGAAATGCCCCTCCATTTGGCAAGAGAATACGGCGGATTCCGAAGCAGAAAAGTCGCTGAATATTTCGCGAAATTTGCGGAAGTATGCTTCAATCGTTACAAGGACAAGGTCACGTACTGGATGACATTTAATGAAATCAATAACAAAATGGACGTCAACAACCCGTTGTTCCTTTGGACAAATTCAGGGGTATCTGTCAAAGAAGGCGAAAATGCCAAAGAAGTCATGTATCAAGCGGGCCATCATGAATTGCTTGCAAGTGCATGGGCAGTGGCAAAAGGAAAAGAGATCAATCCGTCCTTTCAAATTGGAGCGATGGTGTCCCATGTGCCAATTTATCCATATTCCTCAAACCCAGAGGATGTCATGCTGGCAGAAGAATATATGAGACAGCGCTATTTCTTCCCAGATGTCCAAGTGCGTGGCTACTATCCAAGCTACGCATTAAAAGAATTTGAGCGCGAAGGCTATCACATTCCATTTGAAGAAGGCGATGAAGAAAGTTTAAGAAAAGGAAAAGTAGATTACCTTGGCTTTAGCTACTACATGTCAACAACGGTCAAAAGCGATGCAGTATCTGATCACAACGGAGACATTGTCAATGGAGCACTGCCACATGGTGTAGAAAATCCGTATATCAAATTAAGCGACTGGGGCTGGTCCATTGATCCGACAGGCTTAAGATATACATTGAATCGTTTTTACGATCGCTATCAAATCCCGCTATTCATTGTGGAAAATGGCTTTGGTGCCATTGATCAAGTGGAAGAAGACGGCTCTATTCATGACCCAGAGCGAATTCAATATCTCGCTTCTCATATTCAAGCACTGAAAAAAGCGGTTGAATATGACGGTGTGGACCTCATCGGCTACACACCTTGGGGCATCATTGATATCGTGTCATTCACAACCGGTGAAATGAAAAAACGCTACGGCATGATTTATGTTGACCGGGATAACGAAGGTAATGGTTCAATGAAGCGTCTTAAAAAAGATTCGTTTACTTGGTATCAAAACGTCATCGCAACGAATGGTGAAGAAGTGTAATAAAGAAATGACTGGCCCGGATGAGCGTGGGATTCGCTTGTTCGGGTTTTTTTATTTCCTATGCTTCAATGTAGCTTGAATACAAAGAAAAAAGAGAGTGATCACAATAAAATAATTCATTGGATTGTGAAAGATATTGATGCTAAATGCTAATTGAAGAAGAATCCAAAAACCGAATATCACTGTAACAGCTGGGATGATTTTTTTATACACATTGATTCTCCTTTCGAGAGTAGTTTGTTTTTAGGTGGCATTGTCTCATATCATTGCAGAGATGAAAAGAGAGAAAGATATTAATAGGTTCTATTGCACAATTTGGTATAATTGGTCTACAAAAACGATAAATGGTAGATAAAGAATAGGAGTTGTTGAAATGAATCAAACTCTGCAAATGGGTGCCAATACCGTACTAAACTCTCCAAAGGGGCAATTATCCATCAGTTATGAAGTGTCATCTGCAATTGATATTTCTTTAACGGCGTTTCTCTTAACAGATTCAAATCTAGTTCAAGGAGATAATGGCATTATTTTTTACAATCAGCCGGAGAGTACTACGGGTGTCGCGACACTTTTACCAGCAGAGATATCAGATCAGTTGAAAAGACATCAATTGAATTTTGATATGAGCAAAGTGCCTGTCGGAATCACAAAGATGGCTATTACACTAACAGAGGATCGAGGAATCGGCTTTTCTCATGTGAAGAATCTGCAAGCAGAAATTCGAACAGGTGATGAGGTGCTATACCTAACACCAGTTAGCTTTACAAATGAAAAGGGTATTGTCGTAGTAGAGCTATACATAAGAAATAGTGAAACGAAAGCACGATCTATCTGGCGTGGCTTCGATTCTGGATTGGAAGGGCTATGCAAGCTTTATGGGGTGGAGGTTGAACCTGATGAACAGGATGTTTCTACACCTCCTCAAATGGTTTCTGAAAAACAAATTAATGAGCCTGCTCCAATGAAAACAGCCGCTAAAGAGAAAGTCGCTGCACCTATTAGCTTAGAGAAAGTTCAAGGTAAAATTAGTCTAGACAAAGGTCATAAACCGATCATCATTGAAAAAACACCAGAGATTACGGCTACAGTATCTTGGGAGTCTGGAACCGATTATGATATTTACGCATTGGTCTATACGAAGTCAGGAAAACAAATAGATGTGGCCATGTTTGGCGCAAAAGGTGTTCCCGCTCTCAAAAGTTACGGTAACGGGGCTGTTGAGCATATGGGAGATGTCGGTAGAGATCGTGAATCAATGAAAACAGAAGTCATTAAACTAAGGTTAAATGATGATATCCTTGCGGTGGTACCCGTTGTTTACTCTGCTCAATCAAATGGAACAGGTTCTTTCTATAGATATAGAGTGTCTATGAGTATCGATAATCATCAAGGAACGTCTGTCACGATTCACGCGAAACATGCAAATGACAATGATCGAATTTATTCTTGTGTTCCAGGTATTCTTCAAAACACAAATGATGGCGTGATCATCCGTCCACTAGAGCTTTACAGTAAACCAAACTCTGAGCGTAGACCGAAGTTAAAAATGAAATATTCAAATGAGATCGATGTTTTGATGGATAAAGGACCAATCAATGATTATAAGTAACGTGAACATGTGGCCAGACAGAGTATAATGAACTGTCTGGCCTTTTCTATATCTCTACAATGGATAAACTCGTTTATCCATTGTAGAGGGTAAATTGAATAGAGAGTCCATTCCATTTTTTATGTCATTTAGCCTATTTTTCCGTTTTGGAGGTCACGGTAAAATAGACTTTATGATCAATAATGGAGGGAGTGGCTTAATCTGGGCAAGATACTTGATGCAAAAGCACTAACCAGTGCCATGGATACAAGGGCAAAACACTATCAGGAACTCCGCGAACAAATGATAGATTTAAAAAAGGCACTTCAAGGTGTTGCCAACCTCGGTGACGACTTCACTGGAAAAGGTGCCGATAACATTAAAAGCTTCTACAAAGAACTCGCCGGAAATGTGGACATGTTTATCAGCTTCATCGATAAGCAAAAGGCCTTTCATGAAGGTGTTTCTGGGACGCTTGATGATACAAATTTTGGCGGCGACACCTTTGTAGAAGAACACTTTTTAGACAACGCTGTACATATGGGAATCAAGAATGCCAAAAGCATCGTGAAGGATCAAAAAAAGGCACTCAAAACGATTTTTCAAGATATTGATGACCTCATTTCTCTGGAGGTATTTGATAGTAAAACCTTTGACGAAAAGATTTCAGATGCGGAAGATGAACGGAAGAAAACGGTTAAAGATTTAATAGAACTTGATCAAAATCTAAAAGATGAATATGCTTTGTCAGAGACTGAGGAGAAGGCTACAATGGCATTGTACGCAGAAATGATCAATGCAACAAATGACGGAAAGTCCATTTCGCCTATGAATTTTGACAAGAAAGCGTATCAAAATAGCGAAATCTACAAGGCAAAAAGCGATATTGAGAAGCAAACTTCTGAATATCTAAAAATCAAAAAAGATCAAGAAGAAGCTCGCAAGATCGCAAAGGAACAAGAAGCGCTAGCCAACCGTCCGTGGTATGAAAAAGCTCTTGATTACGGAGGAAATATCGTCAATGAACTGACAGGCGTGAACGATGCAAAACGTGCCGCAACAGGTGTCGATCCGATCACAGGTGAAGAACTCACCGCAGGCCAACGAGTCGCCGCAGGCGGCATGGCAGCAGCAGGCTACATCCCGATTGTCGGCTGGGCAGGACGCATTTTTAAAGGCGGGAAAGCCGTCTATAAAACGACTCAAGCCACGTCCGCCGCAGTCAGAGCGGTCGACATTTACAAGACATCACAGAAGTCTTTCGATGCGTTGAAAACATCACAAAAAGGCTTATATGGACTCACCGTGACCAACGGCTTCAGCGAAGCGATTACGGGTCGAGATATGTTTGGAAATAAAGTCTCGAAAGAACAGCAGGAAGCGAGTATGAATGCGGCTTTGGGGATGCTTTTGCCGTTTGGGGCGAAAGGGTTTCATGGGAAGATGGGTGTGAAGGATAGTGCTGGTAAAGGTGGATTTAAACATAAGTATTCTGACAACAGCAAAAATCATCTAATACGACCAGAAGGTGTTAGTAAAACAGGTGTAAGTGGTGGTCATAATGAAAAGGAATTTTTCAATTATTTAAATGAAAAAGAAATTCCCTATAAATTGGAGAGAAAGGAACGCCATCCTTCGGTCCATGGAATAAATGATGTGTACTATAAAATAGCAAAACAAGAGCGTGGTATGTATACAAAAGAATTTAAAGCCTCTACTCATAAGAAGACTGTTTATGATGATAATGTATTTACTGATGAACAAATTTACCAATATGGACAAGAGGCAATGGAAAATGGTACTGAGTATGTAACTAGAGGCGGTCAACATGTAATACAAGGTACATCAAATGGTTTAAAATTTGAAGGATGGAAAAATCCAAAAACAGGGGAAATTGAAAGCTTGTACCCAGTATTAGAATGGAAAAAATATAGTAATTAGGAGGATCTTGATGTTAAAAAATATGCAGGCGATTATTCAAGACTTTTTTTCTTTTTTGAAGAATGATTTAGTTGAGGTGTTAGAGTGTTTGTCCCACAGAGAACCTTGGCAAGATCATATGATGGGATATGAACTTCCAGAGCATTCAGAGGATGTTGAATTTAATAATGGAGTAATGATATTTATGGACACAGCATCTTATCATGAAATTGTAATGGATAATCTAGATTTCTATAGTTGCTTGGAGGAAATTTGTATGGAGTATGTTGCTGAAACTCCAGAACAGGAGGCACAAGTTTATTTACTTTTGGACAAGGTAAAGACTACTTTAAATTTGTGAAAATTAAACCTAACTGAGTAAACCTTTAATACGAAGGTTGATTAACTTATATGAGGTATTCAAATGTATTTAAGGAGCAATATTTCGAAGTGTAGGGGAGAGATAAAAATCTTTAAAAACATCTATTTCAATTAATAAAATCAAAATGTGTAATGTTAATTGGATAAAGCTCGGAGGAGACAATAGAGTTTGTCTAATCACAAAAGGAATGTATTAAATTATGTGTTTTTCATTAGAGCATTTAAAACATCACAAAATTAAAGTTGATTGGAAAACTATATATGTAGGAATTAGGCTAGATTTGATCTCATACAAAGAAATAAGCAAGTATGCAGTGGAATACTTATCTAATCATACTGAATGTGAAAATTCTTTAATCCTAGAATTAGCTTGGGGTGCTGGCGATCCAGATGAGGATTATAGAAAACTCCAAATGATATTAGTAGAATTATACAATGATTTGGTAGAAGAAGAATCTAGCCAATGGGACATTGAAAAAAGGAAATGGAGATATGGTATAACGTCTCACTTAAAAGAAAAAAATAAGAAGTCACCTGAAGAGTTATTGGATGAATTGTGTGAAGTATACGCTGATTTTGGTTACCCTGAGGATATGGAACCATTTATTCATTATATGCCTCCTTCAGATGGTTATAATCCGTTACTATATTCAAAAGAAGAGAATATAAATAGATTAGTATCTTTTTTTGATGAGTTTTTACAAAAAGAAAAAGCAGTTGTCCAATTCGAGCAATTTTAATTACTGATTAAAGGTGACTAATGAAAATAAAACTTGAATTCGAACAAGGTGTGTCAAACTACTATAAGTGGTTAGATCAGAAAATAAATGAATGTAAACAGTTAAGTGTATATAGTATAAACGGATATCACTTTTTAAATGATGGTGGAATAGAGGCTTTTCAAAGTTATTGTCAAAATGAATTAATCGAAATTTTTAGCGGGCAATTAACTAATTACCATTTTTATATCTTTCTAAGTAAGAAAGTAAATGATGTACATTCGCGAATAGAGAGATTCCGAAAAGTATGGAAATCAATTGATTCGGAAATAAATACTTCAGGTTTTGAAAAGGGGCTAGAATTACTTTTAGATGAACAAGAAAATCAATTTTATGTCAGTATGGCCAAAGTACCTCAATCTGATTTAGATAAGGCATTGCGAATAATGGATCAGTATCAATCTAGTTGCATGATTGCCAGTAGAAAATGAGGCCGAATTGGCAATGATTTTAAATCAAGATCATACCCAGAAAATACAGGAGCGAATACAAAGCCATTCATAGTATCTCTAAAAGAGAATAATCCGTAATATTTTAAACAATCCCCACATTTGGGACTTGCCCTCCCTTTTTTGTGAGACTGGGAGCAAAAAACCGTATGAAACAGCCAGTTGTCGAAACTCTTTCGGTGACTGGTTGTTTCATTTCCCCCTTTTTTAGAGATCAAAAAAAATCATTTGTTTTGTCAGAAGGTATTTACTTTCCTGCAATCAAGAGAACATAAAAGTCAAATACATGGAGACAACTAACTAGAGCATATAGAAAAGCCTACACAACTGTTAACGGAAATGGCCTTAAGGGTGATAGCGACTCCTAAACAAGGGAGATTGCTGTTTTTCTGAGATCATGAAATTGAATTGCTCTTGATGAATGTAGATGAAGTGTTTCATCATTTAACGAAACTTCTTGAACACATCAAATGCTCAAGTGGATATGGTGATTTCATTTTAATAGCAGAGGATTTTCATTTTGGATGATGCATAGAGCGTAAAGAATATTTTTATGAGTTTAGTCTTTGGGGAATGTGAGTTTAGAGGGATTTTTTCTATCACCATTTCCCTCAAATTTAAGCAATTCACTATCATTACCTTTCACATTCATATAAAATAAGAGCTAGTGAAAATTTGAAGAGATGCTTGATAAATGAAGGGCATGTAAGCTGTGAGCTGCATGAAATGATGAGATGTTTCAAGTACGTGAAGGTTGCAAAGCTGTTTCTCCTCACGCATGAATCTTGTAAGCGTAACCATTATTTGTCACTTCATTGCAATGTGTTGAGGGGTGTGTCAGCATGAGGAATCCGTATTTGAGAACGGCTTCTAGTCTTTATATCAATTATTTTTTATTAGGTATGGTCAATATTATTTTGGCTTCTAATATGCCATTTTTGATCAAACAATTAGATACAAATAGTGCGGGGATAAGTTATATGATATCTGCACTCGGTATTGGCAGGGTGCTCACGTATGGTTTATCGGGCGTACTGTCAGATCGTTTTGGACGAAAGCCGGTCATTTTGGTTTCCGGGGTGCTGATGGCGGTGTTCCTCATTGGAATCCCGTTGTCTCCGAATTATCAAATCGCGTTTGCGTTTGCGATTTTGGCAGGGGTGGCGAATTCGGCGATGGATGCAGGGACGTATCCGGCTTTAATGGAAGCTTTTCCTCAAAACTCGGGATCTGCAAATGTGATGGTGAAGGCGTTTATTTCGATTGGGGCGACCATTCTGCCGCTCGCTATTTTCTTTTTAGCAGAGCATGATCTGTTTTATGGATTTGCGTTTTTTGTACCTGCTTTTATCTATTTAGTGAATGTGATGATGCTGTGGACATTGCCATTTCCGAATCATCGCAAGGTGGAGCAAGTTCAGGTGACGGAGCATGATGGACTTCCGCGCTTCTCATCAGAGCCTACGTTTTGGAGAGAAGGGGTCGCACTGATTGTGATCAGTTTTACATCAAATGGTCTGTACGCCTTGCCGCAAATTTGGCTGCCTACGTACGGTGAGGAAATATTGGGAATGGCTTCTGGCAGTGCTGTGAAGCTGCTTAGTTACTATAGCATGGGCGGTTTGCTGTCTGTCTTATTGCTCGCATTTCTTTTGCGCCGCATTGTTCGTCCGGTCACCGTGCTGCTATTCTATCCGATTATTACATTAGCCTCTATCTGTGTGCTATTGGTCGTGAAGTCTCCAGTCATCGGGACCGTCAATGCATTTGTATTGGGCTTTTCAACAGCGGGTGTCTTTCAGCTGACGTTAACCGTAATGGCTGAGTTCTTCTGGAAAAACAAAGGGACGATGACAGGAATTATCTCAACAGCAGGCGGAGTGTCCGCCATTGTGATTCCAGTCGTCACTGGTTTGATCGAAACCCACTCGACCATTTTGCAAATCTTTATATTTGATGCGGGTGTGGCTGTTGTGGCGATCATCGGCGCGGTGTATATCCTTTATCGATATCGCCGTGTGATGATACACGAATAAAAAAAGACGACTTCCAAAGCGGAGGTCGTCTTTTTTCTGTGTTTCGTTTAGAAACGGTCATTTTCAAATAGAATTTGTTTCACTTGTTCAACAGGCATATCCTCGCCAGTAAAGAGTTTGTACGCAAGGGCACCTTGCCATAGCATCATGCCAAGACCGTTAATCGTTTTGGCACCAGCTTCTTGTGCTTGAGCAAGAAGTTTTGTTTTTTGCGGGTTGTAGACGACATCTGTTACGATTAAGTCTTTGCGTAATACATCAAGAGTATCGTCAATAATGCTGAGCTCATCTAATGGTTTCATGCCAAGGCTTGTCCCGTTTGCTAAGATCGCACTTTCAGCTACTTCACGACGGAAAGCGTCTTTGTCTTCAAGTGGGAAGATATTCGCTTTGACACCGAATGATTTCATTTCGTTGTTGATGTAATTTACATTTTCTTCTGCTTGAACAAAGTATTGATCATTACGAGCAAAAATACTAATTTCACGAATACCTGATTGTGCAAGCTGAATGGCGATCGGTGTTGCAGCGCCGCCAGATCCAACGAGTGTAACCTTTTGTCCAGCTAATTCAACGCCGTGTTCAATTAAGTTTCTTACATAACCAAGACCATCTGTGTTGTAACCAACCAGCTTGCCATCTTTGTTCACAACTGTGTTGCTTGCGCGAGTATATTTTGCAGAATCATCTAGTTCATCTAAGTAATCGAGTACTTTCATTTTGTTCGGCATGGATACGTTAAATCCAGCTGCACCCATTGCTTTCATCCCGTTTACTGCTGCTTCTAGTTCATCATTTCCTACCTCAAAAGCAAGGTAAGCATAGTTGATTCCCGTTAGTGTATAGCCAAGGTTGTGCATCCGTGGTGACAGGCTGTGTCCGATTGGTGTTGCAAGAAGACCGACTAATTTTGTTTTTCCATCAATATTACGTTCATGTATGTTTGTCATGATTGACATCTCCTTTAATTATCTAAACAATTTTTTCATGCGTCGTAAAACAAAGACTGCTAACAATACGCTGATGACCGCAATGATCATATCAAAGAATAAAGTCATTTTAATATCGTACGTGCTGACGAGTCCGCTTGTAATCAGCGGAACAAGGATAAACGCTGAGCTTGCCGCAATGTTGACATATGATGAAGCCGTTGCTTTGTTTGTAGGGAATAATTTCATCATAATACTCATCGCCAACTGGAAAATGCCGGCTGTAAATAATCCTAAGAAAAAGGTACTAACAATGACAATGCCGTACGTTTCGATTTGAAATAGTGAAAGCATGGCAAGGAATGCCCCGATTGGGTAAATAATGGCGACCATAATCGGTGAAATGAATTTATCTAATACGATTGAAAGCAATAGAACAGATACGAGTGCACCAATACTAAAATAAGAAAGAAGCTGTGTCGCTTGTCCTGAGCCAAGCCCAATCAATTTCAACCCGAGCTGTGGAAGCCAAGTTTGCCATACGACAAATAATGAAGTAGACGTGAATCCCATAAGTACAACAGCTAAACCTTCACCAAACATTTTCGGTTCTTCCTTCATTTGCTCTTGAACGGGAAGATCGTTTTGAGAAGCCGTTTGCTTATGATTTGGGAAGGGCATAAAGATTAAGTAAATGCCTACAAGTAAATAGAGAAGTCCTAGACCAAAGAATGCCCAGCCCCAGAAGATGTCATGTGCAATAAGGAATGCCAAGATAAATGGAAGAACAGTCGCACCAATTGATACAGACGCCTTCACTAATACAGAAGCTGAACTTGCTTTTTTAGGAAATGATTCTGTCAAAGCAGGATATGTCCCTGAATCAAGCAATGAGTTTGCAATCCCTGCGGAAATGGCAAAGATGAAAGCCAATGTATAATTGGTCGTTGTTGGAATCCCAATTAAGAATAATAAGTAGAGAAAGTTACCTGTAATAATGACAGGTTTTCGCCCCCAGCTGTCTGCCAGCCGGCCAGAGAAAAAGAGAGCAATTAATTTACCGATCCCGATTGCTGATACAAGCAAGCTGATTTTTGGAATATCTACATGGTAGCGTTCAGATAAGCTTTCCATGTTTGAGGCCACAATAATATTGATCATGCCTAGCATAAAATAGTTTAAGTACATGCCAAGTGATGATTTAATGTATGGATTTTTCATGTTCCCACTCCTATATTTGAAACCCTGTTCGGGCCAAATTCTTGTTACCCTTTGTTATTTCCTTAAACGTAAATAATATTAAGTCCATCACAACACCCCTTGTGTGATTGATGAAAAAAATAATGAATATTCATCTGTTCTTCAAATAAGTACATCGTTCTACTAAATAATTAAAAATAATAACAGTTATCATAAGTTGATGGACTTCCTCGATTTGATCAGAATCAAAAGATCCATCTTTAACTGTAGTTGATATGATAAATAACGATATGTTTACAAAAGGTATAACGATATACTAAAAGAAGCAACGAGATAAATATACTCCTGTGTATAAAATGTGTCAAGTTTATGACTTTGTGATTTAAAAAAAGAAAAATGTAATAAAGAAATAGTTGACTTGCTCAATAAAAAAAGGAGAATCGCTTTGCAATTCTCCTTTTCATGATCATGTCGAGGTTTCTCGAATATGAAGTTGAGGCTTTAATATCAATCGCTGCAGTTCTTCATCCTGCTCGTTCATTTTATGATACAAAAGGTTGGCTGCTTTGACTCCAATAGATCGTGGAAATGATGAGACTGTGGTGAGCGGCGGGTGATACATCTCCGCTTCAGGGATGTTATCGAACCCAACTACATCAATGTCTTTACCAGGCTTGATGTCACGCGCTGCCAATTCTTGAATCACCCCAAACGCCACTAAATCACTGAAGCAAAAAATAGCAGTAGGTGGTTCGGGAAGGTCAATCACTTGGGCAAGGGCTTCTTTCCCGCCTTCACGGGTAGGCACCATATCAATAATAAGAGATTCATCCATCGTCAGGTCCTCATCATCATGGGCTCTTTTGAACCCTTTCATCCGTTCAATCCAAGTCGAGGAGGATTTGACTCCGCCTAAGAAAGCGATGCGGCGATGCCCTTTTTGAAGAAGATGATGGACCGCCATCCAAGTGCCTTGTTCATAATCAACGCCGACATAATCACAATGGACATCTGCTAATTCACGGTTTGCCAATACTTTTGGTGTGCGAATGTTGTTTAATTGTTTCACCGTTCGTGTCGAACTTTTCGATGCTGGATTTAAGATGATTCCACCCACTCGGTGCTCTACCATTGTGGAGATGAGCCGCTCCTGCTTATCCACACTATCAAAGGTTGTCCCAAGTAAAACGGTATAGCCAAGTGACTCAAGGGTGGTTTGCACACCGATTAAAAATTCAGAAATAAAGGTGTTTGAAATATCCGTGACGATCACACCTACAATATTTGAACTTTTCGACCGCATGTTGGCAGCGACGCGATCGTACACGTATCCCAAATCCTCCATGGATTGCAGCACTTTTTTCCGGGTGGCTTCAGAGATCCTAGGGTTGTTGCGAACAACGAGTGAGGCCGTTGAAGTCGATACACCGGCATGCCGAGCGACTTCTTGTAATGTCACACGCTGTTTGTTCATTTTTTTCATTTGTCCTCACCAACTTCATTGGATTGCCTAACTATGGTTCATCATCAAGATGGATGTCTCCACCAAACGAGCCGAACATTCTTTGTTTCATTATACCTTAATCAAGGGGTGTTGATGAAGTGATGTCATATCAGCTTCAGATAAGGAGGAAACAACATCTTAAAAGATTACCATTGACAGCTTTCTTTTAGAGGCGTAAAATATAAAATTATTCAGAAATAGCAACATTTAAAGTAAATATCGAAGGCTATGATTGCTGTGGGTCACACTATGGCAGGAGCAGCTTCTGGAGAGACCGCATGTATGTGCGGCGCCGAAGGGTTCACAATCTCAGGCAAAAGGACAGAAGAGTACGAAATATTGTATTTGTGATGCATGGATCATACTGTGTATTGCTTTTCTCTATTTTGCTATTCTTTTATGACCGTGAGATTGGAGCGCATCCAATCTCTTTTTTTATGGACTTTTTGAGAGTTCATTATTTCAGTATAGGATCGTGTCGTAGGAGGGTGTTGAAATTGGCACAACAAGAGTTAAAGCGAGATTTATCAAACCGTCATGTTCAATTAATTGCCATTGGCGGAACGATTGGAACTGGGCTGTTTTTAGGGTCTGGAAAGGCCATTCAATTGGCTGGACCATCGATCATTTTTGCGTACTTAATTGTCGGAATGGCCATCTTTTTTGTCATGAGGGCACTTGGAGAATTGCTCTTATCTAAGGCGGGCTATCAGTCTTTAACGGATATAGCAGAGGATTATCTTGGACCATGGGCTTCCTTTGTGACAGGATGGACGTATTGGTTTTGCTGGATTATGACAGCGATGGCGGATGTTATTGCGGTCGGGGTGTATGTGCAGTACTGGTTTGATATTCCGCAGTGGATTCCTGCTATTATTTGTTTATTGATTTTGCTAGGATTTAATTTATTAACGGTGAAGCTTTTTGGAGAAATGGAATTTTGGTTTGCACTGATTAAAGTGATTACGATATTACTGTTGATTGGCGTTGGAATTGTCCTGTTAATCATTGGTTTCCAAACAGATGCAGGGCCCGTGACGGTAACGAATCTGTGGTCACACGGAGGATTATTTCCAAATGGTGTGACAGGCTTCTTATTGTCATTCCAGATGGTGATTTTTGCGTATGTGGGCGTGGAACTTGTCGGTGTGTCAGCAGCAGAAACAGCGAATCCGCAAAAAAATATCCCGTCCGCGATTAATAAAATTCCATTAAGAATTCTATTTTTCTATGTAGGTGCGATTTTTGTATTACTATGCATCAACCCATGGACAGAACTCAGTGCATCAGAAAGTCCTTTTGTGAAAACCTTTGGGCTCATTGGGATACCAGTAGCGGCGGGACTCATCAACTTTGTCGTCCTGACATCTGCGGCGTCTGCTTGTAATAGCGGCATGTTCTCAACGAGCCGAATTTTGTATAATCTCAGTCATCAAAAACAAGGACCGGCATCTTTTGGCCGACTGAATAAACATGCTGTTCCAAGTAATGCCCTGTTTGTGTCGACAATTGTGGTGTCAGTAGGGGCTCTTTTAAGCAAGCTAATTCCTGAACAAGCCTTCGGTATTGTGACAACGATTAGTGCCATTTGTTTCATTTGGGTATGGAGTATTATTTTAATATGTCATTTGAAATATAAGAAGACACGTCCTGAACTGCATAAGGCGTCTACCTTTAAAGCGCCATTTACACCTTTTGTGAATATAGCGGTTCTTGTGCTCTTTGCTGCCATTCTTGTCATCATGCTTTTCGCTGATGCAACACGTCCAGCCCTGTTATTGACACCCGTATGGTTTGGGTTCTTATTTTTGATTTATGCACGACAGAAACGTCGGTCAGCATAATGAACAAAAAAGCACAGCCTTTTTAAATGGCTGTGCTTTTGCTTATTTAACGATTTCGAATCTTCAACATATAGTATGCATTAAGAATGATCAGAACAAGTCCAACGACGATGATGGAGAAGAGCTGAGAGTGATTGGCGCCAAGAGAATAGACAATCAAAATAAACATGGCACCGGTCAATAAAATATTCATCATTTGAAAAGTGTGAAAAAGCCCATCGAGCATCACATGCTTTTCGCCTTCATCAGAAATGGCGAGCAGTTTTTTGCCATAATCTTTATCGGTTGGACTAGGTAGGTGACGATTAGGATAGACGAGCTTTAGGACAGAGATCGATGCATAAGAAAGAATGACGGTGATCAAAAATAAGGCAGCATTTGCGAGAATCAGCCAGAGTGGTTGCTCGGTTACGATGGAAATACCAATTGCAATAATCGATAAAATGGTACTCACCGTATTAGCTAACGTTACATCAGTAAAGGTTCGGTACTGTTTTACCTCCAGTTCATCCTCCTCATCACCAGATACCGAAAGAGAGACTCTTTTCTTCATGCGTGAAATGCCTGAAAAACAATAAATGATGAATAGAACTGTCAAGCCAGTGATGACAAGAGTCGCTTCAAATGCAGCTTGCAGAAGTGTCAGCTCAAATTCGGCTGCCAGTAAACAGTAAGCACCGAGAAAACCAAGGAGAGCACCTAAGAGCATTTTGTATACAGTTTTCATGTGAGTTCATCCTCCTCGAATAGAAAAATTTGTTCAATGGGTTCTTGAAAAATACGTGAAAGCCTCATAGCAAGTAAGAGAGACGGCATTAATTCATCTCGTTCCATTAAGCTGATCGTCTGGCGGGAAACCTTTGCCCGTTTCGCAAGCTCCGTTTGGTTTAAACCATCACGTGCCCGCAGCTCTTTTAGCCGATTTTTCATTCTGTCACCTCAACTCTGATCAAAATGTTATCTTGATTGTAAAGTATTATATTCATTTTGACAAGTATAGTTGTCAAAATGATAAAAATAATTGTCAGAAAGATCGCCTTTATTCAAAAGGAAATCAATGATACGCTAAAGAAAAGAGAAACGGAAAATAGGTGATGCCCATGTTCATTGATCAATTAAAAAGTGACTTACATCAATCACAGCCGCTATTTATCGGAGAAGAGACAGCGTTCAAAGCGGCAGTCCTTGTCCCTTTGGTGCAAGTAAACGGGGAATGGCATGTTTTATTTGAAGTGCGATCACTGACGATGAGAAAACAGCCTGGCGATATTAGCTTCCCTGGCGGCAAACTCGACGGCGACGAAACCGCACAAGAAGCTGCACTGCGGGAAACATATGAAGAACTAGGGATTCCGCCCGAATCCGTCAAGGTGTTAGGACAGCTCAGTCCTTATATTGCCTCTCCATCCTTTGTGGTATATCCATTTGTCGGAATCATTGATGAACAGCAGGTCAAACATTCCTTTAATCAAGAAGAAGTAGAGGAGACCTTTACTGTGCCTCTATCATGGCTCAGCCAATACGAACCATACTTACACCATGTATCGGTGCAGCCAACACCAGGAGAGGACTTTCCTTATGAAAAAATCATGAATGGTGAAAAATACAGCTGGGGGAGTCGTTCGATTGAGGAGTGGTTTTATGATTACGATCGTTACACCATTTGGGGATTAACTGCCCGCATATTAAAACATTTTGTGATGGTTGCAAAAAGAAATTCCTAGAGAATCAGCTCTAGGAATTTGTTGTGGAAAGGCGTTCTTTTGCGGTTTCTTTTCCTTTCCCTTTTCCAATTAGGATGGGTGCTTTAGCTTGGCTCAATCCATATGAAGGCATGTTCACGTAGATAGATTCATATGATCCGGCTTGAATTTGATACGTTTCATGATAAATTCCGACCGCGTCATTATTTCGTGCTCTTTGGTTAAATCCTTTCCAAGCAGCCAAATGCTTCTCCATCTTGGCGTAGGCAAGGAGATCATCTGTTGATTTCCAATATTGGATCATGGTGGTGGTGCGTAAACCGAAGTAATTTTCTGTCCCGAGAAAACCAAGCTCTTCTTGATGTGTATAAAGTTCTTTGATCATCCCCGGCATCGCCTTAAATACTGGCAACCATTGATGGACAGCCCAGCGTTTATTGATTCTCATTCCGATAATGAACACAACAATCGGCTCAGAATTGTCTGTTGTATACCTGCCAGCACGTATATTTTTTTTCATTTGTTCATCCTTCTTTCTTCATCGATTCACAGGTCTCCACGCACCAATCAATTCCAGCCTGCGCCACTTTCTTTCCGTAATCTAATGTATATAGCCAATACTTCGCATCAGCTTCATCTGGATACAGCTCTTGAATGTTTTGTTCAATCGCAACATATGTCTCATAACGGATACGGAGCTGCCTCTCATAATCTTGTAAAAGCACCAATTTTTTCTCAAACGAAAGATATTGACCAAAGAATAACTTTAATAACACTTCATTTCGTTCTGATGGTACTTGATCGAGCGGCTGCGCCAGCCATTGCCTCAACGTGTCCAGCCCTTTTTCAGTCAGATGATACTCCCGCTTGTCTGAGCGCCCAGTTGTAGAAGCGGGTGAAACCTTCGCAAGCCCTTCCTCGACTATTAACTTTAAAGCTGGATAAATTTGTCCATAACTAATTTTCCAAAAGTGATGCAAGCTCCTATCAATTAATTGCTTCACTTCATACCCAGACTTACAATCTGTCGTTAAAATCCCCAAAATCGCATACGTCGTATCATTGTATTTTTTCATTGATTAACACACCTATCTAAAAGATATATCATTTAGATATATAATAAACGATGTATAACTGCAGATACAAGAGGTATGAGAAAAAAATAAATGCTAGAAAGGAGGTGAAGAGATCACTGATTGGTTAATCAATAAGATGAATCCTTCATATAGAGTGAACGATCATAGTTTGGAGGGGACATATGAGTAAATCAAAAATCTGGATCATGACTATTCTGGCGGTACTACTGATTGGTGGAGGCGGCTGGATAGCCTATCAAGCAATCGCAAAAAAGAGTGGTTTGAATCATCCCTACGCCTTTGCATATAAGACTCATGATCGTGTGAACTGGTTCAAGGTAACGGAAAGAAACGGAAAAGTAACAGGTCATCTGAATGAAACCATTTTAGAGGAAAATCCGAAAAGGCATTATGATCCCAATCTATTTATCAACAAATATCAATTAACTGGGAAATCAATTGAAAACGGTTACGAATTTTATGTGAAGCAAGGGAAAGAAACGGTCACATATGAAGTTCACCTTGCCGAAAAGGATCTTTCTGTGAAAAAACAAGGTGAAAAGCACAGCATCACATATAAAGCAGTTGATCAAAAAAACCTACGTGCTGTTCAACAGGACATTCATACTCGATATGAGAAACTGATGGATGACACGGAAAATAGATTTCATGATTATGTACGAAACTTCATTAAGAAAGTAACAGGCGCTTATGGTTATCTGTATACGGCAGAGGATGGTTCATACCAACTATTTCTAAAAGTAAAACGAATGTATATGCAGTCTGAATGGGCAGGTTCTTTTCTAATGAGAAAGGCCCCAGGAGATGGTGGTGAACCTTATAAAGAAACGAAACATACAGCCGGTGGAGTTTCAGATGGGATGATGTTTGATTTGAGTACTTATCCTGCAATTGAAAAGGGTTTTATTTTAGGTGAAACTGACCGAGACGCAACATACATTAAATTTCCTTTTAAAATGGCAGGCGGGACAATAGAATTTAAAGCGGTCACGAAAGAGGAATATCAAGAACAAACAGAAGCATTCAAAAAGAAGGCGAAAGAATGGCAAAAGTAGATCGTGTTGGAACAGATGAATGTTGTGAATGGCATTTCAGGGCGATCAGAATAAATAGGGATCATGAAGGTTTTTCAAAACATATTTGAGTGGAGGTACGTATGAGTAAACTGAAAATGTGGGTCGTGTCTATCCTGGCAGTACTCATCTTAGGTGGAGGCGGCTGGACAGCATATCAAGCAATCGCACAAAAGAATTCATTGAATCATGCCTATGCATTTGCGTATAAAACGAAGGATAGAATGAGCTGGTTTGAGATATCTGAGAATAAAGGCAAAGTAACGGGGCATTTGAATGAAAAGTATATAGAAGAAGTGAGGTGGGATCCGCAAATCTATAAAAAACAATTTGTCGTATCTGGCAGTTCAAAAGAAAATGGGTATGAATTCAAAGTCACACAAGGTAAAGAAACGATCGTATACGAAGTTCACTTTTCAGGAAAAGACCTTTCAGTAAAAAAACAAGGTGAAAAGAAAGGCATGATATATAAGGCAATCAATCAAAAAAAGCTAGATAAATATCATAAAGAGATTCAAAAACGATATGATTATCTATTCGATACCGCTGAAGATAGGTTTTATGATAGTATGAGAAACTTCAAGGAGAAAGTGGCGAAAGTATATGGTTTTCTCTATACGGCAAAGGACAAACAACTATTTTTACAGGTGAAAACCATGCATATTGAGCTTGGATGGTCCGGCTTCCTTCTAATCACAACTGTTCCCGGAGAAGAGTGTAAGCCTTATAAAGAAATGAGATTAGAAGTCATGGGTGATACGGATGGAAGAAATTTTGTAATGGGCCATGAGCCTTCAATTGAAGATGGGATCATTAAAGGTTCCACTGATCGAGATGTAAAATCAATCAAACTTCCATTTAAAATGACAGGCGGTACTGTAGAGTTAAAAGCGGTTACGAAACAGGAATACCAAAAACAAGCGAAAGCATTCAAAAAGCAGGCGGAAGAAAGAAAAAAATAGATGATATGAAACCAGATGAGTGAACTTATCTGGTTTTTTATTAATAAAGAGTTCTTATTGATGATAAAAAATATTGGTGTATAAAAAAAGTGAGAAAGGTTGCTTTAACTAAATTAAAGAAAATTAATTTAGGTATATAGACCTTAATAATTTTTAGAAAAATAAATGTTGACGCTTTCATATAATCAATATATACTAAAAACAAATCCAATATAAATAAATTAGACATGTGACTGGTCATGCAGGCAGGATCTAAAAACGATGAATTTCTTTAATTTGTCGTTTTAGGTCCTTTTTTTATTGCCAAAATATAGGTCTCATGTATGAGAAAAGGAGGAGAAAAAATGGATTACACACAAGTCGCCAAAGATGTTTTACAGCATGTAGGTGGTAAAGAAAACATTGCGCACCTTGAGCACTGCTCAACAAGACTTCGCTTCACACTAATTGATCAGAAAAAAGCAGATGTACCAGCATTAGAAAAAACACCAGGTGTCATAGCTGTCAGAATGTCAGGACAATGCCAAGTGGTCATTGGGAATGACGTGATTGAAGTGTATCAAAAGGTAACAAATTTAATGGGCGGCAGCTCATCCGGGCAAGGCGTGCCATCCAATCAGCCAAAAGAAAAAAGAAAAGCAGGCACAGTTCTATTAGATTTCATTGTGGGTGTCTTCCAGCCGCTTGTTCCGGCTATCGCAGGCGGAGGAATTTTAAAATCATTTCTTCTCCTTTTCTCTTTATTAGGCTGGGTGGATGCAAAAGGCCAAACCTATCAAATACTGAACATGGTGGGTGACGCACCACTATACTTCCTGCCATTACTAGTCGCTGTCACAACGGCAAATAAACTAAAGGTAAACCCTCTGGTCGCATTATCAGCAGTCGGTGCACTCCTTCTTCCGAACATGACAGCCATGCTTACTGAAGGTGCGCAATTAATGTCATTCGACGTAAAAAATATAGCTTATGCGTATCAAGTGTTTCCAGCAATCCTTTCTGTATTGCTTTACGCTCAAATGGAAAAATTCTTCACACGATTTTCACCAAAACCAATTCGGATTTTCTTTGTCCCAATGATGTCATTAGTCATTACTGTACCAGTTACGTTACTGTTATTAGGACCACTTGGTTTTACAGCAGGACAAGGGTTTTCATCCGTTATTCTTGCGATGTTTAATACAGTAGGCTGGGTAGCTGTCGCAATTTTAGCAGCGGTACTCCCGTTTATGGTTGCATCAGGCATGCACAAAGCAATGGTCCCTTATGCAGTGACAACGATGGGGAACCTCGGGAAAGAAGCACTTTATTTACCAGCATCACTTGCGCATAATATTGCGGAAAGTGGAGCATGTTTCGCAGTGGCACTACGCACGAAAGACAAGGTACTCAGATCAACAGCCATTTCGGCAGGAATTTCAGCATTTTTTGGCATCACAGAGCCTGCTTTGTATGGTGTGACACTTCAAAATAAACGCGTACTTGGAAGTGTCATGATTGGTTCGTTTGTTGGCGGGATCTTCATTGGATTAGTTGGTATACAAGCTTTTGTACTTGTTGGTCCTGGATTAGCAAGTATGTCGATGTTTATATCAGATGAGCTTCCACGAAATCTAATGTTTGCTGTCATTGGAGCTGTCATTTCCTTCGTTGTTGCTTTTATCGCTGCTTTTGTATTAGGTAAGGATAAAAAAGTAGAAGAAAAGACAAATGATCAAGAAGCATTTGCTGAACAAATTGGAGCAGGGGAAACTTTCAAAAGCCCTGTGATTGGTCATATGATCTCTCTATCTGAAGTAAAAGATGATATTTTCTCTTCAAAGGTCATGGGAGACGGAATTGCCATTGTTCCTTCAGAAGGAGCGTTATATGCACCAGTAGATGGTGAGGTCACCTTGCTGTTCGAAACAAACCATGCACTTGGTATGAAAACGGACAAAGGGGTGGAAGTATTATTCCACATTGGCATTGATACTGTACAGTTGGAAGGACAGTATTTTTATCCAAAAGTGCAGGCAGGAGATCGTGTACAAGCAGGGGATTTACTCATTGAATTTGATGTAGAAAAAATCATGGAAGCAGGATACGATCCAGTTACGCTTGCTGTCATCACGAATACAGATCAATATGATATTAAGGTACAGCCATTACAAGAGGTCAATCGCCAAGATACATTGATGGTTATCACCCAATTAGGAGGCTAAACATATGACGACAATAAAAGGTTTTCCAAAAGGATTTTTATGGGGCGGCGCCATTGCCGCCAACCAAGCAGAAGGCGCTTGGAATGTAGATGGAAAGGGCCCATCTGTTGCTGATATTGCGATGTACCGGTCTAATTTGAGTGTAGAAGATTATGAAGGGCATCTAGCTGTTACTTCTGAAAATATAGATAGAGCGATGAAAGACCCAGATGATAAAAAGTACCCAAAACGCAGAGGTGTTGATTTCTATCACCACTATAAGGAGGATTTGGCTCTATTTGCAGAAATGGGTTTTAAAACTCTTCGCATTTCTATTGCATGGAGCCGTATCTTCCCAACTGGAGAAGAGAAAGAACCAAATGAAAAAGGACTCCAATTTTACGATCGTTTATTTGCAGAAATGAAAAAACACAACATAGAACCGATTGTGACACTGTCACATTATGAAATGCCGTTAGCACTGAGCGTGAAATATAATGGCTGGGTTGAAAGAAAAGTCGTTGATCTCTTTGTTAAGTTTGCCAATGTATGTTTTGAACGCTATAAACATGATGTGAAATATTGGCTTACCTTTAATGAAATAGATAGTATTCACCGCCACTCTTTTATTACAGCAGGAATTATTCCTGATCGCTGCCCAGAAGGGAAAGAGGAAGAAACGGTTTATCAAGCACTCCATCATCAATTCATTGCCTCTGCACTCGTAACAGCAGATTGTCATCGCATCATACCAGGCAGTCAAGTAGGGTGTATGCTGACAAAATTAACAACGTATCCGCACACTTGTCATCCGAATGATGTGGAGCGGGCATTGAAACAAAACTTAGAAAACTATTTCTATGCAGATGTTCAGGTATTTGGTGAATACCCGCCGCTTATCAAGCGCATGCTTGAGAGAAAAAACATTCATATCCAAATGGAATCAGATGATCTTTCTATTTTAAAAGAAAATACAGTAGATTTTATCTCGTTCAGCTACTATATGTCTTTAACTGAATCAGCTGATGAAGGATTAGAAAAAACGGATGGAAATACCATCCGTGGGGTCAAAAATCCTTACCTTCCATCTACTGATTGGGGATGGCAGATTGATCCGGTTGGTCTGAAAATTTCTTTAATAGAATTATATGATCGTTATCAAAAACCACTGATCATTGTAGAAAACGGCATGGGTGCAAAAGATGTTGTAGAAAGTGATGGATCAATTCACGATGATTATCGTATTAACTATTTCAAAGAGCATTTCCGCCAAATGAGAGAAGCGGTGGAAGAAGGCGTTGATCTCTTCGGATATACGAGCTGGGGCTCAATTGATATTATTAGTGCAGGTACATCACAGATGTCAAAACGATACGGGTTCATTCATGTAGATCAAGATGACGATGGAAACGGTACATTAAAACGTTCTCGTAAAGACTCATTTTATTGGTACAAAAAGGTCATTGAAACAAATGGTGAATCGCTTGATTGAAAAACCACAATCATGAAAACAGGTGATGACGATGTTTAAAATCAAAAAAGTTTTAAACTCGAGTGTGGTTCTGGCTGAAGATCAGAACCAACAGGAGATGGTTCTATTCGGCCGGGGGATTGGTTATGGACAAAAACCAGGTCAAATGATTGAAGAAAAGAAGGCAGATCAAGTGTTTATGTCTGTCGATAACATGAGAGCGAAGGAATTTCTCCAACTGTTAGATTCAATGCCGCAAGAGTTTATCGATTTAACTCAGCATATTGTTCAATATGCTGAAAAACGCTTAAACTCAAGTCTGAATTCTGGTGTCTATTTTACCTTGATGGACCACTTGAATTTTGCAGTAGAACGGCACAAGAAGAATATTAATATTACAAATCGAGTATACTGGGAAATCAAAAACTACTATACCGAAGAATTTGAAGTAGGTAATTATGCGCTTGAGTTAGTCAACAATACATTGGGCATACAATTACCAAAGGAAGAAGCGGCCAATATCGCCTTCCATTTAATTAATGCGTTAGGTGAAGAGTCCGATTCCAAAGATGGCATGAAGTATGCCAAGATGATCGGAAGTATTGTGAATCTTGTCCGCTATACGTTG
Source organism: Bacillus sp. iso_77 (assembly GCF_056173625.1). NCBI lineage: Bacteria > Bacillati > Bacillota > Bacilli > Caryophanales > Bacillaceae > Bacillus > Bacillus sp. iso_77. The sequence continues at coordinate 3,619,424 of NZ_CM149683.1, read as the reverse complement.
AATATGAAAATGGATCAAGAGAATATTCATTACAGCCGATTTATTACACATGTGAAATTCTTTGTTGAAAGATTTTACGCAAATAAATTATTATCAGATCAAGAAAATGAGTTGTTTGAACAAATTGCACACTTGTATCCTCAAGCGATGGATGTAGCTTTCAAAATCAAAGATTATATTAAACAGGTGCATAGTATTGTTATTCCTAATGACGAACTTACGTATCTGGCGGTACATATTCACCGCCTCATTTCTTATCAAGAACTAAAATAAATGTGGACCACTTGCCTTGTAACGAGGCAAGTGGTTATTTGTATTGTATCGGTTTATGTTCCGATAGGTCGTTCTGCTGGGCCAAGATGTGTATCATTTAACGAATTGTAAGACACCGTTTGTCCGAAAACAACGATGGCTAAAGCGAAAATGAGTAAACTCACTTTTTTCATCATAATTCCTCCAATTAAGTGTAGTGTGTTCTAATTGATAGGCATCCTTCAAAAAGAGGTATGCTTGGTGAATTGAACCTAGCTCTTCAAAGTGTTTGGCAGCTAGTGCACTTAATTCACGGGCACCTTCAACATCCTTTAATTCTTTCAGAATACTGATGTCATCGAAACAGGTTTGAGCTTTTTTGGATATGTCTTCAGTGAAATATAGGTGATAGAGAAAATTCATTTTTGCTGTATAGATGGGGTTTCTGTCTATTTCTTGTTTTTGTTTGACCAATTCAAAATAATAGAGAGCTTGCGACTTTTCATCAATGGAGAGTAGCTCTTTTAGTAACATAAACATGGAGTGTTCGAAATAACAAGATGAAAGGTAGTCATCATCACTAAGAGCCTTTTCTAGGGCATCAATACATTTTTTTGATTCTCCAACTTCGGCATATAGAATACTGATATTGTGATAAAGCTGTGATGCTAAAAAATGATCGTTTAATTGATTTGAGATGTGTAATGCTTTTGTGTAGTAATTCTCAGCTCTTTTGAAATCGCCAATATCCATGAAGTTGGTGGCTGCGATCACAAAAGCTGCTGCCAGTCTTCTTTCATAGCCATCATGACCTTTGAAAATATCGATAGCATTCTGAATATAATGAAGTGAAATCAGGCTTTGGCGAAGCATCATATATAGGTTTGCGACCTTCGTATGGAATTCTGCTACTTCTATTTCATCAGGAATGTTTTGTAGTTTTTTCTCAGCAATTTTAAACAGTCCGATGGCTGATGCATAGTCTCTGTTATATGAAGCGTAAAGGGCTTTATATAGGTAAAAATAATATTCAATTAAGTCGTTTGTTTTAGAAGGGTATTCTAGCACTGTCGGTTCATTCAGTTTTTTACCTCTTCGTTCATATAACATGAGCTTAAACTTGCCTTCTAGCAATGAATAGTAGGTCAAGACCTCCTGATTCTCTTCCATCTCTTGAAGTAATTCCTTTAATTCTGTGTAGATTGTCTTTGCATTGTGCACATCATGCTTACGAATGGCAATTCGCCAATCATTTAAACGGTTCCCCACCTGTTCAGCTGAAATGATTTTCATGGAAATTTCACCTCTTTAACATCCTTTCGCCTGTTTCAATAAAAAACGATATCACAATTTTTGGTAAAATATAATCGTTTCTGGGAGGTGATTGACAGGAGGTAATAAAAAGGACCTTATGTCATGAGATGTACGTTATTGTATTGATGATTGATTGTTTATTCAAATGAGTAAAATCTTTTTTTGGAAGTCTAAAAACGTGATAGATACTATTAGTTTTAAGTTTATGGTCGAAAATACCATCCGAATATATGAAATAAAGCTTTTTTAGCTATGAGAGAAGAACAATGAAAGGTCGATCTAGAAGGGAAAATCAGTTATGATGTTGCTAGATGATTTTGGAAAAGAAACTGGTAGTTACTGAGAAAGGCGAATATCCGAGACAAGTGTTGACCTTTCAGAAAGGATGTTGAAATGAAAAAAAGATTTCAAATGTTAAACTGGCAAATGACAATTGTGATGACGACGCTTTTACTTGTTTTAGTCACTCTTTATATCTCAAAGAGATACTTTTATAGCAAAGAAATTGAGTTGCTGACAGAATCTTGTCAACAAGAAGACGGCAAAATCATACTAGAAACAAATAGTTTGACTATGGATTACTCCTTTGAGTGTAAGAAAAAATAAAACAGGCAGCTTTCTGCCTGTTTGACACCAATTAAAACCCTAAGTTTTGTAACCACTTGTTTAACAAGGCCTCTCGTTTCTCAGCGGTAAAGCGATCGTATTTTCCTAAATTTAAATGGGCTGAAATTTCACCGTCATTCATAAACAAAATTCTTTCAGAGCAAAGGGCCACTTTTGGATCATGGGTGACGAGAAGCAGAGTTGTTCCTTCAGAATTGATTTGTGAAAAAATATCCATGACTTCCTTTGTGGTGCTTGAATTAAGAGCACCTGTGGGCTCATCGGCAAAAAGAATGTTTGGTTCATTCATAAGAGCTCGACAGATAGAGGCTCTTTGGAGCTGTCCTCCTGATACTTCTGATAAATATCTATCAGCTAAATGATCAATATCAAGTTTCTCCATTAAATATTTCGCTCGTTCATTGATTTCTTTTCTCGGCATTTTCTTCGCTAAGTAAGCTGCAGCAATGATGTTATCAAATAGAGTGAGGTTTTTTAGTAAGTGGCTGTGTTGAAAGACGAATCCCATCTCTGATAAGCGTAAAGCTGTTAACTGTTTGTCTGTCATTTCTGATAGCAGTTGACCTTTATATTTGATTTCTCCTCTGGAGGATGTCTCTATACCGCTAAGTTGATAAAGCAAAGAAGTTTTTCCGCATCCTGAAGGTCCCATAATGGTGACAAATTCTCCACGTTTAATGGTTAAGTGAATATTTCTAAGAATGGTCTGTTTTTGTCCTTTTAATGAATCAATTTGTAAAGACAATTGCTTCGCTTCAATTAATTGTTCCATGTGAAACATCTCCTTATGAAAGAGTATGACGGCTGATTTTACTAGAAAAAAAGGACTTCAATAGCCACGAGATGACAGTTAAATTCACCATAAACAGCAGGAGGGGATACACGATCCAAACCCATTTTGGGGCTAACCACTGAAGGCTGGATGCTCCTAATGATGCTCCGCCTGCACTCATCAACGCCGGACCAATAGTATGAACAGCGATTGCTCCAATGAAGGCGCCAATAGAGAGAACGACAATAAAACTTGTTAAGTATTGATAGGTTACATCTTTTTGAGAAAAACCAATCGTTCTTAACAAGTGAGTACGATTTAAATCTTTCGCCCTTAACATGTGCAGAAACATCATTAACATTAGGCTGGCTGTTCCAAAAGCTGCGATGGTTGAAAATAATGCAATCACTTTTACTAGAGATGCGGTGCTTCCTATTGTTTGATGCACATATTCTTTCATATCTGTCACTTTTGCAGGAGACTTATTTGTTTCAAGTGCTGCTTTTTTCTCTGCCATATCTATTCCTTGTTTTAATTGTATTTGAATGGTTTTCCAAAGGGATGAATGAGGAAAAGGCTGAGATAATGCTTTAGCTGTTTTCCCTCCGTTGGTGACGTCTTGATAAATGCCGGTAACCATTTTTTGAACTTGCTGTCCATTTGTGGCGAGAGTGACTTTTTCGCCTATCTTTTTCTGAAGTGAGTCAGCACTCAACACCGATAAAGCAATCTCTTCCTCCTTCAACGGTTCCCTTCCCTGTAAATAGGTGAGAGGGAATGCTGATAGATCACCTGTTTCTAAATAGAGCGTTTCTAAAGTATTCTCCATTGTTTTGGCTTGTAGAGAAGTTGTTTCATAGACGGCAGATGTTTGAATGTCTTGGTCTACGCTAATCATAGACGCTATTTTATTTGTACTTTTCTCTAAATGACTTCCCTGCCGAATATCAATTCGAAGGTCACTTTTTCCAGAGCCAAGATATGTGATGAAATCTGGTGATTGTAATGTGTACCATAACTGAATCGGCATTAACATTAAAAATGTACAAAGCGCAATAATACAGGTAATTGTTGAATACATCTTTATTCGCGAGAACAGATCTTTCAATCCAAACCAAAAATTGACTGGGAGGAATCTGTTTTTCTGGAGGTACATAGGAATTTGTTTTTTACGGCTTGGTGAGCTTATGCCGCCTTGAATAGCTTGAGCGGCTGATATTTGACCAAATCTCCTTAGGACAGTATAGCTGAATGAGATGACGATCATTGCCGTCAAAATTGACACCAAAAGCGGGATCACCTGATGAATAAAAGAGAAGCGATTCCCCATATATTGCTGAATATTGGCTGTAAACAAATCACCAAACATGAGTGTCATCAAATATCCCGCTATACACCCTATACAGGCAAGCACAGCATATTTCCCAACGTATAATTGTTTGATTTTTGATAAAGGGATTCCTAGTACTTTTAAGATTCCAATTTCACGTTCATCCTCTTCTATAGCGGCCGTCATAGCGAGACGAAGAGAGAGGAGGGAAATGCTAATGAGCAGAAAGCAGACAAGAAGGAGAATGGCGATCACCATACCATCTGTTAGGGCATTCAGCATGCGAAGCAGGGGTAATGTGACAGCAGGCCCCTGTTGTGGCAGCTCAGATGATTGATAGAGTGATTGAAAAGCATCTGCTTGACTAGCATCATGCAATAAAAATTCAATTAAGTACTCCTTTTTTTGAAACACTTGATTCAGTGCTACCCAGTCCGCATCATGCAGAAGAAACCTCTTTGAACTGACAAGACTTGGATTCATTTGGGCATCTCGTAAGAACGTTTTGATTTGAAAAGAGAATTGATGAGAGCCTTTTGAAATGAGTAACCTTTCGCCAATCTTTAAATGGTATTTTTGTTGAAAATAAATAGGGACTGCTACTTCTCCTTTATTTACAGTGAGCTTTTCATTTCGTTCGTTTAAAAGGAAATCAAAATAGCGATTTTGCTTTACAAATAAATGATCCATCACACCCGCTTGAGCAGGCTCCTGCCCGAACTTGATGCTGACGTGTTCGATCGGAATCATTGGAACAATTTGATGTGCCTTCACCATCGACTGTTTAATTGAAAATATATCGACCGCTTTTTCATCTAAGCTGCCATCGTGCATTTGGACAAAGTCTGGTGCTTTGGCTGATTGGAGTAGATCAGAAATGGAACCATTCAGCTGGACCGTCATTTGCGCAGCGCTTGTTGCTAAAAATGATGTCATCATGATGCAAAGGGTTAAGCCGATTGAAATGAGACGGTGGCGGGTTAGGTCTTTCTTGATAAACGTCAATCTCATGAGGCTGATTCTCCTTCATGTCGAAGCATATTTTTTGTAAGGAAGGCAAGTGCAAACATCAAGGCACTGACGATTAACACGGTCACATACATGCTGGCAGAAAAAGTGTTGAACAAGAACCCGTACATCATTTGCCCGAGCGGTGCAGCACATTGAGAGACCATTGTTAGATTGGCCATGACTTTTCCTAATTGAGCATTGGGTGTTTTCTTTTGAACATGTGAGATGACAACGATCGAAATCATGGTGAGCAGCATGGCAATTGGGAGACACCCTGCTAAAAAGAGAAAATAGGCTGGAAATGTACCAAATTGAAGAGTCATCTTGGATGTTGAAAAAGCAACAGGCAGCAAAATGACTGCGATGACGAGCAGCCAGCGATACAAAGTAGGAATTCGCCAATGTTTCGCTACAAGCCCAACTAGCAGGGCGCCTGCGATGACGGCAAACTCAATGATGCCCATTCCTATTCCATACATGATGTCACTGCTTTTCATTGTGACCCTTAAAATAATGGGACCTCCAACGATAAAAAATGGTGTGAGGATGAAATTTAGTAGCGCTGCAAGCAGCATGGCTCTTTTTAAAAATGGCTGGCTTCCGATATAGGAAAAGCCTTGTTTCATATCTTTCAAGAGTACTTTGGTCATCGGTTCTGCGAGTGGGCTAGGTGAGAAAGAGATATTTAACCGTAAAAGCATGCATGCTGATAGAAAAAATACAATGCTGCTAACGCCTATGATGACCTGGCTCCCAATGAGTCCGTATAAAACGCCGCCAATGATAGGAGCGACAACACCTGAAAGGGCCTGTACGCCATTCACGATGCCATTCGCTTGTTCTAATTTTTCTTCTTTCACTAGCTGAGGAATACTGGACATCACAGCAGGAGCATAAAACGTACTCATGACACCAAGGAGAATCATGACGGCTCCAATCATATAAAGTGAATCATGACCTGAAAATAACCAGAAATAAAAAGACAGAATCATAATGCCAGTAAGAACATCAAATAAAATCATCAAATTTCTTCTGTTAAACCGGTCAGCAATTGCTCCTGCTAATGGCGAAAGGAGGAGCGGGATATTGGATAAAGCGAAAAGCAGAGCATATAAATCAACACGATGTGTCATATCCAAGACATGTAAAGATAGAACAAAACGAATCAAGGAAGACCCGAAAACGGAAATAATTTGCCCGAGAACGAGATAGATAAAATGGGTGGAGCCATTTTTGGCTGATAACGACATGAAAATCACTCTCCTTTTAGACCGACCGTCAGTCTATAATGTATGCAGGATTGGTATTGAAGTGACCAATCACTGATTATTGTCTTCCGGTTCTCCAGTTAAACGTTGGAGAAGGAAGGAGAAACTCCCCTTTTCTGCATGTAATGAGGCTTCAAGGATTGCGATAAATGCTAGAGCTCGTTGTATGCTTTCCGCTGTGGTCCATTGGAAAAGTCCCTCATCAAAGATAACCTGTGCAGAAGCGAGGAGAAATTCGACAGTTTCTTGCGGGTAATCCGTTTGAAATATCCCTTCTTCTACCCCTTGCTGAATGACTTCTGCTAAAACGGGTGATAGCTCTGTAATGGCTTTGATCAAGCTTTTTTGATGCATCTCTGCATTAGCAGGCTGATGAAATTGTTCAATCATGCCTTCTTTATGGCTGCCCTGTTTAGGAGATTGTGCCATGATGATGCGAAATAATTTATCAACCACTGAGATATCTGGATCAGCGGCAATACGCTTTGCCTCGATGATATCTGCCTTTATGATCCGATCAATGATTGCATCCATCACTTCTTCTTTGGAAGTAAAGTAATAATAGAATGTGCCTTTTGCAATGCCAACGGCTTTGAGGATGTCAATAATTGTGGTTTGCTGATAGCCTTTGGTTGAAAAAAGCTTCTCTGCTGCATTTAAGATGTCATTTTTGCGTTCCTCAGGATGTTTAACGGTTCTCATAAAGCCATCCTTTCTTTTGATTAGACTGTCGGTCGGTCCCTTGATTTGATTAAACACTTTTTTGCGTATCTTTGTCAACGGCTGTTTTTTGAAGCTTTGCATTTATTGTGCAATGACACTATGATACATTGAATGAAAACCCCTTCAGGAGAGATGCTGAATGCAATTTTTAACCAGTGAATTGGCGCAAGAGATGGTTGAACGTACGATGCATATTTTACATCAAAACATCAATGTCATGAATGCAGATGGTGTCATTATTGGGTCTGGTGAACGAAAAAGGATTGGACAAAAACATGATGGAGCACGTCTAGTGCTGTCAAGCGGAGATAGTGTGGAGATTGATCAGGAGACATCCCGCTGCTTAAAAGGCGTGAGGCCTGGAATCAATCTGCCTATTTGCTTTCGCGAACAAGTCGTTGGTGTCATTGGGATTACGGGTGAGCCAGGGGACATTCGTCATCATGCCGAGCTGGTGAAAATGGCAGCTGAGCTCGTATTAGAGCAGTCTTTTCTACTTGAACGCTTCCAGTGGCGGCAGCGAATAGAGAGTGAAATTGTGAATCAGCTCATCTCCGAATCTGACATGGGTGATCATCAGCTGAAGCATCGTGCTGACTGGCTTGGAATGGATTTAGACAAGCGGCGAATGGCTATTGTTTTTCAGCCGATTCCATCGTCCGAGGACACTGTACATAAAATGATGCATGCCATTCAATACGATAAGAATGCGGATGATTTACTAGGCATGACCTTCCGTCATGAATTGATCCTATTAAGACAGCCGATATGTGACCATCAATTCAAGCATGTGATCGAACAGCTGCAACAAACAATGGCAGGTGCAGTTGATGGACAAGTGCTAGTGGGTGTAGGAACTGTCGCTGAGGACATGAGTCAATTACCGTTGTCCTTTCAGCATGCGAGAGAAGCCCTGCGGTTAGGAAAGGTGCTCCATCCAGAGGAAAGCATATATGTTTTTGAATCTTATCAGCTTGAAAGCTTGTTTATAAAAGCGAGAGCCGCCAAAGAGGGCAAACGGTGGAGTGATTTTTATCATCCGCTGATACAAGAAACGGAGCTCATTCAAACGTTAAAGGTTTACATTGAAGAGGGCGGGGATTTACAAAGAATCGTTGATCGTCTATTTATTCACCGTAATACACTGCGATATCGTTTAGATAAAATCCAGGCATTGACCGGAAAAGATCCTCGTCATGTGAAACAGTTGATGGAGCTGTACATAGCACAATTGGACAATCAACTGTCTTAATTGTGCATTTGCACAACTGGATGAAGAAATAAATAAAAGAAGTTCATCTAGATTCACAACTCGATCCCGATGGGTAAACGCTTACAATTAAGAAAAGACAATCAGGAGGGATGGAGTATGGGTGGAGATGTGACAGTGAGTACATTGGGCGCATTGACTGCGCTTGTGATCGCTATTGTTCTCATTCTAAAAAAAGTATCACCTGCTTATGGCATGCTGGCAGGCGCATTTATTGGCGGTTTGGTTGGCGGTGTAGATGTTGTGCAGACCGTGAACGTCATGATGGAAGGCGCAAAGGACATGATTCCGGCTGTTCTTCGAATCATGGCGGCAGGTGTACTGGCAGGGGTTTTAATTGAGTCGGGTGCAGCGTTATCTATTGCGGAGGCCATCGTGAAAAAGCTTGGAGAGGCGAGGGCACTTTTAGCACTCGCACTTGCAACAATGATTTTAACAACGGTGGGTGTTTTTGTAGATGTAGCAGTCATTACAGTAGCACCAATCGCACTTGCCATTGCCAAGCGTGCAAAACTTTCTAAAACGGGGATTTTACTTGCGATGATTGGAGGAGGGAAGGCAGGGAATATCATGTCACCGAATCCGAATGCCATTGCAGCCTCTGATGCTTTTGGTGTCCCGCTTACTTCTCTGATGGCGGCAGGTGTCATACCGGCTATTTTCGGGATAGCCGTCACGTATGTATTAGCCAAAAAGCTTGCGAATAAAGGGACACCTGTTTTGGAAGAGGGAACAGACCAAGGCGAGGTTCAAGTACCTGGTTTTCTACAAGCGCTTGTAGGCCCGCTTGTGACCATTCTCTTGTTAGCCTTAAGACCGTTGTTTCAAATAAATATTGATCCGATGATTGCCTTACCAATAGGAGGAATTGTAGGCGCTCTTTTCATGAAAAAAGGGAAGTTTCTCAATGATTATGCGATGTCAGGGCTGCATAAAATGTCAGGTGTAGCGATCATGTTACTAGGTACAGGCACATTAGCTGGAATTGTATCGAATTCTTCCATGAAAGAGGTATTTATTCAGGTGCTTGACGCTTCGGGATTACCTCCTTACTTGCTTGCACCAACGTCTGGAATTTTTATGTCGGCAGCCACAGCTTCGACAACTGCAGGGACGGCAGTTGCAAGTGGTGTATTTAGCGGAACTCTTATTGGTCTTGGTGTATCTGCCCTTTCAGGCGCAGCTATGATTCACGCTGGCGCAACTGTGCTAGACCATATGCCACACGGAAGCTTTTTCCATGCAACGGCTGGAAGTGTTCAAATGGATATAAAAGAACGGTTGAAATTAATGCCCTTTGAATCGTTAATTGGTTTGACATTAACCGTTGTATCGACCATTATCTTTGGTATTTTCCAGCTGTTCGGCTGAGGACTTAATGAGAAACGAGGGGTTTTTGGATGAAAATTGTGATCGCACCAGATTCATTTAAAGAAAGTTTATCTGCTTATGAGACAGCATGTGCCATTGAACGAGGATTTCGCTCTATTTTGCCAGATGCAGAATATATGAAAATCCCAATGGCAGATGGAGGAGAAGGCACAGTTCAATCGTTAGTGGATGCGACAGGCGGAACCATTGTCAAGCAAGTGGTCACAGGCCCGCTTGGCAAACCTGTGGATGCCTTTTTTGGTATGTTGGGAGATGGTCAGACAGCTGTCATAGAGATGGCAGCAGCATCAGGATTACATCTTGTCCCGCCAGAAAAACGGAACCCCTTATTCACGACGTCTAGAGGGACAGGAGAATTAATGCTTGCAGCGCTGGATAAAGGAGCGAAGCATTTAATCATTGGGCTTGGTGGAAGCGCAACAAATGATGGTGGCGTTGGCATGATGCAAGGTTTAGGGGCTTTTTTTCTCGATAAAGCAGGCCAAGACCTCACGCCGGGCGGTGGATCACTGAATCAATTAGCTTCTATTGATCTATCTCGACTGGATCCAAGATTGCAATCTGTCCGTCTGGAAGTGGCGTGTGATGTGGATAATCCTTTAACGGGTGAAAGAGGAGCGTCTGCTGTGTTCGGTCCTCAAAAGGGAGCAGATACAGAAATGGTTCAACTGTTGGACAAGAATTTATCTCATTTAGCACAAGTGGCTAAGCAGCATCTTCATGTCTCCTTTGGTGATGCGGCAGGTGCAGGAGCGGCAGGAGGACTTGGTGCGAGTTTATTAGGCTTTTTACAGGCTGATCTGCAAAAGGGAATTGATATTGTACTGAAAGCCGTACATTTTGCTGACGTACTCAAGGACGCTGACCTAGTCATTACAGGGGAAGGGCGGATTGATCAGCAGACCATTTACGGCAAAACGCCAATCGGTGTAGCCAAAGCTGCGAAACAATATGGACTCCCTGTGATTGGTATCGCTGGGTCCCTCTCAAAAGACAGTGCAGTCGTACATGATCATGGCATTGATGCACTTTTTAGTATTGTCCCTGGCGTCACGACTCTGGCTGAAGCCATGCATGATGCTAGTGTGCATGTAGAGAGAACAGCAAGGAATATTGCGGCTGTCATGACATTTGGAAGAGATAAGTAAATGATGAAAAATGTTTCCTTTTCTATCACATTCCTCTCTATAGAAATGTGGTAAAATGGTTCTAAATGAAAAAGAAAGTTGGAGGAAACACAAATGTCTAATCTACCGAATTGTCCATCGTGCAGTTCAACTTATACATACGAGGATGGCAGCATGCTTATTTGTCCAGAATGTGCGCATGAATGGTCGCTAGAACAAGAACAAGCGGAAGAGGAACAGCTTGTTGTCAAAGATGCGAATGGAAATCTATTAAGTGATGGTGACACGGTCACTGTGATTAAAGATTTAAAAGTCAAAGGCTCTTCTTCGGTTTTAAAAATAGGAACGAAGGTCAAAGGGATTCGTTTAGTCGAAGGCGATCATAATATTGATTGTAAAATTCCTAGCTTTGGCGCGATGAAGTTAAAATCGGAGTTTGTGAAGAAAGTATAATATATGAAAAGAGGCTGTCGATCATCAGCCTCTTTTTTATTTCGATATTTATAGGTGAAAGGTATAATCTTAAACATCATTTCATACATATGTACCTATTGAAAATCATTCTTTTTTTAAAAAATCAAGCCTCTTTTCTTATAAAAATTCACGCTTTTCTTAACTCTACCTTAAAAAAGGCAGATGATTCTCTAAATTTTGCCTAATCCCCTTCACAACTTTTGGGCATTGCTGTACCATATGGAAGTGTTCTTCTATTTTTGACGGATCATGGTGTTTATCAGGAAATAGATGATAGATGATACTTAGACAAAGAAGGAGAGGTAACGTGACGAACGTTTTAGAACTGCAAAATGTATCTAGGCATATTCGCGGGAAAAAGATTGTTCAAGACTTGAGTTTCTCTGTCCAAGCGGGCGAAGTCTTTGGCTTCTTAGGGCCGAATGGCGCAGGAAAAACAACAACCATTCGCATGATGGTCGGTCTTTCTCCCATTACATCCGGTGATATTCTGATTAATGGTCATAGTATTCAAACCTCATATCAGCATGCCATCCAAGATGTCGGTGCAATTATTGAAAATCCAGAAATGTATAATCATTTAACGGCAAGACAAAACCTTGTTCATTTTGCCAGAATGAATGGAAAAGTGGATGAAGGTCGAATTGATGAACTGCTAGAACTAGTTAGTTTGCAGCATGTGAAACATAAGCGTGTCCGTACGTTTTCATTAGGAATGAAGCAGCGTTTGGGGATTGCTCAGGCATTGATACATAAACCGAAACTGCTAATCTTAGATGAGCCGACCAATGGACTAGATCCAGAGGGAATTCGTATGATACGAGATTACTTGAGAAGGCTGGCAAAGGAAGAAGGGCTTGCTGTCATTGTTTCAAGTCATCTCATGTCAGAAATGGAATTGATGTGTGATCGTTTCGCCATTATCCAAAAAGGAAAGCTGATTGCGATTGAGGATCAGCGTGCGGAGACGAAACAGGATGATTTGGTCAATTATCGAATGAAAGTAGCATCAAGTGAGCTTGAAGAAGCTCAAAAGCTCATTGAAGCATTTGAGGAAGGCATCACAGTTAGAGAAGAGGAGCAGTACTTATTCTTCTCCATCCTAGAAGAGAAAATGCCACAATTGATTCGTCATTTGAGTGAAGCTTCTATTCATTTGTACGAAATCAAAATAGAAAAACAAACCTTAGAAGATAAGTTCTTAAGCTTAACAGGTAAAAAGGAGGCAGACGTATGATTCGCCTCATTCAAAACGAGTGGATGAAAATCAGTTATCGTGTGGGTACTTGGATTATGGTTGGGCTTCTTGTTTTAGGTATGATTGCGACGTTGATTTTTGCTGTTAAGACAAATGACGGAGATCAAGCATCCGGTGATTGGAAAACTGAGTTGCAAGAAATCAATAAAGCAAATAAGAAAGAATTGAAAGAGGATAATATAGGATTTTACAAGAGATCCCTTGAAACCGATATAGCGATCAATGAGTATCGAATCAAACATGATTTACCTCCAGCCGATCAATTCGGTAAAAATGCATGGACTTATGTGAAAACAAATGCTAATTTGCTTCAGCTGGTCGGTGTATTTGTGATTATTATTGCAGCCACAATTGTCTCGGCTGAATATAAGCATGGTACAATTAAATTATTACTGATTCGTCCGCCATCCAGGTTGAAGGTTCTTTTGTCTAAATACTTTACCGTTCAACTATATTCACTTTTCTTGATCGCTGTCCTATTTATCTTATCCTTTATCTTAGGTGCGATATTCTTTGGACTAAACCATGATTATGTGTATTTGGCTTATCAAAATGGTGAAGTCATTGAACGGTCTCAGTTTGCAAATATGGTCTCTTATTATTTGGCGCATTGTGCTATGTTTGTTGTATTAGGGACACTTTCTTTTGCCATCTCAACGGTGTTTAGAAGTGAGGCCATTTCCATAGCGATTAGTGTCTTAGCCTATGTTGTCGGAGCATCCATCACAAGCATTTTGATGTTCTTCTTTGATTGGGCGAAATACTTATTGTTTGCCAACGATCCTGTACAGTATTTCGCAGAAACACCTACTTATATCGAAGGCATGTCCCTAGGATTCTCACTAACGGTCCTAGTCATTTATTGGGCCATCTTCTTGGCGGTTGCTTTAATCGTCTTCCAAAAGCGAGAAGTAAAAACAGGTTAATTTAACTTTTTAGGAGGTTTCTATCAATGATTAAGCGTAAAGGTGAAAAAATTATGGGGATTATCAGTATTGTCCTCAACGTAATTGGTGTTGGTTTTGGGGCGTTGATGCTTTCTGTGGACCCAGCAGTTTATGAAGAATTGAATGAAGTGTTAAAAGAGGAAGGCAGCGCCTTGCCAGTTGAAACACTCGAGGCATCGGTTCATGCCTTTGGCGTTCAGTTTATGGTTGTTTCCGCAATTGCGGCTGTTTTAGCCCTTGTTGGTGTGATTGTTTTGAAAACAGACCGCCGTGCCGTGCTTTCTGGTATTCTTTTCTTGGTTTCCGCTGTGACTCTTTTAATTGGAACTGTTGGTCTTGCTTTCGTTCCGATGATCTTGTTGCTAATCGTTGGATTGATGTCACTCATTAGAAAACCGAAAACAGACATTCACACGAGTGAATATCCTTCATAATTCAAAAGAAAAAGACATGCGCTGGTTTGCGCATGTCTTTCTTTTTATATGATGCCAATCAGTTTGGCGATGATGAGTAAAACGATACTGAACCCCCACATCCAAAAGAAGGAGTAGCGGATATGTTTCCCCATATCGACCCCTGCAAGACCGATGGCAAGCCATACAGCAGGTGCAAGAGGGCTGACAAAGGTGCCGATGATATTTCCAATCATCATGGCGTATGCCGCAGATGTCCCTGACACGCCAACCTCTGATGTAATCGATTCGACAATCGGCAGAAGTGCATAATAATAGGCATCCGTACTTGTCAGCATATCAAGCGGAACCCCAAATATCCCCACAATGATATGTAAAAATGGCAGTAAGAAAGCTGGCAAAATGTGAATACTGTCCACTGCAATCGCCTTCAGCATGCCCGTTCCTTCAAGAATTCCTAAAAAAGAACCTGCGGAGAAAATTACAGCTGCCATCATTAGTGCACTCGGGGCATGCGCCTTAATTCGCTCCATTTGTACATTTACATTTGGAAAGTTAATCAGAAGTGCTAGTGAAAGACCAATCATAAACATATAACTAGCAGGAATCACGTTCAGCACGAGAAGGACAACAACAGCTAAAAATAGAATGAGATTGACCCACATTAAGTGATAACGCTTTAAAGACGCATCGCCTGTTTCGCTGATCGATTGAATGGCACGATCCCAATCAGCGCCTTCTAATTGGACAGCAGCTATTTCATTTGCCGCGATTTTCACCCGAATTCGTTTTTCTTCTCTTTTTCCTAAAATGAATGCCATTCCTAATACGAGCACGACCCCGATCAGCTGAATGGGAATAAGCGGTACCCACAGTTCAGATGGGTCCATATTTAGGACACTAGCTGCCCGTCCTGTGGGGCCAGCCCATGGAATCATATTGGTTAATCCAGCACTCGTCCCGATTAACAATAGCAATAAATAAGGACTCATATGTAATTTTTTATAAAGCGGAAGCAGTGCAGGTACAGTTAATAAAAAGGTTGTAGCGCCTGCTCCGTCTAAGTGTGCGATGACTCCAATCAAGGCAGTTCCCATCGCAACTGTGACAACATTCCCTTTTGTCAGCTTGATTAACGCTTTAATTACAGGTTCAAAGAACCCTGTATCTTGTAAAATGCCAAAAAATAAAATGGCGAAGATAAACATGGTCGCCACTGGCAAAACTTTGATAATCCCTTGTTCAAAGAAAGTTTGAATGTCATTGATACCAAATCCTGCGATGAGCGCCCCTATTAAAGGCACCATGACCATGGCGACAATTGGACTTGCTTTCCCCCAAATCAGCAAAACAACAATCGTTAAAATAATCAACAATCCAACAAACGTTAACATAAGCCCCTCCCCCTACAATAAACCGTTTACATTTGTTTGTTTTTTTACCAATGCAATCCCACATTTGCATTGAAAAAAAGAGTATCAAAAATATGAGTATTAGGCAACCGCTTTCATACCTATACAATGGTAAAAAAGGATGGCGGGGCCAATCATGATGCGGTGTTCAATATGTCAAAAAATTTAGATAAAAAATAATACTTCTATTGATAATCTACTATCGGGAGAAAATATATAGGTATTTAGATTCAACAAAAAGTAAAAAGCGCCCGTTGGATGGACGCTTCTTTCACACTATTTTTTCAAAATAACGTATTCGTAAGGATTCAGTTGTAACTGTTGAGATGTATGCTGTCCAGTCAGCATATTTTCATAGCTTTCCGATGAATCTAGTGAAATGTTCTGTTGCTGTTCTGTAAAATTCATCATAAACACAAAGTCCTGCGATCCATCTGTTCGTTTCTGGACGCTGACTCCCTCTGGAATTGAAGAGGAGAGGATCGGTTTTATCCCTATTCCTGTGATGAGATCTTCGTAAAAATCATCATAAAACGCTTGCTCATTTTCAGAAGCCATATAGTATGCTTTCCCTTTGCCAAATGGACGGACAGTAAGGGCGGGCTGTCCTTCATAGCAGCCATTCTCAAAATGCCCTAACACAGAGGCTGATTCTGGGTGAATGGATTCGCAATATTGCCCGACATGGTAGGTGCGTCCATTTCCTGTGGTCATTAAAACGTGTTCATCTGGCATCAATGTGTTGATTTCCTCTGCCCAAACACCAAGTACATGGCGGAGAGGGCCAGGGAAACCACCTAGGAAACAGAGGTCGTTTTCATCAACCATGCCGCTCCAGTACGTTGCTACAAAAATGCCGCCCTCTTTGACAAAGGCTTCAATCTTTTCTGCCACACCTGGTTTGATCATGTAGAGCATTGGTCCCACAAGCACTCGATAGGATGAGAAGTCCTTTTCCATCCCGACAATATCAACAGGGATACCCTTTTTCCAGAAACTGCGATAGTGAGTTTGGCAAGCCTCTACATAGCGTTTGTTGGTATTATTTAAGCCTTGCGCATCATCAATTGCCCAATGGTTTTCCCAATCATATATGATGGCGACCTCTGGTTGAACGGATGTACCCGCAATCGGCTGAAGCTGCTCCAGCTGTTTTCCTAAATCAGCGACTTCTTGAAACACACGCGTATGTTCATGTCCTGAATGATCCACAACAGCGCCGTGGAATTTTTCAGAGGCGCCTCGACCTTGTCTCCACTGGAAATAAAGGACGGAGTCGGACCCGTGGGCAATCGCCTGCATGGCAGAGAGCTGTGCCATTCCTTTATGCTTCACCTTATTCACTTCATGCCAGTTCACGAGGCTTGGTGTGCTTTCCATCACAAGAAACGGCTGACCACCCTTTAATGAACGATACAAATCGTGAACGAAGGCGACGTTTGACGCTAATTCTGCAGTGGATTCTCTGCTGCTATGCCATGCTGGATAGCTATCCCATGAGATCACGTCGACTTCTTTTGCAAATTGATGATAATCCAGTCCAAGGAATGGACGCATATGCGGATAGTCGCCCATAAAATTGGTGGTTACTGGCACATGAGGTGTTAATTCTCGTAGTGGTTCGATTTCATTTTGATAAAAATTGATCGTTTGCGCTGTGACAAAACGCTTCCAGTCTAGGTTCATGCCATGAATCATGTGCTCGCCATGAGGGGCTGGTGACTCGATTTGTGACCAATCGGTAAAGGTGTGGCTCCAAAATCCCGTCCACCATGCTTGATTCAAAGCTTCAAGGTCATGGTTGTATTTGTCTTTCAAATAGTCTCTAAATGCTTCTTGGCAAAGATCACAATGACATTCACCGCCGTATTCATTTGAAATGTGCCACATGATCAGCGCTGGATGGTCCTTGTAGCGTTCAGCAAGCAAACGATTGAGTGTATTCGTTTTTTCTCGATAAACCGGCGAGGTGAAGCAATGATTATGGCGAAGTCCGTGTAAGTTGCGCTGGCGGTTTGCTTCAACGCGTAAGACTTCTGGATATGTTTGCGAGAGCCAAGCAGGTCTTGCTCCGCTTGGCGTGGCGAGAATGGCGTGAGCTCCCTGCGCTGCCAAGCGATCCATGATATCATCCAGCCAGGCAAAATCATATTCCCCTTCTTTTGGCTCGAGCTTGCTCCAAGCGAAAATGTTGATAGAGAATGTTTGACAGTGTGCAAGCTTCATTAATCGAAAATCTTCGTCAATGATCTCCGGCATATGAAGCCATTGATCAGGATTATAGTCGCCACCATGCAAAAAGCCTTTCACATTTGGGTGAACGAGTGGGTAACGCTTTCCCATTTTGTCACGTCCTATCTGTTTAATTACGGTGTCATTTGTTTAAATACATCAAGAGAAGGCAGGGCTTTTCCGTTGAAATCAAACATGGCCTGATTTTCCCAAGCATTCCCGACTGTGCCGGTTGTTTGAATATAAGCGAGCCCGTATTGACTAGACCATGGCGCACCTTTTGCTGGAATCCAAAGCGGCTCCCAATAAAAGAACCCTTTCCCGCGATTGTTTTTTACTTGTGAAATTTTTTCTGATAGATCTCGTATAAAAGATGCCTGCCCTTGTGGTGATGCTGGATAACCGGCCGTATTGACTGAATCTTGGTTAAATGAGTTATCGAGGTTGTCACCATTTGCTGTCGTAAAGCCGTAGGCGGTTTCTACCACGATGACATCTTTGTTATAGCGGGCGCTAATATCATTCATGTTGTTAGTAAGACCGCTAAATCCCCCGTCCCAATACGGGTAGTAAGATAAACCGATCGTATCGAACGAAACGCCTCGTTTGGTGATTTCATCAAACCACCAGCGAGATGCACCATTGTCCCCTCCGTGTGCAAGATGAAGCATGACTTTGATGTTTGAATCGACAGAGCGGACAGCATTTGTCCCCGCTTTTAGCAAAGCAGCGAGTCGGTCAAATTCACCGCCGCCTTCACCCCAGCTCTTTCCGTTCGGCCAAAGCATACCTGAATTTAATTCATTCCCGACCTGTACCATATTTGGTAGGGCATTTTGTGCTTTCATCGCTTTAAGTACATCGCTTGTGTAAGTGCCAACAGCTTTTTCTAAATCGCTTTGGGAGAGATTGATCCAAGCTTTCGGTTTGAACTGTTTACCGGGATCGGTCCAGAAATCACTGTAGTGAAAATCAAGCAGCACTTTCATGTTTTGTGCTTTTGCACGTTTCGAGAGAGCAATGGCGGTATTTAAATCGTTTGTCCCCCCGTTATAGGCACGGCCTTGGTTGTCGTATGGATGGTTCCAGAGTCTGATGCGCACATAGTTGACACCTTTCTCTTTTAATAGCTTGAGCGGATCAACCTGCTGCCAGTTTTGGTTGTAGTATTTGCCGCCGCTTCGCTCCACTTCTGCGAGCATGGAGATATCGGCTCCTTTGATGAAATCACCTTGCAATCCATTGATCGGTTTCACCGAAATCGTATCAGCCTTTGCTTCAGGCAGAATACCTAACCCCATCAGAAAGAAAACGACAATAGTGACAAGCAACCATTTCTTCATCAAATCTCCCCTTATCCTTTTGTCCCGCCTTGTGTGAGGCCGGATACAAATTGTTTTTGTAAAACAAGAAACAATAAAGCAACTGGAATCGCAATGAGTAAAGCCCCTGCTGCAAAGGTCGTGTAGCTGGCACCCATTTTGTCTGATACAAGATTGTATAGACCGATTGGGAGCGTATACATTTCGGGTGAGCGGACAATGACACTGGAGATAATGAAATCACCGAGCGGTCCTGTAAATGAGTTGATGGCAACAACGGCTAAAATCGGCTTGGAAAGTGGCATAATAATTTGGATGAAAATCCGGAAATGCCCTGCGCCATCCATTCTGGCTGATTCATCGAGATCCTTTGGAATCGCATCAAGATAGCCTTTCATTAAATACGTATTCATCGGAATTTGTCCGCCTGCATAAATCAAAATCAATGCAAGATGGCTGTTAATGAGTCCAAGCATTTGAGCCAATACAAATATGGCAATCAGCGCTGAAAATTGAGGAATCATTTGCAGCAGCAAAAAGAGCATCAGTCCATTCTTGCGTCCTTTGAATCGGAATCTAGAAAAGGCATAACCTGTAAAGCTGACAAGGATCAACGTTAAGAGCATACTCGCAATACTGATTTTCATTGAGTTCCAATACCATTTTGCATAAAGTGCTCCCTGACCGAAGAAGAGTTCTGTAAAGTGGCTGAACGTTGGATTCTTCGGAAACATGCTTGTGCTCATCAGGCTGTTCCCAGGATTAAAGGAAGCGCCGATCGTCCAAAGGAGTGGATATAGAATACAAACGGAGGCAATGAAAAGGATGAAATAAGTGATACTCAGGCGAATGAGCTTATTTTGTTTTGATCCCATATCACATCATGTCCTCCTCTTTGAATGAATTCGTTCTCTTAAACTGCCAAAGTGCAATGGCAATGACGAAGATTGACAGTAAGATCGTAACAGCGGCAGCGAGTGCATATTGAGAAGACTGCATCGTCAGTTTGTAAATCCAAGACACCAAGATGTCTGTGCCCCCCGCTGTAGATCCAGCAACAGGTGGCCCCCCGCCATTAAATAAATAGATGATATTAAAGTTGTTAAAGTTAAACGTATATTGCGTGATTAATATAGGTGCAATTGAATAGAGGACAAGCGGTAATGTAATGGAACGGAATTTCTGAAAGAAATTTGCCCCATCAATGGTTGCAGCCTCGTATAAATCTTCAGGAATGGCCTGCAAAACGCCAGTTGTCATAATGAACACAAAAGGAAAACCAAGCCAAGTCTGCATCGCAATAAGAGCGATTTTGCTCCAAAATGGATCTGTCAGCCATGGTTTTGGATCAATTCCAATCGATGCAAAAAGGGTATTGTTGATCGCACCAAACGTGTCGTTAAACAATCCAGCAAACACCAAAATGGTCACAAATCCTGGAACAGCCCACGGCAGAATCAAAATCGTTCTGAAAAACCGTTTTCCTTTTAAATCTTTTTGATTGAGCAGAACCGCTAGGAAAATGCCGACAGCACATTGAAGGGTCGATGCAGCCAACGTCCATACGACCGTCCAGCCTAGTACATCAATGAATGTGTCTCTCCAAATATCGATTGAAAAGATATTTTGAAAGTTTTTGATTCCTACCCAATCAATGAGATTGGCAGGAGGCGAGTGGTATAAATCATAGTTTGTAAAGGCCAGCGCAAAGCTGAACATAATAGGAAAGACAACAGAGAATAGAAGTAAAAAGAAAGCAGGAGTGCTCATTAAGTAAGGAAAGCCTTGATCGATGAGCTGATGGTATTGAGCACGGATGGAATGAAGCGGAACCCCTTGATCACGTTTCTTTCCGTTCATAAATGCATCTCGTATCATGAGTACATAAAAACCGATGCCAAATCCAGCTGTTAAAAGTGCAATAATTCCTTTTGCTAAAAGGAAAACAGAGTTGTCACGAGGTAGCATCGTACCAAGTGTGAACAGCCCCCAGAAGCCAATATTGAATAAATCATAAAACACAAGTAGAAAAGAAACGCCAAACAGGAAAAAGAGTGTCCCTTTGCCATACTGTTTGTTGTATATTTGCCCCATCCCGGGTATAAGAGAGAACATTAGCGCCCGTCTCCGGTGTGTCTTTGATTCCACTATGTGTGTGCGGTCTAGTTCAAGGTTACCCGTCACGTTTAACACCTACTTCATATGAAATTAGATCAAGTGCAGGCAGCATGACAGATGAACAGCTACCTGCGCTTGATGTTTATTTGGAGTGATTCGCTTTAATTTGCGAGTCGATTTGTTTAACCGCATCATCAAATGCCTTTTTCACATCGGTACGGCCAGTCGCAATCAGCCCTAATGCGCTGTCAATCGGCTTCCACACCTCTGCCATCTCTGGATTGTTCGGTGTCAGCGTGGCATATTTCGTTTGCTTTGAAACAGCATCCGCATTAGCGTTTTCAGTAATGACTGGGTCTTTCATCAGCTTTTTCACTGGTGGAATTTCCTCTGTTACTTCAAAGCGCTTTTTCGAATTTTTTTCGTTCGTGATAAACTCAACAAATTTCTCGGCAAGTTCTTTATTTTTAGAATAAGAGGAGACGTTGTAGCTCTTTACACCTAAGAACGAGCTCATATGTTTTCCGTTAGGGAGTGTTGGTAGCTCGGACACGCCATAGTCGATACCCGCTTCTTTATAAGGACCAAATGACCATGGACCAGAAATCACAGCCGCTGCCTTTTTCTCAGTGAATAAGGAATTGAGGACATTGATTCCTTGCTCACCAATGATGCCTTTCGGGAAAAGTCCTTCGCTAAAGAATGTCTGAATGTATTTTCCGCCTTCGATGGCACCATCGTTATTAAGACCAATATCATTGACGTCATAAGAACCATCGTTTTTCTGTTTGAAAATATAGCCACCTGAACCGCCTAATACACTTTCTGCGTAGTAAATTTCATCCCACTTCGCAACAAAACCGTATTTCCCGTCCTTTGTCAGCTTTTTCGAAAGGTCATACCAGCCATCGAGTGTCGTTGGTGCCTTTTTGACAAGGTCTTTGTTATAGAAAAGCACAGTGGTTTCAACGGATTTTGGCAGGCCATACAGCTTACCATCTATCGTTTGTGATTGAATCGATTCGTCTGTGAAGGAATTGATCACTTTTTCATCTGGTTTGATTTCTTGTAACAATCCCTCTGTGACAGCTGATCCAATTTGGTCGTGAGGCATGGTGATGACATCTGGACCAGTGCCGGCTGCGCCATCGAGACGAAGCGCTTCAATTTGGTCGGCATATGCTTTTTCGACTACTTTGACTTTCACGTCGTTTTGTTTTTCAAATTCTTTGACGGCGTCTTGAATCCCATCAGACTTTTTGACATCCTCCCACACTAGCAAGGTCTTTGTACCTGTAGATGCCGGCTGTGTACCGCTTGAATTGTCATCTCCTGGTCCGCATGCTGACAGCAGCAGCACAGCAGTACCAACGACTGCCGATAATGTCGCCCATTTTCCCTTTTTCATTCGTAATCCCCTCTCGTTCTTTTTTCACAGATGATAAGAAAACGCTTTCTTAATGTGAGAATATCAACTTGAGTAAAAAAAGTAAACACATTTTATTAAATTTATTAAGTAAAATTTTTTACTGTAATAAAGAGAAAAGAAGCCCACCATATACGGCAGGCCTTCCAGCTGTTTATATCGTGCTTTTCCGAAAGACAGGTTCTGAGGCAATCAGCACGGTTTTTGGTAATGTTCTGCCATCAACAAGTCTTTCTAAAAGTAAATCGACAGCTGTTTCGCAAAGTAAAGAGGTATGGATGTGATAAGTTGTGAGCGGTGGTGACACATATTGAGAGACGTGAATATCGTTGATACTAAAGACACTCACTCGATTTGGTAAAGAAAAACCGCGTTCATTTAATGCTTGTAAACAGCCTATCGCAAGAGGATCACTTGCGACACAAAAAGCGGTTGGCAGGTGATCGCCGAGCTCGTCGATCGCCTTCATCATCAATGAATAGCCTTCATCTACAGAGAAGTGGTGACCGATATAGACCAATTGTTCATCCAGTTTGTTGTGTGCTGTCATGTACTGGCGGAAGGTCGTTTCACGAATATCTGGAATCCGCCTATTTGTATTGAGATCAAGATCTGTCCCGCCAATAAATCCGATGGATGTGTGCTGTTTTTCGATAAAAGAATCGATAATCTTTTCTACAATTCGTTTCAGGTTTGGTTTCACAGAATCAAAGCGGTCTTCATCTGGTGATGTATCAATAAAGACGATATGTTTTGTGATCGCATATAATTGATCAAGCTCAGTTTTTTTAAATCGACCGATGGCGATGATGCCTTCTGTAGAAGGATCAATCGATTGAAGACCATCAGATGGTTTGTAAGCGGTAACATTTAAGCTTCTGGTATTGGTGAGTTCCTCAATGCCTAGACGAATGGATTTAAAATAAATATCTTCAAGCTCTTCTTTTTCGGTCATCCAATAGAGAAAGGCAATTTTTTTTAGTGAATGTTTGAATGTCTTTTTTTGATAGGACAAAGCTTCTGCTGCCGCGTATACTCTCTCACGTGTTTGATCCGTAACCGATAGGTTGGGATCTTGGTTCAGTACGCGAGACACGGTGGCGATGGATAATCCGGCTTTTTCCGCAATGTCCTTTATTTTAGCTGCCAAGTCAGCACCTCCTATAGAAAATATCTCCTTTCAGTATAGAGTCTTTAAAAAAATTAGTAAATATTTTTATTAAATTGATTGGTTTAGGCTATTCTTTACGAGTTGGAAAGGAATTAGTAAGATATATGTATTGAAGATGTAGGATTAAGATTTCTGATAGGAGAGGGACAGATGTATTATGATGCACTGAAGACATTTGTGACAGTGGTAGAAGAGAAGAACTTTACAAAAGCAGCCCAGAAGCTACGCATTTCTCAACCGAGTGTCAGTCTTCACATTAAGAACTTGGAGCAGGAATTTCAGACGGTTCTGCTCAATCGTTCGCCAAAGCAATTAACGGTGACGCCAACTGGGGATATGCTGTACCATCGATCAAAACAAATCATTCGTTTATATGAACAGGCGAAGCAGGATATTTATGAGCATCATCATCTGGCACGAGGGAAGCTCACGATTGGAGCGAGTTTTACCATTGGGGAGTATGTGCTGCCGCAAATTTTGGCACAATTTCATCAGCTCTATCCGCATGTTGATATTGAAGTAGTCATTGATAATACAGAGGCGATTGCTAGACATGTTCGGTTGTTCCATGTCGACATCGGACTGATCGAAGGACAAACCAATGACAAAGAACTCTCTGTAGAAACGTTCCTAGAGGATGAACTGTATATCGTTGCTCCATTAGACCATCCGTTTGCAAAGAAAAAGGATGTCACCATTGATCAATTACAAAATGAAACATGGATCACAAGAGAAGAAGGATCTGGGACAGGAGAATACTTACAGCACGTCCTGAAATCAAATGGACTGAAAGCGCGGACCTTTGTGACATTTAGCAGCAATCAAGCGATTAAAGAAGCTGTCATTCATGGAATGGGGCTGTCTGTTTTATCTAAATATGTGCTCCAGCGGGGCAGCATTGGCGGGGAATTGGCTGTCATTTCTGTGAGGGGAATGGACTTTAAACGGACATTTTCCTATGTCGAATCCCCGATGACAGGTGGGAATAAAAATAAGGAATTGCTTGTTGAGTTGTTGAGAAAAGAGAAAAAAGACGCTTCTCCGCAGTAGGAGAAACGTCTTTTTTTATAATCCTTTGATGTTGATTTCATCGACTGGGAGGAAAATCTCACCTGTATCTGTGTACTTCATGGTGACTTGATCGCCTTCTTTTAAATAAATAATAAGAGGCTCTTTTTCAGATGACATGGTGTAGTTTTTCCCATCGTCTAGTAAGAAGGTGACGGTTGTATAATCACCGGTCTTTTCCTTATACACCCTCTTCACTTTGCCTGTTGACTCTTTCTTTTCTTGCTTTGATGAACTATTGACGGTACCGCCGCCTTTTTGAAGAGCTGTTTTATAGGCTCTTAGTGCTTCGTTTGGTGTAGAAGCGTATGCGGCGATTTCAGGATTGGCTGCCGAAACAATAAAGTAGTTTTGCAGGAACCCGTTTGAATCGAGAACAGGTGTAAGCCAGCTAGCTTCCCCGTAGAAATTATAAAGAATCGGCATGCGGCCCTTCCATTTCTTCTCGATAAATCGTTTCTCAATAATTTGCAAAGCTCCCTGTGAATCCATGTAGGATTCTTCAAGATTACCCGTATAATACGTGGCTTTTCCTGTTCGGGCATTTGTTAGTGCATACCCGAGCATGGAATCAACGCCCTCTTTTGGACTGGTGAAATCTGTGAAGTAATACATATCCCCTTTTGAATCAAACACCGGACTTACATTGGCTTCCGTTCCCTCGTCTGAAGGTAGCTTCACATCTGATTTTCCAAAGAGGCTGTTCCAGAAACCATGTACATAGTTGCCGAAGCAACTATTTTGCAGACTGACGGCCTCTGGTGACACAGCGCCATCAATAAAGGCTGGTACTTTGTCTAAGGAATATTTCTTCGTTTCACCCGTTTTGGCATCCACAACAACTACACCGGAAGCTTTAAACCCGTTTCGTGCAGAGATGAAATCTCCAAATGTTTGGATGTAATAAGGCTTGCCATCATCATTGATCTCGAGCTGCGTGTCTCCATAGAAAATCAAATCTGGGTACTGAAGACGGATATGCCGCTCAATTTCCTTATTGAAATAGGAAGAAGGCGTATAGACCATCTCGGTTTTCACAAACTTTGGATTGGCAGATGAGTCGGTCGCACTTAGTGTAAAGTAACCCGGTGTGCTACCAGAACGAATCCATTTAAAGAAATCGGAGAACTCGACGGGTGCGATATACACATACTCACCATTGACCTTCTGAATTTGCAAGCTGCCAAGCTCGTAGTAACTCGTGTTTGGCACCTGTCCGAACGATTTCTTCATCTTATTGCGAGCAAATTGCGGTGGTACACTCGCAGGTGTCTCTGTCTCATCGAACGCTTTGATTTCGACTTTTTGCTCCATTTTAGACACGTCGAATTTCTCATTTGCATTGAATAGAAAAGCGGTTGCCATATAAACACCGAGCAGCAATAAAATGAGAAATAATACGCCTTTGATCTTCCGCTCCAATCCCACTGATAAAAAGGCACCTGCTGCTGTCACAACAAGTCCAATGAGCCACAGTGATGATGGGTTGCGGTCTAAATTGGTGATGTAGTAGAAGCCGAAAATCCCGATGATAAACAGCAGTGCCAGTCCCGCAATCCACATAAGCGGCACCTGTTGTTCAGTCCCTTTCTTTCTAACGATTAACCTGAGTGGTGTGAGCAAAAGGGTCAGGACAAAACCGATCACAACCGAAAATAACAACATATATCCCACAAACAGAACTCCTTTCAAATCAATCACTCTTTTAGTATATACGAGTGAGACGGGGAAAAGATTCACCGGATGGCAGGTTCATTTAAATGCCGATCGAATCAATGGCTGATTGAACATCTTCTTTCAGCTCAAAAAATGTGAGTCTTTTTTCAATTTTTTCGATTAAGGCGTCAATGGCTTCACCTGACATATGGGTTTGGATGTTCCTTTGATGTTTGTACACGTTAATCAGAAGGTCATCAATCAGATCTACTATTTTTTTGGCTTCTTGGCGATCCTCTGCAAATTCATTTTGAAGTTGATGCCGGATGGCTCTGATCAGCGCTGTTTTCTGTTCTTCTTTGATCTTTGCCTTCAAAGCAGCCAGCTCTGCTGGTGTCATGTCTTCCGTGTTAAAGTTTGCTTGAGAGAAGATGGAGCTTGATGTATGCGTATCTGTCACTCTCTGCAAAAAACGATCTGCGTCTGTTGGTTGTTTCTTTGAAAATTCCATTTGTCGTACTCCTTAAGAAATACCCATATTCTTGGCAAGGGTTGTATCTGCATCGTGGTATTGTTTTCCTAGCTGGCTCATATCATCTGATATTGAGTCCATCCACCTTTTCATATCCATCGCATGATCAATCGCTGCATCATACTTTTTGACCGAATAGAATTCATTTTCAAGACCCTCTGTTTTTAAGTGGCGAATCACAGCATCCACATCTGAAGCCGTCAGCTGGTCATACGAACCAAAACCGACAATTTGTTTGTATCTTGAACGGACGCGTTCCACCGATTGATCCACTTTGTCATCGAGTTTCTCAATTTTACGAATGATTTGCTGCATATGGTGCTCGGCATATGTGGAGAATTTACGACCTGTGTTCATGAGAACATGCGACTTGATTAAAATCGCTACCACACTTTGCGGATGGACATTTGATTGGCTCAATTGATGTAACATGGCTGCAGTGAGAGAAGGGTTTTTTCTCAACATATCATCAATGGTTTGAACGGAGCCATCTGACGAAAAGGAATACCGGTCTAAGCCATGGCTGCCGGCGAGGGCTTCAAGAAATAAATTCGCATCAAGTGAAGGGTTCACACTCATTGCCCGATTGAGGAGATTTTTCATAAATTGGACGGCTTTTGAGGAGTCCTCAGTGTAATCGACGCCTTCAGGTAAAGCGGCATCATACATCACTTTCACACGACCGATTTCTGTCGTATGACGATTTAAGAGAGAAAGCCCGTCATTGAGATTGATATATTCTGTTAATCTACTACGGTAATCACCTTTTAATGCTTTGGCTTGCAGACCATCCGATAGATTTGGGTAAATATTCGGATTCTCAAAGGTGACCCCGCCTTGAATAAAATCATTTTTGACAAGAACATAAGAAGCATTTGACCCGCCAAGTGAATGCCCTGTCACATACATCTTCGCATTCGGCATTTTCTTATGGATCTCTTTTGCATACCGGTCCGCTTGCACCATTTGATTCTCTGCGCCGTGTTCAAAAGGGATATTTTTAATCAAATACTTCGTATCTGAAATCAACCAATCTTGTACAATCTCATTTGTATAGGTCGTTGTCCCTGTCGTCACTTTCGTCGTGACTTCCTTTGACGTCTCTGACTGGCTAAAAGGAGGCAGCTTTGTCAAAATGGTAGAAAGAAGATCATCTGACTCTTTTTTTCCATGTTTTTTAATGGTATCTTTATATTGGCCTGCCCCAATCGGTTCTGAGCCACGGTAGGCGATGACGGCGTTTTTGATTTTGGTGAGGTCTTTTCCGCCATCGGAGCGCTCGAAATCTTCTTCTGATACAAGGGTTAGTGAGTTAAGCCCTTTTTTTGTTTCTTGGTGGTCAACAACATACATTATTTTACCATTTTTCAAGTGTATATCTTTAGAATTTTCATAGTTGAAGATATCATAAGAGGCTGATGATATTTCATTATATTCTTTATCGCTAAGTTGATTAATTGCATATTTTTTGGCCAACATTTACACTCCTGTAATAATTATCATGTATATTATAAGATATTGTATGGTAAATATCTATAAAAAAAGGTATAAAAACCTATCGGTTGAATATTTAAAAGGTGGGATATTTTTTGTGAAAAAGACATTTAAGGTTGTACTGATTGTTTTGATTACTATCGTTTTTATTCTAGTATTATCACTTGTTTTTCAAAAAGATAAAGAAAAAAAATTGAATGAATCAGAAGGTGAAACAATCGTGAAAGAGAAGAACGATTTAGAACAAGCAAAAGAATTCGCAGAAGAAATGAAACCGAAAGTAGAAGAACGTTTACATAAAATAGATATTCACAACTTTATTAAAACCATTACGTTCGATAAGGGAGTAAATGTTAATCCAATGGGTTATATAATAATTAGAGGGTATATTAATGGTAACCCAGAAAAGTATGACTTCTCTGCATCATTAGAATACCGATCTAAGGAAGTAGGTACCATGACTTTTTCTCCTGAATTATCTTATCGATTTAAAGACTGGGATAAATTCAAAGATGAACCTGAACTAAAGGAAAACTATCTTAAAAGACTCTCCGAAAAAGAACGTGAACAGTATCTTAAAGATATTGGAGAAAAATAATAAAACAGGTAATCACCTACCTGTTTTTTATTTTTCATTATTAAGAAGGTGGCAACGGTAGACATGAAAAACACAATAAAGCTTTTATCTGTATTGTTTGTAGTCATCCTTGTCGCAGTGACTTCGTTAATCGTTCAGGTTAAGCATATTCAATCTAATAATGCGGTCAAGGAAAAGAGTGATCAAGCAAAAGCAGAAGAACTTGCAGAGAAGATGAAACCCAAGGTTGAAGAGCACTTGCACAAAAGAGATATTCATAAATTTATTAAAACCATAACGTTTGAAAAAGATGTGACCATCAATCCTATGGGGGATATTATAATCGATGGCTATATAAATAATGAACCGGAGAAGTACGGATTTTCAGCTTCTTTACAATATAGAGCTAAAAAAATCGGTTCAATGAGTTATGATCCTGAGTTGTCATATCGTTTTAAAGATTGGGATAAATTTAAAGATGAACCAGAATTAAAGGAAAACTATCTTAAACGACTCTCTGAAAAAGAACGAGAGCAATATCTCAAGGACATTGGAGAAAAAGAGTAGAACAGGTACTAGCCTACCTGTTTTTATTTTGTCAAATTCAATAGTCAGCTGATTAAAGTTCATTAAGGAGTTTTGCTTTTTATGAAAAATATCATGAAATTTTCTATCATAATTGTGGTCGCCGTCATCACCGTAACTGTGTTTGTTGTAGAGTACATTCATCAGAGTTTTTCAGATGAAGTAGTGCAAGAGAAAAGCGATCAAGAAAAGGCCGAAGAATTCGCAGAAAAGATGAAACCAAAAATTGAAGAATATTTACATGAAAAAGATATTCACAATTTTATTAAAACCATCACATTTAAAAAAAATGTATCTATAAGCCCTATGGGTTATGTCACAGTTGATGGATATATAAATAATGATGCAGAAAAATATCATTTTTCTGCATCATTAATATACAAATCTAATGAAATAGGTTCGATGAGTCATTCTCCTGATTTATCATATCGCTTTAAAGACTGGGATAAATATAAAGATGAGCCTGAAATAAAGGAAAACTATCTTAAAAGACTCTCTGAAAAAGAACGTGAACAGTACCTCAAGGATATTGGGGATAAATAACAAAAAGTTAATTTTTCATTATTAAGAAGGTGGCAACGGTAGACATGAAAAACACAATAAAACTTGTATCTGTTTTGGTCGTTATCATCATTGTCTCAGTGACTTCGTTAGTCACTCAGCACAATAAGCAAAGTAAATCAAATGATGTGGTAAAAGAAAAGAGCGATCAAGAAAAAGCAGAAGAGCTCGCAGAAAAAATGAAGCCTAAAATAGAAGAATGTTTACGCAAAGAAGACATCCATCACTTTATTAAGACCATAACGTTTAAGAAGAGGGTAACTATTGATCCAATGGGCTACATCGTAATTAGAGGATATATAAATGATGAGCCAGAAAAGTACGAGTTCTCCGCTTCATTAAAGTATAGAACAAAAGAAATCGGTTCAATGAGTTATTCATATGAGTTATCAATTCGTTTTAGGGACTGGGAAAAATATAAAGATGAACCGGAATTAAAAGAGAATTTTTTAAAAAATCTCTCCAAAAAAGAACGCGAACAATATTTGAAAGATATTGGAGAAAAAGTGAAATAACAAGTCGACAAAGCCGATTGATTCCCTAAATCAATTTCAAAATATGCTATCATTCCCCTAACAACACTTACAAACAAGGGAGAGCTTTCAAACATGGCAAATAAAAAGAAATTGATCTTGGATGTAGACACTGGAATTGATGATGCGATTGGTATTTTGCTTGCAGTGAAAAGTAAGCGGTTTGATATGTTGGGGATCACAACGGTGTGCGGGAATGTGTCTGTTGAAGCGGCGACGTTGAATACGTGTAAAGTGCTTGAGTTGGTTGAGGCAGAGGAAATCCCTGTCATCAAAGGTGCAGTAACGCCTCTTTTGAGAGCCCCTCATTATGAACATCGGGTGCATGGGGAGGATGGAATTGGCGGCGCTTTAAAAGATGTCGAGCCTAAGAAGACCGCAGATGAAGGTTTTGCGCCTGATTTTATCATTGACCAAGTGCTGAAGTATTCGAAGCAGGTTACGCTAGTGTTGACAGGACCGTTAACGAATTTAGCCCTTGCGGTAAAAAAATGCCCTGAGCTGATTCATCACGTGAATGAAGTCATTTTTATGGGGGGTGTCGTGCAGGGACAGGGGAATGTCACACCGGTTGCGGAATTTAATACATATGCAGATCCAGAAGCGGCGAAATTGGTGCTGGAGGCTGGTTTCCCTTCATTGACTCAAGTAGGGCTGGATGTCACGAGACAGGTCTTGTTAACGGATGAGAGAATTAATGCCATTCAAAATGAAACGTTAGCCAGTTATATCAGAGAGAGCACAAGCATTTACCGCCAGCGCTCTTTTGAGCGGAATGGGGTGTGGGCATGTGCCATGCATGATCCGCTTGCTGTAAGTCTTGCAATTGATAAACAACTTGTGAATACACAGGCTTTTCATGTAGAAGTGGAGACGAAGAGTGAGTTCTGCGATGGTCAAATGATATGTGATTTTCAGCATCAATGGGGAAAAGATCGCAATCTTCAAGTGTGTATGGATGTAGATGCTGAAGGGTTTTTTGATTTAATGATCAAAGTCTTGAATTCTTAAAAAAGAAGTCTGTGCAAACAGGCTTCTTTTTTATAAGATGGGAACATGAGGAAATGTATGCGCTCACATGAATGAGGAAGGAGTGAAGTCAATTGGCTTCTGTCAGTTTAAGTAGTATGGATAAGATAAGGGCAGCAAGCAGAGGATTGCCGCCAAAACTGAAAGCAATTGCTGAGCACATTACGAGTGAGCCCCGCGACATCATCCATTTGTCGATTGTCGAGCTTGCCAAAAAGACAGCGAGCTCAGAGGCAACGATTTTTCGTCTTTGTAAAAGGCTTGGATTTGAGGGGTATCAAGATTTGAAGATTGCTATTGCCCAGGAAATAGACCAAACGAAGCCTGATTATGTAGATGAAGAGATGAGTCTT
The DNA here is from genome assembly GCF_056173625.1 of Bacillus sp. iso_77. Classification (NCBI taxonomy): domain Bacteria; kingdom Bacillati; phylum Bacillota; class Bacilli; order Caryophanales; family Bacillaceae; genus Bacillus; species Bacillus sp. iso_77. Next base: position 3,587,177 of record NZ_CM149683.1, on the reverse strand, counting down.
GACGATGATACTGCTGTTTTTATGCAAAAGGTATTTCAGGCGAACATCACTGCATTAAAGGATAGTTTTCAAGTGTTGAATCCAGAAGATGTAGAAAGAGCCGTACAATTAATCCATGAAGCAGAGCGCTTAGAGTTTTATGGCAGCGGTGGGTCTGGCCTCATCGCCACAGATGCTTTTCACAAATTTATGAGAACAGGCATCAACTGTATTGTTCATACAGATTCTCACTTTCAAGCGATGTCGGCAGGTCTGCTTGATCAAAAGAGCACAGTGCTTGGTATATCTCATTCTGGTCGAAATAAGGATTTACTGGATGCGATGAAAACAGCTAAGGAAAAAGGAGCGAAAACCATTGGCATTACAAGCTATCAGCGTTCTCCATTGAGTCAGCTTGCAGATGTCACGCTGTATACATCAACGCAAGAAACGGCTTTCCGAACAGAAGCGATGTCTGCTAGGCTTGCCCAGCTTACTGTGATTGATGTGCTATATTTTGCGCTTGCACATTTAAGGCAGCAGGAAACATTAACAAACTTAAAGCAAATGAGAGAAACCATTTCTCAAAAAAGAGTGTAATGGTTTCAAAAATAAATTTTTCTATTAGTGAAAAATGCTGTTGTGGTAACGATTCTGAGGTTTTTAGTGAAAATTATTTTCTTTTTGATCGTTGAATGTCGAAAAAAATATTCCTATAATGGGATTTATCAGGTACACCGGCACCACGACACTTTATTTCAAATCAATGATTGGGCGTGATACAGATGAAGGGAAACCAGGCGGTAATTGGTTTGGATATTGGAACAACAAGTACAAAGGCGGTTCTATTTGGATCACAGGGGAAAGTCATATCAAAGCATTCTGTTCCTTATGACCTCATTCACCCCCAGCCAGCATGGGTTGAGCAGAACCCTGAACATATTTTAGATGCTGTGATTGCGAGTGTAAGAGGCGCATTGACGAAAGCAGCATTTGATGCAAAAAACCTCATAGGTGTGGGAATTAGTACGGCGATGCATTCCTTAATCGTCATGGATGAGAATGGAAAAGCATTAACAAACAGTATCATTTGGGCTGATAACAGAAGTGCAGAACAAGCGAAACGAATCATAACGGACTTAGATGGCTTTCAAATTTATAAAAGAACCGGAACACCGATCCATCCAATGTCACCGCTTTCAAAAATACGATGGATCAAGGAAATGACACCTGACGTCTTCAATCAGGCAGCAAAATTCATTTCCATCAAAGAGTATGTCCTTTATCATTTCTTCGGTCAGTATGTGGTCGATTATTCAATCGCATCAGCAACAGGACTGTTCCGATTGGAAACGCTTCAATGGGACGAGGAGGCACTACGTATTGCAGGAATTCAGGTGAATCAGCTGTCTGAACTTGTTCCAACGACGCATCAGCTGCGTGGTCTTCAGCCAGAAATTGCGCTGCGAATGGGCATTGAAGAAGATACACCATTTGTTGTGGGTGCAAATGACGGTGTCCTAGCGAATCTTGGTGTTGGTGCGATTGGCAAAGGTGAGGTAGCAGTCACGATTGGGACAAGTGGTGCAGTACGTACAGTCGTAGATCAGCCAATTACAGATGAGCAATCAAGAACATTTTGCTATGCATTGACGGACAAGCATTGGGTCGTCGGAGGACCGACCAATAACGGCGGGATTATGCTGAGATGGCTGAAGGATGAATTTGGGTCGTCAGAGGTGGAGGTAGCGAAGCGTCTAGGTGTAGACCCTTACGACCTGATGATTGATATTGCAGAAAAGGTTCCAGCTGGCTCAGAAGGACTGCTGTTTCTACCATTTTTAACAGGTGAGCGAGCACCTTATTGGAATCCAAACGCAAGAGGCACGTTCTTCGGGATCGGTCTTCAGCATAAGCGCGAGCACTTTATTAGAGCCGTGTTAGAAGGCGTCATTATGAGTGTTTTCTCGATCGGTGTGGCACTAAGAGATTTAACAGGTCCAGCGAAGGATGTCAGGGCTTCTGGTGGATTTGCGAGATCCCCTCTATGGCGGCAGATTTTGGCGGATACAATGGGCAGAGAAGTGCTTGTTCCAGAGAGCTACGAGGCTTCCGCACTTGGGGCGGCTGTCCTTGCACTTCATAGTTTAGGTCATATGGAAGAGATAGAAGAGGTGCAGGAATGGATTCGTATTTCTGCCCGCCATGAACCAAATATGAAGAACAACGAAACATACATAGAGCTGTTTTATTTATATGAGCGTCTCTATGACAAACTGAAGGATGAATTTGATGTCATTAGTGCGTTGCAATTAAAACAAAATCGTTAAACATCGGGGAAAAGGTGGGAGAACATGCTTTTATTCATTGTGATTGCGGCGATTGTCCTTTTACTCATTCTCATTACAGTCGCTAAGTTGAATCCGTTTGTGAGTTTGATCATTACCTCTATGCTAGTAGGCTTTGCTACAGGAATGGATTTACAGGAAATCATTCAATCGATTAAAACGGGATTAGGGAACACGTTATCGTTACTGGCGATTGTGCTAGCGCTTGGGACCATGCTTGGGAAAATGATGGCTGAGTCAGGGGGCGCTGAGCGGATAGCTCAAACACTCATCAGTCGTTTTGGGACGAAGAATGTGCATTGGGCGATGATGTTTGTAGCCTTTATCGTGGGGATACCTGTCTTTTTCCAGGTCGGATTCGTTCTTCTCATTCCCTTACTCTTTACCATTGCAATTGAAACGGGCATTTCGCTCGTGACGATTGGGATTTCATTAATCGCAGGATTGTCTGTTGTGCATGGGCTAGTTCCGCCTCACCCAGCTGCCATGGCAGCAGTAGGCATCTATCATGCCAACGTGGGAAAAACGATTTTCTTTTCAATCATCGTCGGTTTGCCAACAGCTATTATTGCTGGACCGCTGTACGGTAAGTGGATTGGAAAGCGGATACATAAACCAGTTCCAGAGCTGCTCAGAAAGCAATTCACGGAACGACATGCTGATCGGAAGCTTCCTGGTTTTGCGAATACGATGTTTACCATTTTGGTGCCGGTCATTCTTATGTTGCTTGCCACGTTGGCGGATATTATTTTGCCAGAGGATAGTATGTGGTATCAGATGTTCAAGTACATTGGAGATCCCATAACAGCTTTATTGATTGCAACAGTGTATTCTTTCTTTAGTCTTGGTTTTATACAAGGGATGAGCCGTGACCGAGTGCTGTCATTCAGTAACGATTGTTTGGGACCGATCGCTTCCATTCTGCTTGTGATTGGTGCGGGCGGAGCGTTCAATAATGTACTGATCGATTCAGGCGTTGGGGATTATATTGCTGATTTAGCCAAACACTCCCCAATTTCACCGATTTTACTTAGCTGGCTGATTGCTGCGGTTATTCGTGTGGCAACAGGATCTGCTACAGTATCCATGATGACAGCGGCCGGAATTGTAGCCCCAATCGCTGCATCCATGCCGGATGTGAGCAGAGAGCTGCTTGTTTTAGCAACAGGAGCGGGTTCACTGATTTTGTCTCATGTCAATGACTCTGGTTTTTGGCTGATCAAAGAGTATTTTGGTATGACCATTAAAGAGACGTTCTTGACTTGGACGGCTATGGAGACCATCATTTCCGTTAGCGCCATTGCATTTATTATGATTATTAATATGTTTATATAACGGGACAACAGCTCAATTCTTCGGAATTGAGCTGTTTTAGCTTGTTGTTATGCCGCTTTTGACAATTTAGGATAAAATAATGATATTGAGCTATGGGAGGCGGACATGATCGAACCATTAAAACATGTATATAATGAACCATTTATTCAACATTTAGCAGAAAAACTGGCGCAAGCGTCAACTGTATTTGATGCTGATCACTTTCAGCAGCTCGTGTTTCAAGAGGATTGGGAGCAGCTGGAGTTAAAAGGACGAATGAGAAGAGTGACTGAATCGATGCACGCCTGTCTGCCTGAAGATTATGAGAAGGCAATCGATGTACTGCGTCAGACAGCACCGCATTTTACAGGGCTCAGTGCGCTCGTATTTCCAGACTATGTCGAGACATATGGTGTTGACCATTGGGATATCTCGATCAAAGCACTTGAATTCTTTACACCGTTTTCCACTGCTGAATTTGCCGTTCGACCTTTTCTCATTCAAGATCAAGAGAAAATGCTGGCGCAGATGCTTGTGTGGTCACAGGATCAAAATGAACATATTCGCCGTCTCGCTAGTGAAGGGTGCAGGCCTCGTTTGCCGTGGGGATTATCCGTCCCTGTGCTGAAAAAGGACCCTTCTGTCACGCTGCCCATTCTAGAAAATTTGAAGTCAGATTCGGCCAAGTATGTGCAAAAAAGTGTAGCGAATCATTTAAATGATATTTCTGCAATTCAGCCAGACCTCATGAAGCAAATGGTCAAAAGCTGGTATGGAACCAATGAACATACAAACTGGATTGTCAAACATGCATCCCGTACGTTATTGAAAAAAGGTGATCCAGATATCATGGCTTTATTTGGCTATGGAGATGATCCGTCTATCCAAGTAACGGATTTGAAGGTGACGCAAGACCCCGTTCGTATTGGAGAGAAGCTGACGTTTCATTTTATTCTTCAGGCAGATAAGTCATTAAAGCTGCGCGTAGAGTATGCCATTGATTACGTGAAAGCTCGTGGTACACGCAATCAAAAGGTATTTAAAATCACAGAATTTGATACAGGATCGGCCCTGCATAGAGAATTTGTCCGATCACAGTCGTTTCAAAATATGACAACGAGAAAGCACTATGAGGGCATTCATACATTAACCATCATCATCAACGGCATCCCAAAAGCGTCTGTCGATTTCGAAGTCACAGCAGCTGCTCATGAAAAAACCCGCCACTGAGGCGGGTTTCAGCGTGTAGACAAACCCTCGCATTCTTTGTCAGTCCTGCGTGCTGGTGCTCACGAATATCAAATTCGCTCTGCGCCAGTACTCGTCCTTCCTGGACTGCAAAGGTTTTCTATCACGCTGAAAAGAAGACAAAGGGCTAAAATCAAGTTCATTTTAGCCCTTTATCAACAATCTGATACCCGCCATTGAGGCGGGTTTTTGCTTGCGTTTCTAAGCTTTCTTTTTCATTAAGAATGAAGCAATGATGGCGGCTGCTAAGAAACCGATACTGATAATCGAGCTAGGTAAGTTCTCTGGTCTGAATAGGAACAGAACAAAACTGACACTGAGTACAAGACCAGCAAATAAAGTGAAATACGGAAATAACCAAACTTTGAAATACGGCTCCTGCGGATATCTTGGACGCAATTTCAAATGAGCCAGACAGATGCTGATCCAAATAAGAGAAACCGCAAAACCAGGAATAGCCAGCATATAGCTGAAAATTTGATCTGGGTACAAGTAAGCAAAGAAGGTTCCGATTAAAAGAAACAGAACGGTCACCCATAAACTTAAAATAGGTACACCTCTTTTGTTGACCTGTGCCAGCTTTTTTGGACCGCCGTCTGATTTAGATAGAGAATGAATCATTCTCGTCGTGCCGTAAATACCAGAGTTGGCGGCAGATAGAACGGCTGTAATTAAGACGAAATTAATGAAGTGAGAGGCACCTTGCATGCCAGCTGCTGAAAAGACTTGGACAAAAGGACTGTTATTCGGATCAATTTGATTCCAAGGAATGAGTCCACAAATAATCAAAATCGGCAGTGTGTAAAACAAGATGATGCGCCACATCATACTTTTGACAACACCAGGTAATACCTTTTCTGCATCCTTTGTTTCTGTAATGGTCAGCCCGATCAATTCAGAGCCTCCATACGAGAAGATCACCACTAATAATGAGGCAAAGACAGCACCCCATCCGTTCGGGACAAAGTTTTGGTAATTGGTGAGAACAGGCGTGCTTTGTTCGCTCGGAATGATTCCAAATAATAATGCAGCACCGAGAAGAATAAACACAATAATAACGAAAATCTTCATTCCAGCGAACCAAAACTCAATTTCACCAAAGTATTTTACATTATTTAAATTAATTCCGATGACTAAGAGCGAGCAAAGTAAACATAAAGACCATAATGGTACGTTCGGCATCCAATATTGAAGCAAACTGCCCGCTGCAATAATTTCAATGACACATACAGTGAGCCACATAAAACAGTAAACCCATCCTACAACAAATGAAAAACGTTGACCAAGCGCAATCTGTATGAGGTCGCGAAGGTTATTCCCCGGGTAGACGATGGCCATTTCAGCTAAAGCCGCCATGACAATGAGAAGAAGCAATCCAGCAAATACATAGGAAAAGATGACTCCAGGACCTGCTAAGCCGATTGTATCGGCACTTCCTTTAAAGATTCCTGTACCAATGACCCCGCCCATCGCAATCATGCGAATATGACGCGGCGATAAAAGCTTTTTTAATTCGTGTTGTTCCTGATTCGCGCTCATGACGTTCTCCTTTTTTAAAATGCTTATGTTCCATTTTCTTTTTTCGAGCGGTCAGTGTCAATATAAAAAAAGAGATTTTTCAGACAAAATAGGCGGTTGATTCTATCAATTGAGCCGTTTTCTTCCATAAATCTTTTCCATGACCCATCCCCAAAATCTAAAACTTCGTGAAAAAATGAACATTTGCCTTCATTCTGACATAAACAATTTTCAGTTTTTGTCGATATATCTTTTGTGTTACTAAAGTCCTAATAAAGAATTGTTTATAATTGTAAAATATTTCAAAAATGTATGAAAGAATGAAAGGAGTTATTGAAGATGTTTATGAGAAAAGCAAGTGATTCATCGTCGGAAGCCCTTCTTAGTGAAAGCAGTCAATTAGTTGAACGAATTGAGAAGGGAGATTTTTCAGCCAGAATTGATACTGCTGCATTCTCTTCTAGTCAAACAATAGAAGCAGTGGCTCAAATAAATGAAGCGTTGCAAAAGATGCAAGAAGTGCAAGAAGATATTCATATGCGTATGAATTTAGTGACAAAAGCGATTCAAGTGGGTCTATGGGATATGACGGTTGTAGCAGGAGATCCTGTGAATCCAAAAAACGAATTCACATGGACAGATGATTTCCGCAAAATGCTAGGTTTTCAGAATGAAAACGATTTTCCGAATGTCTTAGACAGCTGGGCATCTCGAATTCATCCAGATGAGCAGGAATACACCTTGAATGCATTCTCTGCGCATTTATTGGATCATTCTGGCCGTACACCGTATGATATCGAGTATCGTCTGAAGTTGAAAAATGGCGAGTATCGCTGGTTCAAAGCAACTGGAACGACGATTCGAGATCGAAATGGGGTACCTCTTCGTGTGGCAGGGGCTCTTTTTGATATTCATGATCAGAAATTGAAAGAAGAAGAGCTGCAAGCATTCGTGACAAGATATGACTTGATCAACCGTGCGCTTGTGGAAGCTCCTTGGGATATGGTTGTAGAGGCTGGCGATCCTGTCAATCCAAACAATGAATTCTGGTGGTCTCCGCAGTTTAGAAAAACGCTTGGTTTTATAGATGAAAAGGATTTCCCGAACGTGTTGAGCAGCTGGAGTGATCGTTTGCATCCTGAAGATAAAGAATCGGCTCTCCAAGCCTTTGCGGATCACTTAAATGATCATTCTGGCCGTACACCATTTGACATTGATTATAGATTGCAGAGTAAAAATGGCGAGTACCGCTGGTATCATGCGGGCGGTGAAACCATTCGTGATGAGAAGGGTGTCCCTTTACGTGTCGCAGGAACGATTCGTGATATTACGTTAGAAAAAAATAAAGAAAAAACAGCCCATGAAATGGCTTCCCAAGTAGAGCAGCTTTCAAGTTCTATTAGTGAGATGGTATCTGGCATCAGTTCTGTGACAAACCAAGCACAGGAGCTTGCTGTCGCCCAAGAGCAGTCAACGTCTGCTGCTAATCTGGCGAAAAACAGTGCAGATGAGACGAAGAACATTTCAGACTTGATCAAAGAAGTGGCAAACCAAACGAATCTGCTTGGTTTGAATGCCGCAATTGAAGCAGCAAGAGCAGGCGAGCAGGGCCGCGGTTTCTCAGTCGTTGCCGATGAAGTACGTAAGCTAGCGCTTCATAGTGCCAATGCGACAGAAAATATCGAATCTAGTTTAACTGAAATGAAAACACAAATCGATCAAATTCTTGAAAATATCTCCAATATGACAGCTCTTACGCAAACACAGGCTGCTTTGACAGAGCAAGTGAACGCTTCAGTTGATGAAGTGAATCATATGTCTCAGCGTCTGGTGGCATATTCAAAGAGTATCTAATGCCAAAAAACCGCCTTTTCATCAGAAGGCGGTTTTTTTATTTAAGCATGATCTGCTGGGAAAACAATACCGGCGTCTTTCCTAGCGGTTTCAAGAACCTTCATGACAGAAAGGCTGTCATCAAGCCATTCATAACACTTTTCGACATTTCCTGTTTCAATGATATGCTGAAATGCTTCTGCTTCATAAAACAGGCGGTTTGAATTGGTTTGTGCATTGAGTGAAGTGACTTGTTCACCTATATGCAGCAACACTTCCTCACAGCCATTCGCACCATTTTTCACATGCAGGAACCCTTTTTCCCCTTGAATCAAAGCGAAATTCATACTGCTTGTATCTTTGCTGCCAACACTTGTGGCGATGAAATCATTGTAAGTAAAAGTTAAAACACCAGATGTGTCGATGCCGTTTGGATGGCGGTTGGCCTGGTAACGAATGTCTTTCGGTGAACCAAATAGATTCATAATGAAATGAACATTGTAAATGTTAATATCCATGAGGGCACCGCCAGAAAACTCTGGGTTAAAGACATTCGGCGTTTCCCCGGCGAGCAGCTGATCATATTTACTTGAATATTGACTGTAGTTGCATTGAACGAGTTTGATTCTGCCTAATTGATGAAGGTGTTTTTTGATTAAATGATAGTTGGGCATATGAACGGTCGTAATGGCTTCAAATAGGAAGAGCTGCTTTTCCTTTGCGAGAGCGATTAAGGCTTCTAGTTCTTTCACATTAGAGGTAAAAGGCTTTTCGCAAATCACATGTTTTCCGTGTTTCAATGCAGCCGTGGCATGCTCGCTATGTAAACGATTGGGTGATGCGATATATACCGCTTCTATATGGGGATCTTCTAACATAGTGGTTAAATCCGTATAAGTCGTTTGCACCCCAAATTGATCTGCGAGTTTCTTTGCCGTCGTTTCCTTTCTTGAATAGACAGCGTGGCAAGAAGCACCTTCAAGCTGTTCAATTGCCTGGAGGAAACCTTCCACAATCACACCTGTTCCAATGGTTGCTATTCTCATTCTATTCATAACCCCTTTCATACGATTGATGTCACGTCAAGCTGTCTCTAGTATACCTGATGTTTTCATACAACGTGTACTTAACAGCTAGGCGCAGAGGGGTGCCAGTAAAAAATACCGGCACATCTTTGGCAGTCTCTACAATTAACTAATGTTAGCTAATGTTTGTTTCGTTAACAGTTGAATGGCCGCCTTCCTCTTTTTTAACTCTTGAATGGATTTTTGAATATCTTCTACTTTTTGTTCGAGCAGCTGTTCCGCTTCTGTTTTTGACTGTTTCTCGAATAGTGACGTGATAATTTCTCGAATTTCTTTGAGTGAGAAATCTAGCTTTCTTGCTTCAGTGATAAAGGATAGCATGAGTACATATTTTTTATCATATAAACGATAGCCGTTATGTGCTCTCTTAGGCTCGGGGAGCACACCCTCATTTTCATAAAAACGAATGGTTTCAATATGTACACCAGACATTTTTGACAATTTTCCTCTCGTAAATGTAATCATTCCCTGCACCTCCTTTCTTTGCTATCCATCATACAATTAGATTTGCTAGTTTCAAAATATTCTCCGATGAACATTTGTTCCTTTTCATAGTGTTAAAATGACAGGTCTCTTCTATTCACAGCGGATTCCATAGAATAGGTTATAATAGATGAGGATGAAGTGATTTTTTGTTACAGATAGGAACAAGTAGACAGCGTGAGAAAAAAACGATAGGCTAAAATAGGTACATAGTATGATGAATAGCATGTGATTATGTAGATGATCACTCAAAATAGTGACAGCACGTTTTGCTGAGAAAAGGGGAGCAGTGAATGTATAAATTAGTCGCAATTGATATGGATGGTACGTTATTAAATGATCAGCATATGGTGCCGGATGAGGTGTTTGAAGCCATTCAACAGGCGAAGGCAGAAGGCGTTAAAATTGTTTTATGTACAGGCCGGCCGATTGGCGGGGTGCATCGCTATTTAAAAGAGCTGCAGCTTGATCAAGAGGGGGATTATGTCATCGCCTATAACGGAGCGCTTGTACAAAACAGCCATACAAATGAAGTCGTATCAGAATTAACTTTATCCTATGATGATTTGACTTCTTTATATGAACTGAGCCGTCAGCTGGATACACCTATGCATTATTTCGATTCGGCTCATCTATACACACCAAATCGGGATATTAGTGAATACACGGTACTTGAATCGTATTTAACGAAATTGCCGCTTAAGTATTTACCTGTCGAAGAGGCAGACCCATCCATGAGACTTCCGAAGATGATGTATATTGATCAGCCGGAACGTTTGGAAAAGACGATACAAGCCATTCCATCTGAAGTGAAGGATCAGTACATGATGGTAAAAAGCACAGATTTCTTCCTAGAAATTCTTCATCCTGATGTGAGCAAAGGGAATGCCGTGAAGCTTCTAGCGCATGAACTGGGGATTTCTCGTGAAGAAGTGATGGCGATTGGTGACAATGGGAACGACGTGTCGATGCTAGAATTTGCGGGCTGTGGCGTTGCGATGGGAAATGCCATTGAAGATGTCAAAGCAGTTGCGGATGTTGTGACAAAATCCAATAACGAAGCAGGAGTCGCACATGTCCTGCATGAGCGAGTCATCGGAAAATAAAGAAAGAGCGGTCTACCAATGAGGTAGCCGCTTTTTTATATGTGTGAGAAAAAGTAAACAAGCATACGTCTGCTGTTCAAATTTGTTTTTTCGAGCATCGCCTTTACATGATCATGCACCGTATGAGGCGAGATAAATAACGTACTGGCAATTTCCTTTGTGGATTGTCCTTTTATTAAACAGTCAAGGACGTTCATTTCTCTTTCTGTTAGCCGATATGTTTTCGCTATATAAGGAAGGATTTCACTTGTTTGAGCTCGTTTAATATGAATCATGACAGCCTCTTCCTGCCCGGCTGCCTGTGCTAAACGAAATGCTTGAAGAGAGAGAAAACGCCCTGTCGGCATTCTGGTGATGCTGACCGCTGTTTGGTCACCGCCGCCATATAAAAGCTTAGCACCTAATGCTCTAAACGGACGGGGCATGATGGCACCGTCATGAATTTGCTCAAAGGTTTGGAAGGTGTGGAGCCAATGAAGTCCGGTTTCATTTCCATAAAGAAGATGGTAATCGTGTGAAAGAATGAGGAAGCCTTGGTGTTCCGCCGTTTCATCTTCTTCCGTTTCTCTTCTTTTAAAAAGTTCATCTCTCAGTTTGGCTGCGAGTGCTGGTGTTTGGCGACTAACCGCTTGTATATCTTGTTCATGAAAAGGTTCCTTCTCCTTTTTCCGATAAAGGCTGGCGATTCCCCAGCATTCACCTTGAATCACAAGGGCTGCCCGCAATTCATCTGCCCATCCGTTAGGTAATAAAATGTGCTGGTATCGACCACTATTGATGTATTCTCCGCTTTGGACGAGACTGGCAGCGTGGACAGGACCTTTCGCTAGATCTTCATGCTGGTGCACATCTTTTTTTAAATATTCATTTTGAAACAGCTCGTTATGTATGGCTTCAATCGGTTCATCTGTAAAAGAACCCGTCGAGAGGAGAGTAGCTGGATCAATGGTTGTGATACAGGCAGCATCAAAATCACAGATAGCAGCAAGTTCATCTCGAATGCTTTTTCTCAGCTGCTGAAAATGAGCGGCTGGATTGTTCATTTGATCTCCTCCTCAATATCCCTACTTTTAGGGATCGTTTTTTCTCATCTATCTTCTTACAATGAAGATAACATACCGTTAGTGTAAAGGAAACGAAGCAAAGAGGAAACTGGAGGAGAAGACATATGAGTGTAAATCAACATTGGCATGATCCTGTTGCTGAATCCTATGCAGCGACAATTGCACATAAAGTACCGGGCTATCATCTTTTGCATGAGCTGACAGTGGATAGAGTAGAAATCGAATTAATGGGAGCGGCTTCTCGCATGTTAACAGTCGGAGCAGGTGGGGGCGAAGAGATCATCAACATGCTTCAAAGAAATAAAAACTGGCATATCACAGGGGTTGATCCATCTCCAACCATGCTTGAGATGGCCAAGCGCAGAGTGGCACAGCTTCATATGCAAGATCGCGTCACATGGTATGAGATGGCCTTAGACAAAGTGCCGGTTGAAAAGTTGTACGATGCAGCAGTAAGTTTGCTTGTCATTCATTTTGTAAAAGATCAGCTGACCTTTTTACAGGAGATCGCCCGCCGGCTTCAACCAGGGGCTCCTCTCGTGTTGGCGTTTATTCAAGGAGACCCGGAAACGCCGACATTTCAGCAGGAGCTTCATATGCTTTCTCTATTCATGAAGCGTCAAGGCTTGGGAAAGGAAGTGTTTACGTCCTTCCGAGAAAGGCTGGGTGTCACAACATATCCCGTGTCTGAAGAAAAGATGACAGCACAATTAACCGAAGCAGGATTTCAAGACATCAGACCTTATTTTCAAGCGGGCATGATCAAAGGGATTGTTTGTAAAAGAGGCGATAGAAAGGCGGTTGGAAAATGAGGTCAAAAGTGATGGTGATAGGCGGTTATGGACATGTGGGGCAGCAAATATGTCTTCAATTAAGTGACGTGTATCCTGGGCAAGTCTTTGCGGCTGGCCGAAGTTATGAGAAGGCTGAACAATTTGCACGCCAAACGAATGGGCGTGTACGTCCATTTCAGATAGACGTAAGACAACCAATGGATACGGACTGGATGGATGAAACGAGACTCGTGATCATGTGTCTGGATCAAGATGACACGTCATTTGCTGAAACATGCTTACGATCAGGTATTGATTATCTCGATATTTCGGCAAAAGGAGCCTATATTGAGAAGCTAGCAAAGGTCCATCAACAGCAATTGAACGCAACGGCTGTGCTGAGCGTAGGCCTTGCACCTGGTCTCACCAATTTGCTTGCAGCGAAGGCGGCATCTATTCTGACCTCTGTGGAGCAAATTGATATTAGTATCATGCTTGGGCTAGGTGACCAGCATGGAAAAGCAGCTATTGAATGGACGCTTGATCATGTGCATACGGATTATGAGCTGACGAAGAATCATCAGCGAAAGAAAGTCAAAAGTTTTACTGGAGGGAAACGCATTGATTTTGGCAAAACGCTTGGAAAGCGGCAAGCCTATCAGTTCCCTTTCTCTGACCAGCAAACATTGCCTTCGACGCTCCATGTGCCTTCTGTGACAACAAGGCTCTGTTTTGATTCTGGCGTAGCGACACGTGCATTTGCTCTCACAAGGAAACTCGGAATGACGTCCCTTCTCACGATGCCGAAAATCAAGGAACGTGCCATTTCACTGATTCAATCTGCTCAAATGGGTACAGATCAATATGCAGTGAAAGTGGAAGCGGTAGGAATGAAGGGTAACGAAATTCATCAAGCAGCGCTTGGAATAAAAGGTCGCGATGAGTCTCAAGCAACGGCTCAAGTCGCCAGTGCTGTGGCACTGCATGTATTGAGCAAGCAGTTTCAGGCAGGTGTTTTTCATATCGAAGAATTATTTTCATTAGCGTATGAGAATGGTGATTTTGCGTTGGTGGATCAAAAAACGAAGGAAAAGCACGCACTAGCATTGAGAGCCAGCCTTTTAACGGCATAAAAGAAAACGACAAAAGATACGCATCAGCTCAAAAGTACAGGTCAGTCATGTGGGCGCTTTATTCATGATCCATTTCAAAACAAGGTGTCTATGATCCGAAAACAACCGCTTGCTCTCGATGTAAATGGCCGAGAGGTGGAAGAGATTTAAATCAAGGATTGTAGTCGGACCTGATATAATGGTTACATTGGGCAAATAAATCTCAAGTGGGTGTTTACAAGTGTTAGATACAGAACAAGATGTAGTGAAGAATTATATAGATTCACCCCAAAAATTGAAAAATTTATATAAACGAGTATTGTTTGTTGTCAGTCTATCGCAAATATTTGGAGGGGCTGGAATAGCTGCAGGGATTACGGTAGGTGCCATTTTAGCACAACAAATGCTTGGAACTGAAGCATATGCAGGAGTCCCAATCGCTTTATTTACTTTGGGGTCAGCTGGGTCAGCTTTCATTGTAGGAAAGCTTTCGCAACGTTATGGACGACGCATCGGTTTATCGACAGGTTTTGTTGTTGGAGGGCTCGGAGCAATTGGCGTTGTGCTGGCAGCTATGATGAATAGTGTCATTTTATTATTTGCATCGCTCTTCATTTACGGAGCAGGAACATCCACGAACTTACAAGCGCGTTATGCTGGGACGGACTTAGCAAATTCTAAACAGCGTGCAACTGCAATTAGTACAACAATGGTCATGACAACATTTGGAGCAGTAGCAGGTCCGAATTTAGTTGAAGTGATGGGTAAATTTGCAGTGTCCATTGGTGTTCCAGCACTTGCCGGTCCTTTTATTTTATCAGCAGTAGCATTTATTGTAGCTGGTCTTGTCCTTTTTATTCTGCTGCGTCCTGATCCATTAGACATTGCCCGAAGAATAGCAACTTACAAAGCAGAACATGGGCATGGAAATAAATCAGATGCTGCTGATAAAAAAACAGATAAAAAAGGGCTTACAGTAGGTGCCACAGTGATGATCTTAACTCAAATTGTCATGGTGGCACTCATGACCATGACACCGGTGCATATGCAGCATCATGGTCATGGATTAGCCGAAGTGGGCATTGTGATTGGTTTTCATATAGGAGCCATGTATCTTCCTTCACCTATCACGGGTGTACTTGTAGATAAACTAGGACGAACAGCTATGAGCATAGCGTCGGGCATCACATTGTTACTTGCTGGTTTATTAGCAGCATTCGCACCAAGTGATTCAATGGTTCTATTAATCATTGCTTTGTCTTTACTTGGATTGGGATGGAACTTTGGTTTAATTAGTGGTACTGCTCAAATAGTGGATTCTACAGAACCATCAAACCGGGCAAAAACCCAAGGAACACTCGATGTTTTTGTTGCGTTAGCAGGTGCTTCTGGCGGTGCCCTTTCAGGAATGGTCATGGCGAATACGAGTTATGCTACATTATCTTTAAGCGGAGGAATTTTATCGTTAATTCTCATCCCTGTCATCGTTTGGTCTTTTAAAAGTAAAACATAATGCAGCTCCGTGCTCATCCATCACAAAAAAAGACATGCCTCCAATCATAGGAAAGCATGTCTTTTTTGAATCTCTCTTCACAGGATGCTAGTCTTCTTATGATGCCGAGGACACATCTCCTTTTTTCTTGATACTGGCTTTAATGAGCTCAGTCAATGTGTCAGAGCCTTTTGTGGAAAGATGAACACCATCTGGCTGAAAATAGGATGGCTGTCCGGTAGCGGCTGAATGCCAATCGACTAAGCTCACATTGTGGTGTTGATTGGCCACACGCTCAATGACTGCATTCACATCATTTTCCCAAGATCTTGGAACGCGAGTGTTCACAAGAAAAATATGTGCCTTCGAGAAATGTTGAATGAATGAGGTCAAAGTCCCCTCTGTAAAATAACCATTTGTGCCAAGCTCAATAATAACAGCGGCATCAGCCTTGTTAAAAGAAGCATATTGAGGGGCGATGCGGATGGCTTCGTTCATTTGCCTTCCGACCCTTGCGTCAATGGTGATGGGTTCATAGGCCTTTTCTAAATTTGAACCAATGTCTAACATGACGGAATCACCAATGGCAAGAACTTGGTGAAATTGTTTAGGATCCGCTGCTTTTTTCTCATGTTTGTCTTTCTTTTTCTTCACTTTTGATTCTGTCTGACCGCCTGCCTTTTGGGGCGCTGTCTTAATTTGTGTGACTTCTTGCGCATGCGGGGATATATGAGACGAGCTAGACATGCCAATGGTAAATAAAATCAAAAGGACTGCGGCAATCCCAAGAAACACTTTATTGGACATAGACCATTGCTTGATTCCTGTTTTCCAAATCGACCAAGAGGCAAAATAGTGTCTAAACCCGAGTTTACGAATCGGCTGTTCGATCAAACGATAGGAAGCCTCTGATATGAGTAGAATTGCGATGAGCTGCAATGTGACACGTCCCATGGAAGGCTGTCCAATCTCAATGACCGGTGTGGTCAGCACGATAATTGGATAATGCCATAAGTAGATGCCATAAGACCGCTTTCCGAGCCAAACGAGTGGTTGAAAAGACAGCCATTTCCCAATAAGACTGGCAGGATGGCAGACACACGCAATTAAGATCGCTGCATTCAAACAGAATAAAAGCATACCGCCTTGGTAGAGAAAGCCGTCAAATTCGTCGACTGCATAAACACATAAGAGGAAAATGACCATCGAACCGAATCCGGCTATTTGTAACATACGTCTGCCGATAGGAAGTAATTTTCTGCTGGAAAGTCTGTGCATGGGCCAGACAAATGCAAGACTGCACCCGATGAGGAGTGCAAACGCACGTGTGTCTGTTCCATAATAGATCCTGCTCGGGTCAGTATCCGGTGAATAGAGAATGGCCATCCATAAAGCAGATACAAGTGCCAGACCAAAGGTGATCATAGGAAGATGGGATCTATTTTTCACCCATTTCAGTCCAGCAATCAACAGTACCGGCCAAATGAGATAAAATTGCTCTTCAATCGCCAAAGACCATAAATTTTTTAGTGGAGATACAGCATTGAAGCTGTCAAAGTAAGAGAGCTGATGAAAAATGTACCACCAGTTACTCACATAAAAAAAGGACGATAAGGCATCGCCACGAATGGACATTAATGCATTTGAACCAGCAATGGCGCACCAGCTGACGATTAAAAAAATCATGACGTAGGCAGCTGGAAGCAGCCTTCTGATGCGGCCCATCCAAAAAGGCAGAAGCTCTTGATAGCCCAAATCCTGCTTATGCAGCAAGATGGTTGTAATCAAGTAACCAGAAATCACAAAAAACAAATCAACGCCAAGAAACCCGCCGCTCGCAGGTCCAATATGTAAGTGATAAGCAATGACCGCCAATACGGCAACAGCTCTCAGCCCATCTAATCCTAATATGTAACGTAAACGGTTTTCCTTGCTGTTCATGAAAAAGAATCCCCCATCAATGTCAAACGCGTCTTTTTTGTTGTCACTCCAAAAGAACAACGATTCTTTTATTTTATATAAGATTAGACGAATCAGCATTACATTTTGTTGGCGAATTTCTGTCTTTTTTTAAATTTTTTTATATGAAGAAACATTCTAAGGCTTGAGGGATTCTTATTTTTATACTCAAACCGAAAATCCCTGTCATAATAAAAAAAGAAGGAAAGGGGATGTGTTGAATGAAAACGATTGAAAATGATCTGTTATTGGTTCAAATCAATGAGAGAGGTGCCGAGGTGAGAGAGGTGCTTCATAAAGAAAGTGGACGTCAATATATGTGGTCTGGTGACCCTGCTTATTGGGGCAGGGTGTCGCCCGTCTTATTTCCGATTGTAGGACGGTTGAAGGATGATCAATACAAGATAGACGATCAAACGTATCAACTCTCGCAGCATGGATTTTTGCGTGATGTTGATTTTGAACTATTTGAAGAAGCAAAAGATCAGGTGGTTTTTCAATATCAATCAAATGGCCGTCACACGTCACAATATCCGTATGAATTTACAGCGCGCATCAGTTATGCACTGTCGGAAAATGGACTAACGATTTCCTGGGAAATTGTTCATGAAGGAGATGGCACGATGTATTTCTCGATTGGCGGGCATCCGGCATTTCATGTCCCGCTTGTTGAAGGCGAGCAGACAGCTGATTATTCACTCACATTGATACCTTCCACCGAACATGATCCAATTCAATATGAACTTCATGATTCACTTGTGAGAGAGAAGGAGAAAGGTGTTGAGTTTGAGCCGATTCAACTTCACCCAGAACTTTTTCAGAACGATGCAATGATCTTTAGTCATATTGATCAAGTATCATTGACTTCTCAAGCAGGTCACGGCGTTGAGGTCGATCTCAGTGGTTTTCCGTTCGTTGGTATTTGGTCTCCATATGATCAAGAAAAGGGAACAATGGCTCCTTTTGTTTGTATTGAGCCTTGGTATGGGATCGCTGATATGGAAGGGACAAACGGGCAGTATAAGGAGAAATTCGGCATTCAAACCTTAGAGAAGCAAGAGACCTTTCACGCAGCCTACACCATTTTCTTTAAATGAACATTTGTGCATGGTGAAGTGAACAATTTGTTATGATAGAGGAGAAAAGGAGGCGTACGAATGGATCGGGAGAAACAGCAATTAAGTATTGAAGCAGCAAGGCTCTATTACTTATCTGATTACAGTCAGCAGGAAATCGCCAAGCAGCTTGACCTGTCGAGGCCAACGGTGTCTCGTCTGCTTCAGTATGCGAAGGAAAAAGGGTACGTCCAAATTACAGTGATGGACCCATTTGAGGATTTAAATGAGCTATCCTTATTGTTGAAAGAAAAATATGATCTGCTCGAGGCTCATGTGGTATTTTCGCCAAAGGACGATTATCCAACGATTACTGATTACTTGAGCCGGTTTGGTGCAGATTATCTTCAGAATACGGTGAAAGACGGCGATATCGTTGGAGTGAGCTGGGGCACCACGATGTATCAAATTGCTCAAAAGATGCAACCTAAACAGGTAAAAGGGGTAGAAGTGGTTCAGCTGAAAGGTGGAATCAGCCATTCACATGTGAATACTTATTCTGCGGAAACGATTCAGCTGTTTGCATCAGCTTTTCAAACGGCACCACGCTATTTGCCACTGCCTGTTGTGTTCGATAGTGCCGCCGTTAAAGAGATGGTCGAACAGGACAGACATATTCAGCGCATTATTGAAATGGGCAAACAGGCAAATATCGCTGTGTTTACTGTTGGGACGGTAAGAGATGAGGCGCTTTTGTTTAGGCTTGGTTATTTCCGTGAAGAAGAAAAGGCGCTGCTCAAGACATCCAGTGTTGGAGATATCTGTTCGCGTTTTTATGATCAAGAAGGACGCATTTGCAGTGAAGCGATTAACAATCGCACAATCGGTGTGGAGCTGGATGATTTGAGAACAAAAGAGCGCTCCATTCTTGTGGCTGGTGGACATCGAAAGGTTGCCTCTATCCATGGGGCGCTGAGAGGAAAATATGCGAACGTATTGATGATCGATCAGCACACAGCAAGAGCTCTTTTAAATGTCACAAAATAGATGAACAAAATTTAATAACTATATTTACAATTGTTCAATAGTCATTTAAGATGAAAGTATCATATTTAAAAGGAAGTGTGAATCATGACAATAGCAAAGCTCATTGATCATACAGCACTAAAACCAGATACATCTAAAGCTGCGATCATGCAGTTACTAGAAGAAGCAAAGACATATCAATTTGCTTCCGTTTGTGTGAACCCAACTTGGGTATCTCTTGCGGCGAAAGAACTAGAAGGAACAGGCGTTGATGTATGTACAGTCATCGGTTTCCCGTTAGGTGCAAACACCACAGCAGTGAAAGCATTTGAAACAAAGGATGCCATTGAAAACGGTGCAACTGAAGTGGACATGGTCATCAATATTGCGGCATTGAAAGATGGCGAATATGATGCAGTTGAACAAGATATTCGTGCCGTTGTAGACGCAGCAAAAGGCAAAGCCTTAGTGAAAGTCATCATTGAAACTTGTTTACTCACAGATGAAGAGAAAGTACGAGCTTGTGAACTTTCTGTAAAAGCTGGCGCTGATTTCGTCAAAACATCGACTGGATTTAGTACAGGCGGTGCAACAGCTGAGGACATCGCATTAATGCGTAAAACAGTTGGACCTGACATCGGTGTCAAAGCATCAGGCGGCGTGAGAACAAAAGAAGACGTAGAAGCGATGACAGCTGTAGGCGCAACCCGTATTGGTGCCAGTGCAGGCGTTTCCATTATTAAAGGGGATCAATCAGCTCCTTCTAAAGACTATTAATTCATACGATCCTATGGTAGGATAACAATCATGACTCATTAGATGATGAAAAAGTCATATGCGGAAGGATCTCATTTCTGGGATTTTCTTCCGCAATTTGTTTGCGAAATAGGGTTTGTTCCATACAAGCACATTAATGTAAACGAATTCATTCAAGGAGGAAAAACATGAAATACGTCATTGGTATTATCGGTTTGCTGGTGATTCTCGCCATTGCATGGCTGGCAAGTAACGGGAAAAAGCGAGTGAAATTCCGTCCAGTCATTGTCATGATTGTACTGCAATTTATTTTAGGTTATATTCTGCTCAATACAGGTGTTGGGAACTTCCTAGTCGGGGGCTTTGCAAAAGGATTCCAAATGCTTCTAGGCTATGCTGGTGAAGGGATCAACTTCGTATTTGGCGGTTTAATGAATGATAATGCGTCAACTTTCTTTATCAATGTCTTGCTGCCGATCGTCTTCATTTCTGCCTTGATTGGTATCCTGCAGCATTGGCGTATCCTTCCGCTGATCGTACGCGGAATTGGGTATTTGCTTAGTAAAGTCAATGGAATGGGGAAACTAGAATCTTACAACGCCGTAGCGTCAGCGATTTTAGGTCAATCCGAAGTGTTCATTTCCATTAAGAAGCAGCTTGGATTATTACCTCAACAGCGTCTTTATACATTGTGTGCATCTGCGATGTCGACTGTATCAATGTCCATTGTCGGTGCGTATATGCAAATGATTAAACCGGAGTACGTTGTTACAGCACTTGTGCTGAACCTATTTGGTGGATTTATTATTGCGTCTATCATCAATCCATATGAAGTGTCTAAAGACGAAGACATGCTTGAAGTCGTAGAAGAAGAAAGACAATCTTTCTTCGAAATGCTCGGCGAATACATTATGGATGGTTTCAAAGTAGCCATTGTTGTGGCTGCGATGTTGATTGGATTCGTTGCATTAATTGCGATGATTAATGGCATTTTCACAGCTGCCATCGGTGTTTCTTTCCAAGATGTACTTGGATATGTGTTTGCACCATTTGCTTTCCTTGTTGGTGTACCTTGGAGTGAAGCGGTACAAGCAGGAAGTATTATGGCGACCAAAATGGTATCTAACGAATTTGTAGCGATGCTTGCTCTATCTGGCGACGGTCTTCATTTCACTGCTCGTACAGAAGCGATCATTTCTGTATTCCTTGTGTCATTTGCGAACTTCTCGTCTATCGGTATCATTGCTGGAGCAGTGAAAGGCTTAAATGAAAAACAAGGAAACGTTGTCGCACGCTTTGGATTAAAGCTGTTATTCGGTGCAACACTCGTCAGCTTCTTAACAGCAGGCGTTGTCGGTTTGATTTACTAAACTAAAAAAGGAATGGTGAAAACAATGAGAATGGTAGATATCATTGCGAAAAAACGTGACGGAAAAGAATTATCTTCAGAGGAAATTTCTTTCTTTGTCAAAGGTTATACGGACGGAACAATTCCTGACTACCAAGCAAGTGCCTTGGCGATGGCGATTTTCTTCCAAGATATGACGGATCAAGAACGTGCAGATTTAACACTCGCTATGGCAAACTCAGGGGACACGATTGACCTGTCTGCTATCGATGGCATTAAAGTAGACAAGCATTCAACAGGCGGTGTAGGCGATACAACAACGCTTGTACTCGCTCCTCTTGTTGCAGCACTTGATGTACCTGTTGCAAAAATGTCTGGGCGTGGTCTTGGACATACGGGTGGAACAGTCGACAAGCTAGAGGCAGTCAAAGGCTTCCACGTTGAAATTACAAAAGACGAGTTCATCGAGCTGGTGAACCGTCATAAAGTAGCGGTCATTGGACAATCAGGCAACCTGACACCTGCTGATAAAAAACTGTATGCCCTTCGTGATGTAACAGGAACTGTTAACTCAATCCCGCTCATTGCAAGCTCGATTATGAGTAAGAAAATCGCTGCTGGCGCAGATGCCATTGTACTAGATGTGAAAACAGGTGCAGGTGCTTTCATGAAAACACCTGAAGACTCTGAGAAGCTTGCAAAAGCAATGGTTCGTATCGGAAATAATGTTGGCAGACAAACGATGGCTGTCATCTCAGACATGTCTCAGCCGCTAGGATTAGCGATTGGAAATTCCCTTGAAGTGAAAGAGGCGATTGACACGCTTAAAGGCGAAGGCCCTGAAGACTTAAACGAGCTTGTGCTCACATTAGGAAGTCAAATGGTCGTTCTTGCGAAAAAAGCAGAGACACTTGATGAAGCAAGAGAAAAGCTAATTGAAGTCATGAAAAACGGCAAAGCACTTGAGAAATTCAAGGAATTTTTAGAAAACCAAGGTGGAGACGGCTCGATTGTAGATCAACCGGAAAAACTGCCACAAGCACCTTATCAAATCGAAGTGCCGGCAAAAGAATCAGGTGTGATCGCTGAAATCGTCGCAGACGAAATCGGTGTTGCAGCGATGATTCTTGGAGCAGGACGTGCAACAAAAGAAGACGATATCGATCTATCTGTTGGCATCATGCTCAACAAAAAAGTAGGCGATCGTGTAGAAAAAGGTGAATCTCTCGTGACGCTGCATGCAAATCGTGAAGATGTTGCGAATGTCATGGAGAAAATTTATGACAACATCCGCATCGCTGACCATGCTGATGCTCCGACTTTGATTCATACAGTGATTACAGAATAAAGAGAAGAAGACAAAAGTGATGAATCGCTTTTGTCTTTTTTTATGTAAATTTTAGGTAGCGCTTCTTCTAGATATGATAAGTTAGATGAGTGGGAGGGGATAAACCATGAGAATGCTCAAACTCATTCTCTTTATTTTTGTAGTCTTGATGATCATTGGATTTATCAGCTACTATGTGGGACCAACATCGACACCAAGTTCTTAAGACGAGCGTACAGCTCGTTTTTTTATTGAAATAAAAAATTTCACTTTATGAAACAAACCTCTTGCAATCATGAAACAATGGGTGTATATTAGTTGACGAGTCAATGATTGATATATCAACTAATTGATCTGAATAGAAAAGAGGGGATGGCATTGACTGCATTTTGCTCTGAAGAAGCAGAGGTATTATATCGTTTGCAGTGCGTGAACCGTATGATGGGTGTGAAGTTCGAAGCATGCACGGGCATCAGCCAATCAAGACTGGAGTTGCTATCACTGTTATTCCAAGCCGACGAAATCAGCCAATCCGATTTGCAGAAAAAAGTAAATATTGATAGTGCGGCTGTGACGCGTCACTTAAAACAGTTAGAAACAAAAGGAATGGTCACGCGCAGAAGAAAGCCGGAAGATAATCGAGTCACGCTTGTTCGTCTGACAGATGAAGGCAGAACAAGAATCGAAGCTTCTAAAAAAGAAAAAGAACGATTTATCTCAGAAATGCTTGAAAACGTAAGTGATGAAGAACGAAAGCTTCTCACTGATGTGCTCATCCGTATACAACAAAACATCGAGAAGATTCAAACAACCTAAAGGAGTGTTACACATGGCTACAACATTAAAAACAAACGATTTTATGGATATTATGAAAGGGCGCCGCTCCATTCGTAACTATGATCCAGCAGTGAAAATTAGCAAAGAAGAAATGACGGAGATTTTAGAAGAGGCAACAACAGCACCATCATCAGTGAATGCACAGCCTTGGCGCTTCATGGTCATTGACAGCCCAGAAGGAAAAGAAAAGCTCGCACCACTCGCAAAATTCAACCAAACACAAGTAGCTACATCATCAGCTGTCATCGCTGTGTTTGCAGATATGAAAAACAATGAATACTTAGAAGAAATTTATTCAAAAGCAGTAGAAAATGGCTACATGCCGCAGGAAGTAAAAGAAAGACAAATTGCTGCATTAACTGCACATTTTGAAGCTCTTCCAGAGCAAGTGAATCGTGAAACGATCTTAATTGACGGTGGACTTGTGTCAATGCAGCTGATGCTTGCTGCTCGTGCGCATGGCTATGATACAAACCCAATTGGCGGATATGACAAAGAAGTCATCGCTGAAACATTCGGCTGGGATAAAGAGCGCTATGTACCAGTTATGCTTCTATCCATTGGGAAAGCAGCTGACGAAGGTTATGCTTCTTACCGTTTACCGATCGATCGCATCACAGAGTGGAAATAATTTTTAAAAAAAGGGAGACGATCATATGATTATTATTCATGCAGGGATGACCATTCATCCAGAGAAAGAAAACGTATTTCTAGAAGAAATCAACGGTTTAATGAAAGCTTCACAGGAAGAAGCAGGCAATGTGTCCTACAAGCTTTTCAAGGATACAGAGAAAGAAAACACCTTTTTAATGGTAGAAGTGTGGAAAGATGAAGCAGCGGTTCAAAGCCATAATGCAAGTGCACATTTCCAAGCTTTCGTCGCAAAGGCAAAAGAATTTTTAGCCGCTCCACTTGATGTTATTGCATATCAAGGAGAGCAGCTTTCATAGAAAAACAACAAACACCCTAGGCATTTATAGCCTAGGGTACTTTTATTTTCGACAATTCGTTCCACCTATTTCAATCTCGTATTGTGCATTTTCCACAAAGTTTCTGAAAATAAAATGTTTTTCGACTTAAGTATATTGGAATATGCTAGAATTAGATATTATTTATTACCAAATTAGGGAGGAACCAATATGAAAAAAGGGAAATGGACGAGCATCGCACTAACAGCTGTCCTCAGTTTAGGCACATTGACAGCTTTCAGCACCCCTCTATCTGCCCACACCTCAGAAAAGTCAACATCCTCAGATGGTGGTCATTATTCAGGTATTCCATTCGACGCAAGTGTTGTCAATGAAGACCGCCTCATCAAAGCCTTGAAAAAACAAGGAAAGATCAAAAAGAATGCCAATGAGGCAGAAACCCAAAAAGCATTAAAGAACTACTTAAAGAAAAAAGAAGAAGCAGCGATGAAACAAAGCGCAAGTACCTTAACAGAAGAACCTGAATTCCTAAAAGAATACAAACAAAATGTACATAATAAACTAGCCAAAAAGAAAAAGTTAAAGAAGCATAAAGGAAAAGAAGGCAATCAAGTAAAGCCGGTGAAAAAGGAAAAATATAAAGGCGACGTCCGTAATGATAAAGTTTTGGTATTATTAGTAGATTTTAAAGATTATAAGCATAATAGTATTAAAAAAGAAGAGACTGATATGTACTATGACAAGTACGATCAGCAGCACTACCAAGACATGCTTTTCGGAAAAAATGGCTACATCGGTCCAGATGGTAAAAGAAAAGTATCTATGAAGCAGTATTACGAAAAGCAGTCCGGTGGAAGCTACACGATTAGTGGAACAGTAGCTGGATGGTATACAGCCAAGCATGAAGCAGCATATTATGGCGGGAACGTACCAGACGAATCAGGCAGTGACGGCAGACCGCGCGAATTGGTGAAAGAAGCCCTCGAAGCAGCGGCAAAGGATCCAAACATTGACCTTGGTGAATATGATCAATGGGACCGCTATGATATGGATGGAGACGGTGTTTATAATGAGCCGGACGGTATCATTGACCACCTCATGGTTGTACACGCTGGCGTAGGTGAAGAAGCTGGCGGCGGACAGCTTGGCTCTGACGCGATTTGGTCGCATCGCTGGTCACTTGGTGATGTATTTGAGATTCCAAACACTGAATCAGAAGTGGGTCAAGGCGGAAAGTTAGGCGCTCTAGATTATACGATTGAGCCTGAAGATGGCGCAGCAGGCGTGTTCACACATGAATTTGGACATGATCTTGGTCTGCCTGATGAATACGATACACAATACACAGGCAGAGGAGAGCCCGTTTCTTATTGGTCTATCATGTCAAGCGGAAGCTGGGCAGGTAAAGTACCTGGTACGGAACCAACAGGTTTTAGTCCATATGCAAAAGAAATGCTTCAAAACTTGCATGGCGGCAACTGGCTTTCTGGAAAAACCATTGATGGTAAGACATTAACAAAAAGCAAAACAGTTTTAATCGATGAAGCAGCAACAAAAGGAACCAACCATGATGCGGTTCGAGTCGATTTGCCAGATAAAGAGATTGTGGTCACTCAGCCTGCACAAGGGCAATATTCATACTTCAGCGGAACAGGTGACAATTTGAATGCTACCATGACGACATCAGGGATTGATTTGTCGAAGGGAAGCAAAGCCGAGCTTACGTTTAAAGCATGGTACGATATCGAAGAAGATTATGACTATGCGTATGTAGAAGTTCGTGAAACTGGGACAGACAAATGGACAACCATTGCTGGTAATATTACGAATGATCGAAATGAGGCAGGAGCGAATGAAGGCAATGGCATCGATGGAAAATCGGATGGCTGGGTAGATGCATCCTTTGACCTTTCTGCTTATGCAGGGAAGAAGATCGATCTGCAATTCCGCTATACAACCGATGCAGGATATTCACTGCCAGGTTTATTTGTAGATGATCTAAAGATTACAGCAGATGGAGCAAAAGTGTGGTCAGATGATGCCGAGGGAACGTCCACGTTCACTTTTAACGGATTCTCTCAATCTAATGGAAAACAATATGCCGCTCAGTATTATTTACTAGAATGGCGCTCTTATGCTGATGTCGATAAAGGCTTAAAGCATATCAAACGAGGAGCAAGTCTGATGAGCTATAATAACGGTTTGGTCGTGTGGTACGTCGATCAATCGTACAGTGATAACTGGGTTGGAAAACATCCAGGGAACGGCTTCCTTGGAGTCGTAGATGCAGATCAACAAGTGTTGAAATGGAGTGACGGCTCTATTGCAGCGACAGGTTTCCAAGTACATGATGCTGCATTCTCTTTGAATCCAAGCACGAAGCTGAATATTGATTATACAGCGACAACAGGCTTAACCTTAGAGGATCGCTATATCCGCCCAACGCGTACATTTAGTGATAAAAAGAACTATGTGAATCCAAATAACCCGGATGCAGGACGTGATGTGCCAACATACGGCCTATCCTTTAAAGTCGTCGGACAAAGTAAGGACCGTTCTGTTGGAAAGGTATTAATTTCTAAAAGCAACTAAACAAAAAGCCGGATTCTATCCATGAATCCGGCTTTTTGATACGTTAAGACATGGATTTTTAGCGTATGACTCGTCTTTGATCGAATGTTTGTTCTTTTTTATTTTGATATCCGAATGAAACCATTATATAATAGAGATTGGAAGGTTTTTCTTTCATTCAATGTTCTTTTTAGTTGTTAAAAAACCAAGAAAGGATGAGCGTTACCAATGAGTTGTGTCACTGCCAAGCAATTAAAGGTGATTCGAGGGACGATGCAGACTTTTTGCAGCCATTTAGAGTATGATGGCCACGGTAAGCTTCATATTAATACCATCATGGCTTTTATTAAAAAGGAATTTGGTGTAAGAAAAATGAAAGACATTCCACAAAGTCGTTTTCATGAGGCGTTAGAGCTAATCCAAGACTTTGATTTATACACGGACAAAATACAAATACGAGACCGTCTATCAGAAAGGAATTCACTAAATTGAATATTTTAGCAATGATTTTAGTAGGAATTGTCGCTTTAGAGCACATTGTCATCATGTTACTAGAAATGTTTTTTATGGAATCAAAAATGGCGAGAAGATCTTTCAATCTGCCTGAACACTTACAAAAGGATCCAAATGTGAAAGTGATGTTTGCTAATCAAGGGCTATACAATGGCTTTCTAGCTGCTGGACTCATTTGGGGGCTCATTCTTGGTTCGAATACCGTAGGATATATGATTCAGCTATTTTTCGTTCTTTGTGTGTTCATCGCAGCAGTATTTGGCGGTGTGACGTCTAATAAATCGATTATCATCAAACAAGGGTTACCAGCTTTTCTTGCATTAATTGCACTTATCCTGGCTATATAATCCTATCAGCGTGATAGAAAACCTTTGCAGTTTAGGAAGGACGAGCATCGGAGCGAATTTGACATTGGTGAGCACCGAAGCGCAGGACTGACACTGAATGCGAGGGGTTTGTCTACACGGTAAAGCCGCCCTAGAGGGCGGCTTTTATCTTTTACGCATTCCCATCAAACGAATAATGGACGTAAGACAAAGGGCAACAGCGACAGCCAATATGATTTTTCCATACATGACGCCCGTAAGATTCATTAAAAAGACAGCCAATATGATACAGAGCGTGATGATAATCATCACAATCGAATAGGTTTTCATCTCTTTTTCCACTCCTTTTAAATTCCCTCTAGCGCAAGAGGCCTGTCAATTGTTTCTCATATTATATCATTTCATCACAATTTTACATGAAATTCCCTGTCAATAGAATGTGACAGAATGATTAGATTTGAAGTGAGGCTATATTTTTTAAAAAATCGGGTATAACATAAAGAGTTGTATCCAAGTCTGATTGCTTGATATTTAATTGTGCAAAATATAAAATAGCCACATGATAAATAGAAAGGATGATAAAGTTGAGCAAGAACGTTTTATTAGTATCAACAAGCAGCTCAGAAATGAACGGACACCCAACAGGCTTATGGCTAGAAGAATTAGCCGAGCCATTTCATATTTTTAAAGAAAATGGACTCAACGTGCAAATTGTTTCAATAAAAGGTGGAACAGTACCGATCGATAAAAATTCAATTCCTGAAGGAGTTCCAGCACAATATCAAGATGTGTATGAATTACTTCAAGACACAAAGGCACTGACCGATGTAAACCCAGCTGAGTATGATGGCATTTTCTTTGCTGGAGGACATGGCCCAATGATCGACTTTGCGTCCAATCAATTGGTTGCCGATGCGATTTAGCGATTTCAGACAAAAATGGAGCCGTTGGGGCAGTTTGCCATGGCGTTTCTGCCTTTGTTGATGTGAAGGATCGTGATGGAAAATCATTTATCGACGGCAAGAAAATAACAGGATTCACAAATGAGGAAGAGGATGCTGTTCAATTGACATCTAAAGTTCCATTTTTATTGGAAACAAAACTTCGCGAGCAAGGGGCAGCATTTGAAAAAGGCGATGCATTTGCGCCATTCGCCGTTGTAGACGGACAAATCATTACTGGACAAAATCCAGGATCAAGTGCAGAAACAGCACGTTTATTTGTCAAAACCATTGCATAAATCATCAAAAAACCAGTCGTGACGCATACGGCTGGTTTTTTGTTATAAAAATTTCCTAAAAAAGCCCAAAACAAGTATTAGAAAAATGGTAAAATAATCACAGGGTAAAAAACCCAAATTAGGGAAAAGGGGATGTTCCTGTGAGAGCATTTTATGTCAAAATCACCGCCGCCTTACTGTCTATTTTATTGGTCACAACAGGTTTATTTTCACCAGCAATCAAAGCAGAAGATGCACCAAAATCAAGTGAAAAAGTATCGCCACTGACTGAAAAAGCCATTCAGCAAGTGCAAGAGTCGTTTGAAAAGCAGGATAAAGGGACTGCGGTTCAACAGAAGGAAGTAAAAAAATCATTTAAAGTAGATAAGAAAAAGGGAATAAGTATTAAACGAAAAGCGGCTACAGATGGAAAGATGCGCACGTCTGCCGTTCGCTCTATTGATGGACTAGCCATTAATCAATCGGCAGTTTTAAACGAGGAAGATCCAGTTGATTTATGGTTCTTAAGTACATCGTCCTCTCAGGCGCTCATCAGCCGGATTACCTCTCCAAATGCTGATTATTTCGTTCAATTATTTGTTATTGATTATGAAGAAGGACAAGCTTATCCAACGGATCTGATTCAACCGGCAGGCAGTCTGCTTGCGTTAAGCAATTTACCAGCGGGTGATTATGCGTTTGGTATTACTAGCGGTGGAGACTTTGGAGACTCATATACATTACAGGTGAATGCAAAAAACCCACCAAATTTCACAGGTGCTGAATCCCTGTCATCAACATTGCAATACTTTGTTGCTTCGTATGCCAATGGGGATGTTTTCGCAAATGGTACAAAAGTATATAACAAACAATCTAAGACCGCTGATTATAAATGGGAGCGTGTATTTTATTTCTCATATGATGGAAAATATCAACAGAGAACGCATTCTGTTGACAGTGTAAAAGTGAAGAGTATTTCGGCACCAGTATCGTACTCTGCTCCATATGCGAGTTCCTCTGAGGCCATTCTTGTCTACTTAGATGTGGAGACATTATTTATGTATCATGAATCATCGTTTGCTAGTGGGCAGTACTACCATAGCAGCTTTGTTGATACTCTCGGAAAGACAACGCCAAGGCGTTTAGACATTGATGACCTGACAAATTACGGCGATCATATTTTGGCTGTTGATTTAAAGACAGGAAAGCCAATTGATTTCTTCAGTGTCCTTAATTTCTACTATGCGGCAGGGATCGAGAAGCTGCCAACGATCAATACATTGAATTAAGATCGGCGGTTGACATCAAATCGCCACATGTGTAGAGTAAAGATAATTAAATGACAAAAGTCCACTAGGGGAGTCATGTATGACTGAGACAAGAGGAAATCTTGGACCCTTTGAACCTGATCTAGTTTGTACTAGCGGAGGGAAGTGGAGCTGGACCTTGTCTTATTCATGATTGAATCGATAAGAAGGCCGCTCCATTTGGGGTGGCTTTTTCATTTATTCAACTGAAAAAGAGGAGGCTTTTTTTATGACATTTTCAACCCAATTAAGGCAAGAAGCAGAACCATTATTTGAAGCGATTTATCAGCATCCGTTTGTGAGAGGACTCGCAGCAGGAGAACTCGAAAAGGAACAGATCATTCATTATGTCAAACAGGATGCGGAATATTTAAATGCCTTTATTAAAATTTATGCGGCAGCCATCAGCAGATGTACAGACAGAGAGGACATTACTTTTTTCCATCAACAAATGGCTTTTGTCCTTGATAGTGAGACACATCCTCATCAAAACCTTTGCCGAGTGGCAGGTGTCGCTTATGATGAACTGCAAGGTGCGTCTTTGGCGCCAAGTGCTCATCACTATATTCATCACATGCTGCAAGTCGCAAAGGAAGGGACGCTAGGAGAAATCATTGCGGTTTTGCTCCCTTGCCCTTGGACCTATTGGGAAATAGGCAAACGAATGCTTAAAGATGTTGAGCCCGACCCTGCCCATCCATTCTATGAGTGGATCACGTTTTATGGCGGGTTAACGGACTCTGTTACAGTGGAGCTTTGCAAACGGCTTGATCAGTGGGCGGAAGGAGCAAGTGAGAAGGAAAAGGAGAAAATGAAACAGCACTTCATCTTAAGCTGTCAGCTTGAGTATAAATTCTGGGACATGGCCTTTACTGTCGAAGAGTGGCCTGTCCAAATGGAGGTGCATTCTTCATGACATGGAAGATGAAAGAAGTCGTTCTTGCTGTCATTTTATCAGTGGCATGCGGAGTCATCTATTTAGGGTGGTCGACTCTTTATTTACCGATTACAGCCCTTGTCGGTCCAGCAGGAGGCAACATCATGTTCGGAATTTGGGTCATTGCCAGTCCAATCGTTGCTTACATTATCCAAAAGCCAGGAGCTGCCCTCATCGCAGAAACAGCTGCCGCTGCCGTGGAATTACTGACAGGCAGCCACTTCGGTCTTTCTGCGCTTTTGATTGGTGTATGCCAAGGACTTGGAGCAGAAATCGCCTTCGCTCTTTTTGGCTATAAGCGATATCGCATGTGGACACTCATGTTGTCTGGTGCCTTTGCAGCAGTAGGGGCAATGGCATATAGCCTCATTGCCAATGGATTCGGCTATTACACGCCTCAAGTGTTACTCATGACACTTGTCACTCAAGTCATTAGCGGCATGTTACTCGGTGGTTGCTTGGCAAAGGTTGTGGTGGATGCTTTATCTAAAACGGGTGTGCTGAATCAATATGCCATCATGAAAGAAAAACGAAGTAAGGGTGACCAGCATGGATTCATTTCTCGCGTGCAGTAATCTCGCTGTCCGTTTTTATGAACAGCCGAATCCCGTTCTTCATCAAGTATCTCTTTCTATTCAAAAGGGGGAAAAGGTGCTGATATTAGGACCAAGTGGAAGCGGGAAATCTACGCTGATTTCTGTGCTTGCTGGCATTATTCCAGAGCATATGGAAGCTGAAGTACAGGGAGAAGTGATGCGGCAAAGGCATACTGGTGTCATGTTTCAAGACCCAGATTCGCAGTTTTGTATGCACCGAGTCAATGAAGAAATTGCGTTTAGCTTAGAGAATCGATCTGTCCCTCGAGAACAAATGGATGACATGATTCAGCATCTCATGAAAAAGGTACAGCTGGATGTCGACCCAAATACAGATATTCATACCTTATCTGGCGGAATGAAGCAGCGGTTGGCGCTTGCTTGTTTACTAGCATTAGAGCCAGATGTCCTGTTCTTTGATGAACCGACAGCACAGCTTGATCCAGCAGGAAGAATGGAGATATTTCAATTACTTCAGCAGCTTTCGGCTGAACAGAATCAGACGATGATTTTTGTGGAGCATGTGTTAGACGGTGTCATCGAGTGGATGGATCGGGTGATCTTATTAGATCATCAAGGCCGTATCATAGCAGATGGAACGCCAAAAGACGTGATGAACACATTTGAGGGAGAAATGAAAGAAGCCGGCATTTGGCGTCCGAAAATATTTCCCGAGAAATGGTCCAATGTCTTACAAGATCCGTTTCATTCACTGAGTCAAACACTCTTGCAAACCTTTGAGGCGAGAAAAGAACGTCATGAGAAATTGTCATCAACAGATCGAGAGGTCATTATTCGCACAGATCATCTACAATTAAGCTACGGGAAAAAAAGCATTATAGATGACCTGCACCTTAATATAAAAGCAGGAGATTGGGTTGCGATCATCGGTGAAAATGGCAGCGGAAAAAGTACGTTTCTTAAACATGTCATCCGTTTAGAACCAATAAAGAAAGGTCACATTTACTTAAAAGGAAAACATCTGAAAAAGTGGTCTGACCGAACATTATATGAAAAAGCAGGCTTTGTATTTCAAAATCCAGAACTTCAATTTATACAGGACACAGTGTTTGATGAAATCGCATTTGGTGGGAGACAGCGAAATTGGCCAGAGCCTGTTGTGCAAGAAAAAACGAATCAGCTATTGGTAGAGTTCGGCCTAGAGAAGCATAGAGACGCGCATCCTTTCACCTTAAGCTTAGGACAAAAAAGAAGATTAAGTGTTGCCACGATGCTTCTTTTTGATCAGGATGTACTCATTTTAGATGAGCCGACCTTCGGGCAGGATGAGAAAACGGCGAGGGAGTTAATCCGGCGTTTAAAAGAACGTCAACGACAAGGCACCACTATTATCATGGTCACACATGATATGGAACTCGTTGATGAGTGCGCTGATCAGGTGCTTGTTTTTCATCAAGGGGAGCATGTTTATGATGGTACGCCTTTTGATTTATTTTCTCATCAGGAACTTGTCACTTCCTGTGAGCTGAGAGTGCCGTTACATTACCGCTATATGGTTGAAAGAAAGGAAGTGATGACGATTGCAAAGTAATCACTCCTTTCTATCCACTGTAAATCCAGTCATGAAATTACTCGCCCATCTCCTTGCGATGTGCTGTCTGATGGCGATTTCTGATCCTAAAACGACGTTCATCATCTGGCTGTTTGCACTTGGAATTGGACTTGTCCTAGGCGGCTGGAATTTGAAATACCTCATCACCAGACTTGTACCTTATCTGCTCTTTTTCATTCTCGTGTTTTGGATGATCGCGGCCTTTGGCAAGGGAGATCATACAGTTTGGAAATGGGCATGGTTTCATATCACAGAGGAGAGTTTAAGAAATGGGCTGACCATTTCTTTTAGAATGCTTGGCTTTGTGACATTTGGTCTCCTTTTTACATCAACAACTGATTTGACGGCCTTTATGATGAGCTTAATCCATCAATGCCGAATGTCACCCAAATGGGCATATGGAATGCTGGCAGGCTTCCGGTTTATCCCGTTGTTTCAAAGTGAATTGAAGCAAATGAAGGCTGCACATAAAATTAGAGGCTACAAGCAAAAAAACAGCTGGAAAGCCTTTATACGTTATGCACTCCCACTTTTCACGCAAGGTGTACGGAAATCTGAACGACTAGCCATTGCGATGGAAGCAAGAGGCTTCACAGGGACGAGGGAGAGAACGTATTATCATGTCATCAGCACTTCATGGATCGACTGCATGTATCTTTTTTTTATCGTCATTAGTGTGTTGATATGCATCTTCTTCTTTTAAAAACAGCCACATTCTCTTGATAGAATGTGGCTGTTTTATATGTCTTAGGTCATTTGGTTGATATTAGTACACATTGCAGGCTGTAATAGATCATATAAAGAACCGATAAAGAGAGTGTACTGAGAAAAAGAGAGGATGAACGTGAGCGAATGTCACAGAGAATTGATAACATAATAGACGCTTTACCAATCGTTGGACTAGCTATGAGAGAGCAGCTAACCTTTTCTGTATTAGGGAAAGAGAAGGTTCTTTATTATCAGCAGCACGGGAACATTGACTTAGGGTTTAAAGCTGGGGATGTTGTAGCTCCCGGGTTCCAAAACTTTTCAATGTTGAAAAATGGGAGAGAGCCATCGTTTATCCAGATTCCTAAAGAGGTGTACGGAATTCCTATGGACATCGTCGCCGTCCCGATTAAAGATGACAATGGTCAAGTGGTCGCTGCCTTCTGTGTAGCATATGACCAAACGAATCAACAACGATTAGAACACATTATGACGGAAAGTAACGATGCTTCCGAAAAACTAGTCGCGATGGTACAGCAAGTGGCTGCACATTCAGAGGAACTACAAGCGACAAGTGAACAAATTCTACAAAATACAAAAACCACTGTCGAAAATTCCTCTAAAATCAACCAAGTGTCTAATCTCATCAAAGGTATCTCTGATCAAACGAACTTACTTGGACTCAATGCATCCATTGAGGCTGCAAGAGTAGGTGAAGCAGGAGCAGGCTTTGGGGTGGTTGCTACGGAAGTGAGAAAGCTGTCTACTCACGCGAAGCAAGCAACGACTGATATTGAAACAGCGCTAAAAGATGTGCAAGGCTCTATCAAAGGAATGGAAGAAGAAATAGCACAAATCGTGGCTTCTTCTGAACATCAAGCAGAACTCGTTGGCACTTTCACAAAAATTATTGAGGGGCTGCACGAAACGAACGAAACGATGAAAACATTGGCAACAGACTTA
Organism: Bacillus sp. iso_77; assembly: GCF_056173625.1. Classification (NCBI taxonomy): domain Bacteria; kingdom Bacillati; phylum Bacillota; class Bacilli; order Caryophanales; family Bacillaceae; genus Bacillus; species Bacillus sp. iso_77. Next base: position 3,551,872 of record NZ_CM149683.1, on the reverse strand, counting down.
GTGAATTATCAAGTGAAATAAATAAACGAATCACAAAACCTCCAGCTGTATCGGAGGTTTTTTAACGTGTTGAAGTGAGTTTTTTGTCATGATATTGACGGGTTTTTCACTGACAGGGAAGTTACACTTCTGTATGATAGAAAAAGATAGACCTGTTTTGATCATTAGACCTATTCATAAGGAGGAAGACCATCTTGACACAATCAGCAAAGCTGCAAGAAGTACTTGCGCCTTACCGTCCATCGTTAGATCAAACTGAAAAACCACTGATTCAATTACAGATAAAACAAGGAAAAACAGGACCATATGACAGCAAAATAGCAGGTGATCCTTATTTCCCAAAAAACGACGAATATCCCGTTGATGGAGAAGGCCATCCTATGAAGCTGCTGGCACAAATCAATTTCGGCCAGCTGCCAAAGCTGAAAGATTACCCAGAAACAGGACTTTTGCAAGTGTTTATTTCTGTACATGATGATCTTTATGGGATGAATATTGACCAAAAAACAGAGCAAAAAGATTTTCGGATCAAATTTATTGAGGAACCTTTCTTAGCTGAAGAAGACTTATTGACTGATTTTTCATTCGTGAAAATTCCTGACGATTTTTATTTTCCAGTTACGAAGGAAGGTGCGATTACAGGTGAATTATCAAGCGAAACGATCAGTGTAGGAGATTTCCGCTTTGAAAAAGTCACAGGAAAGCAAAGCTGGGATCTATTCGAAGATGCTGTTGGTATTGATGGTGATGAAGCAGATCAATTGCTAGATGAATTTTATGAGACAGCAAGTGGTTTTGGCCATAAAGTTGGCGGATACCCAGGTTTTACACAAGAAGACCCGCGTACCTATGTAGACCAAGAACATACTGTGCTATTATTGCAAATTGACTCAGATGATGAAGTGGACATGTTGTGGGGAGATTGCGGCATTGCTAACTTTTTTATCAAACCAGAAGACCTCAAACGAAAACATTTCGAAAATGTCGTCTATAACTGGGATTGCTCCTAATTTTGTAAAAAACACTCTTTTTGAAGAGTGTTTTTTGTCTATTTTTAGCCTTATTGCCCCTAAATCGTCATTTCTGAGAGGTAATATGTCATTCTTTCTAGTTGACCGTATCAAAAAAAAATGTAAAATCATCTTAAAGTCCTCTTTTTTGAAAATAATAATAAAATGACATATCAATCAACAATGAAATGCTCGAAAAAGCGGAATGTACTGGGGGGGATCAATTGATCATTTCGAAAGTAATCAACAATAATGTGGTCAGTGCGTATGATGACGAGCAGCATGAGCTGGTCATTATGGGCAGAGGGATTGCGTTTCAAAAGAAAAGCGGAGACCCGATTGACGAAGAACGTATCGAAAAAGTATTTTCCATTCAAAATAAAGATATATCAGAAAAATTCAAAACCCTGCTTTATGATATTCCGATCGAGTATATGCAAGTGTGTGAGGCAATTATCGATCACGCGAGAACGACCCTTAACAAAAATTTAAATGACAGCATCTATGTCACGTTAACGGATCATATTACCTTTGCTATTGAACGTCATCAAAAAGGAATGGACATTAAAAATGCCTTGCTTTGGGAAATCAAACGGCTGTACAAAGAGGAATTCATGTGTGGTGTAGAAGCGATTCGGATCATACAGGACAAGCTCAACATCCATCTTCCCGAGGATGAAGCAGGCTTTATTGCGATGCATATTGTCAATGCAGAACTGAATGAGGAAATGCCGAATGTCATTCAAATTACAAAACTGATTCAAGATATTTTGAACATCGTAAAGTATCATTTCCAAATTGATTTGGACGAAGAATCATTAAATTATTTCCGTTTTGTCACGCATTTGAAGTTTTTTGGACAGCGTCTGTTTAACGAAACACAAATGGAAAATCAAAATGAGTTTCTGTATGAAGTGGTAAAGGAAAAAAATACAGCCGCTTTTCAATGTGCGGAGAAAATTAATGACTATGTTCAAAAAGAATACAACCGAAGTCTCATAGAAGATGAGATGTTATACTTAACTTTGCACATCGATCGAGTCATAAAAAGAAAATAAATCAAAAAGAAAGCGTTGACATATCAAAATTAACATGCTAATTTATAACTATAAACTTAATAACCCACAATCTTTTAGGATTGTTACTGGTCAAGCAGGCAAAACCTAAATCATTGTCCCTATCTTTGATAAGGCATGATTTAGGTTTTTTTGTATCTAAAGGCTTATAAAATTGAATAACGATCAATCGCTATGAAGGATTGTTACTGGTTAAGCAGGCAAAACCTAAATATCGATTAATGTCTGAATCGCTATTTTTCGGGCATTAATGGATGTTTAGGTTTTTTCTATATCAAGATGAAATCAACGATTGGAGGGTAACACAATGAACCACAAACAAACAGCAAAAGAAGTTCTAGAGCTTGTCGGCGGTGAAAAGAATGTAAAGCAAGTCACGCATTGTATGACAAGGCTCCGCTTCAACCTATACGATGAAAGCAAAGCGGATAAAGAGAAGCTGCAATCAACAGACGGCGTCATGGGCGTGAATCAAAGCGGCGGTCAATACCATGTCATTATTGGCAACGACGTATCAAACGTCTATCAAGCAATGATTGCTGATTCTGGGTTATCAGCCGATGTGAAATCAGGCGGTTCAGAAGAAGCTTCAAAACAAAATGTGATTTCTAAACTTTTCGATTTTATCTCTGGTGTCTTCACACCGATTCTTCCAGCCATCGCTGGAGCTGGTATGATCAAAGGGATCTTGGCATTAATGCTGACGTTCCAATGGATCTCAGATAAAAGCAGCACATATGCGATTTTAACAGCTATCGGAGACGGAGCCTTTTACTTCTTACCGATTCTGCTTGCTGTAAGCGTAGCCAAAAAAATTGGCACAAATCAGTATATCGCCGCTGCCATTGCAGCAGCCGCACTGCACCCGCAGTTAACGGCTTTACTAGGCGCAGGAAATACAGAATTTCTAGGCTTGCCAGTGGTTGCCGTTGTGTACTCTTCATCGGTGATTCCAATTCTACTCACGATCTGGCTCGGCTCATATGTTGAAAGATTCGCGGAAAAATATAGTCCGAAATCACTAAAAATCATTCTTGTTCCAACAGTTACACTTCTTGTCGTGGTACCAGTTATGCTCATCGCGGTTGGACCGCTTGGTGGTATTATCGGAAATGGCCTTTCAGGTGGAATTGATTTATTGTTCAAACATGCAGGTATTTTGGCCGGACTCTTAATCGGTGGCTTTATGTCACCATTGATCATTACGGGCATGCACTATGCACTACTTCCAATCATGATCAACAACATTACATTAAACGGTTTTGACTTCATTCTTCCAATGATGTTTGTAGCGAATATGGCACAAGCAGGCGCAGCATTCGGTGTCTTCTTAAGATCAAAAAACAAAACATTCAAATCATTGGCGATGTCTACAAGTATCACTGCGTTAATGGGTATTACTGAACCTGCTATGTATGGTGTGAACATGCGATTGAAAAAACCGTTCCTTGCAGCCCTCATTGGTGCAGCAGCAGGCGGCGTGTTCATGTCTATCTTCAAAGTAAAGTCATATGTGATATCAGGATCAGCAGGTCTTCCAGGTCTCCCAACGTTCATTGGACCGACATTTGTTTACTCCATCATTGGATTAGTGATCGGCTTTGTTGTAGCAACCATCATGACACTTGTTCTAGGTTTCAAAGATGTACCAGTGAAAGATGATACAAAAGCAGACAAACCAGAAGAAAAGAAAGACACAGTAGCGCTTCAAAATGAAGTGGTACAAAGCCCGCTTGAAGGTCAACTAAAGCCGCTCAATCAAGTAAATGATGCAACATTCTCTAATGAAATCATGGGTAAAGGAACAGCCATTGTCCCAACAGTTGGACGTGTAGTAGCACCGTTCAACGGCAAAGTTGAAACCATTTTCCAAACGAAACATGCCATTGGTTTAAAGAGTGATCAAGGCACAGAGCTTCTCATCCATGTGGGGATTGATACAGTAAAACTTGGCGGTAAACATTTCACAAGTCATGTGCAGTCAGGTGATCTCGTTCAAGCAGGAGATCTGCTAGTTGAATTTGATATCAAGGGCATTCAGCAAGAAGGCTATGATGTAACAACGCCAATTATCGTCACCAACACAAATGATTATGCACAAGTTGATGCGAAAACAGATGGGGCGATTACAGTAAAAGAGACATTGCTTACAGTCAGTGTAGAAGAAAATGAGGAGGGCATTCAACATGACCAATTTAGAAAAAACATTTCCTAAAGGTTTCTTATGGGGCGGCGCAGTAGCCGCCAACCAAATTGAAGGTGCTTATAACAAAGATGGAAAAGGCTTATCAACAGCGGATGTATCACCACACGGTATTATGCACCCATTCGATGAATCAATGAAGGACCTTAACTTATATCATGATGCGATCGACTTCTATCATCGTTACAAAGAAGATATTGCCCTGTTTGCAGAAATGGGATTCAAGTGCTTCAGACTATCCATTTCTTGGCCACGTATTTTCCCAAATGGCGACGATGCGGAACCGAATGAAGCGGGCCTCGCTTTCTATGAAAAAGTATTTGATGAACTGCATAAGCATGGAATTGAGCCAGTTGTCACGATCTCTCACTATGAAATGCCGCTTGCACTTGTGAAAAACTACGGCGGTTGGAGAAACCGTAAGCTTGTGGGTCTTTATGAAACATACGCTAAAACATTGTTCACTCGCTTTAAAGATAAAGTAAAATATTGGATGACCTTCAATGAAATTAACGTCGTCTTACATGCTCCTTTCACAGGGGGTGGCCTTGTATTTGAAGAAGGCGAAGACGAGAAAAGCATTCAATATCAAGCAGCGCATCATCAGTTTGTTGCAAGTGCTCTAGCTGTTAAAGCAGGACACGAAATCATTCCAGATGCGAAAATCGGATGTATGATTGCAGCGATGACCACATATCCGTACAGCTCAAGACCTGAAGATATGTTTGCTGCGATTGATCAAGATCGTAAAACATTGTTCTTCTCAGATGTACAGGCAAGAGGCTATTACCCTGGATACATGAAACGTTATTTCCTGGAAAATAACATCAACATTGAATTCCAAGACGGTGACGAAGACATTCTAAGAAACCATACAGTCGACTATATTGGCTTCAGCTATTATATGAGTTTTGTGACAAGTACAGATCCAGAGGTACTTGGACAAGTGACTGGTGGCAACCTATTTGAAGGCGTGAAAAACCCTTATCTAGAAGCAAGTGATTGGGGCTGGCAAATTGATCCAAAAGGACTTCGTACAACACTAAACCAACTATATGACCGCTACCAAAAACCATTGTTTATCGTAGAAAATGGATTGGGTGCTGTGGATCAAGTAGAAGAAGACGGCTCCATTCAAGACGATTACCGAATTGATTACCTCAGAAGTCATTTGCTTGAGGCAAGAGAAGCGATCGCAGACGGCGTTGATCTGATCGGCTATACAAGCTGGGGCCCAATTGATCTTGTCAGTGCATCAACAGCTGAAATGAAAAAACGCTACGGCTTCATTTATGTCGACCGCGACAATGAAGGCAACGGTACATTAGATAGAAAGAAAAAGAAAAGCTTTGATTGGTATAAACAAGTGATTGCGACAAATGGAAAGCATTTAGACGCATAAAAAAGAGAGACAAACCGCTGATCAAACGGTTTGTCTCTTTTTATTGTGAGTGGACTATGATGTCCACACTTGATCCGCAATCTCAATCACATGACGCAGCTTTTCCCATTGCTGTTCTTCTGTTAACAAATTGCCTTCCTCTGTTGAGGCGAATCCACATTGTGGGCTCAAACAGATTTGGTTGATGTCCACATATTGTGCCGCTTCCTCGATTCTTCTTTTGATCTGATCAACGGGTTCAAGTTCCCCATACTTTGAAGTGACAAGACCTAGTACGATTTGAAGGTTTGAATTTTTCACATAACGAAGGGGTTCGAATCCGCCAGAACGGTCATCGTCGAATTCTAAGAAGAGACCATCCAAATCCAGACCGGCAAAAATCGTTTCTGCCGCTGCCTCATAACCACCTTCGGCTGCCCAAGTTGATTTAAAGTTACCACGGCAAATGTGCATGGTGATCACTAAATCATCTGGTCGATCGGCAACCGCTTCATTGATTGTTTTCGCAAACGATTCACGCAGTTCATCTTCCTCGCGGCCAAAAGCTTTGATTTGTTCATGTCCTTTTTCAGAAAAGAACACGGCCCATGCTGTATCATCCAGCTGTAGATAACGGCAGCCTGCATCATAAAAAGCACGGATGGCTTTTTTATAAGCCTGTGCCACGTCATGGTGAAAATCATCTAAGCTGTCGTACACACCTTCTTCAAGCTTTCCACGGAAAAAGAGCATATTCGGACTTGGAATCGTCATTTTAGCCGTATGATCACCCGCGATGCTGTGAAGGAAGCGATAATCCTCCAGCATTGGATGATCAGTAAAATCAATCTTACCTGTTACTTTGATGCCTCTGGCTTTTGTTGTCGTATTGTGGAATTGAATGCCTTGGTCTGCTTCAAATCCTTCGACCCCATCTAGCCCTTCTAGAAAGTCAAAATGCCACCAAGCACGTCTGAACTCTCCATCTGTGACAACCTCTAATCCAATCTCCTTTTGCTTCTCGACAATACGAGTAATTTCTTCATTTTCAATTTGTCGGAGCTGCTCTGCTGTGAGTGTACCGTCTGCTTTTTGCTTGCGGGCTTCTTTGATGCGTTCAGAACGAAGTAAACTCCCTACTTGATCTGCGCGAAATGGCGGCTTTGTCGTTTTCTTACCAATGGTTTGTACTTGTGTCATGTTGAATCCCTTCTTTCTTCAGGTTATAAATCAAATAAAAAAGCTCTTCCTTGGATAAGGAAGAGCATCATATACTGTGAGATCTCTGCCTTATCTTCAAACAAGCATCAGCTTGTTTAAGGAATTAGCACCATTCTGTTCCTAGGAACAGCGGTTGCCGGGTTTCACAGGGCCAGTCCCTCCACCACTCTTAATAAGGTTACCTTTGATTTAATTTTCTTAATAAACACAATTATTCAATCTTTTTGAGAAAAAGTCAATGGTTTTTCCTATTTATTTTCCTACATAAACAAATCAGCGACGAGAACACCAGCTAATCCAACAAGTGAAAGAACAGTCACCATCAATGTCCAAGTTTTAAAAGTTTGAGCCATCGACAGATTAAAGTATTCTTTGTAAATCCAGAAACCCGCATCATTCACGTGAGAGAATGTAATACTGCCGGCGCCTGTTGCAATTACCATTAATTCTGGGCTGACTCCCGTCAAACCAATCAGCGGTGCAGAAATGCCAGCTGCTGTGAGACCCGCGACAGTCGCTGACCCTAAAGAGACACGAAGGACAGCTGCAATCAGCCAAGTGAGGAGCAGAGGAGACAGTGTGCTTCCTTGCATAATCCCTGCAATGTATTGATCAACACCGCTGTCAATGAGAACCTGTTTAAAAGCACCGCCGCCTGCAATGATCAATAGAATCATCGCAATGGAGCCAATTGAATCCTTAATCGATTTCATGACGTCCTGCATGCTCTTTCCTCTGCCAAGACCAAATGTGTAGATGGCAAGCAGCACAGAGATTAATAGGGCAATCGCCGGCTCACCTAAAAACTCAGCCGCCGGTAGCAGCGGGGAGGACGGGAAGAAAATTTCTAAACATGCTCTGAATGTCATGAGCAATACAGGTAAAATAGCGGTGAAAATACTAATGCCGAAGCTTGGCATTTCCTCTTCTGTAAATTCCTTTGGATTAAACAAGTCCTTTGGAATGTGTGCATGCAGTTGATCTTTCTTAAATAGTTTCGTAAACAAAAGTCCGCCTACTAAAACAGCAGGAATGGCTAAAATAATTCCAACCAATAAGGTTTGTCCCATGTTGGCTTGAAATACATTGGCAATGGCTGTCGGCCCTGGGTGAGGAGGGAGGAAGCCATGTGTTGTAATGAGTGCAGCGACGAGCGGCATTCCCACATACAACACAGGAAGTCTTGCGGCTTGAGCAATGGTAAAGACTAATGGAATAAGAATAATGAATCCGGTTTCATAAAATAGAGCAATTCCGATAACAAATCCAGTCAGCATCGTCGCCCATTGGATTTTCCCGATACCAAAGCGGTCGATGAGTGTCATGGCAATACGCTGAGCACCGCCAGAATCAGCCATCAATTTACCAAGCATCGCTCCAAAGCCAAGAACCAACGCCAGATGGCCGAGTGTACTTCCAAGCCCTTTTTCGACTGAAGCAATCGCTTCAAGTGGTGACATGCCTTCTAAAACGGCAACGATTAAAGAGACAATAATCAACGAAATGAAAGCGTTTAACTTAAAGACAACCATGAGTAAAAGTAATAACAAAACGCCAAGTCCGATAAAAACTAACGACATGATCTTTCCTCCTTTGTGCTGCATAAGGGAGCGTGAACGCCCCCTCTGCTTTATCCTTCAAGTATGTCTACTGCTTCTTTTAACGTATCCTTTGAGCCAACATTTCCCGGGAAAATCACATAAGACATAAATGGGAATTTGCTTTCTTCTCCTGTTTGCCAAACGGGAATACCTGGTCTGATTTGACCTGCGACGGTCGCACGTTTGACGCTGAGTCCTCTTGTTCCAATATCGCTAGAGGTGATTCCACCTTTGGCAATGAGGTACTTAGGGCGAATGGAGAGGCGCTGAACAATGCTTGTCACAGCATCACTAATCTGAACAGACAGTTTCAATTCTTCCTCTTGACGATCGTCCCCAAGATCAAGCCGTTCTCTCCTTGTATAAACAGCAACCGATTGCCCGGTTGTTAAAAGCCGTTCAGTTTGTTGAATCACGCGGTCAATTTCCTCTTGAAATGCTTCAGGTTCTAACACGAGGTGTGTATCAAATTCAATAAATGCAATGTCTTTATTTTGCTGCAGCGCTCGCAATTGTTCGGTTGTTTTTTTGACATGGGAACCGACCATGATGAGGCCACCGTGCGTGCTTTCTTCCTGTATTAAGTCTTGTCTAGTTAATAGTGCTTGATCCTCAACACCGCCAAGCACTTTTGTGAGAGCTGCCGCACTTCTAAATAGAAAGTGCTGACCTGCTTTGATGGCATCTATGAGGGCAATGACAAAGACTTTGACATCGTCATAGTCCACTGCATTTACAACCACTTTTTGAAAATCCTTCACGGTCATCAGCTGATCCTTGATTTGTTCATTACGTAAAGCCCGGATATCTTCTAAAGAAATATAAGTAGTGTTTTCCTTAGTGAACGATCCGTTTGATTTCTCTTCGATCCATTCTCCGAGGTGAGAAGATTGAAATCCGAATGTACGATCCAATGCAAATTCTGTGTCACCAGCAGGAATTAATTCGTGACCTTCCTGTACGTAGTGAATATTGCCAATCGTAAAGCGGCCGCCTTCTTTAAAAAAGGGAAGAAGGATTTCGCCGTCAAATTGGCGGGAGCTTTGCTGTTCAATGGTCGTTCTGAGAATGTCAGTCTCTAGCGGGAAGTGTCCACGCAGGGTGGAGTCCCCCCGGCTGACAATGATGAAATCTTGATCAAGCCGTTCAGCCGTTTTCACAATCGTTGATGCGATCGTTTCATGAAGAACCGCCGTTTCTTTCTCTGTCATACTGCGAGAGTTGGTTAAGATAAAGAACATACGGCTGTCTTCAAGAAAACCAGCTTCAATGCTTTTCTCTGACCAATCGGTGAAAACAGAGACGCCGTGTACGGTTTGAATGCCTGTTGGGTCATCGTCTAATACAATCACTTTATGGTGAAAATGGTTTAGTGCTTGTTCGTATGCTGATTGAATGCGGTCTGAATCCGCTTTCGGAATGGCATTTAGTAACTCAATGCTTTGTTTCATAGAACCTCATCCTTTCTTCACTTCAACATGAGCCATTTTTTCGTAATATTGAACGATTCCGCCGTGATCAAGTCCAGACTTTCCGTCCGCTTTGAGGGCGTGGAAGATTTCCAGCAGCTGACTAGAAAGCGGGAGAGGAACGCCGATATCGTGGGCAGTTTCCATGACATTGGTTAAATCCTTTAAGTTGATGTCAATACGTCCGCCAGGCTCAAAGTTTCGTTCTAAAATGAGAGGAACCTTCGCATCGAGTACAGCACTTCCTGCCAGTCCACCTCGGATGGCTTCATACATTTTATCAATCGCAATGCCAGACTTAGCGGCAAGGACGAGTGCCTCGGACATGGCAGCGATATTTAAGTTGACGATGATTTGATTCGCAAGCTTTGCGGTTGTCCCGCTTCCATTTGATCCAACTAATACGACATCTGTGCCCATGGCATAGAGGACATCCTTTACTTGTTCAAAAATCTCTTTTTCTCCGCCCGCCATAATCGCAAGTGTCCCGTCTATCGCCTTTGGCTCTCCGCCACTGACAGGAGCATCGATAAATTCGACCTGATGCTGTTTTGCCAGTGCCGCTAATGCTCTAGAAGTAACAGGTGAAATAGAGCTCATATCTATAATAATCGTGCCAGGTCTTGCTGTAGCCAATATGCCTTGTTCACCTGCTACAACTGCTTCTACATGCTCACCTTTTGGAAGCATCGTGATTATGATATCGCTTTCAGATGCTGCCTCAGCAGCTGATGCAGCGGCATTTGCGCCCAATTCTTTTAATGCTAGAACAGCTTCTGTATGAATATCGAAAACAGTCACAGTATGACCGGCTTTTAATAGATTGAGTGCCATAGGTTTCCCCATAATGCCTAATCCAATGAATCCAATTTGCTTTGCCATTTTGTCCGCCTCCTATTTAGAAACCCCTTACAAAAAGCGCTTTCTTTTCTTTTTGTTAGTATATATACTATCGATTTAAATTAATAGTAGGAAATAAACTATTGTTCATTTAATGTACATGACGAAATAGGAATGTGTCAACGGAAAATATGAGAAAAGTCACAAAAAAAAGACCGGAAACAGCTCCGGTCTATGGTCGATTATGTTTTATTTTTAGCTACAGCTAATCGAGAACGTTTGACGTTGTCGATTGCATTTGATCCTAATTCTAAAACAGCTGTGACGTACAAAACATCAATAATCACAAGCTGATTAATACGAGAAATCATTGAGTCAGAACGATAGGTTGTTTCTCTCGATGAACTGAGCAGATGAAAGTCGGATTTCTTGGCGAGCTCTGATTTCGGATAGCTCGTAATCGAGGCGACCGTTGCACCTTTTTCCTTTGCAAATTGCACGGCATCAAGGATTTCTCTACTTTCTCCTGAATGTGAGATCGCGACGATAAAATCATGTTCCGTTGCATGTGTTGCAATCATATTCATCATATGAGGATCACTGCATAGACTCACTTCAAAGCCAAGCTGGAGAAACTTATGATAGGCATCTCCGGCAATAAAACTGGAGGCACCTGCTCCAAAGAAGACGGTTTTATGAGCCTGTTTCATTTGCTCAATAAATTGTGTCACAGCTTGGTCTTCTAAAATATGTTTCATATCCTGAATAGAGTTGGTGGTTAACTCTATGACCTTATGTTTAATATCTGCGACACTATCAGATGCTTCGATCTCACCGTATATGGATTGAGGTGTATTGGTCGCAATATCCTGCGCGACATGGACACGAAACACTTGATAGGACTCATAGCCAATTTTTCGCAGAAAACGAAAGATCGTCGTTTCACTTGTGTTGCATTCAGCAGCGAGTGCACTAATCGAATGAAGCACAACTTTCTGAGGGTTTTGTAAAATGTAATTGGCAATCTTTTTCTGGGTAGGGGACAAACTATGAAATGTTGTCCGGATATGACTAAAAATATTCTCTTCTATGATAAACACCACACTTCATCTAACATTCTATCTTAAGCATACAGGAACTTATGAAAACGGTAAACAAACCTCACATGAAAAATAAAGAATAATATGGAAGAAAACACTTCTTTTGGTTCTTTTGTCATGGTATACTCAATTGGTAATAGACAAAAATGGGGGTTTTTACTATGACAATGAAAAAAGGCCTAACGATCAGCCTGCTCATTTTTTCGCTGATTGTTTCATTGTTTGCGCCAGTTGGATCTGCGGATGCCAAACAAGTGAAAAAAGCAAAAGTAAGTACACACTATTATAAAAAGAAAAAAACGTTTAAATATGCACAGGTGAAAAACCTTAGTAAAGCGCATATGAAAACCATCAATCGTGATTTAAAAGATGATATTGCATTCTCTTATTCTACGTACTTGTTCTTAAAGGACGAAGCGAAAAAAGAAGGCATTGGGAAGATCACATACGAGAGATCGTTTAAAACGAAATTTAACAATGGGAAGAAACTAAGTATCCTAAACTATGATTACATGAATGACGGTAGTATGCACGGGGATACGATGGTTACGAGCATGAACTATGTGTTAACAAAGAAAAAAACAAAGCAACTGTACTTTACAGATGTGGTAAAAACAAAGAAAAAGCGTACAAAAGTAAGAGATTATATCTATAACTACACAAAGAAGCATAAAAGTAAATTCTATGCGAATCTGAAAAAAAGCGATATTCAAATCGGCTACGACACGCAGTACTACTTCACGAAAAAGGGAATCGCTGTTGTCTTCCAGCCATATGAAATTTCACCGTACTATGTAGGAATTCCTATGATTCAAGTACCTGCGAAGGTGTATAAATAAACAAGAGAAACGGCCATGAATTTGGTCGTTTTTTTATACATAAAAAGAGCCCCTGGTGATGAGGCTCTTCTTTTTACATTTATACTTGTTTGGGTGCATCGTTTAGTGGGTGACGGCGTTTGCCGTTGTAGTGGCGGCGCATACGAAAGATTTCAAACTCCGAAAGCTCTGCGCTTTTTCGTTTTTGGGTGCGGTTATCTTTTTTGAAAGAGAATAGTAAGTAGCAGCAAAGTGAAGCGATAATCAATAAAATCATCATATGACATTCCTCCAATTCATCCTATTCTTTAAGTGTAGACAGGGTGAGTGATGTTTATAACTGAAAATAGTTAGCAAATAGCGTTTAGTTCTAAAGGTTTATTCTTGCTGCTTTTTTAGGTCTAAAATACTGGTTGTTTTTAACTATTATATTTCCAGTTATTGCACTCGTCAAGAAGAATTTTTCTGGGGTTGTCTCTATTAGTACGATTAAGTGTCATAAAAGTTTCAGAAAATTGTAAACTTTTATTAAAAAACCGTTCCCGAACAGGAACGGTTGTAAACATGTTTATGCTTTTTCTTCAAATAAACGTGCAATTTCCACGATCACTTCTGACGCTTTCAGCATGTTCTCTACAGAGATGAATTCATATTTACCGTGGAAGTTTTCCCCGCCAGTAAAGATGTTTGGCGTTGGAAGTCCTTTATATGAAAGCTGTGAGCCATCTGTACCGCCGCGGATTGGTTCAATGACAGGTGTCACTGAGCGGTTTTCCATGGCTTCATGAGCGATGTCTACGATATGTTTGACTGGCTCAATTTTTTCTCTCATATTGTAATATTGATCCTGAATGCTAAGGGTGATGCTGTTTTCGCCGTAGACCGCTTTTAAGTCGTTTGCGATTTTTCCAAACAGTGCTTTGCGCTTGTTGAATTTCTCTTTATCAAAATCACGAATAATATATTGCAGCTCTGCTTCTTCTACTTCTCCTACAAACCTTGTGAGGTGGAAAAAGCCTTCGTATCCTTCTGTGTATTCTGGAGATTCATCTGAAGGAAGTTTGTTGTGAAAGAGCATGCCGATCTTTGCAGCACTGACCATTTTGTCTTTTGCTGTCCCTGGATGGACGTTGTTTCCTTTAATTGATACTTTTGCACCTGCGGCGTTGAAGCTCTCATATTGAAGCTCTCCTAGCGGGCCGCCGTCAATCGTATAAGCATAAGAAGCGCCAAAGGCATCAACATCGAATTTGTGAGGTCCTCTGCCGATCTCTTCATCTGGTGTGAAGGCGACACGAATTTTTCCATGCTTGATTTCTGGATGCTCAATCAGGTAATGCATGGCGGTCATAATTTCTGCGATACCTGCTTTGTTATCTGCACCAAGCAGGGTCGTGCCATCAGTCGTGATGAGCGTATGTCCTTGGTATTTTTGTAAATTTGGAAACTGTGCTGGAGATAATACGATATGTAGATCTTCGTTTAACGTGATGTCCCCGCCTTGATAGTTCTCATGAATCTGCGGTTTCACGTTCTTGCCAGTGAAGTCAGTGGCTGTGTCGATATGAGCTAGGAAGCCAATGGTTGGCACTTCTTTGTCTGTGTTAGATGGGATCGTGCCCATGACATAACCGTTTTCATCCATTGTCACTTCTTGAATGCCGATGGATTTCATCTCTTCAACAAGCTGCCTTGCTAGGTTCAGCTGTCCTTCAGTGGATGGGCAGCTCTCTATGTCTGCATCAGACTGTGTATCCACTTTTACATAACTTGTGAATCGCTGGATCATTTCCTCTTTCATCAATACGTCACTCCTTTTGTAGAATATGTTCATTTTATCATGTCTTGAATGCGCTTCATAACAAGAAAGGCTTTCTCTGGCAATTAGAGAGGAAAAAGACCTACTTTTATTTTGCGATGTGCTGAATGGTTCTTTAGGGTGATTTTTTTGGGTGTCTTTTTATTTATAATGAGGACATATAAAATCATCCATTTGTACGTTAATTTGGGAGAAAGGGGTGCGAAAGTTGGATTCTAGTCAAACACTTGCACTCGCTCAAAAGTTCCAGGAAGCTGCTGATGGCATTCGTCAGTCGAAGCAGCTGCTTGAGAATCGGCTGAAGGCAGTTGGATCAGGCTGGCAAGGGGAAGCAAGAGATAAATTTGATCAAAGCTTTGAGGAAACAGTGACACGCTATGATCAATTTGAAAAGGACTTGCTTGAAACAAGTCAGGAACTGCGGGATGCTGCTGTCAAAATCGAGGAACGTAAAGCTGAAATCGCCAGAATGGAAGAGCTTGAGCGAAAAAGGCGAGAAGAACGGAGAGAAAGAAACCGAGAAGGGAGATGATGTGATGGCGCGTGACATTGTAGTAGATCCAGATCAGCTGACAGGGCTGGCGAATGATTTTGTAGGAGAGCTTTCGGCCATCGAAACAAAGCACCACGATTTACATAGTGAACTGGATGGTCTCATCCTAGGCTGTGATCCCCGTTATCGAAGCTGTTTTTCTGGAGTAGGAGATGCATGGGGTTCTGGACAAGCCTTAATGAGCAAATTGAGCAGTGACGACATTGCCATTCGTCATGCAACGGATAAAATGGTCGAAGCTGATGATATTTTAAGGAAAATGTACAGTCTGTATGATCAATATGGTACACTCACGAGCCTAGCTGGTATTGTGATGATGCAGGCAAAATACTATGGACTTGGCATGACGACCTTTATTAAAGAAAATGGCCGCTATGCTGCGCAGCATTCAAAGCTCCTTCTTGATGTGACCGGACGGGTAGAAGGAACGAGATTTGACCGGTTGGCAAGGATTTGGCTGAGTAAAAAAGAATTATTAAAACGATCCAATTGGTCGATGGCTGACCTTGTCCATAAGAAATTTACGAAATTTTATCCTAGCGATACAGTTGCGTTCACGAACAGTGTACGTGATTTCACAAAAGGAAGTATCAATTGGAAGGACACAGCTGGCATCAAGTCTGTTCTGAAAAATGGTGCAAGGTTTGCGAAAGGAAATGCCATCATTGCAACGGTCGTCACGGGTGCAACAGAAACGGTTGGCTGCGGTCTGAAAATTGCGGAGAACTATGCGGAATTTGGGGATCAGCCGGAAGTTCTCAAGCGTGAAAATGCAAAGGCTGTTGGAAATGCAGTGAATAATACGGTCTTTATTGCAGGCGGATCTGTTGCAGGTGCCGTTGTGGGCGGCGCTCTTGGAAGTTTTGCAGGACCGATTGGAACAGTCGTTGGCGGTGCGATAGGATCAGCAGTAGGTGGCTTTATTGGTGAAAAAGTCTCCAAGCTTACTTCTGGTTTTGCAGAACAGGTCGCAGTGAAATTAAAAGACCCAATTCATGCGGTTGTCGATAAAGGAAAAAAAGCATTTGAACTGGCAGGTCAAGGTGTTAAAGCAGTCAATGACACCATTGATCAAGCAAATCAGGTGATACATAAAGGAATAGAAAAAACAAAAGAAACCGCAGATTCGCTGTTGAAAGGTGCAGGTGATTTCTTGAAGGGCGCATTTTCTTTTGGATAAGGAGAGATCAAGTTGGATCAGCTAAGTCTAAGTATCGAGGAACTCATCTTTAGTTTTTACAGTGAAGGCTATTTTGAGCAAGGGATGTCTTTAAAGGAAGCCTATTATCCAGATGTAGAGGATGAACGTCTTGGATTTTTATTTGAAATTGCATGTCGCTCTTTGCTGGCAAAAGACGTGCTGGAATTTCGAAATAGACAATACCGTTATAAAGAAAAATACCGGCATTTCATTCAAGCCATGAACGATGCATCACATACCGTGAAAGCTTCAAGGTTTGGTGCATTAGATGAAGAGGTCAGTACGTCCTTTCATACGACTCAGGCAGGTGTGTATTCACACCATACGCTTTATGATCAACAAGTGCATCAGATTCACAAACTAAAAGACGATCAGCAGACTGTGGAGCAAGTGACAACCTTTTTGAACATACACATGAGCGAACAACTTACACCAGTCATCAATTTGCAGGCGGAAGAATTTGAACTGCTGTTAGAACAAGCCAGTCAAGGGAATGATGATTGGCCTTCTTTTCTAAATAAAGCAGAGAACCAAGAGCTTGTGCGGGCATTTGTTTCTGATGTAAGGGTCAGAAAAGGAAAAATGGATTCTTTGATGAAGGTCACTTATGATAAAAATAATACGCCGGATGTAGAGTCTATGATATTTGTTATTCCGGGGCAGAAGCATTCTTGGCTAGTGTCGGGCATGAAGGAAAATGAATTTCGGATAGAGACGGCTCATAAGGACGGATTACGTTCTATATTCTAATGGAGAAAAGGAGAATGGCGCTTGAATCCAAGTGAAGTAATAGAAGTGAGGAGCAGACCCTTTCTAAGAGTATGGGCATTCTTAGCAACGGGCGGATTTGGCATCATCGGTATTTGGTTATTTTCAGAAGCTCTTACATTTGAATCGAATTATACGTTGTTTTTATTTTTAGGCGGATTATTAGGCATTGTCTATGGGTGGATCTCTTTTTTGATGATTCTTCCGGCTTTTACGAAGAGGGGAAATGTGATTTTTCGTATTCAGCGAGGAGAGAATGGCGCTGTTTTATACCGGCAACAAACAATCCCTTTTCAAGACATACAATCTATTGATATGCGCAGGCATCGTTACAGTATCAGGGGATTTCTGTTCATGGATGTGCTCATTCGGAAAATTGATGGGAAATTGATCAAGATTCCGGCGTACAGTATTTTAGATGAAGAAGTATTTGAGCAAACGGTGAAACAAGACATTTATCCATATTTACATGAGACCGCCCAAGAGAATTGGAAACAGCAGCATGGTCATGGTGAAAAGCAGAATCAATAGATGTTTTCGCCATCATTCCATGAGGTGAGACGCCACTTTTTTTAAGAAATCGTGTAAGATGTCAGTAAAGACTGAACAATCAAGAGGTGATGAGAGATGGACAAAGAAATGGTAATTGACCTCGTCACAGAACAAATGGCACGAATTCGAAAAGAAAAAGACTATACACAGGACCGCATGGCTGAGGTGCTTGGGCTAACCAAACGGCATTTGCAGCAGGTTGAAAAGAATCGTCTTCGCCTCAACTGGACGCAATCTGCGGCCGTATGTGCATTATTCAGGGATAGTGACATTTTAAAAGGGACACTTGGGGATGATCCGCTTGAGATTTTGGAAGTCGTCGCCCACGATGAATTGCATTTATCTGTTGAACGTACGATTGGCGGAAAGGTTTGGTGGCGGACGTCTGTGAGAAAAGGTACGTTTCGTCTTCAGCAGAATGTGCTAAGTCAGCATTACCGCATCTTAGATGATGAGAATTATCGCTATTATAGTTCCTTTAATAAAGAAGAAGCGAAGCGGCGGTTAGAGGAATTAAGTGAGCTGTCGTAAGCAGAAAAAGAGAGGTCCCTCTATGACAGGGACCTCTCTTTTTTGTGTTGTTTATACTTTCAGAGTGTTTTTCGCCCGAATAAAGGCAACAAGCTGTTTAATTTCTTCATCTGTTAGTGGAACGCCGTCTACATGGATGGTTCCTTCTTTTGCTTCCGTCAGCTCAATTTTGATATCAGAGATTTTGCGTTGTATCTCTGGCTCGTCCGTTCTACCAAGTAAAAAATCAATGGACGTATCATACAAATCAGCCAGCAGTTTCACTGCTTCAAGCGAAGGTCGTCGGTACCCAGATTCGTAACCGGCATAGGTGCTTTTGGCGATACCTAGGCGATCTGCCGTATGCTGGAGAGACCATTTTTTCTTTTTTCTAAGGGTGGTTAAACGATCGAGTATCATACATGAACGCTCCTTTATATACAACAACAGTATATCATATTTTGACAAAGAGTGTACGCGTTATGCGTAATAATTTCTTGATTAATTCGCGTTATGTGACTATAATGGCAATGAAGGTACGCGTAAAGCGTATATTATAGAATAGCACAAGCTGGCTTATAATATGTGTGACAAACGAAGTAATTTTACTGAAAGAGGTGGACCTGTTGAAGAAATTATTGCTTTTAACCACTGGTGGGACGATTGCATCTGTAGAAAGTGAAAATGGTTTAGCTCCAGGTGTTAAAGCTGAGGACCTTTTAAGCTATTTAAACGAAATTAATGCAGACTACACAATGGACACAAAGTCCCTAATGAGTATAGATAGTACCAATATGCAGCCTGAATACTGGGTTGATATCGCAACAGCCATTTATGAAAATTATGATCAATATGACGGATTTGTCGTCACGCATGGTACGGACACAATGGCCTATACATCAGCAGCACTATCGTATATGCTGCAAAATCCTGATAAGCCAATTGTCATTACAGGGTCTCAAATTCCAATTACGTTTAAGAAAACAGATGCGAAGAAAAACATTACAGATGCGATTCGTTTTGCATGTGACGGTGTTGGCGGCGTGTATGTCGTGTTTGATGGCAGAGTCATTCAAGGAACTCGCGCAATCAAACTAAGAACGAAAAGCTACGATGCATTTGAAAGTATTAACTACCCATATATTGCATCGATTGAAAATCATCAAATTGAATACAATAGCAAAGTAAAAAGATCATCAATGAAACCGCTTAAATTAGATGCATCCTTGAACACAGACGTTTGTTTATTAAAACTGCATCCAGGACTGAAGCCTGAGTTTTTAGATTCAATCAAAGGTTTGTACAAAGGAGTCGTCATTGAAAGCTACGGCAGCGGCGGAATTCCTTTCGAAGGAAGAAACCTTTTAGAAAAAATCAACGAATTGCTGGAAGAAGGCATTTCTGTTGTGATCACCACTCAGTGTCTCGAAGAAGGAGAAGACATGAGTGTGTATGAAGTAGGACGTAAAATCAATCAAGAACTGGTTGCTCGTTCAAGAAACATGAACACAGAAGCTATCGTGCCAAAGCTCATGTGGGCATTAGGTAAAACAACAGATCCACGAGAAGTGAAAAAGATTATGGAAACGCCAATCGCAGAAGATTTAGTGATTTAACTATTCTATAGAAAGCAGGTCATACGAGATGGTTCAAGCAACTTATCGTTACGAGAAGGATTTTCTAGGTGAAAAAGAAATTCCCGCAGACGTGTATTATGGTGTTCAAACGCTTCGTGCAAAAGAGAATTTCCCGATTACAGGATATCGCATGCATGAAGAACTCATTCGAGCATTTGCCATTGTCAAAAAAGCAGCAGCTCAAGCCAACATGGAAGTCGGACGTTTATATGAAGGAATTGGAAATGCGATCGTTCAAGCTTCAGATGAAGTCATTGAAGGCAAATTCCATGAATATTTCATCGTAGACCCGATTCAAGGCGGCGCAGGAACGTCTATGAATATGAATGCCAATGAGGTCATTGGAAACAGAGCCCTCGAGATCATGGGACATCAAAAGGGCGAATACATTCATTTAAGTCCAAACACACATGTGAACATGTCACAATCGACAAATGATTCGTTCCCAACGGCGATCCATATTGCAGTGCTCAAGCAGTTAGACATTTTACTTGAGACGATGCAGGCCATGCATGACGTATTTCAAAAGAAAGCAAAAGAATTCGATCATGTCATCAAAATGGGGCGTACTCATTTACAAGACGCTGTTCCGATCCGTTTAGGACAAGAGTTTGAAGCATACAGCCGTGTGCTGAGCCGTGATATTAAACGAATCAACCAATCAAAACAGCATTTATATGAAGTAAATATGGGTGCGACAGCTGTTGGGACAGGCCTCAATGCAGATCCTCGCTACATCGAAATCGTCGTGAAGAAGCTTGCTGATATTTCTGGACTGCCACTAGTAGGCGCAGAGCACCTCGTAGATGCGACGCAAAATACAGATGCATACACAGAAGTATCTGCTGCCTTAAAAGTATGCATGATGAACATGTCTAAAATTGCGAATGACCTTCGCTTAATGGCATCTGGCCCACGTGCAGGTCTTGCTGAGATTGCATTGCCAGCCCGTCAGCCGGGATCATCCATTATGCCTGGAAAAGTCAATCCAGTCATGGCAGAGCTCATTAACCAAATCGCATTCCAGGTCATTGGGAACGACCACACCATCTGTCTTGCTTCTGAAGCAGGCCAGCTTGAGTTAAATGTGATGGAGCCTGTTCTGGTCTTTAACTTGCTTCAATCTATTAGTATAATGAATAACGGATTCCGCTCATTCACAGATCACTGCTTAGCGGACATCGAAGCAAATGAAAAACGTTTGAAAGAATATGTCGAAAAAAGTGCAGGTGTCATTACTGCGGTAAACCCTCACTTAGGCTATGAAGCCGCGGCTAGAATCGCAAGGGAAGCCATTTTAACAGGACAATCGATCAGAGATCTTTGCCTGCAAAATGATGTGTTAACAGAAGAAGAACTTGATATTATTTTGAATCCTTACGAGATGACAAAGCCTGGCATTGCGGGTGCAGAGCTCCTAGAGCGATAATAATATCAAAAATTTTATTTTATTAATATGTGGAATTGCCTGTGAAATAGAGAAAAACAGGCAATTCACTTTCTTTCGAATTGACACACTTTTTTCACAATATTTTGAAAACGCTTAACGCACGCACAAAGGGAGGAAACAAAATGAAAACACCACGTCTACCGTCTATTTTAGAAGTCGTGTCTGTACTTGGCTTATTTTTAGCAATTGTTTTATCATTCACTCTTTACTTCAAACTAGATATTCAGCTAGCATTGTTCATCTCATGGTTTATGGTTATCGCTTTAGGAATTCGTTTAGGGCATTCGTACAAAGACCTTCAAAATGCGATCACAAAAGGGATATCAAATGGATTAGAGGCTGTTTTAATCTTAATTGCAGTAGGTGCACTTGTTGGTACATGGATTGCCGGCGGTGTTGTACCCACGTTAATTTATTACGGACTGGAATTTATTCATCCTAATATCTTCTTATTAGCTACACTGATTATCTGTTCTATTATGTCTGTTGCTACTGGTACGTCTTGGGGTACAGTTGGAACAGCAGGGATTGCGATGATTGCGATTGGTGAAGGATTGGGTATCCCATTACCGATCGTAGCTGGGGCTGTTTTATCTGGCGCTTATTTTGGTGATAAATTATCTCCTTTATCTGATAGTACTGTGCTCGCTTCCTCTCTTTCAAAAGTGGACGTGCTGGCGCATGTAAGAGCCATGATGGTCTTATCCATACCGGCCTTTGTGATTACGGCTATTATGTTTACAATTACTGGATTTATGTATGGTGGAAGAAATATTGATCAAGATAAAGTAGAGTTTTTGAAACAAGCATTGCAGGATACATTCACGATTAATATTTGGATGATCATTCCGGCAGTCATTGTTGTCCTATTACTTGTATTGAAAAAACCGTCAATGCCTGTTATCGCAATTGGTGCACTGCTTGGGGCAGTCTGGGCGATGGCATTCCAAGGAATGAACCCAGCTGATGCGCTTGGTACAGCTTATAACGGCTTCTCTATTAATTCAGATGTAGATTTCTTAAATACGCTGTTAAATCGTGGCGGTATTGTGAATATGCTTGGATCGCTAGTGGTCATTATTCTCGGACTTGGTTTTGGTGGCGTACTTGAATATCTCGGCGTCTTAAAAGTAATTGTCGCTACTTTCGAGAAGAAATTATATAATGCAGGAAATGTAACCCTATCTACACTTGTAGTAGCATTCTTTGCGAATATCTTTGGTTGTGCAATGTATGTCTCATTAATTCTTACACCAAAAATCATGGAAAAAAGCTATGACAAATTAAAATTAGACAGACGTGTGTTATCTAGAAACTCTGAGGTTGGTGGAACACTTACGTCTGGTATGGTTCCGTGGTCAGATAACGGAATTTACATGGCAGGGATTCTAGGCGTCTCGACATTCTCTTATTTACCATTTATGTGGCTGAGCTTTGTTGCCATTGGTCTTGCCATTATCTACGGCTATACAGGGAAATTCATTTGGTACGTGAAAAATCAACAAGACTCAGAAGAATCGGCATCATAAGCCGCTGCAAAAGCCGCCCCTCCCCCGGGCGGCTTTTGTTTGTCCTAGGACCGTAAGGCTATGTGTGTTTCCAGAAGGGTGGTTGTGTATTTTGACCCCCTATAAAAGAGGGCTTAAGGTGTGGTATGAAGCAGATTGAAAGCATATTTATACCATAAAAAGGGCACAAATCCCTATTCAAACATGAGTCTTTGAACCTTATAATAACAATATTGGAAAAAGTGCGATTCACCATTACGCTCGTTTAGAGGGACTCTAAGCAGCGTTTTTATTTTTTGACAGGAGGAGGAACCCATATGAGCTTATCGGATATGCTGTCTGCCCTTAACGGTGGCATTTCAAATAAAAAGGCAGAGATCGAAGAGAAAATTGCTCGACTCAAAAAAGCAAAAAGTAAGGTTGAACGTGAACAAGATGCCGCAGAAACAGATCTAAAACAAATCAAGCAGCCAAAAGCTTGGGGCCTCTTGGAAAGGTGAGCGGAGCCAAGATTTCAAATCAGAGCGAAATGAAGCGCATGATGCGCTGCAAACGATCATAAGCGATAAATACCCACGCTACGTGAGCCGAATCGAATTCAAAATCAGTACACTAGAAGCAGAGCAGGCTGCCTTATCCTTTGCCAGCTCTTTAGCTGGAGATGCCGCACGTTTGGCTGAAAAAGGAGAAGACGCAGTAGAAGACGCAAAACGCTTGATCTCAAAAGCATGGAGCAGCTTGTAAGCGAGCTTCATGCTGAACAAATCTGGAGGATATCATAATGGGACAAATTAAGTTAAACTACCAAACAGTGATGGATAAACTAGATGAAGTCTCCCAAGCAGTTGAAGCTTTAACAATGAAAAAAGCAGCAGATAAAGCTGGTGAAAACAGCCTTGAATTTGTAACCAAATGGACGTCACGTGAAGCAGAGGTGGGCGAAATGGTCTCAAGCTTTAAAGAAGCCTTGATCAAAAACGTTCAGGATACACGCTCAAATGTGAAGACACTAAAAGAACAGGATGAAGCGATTGCGGCAAAATCATAAGCCCCAATCGTTTTATTGATAGCGTAGCTGAGTACGATGTAAAATATAGTCGTAAAGACTCATATATAATTCGGGATTTATGACCTTAGATTATTCCGTTTTTCTTCCAAACACCATGTTAAAAGGACACCTTTTCCCTATTTAAGCCTAAGGCTTTTCGCCTTATACTATACTTAATGAAAGCGAACGATAGAAATGTCAGTACTGGAAAAAGCAGATGATCTGCTCGGTTTCAAAAATGCTGACGCCGTGCTTTCTTATGAGGTCTAATAGAGGTGGATGACATGAGTTTATCCGAGATGCTGCACCATCTGCATATGGGGATTGAAAACAAACGTGCAGAATTTGACGAAATGATCTCTCGGTTAAAGACAGCTAAAAGTAATATTCGAACAGAACAAGATCTTGCGCAGTCTGACATAAAGGAAATCAAGAAGCCTGCTCTAGATTCGTCATGGAAAGGTGAGAGAGGAACGGACTTTCACCGTCATCGGAAAGAAGCCTTTCACGTGCTGCACGACATTGTGAACAATGAGTATGAAACCTATATGACGGAGATAGACCAAAAAATTATGCACTTTGAGTTGAAAAAAATGGAACTCGCTGTCGCCAGTAATTTTGCAGGAAGAGCCCAAGATGTGATGGAAAAAGGCGAGGATTTTGCAAAGGATGTCAAACATTTAATTGAACGGGGCTGGAAAGCTCTTTAATAAAATAAACGAAACAGCCGGCTGAACAAGCGGCTGTTTTTTTGGTTTAGTCACATCCGCCGCTACCACCTGAATCACCACCGCAGGAGGCATCAGAAGCGTGATGTGTATACGAATCAGTATAGTTACTGGTTGTTGAACTGTGATGTGCAGAATGCTTAGAAGATGAACGCTTATCTTTTGGTGTAAACATGTGGGCGGTAATGGCGCCTAAAGAAGCTAGTATGATGATGATAACAAACATGATGTATCCCTCCTCTTGTTTCATATTCATACGTTTGAGCCATAACAAAGTTCCCGGTCGGAAAGAAAAACTGGGCAAAGAGTTCTATTTTCGTTTATGATGATAGGCAAAAGTAATTGACCAAGGGAGGGGAGTCTATGTTATCTCTACGTCAGGAGGAGCTGTTGAGGCGGTTAATGCAGGCAGAGCAGGAGCTGACAGGTGAAGAAATTGCACGCCTGATAGGCGTCACATCACGAACAGTTCGAACAGATATGAAAGCGCTTAAATCGATATTAGAAGCACATGGGGCAACACTTCATATGAAACGTGGAGCAGGGTATACATTGACTGTCGAAGATTATGGAGCATTTCGTACTTTTTTGAAAAACTCAATGAGAGAAAGAAATGAAAAAAAGAATCAAGTCATTCCAGATCAGCCGGAGGATCGTATCTCTTATTTATTGAGAAGGCTTTTATTGTCCGAAGACTATATGAAATTAGATGAATTGGCCGAGGAATTATTTGTGAGTGAATCTACTGTGAAAAATGACCTGAAAGCAGTCAAGCATATTTTCTCTTTACATGGCCTCTCTGTTGCACACCGTCCTAAATATGGACTGAGGCTGACTGGAGATGAAATGAAATTAAGGTATTGTCTAGCTGAGCATGTGTTTCAGCAGGAGCATCCGAATCCTGCCCTTTTACCTGAAGAAACATATCAATTGATTCAAGATATGGTGCGTTCACGTACAAAGGCAAGCGGCCTTCATGTGTCAGAGATCGGTTTAAGCAACTTAGTGACACATATCGCCATTGCGTGCAAACGAATTGAAGAGAAAAAATTGGTGATGATGCCGGAAGGAGAACTCAAAGACATTCAAACACAGCCCGCTTTTCAAGTGGCGAGGCAAATGGCAGAAGATATGCGTCACGTACTCGGTATAGATTTTCCATTATCTGAAATGGCCTATATTGCGATTCATTTAATGGGGGCAAAAATGATGGCGTATGGAGAAACGGGCCACACGCTATTTCACATGCTTGATGAAGAGCATTTCCGTTTAACTCACCAATTACTTGGTTATGTGGAAGAGCACATGTCACTTGATATTCAGACAGACAAGGAATTGATTGTGGGACTAAGTCTTCACCTGAGATCAGCGATTCATCGGTTCCGATATGATATGAACATCCGTAACCCCTATTTATCAGACATAAAAAGGCATTATCCGATTGCCTTTGAAGCAGGTGTCTATATGGGAAGATGGCTGAAGGAAAAAGAGAATGTAGAGATTCATGAAGATGAAATCGGATATTTGGCGCTGCATATTGGTGCTGCCATAGAGCGGACAAAAACTCAGACTGTGAGGAAAAAATGCTTGATTGTGTGTGCAACGGGTGTCGCAAGCAGTCAGCTTCTTCTCCATAAGCTGAAGGCCGCCTTTAGCGAAAGGCTAGAGATTGCTGGAACCGCAAGTGTCAGTGACCTTTTGTCGTATGACTTGAGAAGTATCGATTTGATCATTAGTACCATCCCGCTTCAGAACACACTACCTGTGCCAGTGATTGATGTACATACGATCCTCAGTGAAGACGATATGTCGAGGCTGAAACGATTTGTACAGGGGTCACAAGAAATGGGGGTCTTGCGATATATCAGTCCGAAGATGACTTTTTTTCAGCAAGATCTACAAACAAGGGAAGAGGTTCTTCAATTTTTCGTGAATGTATTGCAGGAACAAAACCGAATCCCCGATGATTTTGAACAGCTATTGCTGGAAAGAGAGGAAGTGTCACCTACGTCGTTCGGTCATTTGGTCGCAATTCCTCACCCAATCAAACCGGCAACAGATGATACGTTTTGTGCGATCTGTACGTTGAGAAAACCAGTGCTGTGGGGCGAAGAGCGGGTACAGGTCGTCTGTTTATTAAGTATACAGAAGACGTATCAGAAAGAATTGCAGTCACTTTATCAATTTCTTGTGCGTTTGACAGAGCAGAAGGAAGTGGTGGAGCAAATCATCAAAGCTGCTTCATTTGAAGAACTGACGGCGGCGCTGCACGTGTTGGAACAGCCAGATGAAAAAAAAGGACACCCATTTCCGCATCTGTGAGGAAAAAGATTAGATGTTAATGAAAGCGCTTTTAAAATAACATCAAAAAGGAGGATGATCACGAGTTTTTGTAAAGGGGGAGACGGATCATGAGCTTTAAAGAGAGAGCGGCCGACGTCATGGGACATGTCGCTTATCGTATTACAAATCAGAAATATATTATGGCGATTAAGCAAGCATTTGTCACATTAATGCCAATCATCATTACAGGGGCTTTTGCTGTACTGGTCGCAAATATGATCATGAGCCCGGAAACGGGGCTTGCCCATTTTGAGATATTCAGGTTTTTAGCAGAGCTTCAGCCAATTATGAAGGCAATCAATTATGCCACGCTGAACTTTTTAACGATCGGGGCTGTGTTCCTCATCGGGATTGAGCTCGGGAAAATCAATGGACATAAATCATTATTCCCAGGATTAATGGCATTGATTTCATTTATATCCGTTATTCCGACGACACTTCTTCTTGAAGTCGATGGATCGATGCGTGAGGTTGTCGATGTGCTAGCGAGGCAATTTTCCGATCCAAAAAGCTTATTTTTGGGTATGATCATTGCCATCGTCTCTGTAGAGATCTTTTGTAAGCTTACCGAGGTGAAGTGGCTGCAAATTAAGATGCCAGATTCTGTTCCATCAAATGTGGCGACATCTTTTTCTTCACTTTTCCCATCAATTATTACGATTACAATCATTAGTTCATTCGGGTTTGCGTTTCACCGTGTGACAGGCATTTATTTGCATGAAGCGGTGTATAACGTCGTGCAGCGTCCGCTTGAAAGTGTTGTGCAGGGACTGCCTGGTATTTTAACGTTAATGTTTGTGGCTCAATTTTTTTGGGTGATCGGTATTCATGGCAACCAAATGATTAAACCGATTCGCGAGCCGCTGTTATTAGGATCAATTGCAGTGAATATGACAGCATTTCAAGAGGGCAAAGAGATTCCAAATATTATCACGATGCCATTTTGGGATGTGTATATGAGCATTGGTGGTTCGGGTGTGACGATTGGTCTGTTGATCGCCATTTTTATAGCGGGTAGAAGGGAAGAGATGCGTAGCATTGCCAAGCTTTCATCAGGACCTGGACTGTTTAACATCAATGAACCAGTTATTTTCGGATTACCCGTCATGCTGAACCCTGTGATGGCGATTCCGTTTATCGTTACACCACTCGTGACAGGTACGATTGGTTATATCGCAACCGCTACAGGTTTTGCCGGGAAAGCGGTGGTGATGGTGCCGTGGACGACACCTCCGATTGTGAATGCTTGGCTGTCTACCGCTGGCAGTATGGGGGCTGTCATCACACAGCTCATCTGTATTGTTGTCGCTGTTTTCATCTATTTACCTTTTGTCCTCTTATCCAACCGGAAGCCAGAAGCAGCACCTGATTCAGAATAGAAGGAGGGCTCATGAATGAACATGCAATTTAGATGGTATGGCAAAGAAGACCCTGTCTCCCTTTCATATATTCGGCAAATTCCCGGCATGAAAGGGATTGTCAGTGCAGTCTATGATGTGCCGGCTGGTGATCTGTGGCCGGAGGAAAGTATTGCTCATTTAAAAGCGGAAATCGAACGTCACGATCTTGCTTTTGAAGTCGTAGAAAGTCTCCCGATCCATGAAGATATTAAACTGGGAAAGCCCAGCCGGGATGTTTATATCGAGCATTATCAAGAAAATATCCGCAGATTAGCAAGGCATGGTGTGAAGGTCATTTGTTATAACTTCATGCCAGTCCTTGATTGGACACGAACACAGCTCGATTTCCCACTAGCTGATCAATCGACGACCCTTGTTTATTTTCAGCATCAGCTTGAACAGATGGATATAGAAAAAGATCGACTTTCCTTACCAGGGTGGGATACGTCTTATACGCAGGAAGAAATGAGAAAGTTGATGGCTGCATACAGGGCATTGGGGGCGGAAGGGTTGTTTGAGAACCTAGACTATTTCTTGGGAAATATCCTTCCAGTTGCAGCGGAAGAGAACATGAACATGGCACTGCATCCAGATGACCCTCCTTGGAATATATTTGGTCTGCCCCGCATTGTCAGCTGTGAAGAACAAATAGATCGTATCCTTCAGCTCGATGAACGCTCACAGCATGGACTGACCTTTTGTTCCGGTTCCCTAGGCTGTAATGCGAAAAATGATGTTCCTTCACTTGCGAGAAAGTATGCCAAAAAAGGGCGTATACACTTTGCTCATTTACGCAATGTCAATTTGTATGAAAACGGTGATTTTGAAGAGTCGGCACACCTGTCGTCAGCAGGCAGCCTCGATATGGGAGCGATTGTGAACGCATTGTTTAAGGAAGGATTTGCTGGCTATGTCCGGCCAGATCATGGACGAATGATCTTTGGCGAGACGGGCAGACCTGGTTATGGATTATACGACCGAGCACTTGGAGCTATGTATTTACAAGGGATGTGGGAAGGACTTCAAATTCACACGAAGAAAGGTCAGGTGGTAACATGAACAAAATCGACATACC
Organism: Bacillus sp. iso_77; assembly: GCF_056173625.1. Lineage (NCBI taxonomy): Bacteria > Bacillati > Bacillota > Bacilli > Caryophanales > Bacillaceae > Bacillus > Bacillus sp. iso_77. The sequence goes on along the minus strand of NZ_CM149683.1, from coordinate 3,522,561 downwards.
CAATGACTTTATTCTAGGTGCTGCGGCTTCTGCTTGGCAGACGGAGGGTTGGAAAGGGAAGAAACCGCATCAGGATTCGTATATAGACCTTTGGTATAAGGAGGGGTATCACGTATGGCACGAAGGATACGGACCAGCAGGAGCAACGAATTTTTACGAGCGCTATCCTGAAGATGTCGCCCTTATGAAGGAAATTGGGTTATCTCATTACCGGACATCGATCAATTGGTCGAGGTTTCTCATAGATTACGAGAATGGAATTGTAGATGAGACCTATGCTCGTTATATTGATGATTTCATCAATGAATTACTTGAAGCAGGTGTAGAGCCGATGTTTTGCTTAGAGCATTATGAGCTTCCTGCCGTTTTGCTTGAAAAGTACGGCGGTTGGTCATCTAAACATGTTGTCGAGCTGTTTGTTCTCTATGCAGAAAAGGTGTTTGAACGCTATGGAGACCGGGTCAAACATTGGTTTACCTTTAATGAACCAATTGTTGTTCAGACTCGTGTGTATCTAGATGCTATTCGTTATCCTTTCGAGCAAAATACGAAGAAATGGATGCAGTGGAACTATCATAAAGCCTTGGCGACAGCAAAAGTGGTGAAGCTGTTTCAGGAAATGGGGTTGAAGGATTCAGCCGGTGCAAAAATCGGGGTCATTCTCAATCCAGAAGTGACGTATGCGAGATCGACTGCTCCGCATGATCAAGAAGCGGCCCGCATGTATGATTTGTTTTTTAATCGCGTGTTCTTAGATCCCTCCATTAAAGGCGAGTATCCAGAAGAACTGCTTGATGTGTTGAAAAAGCATGACATTCTTTTCGATGCAACGGAAGAAGAGCTTCAGATCATTAAAGATCATACAGTCGATGTGGTCGGTCTTAATTTATACTATCCGCATCGCGTTAAGGCACCTAGCAAGGCTTGGAACGAAAATACACCGTTTCATCCATCTTATTATTACGATCTATTTGAGCTCCCAGGGAGAAAAATGAATCCATTCAGAGGCTGGGAAATCTATCCGAATATCGTCTATGATATGGGCATGAGAATAAAAGAAGAATACGGCAATATCGAGTGGTTTGTGGCTGAAAACGGTATGGGGGTCGAGCAGGAAGAGCGGTTTAAAAACGAAGACGGCATCATTGATGATCAGTACCGAATTTCATTTATCAGCCAGCATTTGAAAAAAGCCCTCCAAGCGAAAAAAGAAGGTTCAAACTGCAAGGGGTATATGCTGTGGGCTTTTACGGATAATGTCTCACCGATGAATGCATTCAAGAATCGCTACGGATTAGTAGAGATCCAGCTGGAGAAAGAACGGAATCGCCAAATGAAAGCGTCAGGATACTGGTACAAGACATTAATCCAAACGAGGAAATTAAGGGATGAACCAGATGTCATTTATCAATAGGAGTGATGGGATATGAAACGAATCATTCTCGCTTGTGCAGCAGGAATGTCGACGTCGATTGTGGTATCTAAAATGAAGGCAGCCGCAGAAGGAAAAGGGCTGGATTATGAAATTTATGCGATACCTGAAGGGGCCATTGCGGACGAATTAGAAGAGCATGGGGACGATGTAAAGGTCATTTTGCTAGGACCGCAAGTTAGCTTTATGAGAAAGGCAGCAGAAAAAACAGCGGCACCTTATCATATACCTGTCGATGTGGTAAATGTAAGATTATATGGAACAGCGAATGGAGAAAAAATTCTAGAACATGCACTGAAACTAGCAAATGAATCTTGAGCAATCGGAGGAGAAGCAGATGACGGTATTAGAGGAAATGCAGGGAGCAGCCTTTCAAATCATTGCCCATGCAGGTGAGGCACGAAGCCATTATGTAGAAGCCATTCGTCTAGCAAGAGCGGATGACTTTGAAGCAGCACAGCAGTTGATTGAAAAAGGGGAGGAAGCGTTTCGAAGCATCCATGACCTGCACTTGTCGCTGATACAAAAAGAGGCGGCAGGGGAACAGCTTCCCTTTTCCTTACTGCTCATACATGCAGAAGACCAAATGCTCACAACAGAGACCATCCATCTGCTTGCCATTGAAATGATCGAAATGTGTAAAAAAATGAATACCCTGTCAAAATAGATGTCAATGAATAACCAATTTCTGTTATAATCATTCGGTAGATAAAGAGAAAGCAGGATTGGTGAATGAAAAAAACATGTATGTGGCTTGCAGTTGGTTTAGTCATGCTGCTCATTTCGGGCTGTATGGGTACGAAACAGCAAACAGAAGGAAACCAGCAAGCCATCAAAGAGGTAAAGGGTCAAGTACAAACGAAAGAAACAACAGAAACGCAGCAAATTGAAGCGGCAGAGATAGACAAACAAAACTGGATTCAGCAAAAGGAACCCGTTGCGCTTCCAATCTTGATGTATCACAGTATTTCCAGCGGTAATTCGTTACGTGTGCCAAAAAGCGAATTTGCGGCTCATATGAAATGGCTGAAAGACAACGGCTATGTCACGCTGTCGCCGAAAGAGGCATATCAAGTTCTCGCGACCAATTCGACACCAAGTGAAAAGTATGTTCTTATCACATTTGACGATGGATACACGGATAACTACACAAAGGCATTTCCGATTTTAAAGGAATATGGTATGAAAGCCACGATTTTTATGATCGAGCAGTCCATTGGCCGTCCGCATCATTTAACCGATGCCCAAATGGATGATATGATGGCGCATGGTATTTCAATAGAGAGTCACACCATTCATCATTTAGAACTCAATCGTTTAACACAGAAGCAGCAGGAAGAAGAATTAAAAGGATCGAAGGTATTCTTTGACCAGCGGTTTTCTCAACAAACGATCATGGTCAGCTATCCGGTCGGTCGCTATAACGAAGACACACTGAAGCTGGCGAAGGAAGCAGGATATGAAATGGCTGTAACCACTGAACCAGGACATGCGAAAAAGGAACAAGGCATGATGTCATTACACCGCCTGCGCATTTCACCGGGACTTTCACCCGAAAGCTTTGGCAGGCTGATAGAGGGAAATTGATCAATATTAGATCACAGATGTTTCACATGAAACATTTTACGACATGTTTCGTGGAGATGCTTTGTGGATCGACAACATCATAGGGCTTGAGTACACATCTAGATATATTCTTAGACGTGATCGTCACGCATAATGTTTTTTAAATGATGTGAAAAGGGAGAGAGCAAAGATGTCAAATTTTCTTGGAATTGATCATGTCCAGTTAGCTGCCCCAAAGGGGAGTGAAGAGAAAGCACGTTTGTTTTTTGGGGAGATTCTAGGAATGAAGGAAATACCTAAACCTGTTCACCTAGCAAAACGTGGCGGTGTTTGGTTTCAGTGTGGCAATCAACAGCTTCACATTGGCATTGAAGATCAGTTTCAAGCAGCGAAAAAAGCTCATCCAGCTTTTCAAGTAAAAAAATTATCAAATTTAAAAGAGACATTAATGAAACATCATATTCTTATAAAGGAAGATCAGCCGTTAGATGGAGCCATCAGGTTTTATGTAGATGATCCATTTGGAAATCGAATTGAATTTTTAGAGAGACTGTAGAAAATAAATCTTGTGAGAAACAATAAGGATGTCGAGAAAATCTCGACATCCTTATTTTATGAAAGTATGTTATTGATAAACAGGATAACCCGTTATCTTTATATCTTTTCCGAGTGGTTCAAGAGAGAGTTGATCCAGTTCAATTGCATCACTCATGAGGCGTATGCCTTCGCCTCCGAAAAAAGAAGGAGAGAGTCGTCCGCCAATGAGCTTGGGCGCCATGTAGATGACGAGTTTATCGACAAGCTGCTGTTCTAAAAATGAGGCATTGATTTGCCCGCCGCCCTCAATCATTAGGGAGGAGATATTTCTTTCTCCAAGCACTTGAAGTACTTCTTGTAAGGGCACCCGGGTATCGCTATCCGTCATGATGACGCTGACGCCAGCTTCTTCTAAAGCGGCTCGTTTTTCTTCATTGGCTTGTTTTGTTGTAAAGATCCATGTTGGCGCCATTTGATCTGTGACCACCTTTGCTGTCAGCGGGATAGACAGCTTAGAGTCTAAGACAATTCGAATTGGATGATGACCGTTTGGAATCCGTGCTGTTAATGAAGGATCGTCGTGAATGACGGTTTGCGCACCGACCAAGATGGCATCGTTGATACTGCGAATGTGATGTGCATCATAACGGGACGTCTCTGATGTAATCCACTTGCTGTCAGACGTAGCAGATGCAATTTTTCCGTCTAACGTAATGCCCGCTTTGAGCGTCACGAAAGGTGTTTTTTTCGTAATAAAGTGATTAAATACTTCATTCATCAGAATGGATTCCTGTTCAAGTACGCCCGTGATAACTTGTATGCCTGCATCTTGTAAAATGGCAATCCCGCGCCCGGCAACAAGCGGGTTCGGATCCAGTGCAGCAACGACTACTTTTTCTACGCCAGCTTTCACAAGTGCTTCAGCGCATGGGCCTGTGCGGCCATGGTGGGAACAAGGCTCTAGTGTCACATAGATCGTGGCACCTTTTGCCTTATCTCCAGCCATTTTGAGCGCATGGATTTCTGCATGTGGTTCGCCGGCCTTCATATGCGCCCCGACCCCAACAATTTCATTTTCTCGCACAATCACAGCCCCCACGAGCGGATTGGGAGATGTCTGACCTTTCATTGCTTCGGCATTTTCAAGGGCTAGTTTCATATATCGCTCATGATGTGGCAATCGTACGCACCTCTTGATCCGCCTTCATATGACCTGAGCGGTTAATTTTTGTCTGCAAGTATTTTTCATTGAACTCAGAGACATCACCCCAAAGTGGAATCCGTCCAGAAAGAGAAAGGCCTGCATGACTGATAGCATCGGTCTTTTTCGGATTATTGGTAATAAGTCTGACTGGCTTTGTACGCAACGTTTGAAGAACAGCAATCGCTTCTTCATATTGACGTGTATCATCTTCAAAGCCTAGTGCTTCGTTTGCTTCTACTGTATCGTAGCCGTTTTCTTGCAAGATGTAGGCCATGGCTTTACTGAAAAGACCGATCCCGCGTCCTTCATGGTTGGCTAAATAAAACAGTGCGCCTGCTCCATTGTCCTCAATCATCCGCATAGACTGTTTCAATTGGAACCCGCAATCGCAGCGTTTGCTTCCGAAAATATCGCCGGTGTGGCAGATGGAATGCATGCGGATCAGCGCTTCATCAGCATGTTCGAAATCTCCGTAAACAAGGACACTTGATTGCTGATGATCTGCAAGCTCACGGGAGGAAAGGCTTTCGATTAAAGCTTCATCTGATAATGGTTCTTTCCCGTCATCTTTTAACCATGAATACCAGTTAAACATGACCGTTCTACCGTCTAAATTCACTGGCAGTTTAATAGGTCCAGTGATATATATAAATCCGTCTTCTTGCTGTACTCGTTTGATTTTATCTTTTAAAATGGCTGTTTTAACCTCTGTGTGTTTGTCCATATTCTGCACCTTCTTTTTTGTCTGTTTCTTCAATCTGTAAACGAACGAGAACGCCAAATGGATCAATAAATTCGTTACTTTTTCCTGTCGTGTTCATGTGAACGCCTGCTTTTGTCAGACGTTCGACGACGGATGTTCTATCGTCTTCTTTTGGGAAAACCAGTGTATAGCTTCTAATTCCTGAAAAACGTGGATCAATGGCTCCTTTTCTCCCGCGTCCCCATGCATTAAAGGCAAGGTGGTGATGATAGACGCCACCAGCAACGAATAAGCTGGCTGGGGGAGCCATTCGGATATGAAAACCGAGCGTGTTCACATAAAAGGAATCGGCTTCTTCTGGGTTGAGATGGAAATGCAAGTGTCCCATGACTGTACCAGCCGGGAGTCCTTCCCAGGTGGAATCAGCGGCTTCTTGCAGGAGACCATCTCCATCAAGCGGAGCATTTCCGCCACCTTTCAGCTCTCCATGCTCACCTACCCATATGTCCTGAGGACGATCAGCATAAATCTCAACGCCGATGCCATCTGGATCACTTAAATAAATGGCTTCACTGAAAAAGTGATCGCTTGCTCCAATTAAAGGATAGCCTTTTTTGAGCACATGCGCCAGCCATGTGCCCAGGTTTTTTCTGGTAGGTAATAAAACCGCAAAATGATAAAGTCCTGGCTCATGATCCGGCTTCTCTTTCAGCTGCACATCTTCTTTCAGCACAAGGATTGGTTCCTTTGCGTTGCTGCCAAGCGTGACAGTAGAATCCGTCTGTTCTAATAAAGTAAAACCTAAAATGTCTGTATAAAAAGGCAAAGAACGCTCAAAGCTGGACACATGTAATTCTGTTACACCTAATCTTACCTGCTCTATTGTATTCAAAGCTCGGTCATCTCCTTCATGTTATATGCATCTGCATGTTCAATGGTTTATTGAAAATTGATAAAAATGATTACCTTGTTACTTTTAGTAACTAAACTATATAATAGTTAGTGACTTATTTCAAGTAATTAATTATGTTATAATGAAAAAAAGTAGAGAAAAGCAGGAGGGAGTAAAGTATGGCTCAAGTAGATGGCTGCCCAATTACAGATGCCATGGAGATTTTAGGGAAGAAGTGGGTGATTCTGATCATCAATCAGCTTTTGACAGGGCCAAAACGTTTTTGTCAGCTAGAAAATGAAATGAACATCAGCGGACGGTTATTATCAGAAAGGCTGAAAGATTTAGAAGCTGAAGGCCTTGTTGAGAAAAAAGTTTATCCCGACATTCCCGTGCGGATTGAATATGAACTAACAGAACAAGGAAAGAAAATTGAACCAGTCATACGGGAAATGTATGCTTGGTCTTTAGAGCGAAAAAATAGTGAAAAGGGTGAACATGTCCCTTCTTAATCGATTTCGATCAGTGTCCCTGATCGATTTTTTTTGTGATTTTCCAGAAATCTAAGTCAATAGTATGAAAAATGATGTTGACAATAATTTCATTCATCATATAATATCAAGGAGAAGAGGGTTCTTTTCCCTGTAATGGAATGGGGAGGTTATGCCATGGTATCATGAATGGGACAGATTACCTAAACCGTGTATCACTACATCATGTAGCAACAGACATCTTTGACTTGTCAAAAGCAAAGATTTATTTTTTGGTCTCTATTGATAATGATTATCATAATCATTTATGAGTGTGATTCATACGCTGATAAAGGTTATTTTTTTTATTGTCTATTGAGAATAATTATCAATATCATTTAGGAGGATATATATGAAATCACTTCGTTCAGCATCACACGTCTTATTATTCTTTAGCTTTGTTCTATTGTTTGCTCTAGCCCCGGTTAGCTCTGCCTCAGCAGCAGGCTTAGCAGATGGTCAATATTCAGCACAATATGTGGTATGGAAAGCAGATAGTGATTCAACGTCAACAGCAAATACGTATTTTGAAAAACCAGCTAAGCTTGTTGTGAAGGACGGAAAAATCAAAGCGCAAGTCACGTTAACGAACAGCTCTTGGATTACAAGCTTTAAAACATTGGATCAAGGTGTCTACAAAGATGCGAAGGTGATCAGTACAAACGCAGCTGCCAACAAGAGAACGGTAGAGTTCAATGTCAACAGCCTGACAGATGTTGTACCAGCAAAAGTGAGTGTGACTGTACCGGTCATTGGATATACAGGCAATTACGATATTCGCGTCAAGTTTGATGCAGCAACTGTTCAATAAAAAGGGAGGAAATTCATTTGATGAAAAAATGGATCAGGATGCCAGCCTTCATGGCTGCATTGCTGCTGGCACTTATACTGCCTTTTTCAAATGCACAGGCTGCCTCATTAAATGATGGTACATACTCCGTCAATTACACTGTGATGAAGGCGGAAGGAACTGCAGTTTCGATGGCAAATGATTACTGGCTGAAGCCGGCAAAAGTGATCGTGAAAAATGGCAAGCTAACGGTTCAAATGACCATTAAAAACAGCAGCTGGGTAACGGAATTTAAAGTGCCGGGAAATGGCGGCTATGTTGATACGACGGTTCTATCAACGAATAAGAAAGCCAATACAAGGCTTGTTCAATTCCAAGCACAGAGTTTGTCTAAACCAATCAAGTCAAAAATCCATGTCACAGTCAAATCGGCTGATTATGATCATGACTATACCATCCAACTGAAATTCGATGAAAGCAGCATCAAGTCACTTTCTTCTGACAGTTCAAAAGAAACAGCAGGTGCAGCAAAACATCAAGAATCATCAAAGGAAACAACCAAAACAACTGATTCATCCACCAAAACAAAACAAGAAGAAAATCCTCAAACTGGTGATACAAGCCAGATGGGATGGCTCCTTGTGCTTGTCTTATGTTCAGGCGGGTTTTTAGCGAGAAAGTGGATCATCAAGCATTAACGGAAGGAAGTGTCATCTTTTGAAACGTCTTTTTCATCTACAGACAGCTATTCTGCTCGTTTTATTCAGTTTGTTGACTGCGTTTCAGCTGCCTCAAGGAACGGCTCAGGCGGCATCATTGGTTGATGGTGAATATACGGCCGGATTCACCATTTTAAAAAATGGCAGCACTGAAGCATCCATGATGGATACGTATACAGAAAAGCCAGCTAAGCTCGTCATCGAAAATGGCAAGACGACTGCCTATTTGACGCTGAAGCAAAGCAAAGAAATCACAGATTTCAAGGTCGAACAAAATGGCTCTCTCGTCACCACTGAAACGGTCAGTGAAGATGAGACAGCGAATACGCGTGTGATCAAATTTGATGTAGCCGATGTATCAGCCAAATTAAATGGCTGGGTCAAAATTTACTGGGACTTAGGCGGCTTTATTTATGATGAGGCGTATGACGTACAGATCGCTTTCGACGAGAGCAGTCTCACACTTGTCACGCCTGCGAAGCCAGACGATAGTGAAACAACACCAGATGATCAAAACGGTACGACGCCAGGCGACAGTGAAACAACACCAGATGATCAAAGTGGTACGACACCAGGTGACAGCGAAACAAAGCCGGATGATCAAAACGGCACAACACCAGACGATCAGCCGGAAACGCCAGACAATAACAACGGCACAACACCAGTTGATTCACCGCAGAACCAATTAAAAGATGGTGTGTATCGTATCAACTACAGTGTGCTGAAGGGCGATGAGGATGAGGCATCTCGGATGAGCCAATACTTCTCACATCCAGCATCTTTAACCGTTAAAAATGGAACGCAAACCGTTTCCTTTACGGTGAAGGATCATACGTCAGTTGATTCTTTGAAAATAGAGAAAAACGGTTCTTATCAAGAAGTGAAAAACGTGAGCACAGATCAAGCAAAGAACACAAGAGTGGTTTCATTTGAAGTGTCTGATCTGAAAAAAGCAGTTAACGGAAAAGTACACATTGTGGTAGCAGCCGCTCACTATGATCAAACGTACGATATTCGTTTTCAATTTGATTCAAAAAGTATCGTTCCACTGAAGGACGGTCAAATAGAGGAAGAAACACCGGCTACACCAGAAACACCAAAACCAAATAAACCAGCACCAGACACAACGAACGGCGGAACGAATCAAGAGACAGTTCAGCTAAAAGACGGGGTGTACAAGCTTCCTTTTTCAATGAAGAAAGCGGACAAAGATGAGCTTTCTCGCATGAACGATTACGTCGTGAGCCCTGCGACATTGGTGGTGAAAAATGGCCGCCATTTCGTTTCATACACTGTGAAGAACAGCTCAGCCATCACGTCGTTCCAAGTAGGAAGCGGCGGTAAATTTGAAGAGACGCTAGTTGCAAAGACTGATCAAAAAGCAGATACACGAGTGATTCAATATGAAGCAAAAAGTGTAAGCAGTGATCAGGCAGCACGCGTGAAAATTGACATTCCAGCTGCCAATTATCATGAGCAGTACGATGTCAAACTTGTCTATGATACGAAAGGCATTTCACTTGGTGAAGGAAGCGGAATTGCGACGGTAATCGGAGACGATGAGAGCATCGGCTTTGTGAAAAATCCAAATGATCACGATTCTCAACCAAGCCAGCTTGCGAATCTCGCCCCTGAGGAAACGGGTGCAGAGCAGATGACCTTTACGCCATCAGATGACCAAACCAAGTCTGAGACAGGTCAGCTGAACCCAAAAACAGGAGATACTTCACTTCTTTGGGTGTACATTCTTTTATTCGGCGGATCACTATTCGTGCTCGTCAGAAAGTATCAAACTCGTACAAGATAAAGAATCTATTTTAAGTGAGGTGCGCCATTCATCTCGGCGCATCCACTTCCTTTTTTTCGAAAGGAGGCTTCTGTTTTTTGAAGCATCGAATGTTATGTACCCTGATCACGGCTCTATGTGTGTGCGTCTTCTTAGCAGGCTGCTCACAATCAGCTGAAAGCTCAGCGAAAGGCAAAAAAAGCGCAGCATCAAATGCCCGCATTGTGGCAACGACTGTAGCTGCTGCTGAGATCATGGATGCGCTAGAGGTAGATCTTGTCGGGGTGCCAACAAGTCAAAAATCCTTGCCGGCTCGATACAAAGGACTCCCAGCAGTCGGTAACCCAATGAGCCCAGACATGGAAATCATCCAATCACTTCAACCGACAGATGTCCTGTCTGTCACGACCCTTCAATATGATTTAGAAACGCCTTTTCAACAAGCTTCTGTCCCTGCGACATACCTCAACCTTGAGAGCCTGGACAAGATGGAGAACGCCATCACAAAGCTTGGAGAAAAATATGATAGAAAGACACAAGCGAAACGCATTGTGGATGATTTTGAACAAAAAAAGAAAGACATACAAGAGAGAACGAAGGGAAAGACGAAGCCATCCGTTCTCATTTTGCTTGGTGTACCAGGCAGTTATTTAGTGGCAACAGAGAATTCGTATATCGGTGATCTTGTACGTATTGCAGGAGGAAAGAACATCGTAAAAGGTGAGAAAATGGAGTATTTGGCATCCAATACGGAGTATTTACAAAAAGCCAATCCAGATATCATTCTCCGTGCCGCACATGGGATGCCGGATGAAGTCGTCAAAATGTTTGATCAAGAATTTAAAACAAATGACATCTGGAAACATTTCCATGCGGTCAAACAAGACCGGGTGTACGACCTCGAAGAAAGCTTATTCGGGACAACAGGCAACTTAAAGGCAGCAGAGGCATTAGATGAATTGACTCGTATGTTGTATCCGTCATAAGCGGCGAATCTTAATGATAAAAGGACGTTCAAGATGAAAAAAACAGGGATTTTATTTCTGATAGTCAGTCTCTTACTAGCCGGCGTATTTATTTATTCCGCCATTACGGGGAGCATTCATGTTACACCAATTGAATTATTGGAAGGGCTTATGACCGGTCAACATGCACAGGTAGAAATCATTAAAGATTTAAGAATCCCCCGCATGCTCATTGCGATGTTTACAGGGGCGGCTTTATCTGTCTCCGGTGTCCTCTTGCAGTCTGTGATGAGGAATCCATTAGCAGATGCCGGTGTTATTGGTATTTCATCAGGAGCTAGCTTCTTTTCTTTAATGGCAATTACAGCGCTTCCTCAATTTTATTTCTACTCTCCTTTATTTTCAGTTTTAGGCGGGGCAATTGCCTGCTTCCTCGTATACGTGTTGTCTTGGAAAGGCGGCTTAAGCCCGATTCGAATGATTCTGGTGGGGATCGCCATCAATGCCATGTTTACAGGGATGGCAGAAGCGTTTGTGACCATTTGCAGCTATTTCAATATCACCATTAATCAGTGGGGACAGTCGAATCTGACGATGAAAACGTGGGGAGATGTCCGTTTAATCGGTGTCTATGGCGTCATTGGGCTTGTGGTTGCGCTTTTCTTTAGCAGATGGTGTAACTTGCTTGCCCTTCAAGATAAGACGGCAAAAAACTTAGGATTGCGTGTGACCAGAATGCGCCTTTTGATTTCAATCACGGCGGTGTTATTAGCAGCGGTGACTGCTGCGGTAGCGGGCGTGATTGCCTTTGTCGGCTTGCTCATTCCCCATATCTCTAGAAGGCTCGTCGGCTCGGACCATCGGGTACTGATTCCATTTTCTGCGTTAAGCGGGGCCTTGCTCATTTTGACGGCTGATACGCTCGGCAGAACGCTTGTGGCACCAAATGAAATCCCTGCTTCTACAATCATGGCTGTTATTGGCGGGCCGTTTCTGATCTTTTTATTAAGAAGGGGGGATCGTCTTCATGGACATTCGTGAGGTGTCGTTTTCCTATGATCGGCAGAGGGATATTGTTCAATCGGTCACTACAAAGATTGAAAAGGGGAAAATCACCACCATTATCGGTCCAAATGGCTCGGGCAAATCCACACTGCTTTCCTTGATGGCACATAACCATTGTCCACATAAAGGACAGATTCATTTAGATGGGCAAGAACTGAATGCGTTCAAGCCAAGGGAACTCGCGAGAAAGCTGGCAGTCGTACATCAGCAAAATGAAGCGCCGCTCGATTTAACGATCGAACGAGTCGTGGCATTTGGGAGAACGCCCTACCAGACGATGCGCGGCAGTGACAAGGAAGAGGATGAGAAAGCAATCGAGTGGGCACTGTCCTGTACAAAGCTGACGGATAAGCGAAAGGTGCCACTCGCCTCATTGTCAGGCGGAGAACGGCAGCGTGTATGGATTGCGATGGCTTTAGCGCAAAAAACACCGATCCTTTTCTTAGATGAACCGACGACTTATTTGGATATGTATTATCAATTTGACATTCTGGAGCTCATTCGAGAGCTCAATGTCGAGCATGGATTAACCATCGTGATGGTCCTGCACGATATGAATCAGGCGATTCGCTATAGTGATGTCATCATCGCCATGAAAGATGGACAAATTATCCGCGAAGGACGGCCAAATGATGTGTTAACAGAAGAGATGGTGCGGCACATTTATCATGTGTCCGTCACAATTAAGCAGGATGCAGAAACAGGGATGTATATCGTGCCTGTAGGCATATAAGTTGTGCAAAAAGCAGGTGAGACAGTGTGAAACGAGGGAAAAGGATCGGGCAGCGAATGCTGACGATCGTCTGTTTAGGTGTTTTTCTATATAGCGGTACTGCCATTGGCTTGGAGCTCTTTGGCAATTATCAAAATCGTCAGGTGCTTGCAAAGGCTCAGACACTTTACACACACGAGGATGGAATGAAACAGCGAAAACCTGGAGAAATCCGTCAGTCATTTGATGATTTGCGAAAGGTGAATGAAGACATTGTCGGTTGGATTGACATGAAGGACACGATGATTCAGTATCCAATTGTTCAGTCAAACGATAATGCATTTTATTTAACTCGTAATTATGTAAAGGATGACACACGGGCAGGCAGTATCTTTATGGATTATCGTAATGACGTCTTGCATGAAAGTCCCAATACAGTGTTATACGGTCATCGGATGAGGGATGGGTCTATGTTTGCTGGTCTCACAAACTATTTGAAAAAAGATTTCTTCCAAGATCATCGCACATTTCAGTACGATACGCTGTACCAAAGCTATGAAGCAGAGATTTTTGCTGTGTATGAGACGACAGTCGATTTCGATTATATTCAGACTGATTTTCAGGATCTTGGTGAATATGCGCACTACTTGCAAGCTGTGCGTAAGAAGTCAATCTATCAAACGAAAACAGACGTATCCACAGATGACTTGATTCTCACATTATCGACCTGTGATCATGTGCTGGCACCTAAAAACAAGCGCCTCGTGGTACAGGCGAAGCTAAAGAAAGTTTACTAGAAAAGGAGAGACAGACGGTTGAAATGTTTACATGTGATTTGGGCAGGACTCGTCGTCGTGCTTCTCCTCGGCGGATGCAGCCAGGCGGCGCCTGTCGAGAATGGGAGCGGGCAAGGTGCGCTCAACATTCAGGATTTTGCCGGCAGAACATTATCGTTTCATGAATCACCTGAACGGATCGTCTCGTTGTCAACTGGCGACATGAGCATCATTTATGCTCTAGGTGGTCAGGTGGTCGGCCGGCCAACTGCCGAATTGCCAGAGAATCTACAAAAGGCAAAGTCCGTACAATCAATTGGCACAACCCATCAATTTGATGTCGAGCTGATCACGAGTTTAAAGCCCGATGTGGTGCTTGGGAATGAATCATTAAACAGCAAGGATATCTCTACTATAGAAGGAATTGGTTCACAGCTTCTTTTGACAAGTGCCAACTCAGTGAAGGACATCCAGCGTCAAGTTACTTTATTTGGTGATTTACTTGGAAAGCAGCAAAAGGCCAAAGCACTCAATGCTCAAATCGATCAGCGGATCAAGCAAGTGAAGCAGCCTGAGAAAAAGGTAAAGACACTCGTTGTATATGGTGCGCCCGGCACATATATGGCGGCACTTCCACAATCTTTAAGCGGTGATCTGCTGCGGATCGCTGGTGGGGCGAATATTGCTGAAAATGAACCAGCACTCGAAAAGTTTCCGCAATATGCACAAATCAATGCAGAAAAGGTAATCGAGGCCGATCCGGATCTCATTTTGCTGATGACACATAGCAATCCTGAAGATGTCAAAGCAGGCTTTATGAGTGAAATGAAGCAAAATGCGGCTTGGCACGATGTATCAGCTGTCAAAAATGGACACGTTGAGATTCTGCCAAGTGACCTATTTGGGACAAATCCAGGCGCAGAAGTCATCAGAGCGATCGATGAATTAGAAAAGAAATTGAAGCGATTGTCATCATGAAGATGAATGCAGAACTAGATTTTCAAAAAAGGCAGTCAAGACGAAAATGGCTGTTACCAGGATTGTTTCTCTCTTTATGTGTGGGCGTCTGTCTAGGACTTGCGGTAGGTTCTGTCCAATTATCGCTGACGGATTTAATGGCTGTGTTCACGGGATCAGGTCTGCCTGTTCATGAAAAAATTGTCATGGATTTACGGCTTCCCCGTGTGCTCATTGGTTTTCTCGTTGGGGCCTGTCTCGCAGCATCAGGGGCGATTTTACAAGGAGTTGTCCGAAATCCACTTGCTGACCCTGGGATCATTGGTGTGACTGCGGGCGGCGGGTTAGCTGCTGTACTCAGCATGATTGTTCTCCCGCAGTTCACGTATTTGCTTCCGGCAGCTGCTTTTCTGGGCGCCTTATTAGCAGCTCTTGTCGTGTATATGCTGTCATTTGATCAAGGGGTTTCACCGCTTAAATTGATCTTGGCAGGTGTTGCCGTCAATGCCCTGCTTGGTGCGGTGATGAATGGGTTTATGGTGCTATATAGTGAGCGTGTGCAGGCTGTTTTGCCTTTTCTATCAGGGGGATTAAACGGGCGGAGCTGGCATCATCTTAGCTTTGTGTCGCCATATGCGCTGGCTGGATTATGTCTTTGTTTTTTCGCCATTAAACCGTCCAATCTCCTTTTGCTTGGTGATGAATCGGCTCAGCTATTGGGCCTTCGAGTAGAGCGGACTCGATTTTTTCTCATTGCGCTGGCTGCTCTTTTAGCTGGAGCGGCTGTCAGTGTCAGTGGTTTAATCGGATTTGTCGGGCTTGTTGTACCTCATTTTATCCGTCTTTTAATCGGAGATGATTACCGGTATTTGCTGCCGATTTCAATGCTTGGAGGGGGCGTGCTTGTGGTCTTTGCCGATACAGCGGCACGGGTCTGGTTTACACCGGTTGAATTGCCTGTAGGGATCTTGCTTGCCTGCATCGGTGCACCTTTCTTCCTCTATTTATTAAAAAAGAAAGGGAGGGGTTAAGATGGATGTCATTGCAATGGATGACGTGAGTCTCAGTCAAGGCGGCTTTCGGCTGTCTTCCATTTCAGCAGCTGTTCCTAAAGGGAGTGTAACCGGAATCATTGGCCCGAATGGGTCAGGTAAGTCAACTTTTATCAAAGCGGCCGCACGACTGACCTCAATCGAAAGCGGCATGATTTACATTCACGACATCCCGCAAAAAGAGATGACGGCACAGGAGATCGCCAAGGAGGTGGCGGTTCTCATGCAAACAAGAACCGCCATTCCATCGATGACAGTACGTGAGCTGGTCGCACTTGGACGCAGCCCGCACCGTTCTATCTGGAAAAAAAGCAGTACGTCAGATCATGAAGCGATTGAGTGGGCGCTTGAGGTGACGAATAGCCGCATCAATGAAAACAGAATGCTTCATACATTGTCAGGCGGAGAAAGACAAAAGGCATATATTGCAATGGCACTGGCTCAGAAGACAGAAACCATCATTCTCGATGAGCCAACCACTTATTTAGACATTGCGCATCAGCTTGAATTACTGGAGCTGCTCAAACAGCTGAATCAAACACATGGTATCACCATTTTAATGGTTCTCCATGACTTGCAGCAGGCCGCAAAATATTGTGACCGTCTCATTGCTATGAAGCGAGGTCAAGTGCATCAAATTGGCTCACCAAAAGAAGTGTTAACAGAAGACTTTTTCAAGGAGGTTTTTGGGATTCAGGCAGAGGTTCACTTAGACGGTGAGCATCCGCTCATTATCCCAATCGCCTCCATTCAACAACAAAAGGGAGATGAACCAAACATGATTATTGTAAACAACCAAGTAAGAGTAGAAAAAGGCAGTGCCGACCACCTTGTTAAACGGTTTAACAAGCAGGGGCAAGTAGAATTTATGGAAGGCTTTTTAGGAATGGAAGTATGGGTCACTCAGCAGACAACTGATTACGATGAAGTGACCATTCACACCCGCTGGAATCGAAAAGAAGACTTTGTGAATTGGACAAAATCTCAGGCATTTGGTGATGCGCATGCTCATGGAAAGGCGAAACCTGAAGGCCTGTTAAAAAACAAAATTACGTACTATGAAGTGCAAGTCACAAGACCCGCTTTACAGAAAAAAGCCTAAATATTCAAAAGCGCTGCAGCGAAGAAGCAGCGCTATTTTTTTTGTGATTGTCTCTTTCCGTCACATATTTTTGACAAAGTATTCAAACAACTGACACAATCCTATCCAAATTTTAGGTAAAATTTACTTTATTTTTGAAGCACATGGGTGTAAAGTACAGGTATAAATAACTAACCGAATGAAAATCAAGAGTAAAATTTCACCGAGTGAACTATATCAAATGGACTTTCACTTGTGAATCATTGAACAAATAGTGAACTTTTTGTGAAATGGTGAGCATAAATATCTCGAATCATTCGGCATGCGAAAGTAAGGGAGGATGTAAGGCTGTGAGTGAGCTGTTTTTAGCAAGATTTCAATTTGCCTCAACGACATTATTTCATTTTATTTTTGTTCCTATGTCTATAGGTTTGGTATTTATCGTTGCATTGATGCAAACCCTTTATGTGGTGAAGAAAAAAGACATCTATAAAAAGATGGCAAAATTTTGGGGTCACCTTTTCTTAATTAACTTTGCAGTAGGTGTGGTGACAGGGATTCTGCAAGAATTCCAGTTTGGGATGAACTGGTCAGATTATTCAAGGTTTGTCGGTGATGTCTTTGGTGCACCGCTTGCCATTGAAGCGCTATTGGCCTTTTTCCTTGAATCGACCTTTATTGGTCTTTGGATATTCGGCTGGGATCGTCTACCGAAAAAAATTCATTTGTTATGTATTTGGCTCGTTTCTCTTGGTACGATCTTTTCGGCGTTTTGGATTTTACTCGCCAACTCATTTATGCAGGAGCCAGTTGGATTTGTGATTAAAAATGGCCGTGCAGAAATGAATGACTTTGGGGCGCTCGTGACAAATCCGCAACTTTGGGTAGAGTTCCCGCACGTTCTGTTTGGTGCATTGGCAACCGGTGCTTTCTTTATCGCGGGTGTTAGTGCCTATAAAATGATCAAAAAACAAGAAGTGACCTTTTTCAAAAAATCTTTCCAGATTGCCATGGTGCTTGCTTTCATTTCTGGCTTAGGTGTGGCGTTCTCTGGACATGATCAAGCGAAGCATTTAATGGAATCACAGCCGATGAAGATGGCAGCAAGTGAAGCCCTTTGGAAGGATAGTGGAGATCCAGCGGCTTGGACACTATTTGCCAACATTGATACAGATAAAAAAGAAAACTCTGCGGAGATCAATATTCCGTTTGCTTTAAGTTACTTGGCCTATTCGAAGTTTAGTGGAGATGTGCCAGGCATGCTGACCCTTCAAAAAGAATATGAAGCAAAGTTTGGTCCTGGAGATTACATTCCTCCAGTCAAAACAACCTTCTGGAGCTTTAGAATCATGGTGGGTGCCGGCATGTTGATGATTTTTGCTAGTATGATTGGTTTGTATTTGAGCTTTAGAAAAAAACTAGAATCAAACAAATGGTTTTTACGCTTCATGGTATGGATGATTGCGTTCCCGTTTATTGCAAACTCAGCGGGCTGGATCATGACGGAAATTGGGCGTCAGCCGTGGACAGTCTTTGGTATGATGACAACCGCACAATCCATTTCACCAAACGTATCGTACGGCATGTTGCTATTCTCAGTCATTAGCTTTACGACCATTTATCTGATTCTTGCCATCGTGCTTGCCTACTTATTCATTCGAGAAATTAAAAAAGGTGCACATTCTGAAGAGAATACAGATCAAAAGGATGAAACGGACCTGTCTACAGATCCATTTGATGGAGGCGCATATCATGGCATATCTTAACGAGATTTGGTTTATTCTTGTCGCAGTATTGTTTGTTGGATTTTTCTTCTTAGAAGGATTTGATTTTGGTGTCGGGATGTCCATGCAACTGCTTGGAAAAGATGCACATGAGCGCCGCATTTTAATCAATACGATTGGCCCTTTCTGGGATGCGAATGAGGTCTGGCTGATTACAGCTGGCGGGGCTATTTTCGCCGCTTTTCCTCACTGGTACGCTACGATGTTCAGCGGATACTATATTCCATTTACGATTCTCCTATTAGCGCTCATTGGGCGGGGGGTCGCCTTTGAATTTAGAGGGAAGGTCGAGAAGGCTTCATGGATCAAAACGTGGGACTGGATCATCTTCTTTGGCAGTCTGCTTCCGCCATTTTTACTCGGAGTGCTATTCACAAGTATGTTACGAGGAATGCCAATTGATCAAGATATGAATATGTACGCTGGATTTACAGACTTTGTGAATCTTTATTCAGTGATCGGCGGGGTAGCCGTGACGGTGCTTTGCCTCCTGCATGGATTGATTTTCGTCACACTCCGCACTGAGGGTGATTTAAGAAATCGTGCAAGAAAGCTCGGTCAGCGTGTTTTATTGATTGCACTACCAGTTCTTGTTCTATTTGTTGGTGTGTCTATTCTTGAAACAGACATTTATACCGTGCGTCCGATCATCACAATCCCTTTAACTGTACTCATTGTGGTTTGTTATGTAGCGGCTCTATTCTTTATGAGAAAAGAGCGTGATGGATGGACATTTTTATTCACAGGTGCAGGTATTATGGTGACGGTGACCATGCTTTTCACAGCATTATTCCCGCGTGTCATGATTAGTTCGATCAACCATGCATTCGACCTCACCATTCAAAACGCTGCATCAGGATCTTATTCACTGACGGTCATGACGATTGTTGCCATTTCTTTGCTACCTTTTGTGCTTGGGTATCAAATCTGGAGCTACTATGTCTTCCGTAAACGTGTAAGCGGTAAGGAGCCAATGACCTACTAATGGATAAACGTTTGCTTCAACTAAAAGGAATGAGGGGGCTTCTTGCCCTCTTAGGTATTGTGTCAATCATCCAAGGAGCAAGTATTATTTTTCAAGCACAGTGGCTGGCACATGCCATAACAACGCTGTTTGACGGGAAGAGCCTCATGCAGGCAACACCTTATGTCTTGCTGTTTCTTGCTGCCTTTCTGGTGCGGCACGGTCTCACCTTGATGCGGGAGAAGGTCATGTTCACCTATTCTTCCCGAATTGGAGCAGACGTGAGAAAGCAGCTGTTGGACCAGCTGTTCCGTTTAGGGCCAGCTTTCACGAAGAAAAAAGGAACAGGAAAGCTTGTGACATTGGCGATGGAGGGCATTGCCCAATATCGTCAGTATTTACAGCTGTTTTTGCCGAAAATGGTGAACATGGCAGTAATTCCGGTGATGGTGCTTGTCTATGTTTGGACATTAGATGAAACATCTGCTGTCATTCTCATTGTCACGCTGCCGATTTTAATTGTTTTTATGATTTTGCTAGGACTTGTCGCTCAGCGTAAAGCGGCCAAACAATGGAGATCGTATGAGAAATTATCCAATCATTTTACTGATTCTCTCCGTGGTCTTGAAACGCTTCGCTACTTAGGGATTAGCAAAAAGCATTCTCGCAATATTGGAGAGGTCTCAAAGCGTTATCGAAAGGCGACGATGAGCACACTGAAAGTCGCCTTTCTTTCATCTTTTGCTCTCGATTTCTTTTCAATGCTGTCCATTGCGACTGTCGCTGTATTTCTCGGCTTGCGCTTAATTGAGGGAGATCTTTTGTTATTGCCCGCTTTGACCGCACTGATGCTTGCGCCAGAATATTTCTTGCCAGTCCGTGAAGTGGGAAATGATTATCATGCGACGTTAAACGGTAAAGAAGCGAATGAGGCGATTCAGGTGATTTTAGAGGAAAAGGGCTTCCGAGAGCAGGAGACACAATCCGTGCAGCTGAACGAGTGGAATGAGCAATCTGAGCTCATACTGCAAGATGTCAGTGTGTTGCATGATGAACATGCTCCTTATTCGATTCAGGATGTGGACCTCACTGTGAAAGGAAAGAAAAAGATTGGGATCATCGGTGCCAGTGGTTCGGGGAAATCGACGTTAACGGATGTCCTCGGCGGTTTTGTTGAACCGTCTGCAGGTGAAATGATCCTAAACGGAAAGCCGCTTGCTCATTTACAGCTGGCGGCATGGCAAAAAGAAGTTGTTTATATGCCGCAGCATCCTTATTTATTTCACATGACACTGAGAGAAAACATTCGTTTTTATGAACCGAATGCAACAGATGAAGACGTCGAAAGAGCGGTGCAAGAGGCAGGTTTGTCTCAGCTCGTAGCTGATCTCCCCAATGGACTGGATGAGGTCATTGGCGAACAGGGCAGAGGACTGAGCGGTGGACAAGCGCAGCGGATTGCCCTCGCTCGCACAGTGCTCGGCCAGCGATCCATTATGCTGTTAGATGAACCAACGGCTCATCTGGATATTGAGACAGAGTATGAATTGAAGAAAACAATGCTTCCATTGTTTGAAAATAAACTTGTGTTTTTAGCCACACACAGACTTCATTGGATGACGGATATGGATGAAATCATTGTGATGGATCATGGGACGATTGCAGAGATGGGGACTCATGTATCATTAATGGAAAGAAAAGGTATGTACTATCAATTGGTACAGGAACAAATGGGGGCGGTCACACATGGTCAGTAAAGGCTGGTTTATACCTTATATCAAGGAGAATCAAAAGCTGTTTGCCTTGGTGCTTTTTTTAGGGGCGATTGCGGTGTTTTCTGCTTCTATGCTCATGTATACGTCAGGGTTCCTCATTTCAAAAGCTGCCACAAGACCTGAGAATATCTTGATGGTCTATGTCCCAATCGTGGCAGTACGTACCTTTGGTATTTCACGCTCAGCGGCTCGTTATGCAGAGAGACTGGCGAGTCATCAGCTCATTTTGACGATGATTGAAAAAATGCGGGTACGTCTTTATGATATGGCTGAACGAAGTGCCAAACAGACAAAGCTAGGAACAGGTGAAATGCTTGGGCTGTTGTCAGAAGATGTGGAGAGATTACAGGATGCATATTTAAAAACAATCTTTCCATCCATCGGTGCGCTGCTTTTATATGCCGCTTCGATTGGAGCACTTGGGCTTTTTTCATGGCCTTTTGCCGGGTTGATGCTGCTTTATATGGCGCTGCTCGTATTTGTATTCCCATACATCACTGTACTTGTGAACCGGGCGCGACAAATTCAAATGAAGAAAGGCAGAAATGAACTGTACAGCCATTTAACAGATGCTGTCATGGGCGTGAGTGATTGGTTGTTTAGCGGCAGACAGAACGATTTTGTTGAGGGCTATGAACGAAAAGAAGCAAAGCTATTAGCACTCGAAGCGGCAAAGCACCGGTTTATCCGTCTGCGCCAATTTTTAGCACAGCTAGTGATTGGAGGAGCAGTCGTCCTTGTCGTGTATTGGAGCGGCTCAGTCGTTCAGGCTGGTTCTATGCCACACACGCTCATCGCAGCCTTTGTGCTTGTGCTGTTTCCATTAACAGAAGCCTTTCTTCCGCTGTCAGATGCAGCAGGCGATATTCCTGTTTATCAGCATGCCGTCAGCAGATTAAATCATTATGAAGAGCAGTCGTATGAAGGATTAGTGGAGAGGAAGGCAGCAGACGAGTCACTCGTCTCTGATGGCGTTGAAGCGGTCTGTTTTGATCAAGTCACCTTCGGATATGAAGTAGATCAACATGTACTAAAGCATTTTTCGTTTTCCCTGAAGCAAGGTGAATCGCTCGCTCTTTTAGGAAAAAGCGGTGCAGGCAAATCGACCATTTTAAAGTTGTTAGAAGGGGCAGTCGTGCCAAATCAAGGGGTTGTCAGCATTCAGGGGAAACCAGTACAAAGCATTCAAGAGGAGATATCCTCTTATGTGTCTGTGCTCAATCAACAGCCCTATTTATTCGATACGTCTGTTTTAAACAACATTCGCTTAGGTTCTCCAGAAGCGACAGAAGAGCAAGTAAAAGAAGCCGCGCGGCAAGTGCAGCTGCACGATTACATTGAGTCTTTGCCAGAAGGTTATCACACAGGTGTACAAGAGACAGGGGTTCGTTTCTCTGGTGGAGAAAGACAGCGTATGGCTCTAGCACGGATTTTGCTGCAAAACACACCGATTGTTGTATTAGATGAGCCAACCGTCGGGCTTGATCCACGCACAGAGCGTGAATTGCTTGAAACAATCTTCCGTGTGTTAAAAGGAAAAACAGTCATTTGGATCACCCATCATCTCACTGGCTGTGAGGCATGTGACCGTATGATGTTTATTGAAGGTGGACGTATTGAGATGGAAGGGCACCATCATGATTTGCTGAAAGAAAATGTGCGTTATCAAAAGCTGTATGAAATGGATCGTCCATTTTCGAACGTGTAAAAAATGTATGACAAGAACGTTCGGACAGAAGATTTCTGCCCGAACGTTTTTTTGGGCTTAAGGGTTTACTTTTCCTACACCCGCATTTGATACAACTTCTGATTTCACATTGTTCACGTTAAGCAAAGAGTAGTTATAAGGAGGGTTGTACGTACCTGTTGAAGACGTTGGCAGACTGCCTGTGCTATTAATATATGAGTTGTTGATGACATGCCATGTACCGACTTGACGGCTGTCCCAGCTGCCAATGGCATTGTTTGTATTTTCAAATACGTTGTGCTCAATTCTCATTTTTGCGCCCATACGAGAGTTAATCGCAGTTGTATGGATGCCTTTGTAGTAGTTGTTATACACATGACCTTCTCCGTAGCGCATAGACGGTACACGAGAGTTCAAGTTTTCAAAGCGGTTGTTGTGGAATGTGATTTTTCTGTTGTAGTTATCGTTATCGGAGCTGCCCATCAGCATTGTTTTCCAGCTGTCATGGACATAGTTCCATGAGAACGTAATGTAATCGGAGTCATTTTTCACATCGAATAACCCATCATAGTCATCTTTCCCAGAGTTCAAAGTGTTGTAGAGTTCATTATGGTCGACCCATACGTTTTTAGAGCCACCTTCGATTCCGATGGCATCTTTATCACCGATTTTGCTGTGATGGATTTTGAGGTTGCGGATGATGACGTTATTAGCACGCCATACTTTAATACCAATCCCATTAAATTCGCCGTTTGTCCCTTTACCGACGATGGAGACATTGTTTGTATCTTTCACATCAATTTTATTGGCCGAAGTATTAGAAGGAGTAATCGTTCCGTCTACCACGATTTTCAATTTTTCATTTGTTCCTTTGCTTTTGAGGGCAGCTAATAGTTCATTTCCGGTTTTCACCGTCACCGTTTTACCGCCTTCACCGCCTGTTGTACCGCCATTTAATGTGGAGAATCCTTGCTGATTAAAATTGGCCATAATCGAAGGGCTTTCTGGATATTTCGTTGCTGCTTTTGCCTCCCCATTTGGCGCAAATAATGAAGTCACGAGACCAACCGCTAACACACCAGCTAACATTGGAACTTTTTTCTTCAACATGAACATCTCCATTCTCTATTTTGTTTTAATGTAAACGTTTCCAAAATAAACTGCGATTCAACCGCTCCTCCTTCCTTCGCCAGCATCGCCTCTTTCGGAATGTAGGAAGAGCATAGCACGCAAAAAGGTATCATCGG
The DNA here is from genome assembly GCF_056173625.1 of Bacillus sp. iso_77. Classification (NCBI taxonomy): domain Bacteria; kingdom Bacillati; phylum Bacillota; class Bacilli; order Caryophanales; family Bacillaceae; genus Bacillus; species Bacillus sp. iso_77. The sequence continues at coordinate 3,498,337 of NZ_CM149683.1, read as the reverse complement.
CTAAGAATTGGAACGAAGTATTCCACGATTTTCAAGGAAACTAAGGCAATGATTATTTCAATTTATCTACATGAGACAAGGATCATTGACGATAGGTATTGGGGTAACCTAGTGATTATGAAAAGGACGTTCTTCTTTTCAAGGAAAATCAAGATGATTACGAAAGCGTCATTTTGTTAGAGACAAAGACATGTCATAATCATTACATAAGAAAAAATTGGATATCAAATAGATCCATGCGCTAAACAGCAGATAGAAAAGGCTCTAATTTAAAAAAAGATGGTCTATTTTAAACGATGCGATCACCGGTGTCGTCTAATCAATAAGAGATAGAAAGGAAGGAGGGACGTGTTTGGAGCAGACCGAGGAGACTTTATGGATCAAGCGGGCAAAACAGGGGGATGATGCCGCATTTACCGCCCTTTATCGGCATCATTATTCGTTTCTTTACCGTTATTTGATGAAATTGACCCTTCAACAAGAGCTGACAGAGGAGATCATGCAAGAAACGATGCTCAAAGCGTACATGAAACTTTCTTCTTTTAGAGGAGATTCATTATTTTCAACATGGCTCATGTCCATTGCATCTAGACAATTTTTAGATCATCAAAAGAAAAGAAAACGTGAACAAACGAGAGAAGGAAAGGCGAATCAAGAAGCCATCCGCCGGTTCAAATGGGATGTTCAGCAAAAAGGCTATACTTGGCATGACATGTGGGATGCTCTAAATGAGTTAAAGGCTCAGGAGAGAGCACCGATCCTTCTCCATTACTATTATGGCTTTACTTACCCTGAAATCGCTTCGATGCTCGGGGTGAGAGAAGGTACGGTGAAATCGAGGGTTCATCATGGGATCAAGAAAATTCGAAAGGAGTGGGACTGATGAAAGAAGATCGTTTCGCCGATCGTTTAAAAGAGGAGTTGCAGGAGCTCGATGAACAAATCGAAGTAGAAAAGCCGAGTGAACAAGCTTTGATGTTGATGCTAAAGCAGGCAAAGGAAAAAGAGAAAAAACGTTTTAAACAAGAAGTGCTGGCGTACATCATCGTCAGTCTGACCATCATGACACTTTTTGCAGCTGCCATTACTCATTTGCCCATCATCTTCATTCTTCTCCAAGTGGTGAGCGTGCCACTCTGTGTGGTTGTCGGCATCAAGGAATATCAACATATTAAAGGAGGGTCCTCCTTATGAGTCAGACGGAAATGATCATCTTATTGTGCGCATTACCGTTACTGTTTGCACAAGGATTTCTCTTATTTATGGATGCTAAGAAAAGAGGGCGTTATAAATGGTTCTGGGGCATCATTGGGTTAATCAACTTCCCATCTTCTTCTATTTTATATTGGCTGTGTGTTGTCTTACCTGATCGTAAAAGAGGAGAAAAGCTCAGGAAAGATTGAAAGACGTTGTAAAACTTTTGACCTTTTTTTTGAATGATCATCATCTAGAAAAAATGAAAGTTTCATGAATGTGTCAAAGAAAGCGGGATGTTGAACGTCCAGTTCGTCATTTCTAGCACGATAGTCATTCTTTGAGCGGGTCATTTTCATGACGGAAGGTACTTCTGCTTGATCTATCTCATTTCGGCATCGTTTTCATCTGTTATCAATATTGATCAGTTTTTACAAATGGTGTTAAATTAATCTCAATATGCGTTAGAAAATCTAACAACCAAAGAGTGAGATTTTGACAAGGAGGCAGATGAGACATGTTGACCTTAGATCGAGCAGCACAAACAGCACAAAGCTACATCCACCGTGTGCTAGAGGATGTAGAAAAACGTAATCCAGGCGAGGCGGAATTCCAGCAAGCCGTGAAAGAAATTCTGGAATCCCTCGTCCCGGTTTTTGCAAAACACCCAGAGTATGAAAAACAGGGGATCTTAGAACGCTTAATTGAGCCTGAGCGGCTTGTAATGTTTCGTGTACCGTGGGTAGACGATGAAGGCAAAGTACAGGTGAACAGAGGATTCAGGGTTCAATTTAATAGTGCCATCGGTCCTTATAAGGGGGGCATTCGTTTCCACCCATCGGTCAATGCCAGCATCATCAAGTTTTTAGGGTTTGAACAAATCTTTAAAAACGCACTGACAGGTTTGCCGATCGGCGGAGGAAAAGGTGGATCAGATTTTGACCCTAAAGGGAAATCTGATGGAGAAATCATGCGCTTTGTTCAAAGCTTTATGAGTGAACTCAGTCGTTATATTGGACCTGATCAAGATGTGCCGGCAGGAGATATTGGGGTAGGCGCACGCGAAATCGGCTATATGTTCGGCCAGTACAAAAAAATGCGTGGTGCGTATGAAGCAGGTGTCCTGACAGGAAAGAGCCCTGGCTTCGGAGGCAGTTTAGCAAGAAAAGAAGCGACCGGCTATGGACTGGTGTACTTTATGGAGGAAATGTTAAAAGCCCACGGAATGCAATTTGAAGGACGATCTGTTGTTGTATCTGGGTCAGGAAATGTATCGATTTATGCGATGGAAAAAGTATTGGAATTAGGCGGAAAGGTTGTGGCTTGTAGTGATTCAAGCGGAGCCATTTACGACCCTCAAGGCATTTCACTTGAGACAGTGAAGCAGCTGAAGGAAGTCGATAACCAGAGAATTAGTGCCTACATAGACATTCACCCGCATGCTGAATTGATTGAAGATTGCGAACAAATTTGGTCTCTCCCTTGTGACATTGCGCTGCCATGTGCGACCCAAAATGAAATTTCAGAGTCGCAAGCACAGCAGCTAGTGGCAAACGGTGTCATCGCTGTAGGAGAAGGGGCCAATATGCCGTCCACACTTGGGGCCGTCAAAGTATTTGAACAACATGATATTTTGTTTGCACCAGCAAAAGCAGCAAATGCTGGGGGAGTGGGTGTTTCGGCGTTAGAAATGGCGCAAAACAGTGCGAGAATGTCTTGGACTTTTGAAGAAGTAGATGGTCAGTTGAAACAAATGATGCAGTCGATTTATCGTCAGTGTACTGAGACAGCTGAAGAATACGGATACGCTGGAAACTTAATGGTAGGCGCAAATATTGCAGGATTTCGCAAAGTGGCAGATGCCATGATCGCACAAGGCGTCATTTAACTCCTGCTCTCCCGCACCTGTTTATTTCATGACAAGATCGGGAATCGTCTTGTAAGAATGACAATAAGGAGGCGCGGGAGAAAATGAAAAAGTGGCTGAAACAAATTGTCAAATGGGCACCAGTGATTTATCCAGTGGTGAGGAAAATATACAAAGAACGAAAAGTATCCAAAAGTCGTAACGTATCAGCCGGGTAATCCGGCTTTTTTTTATGAAATGAATGAAACAAAAAAATATGCTGTGTGAATGATCCATTTCACTTCTCTCTCCGTTAAGTACATAACAAACGGAAAGAGGAGGCAAAACAGATGAAAATGAAAAAAGCATTTTTAACGATCCCGCTTAGTGCAGCATTATTATTACCAACTGCTCAAATGGCAAGTGCACACGAAGGACATATGCATGGGGATGCAAAAAAGTCGTCATCATCACAAGAGGTGTCAAATAAAGCAACGGATCTTCGCGCAGCGCTTGATCAGCTCTTCTCAGAGCATGCTTATTTAGCAGTGATCACGATGCAAAAGGGAATTGACGGCAGTAAAGATTTTGATCAAGCAGCCGCAGCGTTAAATGAAAACACGAATGATCTATCGGATGCGATCGCCTCTGTGTATGGAAAAAAAGCAGGGAAACAATTCAAAGAGATTTGGTCAAGCCATATCGGCTACTTCGTTGATTATGTACAAGCGACAGCGAAAAAAGATGAAGCAGGTAAAAAGAAAGCGGTCAAAGAGCTTGATCAATACCGCATGAAACAAGCTGATATGCTTGATAAAGCAACAGGTGGAAGATTGAAAGCAAGTGAACTTGAAGAAGGTTTAAAGATGCACGTCAATGAACTGCTAAAAGCTTTTGACAGTTACACAGAAAAAGATTTTGATACAACCTATGAAACGGTCAGAAAATCCATTCATCATATGTTTGAAGTAGGTAAAGGTGTATCATGGGCGATTACAGATCAATTTCCTGGGAAATTTGATCAAAAATCAGTCGATACTCCAGCGGCAGATCTTCGTGAGGATTTAAACTACTTATTCTCAGAGCATTTGGCACTCGCGGTAGTGGCTATGCAAAAAGGGAATGATGGCAGCAAGGACTTTGACCAAGCGGCAGCAGCCTTAAATGAAAATACAAATGATTTATCAGATGCGATCGCTTCTGTTTATGGAAAAGATGCAGGAAAACAATTTAAAACGATCTGGTCAAGTCATATCGGATATTTAGTTGATTATGTTAAAGCGGATGCATCAGGAGACGAGCAAGCAAAAGAAAAGGCTGTCAAAGATCTAGATGCTTACCGTATGAAACAAGCAAAATTTTTAGATCAAGCGACAGATGGACGATTGAAGGCGGCTGACTTAGAAGCTGGGTTGAAAACCCATATTGATGAGCTCATCAAAACGTACACGTCTTATCATCATGGTGAATATGATCAGCTGTACCCGACTGTCAGAGAAGCATACGGCCATATGTTCATGGTTGGTCAAGATGTCGCATCAGCTATTGTCGATCAGCATCCTGACATGTTCAAATCCAACATGCCAAATGAGATGCCGAAAACAGGTATGGGAGGCACAGCCGGTCCATTAGGTATGTCATATGAAGCATTTGCTGGGATGATGGCAAGTCTCATCTTAGCCGGAGGTGCAGTGGGGGCGTTCTTCCTCATTCGCCGTAAACCATCAAATTAAGCAGGCATCAAGACAAGAGGGAACGTGCACAATCGTGCCGTTCCTTTCTTCAAAAGGAGGTCGACTTGCGTGAAAAGATGGCTGTTTGGTATTCTGACGCTTTTCATCATCACGGGCTGCGCATCCCAATCAATAGATGAAAAGTCATCCTCTGAAACTGCATCATCTCCTGAGCCAATGACAGCAAAACAAGCCAAGAATCAATCTCATTCACACGACACGTTAAAAGATGAGCCATCGGGTATTGTGCCAGCTGACATCTCCATTCCAGCGATTGATGTCCAAGCAAAAGTGGAGAAAACGACTTTATCAAAGGATGGCAGTATGGGTGTTCCGCAAAATTCAGATCACACAGCTTGGTTTGAAGATGGTCCGAAGCCTGGTGATAAAGGGAATGCTGTCATAAATGGTCATGTTGATAATAAATGGGGTCCAGCTGTTTTTTATCGACTAAAGGAGCTAAAAAAGGGAGAAAAAGTCATTGTGACATCCTCGTCAGGGGAAAAGCGAACCTTTGAGGTTCTCAAGGTGAAAAGCTATCCGCGCGAAGAGAAACCAAATGCTTTTTTCGGGTACGCCTTTACACGGAATCTCAATTTCATCACATGTACGGGAACTTTTGATCATGCAGCCGGTACACATGAAAAAAGATTGGTTGTCTTTACACAACTGATTTCCTCATAAGAAAAAGGCGGATACACGGAGGTGTAACGCCTTTTTTTTCATGATTTCGACAACAGCATCTTAGAAGAAGATTCATAGGTCATTAGATATGGTTGGTTGTATAAATAGGGGCGTTTGTCATATAAATGAGTTGGCAATTTTTATTTCTTTTCAGTAGAATATGAGTAATGAAGAGAACTGTAAGCGTATACAACCTGTCCGAACAAGGCAGATTCTCCACCCTAAATGAAGGAGGTCGACCTAATGCTGAGTAAAAGACTGGCGCACATTTTAAGTCAGCTGATGGCAGCTGAGACTCCTCTCACGAGCGCTGCGCTTTCTGTCAGTTTACAAGTGACAAGCCGCACCATCCGAACAGACATCAAGGAACTGAATGAGCGTCTAGCCCCTTATCAAGCAGCTGTATCAGCTGTTAGAGGCGCTGGCTATGAGCTGTTGATCAACGATGAGAATGCCTTTCGCCGTTTTATGAAGGAAGAAGTCGAACAGGAAGAACCGCTTGCTGTTCTTCCAGAAGAACGAGTTCGATTTATTTTGAAAAAGCTGCTTCTAGCGGAATCATATGTGAAGCTGGAAGACTTACAGGAGCAGCTGTTTATTAGTAAATCGACGATGAGTAATGACATGAAATGGGTCAAACGTAAGCTCGAACCCTTTGATCTGAAGCTGGAAGCAAAGCCGAATAAAGGCTGCCGGATCAAAGGATCTGAGATGAAAATCCGTTATTGCATGTCAGAATATTTATTCAATGAACGGCGTTCCTATCAAACAATGCTGAACACGGCGGTTACGATTTTGCCAAAACATGAGCTGGAATTGATTCAGAGAACCATGATTGATTATATCAACGAGGAAAAAATGAATCTATCAGACATTTGCATGAATAATTTAATTGTTCATATTGCTATTGCCTGTAAACGGATTAGACACGGAAACTATGTATCTGTGCTGCCTGAAGAAATCAACGAAATCCCAAGGGCAAAAGAATACAAGGTAGCCAAAAAAATGGTTGAGCGTCTTGAAGGGCTGCTGGATGTCTCATTTCCACAAGAGGAAATCGTTTATATCGCCATTCATTTGCTAGGAACAGCCAAAATGGTACAGTCTTTTTCAACGGGCGGTCAAAAACAAATTGTGGATGATGACACGAGCCGTCTTGTTCAGCTGATGCTGAAAGCCATTGATCAAAAATTGCAGCTGGATTTAGCGGGAGATGCAGAATTGCTGATTGGCCTCAGTTTGCACTTAAAGCCAGCGATCAATCGGTGTAAGTATGGAATGAATTTAAGAAATCCAATGCTTGATGAGATCAAAGCGGGCTATCCAATTGCCTTTGAAGCAGGGATTGTGGCGAGCAGGGTCATTGAAGAAGAGACAGGTTTGTCCATTCATGAAAATGAGATCGGCTATATGGCACTTCATTTTGGTGCGGCCTTAGAGCGCAGGAAAATGGAAATACCACCGAAGCGATGCCTGATTGTCTGTGCGTCTGGTGCTGGGAGTGCAAGGCTACTTCAAGATCGTTTGCGGTCACAATTTGGGTCGAAGCTGACCATTTTAGGCACAGCAGAGCTTTATTCCCTTCCGCATGTTTCTTTACATGCATTGGATTTAATTATTACGACCATTCCTATTCATATGGATTTACCGATTCCGGTCATTCAAGTGAACACGATTTTAGGAGGCAGTGATTTTTTAAAAATAGAAGAAGCTTTGACAAGTGAAACAAGAGTGACATTAGCTACGCAATATATGAAAAAGGAATTGGTCTTTACAAAACGCGCCTTTCAAACAAAGGAAGAGGTCATACACTTTCTCACGCAAAAGGTCATTGACATGGGCTTAGCGCCAGCAGAACTTACACAATCTGTGATGGAAAGAGAAGAGTCTGCACCGACTTCATTTGGGCATTATACAGCGATTCCGCATCCGATGACCCCGCTGACAAAAGAGACGTTTTGGGCGATCTGTACATTAGAAAAACCGATTATTTGGGGAGAGAAAAAAGTTCAATTTGTGTGCTTGCTTTGTGTCGAAAAAGAGAATGCCAAAGACTTAAAAGGCATGTACCGTCTGCTTGGAGAGCTTGTCCATCATGTGAAATTTATTCAGCACCTCATCACCTGTGACACCTTTGAAGACATGCTGGATGTCATGGATAAAAAAGCGCCTTCGTACAAGAACTAATGGTGTGATATTAACTTTTTCCGCTTCCTAAAGGAAAAAGTATGGGTGTTTGTGAAAGCGGTTTCATAATATGATGAATGTGTAAAGAAAAGCTTCATATTTCAAAAAGGGGGCGTTTACAATGAACATTTTATTAGTTTGTGCAGCAGGTATGTCAACAAGTTTACTTGTCACAAAAATGGAGAAAAGTGCACAAGAACAAGGAAAAGACTATCGTATTTGGGCAGTATCTGGAGATGCTGCAAAAAATCATATTGATCAAGCCGATGTGCTTTTATTAGGACCTCAAGTTCGTTATTTATTACCGCAAATGAAAAAACTCGGAGAAGACAAAGGAATTCCAGTAGACGTAATTAATACCGTGCATTATGGCGTATGTAATGGTGCTGAGGTTTTAAAATCTGCTGAACAGTTAGTGAACGGATAAAGGGGGCGGAAGGGATGAATGGATTCAACCGATTTCTAGAAGAGAAGGTTATGCCGTTTGCAGGGAAGATTGCCGCTCAAAGACATTTACAAGCATTGCGTGACGGAATTGTTTTAACCATGCCTCTCATTATCGTCGGTTCACTGTTTCTTATTTTAGCCAACCTTCCGATTCCAGGATATAGCGATTTTATGGCAAGTGTCTTCGGAGCCGAATGGGCCACGAAACTATCCTATCCTGTGAATGCCACCTTTGACATTATGGCACTTGTTGCGACCTTTGGGATCGCGTACAGGTTAGCTGAAAAGTATGCAGTCGATGCACTGTCATCTGGTGCAATTGCTGTCGCAGCTTTCCTCCTAGCCACACCTTATCAAGTACCGTTCACACCTGAAGGATCAACAGAAGCTATCCTAGTGAATGGCGGTATTCCCGTCACACTGATGGGCAGTAAAGGGCTATTCGTTGCCATGATTATTGCCATGCTTTCCACCGAAATTTATCGCTTTATTGTACAGCGGAATATCGTCATCAAAATGCCTGATGGTGTACCGCCAGCAGTTAGTAAATCGTTTATCGCACTTATTCCAGGTTTTGTGGTCATCACGCTGATCTGGGTCGCTAGGCTTCTGATTGAGATGACACCTTTTGAGAGTATTCATAATATCATCACGGTCTTAATCGGCACACCACTATCCATTCTTGGTGGAAGCTTAGGCGGAAGTATCGTTGCCATTGGTGTGCAAATGCTCCTCTGGGCATGTGGTATTCACGGAGCCACCATTGTCGGTGGAGTCATGGGTCCGATTTGGCTCGGTGCGATGGATGAAAACCGTCTTGCCTTCCAAGCAGGAGAAGTGCTGCCGAATATTTTCACAGCGCAGTTCTTTGAAATCTTTATCAATGTCGGCGGAAGCGGCGCGACGCTTGCTTTGGTACTGACCATGATCTTGCGTGCGAGAAGTAAACAAATGAAACAGCTTGGCCGTCTTGCGATTGGGCCAGCCATCTTTAACATCAACGAACCGATCATTTTTGGAATGCCGATTGTGATGAACCCAATGCTTCTCATTCCGTTTATCCTTACCCCAATTATGATGATCATCACCACATATATCGGAATGAGCACAGGACTTGTAGCAAAACCGGCAGGGATCGCTGTCCCGTGGACAATGCCGCCAATCATTTCAGGCTATCTCGCAACAGGCGGGAAAATCTCTGGTGCGGTCATGCAGCTGATTAACCTTGCCTTGTCATTTGCGCTATACTATCCATTCTTTAGAATGTGGGATAAGCAGAAATTGAAAGAAGAAAATGAGCTTGAAGCAAAAGCATCAACAGATGAAAATGTCGTCAGCATGTAATAGAGGGAACAAGGGGGATGCGGCCGATGGAAATGGAACAAATTGTGTTTCAACTCATCTTGCACGGTGGCAATGGTAGAAGCTCGGCCATGGAGGCCATTACATGTGCAAAGCAAGGCAATTTTGATGAGGCGAAGCAAAAATTGCAGGAAGCACAAGACGCGTTAAATGAGGCGCATCACGCACAGACAGAGCTGATCCAAGGAGAAATCAGAGGAGAGAAAACCGACGTCAGTCTCTTGATGATTCATGCACAGGATCATCTGATGAACGCAATGACCGTCAAGGAGCTTGCAACTGAAATCATTGAGCTCCATGAAAAAATGAAGCAATTCGGAGGTGTCAATTCATGAAAGACGGAATCAAAATTGTCACAATAGGCGGTGGATCAAGCTATACGCCTGAGCTCGTCGAAGGGTTTATTAAACGATATCAAGAATTGCCTGTAAAGGAATTATGGCTTGTGGATATTGAAGCGGGTCAGGAAAAGTTGAACATCGTAGGTGCCCTTGCAAAACGTATGGTCGAAAAAGCAGGTTTGCCGATTGAAGTGCACCTCACTCTTGACCGCCGGGCAGCTCTGAAAGATGCGGACTTTGTCACGACACAATTTCGTGTAGGACTGCTCGAAGCCAGAGCCAAGGATGAAAGAATCCCGCTCAAATACGGCGTCATTGGACAGGAAACGAATGGTCCAGGCGGGTTATTTAAAGGTCTACGCACCATTCCAGTCATTCTAGACATCGTGAAGGATATGGAAGAGCTTTGTCCAGATGCCTGGCTGGTGAACTTTACAAATCCAGCAGGCATGGTCACAGAGGCGGTGTTACGCTACACGAATCTGAAAAAAGTGGTCGGTCTATGCAATGTGCCGATTGGAATCAAAATGGGCATTGCAAAAGCGCTGGATGTCGATGTCGAACGCATTGAAGTGCAATTTGCAGGCCTCAATCACATGGTCTATGGCTTAGATGTGTATTTAGACGGGGTCAGCATTATGGATCAAGTGCTCGATGAGTTAGGAAATCCAAATAGCCAGTGGTCCATGAGGAATATTGAAGCGAAAAACTGGGAGCCTTCTTTCGTCAAAGGCTTAGGGGTCATTCCATGTCCGTATCATCGTTATTACTATAAAACGAAAGATATGCTGGAGGAAGAACAAAAAGCGGCTCAAGAAAAAGGAACAAGAGCAGAGGTTGTGCAGCAAGTCGAGCATGAACTATTTGAGTTATATAAAGACCCAGATTTATCGATTAAACCGCCGCAGCTCGAAAAAAGAGGCGGGGCTTATTACAGCGATGCAGCATGTAATTTGATCAGCTCCATCTATAATGATAAACATGACATTCAACCGGTAAATACAGTGAACAGAGGAGCGATTGCCAGCATTCCGGCCGAATCAGCGGTTGAAGTGAACTGTATTATTACAAAGGACGGACCGAAACCAATCGCGACAGGTGATCTGCCTGTGGCTGTGAGAGGACTCGTTCAACAAATCAAGTCCTTCGAGCGTGTGGCAGCTGAAGCAGCTGTGACAGGAGATTACGAGACGGCTCTTGTCGCCATGACCATCAATCCACTCGTTCCTTCTGACGAAATTGCAAAGCAAATCTTAGATGAAATGCTTGAAGCGCACCGTGAATATTTACCGCAGTTCTTCAAATCAGTGAATGCGTAAAATAAAATGGCCCCTTTATGGGGTCGTTTTTTATGATTTTTTCATATGGAAACCGGAGAAAGCAGTGTATGATAGAAAAAACAACATGTACTGCTTCAAAGAAAGGACGGTTAGAATATGGTGGCAATTGGTTTAATGCTTTACGGCTTTATCGTTCAACCTCTACTTAGTTACGGCACAGTGGTTTTGTTTTTGTATGGAATCATCGCTTCATTTATTGGCCTGATTCGGCATAGACAGGATGTGTGGATGTATGTTCTCCGCCTGCTCGTTTGTTTTACTATTCCAGTAACCAATCTGTTAATGTATTTCGCAACCATCGGTGGAGATGAAAGAGACTTTGATTTCCAGCCGATTCCGCCAGTTTATCATCTTGTTTTTATCCTAGAAATCATCATCGTCTTTTTACCAGAGATCTTTTTACTGATCGAGAGAAAGCGGAGTATCAAAGGGAAACAGTGGATATATGCAGGGGTCATTGTGGGGATATCGGTCTTGTTTTGGTGCACGATTTGATGAGAGGCTGACTGACATCTAAGTCTTTTTCGCCTTTTTATTGCGTAACCTCTTTCGCCTCACTTTTACAAAAGTAATGGAAAGAACAAGGATAGAAATTCCGAGAAACTTAAATAAAAAACGGGTGAAGAACGGTGAATCATCGAAACCTGTAGCGATGATGATCGATCCGATGCAAATCCCAAAGAACGCTAGTAAATAAGTAAAAAACATATCATCACTCCTTAAGCGTGGAATAGATCCATATTTTCCATTATGAGGTAGCGAAGGAGATAAAGAAACAAAAAAAGAACCCTTCATCAAATGAAAGGTTCTTTCGCTTGCTTATGCCTGTTTGACAACCGAATCGACTTCTACTGTCCAGCCGAAGATATCTGGCTGAGTTCCTTTTTGGATTCCAGTAATCGCTTCGTACAATTTCTTCGATACTTCGCCTGTTTGACCATTTTGAATGACGTATGGCTGATCGTGATAAATTAATTCACCGACAGGAGAAATGACGGCTGCCGTTCCTGTCCCGAAGATTTCTTCAAGTTCACCTGACTGATGTGCTTCGATTAACTCATCAATTGAAATTTTACGTTCTGTCACAGGGATTTCCCAATGCTTTAACAGCTCAAGCACAGAATTCCGTGTGATCCCTTCTAAAATGCTGCCGTTCAGTTCAGGCGTCACGATTTCTCCGTTGATTTTAAAGAAGATATTCATACTACCGACTTCTTCAATATACTTTTTCTCGATGCCATCAAGCCACAGGACTTGTGAAAATCCTTTCGTTTCAGCAACTTGCTGTGCTTTCAGGCTTGATGCATAGTTTCCAGCTGTTTTGGCATTTCCTGTTCCGCCTTTAACAGCGCGGACAAATTCGTTTTCCACCGCAATTTTGACCGGATGAATGCCTTCTTTATAATAAGAACCTACTGGAGATAAAATGATGATCAGCTTATAGGTGCTTGACGGTGCAACACCTAAATAGGGCTCAGTAGAAATAATGAATGGACGAATATACAAAGAAGTGCCCTCTGCATCAGGTACCCAATCCTTATCAATGCGAATGAGTTCATTTAAGCCTTCTAAAACCGTTTCTGTATCAATTTGCGGGATACATAGGCGATCATTTGATCTGTTTAAGCGTTCCATATTTTTTTCGGGACGGAATAAGAGAATCTTTTGATCCTCAGACACATACGCCTTCAAGCCTTCAAAAACAGATTGGCCATAATGATAAACCATAGAAGCTGGATCCATTGGAATCGCCTGATAAGGAATAATTCTCGGATCATACCAGCCTTTATCAATTGAATAATCCATCACAAACATGTGGTCTGTGAAGATTTTTCCGAATTCAAGTTGATCAGATTGAGGTTTTGGTTTTTTTGTTGAACTAAGTTCAACGCGGATGGGTTGTTTTGGCATCGTAAATCTCCTTGCTGTTTGATTATTTGAAAATTCTAATAATATGAAATAATTATGATTCTATTCTATACCTTCACAAAATATTAGCAATAGGTTTTCTGGAATTCAGACAAGAAAAATCTGTTAAAGCGCTTTCCTCCTCTCTGTCGTGGTTTTACTGAAGTTTCCCCTTAGAAATAAAATCCAATTTCATTATTAACTGATTAATCTGACAATTTAAAAGCGATTTGTTTTCCTGTAAGATATTCTTTCAACCATACACCTTTTGACTAGTACATTGCAAGGGGCATTGCCATATTTTAATCCTCTTTTTTTTAACCGATAAAGGTAGAAGAGAGTGGAAGGGAGCAAACAACGAGATGAAACGAATGATATCAGGCGCCTTATTGATTTTATTGATGACCGCCATTAGTTTTGGCTGTCAAGCGATGACGGAGGAGGCTGGTGCGAAGCAAGGTACTGCCTATTACGTCGCAGCAAATGGGAACGACAAACATCCAGGGACAAAGCAAAAGCCTTTCCGTACGCTGAAAAAAGCGGCAAGTATCGCGAAAGCTGGGACAACAGTTTATATGAGAGGCGGTACATACAAAGAGAGATTGATTGTCCGCCATTCTGGAACAAAGAAAGCACCAGTTGTTTTTCAAGCGTATGGAAAAGAGAAGCCTGTCATTAGCGGAGCATCTCTTAAAGGAAATCAAGCAGACGGAGGTCTCGTGAAGCTTGATCAAAAAAGCTATATCACCCTGAAAGGTTTGACAGTCGGTCATATTAAAACGAATAAAGAAGATGTGACACCCATCGGTATATTCATCACAGGAAGCGGCAAAGGCGTCAAACTGCTTAACAACCGTGTGTACGACATTCAGACGACACATCAAAATGGGAATGCTCATGGCATTGCGGTCTATGGAACGAAAGCACCTGCAGCCATTGAAGACATCGAAATCAAAGGAAACACTGTGGAAAAGTTAAAGCTAGGTTTTAGTGAAGCCCTTGTGCTAAACGGAAACGTGAAAAAATTCCGCGTGACACATAATACAGTCCGGCATACGGACAATATCGGGATTGATTTAATTGGTTTTGAGAATGTCGCACCTTCTAAAAAGTATGATCAAGTGCGAAATGGTGTCGTATCTAGAAACAAAGTTTATGAGATTACGAGTGTTGGGAATCCAGCGTACGGCAAGGACATCTCCGCAGGAGGAATCTATGTGGATGGCGGGAAAGACATCGTGATTGATCATAACATCAGCCATCATAATGACCTTGGGATTGAGGTCACAAGTGAACATAAAGGGAAGATGGCCGAACGCATTCGCATTGAGCACAATCAAGTATATTTAAATCGTTATACAGGCATCTCCATCGGCGGCTATGACAAGAAGCGGGGCGGAACCACAAACACGACCATCTCCCATAACATTTTGTACAAAAATGACACAGCCGGCTTAGAAGGCGGTCAATTGCTCATGCAATATCAATCGGTGAACAATCGAATCACGAATAATATCATGACAGCCAGTGCTTCGCATTACTTAGTCGTGAATCTTTACGAAGTGAACAAGAAGAATACATTCCAAAAGAATGTCTACGATGACCGCAAAGGTGCAAAAGCCTCACAGTGGGTATGGCGCGGGAAATGGCTGGAAGGCTACAAAACGTATCGCTCGAAAAGCGGTCAAGATAAAGGATCAGCACACCTCAATCCCCAATTTGTGAATGAGAAAAAATATGATTTCCGTCTTAAGGCATCATCACCTGCTAAGAAAATCATCGGCAGTTAAACAAGGCATTCGGTGCAAATGATCATTTTAGAAATTTTCAAAAAAGTCATTGACATTGATGAGACATCACATTAAAGTAAAGAAGACATTTCAACTAAAACAAATTTCATAACGGATCTCTTATCAAGAGAGGCAGAGGGACTGGCCCTATGACGCCCAGCAACCGTTTCTATTTAAGAAATTGGTGCTAATTCCTGCAAAGCTGTTACAGCTTTGACAGATAAGAGAGGAAGACTTCCCGATACATGTTTCATGCAACGGTGATCAAGCCTCTCTTTATCAAGAGAGGCTTTTTTTGATCTCTTTTTTTAGAATCAAAAGACTGGGTTCACAGGCATATTTCCACTTCTTTACCTAGTTTTCCGATGTGAAAAATAAAACAACTTGAGGAGGAACAGCAATGAAACGTAAATATTGGACATCATCTCTTGTATTATTGACGGTCCTGACCGTGCTATTATCTGGTTGCGGTACGGGATCAAGCGCAGGCTCAAAGGCTAGTGCAAACGAAAAGGTCTCCTTTGACAATGTCCCGAAGCGATTTGCAAAAGGACAGGGAGCAAAAATTAAAGTCATCCGTAAAATTGGCGGGGACGATCATACTGCTCAGTTTTTAGCAGGAACGAAGGCAGAAGGTGAAGCGCTAGGCTTTACAGTAGATGTCTACACGGCAAATGGTGATACGGCGAAGTTTCATGATGCCATTTCTCAAGCACTAGAAGAAAACTATGATGGCTTTATCATCTCTCATGGGGATGATGAGGCGACAGTCGCTGATGTGAAGAAGATCACAGCGAAAGGCATTCCAGTTGTGGCGTTTGATTCAAATCCGAAGCTGAAGGACATCAAAGGGGTCACAGTGACGTCTCAAGATGACGAGCAATTAGCGAAAAAATCATTAGATGCACTCGTGGCTGATTTTAAAGGGAAAGCAAATATTGCGTATCTTTGGGTAGACGGATTCCCTCCAATGGTGAGACGAAACAAGGTGTACCAAGAAACGCTCAAACAGCATACAGGAATCAAGGAACTTGACCGATTTGGCGTTGCGGCCTCTGATACATCAGTTCAAACACAAAATGCGGTTGCGGCTATGCTAAATAAATATCCAAAGGGTAAACTGGATGCGATTTTTGCCACGTGGGATGCATTTGCGATTGGTGCCGCAAGAGCTTTAAAAGAAGCAGGAAGAACCGAAGTGAAAATATACGGTATTGATGTGTCTAATGCCGATCTGCAAGAAATGACTGCGAAAGACAGCCCTTGGAAGTACACTGCCGCTGTCGATCCGAAGCTCATTGGCGCAATCGACGTAAGGATTCTTGCGAAGAAACTAGCTGGCGAGAAAACGCCATCTTCCTATGACCTTGAGGCCTCTCTCATTTCACAAAAGCAGCTTCAGGATGCAGGAAAGGCCATCAATATGGTCAATCTTGCAGATGAAGTAAAAGGATTCGGATCATCGACTGCTTTTGAAGAAGACTGGATGAAGACCTTGAAGAAGCATTATGCAAAATAAACAACGTGCACTCTCTTTTCATAGAGGGTGTTTCGTTTTTCAATTGACGATCAGGAGAGAAGGAGGACACCTATGACAACGCCGCTTGTTCATATGAAAAACATTTCGATTGAATTCCCAGGAGTCAAAGCGTTAGATCAAGCAAATTTCACATTAAAAAAAGGCACAGTCCATGCCCTGATTGGGGCGAACGGCGCTGGGAAGTCAACGTTAATGAAAGTTCTCTCTGGTGCTCATTCACATTTTGAAGGAACCATCCACATCAATGGCGAGGCGGCGACCATTCATACACCGAAGGATGCGGCCTCATACGGTGTGCAGACCGTCCATCAAGAAGTGGATACAGCTCTCGTGCCTTATTTAAGTGTTGGCGAAAATATGATGATTCATGAAATGGAGAAAAAACCATTCGTCTGTTGGAAAGAGATTCACCGCAAGGCAGCACAGCTGTTACAAGAGATGGACATTGACATCTCAACGAAGCGTCTTGTGAGTGATTTGACACTGGCAGAAAAACAAATGGTGCTCATTGCCAAGGCTGTGTCGATCAAATGCAGCATTTTAATTTTAGATGAACCAACCGCTCCACTTAGTCATGCAGAAACAAGCAAGTTATTCTCAATGATTCATCAATTGAAAAAGAACGGCACAGGCATCATTTTTATCTCGCATCGCATGCCGGAGATTTTCAACATCTGTGATGAACTGACTGTGATGAAGAATGGAACTGATGTGGCGGCGCACCTCATTAAAGAAACAGATCCAAAGCAGGTCATTGAAGAAATGCTTGGCGCGCCATTAGAGGATCAATTCCCATCTCGTACAACGCTTGAGGATGCACCGATTGTGCTTGATGTGAAAGAGTTGCATGACCAACATAAATTAAACAACATTCATCTTCATGTGAAAAAAGGAGAAATTCTCGGGATTGCAGGACTAGTCGGTGCTGGTAAAACAGAATTGTGCAAAGCCCTATTCGGCGCCTCAGAAAAAAAATCAGGCACTGTGCAGCTGCATGGTCAAACCATTCATATCAAGTCGCCTCATCACGCTGTGAGAGCGGGTATTGCCCTTGTGCCTGAGGAACGGAGAAAAGAAGGGATTCTAACAGAAGAAACTGTTGGATGGAACGTAACAGCTGCAAGTCTACGTTCGTTTACACGGCCGTTCAGCTTCTTACATCGTTCTAAGGAACGGAAGGCAGCAGATGGAATCGTCAAGCGGCTTGGCGTCAAGACACCTTCTCTTGAAGCGAAGGTGAAGCATCTATCCGGTGGAAATCAACAAAAGATTGCGATTGGAAAATGGCTGTTGGCTGAGGCGGATGTCTATCTCTTTGATGAACCAACCAAAGGTGTAGACGTTGGAGCAAAAAAGGACATTTTCTCCCTCATTGCAGAACTAGCTGCAAGAGGAAAAGCGGTTATTTATGCTTCAAGTGAGCTTTCAGAAATTGCAGGAATTGCCGACCGAGTATACGTCTTATATGATGGCAGCATTGCCCGGGAAATGACGGCACCAATGACTGAAGAAGAGCTTTTATATCATTCAACAGGAGGACAATCATGAGTGAACGACAAGTTTCAGCCCCAGTTCAACAAATCAAGAAACAGCGGCCATCCTTTCATCTGTTTGATTTCTTTTATCAATATGGCACCATCTTAACGATTGTCGTATTGATTGTTGTCTTTGCAGCAGCCAATCCGGCATTTTTACAGTCAGGAAATATCATCAATATTTTACGATCGATCTCGATTGTAACCATCATTGCGGTAGGGCTGACGATCTCCCTAGCAGTGAATGGCTTTGATTTATCTGTAGGCTCAGTTGCTACGTTATCAAATGCAATTGTGATCTCCATGTTTGTATGGTTCTCGCAAAACCCACTCATTGCGATCCTTTCTGCGCTGGCGGCTTCTCTTATTGTCGGTTTGCTGAATGCTTGGATGATTGTCAAAATGAAGATCCCAGATATGCTCATGACACTAGCCATGATGTTTATCATTCAAGGGCTGGCACAAACCTATACGAAAGGTGCGACCATTTCTGAAAATATGGTGCTGCCTGATGGCACTTTTTCAACTGGCACCATCCCTGCCTTTTTCAGCAAGATTGGGCAGGTCCCCTATATCATTTTGATTATGGCGGCAATTGTGCTTTTTGCCCATGTTTTTATGACTTACACAAAGCATGGGCGATTGATGTATATTATCGGTGGAAATAAAGAAGCCGCTCGATTATCTGGTATTCATGTGAACAAATACAAAATCGCAGCATATTTGTTGTCTGCCTTATTTGCGGCGATCGGTGGTATCGTGCTGGCATCAAGGGTGATGACAGCAGAAATTAACGCAGGAACGCCATATTTAATGGATGGGGTAGCTGCTGCTTTTATTGGGTTTTCAGTCATGGGAGCAGGTAAACCAAACGCATTCGGTACGTTTATTGGTGCGGTACTCATCGGTATTTTGCAAAATGGACTTGTGATGATGTCTGTCCCGTATTATGCAATGGATATCGTGAAAGGATCTGTGCTTGCACTGGCACTCGCGCTGACTTATTACAAACAGCGTGGCTAAGATGTATTTTTTTAAAACCATTTGTGTCCTCTCTCCGTCTAGTAAACGGAAAGCAGTGTAACAGCTGTTTGCCAAAAGGAGATGACAAAAAGAATGAATATGTCAGCAACTCATGTAGAAGATTTGAAAAGTGTCATGGAAGACTGGAAAAATGAATTATTAGTATATAAATTTGCATTAGATGAAATGGATACAAAGTTTTCGATTATTAGTCAGGAATATAATTTAATCCATGGACACAACCCAATAGAGCATACTAAATCACGGATCAAATCCTTTGAAAGCATCGTGAATAAACTCGCGAGAAAAGGATGTGACATCACCACACAATGTGCTAAGGAGTACATACATGATATCGCTGGTGTCCGTATCATCTGTTCGTTTATTCAAGATATCTATAACATTATTGATGTTCTGAGGCAAAGAGAGGATTTAAAGATCCTTGAAGTGAAGGATTACATTCAGCATCCGAAACAAAATGGCTATCGAAGTCTTCATTTAATTGTTGAGATTCCTGTTTACTTAACGAATCGTGTGGAGCATGTGAAGGTTGAAATTCAGGTGCGGACCATTGCGATGGATTTCTGGGCGAGTCTCGAACATAAAATCTATTATAAACTGCAAAACGATGTTCCTCATCAGCTCACCGATGAACTAAAGGAAGCGGCAGATATCGCTCACTACTTAGATGAAAAAATGCAAAATATCAAACGAGAAATTGATTAACCAATAAAAAGAGTAGCTGTTTTGAATGACAGCTACTCTTTTCAGTCTTATTAAGGGTTGGTGCCTCGATCTCTCTTTTGAATGATCGTACCGTCATCTTGCGATTGTGCAGACGGGCTGCCTTTTTGTGTAGAAGTGCCAATCCAAACACCTGTGAACAAGAGCGCAAAAATCGCACTTGAGATCAGCCATTTTTTCATCATACATCACTCCATCTTCTTAACAAGTTTTGAATGACAATGCCTTGTTCTGAAAATACATCGCTTCTTTCGGAAGACCATTTTCAGTTAAGTAGGCGGCTACATCCTGACAGATAGCCTCAAGATCAACAAGGAAATTCATAGATTCTAATTGGTCACAATAAGAAATGATCTGCTCAATCATGTTGTCTGGCTGGAGCATCAATGTTTCTAAAATGGATAATTTAAGTGAAATGTTCCGTTGTTTTAAATTTTCTGCTTTTTGAAGTGAAAGCTGTACATAATAGTGGAACAAACCAGGCTTTTTCAGCTTAAACAGCGCTTTCGTGTAGGCATACAAGGCCAGTAAATAGCCGCCTGGAGAAGAAGTTTCGAATGCCTCAATCAATAAAGCCTTTTCTAGGAGCGGTACAGCTTCACTGTATTCATTTCTTAGACTTTTAATAAAGGCTGCATTGCAATACGCGTGACCAAGTAAATCTGGGTCCTCCATCTGTTCTAGTGAGTGAATCACCTGTTCAAACAAAGTTTCTGCCTCATCATATTTCGATTGATCCGCATAATTCAGAGCAAGCATCATTTGACAGCTGATTGATTTTTTCACATAACATGGATCTGCGTCGTAAATAGACGAAGCCTTTTTTAAGTGGTGGATGGAGAGAAGTGTGGATCTTATATTATAGTATAGACAGCCTGTTTTATAATGGAATTCTGCCTTTTCAATGTCATCATGTACGAGATCTAATTTATCCTCGGCCAATTTCAAATGGTGAAATGCTGTATCTTGATTCCCTCTGCGCATTTCATACATGCCTTTAAAGAAATAGAAATAGTAGCTGAGCATATCATCTGTACGAATCGCATTTTCATCCACAAAAAGACTGTGATCTAACGAAGCTGTATCTTCGACTAAATCTTTGAAACGGTATTCTAAAAGTTGATAGTAGAGTAAGACGTCTTGATTCTCTTCCATTCGATCAAATGCTTGAAGAATCTCTTCTTTTAGCTGTATTGCTTCTTGTATGTCTCTTTTTTTCATCAAGACATACCAGTCATTTAGCATATTTGCTACATCAACGGATGACAAAACACCTGTTTCTGCCAATTGGTATCCTCCTTTCTTCACCTATTCATTTCTGCTGATTCTTATTTGTCTGAATCATCTTTCCATATTAAGTATCTTCTTATATTTTAAGCGGTCTATCTCAATTTGTAAAACATGTTTTTTGATGTAAATTCAACCAGTAGTGAAAAAAATAGGGAGTAACGACTGAATTGTATACGTTTACATTTTTTTAGGTAAAAAGAGGATATTGAAAAAAATATATCAGGATATCAATAGAGGAAGAGAGACAGTGAAAGAGGGTTTTTTCATAGGTGAGAAAGAAGTGTTATTTATAAAGGAGTGTTCGCGATTTTTTGTGAGATTATATCACATGAATATTGTGAAACATGCTTCTTTCAGAATAAAATGAGTTATTCGCAAAAAAGTAAAATTTAAAGAGACTATCGATCTAGAATTGTATGGATCTTTGGTATTGATAAAAAATATCACACAGTATAGCTTTAGCGTGGTATAGTAAGATTGTTGTTGCGAATATTTAGACAAAACTGACAATTGGGGGTCGTGTTTTATGAAGAAATCGATGTTACTGATCATGGGACTAATTGTTGTGCTCGTCATGGCAGCCTGTGGTTCAAAATCAGACAGCGGTTCGGGAGAAGGCAAAGGCACATATAAAATCGGGATAGATGTAACATATCCGCCATTTGAATTTGAAAAAGGCGGTAAAACTGTGGGAATAGACGTTGATTTAATTAACGCCATTGCGAAAGACCAAGACTTCAAAGTGAAGCTTGAAGCAATGGATTTCTCAGGGATTATTCCAGCGATGCAAGCAGGTCAGCTTGATGTTGGAATGGGTGGTATGAGTATTACAGATGAGCGTAAAAAGAAAGTGGATTTCTCAGATCCATACTTCGACGCTGGTCTGACAGTTGTTGTGAAAAAGGACAGCAGCATCAAATCAATTGATGATTTAAAGGGGAAAAAGCTAGCTGTTAAAAATGGGACAACAGGTGCAAAATTTGCAACAGATAACGCAGACAAATATGGGTATGAAGTAGTTCAATTCAATGACAGTCCATCTATGTTCCAAGAAGTATCTAATGGAAATGCAGATGCTTTAATTGAGGATTATCCTGTCATTACGTACGCGATCGCACAGCAAGACTTGAAATTGAAAACAGTTGGAGATCGCTTGAATGGAGACCAATACGGGATCTCAGTGATGAAGGGGAAAAACCAGGACTTATTGAAGAAAATCAATAAAGGGCTGAAAAACCTAAAGAAAAACGGTGAATATGACAAAATTATTGAGAAATATTTGAAGTCATAACACAAGCGAGGCGCGCTCAGAGCGCGCTTTCTTTATGTGTCAACCGTATGTGAATTAGGGAGGGAGAAACATGGATACGATTGTTAATGCATTTCCGTATTTAATGGAGGGTTTGCAAACCACTTTATATATCTTTGTTGTTGCTATCATTTTAGGTTTTATCATCGGGTTGATTGTGGCGCTATTCCGCCTGTCACCATTTAAAATCTTGAACTTTATTTCACTCATTTTTGTCAATGCCATTCGAGGTACGCCATTTATCGTACAGCTATTCTTCATTTATTTTGGGCTAAATACACTTGAATTCATTTCACTTGACCGAGTGCCGGCAGGGATTATTACAGTAGCGATTAACGCAGGAGCTTATTTCTCAGAAATTATTCGTGCAGGGATTCAGTCCATCGATAAAGGACAAACTGAAGCCGCACGCTCTTTAGGATTCACAGGTGGACAAAACATGCGCTTTATCGTCCTTCCACAGGCATTTCGCCGTATGCTTCCAGCCATTACTAACCAAGCCATCATCAGTTTGAAGGACACCTCTCTTTTATCGATTATCGGTATTGCTGATATCATGCAGCGGGGACAAGTTCAAGCATCGGCTACCTTTGATCCTTTGAATGTCTGGCTCATTGTCGGTGTCATTTATTTCGTGATCATTTATTTACTTTCTCTACTGGCTAGCTACGCAGAAAGGAGATTTGATGTGAAATGAGTATGATTACGGTGAAAAACTTAAAGAAATCCTTTGGTGACAACGAAGTTTTAAAGGATATTAATGCAGTCATCGAGGAAAAAGAGGTTGTATGTGTCATTGGTCCTTCAGGATCAGGGAAAAGCACATTTCTAAGATGTCTCAATAAATTAGAGGATATTACGGCTGGGGAAGTTGTTGTCCACGGACATACGATTACAGACCCAAAAGTGAATATCAATAAAGTACGACAAGAAGTTGGTATGGTGTTTCAGCACTTTAATTTATTTCCTCATAAAACCGTGTTAGAAAATATCACGATCGCACCGGTGAAAGTAAAAGGGATGGAGAAGAAAGCCGCAGTCGATAAAGCATTAGACTTGCTTGAAAAGGTCGGCTTGAAAGACAAGGCCAAAAGTTACCCTAACCAATTATCTGGTGGACAAAAACAGCGTGTTGCCATTGCAAGAGCTTTGGCGATGGACCCGAAAGTGCTCTTATTCGATGAGCCGACATCTGCTCTTGACCCTGAGGTCGTTGGGGATGTTTTAGCTGTTATGAAACAATTAGCAGTCGAAGGAATGACAATGATTGTCGTCACACATGAAATGGGCTTTGCAAGAGAAGTGGGAGATCGCGTGATCTTTATGGATGGCGGATATATCGTCGAAGAAGACAAACCAGAAGCACTCTTTGGAAACCCACAGCACGAGCGTACCAAATTGTTTCTTAGTAAGGTGCTATAAAAAAAGAGTAAGAGCAGGTATGCTCTTACTCTTTTTCTTTGTGACGAGAATGAATATACCGATTCGCATGCATTTCCTAGGAAATATTATCGTTGGAAGAACTCAATCCACTCTTGGTCTGGCCCTCGGAAAAAGAAGTAGCAATAGCCATTGGGCAATGTTGTGATTTCTTCATCTATTAGCTCAATTTGCAGCTTTTGAATACGGTTGAATTCCGCGTGAATATTATCTGTTGTGAAGGCGAGGTGGTGGACCTTTCCTTCAGATGGAAGGTCGCTGCTATACCCTTGAATGAGTTCAATTTCCGTTTCCGCTTCGTCTTTAAAGCCAAGAAAGGCAAGTTCAATGACTCCGTTTGTATGAGTGATGCGATCCTTTAATTTCATGCCCACCACTTTTTCATAAAAATCAATGGACTGATCAATATTTGTCACCATAATCCCTGTATGATCTAAGCGTAATGTTGTCAAAAAAGAGCCTCCTCCAAGTCGAGTTGATATTTTTCTCCTCATCTTATCATAATAGAAGTAACGTATACATTCATATGGTAGGATAGAGAGAGTCAATTTAGGATAAGGATGACACAAATGAAAAAAATCTCATTAAAACAAACATTTGCAGAACAAGTGAAAAAGGGATATCCGCTTATTTCAAAAGATGCTGTGTCGCGTGTGAACGGTGTACAGGAAGGCGAGCTCATTGAATGGGTAGATGAAAGAGGCTCTTTTTTAGGGAAAGGATATTATGGTGTGCAAAATAAAGGCATCGGTTGGGTGCTTTCCTTTGACGCTAACGAAAAAATAGATCAGGCCTTTTTTGTTTCTAAACTTGAACAGGCATCCAAAAGCAGAACGCATCTATTTCGTGATGCACAGACGACGGCTTTCCGAGTGTTCAATGGGGAAGGGGATGGAATTGGTGGAATCACGATTGATTATTATGATGGATTCTATCTCATCCAATGGTATAGCGAAGGTGTTTATACATTAAAAGAAGATGTATTGGCTGCGATTGAGCAGGTGTACCCTGACTATAAAGGAATTTATGAAAAGAAGCGATTTGATACGTCTGGACAATATATCGAAGATGACGATTTTGTAAAAGGGGAGAAAGGTGAATTTCCTCTTATCGTCAAAGAAAATGGGATGAACGTGGCGGTTTATCTAAATGATGGTGCGATGACAGGTATTTTCCTTGATCAGCGTCATGTGCGAAAAGCAATTCGAGATCGCTATGCAAAAGGAAAGACCGTCCTTAATACGTTCTCTTATACCGGCGCTTTCTCTGTAGCAGCAGCGCTTGGCGGGGCAAGCCGTACGACAAGTGTAGATGTTGCAAACCGCAGTTTGAAAAAAACATCTGAGCAGTTTGAAGTGAATGGCATTGATGTAGACGGGCAGGATATCAAAGTCATGGATGTCTTTAAATATTTCCCGTTTGCGGCGAAAAAAGGCTGGAGCTATGATGTCGTGATCTTGGACCCACCTTCCTTTGCACGAACGAAGAAACACACATTCAGTGCAGCGAAGGATTATAAGAAACTATTAAAAGAAGCCATCCAGATCACAGCTGAGAACGGCGTCATTGTGGCGTCAACCAATAGCAGTGCATTTGGGATGAAAAAGTTTAAAGGATTTATTGCACAGGCCTTTAAAGAATCTGGGAAAACGTATCGTATTCTTGAGGAATATACACTTCCTGAGGACTTCCGTACAACGAAAAATTATCCTGAGGGGAACTATTTAAAGGTTGTCTTCATTCAAGCATAAGAAAAAGCCATTTTCCGATAAGGGGAAATGGCTTTTTCTATAAGGCAAACGACATCAGGATAGGCGCTGCACATAATGTAATAATGGCCGAAATGATCATGGACACACTTGAGATCGTGCCTGAGACCGAGCTCAGTTCAAAGGCTTTCGATGTGCCTGCACCATGTGCTCCTGTACCAAGCAGAACGCCCATTGCAATGTCATTATCGATACGGAAATAACGGATAACCAATGGCCCAATGATTGAGCCAAATAATGCTGTTAAAATGACGAAGACAGCCGTAACGGACGGCATCCCGCCAATCATTTCAGACACACTCATCGCAACGGGTGTTGTGACGGATCTTGGGACGAGGCTCTCGATCAGACTCGTGTCCAAATGAAACAATTTGGCGATAAACGCTGTTGATAAAATTGCAACGATAGAACCGCAAGCCACATTCAAAATAATTTCTACTGCATGCTTCTTCAGAATGTGAAAATACTTATATAAAGGAATGGCAAATGCCACAGTCGCAGGTTGAAGCATATTTGTCAGCCATTTTCCGCCTTGATTGTAAGCATCGTAAGGAATGTTCACGATTAACAGCAAGACCACAAGAACAACCGGTGTCACAAGTAAAGGGGAGACATAGACTTTCGGGTGACGTTTATAAACCGCTTTTGATCCGAGATAGATCAGAATGGTTAGGATCAAGAATAGTCCGCCAACTAACATAGCTTTTTTCGCTCCTTTCTTTTCGCAATCATCTGCGTCATCATGCCAGTCGAGAGCATGACCACAAAGGTACTAAGTAAAACCACAAGGACAATACTTGTGCCAGATTGAGAAAGTAATGTTCCGTAATCAATCACACCTACTGCTGAAGGGATAAAGAAGAGTAGCAGTTCTCCGAGCAACCATACGGCGCCAAGTTCAATCCATTTTAATTTAATGATGTTAAAATGAAGTAATAAGAAAATGACAAGAATGCCTAAGATCGTGCCCGGAATTCTTAAATGTAAAAAGGCCGCCAGCACATTCATCAATTTCGCAAAAGCAAATAAAGCCATAACCTGAAGGGTAGCAATCAGCGACGTTTTGAGCAATTGCACTTTCTGTTCACTCCTTTTTCTATATAAATTGTTCACTGTTTCACAAAAACAACACAACGTTCTAATCGGTGAGCTTACTTTAAAGTGTACAGCACGTTCTATTATAGGTAAAATACATATATCGAATAGTTAGTATTCCTTTTGTCTATAGAAAGGGTGAACCATATGGACATCAGACATTTAACATATTTCTTAGAAGTGGCACGGTTAAAGAGTTTTACGAAAGCATCGCAATCGCTCTATGTGTCGCAGCCGACCATTTCCAAGATGGTCAAAAACCTAGAGGATGAGCTAGGTGTGCAGTTGTTTTACCGTAATGGCAGACAGGTTGAAATGACAGATGCTGGACAAACCATGTATACACAGGCGAGTGAAATCACACAGTCCTTTCAGAATTTAACGAGTGAATTAAATGATTTAATGAATGTGAAAAAAGGACATATCCGAATAGGACTGCCGCCCATGATTGGATCAAGCTTTTTCCCAAATGTGATGGGGGAATTTCGCCAGCAGTATCCAGATGTCACCTTTCAATTGGTGGAGCACGGCTCCATTAAAGTAGAGGAAGGGGTAGAGGATGGATCATTAGATATTGGTGTCATTGTTCTGCCTGCAAATGATAAAATTTTTCATACATACACCATCATTAAAGAGAATATGAAGCTTGTCACCCATCCATCACATCCGATGGCAGGACGTGATGAGGTTCATTTGGCTGATTTAAAGGAAGAGTCTTTTATTTTCTTTCGAGAAGATTTCGTTCTGCACAGCCGAATCTTAAATGAATGTATGAATGCGGGATTCAGGCCGAACGTTATTTATGAAACGTCACAATGGGATTTCATCAGTGAAATGGTTGCTGAGAACCTTGGAATCGGGCTTCTGCCTGAACGGATTTGCCGTGATCTAGATCCTGATAAAGTGAGGATCATTTCCTTAAATCCGTCTATTCCGTGGCATTTGGGTGTCATTTGGCGAAAGGACCGCTACTTGTCCTTTGCTGCAAGAGAATGGTTAAAGCATACAAAATCCTATGTGTGGGATGCAGAGTAAAAGGGAGGACGATACAGATGAAATTAAGCTGCGTGTCTCATCTTTTGGAAAAGGTTCGAGCGGAAAATCCGCTTGTCCATAATATCACCAACCAAGTTGTGACGAACTTTACAGCGAATGGACTGCTTGCTTTAGGTGCTTCTCCAGTCATGGCAAACGCCAAAGAAGAAGTGGCAGAAATGGCGCAATTAGCGGATGCACTTGTGCTGAATATCGGCACACTAACAAAGGATACAGTGGAGGCAATGGTCATTGCTGGACAAGCGGCCAATGAAAAAGGTGTGCCGGTTCTATTAGATCCTGTTGGTGTTGGTGCGACAACGTTTCGGACGAGTGCGGCGAAACAGCTGTTACAGCAAGTGGGCATCACTGTTGTCAGAGGGAATGCTGCTGAAATAGCTCATTTAATTGGAGTGAATGGCTGGCAGTCAAAAGGGGTTGATGCAAAAGGGGCAAATGGAGATGTATCGTCTTTAGCAAAGCAGGCGGCAAAAGCCCTTCAAACCGTTGTGGCGATTACGGGAAAAGTGGATGTCGTGTCAGATGGAGAAGAGGTTCTATCTATTCATAATGGACACGAATGGTTAACCAAGGTGACAGGGACTGGCTGTTTACTCACCTCTGTCATAGGGGCATTTTGTGCAACAGGGGAACGGCCCATTCATGCGTCGGCATCAGCTCTGCTGTTTTATGGTGTCGCTGCAGAAAAGGCAGCTCAGCAGACAGAAGAGAAAGGGCCAGGCACCTTTCAAATCGAATTGTTAAACACGCTATCCAATACAAATGGTCAAGATGTGATCACGTTAGGGAAAATAGGGGGAGTTTTGCATGACGAAGGTTGATCAGCAGCTAATCAAACAGCAATTATCGGTTTATTTTATTATGGGAACAGCGAATACAAGCCGGCATCCGCTTGATGTGGTGAAAGAGGCCATTCAAGGCGGATCACGATGTTTCAGTTTCGTGAAAAGGGTGAAGGTGCTCTGCAAGGTGAAGAAAAGAAAAAAATCGCTCAACAGATTCAAGCACTTTGCCAAGAAGCGAATATCCCCTTTATCGTAAATGATGATGTACAGCTTGCAATAGATCTTGATGCAGATGGTGTCCATGTTGGGCAGGAAGATACACTTGCACAAGATGTACGGCAAAGAATCGGGAATAAAATATTAGGCGTGTCCACGCACAATCTAGATGAAGTGAGGCAAGCGATGAAGGACGGGGCAGACTACGTTGGGATGGGTCCAGTCTATCCTACAGAGACAAAAAAGGATACACGCAGTGTCCAAGGTGTTTCTTTAATCAACGAAGTACGTCAACACGGTCTTCACATTCCTATTGTGGGCATCGGCGGTATCACGTATGAAAATGCGGCACCAGTCATCCAAGCGGGAGCCGATGGCATTAGCATCATCAGCGCCATTAGCCAAAGCGCTGATCCGAAAAAAGCTGCGGAAGAACTAACATCTCTTGTCGAGTCAGAGAAAGCAGCTCTTTCATCTGTAAAAGACATGGATTGACTCATCCATGTCTTTTCTTATCTGCGTGAAAAATAGACAGTAGAGATACAATTGTGTACAATCTAATCGTTCGATTGTTTTCGAAATGACAGGTAAATAAAGGAGAATGAATGATGGAAGTGCTCGATACGTATTTTCGTCGATATGATGAAGCGGGAAAAGGGCAAGAGCAAATGAACGAATTGCTGGGATTGTTTTCAGATGATGTCATGATTGTCTTAAATGGTGCTGAAAAGCCTGGCATCCAAGCGTTCACGCAGTTTTTGAACACATTTTTCCACGTACATGAAGACATTAAGCATATGTGGGATGGCTGGGTGAAACGTGAAGATGGGAAGTATGAAACAAACTGGGCTGTTTGCGGAAAGTTAACAGACGGTCGTGTATATACAGCAGAAGGCATTGATATTGCGGAGCTGGATGATCAAGGAAAGATCGTTTATTTAGAAAACGTCCCGAAAAACCCAGAGTTATTCCAGCGATATTAAAAAGCCGGCAGAGCAGCCGGCTTTTTTTATTTGTCTAACGAATAAGCGTCAATCGCTTCTTTAGCAGATGTTTCTTGATCAAAAAGAAGATATCGGCTGTACACTTCGCTTAAATGCAGGGGACCTTCGTCTAAGTCTTCGACTAGCTCAAAGATATCGAGTACGGCTACTAGTTTTGTGGTTGTTTGTCCATGATCTCCATTTTCAAATGTCTCATCTGGAAATTGGTCTTTGACGATTTGTTTCACTTTTCGATTGTTTTTTGCTCTCACTAAAATGATTCGTTCCTCAAAGATTTTATCCGGTCTCACCTTTGGTGAGGAGCTAGATTCAAATAATAATTTTGCTGAGTACAATTTATGCATATGTTTCACTTCTTCCTTGTGGGGTGACTTTCCCAGTATATGTTTAAAATGATAACATAGGAATAACAAGAGAATTGAAGTCTATGGGGGTAATAGGGTTGAAAAGAATCATTGATAACAGAGGAGAAGTTCATGAAATTCTGCTGATCATCATCACATGCTGTTCGTTGATCACGTTGAGGAAATGTGACAAGTTAGAAAGATATAAAGAGAGATTAAAAGGCCAATTTATCCCATATTGAGTACAGTTTTGAAATAGCAAGAACACTGAAAAAGCCGGCTGCTCTGCCGGCTTTTTCTCATCAATCTGTATCCATATGCATACCTGTGTGTGCTTTTACTTGAATTTCTGTAAAGGTGTCTTCATCTGCTTTTTCAGAGGAGAAAATGGTGCCTAAGTAAGCCGCAAGGAATCCAAGCGGGATCGAGATAATCCCAGGGTTCGATAGTGGGATAAGCGGCTCTCCTGTGAAAATGGCTGCCCCTGATGGGTCCCAGACGCTTGGGCTGAGTGACACGATCAGGAGTGCGCTCAGAAGACCTGTTAAGCTTCCTGCGATAGCCCCTGTTGAGTTAAATCGTTTCCAAAAGACAGTGAAGATAATCAACGGTAAATTCGCACTTGCTGCCACTGCGAAGGCAAGTGACACAAGAAAAGCGACGTTTAAAGATTGCGCAAATAATGCAAGAATGATGGAAAGGATGGCCACGCCGATAGAAGCAAAGCGTGCCGCCTTCACCTGTTCACGTTCACTTGCTTTTCCTTTGCGAATAATCTGGCTATAAAAGTCATGAGCAAAGGCAGACGCGGCGGATAAAACGAGACCGGTGACCACTGCCAGTATAGTCGCAAAGGCAATAGCGGAAACAAAGGCAAATAATAAATCTCCCCCTAGGGCCTGTGCAAGCAGTGGTGCTGCCATGTTTCCTGCTGCATCGGCTGCCGTAATTGCATCTGTTCCGACAAAAGCAGCGGCACCGAAGCCGAGGAAAACCGTCATTAAATAAAAAATCCCGATGATCCACGTAGCGGATAGAACAGATTTACGCGCAGAAATGGCATCCTTTACCGTATAAAAACGGATCAAAATATGCGGCAAACCTGCTGTTCCAAGCACAAGTGCAAGGTTCAGAGACAGGGTCTCTAAAGGCACATCATATTTATTTCCCGGGTGAAGAAAAGCTTCACCAAGCGGGGTCGCTGTTTTCATCTGTTCAAACATCTTCAGCAGACTAAAATCAAACTTGGCAAACACAAGCAGCGAAATAATCAGCGTGCCCAGCATGAGAAGCACAGCTTTCGTGATCTGTACCCAGCTTGTTGCGATCATGCCGCCAAACACGACATAAATGGTCATCAAGACACCTACGATCAGCACCGCAATCCAGTAATCAATGCCAAGAAGCAGTTTGATTAATGCACCTGCCCCAACAAGCTGTGCAATCATATAAAAAGTTGAGACTGTGATTGTGTTAAATGCGGCTACCCCTCGAATGGCAGGGCGTTTGAATCGTGCAGCAATCATATCAGCCATCGTATATTTTCCTAGATTTCGAAGCGGTTCAGCCACGACATAAAGGACGACAAGATACGCTACAAGAAAACCAATACTATAGAAAAAGCCGTCAAATCCATTTAAGGCGATCATGCCGGCGATCCCTAAAAATGAAGCAGCAGACATATAGTCCCCGGCAATGGCAAGGCCGTTCTGAAACCCAGTCAGACCGCCGCCTGCGGTGTAAAAATCACTCGCATTGCTGGTTTTTTTCGCAGCAAAATACGTGATGACCAATGTGAGCCCTACGATCGCTATGAATAAAATAAAAGCGGTCATACTCATTCGTCATCACCTCTTGATTCAACTTTTAAAGCGCTTACATATTTGTCGAACTGAGCTGCTTTTTTTGCATAAAGTCCACATAAAACCCATGTCATCACAAATTGCGTGAGGGCAAATAACCAAGCCCACGTGATCGCTCCAATTGCTGGCGTGTTCAAAAAGGTGAAGTAGGATGTAGCAACCGGAAGTGAAAAGTAAAAGAGAAAAAAGAAAATCGTCATCGGTACGATAAATCTGCGTTTTTCCTCAAGAAGTTTTCGAAAATCCTTTGAAGCGGCAACCTTCTTATAATGAACGTTTTTGTCTGCCATTGTTTCCTCCTTTGTACGAATTAGGGACAAGGTACTCCAATGCATATGAGACGATCTGGTTGTTTATGACAGTATATCATAAAAAAGGCACCCGAAAAGGGTGCTTTCTATCGATAATTTGCAAGAAATGTTTGTCTTGCTTTTTCATATGCTTCTGCATCAAAATGATCTCCGCATTTGTGAATACACCAGGGCTCTTCTTGCCTTGCAATCCCAACCTCATATCCCTGCTGTGCAAACTCAAAAGATTGTGACACATCATAAAAATGAAACCCGTCTAAGAGGTCCTCACGCCACTTGATATCATATTGTGTTGCCATAAAAAGACCGTCAATAGCAGAAGCTTTGATATAACCTTGGGGCTCTGTCTGTGGATGACCAGATTCAAACGTTAGCAGCTGATAGGTGTCGTGCCGATATTCAATGACTTTCCCTCTGCAATCATGGCTCTCCCACCAGATTCCATTGTCTGGCACACTTTCTGCACCTATTACCCCAAGCATGCCAAGTGACGGATTTTGCAAGAAAAGTGGAATCAGCTCGAGAAGCATATGCTGTTTGACGATGAGTGTATCTTGATGAAGGTAAATTTTAAACTGTGCAGGATGAGTGAGAGCTTCATTGTATGCAGAGGTCATACTTGATGCATGTCTAATGGGCAAAACCTCTACATGATACCCGTGCGGAGCAGGAAGTGAAGCAAGCTGCCGGAAGCAAGCTTGGAACATCGACTCATCATTTACACATAAAACAAATAAGATGGTGGGGCTACTCATTGAGTTGAACCGCCTCAACCACGTATTGATAGGCTGTCGCTGCCTCGTTAAAATCAAAACGGATGCCATGTTTTACGAGTAATTCATGTAGATCATTCATGACGCCCGTATAGGAAGGGTGTTGTACACGAATGGTTTCAAGCTCACGAACATGAAATCCGGCTGACTGAAAGAGGGCATGAATTTCGTGAAGGGTAAAGAAGCGTAAATGTGTTTGATCCATTAACCCTGCATCTGTATAAGTAAATCTCCCGGCTAGTAATTCTAAAACCGTTGAAATATGACCAATATTCGGAATGGAAGACAAGATGGCCCCTTCCCTTTTTAGAAAGGGTTTGACCTTTTTTAAAACGGCCCAAGGGTCCAATAAATGTTCAAGAACATCTCCGAAAATGATGCAGTCAAATTGTTCATGCTGATAAGGCAGCGCCATCTGTTCAATATTGCCGCATAAAACATGATCCAGCGTCTGCTCAGCCTGCTTTGCCGCATCTTCAAAAGATTCAATTCCATATATGGTACGGTCTTGTTGTTTTAGGACTTTGCCAAGCTGGCCTGTGCCGCATCCGATATCCAAGATAGACGTCCATTCCTTGCGAATACGATGGACAATCACAGGGTTCACACCGTGATAATATTGATCCTTCTTTTGATGATAATAAGATAGGGAATCTGAACTCACGCGCCACCCACCTTTCTTCTTTCTTGTGTCTTATGCTTAATATATGGGTGGGGAGCTTGGTTTTATAACGAAAATGGGCAATTTTCATGAATGACAGCTAAAAAGGGGTCATATAAAGAACAGGGAACGGACTGTCCTCCTAAAAATAGAAAGACAGAACCCCATTGAGTGGAAGGGATTGGTATGATGAGGTGTTCAATTATTGTAGCGTATCGTCATGAAAGGATGTTTAAAAGGTCAATTGACAGGTTAGAACTTTAGCCAAAGCAATCTGAAAGACAAAGGATAACGGCGTTGATTACGGTTTGTTTATCATCTTCTGATCACCGTTGGATGTTAAAAAAGCTTGTATTTCCTCGATGCCTAGTCCAATTTTTTTCGCTTCTTGAATCAAATAAACCCACTCTTCGTCAACTCTTCTTTTCACTTGCGTATCCATAATATCCTCCAGTTCAATAAGACATATTCATCTGCAACCAATGACTTGAACAAACCGTCTAGTAACTGTACGTGTATGTGAATGGAGTACAAAAATAGATTTTTGTCGAAAAATGATGACATTTAACCTATTTTGTAAAATCTATCACCTACCACGTCCCTAAAAAAATGACTAAAAAACCCATAAATATTGAATTCTTACTTCTCATAATAAACAATTGTAAAGTCAGTTAAAAGATTATAAATTAAAATAATGATAAAGACCTAAATCATTTGACTCATATAAACCAATAAGGTTGACATATGCCATCAGCGTGAACAAATTTCATCTTTACAGGACGCACATATTGTTCGTTTGGGAAGTTCTTCTTAAGATGGTATTCTAAAAGAAACAGAATTCACCAAGAAGGAATGAAGAAAGACATGTATAGCCTTTTTCAAAAGTATCAAGAAGTTGTCATGTATCTGATCATGGGTGTGTGTACAACCATTGTCAACATAGTCAGCTTCTATTTATTCGTTGAGATGTTTTCTATGGATTACAAAACAGCAACGGTTGTTTCATGGGTATTTGCTGTGCTCTTTGCTTATATCACCAATAAGAAGTATGTCTTCAAGCAAAAGGCTCGTGACACAAAAAGCCTGATGCGTGAGCTTTCTTCATTTTTTAGTGTCCGTCTCATGTCTCTAGGTGTAGATCTGGGGCTGATGATTTTATTTGTGAGCCAAATGGCGCTCAACGAAACCGTCGCAAAAATTCTTGTTAACTTTGTGATTGTCGTGGTCAATTATGTCGCCAGTAAATGGTTCGTCTTCAAGAAAACAAAAGAAGATGCGATTTAACACATGAAAAAGATAGGTGATGTGAAATGAGCAGCAGGCCAGACGAATTATATGATGCCATATATCAACAAACAGAAAAGCAGCATGAACAAGTGTTGAGGCTAGTCAAGGAAATGACCGCACATCCAGAAGCATTTTCTGAACAAGAAAAGGAAAAGATCAACCGGATGGACATTGCGCTTCAAACAGCAACGGACATTTTAGAAAATTTAATGACCCCTGATACGCAAATGACCATTGTTTTAAGACAAGGGAGAATTCGTGTTGACCTGACGAAAGCGTAAAAGAAGCAGCCAATTGAAAAGCGGCTGCTTTTTATTATGCATCGCTTGTTTCCCGGAGTTGCTTTGGAGACATGCCGATTTTCTTTCGAAAGACTTTATTCAAGTAATTCGCGTTTCGGTAGCCGCACTGTGTGGCGATTTCTTCAATCGAGTATTTCGTTGTTTTCAGTAACGTTTCCGCCTTTTCTAAACGAATATTGGTTAAATAATGAATCGGTGTGAAGCCAGTTGCCTTTTTGAATTCCCTCGTAAAATGACTTTTGGATAAACGTGCCGCAGCTGCCATATCGTCAGGCCCAATCTCCTCGTGAAAATGGTGGCTTGCAAATAAGGCCGCTTGGACGATGGGCTCAGGCCATTTCTCCATTTGTCCCTCAAGCTTTGGCAAATATGAATACAGTTCCATGACAAATTGATAAGCAAGGCTAGACCCCTCAAATGGATTGGTAATCCGTCTTTCACTGGCTTCATCATAAATCTTCTTTAGCAGGCGGATCGGTTTGGAATTCGGATGAAAACGCATGACCTGCTTTCCTTGATCGATAAATTGATCAAAGCAAAGGTCACAGGTTTCCCCATAAAGTGTTAAATAGAGAAATTCCCAATGTTCACTGTCTTCTGGAAAATAGTATTGATAAGCACTAGGGCTTTTCACCAGAAAGGCCTGTCCAGGCAATACTTTGAATCGTTTCTGTCCGATTTCAATCATGCCGTGTCCAGACAGTGTGAGCTGAAAGATGCACTTGCCCTGATCCTTCCGCTCTACGCCATTCCAGCTGTATAACGAAGATGATTGAACTTCCCAGCCAACAGACCAGATTTGGGCCGGCAATGTCACATCAGAATGGTGAAAACGAAATGCAAATGCTTCTTTCTTCAAATTGGAAACCCTCCTTCACAGCAAAAAACAACCTTTTTCTATTTTGAATCATGGTACACCTCATATCACATCGTACCATTCACAGCAAAAAAAGGGTATTTTTTAACGATTTTTTTACCATTGAACTTCAGCTGACAGGGCAACTAAAATAAGATTATCAGAAGAGAAAAGGGGAATGGATATGATCGACACATTACGAGCAGCATTTCACCAGCAATTTGGAGATCAGGAAGAACTCCGCTATTTTTTCGCCCCAGGCAGAGTCAATCTGATTGGTGAACACACAGATTATAATGGGGGCCATGTCTTTCCATGTGCACTCACCCTTGGTACATATGCTGCGGGAGCAAGACGATCAGATGGACGCGTCAGAATGTATTCCTTGAATTTTGAAGAAGAAGGTGTGAAAGAGTTCGACCTTTTTGAAATCGCTTTCTCAGAATCGGACGGCTGGGCGAACTATCCGAAGGGAGTATTCCAACAGTTTATCGAAGCAGGCATGGATGTGAAAGATGGCTTTGATATTGTGTATGCCGGCAATATCCCAAATGGCGCAGGCCTGTCATCCTCTGCCTCTATTGAGCTCGTCACGGCTGTCTTGATCAATGAATGGTCGTCATTCGGCGTAACGCAAATCGACCTAGCCCTTCTTGCGCAGCGTGCTGAAAATGAGTTTATTGGCGTGAACTGCGGCATTATGGATCAATTTTCAATTAGTCTTGGAAAAGAAGGTCACGCTATTTTGCTCAATTGTGACACGCTTTCCTTTGAATACAGCCCATTTCGGCAAGAGGGTCTGGCACTTGTCATTGCCAATACAAATAAAAAACGAACACTTGCAGATTCCAAATACAATGAACGCCGTTCAGAATGTCAATCTGCTTTAAACGATCTTAGAAAAGAACGAGATATTGCGCATTTATGTGAGCTCACGGTGGATGAATTCGCTAAGCATGAACATTTGATACAAGATGAAACGTGTAGAAGACGTGCAAGACATGCCATCACGGAAAACGAGAGGACCATGAAAGCAGTAAATTTTCTGAAAGATGATAAAATGGAAGAACTAGGTGCACTCATGAAGGCATCTCACCTTTCTTTAAAGAATGATTATGAAGTCACGGGGCTTGAGCTAGATGCACTGGCTGAAGCCGCATGGCAACATCCAGGGGCGATTGGTTCTCGTATGACAGGTGCTGGTTTTGGGGGCTGTACCGTCAGCATTGTGAAAGAAGAGCTGCTGGACTCATTTATAGAAGAAACAGGTGCGATTTATCAAGAAAAAACAGGCATTCAAGCCTCTTTTTACACAGCTGGAATTGGAGGCGGCGCTAGAGAATTAACGAAGGAGGACATTTGATGGCAATTTTAGTATGTGGAGGAGCAGGTTTTATTGGCAGTCATGCGGTAGCGGCTCTTTTGGCTAAAGGAGAACAAGTGGTGATTGTAGATAATTTGCAGACAGGTCATAAAGAGGCAGTCGTAAAGGGTGCCGTATTAGAAGAGGGAGATTTAAGGGATCACGCTTTTTTAAGACGTGTTTTTCAAACACATGACATTGAAGCGGTCATGCACTTTGCGGCAGATTCACTTGTTGGAGAAAGTGTAACAGACCCGCTGAAGTACTATGACAACAACGTCGGAGGGGCAACGGCTTTACTTCAGGTGATGAATGAATTTGATGTGAAACGCATTGTATTCTCTTCAACTGCTGCGACATATGGTGAACCAAAGCGTGTACCGATCGTTGAAACGGATGAGACGAACCCAACGAATCCTTATGGGGAAACAAAGCTCGCGATTGAAAAAATGCTGAAGTGGTCTGAGCAGGCATATGGTATCGAATATGTTGTGCTTCGCTATTTTAATGTAGCCGGTGCTCATACAGAAGGAATTGTCGGTGAAGATCATCAGCCAGAAACGCATTTAATCCCGATTATTCTGCAAGTAGCCTTAGGAAAACGTGATCAAATCATGATTTACGGTGATGATTATGAAACAGAGGATGGCACATGCATTAGAGACTACATTCATGTCATGGATTTAGTAGAGGCGCACATTCTAGCGGTTGAGCGTCTGCGTGAAGGAAAAGGAAGCGCGACGTACAACTTAGGGAACGGCACAGGCTTCTCTGTGAAGCAGGTCGTAGAAGCCGCAAGAGAAGTGACGGGCCATGCCATTCCAGCACAGGTGGCAGAAAGACGTGCGGGTGATCCAGCTAAGCTGATTGCTTCATCAGAAAAAGCGCTGAAAGAACTAGGATGGAAGCCTCAATATGCAGATCTCCACACCATCATTCAAAGTGCATGGGATTGGTTTCAGAAACATCCAGATGGCTATCAAAGTGAGTAACGTGTAGCAGGCAGGGGAGGAGACAAAGGGAATGGCGATTGATATTTTTGAAAAGCTGGAACAGCTGATTCAATATGGGGTTAATAAAGAGCTGATCTCACCACTAGATATGGATTATACAAGGAACCGGCTGCTAGAGGTGCTTGGTCTCGATGATGCTGAGGCAAGAACAGTCTCAGGAGACAGCGACCTTGAAGACATCTTAATGCCGATGCTCGATTGGGCAGTTGAAACAGGTCTTATTCCTGACGGGACAGATACGTATCGTGATTTATTAGATGCCAAAATCATGGGCTGCTTGGTGGCGCCTCCGAGTGTCATCTATGCAAAGTTTGAAGAGAAACGCAAGCATTGCGGACCAAAGGCAGCGACAAGCTGGTTTTATGAAATGCAGCAGCATGCCCACTATATTCATACCGGCAGAATCGCCAAAAATGTGCAGTGGTTTACACCAACAGAAGATGGTGAGCTTGAGATCACGATTAATCTATCGAAACCGGAAAAGGACCCAAAAGCGATCGCTGAAGCCAAAAAGCTTAGTCAAAAGCAATATCCTCTTTGTCTCCTTTGTAAAGAAAACGTAGGGTTTGGGGGACGCATCAATCACCCAGCAAGACAGAATCACCGGATTATTCCGGTGACACTTACAAATGAGTCGTGGTTTATGCAATTCTCGCCGTATGTGTATTACAACGAACATTGTATTGTGTTCAAGGGCGAGCATGAACCAATGCAGATATCTAAAAAGACCTTCGAGCGTCTGCTTTCCTTCATATCTATATATCCGCACTATTTCATAGGATCAAATGCTGATCTTCCCATTGTTGGAGGCAGCATATTAAGTCATGACCACTTTCAAGGTGGTGCTCATGAATTTCCGATGGCGAAAGCAAAGATGGAAGAAGTGTTTTCTCTCGAAAAGTTTCCGAGGGTGAAGGCGGGTATTGTGAAATGGCCGATGTCAGTGATCAGGCTTCAAAGTAGCGACCAGCAGACGCTTGCGGAGGCAGCAGATTTTATATTACATGAGTGGAAAATGTATTCAGATCCAGAAGCGAGTCTTTTCTCTCATACAGGAGAGACCCCGCACAATACCATTACACCAATTGCACGTCGTCATGGGGATGAGTACGAATTAGATCTCGTGCTACGAAATAATCGTACAGACAAGCAGCACCCCGACGGAATCTTCCACCCGCACAAAGAAGTTCATCATATTAAAAAAGAGAATATCGGTTTAATTGAGGTCATGGGTCTCGCCGTCCTTCCTGGAAGATTAGCAGAGGAATTAAGCCAGCTAAAAGCGGCGCTGCTATCCAAACACCCTCTTGAAGAAATCAAAGCCTGCCCGTCTATCATGAAGCACGAATCATGGGCAGCGCGTCTGATCGAAGAGAATACCTTTACGAAGGACAACGTAGAAGCCATTTTACAAAAAGAAATCGGCCTCATTTTTTCTCGTATACTCGCGCAGGCGGGTGTGTTTAAAAGAACAGAGCAAGGGAAAACAGCATTTAAACGTTTCATTCAAACACTCCATACAGGCAGGTGATGAGTTGATGATTGAACAGGTAAGAACTTTAATGGAAGAAAAGCAACTCGATGGTGTTCTGATTCAAAAGCGTAATAACTTTTCTTGGCTTACAGGAGGAAGAAGAAACCACATTGTGTTAAACACGCCAGAGGGCGTTTGTCAGCTACTTGTGTTGAAAGACGATATTGTCCTAGTTGTGAATCAAATGGAAGAAAAACGAATCATTGAAGAAGAAATGGCGTATTTTGACCATCCCTTTCAAGTCGTCACAATGGATTGGTTTGAGGATGAGACTCCTTACATTCAAACACTCATAAAAGACAAACGAATTGGTGCGGACATTCAAATGGAAGGAGTGGAATGGATCGAACCCGATTTGTCTCGTGTTCGATCGATCCTTTCAGCGCCACAGCTCAGCCAATACGAAACCCTTTGTCATGACACTGCGGTTATTGTAGAAAGTGTCTGTCAAGAAATCGTTCCAGGACAGACGGAGCATGAAATTGCTTCGCTTGTTGCTCAAAGAGCGATCGGGCAGGGAATGACGATAGAAGTGCTGCTTGTGGCAACAGATGACCGGATTCATCAATATCGCCACCCGATCCCAACAGAAAAAGCACTTCAAAAGCATGCACTGGTTGTCCTTTGTGCTGAACGGCATGGACTCGTGGCAAATGTCACAAGATCCGTTTACTTTGGACAGCTACCAAAGGAGCTTGAAGAAAACAAGGTAAGGCTTGCGCGAATCGACACGGTCATGAATGCGGCTACTCGTCCAGGGAACACCATTGGAGATGTATTGAAGGCCGGCATTGCTCAATATGAAAAAGAAGGATTTCCTGATAGCTGGAAAAAGCTTCACCAGGGTGGCAAGACTGGATTTGTGTCTAGAGAGATCATTGCAGTTCCTACATCGGTGGAAGAGATCCAGCTTCATCAAGTATTCACTTGGAATCCTTCCTTACCAGGATTGAAATCAGAAGATACGATGGTCGTCGAGAAAGAGGGGAATCGCTTTTTAACCTATACAGGCAAGTGGACGTATATAGACATAGAACATGAAGGAAGCATCTATAGACGACCAGACATTTTGGTGAGAGACGAATAATGAGAAGCCGGCGATGAGCCGGTTTTTTGCTGGAAGTCTTTAGTGAGTTTCCACTCATTTATCACCATTACCAATCATTACAGCGCATAGGTGGAGGATCGATACTTTCTTTTCTTGTCGACTTGCGTTAAAATGAGTAAGGTTTTTGTTAAATATGGGGATACCTATTTCAGAATTGTTTACCTAGATAAAATTTCATAAAGTTAAATTGAAATTTGACCAAACTTTTTTATTGTGGTAAACCTAAATTTGACAAAGTTCTTGATTGTATGTCCTTTGCCTTCAACTCTCAACTTTTCAAAATCCTAGAAATTTATTGTGTGTGCAATAATATAAATTTATGGCGAATTTATGACATTTCAATAGAAATCTGTTGAAAAATAAATGAACTTTTGAAAAAAGGGGAGCTAACTCCAACAGATTTTGATAGCATTACAAAGGGAAGAAAAGTTTTCGAAGGCAGATGGCTTTTCACAATTATTCAGCAATTTATACATTATTTAAGGAAGGATGGTGATCTTCTTGTT
Source organism: Bacillus sp. iso_77 (assembly GCF_056173625.1). NCBI lineage: Bacteria > Bacillati > Bacillota > Bacilli > Caryophanales > Bacillaceae > Bacillus > Bacillus sp. iso_77. The sequence goes on along the minus strand of NZ_CM149683.1, from coordinate 3,456,779 downwards.
CAGAGCCATTAAACCTATGCTTTTATTAGCGATGCTCGTGAGTGTTTTTGTATTAGGAGGTTGCAGCAATATCGCTGTTTTAGATCCTAAAGGACCAGTCGCAGCACAACAAAAAGACTTAATCCTATTATCTATTGGATTCATGCTCTTTATCGTTGGTGCGGTATTTGTACTGTTTACCATCATTTTGGTTAAATACCGTGAGCGTAAGGACGTTGGAAACGCCTCTTATAACCCAGAACTACACGGGAATACGCTTCTAGAAGTTGTCTGGACAGTGATCCCAATATTAATCGTTGCTGCCCTTTCAGTTCCAACTGTAAAAACCATTTACTCTTTGGAAGAGGCGCCTCAAGCAACAAGTCATAAAGATCCACTTGTCGTTTATGCTACAGCAGTTGATTGGAAATGGATCTTCAGCTATCCAGAGGAAAATATTGAAACAGTGAACTACTTAAACATTCCAAAAGATCAGCCGGTTTTATTCAAAATCACTTCCGCTGATACAATGGCATCACTATGGATTCCTCAGCTAGGCGGGGAGAAGTATGCGATGGCTGGAATGGAAATGGAACAATATCTTCAAGCTGATGAAGTAGGCACATATGAAGGAAGAAACGCCAACTTCACAGGCGAAGGCTTTGCTCAGCAAAAATTCAAAGTCAATGCGATGACGCAGTCTGACTATGATAAATGGGTAAATAAAACGAAAAAAGAAGCACCGAAGTTAACGAAGAAAACGTATGACTACTTGATGCTTCCTGATGCTGCAGATGTGCAGACATTCTCATCAACACATTTATCTTTTGCGAAGCACGGAGAGGATTCTGAATATGCACTCCAAGCACGCAAACGTTTAGGTTACCAATCAGTTTCTCCGCATTCCAAGACAGATCCTTTCGAGAATGTGAAGAACTATAAAAGAAAACTAGAAAACGAATAAACTGACTAAGGAAAGGAGGAGGCCGTTATGCATTTAAAATGGGATGAGTTTTTTGTAACTGGAGACCCATTAATTCTTGGTGCGCAAATTTCTATCGCTCTTACTTCCATTGCTATTGTGTTTGTTTTAACCTACTTCAAAAAGTGGAAATGGCTCTGGAAAGAATGGCTGACATCAGTTGATCATAAAAAGCTTGGAATCATGTATATCCTTGCTGCTGTGATTATGTTCTTCCGCGGTGGGGTAGACGGACTGATGATGCGCGCGCAGCTGGCGCTTCCTAATAATACGTTTTTAGATTCAAACCACTATAATGAAATTTTCACAACGCATGGTACGATCATGATTTTATTCATGGCGATGCCATTCTTAATTGGTTTAATCAACGTCGTGGTTCCTCTTCAAATTGGTGCACGTGACGTTGCATTCCCGTATTTGAACAACCTGAGCTTCTGGACATTTATGGTCGGAGCAATGCTGTTCAACATTTCCTTCGTTATTGGAGGATCACCAAGTGCAGGCTGGACGAGTTACATGCCGCTCGCCGGAAATGATTTCTCACCAGGACCTGGACAGAACTACTACTTGCTCGGGCTCCAAATTGCAGGTATTGGTACACTAATGACAGGTATTAACTTCATGGTGACCATCTTAAAAATGCGTACAAAAGGTATGACGCTTATGCGTATGCCGATGTTTACATGGACAACATTGATCACGTCTGTCATTATCGTTTTCGCATTCCCTGTTTTAACAGTTGCTTTAGCACTTATGACATTCGATCGTTTATTCGGTTCAGCATTCTTTACACTTGAGGCAGGCGGTATGCCAATGCTTTGGGCGAACCTTTTCTGGATTTGGGGACATCCTGAGGTATATATCGTTATCCTGCCGGCTTTCGGTATTTTCTCAGAAATCTTTGCGACGTTCTCAAGAAAGCAGTTGTTTGGTTACAAAGCGATGGTTGTATCGATTGTGGCAATCTCTGTTCTTAGTTTCCTTGTGTGGGTTCACCACTTCTTTACAATGGGGAACAGTGCAGCGGTTAACTCATTCTTCTCGATCACAACAATGGCGATTTCTGTACCAACAGGTGTGAAAATCTTTAACTGGCTCTTTACAATGTATCGAGGCCGTATCAGTTTTACTTCACCAATGCTTTGGGCACTTGGTTTCATCCCGAACTTCGTAATCGGTGGTGTGACTGGGGTTATGCTTGCGATGGCAGCTGCGGATTACCAGTACCATAATACGTACTTCCTTGTATCCCACTTCCACTATGTATTAATCGCAGGTACTGTCTTTGCATGTTTTGCTGGTCTTGTTTTCTGGTATCCAAAAATGTTTGGTTACAAGTTAAACGAGCGAATCGGCAAATGGTTCTTCTGGGTATTCATGATCGGATTTAACATCTGTTTCTTCCCGCAGTACTTCTTAGGACTGCAAGGAATGCCAAGACGTATTTATACGTATGGACCAGAAGATGGCTGGACTGCACTAAACTTTATTTCAACAATTGGTGCATTCATGATGGGTATCGGATTCATCATCCTTTGCTATAACATTTACTACAGCTGGAGACACTCAAAACGTGAAGTGTCTGGAGACAGCTGGGGAGAAGGACGTACACTTGACTGGGCGACATCTTCTGCAATTCCGCCGCATTATAACTTTGCAGCACTTCCAGAAGTGACGACACCAGATGCATTCCATCATTGGAAGCAAAACAATGTAGACGTTCATCCTGAAAAAGAATTCAAGAAAATTCACATGCCGCACAATTCAGGCAGACCGCTGATCATGTCTGCATTCTTCGGACTTGGTGCATTCGGTCTTGTATTTGAATGGTACTGGATTGGCGTTATCGGCTTAATCGGAGTATTCGCAACAATGATTTTACGTTCATTTGAATATGACGATGGCTACTATATTCCTGTTGAAGAAGTGATTGAAACAGAGAAAAAGAATAAGGAGGCGCAGAAGTAATGGGACATAATGATAGCAGCTATGCAAATGCACCGCTTGAATATCAGTCTGAAACAGGACGTTTAAACATCCTTGGTTTCTGGATATTCCTTGGCGCGGAAATCGTGTTATTCTCAACACTTTTTGCGACCTACTTTGTTCTTCATGGCAGAACAGCTGGCGGCGTTTTGCCAGCTGAGCTATTTGATATGAAGCTTGTATTGATCATGACATTCCTGCTATTGGTGAGTTCATTTACATGTGGGATTGCCGTTCATGAAATGCGCCGTGGAAGTACAAAAGGGGTTGTCATTTGGACGATTCTGACACTGCTTCTAGGTGCAGGTTTCGTTGGTTTTGAGATTTTCGAATTCTTCCATTATGTACATGAGGGTGCGAGCATCCATACAAGTGCATACTGGTCTGCATTCTTTGTTCTTTTAGGAACTCACGGATTACACGTATCCATCGGTATCTTCTGGATTACAGGTGTCTTGTTCCAAATTAAAAAACGTGGATTAACACCACAAACAGCAGCGAAGATCTTTATCTCAAGTCTATACTGGCATTTCCTTGATGTTGTATGGATTTTCATCTTCACAGCTGTGTACTTGATCGGATTAGGGGGGCTTTTGTGATATGGCTGGAAAAACACATTCCTCAGCAGAGCACGAACACTTCCCTTGGAAACACGTAGTCGGCTTCATTCTCTCCATTGTGCTAACCATCTTAGCATTCTGGATTGCCATCGGAGCTGAAATTGGCAGTTCCGCAAAACTATGGATTATCTTTGGTTTTGCCTTCATTCAAGCATTCTTGCAGCTGTTCATGTTCATGCATATGACAGAGAGCGAGAATGGAACTGTTCAAGTCGGAAATACTTTATTTGGTCTGTTCTGTGCGATCATTTTCGTCATCGGGTCTGTATGGATCTTCGCGGCTCACTACAGCCACGGAGAGAACAGCAAAGACGGTTATTCACCATCTGCGCCAAAGCAGTCTGAGCATTCAGAGAAATAATAAAAAACCACTCATCTTTCATAGGTGAGTGGTTTTTATGCTGATTGTGATAACGCTTCCAATTGATGATGCAATATCTATCTGCTGCTGAATCTTTTGCGAATGAATGGAAGTCCATAGATGAGGAATGCTGCAATGTGAGCCAGAATCACGTTAATGGCAAAGAATGCGATCATGAAGGTATGTCCTGCTGGAGATAAACTGCTTGTCATGTAAAGACCGAAGAAAATCCACATAATCATGATGGGTGGAATAGATGCTAATGCAATCTTTCTGTTTTCCAACCATAAAAACAGGGGTGTAGCTGTTGCAATACATAGGTACGCAAAGAACATATCCATCGTATCCAACTCCTTTGTAAGTTGATGTTCAATTCAAATGAGAGGTCAGGATGCAATTGTGTCTGTTTTTAGGAGATATTGTGAACATTTTGTTACAAATATTATACCACAATTGACTTTGAAGTAAACTCAATAATTGGAAAATGGGCCTTATTCCGCAGAAATTGTTTTTTTCTTATACCTCAGTTAAGCTTATGCTGGCAAGATGTTAACCTTTCATATCGCCACATAAGTCATTGAATTTTCCCCTTAAAATCTGTAAAATAATCTTTTTAAAGGACTTATGATCGGTTGTCATGATAGAGTAGAAAGGGATTTTTTCCTATTATTAGGATGAAAAGTTTTTCATTTTTTGAAATTAGAATGGAACCTTTCAGGTGTCACTTCCGTCATATTTAAGGTGAGTTGCTTTTGTGAAAATTTCAATCTAATATAAATAAGGGCTTTTATGTTTTGTAATAAGGGTGGTTAGTTCATGAACAAGCAGAATACATCTCCTTACTATCAAGGAGATTTGATTTTTATATTTTTAGCCTTCTTTGCCATCAGTGTCATCGCTATTTATGCTGCGGGACAGTTTGGGCAATATGGATCTAATGCATGGACCAGACAGATCATTTACTACATGGTCGGGGTCATCTGTATTGTGGCTATTAATTACTTCGATCTGGAACAATTAGAAAAGTTAAGTCTATATATTTTTATAGGCGGCATTATGCTCTTAATTCTTTTGAAAATTGCCCCTGCACAAATTGCAGGTCATGATTTTGCTCCAATTAAAAATGGTGCAAAAAGTTGGTTCGTGTTACCGGGAATTGGAACATTTCAGCCTTCAGAGTTCATGAAAATTGGTTTGATTATGATGCTCGCCTCTGTCATTGGGAAGGCAACCCCAAGAGGAAAACGAACATTAGAAGATGATATTTTCCTACTATTAAAAATTGCCGGCGTGGCTGCTGTACCAGTCGGACTCATCTTTTTGCAAGATGCAGGTACGGCTGCGGTATGTATGTTTATTGTCGTTGTCATGGTCTTTTTATCAGGGGTCAACTGGAAATTGATCTCTCTCATCGGTTCAGTGGTTGTGCTTTTAGTTGCCGCTGTGTTAGCCGTGATTATTCTATTCCCTGATTTCGCACAAAAGATCGGGATTCAGCAGTATCAAATCAACCGGATTACCGCTTGGCTGCCTGATAGTTCTTCGACAGCTAACCAAGCCCAGACACAGGATGCATCTGGATCGGATAAATATCAAGTCGAGCAAGCCATTATGGCAATTGGGGCAGGACAAATTTTCGGGAACGGTGTTAAGAACTTAAAAGTATATGTTCCAGAAGCTCAGACAGATATGATTTTCTCTATCATAGGGGAAGCCTTTGGTTTTGTCGGCTGCGCATTTGTGGTCATCATGTTCTTCTTCCTGATTTATCGGCTTGTTGTGCTGATTGACCGTATCCACCCTTATAGCCGGTTTGCGTCATTTTTCTGTGTAGGATATACAGCATTGATTGTTATCCATACATTCCAGAACATTGGTATGAACATAGGCGTCATGCCTGTAACGGGGATACCGCTCTTATTCATCAGCTTCGGGGGAAGCTCTGTTTTATCTGTTCTTATTGGATTTGGTATCGCCTATAATGCAAGTGTTCAATTAACGAAATATCAAAGTTATTTATTTAAATAAAACGGGTAAAGGGCAGTCTAAGCGTAGGCTGCTTTTTTGGCTTGAGTTCTAACTTTTGAAAAGTAATATTCAATTGACTTATGATAGTAGGAGTGAAGGAGGTCTTCGAATTGAATAAAACGATAGAAACCATTTTAAATCATCGGTCCATCCGTTCGTTTACAGATGAGCGTCTGACAGAGGAAGAAGTGCTGACACTTATCAAAAGTGCACAGGCTGCTTCGACATCAAGCTATGTACAGGCGTATAGTATCATTGGTGTAACAGATCAGGAGAAGAAGGCGAAGCTTGCTGAACTGGCTGGAAATCAGCCATACGTTGAGAAGAATGGGCATTTTTTTGTTTTCTGTGCAGACTTGAAACGCCACGACTATATCGCAAAAAAAGCAGGAAAGAACCATCAAGAAGCGCTTGAGAATACTGAAGCCTTTCTTATTAGTGTGATTGATGCGGCGCTCGCTGCGCAAAATGTCAGTGTCGCCGCAGAATCTATGGGACTTGGCATCTGCTATATCGGCGGACTGCGTAATCAGCTGAAGGAAGTATCCGAGTTACTTGAAACGCCTTCCTATGTGCTGCCGCTATTCGGATTGGCTGTAGGACATCCTGCCAATCCATCATCTCAAAAGGAACGGCTGCCCGTTGAGCTGATCTATCATGAAAACACATATCAGCAAGACGAAGCTCATGTGGATCGTTATTTAAAAGAATACGATGATCGTATTTCATCATATTATGAAGAACGAACAAACGGTGAGAGAAAAGATACATGGTCTGAGCAAATGCTTCGAGGCTTTAGTCAGCCAAAACGTGCTTTCCTCGGAGATTTTGTGAAAGAGAAGGGCTTTAATCGAAAATAAATCAGGAAATCCCCCTTTCGAGTGAGAGAGGGGGATTTGTGTAAGAGGTGCGACATCATGAAATTAAGTATACTGGATCAATCTCCTTTGATTGGAGATGCGACGCCTGCTGAGGCACTGAAGCAAACAGTCGAGCTGGCGAAGCAGGCAGAGAAATGGGGCTATCATCGTTTTTGGGTGTCAGAGCATCACTTTTCAAACCGGCTCGCAGGATCGAGTCCAGAGGTGCTTCTCGGTCATTTATCAGCTGTGACGTCACATATCCGTATTGGTTCAGGCGGCGTCATGCTGCCCCACTACAGTGCCTATAAAGTAGCGGAGAACTTCAGAGTGCTCGAAGCCTTGGCTCCGGGCAGAATTGATCTTGGCATTGGACGTGCTCCTGGAGGTATGCCGATCTCCTCCATTGCCCTTCATCATGGAGAACGGAAGCGACTTGGTGATCAATACCCTGAGCAGGTAGAAGAATTAAGGGTGTATTTACATGATTTAGCCGATGAATTTTATCCGCTGCCTCACCTGACTGCTTCTCCGAAGGTAGAAACTGCCCCAGAGGTATGGATGTTAGGTTCTTCTGGAGGAAGTGCACGGCTTGCCGCAAAAGCTGGTGCAGGCTATACGTTTGCTCTTTTCATTAATGGAGAAGGCGGAGAAGACTCTGTGTCGCAGTATATCAGCCGATTTGAACCTTCGGAATTTGGTGATGAGCCGCGTGTCAGTCTTGCGGTCTTCGTTTTATGTGCAGAAACAGAGGAACAGGCAGAAAAATTGGCTGTTAGCTTAGATTTATCATTATTAGCTAGCGAACAAGGACAGAACCTTGGCGGCTTTCCTTCATTTGAACAGGCAAAGGCCTATTCCTACAGTCCATATGAACAAAAACGAGTAGCAGCCAATCGGCAGAGGATGGTTGTTGGCACGCCGTCCTCTGTGAAGCAACAGCTGACAGCACTCGCAAAGGCGTATCGTACAGATGAAGTGATCGCTGTGACCATCACACATCACATACAAGACCGTCTCACATCGTATCGTTTATTAAAAGAAGCTTTTGATGCATAACGTATGTCATTTTACCATTTGCGCAGCCAATAAAAGGGATAGAGGAGCATCATGGTGAGAATAAAGGCAGCTGTCACCGCCAAGCTAAGAGGATAAATGCAGGTGGTATAGACAGTCAGTTCACATGCTTGATGAAAAGGACGAGGGTGTTTTGCATGTAAAAAGGTAAAAAAATAAACCAAGGTGATCGTGAGAAAAAAAGCCGTCATAAAAGAAACGATCCATAGCCATATCAACATGAATTTCTCTTTCCTCCATACATGATAGAAAAGCCTTGTTGAGCTGATGGGCTCATACAAGGCTTTTTATGTGATTCTTGTTTATTCAGGATAAATATCGAATGGTTCTTTCGTTTGAACCGTATCTGATTTACCTTTCAGGCTCGCATACGCAAGCATTGTATACTCACCTGCTTCTAACTTCTGTCCTTTATTGATCGTGCCATTCCATTTCACACGATGCTCTCCTTTATCAACATGTTGATAAACTCCTGCTTCACCTAAATACTCTCCATCTGTCGAGTAGACGAGGAATGCAAGGTTCTCAGCACCGCCTGGGAGATAGCTGCTAATAACATAGCTTCCAGCACGGTTATCCGGCTCTACAGAAACCGAAGTGACGCGCGGGTAATCAGGCTCTTTTACAATCAATAAAGTAGGGATTTCAGTGACCTTTCTGCCATTTTCGCGAATGGTGATACTGCCTTGGTACGTTCCTTTTTTCGTTTTTCCATAATTCACTTGTACTGCGGAAGTAAAGGACCCTGTGGAATTCCCTTTTACTGTGATTTTTTTCGTGCCGTTTGTGCTAATGCCGTTGCCATCGAACTTGTAATCAATGGTATAGGTTTTCGGTGCTTTTGACAGGTTTTCTACCTTGAACTTCTTCGTTTTGATTTGAACGCCCTTTTCTTTTAAGAAAGTGCCGTACGAATAGCTTGCATCAGACACAATAGAAGACGCTTGAAGTGATTCGATGATTCGAACGCTGCCTGTGCCCTGCGTATTGTGAGGGAACGGGTTACCATTTGGGTCATACAACGTTTCTGCTGTATTCATCATTAACGCTTTAATTTGTTCTGTAGAATAGGATGGTTTTGCTTGTTTAATAATCGCTGCTACTCCGGCTACATGAGGAGATGCCATGCTTGTTCCTTGCTTCGATCCATAGCCGTATGGCTGAGAAGGATCGTGTGTCGGAATGGTGCTGACAATACTCACGCCAGGTGCTGAAAGATCTGGTTTGATCATCCACGTATCGACAACAGGTCCACGAGATGAGAAGTCAGCGACTTGTTCACTTAACTCTTTCACAAATTGAATCGAGAAAGTCGTTGTATTGTTACCAGCCTCAATGGCTTTAACAAGCGCTGTTCCTTCCGCTTTTGACAGCTTAATCGTCGGAAGGGCTAGACCTGGTACATCCACAGGGATTTCTCCATCGGTATTGTTGTACATGACAACGCCGATCGCACCAGCAGCCTTCGCATTGTCCACTTTATCAACAAAGGCAATGGCTCCACGTTCAATCACTGCCACCTTTCCTTTGACATCGATGTTTTCAAAAGCTTTTTCGTCACCGATGCCTGCTTGGACGAGTGTGACTTGTTTTTGGTCAAGTGCTTTTAAATCATTTTCTTGATAGTAGCCCATCACTTTTGCTGTTGAATAGTTCGGGAATTTCACGTTGTATAGACTGTACGGAAGCTGAGTGGCTCCGACAGAAATAGCATCTCTTGATGTCCCAGGAGATCCAACGGTCCAGCTGTTTGGCCCACTGTTTCCATTTGATGTCACAGCGACAACCCCTTCAGACATGGCCCAATCCAGTGCGATGCTTGTTGCATAATCAGGGTTATTCACACTGTTTCCAAGAGAAAGGTTCATGACATCGGCTCCGTCAGTGACAGCCCGGTCGATGCCTGCAAGGACATTTTCAGTTGTTCCTGATCCGCCTGGTCCAAGGACACGGTAGGCGAGAAGGGTAGCATCTTTTGCGACACCTTTAATTTGTCCATTTGCCGCAATTGTTCCTGCGACGTGTGTACCATGATCTGTCGATTCGCCTCTAGGATCTCCTTTTGGTGTTTCTTGTGGAGAATAGTCATTATCAACAAAGTCATAGCCTTTGTATAATCCGAAGTTTCCTTTTAAATCAGGGTGGGTATAATCTACTCCAGTATCAATGACAGCGACTTTTACTCCTTTTCCAGAGTAGCCGGCATCCCAAGCTTTTGGGGCACCGATAAATGGAGCACTTTTATCCATGAGTGGAGAGACATCCTCATGAGGAAGCTGGACGCTTTTCTTTTTCACTTCATCTGTTTGATATGTAACATCCGGATAAACGGCTTTTACTCCGTCAACTGCGAGCAGTTTCGGGATTTCGTTTGCAGGAAGTTTCATAGAGAAACCAGAGAAGACTTTTTCATATTCTTGACGAACACTCGCTTTATCTAACTTTTTGAGTGCTGCATTCTTTACTTTAGTTCGAGATTTTTTGAGGGAGGCTTTTGTTTGTGCTTCGCCTTCTTGCTTGGCTTCAACTAAGGATTTTTCCTTTAATTCAACAATGACAGTGGTGTGTTTTCTAGACTTAACATTGATTTTGCCGAAGATTTCTGCTTTTTCCAGTTCCACCTGTTTGTTCGATGGAGCGGCTGCAGCCTGACCTGAAAAGAATGTGGATAAGGTAAAAATAGTGGAGAACAATAGAACAGAAGAACGAGAGATTACTTTTTTCAATTAATTTTCCCCTTTCTAGCTGTGTATTTAGGGAGATAGCCTTTCTTTTTGTGGATAAATAGGAAAGATTCACTGCCCGTTATTAAGTATTCCATACGATGAAACCAATTCCTTTACTGAAATGGTCTTATTTTACATAGTCACAAAGAACTATTTTGTTTATAAAGTCACACTTATGCACAATGATCTGTTGATAACTCAATTATTCAGATATATATATGGAAAATAAAAAAATCTCATACACAAAATCTAGTAAGAGGGTGTTGATATGTGGATAAACCCTGTTGATAAGATGTGCTTATCTTTGGGATATTGTGTGTATAAAATTTTCATAGAAACATTGTGGAACATGATCATCTTCTGCACTTTTCAACAAAACTTCTGAAAACTAGTTCGTTTTTTCACCCAGATTGTGACAAACCTCTCTTTTTTCTCGGGATATGATAGGAACAGTTAATTTGCTAGAACTGCTAGATTCTAAGGAAAGCGGAGGGATGTTCAGTGAAGAAATGGAAGAACTGGTTGAGTGTATGGTTTGGTTTTGTGATGAATGTGCTTGTGAATCCTGGTGAGCTGCTGAAGAAGCAAGGGGTGAAAGTGGCAGCAGTGGATGGAGGATTCTTTCTTGCGGTGAATGAGAGAAAGCTAGAAAAACTGGCAGATGAAAAGAAGAAGAAGCGCAGGACAGAAAAGCTGTTTCAAGAAAGTCTGATGATGCTTTATGAAAAGACAACGAGAGAGGCGCGTGCCGGTCCGTTCTTATCTTTACAGAAAAGTTGAAACAGGGTAAAATCCCACATAAGACACGTTATCTGTGGGAGAGGATGCCTCTTGAAGATATATAAAATATTGAATAACAATGCAGTGGTTGTAAAGGAGGGTGATCAGGAGAAAATTGTGATGGGGCCCGGAATTGCTTTTCAGAAGGGGAAAAATGACGTCGTTCCCGTTCAAAAAATAGAGAAAATTTTTGTTGTGCGTGAAGAAAATGAGAAGTTTAAACAAATTCTTGCGACATTGCCAGAAGCGCATATTGAGGTGGCAGAGCATATTATTAGTTATGCAGAGGGTGAACTCATGATGCCGCTCAGTGATCATATCCACATTTCACTGACAGATCATTTATCCTTTGCCATTGAACGCGTTCAAAAAGGCATTGTGCTATATAATAAATTGCTTGGTGAGATCAAAGTCTTATATAAGCAGGAATATGATATTGGAAAGTATGCCATTCGTTATGTAAAGGAGCGGCTTGGGGTTGACCTGCCGGACGATGAGGCAGGGTATGTGGCACTTCATATTCATACGGCCAAAATGAATACGGAGTCCATGAAGAAGACGGTCAAATACACAACGATGATCAAAGAAATGATCGAGCATATCGAAAGCGTTTTTGAGCGCTCGATTGATGAGGATAGTATTTCGTATCAGCGGCTTGTGACACATTTGAGGTATGCATTGGGCAGGTTGGAATCGAATGAAGCATTTCAAATCATGGACGATGACATGCTGACTTTTATCCAAACAAAGTATGATTCGGCTTACCGGTGTGCACTTGGACTGGCTGATTTGCTGAAAAAAGAATATGGACTTCATCTCCCTGAATCGGAGATCGGCTACATCACGCTGCATGTCCAGCGTCTGCAGGATGCCGAATTGGTGTAAAGGTTGTGCCTGTCCGCAGGCTTTTTTTTATGCACACTACTCTAATTAGTGTATATGGGTCATTTGATTCGAAAAAATAGGTTGACGCAGGTCACGCTCTTATACTATGATGAAAGCGTAATCAAAAACCAATATCGTGGGATTGTGACTGTCAGGCAGGCAAGACCTAAAATTTGCGTAACGAGGGGACGTGTATGTCCTTTGATCGTTAGTGAATTTTAGGTCTTTTTTGTTTTAAAAAAAGGGGGAGACAACATGGATTATCAAAAAACAGCCAAAGAATTAACAACATTATTAGGCGGCAAAGAAAATGTCATTAGCGCAACACATTGTGCCACACGACTCCGATTGGTGATGAAAGATGAGGCGTTGATTGACAAAGATGCCATTGAAGAACTTGAGGGTGTGAAGGGTGCCTTCTCAAGCTCGGGTCAATTCCAGATCATATTTGGAACAGGTTCTGTCAACAAAGTATATGAGCCTTTTGCTCGTGAGACAGGTCTTGAGGCAGACGACGAGAATCAAAAACCTGCCAGCCATGATGAAGCCGTGAAGCAAAAAATGAATCCACTTGCACGTTTTGCCAAGACGCTATCGAATATTTTTGTACCAATCATTCCAGCGATTGTAGCAAGCGGTTTATTAATGGGCCTATTAGGTATGATGAAAGCCTTCAAATGGGCTGATCCAAGCTCTGCCATCTTCCAAATGCTAGATATGTTCTCAAGTGCTGCCTTTATCATTTTACCGATTTTAATTGGGGTTAGTGCAGCCAAAGAGTTTGGTGGAAATCCATATTTAGGAGCTGTCATTGGGGGCATTATGATTCACCCGAGCTTGCTGAATCCATGGGGACTGACAGACGCAAAACCAGAATATATGCATCTATTCAACTTTGATATTGCGCTTCTTGGTTACCAAGGAACGGTCATTCCCGTGTTATTAACTGTGTATATCATGTGCGTGATTGAAAAGAATTTAAGAAAAGTTGTGCCGAACAGTATTGATTTACTTGTGACGCCGTTTGTGACGGTGATTGTGACTGGATTTGTGACGTTTATTGCTGTAGGACCGCTAGGGAGAATGCTCGGTACAGGAATCTCAAATGCACTCACTTATGTTTATGATCATGCAGGATTCTTAGCTGGACTTATTTTTGGAGGCGCTTATTCTTTAATTGTACTGACAGGTGTTCATCACAGCTTCCATGCGATTGAGGCAGGACTTCTAAATGATATTGGACGGAATTATTTGCTGCCGATTGGGCCATGTCTAACGTCGCTCAAGGCGGAGCAGGGCTAGCGGTCTTTTTCTTAGCAAAGCGTGCAAAAACGAAAGAAATTGCATTACCAGCAGCATTTTCTGCTTTCTTAGGTATTACTGAGCCGGTCATATTCGGTGTGAATCTTCGTTATCGTAAGCCATTTATTGCTGCAATGATCGGAGGTGCATTAGGCGGGGCGTTTGTCGTCTTCACGAAGGTAGCCGCCAACGCTTATGGTTTAACAGGGATTCCGATGATTGCAATTGCAGCCCCATTTGGTTTACAAAATGTGGTAAATTATGTTATTGGTATGTTTATAGCTGTTGCTGTTTCATTTATTCTTACCATCATCTTTAAAGTCAAAGAAGTCGAAAAATAATCAAGGAGTGGTCACAGTGATGACAACAACGGACGCAGCACTTCGTCAAAAGGTAACAGATCGTATTCGAAACTATGAGCATTTGGTGAAAAAAGATGTGTACCGTCAGAACTTCCATTTAATGCCGCCAGTCGGTCTTTTAAATGACCCGAATGGATTGATTCAGTGGAAGGGAGTCTACCATGTGTTTTATCAATGGCAGCCATTTAAAACAGGACATGGGGCAAAATTCTGGGGTCACTACACATCAACCGATCTAGTGAATTGGCAGCATGAAGAGGCTGCCCTCACGCCAAGTGATTGGTTTGATCAAAATGGCTGTTATTCTGGCAGTGCAGTCATTGATGATGGTCGTATGTACGTGATGTATACCGGAAATGTCCGTGACGAGCAAGGGAATCGTGAGACATATCAATGTTTAGCTGTGTCAGAGGATGGGGTTCATTTTGAGAAAAAAGGTGTCGTGGCGACTTTGCCAGCGGGATTCACTGCACATTTTCGTGACCCGAAGGTGTGGAAGCGGAATGGAAAGTGGTACATGGTCCTTGGAGCACAAAGTGAAGATCTCAAAGGACATCTTGTCTTATTTACATCTGATACATTAGACAATTGGATGTTTCAAGGCATTATTGCAGGCAGTGGAAAGAATGGATTAGATCATTTCGGATACATGTGGGAATGTCCAGATCTATTTGAATTAGACGGTCAGGATGTATTGATCGTGTCACCACAGGGGCTGAAGCCTGATGGATTCAAATACAACAATACACATCAATCTGGTTATTTTGTTGGTACATTGGATGATCGTACCTACCAATATACGCATGGAGCGTTTGAGGAGCTGGATCGTGGCTTTGACTTTTATGCACAGCAGACTTTCCAAGATGAATCGGGCAGACGCATTTTAATGGGATGGATGGGTGTACCAGATCAAGGGGAAGAGCATCATCCAACCATCTCTTATCAATGGATCCATTGTTTGACGATTCCGAGAGAGCTTCGTTTAGATGATGAAGGACGTCTTATTCAACAGCCGGTAAGTGAACTTCGATCTATGCGGACAAATGAGCAGGAGCATGTTTTTCACGTTAAACGATCTGTTCATTCGATTCCTGTTGAAGATTTGACGAGCGCAGAGGTATTCATTGATCAAATTGAAACACAAAAAGGATTTGAATGCTGTATCCGTGCTGCTGCTCGTATCATTTATGATAAAGATGAAGGCAAACTAACGTTAGAGCGAGATCGATTTGAAGATCGAACAAAGGAAGTTCGTGAAGTAGAAATTGATGAATTACAGGAATTGCATATCTTTATTGATGCATCATCGATTGAGATTTTTGTCAATGGAGGCCGGGAAGTATTTACTGCACGTTATTTTCCTTCCCCGGGAAATAAATCAATCTCCATTAGTGGTAGAAATGAAACGAAGCTTAAATTGAAGACGTGGCATTTGCAAAAAGAAGCAGATCATTGATCTGCTTTTTCTAGTGAGATCAGCCTGTATCTTAAAGCCTATATCATGTATATACAAGGTTGGCCTGAAGCGGTTTGATGACGTTTTACATATATGATAACAGGTTCGATTATGGTATCATTTTAAAATATATACAGCTGAGGCTGACGTTTATCCAAATGCGGTAGGACAAAAAGGGGTTGTTTACTTGAATTCAAAACAGCAGCCGACGACTAGAAAACGCTTGGAGACAATGGCAGATCATGTTGAAGATAAACGTGAAGAATATAAAGAATTGCTGATTCAAGTCCAATCTATTCTCGGTGAACCTTCTCTAGAGCAGGAAGAATTAAAAGAGAAGCTGTCAGATACGTATAAACAAATGAAAGAATATGCCTTATTTGTTGAATCCATTGAAGCCTTTATTCGAAAAATGGCGAAAGAATCTGATCAGCAAAAGTAGGTAAAAAAGTATGGTGAAAGAGTGTACCTGGGTGCGGGTATGCTTTTTTTATTTAAAGATTATCTATGTCAGTTTTATTCTAAATCTTAATGTATGAAGATAAATAGAAATTTGTAGATAGAATATTTAATGTATATGAGTTATAAAAGTGCAAGAAACATTACAATGCGGAAGGATAACCATTCTTCTCAAAACAGAGAACTGATATCCATATTTTATTTAATATATGAGTAGATAGTAAAAATAATCCTAAGGTCTGTCTTAGGATTATTTTTTGAAATTCTTTTATGTATTTCTTGAACCCACTTTCAATCCAGTAAAGTGAGATCAATTATTGTATTTTGTATCTTATTGAATTGTGGAATTTATTTTTATGGCTTTAATAATAGTTTTTGATCTCCGTATATAACATTTCTTCTAGTTTTTTTTCCTCTAGTATACTAAGGACTGTTACAGCTTTTTCAGTATACTCTTCAGGTGAATCCATGTTTAAGTTTTTTAGACATATCCCTTTACGACCATAGCAGATGGCCATCTCCCTGTATGCACCATGTCTTTTACAGAGAGGGATTGCTTCTTCTAATACAACTAATGCCGACTTAAATTTATTGTATTTTATTAAAAGAAGCGAAAAATTAACTCGAATATTAATTTCAATTTTATAAGTATCTTGAAAATTCTTATATATATTAAGTCTTTTCAATGCATTCTTTGCTATATGTATAGCCGTTTCTATAGGAAATATAAAAAGTATAGAGTTTATCAGTCTAATATCAATCAGGTACCAATTTTCATGCTTAGAAAGACGTTCCCAAACATTATCTACGTGATTGCGTGCTTGTTCAATACTACCCGTTTCATGGAGCACTATTAAAGCTGTACAAATACATTGAATATCACTGACCAATTGGTCCTCAGAATCTGATAGCAACCTTTCAGATTCTGTTATCAATTGTCTTAATTTGTTTGGATGATTGAAAGTCGTACGAAAAAAATCGTTAATAAACTTTTGCCTTCGAGTATATTGAAAATCGTTCATAATATAGTGAAACTCATCTAAAGAAACGTCTACTTTTTCCAGTAAAGCCATAAAAGATGACGCAAGTATGTCGATTCGATGTAGTTCAAACTTTGAATAAGCACTTTGTGATAGTAAACCACTAGAAACATAATGCTGAGTATATCCTTTGTTCTTTCTAATTGATCGCATAGTCCGTCCTATATTGTTAAGCAATTTTAATGTCCCCTTTCAGTCTTATTTGACTAAAATGTTATGAATGGTTCACACCATAATATAATAAATCCTGGAAATTGAAAAAGCGTAGAGAACTATTTATAAACAGCATTACAAATATAGAGGAGAGTTGACTAAATGATAATTTGGGCTTTAATCACTACAATAGTATCTTTTATTTTAATTTTTTATTTTTGGAATGAAGATAGAAAAACATCATATGTATTCATAATGGCGACTATTTTTCTTATTTTCCTTGACCTTGGTTTAATATTTATTTGAGTATTAAAATTGTGTTCATTTTGCAGGTTGAAATAAGAATATTTGTCGTGATGATGATTTCTCGCCTAGTATTAATAACTGCTTCTATAAACTTTAAAGAATACTTAGGTAATAGAGAAGTAATCGTCGATGTTGTTGTACCGAAATAAAAAATTTCTTTTGAGATGAAATCAGGAGAAGTTCGACTTAAAGAGTACCAAAAATTGTCGCTTTATGTGAACTCTATGTTCCACGGAAGATGTGGAAAGATAGTATCAAAACGAATTAAGATTGATTAAATCAAATGAATGGAACATTCGGAGTTTATAAAAATAGGAGAATTCAGGAAATATTTAAGTGGAAGAACTCTTATAATGACTGAGCGGAAGGCTTGTAATACTGATATAAGTTGAACCCCCAAAATTTACTTATTACATATAGAATGCAACAAATATAAAAAGGGAGTTCAACTGTTGATGAATTGTGCAATATTAAAGGAATGACTAGTTTACACATCAATACGCTCTGTAAGTTTTATAAATTACTTTGAAATTTATTTATACATATGGTTTATTGCGTTGCTTCTGTATCCTTTGAGTTTTCCCCTTATTTGTCCAAACGATGTGCGGAATGTTTCGTTGGTCCGATGTATTCGTTTAGTTGGAACGAGCCTTTAATGGCAGCTGTGATGAATTCTTTTGCTGCATAAATGGCTTCTTTCACGTCTGAGCCGTTGGCTAGTTCAGCTGTGACTGCGGCTGAGAATGTGCAGCCTGCGCCGTGTGTGTATTCTGTGTCGATCTTATCTGTTTCAAGGCGTTCGAAGGTTTGTCCATCATACAGCAAGTCAATCGCTTTATCTGGGCTTAGCTTACCGCCGCCAGTGATGACCACATATTTTGCACCAAGTTCATGGATGCGTTTTGCGGCTTCTTCCATTTGTTCCATCGTTTTGATCTCGCCAATGCCGCTTAATTGACCTGCTTCGAAAAGGTTAGGTGTGATAACTGTTGCCAGTGGTGTGAGCTTTTCGCGCAATGCTTCAGCGTGCTCTGGGTAAAGGACTTCGTTCGCACCTTTACATACCATAACAGGATCAATGACGACATTTTTCAGCTCATATGTTTTGATCGTTTCAGCTGCGAGTTCAATGACGTCAACTGTTGGCAGCATACCTGTTTTTAACGCATCTACACCGATGCCTTCCACGATCGTCGAGAGCTGCGCGCGGATGGTTGATGTATCGATTGGAAACACTTGATGATCCCAGTTGTTATGAGGATCCATTGCAACGACAACGGTTAAAGCTGTCATCCCGTAGACGTTTTTTTCTTGAAACGTTTTTAAATCTGCTTGGATACCTGCACCGCCGCTTGAATCCGAACCTGCGATGGTGAGTGCTTTATTCATAGACATAGTTGCTGAACCTCCAATGTGATGTGTAACAGTTACTGTTCTATTCCTTATTATAATCAGCTTTTCCATTTATCACAATGAAACGGCATAAAAAAGCGTTCCACTCTTCATGGAACGCCTCATTCTTTATCTTTTACAAATCACCAATTTCCCTTTTTTCAGCTCCTCTACAAGCGTTAAGGCTAATTCTTGATCGGCGCCGGTCGACATCATTTTGGCCATCAGTTCATCATCCCTGGTGCGAATGACATTGGCGATCTGATCTAAAATCCCTTGATCGACAGCTGTCATGCTCTTTGCTTCCGTATACTCAGTAACGGTATCAGAGCGTTCGGGGTCATACGCAAAAACAAACACATCGTCCTTTGCTGACTGTATCTGTTCGATCGTCTGTTTGGCTTCTTTACTATTCTCAACTGTGAAAAATTCCATCATCATCACTCCTTTTCATCAAAAATTCCCATTTTCTCGATCAATCAAACCGTCTTTTATATCATGAGAAGAAAGCCGATTTATGTTTTAATGAAAAAGACGAATCTATTAAAGGAGTTAGGCCGATATGAAGATTTCTTTATTAATTGTGACACATAACCGGCTGAGCGCATTGTGTGAACTGCTTGAATCCATCTCGAGACAAAGCGTACAGCCTTTTGAAATTGTGGTCGTAAATGATGCAGGAGAGCGAGTGGACGTGATTCAGGAACTCTATCCAGAGCTGCCAATCCGCTTGATTCATTTAGATGAGAATGTCCAGCATGTGAACGCAAGAAATGTTGGGGTGCGGGAGCTGACAGGTGACGTCATTATGCTGAGTGATGACGATGATTATTTTACACCTTGTCATATTGAACGTATGAGCAAGGCGCTAGAAGACGCTGATTTTGTCTTTTCGGATGCGGAAATTGTTTCGTTTGAAGAACGAGGTGCGACTCGTTTTCCAGTATCAAGACGTTTGTTTGCTTATACAGCGGACATTGAGGACATGCGTGTTTTTTCTACATATGTTCCTTCTGGTAGTATGTACAAACGCCGCATACACGATGAGATCGGCTATTTTGATCCAGCGATGCATCACTACTGGGACTGGGACTTTTTCCTGCGTGTTACGCAGCATGCACGAGCCAAACGAGTGCCGACTGCCAGTGTGATCTATGCGTTCTTTGATGGTGGGGGCAATCAGTCGAGTGATCTTGGTGAAACAAGGAAGACCTACTTAGATGATCTGAGTGAAAAGCATGGGCTGGGTGATTTGCCGACAGCAAACTTTGCTGTCCTATTAGAAGAACCAGCGATGAAAAAACGAGAATCAGAGAGTGAGATTGTATGGGATGGAAAACCGATGATCTCAAGATTGGCACAGCAGACAGAAGGAGGACAACCGCAATGAAGCCATTTTTAAATGATAGCTGGTGGGCTGTGATGAAAAGTGAATTTGAACAGCCATATTATCAGGAATTACGTGAGTGGGTAAAGGAAGAATATCGTACGCAGATCGTGTTTCCAAAACCAGATGACATTTATCGTGCCCTCCATTTGACGTCGTATGAAGATGTGAAGGTCGTGATTTTGGGACAAGACCCTTATCATGGCCCAGGACAGGCACACGGATTAAGCTTTTCTGTTCAGCCTGGTGTCAAACATCCGCCATCTTTGAGAAATATTTTTCAGGAGCTAAAGGATGACCTGGGCTGTCCGGTCCCTAACCATGGCTCGCTTGTCAGTTGGGCAGAGCAGGGTGTCTTGCTGTTAAACACCGTGCTCACTGTAAGAAAAGGGGAAGCGAACTCGCATAAAGGCAAAGGCTGGGAACGTGTGACAGACCGCGTCATCGACGTCCTGAATGATCGAGAACAGCCAGTCGTTTTTGTGCTTTGGGGCAGACATGCGCAAAATAAAAAAGAACGAATTGATCAAAGCAAGCATTACATCATTGAGTCACCTCATCCAAGTCCTTTTTCTGCAAGAAACGGCTTTTTTGGCAGCCGTCCGTTCTCAAAAGTAAACGCCTATTTAAAGCAAATGGGGATTGATGAAATCAACTGGTGTATCAAGGACATCGAATCAAAATAGGACGAGGGAAAATCCCTTCGTCCTGTTTATTTTAAAAATTTGCGGACAATGTCGAGTCCGTTTTTCGCATTTGGATATCGGAAAGAAAAATCAAAGCGATTGGTCTGGCGCAGGACACTTTTTTCATGCGTAAAGGTGAAAAAGCTTTCTTTTCCATGATATCGTCCGATACCACTTTCACCAACGCCTCCAAATGGTAAATATGGAGTGGCGACATGCATCAGTGTATCATTGATACAGCCTCCGCCAAATGAGAGGTTGTCTAGAATATAGTCTTCTGTTTCTTTATTGGTTGTAAATAAGTAAAGAGCGAGCGGCTTCGGTCTTGCCTTAATCATGTCAGCTGCCTCTTGAAGAGAGTCAAATGAGATGACAGGCAAAATAGGTCCGAAAATTTCCTCCTGCATCACAGGATCTTCCCATGTAATGTGATCTAGAATGGTCGGTGCGATTTTGAGCTCTTGTTCATTACGCTGTCCACCTGTCACAATCGTGCCATTTGAGAGAAATTGTGAAAGCCGATCAAAATGACGCTGGCTGACATTTTTTCCGAAATGCGGATTTGTTTCAGGCTGGTCCCCGTAAAAATCACGGATACAGGTAGTCATTTCACGCAATAGGTTCTCTTTGATCGATTCATGAACAAGTAAATAGTCTGGTGCAATGCATGTTTGACCAGCATTCGTGAATTTACCAAAAGTAATTCGTTTCGCAGCGAGCTTGATGTCTGCATCAGGCATGACAATGCATGGACTTTTTCCGCCGAGCTCAAGTGTGACAGGTGTGAGATGCTTTGCGGCCGCTTCCATGACGACTTTGCCGACGGCTACACTTCCAGTAAAGAAAATATAATCAAAAGGCAGTCTCAGAAGCTCTGTGCTGACATCCACACCGCCTTCAACGACCGCTGCAAGATCTTCTTGAAACACGCTTTCCACAATCGTGCCAATCACGTTTGAGACGTGCGGCGTTAATTCTGACGGTTTTAAAGTAACGGCATTTCCGGCAGAAATGGCTCCAACTAATGGCGAAAGGGCCAATTGGAAAGGATAGTTCCAAGGGGCAATAATCAGAACACTTCCGTACGGTTCCTTAATGATCATACTTTTCGATCCGATATGGGTCAGAGGTGTTTTCGCGCGAGATGGTTTGGCCCATTTGTGAAGATGTTTGACGGTATGATTGATCTCTTCATATACCATGCCAATTTCTGTTGTATAGGCTTCCTGCTCGGATTTATGTAAATCATGGGCCAAGGCTTGTAATATGTCCTTTTCATGATGTTTAATGGCTTTTTTCAAATCGTTAAGAAGGCGGATTCTATCTTGAACCGCTGGTGTTTGCACGTTTTTTTGTTTGTGAATGAGTTCAGTGAGTTTGCTCATCTTTCAGTCCTTTCAAAGACGATATTGTTTCTTTTTTATTATGTGTGAATCTTGGGTAAGGGTCAAATAAGAGGAACAGAAGCACACAGCTTTGAAAAAAGGAACCCATTCAGTTTGTTCATTTGGTAAAATAATGTTGGAAAACGAATTTTTTAGATTGGAGGGTCTACCCTTGAATATTCATATATCAAGTCTGCTTCAAAAAATGGAGGAAGCCATTCAAAAAGCAAAACAAAGTGGAAATGATGAAGAGGTGAAACGTCAAGCGGCGGTCATCTCTTCACTATGTGATGTCATTCTCGACACATCATCACAGGTGCAAATGCCGCAGTCTTCGGTCATTTCACCGCCTCCATCTATACAGACACCATCTGCACCGGCTGTGTCTACGGATCAAGCCATGCTAGAGAAATTGATGGGCACTAGCGGTGCAAAGAAATTTCAGCATAAAGAAGAGGGTCAACAAGAGAAAGATGGCAACGGTGACTCTATTTTTGATTTTTAATGGTCTTGTCACGACAAAGGGAAGGTGATCGGGTTGAAACTATTTTTGGGCGCCATTCAGTGGATGGCATTTTTTATCGCAGCTTCTATTGCTGTGCCGATTGCGATTGCACAAGCATTTGAATTAAATCAAGTGCAGTCGGCGGAACTGATTCAGAGTACATTCTTTTCACTTGGACTTGTGGCGATGGTGCAGTGTTTATGCGGTCATATGTTGCCGATCAATGAAAGTCCAGCAGGGCTGTGGTGGGGGGTATATACCCTATATGCAGGCATGACAGGGACGATTTTTGCCACATATCCTGAAACCTTGCAAGCATTACAAGGGGCTTTAATTTTTAGTGCTGCGTTCTTTTTTATTTTTAGTCTCTTTAAAATCATTAATTGGCTTGCGTCTTTATTTACGCCGGTTGTCACAGGTATTTATTTGCTGCTACTTGTTGTGCAGTTAAGTCAGCCAATCATGAAAGGGCTGATGGGGATCGGCTATCGGGGAAATCAGGTAGATGGGCTTGTCTTTTGTCTATCGATCTTGATTATTGTCATCACCTTCATGATCAGCCGCTCAAAATGGCATTATTTAAGACAGTTTTCTGTGTTATTCGCACTTGCAGGCGGCTGGCTGTTATTTGCTTTACTCGGACTAGCGAAGCCAGTTCGCATTCCTGAGCAGATCATTGAGTTTCCAAAACTGTTTCCGTTTGGCATGCCAGTCTTTGACAGTGGACTGCTTGTCACGTCCTTTTTTATTACGATCTTACTCATTGTGAATATGCTGGCAAGTATTCGAATTGTGGAAAGTTCCGTCAAGGCATTTGGTGAACTGCGTGAGCGGAAACGAGCCAGACCGGCTGGTTTTGTCGCCGCATTTGGTCATTTGCTAAGCGGACTGATTGGTGCGATTGCGCCTGTCCCTATTTCGGGGGCAGCGGGCTTTATACAAACAACCAAAATTCCATCGAGAAAGCCATTTTTTATTGGCAGTCTGCTCATTGTCCTCATTAGTTTATTTCCATTATTGATGAGCTTTTTCTCTGCATTGCCTTCTCCTGTGGGGCTGGCTGTGAACTTTGTGGTGTTCTCTTCTATGATTGGGATTGCTATGTCTGAATTCGATCAGTATGAAAAAGAAGACATCCCGCGCATTCGATTTGTGCTTGGCATCGCTGTTTTAGCAGGTGTGGGCGCAATGTTTGTGCCGCAGGGGGCATTGAAAGGCATGCATCCTGTGCTGATTTCTTTATTGAGCAATGGTCTTGTGCTTGGCACACTGATTGCGATTGTGGTCGATCAAGTGCTACTGCGAAAGAAGAAGAAATCCGACAATCTCGTGTCAGCATCATAGGAAAGTTGAATGTTGGATAAGACCCGCGCTATGATAAACATAATTGATGAGATAAGGAGAATGACGAATGAAACTATTTTTCATATTAGGTGCCATTAACGCCATGCTTGCGGTTGGTCTTGGAGCCTTCGGTGCACATGGACTGGAAGGGAAAATTCCTGAAAAGTATATTGAGATATGGAATAAAGGGGTTCAATATCAGATGTTCCATGCCATTGGCCTATTTATTGTCGCCTTTCTGGCAGATAAGCTGTCAGGTGTTTCCCTAGTGCCGACCGCTGGCTGGGTGATGCTGGCAGGCATTCTTTTCTTCTCAGGAAGCCTTTATGTGCTTGCCTTGACTCAGGTGAAGATTCTAGGTGCCATTACACCAATTGGCGGAGTGGCATTTATCGCTTCTTGGATCATGCTAGTGATTGCAGCAGCAAAAAATTTATAAGATAAAAAACCGATGCTCTCATAGGGGCATCGGTTTTTTTCTTAACTCCAATAAGGAGAATAGTTCGGAGGTGCTTGATAATAAGGTACATAGTGGGAAGGGGGGACAGGGTGCGTTTGTGTCTCTTCCTCCCGGTGGCAGAAAGGTCCGATAAACACACCAGGTTTCACAGGCTGCGTCGCCTGCTTCCACTGCGTTTCGTTCATGCAATAAGTATGTGCCATGATGTGAGAAGGCGTGAGGGTTAGAAGGTCTGAACCTAAGATGACTTCTGGCGTCGATGCGTTAAAAATGGCTAACAAATGGGTTTTGTCCTGCAAGGCGACTTCGTAATGCCACCAGCCTTGTGGCACATTGGCTACCTGCCCAGGGGTAATGGTGTAGGTGGACAGCTTTTTGGTAAAAGGGTTCAACATGGATACAGCAGCAGAGCCGGCGATACAATAAACAAGCTCGGCAGCATTTTGATGATAATGAGGCTCTACTACTTTGCTTTTACTCAAATATATATCCAGCAGAGATACTTGATCGAGCGAATTTAATTGTTTTTTTCCTAAAACATTAATCAGGTTGTGTTGGTCATATTTCACAAGGGGGCTTTGGTTCAGATCAAATGAATATTTGACATTCGGCGATGTATAATCCAGCTCAACAGTCATTGATGTCACCTCTAGGCGTTTAATAAAAACTACTAGGCATCTTATGAGCCTTCCCCCGAAGGTGTGTCAAAAACCTAGACAAAAGAAAAAAGCAAGGGCGTCTGCACCTTGCTGCTGATAGGACCTTGAGGTTATCTCGGAGAATACGTAGACATCGAGTATGGATAGTCATATTGAATTTCCCCATCAAACGTAATGTAATCAAGGTAGATTGTTAACAATAAGTATCGTGTCCCTGTTTTGTTATCACTAATGATAATGTGATCACGTCCTGCGGCCTCAATGACCCCTCTAAAAATCTTAGAGTTCCATTCTTTACTTGCCTCAAACGTCATATAGATCGTGGCTACTTTGCCGCGGTTTAATCGTAAAATATTTTCAATATAGGACTGCTCAAGCGGCAGCTGACCGGTGACGTTCTGCTGATAAATCGGTCCCGAAGGAATTTGATAGGGCTGCCCGCCACTTTGCCCACCTTGGCCTCCTTGTGAAGTACCAGTAGACGGCATTGGCGAATACCCCTGCTGCATTTGACCTTGCATTTGACCCTGCGTTTGGGGAGGGACTGAATAACCCATCTGCTGCGCAGGATACGGATTTGCTCCATATTGTTGCTGGCGAAAATCTTGACCTTCGAAACCCGAACCTTGCCCAAATTGATTTTTCAATTTCATAACGTTCCTCCTCTTTCCTCATGGTGTTCTAAACAGAAGGCAGAAAAGCGCCTGTTGTTTCCATAGCATTCTTTTTCTCTTTCACACTATGAGACAGGAAGAGAGAATATGTACATTGAACGAAAAAAAGGAACTGCTTTGTGCAGTTCCTCAGCGTGTAGACAAACCCTCGCATTCGGTGTCAGTCCTGCGCTTCGGTGCTCACGAATGTCAAATTCGCTCCGCGCCGATGCTCGTCCTTCCTAGACTGCAAAGGTTTTCTATCACGCTAAAAAGAAGACAAAGGGCTAAAATAAAGTTCATTTTAGCCCTTTGTCAACAATCTAAGGAATGCCTGTTTACATCAACCAATTCATAGCCCGCTGGACGTCATAGAGAAGGGTCATGATGAGGAAAAATAAGGCGATCGGTGTGATGGCAATGATAAAGGCCTGCCATATTCTCAGCTTCATCACAGCTACAAGGCCTAAAACAGCCATCCCAAATATCCATGTCTTGGTATACGCATCAACCAGTGGTAAAACACTGAGATAATACCATACTTCATAGTGCTGGTCTAAATAGGGTGAGATTTTCACAAATGTATACGGACCAAGCAACCCCACAGTAAAAATCCAAGTAAGAGCAAATAAGGTGGAAGGAAAAATGACCGTCAGTGTGCAAGCTTTGAGCACATCTCGATACGGCGCTTTACTGCCAAAAAACAGTCGCCCTAACCACTGTAAAATGAATGAACCGAAAAATAGAAGAAAATTGCCTACTAAAATACCAAAACCTGCTCCGTGTAACAGAATAAAAGGATATGGAATATGATTGCCCATATACTCACTAAAATACCCTTCGTACATCCAGCTAGTACCAGCGATACTTGCAAGGAGTATCATCAGCCACATGGGAATAGAGGTATGTTCATATGAGCGAATAATCGTTTTTGTCGCGACAAAAATTTTAAAGAATCGAAAAAAACCTTTTGCTTCCTCTTCTTGGGAGAGATCACTCTTCATATACTCCAATGTTCTTTACTCCTTTAATACACATAAATGATTACTTATATTACCAAAATTTTTACGTTTTTCAAAGATAGATCATGAAAAAAATCCAATTTTATAAAAAATAGGTCACTCTACAGTCTCTTTAAGAGGAGACACATATGATAACCATAGTTTAAAAGAGACCGAGGTGAAAACATTGACGAAAGTAACGGTCATTATGACGAGCTACAACAAAGCGGCCTACGTTGGAAGATCAATTGAAGCGGTGCTGCAGCAGACCTTGTCAGACTTTGAACTTTTTATAATGGATGATGGATCAAACGAACAAACCCTTGCTGCTATTGAGCCTTTCCGTAAAGATCCACGCATCCATTTTATCCAAAGCGGGGTGAAAACGCTGGAGGAAAGAACGGCGAAAACACGCTATGCCGTCCTCATTAATCAAGCATTAGAACAGGCAAAGGGCGAGTATATTTCCTATGCCACAGATGACAATGTCTATGCACCAGACCGTTTAGAGAAGCTCACGAATTATTTAGATGCTCGTCCGAATGAACATATTGTCTATTCTAGTTCAAAAGTTATCTATTTAAATAGCGAAAAACAGCCAGTAAAGGAAACGATTCGACCTGCGCAAACGGTGCAGTGGAATGCACCTTGTGCTATTGATCACTGTTCAGTTGTACATCGTGCATCCATTTTAACAAAGATTCAAGCTGAGTTTGGATCCTACTGGGACGAGAGTCCGCATTTTTATCGAATAGGGGATGCGCGGTTCTTTTTTAGATTAAATCACTTTTATCCGTTCTACCCTTTTGATGAGGTATTGGATACAAACTACATCACAGAACAGTCTATTCATTATCAGTTGGCAGAAGATGAGAAAAGCGATTTTATTCAAGCACTTCCTCCCCAGTCTACCTGCAGGGAGCTCCGCCATATATTAAAACAAAGACATGGGAGGTGACCTTAAGTGTCGCATTATATTCATCATTATTGGCAGGTGTACTTTGAGTATGTGAATCTGATGAAAGACTTATCCTATCGCCACATCCCCCTTGGATTAATCAGTAATTTTTATCAATACATCAGCCCTGAAGTGAGGGAACGTATGGAAGATAAGGCGTTTGGTGAAGAGCTGACAACAACTTGTCCAAAGCCACAAGACATTCAGCCCTTTTTTGATCAGCATAAACAGCAGATCAAGCGTACCCCTTATCGTCCGAGTCATGGAAAGGTGCTGCTTCACTTTGAACACCTGCGTTTTACTGAACAAAATTACACGCGGTTCCATCCGAACCAAACAGTGGTGCTCGCGCGCTGGAAGAAGGCTGATTATTTCGGATTACCAGTGATCAGCAAGCCGGAATTAGCCGGAGAGGTTAATAAAGAAGCCCATGTTGAATATATTGAAAAAGCAAATGCTCTATTGAAACCTTACGCCCAGCATCCTGTCTTTGGCAATGTCTTTTTTAGAGAAAAGCTTCGGAAGGACATTGTGCAATTTATTGATGTGATTGACCAAATAGAAACGCTATTTGAGATGCAGCCGATCACAGCTGTCGTGGTTGGTACGACGGAGGATGCATATAGCCGTGTGCTCGCCTTGCAAACCGTGAAGCGCCATCTCACAAGTATTTGTCTTCAGCACGGTGCGCTCATGGGAGACGAAGCCTTTTTGCCGATTTTCACCACCTGCCACGGAGTGTTTGGAAAATATGAAAAGGACTGGTATGTAGACAAAGGCTGTCAGCCTGAGCAGGTGGAGATCACAGGTCACCCGAGATTTGATTTGGTGCAGGAGCGAACACCGCTTCAACAGGAAATGGTCTTTCGTAAATTGAACTTCAATCCTGCCAAAAAGACTGTGCTCGTGGCAACACAGCCGTTTTCAGAAGCCTTTTACGGTGATGTTCTTAAAACAATTGCAAAACGGAAAGATATTCAGCTGATTATGAAGCCGCATCCGTGGGAAATTGCTCGAAATCGGTTAAATGACTACACAGCGATTGAACGTGCGGGGAACCATGTGAGATTAATTAAAAAAGAGATCGACTTGTATGACCTCCTGCCGTATATGGATATGGTCATAACGCTCACATCAACAGTTGGTCTGGAAGCAATGCTCTTTAAAAAGAGTGTACTGATTGGAAAAATGACAGAAGGCAGAAGATACCCTTATTACGAGTCGCTTGGCAGCTGCCACATGGAAAACCCTATTGAGCTGGCCGAGAAAGCGATCCGTATTTTATCGGATGAACAAGAAATGAAGCTGGCGAAACAGCAAGGAGCTCGTTTCATTCAAGAGCATTATCCGCATGCACAATCGACCGATGTTCTGCTTTCTCTGCTCAAAACAAAAACAGGCGTGGATTTTCAGAGATGAAGATAGGGGTGTGCAAGCGATATGGGACAAAAGAGAGCACAATTTCTTACTTATGCACTGCCTTTTATTGAACAGGAAGAAATTGATGAAGTCATTGGAACATTAAAGTCCGGCTGGTTGTCCACCGGACCAAAAGTTAGACAGTTTGAAGAAGAGTTTAGGCAGCTGACTGGAGCGAAGCACGCAATAGCAGTCAATTCATGTACAGCTGCTCTATTTTTAGCGTTAAAGGCGAGAGGCATTGGAGCTGGTGATGAGGTCATCACAACGCCTCTGACGTTCTGCGCAACAGCCAATACGATCATCCATACGGGGGCAGCCCCTATTTTCGTGGATATTGATCCGGCGACACTCAATCTAGATGCGAAAAAATTAGAAGCGGCCATTACACCACATACGAAAGCGGTTGTCCCTGTACATTTTGCTGGTCAATCGTGTGATATGGACCAAATTTTAGCGATTGCCAAAAAATATGATTTGTTCGTGTTGGAGGATGCCGCTCATGCCCTCTATACGACCTATCATGATCAACCGATTGGATCAATTGGTGATGCGACCGCTTTTAGCTTCTATGCAACGAAAAACATAGCGACTGGTGAAGGCGGCATGCTGACGACAAATGATGATGCACTTGCGGCTAGAATCAGAAGGCTGGCGCTTCACGGGATGAGCAAGGGAGCGTGGAATCGTTATGGAGAAAAGGGAACATGGTATTACGAGGTCGAGGAACCGGGCTATAAAATGAACATGTTTGACGTGCAAGCATCGTTAGGGCTCGTTCAGCTAAGCCGGTTGAAGGAGATGCAGACACGTAGAGAACAGATTGCGAAGACATACAATCAGGCATTTCAACATGAAGCTGGTCTCATCTTGCCGCCTGTACATGATGAGGGAAGACATGCGTGGCATTTATATGTGCTGCAAGTTGATCCAAAAGAAGCAATGATCACACGCGATGACATGATTGATCAGCTGCAAAAGGAATATAAAATCGGCACGAGTGTTCATTTTATTCCCGTTCACTTGCATCCATATTATCAAGAGACCTACAACCATTCACCAGGGGATTTCCCTGAGGCACTCACTTATTACAAACGAACGCTTTCGCTCCCGCTCTATCCAAGTATGACAGATGAAGATGTGCAGGATGTCATCACCGCAGTTGTGTCAATTTTAAAAGACAAGAAGGCCTCTTCATGAAAGTCGTTCATGCAATAGATGATCAGGTGCTGGCAGCTTGGCTGAAAACATATGGTCATGAAGCGGAACGCATGGCAGGATTCCAGCAGTTTGCTCTTGTCAGCGGCGCTAAGCTCAAAGCAGTGCTGTTATACGAATGGTCCAAATGGGAGAGCGGCATTTTTGACAAGCATATTTTTCATGTGAAGTTTGTGGAAGCAGAATCAGCGCTGCTCTTTAAAGAATTGATGGAGAGATTCATTAATTGGATGAGAACAGAAAAATGTGATTTTTTCTTTTTACGTCTTGAGGCGGCTGATCTTGAAAAAAACCGCATTGTTCAAAAACTATCTCATGTGTATTATGTCGGTGGTCTCACTAGGCTTGAGGCACCGCCTGCCCTCATGGAGATGCCATCATCAGATCAAGATGTGGTGATGGGTGTGCCAGATGAAAAGGATTACGATGAGGCGGTCTTACTAGGTGATCAGGCTTTTGTGAAAAGCCGTTATGCCCTTGATCCATATTTAGACCAGCGTGTTGTTCAGCATTTTTATCAGGAGTGGATGAGAAACAACTTACTCGGACGCGCAGATATCAACCTCGTTGCTAAGGTGAATGATGAAGTGGTTGGCTTGATTCAAGGTATGACAAAGGGGCATGAGATGGGGCTTGAGCTTTTTGCGATTAGACCGGATGTTCAAGGAAAAGGGATCGGAAAAAAGCTGTTTATTGAGATGATGAAAGTGTCTCATCACAGAGGGCATCACTTCATTTCTGCGGGGACACAGCTTCATAATACGACAGCCATCCAGCTGTACGAAAAGATGGGGTTTAGGACAACAAATGCCTTTTTGTATTACCATGTGTGGCCGAAAAAAGGAGAGAGGTAAGATGGCGCATTTCTATATCGGAGATCGCAAAGTGGGAGATGATGCGCCTGTCTTTATCATTGCAGAGGCAGGCATTAACCATGATGGAAAGCTGGATCAGGCACTTGTTTTAATTGATGTGGCAAAAGAAGCAGGGGCTGATGCGGTGAAGTTTCAAATGTTTCAAGCGGATCGGATGTATCAAAAGGAACCGGGGTTATACGAAACGGCCAAAGGAGAAGAAGTGTCTATTTTTTCTTTAGTGGAACAAATGGAGCTGCCGCCGGAATGGCTGCCTGTCTTATTGAGGCGTTGTAAGGAAAAAGGATTGATGTTTTTAAGCACCGTGTGTGATGAAGAATCGGCTGATTTATTGAATCAAACGAATCCACCTGCTTTTAAACTGGCATCCTATGAAATCAACCATTTGCCTCTTTTGCGTCATACGGCTTCTTTTCACAAGCCGATCATTTTTTCAACAGCTGGGGCCACCATTGCTGATGTTCATGAAGCATACGAAACGATTACGAGCCAGCAAAATAAGCAAGTCGCCATCATGCATTGTGTGGCAAAGTATCCAGCGCCTAGAGCATATACGAACCTGCGGGTGATTCAAACCTTAAGGTCCGCTTTCCCTGAAGCAGTCATTGGCTTTTCAGATCATAGTGAACACCCGACGGAAGCGCCAGTAGCCGCTGTGAAGCTCGGGGCAGCAATGATTGAAAAACATTTTACAATAGATAAAACATTACCCGGAGCGGATCATTCATTTGCTCTTAATCCTGAAGAATTAAAGGAAATGGTTCAGCACATTCGAGCAGCAGAAAAGCAGCGGAATCAAGCGGAAATAGACGTTCATTCATTACCAGAGGAGCTTCTTGGCAGTTCTTATAAAACGACAACAGCCATTGAAGGGCAGATTCGAGAATTTGCGTATCGAGGAATTTTTACGACCAAAGGCATTGCAAAGGGAGAGACCCTCACGTCAGAAAATGTAGCTGTGCTGCGCCCTGGACAAAAAAATCAGGGGTTGCATCCGCGATATATGCCGATTTTACTTGGCACAAAGGCTGTGAGAGACATCCCAGCTCATACAGGTGTTTCGTGGAAAGACGTACTCATGCAGGAGTCTCGAGATGATGCATGATGTACTTTTTGTCATTCAGGCTAGGATGGGGTCAACAAGACTGCCCAAAAAAGTGATGAAACCGATCGGCGGCATGGCGCTGATTGATTTGATTGTGGAGCGGGTGAAGCAATCAGATGATTACCATCACAAAATGCAAAACCTTATGATTGCCACAACGGTCGAACCAGAGGATGACTATTTGGCTCAATACTGTATGTCAAAGGGTTATAAGGTGTTTCGAGGCAGTGAGGCAGATGTGCTTGAGCGGTTTGCGCAGATTGTCCGCCAATTTGAACCTAAAACGGTTGTACGTTTAACGGGAGACAATCCATTTATAGATCCTTCGCTTTTGTCGAAAATGCTTGAAAAACATAGACAGGAAAAGGCTGATTACACATATACGAACGGAACACCACTCGGTATTTCCGGGGAAATGATTGAGGCATCTATTTTATGTGAAATCGACAAATTTCCCCTCACTTATTCAGAACGTGAGCATGTCACGCTGTATATCAGAAAGCATCCCGAGCAATTTCACCTTCAATTATTCACACCGCCCAAAGAACTTGCATATCCTGCTTATCGATTCACGATTGATACAGAAGAAGATTATGTGTTTGCTACCTGTTTATTAGAGAAAGCTGGTGGTTCTATTGCTGTGCCGACAGCTGAGCTCATTTCCATCTGTGAACAACATCCAGACATTGTTCGTTTGAATCAATCTGTGAGACAGAAGGATGCTGAATGAACAAAAAAATCATGATTGTTGTTTATGGGGGTTTTTTAAGAGGAATGGGTCATGTCGTCAGAATGAAACGTTTGGCAAAAGAACTGCTTCAGGAAGGGAACGACTTATATTTCTATACAAATGATCAGATTTGTGTAGAAATGCTTTCGCACCCAGAGTGGCACGTTCACATGGTGCATGAGTCGAATGCGCTTCTTCAAATCCAACAAGACATCAAAAAGCTAAAGCCTGACCTTTTAGTCATAGATGTCCTTGATTGTGATCTTCAGTTTCTTCAAACGATCAAAGATTCCTGTGGCAGTGCGAGGCTGGTCTTATTTGAGGAAAAAAGAGAGGAAGCCTGTCAGCTTGCAGACACGGTCATAAACGGCATTTATGGCGGTCTGGACGGGAAGCACGAGCAGGTTAATGGCACGGTTTATTATCATGGAACGCCCTATTTATTGTTAGATCACGAGTTTAAACGATTCAAAGACACATATGAGGTTCGGAAAGAATGTAAAAAGGTGGTCATCAGCCTTGGCGGCAGTGATCCGTGCGGCCTGTTATCAAAGGCTGTATCGGCGCTTCTTCAAACAAATCACCTTGACATTTTAGCGGTCGCAGGAAAAGCCTCTCACATCAAAGAGCAAGTAGAGGCGGAACATATCCAATTCATTCAACATACAGATCAACTACCGGTTCTTTTATCAGAAGCTGATGTGGCTATCGTAGCAGGCGGTATGACGTTATATGAGGTAATTTGTATCGGGGTGCCCAGCATTGTCCTATCGCAAGTAGACCACCAAGCAGTGACAGCGAGCATGTTTGCGCAAAAGGGCGCTTGTTTTCACCTTGGATTAGGTGACCTTGTGGAAGAAAAAGACCTGTTGCAAGCTGTTCAAAAACTGTCTGACAGCTATTTTCTCCGCAGAAGCATTCATCTTAATGGACGTTCACTCATTGATGGAAAAGGAATCGAACGAGTGAAAAACATTCTTATACACCTCATGAATTCACACCAAAAAGAACATAAGGATGTGTAGATGTGAAGGGAGTTATTTTAGCAGGAGGAAAAGGATCACGGCTGGCACCATTAACGAAGATTTTTAACAAACACTTGCTGCCGGTTGGTCCATACCCGATGATTTATTGGTCATTATTCAAACTGAAAGAAGCAGGAATTGTAGATGTGATGCTGATTTCACAGGAAGAACAAATTCCGTTGTTTCAAAAGTTACTGGAAGATGATCGTGCACTTGGGATGAACATTGTGTATCAAGTACAGCCAGAAGCGTCTGGTATTTCCGATGGTTTATCCTATGCAAAGCCCTTTGCTCAAGGGGAAAAATTTGTGCTGATGCTTGGTGATAATGTATTTGAAGATTCATTACGCCCTTTTGTTGACGCCTTTAGGCAACAAGAAAGCGGAGCCAAGGTTTTATTGAAAGAGGTGGCAGATCCAAAACGGTTTGGCATTGCAGAAATTGATCCTGCTCATCATCGAATTTTATCAATAGAAGAAAAGCCAGAGCACCCAAGGTCATCTTACTGCGTCACGGGCATCTATTTTTATGATCAAGACGTCTTTCAATATATCGAGGAAATCTCGCCGTCAGATCGAGGTGAACTAGAGATTACTGATGTGAACAATCTCTACATCTCAAATAGCCAGCTGACCTATGATATGTTAAAAGGGTGGTGGATTGATGCAGGAACACATGAATCTCTCCACGAAGCATCTATAAAAATGTTTGAAACGATGAAGGAAAAAGAGGGATACGAATGACGAAGTCTTATTTAATTACAGGTGGAGCAGGGTTTATTGGACTGAATTTTGTGAAGCTGCTGCTTCAAGAATCCGATGTCCGGCTTACCGTATTTGATAAATTAACATATGCCAGTCATCCAGAGGAGATGGAATATTTATCAAATCTACCTCATTTCCGTTTTGTCCAAGGAGATATCACGCTGCAAGACGAACTGGATCAAGTATTTGATGAAGCCTATGATGCCATCATTCATTTCGCAGCAGAATCACATGTCGATCGCAGTATTGAGTCAGCAGAACCCTTTATTCAAACAAATGTCCTTGGTACCTATCGTATGCTTGACGCTGTCTTAAAGGGAAAGGCGAAAAAACTTATTCATATTTCCACAGATGAAGTATATGGAGATTTGGAGCCGGATGATCCTGCTTTCACAGAACAAACACCACTCTCACCGAATAATCCTTATTCAGCAAGCAAGGCAAGTTCAGACCTGCTTGTGAAATCTTATATCCACACCCACCAACTACCCGCCATGATCACAAGATGCAGCAACAACTACGGACCTTATCAGCATGAAGAAAAATTAATCCCGACCATTATTAGAAAAGCGGTCAATGGTGAAAAGATTCCGATATACGGAGACGGCCAGCAGATCCGCGATTGGCTGTATGTAGAGGATCATGCGAGAGCCGTAAAACAAGTAGTAGAAAACGGAACAGCCGGTCAGGTGTACAATATTGGCGGTGGCAACGAGAAAACAAATCTTGATTTAACCAAAACCATTCTCACACATCTAGGCATCTCTCATGACCAAATCGCGTTTATTCAAGACCGGAAAGGGCATGACAGGCGGTATGCCATTGATGCCAGTAAGCTAAAAGAAGAGCTTGGCTGGGTGCAGGCAACTTCATTCGAAAAAGGTATCGAAAAAACGATCGATTGGTATCGTGCCAAATATGATCAAAGTGAAGAAGGGTGACCGATGAAAGTTTTAATCACCGGTGCAGGCGGCCAATTAGGGAAAGAATTGACGAAACAGCTGAAAGAAAAAGACATCACAGTCATTGCTTTAACAAGGAGTATGCTGAATATCACAGATCAGCAGGCAGTCAGACATGCAATGAGACATTTCCGTCCGGATATTGTTGTCAGTGCGGCTGCTTATACGTCTGTGGGTCAATGCGAAACAGAAACGGAAAAAGCCTATCTTGTGAATGGGATTGGCGCCTACTATACAGCGCTTGAAGCTAAAAACGTAGGGGCTGATGTATTACATGTCAGCACAGATTATGTGTTTGATGGGCAAGCGGATACCCCTTACCAAGTTGATGCACAAGCAGATCCGCAAACCATTTATGGAAAGAGTAAAAAACTTGGAGAAGAATTGATTCATCTTGTGTCAGATGAAGTGAAGATCATTCGGACATCGTGGCTTTATGGACATGAGGGACATAACTTTGTGAATACCATTCTTCGTATGGCTGAAACGAAGGATCATTTGCGCATCGTCAATGATCAGTTAGGGTCTCCTACTTATACAAAGGATGCCGCAGAAGCTTTGATTCACTTGTTTGACCAGAAAGCAGGTATTTATCATGTCAGTAACCGAGCAAGCTGTTCATGGTTTGACTTTGCGGCAGAAATTGTGGCAGCAAGCGGTCTGTCTACGACAATTGAGCCCATTTCCACTGAAGAGTATGGTTTCCAAACACCTCGGCCCGCCTACTCTGTTTTAGACCTGCAAGCGATTGAAGCGACAGGTTGGAAGCCAAGACATTGGAAGGATGCACTTCACGAATACTTGCAGAAAGAAGGGAGATTCGAGCAGCATGATTGATGGTGTACAAACGAAAAAACTCATGAAACATTGTGATGATCGCGGCTTTTTCGCAGAGCTTATTCGAGATGACGAACCGATGCTGAAGCGATTTGGGCAGGCGTCGTGGTCGAAAAGTTTCCCAGGAGTGATCAAAGCCTTTCATTATCATGAAAAACAAGACGATGTTTGGTTTTTCCCAGCAGGTCATGCACAGGTCGTTTTATACGATTTGAGAGAAGATTCCCCGACAAAGGGTCAAACCGATGTGTATTATATGGGAGAAGATAATCCGATGCTGCTCCTCATCCCAAAGGGAGTTGCCCATGGCTACCGCGTATTAGGGGAGA
This sequence comes from Bacillus sp. iso_77, assembly GCF_056173625.1. NCBI lineage: Bacteria > Bacillati > Bacillota > Bacilli > Caryophanales > Bacillaceae > Bacillus > Bacillus sp. iso_77. The sequence goes on along the minus strand of NZ_CM149683.1, from coordinate 3,419,723 downwards.
CGCCGCTGCAGATTGTGTATTTTACAACAGAATCGTACGACCCAAAAAACCCAGATGAGAAGAGAATTGCGTGGAATGATGAGGCGATCGGATTTAATTGGGAAACGACATTTAAATAGAGAAGAGAGGCCTTTCGCAGGAGAAAGGTCTTTTTTTGTTGAAATACATTCTGTATGTGTCATTTTATGTATATTGATGAAAAGGGATGTGGATGAGTTTGTCTAAAAGAATTGCATTTGTAACAGGGGCAAGTACAGGCATTGGAAAGGCAATCGCAATAAAACTTGCCGCCCAGAGCGATATGAAGGTGATCATCAACTCTAGAAATATGGCCTCACTTGAACAGACGAAACAGCACATTCAAGATATGACAGAAACAAAGGAACCGCTGTCTCTATTCTGTGGAGATATGTCGCTTGAAGCGGTGAGGTCGGAAGCCTTTGAAGAAATAGAAAAGGAGTTTGGCAGACTCGATGTGCTGATCAATAATATTCCAGGAGGAAAACCAGATACATTTGATTCATGTGAAACTGACCAGATGCTGGCTGCTTTCTCCCAAAAAGCCATCGCCTACGTAGATACAATGAAGCGTGCAGTAGCATTGATGAAAAGACATGAATATGGACGGATCATTCAAATTGTCGGGAACCTGTGGAAGGAACCTGGTGAACAAATGTTTACGAATAGTATGATGAATGCAGCGATTATTAATGCCAGTAAAAATGCAGCCACACAGCTTGCGTCGTCTAGTATTACGGTGAATTGTTTAAATCCTGGTTTTATTGCAACCGATCGGTATGAACAATTTATCGGCAATATGATGACGAAGCAGGGAGTGTCACGAGAGCAGGCTGTACAAGCTGTCGCATCAGGTATCCCAATGCAAAGAGTAGGCTCAGCGAGTGAGATGGCGTCATTGGCAGCTTTTATGGCATCAGAGGAAGCTTCTTATATCACAGGCCAACAAATCTCCGTAGACGGTGGAACGATGAAAAGTATATAAAATGAAAAAAACCCGCTATAGGCGGGTTTTTTGATGAAATCGAATGGGGAGGATGGACAGACGGTCGATAAAGAGAGCAAGCTCTTCAATCGGAGCAACCATGGAAATGCGTACATGACGGCTTCCATTGGCTCCAAATACTCCTCCAGGCGTGACGACAACATCGGCATGTTCGAGTAAATAGTCAGCAAAGGCATGAGAATGTTCAAAGTCATCAGGAATCGGAGCCCATAAATAAAAGGCGCCGGGTGGACGTTTGATTGTCCAGCCAAGCTTTCTCGCCGCTTGCCGGATGAAGAAATTGATTCGTTCAAGGTATACCGCCCTTAATGATTGAATATGACAGTCATCACTTTGCAAGGCAGCAGTCGCTGCATGTTGAAATCCGCCATACATACTGACAAACACGTGGTCTTGGAAGGTGTTGATGGCATGAATGATCTCCTCATTTCCAACAGCAAAAGCGACTCTCCATCCTGCCATATTAAAAGTCTTTGATAGAGAATATAATTCGACGCCTACACTTTTCCCGAGAGGAGTATTCATGAAGCTCACGGGTGTTTGTTCGTAATGAAATGAACCATAGGCGAAATCATGAATAACATACAGTTCGTGAGCGGCCGCAAAGGTAGCAGCCTCTTCAAAGAATGCCTCATTTGCGACAGCACCCGTGGGGTTATTCGGGTAATTCAAGAACAGTACTTTTGCTTTTTTGACTACATCACGATCAATTGAGGAGAGATCTGGTAAATAACCATTTTTCTCTTCAAGTTTGATACTGTATGGCTTGGCGTCCGCCATCAAAATGCCTGAATGATATTCAGGGTATCCTGGATCGGGAACGAGTGCAATATCTCCTGGATCAAGCAGACACTGACTCATGACATACAGTCCCGTTTTTCCACCAGTGAAAAGAGCAATTTCCTTCTGCGGATCAATCTCAGCACCGAATTCCGATCTATAAAAATCTGCAATGGCTTGTTTGAAAAAGTCAAAGCCTCTAAAAGGGGCATATTGTTGAAATGGCAAAACACCCGCTGACTCCTGTAGGGCACTCACGATATGGGCAGGAGTTGGTAGATCAGGGTTTCCCTGACCTAGATTCATGATGTTTGCTCCGTTTTTTGTCTTTTGAGCAATTTTTTCAAAGACGGTGCCGAATTTCTGTTCAGGCAGCCGTTCAATCATTTTAGATGCTAACATTTTCACCACAGCAGCCTCTCTTTCTATCCCTTCACTAATTCATCCATTAACTGAATCGTTGCCTGTTTCTGAATGTTGCGGATGGACGCGGCAACGTCTTGTGAGGATGATCCTTTTAATTCAAGAGATACGATTCCATTAAAAGCTTCAAATAAGGCAAGATTCACCATAGTCCCTTTGGTAGGGAATGATTGATTGACAATTGCAGTATCTCCAACGAATGCCTCCTCTGGAATAGACACATGATCAATGGTGATATGTGTGGCTTCAGGTGGGATAAGCCCACTCTCTTTAAAATGCTGAGGGTACAGGTGGCAGTCCGCTACATAAAATGTATGTCCAGAAAGCAGCTGTTTTGGCAGTACAGCCTTTTTACCATCAACTAATACATCAATCAATAGCTTGGCCATATCGACGCCAAAGACCTTTTTAATATTCGGGATCATATTCCAGCCAGCGAATCGAGCCGCTGATTCGATCAATCCAGTTTCTCGATTTTTCATGAGTTTGATTTCTGTATGGGTTGCACAATGTTCAAGACCTAGTCCTTCATTTGCCTTTCTTGCTGCTTCAATGATGATTTGCTTTGCTTCATTGTCTAAGATCGTCGGAGTGATATGAGCCGTTTCTGTAAAACCGATTTGAGGGGTTTTATCATGTATGACAAAAGGGAGATATTCGCCCTCTACGACCAGCCCTTCTACACTGACATAATCAGCATATCCTTCATCTTCATACCAATCTTCGTAAGCACCCTCTAAATACGTTTCAGCAACAAACGGTGCTTCATACGTGACAGCGTCTGGGACTGGTATGGTTTCCAAATACGATTGTACTTGTAAAAACAGATCATCACTTCCAGCCTTGTCATGAAACAAGGTGACGCCAATAGAACTGGCTAAATATGTAGGCTTTAAAATGAGCGGTGTTCCGATAGACTCAATGGCTTTTTGGAAATCAGATAAAGTCGTGACAGGCTGAGTTTTCACCGCTTTGACGCCAGAGGCGTTGAATGCAGCCCTCATTTGGCTTTTATCACGCGCCATTTCGGCTGCCTTGACACCAGCACCTCGCAGCCCAAGACGTTCAGCGGCCTTTGCCATCGGTGCAATGAATAATTCATTATTGGTGGTGATTGCATCTGCTTTGAAAAAGGAAGCCACTCGAATGAAGTCTTCCACAACTTCTTCTTCTGATTTTGGATAATCATCATGTGCCCAGTAAATAGAATCAGGGTGTTCAAAAGAAGAGTGTGTATCAAAATAATCACGGTCTTTGATGACCGCAATGGAGTATTTTTCGATTAGCTCGGCATGTCCCTTTGTAATTGCAAAGGGTCTCGGGATATAAGAAACGATATGATACGATGCCGCCACGCTTTCATAAAACATATGGGGCGGGCACCCACCTAGATCAGCAATGACAAGTACAGTTTTTTTACTCAATGAAAGCACTCCTTTTTATCTAGCGGTGTAACCTCCGTCTGCTGTGACGACACTTCCAGTCATATAGCTGGATAGATCAGAGGCGAGAAAGAGCATCACGCCAGCAATTTCTTCAGGTTTTCCAAGACGCAGCATAGGATTCACCTTTGCTTTTTCCTTTTTGACGATCTCGAGACTTTCTGTGTGGTTGTCTAAAAAGGACTTCTCGTTTAATGGTGTATCAATGATGCCAGGGGCAATACAATTCACCCTGATTTGATGAGCGGCATAGTCAATGGCCATTGATTTGGTGAGCTGAATGACACCGCCTTTTGTTGCATTGTATGCCGGAATGTCAGGCCAGCCCACAAGACCTCCGACAGATCCGGTATTGATAATACTTCCACTTTTCTTTTCAAGCATATGCGGCAAAGTATGCTTACTCATGAGAAAGACGCCGGTCAGATTGACCTGAAGAATACGATGCCAATCCTCCAGTGCCATCTCATGAATAGGTGAGACAATTTCGATGCCTGCATTGTTAATGAGGACATCAATGGCACCGAATCGGCTCAGCACGCTCTGAACGGTTTGGTGACAGTCAGACTCTTTCGTAATATCTGTTTTAAAAAATGCAAGGTGCTCATGCGGTAATGATTCAATTAGTTGGTTGCCGCTGCTTTCATTGATGTCAGCGACAGCTACTTTTGCTCCATGCTCGAGGAAGAGCTTGACAGCAGCAAGCCCAATCCCCGACGCACCTCCTGTAATGAGGACAACTTTTCGATCCAGCTTCATTTCTTCACCTTAGATGCCTTTGGTTTTAAGCGATTATAGCGAGGAGGGAAGAAGAGATTAATAGACTTTGATGCTTCTGGCTTTGGATTGATGGCCCCATGATCTTCCCTTGGATCACAGAAATAGGTGGTGCCAAATTCCATCTTTTCTGTAAAGCCTTCGATCGTCATATCATACCCTCCGCTGATGCAAATGCCGATTTGTTCATTTCTATGTTTATGAAAAGGCATTTCTCCACCGTTTCCAGGGATATTGGCAATCATCAGCTCCATCCAATCCTCCACAAAAAAAGTCACTTCCATGCCAGGGAGTAAATCCCGTGTTTTGAAAATGTCTAAGAAATAAGTGGGGGGAGCTGTATATTCTTCGTCATCCTTTAATCTCTTAATATCAATGGCGATCACTTCTTCATCTGTCAGATTTGAAGCGCCGTGAGGGACAAACGGTGGTGCGATATAGGCTGATTCTAATGGGGTGAGCAGTTGAGTCGATTGGCCGACAGTCATTTGAAGCTCACCTTTTAATACAATGCCGATTTGTGCTTCGGGATGTTCGTGAGGTTCAATGATCGTGCGGGGAGGGACGTATGAAATTAACACTTCCGTACCGCCTCTTACAGTGGAATATTGGATAACGCCATTATCCCATTCTAATTTTTTCGCTTGAGGAAAATATCGTTCTTGCGTCTTTTGTTCAGTTTGCATCTTACATCTCTCCTTTTCCGAATATGGACCAGCTCATGGGTATACTTTTAAACGTTCGAATGAAGATGAGGCCATATGTGGCTCTTGCCACCTCATTCGTTAAAGCAAAATCAAATTCGCCGTCTCTTACTTTCTGCGCGGCAGTACTTGTAGAATTAACAAGTTCAAATTCAGCATTTTGGTGAATGAAATATTGAATTAAATTGACAGGTGCAGGATGTGAGACAATTTTTAATTGGTGGAGCATTTGTTCATTGAATGGGAAATCAGGTCTGACAGCCAAACCATACATGGGCGTGTCACATCTGAAAATTTGTAAAAGCTGTAGATCTGGTCTCATGTAGAAGTGTTTGATGCCTTCATATGCGTGTGGAACGAGAGTAAATTGAAGTGGTTGAGAGAGAGTATGTTCAATGCAAGTTTCGAATGTGTCATAAAGGGATAGTTTCGTATGAGTGCCGAGTGTAGTGGTGGATTGAGAGATGAAATGTTTTGCTGCGTATTCACTGCTTGTCCCCTTAGGGCCTAGTGTGTTGACTGTAAACATCTTAGGTGAAGGGCTTGGCTCTTCTTTGAAATGAAACACATCATCATTCTTTAGGATCATGTTTACCATCCAATCTTTTTCAAATTTTTACTAGATTATAAAATTTAAAATTGGCAATTGTCAACAAAATTTATAAAAAATGTAATATATGACGATATTAAAAATTGATCTAAAAAACTGCACATATCGAGATGTGCAGTGAAATGTGCTTACGTTTCAAGAGTAGTTGGCTGTTTTTTCTGTAAGGCACGTTCTCGTTTATAGCTGCCGAAGCTGATGATGAAACCAACAAGTGTGATCAATGCACAGACAAGACCTACCGTATGATATCCGAAATGGACATAAACGGGTCCCATCAGTGCGGAACCGAGCATAACAGCAAGGTTGGAGGCCAGGCTGTAAAAAGCCATCACTTTCCCGCGATGGGTTTGAGAGCAGTCGCTTAGAACGGTGCTTAGAAGCGTGACAGATAAGCTTTGCATAGCACCCCAAATAAATAGGGCGAAAATCAGCAACATCCACGAGAATGGCGCATAAGGAAGCAAGGCTAGAACAAGCGCAATTCCACCCAGCACAAAGACAAGGGAACGGGTTTTACCGAACCAGTCTGCTAATTTTCCAGTAAACATACTCATAGAAAAGCCGACGCCATAAGCCATAATAAGAAGTCCAGCTGTTGATTGTCCGCCATCAAACAGACTTTGCAAATAAGCACCTAAAAACGAGTACATGCCGTAAAATCCAAGCATATTGCAAAACGTCACAGTCAAATAGGCAGGCACACGATCAATTTTCAAAGCCCCCCATAAAGCGCCTGTTTTCTCACTAGCTTGAGGTGCCTTCGGATCAGCTGCTCTGACTTGTTTTCTTGATTCAAGGATGACGAGCAGCAGGACAATGAGACTCATCATAGCGAAGATCCAAAACGTCCAGCGCCAGTTTAAACTCTGGCCGATAAAGGCGCCAATGGGCACACCAAGGACAAGAGAAAGAGACCAGCTCGATACAATGAGTCCCATCACTTTGCCGCGATATTCGTATGGAACCCGGTCGCCCACAAGAGCATAGGCTGTTGGCACAAATACACCAGTTGCCAGCCCAGAAATAGCACGGCCTGCAAAAAACACGGCCAAATTTGGGGCAGCAGCACACATCACTGTTCCAATCAAAAAGAAAGACAGCCCAATCATCAAACACAGCTCTCTTGAATATCGGTCCCCTAAAGGAACGAGCAGCGGAGCACCAACCAGCACAGCTAACCCATAAATGCTGATGGAAAGAGCGAGAACATCAAGAGAGTGCTGAAAGGAGTTTGATAAATCAGGCAGCAGTGGTGAAATCACCAGTTCCTCCGATCCCGCCGCAAAAACGCCAAGTGTGAGTGCAATGGCAAGTGTGATGGGAAATGTTTTAGAAGCCTGGCTGTCTAAAGATTCTTTCATCAAGTGATCCCTCCATACTTGCTTTTTCATTCAATTCCGTTAAAATAAATTCTACCATTATTTAGTTTTATTTTACATTTCGTATCATAAGTATCATCATAAAATACTTTTCAAATGGAACGATTTTGGGATAGGAGCGTAACGAATGAAAATCACCGATGTGGATGTGCATATTTTAAACGAATTGAGAGAAGATGCCCGCTTATCAATGAGGGAATTGTCCAAACGAGTGAATTTATCGGCGCCTGCGGTAGCAGAAAGAGTGCGAAAACTGGAGGATGCAGGGATTATCGAAGGGTATTCTGTTCAAGTCAATTATAAAAAGTTGGGTCTGATGATAGACTGTTTACTGGAAGTCACCGTATTAAATGGGGAGTATCAGCGTTTTGTGACATTTATGAACCAGCATCCACGTGCGTTCTTTGCTTATCGAGTGGCAGGACAGTCCTGTTTTTTCATTAAGCTGTCTGTTTCTTCTCTTGAAGAAATTGAAGCGTTTATTCAAGATGTGTCTGGCTTTACAAAAACGGTCTCTCATATTGTCTTATCAGAGCATTCCTTTACCCATCCCATTCAGGAACGTGTGAAACAAATAGAAGAGCCAGAAATGACCGTGGTGAAATAGAAAAAGGACCTGCCCTCAGGTCCTTTTGATTCGTTTATCTGACTGATAGCTCATGATTGTAATGATCAATCCAATGAATGTTACACTTGCCGCAAAGAGCGGGACAAGCTGTAAATGTGTGATTTCGATAGCAAGACCGCCAAGCGCTGCACCGCCTGCATTTCCAATATTAAAGGCAGAATGACTGAGCGTTGATGCGAGTGTCGGGGCTTCATGTGCCATGTTCATCGTGCGGTATTGCAAGGTAGGAACGAGAATAAATGAAATAATTCCCCAAACAAAAATCGTCAGCACGGCAGGCACTTTAAAGACAGATGTATATGTGAATAACAACAGAACAGCCATCAGCAAGATCAATGTGACGATAATACTCGGCATCAGCTTCCAGTCTGCAAGTTTTCCACCGACTAAATTCCCAATGGTGACCCCAAGCCCAAAGAGGACAAGAATGAGGGTGACCCCGTTTTCCTGAAAGCCAGTCACTTGCAGCAGGATCGGGCTGATATACGTAAAGGCGGTAAACACACCCGCAAAACCGAATATCGTCATCGCAAAGGAGACGAGGACCTGCGGCTTTTTCAACACCGATATTTCATTTCGAATATCTAATACTTCTTCTTTTGATTGATTGGGTACTAAACTGATAATACCGATTAAGGAAATGAGACCAATGACAGCAATAACGAGAAATGACATGCGCCAGCCGAATTGATTTCCGATAAAGGTGCCAAATGGCACACCCAGTACATTGGCTACTGTCAGTCCTGTAAACATGAAGCTGATCGCACTTGCGCTTCGCTCCTTAGGAACAAGCCGTGCAGCCATAATGGCGCCGACACCAAAGAAGGTACCATGGGCAAATGACGTTAAAATACGTGCAGCCATCAAGAGACCATAAGAAGACGATACAGCTGCGACAGCATTTCCTGCTACGAAAAGAATCATTAATAGAATGAGGAGACGTTTTCTCGACATTTTTCCAGTTGATAACGTTAAAATAGGGCCGCCAACTGCGACACCGAGTGCATATCCGGTAATCAGCTGACCTGAAGCAGAAATAGATACATGAAGATCATTTGCGACATTTGGCAAAAGTCCCATGATCACAAATTCAGTCATGCCAATCGAAAACGCACCGAGCGTTAACGCAAAAATAGCGATGGGGAAGTTTTTCATGATGAGATCACCTTTCTAAACAAATACATAAAAAGGCTTCGGAGAGATCCGAAGCCTTAAGAGTTTATCATACATGGAAATAAGACGCTAGTTGCTCGTTTGCTAATCGGTTTCCAACAAAGAAGGAACCAAATTCGCCGTAACGTGCACTCACTTCATCAAATCGCATTTCGTAAACCAATTTTTTAAATTGAAGCACATCATCAGAGAAAAGAGTGACGCCCCACTCATAATCATCAAAGCCAACAGAACCTGTAATGATCTGTTTTACTTTCCCAGCATAGCTTCTGCCAATTAAACCATGGCTTCTCATAAGGGATTTACGTTCATCCATTGAAAGCATGTACCAGTTGTCATTGCCAGAACGTCTTTTATCCATTGGATAGAAACAGACATATTGAGAAGAAGGAAGCTCTGGATAGAGGCGCGCACGTACATGCGGGTTCTCGTAAGGGTCTCCGCCATCTCCGCCTCCTGCCAAGTAGTTGCTGAGTTCAACAACTGACACGTAAGAATAAGCTGGAATCGTAAACTCTGCTAGTCGTGTCTTGTTAAATTCAAGTTCAATTTCACCCAGTTCTTCCATGGTCGGACGTAAAATCATGAGCATAATATCTGCTTTTTGGCCGACAATACTATAGATTGTTTGGCTTCCAGCCTGATTGTGCTCGGCTGTTTTCCATTTTTCTAATAGACCTGTGAACTCATGAATGATGGCTTGACGCTCATCGCTTGTCAGCAGCTTCCAAGCTGTCCAGTCGATCGTTCTAAAATCATGCAGTGCATACCAGCCATCTAGTGTTTGAGCTGCTTCATTTGTTGTATGTTGTTCGCTCATTTCTTTCACTCCTATTTACAGTTTTCCATCTGTTCCAACTATAACATAGTTTGTCCAAATGAAGATGTGATCAAAACTTGAACGACGAAAACGCTTTTCTAGAAATTGATTTAATTAGTTTGAAAAATAAGAATTTAAATTGTAAGCGCTATAATGTAAGTTGGTAGTTTGAATTTATGTAGAAGAAGAGTATGCTTAAAAGAGAACGCTTTTTTTGTAAAATCAAGGAGGGTATTGAAGTGGCAGATATTTTTTCAACAGTTCAGGAAAAGGTTGCAGGTAAAGGAGTTAAGATCGTTTTTCCTGAGGGAATGGACGAACGCATTCTAACAGCCGTTCAAAAACTAGCAGATGGCAAAGTATTGCAGCCAATTGTTGTAGGTAAGAAGGAAGAAGTAGAAGCAAAAGCAAAAGAATTAGGTCTTACACTTGATGGTGTTGATGTGTATGATCCTCATACATATGAAGGTTTTGAAGATCTTGTACAAGCTTTCGTCGAAAGACGTAAAGGCAAAGCGACAGAAGAGCAAGCGAGAAAAGCATTACTGGATGAAAACTACTTCGGCACAATGCTTGTGTATAAAGGTCTTGCAGACGGCCTTGTAAGCGGAGCAGCACACTCAACTGCTGATACAGTGCGCCCAGCACTTCAAATCATTAAAACAAAAGAAGGCGTAAAGAAAACTTCTGGCGTCTTCATTATGGCTCGCGGCGAAGAGCAATATGTGTTTGCTGATTGTGCGATCAACATTGCACCAGACAGCCAAGATATTGCTGAAATTGCGATCGAAAGTGCAAATACAGCAAAAATGTTTGACATCGAACCACGTGTAGCAATGCTTAGCTTCTCTACAAAAGGTTCAGCAAAATCAGACGAAACAGACAAAGTATCTGAAGCGGTTCGCATTGCAAAAGAAAAAGCACCTGAGCTTGTTCTTGATGGAGAGTTCCAATTCGATGCAGCTTTCGTTCCTTCAGTGGCAGCGAAAAAAGCACCAGATTCCGTCATCAAAGGCGATGCTAGCGTATTTGTTTTCCCTAGCCTTGAAGCTGGAAACATTGGCTACAAAATTGCCCAGCGCTTAGGTAACTTTGAAGCTGTAGGTCCAATCCTACAAGGTCTAAATCAGCCAGTAAACGATCTTTCAAGAGGCTGTAATGCCGAAGACGTTTACAATCTTGCGCTTATCACAGCAGCTCAAGCACTATAATATAATCATCCAAGAAGCTAGCTTCGTGTCAAAACGAAGCTAGCTTTTTTTATGTGAATTAGGTATAAAAACCCAATACATACGATTCATTTTTTATTGAATTCGTTTTCAATCATATGCCTCTTGTGCTAGTAAATGGTAACATAACGGAGGACTATTTGAGGAATAGAGGTGTTTGACGATGTCTGGAGCTATCATCGGTTATACAACAGCCTTGTATTCGTTAAAGGCAGACATATCCATAAAAAAAGAACAAATCATAGAACTGAACATGTGTCGAAAAGAAATAAAAGAAGCAAAGTCTGCTCTGGCAGATGCTAACAAGAAAATGACTCATCCAGATCTGACATCACATACATGGTTTGGCCATCTCGCAGATACGTTTGATGACATTCGAGACGAGATGGCATCCGCCAGTCAAGAGATAAAAAGTGTACAGCTAACCAATCTATTGAATCGAATTGATGAGAAAATCAGCGACTTAAAATCAGAGATCCATTCATTAGAACATGAAATTCATTCGGTTGAAAGAAAAATAGAGAAAGAAAAGCAAAAACAACTGGAAGAAAAAAGAGGGTAGTCACATGAGCAGAGAAATTAAAATAGATGCCAGTCAGGTCAAACGAGTATTACAGCATGCAAAACAATCAGGCGCTCAAATGAATGCAACACTTCCAACAACCATCAAAGGAAGAAATCAGCTCCTGACGGCAGACACATTAGAAAAAATCAATCAGCAGCTGAACGAATTAAGTACATCCTACATAGACATTCTTCAGAAACAACTTGTACAAACAGAACAAGCGGTGAACACCATGATCGAAACGGACAAGGCGCTTGCTTCCAGCAGTAAAAGAAAATAAAGGAGAACGCAATGAAAACCCTTGATGCTTTTGCGCTAATAAACGGAATTGACCAAACGCTGAATACATTAAAGCAGCAATCACAACAGATTAGCTCCATAGAAAAACAAATCCAACAGATCATCTCACTTGATGGCGCACTAAAGGGAGAGGCGGGACAAGCCATCCGCTCCTTTTATACAGAATGCCATATTCCCTTCCTGCAATTTTTTCAGGTCATCATTGAGGATTATAGCGCTGCATTGAAAAACACAAAGCAGGCGCTTCATGCCCTTGAATCAAATCAGCACGGCTTTATATCACAAGCATTTATTGAACACGAACTTGATTCAGGTTTGAAAAAAGCGGAGCGAGCGATTTCTGACACGGTTTCAAATGTGAGCCAGGCGATCGGCAGGGTCAGTCATATCGTTCACTTGCCTCATGTAGACGAGTCTGCTTTTCAACAGAGCTATCAAAAAGCGTGGCTTGAGACATCCAGAACCATTGGACTGCTCCATGCCTTTGACAGAGAACAAACAAGTGCTATGAATGAAACAACAAGTGCATTGCAAACAATGAAGCAATACATCAATACTTTAAGCACCATGTTCACCGGCCCAAAAATCGACATCACTAGCTATCAAAAAGGGTCTATTTTCAAAAATGGAAAAGAAGAAAAAATAAGCAGCACGATCAGCGGATTGAATGACAAAATAGACAACCCGAAAGACAATCCGATGATGATCATGCTGAAGAAATTGAATGATAAAGAACAGGCGAATGTGGATACAGTGGTTCGAGAAATGTCGTCTAGTAAAATTAATCAAACCACCGTAACCTTAAATGGAAAAGTATACAAGTTAAATGAGTACAAAAAGATTAACTTCGAAAATGCAAAGACGGTTGAAGTCATGAGAGATGGAATGCTGTATCGGTTACGGATATCAGAAAAAAACAAAGTAACGATTGAGAGCGTTAAACCGATTTCTGATGTGAAAACAGGCGATCAACCCCAAAATATTTTAAATACAGCAGTTGAATTTACAGGAATAAACGACGCGATTCGGGTTATTACAGGAAGAGATCCAATAACAGGTGATAAAGTCGCAGGTATGGATCGTTTGGTATCAGGGGTGTACATGGTTCCAAGCGCTAACATTGTTAAAGTGGGGAAATATGTTTTTAAGATTATTAAAGGGGAGAAGGTAGCTAAGAGGGTTGAGAAGAGTGCAAAGGGTATTGGAAGAGGAGAACAAATATTAGATAAAGTTAAAACCTATGAACAAGCCAGAAATAAGACAGTAGACTTAGTTGGAGATCTAGGACCCAATGCACAACCATATACAGGTACGCTTAAGTCGAGTGCTGGGTATGGTAAAGTTGTTGGTAGGCAGTCTGCTGACGGAAAAGTAAGATGGAGATTAGATTATGATCCTAATAAGGGACCACATATAAATATTGAAGATTTTCGTAATGGTAAAGGAGCTAATGCAAAGAAAATCGCTATACCATTTGAAGGTAACGAAGGTACTTTTAAATCTTTATTAAAACATCTGAATAGATAAGGAGATTTTATATGAGTTTATTTGAAGAATGTATTGAGGCACTTGGTGAGAATGTACACGTTTTATATGATAATAGTAGGGAGAAAATATTAAGCCATTTTGAAAGTTCATTTCCTTTTTCTGATTGGGGGCAAATTGAATGGAAGAATTTATCTTCTTATGCTGAAGTGAATACGTTTGATGAGATACAATCCTTTTTAAATCAAAAAATGGATGAGTATAATGATGTTGTTTATGTAATTTGGGATGAAGGGACGTTACCAATTATTCAATCTACTTTAGATAAAGTTTTTGAAGCTATAGATGATGTTACTGCAGTCAGTTTTGATACATGGATTTTTTCACCATCTTCTGGTTATGTTATTGAAATATTTCATGATGGTGAAGTGAAAGTAGGATTAAAATAGAATTGATGAACTCTCAAAAATGAATTAATTTGATTCTCTTTGAGGGTTTTTTAATGTTCCTGTTGTGGATAACAAGCATATTTTCTTTACTAACCAATCCACCCCACTACAGCGATTTTAATGCACTCTGTTGAATAACTTTTTTAGATCTATTTGAGGTGAACTAGATATCGTAAAGTAGACAAAATCCCAGAAAGTCGGAGCCGAGGCAATGCGAAACGCATATTAGACGGTGAAGTTGTCTCAACAACCGAAAACATCATCCTAGAATACAGCGGAATCTATGACGGTTATCGAGCCGTCACCGGCAAAGACCCTGAAACCAGCCAAAACATCAGCAGCACAGAACAAGCTCTGTCCGCAGCTTCAATTATCCCAATCGCGAAAATAGTGAAGGTAGGGAAATATGTTTTTAAGATAGATCAAGGGAAGAGTGCGGTAAAGAGGATTACTACTAGTACAGGGAGTAAGATAGATTCTGATACAATAAAAAATATGTTAGAGATATAGAAGGACGAACAGGAAGAGAGTTACTAAAAACCAAATAGATAATTTGAAAGCAGCATTAAGAAATAAAGAGTATAGCAAAATGTCACCTATAGAAACGGCTAAGCATCGGGCGAAATTTGATAGTGTGAAAAATAAAGTAATCAAAGAGTGGGAAAGAAATACTGGACAAAAGTGGCCAGTGTATAATGAGAATATTATTTCAGGGAAAACTGGTAAAGTAATTAGAAAAAAAGGAGATAAGTATGATGCTCACCATATAATTGAAAATACTTTTGGAGGAGAGCATGAGTGGTGGAATATGCATCCTGCAAAATTTCCAAATGAGCATCAAGCAGGTATACATGGGACAGGTTCACCAGCAAATACATTATTTAAAGGAGTTAAAAAATAATGGGGTATGAAATTATTAAGAAAAACGAAGAAAATAGTTTTTTTTTAGTAACTGAAAAAGAAATCTTAGATGTTGAAAAGGAACTTGATTTAAAGTTTCCTAAGGAGTTAATTCGTTTTTATATAGAGGTAGGTTACGGTTTTATTAATGGGTCTGAGTTTAACACTAATCGCATCATGGACCCTTATTCTGTAAGAGACTTTCGATTAAGGGTTAATGATTTTGAATTTTATCCTGACATTGAAATCTATGATGAATTTGAGAATAACAAATTAATCTTTTTTGAAGCAAATGAGTCAGCTTTAATGTCAATTGAATTGAATGAAAAGGATAGAAGCGCAATATATTATTATGATATACAAATCGCTAATTCTTTGGAAGAATTTTTAACCAAAATACAAGAGGATTATAAATATTATCTAGATTTACTAGCAGACTAATAAAAGCCTTTCAAAAGTTATTTTGCATTGATCAACTAATAGATGAGAATTGGAAAAGGGGAAATTCATAATTTGGAATATAAGTGACCTGTTAAGTAAAATTTAAAGATAAATCAAAAATTTATAAACATAGCACTCATCGAGGAGGATTCAAATGATCGATGTAATCCAAATTCCAGGTTTAATCATCAACAAACCAGAAACTGATATAAACATCAAAGAGGCAGAATCCCAGCTAAACATGATGCTGCCCCATACATATAAAGCATTGCTAAAACAGACAAATGGATGTTCTGTTGGAGGCGATGTTCTTCGATACGGAACTGAGGACATAGTGGAACGCAATAAAACATGGGAAGTCCATCATTATGCCAGCGGCTATGTAGCCATTGGTGACGATGGCAGCGGGCGAGTATTTCTTATGCGGCAGGCAGAAGAGGAGAAAAAAGTGTGGATCGTCGAAGCTGGTGTGATGGACCCTCAGCATGCGGAATTGGTGGCTGAAGACTTGTTGGCATGGTTCAGTAAGGGATGTATCGTTGAAGCGTAATCAACAACAGGGGAGTGAGCGTATTGTCTTGGAACTCATCAACTAATGTCGGGCTTGGGATTAGATATCTTCTATTTTGATCTGAATCGGAGTTAGTATATTGAAGATGTCGGTTATGTGACTTTTCATGCATATAGCTTTTTTATTACTTTTCAAACCTAAAAGGTGGCCTTAGACATTTCTAGGCCACCTGTACAGATCAAACTAATTTATTTTTCAACTGCCCTATTTGTCCAATTGTTACTTCCATTTCATCCCCAGCTTAAAGCCAATTCTGTTTATCCGGTGTATATCCCAAGATGACACCTTCTAGCGTACCTGAGAAAATAACTTCGCCTGGTTTAAGCGTCATATACTTAGAAATGTAGCTAATGAGAGTGGCACAGCTGAAAATCATATTTTTTGTATTACATGATTGTCTACCATCTCCGTTAATTTTACATTCAATTGATAGATTTGTTGGATCATATAGAGACCAATGGTGACAACCTTTAAAATGAGATCAGGGACTTCTGCTTTGGCAGGAGTCTTTTTATAGTTTCCACTACGAACAAAAATTTTGCCGGGGCGTCTTTCAAGATGGGAAGATAATGTGAAATGGTTTGACCTGACCTGTGCTAGTCACTTCTTAAGTGTAATTAAAAGTATAAAAGTAGTGTATCTTTATAGAAACCTTCCTAGACCACTGCTTTTATCAAAAACAAGAGATTTGATTACATTCTTTCTTTTAAAGGAGATATATTCACTATTACAGCTTGAGTAGGAGACAAAGATCCATCTTCCTTTAAATGTGGTCCGTGTACTATACACTGACCTTTCTTTAGATTTCCTAGCATATTTTCCCAGTATTTTCTATCATAATATTCATTTGCGATACTAGAAGAAATAGTAGATAACTCTTGCTCGGGTGGAGCAAAATATATTTTTTGGGATGCATTTTGCATTCTAGCTAATTCACTAGCATCAAGTTGAGATTTCAAAAATTGTGTAGCGTACCAAGCAGACCAACCGAACTTTCTACCTTCAGTTAAAATCCTAGCAGAAGGTGACTCTTCTGTATGGTCTAGATTTTGCGCTTCATCTAATAGTACAGGCATTGGTATATGTTTATCTCCCTCTCTGACTGAAAAATTCCACAAATCCCATAGGATAAATTCAGTAATAATTAACTGAACATCGCGTGGATAACCTGTCAATTGAAGAATGAAAACCTCTCCTTTTTTATCAATAATAGTCTGCCAGTTAATTGTTGAGGAAGTAGTGAATGGATCTCAATCAATAAAAGGCCTCAACTGTGAAAGAGTTTTTAAAGCAGTACTAGAGCCTTCTTCTTCTAATAAAGCTTTTAGATGCATTAAGTTCATTTTGTTATCAAACCTTTGCATTCCTATTAATATACAATTATATAAAGTGTTTAATTGCTGAATTCCTAGTGTCTTATACACAGAAGCAAAAACACTTTTTACCCTTTCAGCTATATCTGTATCTGATTCTGGCAGTTTAATACCACCGATATCCCTTATATTTCTGGAGAAAGGATTAATCGGTAATTTATTATTGTAAACAATTTGTTGTACAAGTTTAGAACCTAAGTTTTCAACAAACTCATCTTCTAATTGATGTGGTAAAAAACCATCTGTATAGTCAATAACAATACTTGATATCTCCTGCTTTGACTTTTCTAGTAATAAGCATTGCATAAAATAAGTTTTCCCTTGACCAGATTTTCCTGATATTAAAAGATGTCTATTGGCTAGTTGAGTGTGACCATACTCCCAAAAAACGTCTTTATTGGAGTTTTCAATTTTCCCGATTTTTATTCTAGTACGTTCTAAACTATCTTTTTCCTGTGTAAATTCAGATTGGGTATTATTTTCGAATTCTTTAGATACAGCTACCTCATCTAAATATAGAGATAAATTCTTTTGATTATATGCTAAATCTATATTTGGGTTTTTGATTGTACATGTTAATTTCATATTTTTAATAACAGAATTTGTAGATTTATATTCATATTCTGTTTTGTATAGAGAAGATAACATACGTTCTTTAATGAAATCAGTTTCTTCATAGTGTAAGTGTTGATGTATATCGCTAAGGTTCTTGGTAATACCATGGAATCCATCTTCTAAAGAATAGTTTATTAACAAAACTTCATTTTCTAGACTAGAGGAACGTGCAGTAATTCCATTTCTAAAACTAATTATTGCACCTTTTCCTATATAGTCCAGTAAATGATCAGTAATTTGAAAATCTAGTTTAAGAAGACGTTCTATCACTGTTTGTTCTATTTTATAATTTTTCTCTGGCCATATTTTGCCTTGAAACATTTTATTTGCATTAGAAAGAAGTAATTGAACAAAGAAATTTTTATAGAAATCACGAATATTAAAGCATCTTCATCCTCACTTTTTAATATGTAATGTCTTCCCTCATTAAGGAATGATAAGAGTACTTCCTCTTGTTTATCTGAACATCAACATAAACTTGGTGGAACATATGAAACCTTTGCACTCTGTTTAAATGAAATCAAATTAGTTATTGCTTACACAAACAAAAAAGTGAAAGCTGATTATTTAGCGCTCATTAGAAATAAGGTAAGTGAGCAAGAAAAAGAATGGGAAAACACCTCTTTAATAAGTATCGTCTCAGAACAATTAGATACTATCCCTGGGGGAAGCTTAGATCTACAAGGTGAAGGCATGCCACTCCATGTCTTAACTATTTCAAAGAATTTAAAGAGTAAAATTTGTGACAGCAATTTAACTGAATCAGAAAAAGTATTACTTATAAACCAATTAGAGCTTCTAATTGAAGAACACAAAGTAATTAAATTGTCATTTTTTGATTTCAAAGACGTTTTAGGCACTTTAGCAAAAGGGACAATAGGAGATAGCAATTATAGAGAATTAGGTTTATTTCAAGACCCTGAACTTAATTCTTTTACAGGTGAAAGTTTAAAAAAGAGAATCCGTGAAAATAGAAATCTTTTTGAAACAGTTAAACAATCAAATGAATATAATGATCGAGAAGCACAACTTCAAAAGATTTTTTTACCAAGCATGGCAAAAAAGCTGACTTGCGAAGGATGGGAAAATTTCTTATTCAGCGAAATCATTAAAGAATATACTCTATATGAAGAACAATTTAAAACTAAAAAAGTCGAAATACAAGATATCACAAGTTTAGAAGAATTAATCCTGTGGGACCGTCCTCAATCCGATTCAGAAAATGGAAAGAAAAAAGGAAACATCATTGTGTTTAATTCCGAAAATACAGATGAGATTACTGTTAATATAGAGTTCTCTTTTAAAGGTCCTATCAATTAAAAATTTGGTAAATTCACGATAATCATTACACTCTATATATAAATTTTCAATTTATATGCAATCATTAAAGGGTGAAATGGAGTGAAATAAACGGTTTATCGCTTTCAAAAAGGGAAATAAACAAGTAACACTAGAGATCTAATATTTAAAGTTCCAGAATTAAATAGAAAATCTTCTATAAAACGAACTTTGCGGAAGTGTTGGCGACGGGAAATCTCATTTATTAGCTTATCTAAGTGAAGAAAAAAAAGAATTGGCATCAAAAGTTAATATTAAAGACTTTTTTCTAAAAGTACCTTCTTAATATATTTACACTATGTGTCTAATCTCATTTAAAAAATACAATAATTTCATTTAATGAGATTAAGTTTAATTCTCCCATAAACGCGCTTTTTTTCATCATTTTTTGGAATTAGACAAAGAATATGAATCAGTTATTATAAGTGATATAATTAAAATGATTATTACGTACGTAAATGGGGTGTGAAGCATGGATGTAACCTTCTCTTATAATTTTCCTGCTATTAGGGGCATTCAAGCGGGTAAAGAGTATTATGTTGTGATGTGTCCCTTAAGATTGATTCCTAAAATTTTTTTGTTCGATGAAGAGGAAATTCCTGTTGAATATAGAGCTCAGCGCATTCTAAATAAATCAAGAATACCTACTTTAACTCAATATATTGTTGATAATCTAAAGGACTATGTGTTTTCATCAATCACAGCCTCTATTGATGGCCAAATTATTTTTGAACCAATTAATAATGCTTTTAATAGTGATTTAGGAATGTTAAGAATTTCGATGGATTCTCGTTTTCTAATCAATGATGGTCAGCACAGAAGGGCTGCCATTGAAGAAGCATTAAAGTTGTCTTCAGAATTAGGAGATGAGACAATTTCTGTAGTGTTTTTTCATGATGATAGACTAAAAAGATCTCAACAGATTTTTTCCGATCTTAATTTACACTCGATAAATACCACATCGTCTATAGGTATACTATATGATCAGCGAGATCCTCTTGCATTGGTCACTAAAGAAATAGTAAGTCAAAACCTTTTTTTAAATAAGTATACAGATAAAGAACGAGTTTCTTTATCTAAGAATTCTCCAAAAGTTTTAGCGCTTAATTTTATTTATAATACAAATAAAAGGCTTCTTTCTAAAAGTAAAGGGAGTTTGCTTACTGAAGAGGAGCAAGTTTTTCTTAAAGATTTTTGGGAAGTAGTTTGTCAATCTATTTATGAATGGGTACTTGTTTATAATAAAGAGCTTTCACCGAAACAATTACGTTTAAATTATATTTGTGGACATAGTGTCTTTGTAGAGGCTCTTGGCGATGTAGGTAACAAGTATCGTAGTCGATTCCCCGGAAACTGGAAGGTGCAATTAACAAAGTTAAAGAACATTGATTGGAATCGGACGAATAAAATTGACTGGTTGGGACGAGCTTTTAACGAAAATGGTCGAATTCAAAAAACAAACCAGACTATTAAATTAACATCCGAAAGGATTGATTACCTACTGCAAAATGTGGAGTAATTAATTAAGAAAGTAAGGAGTGACTTTTTTGAATAACGGATTAATTTCAAATTTATTCTCCAATGAGAAGACATTGGTAGATGAAGCGAAGGAACAAATTAAAGAAGCTTATAGAGAAGACCCTCGCCCGTGGGTAGTTGGTTATAGTGGAGGGAAAGATTCCACTGTTGTCGTACAATTAGTATTTGAAGCTCTGGCTGAACTCCCTTCTGACGAGAGGTCAAAAAAAGTTTATGTCATTTCATCTGATACATTAGTGGAAACTCCATTAATCATTAACTCAATCAATACTACCTTGTCTCGGATTCAAAACAAAGCATTGGAATTAGAACTGCCAATTGAAACACATAAAGTAAGACCAGAACCTGAAAATTCTTTTTGGGTAAATTTGATTGGTAAAGGGTATCCTTCTCCTAGCCAAAATTTCAGATGGTGCACAGATAGATTGAAGATTGAACCTGCAAATGCTTTTGTTATGAGTAAAGTTTCGACGTTCGGTGAAGTCATTATGGTTTTAGGGGTTCGTGAAGATGAGAGTGTTTCACGTGGAAATAGCATTAGAGAGCACACAATTAAAGGACATCGTTTTATGAGACATTCAACTTTATCTAATGCCTATGTGTATGCCCCCATTAGAAATTTCACTCTAGATGATGTTTGGAGTTACTTGTTAAATTCGCCATCGCCTTGGGGAGACGATAATAATGAGCTATATCGATTGTATCAAGACTCCAATAGTGGTGAATGTCCTCTTGTAATTGATCAAAATATCAAAGAAAGTGCAGGATCATGTGGAAATAGTCGATTTGGCTGTTGGGTTTGTACAGTTGTAACAGAGGATAAAGCATTAACGGGTTTTATTCAGAGTGGACATGATTGGATGAAACCATTATTAGATTTCCGTAACTGGCTTACATCTATTAGAGATCAACGCAATATGAGAATGAAACATCGGATGAACGGGCAAATCTATTTTAGAGATGTGAAAGTAATAGAGGAAGATGAACAAAAATTCGTTTTAATTCCAAAAAAAGCAGCGAGAAAAGAAAGGAAAATTCCCTTTGAGCAATTTGAGGTTGTTGAAAAGGAAGAGCATCGTAATTATATAGCACAAAATAATATAGACTTAAGCTCGCCAGAAGATCATATGGTATTATTTCGTTATCATGAAGAGACTCTAGATGGTCAAATCGTTGAAAAATATGCTCAACTAGGTTTAGGACCTTATACAGTCGAGGCGCGTAAGGAAATTTTGACCCGTCTTCTTGCTGTCCAACGTACAATTAGTCATCCTGATGACGATTCATATGAATTGATTTCGGAAGAAGAATTAAAGGAAATCCGCAGAATTTGGTTTAAGCAAGGAGAATGGAATTATTCTGTTCCAGATATTTACCAAAAAGTTTATGGAGACAATGCCTCTATTAATTGGGAGGTTGATGACCTACCTATGTTGGATCAGGAGCAAGTTTCGCAATTAAGTCTACTTTGTCAAGAGTTCAATGTTGACTTGAAAGTGATGAAAAAACTTATTAATATTGAAAAAGATTTTGCTGGATATAAAATTCGACGTGGACTTAATAACGAAATAGGCAAAGTGCTACAGCAAGATTATTTACATTTATAGAAGAGGGTTACACTATGCATTTAAATAATGTTTTACTCGAAAATATTGGTCCATATAAAGATAGAAATAAGTTTAACTTCGAGACGTCTTCAGATAAAACTGTCATATTAATTGGCGGAGAAAATGGAGCTGGAAAAACGACACTATTGCAAGCTATTAAACTAGGCTTGTTTGGTTCGTACGGCCTGGGTTATAAAACTGAGAATGCTGATTATTTTAAACATGTGAATAGCTTATTAAACAATAGTGCAAAACGAAATGAAGAAAAAAATTTCAGTATAGAAATTGAATTTATGATAGTAGATAATTTAAAAACTTACGAATACAAATTGAAACGTGAATGGGTTTATTTAAATGGTACTTTAAAAGAAAATGATTATCTCGTCGAAAATGGATCGTTTTTAGATGGTACAAAGAAAGAGATCTTTCATGCAAAATTAAAAGAAGTTATGCCACCGAAACTCTTGGAATTTTGTTTGTTTGATGGTGAAGATATTGCGCGTATAATCTCGCAGAATCAAATTGGGGAATACATTAAAGAGCTTTCTAAAGTTGTTTTTAATTTAGATTTATTTGAAAACCTCGAAATGGATCTAGATCAGTACTCGAAGCAAGAACTGGATCAAACGAAGAGAGCTTCAATTGAGGATCAATTATATGCTGTTAATTTAAAAGAAAAAGAGTTGAGAGAGAATATTAATAGTACAATTAACTCTTTAAAAGAGAAAGAACAAGATCTGAAAGAATTACAAGATGATTATTTAAAAGAAAAGAATCAATTTGAAAAACATGGAGGATTGAAAAAGAAAGAACGAGAAACAATCCTTTTTAATATTTCAGGGATAGAACAAAAGCGTAAACAAAGATCTGGAGAGATAAAACAGTTTATATCCTCCTTGCTCCCGTTCTTCTTAATGCGAGACTTAGTAATAAAAACGAGAGAGCAATTAAAGAATGAAGAGTCACTATTACTAGCCCAACAACTAGACAAAAAATTAGATATTAAAAAATTAGATGCGATTTTGACTTCTGTAAATGTAGATAACTCAGATGAACAAGCCCTAGAATTAAAAAACAAATTGCTTCACCTGATATATCCTAAAGATCAAGTTGAGATGATACATGGAGCTTCTTTTTCTGAGTATATGGAAGTGGAGCGGATTTTTAACATTTTAAATCAGGACTTACTTAAGGAAAATTTAGATCTACTACAAGATAACTCAACTAAGCTAAAAGAACTGCAAAAATTAAAAGAACAAGTCTATATAAATGACTCTGCATACGAATTTGAAGATATGCTTCGAAAAATGGAAAAATACAACAAAAAAATTATTGATTTGCAGCGAGAAATAGAAAAAAAGAACCAATATTTGAATGAATTAAAAAGTGAACTTGCTAAAGTTTTAGGGAAAATAGAAAAAATTAAAACCGAGCTGCGTAAATATAATAAAACATCAGGTTCTTTTTTTGAAGCTCAAAAAGTCATTTCACTTAGCAGACGTTATAGGGAGATACAAATAAAGAAAAAGCTACAAGATATTCAACTATTAGCAACTAAGAATTTAAAAACGATACTAAGGAAAAATGATTATATCTCTTCAATTAGAATCGACCCAGAAAATTATGATATAACTCTGTTTGATAATAATCGGAATATACTTGCAAAGCATACTTTGTCAGCTGGGGAAAAACAAATTTTAGTGATATCTATTATTTGGGCTATTTTTGAATGTTCTGGAAGGCAAGTTCCCTTTATATTTGATACTTTGCTAGGCAGGCTAGATAAAACTCACAAGGCATCCGTTTTAAGTGTCTTTATTCCAAGCTTAAAAAGACAAACTATTATTTTATCAACAGATAGCGAAATTGATGAATATCACTATCAATTGCTATCTCCGTTTATCTCACGTGAGTATACTTTGAATTTTAATTCATCAAAACAGCTTACTTTAATTTCGGAAAATTACTTTAAGGGATGATATGATGAACTTTCGTCTAAAAACTTCGAAAGAAACAGAAGAGATCCTTAGAACATTACAAAGTTCTTTAGGTCTGACGTGGAATGTTCTTTCTCGATTAGCAGTATCACTTTCGCTTAATGACCCAAGCAGCCCTCCAGAGGTTACAGACACTTCTGGGATTGAAATTAATCGAAATACTATGACAGGAGAGCATGATTATGTTTATAAAGCATTGATTAGACAACATGCTGGTTGTCATCTATCTGATGAGGAATTTTTTCCTGATTATTTTAATCGGCATCTATCTAGAGGAATAGTTCTTTTAGAAGGAGAGTATCGATTGGCAGGAAATTTCGAAAAATTATTCACAAAATTTTTCAGTGAAGGAAATAGGTGAGGACATTGTTGTATTTAGATAATTCGGCAACTACTCCAGTTCATCCTGAAGTAAAAGAAGCGATGTTGCCATATTTAAGTGATATTTTCGGTAATCCCTCCAGTAAATATTATTCACAAGCTGTTTCTTCAAAATCGGCAGTCTCTATTGCTCGACAAGAAGTGGCACGTCTCATCGGGAGTAAAGAAGATGAAGTTATCTTTACTAGTGGGTCAACGGAGAGCAATAATTTTATTATTAAAGGAATTTCTGACCAACGAAAGCATAGGGGTAAACATATTATTACGACTTCTGTGGAGCATCCATCTGTGTTAGAAGTTTTTAAGTACCTTGAACGGAATGGATATGTTGTCACGATCTTGCCTGTTAATGAAGATGGATTTATAAATTTAAAAGAATTTAAACAAGCTATTCGTCCTGAAACAATTTTGGCAAGTATACAATGGGGGAATAGTGAGCTTGGCACAATTCAGCCTATTGAAGAATTGTCTGAGATTTGTAAAGAACATAGGGTTTTTTTTCATTCTGATGCTACTCAAGTTGTAGGTAAGGTAAACATAGAACTAGACAGCTTACCGGGTCTTTCTTCAATATCCTTGTCGGCTCATAAATACTATGGGCCAAAAGGGGTGGGAGCCGTTTTTCTAAGGAAGGATCAGTATAGTATGTATCCCGATATAACACCACTGTTGCATGGTGGGGGGCAAGAAAACGGATTAAGAAGCGGAACTCTTGCAGTTCACAATATTGTAGGGATGGGTAAAGCTAGCGAAATTGCATATAATAATTTAGAAGCTAATAAGTTAAAGTTAATCGACCTTGAAAGCTATTTAAAACAGGTGTTAAGTGAGAAATTTGGTTCAAATATAAAATTTAATAATCCCACAAAAAATAAAATCCCTGGTATTATAAGTGTTCAATTTTTGGGTATTAATAACGAAATACTTGTAAAAAAACTATCGTCTACTATAGCTGTCTCAACTGGCTCAGCATGTAGCGCATCCAAGCCATCACATGTACTCGCAGCCATAGGTATGAGGATCAACGAGATCAGACAAACTATAAGATTTTGTCTATCTCCGTATATTGATAAAAATGAATTGGATATTTTTATATCTTTATAACTCTTGCACAGGGACAATATCTTGTCCCTGTTTTGATTTGTATAGCTAATTTATAACTGAATGGTTAACGGTTAATCATCAGTTTATTATCAAATAATTTTAAGTGTTGAAAAGGGTTTTGAAAAATTTTATGAGTGTCCCTCCATGTTATAATAAACACAGTTTATGAACGAGAGGATATGCAGGACATGAAAAATGAACCTATTGAGTTATTGACGCAGCCGACATGGCGAATCATAGATCAATCGAGCCTTGGTCTCTATGTAGATCCAAAGCAATCTTTTGCGATGGATGATACGCTTTGTGCGTCGGTCGGGAAAGGACTCTCACCAGCGACAGCGCGTTCTTGGGTACACCACAATACGATCGTTCTTGGGATTCAGGATACAAGACTTCCATTTCTCCAAGAGGGTGTAAAGCTTCTTGAGGAAGAGGGATATCGCGTCATTGTGCGCAATTCAGGTGGTCTTGCTGTTGTGCTGGATGAAGGCGTACTAAATGTGTCTTTAATCTTTGCGGAACAAAAGAAGGGCATTGATATTGACCGTGGATATGATGCGATGGTGGAATTGATCCGCCGGATGCTGTCGATGTATGATGTGGACATTGAAGCCTATGAAATTGTCGGCTCTTACTGTCCAGGTAGCTACGATTTGAGCATTAATGGAAAGAAATTTGCCGGCATTTCTCAGCGTAGATTACGAGGAGGGGTCGCTGTGCAAATTTATTTGTGTGCAGATGGAAGCGGTCGAAAACGAGCTGAGTTGATTCGCCGTTTTTATGAGGCGGCCTTAAAGGATAGAAGGCATGAGGTGAAAGCGGTATTCCCTGATATAAAGCCTGATACGATGGCATCCCTATCAGAATTAACTGGAGAACCCATTGATTGTGCGCTTCTCATGCGTCTTTTACTAGAAGAACTTCAAAAGCTGAGCGAGCAACTGACTGCTTCAGGGTTGACAACCGAGGAACAACTGGAGTTTGAGAAAAACATGGCGCGGATGATTGAGCGGAATGAGAAAGTGTTCTCGTAAACATATCGTCCCATCTTAAAAATAGGGGTGATGTAATGGAAACGAAACTTCTGAAAGCTATTGAACTTCGAGAAAGTGGACATCTTCAAGAATCCAATGACATGCTCATCCGTCTTGTAGAAGAGTATCCAGATCATGCCTCCATTCACTATCAATGTGCTTGGAGTTATGATGTGTTAGGGAAGGAAAAACAAGCTGTCTTTTTTTATGAGAGGGCCCTTGAACTAGGTTTGTCTTCAGAAGAAAGAGAAGATGCTTTCTTAGGATTAGGAAGTACATACAGAACCTTAGGGGAATATGAAAAGTCAAAACAAATATTCCTCCATGCGATGGAAGCTTATCCGCATAATAAAGCCATTCAAACGTTTTATGCCATGACTTTGTATAATTTAAATGAACATAGCAAAGCCATGGAAATATTACTGAACTGTTTAACTGAGACGACAAATGATCCTGCTATTTTGAGTTATCGAAGGGCCATTGATTTTTATTCAAATCAGTTAGATCGATTGTGGAAATGATTTATATAGAAATGGAGGGGCAATCTAATGGAAGAATCCCCTCCTTTGTTATGACATTTTATATGTGATAGTCCTTTATGACATAAGAAAGAAGGAAAATGTATTGTCATTCATCACCACGTATTACCCGCTGTTTATGCTTTGTATGTTGTCTCTGTTGTATATGATATATCGTATCCAACCAATGGCTTCTACTGTGAAAAAAATCATCATTGTGCTTTGTGTGTTAACAAATGCTGCCTATATTTGCTGGCGTCTCTTCTTTACATTGCCGCATGAAGGTACTTTTAATATTGTCATGGGCATTTTGCTTGTTGCCTGTGAATGCATTGGGTTTATCCAGCTGCTTGTGTTTTATACACTTGTTTGGAAGCCTTCAAATCGGAAACAAGTCATGATCAGTGATCTTGAAAGGCTGCCAACAGTTGATATTTTCATAGCTACATATAATGAACCAATTGAGGTGCTGAAACGCACTGTTGCAGGTTGTTTGAATCTCTCTTATCCGAAGGAAAGCGTTCAAATTTATTTATGTGATGATGGCAATAGGGAAGCAGTAGCGCAGCTTGCTTCTGCGTTTGGTGTTCATTACCTGACAAGAACAGATAACAGATTTGCTAAGGCAGGTAATTTAAATCATGCGATGTCTCAAACGGATGGAGAGCTGATTCTCACACTTGATGCAGATATGGTCCCTCTTCCTTCCTTTTTAGAAAAAACAGTGCCCTATTTTCATGATGGAGCAACTGCGTTTGTTCAAGTTCCACAGGCGTTTTATAACGAAGATCCTTTCCAATATAATATGTTCTCGAAAGATCGAATTCCAAATGAGCAGGACTTCTTCATGCAAACTCTCCAAGCTGGTAAGGATCGGTTTAATGCCGTCATGTATGTTGGGAGTAATACGGTATTTAGAAGAACGGCATTAGATGAAATTGGCGGATTTGCTACTGGAGTGATTACAGAAGACATGGCAACAGGAATGCTTCTCCAAGGGAAATTCAAATCTGTGTCTGTCGGAGAAGTATTAGCCGTCGGTCTGGCACCTGAAAGCTGGCTTGATCTGTTAAAGCAAAGAGATCGCTGGTCGAGAGGGAACATTCAGTGTGCCCGTAAGTTTAATCCTTTGAAGGTGCGCGGCTTAACGCTTATGCAGCGTGTTCTTTATTTAGATGGCATTGTGTATTGGTTTAACGGTTTGTTTAAAATGATTTATATTCTCACACCGATTTTGTTTTTATTGTTTGGTATTCAAAGTTTCTGGGCAGATTTCCAGTCCGTTTTCATGTTTTGGCTGCCGGCGTTCTTTAGCTCGTATTTAGCTTTTAAACTTGTGTCGAATCAAAAAAGAAGTATGTTTTGGAGTCATATTTATGAAAGTTCAATGGCATTCCACTTAGCTGGTGTGGCACTCAGTGAACTGTTCTTGAAGAAACGGGTTGAATTTCTGGTGACACCGAAGGGAACTCAAACGGACAAAAGGCATTTTCATTTGAAAACGATGATTCCCCATCTGATCTTCTTGCTGCTCTCATTGCTTGCCCTTGTGAAAATAGGTTACGATGTGAAGGTAAATGGGACGATGAACGCTGATCTCCTGTTGATTAATATTTTTTGGGTGCTTTATAACGGTGCAGGCTTATTCATGGCACTGCTTGTGGCGTTTGATCGACCGCGTTATCGGAAATCAGAGCGGTTTGTCATTGAAAAAGAGGGGCATCTTCGTTCTGATCATCAAGATCAGTCGATTGCTTGTTTTCTACTAGATATGAGTGATTCAGGTGCACGTCTGTCCATTCCATTGGACCAAGCGTCTTCTCTTTATCAAGGACAAACGCAATTGTTTTTTTCAGAGAATGAAAGCGTGTCGTGTGATGTGGTTTGGAGCTATCCAGAGGGAGACAAGCTGATGGTTGGTGTTGCTTTTACTGACACAAAAAAATCAGAGTATTTATCACTGATCCGTTTCTTATTCACACGAGAGCATGTAGCGATGACGGATCGTGAGAAAAAATCTCATGCTGTTCGGACGTTTCTCCGCTTTTTAAGAGAAACGGAGAAGGTACCAAAGGCTCTGCGGCGCAAATGGATGAGAAGGCCTTTGCAAGGTGTGACAGGCACGATCGCCTATGAGGACCGACTAGAAGAGAAGGTGCCGGTGATCATACATGATATCAGTTTATCTGGGTGCAAAATTGAGTTTGAAGATTCAATTGAATTAAATGGGAAAGTGCTGATTACCATTGACACAGAGTCTCTAACGGATCAGCCAGCGATTGCGATTTGGACATCACAAAAACGCAGACGTACAATGGCCGGACTCAAGTTTGTTCAGCCTGAAATCAAGCAGATAGAAGAAAGAGAGGGAGTGGTTTCTTGAAATCTAAAAATGGCGGTTACCTCTATTTACTATGGCTTCCTGTCATCATAGGAGCCGGCTACGGCATTTCGCTTTTCGTGCCGTTTCTTCAGCCTGTACTGACGCTTGGTATCGCAGGGCTTTATATTTTTATCTTTGGTGATTTTCAGGTGAGGCAAGTTAGGTACATTTTTATGTTCGTCTTCTTGATCAATGTCCTTTTTAGCGTGATGCTGTTTTTGGGTATTTAAAAAAGTGCTTCCCGCAGGTGGGGAGCACTTTTTGGTTATTCAGCCATTTTTTCAAGGTTGCCGTTACGATCCATTTTAAAGGTTGGTGCGGCACTGTCGTCCTCTTCAAACAAAACTAGTTTTCTTGCACGGTTCATGATTTTGACGAGTGTTTCATAATCTTCTTGAATCGTGAGCTGATCCTTTTCAAGCTTTTTCACTTCAGCTTCTAGCTGCGACACTTTATGTGAAAGTTCATTGTTTTCTTGTTTTAACCGGCTGTTTTCCATGCGTAAGGCAGAAGATTGCTGCCCATTGCCTTCATAGCGGCGTAAGAAATCAATGATATCTTCAATGGTTAGCTCTTGGCGCTGCCCAAATGGATTGGTTTCTGGCTTTTTCTCTGTCACTTGAGAAGCCTGTGACAATAAATGTGATAAACTAGCTAACTCTTCATTGTAGCTTTGATCCACAAACTGAAGCTGTTCGGCTGTTTCGGCTGCAGGTGCAAACGTTTCTTCTTGCGCAGGTTCCAGTTCTTGAGAGAACTCTTCCTGTGTGATCGTTTCTTCAACTTGCGGCTGATAGAGCAAACGTTTTTTCGCAGGCTGCCCATTGCCGAGTGCACGCATGCGTTGTTTACGCTGTTTTTTGGCAAGTGCCAATGCTTTTTCATATTGATGCCTCACGACAGCATTCCATCTAAATCCGCATGCCGCTGAGGTACGGTTTAGCTTGTCTCCCACTTCTTCAAATGCGTTCAGCTGTGTACTGCCCTCTCTGACGTGACGTAAGACGGTTTCTGCCAGAAGGAGATCATTTTCCTCTGACCAAGCATCTTGTCTTTGTTTTGACATGTGTTTAAACCCCCATAAGATTTGATGGTATTAGATTAGCCAAGTTGAAGAAGGTTTATACAAGTTTGCTAAAAGGATAGTGGAAAATACTAGCTTTTATGTGAATACGTCTCTGTGCTGACAAAGCTTCTTGCAACTCCAGTCGCTTCGATGTACAATGTTGGGTGGTATATTATTCACTCTTAGTTGTCCAACTGTTTCATATAGAATGAAGTTTCATCATTGAAAGGAAGCGTAAGAACATGGCTAATGAGTTTCGCGTATGTGACGATTGTGATGCGACGAACCTAAAAACGTTATTGCCTCGACTTAAATCGGTTGACCCTGATGCAAAAATTGAGATTGGCTGTCAATCGTATTGCGGTCCAGGACGAAAAAAGGCTTTTGCGTTTGTGAACAATCGCCCATTATCCGCACCAACAGAAGATGAGTTACTCGAAAAGGTTCAAAAAAAAGTCAAATAAATGTCACTGAATGTGTTCAGTCGACCTAAAAAGAGGTCCGTCCCTGTCAGGTCGGGCTTTTTACGTCCGTTCAATCTATGAGAACACATTCGCCAGCAAATTCAAGGATGTTTTCGGGAAAAGTTACCCGATATAATAGAAACACGTCTTAAAAAAAGAGGGACGAAACGATGGCGTATCCAAAAGGAAAATTATCCGAAGAAAAGGTATTTAAAGATCCTGTGCACCGCTATGTTCACGTACGGGATGCATTGATATGGGATTTAATCGGAACGAGAGAGTTCCAGCGCCTTAGACGAATTAAACAGCTAGGCACCACTTATTTAACGTTTCATGGGGCAGAACACAGCCGATTTAATCATTCACTCGGTGTATACGAGATTGTCAGACGAATTGTGGATGATGTGTTTAAAGGAAGACCCGAATGGGATGAAGGGGAGCGTGAGCTTGTACTGAGTGCCGCCCTGCTTCATGACCTTGGACATGGTCCGTTTTCTCATTCCTTTGAAAAGGTCTTTCATTTAGATCATGAATCGTTTACAAGAGATATCATTTTAGGGCAGACGGAAGTAAATGAAGTGCTGCGCCGGGTCAGTGACGATTTTCCAAAGCATGTAGCAGAAGTCATTGCCAAAACGTATCAAAACAAACAGGTGGTCAGTTTGATTTCAAGTCAAATTGATGCCGACCGAATGGATTACTTGCAGCGTGATGCTTACTATACAGGCGTCAGCTATGGTCACTTTGATATGGAACGTATTTTACGCGTGATGCGTCCAAGAGAAGATCAGATTGTGATGAAACAGAGCGGGATGCATGCCGTAGAGGATTATATTATGAGCCGCTATCAAATGTACTGGCAAGTCTATTTCCATCCAGTGACACGCAGTGCGGAAGTCATTTTAACAAAAATTCTCCATCGTGCAAAAGAGCTGCATGAAACGGGATATATTTTCACACATGCTCCTGTGCATTTTTATTCAATTTTTGAAGGAAATGTCACCACAGAGGACTATATTAAGCTGGATGAATCCATTGTCTTATTTTATTTTCAGGCGTGGGAAGATGAAGAAGATCACGTGTTGGCTGATTTGTGCCGCCGTTTTATGAACCGCCGTTTATTCCAATATACAGAGTTTAATCCAAACGAAGAAATGACGAAATATTTCAAGCTGACGGCTTTGTTCAAAGAAGCAGGAATTGATCCTGACTATTATTTAGTGGTCGACTCTTCCTCTGATTTGCCTTATGACTTCTATAGACCGGGCGAAGAAGAAGAACGGCTGCCGATCCATCTCTTGACGCAAAGTGGTCATATTAAAGAACTGTCGAGACAGTCAGATATTGTTGACGCCATTTCCGGTAAACGAAGAACCGATCATAAACTTTATTTCCCGATGGACTTAATTGTAGATATGTCGGAAAAAGCTGAAGAAAAGAAGGCGATCATGAAGCTGCTTGGATTGGGATAAGGAAGTACTGAAAAAGGAGATGTCGGGAATTTGTTGAAAGAGCATGCAAAGTTGATGAAGGTGTTCTCTGAATCTGGGGAAATCGTTGGACGGAAGAAGCTGCAAAAAATGATTTACATAGCAAAAAAGCTAGATTTGCCTTTTTACGAGAAATACGATTTTCATTTTTATGGCCCCTATTCAGAGGAGTTGACGCTCAGAATTGAAGAGCTGTGCAACCTTGGATTCTTGGACGAAATGAAGGAAAAAAAGGGCGGATACTTTCAATATCGCTATTCGCTGACGGACAATGGGAAAGAGTTTCTCGATCAGTGTGAAGTGGACATGCCTGACCTCAAAGTGCTGACGCAGCAGATGAATGAGCAATCGTCTCGTTTTCTAGAGCTTGTCTCAACGATTTTATACTTTGATGATCTGCCAAAAGATGAGGTAAAGGAAAAGGTCTTCACCATTAAAAGCAAGCAGCGCTATACGGACGAAGAATTTGAGGCAGCCCTTGCGTATATTGATCAGTTGAAGGAATTGAACTAACGATAAGAACCAGTATGTAATAGCCAATGGCTAGAACAGACTGGTTTTTATTTTGCACGCATATAGAAACAGAAACAAGTCGACCTCATGGATCGACTTGTTTTTTAGGAATGATGATAAGAAAATCTCGCTAAAAATTGTTTTGTCCGTTCTTCCTTCGTCTGTTCAAAGACTTCTACTGGGGTGCCTGATTCAACAATGACCCCATCCTCCATGAAAATGACCCTGTCGGCAATATCATAGGCAAAGCTCATCTCGTGGGTGACGATGATCATGGTGACCCCGGTTTGTGCCACTTGTTTAATGACGTCAAGTGTTTCACCTACAAGCTCGGGATCTAAAGCGGAGGTCGGCTCATCAAACAAAATGACTTCCGGATTCAATGCAAGTGCTCTTGCAATGCCTACTCGCTGCTGCTGTCCGCCAGATAATTGATGCGGATAGGCATCTTTTTTCTCTAGTAACCCTACTTTTTTGAGCAATTGGAGTGCTGTGTCATAGGCATGGTCTTTCGGTTGTTTACGGGCAATGACTAAGCCTTCCATGACATTCTCAAGTGCTGTCTTATGAATAAACAGGTCGTATTGCTGAAAGACCATGGCTGTTTTTCGGCGAATTGCCAGAATGTCTTTCGGTTTTGCTTGATTGAATGTGACACTGGTGTGATCAATGCTGATCTCGCCTTGATCCGCACGCTCAAGAAAATTTAAGCATCTGAGAAATGTTGATTTCCCAGAGCCGCTCGGACCTAAAATGACAACGACTTCGCCTTTTTCTACCGTTAAATCAATTCCCTTTAGAATCTGGTTTTGACCGAATGCTTTATGCACTTGTTTGATGTGAATCATGCCAATCGCCTCCTTTTGTTTTTGTGTCCATATTTCTCATATCCGGCTGTAATGGCTTCAATAGAGGCACACAGCGCCCAGTAAATAAGGGCAACAGCAATGTAGGCTTCAAGATAACGATAGTTCACATTGGCTTTGATTAAAGCGCCGTTTAAAATATCGACCACAGATACCATAGAGACGAGAGAAGAGGCTTTGATTAAACTGATGAGCATGTTGTTCAGTAAAGGAAGAGAGATGGGAAAGACTTGTGGAATGATCACTCTTCGCAACACCTGTCTGCCTGTGAAACCAACGGATAGAGCGGCATCAAATTGGCCCTTTGGGATGGACGCAAGAGAGCTTCGAAATATCTCTGATAACCCGCTGACGGCATATAAAGAAAGGGCGAAAATGGCAATCCATCGTCTATCTAAATCGCTAAAACGGATTGGCAGCGAAAGAGATGCAGCCAATTGATCGAGCGAATCGGAAAAAATAAGATAAGATACGAGCAAGATTAATACAACAGGAATGGCTTTAAAAATCGCCACAAACCATTTGAACAATGGAGACAATATAGGCACTTGATAAAAACGAATAAGGGCAATGCCAAAGCCAAAGATGGAGCCGAATAATAGCGGGAGAAAACCTAATAGCAGCGTCGTTGGCAAATAATGAAGTGCGGCTAGAAAGGCCTGAAACATAAAAGCAACGTCAAAATCCACTCAGATCGCTCCTTTCTTATGATGTAGTAAAGTCTCCGCCCAATATTTTTTTAGACAATTCAGCGAGCTTCCCGTTATCGATCAGTTTTTGCAGGGCTTGATCAATGTCTTTTTGAAGTTTTGTATTGTTTTTTTGATATAGATAATACGTTTTAGATACGTTTACAGGCTTTCCGGATGTCACAAGATTGGCATTGAACTGTTTGTTTAGCTTATTGACGTCATACTTTGTGAGTAAGGCAGCATCGACCGTGCCATTCTGCAGGTTTTTGACTAAAATTTCGTTCCCGCCATCCCCGTAGACAATGTCAATTTTCCGATCATGCTTTGCGTTATATTGCTCTAGAAGATAAGCGAAATTACTTCCTGTAGAGGTGTGCACTTTGTGTCCAGCTAAATCGTCCAGGCTTTGAAAGTCATGACCGGATGCTTTATTCACCACCACATAGCTTGTATAATCTGTGTAGCCAACTTTTCCAAATAGATATTTCTTCTGACGCTCGTCATTGATTTCATATTGGTGGGCAGCGAGATCAACTTTACCGGCATCTAAAGCAGGCAGAATATTTTTAAACTCAAAGGATTCATATTTAAACTTATATTGTGGAAGCAGCTGATCCACTTCATCTAATACAGCCTTCTCGTAGCCTGTTAATTTGCCGTTTTCATCTAAGTAAACGAAAGGCTGATAGGCGTTCCCCGTCCCAATGACGATTTCTTTTGCATCTGGGTCATTATTGTTTGCTTCTGCTTTGACTTCATCCGATTGCTCATTATTTCCGCAGGCGGCAAGCAGCAATGAACCAAGTAGAAGCAGACCGATGATGTAATGATTTCTGAATATTCTGTTATTTTTCATGTGAATTCCTCCCCAGTTTATTTTGCACGTTTTTCTACAGTGAAGGCCGCTTCGGCTCTTTTTAAGGGAAGCAATGCCGTCTGTCGCTGTTTTTTTGTTTTCGGTGTATTGATCCGTTTTTCCAATAGGTCAAATGATTTTTCTAACACCATACTTAAAATGATAAATATAACGGCAGCAATAAAGTATCCTTCTAATACGCGATAGTATAAAGCCCCTAATGTTTGAACCTTTCCGATCATGTCCATCACACCTAATGTAAAGGCGAGGGAGGTATTTTGTAATAAGTTGACAATGGCCACGCCGATATTAGGAAGGGCGATTCTCCCTGCTTGAGGAATAAGCGTTCTTCTATAAATCTGCCATTTCGTCAGTCCAATCGAGGCGGCCGCTTCATATTGAGATGCTGGGACACTCGATAGGGCAGATCGGAATATTTCTGAAAAATACCCAGCTGTATTGAGTCCATATGTAATATACAGAAAGATCAATTTGTTCCACATGGAGATATCAAGCCCAATTGTTGCAAGCACACCAGGCAGGCCATAAAACACAATAAACATTTGCACAAGGATAGGTGTTCCACGAATAAATGAGACATAAATTGCACTGAGCTGATGCAGGATGGGAATACGCTCAATTCGGAAATAAGCAAGAATGAATCCAAGAAAACTGCCAATCAAAGTGGCAAATAAAACGATCAGTAAGGTTGTTGGAAGGGCTGACAATACTTTAGGGAAGAGTGTGACGACATACTCCCATTTGAAAAACTCCCCCATGTTGAATCACCTCCTATGTTGAAGTCGTTTGGACTTTTTCTTCTGTGGGCGGTGCGCCTAATATGGCGGCATCAAACCGTTCAGGGATGAGGACTTTATACATTAATACACCTAAGTCGCCATTATCGGCTTCACGTTCAATATATGCTGTATAGCCTTTTCGTTCGTACATCTCTAGAAGCCAGGGGTGCTTTCGGCCAGAAGTGCCCAGTGTGTATGCTGGTGCTTTAAATGTCTGCCGGAGCAAGGTGTTTTCTACATAATCGAGCAGCTTATTTCCGATCCCTTGACCGGCTAAATCAGGAGCTGTGGCAAACCACCAAACAAATGGATAGCCTGAGACCGGTTGAGTACTCTCCCAGGGAAAACGTATGGTGATGGTTGATATGAGCCGCCCGTCTCGTTCTAACACAACAGCAACGGATTGTTTGATGTTTTCTGTGACCATTTCAAGTGTGGCGTTCGTGGATGGCCAATCAATGCCCATTTCTCCAAGCGGTTTAAATGCACTGGACAGCAATTCTAGAAAAGCCGGTGCATCTACTTCGGTAGCGATGCGAAAAATATCTCGACTCATGACAAACCTCCAATCAAAAGGGTAGTGTGTAATGTCAGCTCAACGCTTTTCGTAAAGTATCGATATCTGGATTCAGCAATGCTTGATACACGTGGGTATCACGGCTGATTTCTACTACTGGCACATAACGG
The DNA here is from genome assembly GCF_056173625.1 of Bacillus sp. iso_77. Lineage (NCBI taxonomy): Bacteria > Bacillati > Bacillota > Bacilli > Caryophanales > Bacillaceae > Bacillus > Bacillus sp. iso_77. The sequence goes on along the minus strand of NZ_CM149683.1, from coordinate 3,382,700 downwards.
ACGCCGTATTTTTCTTCTAAAATATTTCTGTAATGATCATGCTCTGTTACATCAATGGTTGAATAAGTAATGTGCTGTTCGTTGAAATAGGACTGAATGTCCTGACAATAGCTGCATCCATTTTTGCTCCATAAAATGATTTTTTGTTTATTTGACATTAGACGCTCACCTCTTGGTTTATTTGGTTTTTGGCTGTTAGTTCATGATCAAATGCTTCTTTTAATAATGTGATAGACGCTATTCTTGCCTCAATGTCTACAATCGGAGATAGAACAATGAACTCGTTGATATCATATGTCTCGGCTAGTTCAGTCAGCCGGCGATGAACGGTTTCTTTTGTGCCAGCGGTATAACCGGTTTTTTGAACGTGAATGTTGTAGTGTTCTTTTTTTGTTCCTTTCACCAGCTTTTCTGCATCTTCTAGTGACGTCACATTAAGCTTTCTTCCATCGGAAAAGGAGACTTTTACTGTTTCCTTTTGCTTGATGTACGAGAGGGCTTGTTTGTGGTCTTCCGCTACAGATACGGTGATGGCGAGAAGAAATTGCTGGTGCGTGTTCTGTGTCTTGAATTTTTGAAAAGTCTCTCTTGCTTCTTTTAATAATGCGTCATCCCCGTTAATAAAATAGGCAAACACAAAGGATATCCCAAGTTTTGCTGCAAATTCCGCGCTCTCAATACTGCCGCCTAGAAGGAACATGTCGGGTGATACGCTAGGAATTGGCTGAGCATTTAATTCATTTGCTTGTTCAGTTAGATACGTTTTGAGATCCACTAATTTTTGAGAAAAGTCTTTCCGTGACGCTTGATAATCTTCCTGAAGCGCTTGTGTTGAGAGGTTCAACCCTCCCGGTGCTTTCCCAACGCCTAAATCGACTCTGCCAGGCGCTAGAGATGCCAGTACATGAAATGTTTCAGCCACCTTAAACGGGCTGTAATGCTGAAGCATGACACCTCCAGACCCAATTCGCAAATGGTTCGTTTTTGCTAAAAGATAACCAGCGAGGGCTTCAGGGGATGAACCTGCCACTTGAGAATTATTGTGATGTTCAGACACCCAAAACCTGTGATAACCAAGCTGATCTGCTGCTTCAGCCAATCTGACAGTATGCTGAATACCCGTCTCTGCTTTCTCGTTTTCACTGACGAGGCTTTGATCAAGAATACTAAGGGTGAGCGACATTGGCTGTTCCTCCTATTAGACTTTGATATTGAGATAGTGCGAGGTTTAATCTGTCTGTGGCATCTGGATCAAGCACATAGCTATTTGAATCCTGCTTTGTGACCTGTTGATCCACAACATACACGCCAGATTGAACGACGGTTGCACCGAGTTGATGAATGATCGGTTTAAGTGCATATTCAATGACGAGCAAATGCCCGTATGTTCCTCCTAAAACACAAGGAAGGACGGGTTTATCTTGTAATGCTTTCTGGGGAAGTAGATCTAAAAAAGTTTTTAAAATACCGGAAAAAGACGCTTTGTAGACAGGTGTTAACACAATGACACCGTCGCTCTCATTCACAAGCTCAATGGCTTTCACAATGTCCTCGTTTGAAAAATCTGCTCCTATTAAGGCGCCGCTAGGAAGCTGGTGGACTTGAATGACATGAACATCAACCCCATGTAACGCCAAACGATGATGGATATGCTGCAGGACACCGGTTAACCGAGATTGGACAGAATGCCCGCCTGCTATAATCGTTACTTTTGCCAATTCGTCTCCTCCATTTCTGATAATTCCTTCTAAACAACTTGGAATAGTTGATAATATAAATTATAATAAGGCAAACCAATAGAAAAGTATAATTAGTAATCATAAATACACGATTCAGATATTTAAAATACAGGGAGAAGAGGGGTTTTCATAGAGATTCGAGCGATACGCACCTTTGCCACGATCGTGAAATACGGAAATTTTTTAAAAGCAGCAGAAGCGCTGAATTATTCTCAGCCAACCATCACTTTGCACATCAAACATTTAGAAGAGGAAATTGGAGAGAAGCTTCTAGAAAGAGGGAAGACCTTAAAGTTAACAGCATCAGGACAGCTTTTTTATGAAAGAGCCAATTCTTTACTCAATGAATATGAGAAATTGACGAAAACACTCCAAGATTTAGAAGTGGGCATTGCGGGGTTCATTCGCATCGGTGTTTCTGAGCCCACTGCCAGCTTAGAATTTCCTGCCCTTATTGCAGAATTCAAGGAAAGGTTTCCGAATGTAGAATTTTCTGTGCAAGTAGCGGATGCGAATACGTTGAGTTCCTTACTTTCGCATGATGAGATTGATTTTGCGATTTGCGGAGCACCAGAAGCTTCGATGGAGAATAGCTATAAGCCTCTTTTTCAAGATGATATCGTGCTGCTCGTCCCGTCTTCCCATCGATTAGCGGAAAAAGGGGTAGTGGAGGTGACCGATTTAAAGGATGAGACCATTTTATTCACGCCACACAATTGCCCCATCCGTATTCAAATCGAACAACAAATCGTCGATGTCATTGGGACCAATTACAATAAGTTAGAGATTACGAGCAGCATGTCCCATAAACATTATGTTCAGGCTGGATTAGGTGTCTCTCTTTTTACACGAACTGCTCATTCCTTTACTCTTCCAGGCACCAAGGTATTAGAAATAAAGGGCATTCATGTTTCCCCGCCAGTTGGTCTATTGAGGAAAACAAATGATTCGCCAGGAAGAGCCGTACTTCAATTCATTGATCTCATCGAAAATCGACTGCATCAACCAACATGAAAAGAGGGGTAGCCTTTGAGCTAACCCCTCTTTCATGTTTATTTCACTGTTTGTTTAAGAAACTGATTCTTCTTGATAGGCAGACCCAAATTTTCACGAAGGGTATGAGCTGGATAATTCGGGTCGTAATATCCTCTTTCTACTAATATCGGGATGACATGCTCCGTCCATTCAGATAAACCGCTTGCTAGAATAGGCGCGCCAAAAATAAATCCATCTGCGGCATCTTCTTCGATCCATTGGATCAGCTGGTCTGCCACTTGTTCATAAGTTCCGAAAAAAGCGCTTTTGGGAGTAGTTACTCGTAGAGCGACTTCTCTTAAGGTCAAGCTTTGTTCTTTCGCCATTTTTTTAATCGATTCAGTTGTGGATTGAAAGCTGTTTGAACCGGCATCACCGATATCAGGAAATGGCTCATCAAGTGGAAATTGACTGAAGTCCAAGTGATCAAAGAACCTGCCCAGGTAATGAAGGGCTTCTTCAATAGAGACCAGATGTTGAATGGCTTCATATTTTTCTTCTGCTTCTTCGACTGTTCTCCCTGTAATCGGGTGGATACCGGGGAAAATTTTGATGTCAGATGGATTTCTGCCCAGCGCTGCGGCTCTATTTTTCACGTCGCAGTAATATGCTTTCGCTTTCTCAAGTGAGTCTGCATTCGTAAATACTGCGTCCGCTTCTTTTGCGGCTAGATCCTTTCCTGCCTCTGACGCACCTGCCTGGAAAATCACCGGTTGCCCTTGTTCAGATCGTTCGATATTCAAAGGACCTTTGACAGAAAAGTGTTTGCCATGATGGTTTAATGTGTGCAGTTTATCCCGATCGAAGAAAACCCCTGTTGATCGATCCCTTAAAAAAGCATCTTCTTCCCATGAGCTCCAAAGGCCGTTCACTACTTTTAGGTATTCTTCTGCAATTTCATACCGAAGTGAATGGCTAGGATGCGGACGAATGATGTGGTTTTCAGCAGAGCCTTCAAGTGGAGAAGTCACAACATTCCATCCGGCCCGCCCCTTACTTAATTTATCTAGGGATGCAAATTGCCGGGCAATGGTAAAGGGCTCACTGTAGGAAGTGGATACAGTGCCCACAAGTCCAATCTTTTTGGTGACCGCAGCAAGAGCGGATAAGATGGTTAATGGTTCAAATCGGTTCAAGAAATGAGGAATTGAATGTTCATGAATATATAAGCCATCTGCGACAAAGACAAAACGGAAACCCGCTGCTTCTGCCTTTTTTGTCATTGCTTGATAATAATCAATGTTCACACTTGCATCTGCTGGAACGGATTCATCCTTCCATGCATTCATATGACCTCCTGGACCATGTAACATCAATCCAAATTGTATGTGCTTTTTTTCAGACATGTGGATCGTCCCTTCTGTTTTGAAATAGCATTGTTTTATGTTCTTCATCATAAGGGAGAATCGCAAAGAAGTATAATTCGTATCAGTAAAGTCTGAATTTATCTTTTCTAATATCAATTTTTGCTTCTTTATATGGTGTGGCTGGGTCTATAACAGCACTTTAGAAAAAGATGGATGTTTACTAAGCGAATGTCCCGGATCAAAAGTTCTGCTTTTTGATAAAATGTGTGTCAAAATATCCGAAAAATTAGTGAAAATGACATGTTTCGACTTTCTTCCTGTATATCCAATTCCCTGTTTTTGACTGAATAGAAGGAAAATGGTGAATTTTCAGTGAATATATAACCTTGTGAAAAACAAAGGAGGGATAGGAATGAAAAAGCGTTCAGTCTTTTTGTCATTTTTATTGGTAGGTAGTTTGTTACCGGGGGTAAGTTCAGCTTCAGCACCAGTTGCAAGTGCAGGTCATGGGCATGATCATGGTCATGCGCCGTTTGAAACACATATTAGTGAAGGGTTGCCAAAGGCAAACGATTTTAAAGATTTGACGAAGGCACCTCCTATTGAAAGAGATGTGACAACAAAGATTTTAGATGAGTCTGGTAAACAGGTAGGGTCTAGAACCTTTAAAGCAAATACAGGAGATTCGATTTCAACAAAAGCTAGTACAGGCAGTCAGAAAGTGACCGTCTATGCAGTAGCTGATGCGCAGTATCGTGCGAAATATAGTGATTGGCAGACGCGCATTGTCAGCATCATTGAGCAAGCGGATGTGACATTTAACCGTGATCATGATGTGGACTTTGTCGTACAAGCCGTAGGGTCTTGGACGTCTTCAGGATCAAACGCATCACAAATTTTGTCCAACCTTCAGCGCAGCTTTGATGGCAGAGGATACGATTTTGTCACTGGATTTACAGCAAATCCAAACTTTGATGCTGGCGGCATCGCTTATGTATACAATAGTGCACCGAGCGGAAGTGCATTCGCCGTTAACCTTGACCAAGGAACAGCGAATACAGCAAAAGCGGCTACGCATGAATACGGCCATAACTTTGGCTTACCGCACGACCCTCAAGGCAGCGGAATTGTCTGCTTAATGAATTATGATTATTCTTACACTGTCGATTTCTTCGATGCGGCTCATAAAAATCAAGTGAACCGTAATAAAGCTTGGTACAGATAAGGTAAGAGAAAAAAGGACAAACACCGAAAAAGTGTTTGTCCTTTTTATATGCTTACAGGTCGCTCATTCGCTTTCCTGCTACAGCATAATGTTCTTTTTTCATCTCTTCAATAATGACAGAGACTTTCTCTGCACCTGCGCCTGTTGTTTCAACAACGGCATCTGTGACTTTCTCCACAAGAGCCCTTTTCTGCTCATCTGTTCTTCCTTCAAGCATTTGAACGGTGATAATCGGCATGATGGCAACCTCCTTTTTCCTGTAGTGCTACGCTTCCCTTTAGTTTAAGGGACTTCTTATAGTATACTGAATGAAGTAAATCATTGTATAGAAAGAAAGAGGGATTCATGCCTTTGGACCAATTTCTTGTTTATCCATTAGAACTGATTCCATATGTCGCCATTACGCTTGTTGTGGCTTTTACGATGCACGAGCTGGCGCATGCATATGTTGCGTATCGTTTTGGAGATCCGACAGCTAAAAATCAAGGGAGACTGACGCTCAATCCATTGAAGCACCTTGATATTTTCGGGACGATCTTGATCTTTGTGGCTGGGTTTGGCTGGGCGAGGCCTGTACCTGTGAATCGGTACCATTTCAAAAACCCGCGCTTAGCAGGAATCTGCGTCTCGATTGCAGGCCCATTAAGTAACTTGGTGTTGGCGTTTCTAGGCTTTTTTGTGTATGTGCTTCTTCAGAAATTTGGCGGGGAGTCGCTCATGCGCTTTGAGCCGGGGGTCGATTATTTCTTCCAAATCTTTATTAACTTGAACGTGATTTTGTTCCTATTTAACTTATTACCGATTCCGCCGCTGGACGGATATCGTATTATTGAGGATGTTGTCAGTCCCGGCATCCGTGCAAAGATGACGCAGTTCGAACAGTATGGAATCATCATTTTCCTCATCTTCGTCATCACACCGCTAGGTCAGTTTGTTTTTGTTCCATTGATCGGAATGCGGGATCAAATCATATACTGGTTTAATCTTATTTTGAAGCCGCTGCTTTAGGAGGTCTAATGAATGGAAGGTAAAAAGAAGAAACCAATTGGTTTTAATATCATTAAAAAAACAGATGCAACGGATGGGCATGGAGGTTTTGGGGCAGGTGCCCTCAGCCTTGATAATATCTCGCCGGTGATCATTGATGTGGAGGAAAAGGAAGCCGTCATTGATATTGGTGCGATGCATGCAAGAAGTGCCGTCGAAAAAGGAATTAAATTTTTAAAAACCAAAGAAGAGGTACCTAACGGAAAACCGTATTGGCTCGTATGGGTGACGATTGACCGCAGAGAAGAGGGGCCATATTATGCAGGAGTCACAGCTTGTGAAATGACAGTTGACCGCTCGATCCGCAGAGGATATAAGTCACTTCCTGAGCATGTAAATTTAATGGATAAATCCATGAAGCGTAAAATCGTTGTCAGTCATATGGATGATGGTTCGAAAAAGGTGCTCGCTGATTTCTTGAAGAGTCACAATGAAGCGTTATGGGAAGCATCCACAGATGAATTAAAAGAAGGATTGGCTGTTCCTGAGTAATTGTGAAATTTTTGTGAAGAATGATGAATGGATACCAATTCCAAGCGTTTTTTCAGTAAACTGGTGTTAAAGCTAGGACATGGAGAATCCCGAGATGCAGATCTCGGGGTTTTTCATGTCCATTTTTAACGTTTCAGCCACTTTTCCCACCATTTCTTAGGCTGTTGATCTTGAGCTTTGTCTTGCTCAGAAGCTTTGTTCTCGGCACCATAGCAGACACCGGTCGGCTCCGTTCCTTCTATAAAATAGGTAAATACCTTTGATTCGCATCCTGGGCCTGCGAGATCACCGGTTTTTGGATTGATATATACGCCTTTTACACCGTCTGGCGGCATGAAGGAGGAGGCTGGCTGGTTTGAGAGGGCTGATTCCATAAAGGAAGCCCATATCTTTTTCGCATAGGCGGTTTCTTTGACCGAGTCAATGGTGCGTCCTTTATCATAGCCGGTCCACACACCTGTGACGAGCTGGGGAGAGAAGCCGATCATCCAGCTGTCAGCACCTGTCGTCCCCGATTTCCCTCCATACGTTCTGGTAAGATCTTTTGAAATGGTACGACCTGTGACACTTGTATAGCCATTTAATTGATGATTGAACATCCCTGACATCATGTCAGTGGTGACAAATGCTGCTTTTTCATCTAGTACTTGCTCTCGTTTTTGTTTCTCCTCAAAGAGTACGTTGCCCTTTGCGTCCGTTACTTTCGTAATAAAGGTTGGCTTGACGCGTTTTCCTCCATTGACCAGCATCGCGTAAGCATTGGTCATTTCGATTGGTTTGACAGGTGAAGTACCTAGCGCAAGTGAAGGCACTTGATCTAGTTTTTCGTGAATCCCGAACGTTTTACCTGCACGTACAAGCTGTTCCATTCCTAAAAATAGATGGGTTTTGACCGCATAAATGTTATCAGATAGAGCCAAAGCCTGAAGCATCGTAATGCCGTCATTGGCATAATAGCCGTGATAGTTGCTTGGTGAATAAGCGGCGCCGCTTCCTTGATCATCCAGTTCAAAAACGGTTTCCTCACTGCGCATGACGGTTGCTGGTGTAAACCCATTTTGCAAAGCCATGTAATAGAGGAGTGGTTTCATTGTTGAACCCGGCTGTCTTTTTGCTTGTGTGACCCGATTGAATGGGCTTTTCTCGTAATCTCTCCCGCCTATGAGGGCAAGCACATGACCTGTCTGGGGATGAATGGCGGTAAAGCCAATTTGGATACCTGATTCAGAATCCATGATGTTGGTTAAAGTCTTTTCAGCGATTTTTTGTAATTCAGGTTGTAATGTCGTTTCGATATGAAGACCATACGTTTCAATTTGTTCCTCGGTTAAGCCCAGTGTTTGTTTCAGTTCGCGAATCACATCATCATAAAAATACGGGGCCTGCTTTGCTTGCAGCTGCTTTTGTTTGAGCGGGCGATAGGACAGCTTTTCCTTGCTGGCATCAGCAGCCGCTTTTTTCGTAATCATGCCATCCTCTTGCATTTGCCTCAGAATCATATTCTTTCTTGCGCTGGCTTTCTCCTCATTCACATAAGGGGAGTAGAGAGAAGGACCCTTTGGAATACCGGCAAGCAAGGCAGACTCAGCTAAAGTTAAGTTCTTCGCTTTTTTCCCAAAGTAAAGGCGGGATGCCGCTTCCACACCGTATGCGCCGTGGCCATAATAAATGGTGTTCAAGTATCCTTCCAATATCTCATCTTTTGTATAGTTTTGTTCTAAGCGGATGGTGTAAAAGGCTTCATTCCACTTCCGCTTCCATGTTTTATCATGATCTAAATATAAATTTCGTGCGTATTGCTGGGTGATCGTGCTGGCGCCTTGTACCTTTGCCATTGCACGAATATCTGCCACCGCAGCACCCGCCATTCGTTTCACGTCAAAGCCGTGATGCTGATAAAAGGTTTTATCCTCAACCGCGACCACTGCCTGCTGTATATGAGGGGACATGTCCTTTAACGGAACCCAGTATCTCTTTTCTCCAAAGCTCGATTCGCCAAGTTTAGACCCATCGGCTGCATAAATGGTCGTGGATTGGGGAACTTGAACAGAGGGAGCGCCTTGCCACTTAGCTAGTAAAAGAATCGTCAAAAAGACTGTGCCAGCAAATAGAAAAGCGAGCAAGCCGATAAAAAAACAGGCCCGAATCGTTTTCACGGTCATGCGGATTTTTTTATTACTCATGATTGTGTCCATGCAAAGCCCCCATTTTGACGGTTTTTTATCAGTATGGGACAAAGAAAACCGTTTTAAACAGGCGACTGCAAGGGTGTGCTTTAAAAATGAAGTTATCTCATGCGGTTCTTTACAATTTGATATGAATCCACTATACTTTTTTCTTGGACAATCGATATAGTCATAGCCGATAAAAGGCGCTAACAATAGATGTTTGTTTATTATTGGATGAGAGGAAGATGAACGATGAGCGAACTTTGGTATACAGAGAAGCAAACGAAGAATTTTGGCATTACATTGAAGGTGAACAAAACCCTTCACACAGAACAAACAGATTTTCAGCATTTAGAAATGGTGGAAACAGAAGAGTTTGGCAATATGCTGTTTTTAGACGGTATGGTGATGACATCAGAGAAAGATGAGTTTGTATACCACGAAATGGTGGCACATGTTCCTCTTTTCACTCATCCAAACCCGGAAAATGTTCTTGTCGTAGGCGGAGGAGACGGTGGTGTCATTCGTGAAATCCTGAAGCATCCAAGTGTGAAAAAAGCGACACTTGTTGATATTGATGGCAAGGTCATTGAATACTCGAAGAAGTTCCTTCCTTCAATTGCTGGGAAACTAGACGATCCTCGTGTAGAGGTGAAAGTCGGAGACGGCTTTATGCACATTGCGGAAGCCGACAACGAATATGACGTGATCATGGTTGACTCAACTGAGCCAGTTGGACCAGCTGTGAATCTGTTCTCTAAAGGTTTCTATGCAGGAATCTCAAAAGCACTCAAAGAAGACGGTATTTTCGTTGCACAAACGGACAACCCTTGGTTCACACCTGAGTTAATTACAAATGTACAGCGTGATGTAAAAGAAATTTTCCCGATTACCAAGCTATACACAGCGAATATCCCAACATATCCAAGCGGTCTTTGGACATTTACTATCGGTTCTAAGAAGTATGATCCACTTGCTGTAGAAGACAGCCGCTTCTTTGATATCGATACGAAATATTACACAAAAGAATTGCACAAAGCGGCATTCGTTCTGCCGAAATTTGTGAGCGACTTAATCAAATAAATCAAGCGAAGTGGAAATGCGCAAATGACCGTTTGCGCATTTTTTGAAGCGTAAAAGGAGGAATCTTGTATGAGATTCGACGAGGCTTACTCAGGAAAAGTGTTTATTGGAAGTCATCCGACATGGGAAGATGCGAAAGTCATTTTATACGGGATGCCGATGGATTGGACCGTCAGTTACCGTCCAGGCTCACGTTTTGGCCCGAACCGTATTCGTGAAGTATCCATTGGATTAGAGGAATACAGCCCTTATTTAGATCGTGAACTGCACGAGGTGCCATTCTTTGATGCTGGCGACATCCCGCTTCCATTTGGCAATGCACAGAAAAGCTTAGATTTAATTGAAGAGTATGTCGACAGCATTTTAGAAAAAGGGAAGTTTCCATTAGGAATGGGCGGCGAGCATCTTGTGTCTTGGCCGGTTTTCCGTGCGATGTATAAGAAATACCCTGATTTGGCAATCATCCATATGGACGCACATACCGATCTTCGTGAGGAATATGAGGGTGAGCCGCTTTCACATTCGACACCGATTCGTAAAGTTGCAGGACTTATTGGACCTGAAAATGTATACTCTTTCGGCATCCGTTCTGGGATGAAAGAAGAATTTGAATGGGCAAAAGAAGCAGGCATGCACATTTCTAAATTTGAAGTGCTGGAGCCATTGAAACAAGTATTACCAAAGCTGAAAGGCCGCCCAGTTTATGTGACAATTGACATTGATGTACTTGACCCAGCTCATGCACCTGGTACAGGAACGGTAGATGCTGGCGGTATTACGTCAAAAGAACTGCTGGCATCTATTCATGCCATTGCTGGTTCTGATGTGCATGTCGTTGGTGCAGACCTTGTAGAGGTAGCGCCTGTATATGATCATTCCGATCAAACGGCGAATACAGCAAGCAAACTTTTACGTGAAATGCTGCTTGGATTTGTGAAATAACATTGATAGAGGAGCTTGTCATCTCATATGGACAAGCTCTTTTTTTACATTGGTGACATGATAAAGGAGGCAGGTCGTGTTTTCTTCTGTATTGATGGTATTACTCGCTTTATGTGTGTTAGCGGCAGGCTTTCTTACGCTGAAAAGAGAGCTTGCAGCGAGTCCGCCCACGTTCACCTCGAAAAAAGAGACAAAGGATGAGATGGTTCATCTGTTTCAGGATCGAGGCTTTTTCTATCTCACTGGCATAGCGCTGTTGATGCAGTTTGTTTATAAGCAAGGGCATCTTCTCCCATTTGATTTCTTTCAGGCATTTTTGGCAAGTTCAGGTATCCAAGCACTGTTTTATCTCATCAATCGAAAAAGCGCAGGGCTCAAGACTGGACTCGTGATAGGCGTGAGCTTCATTTTTCTTTTTTTCTAAAGAGACATGTGAAGATCAAAAAGGGGGTTTCATCCACACGAAGATGAGAAATGATGGGATGATAGGCAATCGGGATTATGGTATACTATTTTAGTTAAACGGGTCTTAGCAAAGGAAGTGCAAAATGACACAAAACCAAATTTCAATTCATGTAAAGTCAGTGATGAAACCAGAGACGGAACCGGCTGAAACGATCGAATTCCGAACAACTGGAACGTATCAAGAGAAGAATGACAAAACGTATCTCACTTACCATGAAGAACATGAAATGGGTCAAGTAAAAACTGTTGTCAAAATAAGTGAAAAAGAAATTTTTGTCATGAGATCAGGTGCAATTCAAATGAAGCAGCGCTTTCTCACTGGAGAAACAACCGTGACACATTACACGATGCCATTTGGCACACTTCAGCTCGATGTGCACACACATGGTATTGATCTTGATGTAGACAATGGGCTTCTACACATTACGTACGATATGCTGACAGGTGAAGATCAAAAGCATTTACATACATTATCGATTTCATATAAGGAGGATTTACGTTCATGAATATCGCAGAACAGGTCAAAGATGCGTTAAAAGAAGAAATCATTGCGGCAGTCGTCAAAGCAGGACTTGCTGATGAAAGCCAGGTGCCGGATGTTCTTTTGGAAGTGCCAAAAGACAAAACTCACGGTGATTATTCCACCAATATGGCGATGCAGCTTGCTCGCATTGCGAAAAAAGCACCACGTCAAATCGCCGAGGACATTGTGAATGCATTTGACAAAGGCAAAGCGTCAATTGAAAAACTGGATATTGCAGGTCCAGGATTCATCAACTTTTATATGAACAATCAATATTTAACGAAACTGATTCCGGCAGTTCTTGAAGCAAAAGAGGCTTATGGCGAAACGAATACAGGCGGCGGTCAAAAAGTACAAGTCGAATTCGTCTCAGCCAACCCAACAGGTGACCTTCACCTTGGACATGCCCGCGGCGCAGCTGTAGGAGATTCTCTTTGCAACATCCTTGATAAAGCAGGCTTCGACGTGAGCCGTGAATACTATATCAACGATGCAGGCAATCAGATCAATAACCTTGCTCTATCTGTAGAAGTACGTTACTTTGAGGCGCTCGGTCTTGAAAAAGAAATGCCAGAGGACGGGTACAGAGGAGAAGACATCAAAGGCATCGGGCAGAAACTTGCGGATGAATTTGGTGACCGTTTCGTGCATGAATCAGAAGAAGAGCGTATGAAATTCTTCCGTGAGTACGGTTTAAAATATGAACTAGAAAAACTACGTGTCGACCTAGAAAATTTCCGTGTCCCATTTGATGTGTGGTATTCTGAAACGTCTTTATATGAAAACGGAAAAATCGAACCAGCGCTAGAAACACTTCGCGCTAAAGGCTATGTCTTTGAAGAGGACGGCGCAACATGGTTACGTTCAACTGATTTTGGTGATGACAAGGACCGTGTCCTGATTAAAAAAGACGGCAGCTTTACGTACTTGCTTCCAGATATCGCATATCACAAGGACAAATTGGATAGAGGTTTTGACCAGCTCATTAACATTTGGGGAGCGGACCATCACGGCTACATTCCTCGAATGAAAGCGGCGATCCAAGCACTCGGATATCCAGCGGACAAACTGGAAGTCGAAATCATTCAGCTCGTTCACCTTTACAAAAACGGTGAAAAAATGAAGATGAGTAAACGTACAGGTAAAGCCGTCACAATGCGTGACTTGATTGAAGAAGTGGGCTTAGATGCCACTCGCTATTTCTTTGCAATGAGAAGTGCGGCGACACATATGGACTTTGACCTAGACTTAGCGATTTCTACGTCTAACGAAAACCCTGTGTACTATGCACAATATGCACATGCGAGAATTTGCAGCATGCTGCGTCAAGGGGAAGAAAAAGGCTACGAGCCAAACCTTGAAAAAGCAGATTTCTCTCACATTCAGTCGGATAAAGAATACGATCTTCTGAAAATCATCGGCAGCTTCCCAGAAGTTGTAGCAGAAGCAGCAGAAAAACGTATTCCGCACCGCGTCACAAACTATATCTATGATCTAGCATCAGCCCTTCACAGCTTCTACAACGCCGAAAAGGTCATTGATGTTGAAAATGAAACAAAAACAACAGCACGTCTATCGCTCATGAAAGCAACACAAATCACGCTTGCGAATGCATTAAAACTTATCGGCGTATCGGCTCCGGAAAAAATGTAATTATACGAAGAAACCCACTCGGAAAAGGAGTGGGTTTTTTGTTTGTATTTTTCATCGTTCAGCTTTTAAATCACTTTTATGTCTCTGGAAAATCTCAATTTCGTAATCCTCTAATGCTTGTTTAGGAAGTTGCTTTTCTAATGCAGATTGCAAACCTGCCATATCTTTTGAAGTATTGATGCCGATGGAAATTGTGGGATCTGTCTTGATAATCTGATAGTTAAACAATTCATGCTCTTCCCATAATGAGTCCAATACATGGATGATCTTTTCATCTAATTCCTCTTCAGAAAGGGTGAGAGTTTTTGAAGTGAAGCTTAATCCAGCAATACAAAGAGAAAAAACAAACCAATCAGACGTTTTATCATTATATCTCCTTTATGCAGTTAATATATTCCTAAAATAGATCATAACATCCAAATGTGTTTGTAGAAACAAGTTCATAAAGAGTTTTTTGACTTGATGATAATCAAGCAAGGTTCCTTATAGTTATTTAAATTGCTCTATTCAGAATCTGTTAAATAAAAACATCCGCTATCTACTAGAGACAGCGGATGTTGAACATTACCCAAGCGTATTAATAATGTTAGAAATAGAATCGAATAATTGACTAAGTACATCAGAGAACATGAGCGTATCCTCCTTTCAGAAAGCATGTAGTATGTGCGTGTCATAGGAATTACCCAAGTGTGTTAATGATGTTAGAAATAGAATCAAATAATTGGCTAAGTACATCAGAGAACATGTTTTTGCCTCCTCTCTTTTCTTTTTACATCTACTTAACGAAGGGGATGAAGGGTTGGATCACTTTTTCTAAAAAAATTTTAAAAAGAAATGATGGCATAGAAAAAGCACCCGCATATGAGGGTGCTTTTTAGGTTTTTATTTATGCATGAACACGCCATTGGATTTGTCCGCCGTCGCAGGAGAGCTCGGAACTCCCGCCAATCGGCAAGGTGAAGACCGGCTGTGTATGTCCGATATCGACATCGTAAATCACTGGAATGTGTTGAAGCATTGGGTCCTTATCTAGGATGAACCTCAAATGTTCCTCTGTCATTTTGGATTTCTTTTGAAAACGTCCGATGATTAACCCTTTAATGGATTCGGCATGCTGCAAGAGCGAGGCAAGGTCTCTGGCGAATGTTTCAGGAAAGACCAAGTCATCATCTTCTACAAATAAGATGGCATCCTTGATGCGAGGCATAAAGGGTGTCCCTTGCAGTAAGTTCAGTGTACAAAGATTTCCGCCATACAAGGTGCCTTCAGCTGTTCCTTCCTGATAAATCCCCCATGTTGTCGGATGAAACTGCCTATTTACTTGATCAAGATACCACGCATCATCACTCCACTTTGTAGAAGGGGTGAAATCAAATGGCTCGCTACTCATCACGCACGCTTGAAACAATGCTGTCTGCTCCTCTTGTCCTTGTTCCATTTGGAAACTGGAGAAATGAGGGCCTGAGTACGTCACCATGTCACATTTGGCGGTAATGGCGTTTGCAAGTGCGGTAATATCACTGTAGCCGCAAAGAACTTTTGGGTGCTGACGAATCAAATCATAATCTATATAAGGCAAAAGCTCATTGCAGTTAAAGCCGCCGATTGCTGTCAAAATGCCGTCGACTTCATCATTTGAGAATGCCTCATGTAGATCAGATAAACGGTGTTCAATAGAAGAAGAGGAATGCAGATCACATTCAAACACGTGTTGTCCAAAAGAAACAGTGAACCCTAATGCCTCTAAACGTTTTTTCGCCTGAGCCATTCCTTCTTTTGATAAAATGCTGGCACTTCGACTTGGAGCAATTACCCGAATGTGGCTTCCCTTTTTTAAAGCAGATGGTGTACGCATAAGTCATTTATCCTTTCCTTCACATATTTTCCATTATATCGGATCAAAACGTTCCAGTCTGTAAAAGCTAAAAGAAAGCAGCAAACTGTGCGTTTCAGACGAGCTGTGCAAAGGGTATGGAAAAGAAAAAGACAGAATGAGGGCGGAGAATGTGAAAAAGAGGAGACTGGAATTTCTATTTTTATATTTCATGATATTCGGGGCATATGTGGTGTTTTGGTGGCCGGTTCCAGCGTGGGGTTTTCAGCTTTACGCAGCTAGTTACATCGCCATCATTTTATTTAGTATTATTTCGCTTATGCTAGAGAACCGGACATCACAGCACACGCTGTTATGGATGTATGTACTGATCTTTTTCCCGATCATCGGCTATATGTTTTATTTGTTCTCAGGACAGCTTTATGTCAAAGGACATTTGTTTAAATCAAAGAGAATGTATAACCGTGAAAAATTACGCAGAATATCAGAGCTTGAGAGTAAACCGGATGAGACGCGTTTAACCGATAATCAGCGTGCTTTTTTTCATTACACAGAAAAAGCAACGGGTATGCATGTAAATACAAATAGTGATATGGAGATTTTAAAGAATGGAGAGGAAACCTTTCCTCGTATTTTTGAAGAATTAAAAAAGGCAAAAACGTTCATCCATATAGAATATTACATGTTCAAATCTGATTTCCTCGGTCACCGGATGATGGAGATCCTGATTGAAAAAGTGAAAGAAGGAGTAGAGGTTCGATTCATCTATGATGCGGCTGGCAGCATTCGCTTCTCACGAAAAGATATTAAACGATTGAAGCAGGCGGGGATAAAGGTCGCTCCTTTTCTGCCATTAAAATACGGATTCTTTAATCAAAAATTTAATTTCCGAAATCACCGAAAAATCGTGATTATTGATGGAGAAACAGGATTTGTTGGCGGGCTCAATGTCGGGAAGGAATATGTAGGACGCGATGAAAACATCGGCTTTTGGCGTGATACGCATACGATGTTAAAGGGTGAAGCCGTTCAGACACTTCACTCCATATTTATGCTGGACTGGGAGTATGTATCAGATGAAGTGTTAATTGATGATCCGAAGTATCACACCCCGCATCCTGTGACAGGAGAAGATGTCATTCAGGTCGTGCCGACTGGACCTGATATGAAGGAAAGTATGAGTGATTTATATGACGCACTCATTTCGAATGCACAGCAATTTGTTTGGATTGCGACGCCTTATTTTGTCCCAAATGAATCCATTCGCACAGCGTTAAAAATTGCGGCGACAAGAGGGGTGGATGTGCGTGTGATGGTGCCTGAGATTAATGATGGATTTCTCACGCAATACGCCACACGATCTTATTTTTCTGAGCTTTTGAAAGAGGGCATCAAGGTGTATCACTATCAAAAAGGATTCATGCATCAAAAGGTCATGATTGCAGATGGAGAACTTGCCTCTGTCGGAACGGCCAATGTTGATATGAGAAGCTTCCAACTCAATTTTGAGGTCAATGTCTTTACAGCGGCAAAGAAACCGATCGAGCAATTGATGGCTCATTATGAGGAAGATATGAAAGAATGTGAGCAAATGGGGCCGGTTCATTTTTATAAAAGGGGCTTAAAGGAACGTTTAAAGGAATCGTTTGCGCGATTGTTTTCAGGTGTATTGTGAGGGTTTCCAGGGAAAGAAATCATTTCCTGATCTAGTATTTCGATAATGATTCCTCTATAATTGAAAATGATTATCAATTATAGAGGAAGTGAGGTTCTTTTACATATGCTAAAACGCTTTTTTGCCTATTACAGGCCCTATCGTGGTCTGTTCTTTTTAGATTTCTTTTGTGCTGTGGCCGTCGGACTCATGGAACTAGGTTTCCCGCTGATCGTGAACTACTTCATTGATACATTATTACCAACAGGAAACTGGACGGTCATTGCCTGGACCGCACTTGCGCTGTTTGTCATTTACGCACTCAGCTCAGTGATGCAATTTATCGTGTCGTATTGGGGACACATGCTTGGCATTAACATTGAGACCGATATGAGAAAAAAGCTATTTGATCATTTTCAGCGTCTCTCATTTAAGTTCTTTGATAACAACAAAACGGGTAAGCTTATGTCTCGAATGACCAATGACCTCATGTACATTGGTGAGGTGGCTCATCACGGACCTGAGGATTTGTTTATTGCGATTATGACCATTCTTGGCGCCTTTGCCGTCATGCTCATGATTAACTGGCAGCTTGCCATTTTAACCTTCTTGATTATGCCAGTCATCATCTGGTTAGCCCTTCATTTTAATAAAAAAATGACACAGGCGATTACACAACTCAACAATGACATTGGAGATTTTCATGCAAGGGTTGAAAACAATATTGGCGGTATTCGTCTTGTTAAAGCCTTTGCAAACGAACATTTCGAGAAAAAGCGCTTTGCTGAAAATAACAACCGCTTTCGAAAAGCGAAACTTCTTTCCTATAAAATTATGTCAGTTAACGGATCAATCAGCTATATTCTCACAAGGCTTGTGACGCTGTTTGTCCTTCTGGCAGGTACATGGTTTGTTCTTCAAGGTCAATTAACGGCAGGCGGATTTATCGCCTTTGTCTTGATCACAAATGTATTATTCAGACCCATTGATAAGATCAACACGGTGATTGAAATGTATCCAAAAGGCATTGCCGGTTTTAAAAGCTATGTCGATTTGCTTGAAACAGAGCCAGATGTGAAGGACACAGAAGGAGCACGTGATCTTTACGGCTTGAAAGGTGAAATTGAGTATCGAGACGTGACATTTGGCTACGATGAGCACAGTCATGTATTGAAGGATATCAACTTAAAGATCAAACAAGGGGAAACTGTTGCGTTTGTCGGGCCTTCAGGAGCGGGGAAATCGACCATTTGCAGTCTGCTGCCTCGTTTTTATGATGTGGACGAAGGAGACATCACCATTGATGGTGTGAGCACAAAATCGATGACCTTGTCCTCTTTAAGACAGCAGATTGGCATTGTGCAGCAGGATGTCTTTTTATTCTCAGGCACCATTCGTGAGAATATTGCGTACGGCAACCTAGAAGCGAGTGATGCAGACATTTGGGAGGCGGTGCGACGTGCCCATTTAGAGGAGCTCGTTCAGCGTTTCCCAGAAGGGTTGAATACGGTCATTGGAGAACGCGGCGTTAAGCTATCCGGCGGTCAAAAGCAACGCCTGTCAATTGCACGGATGTTTTTGAAAAACCCGTCTATTCTTATTTTGGATGAAGCGACGTCAGCACTTGATACAGAAACAGAAAAAGCGATCCAAGACGCACTAAGCGAACTGGCAGTCGGCCGGACGACACTCGTCATTGCTCACCGCCTTGCGACAATTAAACATGCAGACCGAATTATCGTCGTGACAGAGGAAGGCATTGAAGAACAAGGCCGCCATCAAGACTTAATCCAAATGGGCGGCGTCTATAGCAGACTGCATGAAGCGCAGTTTGGTCATTGAAGAGAAGTGATTGAATGAGTCCAGCTATTAAGCTGGGCTCTTTTTGATAGGATAAAATCTTCTTTTCCATTTAAATGGAATGTTGATATACTATAAGGCAATTGGATTCAAAAGGAGAGGATGGCTTGAGTGAAACGGCAAAAACAGTCATGATCAAAAGCATTCACTATGTGACGCTCGTTGGCTTATTTATTTTAATCATTCCCGCTGGACTCAATCCAGTCTTTTTTTATGTGGGAATGATTTTGTTTGGCATCAATACTGGAGTGAACGTCATAGGTAGTTCTCTGAGCAGAAAAAAGATATTTGCGATGCTGGCCATCAGTTTTGCTGTCATATTGTTTGGGCTGTTTAAGCTCTTATATTAAATCTGAGCCCTTTTGAAAAAGGGCTTTTTTTGCTAGGATAGTAAAAACTCGTGTAGGAAGGATCTGATGGAATGAAGGGGCTTCGGCATTTACAGAAGGGCGATAAAATAGGTATTTATTCTCCCTCAAGTCCAGCATCTGCCACCTCGCCTCTTAGGTATGAGCGGGCGAAGGAATGGCTTGAACAAAAGGGATTCATTGTGGTACCAGGATCATTAACAGGGAAAGAGGATCACTATCGTTCGGGAACGATTCAAGAACGAGCAGCTGAGCTGAATGAGCTGATGGCGAGAGAAGATTTGTCCTGTATCATGTCGATGATTGGGGGGACGAACTCGAATAGTTTGTTGCCTTATCTTGATTTTGAGCTGCTGAAGAAGCATCCGAAAATCATGATTGGTTATTCAGATGCGACGGCGATTCTTTTAGCGGCTTATGAAAAAACGGGTTTTCCTGTTTTTTACGGGCCTGCACTTGTGCCGTCTTTTGGAGAGTTTGAACCATTTGTTAATCATACATATCAATCTTTCGAGGATATTCTCATTCATCCGCAGCCCATCCCATATCAGGTGAAAAAACCGCCCTTCTGGACGGACGAACGGATCAACTGGGAAGAGAAAATACGAGAAAAAGAAAAACGTCCAAACGATTGGATGTGCGTCATTGAAGGGCAGGCAGAAGGCAGACTGATCGGCGGGAACCTAAATGCCATGTATGGCATATGGGGAAGTGAATTCATGCCTCAAATCCAAAAAGGCGATATCCTTCTCATTGAAGATTGTATGAAAACCGCCTCCATCGTCGAAAAGAACTTCTCTCTGTTAAAGATAAATGGTGTGTTTGAACGGGTATCTGGTATCCTCTTAGGGAAACATGAGCTGTTTGATGATGAAGGAACGGGCAAAAGGCCGCACGATCTTTTACTTGAAGTACTGGGAGATACAAAGAGGCCGCTCATCGCGGAATTTGACAGTGCCCATACGCATCCGATGCTCACGATGCCAATCGGTACACAAGTAAAAATGAATGCAACGTCACGCGAGGTTTGGCTGACAGAAGCATGGATATAGAAAAAGAGAGCAGCCCTAAGGCTGCCCCAGCGTGTAGACAAACCCTCGCATTCGGTGTCAGTCCTGCGTGCCGGTGCTCACGAATGTGACATTCGCTCCGCGCCGGTACTCGTCCTTCCTAGACTGCAAAGGTTTTCAACTACGCTGAAAAGAAGACAAAGGGATAAAATAAGGTTCATTTTATCCCTTTGTCAGCCTAAGGCTGCCTTTCTTTACGAAGCATTCTCTTTTTCAAACGGCTGAAGAAGGTCTTGTGCCTCTTTTCCTTCTACCACGATTAAATAGTCTGATTCTAAATGAGTAAGCCTAAAGGTTTCTAGCTCTACGATGTTCTTAATGTTGCACATTGTTTTTTTAGAATATACATATAAACGATGCTGAGCGTGTTGGCACTTTTCGTATAGAGAAATAAGCTTATGTAAATTCAATGCTTTCGCAGCAATTCGGATTGAATAGATTTGTGACATCTTCATATCCTCCTGTTAAATACTTTCTCACAATAGCTTTGTTACCCCCGTTGTGATAGAGGTAAACCTTTCTCTACGATTTCCACTCAATGGTGCCTCCGCTCGTCCGCCGATTGCCTCTGATCGCTGACAGCTCCTCAACAAGACGGAGCAAAGCCTGATCCTTTTTCTTTGCCTCAATCATAAAATCCACATCACGACCATACGACTTTAAAGCTTGAAAAAGTGGCAATACAAAGGACCTCTCCACTCCATCCGCATGGCTTCGTATCGCCTTTTCTGATTTTGGTGAGGATAAGTGGATTTTAGGCGGTATGCCAGTGTTTGCCCACGTGTCAAACACTCTTGGCAAAATGTCATCAAGTGCCGCATCATCATCTTTGTTTGCAATGTGATGGTGGTAATCAAATACAAACGGGATGCCATGCTTTTCACAAACATCAAGCGTTTCCAATGACGTATAGGTTTTGTCATCATTTTCAAGCGTCATTCTCGCCTTGATATGTGCAGGAAGCTGCTTTATATTTTCATCAAAACGCTGTAAAGCAGATGCCTTGTCGCCATATGCACCTCCGACATGAATGTTCATATAGCCTTCCTTTTCAAGCTTCATGGCCTCAAGCATTTCATAATGATAGGTCATATCAATGACGGCGTTTTCTGTAATGGATGGCTTTGGACTTGTGAACAAAGTAAATTGATTGGGGTGAAAGCTCACTCGTAATCCGTGCCGCTTTACGAGTTGACCAATCTCTAGAAATTCTTTGCGAAAGGGTGTCACAAAGTCCCACCGCACCTCAGGATGGGTGGCGAGCGGGACAATCGAGCTTGAAAAACGGTAAAGCGGAATATCATGGGCAATCGCAAAATAAAGCGTTCTTAATGTATTGACGAGGTTGGCTTTCGTCGTTCGCAATAGAGCTTCTGTCCCCTCTTCCTTTGAGAGCTTACTGTATCTTGCAAAGGTCAGCGACTTGGCAGGTGAAGCTTCCCATAAAGTGACGGCGTTGGATACATAACCAAATCGATAACGCATAGGTCAACTCCTTTATAAAAAATACGAGAACAGGGCGCCTATCCACTCAATTGGACGCGTGAGAAGTGGGCGTTGTTTGTATTTTTCTTCAATCATCAGTTCTGACACTTCCATGTGTTCACGAATCTTTTCCTCTACATGTGCGGTGAAGGCGGGATCATCAATGGCCACATCCACTTCTTCGTTGAAAAACAAACTTCGTTTATCAAAGTTCGCTGTACTGATCATACAACGGCTATGATCGATGAGAATGGCTTTCGCATGATAAAACCCTTTATAAAAACGATACACAAGACATCCAGCAGCAATCAGATCTTTCAAATAATGAAATCCAGCTTCTTTCACAAGCGGGTGATCTGCCTTCATTGGGATGATGATGTCGACAGTCACGCCTCGCTTCCGTGCGTCAAGAAGGGCGCTTAGAAGAGGAGCAGATGGAATAAAATAGGGCGTGCAGATGGTGATTTGCTTTTTCGCTTGTTGAATATCGTGAAGAAATAAGGCTTCTAAAGAAAAACCTGCCGTCGCACGTGTAGTGCACTGTAATGTTCCCGGTTCCAGTGTAGGAAAAACCTCGTATTGCAGCTGGTGAATACCAGATGACCGGTACAAATCATTCAGAAACACGTGCTGGAGGTCTGCGACAACCTGTCCTGTCATGCGCAGGTGATAGTCTTTCCAAATGCCAAACCTGCCGTTTTTCCCTACATATTCATCGCCGATATTAAACCCGCCAATGTAGCCGATCTTCCCATCGATCACCGTGATCTTGCGGTGATTTCTCATGTTCAAGCGATAAATGAAAAAAGGAAAACGTGGTTTGTTTAAAAAGTAAAATTGAATGCCACTTTTTTCGAGCATCTGAATGGATGTTTGATCAAATGGATAGGAGCCTAACCGATCAGTGAGCAAAAAAACCGAAACACCTTGCTCTGCTTTCGCTTTAAGTGCTTGCAGAATCCTTTGCCCAATCTTGTCGTTCTTTACAATAAAGAACATCATATGAATAGAAGAAGAGGCTTGCTGTATATCCGTAAGCAGCTGATCAAACAGTGGTTCGCCATCATGATAAAAAACTGCATCGCCGCTTGTTTGGTCAAAAGACCGTTCAAAAGCATGGGTAGAAAAATATTTTCTCCCTATATAAAGATCTAGCCTGACGAGTAGAACAATGACGAAGACGACGAGTAGAATGATCCATGCGATCATGAAGGTTCCTCCTTTTTTACATATGACGATAGTGTACCCAAATGGGCAAAAAATATTGACTGAATACTCATTCATTATTTATGATAGAGGTACAACATGGAAACGGAACAAAGTGGGTCTTGGGGAATGAAAGGGGGAGCAAGATGAATAGCCTTTTAATTGTTAACTTGATTGCATTTGCGGCAGTGACCGCTTACGCTGTGTATTTGTTTATTTATCTCATTCGAACACGAGCCGCGTATATTCGTCTTGGCAAAAAAGAAGAATTTCAGAAAGACATGAAAAAACGCTTAGAACGTGTTTGGGTGAATGTGTTTGGTCAAAAGAAACTGCTGAAGGACAAGAAGAGCGGCATCATTCATGTGCTGTTTTTCTATGGATTTATTTTAGTGCAGTTCGGAGCCCTTGATTTTATTATGAAGGGACTTGTTCCAGACAGCGGGCTACCATTAGGTCCGCTTTACGGTGTCTTTACGTTCTTCCAAGAGGTAGTCACACTTCTCATTTTAGTGGCGGTGGTTTGGGCGTTCCATAGAAGATATGTCGAGAAGTTAGTCCGTTTAAAAAGGGGCTTTAAGTCAGGGCTTGTCCTTTTGTTTATTGGCGGATTGATGCTGACCGTATTACTAGGAAACGGAATGAACATCATTTGGCATGGGCACTCACTATCAGCAACTGAGCCAATTGCTTCCGGCATTGCTTTCTTGCTGGGCTGGCTGTCACCACTTGCGGCAACAATTGTTTTCTATGTCGCATGGTGGGTGCATCTTCTTATTTTACTGACGTTCTTAGTGTACGTCCCGCAGTCTAAGCACGCCCATCTTATCGCTGGCCCGGTCAACGTATTTGTCAGCAGATTGGACCCGCCAGGCAAACTGCAAAAAATTGATTTTGAAGATGAGACACAAGAAACGTTCGGCGTTGGGAAAATTGAAGACTTCCGTCAATCTCAGCTGATTGATCTTTACGCTTGTGTGGAGTGCGGGCGCTGTACGAATATGTGTCCGGCGACAGGGACGGGGAAAATGCTGTCTCCAATGGATTTGATTTTACGATTAAGAGATCATTTAACAAATAAAGGGGCTGCCATTACTTCAAAGACACCGTGGGTTCCGCAGCTTGCTTTCAAACAGACGACAGGAAATCAACTGGCATTACAGGCAAGGGGAGCTGGAGCGGAAGAATCTGCGGCGAGCGCAATGTATCATCCTTCTCTCATTGGTGAGGTCATTACAGAAGAAGAAATCTGGGCATGCACGACCTGCCGAAACTGTGAAGACCAGTGTCCTGTCATGAACGAACACGTCGACAAAATCATTGATATGCGCAGATACTTAGTGCTGACAGAAGGAAAAATGGATGCAGATGCACAGCGTGCGATGACAAGCATCGAGCGCCAAGGGAACCCGTGGGGATTGAATCGAAAAGAAAGAGAAAACTGGCGTGATCTAAGAGAAGATGTGCACGTACCGACAGTGAAAGAACTGAAAAAAGCAGATCAGACCTTCGACTATTTATTCTGGGTTGGATCGATGGGTGCATATGACAATAGAAGCCAAAAGATTGCTCTTGCCTTTGCAAAACTGCTCAATGAAGCAGGGGTTTCTTTTGCCATCCTAGGCAATAAAGAGAAAAACTCAGGTGATACACCGAGAAGACTTGGGAATGAATTTTTGTTCCAAGAGCTTGCTGCAAAAAACATCGAAGAATTCCAAAAAAATGACGTAACCAAAATCGTCACGATCGATCCGCATGCTTACAATTTATTTAAAAACGAATACCCAGACTTTGGACTTGAGGCAGAGGTGTATCATCATACAGAATTACTGGCAGAGCTAGTAAAAGAGGGGAAATTAACGCCTATTCATGAAGTGAACGAAGTCATTACTTTCCACGATTCTTGCTACCTAGGCAGATATAACGAGGTCTATGATCCGCCAAGAGATATTTTAAAAGCCATTCCTGGTGTGACACTGAAAGAAATGGAACGGAATCGTGAATCGGGGATGTGCTGTGGTGCCGGCGGTGGCTTAATGTGGATGGAAGAAGAGACAGGTACTCGAATTAACACAGCGAGGACGGAGCAGGCCTTACAGGTACAGCCGTCCATCATCAGCTCAGGGTGCCCATATTGTTTAACCATGCTTGGGGATGGGACGAAAGCGAAGGAAGTAGAAGAGCAGGTCGGCACATTTGATGTCGCAGAACTTCTTGAAAAATCAGTGTTTGGCGAAACGAGAACGCAGGCTTCATAAAGGTGTCAGGCCGATGGATCTACTGTCCATCGGCCGATAAATGCCGAATTTTTAAGAGCTGTCTAGCATTTATGTAAGCGGTAACAAATAGGAGGGGAAGAAATGAGCACGACGGTCATTGTATCTGGAGCGAGAACACCATTTGGAAAACTAGGTGGAACTTTAAGTCGTTTGACTGCTGCAGAATTAGGCGGGATGACGATAAAAGCTGCGCTGGAAAGAGCCTCAAATGTTCATGAAGTGGATGAAGTCATCATGGGCAGTGTCCTTCAAGGAGGACAAGGTCAAATTCCTTCAAGACAGGCAGCTAGACATGCAGATCTCCCTTGGTCGGTTCCGACGCAAACCATCAACAAAGTCTGTGCTTCAGGAATGCGCAGTGTCACGACAGCCGATCAAATCATTCGAGCGGGAGATGCCAAGGTGATCGTGGCAGGCGGCATGGAATCCATGTCTCATGCTCCTTATCTTCTGAAAAAAGCACGATGGGGTTACAAAATGGGAGATGGTGCTGTACAAGATGCCATGATTTTAGATGGATTAACCTGTTCGTTTACAGGTGTTCATATGGGTGAGTATGGAAGCATGGCGGCGAAAGAGCTTGGCATTACACGAGAAGAACAAGACCTTTGGGCGTTAAGAAGTCATGAACGAGCCATTGAGGCGCAAAAAAGCGGCTTTTTTAAAAATGAGATCATCCCCGTTACCGTCAAGAATAAAAAAGGAGATCAGCTGATTTCAGAAGATGAAGCCCCGCGGCGTGATACGTCATATGAACGTTTGTCAAAACTGATGCCCGTTTTCGATCAGGCAGGTACGATCACCGCTGGTAATGCACCTGGTGTCAATGATGGTGCAAGTGCGCTTCTATTAATGAAAGACACATACGCCATGCAGCAAGGTGAAAAACCTCTGGCAGTTGTGCTTGGGCATGCGCAAGTAGCAGTAGAGGCAAAGGATTTTCCGAAAACACCAGCCTATGCCATCGAAAAAGTGTTAAAGAAAACAGGGAAGCGAGTAGAGGATATCGATTTGTTTGAAATCAATGAGGCTTTTTCAGCGGTTGCATTGGCATGCGAAAAAATTCTTGGACTGGATCGGCGGAAAATGAATATGAACGGAGGGGCAGTCGCGATTGGTCATCCGATTGGAGCAAGCGGAACACGTATTATACTGACCTTGATCCATGCACTCAGACAAAGAGGCGGCGGGATCGGCATTGCGGCGATTTGCAGCGGCGGGGGTCAAGGTGATGCGATCATGATCAAGGTGGATTAAAAGGGAGGCGTTCATTGTCATGAGTATAGAAGAGACCGTCATGGTCGTTGGGGCTGGTCAAATGGGCTCGGGTATTGCCCAAGTATTTGCACAGTCAGGTTATACCGTCCTGCTCCATGATACGGAAGAGGAGCAGATTCATCGAGCCATTTCCTCTATGACCAAACAACTGACGAAACGAGCAGAAAAAGGAAAGCTGGCACATCAGGCAGTCCGTGATATTACACAGCGACTGGCTGTTTCAACAGATTTAAAGGATGTACAGCAGACGCATTTAGTGATTGAAGCCGCATCTGAACAAATGAAGATCAAAAAACAAATCTTTGAAACCCTCGATCAATTTGCACCTGATGACACGATATTTGCGACAAATACGTCTTCCTTGTCGATCACAGAATTAGCAGCCGTGACGAAGCGGCCTGAGAAAGTGATCGGCATGCATTTTATGAATCCAGTTCCCGTGATGAAACTTGTGGAAGTAATCCGTGCGCTACAAACGGATGATGCCACGTACCAATTTGTTTTTGACACCGCAAAGACATTAGACAAAACCCCAATAGAAGTGGAAGACTTCCCTGGGTTTGTGTCAAACCGTATTTTGATGCCGATGATCAATGAAGCCATTTATACCCTTTATGAAGGCGTCGCAGATGTAGAAAGTATTGACGGCATCATGACGCTTGGAATGAACCATCCAATGGGCCCGCTTCGTCTCGCCGACCTCATCGGGCTCGATACTTGTTTATTTATTATGAATACCCTTCACGAGGGTCTTGGAGATAGCAAATATCGACCTTGTCCTCTTTTGAAAAAATACGTGAACGCAGGCTGGCTGGGCAAAAAGACAAAGAGAGGTTTTTACACTTACCACGACCACTCATAGGGGGAGTCAAGATGGATGTGTTGCTGACAGAAAAACAACGTCTTTGGAGAAAACGAGTAGCAGAATTTGCACGCCAGCATGTATTCCCTGAAATAGAAGCGATGGAACAGGGCGTGTTCCCGAAAACGCTTTTAGCTGAAATGGGTCGGCAAGGCTTTTTAGGCATTCCGATCCCAGATAAGTATCACGGATTAGGGGCAGATTTCACAACCTATATCATGGCGATTCATGAATTTTCCAAAGTAAGTGCAACCATCGGTGTCATTGTATCCGTTCATACATCCGTTGTGACGATGCCGATTTTGGCGTTTGGAACGACTGAACAAAAAGAATCCTACGTTCCCAAGCTTGCGTCCGGGCAGAAGCTGGGCGCCTTTTGTCTAACTGAACCGAAGGCAGGATCAGATGCCTCTAGTATTCAGTTGAAAGCAGAGCAGGTAGACGATCACTATGTGTTAAATGGAACGAAAATTTTTATCACAAGCGGCGGTGAAGCGGAAGTCTATCTTGTATTTGCCGTGACAGACCCGGCTTCTGCTAAGAAAAATATATCAGCGTTCATTGTGGAGAAGGGGACACCAGGATTTACGATCGGAAAAGATGAGAAGAAGATGGGCCTGCATGGATCAAAAACAGTCACACTTCATTTTGACGGTGTTCGAATTCCAAAAAAACAGCTGCTCGGCGCAGAAGGAGAAGGCTTTCGGATTGCCATGTCTAGCTTAAATGCGGGGAGAATTGGCATTGCGGCTCAAAGCCTTGGTATTGCAGAAGCCGCATTAGCTGAGGCGGTCACGTATTTAAAGCAGCATCCAGCTGGCCTTGAAACGACCATTCGGTTGGGCGATCTGGGCACCAAGCTGGAAGCGGCAAAACTTCTTGTCTATCAAGCGGCTTCTTATAAAGAGGCCAATCGCCCTGTCACGAAGGAAGCGTCGATGGCGAAGTTATTTGCATCTAAAACAGCGGTTGATATTAGTACTGAAGTCATCCATTTGCTTGGTCTAGCCGGTTACACGAAGCAATACCGAGCAGAGCGGTACTTTCGTGATGCGAAAATTTGTGAGATTTATGAAGGAACAAGTGAAATACAAAGGCTGGTTATTTGTAAACAGCTAATATGAAGTGAGGTGGCTCATGATGCAGTTCCAATTAAGTGACGAACACGAAATGATACAAAAAATGGTAAGAGACTTTGCGAAAAATGAAGTGGAGCCAACAGCAGCAGAGCGAGATGAAACAGAATCGTATGATCCCGCTATTTTTCGTCAAATGGCGGAGCTTGGTTTAACGGGAATCCCTTGGCCAGAAGAAAATGGGGGGATTGGTAGTGATTATTTGGCCTATGTCATAGCGGTTGAAGAGCTCTCACGAGTGTGCGCCTCAACAGGCGTCACCCTATCTGCTCACACATCACTCGCCTCATGGCCAATCTATACATTCGGAACAGATGAGCAAAAGGAGACGTATTTAAAGCCGCTTGCAGAAGGGCAGAAGATCGGCGCATACGCACTGACCGAGAGCGGCTCGGGTTCAGATGCCGGCGGAATGAAAACAACAGCAGTAAAAGCAGGGAATGAATACGTCTTGAACGGGGCAAAGATTTTTATTACCAATGGAGGCATTGCGGATTATTATATTGTGTTTGCTGTTACTGACCAAGATGCTTCATCGCGCAATACAACCGCTTTTATTGTAGAAAAAGAGACGCAAGGCTTCTCAATCGGCAAAAAAGAAAGCAAACTGGGCATCCGCTCATCGCCAACGACAGAAATCATCTTTGAAGACTGTCGTATACCCGAAAGGAACCGGCTTGGTCAAGAAGGCGAAGGTTTTAAGATAGCGATGATGACACTTGACGGCGGCAGAAACGGTATTGCCGCACAAGCTGTTGGCATTGCTCAAGGTGCTCTGGATGCAGCAGTCAATTATGCAAAGGAGCGTAAACAATTCGGCAAACCAATCATTCAGCAGCAAGGCATTGCTTTTAAGTTAGCGGATATGGCAACGGCAATTGAGGCCTCAAGACTGCTCACCTATCAGGCAGCATGGCTTGAAACGAAAGGGCTTCCGTATGGGAAAGAATCAGCTATGTCCAAGCTCTTTGCCGGTGATACAGCCATGAAGGTGACGACAGAAGCCGTACAAATCTTCGGCGGATACGGCTATACAAAGGATTACCCAGTCGAACGATACATGCGTGATGCGAAAATCACTCAAATCTATGAAGGTACACAAGAAATCCAGCGGCTGGTCATCTCACGGAAACTGCTAGATATGTAGAAACCAAGTAAAGACCACCTGATATGAGGTGGTCTGTTTTTGTATCAAATGTGAAATCTCTCCAATATGATCTCATATCACCTGATCACTATGGTAAAATTGGGAAAAGAACCAAAATGGAGGTTATCATGATGAACACAACATTTATTGGCATTTTAGGAATCGTCACGATGATCATATGGATTATGGTCTCCACAGAGCTTTCAAAGTCTCCAAAAAGGAAGGAAGAAAAAGAAAACAGCCGCAGAAAACTCATTGTACTCGTGTCTGCGGGCACTTTATTCACCGTACCTTTGGTTTTTTCACTCATTCAGAATATCCAGCTGTAACATATCCATTCGACTAAACCGCTGCTGTCTGTTTTAATTTCACCCATTTGAAAAAAACAAAACGGACAAGCGGTCCCATAATCAACATTTGCAAAGGGAACGCCAACATGACATTATGACCGAAAATCGTTAAGTAATCAGATAGAATCGATTGTGTTTGAAATCCTGTGCTGATGCTTTGAACGACATATCCGCATAAAGACATGAGACACACCATCCCAAACACGATAAAGATAGAAAGAGTGAGAATAAAATAGATTTTCTTGCCTTTTGGGGCAAAACGGTTGGCTGCTTTTTTTGCTGAAGGCCCAACAATACACATCTCAATCAACAACGTGATGGCAAAACCGATCACATAGGTGAGTACACCTTCTAACCATGTCATATGTCCAAGCCGTCCATTTAGAAATAGATTATAAAAGAACATCACTGAAAACATACAAAAACACATCAAGACACCAAATTGTATATCTTCTTTTTTTGTCATTGGCAATTCGATCAACCTCTCAAAAATTAGTCTATTTATTATAGATTTCTGTTTCAATTCGTCGTAAGTGAACATTTTGTGAAGGAATAAATCCCCTTTTTTAAGAAGAGTAAATGGCTTTGTATTTATCAAAAGAGAAGACAAAAAAGCATGCAAAACGTGTGCTTCACACATGAATTATGCCAATTCGGCGCAAATGATTGACCGCTAGAGGCTCCTCTTGTGAAAAAATCAAAAATTAACATCAATAAAGGTGGCATAAACTCCCCTAATTTGTTTATAATGAGAGGTATGGTTTGTCGTAAGAATAAGGTATAAATACTTATTATTTCACTGATAAATGGATACATACATGTAATAGAAAGGGAGTGTCTGACCTTGAGTTTGAAAGAATACTCACAGGAACAGCTCAAACAAATGTCTTTAGTTGAACTTGCTTATGAAATTTTCAGAGACAGCAAAACGCCGATTACGTTTTCCGAGTTAATAGATGAAATGGTCCGTTTGCAAGGGATACAAAAATCTGATCTTGATGATCGACTTGCTCAATTTTATACAGACTTAAATATAGATGGCCGCTTTATTTCGTTAGGTGATCAGAGATGGGGACTTCGCAGCTGGTATCCAGTTGATCAAATCGAAGAAGAAGTTCAGCCAGCTGTGAAAACAAAAGCGAAAAAGAAAAAAACAAAAGCTGCTGTCGTTGAAGAAGACTTCGATGATATTGAAGAGGAAGAAGAAATCGACGAGCTTGAAGAAGATCTTGATCTTGTTGAAGACGACGAGGACCTTGACCTAGACGATGAAGAAATCGATGAAGAGATAGAAGAGTTCGACGAAGATGATGATGAAGATGATGACGGCTTAACGGAAATTGATGAAGACGATTTAGACGATGATGAGGAAGACAAATAACCCTCACAAACCGGTCCTGAAAACAGGACAAAACCGTCTTGACTTTCCAGAGCGAACTATGTAGTATGTA
Organism: Bacillus sp. iso_77; assembly: GCF_056173625.1. Classification (NCBI taxonomy): domain Bacteria; kingdom Bacillati; phylum Bacillota; class Bacilli; order Caryophanales; family Bacillaceae; genus Bacillus; species Bacillus sp. iso_77. The sequence continues at coordinate 3,351,041 of NZ_CM149683.1, read as the reverse complement.
TTTTGGGCTCTCTAAAAAAGAGTACGTAAAGATACGTTCATTTACGCTCCCTTTCATTTATTTGAAAGGGAGCTTTCTTATTTTTCAAGAGATTTAGGGATACACTCTAAAAGGATGAAGCTGTGCATGTCTAGTCATGCAAGGGTAAAAAAGAGAGGAGCATACGAAATGACAAAGTATATTTTTGTAACAGGAGGAGTTGTTTCCTCACTTGGAAAAGGGATCACGGCTGCATCGTTAGGCCGCCTTCTGAAAAATAGAGGGATGGATGTCACCATTCAAAAATTTGATCCATATATCAACGTAGACCCAGGGACAATGAGTCCATATCAGCACGGTGAGGTATTTGTCACAGACGACGGTGCTGAAACAGATCTTGACTTAGGTCACTACGAGCGCTTCATTGATATTAACTTGAATAAATACAGCAACGTCACAACTGGTAAAATCTATTCTACAGTCCTGAAAAAAGAGCGCCGCGGCGACTATTTAGGTGGAACCGTACAGGTTATTCCCCATATTACAAATGAAATCAAAGACCGTGTGTACCGTGCAGGGAAAGAAACGGGTGCAGATGTGGTCATTACAGAAATCGGTGGAACAGTTGGAGATATTGAATCCCTTCCATTCCTAGAAGCGATTCGTCAAATGAAGAGTGACATCGGCCGTGAAAACGTGATGTACATTCATTGTACCCTTGTTCCTTACATCCGTGCTGCAGGCGAACTGAAAACAAAACCAACACAGCATAGTGTAAAAGAACTTCGTAGTCTAGGTATTCAGCCAAACGTCATTGTGGTCAGAACTGAAATGCCATTGGCACAAGACATGAAGGACAAAATTGCGCTATTCTGTGATATTGATACGAAAGCAGTCATCGAATGTCAGGATGCAGATACCCTTTATTCGATTCCGCTTGATTTACAAAAACAAGGATTAGACAAGCTTGTATGTGAGCACATGAAGCTTGACTGTCAAGATGCGGACATGACGGAGTGGACGGCGCTTGTTGATAAAGTGCAAAACCTTTCAAAACAAGTCACAATCGGTCTTGTAGGGAAATATGTTGAGCTGCAAGATGCATACATTTCTGTCGTTGAATCACTTCGTCATGCGGGCTATGCATTTGATGCGGATGTTCAAATCAAATGGATCAACGCAGAAGAAGTCACAGCAGAAAATATGGCTGATTTCGCTCAAGATGTAGACGGCATTATTGTTCCTGGAGGCTTCGGAGACCGCGGAGTAGAAGGGAAAATCATTGCAACACAATATGCGCGCGAAAACAAAGTGCCATTCTTCGGAATTTGCTTAGGTATGCAAGTCGCATCTATCGAATATGCGAGAAACGTACTAGGTTTAGAGGGAGCACATTCCGCTGAAATTGATCCGGAAACAGCATTCCCAATCATCGACCTTCTTCCAGAACAGAAGGATGTTGATGACTTAGGTGGAACACTTCGCCTCGGCCTATACCCTTGTAAATTAAACGAAGACTCAAAAGCATTTGCTGCATACAATGACGAAGTCGTGTACGAACGCCACCGTCATCGCTATGAGTTTAATAACGAATTCAGACAGCAAATGGAAGCAGCAGGTTTTGTCTTCTCTGGTACAAGCCCAGACGGACGCCTTGTTGAAATCATTGAACTGAAGGATCACCCATGGTTCCTTGCTTCTCAGTTCCACCCAGAATTCATTTCAAGACCGACAAGACCACAGCCGTTATTTAGAGATTTCGTTGGTGCTTCACTACAGGCATCTGAATCAAAATAAAACAAAAAACTGCCGAGAATATCATCTTCTCGGCAGTTTTTTTATTCATATTCCTCAACGATTTCTTTCACAGTAAACGATAGAGCATGGTAGACATATAAGCAGGTCATCAATGCAGGATAGCCGAACCTTGTTCCATCTTCAGCAGGCACAAGTGGTTTTTTGAGCTGAAAATCAATGTGGACATCACAATGCTCTTCAATGAATGACGTCTCCTTTTGTGCAGGACCGACCCCGACAATAGGTGTACCTTGTTCGTGAAGCTCTTTGACAAGGGATTGAATCTCTTGATCTTCTGGATCTGAATAAAATAAAAGCACTCTGTCACTTGGATGAAGTAAGCTGCGCTCCTTTTGATCCAGCGGCAGAACCTTCGCACCCGGAAACGGCTCCTTGCTCTCAGATGCCTCTAAGGCTACAGCCGCCAGTTCATTCTTGCCATGAAAATACACGGCATGTCCACTGACAACGGCCTGAGCAAGAAGGCGTGCACCGTCTTCGATCGCTTCGGCCTGCTTATCTCCAATACGTGAAAAAATACCTGATAATTGGGTAGTGAAAATTTTTAACAAGACTCATTTCCTCCTTCTGTCAGATCATTTTATAATAGAATATAAAGAGAATATTAGGAAAAATGCTCAGAAAATGTCGTAAAGTAAACTATTATAATTAAAGGAAATGTGAAAATCAAACAGAATTATTTAACAACAGCTCTTTTTATGGCGAAAAATGAAAGCAATGGGGTGTAACAGATGAATGAGAAAATTTTAATTGTCGATGATCAGTACGGTATTAGAATATTGCTGAATGAAGTGTTTCATAAAGAAGGCTATCAAACCTTTCAAGCCGCTAACGGACTACAGGCATTAGATATTGTGAAAAACCATAGACCAAACCTCGTCCTGCTTGATATGAAGATTCCCGGAATGGATGGCATTGAGATTTTAAAACGCATGAAATTAATTGATGAAGACATCCGCGTGATCATTATGACAGCTTATGGCGAACTAGATATGATTCAAGAGTCTAAAGAGCTCGGTGCATTAACGCATTTTGCTAAACCATTTGATATTGATGAAATCCGTGATGCAGTCAAAGAATACTTGCCGCTCGAAACAAATGGCTAGATGGAAATGATTGAATCAAGTCATTCTGTTGCCGATTTGTCGAATAATTGGTATTCTAGATAAGAAGAAGAAAGCGATCTGACTTTGAAAGTTTACATATGGCGAGAAATTCTGGTCATGCTAGGGTGGAGAGCTTTTTTTAGTAAGCAAATTAGCTACATAGGGAGGATTTTTCATCATGCCTTTAGTTTCAATGACAGAAATGTTGAAAGACGCAAAGGAAAAAGGTTACGCTGTTGGACAGTTTAACTTAAATAACTTAGAATTCACGCAAGCGATTTTACAAGCTGCTGAAGAAGAGAAATCTCCAGTTATCTTAGGAGTATCTGAAGGAGCAGGACGCTACATGGGCGGCTTCAAAACAGTTGTCGCAATGGTAAAAGCGTTAATCGAAGAATATAATGTAACAGTTCCTGTTGCGATTCATTTAGATCACGGTTCAAGCTTTGAATCTTGTGCAAAAGCCATTCATGCAGGATTTACTTCTGTGATGATTGATGCTTCTCACCATCCATTTGATGAGAACGTAGCGACAACTGCAAAAGTAGTTGAGCTTGCACATTTCCACGGTGTATCTGTAGAAGCTGAGCTTGGAACTGTTGGTGGACAAGAAGACGACGTCATCGCTGAGGGCGTTATTTATGCTGATCCAAAAGAGTGCCAAGAGCTTGTAGAACGTACTGGTATTGACTGCCTTGCGCCTGCACTAGGTTCAGTTCATGGTCCATACAAAGGTGAACCAAACCTTGGTTTCGCTGAAATGGAAGAAATTGGTAAAACAACTGGACTTCCACTTGTTCTTCACGGCGGAACAGGTATCCCGACTGCTGACATCAAGCGTGCGATTTCACTTGGTACAGCAAAAATCAATGTAAACACTGAAAACCAAATTGCTTCTGCGAAAGCAGTTCGCGAAACACTTGCTGCAAAAACAGAAGAGTATGATCCACGTAAATATCTTGGACCAGCTCGTGACGCAATTAAAGCGACTGTTATCGGCAAAATGCGTGAATTTGGTTCTTCTAACCAAGCATAATTTGATGAGAACCGAAAGCCGCCTGAGTCACAGGCGGTTTTCTCCATATCTTGAGAAAGCGCAATCAAATTTACATTTCAGACAATTTATTGATAGGAGAGTGGCACAGTTATGTTATTTTTCGTAGACACAGCGAATATCGCAGATATCAAAGAGGCACACGAGCTTGGCATTTTAGCAGGCGTGACAACAAACCCTAGTTTAGTAGCGAAAGAAAAGGACGTATCGTTCCACGACCGCCTTCGTGAAATCACTGATGTGGTATCAGGTTCAGTTAGTGCGGAAGTCATTTCTCTCAAAGCAGAAGAAATGATCGAAGAAGGAAAAGAGCTTGCTGCTATTGCACCAAATATCACAGTGAAAATCCCAATGACAACAGACGGTCTTAAAGCAGTCAAAGCGTTAACTGACCTTGGAATTAAAACAAACGTCACGTTGATTTTTAGTGCAAACCAGGCACTTCTTGCAGCTAGAGCTGGTGCGACGTATGTCTCTCCATTCCTCGGCCGCTTAGATGACATTGGCCAAAATGGTCTTGATCTCATTAGTGAAGTGAAAACCATTTTTGATGTTCATGGATTAGATACACAAATCATTGCTGCATCCATTCGTCACCCGCAGCATGTGACAGAAGCTGCGCTTAGAGGTGCTCATATCGGCACAATGCCGCTGAAAGTCATCAAGCAGCTGACAAAACACCCATTAACGGACGCAGGCATTGAGCAATTTTTAGCAGACTGGAATAAATAAGTGATTGTGGCAGACGGATACGCATCCGTTTGCCGCAGTTTTCCTTAAATACGCTAAGAAATGTTTTGTGCAAAGAAGAGAACATCACAGCCTCGCAAAGCTTCGATTATTTTTCTTCCGACAAATTTCGTTTAACCTGTATTCTTTCTCTTGATATTGGCTAAATTTTGGACAAGACCTTTTAAAGCGCGACATCCACAAACAGTATAACTCCAACAGTGATCTTCTTTAAGAAGGGAGACAAATATGGAAAAGTTAAACATTGCCGGCGGTGACCCCTTGCGCGGGACCGTACATATTAGTGGTGCGAAAAATAGTGCTGTGGCACTGATTCCTGCCACGATTCTCGCTGATTCTCCAGTAACCATTGAAGGCCTTCCGCATATTTCAGATATTGACACATTACGAGATCTGTTAGAAGAGATTGGCGGAAAGGTCACGTTTGAAAAAGGTGAGATGGTTGTCAATCCTGCCTCCATGATCAGTATGCCGCTTCCTAATGGGAAAGTGAAGAAACTACGAGCATCCTATTATTTAATGGGCGCCATGCTCGGTAGATTTAAGCAGGCTGTCATTGGGTTGCCAGGGGGATGTCACTTAGGACCTAGACCGATCGATCAGCATATCAAAGGCTTTGAAGCACTTGGAGCCGAGGTGACAAACGAACAGGGTGCGATTTATTTGCGTGCTGAAAAATTAGTCGGAGCCCGTATTTATCTTGATGTTGTCAGTGTAGGTGCGACCATCAACATCATGCTGGCAGCCGTGCTGGCTGAAGGGAAAACAGTGATTGAAAATGCCGCAAAAGAACCCGAAATTATTGATGTAGCGACACTGCTTGCAAGCATGGGAGCTAAAATCAAAGGTGCGGGGACAGATGTGATTCGGATCGAAGGTGTGGAATCTCTTCATGGCTGCAGGCATTCCATCATCCCTGACCGCATAGAAGCAGGTACATTTTTAATTGCAGGTGCAGCGATGGGGGATGAAGTTGTGCTTGATAATGTGATCCCAACTCATTTAGAATCAATTACGGCGAAACTTAGAGAGATGGGATTCACAATTGAAACAAGCAACGATCAAATGCTGATCGTTGGCAGAAATGAAGGACTCAAGCCTGTCGATATCAAAACCCTTGTGTATCCGGGCTTTCCGACCGATCTTCAACAGCCGATGACGGCTTTGTTAACAAAAGCGAAAGGCACGAGTGTCGTGACAGATACCATTTACTCTGCCCGCTTTAAACACATTGACGAATTGCGTCGAATGGGTGCTAATATGAAGGTGGAAGGAAGATCTGCCATTATTACAGGTCAAACGCAGCTTCAAGGTGCAAAGGTCAAAGCAAGTGATCTGCGAGCAGGTGCTTGTCTCGTTGTTGCAGGGTTAATGGCAGACGGTGTGACCGAAATCACAGGGCTTGAACATATAGACAGAGGATATAGTATGCTTGAGGAGAAGCTTGAAGGCTTGGGTGCAACCATCTGGCGTGAAAAGCTGAATGACCAAGAAATAGAAGAACTTCAAAATTCATAAGGCTTTGACTGTGAGAGGAGATTTGGACAAAAATGGAAAGAAGTTTATCGATGGAACTAGTACGGGTGACAGAAGCAGCTGCATTAAAATCTGCTCGTTGGATGGGTAGAGGTTTAAAAGACGAAGCGGATGATGCTGCAACAAGTGCCATGCGTGATGTATTTGATACGATTCCGATGAAGGGAACTGTGGTCATCGGCGAGGGAGAAATGGACGAAGCGCCAATGCTTTATATTGGGGAAAAGCTTGGAAACGGATATGGACCTCGCGTGGATGTCGCTGTTGATCCATTGGAAGGAACAAATATTGTGGCAAGCGGCGGCTGGAATGCTTTAGCTGTTATCGCTGTTGCAGATCATGGCAACTTGCTGAATGCACCTGATATGTACATGGATAAGATCGCAGTAGGTCCAGAAGCGGTAGGTTGCATCGACATTGAAGCGCCTGTCATTGACAATCTTCGTGCTGTTGCAAAAGCAAAAAACAAAGATATTGAAGATGTTGTTGCGACAATTTTAAACAGAGAGCGACATGAAAAGATTATTGCTGAGCTGAGAGAAGCTGGAGCAAGAATCAAGCTGATCGATGATGGTGACGTTGCAGGAGCCATTAATACAGCATTTGATCACACAGGTGTTGATATTCTATTTGGTTCAGGTGGAGCGCCTGAAGGTGTCCTTTCTGCTGTTGCGTTAAAAGCACTTGGTGGAGAAATCCACGGTAAGCTTCTTCCACAAAGTGAAGAAGAGCTGAGACGCTGTGAGAAAATGGGACTGGATGTTGGAAAAGTCCTCAGAATGGAAGACCTCGTGAAAGGCGATGACGCCATTTTTGCAGCGACAGGTGTAACAGATGGCGAGTTATTAAAAGGTGTTCAATTTAAAGGCTCTGTTGGAACAACACATAGTGTTGTCATGCGTGCGAAATCAGGTACTGTTCGATTCGTCGATGGCAGACACAGTTTAAAGAAAAAACCGAATCTTGTCATTCGTCCGTAATCTGAAAGCGGGTATTCTTTACCCGCTTTTCATATAGGTGTCAAATATATATCATTTTCTTTTTAAAGTTGAATATTCCCTGCAAATGAGGTAAAACTAAAGAGTGCTGCGAAATTTTCTGCGAATTTACTTCTTTTAAGCTTCAACAAGTTTAAATACTGCCGCATCATGACGATATACTCATTATCCTTCTCTATGTTGACAAAGCTCAATTTCACATTGTTCCTATCTTTACGATAAAACGAGTGGGAGCGTTACCATGAGAGCGAGGTCATTCCAACAAAAACGGAATTAAAAGCTAATCAAATACAATGGTCATGCATTTGTAATGAAATACATTGACTAGAAAAGTGTGGTGTCCATATTGAAAGATGTTTCGATTTCATCTTTGGAAAATATGAAATTAAAAGAGCTGTATGAGTTAGCAAAAAAGTACAAAATCTCTTATTACAGCAAACTAACAAAAAAAGAATTAATTTTTGCCATCTTAAAGGCGAATGCTGAGCAAGAGGATCTCTTATTTATGGAAGGGGTTCTAGAAATTATTCAGTCAGAGGGATTTGGTTTCTTAAGACCAATTAACTACTCCCCAAGTTCTGAAGACATTTATATTTCAGCTTCACAAATCAGACGCTTTGATTTAAGAAATGGTGATAAGGTGTCTGGAAAGGTACGACCTCCAAAAGAGAATGAACGCTACTATGGCCTCCTTCATGTCGAAGCGGTAAATGGGGACGACCCAGAATCAGCTAAGGAACGTGTTCACTTTCCTGCACTCACGCCGCTATTCCCTGATCGTCAAATGATTCTTGAAACACAGCCTAATCACCTGTCTACTAGAATTATGGATATGATGGCGCCAGTTGGGTTTGGGCAACGTGGTTTAATTGTTGCACCGCCTAAGGCTGGGAAAACCATTTTGCTCAAAGAAATTGCCAACAGCATCTCTGAAAATCATCCAGAGGCAGAACTGATTGTTCTTCTTATTGACGAACGTCCAGAGGAAGTAACAGATATCGAACGTTCTGTTGCAGGTGATGTCGTTAGCTCAACCTTTGACGAAGTACCGGAAAACCACATTAAAGTAGCAGAGCTTGTATTAGAGCGTGCGATGCGTCTTGTTGAACATAAAAAAGATGTCATCATCTTAATGGACAGCATCACAAGGCTTGCTCGTGCATACAACCTTGTCATCCCGCCAAGCGGCCGAACGCTTTCCGGCGGTATTGATCCAGCGGCTTTCCACCGTCCAAAACGCTTCTTTGGTGCTGCGCGTAACATCGAAGAAGGTGGGAGCTTGACCATTTTAGCTACTGCACTTGTTGATACGGGATCGCGTATGGACGATGTGATTTATGAAGAGTTTAAAGGAACAGGAAACATGGAGCTCCATTTAGATCGTTCTCTTGCAGAAAGAAGAATTTTCCCAGCCATCGACATTCGTCGTTCCGGTACAAGAAAAGAAGAACTGCTTGTGCCTAAAGAACATCTTGATCGTCTATGGGCGATGAGAAAATCAATGTCAGATACACCTGATTTCGCTGAGAAATTCATGCGCAAAATGAGAAAAACAAAGACAAACCAAGAATTTTTCGATATTTTAACGCAAGAATGGAAACAAGCAAATATGTCTGCATCAAGAAGATAGCTTCCTGAAAAAATACATTTGCAATCATAGACTCACACTGTTATAATTTTATCATGTGCGTTTCAGAATTTATTCTGAGATATTAACTCTGTTTCCGAATTGGATTCAGGGCGGAAGGAGATGACAGTAGATGAAAACAGGAATTCATCCTAACTACAAAAAAGCTACAGTCAAATGCGCTTGTGGAAATGAGTTTGAAACTGGATCAGTAAAAGAAGAGGTACGCATCGAGATTTGCTCTGAGTGCCATCCTTTCTATACAGGCCGTCAAAAATTCGCTTCTGCTGATGGACGTGTTGACCGCTTTAACAAAAAATACGGTCTTAAGTAATAATAGATACAATAAACAGGCAGGAATCCGTTCTTGCCTGTTTTTTTACGTGGATTGATGGAACTTTAAAACGGGGGAGAAGACCTTATGTATGTGATGAAACAAAGCGGTTGGCTTGAAGTCATCTGCGGAAGTATGTTTTCTGGAAAGTCGGAAGAATTGATTCGGAGAGCCAAAAGAGCCACCTTTGCCAAACAAGAAGTAAAAATATTCAAACCAGCGATTGATAACCGGTATAGCACAAGCTCAGTTGTGTCACATAACGGTTCATCCGTCGATGGGATTGCAGTAACCTCACCAAAAGACATAATAACGCACATATCAGAACGAACCGATGTCATTGGCATTGATGAGGTGCAATTTTTTGATGAGACAATCATTGATATTGTCACTCAGTTGGCTGATAAAGGCTACCGAGTCATTGTTGCAGGCCTTGATCAAGACTTCAGAGGAGAGCCATTTGGTGTTGTTCCGCATTTAATGGCATGTGCAGAGCTTGTAACAAAACTTCAAGCAGTTTGTTCGGTATGCGGCTCCCCAGCGAGTAGAACACAACGCTTGATCGACGGTAAACCCGCATCCTATGATGATCCCATTATTTTAGTAGGTGCGCAGGAATCATACGAAGCACGATGCAGACATCACCATGAAGTACCAAAACTAGATGTTGGTACAACACTTGACAATTAAAAAAATAGCAAATGCCGCTGTGTTTCGTTTTTCGAGTTTTTGGCTGAACACCCATCATTTGTACTTAAATAAATTAAATAACGCTACGAAAAAATTATCTAATTTTCAACGCTTGCGTTTTGGTATAAGCAGGCATAAAATGACTAACTGTAGTGTAAAGCATTTAAACGAAAAGTTCGATTTCTTGTCATAATTTTTTTGATTAAGGATTTTTCTCCTTGATCGTTCTTTGTATTAATAGTTCACTTTATTTATATTTTAGAAAGAGGGTAGTTTTTGATGAACAACGTGAAGAAAACAAAAGAAGGGTACCTCGAAACCACTTTGACAGGTAAAGATGTATTATCGATTCCAACGTTGAACAAAGGCGTTGCTTTCTCTGAAGAAGAAAGACAAGAGCTTGGACTAGAAGGATTACTTCCTCCAACTGTTCTGACTTTAGAACAGCAAGCGGAGAGAGCGTACAAGCAATTTCTAGCTCAGCCAGATCGTCTTCGTCAAAACGTATACTTAAGTGATTTGCAAAACCGTAACGAAGTATTATTCTATAAGCTTCTAACGGACAAGCTTCGTGAAATGCTTCCTGTTGTTTACACACCAACTGTTGGTGAAGCGATTCAAGAATACAGCCATGAATACAGAAGACCTCATGGTGTCTACCTTTCAATCGACAACATTGACGGCATCGAGAAAGCATTTGAAAACTTACATGCAACAGCAGGCGACATCGACCTCATCGTAGCAACTGACTCTGAGAGTATTCTTGGAATTGGTGACTGGGGTGTTGGTGGTATCAACATCGCAATTGGTAAATTAGCTGTTTACACGGCTGCAGCTGGGATTGATCCAAGCCGCGTGATTCCAGTTGTATTAGATGTTGGAACTAACAATGAAAAACTATTAAATGATCCATTGTACATCGGGAACCACCACAAACGTGTACAAGGTGAAAAATACGAAGAGTTCATTGATGCGTATGTCAAAGCAGCACTTAAATTCTTCCCGAAAGCATTGCTTCACTGGGAAGACCTTGGAAACAAAAATGCGCGTAACATCATGAAAAAATACAACGACAACATCTTAACATTTAATGATGATATCCAAGGTACTGGTGCCATTACTTTAGCGGGTGTTCTTGCAGCTGTCAAGAAAACTGGTACTCAATTGAAAGATCACCGTGTGATGATTTTCGGAGCTGGATCAGCTGGAATCGGAATCGCCGATCAAATGCGTGACACAATGGTTCTTGAAGGTCTAAGTGAAGAAGAAGCAAACAATGCATTCTGGACGTTAGACTACAGAGGGTTGCTAACAGATCAGTTTGAAGATGAAGTGCTTGATTTCCAAAAACCATACCTTCGTTCTTCTGATGAAGTAGAAGGCTGGGCTCGTGATGAAAAAGGACAAATCTCATTTGCTGAAGCTGTTCGCAAGGTGAAGCCAACCATTCTTATTGGTACATCAGGTCAAGGCGGCGCATTCACTGAAGAAATTATTAAAGAAATCGCAGCTCATACAGAGCGTCCAGTGATCATGCCGATGTCTAACCCAACTCCACTTGCTGAAGCAGTACCGGAAGATCTATTCAAATGGACAGACGGTCGTGCGCTTGTTGCAACTGGAAGCCCATTCGAAAATGTCGAGTATAACGGAATTGAACATGAAATCGGACAATCAAACAATGCGTTCGTTTTCCCTGGACTTGGTCTTGGTTCAATCGTAACGGAATCAAAAATTATCACAAAAGGCATGTTCGTTGCTTCTGCAAATGCGATCGCTGAAATGGTTGATCATGAAAAACCAGGCGCTGGACTGCTTCCAAGCATTGATAAATTGCAAGAAGTATCAATCAAGGTAGCTGTTGAAGTAGCAAAAGCAGCAATTAAAGATGGTGTCGCAAGAAGAACACCTGACAACATCGAACAAGCTGTGAAAGATGCTATGTGGATTCCTGAATATAAAAAAATTGTAAGAGCATAATAAAATGTGTAACGCGGCATTGTTTCGGGTAATGTAAGCAATGCCGCTATAAAATAAGAAACATGTAAAGGATTCAAGGAGGAATAGTAAGATGGACTTTTTAAATATTTTGATCCTCCTAGCACCGATTTTTTTCGTTATCGCGCTGGGTTGGTTCGCAGGGAACTTCGGCAGCTATGACGCTAAATCTGCAAAAGGTGTAAGTACACTTGTTACAAAGTATGCTTTGCCAGCGCACTTTATCGCCAGCATTCTGTCAACACCAAAAGATAAATTCTATAGTCAAATTCCATTTTTCGTTGCATTGATTCTCGGAATCGTAGGCTTTTATATCATTATCCTTTTAGTTACGAAATTTGCTTTTAAATATGATTTAACAGATTCATCTGTTTTCTCATTAAACTCAGCACAACCGACCTTTGCATTTATGGGGATTCCGGTCTTGGGCAGTTTATTTGGGGCTCAAGAAGTTGCAATTCCGATTGCTATTACCGGAATAGTTGTAAATGCATTGCTTGATCCAATTGCTATTATTGTGTCAACTGTCGGTGAAAAAACAAAAGGAAAAGCCAAAGACGGCGAAAGTTTCCTAAAAATGACGACGAAAGCGATTTTGCACGGTTTATCAGAGCCGCTTGCGCTTGCACCGTTAGCAAGTATCATTCTTGTTCTTTTAGGATTTAAACTTCCTGAAATCGGACATGAAATGCTAGAGGAAATTGGAAGTGTGACATCAGGGGTTGCGCTCTTTGCAGTCGGTGTCACAGTCGGTATCCGCAAAATTAAACTGAGCTTACCAGCTTTCAGTATCGCATTGCTCAAAGTAGCTGTACAACCGTTACTTATGTATTTTATCGCCATTCTTATGGGACTTTCGGCGGACGAAATTACAAAAGCTGTATTGCTTGTTGCCTTCCCAGGTTCAGCTGTTGCGGCCATGATCGCCACTCGATTTGAGAAACAGGAAGCAGAAACAGCATCGGCATTTGTGATCAGTGCGATCATGTCACTCATTACATTACCGATCATTATTGCACTTACCGTATAATATAGTAGAAAGGCTGCCTTATAGGCAGCCTTTCTTAGCGAAATGAATGAAACAGAGGGAAGAGCACACGCTTTTTTTTCATTTCGGGGTGTGCCTTTTCCTTTTCTTCTTCTTTTAATGGTTTTGGTTTTGTCAATGTGGCTGTGAGGCGTTCTAATTTTGCAGTTAATTCTTCAATTTCTCTTCTGTGCTGGAGGAGCTGGTAGGAAACGCCTTCATCTGCTTTCTTAGCGAGTTTCCGTTCTATTTCTTGAAAACGGGCTTCAATATGACTGACATGTGATTGCTCTTGAAGGAGCTGTTTTACTTGTTCTTCTAAGGCTTCTATCCGTTTTGATGAGTCAGAAGTTTCTACAGCAGGTGATAATTGCTGGGCTGTTTCTTCATGGATCGGCAGTCTAATGTCATGGAGAATCACACCTTCGTTCATTTGGTGTTGGACCTCTTTGAGCAGCTGGACAATGTCATCATGAAATTCGTAATGTCCAAGTTCATTCCGGGCGACAGGGATGTTGAGCTGTTTGACCCAGCGCTGAATGGTTTTTGAAGATACACCAATTTCCTTTGCAACCTCATTTGTATTCAAACCAAATGCCCTCCCTTTTTTCAATTACAAGTACCATTCTCTTTCGTGAGCATCCGTTCCTTCACGTTAGACAAAACAAGTAACCAATCGCCAAAGATCGTGTTTTCTAGTGAAAAATTGCAGAAAATCAATTGTTTTGGAAATTTTTTTGACTGTCATACCCCGCTATACTATAATTAGACTGTTACGCACAAAACAGAGGTGAAGACCATGTTAGACCGTTTAAAATCAATTGAAGAACGCTATGAAAAGCTAAATGAATATTTAAGTGACCCTGAAGTGGTGAACGACCCTAAGAAGCTTCGTGAATATTCGAAAGAACAATCTGATATTCAAGAAACTGTTGAGGTATATAGACAATATCGTGCGGCATATGATCAGCTAAGTGATGCGAAAGCCATGCTGGAAGATAAGCTCGATGCCGATATGCGCGACATGGTCAAAGAAGAAATTTCAGAGCTCACAGAGGAAACAGAACGTTTAGAAGACGAGCTGAAAATCTTGCTCATCCCGAAAGATCCGAATGACGATAAGAACGTTATTGTGGAGGTTCGTGGTGCAGCGGGCGGAGAAGAGGCTGCGCTGTTTGCAGGAAACCTGTACCGTATGTACAGCCGTTATGCTGAAATGCAAGGCTGGAAAACGGAAGTCATGGAAGCGAGTGTCACTGGAACTGGCGGTTATAAGGAGATCATCTTTATGATTAGCGGTAAAGGTGCATATTCTAAACTAAAGTTTGAAAACGGTGCACACCGCGTGCAGCGTGTTCCTGAAACTGAGTCAGGCGGCCGTATTCATACATCAACAGCGACAGTTGCTGTATTACCAGAGGCTGAGGAAGTTGAAATTGATATCCACGAAAAAGATATTCGTGTGGATACATTCGCATCAAGCGGACCAGGGGGACAAAGTGTTAACACCACAATGTCTGCTGTTCGTTTGACTCACCTTCCAACAGGTGTAGTGGTTTCCTGTCAGGATGAGAAATCACAAATCAAAAACAAAGAAAAAGCGATGAAAGTTTTGCGTGCGAGAATTTATGATAAATTCCAGCGTGAAGCACAAGCTGAATATGATCAAACCCGTAAATCTGCTGTTGGAACAGGGGATCGTTCAGAGCGTATCCGTACGTACAATTTCCCGCAAAACCGCGTGACGGACCACCGTATCGGATTGACGATTCAAAAGCTTGATCAAATTTTAGAAGGAAAACTTGACGAGGTCATTGATGCATTAATTATGGAAGACCAAGCAAGAAAACTTCAAAATGCAAAATAAAGAGCGAACGATCTTTGAAGCCCTTAAATGGGCTTCTTCTTTGTTAACGGAAGCGGGCAGAGACCAAAACGCAGCAGAGTTAATGTTGATGCATGTGCTTGGATGGAGCAGAAGTGAACTTCTTGCCCGTTTTCATGATCCACTGCCAGAGGAGCAAGATTCACAATTCAGCAAGTTCGTCGCACAGCACAAGCGTGGAGTGCCTGTGCAGCATTTAACGGGTGTTGAATTTTTTTATGGGCGTCCTTTTGAGGTAAACAAACACGTTCTGATTCCTCGTCCTGAAACGGAGGAAGTGGTGCTGGCGGCATTGAATATGATGAATCGCGTTTTTCCTAATGATCAGCCGCTCAAAGCTGTTGATGTAGGAACAGGTAGCGGTGCAATTGCGATTACGTTAGCTCTTGAAAAAGAATCTCTCACTGTGACAGCGACGGATATTTCACATGAAGCACTTGAAGTAGCAAAGCGAAATCAAGAAGCGCTTGGTGCAGACGTTCATTTTGTCCAAGGGGATTTACTTGAACCGATTATGGCTCAAGGCATCAAAGTCGATGTGTTTATTTCCAATCCGCCTTATATTGCGGCAGAAGAAATGGATGGTTTATCAGAGGTTGTCACAAAGCATGAACCTGTCAATGCGCTGACAGATGGGCGTGATGGCCTGTGGTTTTATGAGCGTATCGCCTGTGATCTCCACAAAGTACTTCATCAGCAAGCGGTGGTTGTCCTTGAAATAGGGCATACACAAGCACAAGATGTAAAAGCGCTTCTTTTGCAGGCGTTCCCTTCAGCTGATGTTCATATCATCAAGGACATCAACGGAAAGGATCGAGCGGTTTGCGCACACATTCAAAACGGAAGTCCGGCTGAATAAAGTCGGACTATTTTATTATGTAAAGATGAAACTTATGGTAAAAGGGAAACGTATATATAGAAGAATGAACATTCTGATCATGATTTTTTACATAAATTTGTTTTGAAGGAGCGAATGGTGTGAACAGAAGGTATGCGATGGTGTTGGTCATCGTCAGTGTACTATTGATTGTGAGTGCTTGCGGTAAACCGAGCTTTAAAAAAGAAGCAGCAGCATTTGGGGAAAACTATAAAAAAGCACAATACACAGTGAATCGGACGGATGACCTATCTGACATGAAGGAGAAGTTGAAGGATTATTTAACCGAGCATGAATATCAAGAATATACAGAAGACAGCATGTTTCCAAGTGTATTAGAAGCAGCAAAAGATCAAGATTGTCAAATTAAACTGAAAAAAATTACGTTTACACCTTCAGATGAAAGCGATGACAGGATTGAATTTGACTATGAAATGATCATTCAATTTATTGACCATAAAGGAAAGGTCAAAAAGGAAATTGAGAAAAAAGGTGCAATGACAGTTATCAAAACAGATTCGGGATTAAAAATCAGCCGAGATTGGGATGGAAGACTGTACCCTTCCGATTACCAATCCTCACTAAAAAGCCGTTCATAAGTTGTTGAATGGCTTTTTTGCATGCAGAAAAAACATTGATTCGCTTTCCTCATGTAGTTGTTTTTTACTCATAATCTATTAAAAAAATCATTTTTGCTGTTTACGAGATGCGTTTCCTGGACACAATGTTTGTAGCGAAGAGATAAAGTGGGGGGAACACATTATGTTCAAAAGTAAAATGATGATTTGTCTTTATATGTTTCTATTATTATGTGGTGCTTTTGCAAACCTTGGAAAAGAGGAGACGGCGGCTGCTTCTGCCAATCAGCCTGTTGTGATTCCAGATGAAGCCATTCGTTTACGCATTTTAGCCAACAGTGACCGGTCGGCAGATCAAGATGTGAAACGAAGTATTCGAGATGAGGTCAATGCCAATATAACGGAGTGGGTGAAAGACCTCACATCCATTGAAGAAGCTAGACATGTGATTCGTTCAAAGCTTCCAGACATCAATCGTATTGCTAAAGCAAAATTAAAGGAACAACACATTGATCAATCCGTATCGGTCAGCTTTCAAAAAGCCTCATTTCCAACAAAGCTATATGGCAACTTTGTTTATCCTGCTGGGAAATATGAAGCCATTTTGATTACGTTAGGGGAAGGAGACGGAGCCAATTGGTGGTGTGTGTTATTCCCACCTCTCTGCTTTATCGATTTTTCAAACGGAGAAGCGATCGCCTCACCAGAAGGAGATGATAAAGAGCAGGTAGCCGCAGAGCCATCAAATGAATCTGTCAATGAAGTGGTAAAAGAAGAAGAGACGGGTGAAGTGAAATTCTTTCTGTTCGAATGGGTCTCTAGTCTTTTCTCTTAAAAAAGGTCTAAATCTGTTTTTGCCTCATAGAGTTGAAGTAAGAGAACAAAAAGAGGTGAAAGCATGTATTATCAATTAAGAATAGCGACAGAAGAAGATGCCCCGGCCATTAATGCTTTTCTTGAAAAAGGCCAAGCAAAAGGCGGGGTGACGATTGCAGAGCGTACGTCATTTGTGGTCATGGAAGATGCAGACGGTGAGCTTGCAGGCTGTTTAGGTCTTGAACGACTAAATGAACAAGAAGGATTGCTAAGATCACTTGTGATATCAGATAAACTTGGTCAGGGGCATATCGTTTCTCTGTTCCAAAGTGTTCAAACGCTAGGAGAAAAACAAGGTGTGGACACCTTTTATGTAGTAGCCAATCACTCCTCTTCGCATGATTTTTTAGCGCTGATGGGCTTTACGCCTATAGAGGAAATCCCGGAAAGTGTGTGGGTATCTGCGCATGCAAAAGAGTCGTTGGGAAAAGAGCAGGCGGTTGTGCTGCAAAAAACAGCGAGTTAATCACAAAATACCGGACTTATTCACATACTTATCCACTGTAAAACAAGCGTTATCCACAAATTGTGGACAACGCTTGTTTTATTTAGCAGCATCTTTTATACTTTCAAAAGGATAATTGAGATTTATCAACAGTTTTATCTTTTTTAAAAGGAGTTTGTATGATGTTAAATACAAAAAGGTGGTCTGTGGATTTAAAAAAGGATTTATCCACATACTATCCACAAATTGAACAAGCAGCTCTGTTGTTGCGGCAGAATGAAGTGGTCGCTTTTCCAACAGAAACGGTGTATGGACTAGGGGCAAATGCAAAAGAGACAGAGGCTGTGAAGAAAATTTATGAAGCGAAAGGACGCCCAAGTGATAATCCGTTGATTGTTCACATTGCGGACGTTCAACAGCTTCATGAATTTGCGCAAATAGAAAATGAAAAAGTAACAGCGCTGATGGATGCCTTTTGGCCAGGCGCTCTCACCATTGTTCTACCTTGTAAGCCGGGCACATTATCAAAGCAGGTGACGGCAGGTTTAACGACAGTAGGCGTAAGAATGCCTGATCATCCTGTTGCGCTTGAACTCATCCGAGCAGCTGGTCTGCCAATTGCCGCGCCTAGTGCCAACCGTTCGGGAAAACCGTCGCCGACACTTGCGGATCATGTCGAGAGTGATCTTGATGGGAAAATTGCTGGCATTGTCGATGGTGGTTCAACAGGTATTGGCGTGGAGTCAACGGTTGTATCCTGTATAGACGAGATTCCAGTGATCTTAAGGCCGGGCGGTATTACAAAAGAAGCGTTAGAAGAGGTCGTAGGAACGGTCAACACGGATCCAGGGCTGACGAAAAAGGATGAAGCGCCTGTATCGCCGGGAATGAAATATACACATTATGCACCTGAAGCACAAATGTATATATTTCATGGAAGTGATGAAGACATGCAGCTGCACATTCAGAAGTACCGAGCTGAAGGGCTAAAAGTAGGCGTGCTGACAACAGAAGAAAAGAAAGAATGGTTTGCGGCAGATGTTATCTTTAGCTGTGGATGGAGAGAAAAGCCTGAAACGGTTGCGGCAAACTTATATCGTGTGCTGAGACAATTTGATGAAACGGATGTAGACTTGATCATTTCAGAAGCCTTCTCAGAGCAGGGAGTTGGTTCTGCGATCATGAACCGTCTGCAAAAAGCGGCAGGAGGGCGCACTCTCTCTTCATTCAAATAGTTCTAACCTCTCTTGGACAAACATAGGTTAAAGGAGAATGCGTGTCCAAGGGGGATTTACATGAATGAACTAGCTGGCGAATTGCTGACACTCAGTATCATGGCTTTTGCACTTGGAATGGATGCCTTTTCGGTTGGACTCGGCATGGGGATGATTCAGCTGAGATTCCGCCAGATCGTTTATATTGGACTTGTCATTGGGATATTTCATATGTTTATGCCTCTTTTTGGCATGTTAACAGGTCAGCTTTTATCTGGCTGGCTTGGGCTCCTAGCAACCTATATTGGCGGGGCGCTGCTTTTGGTGCTGGGTCTGCAAATGATCATCGCTTCTATCCGAAAAGAAGATAAGCCATTTATCGCACCTGTTGGGGCCGGTCTCGTTCTTTTTGCAACAAGTGTGAGTTTAGATAGTTTTTCCGTTGGCTTAAGCCTAGGGATTTACGGTTCTCGGGTGTTGATGACCATTTTATTGTTTGGCTTTTTTAGTATGATGCTCACATGGCTTGGATTATTACTCGGTAAACAGGTTCGGTCATGGGTAGGTTCATACAGCGGTGCGCTTGGCGGATTGATTTTACTAGCCTTTGGAATCAAATTATTATTTCCGCTCTAGCCAGTCTCCTTACATAACATGTAGAATGAAATGCTATATAATAGAAGAAAAGGAGGTCGAAAGATGAATATCTTATTTGTTTGTACGGGAAATACTTGCAGAAGTCCGATGGCTCAAGCCCTTTTTTCCTCCATTGCAGATGAAAAAGGCTTACAGGTCACTGTAAAATCAGCGGGCATCTTCGCCTCTGATGCAGGGAAGGCTTCTCCTCAAGCAGTCGAAGCATTATTTGAGAAAAGCATTCCACTGAATCACTCATCGTCTAAACTAACAGAAGAACTTCTTCGTGAAGCAGATTATGTCTTCACCATGACGATTCAGCATAAACAGTTGATTGTGGAGCAATATGCTCATGTGAAAGACAAGGTCTTCACTCTAAAAGAATTTGCGACAGGATCAGAAGGTGACGTGTCGGATCCATTTGGAGGGAGTCTCTCCATTTATCAGGAGACACGAGATGAACTAGAAACGCTATTGTATCAACTTGCTAAAAAGCTTAAACAGGATCACAAATCCTCATAAATGGACAACCTGTAAAACCGTTGCGCAAACGGTTTTTCTGCTTTTGTTTGCAAATGACTAGGCAGAGGTTAAAATATAACTGTAAATAAAGAATGAATGTAAGACATGACAGATTAACTCACCCTTAGGAGGAATTGCCCGATGAAAGTAGCCATTGCATCCGATCACGGCGGAACGAATATTCGTGAAGAAATCAAACAACTAATGGATGAATTAAAGATTGAATACATTGATATGGGTTGTGAATGTGGATCAGGTTCTGTAGACTACCCTGACTATGCTTTTCCTGTAGCCAATATGGTGGCAAACGGGGAAGTCGATCGAGGCATTTTAATTTGCGGGACAGGTATCGGTATGAGCATTTCAGCAAACAAAGTGAAAGGCATCCGCTGTGCATTGGCGCATGATACATTCAGTGCAAAGGCGACGAGAGAACATAACGATACAAATGTTCTTGCGATGGGAGAACGAGTCATTGGACCAGGATTGGCAAGAGAGATTGCTCACATTTGGCTGACAACAGAATTTACTGCAGGACGTCATGCTGTGCGGATTGGTAAAATCGCTGATTACGAAGAAAAGCACCTGTAAGGAGCGTTTAACATGAACATTGGTCAAGATTGGCTTGAGATGTTAAAAGAGTTTCATCAAACAGTTGAACTGCGAGCCGGCCACATTTTAGTGATTGGCTGCAGTACGTCAGAAGTGGCTGGCGAGCACATTGGGACAGCGGGAAGTGAGCAAATTGCTGAAGCTATTTATCAAGAGCTCGATCAACTGAGACGCGAGACAGGAATTGAATTGGCCTTCCAATGCTGCGAGCATTTGAATCGTGCCCTCGTTGTGGAAGAGGAGGTGGCGTACCGGCTTAACTTAGAAATTGTAGCGGCAGTACCTGTCCGTAAGGCGGGTGGTTCTATGGCGGCGCATGCGTATCAGCAAATGGAACACCCTGTGCTGGTTGAATCCATTTCAGCGCATGCAGGGATTGATATCGGTGATACATTCATCGGCATGCACTTAAAGCGGGTAGCCGTACCGGTCCGTCTCAGCCGTCATCAATTAGGACAAGCACATGTGACGTTTGCAAAAACTCGTCCAAAGCTGATTGGCGGAGAACGAGCCGTTTATACAAGTTCATAGTTCGGATATATTTCTAATATAATGTTGAATGATGAAGACGCTTCACCCTTTGAATATTCGGGTTTTCATAAAAAAGAAGTCGATTTTCCAAAAAAAACTTTTACATTTTACTCAAAAACCGTGTACAATGAGATGGTGAAAACATCGAATGGAAATAGATTGGAGAGGATTTCGCTGATGAAACATTTACCTGAGCAAGACGCACAAGTATTCAAAGCAATTCAACTAGAGCGGAAACGCCAGCAGGACAAAATCGAATTAATTGCATCAGAAAACTTCGTAAGCGAAGCAGTCATGGAAGCGCAGGGTTCTGTCTTAACAAACAAATATGCAGAAGGTTACCCTGGTAAACGCTACTATGGCGGCTGTGAACATGTAGACGTTGTAGAAGATATCGCACGTGACCGCGCAAAAGAAATTTTTGGCGCTGAGTATGTGAACGTACAGCCTCACTCAGGAGCTCAAGCGAATATGGCCGTATACTTTACAATCCTTGAGCATGGCGATACAGTGCTAGGCATGAACTTATCACATGGTGGGCATTTAACACATGGAAGCCCTGTAAACTTTAGCGGCGTACAGTACAACTTTGTAGAATACGGTGTAGATAAAGAAACACAACATATCGACTACCAAGATGTACTTGAAAAAGCACGTGAACATAAGCCGAAACTAATCGTAGCGGGGGCAAGTGCTTACCCACGTCAAATTGATTTCAAAAAGTTCCGTGAAATTGCCGATGAAGTCGGTGCTTACTTTATGGTGGACATGGCTCACATCGCGGGTCTTGTTGCAGCAGGTCTTCATCCAAATCCAGTTCCTTACGCTGATTTTGTGACAACGACAACTCACAAAACATTGCGCGGACCTCGCGGCGGAATGATTCTATGCCGTGAAGAGTTTGGTAAAAAGATCGACAAATCGATCTTCCCTGGTATTCAAGGTGGACCACTCATGCATGTGATCTCTGCAAAAGCTGTTTCTTTCGGTGAAGTATTGAACGGAGATTTCAAAACATATGCACAAAACGTGATTGATAACGCAAAACAACTAGCTGAAACACTTTTATCTGAGGATATTCAGCTTGTATCTGGTGGAACAGATAACCATCTTGTTCTCATCGACTTGCGCTCTCTTGGCATTACAGGAAAAATTGCAGAAAACGTTCTTGATGAAATTGGTATCACGGTGAACAAAAATGCAATTCCATATGATCCAGAGAAACCATTTGTTACAAGTGGTGTACGTGTAGGTACAGCAGCAGTGACAAGCCGTGGCTTCGATCAAGAAGCGATGAAAGAAGTCGGTTCCATTATTGCGCTGGCTCTGAAACATCATGAAGATGAAGCGAAATTAGAAGAGGCGAAAAAGCGTGTATCTGATCTGACAGCTCGTTTCCCTCTATATCAAGAATTAGATTATTAAGATGCAGACCCATTTGCCTATTTTTGGCATGTGGGTTTTTTTTGTAGGATTTGCGAATCATATTGAAAGATGATGTCTTTTTATGTAGAATTGTAGGAAGTGTGCAAAGTTCACCGGAAGATGACAGAAAAGGAGTTGTAGCAAGCAATGGCAAAGGTTTATGTATTTGATCACCCGCTTATTCAGCACAAACTTACATATATTCGTGACGTTCATACAGGAACAAAAGAATTTAGAGAGCTAGTGGATGAAGTCGCAACATTAATGGCATTTGAAATTACAAGAGACTTACCGCTTGAAGAGGTAGATGTAGAAACACCTGTACAAGTCGCTAAATCAAACGTGATCTCAGGTAAAAAACTCGGAGTTGTGCCGATTTTAAGAGCAGGTCTTGGAATGGTAGACGGGATTTTGAAGCTCATTCCAGCTGCCAAAGTGGGACATGTCGGTTTATACCGTGATCCGAAGACATTAAAGCCTGTTGAATATTATGTGAAGCTTCCATCTGATGTGGAAGAGCGTGAATTTATCGTAGTAGACCCAATGCTTGCAACGGGCGGATCAGCTGTAGAAGCATTAAACAGCTTGAAAAAACGCGGTGCGAAAAACATCCGCTTCATGTGTCTGATTGCTGCGCCAGAAGGTGTAGAAGAAATGCAAAAACATCATCCAGATGTTGATATCTACATTGCGGCATTAGATGAGAAGTTAAACGAAAAAGGTTACATCATCCCAGGTCTTGGTGATGCTGGTGACCGTATGTATGGAACAAAATAAGAATGATTCATGAAAAGCCCACATGCAAACGTGCATGTGGGCTTTTTTGAAAAATATGACAAACGGTTGATATCGTTCTTAGAAAAATCAATGTATACTGAACATTAGCAGTTTTTTTGCATGAATGTCACAACTCTCCTAAAGTTTGATGAAATTGTGAACATTTTGTGTGCTCTCTCATTATAGAAAAGTTTTTTAACTTTCAACGGATTGACACATCATAGACGCTATTGTATGCTAAACGAGGGTATTATGGTAAGGTTTTCATAGCCTATAGCACTCTACTAATCCTCATTGTGAACCCTTTAATAATCAGGGTTTGTATCAGCGAATGAAGCAGAATCCCATAGATCTAAAGATTTCAAGTCTGATTGCACAATTAGACCGATGGGTGATTGATTTTTTTCAAATAGGACGGCTTATCATAAGCGTCTTCTACGCAGTTTTCATCACCATTTATCACCTTTTTTACAATATTTTTCATCGGGAGTCAGATGAATGAACGATCCAAACGTCATTTTCCGCAGACAGAGTAAATATATGTTCTATTTATTGGCAATTTTTGTGTTTGGCTATGCCATGCCTGGTTTTAAACCACTGTTTCTTGGTTTCATTATCGGCACAATTTTTGCTTTCTTTAATTTATTCCTGCTTATTCGGAGAATGCATGCTTTTGATCGAGCAGTTAAAAAAGGAAAATCTATTCGTTCAATGGGAAGTACAGCCAGGTGGGCCAACGCAATTCTCGCAGTAGCGATTGCTTGGCGTTACCCTAACGAAGTTCATCTGGCAGGTGTTGTTATAGGATTAATGACAATATATCCTGTCATTATGATAGATTCCTTCATTCAACTTAAACGTTCTACTATGGAAGAGAGGTGAATACTCTTTGGGTCACAGTTCAAAAACTACAGAATTTTTAGGGTTAACGTTCAACTTATCCAATGTTCTCATGATTACGATTGCTAGTATCATCGTTCTTCTCATAGCGGTGCTGACTACTCGTGTTCTGGCTATTCGTCCGACAAAGGCGCAGAACTTCATGGAATGGATTGTTGATTTTGTTCGAAATATCATAGGTAGTTCGATGGACATGAAAACAGGAGCCCCATTTCTAGCGCTTGGCGTTACATTACTCATGTACATATTTGTTTCAAACATGCTTGGACTGCCATTCTCGATTACGGTCGATCACAACTTATGGTGGAAATCACCAACTGCTGATCCTGCAATCACAATGACACTAGCGGTTATGGTCATGGGATTGACACACTACTATGGTGTTAAAGCAAAAGGAGTCAAGGAATATACAAAAGACTACTTTAGACCAATCCCACTTTTAGTACCGCTGAAAATTATTGAAGAATTTGCAAACACATTAACACTTGGTTTGCGTCTTTATGGAAATATTTTCGCTGGAGAGATTCTTCTTGGTTTACTTGCAGGACTTGCGACTAATTTCTATTCGCAAAACCTTGCACTAGGTATCATTGGTACATTAGGTGCCATCGTGCCGATGATTGTATGGCAGGCATTCAGTTTGTTTGTCGGAACCATCCAGGCATTTATCTTCACCATGCTGACAATGGTGTATATCTCCCATAAAGTCAGCGACGAACACTAAAAAATTGAGAGTCCAAAAAGGACGTTATTTTAAAGGAGGAGCTTTTTAATGAATTTAATAGCAGCAGCAATTGCAATCGGTTTAGGAGCACTAGGAGCAGGTATTGGTAACGGTCTAATCGTATCTAAAACAGTTGAAGGAATCGCTCGTCAGCCAGAAGCTGGTAGAGAACTAAGAACTCTTATGTTCATCGGGGTAGCTTTAGTTGAGGCACTTCCAATTATCGCTGTCGTTATCGCATTCTTGGCATTCTTTGGTTAATATGTGAGAAGCGTTCTAATATGAATTTTAATGGCGAAGATCAGATTAGTTCGAAACTTCGCCATTCCTTTATGTTTTGTTTCTTAACATATTATTTAAAGAAGGGAGTTGCCGTACTAAATGTCTCAGTTACCAGTAGTTTTAGGAGCAGGTCTAAACACCGGAGATATCATATTCCAGCTGATCGCTATGCTCATCCTGCTTGCACTTTTAAAGAAATTTGCGCTTAAGCCTTTATTAGGGATTATGAAACAGCGTGAAGATTATATAGGAAATGAAATTTCAAGTGCTGAAGAAAAGCACGTTCAAGCTGAAAAGCTTCTTGAAGAACAACGTGTCTTATTGAAAGAAGCACGCGAAGAATCACATACACTCATCGAAAATGCGAAAAAGATTGGTGAGAAACAAAAAGAAGACATCATTCAAGCAGCACGTCAAGAATCAGAGCGCTTGAAAGAGTCTGCTAGAACTGAAATCGTGAAAGAAAAAGAACAAGCTGTGGCTGCACTGCGCGAGCAAGTTGCATCACTTTCTGTATTAATTGCTTCTAAAGTGATTGAAAAAGAACTTGATGAGCAAGCACAAGAGAAATTGATCCAAGAGTATCTTAAAGAGGCAGGCGAAAGCCGATGAGCGTGACTATTGTCTCTAAGCGTTACGCTTCTGCTCTTTTTGACATCGTTCTTGCTTCTTCGGCAGTAGACGAAACTGAAAAAGAGCTGAATGAGATCAAAAAAGTTCTCAAGGCTGACCAAGAATTAAATGACTTTCTTGTTCATCCGAAGATTACGGCAGACAAAAAGAAACATCTGATTGCAGAAGCTTTCAAAGGTGTTTCGACATATGTTTTGCACACAATGTATTTACTGATTGACCGTGGACGCACGAATATTTTTCCTGAAATGGCGTCTGAGTTTGTGAAACTTGCAAACCGTACGAAACAAATAGACGATGCGATCGTGTATTCAGTGAAACCGCTCAGCGGAGCTGAAATTCAATCTTTATCTGAAGTATTTGCCAAAAAAGCCGGAGTCACATCACTGCGTGTAGAAAACGTGATTGACAAGGATCTAATAGGCGGAGTGAAAATCCGTATCGGAAACCGCATTTATGACGGCAGTGTCAGCGGAAAGCTTTCCCGCATTGAACGTCAGCTTGCAGGCGAAAATCGTTAGAAGGGGTGAAACCTTAGTGAGTATCAAAGCTGAAGAGATTAGCGCGCTGATAAAGCAGCAAATCCAAAACTATCAATCTGAAATTGAAGTAAAAGATGTCGGTACAGTCATTCAAGTAGGGGACGGTATCGCGCGTGTACATGGCCTTGACAACATTATGGCAGGAGAGCTTGTTGAGTTCTCTAACGGTGTAATGGGTATGGCTCAAAACCTTGAGGAGTCTAACGTAGGTATCGTAATCTTAGGACCTTACAAAGATATCCGTGAAGGTGACGACGTAAAACGTACAGGTCGTATTATGGAGGTTCCAGTAGGAGAAGAGTTAATCGGACGTATTGTGAACCCACTTGGTCAGCCTGTTGATGGACTAGGTCCAATTTTAACAAGCAAAACACGTCCAATCGAAAGTGAAGCACCAGGCGTTATGGATCGTAAATCGGTACATGAGCCGCTTCAAACGGGAATTAAAGCAATTGATGCCTTGATTCCAATCGGACGCGGACAGCGTGAATTGATCATTGGGGACCGTCAAACAGGTAAAACATCTGTTGCAATCGATACGATCCTGAACCAAAAAGATCAAGACATGATCTGTATCTATGTAGCGATCGGACAAAAAGAATCAACTGTTCGTGGTGTTGTTGAAACACTTCGTAAGCATGGTGCGCTTGACTACACAATCGTTGTCACAGCTTCTGCATCACAGCCAGCTCCACTTCTTTACCTTGCTCCTTATGCAGGTGTAACGATGGGTGAGGAATTCATGTATAACGGCAAGCATGTGCTTGTAGTGTATGATGACCTTTCTAAACAAGCGGCAGCTTACCGTGAGCTTTCATTATTGCTTCGTCGTCCTCCAGGTCGTGAAGCATTCCCTGGTGATGTTTTCTATCTTCACTCTCGTTTATTAGAGCGTGCAGCGAAGCTTAGTGATGAAAAGGGTGGCGGTTCTATCACAGCATTGCCTTTCGTAGAAACGCAAGCTGGTGATATCTCTGCATATATCCCAACAAACGTTATCTCAATCACAGATGGACAGATCTTCTTACAATCTGATCTCTTCTTCTCAGGCGTACGTCCAGCGGTAAACGCAGGATTGTCTGTATCTCGTGTAGGTGGTTCTGCACAAATCAAAGCGATGAAAAAGGTAGCAGGTACACTTCGTTTGGATCTTGCTTCTTATCGTGAGCTTGAAGCATTCGCTCAGTTTGGATCTGATCTAGACCAAGCGACTCAAGCCAAATTAAACCGTGGTGCTAGAACAGTTGAAGTCTTAAAACAAGACTTGAACAAACCGCTGAAAGTTGAAAAACAAGTAGCGATTCTTTATGCACTGACAAGAGGATACTTAGATGATGTAGCGATTGCTGATGTCAAACGCTTTGAAGCTGAGTTATTCATGTACATTGAAGAAAACCATAAAGACTTGTTTGACACAATCTCTCAAACAGGAAACATGCCTGCTGATGAAGAGTGGAAAGCAGCGATCGAAGGCTTTAAACGTACGTTTGCACCAAGCAACTAATTAGTAATCTTTCCGAGAGAAAAAGATTCTCTTTTTCTCTCTTTTCACGTAAATGAACACGGATTCCTGAAAAAAGGTGGTGAAATCTTTGGCCTCATTACGCGATATTAAGTCAAGGATCACGTCAACAAAAAAATCGAGTCAGATCACAAAAGCGATGCAAATGGTATCAGCTGCGAAACTGAATCGTGCTGAAAATAATGCGAAGTCCTTTGTTCCTTACATGGAGAAAATCCAAGAAGTCGTTGCGGCAATCGCAACTGGAACAAGTGCTAAGCACCCAATGCTTCTTTCAAGACCTGTTAAGAAAACAGGGTATCTCGTCATTACATCTGATCGAGGACTTGCAGGACCTTTTAACAGCTCGATTTTACGTGCCGCTTACCAAGCCATTCAATCTCGACATCAATCTGCTGATGAATATGCGGTGATTGTGATTGGTAAAATCGGACGCGACTTCTTCAAAAAGCGTGGTATTCCAGTTATTTCTGAAGTCACAGGGCTTGGAGACGAAGTAGCGTTTGCTGATATTAAAGAATTAGCAAGCAGTACAGTACAAATGTTCTCTGATGAAGCGTTTGATGAACTTTACATGTTCTATAACCATTTCGTCAGTGCCATTTCACAAGAAGTAACAGAGAAAAAATTATTGCCGCTAACGGACCTTTCGGCCGCAGCGACACCAAATAAACGTTCCGCATCTTATGAGTTTGAGCCTTCTGAAGAAGAAATTCTTGAAGTTCTCCTTCCTCAATATGCAGAGAGTTTGATTTTCGGTGCGCTTCTTGACAGCAAAGCAAGTGAACATGCTGCAAGGATGACAGCAATGAAGAGTGCAACAGACAACGCAAAAGAATTGATCGACAGCCTGACACTCTCTTACAACCGTGCTCGTCAAGCAGCGATTACACAAGAGATTACAGAAATTGTCGGCGGAGCAGCTGCCTTAGAATAGAAATAATTGTCAGGAGGGAATGCAATGAAAACAGGACGCATCAGTCAGATCATGGGACCAGTCGTAGACGTTCGTTTTGAAGACGGTCACTTGCCTGAGATTTATAATGCGATCAAAGTTTCGCATAAAGCGGAAAGCGAAAGTGAAGTTGATATCGACTTAACTTTAGAAGTAGCACTACATTTAGGTGATGATACAGTGAGAACCATCGCAATGGCATCAACAGACGGTGTGAAGCGCGGTATGGAAGCTGTAGACCTTGGAAAACCAATTTCAGTACCAGTTGGTAACGTAACACTTGGACGTGTATTCAACGTACTGGGAGATAACATTGACTTAGATGAGCCACTTGGTGTGGAAGCGCAAAGAGACCCAATCCACAGACAAGCGCCTTCTTTTGATCAACTTTCTACAGAAGTTGAAATTCTTGAAACAGGTATCAAAGTTGTTGACCTTCTTGCTCCTTACATCAAAGGTGGAAAGATCGGTCTATTCGGTGGAGCCGGTGTTGGTAAAACCGTTCTGATTCAAGAATTGATCAACAACATCGCACAAGAACACGGCGGTATTTCTGTATTCGCTGGTGTTGGAGAGCGTACACGTGAAGGAAATGACCTTTACTACGAAATGAAAGATTCTGGCGTTATCGAAAAAACAGCGATGGTCTTCGGCCAAATGAACGAGCCACCAGGTGCACGTATGCGTGTAGCTCTAACTGGTTTGACAATGGCAGAGCATTTCCGTGATGAACAAGGTCAAGACGTATTGTTCTTTATCGATAACATCTATCGCTTTACACAAGCAGGTTCTGAAGTATCAGCCCTTCTTGGACGTATGCCTTCAGCGGTAGGTTATCAGCCAACTCTAGCAACAGAAATGGGTCAGCTTCAAGAGCGTATCACGTCTACAAACGTAGGATCGGTTACATCGATTCAAGCGATCTATGTACCTGCGGATGACTATACAGATCCAGCTCCAGCTACAACGTTCGCTCACCTTGATGCAACGACAAACCTTGAGCGTAAGTTGACAGAGATGGGGATTTACCCAGCGGTAGATCCACTAGCTTCAACATCTCGTGCCCTTGCACCTGAGATTGTTGGCGAAGAGCATTATGCGATCGCGCGTGAAGTTCAGCAAACATTGCAGCGTTATAAAGAATTGCAAGATATCATTGCCATTTTAGGTATGGATGAATTATCTGAGGACGATAAGCTTGTGGTACACAGAGCTCGTCGTGTTCAATTCTTCCTATCTCAAAACTTCCACGTAGCAGAACAGTTCACTGGCCAAAAAGGTTCTTATGTGCCATTGCAAGAAACTGTTAAAGGCTTCAAGGAAATCTTATCTGGTAAATACGATCACCTTCCAGAAGATGCATTCCGCTTAGTCGGCCGCATTGAAGAAGTGGTTGAAAAAGCCAAAGAGATGGGTGTAGAGGCCTAATCTGGTCCTTAGGAGGGTAAAAGCATGAAGACCGTTCAAGTCAATATCGTTACTCCCGACGGCCCAGTGTATGAAGCGGATGTGGAAATGGTCAGTGTAAGAGCAGAAAGCGGTGAGCTTGGGATTTTAGCTGGCCACGTTCCAATGGTTGCTCCGCTAAAAATCGGTGCAGTTCGCTTAAAACATAGTGGATCAACTGAATTGGTTGCAGTAAGCGGTGGATTTGTTGAAGTTCGCCCCGAAAAAGTAACCATTCTTGCTCAGGCTGCTGAAACATCAGACAAAGTTGATGTCGATCGTGCAAAATCAGCGAAACAGCGTGCTGAAGAGCATTTGAACCACCCGAATGAAAGTGATGTACGCAGGGCGGAACTCGCATTAAAACGGGCATTAAACCGTTTAAATGTAGCAGGGAAATAAAACAGTAAATCCTTCTTATCACTGTGATAAGAAGGATTTTTTTTAGGATGACATGAGAGACTGATACATCGACACATACGGATGAGATGCTTGCTTTTCTAGATATAACTGCTCGCAAAATTGCGTACTGCAATGCCATGTTTTATTATTTCTGCGTAAGCCAAGCGTATATTGGTGCGAAGAGTCCATATAAGGCCGCACGACCCAGTCAGCATCTGAATGATGACGGATGACAACTTCTCCTAAATACACACTCATCATCGCTTCTAATGCATCTATTGGCATTTTCCACTCAGCAAAAAGCTGCTGACGGAAGGCATCGAAGTATAATGACTCTAACTGATAAAGGCTTTCCTCTGAGTAATCCAAAGAAATGTTATGAAAATGACACAATTGTGCTAATTCTTCTAGCTGTGTCTGTCTATAATCAAAGTAGAAAGCAATGGCTTCCCATTCATGTTCAAATGAGGGAACCAGTTCTCCGTACAAATCAACAAAGTCAGGAAAAGAATCTTTCAAATATGATCAGCTCCTTCCACCGCAGTATATCATCTCCTTCGCATCAGAATAAGAGGGGATTCACTCTAAATGTAGCTCTTTTTTCCAAATGATTCATCTTTCCGATTTTGGAGGATATAATGAAAGGGAGTTTTCCTTTACAGAAATCAATAAAAGGAGGATTCAAGTGTATGGAAGACGTAGGACAACAAGCAATTGTCAGTATTGTGATCCACCTATTTTTTATTGCCATTACGTGGTGGGCATTGCTTGCGGTGAATATCGATCCACTGATTAAAAAAGGAAAAATTATTCAAGCTAGATTGCTCATGATGCTGATCACGATTGCTATTGCATCGGCAGTCAGCAATTTCTTTCTTGATTATTTAAATTTCTCCAGACAAATCCCTTATATGTTTTAACATAAAAGGTTTGGTCACTGCCTTCTGCGGGAACGTAAAAAGAAGTGTCAAAAATATGGCCTTTGATGACTTTTCCACGTATGCATTGATCTCCTTGCGGCAACACTTGTAGCAAGGGGGAATGACAAGTGAGAAAGTGTTTAAAAGGTTGGCCATTATTTGCATTTATTCTTTTTTTTGTTCTGATGATTCAAGGTGTTCGGGCGGAAGAAACATCCACGCTCGCCCAAATAGCAGAAGGTATGAAAAACCAGCAAATCGAAGTAAGTGGATGGACGCTTCATGCCAAAACAAATATAGACATTTCATCCGAACAATTTTCAAAAAAAGTGAAACGTTTGAAAGACGAACTACGACAGTATGAGTGGACCGAAAAAAAAGAGAAACATGTCACCAAAGTCACAGGAATTTACAAAGATGAAAAAAATGATACATTATCGAAAATTTTACTCGTGAAGACCGACACAAAATCAAACCAAAAGTCGTATTTATTATATGAGCAAAAAGGTGCTCGCCCACTGAATACCTGGGAGCATACATATGATCAGTTCGTACGTCATGCAAAAAGCATATTACAAGAAAAATTTGTGATTTTTACTTGTCTCGATGGTCATGTAAATGGTATGATGGATGTTGTTTTGCAAAAAAAAGCTGAAATGATAGCAAATGAATTTCAAGCAAAACCTGTTGAGTATCTCGTTGAGTCTAATTTTGTGTCGCTTTCCGCTTACACAGAGAAGTGGGAACAGTTCATTATGACTTCAAATGATAAAATGAATGTTCAAATTGCCATCAGAAGTTCGGAAATGAACGAAAATCATACGATTACGGTTGGCACACCAATCGTAACGACTGAATATTAATATAGAGAATTTGGGACGCGGAGGGGAAGACCTTGGAAAAAATCATCGTCCGCGGCGGTCAAAAGTTAAACGGCACAGTTAAAGTAGAAGGCGCAAAAAATGCCGTTTTACCAGTTATCGCTGCATCTTTGTTAGCAAGTACAGAAAAAAGCGTAATTTGTGATGTACCTACGCTCTCCGATGTATATACAATCAATGAAGTGTTACGTCATTTAGGAGCAGAAGTACATTTTGAAAATAACGAAGTATCAGTAGATGCATCTCATGCACTAGAAACTGAGGCTCCGTTTGAGTACGTCCGTAAAATGAGAGCATCTGTGCTCGTCATGGGACCACTTTTAGCTAGAACAGGTCATGCAAGAGTTGCATTACCTGGTGGTTGTGCGATTGGTTCAAGACCAATTGATCAGCATTTAAAAGGCTTTGAAGCAATGGGAGCTAAAATTCAAGTAGGTAATGGTTTCATCGAGGCTGAAGTAAATGGCCGTTTAAAAGGTGCAAAAATCTATTTGGATTTCCCAAGTGTAGGGGCAACTGAAAACATCATCATGGCAGCAGCATTGGCTGAAGGAACGACGATTTTAGAAAACGTAGCAAAAGAACCTGAAATTGTTGATTTGGCAAACTACATCAATGCCATGGGCGGTAAGGTTCGCGGTGCTGGAACTGGTACAATCAAAATCGAAGGTGTAGAAACACTTCACGGTGCAAAACACAACATCATCCCTGACCGAATTGAAGCTGGTACGTTTATGGTGGCAGCAGCCATTACTGAAGGGAATGTTCTTGTAAAAGGCGCTGTGCCTGAGCACATGACTTCACTTGTGGCGAAAATGGAAGAGATGGGTATTCAGATCATTGAAGAAGAAGAAGGTTTAAGAGTCATTGGACCATCTGAGCTCAAGCCAATCGATCTAAAAACAATGCCGCATCCTGGTTTCCCAACGGATATGCAATCTCAGATGATGGCGCTATTGCTTCGTGCGAACGGAACAAGCATGATCACAGAAACTGTGTTTGAAAATCGTTTTATGCATGCTGAAGAATTCCGCCGCATGAATGGCGATATTAAAATTGAGGGTCGCTCTGTGATAATCAATGGACCTGTTCAACTTCAAGGTGCTGAAGTGGCAGCGACTGATTTAAGAGCAGGAGCAGCACTTGTACTTGCTGGATTAGTGGCAGAAGGTCATACACGTGTCACTGAATTGAAGCATATTGACCGTGGATATGTGAACTTCCACCAAAAACTAGCAGCAATCGGTGCAGACATTGAAAGAGTAAATGATGAATCAGCAGATGTGACACAAGAACAAGTTGTATCAGATCTAAACGCATAATCATAAAAGAAATCAGTGTGTCCATTTGGGCATGCTGATTTTTTTTAGAATCATAGACTGGTTGCATTTTCAAAAGCTTATCATTAGTGTATCCAATCATTTTAAATTTTATTCATAAAGACGAACAGTAAATCAAATGATGAAGAGCACAAACATATCAGCAAAAGACTTGTCCAATGAATGAAAGAAGCTGTCATATTAGCTTGTCCTTGCCCATAGGATAAAAGAGATTCAATGACAAATGGGGGCAGCCAATATGAAACCAATGATATGGACAATCGCAGGAATTTGCATCATCATTTTAATGATTCCAACCTTACTCGTGTTGCCGACGTTCCAAGGAAAACCAGCAGCCAGCCAACACGTAGCAGCAGAACCATCAGTTAAAAAAGAAGTGAAAGGTTCAGTCAAATTGAAACAATCACCCGTCTCCATTCCCGTCTACCGTTCAGCGCATCAGCAGGTAGAAAACATCCCCTTAGAAGAGTATGTGATCGGTGTCGTCGCTTCTGAAATGCCAGCCGATTTTGAAATAGAGGCGCTCAAGGCACAGGCACTCGCCGCTAGAACGTATATCGTCAGACAAATGATCATTGATAAAACCGTCAAATCTCCACAGGGTTCTCTTGTAGATGACACCCAAATGTTCCAAGTGTACAAAAATAAACAGGAACTGAAGAAAATTTGGGGAAAAGCGTACAATTGGAAATTAAAAAAGGTCACAGAAGCGGTCGCCAGTACACAAGGGAAAGTACTGACGTATGACGAAAAACCAATTGATGCTTCCTTCTTTTCAACAAGTAATGGGAAAACCGAAAATGCAGAAGCTTATTGGAAAAATGAAATCCCTTATTTGAAAAGCGTCTCAAGCAAATGGGACGAAAAATCACCCAAATTCCAAAACAAGAAAACCATCACAGTGAGCGAATTTCAGCAAAAACTGGGTGTGACCCTTGGCCAGCAGCAGGTGGGAGAAATTGTAGAACGAACACCAGGCAATCAAGTAGCCAAAGCCGTCATTAACGGAAAAACATTGTCGGGCAGAGACATTCGCGAATCACTAGGATTGCACTCTGCAGACTTTACATGGGAACGAAAGGGTCAGCAAATCGTGATTACGACAAAAGGGTATGGCCATGGTGTGGGCATGAGTCAGTATGGTGCACATTATATGGCACAGTCAGGCAAAAAAGTAGAGGCGATCGTGAAACATTATTATCAAGGGATAAAAATTGAATCAGCTGATCGCTTTCTGAACACATATATGGCTAAGAAATAAAAGCAAAGGTGCCTCAAAATGGGGGCATCTTTTTTTATGTGTGAAGAGGTTTGAACAGAATGTGACAAATTGCGACTTAAGGCGCACCTCAGGAAATCTTAAACATTTACATCCCGACAAGAACCGATGGCCGATACAAAGCCCCTCGAAAGAATGAGAAAACGAGGGTGACAAAAGAGTCGTTAGGTGAATATATCTAGACATCTGACAGAATTTTAGTGATTTTGATGAAAGAGAAAAAGGGATCGAGTCCTATACCATTCCAAGACAGAATATTTTACGATTAAGATGTTTCAATCAAATACATAAGGAGGAAGGAAAAGCATGTTGAAAAAAGTATTTACACTCGTAACCTTAGCTGTATTGACATTATCAATGTCAATCTCTTCACCAGTATTTGCAGAAGCAGCATCAGCCAAAAAACATAAGAAAGATGTAAGAGTGACGATCTTACTTGATGCAAGTGGAAGTATGGCAAGAAAAGTGGATGGAGAGCGCAAATTCGATTTAGCAAAACAAGAGGTATTTAAATTTGCTCAGTCTCTTCCGAAAGATGCTAAAATCCGTATGAGCTTGTTTGGGTCTGAAGGAAACAACAAAAACTCAGGTAAAGCCCAATCATGTGAAGTCATTAGAGGCGTTTATGGCGTTCAGCCTTATGAAAAGGATAGTTTCGAAAACTCTCTAAACGGTCTTGGACCAAATGGCTGGACACCGATTGCACGTGCTCTTGAAAGTGCAAAGCAAGCGGATAAGCAGCTTCATAAGGGAACAAAACACATTGTGTACTTAATTACTGATGGTGAAGAAACTTGTGGTGGAGATCCAGTAAAAGTAGCGAAAGAGCTTCATAACTCAAAAGGATCTACTGTAGTCAATGTGATTGGATTAGACTTTAACGATGGCTATGAAGGTCAATTGAAGCAAGTAGCTAAAGCTGGTAAAGGTCATTACTACCAAGCAAGCACAGGGAAAGAAATGGGTTCTATCCTTACAGCAGAATCATTAAAACTACACGAATAACTTGCTGAAGAAAAGGGAAACGATTGATTGATGCTTTCGTTTCTCTTTTTCTGTACAAATGAAAAAAAGGGAGATTTTTTAATGAAAAGAAATATTATATTAACCATTTTAGCGAGTCTTGTTCTGCTTCTTTCTTCACCAGCTCATGCTGTAACGAAAAAGGAGCCTGCTCATGTGGTGATTTTACTTGATTTAAGCGGAAGCATGGCACAATCGGTTGAAGGCGAAAAGAAAATCGATATCGCAAAACGCTCGATCCAAAGTTTCGCAAGTATTTTATCAGAAGATACACAAGTCTTGCTTCGTGTTTTTGGTCATGAAGGAACGAATAAAAATGCAGGAAAAGCCGTTTCTTGTGCAAGTTCCGAAGCAGTTTATGGATTTGGAACATATGAGCAAGCAACCTTTCAACAAGCGCTAAATGTGTATGGTCCAACAGGATGGACACCACTTGCCAAAGCATTAACTGATACGAAACAAGATTTTGAAGATCACCAAGCTAAAGGAAAAAATATTGTATATGTTGTCAGCGATGGTGAGGAAACATGTGGCGGAAGCCCATCACAAGCAGCAAAGCAATTACATGAAGAAGGGATTGACACAATCGTCAATATCATTGGCTTCGATGTAAATGAAAAAGAAGCAAAAAGTCTAAAATCTGTTGCCAAAGCTGGTGGTGGACAATATCAACCAGCAGCAAATGCAGAAGAATTGAATCATATTCTTCAAAAAGAAGCGAACTCTTTTGGTCAATAGGATGTGAATAGACAGCTGGGGAGAAACCCCCAGCTGTTTTTTCATTAAGGATCAATAAGGATCAATTTAAAGTCGTTTCCAATTCATCAATCCGTTTCTCCACGTAGTGCTGATCTTTTCTTGCATGAAAGGTTTCGGCTTTTTCTAATATTGCGGTGGTATTGTATTCTGGAATCTGAGAATAGCTTTCGTAAACCCCTTTTGGTATTAACACGTTTCCTTCAGGCCAATAAACTGCGATATTTCCACGTTTCAGCTCTCCGAATTGAGCAACTCCTTGGTAGGATCCGTATTGATTAAAAAGGACAACGGGATCGCCTTCTTGGACGTAAAGCTCTTTCGCATCTTCTTCATTCATCAAGATAGAATGCCGCTTTCCACCATTAAAGGCATCCTTTTCACTGTAAATCATAGAGTTGAATTGCTTGCCTCGTCTTGTCGTGATATTGAAATGCTCCTCAGTTTTTCGGTATTGAGGCAGCTGTGCTGGGAGCAGGTGTCCTTTTCCATCCGGTGTTGGACACACCCCATCTTCGCAAAGCCATGCGCCACCCCATTGAAAGACATCCCCTTTATGACGCAAATGCTGGATCCCATCATAGTTCCGATTTGCGATGGCAATCTCACGACGAATGTCTTCAGCATGGTCAAAATGAATCAGCTTCGCGTCTTCTGGGCGAACTCTTTTTGCTAGGTCAATATAAATGTCCCATTCAGCCCTGGCTTCTTCAATGCGAGGTCCTTCAATTTCCGGACTGAAATACACCATGCGTTCCGTACTGGTTGATGTACCGCCGCCTGGCTGTTCATATCTTGTCATTGCAGGCAGAACAATCACAGTCTCTTCTGCTTCTACCAGTGTAGAGGTGTTCAAAATAATATCTTGATGGACACGGAGTTCAAGTTCGGATAGTGCTTTTTCAATCGCTTCAGGATTTGGCATCGTTTCTAAAAAGTTTCCACCGCTAGTAAACAGCATCTTCAGCTTTTGCGGGTGTTCTTTTGGAAGAGCCATTTTTTCAAATGATTGCCCAATCGTGTCACCATGCCATTTTGGAATATCAAATCCCCATATCTTCTCGATTCTTTTAATATTCTCTTCATCAAAATCACTGCCGGGCAATACGAATGGATCGGCACCCATTTCGCCTGAACCTTGGACACCGCTATGGCCACGAATAGGCATAACGCCACAATGTTTTCTGCCAATAAATCCGCGTAACATCGCAAGGTTTGCGACTTGTGATATATTATCAGTTGCAAAGCGATGCTGAGTGAGACCCATACTCCAAATAAACACGCCTGAATTGGCATTGGCAAGCAGTACAGCGAATTCCTTCATTCTTTCTTTAGTTAAGCCTGACGATGCTTCGAGATCTGACCATTTTAACTGAGTGACATGCTGCTTTACATCTTTTATGCCGGTTGTATGCGCTTGGATAAATTCATGATCAAGAGCGGAATGGGGCGCTTGCTCCTCCATATCAAACCAATGTTTGATGACACCATTCATAAACGCAATATCGCCGCCTATATTGACTTGATAAAAATCATCCGCTATTTTTGTGCCGAATAAAGCACTTTCTGGAATAGAAGGGACCCAATATTTTTCCATTGCAGGCTCTTTATATGGATTGATGACAATGATTTTGGTTCCTTTCTTTTTAGCGGCGTACATATATTTAGTCGAAACCGGCTGGTTGTTTGCTGCAACAGAGCCCCAAAATATCAATACATCTGTTCCAATCCAATCACTGTAATTACAGCTGGATGCACCTATACCAAGGGAGCGTTTTAGAGCGGTTTTGCTTGGTGAATGGCAAATACGAGAAGCATTATCGATATGATTTGTTCCAATAAATCGCGCAGCTTTCGCCGCAGTATAGTACACTTCATTTGTAATCCCTCTAGCCGTTAAATAGAAAGCAAGCTGACGTTTATCAATGGATTTGATTTTAGCGGCGATTTGATCTAATGCATTAACCCAAGAAATGCGTGTAAAAGCATTCTCACCTTTTTTTCGAATCAGGGGATAAGGAATACGCCCAAGTTTTCGAAGAGACGTGCTATCCATTTGTTTGAGCCGCTCAATATCTTCGAACCATTTTGGATCAATAGCTGGCATTGTGTTAAGCCGTAGCACATTCAGTCTTGTAGTGCATATATGGGGTCCTGCTAGTGTTTGATCGTATAAACCTGATACACCAAGAGCACAGCCGTCACAAACGCCCTGAGTCAATATACGGTACGCATAAGGGAGATTATCTTTGTTCTCCCATGCCACTTTCATCGTGTCTCGAATGTGTTTCGGTTTTACTTTTCCGAGCCCCATAGGAGCAAAAGAGGCCCATAGCTTTGGTGAGGGTTTTTTGTTGAGTTTAATAGGCCCCTTGTGTTTTGTTTTTCCCATGATATCGTCACCCTCCTATCATTTTGTAAAGCGTTTTCATATCTAAAAATTACCTGTAGATTGTCATTCTGTCAAATTCATCTTAAGAGCGGACCGTGACAGAAGAAGGAGCAGTAAGATTTGATTCACGAAGTTGTTTAATATCCTTCCGAATGAGAAGAGATATGATAAACGCAATGAAAAATAGGCCAGAGAAGACCATGAGACTTTGTGTGTAATTGCCTGTAATGTCACGAATAAAGGAGGAAAATAAAGGTCCTGCTAAACCAGCAGCGGCCCAAGCGGTGAGAATATAACCGTGTATGGCACCTAGCTGCTTGGTACCAAATAAATCTCCGATATAGGCTGGAATTGAAGCAAACCCTCCTCCGTAGCACGTATAAATGATCGCCATCACGATTGAAAAGATGAGCGGTTCTTTTAAGTAGGGAAGTAAGGGAAAAGCAATGAGCTGTATAGTAAAGAAAATCGTATACGTATTTGGCCTTCCGATATAATCAGAGAAGGATGCCCATCCGATCCGTCCTAGCCCATTAAAAGCACCTAAAATTCCAACAAGAGTAGCTGCTGCACCCGCCGTGAAACCAACACTTTCTTGAGCAAGCGGTGATGCTACAGAAATAATAGCAATTCCGCATGTGATATTAATAAAGAGCATGACCCACAAATAATAAAAACGCCGTGTTTTAATGGCTTCATTTGCGGTGAGCTGTGATAAATCTTGAGGAATTTTCCTTTGGCTTGTTTTTAGCACGTTAAATTGTTTGACATCATCAGGTGTTGGTGGTGATAAATAAAGAGATGAAACGACCATGATAATAAAATAAGAGATTCCGAGAATATAGAAGGTATTTGCAATATCAACTTTTTCAATGAGTAATTGAATAATGGGACTGCAAATCAGAGAAGCAAATCCAAAACCCATAATGGCTAAACCCGTTGCGAGTCCTCTTCGATCTGGAAACCATTTGACTAATGTTGATACTGGAGCAATATAGCCTACACCTAATCCGATTCCAGCGAGTACACCATAAAATAAATAGAGGAGAGGTAATGAAGACATGTGGACAGCAAACCCTGATCCAGTCATCCCAATGCCGAAGAAAATAGCTGAGAAGAGCCCTGATGCCCTCGGCCCATACTTTTCAACGAAATGCCCCATAAAGGCAGCTGATAAACCTAAAAATAAAATAGCGATGCTAAATGTCAGGCTTATTTCTGTTAATGACCATTGAAAGGTTTGATGTAAAGGATTCGTAAAAACACTCCATGCATAAACAGATCCGATAGATAAATGAATCCCCACAGCACTTGTAGCGATCAGCCAACGATTTTTTGTTTTATTCATTGTGTTCCCTCCATATAAAGCAAACAAAAAGTTTGATAAGATAGAAATATGTTACATTTTTATGACTTTTTAAAATAATATCACAATTCGTCTGGTTCATATAACTAAATTTGTGTTGAAAGGAAGATCAGATCATGAATCCTTCTGTTAAAACGAAACGGCGCATACACCAATATCGCAAAGGTCAAATGACATGTAAAACAGATGAAGTTGTAGAAGAATTCCCTTTAACCGTGCTGGTGAATGGTGAAGAGTTTGTCACACTCGTTTGTTCACCGGATCATTTGAAAGAATTGGTGATCGGTTTTTTAGCTTCAGAAGGAGTCATTCGATTTGAAAAAGAGATTAAAAGGTTTACAATAGATGAAAGTATGGGTTTTGCATATGTTGACTTACATCACACAACTCAGTTCCAATCCTCAGATTTTACAAAACGAGTGATCGGATCTTGCTGTGGGAAAGGAAGACATTTTTATTTTCTCCAAGATGTGAAGACGGCAAAAACAGCCATTGACCGAATCAGTATTTCTGCTGAAACTTGTATTCATTTAATGAAATGTTTACAGGAGGAAAGTCAGTTATTTCAACATACTGGTGGTGTCCATAATGCTGGACTGTGTGATACAGAAAAGCTATTCATCACTAGGACGGATATAGGACGGCATAATGCGTTGGATAAAATCTATGGATATTGTTTACTTCATAAAATCCCACTGAGAGATAAAATCCTTGTATTTAGCGGCCGGATATCATCTGAAGTTCTGTTGAAGGCAGCAAAATTAGGAGTATCAATCGTCATATCAAAATCAGCTCCTACTGAGTTAGCACTTAAAATGGCAGAAGAATTAAATATAACAACAGTTGGATTCGTAAGAGGAGAATCTTTTAATATCTATACTCATCATCAGCGTATTACAGAATAGGAGGCTAAGTATGGTCAGTATTTTGGATAAAAGACATCGACCATTGCGCGATTTAAGAATATCCGTAACAGATCGCTGTAATTTTAGATGTACGTACTGTATGCCTGCTGAAATCTTTGGACCAGATTATCCTTTTTTAGATAAAGAAGAGCTGCTTAGCTTCGAGGAAATTGAACGACTTGCTGCGCTTTTTGCAAAGGAATTAGGTGTGGTGAAATTACGTATTACAGGCGGTGAACCTTTAATGCGTAAAGATTTGCCCGTTTTGATAGAAAAACTCGCAAAAATTCCAGGTATTGAAGACATCGCGATGACAACCAATGGAACGCTGTTACCTTTGTACGCAGATAAGCTAAAGAAAGCAGGTCTGAATAGAGTCACCATTAGTTTAGATTCTTTAAATCCAGATCGTTTTAAGCAGATGAATGGAAGACACATTTCCATCCAAAAAGTATTTGATGGGATAGAGGCTGCAAAAAAAGCTGGACTTGCTATTAAGATCAATATGGTTGTCCAAAAAGGTGTGAATGATCAAGATATCTTACCAATGGCAGCCTATTTTAAAAAAGAAGGACACATTCTACGATTTATTGAATTCATGGATGTTGGCAATACGAACAAATGGAATCTCAAACATGTATTGACGAAAAAAGAGATTATGGAGCTAATTCATTCAAAATACCCTATCAAACCAGAACCCCCTCGATATCAAGGGGAAGTAGCCAATCGTTATTTTTATGAGGATGGGTCAGGAGAGATTGGCATTATTTCTTCCGTTTCAGATGCTTTTTGTGGATCGTGTAATAGAGCTAGACTATCTGCACGTGGCGAATTATTCACCTGTCTTTTTGCATCATCGGGCTTTGATCTGAGACAATTCATCCGTAATTCAGAAAATGATGAATATCTAGTGAACATATTGAAGGAACTTTGGTCAAACAGACAGGATCAATATTCAGCTGAGAGAGAGCAAAAGAAAGATCAGAAAAAAGTTGAGATGTCCTACATCGGCGGGTAATGACAACAAAGTATCATGATCATCGATTTTTGAAAAGAAGAGAAAATGCTATAATCACTGTTGAAAATCTTCTTTTAACATCAGGATAATATTTCCTATAAGGCTCGGCCCCATAAAAAAACAGCAGAGATTCTGCTGTTTTTTAAAATGTTATTTTGTACCTCAAAATTGACAGAGTAAGGATGAAAAAGAGATTTTTATTCATTTTGTCCTGCTTTACATTGACAGGAACTATGCTAAGATCAAATCAATCTTTACCAACTCGATTTTTTTACTCCTGGAATCTGTCCTTTATAGGCAAGCTCACGAAAAGCAATTCGAGACATTTTAAATTTTCTCAAGTAACCTCTAGGACGGCCAGTTAATTCACAGCGGTTTTTTAAGCGAGTGGGTGAAAAGTCTCTAGGTAGTTTCTGCAAAGCTTCATAGTCACCTTTTTCTTTTAGCTCTTTCCTTAATTGTGCATATTTCAAAACGAGCTGCTGCCGCTTTTTTTCTTTTGCTATTTTTGATTTCTTTGCCATTTAAAACCCTCCTGGTTTAAGTGTGTATGTTCCATTGAAAGGGGTCTTCAAACGTTGTCCAATCTTGATCAAATTCTTCAGGTGTAAGTAAGCATTGATCTAGTGTACGAATAATATCTGCTTTAGGTAAATCTACACCGATAAAGACAAGTTTTGTATGTCGATCACCAAACTCTGCATCCCACTCATCTAGAATGTCTGGTTCCTGATTTAAGATCCGTGATCGTTCTTGCTCAGGCAAGGCAGCAATCCAGTATGCGATTGGTTCAATTGCCACAG
Organism: Bacillus sp. iso_77; assembly: GCF_056173625.1. NCBI lineage: Bacteria > Bacillati > Bacillota > Bacilli > Caryophanales > Bacillaceae > Bacillus > Bacillus sp. iso_77. Next base: position 3,307,657 of record NZ_CM149683.1, on the reverse strand, counting down.
ATTTTCCAGCTTGTGAAATTAAAATGGTTAAATCATGATGTGTCGCTAGCCATGTAAATCCTTTCGCTCGAACGATTTGCTCTGGCATTTGATCTAACCATGCATTCAGTCTGCCAGTATGAAAAGGGAGCCTTCTTTCATAAACAAAAGATGATATTTGGTATTCTTCTGTTTCAGGCGTATGCTGAGAGTGTCCAGCATTAATTTCTTTGATCCAGCCCGCAGAAGCACTAGATTTTTCAAAATCGAATAAACCAGTATTCAAAATATCACTAGGTTGTACGTTACCTTTAGAGGTTCTAATAATGGCTGCTTCTGGTTGAAGTTTGGTTAACACGTGCTCAAGCCGATCTAGTTCTGATGCTGATACAAGATCACATTTGTTGATAATGAGCACATCACAAAATTCAATTTGATCAATAAGTAAATCGGAAATCTCTCGTTCATCATCATCTGAAACTGCTTCTTTACGATCCAATAAACTTTCTCCTGACTGGAAATCTGTCCAGAAACGGTTTGCATCTACCACCGTTACCATCGTGTCTAATCTGCAAAAACGTGTCAAGTCTATGCCCATTTCTTCATCAATGTAAGAGAAAGTTTGAGCGACAGGAATTGGTTCACTAATACCTGTAGATTCAATGACAATATAATCGATATTCCCAGCCTTACAAAGGCGTTCTACTTCAATTAATAAATCTTCTCTCAATGTGCAACAAATACAACCATTAGATAGTTCAACCAGTTTCTCATCTGATCGAGAGAGTTCGCCGCCTTGCTTAACTAATTCCGCATCAATGTTTATTTCACTCATGTCATTGACAATAACAGCTACTTTTAGGCCTTTACGATTTTGAAGAACATGATTTAATATCGTGGTTTTTCCAGCTCCTAAAAAGCCGCTTAGAACTGTGACAGGTATTCTTTTATCCATTTGATTTAGTCCTTTTGAACATGCTCATTTTGTATGCCGCCTCACTTATATAGTAATGATTACGATTTAAATCTTAAAAATTATTTTGTTTCCCGATGAAGGGTGTATTTCTTTAATCGTGGAGAATATTTTTTTAACTCCAATCGGTCTGGGTTCGTTCGTTTATTTTTTGTAGTGATATAGTTTCTGTCACCTGTTTCAGTACAGGCTAAGGTGATTTTCACGCGCATAATTGATATAATCCTCCTTTATTTCGTAATGATTACGATTTGTATTTTAAAATGATAAAGGCTGATTGTCAAGTTTAGTATCAAGTCTATGCCAACTCAAATAAAAAAGGGGTATCGTATTTCATTGATACCCCTTTTCATTAATAAAAGTCACCAAGTTCTTCTTCGTAATAATCTTCGTACTGTTGGACATCAGTAGGGAGTTCTTGGAGAAAGGCTAGCCCGCCTAGTATAAACATCAAAACGATAGCGATGAATGAGAGAATAACGGCGGCAATACTTGAAATCGCAAACAGTGTTTGCATTTTCATCATCTTAGCATATTGTTCCAATAATTCTTCGTAAGAAGTATCAGGCGCTTGAATCAATTGTTCAGCTGCTTTCACGGATTTTTGGACATGTATTCCCATCATAATCAGAAAAACGCCAATGGCAGCAGGAAGAACAAGCCAAAACCCACTGAGGATGGATAGACCACCTGAAATATAGAGAAAGATGCTCCCAACCTTTCCCCACTTTGTTATTGAATGAAGAGATTGAATGATTTTCTCAGTTTGTTGCAATTGTGTTCACTCCTTTATGTATTCACTCTATATCATACTTGAGCAAGTAGTACTTTAGGAAGAGTGAATTGACCTTTTTTCTATCTTTTATTTACTTTTTATGGATAAATAAATTATTTTTGAATAAGAAAAAAGTAACAATTACTATGATTTAAACATGCAAATTTTGTAATAAATAAGAAAAATAGTTTAAAATAATTAGAAAAATTATCAAAATATGTTGTTAGTTGTCTATCAATTGGTTATTATTGTATTGTATTACCATAAAAATTGGAAGGTGGAATTCATATGTTAGATCGAATTTTAAACAAAATGACCAATGTTCAACCTGCAGCTGCTAGATGTATTTTGCAAAGATTGGTCACTTCTTGCCAATCAGCACCAACTTGTTTCCTTCAAGGCGTTGGAACTTTCCGTTACTATGTGGATCGTGACACAGGTGAGATTTGTACTAGCCAAGAACGCGTTAAATGTGGCTGCTAAATCTAAGTATCTTATTTATTAGGGTGTGAACGCATGAGCATAACTCCAATTTCATTAGTAACAAATGCTATGCAGACGTCAAATAAGCGTCAAGCAGGCCATACATCAAATTCTTTTTTGACTCAAGCAGCGCAAATTGTTCAAGGCGACCATTCTCCAGAAGAGAGAAAGGCGTTATTTCAACAACTGACTTTAGTTCAGCAAGGAAAAGATTTAGAGCTTCATGTTTCTAAATTAAAGGAACTAGAGAAAGAGGTTCAAAAAGAGGGGTCTTCTTCTGTTACTGTGAATCAGCACGGTGATCAAGTTGACATTTCAAATGAAGCTCGCAGTGAGTTTGAACAAGCTGAGGAACAAACATCCGCTTCAAGCGAAGCTAATGATATCGCTGCAGAGGAAAAAGGGAAGGATGTTCAGCCAAATTCACAATAATAAAAAATGAGGCATGTGTTTGATGCTCTTCACATGCCTCATTTATCTTTAGTTTGCAGCTAGTCTTGAATAAAGACCGTCTGGAAAAGGTGCTGCATATGAGATGGTATCATTGTCTTCTACCATGATGTAGAACGGAAACTCCTGAATTTGGAATGCGTTTATCAATTGTTCATTTACCGGAATAATTCGCAAGTTTGTTTCGTTATCACGATATAATTCTTGGTCTTTTTTTTGCCCGTTTTTCAACAAAATACTCAATGAAACGTTTAGTTTACGCTGCTTTTTTGTTTCTAGGAATTGTTCGAGTGATGGAATGCAGTGCGGACATGCTGAGTCAGTGAAGATCAGTAATTGTTGTGTACGATTTGTTTGCAGCAGATCATTCATGTGAATGGGTGATGGCTGATCGAGAAGTGGATGCGCAAGTTTCTGCCCCACGTGTTCTATAGGTAAGATGATAAGCTGCATCTGTTGTTTTAAATAGATGATAATTCCAGCCGTTAATAGAAGACTGCAAATCATAAGAGCGAGCTGTATAAGAAAAATTGAATTCATCGTATATCGTCCTCTCAAAGTGAAGTTACGCAAAGCTATCATATTACAAATATCAAAAATATGTCAATTATACTAAATGGTGTAAGGTGGAGCATCTCATGAGTACAGTGAACCATTGTTTATATGCAATCTCCTATACTTGGAAAAAAAGTCGTTCTTATCTTCTTTTAACTTTGTTCATTCAAGTGATCGTTGGTTTTATGCCTTTGGCTAGTGTCTGGATTATTCAAACTTTGATTAATGAAATTATTTTATTTATGACGTCTTCAGGTGACATCCAAAAGGTTTTGTGGTTATTTGGACTGCAAATGGTCATTGTGATTTTAGGATATGGGCTTCAATTCATTCTTCAGCTTAGTCAACAGAAAGCAACAAATCTGATTGGTCTGCATTTGAAAGGTGAATTGCTTCAAAAAGCGATAAGACTGCCGTTTATTACGTTTGAGCACCCGTCCTTTTACAATGAAAGTCAACGTGTGATGAACAGTCATCAGCATGTTCTCAGTATGGTGAGAAGTATTTTTACAATGATGAGCGCGTTGATTACTGTTGTATCACTTCTTATTTATATGATCGGTATTCATTGGGGCTTAGCGGTCATATTGTTCTTGTTTACCTTGCCTGTATTATGGATTGAACTTTTCTTTGGAGGCGCACGTTATCGATTAAATCGTTTGTTAACGGCTAATGATCGAAGAGAAATGTATGTATCTGATCTCGTCGCGCAGCGAGATTCTCTAAAGGAAGTTCGTTTATATGGAATAGGGAATTATCTTCTTCAAAAGTGGAGAGGTCACTACATTAAAAGTGCAGATGAAAAATATAATTTGCTGAAACGCCAAGTGCGCTGGGAGATGGCAGGCGGGTTGCTTATGACATTGGCCTATGTGTGCTGTGGTTTATTGATTGTCTTTCTTATTTTTCAAAAAAAATTAGCAGCGGGTACGTTTGTTGCAGTGCTGCAAGCTGTACAAAACATTCAAAGTGGGTTTCAAGATTTAACGAGGGAATGTTCTAGTTTATATGAAACAAGCCTATATATTGATGAAATGAGAGCTTTTCAAAAGAGAGAAGAGGAAATGCATGAACAGACGGAAAAGGCAGCGTCGCTTCAGGGAATTGAGCATATCCAGTCCATTACATTAGACAATCTCTCTTTTACTTATCCGAATATGAAAAAACCAGCGATTGAGCATATTCATTTTCATATGAATAAAGGTGAACGAATTGCATTAGTAGGAGATAATGGGTCCGGTAAAACCACTTTAATCAAATGTTTAACCGGCTTATATGATCCAGATCAACAGAATATGCACAAAGTCAATGGAGAGGATATTTCCACCATCCATAAAAAGACCTATCATGCGAGAATGGCTGTTCTTTTTCAAGATTTTATGAAGTACGAATTCACTGTGAGAGAAAACATAGGGTTTGGCCGTATTGATGATATAGAAGAGGAAGAGCGGTTGATTTCAGCCGCCCGCCAAGCAGGTATAGAGAAAAGAATTAATCAAATGGAAGACACATATGATGCGCAGCTAGGGCGCTTTTTTGAAGAGGGACATGAATTGTCTGGCGGACAATGGCAAAAGCTTGCGATGGCGAGAACCTTCTTTAGAGAAAGTGATTTTATTATTTTAGATGAACCGACCTCTGCTCTCGATCCATTGTCGGAGATCTCGCTCATTCGAAAGTTATTCGATCATACGCAGGATCAAGGGGTTTTGTTTATTACACATCGTATGGGAGCGGCCCGCTTAGCAGACCGTATCATCGTCATGAAAGATGGTGCTTTCATTGAAGAGGGCAACCATGATGAACTGATGGCGTTGCACGGAGAGTACAGAAGGCTTTACGAGGCACAATCTCAACTATTTCAACAAAAGGAGATGGTGTAAGGTGAGTGTCTTTTATTTCATAGGCGTCTATTTACTAGGAATCATTTTTGCGGGTGCATGGCTCGATAAAGCAAGGAAACAGAAGGCACATGTCCAGCAGATCAATGCTTATCGGTTGTTGCCGCCTTCTTTTGCGGCACCTATGTTTTATTTATTTTTGTTGATTGAATTGGTTTGTACGGTTCATTTGTTTATATGGAACATGTCTGTCCTGCCTGCAATTGGCCTTACAGCCCTGTTATGTATTTATACTGGAGCGGTTACGTTCAATTTAATTAGGGGGCATCGTGATATTTCGTGCGGTTGTGGAGGGTTACTGGAAAACGATCGCCTGCATTGGGGGATTGTGATTCGCAATCTGCTGATGCTTACTCTTGTGGCAGGGTTATTTTATGTACATCCTAGTGTTGAAATGATTTCATTGCGGTTGAAAATGATTTGTTTTCTCATTGCAGCGGCTGTCTGTTTGATCATAGCGGTCAGCCAAGAAATTGTGCTATTGAAGCGAAAGTGGATCGACTCATTCCAGATTGCAGATGGATCAATTATAGAAGGAGATAAAATGAAATGACAGATATTTTATTAATCATTGTGTTATTAATTGTCATTGCCCAGCTGGCTGTCGTGTTTTTGCTTGCCCGTTTTATCGGGAGATTTATGAATAAAATAAAGTCCCTTGATGGAATTGAATTGAAGGAAGCGGATATTGGTGACCCGGCTCCGTTATTTCGCAGTTATTCGCATGTTGGTGAAAAGGTGATCTTGAAGGAGTATTTGCAAAATGGGCGAGCTGTGATGCTGTTATTTGTGAATTCTACTTGTATGACTTGTAAAAGTATTTTGTCTGATGTGCAGCCTCAAACTTCACATGATGATGCTCATGTGATTGTTATTAATGGAGATGAACAAGCCGATGATGCCTCGCTTCTTCAATTGCTGCCGGAGCAAGCTGTTTATATGCGCTCATCACAAATTATGGAGTTGTATGGAGTAACAGTTGTTCCGCAAGCGCTTCTGATTGATGAACATGGTATCATTCTGAAAAGAAAATCACTTCAAAATGCGAAGCAATTTGAGCAGTTGGTGCATGCTTCATAAAAAAGCGTCTCTTTCTTCAAGAGACGCTCCAGCGTGTAGACAAACCCTCGCATTCTTTGTCAGTCCTGCGTGCTGGTGCTCACGAATGTGAAATTCGCTCCGCGCCAGTACTCGACCTTCCTAGGGCTTCAAAGGTTTTCTATCACGCTGAAAAGAAGACAAAGGGCTAAAATCAAGTTCATTTTAGCCCTTTGTCAACAATCTAAAGCGTCTCTTTCTTCAAGAGACGCTCCGTTCATAATTCTTTTCCTAAAATATCTAAGTCGTACCGATTGCCGTCCATTTCCGCGATGCGTGGCAAATGTCCCCAAGTCTCAAAGCCGTGCTTCTTAAATAATTTGATGCTGGCTTCGTTGTGGCCGAAAATAAAGGCAAGTAACGTTCGGATGCCTAATGAGGGTGCCAATTCGAGCGCCTCTTGTAAGAACAGTGACCCTAAACCTTTTCCTCGATAGTTTTGGTTCAAATAAATACTCATTTCAACAGTACCGTTGTATGCAGGTCTGCCGTAAAACGTTTCAAAACTGAGCCAGCCGTAGATATTTCCTTCCTCATCTGTTTTCACATAGAGAGGACGTTTCTCTGAATGATTCAAAAACCACTGACGGCGGTCTTCTACTGTAACAGGTTCTGTATCGGCCGTTACTTCTCTTGAAGCAATCGTTGAATTGTAGATATCGACGATCTCTTTGAGGTCATCTTCTGTTGCCATGCGGTTGAAAGTTTTCACCATATGTACCCCCATCTTTTTTTTCATTCATCATACATATTATTGATGCGATTGCGCAAAATAAAAAGAAAAATGATTTCGTGTGTATATATTTTTTGAAAAGTGTTCAGAATGTTGCTGAGGTGATGAAAAATGAGAGAGGAAGAAAAGAAACGTACTTCCAAAATCACAAAAGTTCAGCAATTTTTCCGTAAGCGCTGGGTATTCCCTGCTATTTACTTGGTCAGCGCAGCGGTCGTGTTAACAGCCGTTCTTTGGTATCAAGCTGTATCGAAAGATGTGAAAGACCAACTATCTGATGGAAATCAAACAGGACAAGAACAGCGTGATGATGCCGTTGAAGTTGGAAAGCCAATTGAAAATGTCGCTATGCCGGTCCAGAATTCTGAGAATGTTTCTGTCGTGAAAAAGTTCTATGAAGCAGATGCTGATCAAAAAGAAAAAGAAGCAGCACTTGTAAACTATAATAACACCTATACCTTAAGCAAAGGTATTGATCTTGCAGATAAAGATGGCAAAGTGTTTGATGTCACAGCTGCTCTTAGTGGAACAGTCGTTCAGGCGAAAAAAGATCCAGTTCTCGGTCACGTTGTTGAAATTGAACATGAAGATGGATTGTCTACTGTGTATCAATCGTTGTCACAAGTGAGTGTAAAAGAAGGCGATGAAGTAAAGCAGAATGATGTCATCGGTGCTTCTGGTAAGAATCTATATGGTGCTGAAAGCGGCAACCATGTTCACTTTGAAATTCGTATGGAAGGTTTAGCGCTTAATCCACTTAGCTTCATTGATAAGCCTGTTTCTTCCATTGAAAAAGCAGCGCAAGAAGTGACAGAAGAAGCAAAAGAACCTGCTCAGCCAAAAGTTGATGAAAAAACGAAGGAACCTGCTGCTGACGATAAGGCAAAAGAGCCGGCTGAAGAAAAATCTGAAGATAAGTCTGATGAGAAGGGGAAATCCTCTGATCAAGAAAAGTCTTCTGATTCCTCTAAAGACCGCAGTCAGTCAGAAGAAACAAAACAATCTTAATGTCATGTCAGATCCTCTGTGTAGATAAATGCACAGAGGTTTTTTCTGTCTTTAAAAAAACCTCCGCCATATGGCGGAGGGATGCTATAGGGCGGCAGGTCCTTCTTCACCTGTCCGAATGTTGATTGTATTTTCTATCTCATATATAAAAATCTTCCCATCCCCTGGTTCGCCTGTACGCAGTACTTTCTGTGCTGTTTCCACGACCTGTTCAACAGGTACTTTGCTTAAGACGATTTCAATCTTTAAACGTTCGTACACATTGCTTTCCTTTTTGACGCCACGGTATAGTTCCGTATGTCCCTTTTGTAATCCGCAGCCGTGCACATTGGAAAAGGTAATAGAGGTAACACCAATCTTTCCAAGCTCCACCTTTAATGTTTCAAAATTAGCTGGACGTGTGACAATCTCCACTTTATACATTTTGCTCATAGAGACACCCCTTTTTCTTTAATCTTGATATGCTTTTTCGCCGTGCATCGTTAAATCAAGACCGACTGATTCTTCTTCTTCAGTTGCGCGAATCTTGAAGAAGATGTTGACGACTTTGATGATCACGTATGTGACAACTGCAACAAAGACGTATGTGGCCACGATGGCGACAACTTGTTTCCAAAGTAAGCTTGGATCGCCGTAAAATAAGCCGTTGGCTCCGCCATCATTGACAGATGTAGTGGCGAAAAGGCCTGTAGCAATGCCTCCCCACGTACCGCCGATCCCGTGCAGACCGAATGCATCCAGTGCATCGTCATAGCCGAACTTGGCTTTAAGTGAATAGACGCCCCAGAAACAAACGATTCCGCCGATGATTCCGATGATAATTGAAGCAAATGGTGTGACAAAACCTGCGGCAGGTGTAATCGCTACTAGGCCTGCAATGGCTCCAGAGATTGCACCTAGCATCGTTGGTTTTTTGTTGATCATCCATTCGACTAACAGCCAGCCGATGATTCCGGCAGCAGCTGCTGTATTTGTGTTAATAAAGGCATACATGGCGACACTATCTAATGTGAGGGCACTTCCTACGTTAAACCCAAACCAGCCAAACCAAATCACAGCTCCGCCAAGAAGTGTGTAGATCAAGTTATGCGGAGAAGAACTTGCCGCTTCTTTTCGCTTCCCGAGAACAATGGCTACGACTAGACCAGCCACACCTGATGAAATGTGGACGACGTTTCCACCGGCGAAGTCAAGTGCTCCCATTTCGCCAATCCAGCCGCCACCCCATACCCAGTGTGCGACTGGAGCGTATACAAATGTGACCCAAAGGAGTGTAAACACGACCACCGCTGAGTAACGAATACGTTCAGCGAACGCACCAGAGATAATGGCTGTTGTGAGGACGGCAAAGGTCATTTGGAACATCATGAACAATGAATGTGGAATCGTATCACTATATGAACCAGGTTCAAAGCCAACGCCTTTTAGTCCAACCCAGTCAAAGCCTCCGATCCATGCATTGCCTGGCGCAAAGGCCAGTGAATAGCCAAACACGATCCAGACGATAGAGACAATGGCTAGTGAGGTTAAGCTGTGCATTGTCGTACTTAACACGTTTTTACTTCTCACAAGTCCTCCATAGAATAAGGCTAAACCCGGTGTCATTAACCACACGAGTAGTGCGCAGAAGAACATAAATACTGTATCACCCATTTGCATGCTGCATTCCCCCGAATCATTCAGAATTAATAGATTTCTTAATTCTTCATTATAGAGAGAAAAGTCATATATAACATATTCATGTAAGTTTATCTAACATGGTTTTTTGGTCATTATCAATATAAATGGATGAAAAGTTCGTAAAAAATGAGAATAAACGTGTATGAACGACGAAAAATAAAGGGCATTTGACCTATAAAATCGAACTGAGAAACAATTTGGTTCGCTCCTCTTGAGGGGAATCAAATAATTCTGATGGGGTACCTTGTTCGACAATTCGTCCTTCATGCATATAAACAACTCGGTCAGCTACTTCTTTTGCAAAGCCCATTTCATGAGTGACGATGACCATTGTCATGCCTTCTTTGGCAAGACTTTTCATGGTTTGTAGCACTTCTCCTACAAGCTCTGGGTCCAGCGCAGAAGTGGGCTCGTCAAATAACATGACATCGGGCTTCATGGCGAGAGCTCGTGCGATGGCAACGCGCTGTTTTTGACCGCCTGATAGCTTTGAAGGGTACACTTTTGCTTTATCCGCTAGTCCGACTTTCTCTAATAAGACATTGGCTTCAGTTATCGCTTGTGCTTTCTTTGTTTTTTTCACCATAACCGGTGCTTCGATGATGTTTTCAAGCACGGTTTTGTGCGGGAAGAGATTAAAATGCTGAAACACCATGCCTATTTTCTGCCTCATTTTGTTTAATTGATCTCGTTTTGGATGAACGGGACTGCCATCAATGATGATCTGACCGTCATTTTTTATTTCTAAAAAATTCATACAACGGAGCAAGGTGCTTTTCCCAGAGCCGCTTGCACCAATTAAGACGACAACATCATTTTCATATACAGTGAGGTCGATATCTTTTAAGACATGCAGTTCTCCAAAGTGTTTATTCAGTTTTTCAACACGAATGATCTCTTTTGATTCTGTCATGCTTCTCCTCCTAATGATCACTGACTGATAGTTTCTTCTCAACGGTTTGCACAGCGAATGTTAACAGCAGGACAAGAACTAAGTAATAGACAGCCACGACAAGTAAGTACGTCATGTTGTCAAAACTGTTGGAGCCTTGAGTGGTGGCTATGTTAAAGAGTTCATTGACGCTGATGAAGGCGGCAAGTGAAGAGTCTTTTAAGCCGATAATAAACTGATTGCCAAGAGGGGGGAGGGCGCGCCGCATCGCTTGCGGGAGAATGATACGTCTCATGGTTAGAAATCGCCCCATGCCAAGAGAACGTCCTGCTTCTTTTTGACCTTGATCGATTGATTGAATCGCCCCTCTGAATATTTCTGCTATATAGGCACCGTTATGGAAGGCAAGCGCAATAGAGGCTGCCCAAAAGTCGGGTATATTTAATTCTGTAAGCCCAAAATACAGGATGAAAATCTGCACAATGAGTGGTGTCCCGCGTACAAGGAAGATATAGGCATTTGCGATATAACCGAAAACGGCCACGCGGGATATTTTTAGTAAGGCAAAGAAAAGCCCGATGAACATGCCGATGAAAATACTGATGACAGTGAGTTGTAAGGTGAGCAGCATTCCTTCTAAGAAAACGCCTCTAGAATCAATCAGCGTTTGAAAAAAATGTGATAAGGTAGGCAAAACAATCATCTCCATTTGAAGAAAGTGCGCCTAGAGAAAGGCGCACAATCGTGGTTTTAATCCTGTTTGACGGTAATATCTTCGTCAAAATACTTTTCGCTAATTTGTCTTAATGTTCCGTCTTTTTTGAGTGCATCAATCGCATCGTTGATTTCTTTTATGAGCTCTTTATTGTCTTTAGAGACAGCAATTGCTTGCTCACTTTGCCCGAGTCTTTCTTGTGCTTCAATTTTTAGTTTTTTCTTCATGGCTTCTGCACCTGTGGCAAAATCAGTGACGACCGCATCGTGTTTGCCATTGGCTAGTGCTTCTAAAGCGACAACATCACTGTCGTAATATTTCGGTTCCTGACCGCTATGTTCTTTGGCAATATCCGCATAAGACGAACCTTTAGAGACAGCGATTTCTTTGTTTTTTAAGTCATCTGCACTGTGAATGTCTGCGCCGGGTCTTGTGAAGATTTGCGAACCTGAGTAGTAATACGGTTGAGAAAAAAGGACGTGTTTTTTTCGTTCCTCGTTGATGGTATGACTTGCAATGGCGGCATCAAATTTACCTGCTTTGACGCCTTCGACGATGCCTGCGAATTTATATTTTTTCTGTACAGGCTCTAGGCCCATCTTGTCACTAATCGCATTGCCGACATCAATATCAAAGCCGGACATCTGGTTTCCATCCATGTAACTGAATGGGTGGAATTCACCTGATGCTGCAAAAATAAATTTCCCATCCTCCAAAATCGGCGACCCTTTCGCTGTAGAATTACGTTTATCTCCGTTCCCATTTGTTTCATTTGAACCGCACGAAGACAGAAGTAATACTGCAACCGAGAAAAGGGCTGGGACCCAAAACCGTCTTTTTTTAATAATAAGCTTCTCCTCCTTTTCAGCCGTTCTCCGTATAAGGAGAAAGTAGGCTTTTCAATATGTGTAGCATCTTACCATTTGTTCCTCATATTCTCAATTTTATATGCGCTTTTCCAACACTTGCCCTTTTTAAAATGTATGTCTTGCTTTTCGGAGAGAGAACTTGAATTGATCAGGGTAAAAAAGGGAAATGAATCTCATAATAACGAGGTGATAGACAAAGAACGTGTATGTCAAAAGAAGGGGGCGGGTGTATGATCAAATGGAAAAACAACCGAAAAGTCTTTTTAACGGCGATTGCTTTTGGAACGATGTTAAATCCATTGAATTCCTCAATGATTTCTTTAGCCTTGCATCAAATTCAGCATGAGTTCGGTTTGTCGTTTACGACGGTATCTTGGCTCATTTCAACCTTTTATTTGGCCAGCGCGGTCACGCAGCCGGTGAGTGGACGAATTGGAGATCATGTGATGAGCCGGAGAACCTTATTTTTATTTGGACTAGTTCTAGTGGCAGTCTCAGCCATTTGTGCGCCGTTTGCCCCGACTTTTGCGGTGCTGATTGTGATCCGGCTTCTTCAGGCGATTGGAAGCAGTGCGATCTATCCTTCAGGTGTTGGACTGATTCGGGATCATGTGAAGGAACGACAAGCTTCTGCTTTAGCGGTATTGTCCATCTTTGCTTCAGCGATGACAGCACTCGGGCCGACACTTGGCGGGTTTTTGATGACGATCGGCAGCTGGCCGGCGATCTTTTTAGTGAATTTGCCATTCATATTGATCAGTTTTTTTCTAGGCCTTTCCTTGTTTCCTAAGGAGAAGAAGAAAAAATTGCGTATCGGAGACACTGTCCGAAAGCTTGATTTGCCAGGGATGTTTCTATTTACAGTTTGTATTGTCCTTTTGCTTTCTTTTTTATTATCACTATCTGATGGTATTCAGTATGTACAGGGCATTCTCTGTCTTGTGAGTGCGGGTGCTTTTATATGGTGGGAATATCAGGTGGATGAGCCATTTATCCAAATTCGGATGTTCAGGCAGGAGAAACGGCTTTCGCTTGTGTATGTGCAATTTATCATTTTGAATATTTTCTTCTATTGTCTCTTTTTTGGCTTGCCAAGTTATTTTCAGGATGAATTGGGCTGGCGTGTGGAGATGACAGGTCTCTTTATGCTTTGCATGTCTGGCGTGAGCATAATGGTATCGCCGCTGACTGGCAAGTGGGTAGATCGCGGCGATGAACGGCACCCTGTTTTGACAAGTGCTGTGCTGATGCTGGCCGGTGCTTCCGCAATGACTTTCTTTTTTATTCCTGCGCCATTCTGGGGGAAAGGACTGGTTCTTGCTTTGCTTGGACTCAGTTACGGGATTGGAAATGTTGCGCTTCAAGCTGCGATGTTAAAAGCGAGCCCTCAACAAATGATTGGCACGACCTCTGGGCTTTTTCAAACATGCAGGTACCTTGGTTCCATTCTGTCATCTGCCGTGCTTGGCATGCTGTTTGGTGAGGAAATTGCAGGTTCTCATTTTGAACAATTAGGCTGGACATTGATCATGATTTCTCTTGTCGGCATTAGCGTCAGCCTTTATTTTTCGAGTATGGTCAGAGGAAAACAAACAATGAAAAAAGCGGCTGGGATAAAGTAGAAGAGAGGTCTTCCATACTTTATCGCAAGCCGCTTAAGAGTTGGACAGGTCTGATCCTTGGTCCTTTTGCTTCCTTCTGAAAATTTTGCCCACAATGTTCTCGTAAAATGTCACGATACGGTCAATTGGAGAGTCAAAGAACTTCCATAATTTATTCATGATAAAGACAACGACAATCGATACGATCAAGCTGCCTAATACATCAAATGGATAATGATGACCGACCCAGATGCGGGAGAACCCTGTCAGTAATCCAAAAACAAGCAAAATATTGCCGAGTTTTTTATTACGGGATCGAATGGCTAGTGAAAGAGCCAGTGCACCTGTTGTGTGGTCACTTGGGAAGGAAGCGTCTGCTGAGTGCGGGATGAGTGTGTCGACTTTGTGCGCCACAAACGGCCGCTCTTCATAATAAAACAGCGTAATGGCAAAATTGACGATGAGTGCCACGATGCCTGTTACACCAGAAAAGAAGACATGCTTCTTAAATTTGTGATTACCTAAAAACCAGCAAATCAATAAGACGAGGGCATATACGAGAATGGCCTTTTTCGTAATGAAAATCATGGCCTGATCTAAAAACTCAGAATGATGAGCCATCCCGTGTATGACTTTAAACAATTCGTAATTCAAAACATCACCTATACTTTCGCTTAACGCCAACTATTTTTCAAAAGACCTATCTGTTCATTTGAAATATCCTATATTTTAGCATGTTTTCAGTGAAGTTTAAAACAGTATCCTATTCTGATAGGGAAACCTTTTGTGCTTTTGCTTCTTGCGGTTTTCGTTCGCTCCAATAAAAAACACCCATGCTGAGTAACACGACAACGCCAGCAATGAGATATACATTTGAAAAATCTGTGAAGCTGACAAGCAGTCCGAAGACAAAGGATCCAGCGGCAATCCCCGTATCATATAGGGTAAAGAAAGTTGCTGTGGCGTAGCCTGTACGGTGTGCTGGTGAGTGCTGTATCGCAAGTGTTTGTAGACATGGCACCAAAGAGCCGTAGCCAAGACCGATGACAGCGCCGGATAAAAGAAGCATGGTGGCTGTTTGGGTAGCGGTCAGCATCCATAAACCAATCGCAAAGAGAGCAATCGATGGATAGATCACAATATGAGGCCCGACTCTGTCAAACAGTCTGCCTGTAAATGGACGTGATCCAAGCATTGCAGCTGCAAAAACAATGAAGAAATAACTGCTTGCACCCATCAGGTTCAGGGAATTGGCATAGACTGAAATAAATGAAATGATCGGCGAGTAACAGAAGGAGATAATGATTCCAACTGCTGCCGTTTTTAAAGCACCTTTTTCAAACAGATGAGAAAAAGTGAATCGAAAGATGACACTTCCGCCGTTTTCAGGCTCTGGCTGTCTAATCAGCATCGTGAAAGCTGCACCGATAGAGACGATGATCGAAAAGAGAAGAAATAAAGAATGGAATCCTACTTTTCCGACTTGATTCAGTGCGATAAACGGACCGATAACCACAGCGAGGTTCATTGACATCACAAAGTATCCAAGACCCTCTCCTCGTTTATGTTTCGGAATCATATCAGCAGCAATGGCACTTGCTACGGTTGTCAAAATGCTGAAGAAGATGCCTTGCACGAAACGCAGCATGAGAAGTGTTTGGAATTGATCAATTGGAATGTATAAATAAGTGAGCAGGGCAAAAGCTGTTGAAGAAAAAATCGCCATGCGTTTCTTGCCGAATTTCTCAATAATGGCCCCTGAAAATGGCCTTGTCACAATTGCTGATAATAAGAAGACCGTCACAAGGAGGCCGCCCTGTGATTCTGTTCCATTTAATTCATCCATTGTGTAAATGGGGAGTAGTGTCAAAAGGGCATAAAAAGAGGTGAATGTAAATAAATTCACCAGGACAATCATGATAAAGTCTTTTGTCCAAATGCGTTCGTTCATGGTGTATGTCACTTCCTATTCAGTTGATAATTTGTGTAAAAGTGTATGGAGGAGTTTTTTTTCTTCGTAGGTAAAATCTGAAAGACATTCTTCTTCAAATTGTTCCATCGTCTGTTTGATTTTTTGAAACTTTGCTTTTGCATCGTCTGTCATGACGATGAGATTCTCACGTTTGTCTTTTCCTTGGACTCGTTTCACCCAGCCGTTTGCTTCTAGACGCGTCACGGTTCTGGTAATCGTCGGTGCTTCGACGTTCAAATAGGTCCAAATGTCTTTTTGCGTTTTAGGACCGAATGTATCCAAACAAAAAAGTACAGTCCACTGGGACATGTACAAGTCATAAGCAGCAAGCGCTTCGTTCGCTTTTTTAGACAGCAGCCGCGCGCTTTGATGTATTTGATGTAAACACTCTCTGTTTAACGTATCCATAGGCTCACCTTTATTCATTATTTATCTAGGTAAATAAAATCACCTTTCCTATTTTACGTGTTACACCGATGCTTGTAAAGTGAAAATTTTCGCCACTCGAAATGATTTTTTGTTTTGTCTTTTCTGATAAATCCCTTGTCCCATCTTCATTTTTAGCATATTCCCTATGCAATGCTAATACACTGTTACAAACCTGACAAAGAGAGTGTTTGAGGTGAGGGATCGTGTTTGGCATTTACTACCTAATGGATGAGAAATTAAGACGAACAAGCGCCGCTGAAAATGGATAATATTGATACGGATCTCATTTCACACTTCTCACATCCATTTTAGGGAGGTCGAGTGGTGTGCACGATTACATCAAAGAGCGAACAATCAAGATAGGAAAGTATATCGTGGAGACAAAGAAAACCGTTCGTGTAATTGCGAAAGAATTTGGAGTCTCTAAAAGTACTGTACACAAGGATCTAACAGAAAGACTGCCAGAAATTAATCCAGATCTGGCTAACGAAGTGAAGGAGATACTGGATTATCATAAATCAATCCGCCACCTGCGAGGGGGAGAAGCCACAAAGTTAAAGTATAAAAAAGAAGAAATTTTAGAAGGTGAGCCTGTAAAACAGTAAGCTTTAGTTCTTTGTTCATAAACATGATATATATATCTTCCTCTTATCGGTAGTTTCTAACCACAAATTTTGTAAAGACTTTTGTAAAGAAATATCTTTTTTTCTGCAAATTATGATAGAATATATAATTAGGGCAGAATGTGGTATTTGCTATGGAAACAGATTTTCAAGGAGGATATATATAGATGTTTGCTAGGGATATTGGAATTGATCTTGGTACTGCAAATGTACTGATTCATGTCAAAGGAAAAGGAATTGTGTTAAATGAACCATCTGTTGTCGCTCTTGATAAAAACAGTGGGAAAGTATTAGCTGTTGGAGAAGAAGCGAGACGTATGGTTGGACGTACGCCTGGGAATATTGTTGCGATTCGTCCATTAAAAGATGGCGTAATTGCTGATTTTGAAGTAACTGAAGCGATGCTCAAGCATTTTATTAACAAATTGAATGTGAAAGGGCTGTTCTCTAAGCCGCGTATGCTCATCTGCTGCCCGACAAACATTACATCTGTTGAGCAGAAGGCAATCAAAGAAGCTGCTGAAAAAAGCGGCGGGAAGCATGTATTTCTTGAAGAAGAGCCAAAAGTAGCAGCAATTGGTGCTGGTATGGATATTTTTCAGCCAAGTGGAAACATGGTCGTAGATATTGGAGGCGGAACGACAGATATCGCTGTCATCTCGATGGGTGACATTGTAACCGCCTCTTCTATTAAAATGGCTGGAGACAAATTTGACCTGGAAATTCTAAACTACATTAAAAAAGAGTACAAGCTGTTGATCGGTGAGCGAACTGCAGAGGACATTAAGATCCAAGTTGCAACGGTATTCCCAGACGCACGTCACGAAGAGATCTCGATTCGTGGACGAGACATGGTGACAGGATTACCAAGAACGATTACCGTCACAAGCAAAGAAGTAGAAGAAGCATTACGTGAATCTGTATCTGCCATTGTTCAGGCTGCGAAACAAGTTCTCGAAAGAACACCACCTGAATTATCAGCTGATATCATTGACCGCGGCGTCATCATTACTGGTGGCGGAGCGCTTCTAAACGGGCTTGATCAATTGCTTGCAGAAGAGCTGAAAGTACCAGTTTTCGTTGCAGAAAATCCAATGGATTGTGTAGCAGTTGGTACTGGCGTGATGCTTGATAATATGGACAAGTTGCCAAAGCGTAAACTCAGCTAATGATTTCCCTCATTCTTTTTAGAAAGAATGGGGGATTTTTATTAAAGAAGCCTGCCAATATGCCGATATATTTCATAGAAGATTGTGTACTGATGATTTTAGGTCATGTGAAAGAATTTGAATGAGGTGAGCACGTGTTAAAAGGACTATACACCGCAACATCTGCCATGATCGCTCAAGAGCGGCGGACAGAAATGCTTTCAAATAATATCGCAAATGCGAATACTCCAGGCTATAAAGCAGATGAAGGGGCCATGCGTGCATTTCCAGAAATGCTGCTAAGCCGAATGGAATCAGGACGTTTCCAAACATCTTCAGGCAAAGGCTTTAGTATCCCTCAGCAAACGGCGATTGGCGGAATTAATACGGGAACATACATGCAGGAATTGATTCCTCAATTTACACAAGGAACATTAAAAACAACGGATCAAACAACGGATATCGCATTAGTAGAAAATAATGTACCCATCAACCCGGAGACAAATCAAAAGTCAGCGCTTTTTTATGCTGTGAATACACCAGAAGGCGTTCGTTATACGAAAAGCAGTTCCATTACATTGAATGATCAAAATCAGTTGACGATCAATGGACGTGCCCTTCTTTCCGTGACGGGTCAGCCGATTACCGTTCAAAGTGAGAATTTCAAAGTGAACGCAGATGGAACCGTGAGTGAAAACGGACAAAATCTTGGACAAATTGATGTACGTGTTGCAATGGATACAAGAAACCTTGCGCGTGAAGGAAATGATTTATACCGTACAGCTGATAATCAGCCTCTTCCAAGTGCGGTCAATAATGGTCAAATGTCCTATACATTAAGCCAAGGTGTATCAGAGCTGTCGAACGTTGATGTGACGAAATCATATACAGAAATGACAACAGCCTACCGCGCATTTGAAACAAACCAAAAAGTGGTTCAGGCATATGATAAGAGTTTAGAAAAAGCAGTGAACGAAATCGGAAGAGTGTATTAATGAAGAAATGAAGAGAGAGGAGGATTCTCATGCTTAGAACGATGATCAATGCAGCTGTGTCAATGAACGAGGTGCAAAAGCAGCTTGATATCATTAGTAATAACATTGCAAACAGTGAAACAACAGGGTATCGCGCGAAAAATACCCGTTTTTCAGAGCTGGTCAGACAACAGTTTAATCAGGTAGACGAAAAAAATGAGCAGGTGGCAAACAGTCGTCTGACACCTGCTGGTTTAAGGCTTGGAACTGGAACGATGGTCAATGCATCCATTAACTCATTGCAAGGGTCTATTAAAGAAACAGGCCGTGACCTTGATGTTGCATTTGGTGCGCCATCTCAGTATTTGCAGGTCAATGCTGGCGGTAACATCCGGTATACAAGAGATGGTTCTCTTTATCTACAGCCAGGAAATAATCGGAATCAAGTCCAGCTGGTGACAAGCGAAGGCCATCCGATTCTTGACGAAAACGGGAATGAGATTGTCTTAAATGCGAATTTCCGTGATATTTCTATCGATAAAAATGGCCGGCTTACAGCTATTTCTCGAGGCAATCAACCGAATCAGCAGGTGAATCTTGGGGTTGTTCAAGTGAATAATTCTTCAGCACTCATCTCTGAAGGAGAAAATTTGTTCTCAGTCGACGGCAACTATCAAGGCGCTTTAACGGCACTGAATGGGGCAAACCGTCAGGCCATTCAACTTCAGCAAGGTGCACTTGAAACGTCGAATGTGGACATGTCTAAAGAATTAACAGACCTCATGACAACACAGCGTTCGTATCAGATGAACTCAAGAACCATTACGATGGGCGATCAAATGCTAGGACTCATTAATACCATTCGATAATGAGCAGGCGGATGTCAGCCTCTCATGATAAAAAAGGCGGCTCGCTCAAAGTCGCCCTTTTTTTTATAAAAATCTGAGACATCTGCAAGCAGATCTTCAAGATCAATCCAGGCTTCTTTTCGTTCAAGACATGTGACGAGTGTAGCAATCTGTTCATCTGCCTTGGGCGTTTGGCTGTAGAGAAGGAATAAAATTTGGAACTTGATTCTTAATAGATCAAATTGGGCATCAACGGCTTCTTTTAGCCCTTTTTGAATATACTTCATTCCTTCATCAGTTAAATCCTCTTTAAAGCAGGAACGCACAGTTTCATAGAGACACGATACATAGGAGTGGGCAGATTTCCGGTATGCTGGGAGCCGAAGCGCTTTTTTAAAGTATTCTAGTGCTTCCTTATGACGATTCTGTCTCGACTTGATAAAACCAGCGTCATAATACACGATACCAAGCAGTTCTTGGTCATCAATCATTTTCACGTATTCGATAATTTCAATCAAAATAGCTTCTGCTTCTTCATATTTTTTTTGATCACTAAAGTTAAGTGCGAGCACAATTTTGCACCGATAAATGCTGTGGATATCCCCGTGCTTTGCAAAGATATCCATGGCTTTTTCAACATGTCGAATGGATAACAGTGAATAGCGGTTGTTATAATAAACGCCACTTGTACGGAAATGAAACTCCGCTTCCTCTAGCTCATCGTCTAGCAGGGGCAGTTTTTCTTCTGCTTTTTCAAGATAATGAATGGCATCATTTTGATCGCTCTTTAAAGATTCGTATAAACCGAGAAAAAAGTAAAAATAATATTGCAGTTGATCATTCATTTGATCTTTGTGGAGCATGAGTTCATGCTTCAGTTTTTCTAAGTCTTCTGTTTGGTTCATCCAGAGCTGGTGCCGAAAAAGCATAAGCTGATAATGTAAATGAAGCTCCTGTTTCTTTGACAATCTACGTTTATATTTGGTTAAGGACGTTTTGATCTCTTCAGCCTTCGAAAAATGTCGATGTTTTAGCATTGTATACCACGAATGGAGAAGTTTTTTAATGGATTTATCGCTTATAAAATTCATTTTTACCCTCTTATTCAATCAATGATGTAATATATATTACCATATTTGTGAAAAAACGATGAGTGTAGAGTGGATTATATTTCATGACAATAGGTAATGATAGATTCTATTTTTTACCATAAATGTTGGCTGAACATTGAAAAATGACTGCATTCATAATATACTTCAATAGGAATCAAATGAAGATTAGCGATATAGAAAAGAAGGAGAGATCAAGACATGCTTGATGCTCAGCAAATTCAAGACATTATTCCACACCGTTATCCATTTTTATTGGTTGACCGTATTTTAGAAGTTGATGGTGAGAAAAGAGCGGTTGGAATCAAAAATGTCACAGTAAATGAAGAATTTTTTAATGGCCATTTCCCAGGATACCCCGTCATGCCGGGTGTGCTTATTGTAGAAGCACTTGCTCAAGTTTTTGGGGTCATCATGTTAGGTAAAGAAGAGAACAAAGGGAAAATTGGTTTGTTTGCAGGGATTGACAGCTGCCGATTCAAAAGACAGGTCAAGCCAGGCGATCAGCTACGTTTAGAGGTTGAAATCACACGTCTTCGCGGTCCAGTTGCCAAAGGAAAAGCAGTTGCAACAGTAGATGGCGAAGTGGCATGTGAAGCAGAACTGACATTTTCTATCGGTCCGAAAGTATCGTAATGTGTCTGACGGTTCATCTTGTATGAACCGTTTTTTATATGGAAACATTCAGCCAGCGCGGATGAGGACTTGCTTTTTTGACAAAAAAACGTCATATTAGACAAAAAAAGATGAAGGTGATAAAGAATGCTGAAAGAATTTAGAGAGTTTGCCGTCAAGGGGAATGTGATTGACCTGGCTGTCGGTGTCATCATCGGGGGAGCATTTGGCAAAATTGTCACTTCACTTGTGAATGATTTAATTATGCCGCTTGTTGGTATTATTGTTGGGGGGCATGATTTTAGTGGATTGTCTATTAAAATCGGTTCTGCTCAAATTTTGTATGGAAGTTTCATTCAAACAGTGGTCGACTTCTTGATTATCTCCTTTTCCATTTTTATCTTTATTCGTTATTTAAATAAATTAAAACGGAAAAAGGTAGAGGAAGAAGAAGTGGTTGAAACGCCAGATCAAACGGAAGTGTTGTTAACCGAAATTAGAGATTTATTGAAAAAACAAAGCCAATCGAAAGATGTGCAATAGAAAAAGAGCGGCTCATCCCGCTCTCAGCGTGTAGACAAACCCTCGCATTCTTTGTCAGGGCTGTGCTCCGGTGCTCACGAATATTAAATTCGCTCTGCTCCGGTGCTCGCCCTTCCTAGACTTCAAAGGTTTTCTATCACGCTGAAAAGGAAGACAAAGGGCTAAAATAAAGTTCATTTTAGCCCTTTGTCAACCATCTAAGAGCGGCTCATCCCGCTCTTTTTTTATGTGTTCTGTTTAAAAGCATCCAGCAGTTTTTCTCCTGATAGCCCCTCTTTGACGAGGTCTTTTAATACTTCTTCGGTTTCTGTTCTGTAACGATTTGTGATCATTTTACCGTCGAGTAATACAGATATGTTTTCTTCTAAGGCAACGATGTTTTTGACTTGGACCGATAGATGAACAGGGCGGTTGTTTTCTTTTGTAATCGTCACGAGAATCTTTACTTCTGTATGCTGCTGAAAGAGCACTTCAAACACTTGTCTATGCTTCTTTGGAATCAGTGCCTCGATCATCCAGTGATTTTCGCCATCTTCTTTATTAATGATTAAGCCGTCACGAAGGGGAATGCTGGACATTTTATCTTGCTTTGGATCAAGTTCGATTTTTAAATCAATCAGCCTAAAGGTTTTCATATTTATCACCTCACAAGCGTTCATTATTCGTAAGTATCATTATAGCATACAACATCTGTATAAATGAAACCGCTGCCTACTCAGAACTAGCTGCATATAAGTGAAAGGAGATGTTTTATGGAGTCCTATCAACTTCGAAACATACATATTGGTGAGGAAAAGGAAAGCAATGTGAGGGTCTATACATGGGGAGACATTCTCTCATTTTGTGATGTGTATATGGAAGAAGGGGAGTCCCTCACTTTTCAATACGTGACAGACGATCAAATGGACTGTTTCGAATTTCAATTGTCAATTCATGATGGAAGGCTTTGTTTTTATTGGTTTGCGTGGGACGGGTCTGACTATATTCACATGCCTTCTAGTAATTGGATTCATTCAGATGTTTTTTATCAATTTATGAAAAATAAGTATTTCGTCAAACAAAATAAGATGATGTTTTATACGCAAGCGGTAAAAAGTAAAAATGATTGAGGAAATAAAGAATTTGAAGAACGATTTTGTCATTTTCGTTTTTTGTCTCTTGTGCTATTCCTCAGTAGACTAGGGTTAGCTGAAAGGAAAGGAGGCAAAAGGCAAAGGTCTAGCATCTCGCGGCCCTCCTCTAGCTATAGCTGATAGACTTTGCCTGGTACACATATTCACTGCGTAATAGTAGAACCAAGGTTTCTTTGTATCAGTCATGTGTCCCCTGTGAATCCCCTTATACGTATCCGGTCATGTAGCGTGACCGGGTACTCTTATATTCATTGATAAGCCGATCATCCCTTGCAAATAGTGGATACTCATTTCATAATGATGATGGATTTGAAAAACGGAAGGTCAACTGAAAATGCAGGCAAAAAAGGAGAGACCGATGACAAACATTCAATTAATCGCAACGGATTTAGACGGAACTTTATTGAACAGTGAGCACAAAGTGAGTCAGGAAAACGAGCAAGCGTTAAAGGAAGCAGCGGCGAGTGGGATTGAGGTTGTCGTTTCAACAGGAAGAGCGTATTTTGATGTGAAATCTATTTTTGATCAGCTTGGGATGAATACGTGGGTCATCAGTGCAAATGGAGCTGTGATTCATGATCCAGAAGGTCAGGTATATCATTCGGCTGTTCTAGAAGAAGAAAAAGCAAAACACATCTTATCATGGCTAGAGGAGCGTGATTATTACTATGAAGTGTTTACGAATGAAGCTATTTACACACCAAACCGCGGCAGGGAGCTTCTGGCGATAGAAATGGACCGCTTAAAGAGTGCAAATCCAGAAACGGATCAGCGTGTTCTTGAGCAAGCGGCTGAAGTTCAATACAGCCAGTCAGGTTTTGCTTATATTGATACATATCAAGAATTGTTTCGTGAGGATCAGAAGCTTTCGTTTTATAACATCTTAGGTTTCTCATTTTTTCAAGACAGATTGAAAGCCGGATGGGATGCGTTTGGACATGATTCTGAATTAACATTGGTTAGTTCGGCTGATCATAACTTTGAAATTGGAGCAAAGGAGGCGTCGAAAGGGCAGGCGTTAACCAGGCTGGCAGAAAAGCTCGGTATTCCATTAAGCCGAACAGCGGCTGTAGGAGACAGTTTAAATGATGAATCGATGATTCGGGCAGCTGGGGTTGGAATTGCAATGGGGAATGCGAGAAAGGATATAAAAGAATTAGCTGATCATGTCACGTTAACAAATGATGAACATGGTGTGGCACATATGATTCAACATCTTTTGAAATAATTGAATCGTATGTATTTGTATAAATGACATAGGATGAAGCGCATTCTACAAAAGAGGAATTCAGAACTACTTCTATTTACACCCGCTATGGAACATCATATAATTTAATTATGAATATAACCCGCTTGTAAGGAAGTTAAGGAGAGTAAACGAATGGCGCTGGAATCTTATAAGTCCGACAATCTGCATTTAATCAAGGAAGCCTTAGACTATACTCAGGTTGGCCTGACGGTGACGGACCCGTCTTTACCTGATAATCCTTTAATATATGTGAACAAGGGCTTTTTAGATATGACAGGCTATCAAGAAACCGAAGTATTAGGAAAGAACTGTCGTTTCCTTCAAGGAGATGAAACTGAACAGATTGCTCTCAAACAAATTAGGGCAGCCATTGAAAACAAAGAGGCTGTCACTGTACAGTTGAAAAACTATAAAAAATCTGGTCAAATGTTTTGGAACGAGTTAAGTGTGGCGCCTCTATGGATTGATGAAAATGAAGGGAAACGCCTTTATTTCGTTGGTCTGCAAAAGGATGTTACGAAAGAGATGGAACAGCAAGAGCTTCTTGAGCAATCCATTGATGAAGTATTGAATATTTCTGTCCCGATTGTTCCGGTGAAGGATGGTATTTCTGTCCTGCCGATCATTGGTACGTTAACAGCGCCAAGGTTTGATAAAATCATCTCAACAGTCTCCACTTATATCTCTCAATCCAAAGACGATTACTTTATTGTGGATCTGTCTGGTCTATTAGAAGTGGATTCATTTGTGGCGGATGCGATCTTTAAGCTGAACGATTTGATTTTAATGACTGGCACAGAACTGATCGTGACAGGTATCAAACCAAATCTTGCGATGAAAATGGGAGAAATGAGAGAGGACTTCCGTGAGTTGAATACGTATATGAATGTGAAATCTGCATTGAAAAAGCTGCAAATTTAAGCATTCCTTTAGATGAGATTAAAAAAAGAGGACTTTTCATCAAGTTTGAGAAAAGTCCTCTTTTTGCTGTCATTACGATGATTGAGCGGCTGCACTTAACGTGAATAAATCTTCTAGTTCGTTCGTTGACAGCTCTGTAATCCAGCTTTCACTTTGGATAATTTGATCATTTAACGTTTGTTTTGTTTCGAGCATTTGATCAATTTTTTCCTCTATCGTGCCGGTTGTGATCATCTTATGGACGTGAACAAACCGCTTTTGCCCGATGCGGTAAGCACGGTCTGTTGCTTGGTTTTCTACAGCAGGATTCCACCATCTATCGTAGTGAATGACATGATTGGCGGCGGTTAAGTTTAGTCCGGTTCCTCCTGCTTTTAAAGAAAGAATTAAGATGTTGAACTCTTTTTTCTGGAAACGTTCCACCATTTTGTCCCGATCATGTTTTGATAAGCTCCCATTTAAAAATTGAACTGGTTCTCCAAACATCTTTTCGGCGAGCTGTTTGATCATGTTGCCCATTTCAATATACTGCGTAAAAATGAGACAGCTTTCTCCTTGTTCGTGTATGGCTTTTAACAGCTCTGCTAATTTATCCATTTTTAATGAACGCTTCAACAATTTCACATCTGTTCCGCTCTCTTTTAAATAAAGAGCAGGGTGATCGCAAATTTGTTTGAGTCTGCCAAGCATACTTAAAATGATGGCTTTCCGCTGCATCCCTGTTAATGAGGCCATATGTTCGAATGTATCTTTGACCAGCTGTTCATATAAAGATGCCTGCTCTGCAGATAACGGGATGAATTCTTTTTCTTCTAGTTTCTCTGGCAGATTGAGTGCAACTTCTTCATCTTGTTTTGTTCGTCTTAATAAGAATGGCTTGATCAGCTGCTGCAGCTGTTGGATTCTTTTTTCTTCACGGTCTTTTTCAATCGGAAGGACGAACTTTTTATGAAAACTGGTCAGGCTGCCGAGATATCCTTTGTTCACGAAGTCGAAAATAGACCAAAGCTCTGTCAAGCGGTTCTCCATCGGTGTCCCGCTGAGGGCAATGTGGTGCTGTCCTTTTAATTGCCTAATGGCTCTCGATTGTTTCGTATGGGCATTTTTAATGTTCTGGGCTTCGTCTAAGCAAATGGTATTCCATTTGGCTGCTGTTAATTCATCACGGTCAGAATGTGAGAGACCATACGAAGTGAGGACGATATCTGTTGATTCGTACGCTTTTGTAAAGTTCTCACCTTGTGGACGTGATGGTCCATAATGCAGAGCGACATTCAAATGTGGTGCGAATGTTTCAAGCTCTCTTTGCCAGTTCCCTAATACGGAAGTCGGTGCAATGATGAGAGATGGAGCGGCGTCTTGTTGATGCTCCTTCAAATAGGTGAAATAAGCGATCATTTGAATCGTTTTTCCAAGTCCCATATCATCTGCTAAACAAGCCCCGAATCCATGAGACCTTAAGAACAGAAGCCAGTTGACACCGTGCTGCTGATACGGGCGCAGTGTGCCCTTAAAGGACTCACTCATCTCATAGGATGGCAGCTCTTGTGTATCATTTAACTGATGAACAAGTCCTCGTAGTTGAGACGAAAGTTCAAATTGAATATGGGCAAAGGCCGAACTGTCTAGCAACTCAGGAATCGACTCAGAGGAGGCCTCTTGGTCTGCGAGTTCACGTGATAAAATATCCGACATATGAAGTCCTTCGTTCTCAGCGCGCTCCATCCATTTCTTCATTTGCTGGATAAAGGTCGGGTCGATTTTAATCCATTGTCCACGAATGTTGACAAGACGACGTTTACTTTGAACAAGCTCGTTGAACTCATCTTCTGTCAGCTCAATCCCGTTTGTGGCAAAGCGCCAATTAAAGTCCATAAGGGCATCCATTCCAACGTGCGATTCGCCTCGTGGTGTGGAGGAAATCCGTGCTTTTAGCATCATGGTGCTTTCTTTGACGATCTGCCACCATGATGGGAGCAGGATCTCAATCCCCATGTTCACAAGTGTTTCACTCGCTTCAGATAGGAAGAGCCATGCTTCTTCTTCTGACATGAGGGTGGTACCAGATGTAAATGAGAGCCAAGGGACAATCTGACCGAACCGCTCCAGCTCTCTGGTGATTTTTTCTTGAAACGGACGCCATGATTTTTTTAAAGAACGGATGCCTTCAAAGAAATGCAGATCACTGTTTTTCTTATCACGCAAAAACAATTCAATTTTCCAATCATCCCCGTCGAAATCAGGCTCATTTAAACGCAAGCCGACAGTGAAAGGTGTCTCATCATCAATCCAGCCGATCGTTTCCAAGAAATCCTGTTCATCTAAAAAATGTCCCTGGAAGGAGGAAAGAGCAGGCGATTGTGCAGTCATTCGGTTCCATTTGTGCTGCAAGGCATCATCATATTGAATGTAATCCTGTACGGCAAAGGAGAACCAATCAGCTGTGTAGCCATCTAATAGGCCTTCTTTGTCTTTAAAGCGAAGCATGCCTTTTGTCCATGCCTCGAAATCTGGGACAAAATCTTCATCCTCGATGAATTCGTAAATGGTTGAGGCTGTTTTCATAAGCGGCTCTGTTTCATCCGTTAACGTCACATGGCTGAAAGTATTGAATGAATTTTTCCCTAGCAATTCAACGGTCATCCAAGGACTTAACAGGAAGGCAGGTGTGCCAATAAAGCTCACATCTTCTAAGAATGTTCCGTAAAAAGATGATTCGTGCCATTGGAAAAGCTGCCTCTTCATTTCATTTAGCGGTACAGGCTGTCCGTCCTCTGCTTGCGCTGAAATGGTGAAAGAGAAATCTTCGGTTTGTTCTGCATGAATGACAATTTGTTTATGGCGTGTCATCAATTAATTTTCCTTTCTTCATTTCCTCTTGGAACGCACGCAGCCGTTTTGTTGAATCTTGCAGCTGCTGTACATATCTTTCCCACACCGCGGTTTTTTTCGTTTTATGATAAAGCGTACGCAGTTTTTTGAGCATTTTCACAGATTCCCGGTAAGCACTTCGATTCTTTTGATCGAGAAGCAGTGAGATTTCCCGGTGGTACGAAGGAATGAGTGCTTCAGGCTCTTCCTTTGCAATCTGTTTGATCAGTTCTTTCTCCAATTCACTGATGGAGAAACCAACGAGGCTGTGTATTTCAATCCATTCTGCATAGCGTTCTTGTGCATATAAGAGCTGACTATATTCAGTAAATGCATAAGGCATACAGATTTGGAGATAGCGTTCATACAAGAAATGATCTTTCGTCTGTTTAAAGTACGCGTCTAAATAAAAGAAGAAATCGCTGACGGCTCCACGCAGTTCTCTATAAGATAGGTCAAGCTGGCAATATTCTTCTAATACATATGTGATCTCTTGATACCAAAGTTTGAGACGCTTCCAGTCCTTGCGGTTTGTGAGATCCTTTAGCCAATTGAGCACATTCGGCAGCATATCTGCATTGAGCAATTTTAGTTGCTGGAAGAGTCTTTCGTCTTCTTTTAGCAAATAATCCATATGCATCAGCCCAATGGTGCGTTCAACCGTTTGCTCCTGCTGTTGGGCGCTCTTGAGTAATTCTGTTTCTTTTTTGACCCATTTCCCTCTATTTAATATAGTTCCCCACATTTCCATAAAGACCGCAACTCGTTCATGCTGGAAAGGTCCGCTGATTTGAAGAAGTGTCCGAACGGCAGTTGGTGTGTTTTCAAGAAACGGATCGAGGGAAAAGGAAAGGGCGTATGTCCTCAAATGATCCACTGAATCAAAAATGGTGTTCATGAGCTGTTCTACATATGGATTCATCGAATAAAAGTCTTTTTCGGCATCAAGACGGCCGAGATCGATTAGCTCATGGAGCCTTAACCACACATCGATGGACGTATGAATCGCATACAAACTCTTGAATTCAGGTGAAGTGGGTGCGTGTTTTTTCAGGATCGATAAATAGCCGTAATACAAATGCTGTGGCGTTTGCTGGTGCTTCGGTGTCCGTTTCAGCCAGAGGTGAAATTCCTCCTGGAAAAAATTCAGCCAGCTCTGAAGTGATTGTTCATCTGGGCGCTTCACTTGGAAGTGCTGACGAATGAGTTCTTTGCTGCGCTGTAATTCATCCTTCTCTGACCAATTTTCTGTAAAGCCGGTCACACTCTCTACTTGAGCGTATAGCGAAAAGAAGACAGCGAGGATGTGTTTACATAGTCCATCAGCTGGACATGAACAGCTGCTTCCCACTGGAAACAGCACATGAAGGTGGACTCTTGCTGCCACGACATCATGTACATAAGCTGACCATTCGGTATCAGACTCTTGCTTGAGCCGATATACGCTGTCCTGTCTATAAGTAATCAATGCTTTTTTGATGAGTTGCTTGTTTTCATCTGTTGAAGGAAGAAGTTCTTTGATCTGTTCGGCTGTTTGTTTGATTTCTTCTTCGTTGATGTTGTGCTGAAGCATTTGATCCGCTCCTAACCAAGTAAAAGATTCCAATTCTTTTATTATAGCTCAATGGTGATTTATAAAAAAGTTTTTCATGAAAATGGTCATAAATTTCAAAAGCTGTCGAATGATGTAATAGAGTATTGCATAAACCAACCATACAGCATATAATAATGAAATTAGTGGAATCGAAAGGATACAGACATGGATAATAAGGGTTTAAATCAAGAAGAGTTTTTAAAGATTTTGATGTACGCTCATGATATTGGTGAAAATTCCAATGATGTCACAACAAAAGAAATGCTTGAAAATCTGATTGCTCATATTCGAAATGGCCTTGTTTCATAAAAGTAGCCCCCTGCTCTCTCAGCAGGGGGTTTTTGTATGCTTTTATGAATGGAACGAAAATTCCCGGCATACGATGACATTACAAGCATAAGGAGTATGGGGAGCTGATGTGTCATGAAGATTGCGATTGCAGGCTGTGGGTATGTAGGGCTTGTCACAGGGGTGTGTTTAGCAGAAGCGGGACATGATGTGACATGTATGGATATTGACCGGCGGAAGGTCATGCAGCTGAAGCAAGGGAATCCTCCGATGTACGAGCCGGGATTAAAAGAACTGCTCAAACGGAATATGGAGCAAGGACGCATTCGTTTTCATATTAATGGAGCGTCAGCCTATTCGCAGGCTGACGTGTTAATGATTGCTGTCGGTACCCCGCAGCAGGCAGACGGTCAAGCTGATTTGCAGTATGTCTTTCAAGCGGCAAAGGAGATGGGCTTACAAGCAAAGCCAGGCGCAGTGCTTGTCGTGAAAAGTACAGTGCCTGTCGGAACGGGCGATCAAATTGATCATTTGATTCATCACGTGTTAGGTCGTAAGGAGCCATTATCTATCGCATCGAATCCAGAATTTTTACGAGAAGGGTCTGCCATCTCAGATACGCTTCGGGCGGATCGGCTGGTGATTGGAGCCGAAACAAAGAACGGATTAGATCAGCTAGAGTCTATGTATGCGGATTTCCACATTCCATTCGTGAGAACAGATCGGAAAAGCGCAGAGATGATCAAATACGCATCAAATGCATTTCTTGCCACAAAAATCAGCTTCATGAATGAAATTGCTTCGATTTGTGGAAAAACGGGAGCTGATGTTGAGAGAGTTGCAGAGGGGATGGGACTCGATCAGCGGATTGGTGCTTCGTTTCTTAGGGCAGGCATTGGTTACGGAGGTTCCTGTTTTCCGAAGGATACAAATGCCCTTGTCCAAATTGCAGGGCATGTGTCCCATGATTTTGAGCTATTGAAGGCTGTCATCAAAGTCAACAATGAGCAGCGAGCAAGTTTTATTCGAAGTGTGAAGGAACGGATGGGAGAAAACTTGGAAGGGAAGAGAATGGCTCTTCTTGGCCTTTCCTTTAAGCCGAATACAGATGATATGAGAGAGGCGCCGTCAATCCCGATCGCTCATCAGCTCCATCAATTAGGAGCGGAGATTGTAGCCTATGATCCTGCTGCCGCTCGCAATGCAGCTCAAGAACTGCCTGATCAAGTCCTTTTTGCTCAAACGATTGAAGAGGCGATCAAGGATGCTGATGCGGTCTGTATATTAACTGAGTGGGCGGATATTCAGTCCTTTCCACTTTCAGCTTATAAAGATTTCATGAGGCAGCCGATCATCTTTGATGGCCGGAATTGTCATACGCTTGAAGCGGCAGAAGTAGCTGGTGTCGAGTATCATTCTATTGGGCGCAGGCCTGTCTCTCCTATTTATATGTAATGAGAAAAACCGATAACTTCATGTGTTATCGGTTTTTGCGTTAATGCGGAAGAATGAATCCGCCATATAAAAATGCAGCCACAATCAGAAAGGCAGGGTGCAATTTGAATTTGGTCATAAAGAAAAATGAAATGGCGGCAATGGCAAGTGATTGTGTCCAGCCAATGGCTTTCACGGCATCTCCGCCAATTTCCCATGTTAATAAAAGCATCATCATCGCAATGACAGGCTGCACAGATAGGGTCATGCCTTTGACGACAGAAGATTGGCGAAAACGGTCAATGAGTTTTAGCAGTAAGATCAATCCGATCGCAGACGGCAGGACCGTCGCAAGCAGTGCAATGATAAAGCCTGGCCATCCCATGACATCATAGCCTACATAAGCCGCAATTTTCGTAGCGATTGGGCCTGGAAGTGCGTTGGCTAATGCGAGCATATTGGAGAACCCTTCGTTCGTCATCCAATGAAAATGATTGACGATTTCTTCATAATTGAGCGGAATGGAGGCAGGTCCTCCGCCATACCCTAACAGATTGGATAAGAAGAATGCCCAGAATAAAAAGAGAATCAGCATCACGAAGACACTCCTTTCTCTTTATTTGTTCGAGTCCAGCGATCTTTCAGTTTGAAATGAAAGGCACCATAACATAAAAAGATGATGACAATGATTCCTGGATGAATCGAGAGTACTTGAAGACCGACAAATGCCAAAAGGAATAGGACGATTCCGAAGATCATGCCGAAGCCCTTCAACGCTTTTTGTCCAAATTCATATGCCATCATTCCTAACAGAACGGCAATTACTGGTGTCACAGCACCGATCATATTTTGAATGATGACTGAAGAGCTTAAGACGCTGACAAGTGTAACAAGTGCCACCATAGCGAGACATGTCGGTAAAATATGTGCAGCTGTTGCAACAATGGCGCCAGATACACCTTTTAATCGATAGCCGAGGTATGCCGACATTTTCGTAGCAATCGGTCCTGGCAATGCGTTGGCGATGGCGAGTGTTTCTCCAAATTCGTCATCATTGATCCATTTGTATTTGACGACCGCTTCATGGCGAATGAGCGGGATCACAGAAGGTCCTCCGCCAAATCCCAGAATACCGGTTCGCACCATGGCGATCATGAGTTCAAGATATGATTGCAAGTGGTTCAACTCCTATCTACAATTTCATGCCCATTCGGCTTTTGTATCGTTTAATGAGCATTTGACAGTCAACACTGACGACGCCTTCAAGCGGGTACAGCTTCTTTGTCAGGAACGTCTCCATTTCCTGTTCATTTTGAAAAATGCCATGCATATGCAGCTTGCTTGGTCCTGTCATATGATAAAGGCTTGTGACGGCTGTTTCCTGCTCAAGCTGAAGGGCGACTGTTTCTAAACATTTCGGCTCAACCTCTACGTTAAAAAAGACAGAGACATGAATGCCGATCTTTGCTGGATTAATGACAGCGGTGAATCGTTCAATGACACCTGCTTCAATGAGCTGTTGAATACGGGCTTGTACAGCAACACGGGAAAGGCCGACTTGTTTCCCTAAATCTGTATAGGACATACGCCCGTCCTCGTGTAATAAGGAAAGAATTTGTTTATCTCTTTCATCTAATGTTAAGTTTGGAATGCGATATTCATGTGCCATCGTATAACCACCTTTCTTCTGTTGATATTCTATCATATTTTATTACGAATAGAATGTTTTATTTTTAATTGAGTAACGAAATGAAATAATAAAAGAAAATAACATATCTTTTTGCATAAAAAAACACCCCGACATCACCGGGGTGTTTTCATTTTATTTTTCTGGGCTGCTTTCCGCACTAGCAATTTGCTGTGCAAGGTCAGCACGATCAATGTCTGCTTGGAAGAACTCCTGCGTATTTGGAAGGTGTAAATTCATGTGACGTTTTTGGGAAATTCGGATGGTCACTTGATCCACAGTGTAATCAAATACATGCCCGCCTACGCTTCGATCATCATCAATAAAGTGGAGATGATATCCGCTTACCGCAATGCCATGTGCGTACTGTGGTGTACGGAAGCCTGCGATCGTCCCGCGAATATTTTCAAAATCGAAAATAGGCTGTGACTTGACTGCCTCTACCATCGGAACGTAAGGTTTTTCCTGTTTTTCAACCGTACGGGTTTGAACCTTTTTGAATGACCCATCGATGCGGATCGCATAAAAGACATTCTTGCTCGGTAAGATTCGGTCGATTTCTTCCTCTAGCTCTTTGGACGTCATCGGTGCATCAATTCGATGAACGATGTCCGTTTCAAAAAATGCTAGAGAGCAGAATGGTGAATAATCTTGATCGGTTACTGGTGTGGCTGTTCCATCAGAGCGCAGTCGATAAAAAGCGCCGTCAAAGCCGATTAGTTCCCCATCTAATTGATTGAATGTGCCAATGCCAAAATCACCGTGCTCGGGAATATGTGATAGGGAGAAATCTCCATCGTATACGGCTTCCAGCAAGGAGGTCATGGTTGATACTTGATAGACCTCTTGCTTTTTGTCCTGCGGTATTGTGTTGTTTTGTTGATTCATTGGGTGCATCATACCCATGTCCGCTCACTCCTTTAACGTAATGTATCGAAGTCTTATCTGACGTTCGTTGTGTGTTTTTCACGAAAGACTTCTGGCCATTTTTGACTGGCGAGGTCTGGGTTGTCTTGATAGTCTATCGGAATATCAATAATAACGGGTCCTTTTATGTTTATACCCTTTTGAAGGACAGTTGAAAGCTCTTCAGGTGAGTTGACACGTAATCCAGTTGCTCCAAAGCTTTCTGCATATTTCACTAAGTCGATCTGACCGAACTCAACACAAGACGTACGGTCATACTTCATTTCCTGCTGGAATGCCACCATATCGTATGTGCTGTCGTTCCAAACGAGATGAACGAGATTTGTTTTCATGCGCACGGCTGTTTCTAATTCCATGGCGGAGAAGAGAAAACCGCCATCACCTGAGACTGAAATGATCTTTTCATCTGGATTCAATATGGAGGCTGCAATCGCCCATGGTAATGC
Source organism: Bacillus sp. iso_77 (assembly GCF_056173625.1). Lineage (NCBI taxonomy): Bacteria > Bacillati > Bacillota > Bacilli > Caryophanales > Bacillaceae > Bacillus > Bacillus sp. iso_77. The sequence goes on along the minus strand of NZ_CM149683.1, from coordinate 3,273,134 downwards.
CACGCCAAGTGTTTGCATTCCATTACTCACTAGGAACGTGTTCGGTTCATAAACACGGAAGTGGCGAGACATCCAAATAGCGTGCGATCCGATATCACATGTCACTTTCGTGTCATCTGGGATGATACGTCTCAACGTATGAATGACATCCAGCGGGTGTGATAAATGACTTTCTCTTTCTGGTGCTTTTTCGATATCACTTAACAGCTCTTGTAATTCTGTAACGAGATCTACGTTCTTTTTGCATAATGAAAGTGGAACGCTGTCGTGGGCTAGATGTTGCACCGTTTCAGATATATTGCCCACAAGCTCAAGCGTCGGTTCATAGAAATGGTCAATATCTGCCTGCATGTCATCCACATGGATGATTTGACGCTGCTGCGGTTTCAAATTCCAATGCTTCGGATCGTATTCGATTGGATCAAAGCCAATAGTTAAAATCACATCCGCTTTCTCAATGAGAAGGTCGCCTGGCTGATTACGGAATAAGCCGATTCTGCCCACATATTGAGCCTCAAGCTCTCTTGAGAGAACACCGGCTCCTTGGTACGTTTCGACAAATGGGATACCAAGTGTTTTTAATAATGTTCTTGTCGCATTTGCCGCAGCTGGACGGCTAGCTTTCATTCCCACAATTGCAACAGGTAAGTGCGCATTTTGAATTTTGGCGATGGCCGAACTGATGAGAGCATCCGGTGCAGGACCTAGTTCTGGAGAAGGGTGAGCAGACACTGGTGTTTGTGTGGTGTGTTCGGTCACGACATCTTGTGGAAAGCTGATAAATGCTGCCCCAGCTTGACCTCTTTGTGCCGCGCGAAAAGCATTTGTTAATGCTTCTGGTATATTGTTTACGTCTTGTACTTCAACGCTATATTTTGTCACTGGTTTGAATAATGCCGCATTGTCGAGTGATTGATGTGTTCGTTTGAGCCGATCCGCACGGATGACGTTTCCAGCGATTGCAACAACAGGGTCACCTTCTGTATTGGCTGTTAATAGACCTGTCGCTAAATTGGATGCGCCAGGACCTGATGTAACGAGACAAACGCCTGGTTTGCCAGTTAAACGACCGACAGCTGCTGCCATGAATGCCGCATTTTGTTCGTGTCTGCATAGCACAAGCTCTGGACCTCTGTCTTTTAATACATCAAATACTGCATCAATTTTTGCACCTGGAATCGCAAAAACATGGGTCACACCTTGGGCAATGAGCGTATCGACAATCAACTCTGCTCCTCGTTTTGTTAGGGGTTGTGTTTGAGAATTCATTTACCCCGCACTCCTTTCGGCAAGTAAAATTTTTTATGAAAATATATTTTCATGATATGATTTACTATACATTTCACAAAATAAATTTTCCAATATATGTTTAACGTAGTTTTAATATGTTTCACGAATAAGTGTTTGAGGAGTGAAAGGATGGAACTGAGACATTTGCAGTATTTTGTCACAGTCGCGGAGGAGCTGCATTTCGGCAGAGCGGCCGCACGATTGAACATGACACAGCCTCCACTTAGTCAGCAAATTAAGCAGTTTGAGGAAGAATTGGGATTTCCTTTGTTTCACCGGTCTAAAAGGGTGGTGGAGTTAACAGCTGCTGGAAAGGTTTTTTTACATGAGGTCCGGGGGGTGCTGCATCAGCTTGATAAAGCCGTTGATCATGCCCGGCATACGGCAAGAGGGGAGCTTGGGAAGATTATCATCGGTTTCGTTGGTACAGCGACATATGATATTCTGCCGCCAGTTGTCCGTGAATTCAGAGAGCGGTACCCCTCTGTCAGTATTGAGCTGCAACAGCTCTCTGTCCCGCAGCAGCTTGAGGCGCTTTTGAATGGTGAGATTGATATTGGTTTTTTGCATCCTACATCGCCGCAAGAAGAATTGGTCAGTCGTTTAATGAAGCAAAGTGAATGTATTTTTGCGATTCCGAAAAACCATCCGCTGGCGGAAAAAGAAGCGGTCACGATTGAAGATATTCGTGATGAGCCGATTATTTCTTTATCAAAGGAATCATGGCCGTCCCTTTATCAGCATTTTGTCCTACTTTGTGAAAAGTACGGATTTTCACCCAATATCGTGCAGGAAGCAGCAGAATATCAAATGGTCATTGGGCTTGTCACAGCGGGAATCGGAATTGCTATCATTCCAACATCGGCCCGGCGTTTATTTAATTTAGATGTGGTGTATCGGTCAATTGAAGGTGAGGAGCTACTCGCGGAATGGACCATTTCTTATAGACGAGAAAATCATAATCCGGCATTGTTTCATCTTGTCCATCATATTCTCCATCGCGCTGAGCCGGAATAAGGGAAGAGAGAACGGGGTATGGTATGATGTCGTTACATACAAGAGGAGGCATGTCTGAAGTGATTACATTACAAATGGATCAGTTGTCACGAAAAGAAGCATATAAAGTATTATCTGGTTCCGTCGTTCCAAGACCCATTGCATTTATTACAAGCCTTTCTAAAGAAGAAGTCGTCAATGCTGCACCATTTAGTTTCTTTAATGTCATCAGCGGCCATCCTCCGCTGATCGCTGTTTCTATTGGACGTCGTCAAGGAGAGATGAAAGATACAGCAAAACATATCATCGACAGGGAAGAATTTGTTGTCCATGTGAGTGATGAAGCGATGATTGAAGATATTAATGAAACAGCTGCTACTTTGCCAGAGGAAGAGAGTGAGCTGACTCGTACCGGTCTTCATCAAGTGAAGAGCAGCGTGGTGTCAGTACCAGGAATCAAGGAAGCACGCATTCGCTTTGAATGTCAGCTGGAAAAACATCTGACCTTTCAAAATGATGAAGAGGAGATCACAGTCGATCATATCATTGGCCGGGTGGTGTGTGCGCATTTAGATGAATCCGTCTATGATGCGGAAAAAGGATATATTTTTACGAATGAATTAAAGCCAGTCGCGCGCCTAGCAGGTAATGATTATGCCCATTTAGGTACGCCATTTGTACTGAAGAGACCGGAATAACATCTAAAACCCCCGAGGCTATCGGTGGTCCAGCGTGTAGACAAACCCTCGCATTCTTTGTCAGTCCTGCGCTTCGGTGCTCACGAATGTCAATTCGCTCTGCTCCGGTGCTCGTCCTTCCTAGACTGCAAAGGTTTTCTATCACTCTGAAAAGAAGACAAAGGCTAAAATAAAGTTCATTTCAGCCTTTGTCTAAATTCTAAAACCCCCGAGGCTATCGGGGGTTTAGTGTTTATTTCTTTTGTTCTAGTTTCAATGGCGCGGCGATATTTTTTTCTACCTTTTTGCCTTTTAATACATCGTCAGCAGCGCCGACTGCCAGTTGACCGATCAGCTCTGGCTGCTGCGCGACTGTTGCAGATAGTTTTCCTGCTTTGATCGAGTTGAGTGCATCTTCATTACCGTCGAAACCGACGACAAGAATGTCTTTTCCAGAGCTTTGGATGGCCTCTAGTGCGCCAAGCGCCATTTCATCATTGTGGGCAAAAACGGCTTTGATGTCAGGGTTTCCTTGAAGAAGGTTTTCCATCACGTTGAGCCCTTTTGTCCGGTCGAAGTCAGCGGCTTGTTTTGCTGTGACATCTAACTTTTTGTCTGCAATTTGATGGAAACCTTTTCCTCGTTCACGTGTCGCAGAAGCACCTGGTACACCTTCTAGTTCAGCCACTTTTGCTCCTTTACCGACTTTGTCGATGATAAAGTTAGCTGCCATTTCGCCGCCTTTGATGTTATCGGAAGCAACGAGCGCTTCAACCTTTCCGCTTTCTGCCGAACGGTCTAATGTGATGACCGGTATGTCTGAAGCATTCGCAGATTCGACAGCCGTTGATATAGCTGAGGAATCGGCTGGGTTAATGAGTAATGCATCGACCCCTTGTTGAATTAAATCTTCTACATCACTTGTTTGTTTGGCTGAATCATTTTGTGCATCGGCAATGACAACTTCAATGCCAAGCTTTTTCGCTTCTTTTGTCACACCGTTTTTAAGAGAAACGAAGAATGGGTTATTTAAAGTCGAGATCGATAGTCCGATTTTTATGTCTTTTTTCTTGCCATCCTTTGTTGATTTGGCCCACTCTGGCGGTTCAAGCGAGCAGGCAGAAAGCATGAATAATGAGAGAGTCACGATCAGGATTACATATTTTTTCATAGCAGCTGCCTCCTTAAGCAGATTTCTTTCTGTCGAGTAGGACTGCAATCAAGATGACAATCCCTTTCACAACAGACTGATAGAATGATGAAACACCAAGTAAGTTCATACCATTGTTCAAGACCCCGATAATGAGTACCCCGATGAGTGTGCCGACAATTCTCCCTCTTCCGCCGGATAGGCTTGTCCCGCCAAGTACAACGGCAGCAATTGCATCAAGTTCATACGACGTACCAGCTGTTGGCTGGGCTGAGTTGAGACGAGATGTTAAGATCGCACCTGCTAAAGCAGACATAAAGCCGGCTAATGAGTAAATCATGATTTTGACGCGTGGTACTTTAATACCTGAGATGAGGGCTGCTTTTTCATTTCCGCCAATGGCATACGTTCTTCTGCCAAAAGGTGTTTTATGAAGCAAGACCCAAAGAACGATAAAGGTGAGAAGCATGGTGATCGCTGGAACAGGAATTCCTAAGAAATATCCACGGCCAAATAGCTGAAATGCATAGTTAGAGCCAAGCCCTGTAATTGGGTTTCCGTCTGTATAAACAAGCGTCAATCCTCTGAAAATCGTCATCGTCGCAAGTGTTGCGATAAAAGGAGCCATTTTTCCTTTTGTGATTAAAAGACCGTTGATCATTCCAAGGATGGCACCGATGATACATCCAACGATGATGGCAAGAATCGGGTCCAAACCAGATACAATAAAGCCGGCAGTCAGAGCACTAGACAGCGCTAGAATGGCACCGACAGACAAATCAATTCCTCCGGTTAAAATAACAAACGTCATGCCAAAGGCAATGAGGGCGTTAATGGAGATCTGTCTGAGTAAGTTTAAAATGTTTAATGGTTCTAAAAAAGCCGGATTTAAAATAGAAACAATGGCAACAAGGATGATGAGTCCTAAGAATGGCCCAAGCTTTTGCATGATGTTGTCAAATCGTCCATTTGAAGTAAGTGGTTTCATGTTACTTCCCTCCTGTAGCTAGTGTCATAATTCGTTCTTGTGTAGCTTCTGTTTTACTTAATTCTCCGCTGATGGTTCCTTCATGGATGACAAGCACTCGATCGCTCATCCCAAGAACTTCTGGGAGCTCAGAGGAGACCATCAAAATCGCAACGCCTCGATCCGTCAGCTCGTTCATGAGCTGATAAATTTCTCGTTTCGCCCCGACGTCGACACCTCTTGTCGGTTCATCTAAAATCAGCACCTTCGGCTGAATGCCGATCCATTTGGCGATGACGACCTTTTGCTGATTTCCACCGGACAGGCTGCGTGCAGAGATTTCAGATGAAGCGGTTTTGATCGTGAGTCGTTTGATAAGCAGGTCAACAAAGTCCTGCTCGTTTTTCTTATCGATCAGCCCCTTTGGAGAGAAGCTGTCTAAGTTAGGCAAGCCGATGTTTTCCCGGATGGATGCATCAAGCATCAGTCCTTCATCTTTACGATCCTCCGTGATAAAACCGATGCCAAGTTTGACTGCATCACTTGGTTTTTTAATGACAGCCTTTTTCCCATGAACCCAAATTTCTCCTTGATCCAGGGGATCGAGTCCAAAGAGCGACCGCATCATTTCCGTCCGGCCAGCACCCATTAAGCCTGCAACACCGACAATTTCTCCAGCTTTGACGGAAAAACTGACATCTTGAAAGCGGCCTTTCCTCGTTGCTTGCTTCACTTCTAGGACGGTATCACCAGTAGAAGGTGTGCGCTCAGGGTAACGATCGGTTAATTCGCGGCCGACCATTTTTTTGACGACTTCATGGAAATTCGTGTCCGGTATCGCTTTCGTATCGACCGTTTTTCCGTCACGCATGATCGTAATCCGGTCACAAATGGCAAAGATTTCTTCCATCCGGTGAGAAATGTAGACGATGGAAACGCCTTCTTTTTTGAGTGATTCAATGACCTGAAATAGCTTGTCAATCTCACGGTCTGTGAGAGCAGCTGTTGGTTCATCCATAATAATGACCTTTGCATCGGTCATTAACGCTTTCGCAATCTCAATCATCTGCTTTTGTCCGACAGAACAGCTTCCTGCCTCTTGATCGAGCGATAGGTTGACAGACAATCGGTCGAGCTGCGCTTGGGCGAGGGTTTTCATTTTCTTGGTGTCTAGGAGACCAAGCTTTGTATAGATTTCTTTCCCGATAAATAAATTCTCGAGTACCGTCATATCAGGCCATATATTCAGCTCCTGATGAATGAAGGCAATCCCGTTCTGCTCGGCTTCTTTCGGATTCTTGAAAGCGGTTTCTTTTCCGTCGATTTGAATCGTTCCTTGATCCAGGGAATAGAGTCCTGTCAGCAGATTCATTAACGTTGATTTTCCTGCCCCGTTTTCACCCATTAGTGCATGGACTTCACCTGTGACGAGGTCAAAGGAGACCCCGGCGAGAACGGTGTTTTTTCCAAAGGCCTTATGGATGTTATGCATTTCAATGTTCATAAGTGGCTCCTCCTTTTAAAAGATGACACCGGCATGAAGAATGCAGTTTGCGTATGGGGTGGCTTCACCCGTTCGAATCACTGCTTTTGCCTGTTTGGTCATGTCTTTAAATGTCTCGTGATCGACTTCATCTAACGGATGTGAGAACGCTTTCTTTAGAAATAAATGATCTCTCTCATTGGCTTCTTTGATTTCACTGGCGATCGTGATGTGTTCAACGGCCATTTCCTCAAGAAGAAGGGAAGTAACCTCCTGAAAGGATGGTGTGCCGATGGATAATGCAAGGTCGATCTTGACCGGTCCTTCTGGAATGGGCAGGCCGCAGTCTGCGATGACAATCGTATCTGTATGACCAAGGTCAGCAAGCACCTTGGCGATATGACTATTTAAAATACCATTTTTCTTCATTTCTTATTCTCCAATTCTTCTCTTGCTGGCATGCCGCCTTGGGCACCAAATTTTGTGACTGAGATAGATGCGGCTAAGTTAGCAAAGGCAAGTGCGTCGTATAGGGATTTTCCTTCTGTTAGTGCTACAGCTAAAGCGCCGTTAAAAGTATCGCCAGCGCCTGTAGTGTCGACGGCTTTCACAGGATAGCCCGGTACCAACACTTCTTTTGATCCGTCAAAGTATCGAACACCACTTTTTCCTTCTGTAATGAGTAATTTGTTTGGATATTGGCGCAAAGCCTCTGCTATGGTGAGTCCATCAAACATAAGAGCTGCTTCGTGTTCGTTTGGCGTGATGTAGGCAGCTTGATCTAATATTTGCTGAGAGACTTTGCGAGCTGGTGCGGGATTTAAGATGACTGGAATCCCTTTTTCGCTGCAAATGGTGCAGACGGCTTCGACTGTTTCTTCAGGAATTTCCTGCTGGATGAGGACGATTCCGATTTTTTCAATAGAAGAAAGAGCATCTTTTACATAATGAGGTGTTACCTCATTGTTTGCTCCTTTGACGACAACAATGCTGTTATCCCCTTCAGCTAAAATGATATGTGCTGTTCCGCTTTCCATTTCGGTAACCGGTTTCATATAGGTGGTGCGTACACCTTGTGCTTGCAAATTGCTCATAATGTCCTGACCATATGCGTCATCCCCAACCCGGCCGATCATATATACATCTGCACCGAGCCTTGCGCTTGCCACTGCTTGATTGGCTCCTTTTCCCCCAGGAACCGTTTTAAATGATTCGCCTAGGACGGTTTCTCCTGCATTGGGACGCTTATTCGATGTGACAACTAGATCCATGGAACAACTTCCTACGACAACTATTTGACTCATTGTGAATCCACCTTTCTTGTGGTCTCTCGTTCAATAAAAGAGACGGGCATTTGAATAACTGCTTGATCTATTGGCTGTTTTTGAATGGCTTTAATGATCAGCTTTGCGGCTTCTTTCCCCATATCATAGGCAGGCTGCCGAATCGTTGATAAAGAAGGGAAGAGCAGTTCGCTTTGCGGAATATCATCAAATCCAATGATTTGGACGTCTTCTGGAATGGCTTTTCCAATACGAAGCGCTTCGTGTACGACGGCTGCTGCGACGATGTCATTGCTGGCAATGATGCCATCTGTTTCAGGGTACAGCTTGAAAAGAGCCTTGGCGCTTTTTCGGGCTTCCTGAAAAGAAAAAGAAGCGTTAGACATCACATGAAAGTTAGCACCTTCTTCAGTCAGAACATCAAGTGCGCCTTTGAATCTTTGCCGCGCCGTTTGAAGATGAGCGGGCCCTTTTAGCAATGTGATTTGCTGACTGCCGCGTTTGATTAATTCCATTGCAGCCATTTTCCCACCTGCCGTAGCATCTGCAAACACAGAAGGTGCATTTGGAACGGTACGATCTAAGAAGACAACAGGCAGTTCATCATCATTGTATAAATCCGATTCAGGTTCGTTTGTGACAGCGATGACACCGACCACCTGGTTTTGCTTAAAGGTTTGTAAATAGGCCATTTCCTTCTCCCGATCTTCATCACTGTTTCCGAATAATAAGCGAAAACCGTTTGCATGAATCTCATCCTCAACGCCTCTAGCCAGCTGAGGGAAGAAGGGGTTTGTGATATCAGGTAAGATGAGACCAACTAATCTTGATTCTCTTTTAAAAAGGGATCGTGCCACTTCATTGGGGAAGTAGTTTAGCTCCTGCATCGCTTGTGTCACACGGGTTTTCGTATCAATATGGACGTATCCAGTATCATTGAGCACGCGTGAAACAGTTGCAACAGACACTTGAGCAGCTTTTGCAACATCTTTAATTGTAGCCAATGGAGTGCCTCCCTTCTTTGATGTGTAACCGTTTACACAGATAGATTATCACGAAAGCATTGAAAAAACAATCTTAAAAAAATAAAAAAAGAAAAGAAAGAGGACGTCTTCCTTTTCTTAACTAATAATGCCTGTTTGTGTAATGTTCACTTTGATTTTTGGAATGATTTTCACTTTTGGATAATCGGTGACCCAATTCATTTTCATATACTCATCATAATGTCTGACTCTATATTTTCTGCCGAGGCTTAAGACGTCAGAATTTGCTTCTTGTAATGTAGCAACAATTTTTTCTGCTTCTTTTGTCAAGATGGTTGAAAGTTTTTTGTTAAGCATTTCAATTTTTTTGTCTGTATCTAGATTATCTTTTGGGTACTCAAGGACAGAAGTTGCGAATTCAAATTTGAGTGAGTATGTTAAGTTTCGATGATCAGGATTTAGAATCTCGATGTCTCTCTTTACATCAGTGACTTGAATCGTAATGTAATTGTTTTCTTTTGACTTCATGTCGCTTCTCACTTTTTTTGTGAAGTTGGCATACTTGCCCATTTTTCCGTCCATGACGGTGAGTAAGATCGCATCTTGACCGTACAACTCGCCTTTCTTCTTCTCATTATCAAATAGAGCAACCCCTTTTACACTGATTAATTTCTTCGATTGATCAAAATAGATTAAAGGCAGTGTGAAGTCCTCTCCAGTTTGAAGCATTTTAGATCGAATACTTTGAATGTTTTTAGGTGCTACTTGGGAGGAGCGTGATGCGGTTGTGATCAAGTTATTTAAATAGTCACTCACGATGAGTTTTTCCTTCAGCAGCGAGTTAATCACTTCTTCACAGGTCCCCCCTTGAACAACGGCAAGATTTGCGAGGAGGGGGCTTTTCGGATCACGATAAAACATATCTAAGTAGGGCAGAAGACGATTTTGGGCAAATTCATCACCGATCAGCATCACGCGCATTTTCGACATGTCTATTTTTTGATCCACTATCCGGCTGAAGTTGGTTCTTGCTTTTCTTAAAGTAGGTGCTTCCGTTGTGAGAAGAGTGGTTAAAAAGCTGCCAGTATTTCCTTGCTCCATACTTTGAGACTGCTGCACTTTTCGATAAGTGATTGAGTATTTCGCATTGTCATCCTCTCCTTGATCAACAGCGGAGGTTAACACAAGAGAGATGTTCTTTAATAAATTTTGATCCCAGCAGCCAGGCATGAATATGAGAGAAACACACATGAGCAACGTCAGTATGTACTTATGACGCATGTGATTTCACCTTCCCTTTACGATGTTTGAAAAAGATGATAATGGCCATAAAGATCGGGAGTGTGTAAATAAATGAATATTGAGCGATGGTGGTAAAGTCATTAAAACGTTGAATTCTAAAATTATCGGTTGCAAGGTAACAGCTAGCCGCATAAATCAAAATGGCAAAATATAACACATATTTTTTGTGTTCTTTTTTCTTAAGAATACTTGCCACGCCATTAGCGCAAAAGTAAAGGTAATTACTGAGAGTAGCTAAAATGACAAATACCCAGAAACTAAGAAAAATTAAATCCGTCCGCTCAATCACACCGAACGAAATGGTTTTTAACAGATAAAGAACAGGATTTGGAATGATTTTAAGCTCAATCGGGCTGAAAAACATAAAACAAATTACTGTGATAAATAGATAGTAAAGAGTCGTGCATATATTGGCAATGGTCATGACCTTGTATCGCGCTTTAATGGTTCCTTTCATCAGTGGAGAGATGATCAGAATCATCTCAAATCCATTCATAGATAATACAACATCCTTCAATCCAAGCTGAAATTGAGAGAAGTCCGTTTGGAAAAAGGGCATAAGGTAGTCGATATTGGTTCCTTTTAATGAATACAGCATGATGAGAGACAACAAGAGTAAAAAAGGAGTCAGAATAAAGTTGAATCTGACAATCGCTGTAATTTGTTCCTTGGCGATGTAAAGGATGGATATCATGAGTAGTAGGTTAATGACCCAATTGGGTGTAAGTGGTAAAACCCATATACCCAGAATTCTCGTGAAAATAGATAGAACGACAATACAGACTGAGGCGAAATAAATTGTATAAAGAGCCACTAAGATTCGCCCAATCCATTTTCCAAAAACCTCAATTAACGCCTCGAAAAATGATGTCTCAGGATATTTGTGAATGATATATATAAAAATGGTATTGATGATTTGGATAAAAAAACAGGCCAAAATGATAGCCATCCATCCATCATGCCCCATATCTTTCATAAGCAAATGAGGCAGAGCTAAAATACCGACACCAATTTGAGATTGAATGATAAAAAAGACAGCTTGAGATGGAGATATTTTATTTTTCATCTTGATTTTTCCATCCTCTCAAATTTTCAATTTGCTCTTTCTTTTTTGGATTTAAGTAAACAGGGCGCTTTTTATACATCCACATCGGTAACCGAATCACAGTGTCTTTTAAGTCCTGCCAGTTAAATGGAGCTACTGGAGATAAATACGGGACACCTAGTGATTCAAGGCGGCATAAATTCATCAGGGCGATCGACAGGCCGAATGAAATGCCAATAAACCCAAACATCGATGCCATGAACATGAGGGGAAAACGCAGCATCCTGATGGTAGACGTCATTTCAAACGAAGGAAGAACAAAGGAAGCAACAGCGGTCACGGCGACCACAACGATAAGAACATTCGAAATGAGCCCAGCTTTTACTACCGCATCTCCAATGACCAAACCGCCTACGATCCCAATGGTCTGTCCAATTGGCTTTGGCAGACGCACCCCAGCTTCGCGTATGAGCTCAATCGTAATCTCCATCAGCATTGCTTCTATTAAAGGTGGAAAAGGAATGCCGATAATGGAATTTTTCATCGTAATCGCTAATTCATCCGGGACTACCTCATAATGAAAGCCGATGACTGCAATATAAAAAGAAGGCAAAATCACAGCGATGATACAGGCAATATAACGAAGAATACGAATAAACGTAGCTGGAATCCAGCGACTATTGTAGTCATCTGGTGATTGAAAGAAGCTAAAGAACGTAATAGGCAGAATGATAGCCATTGGACTGCCATCCATCAGCACAACAATTCTTCCTTCAAGAATGGCAGATCTCACTTTGTCAGGTCGTTCTGTGTCAATAAGCTGCGGGAAGATGGAATACGAATCATCCTCAATCGCCTCTACAATAGAACCTGGGCTAAGCAGCGTGTCTACTTTAATAGAAGAAATTCGTCTGTTAACCTCATCTATCTTTTCTTGATTGGCAATATCAGAAATATAAACCGTCGCAACCTTTGTTTCAGATTTTGTACCGACCTTATGATACTGGATTGCAAGTTTTCGATCATTTAAGTGTGAACGTAGCAAATATAAATTGGTATCTAAACTCTCAACAAACCCATCATGTGCGCCTGCAATAATACTTTCAGAAGAAGGTTCAGAAATAGAACGCAACGGCGGCTGCCCAACAGCAAATATTTTAATCTGTGCGGATTTTTCATCAAGGAAGGCAATACTTCCGGCAATAATGCTGTCGACAATCAGCGTCAAGTCACCTGTTTCGAGTGTACTAAGAGATTTTGCATAGTCCTGCTTTCCAGGAGGGCCAAGCAAGTTGCCAATAATGAAGTTGTTTAATTTACTTTCATCCACTCTTGTTTTAATAAAAAACAGCACTGATTTCGTTTCATTCACCATTAATTCTCGGTATTCAAAATCAGCGCTTTGCTGAAATGCTTTTTTCAGAATCCGAATCTTTTCCTCAAAACCGCCTGATAAAAAGTGTAAGCGTGTTTGCTCATTCGTGTTTGGCATCTTTAGCCTCCTCTCACAGATTTTTTAACCATAGTGTAAGCCGAGAAGATGATTTTATGCGTCATCTTTGGGGAAAGCATGACACGCACCGACAACTTTCAACTAAAATCACATTAAAAATGTTAAGAAATGATGAATCTTGATAAAAAGAAATGAATAATGTTTCATTGTTTAGGTCATAAGGAGTGAATATCGTAAAGATAGGCTATAACAAAATGATTAATCTTTGACATCTTATCCCAGTTTTTTGTGACCTGAAAATAAGCAGATGACTTGATTTTTTGACAGGTGACCTTTGTCATAGGTCAACACATAGCGTTCTGACCAATGAGGATGACTTTCTAACCTGTTCATTTAAAAATATAAAATATTCTAAAACACGCACTATTCATTTAAAGCGCTGATATGACTGATTTCGTAGAGATGAGAGGGCTTTAAAACATTGATTCAAAATACATCTTAATAATTGTCGAAAAATTTAGGGAGAAAAGGACAAAAGATTTTTCACTGTTTGATGGTAACGCTTTCTCTTGTTTGAAGCAGAAATTCAGTCGTCATTTTGTCCGTCTTTTGGCCTTTTCATTTGAGTGTGAGATAGGCAAATACGCCTTCTGATTAGAGGAATTTGGCATACGAGGAAGTGAAAGATTATGTTACATAATACCGATTGTGATTTTATGCTGAACCTATATACTGTTGATTGAATTTACATATCACACTCATAAAAAAAGGAGATGTAGATAAGCGATGTGGTTAATCGTTATAGCCTGTGTCATCATGTTAGGGATTGGCTTTATTGAAAAGAAGCGTCATCAGAAAAATATCGATGCCCTGCCGGTACGCGTCAATATTAATGGTATACGCGGAAAGTCTACCGTTACAAGATTGACAACCGGTATCTTAATGGAGGCAGGTTATAAAACTGTCGGCAAAACAACAGGAACGGATGCAAGAATGATTTATTGGGATACGCCAGAAGAAAAACCGATTAAAAGGAAACCGCAAGGACCAAATATCGGAGAGCAGAAAGAAGTTATGAGAGAAACCGTTGAAAGAGGAGCAAATGCCATCGTCAGTGAATGTATGGCGGTGAATCCAGATTACCAAATTATCTTTCAGGAAGAGCTGCTTCAAGCGAATATTGGCGTGATCGTAAACGTTCTTGAAGATCATATGGATGTGATGGGGCCAACTCTTGATGAAATAGCTGAAGCCTTTACAGCGACAATTCCTTACAATGGGCACTTGGTTATTACGGATAGTGAATATACAGATTTCTTTAAAGAGATTGCGAAAAAACGCAATACTGAAGTGATTGTTGCAGATAATTCCAAGATTACCGATGAGTATTTACGGAAATTTGAGTACATGGTGTTCCCGGATAATGCTTCACTTGCACTTGGTGTCGCACAAGCATTGGGAATTGATGAAGATACGGCATTCAGAGGCATGTTAAATGCGCCGCCTGATCCAGGAGCGATGAGAATTCTTCCATTAATGGACGCAAAAACACCTGGACATTTTGTAAATGGATTTGCGGCTAATGACGCAGCATCTACATTGAACATTTGGAAGCGTGTGAAGGAAATTGGGTATCCAACAGATGAACCGATTATTATCATGAACTGTCGTGCGGATCGCGTAGATAGAACGATCCAGTTTGCGGAGGATGTACTTCCTTATATTGAAGCAAGTGATCTTGTCTTAATTGGTGAAACGACAGATCCAATTGTGAAAGCATTTGAGGATGGAAAAATTCCGGCTGACCACTTACACAACCTTGAATATCAATCTACAGAACAAATTATGAACATGCTTGAGAAAAAGCTTCATAATCGAGTGGTTTATGGAGTCGGCAATATTCACGGCGCCGCTGAACCTTTAATCGAAAAAATTCAAGAATACAAAATTAAGCAGCTTGTCAGCTAGGAGGAAATATAGAAAATGTTCGGATCAGATCTTTATATCTCGTTAATTTTAGGTGTTCTACTCAGTTTAATCTTTGCAGAAAAAACAGGAATCGTACCAGCTGGGTTGGTTGTTCCAGGTTATCTGGCGCTCGTCTTTAACCAGCCAGTCTTCATTTTAGTTGTTTTATCTGTCAGCTTGCTGACATATGTGATCGTTCGTTTTGGTCTATCGAAATTTATGATTTTGTACGGACGCAGAAAGTTTGCGGCGATGCTGATTACAGGAATTGCCTTAAAGCTCATATTTGATTTCTTCTATCCAGTGGTTCCGTTTGAAATAGCAGAATTCCGCGGAATCGGAATCATCGTGCCTGGATTGATTGCGAATACGATTCAAAAGCAAGGTCTTACGATTACCCTTGGAAGCACATTACTTCTAAGTGGTGCAACATTTGCCATCATGTATGTTTACTATCTATTTTAAGATAAGGTGTGTCCAATGATGAATAAAAAATTGAGCTTTCAGGAAAAGCTGCTGAAAATCACAAAGAACCAAAAGAAAAAGACGAATAAACACGTACTGATTGCTTTACCGATTGTCATTGCTTGTACATTTCTATTTACATTTATCGGGAAAGCACAAGTACCAACTGTAGAAAAGAATCCAGAAAACATCCTGACCGCTTCGTTTGTCGGAGATATTATGTTTGGAAGAAATGTAGAGAAAGTCACAGACCGCTATGGAAAGCAGCACCTGTTCCGCTATGCGAAGCCGTATTTTGATGTATCAGATTATGTAACTGGGAATTTTGAGCATCCAGTGGCTTCAGATAAGGAACAGGCAGCACAAAAGAATATTCATTTGAAAACAGATGAAGATTCTGTACAAGCGTTAAAGGATTTGAATTTCTCTGTACTAAACTTTGCGAATAACCATGCAGCAGACTACGGTGAAAAAGGCTTAAATAACACGATTGATGCCTTTGAAAAAGCTGACATGGATTATACAGGGGCAGGGCGCAACGTCAAAGATGCGAAGCAGAACATTTCATACAAAGAAGTGAATGGCGTTAAAATCGCTACCCTTGGTTTCACAGATGTATATGGAAAAGATTTTAAAGCAACAAATCGCAAGGCAGGTATTCTGCCAGCTGATCCATCTATCTTTATTCCGATGATTTCACAAGCTGCTGAAAAGGCAGATATCGTTGTTGTTCATGCGCACTGGGGACAGGAATATAACAATGAAGTAAACGACAGACAAAGAGAGCTGGCAAGAGCGATGTCAAAGGCTGGTGCTGATATCATTATCGGTGCACACCCGCACGTTCTTGAGCCGATGGAAGTCTATAACGGAACAGCGATTTTCTATAGCTTGGGGAACTTTATTTTTGACCAAGGCTGGTCAAGAACACGTGACTCTGCCATTGTTCAGTATCATCTGAATGAAGATGGAAAAGCGACATTTGAAGTGGTTCCAATGTACATCAAAGAAGCGACACCTGCTCCAGTTAAAGCAGGATCTCTTGAATCAAAATCGATTATCCGTATGCTGACAAATGGCACGAATGCGGATTGGAAAGAAAAAGACGGACATATTTTCTTTGAAGTCGATCATTCTGATAAAGTTCAAACATTAAAAGAAAACGAGGGGAAGGATAAAAAATGAAATTCCTTAAAGCAAGCTGGCCGTTTGTTGCGTTAATTTTAGTCTTTGTCTTTATGTCTGCTTTTAAATTTAGTGACAGCCTCACAGATCATGAGAAACAAAAGATCTCGGTTGAAATGCAGAAAATTGAACAGCAAAAGCAGTCAAAAGCGGAAGCGAGTAAATAAAGAAATGATGATGAAAAGAGCACGCGAGGCGTGCTCTTTTTTGACGGAAAAAGGTGTAAAATGAAAGGGGTCATGTCGAAACTATAAAAGAAAGGAGGAAGAGAGGATGAAATGGAAAGGAATACTGCTTGGAGGATGTGCCATTGTAGGACTTATGTTTATGTCTCAAACAGAGGTGTCTGCTCAAACAACATCTCCTTTAAAACAAGCGGAAACGCTGATAGGTACGCCTTATCATAAAGGAGGAATCGATCCGAAAACGGGCTTTGATGCTTCTGGCTTTATACAATATGTATACAAAACAACAGGTGCATTTGATTTGCCGCGAAAGGTGATCGATCAATACCAAATCGGTGAAAACGTATCATGGGGAAAAGCGAAGCCCGGAGACCTTGTCTATTTTCGCAGTCTTGAAGAAACAAAAGACATCCCGACACACGTTGCTTTGTACGCTGGAAATGATCAAGTGATCCACATCACACTCAGTCAAGGGGTGGTGAAAACAGATGTCAGCAAAAGTAAATATTGGACCGATCGGTTCTATGCGGTCAAACGGCTGCCTGTCTCCCAAGAGATGTCGGATGATCAACTGGTGAAAGATGCGATGAAATATTTAGGAATCCCTTATGTATTCGGGGCATCAGATCCAAAAGTAGGATTCGATTGTTCAGGTTTTTTACAATATTTATTTGAAAAATCACTTGGGATTTATTTACCAAGAAGTGCTGAGCAGCAATGGATGGTTGGAGAGAAAGTAGCACGAGACGATATTCGGCCTGGAGACTTTGTTTTTTTTAGCAACACGTATAAAAAAGGAATTTCACATGTAGGAATGTACATCGGAGGAGACCGCTTTATTCATGCGAGCCGTTCGGAAAGTGTGACGATTTCTTATTTGTCTGAATCGTATTGGCGTGAGAAATGGACAGGTGCGAAACGATTAACTGAGCTGAAACTAGCGAAAGAAGACCCAGTCGTATCAAAAGCCGCTACGTATATTGGAGAAGTACCTTATGTAAAAGGTGGTGCGAGCCCAAAGCAAGGCTTTGATACAGCAGGATTCACGCAGTATATCTATCAAGAAGTGCTTGGAATTGAGATGCCTCGCTATGCACCGGGACAAGTTAAAGCAGGTACACCTGTAAAACGATCGGAACTAAAGCCAGGAGATCTTGTCTTTTTTAAAGGGACTTCGTTGATGCCAGCCATTTATGCTGGTTCAAATCAAGTCATTCATGTGACGGTTTCAAATGGCGTTGTCATTACCAATATGAAAACAAGTACGTATTGGAAGGATAAATATGAGACGGCCGTTAGAATCAAAAAATAAAGAAAAAGCCCGATCAATGCTCGGATCGGACTTCTCGACTTCTCACTAGGCGCTGATCAGACAAGCGTCTTTTTTTCTTGAAATTGATTCTGCAAAAGCAGATCAATAAAATAGGCGACGCCATCTTCATGGTTGCCTTTTGTGATATAGGTGCTTTGTTCTTTAATGACATCCACCGCATTCCCCATCGCTATCCTGTGTCCTGCTTCATCGAACATGGATAGATCATTGGGGCTATCACCGATCGCATAAATATCGGATGAGTCTACGCCATAATGGGCTGCAAGTTTTTTGAGGGCATGTCCTTTACCTGACTCTTTTGGCAGTACCTCAATGATATGTTCTCCAGATGAGGTCAAGGAGAGCTCAGGCATCTTAGAAAGAAGATCTCGTGCTTCTTGCAGCTTATTCATATCAAAGGAGAAGCATAGTAATTTATAAGTTGGTTCATTCGACTCGAAAATTTGACGGATGTCATCGACAGGTTTGATGCCAAACTGTTTAAATTGAGTCATCGCCCCTTCCCATAAATCAGCTACATCCTCATGAGGATTGGCGCTTTTGATCATATCAAATTCAGCTTTGAGCTTTTCTTTTCCATCAAATGGGGAAAGGAGGGCATCGTCTGTATAGACCTCGAAATAAATGTTCCGTTCCACTAATTCCTTTGCAGCACGTCTTCCAGCTTCTTGATCAAGGGTGATTCTGCTGAAGAGCTTGTACCCTTCTGTATGGACAGTTCCTCCATTTGCCGCAATAATGGGAATGTCTAAATCCCCAAGAAGCTCTTTTACATCAAAAGTCGCGCGCCCTGTACAAATGGTCACAATATATCCAGCTTCCTTCGCACGAATCAATGCTTGCCGGTTTTGAGCGGATATTTCACTTTTCGTATTTAAGAGTGTACCGTCTAAATCAATCGCAATCATTTTTTTCATTGCTGTTATATCCTCCTTCATTCATGCAATAGCCTCTTCAAAGTATGTACGATTTCCTTCATTCTCATGAAAGAGTCGGATCGTGGATTCCTCTCTTTAAGGCTAAACAAAAATGGTCAATTGATCAAGGATATAAGAAAAAGCGCCCAAAAGGACGCTTTTAGCGTGTAGACAAACCCTCGCATTCTTTGTCAGTCCTGCGCTCCGGTGCTCACGAATGTCAAATTCGCTCTGCTCCGGTGCTCGTCCTTCCTAGACTGCAAAGGTTTTCTATCACGCTTAAAAGAAGAAAAAGGGCAAACACCTTTTTCAACACATAAAAAGCGCCCAAAAGGACGCTTTCTGTTTTTATGATAATTCAAGCTGTTTCTTCAATTCCGTTTTGACTTCGTTCAGTTGGTTTTGATCCAATTGGTAATAATAAACGCCATTTGGCTGGTAATCAGATCCTTTTAGTTGAATCGTATCAACAGATTTCAATGAAGTGAGTAGTGGGAAAAGACCGACTAGTTCTTTCATTGACAGGTTAGTTGAGACGTTATCACCTAGAGTATCTATGATATTGTCATAAGACGGAATAGACGTTACTGATTTTGATTTATCGAAAATGGCTTTTAAAACTTCCATTTGACGCTGTCCGCGCATGAGATCACTGTCTGCTTTTCTTGTTCTCACATAAGCGAGAGCTTGATTACCATCTAGTGTGTGAGTACCCGTTTGCAGCTGAACTTTGCCCTTTGTATCTTTAAGAATCTGTTTCACAACATATTCATCTTTAATGTTAACGGAAACACCATTCAATTCATTCACAATTTCCTTAAATGCTTTGAAATTACTTTCAATCACAAAGTCGACAGGGATATCTAGTAAATTCTCAACTGTACTCACCGTGAGGTCTGCATCACCAAATGCGTGTGCATGTGTAATTTTGTCATAACCATGACCTGGAATATTAACATATGAGTCCCTTGGAATACTTAATAATTTCACGGTTTTATTCGTACGATTTACTGTCGCTAATACCATTGCATCGCTTCGTGCTTGTTTGACGGTTTCGCCTGGTCTGCTGTCAATGCCAAGCAGCAAGACAGAAAAGCTGTCTTTCCCAGGATCAAATGCTTCAATCCGTTTGACAGATTGTGCACCGCGGTCTAGAGAGACTTGTGCTTTTTTCGCAGCCGATGTCACTTTATAGTAGGCATAGCCGGTGACAGAAGCGGTTGTCAGTAAAAGAATACCAAAAATAAAAAGAGTGACTTTCACCCATGGTTTTAAACGCTTTTTGCCTTTGCGTTTACTTCTTGTTTGATCCATATATTTAAACCCTCGCTATGATTTTATAGTAAAGATGTCCTTCTTCCTGCTTACAAACTAAAACAAATATACCTTAAAACGGGATATAGTGCGACATTTTTTTCACTAACGCTTAATTGACGTTTCCTTATCTAAAAAAGTTTCAATGATACGCAAATGAAATATATTTGTCATAAAACATCGAAATGTTTGAAATGACAGGAAGTGAGGAAAATGATTTTTCATAGAGAAACATCTAGTCATTACATAGATAAAAGAGGGGTTATGATCATGAAAAATCGGAATGGGTGGCTTTATTTCTTCGGCGCACTTGGCGGCGCCTTATATGGTTACGATACAGGTGTCATTTCTGGCGCTATCTTATTTATGAAAGAGGATTTAGGTTTAAATGCATTTACAGAGGGACTTGTGGTCAGCTCGATTTTAATTGGGGCGATGCTCGGGTCTTCTCTTTCTGGAAAACTGACAGATCAATTCGGACGGAAAAAAGCGATAATCGCCGCAGCCATCTTATTTATTATCGGCGGATTTGGAACAGCCCTTGCACCGAATACGGAGGTCATGGTTTTATTCCGAATCGTGCTAGGACTTGCTGTCGGATGCTCGACGACGATTGTTCCATTGTATTTATCTGAACTTGCGCCAAAGGATTCAAGAGGGGCACTTTCCTCATTAAACCAACTCATGATCACATTTGGTATTCTTCTTGCCTATATTGTGAACTACGTTTTAGCAGATGCAGAGGCATGGCGTCTGATGCTTGGAATTGCCGTTGTTCCTTCTGTGCTCTTGTTATGTGGTATTTTGTTTATGCCAGAAAGTCCTCGCTGGCTGTTTGTCCAAGGACAGGCGGACCGAGCGAAAGAAATATTGTCAAAACTTAGACAAAGTAAGCAAGAAGTTGAAGACGAAATTGCGGATATTCAAAAAGCAGAAAGTGAAGAAAAAGGCGGTCTTAAGGAATTACTCGAGCCATGGGTGCGCCCCGCTTTAATTGCTGGTGTCGGCTTAGCCTTTTTACAGCAGTTTATTGGGACAAATACGATCATTTATTATGCACCAAAAACATTCACAAGTGTCGGCTTTGGCGATTCAGCAGCCATTTTAGGAACTGTAGGAATTGGTGCAGTCAATGTTGTCATGACGTTTGTTGCGATTAAAATCATTGATCGTGTCGGGCGGAAAGCGTTACTCCTATTTGGAAATGTAGGGATGGTTCTTAGTTTGATTGTTCTAGCAGTGGTCAATCGTTTTTTCGAGGGATCAACAGCTGCAGGGTGGACAACGATTATATGTTTAGGACTTTTCATCGTCATTTTTGCTGTCAGCTGGGGCCCGGTCGTATGGGTGATGCTGCCGGAGCTGTTCCCGGTACATGTCCGGGGAATTGGTACGGGGGTATCGACCTTCCTACTGCATACAGGGAATTTGATCATCTCGCTCACATTCCCAACCTTGTTAAGTGCAATTGGCATCAGTAACCTTTTCCTTATTTATGCAGCCATTGGCATAGGTGCCTTCTTATTTGTGAAATATTTAGTCACAGAAACGAAAGGGAAAAGTCTTGAAGAGATTGAAGAAGATTTAAAAAAGAGAAACCGTGCCGTCGTGAATGACGAAGGGGAAACGGTTTGAAAAAAGACCAGCTGCATGAGGCAGCTGGTCTTCCTTTGTTAAACAAACGTTTAATCAAGAAAGGACAATCACTCATCTTCTGAACGTGCTGCCTATGACATACATATGGAACAGGCGGGCGAAAGGTGGAAATGAGATGAAAGGAAAAACGAGCATTGTGATGCTGACGTACAATGAATTGCACCTAACGAAAAAATGTATCGACAGTATCAAGAAGCATACTCGGCGTGATGAATATGAACTCATTATCGTGGATAATGCTTCATCAGACGGAACAAAGGAATATGTGAGACAACTGGAAGATGTCGTGTTGATTGACAACGAGAAGAATCAAGGCTTTGCCAAGGGCTGTAACCAAGGGGCGAAAAAAGCAACAGGAGATAGTCTTCTTTTTTTAAATAACGACACGATTGTGACCGAAAACTGGCTTTTGCCTTTAAGAGAAGCCCTTTTTGCATCAGATCGTATTGGCATGGTAGGCCCTGTCTCCAATTATGTGAGTGGTCCTCAGCTCGTTCAGCCATCTTACACAGATGTGAAGGAGCTTCCTGCCTTTGCGAAGGCATATACGGCTTCGAGAAAAGGTCAAAGAACATATGTGCATAGACTTGTTGGTTTTTGTCTGCTGGTCAAAAGAGAGCTGATCGAGGATGTAGGGTTATTTGATGAGCGATTTGTATATGGATCATTTGAGGATGATGACCTTTGTCTGCGTTCGTTGCTGAAGGGATACCAGCTGCAAATCGTCCATGATTCTTTTGTGCATCATCACGGTCATGCTACCTTCAATGCCAATGAAGAAACGAACATCTCTACATTGTTTGCGGAGAACAGGCTTCGTTTTTTAGATAAATGGGGCATTGATTTAAATCTGATAACGCCCCATCCATATTTTGCAACACTGCTCCCTGAGGATGCCGGATGTGTGCTGGATGTTGGCTGTGGTGCTGGGGCGACAGGACTTGAACTGATCAACCGGCAGTCCGTTGACATGTACGGAGTAGAGGCGGATGCATTAAAAGCAGAGATGGCAAAGGCGTATTACAAAGAAGTGATTGAGACAAAAGCGGAGGCGTATCCTTGGTCAGAGAAAGAAGCTTTTTTTGATGCTGTGATCTTTTCTGATGTGTTAGAGCATGTGTCAGACCCATGGCAGTTGATAGCTCAAGCGCATGCGTCTTTAAAACCAGGTGGCGTGATCATTTGCTGCTTACCTAATATGATGCATGCGGAAGTACTGCTGCCTTTAATGGCAGGTGATTTTACGTATCAAGATGTGGGGATTTTAGATCGAACACATATGAGATTTTTCACACCAAACACAATGCGGGCGCTCTTTCCAGACCATTTGTTTCATCGCGTGATTGAACAGCCGATCAATGTGCCAATTGATCAAAACGTTCAATTGTTTTTTGACGAAGTGGCGAGAGTAGGAGAGTCACTTGGCTTTCAAACAAAAGCATTATCTGATCAAGTGACGCTCTATCAGCTTTTGATCGTTGCACGTAAAAAAGGCGGTTCCCCCTCCGGATAATCCGCCTCAGCGTGTAGGCAAACCCTCGCATTCTTTGTCAGTCCTGCGCGCCGGTGCTCGCGAATCCTTCATTCGCTCCGCTCCGGTACTCGTCCTTCCTAGACTGCAAAGGTTTTCTATCACGCTGAAAAGAAGACAAAGGGCTAAAACAAAGTTCATTTTAGCCCTTTGTCAACCATCTAAGGCGGATGACCGCCTTTTGTGCTACCATTTAAAGCTTTTCGTTGCGCCTTCTGCACCAAAGTTCAAAATGCTCACTTTTACGTCATATGCAATGTCTACTTCTTGAAATAGTGTATCCCATTCATTGCGGTGCTGATCCCAAAAGTCTGGATACTTGATGCGCACCTGTCGATTTAAAAGGATCGGGTCAACACCAACTTCTTTTTGCATGTGGTGGACAGCTTTTTGAATGCGCTCTTTGATTTTGCGTTCAAAAATGCGCTCAAATCGTTTGATGTATTGCTCATCGTATGAGTTTTCAGGGGGATATTGATCTTCTGATAGTTTCCCGTTTGTTTGTACACTAATTTTAAAGGAAATCTTTCCGTTCTTCAGATAGGGTTCAATCTTTGATTTTGCTTTCTTGATTTCATACGTAATCGGAAAGCCTTTGTAGGTGGCGGGTACGACTCCGCCTGAGATGCGATTCATGACCCAGTTTAAAGATTGGACATCTTTTGCTGGTATGAATCCTATCAGCTTTCGTGTTTTTCCATGGATAATGCCTGCACCATCATAGGTGAGTTCTCCATTTACGACATCCACACTTTGGACAAGAAAGCTTGTACCCATCTGAAAGTAATCCGACGCTCGGCCAATACGTGTTGGCAGTAAAATCTTCCCGTTAAAGCTCCGGTTTTTTGATGTTTCAAAAATATGCTCAACTGGCACCTTTTGTTGTGATTTTAATTTTTGATTGATGACTTTTGAAGCCTCATGCCGTGACACTAAGAGGTAGCTGCTTCTTCGAACCTCATCATCTCGTATAAAGTGGTTGAGTGTTCCTTGAATATCATGATGCTCGGCTTGATTTTTGCCAAACAAAAAGATTTTGAGGTGATCACTGTAAATCGGCGGGTCCTTCAAAGCGACATTGCTGACTGCTTCCAGTACATTTTTCCCCTTTGAGACGACATTCACATAGCCAGGGGAATCTGCTTCTTGTGTTCCGCCCATTTTAGGGACAAGGTTTTGATAGGTGAGTTTGACTCCGTTATCATCTTCCTCGTCAATGCCAACACCGCGTACAAACGATAATTTCTCAATATCCTTTAAGTCCCAGCAGCCTGTCGATAAAATCAAAAGACAGCAAGACAGAAAGGTGAGCCATAAACGCCGTCCTTTCATGCAGATCGACCTCCCCATTTTTTACGTATCATGAGCAGAACAGCTGTTAAAAAAGGAATCGCTAACACAGCGAATAATGCATAGCCGAGTAAAGTCGAGTAGTAAAAGACTTCATTGATATTTCTCGGAAAAAGAGAGAGAGCTGAGGTCAGCAAAAACAGCAACCATAGCAGTCTCGTTAAATTGGTTGTCTTAAAAACCGTTTGACAGCCTTTAATAGCAAATTGGAAAAAGCCAAGCATACAAATAAACTGCTGGCACGTCCAGATCGTCAGTAAGAAAATATCAAAGCGTTCAATGAAGACCCCTTCTAGTTCTAGCGCTTGAATGAGGGAGACAGTGGGCCAGGTGAGTGATTTCGTTTCTCCAACCGTCATGGAACCAATCACAATAAAGAGCGTGAGGGAGTAAATAAGTGTGGTGATCCCTACACCGATCGCTGCGGCCCATTTCGCTTTTGACCATTTGTCTTTATAGATAAGCGGTACGACAAACAAAATGACTTCAAAGCCTGTAAATTGAATAAATGTTTGAGAGAACAAATTACTAAAATCTTTAAACCCGTGCGCCATCACTGGGCGTAAGTAATCAAAATCAAATATTTTCAAACTAAACAGCATGAGCCCAATGTAAATGATCATGGTCATCGGATAAATATATGTCACCATTTTCACTACCGGAAAAATTCCGCTTTTTAAATGATAGGTGGCCACCAGTAAAAAAATCATCACAATCACGGTCATCGGGGTCGATTGCAGCAGGAAAAATTGAACCACTTCCCCTAGTACACGCGCCTCAAAGCCAACAATGGCTAGTAAATAACCGATCAGCATTAGGTTAAAGATCGTGCCAAAGAAGGCACCGGCTCCTTTTGTATTCGATTCAAAAATGGTATCCGGTGCATTCTTCTCAGCAATCCAACCTAGCAAAAAAGCAACGAAAGCAAAGATGACTCCCTGTATTAATACAATGATCCAGCCATCAGGGAATCCTGAATTGGCAGAACTGCGTGGAATGGTTAAAATTCCAGCGCCTATCATTGTAGAACTGCACAGAATGGTGACTTGTAACAATGATAGCTTCTCAGCTCTGTACATCGTTTACTCTCCTTGTCTTTTGAGATTTTTTGTCTTGGCTGTTTTCGGTCTTGATTTAAATAGCCCTATTGGTAAACGAACGTACGTATCTTTTAAATCTGAAAACGGTGAAGACAAAACAGGTGTGAAATAGTCAAAACCAAAGGTCTTTAGCTGCATCAAGTGACAAAGTACAAATAAATAACACATGATGAGGCCGTATAATCCAAACATGGCTGAACTGAAGATCGCCATAAACCGCAGAATGCGTAAGGGGAAGCTGAAATCATATGATGGAGCAGTGAAATCGGCTAGTGCCGTCAGAGACACAATAATGACCATTAAGGCACTGACGATATTGGCTTGGACAGCCGCCTGTCCAATAATGACGCCGCCAATCAGTCCAATCGTCTGCCCGATCGCCCTAGGAAGACGAAGTCCAGCTTCCCGCAGCAGTTCAATCGTAAACGACATCAAAATGGCTTCCACTACAGGAGGAAAGGGCACATTTTGCCGGCTGCCTGCGATGGTAAGTGCCATTCGTGTTGGTAATAAACCAGGATGATAGGAAACAAGGGCGATATAGAGTCCCGGTAAAAAGATCGTCAAAAGCACGGCAATATAACGGAGCAAACGCAAAAGAGTCGCACTTGTCCATCTTTGATAATAATCCTCCGGTGATTGCATCAAGGCAGTGAGAGTCATCGGCATAATGAGGGCAAACGGCGTCCCATCGAGCAAAATAGACACCTTTCCTTCTAACACAGAGGCAATCACCCGATCAGGACGTTCTGTATTTTGAATCTGCGGGAAAATAGAGATATGACTGTCTTCAATCAGCTGTTCTATGTAGCCGCTCTCAGGAATATCATCCATTTTGATTTGCTTCATACGAGAGAAGACATCATCTACTAGTTTGGGGTCTGCGATATCACGAACATACACAAGAGCAGCAGATTTCTTGTTGCGAGTTCCTATGTTTACCTTTTGAATGACAAGGTTCGGATCGTTTGCTCTTTCACGAAGCAATGCCGTGTTTTTTTCAAGATTTTCAATAAATCCAATCCTTGGTCCTCTAACAAGGACTTCTGATTGCGGCTCCTCTACTTCTCTAAATTGAAAAAGATTCGTATGGAGCGCAAGCGCTTGAGTGGCCCTATCCACAAATAAAATAGCCCTGCCGCTGTATAACTGCTCGATGGCAAGGTTCATATCTTCCAGCACATCATTTTGAATACCAAAGAACGTTTTAGAAAGGAGAGAAAGTGTGGTGTGGTCGACCTCAGTGATGGTCAGTTCCTTTTGCATAGGTGAAATAATTTGTTTGGAAAGCATCTCAAATTCTGTGAGTCCTTCAACGTACACGAGACATGCAGAGACAGCGGAAGGACCAAATGAAAAAGAGTGGAACACGATATCATCACTTTTGCCGGCAAAGCTTTTGACACGCTGAATGACGGACTCTATATCTTGTTCAATACGACTTTTCATAATACCTCACCCTCATGTCTTTTTTTATAGAGTGACTCGGAAGGAGAAGAATTATGCAAATAGAAAAAAGAGAATCCCCTAAAATAGGAATTCTCTTCACATGTTTATCTCGCCAGCCAGCCGCCATCTACGGCTAAAATATGACCGTTCATATAATCAGAGGCAGGGGAGCTGAGAAAGACGGCGGCACCTGCTAGATCTTCAGGCCGTCCCCAGCGTCCAGCGGGGATTCGTTTCAGAATCTCTTCATTCCGGTTCGCATCGTCACGAATGGCTTGCGTGTTATTGGTTGCAATATAACCAGGCGCGATCGCATTGACCTGAATATGCTGACTTGCCCATTCATTTGCAAAAGCTTTCGTCAAACCTGCGACAGCATGCTTACTTGCTGTATAAGCGGGAACAAAGACACCGCCTTGAAATGATAGAAGGGAAGCGATATTGACAATTTTCCCTTGCCCTTTTTTCAGCATCTGCTGTCCGACCTTTTGCGTGAGGAAAAAGAGACTGTTGATATTCACATCCATGACAGTATGCCAGTTTTCCTCTGAATATTGAGCAGCCTCTTCTCTTTTAATGGTCCCAGCATTATTGATCAAAATATCAATTGAATGCTGTTTTAAAAGGGCATCAACATCCCGCTTTGCGGACTTAGGATCTGCAAAGTCTACTTGAATCGCATGAAATGATCTGCCGGTCTGTTCGACAAGTTCTTTTGTTTCATCAAGCGGCGTATGGTGGTAGGTGCCGATGATATCTGCACCTGAACGGGCAAGCGCTACGGCAATACCTTGCCCAATACCAGTTCCAGGACCTGTGACAAGAGCTGTTTTGCCTTCGAGGGAAAAGAGGGACGCTACATATGATGTCGTTGTCATCTCATTACCTCAGCTGGTCCATCGGGACAAAGTCCATATCTTTAAACGTATAGTTTTCTCCCGCCATTGCCCAAATAAATGAATAATTTGCGGTACCTGAGCCTGAATGAATGGACCAGGCAGGTGAGATGACGGCTTCTTCATTTGCTACAACGAGATGTCTCGTTTCAGATGGCTCCCCCATAAAATGAAAGACACGTGCGTCTTCCTCTATATCAAGATATAAGTACACTTCCATCCGCCGGTCATGTATATGAGCAGGCATCGTGTTCCATGTGTTATTGGTTTCAAGCTGAGTGATGCCCATCATAAGCTGGCAGCTTTGGATGCCGTCTGCATGAATGACCTGATACAGATTCCGTACGTTCGAGGCGGATGCTTCCCCTAAATGATTCGGTGTTAATTCAGCAATCGCAGCCTTTTGTGTCGGATACGCTCTATGAGCTGTGGCTGACACAAGATAAAATTTGGCCTGCTCACCTGATGAACTAGCAAACTGTACATGTTCGTGTCCAAGTCCAATATATAAGAAATCTTTATGCTCCAGCACAAATGACTCACCATCGACTGTAACCGTACCTTGGCCGCCGACATTCACAATGCCAATTTCCCGTCTTTCAAGGAAATATTCTGTACGTAAAAAGTCGCCGGCATCTAGCTTGATCGGTTCTGATGTCGGCATAACACCGCCAATCACCACACGGTCCTCATGCGAATAATATAGCTTCAATTCACCACTGACAAAGAGTGTCGGAATATGAAAATGACGACGAAGTTCCTCTGTTGTAAAACGCTTGACCTGCTCAGGATGTACAGCATAACGATTTTCCATTTGAGATAAGCCTCCCTTTCCATCTGAAACATATGATTGTTTTATTTGGTATCGGTTTCAAGGAAAATTCTAGAGGAAAAAGAGAGCGGCGTCAACCGTTAATTTGAAATCGCTTTCTTTAATTGTATAAAAGCTTTTTTTCTTCATGTTCATGAAAAAAATCTTCTGATACAGTTCAACTTGTGGTATGCTTTTTTTAAGTTTATTTGAAATCGGTTTCGAAACAAATGAGAAGATCAATCTTGGGAGTTTTTTGTATGAAAGAGAAAAAGCAAACGAAAGTCACCATTAACGAAGTTGCAGCATATGCAGGTGTCTCAAAATCAACGGTATCCAGATACATCAATGGCAGAACAAATGAAATTTCTCCTGAAAAGGTAAAAAAGATTAAAAAAGCCATTGAGGAGCTCCATTACCGTCCGAGTCAGCTTGCCCAAGGATTGAAAGTAAGAAAGAGCAAGGTCATTGGTTTTATTGTGGCTGATATTACGAATCCATTCTCTGTTGCGACACTTCGTGGTGTGGAAGAGATTTGTGATGAATATGGATACAGCATTATGGTGTGCAACACAGATAATCGTCCAGAAAAAGAACGAGAAATGCTTCTGAAGCTGAATGCGCATTATATTGAAGGGCTGATCATTAATACGACCGGTCAAAACAATGACATTTTGCAAGACTTTAAGCAAAACGGTGTACCGATTGTTCTTGTTGACCGTAAGTTACCTGAACTCAAGGTCGATACCGTCACAACGAATAACCGTGACATCACGGCTCGTCTACTTCACCAAATGTATGAAAAAGGCTACGAACATATCGCTTTCTTTACTGAGCCGGTCGATGGGATTAGTCCACGTGAAGAACGAAAAGAAGCCTATGAACAGACGGCCATGAGTCAACATAAGACACCTATGATTGCAGAAATCAATTTGAAGCAAAAGGAACAAATGCGAGATGAGATTTGTCGTTTTTTACAATCAAACCATCAGAAAAAAGCGATTTTAGCAGGCAATGGATTACTCATGCTGAAGCTCATCAGTGAACTCGTCGATCTTGGGGTGAAGATTCCTGAGGAGATAGGCATTGCCGGATTTGATGATACAGAATGGTATAAGCTGATCGGGCCAGGCATCACTACGGTGGCGCAGCCATCTCATGAGATGGGGAAAGCGGCGATGCAAAAAATCAAGACGCGTCTTGAAGGGGATAAGAGTGCACCCCAGACCATTCAACTTGATGGAGAAATCATTGTGAGAAAATCTTTATAAACGTCAGGCAGAGAAGAGTATACATACGTGCATGCTCTCTCTTTTTCAACTGTTTTGAAACCGGTACCAAGAAAGGGGAGAAATCATTGAAAGCATTGGATGTGATCACATTTGGGGAATCAATGGCGATGTTTTATGCAAAAGAAATTGGCGAGCTTCACCAAGTGCATACGTTTCAAAAAGCACTTGCTGGTGCAGAGAGTAATGTTGCGGTCGGCTTGGCAAGATTAGGCTTTAGTGTAGGCTGGATGAGTAAGGTCGGGGCGGACTCACTTGGTACATTTATTTTAGAAGAGCTTCAAAAAGAAGGGGTCGATACGAAGGCAGTACTCCGTTCAAATGATGGAGCCAAAACAGGAATATTGCTTAAATCAAAAGTCATCGATGGAGACCCTGATGTGACGTACTACCGAAAAGGCTCTGCTGCGAGCACATTGAACCCAAGCGATTTCCCGTCCACTTATTTTCAGCAGGCAGGACATCTTCATATGACCGGAATCCCGCCTGCTGTGTCTAGTGAAATGAGAGCGTTTTCTTTTCATGCCCTTAAAGAAATGAAGAAAGCAGGAAAAACCATTTCTTTTGACCCGAACCTTAGACTTCAACTATGGGAAGAGGAAGAAGACATGATTCATACGGTGAACCAGATGGCTGCTCAAGTAGATTGGTTTTTCCCAGGGCTTGCAGAAGGTCAAAGACTCACTGGATGTCATGAGCCGGAAGCGATTGCGGATGTTTATTTACAAAAAGGCGTCAAGCTTGTGGTCATTAAACTGGGAGCGGAAGGAGCCTATTTCAAAAGTGCATCCGGCCAAGGTGTAGTGGATGGTTTCCATGTGTCTCATGTCGTGGATACAGTCGGAGCTGGTGATGGATTTGCAGTGGGAGTGATGAGCGGTCTGCTGGACGGATTATCATATGAAAAATCGGTGACAAGAGGCAATGCCATTGGAGCACTTGCAGTCATGTCCCCAGGAGATCACGAGGGCCTGCCGACTCGAAAAGAGCTTCAGGCATTTATAAAAGAAGCCAAACGATATCAAAGGCGACACGATATGAAGGGAGATGAGAGGTATGGGAAAGTCAGCAAGTATGAGCGTTAAAGAGAAGCTCGCAGCTTGTAAACTCATTGCGGTGGTCAGAGCAGGTAGTGAAGCAGACGGGATAGAGATGATTGGTCGTTTAAAGAAAAAAGGGGTGCGGGCCATCGAAGTGACATATACCACGCCCAATGCAGAGCGGATCATTGCATCTTACCAGCATGACCACGACTTGATTGTCGGAGCTGGAACGATTACAACGCTTGAGCAGGCACAATCAGCCATTGAAGCCGGCTCTCAATTCATCGTTAGCCCTGGATATCTTCCTACTATCGGAGAGCACCTATCTTTTCACGATATACTCTACGTGCCAGGTGTTTTGACCCCGAGTGAAATTATGCAGGCAAAAGCAAATGGATACAGCGTGTTAAAGCTTTTTCCGAGCGGCTCCTTCGGTTTGTCCTATATGAAAAATTTGCAAGGTCCGTTTCCAGAGGTTGAGTTCATCCCAACAGGAGGCATTCATCCAGTCGATGTGCCAAAGTGGCTTGAAGCAGGAGCCGTTGCAGTAGGTGTCGGCAGCCAGCTTGAAAGCAGTACAGCAGAAGAATTACAGGCTGTTCTTTCTTCCACCATCATGTAGTTCACATAAACAACCGGCTGATGACTACCGGTTGTTTGTTCGTTTATCTGACATAAAAGATGGGAAGGCGCTTCTTTTCACATAAAATGAGCATAAAGGAGAGGTCGATATGTACATTCAACAAGATGAACTAAAAGATGGTCAAATTGAACAATTGATTAAAGCTCATTTAGAAGAGATGAAAAAACATTCACCGCCAGAAAGCATTCATGCCCTTCCGTTAGACCATCTGAAAAAACATGATGTCACAGTATGGAGTGCAAGGGATGGAGAGGTGCTTCTTGGCTGCGGAGCCATCAAGGAGCTATCAAGTGAACATGGTGAACTCAAATCGATGAGAACGGCAGCAGCCCATATGCGAAAAGGCGTGGCGAAGCATCTGTTGACCCACCTTCTCCAAGAGGCGAAGCGGCGGGGGTATAAAAGAGTGAGCCTTGAAACAGGTGCGATTGCTTTCTTTGAACCGGCAAGAAAATTATATGAAAGCTTTGGATTTCAATATTGTCCGCCTTTTGGTTCATACCAAGAAGATCCGAACAGTTTATTTATGACAAAGGAATTATAGAGGTCGAGAGAGTATGCTTTTATAAGCAGCTCTTTTTTTATGCGGCAACAATGGAAGGAGGAGAATGTGAATGAAATGGTCGAAGTTGTTCGGAATGGGCGCATTTCTCACATTTTGTGTCGTATCTGTTCTTTTTTTATCTATATTAGGTCAAGATTTAGTTAAAATTGAAAGCGCTTCCGATGAGGCGGTATCAACTTATCAATATCACTTTGTTCTTGTACCAGAGGAACTTGATAATGAATATTGGCAATTGGTGCAAAAGGGAGCTGCTGATGCGGCGGAAGTTCATCGGGTGTATCTTGAATACCTAGGTCCAAAGCAGGCTGATTTGGATGATCACCTGAAAACCATTGATATGGCGATTGCTGGTCATGTGGATGGCATTATGACGCAAGGGCTTGATGCAAAAAGATACAAACCGCTCTTTCAAAAAGCAAGAGAGAAAGGTATAGATGTCGTCACAGTCGATACCGATGCAGAGGGGAGCAAGCGTCAAGTGTATGTCGGAACAGATAACTATTATTCCGGCTTTATCGCCGGACAGGCACTCATCGCCGATACAAAAGGCGAACAGTATGTGGGCATTGTGACGGGACGTCTTGATGCGATTCACCAGAAGCTTCGCGTGAAGGGGTTTCGAGATGCCGTTTCTGGTGAGAAACGCATTCATATTGCTGGAATAGAAGAGTCGGCGATTACGAAATCAGGTGCTTCCGGTGCTGCGTATAAATTGTTAAATGATCATACGCAGCTCACCGCATTTTATGGAACAAGCGCATTAGACGGTGTCGGCATTATTCAAGCAACAGAGCAATATCATTCGTCTAAAGATGTTTATGTGCTCGCATTTGATACTCTGCCTGATACGATTCAAGCGCTGGATGATGGGAAAATTGATGCAGTGGTTGTACAGCACCCTTATGAAATGGGCTATCAAGCGGTTGAATCTCTTGTTCGTTTGCAACAAGGGGATAAACAAGAACCGCTTCAGTACACAGGGACGAGTGTGATTCGGCGAGGAGACCTGCCCCTTCATCAAACGAAAAGACCACAGGGGGTTCAGCCATGAGAAAAATACGAAGTAAATTATTATTGGCATTTTTAATTCTTGTGCTCCTTGGTAATGTGGCCGCTTTTTTTGTGTATTGGAGCAGTTCAAAAATCACATCAGAATATAGCAAGAGCTTTCGTTCCTTTCTCCTGCTGAATGATATTTCGACAGAGGCAAAAACGATGTATGAAAAGGTCAACGCCTTTGCCATCGAAAAGGATCAGGCGTTTGCCAAGGGGTATGCTGAATCAAAACAGAAAATGACATCATATGATCAAGCATTGCTCAAAGATGCAGGGCTTCATGCCGCCATCCCCTCCATTGAAAAATATCAATATATGATGCGGACGCTCATAAACGAAAGTGATGCGACAATGAATCATGTCAAAGAAGGGAAAATCAAAGAATATGCTGCAAGTGTGAAAGAAGTAAGAACCGTGTCCTCTTATATCCAAGAGCAGACAATGACTCTTTTGGATGATGAATTATCTGAGTATCAAGTACTCTACCAATCCCTTCAAAAAAGACATCAAACGTATGCGCTTTTTACTCTATGTCTGTTTACATTATCGATAGGCATCGCATTATGGATGGCCTATATCATTGCGGGCGGAATTTCAAGACCGATCGTTCATCTGTCTCGAAGTGCCAAAGAAGTATCAGAAGGAAATTTTGATGGTCCGAATTTGCATGTGTCATCGAAGGACGAAATCTCTGTGTTAAATCATGCCTTTGAGCGAATGCGGCGAGAGATGAAGGTCATGATTGAAGAGATGAAACAAAAGGCCGCTTTAGATCAGAAAATTAAAGACATGAAGCTGAAAACACTACAAAACCAAATGAATCCACATTTTTTATTTAATACATTAAACATCGTTTCACGTATGGCGTACTTAGAATCAGCTGATGCGACATCGAGATTGATACAATCCGTTTCTACGCTGATGCGGTATTCGCTATCTCCTCTCAGCACATCTGTTACGTTAGAACAAGAAGTGAAAGTGGTAAAAGAATATTTTCATATACAAGAAACAAGATTTTCCGATCGTATTACATGCAAAACGACTATAGATGAGTCGTGTCTATCTGTTCACATTCCGAGCCTTACATTGCAGCCGCTTGTCGAAAATGCCTTTATTCATGGGGTAGAACCAAAAGAGGAGGGGGGGCTTGTAGAGCTCTCTATTGATCGAGATGATGGCTTTGTCATGATTCGGATTCGGGATAATGGACTTGGCATCAGTGATCAAGAGAAAAAGAGATTGCTATCGCAAGAGGAAGAAGATCATCCAGACACACGTAGTAAAGGTCACTCGACAGGAATTGGTCTTCGAAATGTGATGTCGAGGCTGCGTTTGTTTTACGGAGTACAGGATGCCCTTCAAATTGATTCAAAGCCAAACGAAGGGACCACCATTCAATTGACAATACCAATCAAGGAGGAACGAGCATGCTGAACGTGCTGATTGTGGATGATGAAAAAATTGAACGAATGGCGATGCGTAAGTTCATGACCGAATGGCTGCCAGACTGTCATATTGCAGGGGAAGCTGCGAATGGAAAAAAGGCGGTGGAATTGGCGCGGTCTAAGCCAATTGACCTTGTGCTCATGGATATTCAGATGCCAGGCATGGATGGACTCACAGCGATCAAACAGATCAAAGCAAGCTGTCCTCATACTAAATTTATTATGCTGACAGCCTACGATACGTTTGATTATGCCAAGCAAGCCATGCAGGAAGGGGTCAAACAATACCTTGTCAAACCAGCTGATAAAGACGAAACCATTACAGCGATTCGTTCTGTTGCGGCAGAAATTCAGCAGGAGGTCTCCCTGCGGCAGGCGGAGAAAGTCAATCAGCAGTCAAAATGGCTGGAAGCTCATGTGTTGAACGGTCAATCTTATTCCTCCACAGCGTTTGAGCGGCTGTTTCCGGATTTTCAAGCAGGTCTAGTGATCGCTGTTCAGCGGACAGGCGGGGATCAACTCCTGAATCATTTGCAGGAGTCTGCTCTTTTTCAAGCAGTGCCTATCAAAGTGAGCGGTGAGCTGTTTACATGCTTGATTTACAGCCATCAATCACCTGGTCATCTAAAGGCGAATGTACTGCAAGCCATTCGCGCTGCCATGACAAGCGAGCAGCATTCCCCTGTCATTGTTGGCATGGGTCATCCTGTCTCAAATCCACTTCAACTTCAGAAAAGTGCGGCAGAAGCGAAGCTTTCCTATTATCAGCGAAAAAAAGATGACGGTGCGGTTCGTTATGGCTTTTACTATACAGATAGACAACCTTACGTATTGATCAACTTGCCTGAGCTTGCCGATGACATGATGCTTGCACTAGAAGAAGGGAGAAGAGATGATGCTCTTGCTTACTATGATGCCTTCCAATTAGAAGGGGCAACCATTTCTCATGTGAAAGAGCTGCTCATTTTACTCAAATCACGACTTCGTGCAGATGTGCCGATTCTAGCTATCACCACAGAAACAGAATGCCGCCAATGCTGTGAACATTTATTTGATCTGTATGAAGCAAGAACCCAGACGGTGAATGATATAGAACGGTCGAAACGATACATTCAAACACATTTTTGCGAACATATCACGCTGGAGCAAACGGCCGCCTATGTTGATTTAAGCCCGACGTATTTCACCAAACGCTTTAAGGATGAGACAGGTCTGACGTTTAAAGAATATGTGACGACCTGTAGGATGGATAAAATGAAGAAGCTACTGAAAGAGAGTTCGCTTAGTTTAAAAGAAATCACCTATCAAGCAGGATATACTGATCCGAATTACGTCAGTCGTGTGTTTAAAAAAATGGTTGGCTGTTCACCGAAGGAATATCGAAAACAGGTCGTAAAAAAATGAAGAATTTCATAAAAAAGTGAAGAAGTTTGCCTGAAAAAAGGCAAGGATCTGCCAGTATACTTATTTTGATAACGCTTACAAAATAGGGATGGGGGATCCATGATGAAGTTTAAATTAGGCTTTACTTTATTGGCACTCTGTATGCTGGTCGTCTCTGCTTGCAGTTCATCGACGAACTCAGATGCAAAAAAAGAGGGCGGAGCGGAGAAACTAGAAATTTTCTCTTGGTGGACTGGTGCAGGTGAGGAAGACGGGCTGAAGGCACTCATTCAATTGTTTGAAGAGAAAAATAAAGACATTCCAATTGAAAATGCAGCTGTCGCTGGTGGCGCTGGTACGAATGCAAAGGCTGTTCTAACAAGCCGGATGCAAGGAGATGATCCGCCAGCTACTTTCCAAGTACACGGGGGAGCAGAGCTGAATGAGAGCTGGGTAGCCGCAGGTAAAATGGAGCCGCTGGATGACCTTTATGAGAAAGAAGGCTGGAAGGATAAATTTCCAGAATCACTGATTGACCTTGTGAGCAAAGACGGGAAAATCTATTCCGTTCCAGTGAATATTCACAGAGGCAATGTGCTTTGGTATAACAAAAAAGTATTTGAAGATCAGGGCTTAGAACCGCCAACGACGTTTGATGAATTTTTCAAAACAGCCGATGCCTTAAAGAAAAAAGGGATTACTCCACTTGCGCTTGGGGATAAAGAACCTTGGGCAGCGACTCATTTGTTTGAAAGCGTTCTTCTAGGTGTACTAGGTGCAGATGACTATCAAAAACTTTGGGCGGGCGACTTAAAAATGGATGATGCAAAAGTGAAGGAAGCGGCAGACATCTTTGGACGTATGCTCGAATACGTCAACGACGATCATAGCTCGCGTAACTGGCAGGATGCCTCACAGCTCGTGGCAAAAGGGGAAGCTGCAATGAATGTCATGGGCGACTGGGCAAAAGGATACTTTGTGAATGATCTAGATTTGAAGGTGAATAAAGACTTTGGATACGTGGCTACTCCTGGTACGGAGGGCAGCTTTATGGTCATCACGGATACATTCGGACTGCCGAAGGGTGTCAAACAGCCAGAAAACGTGAAAAAATTCTTATCTGTCTTAGGATCTGTGGAAGGACAGGATGCGTTTAATCCGTTGAAAGGGTCAATACCGGCACGTGTGGATGCAGACGTATCAAAATATGATGAATATGGAAAATCGGCAATGAAGGCGTTTAAAGAGTCAAAGCTGGCACCGTCTCTTGCGCATGGCTCTGCTGCTGAAGAAGGTTTTGTCACGAAGGCGAACCAAGCCGTCAATATTTTCGTGACACAAAAAGACAGCAGTCAGTTCGTTTCTTCTTTAAAAGATTCAATGAAATAAAGATGAAAGAGGCGGCCGTTAGGCACCGCCTCTTTTTTAAAAAAGGAGTGTAGCTTCATGCGCATGGACACATCGCCGATCACAAAAACACCAGCAGCAAAAGTGAAACGTGTTCGGAAAAAATGGAATGGAGATCAGCTGCTTGCCCTGCTATTTTTAGCACCGTCAGCTGTTTTATTATTCATTTTTGTTTACGGATTTATTGGCTGGACAGGATATGTTTCATTATCGAACTGGACCTCGCTTGTTCCTGATTTTTCTTTCGCAGGTATGAAAAATTATGTCATGCTGTTTCAAGATTTTCGCTTTCAGTCAGATCTTCGAAACACGGTCTTTTTTACATTATTCTTTATTGGAGCAGTCATTGCTTCTGGACTTGTACTGGCCATTTTACTAGACCAGAAGATCAAGGGAGAATCACTTTTTCGGAATCTCTTTTTCTTTCCGATGGCCCTTTCCTTTGTTGTCACAGGTGTTGTGTGGCAATGGATCCTAAATCCATCTACTGGGGTGAATCTGTTTTTAAAAACACTCGGCATCCAGCCCAAGTGGTACACGGATACGAACATTTTAGCTGGATTTGTCTGGGGAAAAATTGAGTTTGGTGTACCGGCAGCAATGATTGCAGTTGTCATCGCTGCTGTGTGGCAGATGACAGGGTTCTCACTTGCGATGTATTTGGCTGGTCTTAGAGGCATTCCAGAGGAAGTGAGAGAGGCTGCTAGAATGGATGGCGCAACCGAGTGGCAAATCTACTGGAAAATCATTTTCCCGCTGTTAAAACCAATCACAGCGAGCGTCGTCATTATCATGGCACATATTTCTTTAAAGATCTTCGATTTGATTTACTCGATGACAGGACCAGGTGCAAACTTTGTCACCGATGTGCCAGGTGTTTATATGTTTGAAATGACCTTTAGAGGAAACCATTATGCAGGTGGTGCCGCCATTGCGATCGTTATGTTGATTTCTGTTGCGGTCTTTATCGTGCCGTATCTCCTGTCTAGCCGGAAGGGGGCTTCATCATGACCGCAAGAGGATTTGTCCGTCCAGTTCTTTATGCTTTATTAATACTGTGCAGTTTGTTTTTTCTCATGCCTGTTTATGTCATGCTCGTCACAAGCTTAAAGCCATTAGGTGAAGTTACCCTTGAGCGAATGTGGTCGCTTCCATCTACACTTGATTTCTCAAGCTACAAAATCGCTTTTGAAAAGTTATCACCCAATTTAATGAATTCTCTTTATCTAGTCATTCCTGCAACCTTATTGTCAGCTGTATTAGGTGCGATGAATGGCTATGTGCTGTCTAAATGGCGCTTTAAAGGATCAGAAGTGGTGTTTACCTTCATGTTGTTCGGTATGTTTATACCATACCAAAGTATCCTCATTCCACTTATTCAATTTTTACGTGAAATCGGCTTGTATAACTCCATTCCGGGACTTGTGCTTGTCCATGTCGTATATGGCCTGCCAATCACAACACTCATGTTCCGCAATTTTTATGTGAGCATTCCTGATGAAATGATTGAATCAGCGAAGATGGATGGAGCTGGGTTTATCGGGATCTTCAGACATATGATTTTGCCGCTTTCCATCACAGGGTTTGTCGTGGTTGCCATTTGGCAGTTCACAAATGTGTGGAATGAGTTTCTATTTGCGGTCACTATGACCACAGCAGAGAATCAGCCGGTCATGGTTGCACTGCAGAATTTATCAGGCAGTCAAATTGTGCAATGGAATGTTCAAATGGCAGGTGCCATCTTGGCTGCACTGCCGACACTTTTGGTCTATATTCTACTCGGAAAATACTTTGTGAAAGGGCTTCTTGCAGGCTCTGTCAAAGGGTAAATTGATTTTCTTGTTATCGTTTTCATTCGGTGTACTGAAAGGATTGACTTCTCTTTAGATAGCGTCATAATAAAAGTTGAGACTTGCTAGTTTTCATCATGCTAGGCAAGGATTATCAAAGGGTAGCAAAGGGAGGAGTCATCCTGAATGAAGCAGTCACCAATTTTTTTACTGCCTGAATTGAAGGAGAGAATATGGGGAGGTACAGCCTTAAGGGATCAATTTGGCTATGATATTCCTTCTGATCAAACGGGAGAATGCTGGGCAATTTCTGCTCATCCAAACGGACCAAGTGTCGTGCAAGACGGTCCATATAAAGGGAAAACGCTGATCGAACTATGGGACAATCACAGAGAATTGTTTGGGGGAATAGAAGGCGATCGCTTCCCGCTCTTAACCAAAATTTTAGATGCAAACCAAGATTTATCCGTTCAAGTTCATCCAGATGATGATTATGCGGAAAGACATGAAAATGGCGAGCTTGGGAAAACAGAGTGCTGGTATATCATTGACTGCAAAGAAGGCGCAGAAATGATCTATGGTCATAATGCAAGGACGAGAACTGAGCTTGTGACCATGATGAACAGCGGAGATTGGGAAGGCCTTTTGCGGCGAGTGAAAATTAAGCCGGGCGATTTTTATTATGTGCCAAGCGGTACCATTCATGCGCTATGTGAAGGCACACTGGTTCTTGAAACGCAGCAAAGTTCAGATACGACCTATCGGGTGTATGATTATGAACGAAAAGACCAAAATGGCCATGAACGTGAACTTCACTTCACGCAGGCCATTGATGTTACCACGGTTCCTCATGTAGACGGTTATGCAGATGAATCAGTAGAAACTCGTCCAGGGGTGACCATTAGAACATTTGTAGAAGCAGAATATTTTTCTGTGTATAAATGGGAAATTGATCAAAAAGTAGAGCTATCGCAAGATTATCCGTTTTTGCTGTGCAGCGTTATTAATGGGGAAGGGTCCTTAGAGCATAATGGACATACATATCCGCTGCCAAAAGGAGCCCATTTTATCCTGCCGGCTGAAACAGGGAACTTCACCATTGAAGGATCTTGTGAACTGATTGTGTCACATATATAAAGGTAAAGAGGACTTCGAGGGAGCCCTCTCAGCATGTAGACAAACCCTCGCATTCGGTGTCAGTCCTGCGTGCCGGTGCTCACGAATGTCAAATTCGCTCCGCGCCAGTACTCGTCCTTCCTAGAGCTGCAAAGGTTTTCTATCACGCTGAAAAGAAGACAAAGGGGTAAAATAAAGTCATTTTACCCCTTTGTCAATTTTGAGAGGACTTCGGGAGTCCTCTTTTTTTCTATTGCATAAAGGACTTGAAAGAGACTTGTTTTTGTCGATAAAGAGATTAGTAGACTATTATGCAAAGTTAAGAGAGGGACAGGGACCGTGAAAAAAACCATCAAGATTATGTTACTCGCAGCTGCCTTTGGTATGACATTACACACGGGCAAAGAAGTGCAAGCAGCCTCCTATGTCGATCAATCCATTTATACGATTAGCACCTCAAAAGTATTTACAACAGAAGCAGAAGTCAAAAAAGCGGTTGACACGTTGAAAAAGGATAAGAAGTGGACAGCCACGTATCAAACCTCAGGAAATACATCGACTTATCAGCTAACTGCCTCAGGATATGACTCACAAGCAGCAGCGAGTGCAAGTGCCGCTGCATTAAAAAAAGAGTTAGGCATGAGCGGTACGGTGTCTCCAGTAGGTGACCGCCTTCCTTTACAGAAAATCGTATCTGATCCAATCAACGATGAAAGTCAGGCGAAAAAACTGACGCTCGAGCTGACGAAAACATCAGGACTCAATAGCACGTATGAAGCTATCAATCAAAGTAGACCATCATATCAGGTCATATCAGGTGCCATTGATTCTGAAACGAAAGTCAAAAATATTCAAACCGAACTACAAAAACAGGCCGGAGTCACTAGTACATATCAAACCGAAAACAAAGCTGGCACCGTGTATCAGCTGATCTCAGGCAATATTGTCGGACAGAGTAAGGCAAATACCATCCTGCAAGGTTTTCAAAAGGAATCTGGTTTAAAAGCAGTACTCCAAACGGTAGCAGCAGGCAAACCGTATTACATCGTCACATCTGCTGCACAAACGAATCAGTCTAAAGCGCAAACCCTTCTGACCCAGCTGCAAAAAGAAGCGAAAATCAGCGGAAAGATTCAGAAGGCTGGAGCTGTTAAAAATGTATATAGCATGGAATCAGGCTATTTCAAAGACAGTAAGCAAGCAGCCTCAGCTGCGGCTCAGATCAAAAAACAAGCTGGTGCGTCAGGTACTGTGCAGCGAGTAGGGAAAACGAAAAATTATATCGTAAAGCTCAATCAATTAAATGACACAACTTACGCAAAAACAGTTGCTTTTTTCAAGAAAAAGAAATGGCGCTATACGTCTAAAAAGATCTCCTCTACACAGCCATATCAAGTAGTGACTGGGAATCTTTTGGGCGATGATCAAGCGAAAAATGCAACGGCATTTTTCCAAAAGAAAAAAGTATCCGCCACAACGAAAAAAACAGGCAAAGCATCTGATAGCACGTATCGACTTGTCGTGAATCAAGCAACGGATCAGACAAAAGTAAATAAAGGTGCTGCATACTTAAAAGCGCAAAAGGTGACAAGCAGCATCACAACAGGCAAGGGACAAGCCGTCAGTAAAGCATACAGCCTAATGACCGCTCCTGTATATGATCAAAGCAAAGTGAAGCAGGCACAAGAGATCATGAAAAAAAATGGAGTTGCTAGCAGTACAAAAACATTAACAGAAGCTGTTAAGCAATACCGTATTACGACAGAGGCAACTGTGAATCAGACAAAGCTGAATCAAGCCTTAAGCTATTTAACCAAACAAAAAATGAAAGCAGCCGCTCAAAAAACGGGAGCAACTGATTATGGTCAATATCAGATCAAAACAGGGGTTATTTCGACTGCTGCCTTAAGAGATCAAGGCATGACATTCTTCAAAAAAAGAAATGAACCAGCTGCTTATACAACAACGACAAAACCGGCATATAAAATCAACATCACACAGCAGTTTACAGGGTTACCAAATGCGAATGCGGCCATTGCTTTTGTGAAAAGCCAATACGGCTGGACAGCCACAGCGACAAAAATCAAAAATGGTCCAATGGTGATGCAGACGAATTATAACCTCACAGTCAATGAGATGGTAAACAAACAAATGAAGGTGTCGCCGCAGACAGATGGTGCAGCCTACGTCTATGCGACATATGTAGACCCAGCGACGTCCACAGTGAATACAGACGGGCTAAA
Organism: Bacillus sp. iso_77; assembly: GCF_056173625.1. Lineage (NCBI taxonomy): Bacteria > Bacillati > Bacillota > Bacilli > Caryophanales > Bacillaceae > Bacillus > Bacillus sp. iso_77. The sequence continues at coordinate 3,230,365 of NZ_CM149683.1, read as the reverse complement.
TGTACGTTCTACACCTGATTCAAGTTCGGCTAGCAACATCGTCGCACAGCTGAACAAAGGGACAAAAGTGAAGCAGCTTGGAAAAGAAGGCAACTGGATCAAGATCAGCCTCGGCTGGAGAAATGCGAGTTCAGCAGAAGTATTAAAATATGTAGACCCAGCGAATATCGCGGAGGGCACTCAATCTTATTTTCAATTTCTCAAACTCTCTGAAGCTGCAAATCTCAACCCGACTGAAGTGAATACGAAGATTTTAGCAGGGAAAGGCATTCTTGCCGGAAAAGGACAAGCCTTTATCACAGCAGCGAAAACGTATCATATTAACGAAATCTATCTGATTTCACATGCATTGCTTGAAACAGGCAATGGCAGTTCCATTTTAGCGAACGGTACGAAGTTTAATGATAGAATCGTGTACAACATGTATGGCATTGGTGCATATGACAGTAACCCGAATTACCTCGGTGCAAAGTATGCGTATGAACAGCAATGGTTCACACCAGAGGCAGCCATTATTGGCGGGGCAAAATTCATTGGCAACAGCTACATCAATAATGCCACATACAAACAAGATACCATTTACAAAATGCGTTGGTCTGCGACAGCCACTCACCAATATGCAACAGATATTGGCTGGGCTTCTAAACAGGTCACTCGTATGTATAGTTTGTATAACTTACTTGATAACTATACGCTGTATTATGATATCCCCGTGTATAACAAATAAAAAAACGTCCGTGCTTCTTAATGAGAAGCCGGACGTTTTTTGTGTAAGAGCTGATGTTCAATAAAGGAAAGAAGCTGCTGACTTGATTTCCCTTTTGAATATTGGTTCCATTCCTCAGCAAAGGTTTTCAATAAGTCTTGATTGGCTGATTCGTTTAGCTGCTTAAGCTCCGTTAAGAGCATATCTTGAGTGACGCAAGCTTTTCCTGGAATGATATCTTCATAACGTTCGACTAAGCCGCGTTTTGTGCGATAAGTCTCTAGATCGTAAGTGAAGAACAAAACAGGCTTTCGGAGCAGCGCATATTCAAACACAATGGACGAATAATCTGTAATCAGGACATCGCATACAGAGAGCAATGGAAAGAGCGGCTGATCGGACACATCAAAGATCCACTCACCATCTGTTTCTGCTTTGGCTAAATGTTTCACTGCAGGATGAAGTTTGACGAGCAGAATATAGTCGCCATTCAGCTCACTCTGCAATTGTTCTTTAGAAAAAGGTAAGACAAGACCGTTCATTGCAAAGTCCCGGTAGGTCGGCGCATACAGCAGCACTTTTTTGCCTTTTGGAAAAATACCCGTTTGAAAGGAAATAGGGCGCTCATCATAGTACGCATCTGTGAAGGGGACACCTGTTGGCAAAAAACGATCGTCGTTGACGCCAAATGAAGTTTTGAAAATCTCGCGCATGTGATCTGAGCCAGTAACGATATAATCGAAAGACGCATAGACGCGCTTGAAACGCTGCAGATCACGAGAACTACGGTGATGATTTGAAGCATCTTCAAGACCGAACTTTTTCAAAGCACCATTGGCGTGCCACACTTGAATACAAGTGGTAGAAGGTCTATTTCTTAGCACACTTGTCATCAGAAAATAATTATCTGTGACGACGACTTTGCTTTTCAGCATCGTATAGATACATTGAATGAGATGGATGGGATTTTTTTCATGAAAATAGCGAAATGACACATGAGGCACGTCCTTTTCTATCACGGAAGCATGCTTCGTATAGAGGACAGTGAGCTTCATTGTCATATTCGCCTGTTTTTGATAAGTATCGATGAGAGCAGCTGCATTCTCTTGGAATGAAACAAGCAGCGTCACCTGATTGTCACGAGGTTTCACGCCGCTCATGAGCCATCCAGCAAAAGAAACAAAAGCTGCATAGCATGAGATGATCATTGAGCGTATATTCATCATGTATCAGTCTCTCACAGCTGCTTCGTCTGATCTTTTACTTGCTCAGGATAGTAGCGCTTTTTCCCTTTGTTTTCTTTTAATACGGCAAAAGCGTACTTTGGGATATTCAGCATTCGTTTCCATCTCCACGGATTGACAATGAGTCTGTACAGCCATTCCGTATTTGTTTTAATCATCCAGCGTGGTGCACGCTTCACCGTTCCGCTAAATACATCAAAGCTTCCGCCTAAACCGATGCAAACAGCTTGCGGGAACAAATGACGGTATTCATAAATAAAGTTCTCTTGGTTTGGATAACCTAAAGCAACAAACACCATATCTGCTTTTGAACGAGCAATTTGTTTTGCCACAAACCGTTTATCCGCTTGATAACCATCACAGCTGCCTGCAATCACCACATTCGGATATTCCGTATCAATTCGCTGTTTGACAGCCTCAAGCACTTCTTTTTTCGCACCATATAAAAAAATACTTTTAGATTGCTTGTTTGCGAGATCAAGCATAGACATGAACACATCAAAACCTGCAATTCTTGATTTCAATGGACTTTGCGTCATGCGTGACATCAACACAACGCCTACACCATCCGGCAGTACATAATCCGCAGAAGAAACCACTTGATGATATGCATCATCCTTCATGACAGCATAGCCGATCTCTGGGTTCACTGTCGCAATCATGGCGCCTCTTCTCTGGGAAATATGATGCTGGTTGATATAGCTAATAAATTCATCTAAGTCACCATTTACATAAGAAAGGTTAGAGACCACTTCTGTTTGCATTGTTCAGACCTCCTTTTTCATTTTGTTATCTATGAAACGTTCATTGTAAATTCATTCTTCGCCTACTCATCATTTTATCACAGTTGCTCCATGAAATATTAACAATAACTTTACAATCCTTTAAATTTCGTGACATTTTGATAACTTCATATGGAAGGTGCTTCATAAAACATTGATTTTTCGGACTTTCCGTTCCGCGCCCATTAAATTGGAAATAGTTTGTCTTTACATCTGCTTAACGTTTGTTAGGCGCTGTGATATAATGAGGTTCCGAAGAGCGATAAACACGATCGAAGATAATAGGATTACGGATAAACATTACTGCTTGAAGCAGTCGAATAAGGAATGAAGAAAGGAGTTTATGTTTGCAATGAAGAAAGTTATTACTTACGGTACATTTGATTTATTACACTGGGGGCACATTAAGTTGCTAGAGCGTGCAAAGCAGCTTGGAGATTACTTAGTGGTAGCCATCTCGACAGATGAATTTAATTTACAAAAATCCAAAAAGGCTTATCATAGCTACGAGCATCGAAAGCTGATTTTAGAAACCATTCGTTATGTAGACGAAGTCATTCCAGAAAACAGCTGGGATCAAAAAGTCCGCGATGTACAAGAGCATGACATTGATGTCTTTGTCATGGGAGATGACTGGGAAGGTAAATTCGATTTCTTGAAAGAGCATTGCGAAGTCGTTTACTTGAAGAGAACAGAAGGTATCTCGACAACTCAAATTAAGGAAGAAATTGCGGGACTTTAATAGATCGAAAAAAAGTACTTCTTATCTTTTGGTGAGAAGTGCTTTTTCATGTAAAATACAATGAGCAAGTTATCATGATTTTTAAGGAGAGCTTCCTTTGTTTCAAAATTGGATGAAGAAAAAAGTTGAAGATACATTGGATCAACCTGAACAAAATGAAACGATGACTTTAGTTGAAATTCCTGACATGGACTACTACTTTATTGTAGGTGACGTACCAAATGAGGAAGACGGTTTAACGAAGTCTTTAAAAGCAAGAATAGAGCCATTGGCTGAGAAACATAAACGTACTACGATGTTAACTTTGAATTTCGATGTAAATGTGAAGGAACGTATTCGCCGCTTGGAGGAGACCTTTCATCCTCAAATTGACATCCTGAATGTATTTGAACATTACATTCTGCCAGAGAGCGGAAGTAAAAGGTATTATTCGGAGTTTATTGCGGGTGAAGTCCCTCAATCCATCAATGAAGCAGTTATTCCGGCAGATACATCGGCCATTCAGGTGACGAGATATGAACTGCCTTCTTCCCCAATCTGTATGATTGATCAATATAATGAAGAGCAGCAATTAGTGAAGAGAGAAGAATACAATTGGCAGGGAGCTTTACGCAGAGTTCAAAGCTTTGTTCCTCATACAGGTGCTCTCTATTTAGAAGAATTGATCAAGGACGATGGCAGCATTTTTATGGAGATCACCTATGCCGGTGATGCAAAAAAGAATTCAGTTCGCCACATTAATTGGTATAAAAAAACAGGAATTCAAACATTTACAAAGAAGACGGATATAAAACAACAATGGCTATCCAGCATTCAATTACAAAATGACCGGTTGAAACTGATGGTCACAGAGGACCGGGACCAGGACCGCCACTTGTTTAAAGTAGATCAACCGGAATCAACTTATTATGCTGCTTTTGTGCATGAAGCCCATTATGAGAAAAATCCGCACCATATCTATTCTCAATATGGAGAATTATTTAAACAAATAAGAAAACAGCAAGTGGATGCCGTCTTCTTTGGCGATACTAAGCATAAAGAAGATGTTGAGAAGGTTTTAGGAGAACAAACTTATTTCTACCATGTGCCTTCTGATGAAATGTCAGCTTGGAAAACAGTACTTCATCAGATGCTGGAAAACCGTATACGTAAAGATGAGCTGAGAAAGATCGTGGATCGCACGAAATGGGTGCTGCATGGTCTTAGCTCTGAACACCATGTTCTTCATCTTCAGCTTAAGATGACAGACGAAATGAGCCAAGCGGATCATGTGGAAATTGATTTTGCAGGATATGATCGAGTGAATGGAGCTGAAATCATTTCTCAAACAATTGATGAGAATGATCAAGTCAGTTTCCCAATTGGTCATTTTCAAACAAAGAAAAACATCGAAACCAACCAAACAAAATTTGTGGATTTTTACATCCGCTTTAAAACAGAAGAACTTCAAGAAGTTTTGCAACGTCTAGAAGTAGAGGGAGAGCTCCTTACCAATAAACCATCTTCAATTGATGGTTGGTCGTATCAAACGAAACAGGGGAACTATTCTTGGAAAGTAAAATAATGATACAAATAACGGTAAGATTTTTGAACAGAGGAGATTAACGATTAATGATTGAAGAGGGAATCCATAAGAAGAGTGTCGTTGAAGGTTTAAAAAATCATCATGAAAAATTGGAAATGCTCGTTCGCATCTACGATGACATGCCATTAGCAGATAGAGAATTTTATCTGTTTATGAGGGAAAGGGTCTCAAAACAAGAACTATTCCTCCCGCTTGTTCATCAAGAAGAGAATCTATTCAAATTGGTACTGAGTGAAGCATCGCTTCCGCTTGCGTTAGAGCAAGGCCAGACATACAACTTATATGTCACGGACTATGTGAGCGCAAACAAAGAAGAGGACGAAGACGAGCTTGAAGACTCAGCTTATGATTCTGATTCGGAAGAAGAGGATGAAGACGCAAAAGAAGCGGATACCAGCGCAACTTCCGAAATAGAAGAAAAAACACCATATTACAAACGTCGTTTGAAAATGGAAATTGAAACGCCAGAACTGACATTTTTAGAAAATAAAGAAGCGCTGTTGTATGTTATTCCATATCGTACAGACAAAGGCAATGCTTCATTGAAAATCAAACGGGAGCTCAAAGTTGTGAAATTCCATCACATCGAGCTCAACAAAGAATGCACGCTATTCTTATCTGGGTATGCAGGCGTTCTAAGTGCAGAGCATCCTTATCAGATCAAAGAAGTAAAGCTTCTATTGAAGAAAAATGGTGAGGAACCAGTTGAGCATCGTTTTCCTGTCAAGATGACACATAAAAAAGATGAAGTCATTCAATATCGTGACGACCATAAAACACCACAACTGTATCAATTTTCAGCAGAAGTTCCTTTAGAGGAGTTAACTTATTCTTTAAATAAACGCCTTATATACCGCTTTTATCTAGAATTTATTTGCGACGTTAACGGAGTGGAGGAAACATTAACAACTGCTTCTTTGGTACTTGGAGATCGTTCAAACAAACTCAAAGGGCTTGTTCAAATTCATAAAAGAGACGACGTACCAATTCGTTATGAAGTGTACAGAAAGAAAAAAAGACAAACTCTTGGTATTCAAATTAATGATTACACCATGAAGACACGTGCTAAGTACTACGTGAAAAGCAAGTGGAAGAAATTCAAAAAGCAATTTGGGAAAATCAAAAAAATTCGAAATCGTCTTGTAACAAGAACCTTTAAAACAACCTTTAAGTTGGCGAGTAAGCTGTCCGTCAAAAAGAAAACTGTTGTGTTTGAAAGCTTTAATGGAAAACAATTCAGTTGTAATCCGCGTGCTATTTATGAATATATGAAAGAAAATCACCCTGAATATACGCTGATCTGGAGTGTTAAAAAAGGGCACGAAGCACCATTTAAAGAAAAGGGCATCTACTATATCAATCGTCTGTCATTGAAATGGATTTTTGCAATGGCAAGAGCCGAGTATTGGGTCGTAAACAGCCGTTTGCCGTTATGGATTCCAAAACCAGAACACACCACATACTTACAAACATGGCATGGCACGCCGTTAAAACGACTGGCGATGGACATGGACGAAGTGCATATGCCTGGAACAAACACGAAGAAGTACAAAAAGAATTTCACGAAAGAAGCATCGAATTGGGATTATCTGATTTCTCCTAATGCGTACTCGACCGAAATTTTTACCCGTGCGTTCCAATTCCAAAAGACCATGATTGAGTCAGGATATCCGAGAAATGATTTCCTTCACAATCAAAACAATGAAGAAACAATGAGAGCGCTCAAACAAAAAATGAACCTGCCGCTTGATAAAAAATTGATTTTATATGCACCGACATGGAGAGACGATCAATTTTATAAAAAAGGGCAGTACAAATTTGATTTAGACCTTGATCTGCATGAGCTACGAGCATCTATCGGAGAAGAATATATCATCATCCTTCGTATGCACTATTTAGTAGCGGAAAACTTTGATCTCGGACCATATGAAGGCTTTGCCTATGACTTCTCTCATTACGAAGACATTCGAGACCTTTATATGATTTCCGACCTACTCATTACAGATTACTCTTCCGTGTTCTTTGATTATGCAAACCTTAAACGTCCGATGCTGTTCTATGTACCAGACATCGAAACATATCGTGACAAACTGAGAGGCTTCTATTTTGACTTTGAACAAGAAGCACCAGGACCACTTGTAAAAGAAACATCACGCGTGATTGAATGGGTAAGAGAAACAGAACAGCCGACATTTACATTACCACCTTCATTTACGCCGTTTTATGAAAAATTCTGCTACCTAGAGAGCGGAGAGTCATCGAAGCGTGTGGTGGAAGTCTTTATCAAGAAAGAGCAATAACATGAAAAGCTGTCGAGATTATAGGATCAATCCTATAGCTCGACAGCTTTTTTAATTTTCTTCATTTGTTAATTTTTGGTATAAGGCTTCGCGATAGCTTTTATGTTGGTAGAAGAAATCATTCATTCTTTCTTTGTGAGCATCTTCCATTTGGAAATCGTTTTTCACTATGTTAGAGATTTCTTTAATAACTGAAGAGCTATTTGTAACAAGCTTACCGAAGCTGTCTTTTAGATCCATATCTAATTTGTTATATAAGTGGTTTCCACAAATAAACTCTGCATAATCGGGTATAAAGAACAAAACGGCTCTATTCAAAAATGCAAAATCAAATACAAATGATGAGAAGTCAGTAATGAATAATTTATAATCACTAAGATTTATATCTTTGGTAACAAAATTAATTCTTGGATGATCTGCTTTGAATTCATTTATAACAGAATTAAAAATAGGATGTAACTTTAATTCAAAATATAAATCCTCTTTTTCAAGTAAATCAGTAAATTCTTTTGAAGAAATCAAATGGTTTATCTCGTTATAATAAGAAGAATTTTTAAAAGCTTCTTCTTTTATAGCCCACTCTCCACCTTTAGAGGAATTAACTAGTGAGACTCTCCAAGAAGGTGCAAAAATAATTTTATTGCTGGTAGGTGTGTGACTTTTGACAAAATCAAAGCGTGCCATTCCAGTTTCAATTATGTTTTCTGGTCTGTAGTTGTAATTCTCAATTAAATTCTGTTTTTCGAAATTACTGGAGACTACAAATTTATCTATTTTATTCTTTTCACTAGAGTATATCCAAGGCGTGTGCGCATGTAGGATCCCATGCTGTAAGTAAATTAACTCAAAGTCTAAACGGTCATTAATAAATTTCATTCTTTTTTCAGAAAATGCACTATATTCTTGTACAGTCCTAAATGAGGTCAAAATCTTAGTAGCATTTAGAAATAGATATTTATGCTGTCGAGACCTGAATTTAATCACATGTTTCCTTTCTTCTTGATTAAACATGTTTTCTAGATCAATGCTATCACCATCGTAAATATAATATCTTTTTACACCGTCTTTTTTGTGGAAATCATGTTTAAACTGATAATATCCATTATCTATAATGTTCTTTCTATCATTATATAGCCAGATGTCTTTTCTTTTTTTGTTTATTAGCTTTCTAGCTAAAAATAGCTTTTTGTCATGCTTTCTGACTATTTTATCAAATTCTTTTGTATATGAATCTGCCTCACCTTTAGTATCTTTTTCGACAATGATTTTTTGTTGTTTAGGTAAAAATTTTAAACCATAGCCATTTTTGAATGCCTTATGTTTCATAAAGCTCTGAAATACAACGTCATTGATAAAATAGAAAGAAACGGGATAATCGTAGTTTTTATAATTGATATTGAACTTTAAATGTAATGTTTGCTCATCAAGTTCCTTTTTCCAACTAAATCTATAAAAGTTATTTGTTTTCATTCTTGTTTTGTAATAGCTATGATTAGACAAAGAGAGTCTAGGTGCAAAAGATTGTCCGTTAACATCAATCTGTAAATTTAAATCTAAGAACTCATTAAGTGGACTTTTAATAAAACCAGCTACTAATAATTGATTACCTTTAATAGTAAATTGGGTCATGACTATTTCAATTCGTTGCTGTTTAAACAGCAGTTCATTATTGCGATAAATATAGATACCTTGTGAATCGTATTTTATCGTAGGTTTAGGTTGTTTCAAACTTAGTAAAGATGCTTTATGATATATATCAATAAAATCGTGATTTAAAATGATTTTATCCTCAAGTTTTTCTATGATATTAAACATGCGTTTTTTCCAACTTGAAAATTCATCTTGATCGAGATGAAATGGTATTAAAGATTTTGACTTAAATCTCCAATTCAATTCGTATAAAATCATACTTTGGACATAAGGATGAACATTATTATGATAAGAGTATGAATCCATCATTTTTTCAAAGTACAAGAGAAGCATATTGTATGAGTGTACGGGACTTCTATACTTCATTACTGTTGAAGATTGGTGAGTTCGGTATATATATTTTCCGTTTGAACAAATTCCAATTCTTCCTGTTCTCATGATGTAGGCTGTATTAAAAGTTGCATCTTCAGCATACGCGAGATCTGTGTCAAAATAAATACGTTCATTAGCGGGTAAATTCTTCACACAAACGTTGATTGTTGTTTGATTTATATTTGGATAAACAGATACATCATAAACGCCAGTTGTTGAATAGTTCTTGGTCCTAGGATGATCTTTTACTTTTCCGTTGACTAAAGAATAGAGAGGGTATGCAACAATGGAAACTTCACCTTCAACTTGATTAAAGTAGTTAAATAATTCATGAATTGTATTACGTCCAATTAAATCGTCTGAATCTAAGAAAAGAATATATTTGCCTGTTGCTTGTTTTAATCCAAAGTTTCTAGCTGCTGAAACGCCAAGGTTTTCTTGTGAATAAATTTCCATGTTCTTGTATTGTTTAACATATTCGCTGCAAATTTCAAAACTGCCGTCAGTTGAACCATCATCCACAAAAATGACTTGTATTTTTGTGAAATCATGTGTCTGTTTCATAATTGATTTAATGGTATCTTCTACATAATCCTCTGAATTAAACAAAGGAATAATAATAGTCATATCGTAGTTAAAGTTCATTTTCTTCCTCACTTTTGAATTAATAAATGGACAAATCAATTTTATTGAATTTTGAGTAGATATTATCTTAAAAGTGATGAATATCCTATAAATAGATTACAACAAATTAGAATAAATGAACAGATCATTAGTATTGTAGGATTTAAATCAAGTAACTTTATTACTTATACATTTAGGAAAAAACGTTTCAAGGGTTTGTTAATCAGTGAAATCTTCATCAACTTCTGTTACAATTATGAGCGGTGCTTTTAAAAAAAGTAATTCCAAAAACTTATATCTAAGGAAGATTAGAATGAACGCAATGTTGACGATATTGAAGGAGCAAATCAGTTCATTTCCGCTGATTATGCGACTTGCTGTTTATGAAACAAAATCAAAATATCAGATGAATTATTTAGGTGTTTTATGGCAGTTTTTAAATCCATTGATTCAAATGCTGGCTTACTGGTTTGTTTTTGGTTTAGGCATTCGTGGAGGACAGCCAATTGTCATTGGAGGCATGGAGATTCCATTTATCATCTGGATGCTTGCTGGATTAATACCGTGGTTCTTCATTAGTCCGACGATCCTTGATGGATCAAACAGTGTGTTTAAACGCATTAATATGGTATCGAAGATGAATTTTCCGATTAGTGCGCTACCGTCTGTGGTCATTATGTCCAACTTATTCAGCTATTTTGTCATGATGGGTGTCTATCTCATTGTGCTTATTTCTTATGGCATATATCCTGACGCGCATTGGCTACAATATATTTACTACCTTATATGTATGATCGCATTTATGTTTTCGTTTAGTTTGTTTAACTCAACAATTAGTGTACTCGTAAGAGACTATCAATTTCTTTTACAATCAGTGACACGTTTACTTTTCTTTTTGCTACCAATTTTTTGGAATATCTCAGAGAAGCTCACTGGAGACAAAGCATGGATAGGAGATATTTTAAGACTGAATCCTCTTTTCTACATTATTGATGGTTTCAGAAATAGTTTGTTAAAGGGAGAATGGTTCTTCCATGATATCAAATATACACTTTATTTCTGGCTGATTACGCTGCTTCTTTTAACAGTCGGTTCATTGCTGCATATGAAATTTAGGGATAAATTTGTCGATTTTCTTTAAAAAGTAAGGAGATTATACGATGAAACTAAAGGTTTCGTTTCGAAACGTATCCAAGCAATACGTCTTATATAAAAAACAGTCGGACAAGATCAAAGGGCTGTTTTTACCTAATAAAAATGAAAAAGGCTTCTTTGCCGTTCGTGATGTGTCTTTTGATGTCTATGAGGGAGAAACGATTGGTTTTGTAGGGATCAACGGGTCTGGAAAATCCACGATGTCGAACCTCTTAGCGAAAATCATTCCACCGACAAGTGGTGAGATTGATATGGACGGTCAGCCTTCGTTAATTGCTATTGCGGCAGGGCTGAACAATCAGTTGAGCGGTAAAGACAACATTCGTTTAAAATGCTTAATGATGGGCCTGACAAATAAGGAAATTGATGATCTTTATGAAAAAATCGTAGAGTTTGCGGATATTGGAGACTTTATAGATCAGCCTGTAAAGAGCTATTCAAGTGGAATGAAATCCCGTCTTGGTTTTGCTATTTCAGCACATATAGATCCAGATATCCTTATTATTGATGAGGCATTGTCTGTAGGAGACCAAACCTTCTATCAAAAATGTGTGGATCGTATCACCGAATTCAAAGAACAAGGAAAGACGATCTTTTTTGTCAGTCACTCCATTAGTCAAATCCAAAAAATCTGTGATCGTGTTGCCTGGATGCATTATGGTGAACTTCGTATGTTTGATGATACGAAAAAGGTTGTGAAAGAGTATAAGGAGTTTGTTGATTGGTTTAACAAGCTTTCCAAGAAAGAGAAACAAAAATATCAATCAGAACAGAAGGAAGGTCGAAAAGGCCTACAAACGACAGAGAAGGTCACGAGGTATAATGACACTGGAAAACGACGTTCCCTTTTCGGACCGGCGTTTCAAGTCACCATAATAGCTGTTTTAACCATCTTACTTGCCCTTTCTATGTTTTCGGATCGTCCGCTGCGTACACTGGCGACATTTGGTGCAATTCCCTCAGGTAAAACAGAGGCGCCCCAGTCAACGAACCATGAGACGAAAGGTGCCTCTGATGATATGAAAAAGATTGATCAACAGGCCATAGTTAAGGAAGATCCAATGACGGTTTATACAGACAGGGCCATGAAAAAAAAGGCAGACATCACATTATCGTTTGGACAAGAAGTAAAGGCTGTGGCTAAAAATAAAAAAGCCGTTCAAATCAAAATAGCATCAGAGACATATTATGTGCAACCTGATGCGCTACAAAACGCAGATGAATTGAAACCATTATCCATCGGACCAGCACAGTTCAATTCCTACGTATCACCCGCATCTGCGGGTTCGTATGAGTACTTACTTTCTTTCCTTGGAAAAGAAGAGTCTGTGCTGAAGCAAAGAATGCAAACACTTAGCTCGATCAAAAGTGAGCAAGGCGATATTATTGAGCGCCTGACCACTGAGAAAACCGATTATGTGATTCAAAATGGTCAGGCGAATACGGTGGTGTTCCGCGGAATCATGCCTATCTCTCCTTCAACACTTGGACTGACAGCACAGAATGTCTGGATGAATGAGAAACAAACGAAGTTCGCAGTAAAAGGCGAAAATCATCTATTTGTTATCGATAATGAACAGCATACGCTGACTGTTTCAGCGAGCAAATAAAAAGCTGCCGATGCCGGCAGCTTTTTTTAATTCACTTCTTCTTTTTCAAGTAGCTGTTTCATAAATGGAATGAGTTTTTTCTTTAGCTCTTCATCTTGTAGGGCAAACTCTAGCGTCGTTTCGATGAACCCTTGCTTCTCTCCGACATCATATCGTTTTCCTTCAAAATCATAGGCAAATACACGCTGGATGTCATTGAGCTTTTGGATGGCATCTGTCAGCTGAATTTCTCCGCCTGCACCAATTTCTTGTTGATCAAGGTACATAAAGATCTCTGGCGTGAAAATGTAGCGCCCTAAAATGGCTAAATTGGATGGTGCGGTTCCTTGCGGTGGCTTTTCAACAAAGTTTTTCACTTGGTAGCGGCGGCCTTCTTGGGTAAGAGGATCAATAATCCCGTAGCGATGCGTATCGCTGTCCGCTACCTGCTGAACACCAATTACAGATGAAAGGGTTTTTTCATATTCATCCATCAGCTGGCGAAGTCCAGGTGTTTCGGCTTGGACAATATCATCACCTAATAAAACAGCAAAGGGTTCATCACCGATAAAGTTGCGTGCACACCAAACGGCATGTCCGAGTCCTTTAGGTTCCTTTTGGCGGATGTAATGAATATCAGCAATATTAGAGGATTTTCTCACTTTTTCTAAAAGTTCACTTTTTCCTTTTTCTTCAAGGTTGCGCTCCAGCTCTGGCGCAAAATCAAAATGATCCTCAATGGCTCTTTTCCCTTTTCCAGTGACAATAATAATGTCTTCAATTCCTGACTCAACAGCTTCTTCAATAATATATTGAATGGTTGGTTTATCAACGATTGGTAGCATTTCTTTAGGCATAGCCTTTGTGGCAGGGAGGAAACGTGTCCCGAGACCTGCAGCTGGTATAATGGCTTTACGTACTTTTTTCAATGAACTTTGCACCTTCCTTACATATAGAAAAAAATGATGTGACATGACCTTCATTTTTCATCTTTCATAAAGTGTAACTTACAAATGATAGAAATGACAAATGATTTACGAGAAAGATTTAAAACCAATTGTAAAGAACTTGTGTAAATATTCATGTTGAAAAGAGTAAAGGTGATGTAAAGATTAAGAATAGAATGATTAGGATTCGTTCTTATTCTTTTGTATAATGAACAACATACAATAATTGAGAAGAAAAGAGGCATCGACTATTGAGAACATTACATGTAATGACTGTATTCGGGACGAGGCCTGAAGCGATTAAAATGGCACCCCTTGTCCTTGAGCTAAAAAAACATCCACAAATTAAATCTTCAGTTACTGTGACGGCTCAACATCGACAAATGCTTGATCAAGTGCTGAAAGCTTTTGATATTAAGCCCGATCACGATTTGAATATTATGAAAGAACGCCAGACATTATCTGAAATCACATCGAATGCACTGTTGAAATTAGATCAATTATTCAAAGAGGAAAAACCTGATATTGTGCTTGTTCATGGAGACACAACGACAACCTTTGCAGGAAGTTTGGCTGCGTTTTATCACCAAATTTCAGTAGGTCATGTTGAAGCGGGGTTAAGAACACATAATAAATACTCACCGTTTCCAGAAGAATTGAACCGTCAAATGACAGGAAATATAGCCGATATTCATTTTGCGCCGACACATGAGGCAAAGCAGAATCTTTTAGTTGAAAATAAAAAAGAAGAGACCATCTTTGTAACAGGAAATACAGCAATTGATGCATTGCAAACAACGGTTACAGAGCAGTATCAACACCCTATTTTAGAGAAAATAGGCACAGATAAAATGATCTTATTAACGGCTCATCGCAGAGAAAATCTTGGTCAGCCGATGAAGAACATGTTTAGAGCGATTCGCCGTGTTGTCGAAGAATTTGAAGATGTTCAAGTCGTATACCCTGTCCATCTAAATCCTGCTGTTCGTGATGCGGCACAGACTGAATTCAGTGATCTTGATCGTGTGCACTTAATTGAGCCGCTTGAAGTAGTTGATTTCCATAACTTTGCTGCTGCCTCACACTTTATTTTAACGGATTCAGGCGGTGTGCAGGAGGAAGCTCCCTCTTTAGGAAAGCCAGTATTAGTGCTGCGTGATACAACAGAACGTCCTGAAGGCGTGAAAGCTGGTACGCTTAAGCTTGCAGGAACCGATGAAGAAACCATTTATCAGATGGCAAAAGAGCTGTTAGAAGACAAGCAAGAGTATGATAACATGTCGAAGGCTTCTAACCCATATGGTGATGGACAAGCATCGAAACGAATTGTTGAAATGCTTCTTTATCACTATGGATTAACGGATGTCAGGCCGCAGTCATTTTGAAAATGACCATTCATATGTTAGAAAAATTTGTCGATACATGTTACAAATTCTAAATCAATAATTAAAAAAATATAAAAATGTGGTATTATAATGGCATATATTAAGATATGAATGGTTTTTTTGTAATATATTTTACAATCTATTCGTGTTGAAATATTGCCATTTTTTATTTGATATGATTGAGAGGGGTATTAAGTATGATTTATGCAGAAATATTAGCTGGTGGGAAAGGTTCTAGAATGGGTAATGTTAATATGCCAAAACAGTTCTTACCGTTAAATAATCGCCCTATCATTATTCACACTGTTGAAAAATTTCTATTAAATGATCGTTTTGAGAAGATTATCATTGTAACTCCTAAAGAATGGATCAACCATACGAAGAATATACTAGAAAAATACATACATGCTGATGATAGATTAGTAGTAATTGAGGGCGGAACAGATCGGAATGAATCGATCATGAGTGGAGTTCGTTTTATTGAAAAAGAATATGGGCTAAATGATGATGATGTCATTGTTACACATGATTCAGTAAGACCTTTTTTAACTCATAGAATTATTGAAGAAAATATTAATGCCGTTTTAGAACATGATGCTGTCGATACTGTTATCCCTGCTATAGATACAATTGTGACATCAGAAGATGGAGCAAATATTACTGATATTCCTGTACGTGACAACATGTATCAAGGCCAAACACCTCAAAGTTTTAAGATCTCTCTCTTAAAAAGACTTTATGGCGAACTAACAGAAGAACAGAAAAAGGTGTTGTCAGATGCGTGTAAAATTTGTATTTTAGCAGGACAAAAAGTGAATTTAGTCCGAGGCGAGGTATTTAATATAAAAGTAACGACACCATACGACCTAAAAGTTGCGAATGCTATTTTACAGGAGAACATAAAAAATGATTAATCAAACATATCGATTGGTTTCTGCTAGACAATTTGAAGTGACTTATAAGGATAAGGAATTTACTTCTGGTCAAGTCGTTGTTAGACCAACCCACTTGTCAATATGTGCGGCTGATCAGCGTTACTTTACAGGTACTAGAGGTAAGGAAGCAATGGATAAAAAGCTTCCTATGGCGCTTATTCATGAGGGTGTAGGGAAAGTGATGTATGATCCTACAGGAACGTTTAAAGTAGGGACACATGTGGTGATGGTCCCAAATATTCCAAATGAAGAAAATGAATTTATTGCGGAGAACTACCTGCGCTCAAGCTATTTCAGGTCAAGTGGATATGATGGGTTCATGCAAGATTATATGTTCATGAATCCGGATCGCCTTGTTGCCCTTCCAGAGCAAATGAACCTTCATGTAGCTGCTTTTATTGAATTAATTACAATTGCTGTTCATGCAATGAGTAGGTTTGAAAGAGTGGCTCACCAAAAACGAGATACATTTGGTGTTTGGGGGGATGGGAATCTCGGATTTATCACCTCCTTAATACTCAAAAAACGTTATCCTTCTTGTAAAGTATACGTTTTTGGAAAGAACCAATATAAATTAGAACATTTCTCTTTTGTCGATGAAGTTTATCAAATTAATGACATACCAAAAGACCTTCGAGTCGATCATGCATTTGAATGCGTCGGTGGACGTGGCAGTGAAAGTGCAATAGAACAAATCATTGATTATACTCAGCCAGAGGCATCTGTGGCTTTATTAGGTGTGTCAGAATACCCTGTGAAGGTAGCAACAAGAATGATTCTCGAAAAAGGGATTATTTTCATTGGAAGCAGTAGAAGTGGCAGCAAAGACTTTATTAATACTGTTAATCTACTAAATGAATTTCCTGAGATTGTAGATTATTTGGAGACATTAATTGGAGCAGTCCATACTGTGAGAAGCATAGAGGACATTGGAAAGGCATTTGAAGAAGATTTGACTTCTTCATGGGGGAAAACAATCATGAAATGGGAAATCTAACACAATGTATATGACAAAAATTGTGAAAGTTTTTTTTCAAATAGTCTACACAGTCTTTTCTAAATTAATTCCGGTAAGTCCGCAAAAAATTGTGATTGCTTCCTATAGAGATAATGAAATAAATGAAAATTTCAAGAACGTATATAATGAATTGTTAAAACAGCCCCATTTAAGAATTGTTCTATTATTCAGAAAGTCGGAGAGTGGGTTGATAGGTAAGTTTCTCTATATTATTTATTTATTGAGAACGTTGTATCATATTGCTACTTGCAAGGTGCTCTTATTAGATGATTACTATTATCCTCTTTATTTAATTAAAAAGCGGTCGGAAACAAAGGTTGTTCAAATTTGGCATGCATGTGGTGCTTTTAAAAAATTTGGTCACAGTATTAAGGATAAGCAGGGAGGACCTTCTTCAGCTTATTTAAAAGTTGTGCCTGTTCATTCAAATTATGATGTTGCAATAGTGAGTTCAGAAGAAGCAATTGGTCCGTTTTCTGAAGCGTTTAATATGCCTAAGCAAAAAATATTAGCGACAGGAGTGCCAAGAACAGACTTTTTTTATTCAGAAGAGCATATTCATGAATTGAAAAAGAGGTTTCATGAGGAATACCCAGAATTGAAGAATAAAGTGAAAGTGCTATATGCTCCAACTTATAGAGGAGGAGTTAATAAGCAGCATGGGGAGCAACTTCTTTTGAATCAGGAAACTCTTTTTAGACATTTAGATCCACAGCATTATGAACTGCTCATTAATGTGCACCCTTATATGCGAAAAAGTTCATTTGGAGAAGCAGATATATCTGAGAAGTTTACTTTATATGAGTTGATGATTGTTTCTGATGTGTTGGTGACAGATTACTCATCAGTTATATTTGAATATAGTCTATTAAATAAGCCAATGTTTTTCTATTGTCCCAATCTAGAGAACTATGTGCAAGAGAGAGACTTTTATTATCCATTCCATGAGTTTGCACCAGGACCTATTAGAACGAAAATGGAGCCTTTAATAGAGGATTTGAAAAATGTAAGTTTGGATAAAACACAAACAGACTTTCGTTCATTTTCAAAGCGGTTCATGAATCGTTGTGATGGACATTCTACAGAACGTGTTGTTTCACTTATACTAAGCTTACTGAATGAAGGAGAGAGAGTTTTTGAAATTTAAACTAGGGACACTATTCAGGAAAAGGAGTGTTCAAAAAAACCTTAATCATGTAGATGAAATAAGTGAAGAAAAGTTATTCTCACTATTCGATAAAGCAGAAGATGTCATCACCAATAAGAATATACCTATAAGAGTGATAACAAAATTTAACTGGTATGAATCATTCTTAACAATTGAGGGGTATATGTATATTGAAGGTATTCCCTTGCTGAGAGAAGACACTGTAAGAAGAAAGTTGTTAATCGTTCAAAAAGGGGATGTCGTACAATCCATTCCTCTGAAAAATCAACGTTTGGACGAATCAGAAAGACAGCAGCTGGGGTTTTCTGAAGAGTACGAATGGGCTGGTTTTTATCAAGAAATTAACTTTTCAAAGGTAAATGGAGGCAAGCCGTTACCGCACGGGAATTTTCATTTATATTTAGAGTTAGAAGTACTAGATGAACAAAATATAAAATACCATGAGACTCATACGTTAGGAAATATAAATCAATTCCTGAAGCAGGATATCTATGCAACCAAAATGGAACATTTTTCAGGAAAGAAAAGATTGAAATATAATTTCATTGTTACATACGATGAAGAGGAAAAAACAGCTTATGTATCATCACACAAACTCCAAGAAATTGACCAAGGGTTAATAGAGACGACTATGAAAAATGAAAATCGTATAATTCGTAAAATGAAGCGTGTTATGTTTCAAATCTTATATCAACTATTTTGTATCCTGCCAGTAAAACAGAATAAAATCACTTTCGCATCAGACAGTCGTACTGATTTATCAGGAAACTTTGAATTTGTCTATCAAGAGCTTCTTAATAGAGACGAAACGTTTGATTTTCAGTTTTTCTTAAAAGAGAGTATTAATTCGAAAAAAAGTATCGCAGAATATGTGCAAATGGCCTATCATTTTGCTACAAGCCGACAAATTTTAATAGATGATTTTTATCCAATCATCTATCCATTAAAGATCCGAAAAAATGCTGATCTTGTTCAATTATGGCATGCTGTGGGGGCATTTAAGACATTTGGTTATAGCCGTATAGGTTTACCAGGAGGCCCATCGCCGACATCTAAAAATCATAGGAACTATACGAAGGTCATTGTCAGTTCTGATCATATCCGTAAGCATTATGCAGAGGGATTTGGTGTGGATATTGAAAATGTCATTGCCACAGGAATTCCTAGAACAGACTTCTTTTTCGATGAAGCGAAAAAAGCTGAAGTTAGATCAAGTTTATATGAAGAATATCCTTTTCTAAAAGGGAAAAAGGTGATTTTATTTGCCCCGACTTTTAGAGGAAATGGCCAGCAGTCTGCTCATTATCCGTTCGAAGTATTAAATTATGATCAGCTTTATCAAGAGCTGAATAACGAATATATTTTCTTGTTTAAAATTCATCCGTTTGTTAAAAATCAAATTAATATTCCATATCAATATAGTGAATTTTTCTATGATTTTTCAGATTTTAGAGAGATCAATGAACTGTTGTTAATTGCAGACGTTCTGATAACTGACTATTCATCTGTTTGTTTTGAATTTGCTTTGCTACAAAAGCCAATGATCTTTTTTAGTTATGATGTGGACGAGTATATTCGAACACGTGATTTTTATTATGAGTACTTCTCATTTATCCCAGGCCCACTAGCTAGAACTTGTCGTGAACTCGTTTCAATTGTTAAGAACAATCAGTATGAATTCGAAAAGTTAGATTCATTTGTACAGTATTTCTTCGATGAATTGGATGGTCAATCGAGTAAAAGAGTAGTGGATGCGATCTTCTTAGAACAAAAAGAAGGCGATGAAAAATAAGGATAACCTCTTTTATAATGAAAAAACACCTTTCTTATAGAAAGGTGTTTTTTATTTACGAAGCTTCCAAACTATCCTTCAATTCCTTCTTGACTTTCGCTAAACTGCTGTCATCAAGCTGATAGTAATAAATATTATTGATTCGTGCGCCTGTACCTTTCAGCTCGTGCTGTTTCACATTTTGTCTTGCATCACGATAATCATTCATCATCGTCCACATGTCGTCAAAGGACATATTCGTTTTCATGTTATTTTCAACGACTTTAAACATATCACCGAATTTCGTAATAGATGAAATGTTAGCCCCTTTTGCAATGATGCCTTCAATGACTTGTCGCTGTCTTTGCTGACGGCCGAAGTCACCTTTAGGATCTTGCTTTCTCATTCTTGTATAGGCAAGGGCTTGATCACCGTTCAGGTTAATCTCTCCTGTACCAAATGAATGGCCATCATAGCTGAAAGCAAACGTACTGTTCACCGTAATGCCGCCAAGTGTATCGACAATGTCTTTAAAACTTTCCATATTTACTTTCACAAAGTAATCCACAGGTACATCAAGCAGTTCCTCTACTGTATCTGCCGCCATTTGTGTACCGCCGAAAGCGTAGGAGTGGTTGATTTTATCCATTGTGCCTTTTCCGACAATTTTTGTATACGTATCACGGGGGATACTCACCATCTCAGTTGTTTTCGTTTTCGGATTCACAGTCATGTATATTAATGTATCTGCACGGCCTCGGTCATTCTTTCTTTCA
Source organism: Bacillus sp. iso_77 (assembly GCF_056173625.1). NCBI lineage: Bacteria > Bacillati > Bacillota > Bacilli > Caryophanales > Bacillaceae > Bacillus > Bacillus sp. iso_77. The sequence goes on along the minus strand of NZ_CM149683.1, from coordinate 3,209,616 downwards.
TCGACACCCATGACTAAAATGGAGATCGGGTCTTTTTTACTTAAATCGACATCTTTGTCACGCTTATCTGACTTCTTTAAGTTCTCTTGAATGCCTGCGACAGTTGATGCGGCTGTATTCCAAAGATGATACGCGTATCCGCCAGTGGCTAATACGAATAAGCCAATAATCGATAAAACAATCCAAAGAACCTTCTTTTTCTTTCTTTTTCTCTCAGCTCTCATAATGTCCCTCACCTTTTCTATCATTCTTCCATGATTATAGGTTTACGAATCTTGATAAACAAGTTATTTTTTTACTCTGAACCTAGATATAGACGTTGTAACAAAAAAAAGGTTTCAAAAAACCTTAAATTTACCTTAAAATATTAAGTTATAAGACGATACAAAGACATGAGGTGAAAAAAATGAAAAAAATCGTCGTTTTACCGTTCTTAATACTACTACTAGGTATCGTGCTCACAGCATGTGGAACGGCTGAGCAATCCTCAGGAGAAAACAAGACAAGCAGTTCAACTCCTCAGGTCCTGGAAGAAAAAGCTGAATTTATTGGAATGGCTGATGCACATACAGTCGAAGTAAAAAAAGTGAATACGACCTTAAGCTATGAATTTACGGATAATTTTAAAGATGTATTAAATGAATTTAAACCAGGTGACAAAGTAGAAATCTCTTACTTTATCAATGACAATGGTCAAAAAGAAATTCAGAAGATTGAAAAACAGAAGTAAAAAAAGATGGGCGGGATGAACAAAATTGAAGAAAACAGGCATTACACTTATCGTTCTCATGACAATGACACTACTAATTGCACCTTTTCAGTCTGCCATGGCCAGCTCGACAATTTCAGTGAAATTGTCTAATTATATAGGAAACAAAACAAGCATGGATATTTCAACAACTGGGGAATACAAGCTGTCAGGATCAAATGTCGCTGTGACGAAAAGATATGACGGCAAAAATCGTTACGAAGTAGCCAATAGTATCGCTTCTGCAGGCTGGAAAAATCCTTCAACTGTTGTGATTGTGAGCCGAGATGCATTTGATCATGCCATTTCTGTATCGCCGTTAGCATACAAATTAGGCGCACCAATTTTGTACACGAACATTGAAAAGCTAACGAAGACAACCGAAAATCAGTTAAAAAAAATGAATCCTGATAACATCTTAATTGTCGGGAATACAAAAAGTATTTCAACAGCTGCTGAGAAATCAATCAAAAAGTATGGAAAAGTGAGACGCATTAGTGGGAAAGACAAATTTGAAATTTCCCAAAAAATCGCCAAAGAGATGGGTAATTATAAGCAAGCAATTGTTGTCGGCGGGAACTCATTCATGAATGGGATTGCAATTGCATCCTATGCATCGAGAAAAGGATACCCAATCCTATTAACAAAAAAAGATTCCATTCCGTCATATAAAATGCCAAGTAAAGTCATTATCATCGGCAGTACAAAAAGTACGGGACAAAAAGTAGAAAATCAAATCAAGAAAACCTCACAGGTGACACGAATCAGCGGTGCCAATCGCTACGAATTATCTGTGAATATCATTAAAAAATTAAACATTAATGCAGATAAAGTGTACTTGGCAAAAGCCTCTAGCTATATTTATGCAATGCCTTTGTCGCAATTGGCTGCAAAATCTAACAGTACCGTTGTGTATGTGAAGCCGGATTCTGTCACAGCGTCATTAAAAGCATTGCTGAAAGAAAAAGGTACATATGCTTACCATCTTGCTGGTAGCACAAGTGCGATTACAGATAGCTTAAAAAATTCTTTAGCCAAACAAGTCTATCTGAAAAAAAATCAAAACTACCAATTGAATATTTCTAACGGAAAAATTTCATTAAAAGGTATTAAGACATATAACACAGTAAGAGTTGTTCCTGAGAAATATTCAACTAAAAATGTCCTTCAAATCGCAGGGAAGCCTTACTTAGGGAACATCAACTTTGCTATTGAATCAGGATATATCAGGCCGACTAATGAAAATATTCCATTTGAAGACTATCTAAAAGGTGTTGTGCCAAACGAAATGCCTGCAAGCTGGCATGTTGAGGCATTAAAAGCACAAGCAGTTGCCGCTAGAACGTATTCAGTGAAAAGTATTGGAAAAGTCGTACCTGATACAACAGCCTTCCAAGTATATGGAGGATATAACTGGTACACAAATTCAACAAAAGCTGTTGATGCCACAAAAGGCAAGGTTCTAAAATACAACAATCAACTTATTTCAGCCACCTATTATTCTAGTAATGGCGGATACACTGAGGCGAGTGAAGAAGTATGGGGGAATGCACTGCCATACTTAGTCGCCAAGCAGGACACAAAAGATCCTGTCAATGCGTGGACACTGAAGTTGTCTAAAAAGCAATTAGGCACTACGTTGACTGCAAGTAAAGCAGCTTCTGAGTGGTCTAAGGCAAAAGAAGCCAATGCTGCCGACCTTGCTGGTCTAAAATCATGGCTGTTGAAAAATAAAGAAACAGCTGCATCTGACATGAGAATTGCATCTATTTCAAGCCTGACATTCTCAGGAAAAACAAAAGGTCAGCGTGCGAAGACCGTTTCAATCAAGCTGAATTACCATCTGAAAAACAAAACAGGTACGTATACAGTGAACAAAAGTACAACGGCAAGTATGAAAATGACAGAGTTTAGAACAGTCATGGGCGCAACAAAGGTGAAAAGTACGTTTGCGTCAGTAAAGAATAATACAAATGATTTCACGATTTCAGGAAAAGGCTATGGTCACGGTATTGGTATGAGTCAATACGGCGCCAAAGCTAGAGCTGAATCTGGAAACTCGTATTCTTCCATACTTTCGTTCTACTATCCAGGTACAAAACTAACAAACTATTAAGAATAAAAGGAGGACTTAGAAGATGCGCTCAATGATCAAAACAGCCATCCTCAGCCTCATCGCCATTTTCGTTATTGTTCCAACAGCTTCAGCAGATAACTCGGTCTCCCGAATTGATGGTGGGAGCCGGTATGCTGTAGCAGCAAACGTAGCGAAAAAAGGATGGGGAACAGCAAGTACAGTTGTTTTAGTGGGGAAAACTGCATATGCAGATGCAACAGCAGGAATTCCACTGGCACATCAAAAAAATGGACCAGTTCTTTACACAAATAGTACAAGCCTTTCTGGAGATACAAAAAAAGCCTTAACGGCTTTAAAAACGAAGACAGTTATTGTTTTAGGCAGCACATCAAGTGTGTCAAACAACGTGGTCAATCAAGTAAAGAAAATGGGCATCTCTACACAACGTATTTCAGGAAAAAACCGATATGAGCTATCGGCAAATATCGCGAAAAAAATGAAAACGCCAGCTGGCGTCGTTGTGGTTGAAGGGTCATTCTATGCACATGGAATTGCCATTGCACCTGTAGCGGCACAAAAAGGGTTCCCAATTCTATATACAGATAAAAAGGGCCTTCGTTCTGAAATCGCTTCTGTTGCAAAAGCAAGCAATGTGAAACAAACCATTGTCGTAGGCGGAGAGAATTACGTCACAAAAGCAGCTTATAATCAATTAAAATCTCCAACGCGAATCAAAGGCTCTACTCGTTATGACGTGGCTGCGAATATTGTGAAAAAATACAATATGAGCACAAACAATACCTATGTAGGAAGAGGGTTTGGCTATGCCACTTCATCTTCTGCGGCAGGAATTGCAGCAAAGCAAAACAAAGCATTGCTCCTAACGAATGAAAAGACGCTGCCAAAGGTAACAAGAGCGACGATTAGCAGCAAAAAAATCACCAAATTTACCGTCGTTGGTAGTACAAATACAGTGACACCAACTGTTGTGAATCAATTGAAAAACCCTGTCGTTGGCAAAAAAGTATTCATTGACCCAGGTCATGGCGCTCATGATTCAGGAGCGGTAGGCTACGGATTATATGAGAAGAACTTAAACTTAGATGTAGCCAAACGTCTAAATACAAAGTTAAACAACGCAGGTGCACTTGTGACGATGTCAAGAACATCAGACACATTCGATAGTCTTCAAACACGGGTGAGCAAAGGTGCGTCAGCAAATGCAGATATCTTCATCAGTGTCCATGCGAACTCAAATGATAACAGCAGTGCAAATGGAACTGAAACGTATTATGACAAAACATATGCGGCAACAAACAGCTTGAAGCTCGCGCAAAATATTCAGCCTAAAATGGTCAGTGCATTAGGCACAAGAGACCGTGGCGTGAAGACAGCTGCCTTCTACGTCATTAAATATTCTAAGATGCCAAGCGTTCTCTTAGAAACTGGTTTTGTTTCCAGTCCAGTTGATTCAAATATTTTGAAATCCGCTACTTATAAAGATCGATTGGCGTCAGGTATTTCAAGCGGTGTTTCAGGCTATTTTAGATAAGAAAACATACAGATGAGGGGTGCCGAAGATACACCTCTTAGGCTGCTCGAGAAACGACTCTCGGCAGCCTTTTTTCAAAAGTACATGAAGTGTTTCCTGGGTTCCATGATGAAGGGTTCAAAACCAAGGAGGTTGACTTCATGCGTTCTTATATCAAATGTTTTGTTTTAATTGTGGTTTCACTATGTTTATATGCACCATCAGCATTTGCGCAGCACAATGTATCGAAGATTGAGGGAAGTAATCGATATGAGGTGGCAGTTAACGCTGCAAAACGAGGCTGGTCGACAGCACCTACAGTTGTTTTAGTAGGCGGTGAAGCTTATGCTGATGCGCTAAGTGCTGTGCCGTATGCCTTTCAGCAAGGAGCCCCAGTGCTGTTAACGAATACTAGTAGTCTTTCTGGTGCAACTAAATCAGGTCTTCAGCAGTTGAAAACGAAGCGTGTTATCATTCTTGGCGGAACCGCAAGCATTTCTCAAAAAGTCGTAGCGCAGCTAAAAGCAATGAATCTTTCCGTATCGCGAATACAAGGAAAGAATCGATATGAATTGGCGGCAAACGTTGCTAAACAAATGAAGAGTGCTGATACAGCTGTGATTGTGAATGGTTCTGCTTATGCAGATGCTGTGGCGATTGCTCCATATGCTGCAAAACAGGGCTTTCCTATTTTATTAACCGATGCAAAAGGGCTGCGGCAGGAAACAGCCAATCTATTAAAAAGCAAAGCGGTGAAACGGACGATTGTGATTGGCGGGGAAACAAGTGTCAATCAAGCGGCCTATCAAAAGCTGCCATCACCCGTGAGAATCAGCGGAGCCAATCGGTATGAAGTGGCAGCCCGAATTGCGAAAACATACCCGATGAAGACAACCCAAACGTATATGAGTAACGGCTATGCATATGCCGATGCGGCAGCTGCGGCAAGTACGGCAGCCAAGCAAGGGCAAACCCTTCTTCTTACAGACGCTCAATCAGTGCCAGATGCGATTCGTCGTGTCATTGGGACTAAAAAGATTTCAACATTTACAGTGTTGGGCGGAACATCAACCATACGAACCAGTGTGATCACACAGCTGAAAAATCATGTGTTAGGTGAAACCATCTTTATTGATCCAGGTCATGGTGCACAGGATGCTGGAGCGGTAGGAAATGGGCTGTTTGAAAAAAATGTTAATCTGGATGTCGCGTTAAAACTGCAAGCAAGGCTCAAACAAGCGGGTGCGCTGACGGTCATGTCTAGAACATCTGATACATTTGATTCCTTGCAAACACGTGTAAGCAAAGGATCACAGGCTGGTGCGGATGTGTTCATCAGCATCCATGCCAATGCAAATGATAATAGCGGTGCAAATGGAACAGAAACGTATTATGATGCGACGTATGCTTCGGCCAATAGTTTAAAGCTGGCACAAAAGGTACAGCCCCAGATGGTGAAAGCCCTTGGCACAAGAGATCGCGGTGTGAAGACAGCAGGATTCTACGTGATCAAGTATTCAAAAATGCCCAGCATCTTGCTTGAAACGGGGTTCGTAACCAGTCCGATTGATGCCAGTATATTAAAATCAACGACTGCCAAGGAGCGGCTGGCTTCAGGAATCGCAGCAGGTGTATCTCAATATTTTGAATAAAATAGATCGAATGAATGATATGTCAAGTTAAAAATACATTTCATTTCAGGTTATTTTTGTTATAATCGAAACATAGAGGGTGGATTTTTTACGTATTTGCCTTCCAATGACAGCAAATCGACAAATCATGAAGAGGTGACGATCTTGAAAAAATTAATCACAATGCCGTTTTTAGTTTTACTTCTAGGTGTAATGCTCACAGCATGCGGCACATCAAATCAGTCAAACGATAACAATACGGATAACAGCAAAAAAGAAACAACTGAAGCAGCAGATCAAAAGAAAGAAAATGCAACAGATGAAAAGACGGAAGACAAGTCTGCAAGTGAAAAAGCAGATGATGAAAGCAAAGAAACAGCTGCTCAAACAGAAGACCAAGCAGGTCAATCTGATGAAGATGCAAAAGAAAGCTCAAGTAAGGAAATCACAAAAGAAGAAACGACAAACGATCAGTCAAAAGCTGAATCTAAAACAAAAAAAGAATCTACAACGAAGAAAAATGAAGTCACCAAAGAAGGCACATATGTCGGTTTGGCTGATGGACATACAATTGCTGTCAACATTGATGGAAAAGAAGTAGCCATTCAATTCGGAAATACATTTTCTAAACAAGTGAACAGCCTAAAAGAAGAGTCAAAAGTGAAAGTAACTTATACAAAAGATGCAAACGGAACGCTTAGACTGAAGACGATCGAATCCGTAAAGGCAAAATAAAAAAAAGACACGTAGACCCGCAGAAATGCGGGTCTTTTTTACGTTTAAAAGGGCATAACTTGATATAAGGGCACATTCTTAACACACTTTTACAAGACTTAACAGCCCATTTACATTTGCTTAATGTTGCTCTGCTAAACTGACTTTCATAGAACATCTCTTTACACAACAACTACTTTGAATGGTGAGGTGCAGGTCAGTGAGCGCAGAGAAAGCGATGAACCTTTACAGAGAATATGAAGTGAGACGAAACCACTCTTTTGCTTTAACAGAACATATGGTTCGATATTTATTTGCAAAACGTTTCATAGATGTCGTGTTCTCGTTCATCGGATTGATGTTGAGTACGCCAATCATTTTACTGTTTGCCCTTTTAATTAAGCTAGAAACACCAGGGCCAGCCTTTTATATGCAGGAAAGGGTCGGCAAAGACGGTGTCTACTTTAAATTATGGAAGCTCAGATCGATGAGAACCAACGCAGAAAGCGGAGGAGCGAAATGGGCGCAAAAAAATGACCCTCGTATCACCAAAGTGGGGGCATTCATCAGAAAAACAAGAATTGATGAACTGCCGCAATTTATCAACGTGTTAAAAGGAGAAATGAGTATTGTAGGTCCACGTCCTGAAAGACCAATGTTTACTGCCGAATTTAATCGGACGATTCCAGGCTTTACAAAAAGACTGACAGTGAAGCCGGGGCTGACTGGTCTTGCTCAAGTAAATGGGGGATATGAAATGAGTCCAAGTGAAAAATTATCACACGACTTACAGTATATTCAAAACTTGACATTTTCTCTCGACACGAAGATTATGGTAAAAACGTTAAAAGTCATCGTGACTGGTGACGGAGCCAGATAAGTAAAGTAGGGAAGAGAAATGGCAAGTATGAAAAATCGCCTGCTGGGCGGAGCAAAATGGACAAGCTTGTCCGCATTGATCATTACCATCATCCAAATTGCACAGTTCGCCTTTTTAGGAAACGTAATGTCACTGAAAGAATTTGGACTCGTTGGCATGATCACAACGGTCACAATATTTACACAGATTTTACTTGATCTAGGCATCGGTGCTGCGATCATTCAAAAGGAACAAACGACGGAACGTCAATTATCCACATTATATTGGATCAACTTGCTGACGGGAATTCTCTTGTTTTGTGTATTGATCCTCGCAAGTCCCTTGATTGCCGCCTTTTATGCCAGACCTGAGCTGGAAGGCTTGCTCAAGTTATTATCAATCATGTTTCTCATTGCACCAATTGGTCAGCAATATCAATATATGATGCAGAAAGATTTAGCCTTTAAAACCTTAAGTACGATTGAAACGATAGCGACGATCATTTCGCTGATTGTTCTACTTATTCTAGCCTTTTTTATCAATCCAATTGTGGCCTATGTGATCTCTCAAGTGCTGCTTCAATCAGGAAAAGGTCTCATGTATGCAGCGGCTTATTGGAAGAAGTGGCGCCCAGCACCCGTTTTCGCATTAGGGGAAGTGAAAGAGTTTTTCTCCTTCGGGGCTTTCCAGCTTGCGTCAAGACTCGTCAATCGGGCAGGCTCAAACATCGACATGATTTTAATAGGACGATTTCTTGGAGCAGAGGCTTTAGGGATTTACAGCCTGGCTTATCAAATCGTCACAATTCCGGTGCTAAAAATTAACCCGATTGTGACGAGAGTGGCTTTCCCAGTTTTCGCAAAAAGTCAGCGCGATCACTCTAGGCTGCGTGAGGGCTTCCTCAGCATGACGAATATGCTTGCACTCATTAGTTTTCCACTACTCATCGGTCTTGCTGCCGTATCAGATAGCTTTATAGAAGTGGTGTTTGGAGAGAAATGGCTAGTGGCGGTCCCGGTTTTGAATATTTTGTGCATTGTCGGTCTACTCCGTGTGCTGATGAATCCAAATGGTTCCATCCTTCTTGCAAAAGGGAGAGCTGACTTAGCTTTTTATTGGGATACAGGCATGCTCATCGTATATGGATGCGCCTTATATGCAGGAGTCCATACTGGCAGTCTATTGACTGTAGCTTGGGTCTACTCAGGGGTCAGCCTGCTGAACTTCATTGTCGGCAGGTGGCTGATGGCTTATGTCATTCAGCTAGATATGAAGATGTATGTAAAATCACTCGTAAAGCCTGCTGTCATGACGCTGCTAATGGCCGGCTGCGCAGTGGCTGTTCATCAAGGGATGAAGCTGACATCAGCGGATATACTGCTTCAATTACTACTGACGATTGGTTTAAGTGCGGCTTTATATAGCTTGCTACTTGTCAAAATGTATCCGCAGATGTCAGGGAAATTATGGAGAAGAGGTCGTTCGTCATGAAGGTGCTATGGCTGACAAGTGTATATCCTAGTGAAAAACATCCAAGTGAAGGCGTCTTCCATGAAACGCAAGTGCAGGAGCTGGTCAAACAGGGCGTAGAAGTGAGCGTGATTTGTCCTACTCCTGTCAATCCGCCCATCTTACGGATGCTTAAAACTTCCTATCGTCAGAGAAAAGATCTTCCCCAGCAGGAAGTGAGGTGCGGCGTGCCGGTTTACAGACCGCCCTATACAGCGCTGCCTGGACAGCTAAAATGGGCTCAGCCGAGTAACCGAATCGCAGCTTCTGTCCTGCGCACAATGGAGCGTTATGAACTGTCACCGGATTTCATCCATGCGCACTTTGCCATGCCGTCTGGCGGCGCAGCAGCTGTGATCAAAAAGGAAGCAAACATCCCTTATCTTCTGACCTTACACGGCAGTGATGTGAACGTCTATCCAACCTATAGTCAAGGGGCGCTTGCAGCCTTTAAAGCAGCAGTAAAACAGGCGTCTGCTGTTCTCACAGTGAGTGAAGAGCTGGCAAAGAAAACACATAACATGACAGAGGTGGATGCACAATGCCTCCCGCTTGGAATTCCGCTCAAGTCATTTGCTAGAACACTGGGGGATCAAACAGCCATCAGAAAGCAGATTGGTTTACCGCTTCACGACAAGCTCGTCGTTTATGTCGGCCGTTTAGTCAAAGAGAAAGGTTTGCTTGAATTAGCGGAAGCTGTCAGCGGGATGGAGGGTGTAAAAGTCGTCTTTGTCGGAAAAGGCCCCCTCGCAAAGGAGCTGACCGAACGGGCGGGAGAATCCATTATACTCCCGGGGCAGGTGCCGAATGAACAAGTCAAACATTATTTAATGGCAGCTGACCTGTTTGCCCTTCCTTCCTACAGTGAAGGAATGCCGACTGTCGTTCTTGAGGCGCTCGCTTTAAAAATGCCTGTCATCGCAACACGGGTTGGTGGTCTCCCATCACTATTTTCTACCTATCAACATCTGCTCATTGAACCGCGTTCAACGAGTCAGTTAAAAGAAGCGATTCACGCTTATCTTTATGAAAACAGATGGAACGAGCAAGTGAAGAACGATCTTCACCACATCGTCCATACAGATTATTCATCATCACATAATGCAACGCTCCTGATTCAGCAATATGAAAAGGTGCTGAATCAATCAACATCCACCGTTTAAACAGGATGAAATGTGCAAAGACTGATAGATAAACAGTTTGGAACGACCAATATGCTTTTACTGAGAGGATGAAACATGTTGAAGAAAATTGCTGTGATTGGAACAGGATATGTCGGGTTAGTATCGGGTACTTGTTTTGCTGATATCGGAAATCGCGTCATTTGTTGTGACATCGACGAATCAAAAATCAACAGCTTAAAAAGCGGTCTCGTTCCAATTTATGAACCGGGCTTAAAGGAATTGATTGAGAAGAATACAGAAGAAGGAAGATTGTGTTTTACAACCAATATTCCCGCTGCAATTCGAGAATCAGAGATTATTTATATTGCGGTAGGAACACCAATGACACCTCAGGGGGAAGCGGATTTAACATTCGTGAGAGCTGTGGCTCAAACGGTTGGGGAACACCTGAATGGCTACAAAATCATCGTGAATAAGAGCACAGTGCCGGTTGGAACAGGACGTCTTGTTCAAGCCATTGTTCAAAAGGCTTCACGCAGTAAATATCCATTTGACGTCGTCTCCAATCCAGAGTTTCTGCGGGAAGGTTCAGCTATTCAAGATACGATGAATATGGAGAGAGCGGTCATTGGCTCTACAAGCGCACATGCATCCACGATCATTAAAAAATTGCATGATCCGTTTCAAACAGAAGTGGTTGAGACCAATCTAGAAAGTGCAGAAATGATTAAGTATGCGGCAAATGCCATGCTCGCCACAAAAATCTCATTCATCAATGACATTGCGAACATTTGCGAGAGAGTTGGTGCTGATGTGGAAAAAGTCAGCGAAGGCGTTGGATTAGACAGCCGTATCGGGCATAAATTTTTAAAAGCAGGTATTGGATTTGGTGGTTCTTGTTTCCCAAAAGATACGATGGCTCTTCTCAAAATTGCCGAAACAGCTGGCTACCGGTTCAAGCTGATCGAATCTGTCATTGAAACAAACAACCACCAAAGAGCCCATCTTGTCAGCAAACTGATGAGTGTGTTCGGTGATATTAAAGGAAAAACGATTTCCGTTTTAGGGCTCGCATTTAAACCAAATACAAACGATATGCGTTCAGCGCCAGCACTAGATATTATCCCAATGCTGAGAGAGCTCGGAGCTTTTGTCAAAGCCTATGATCCAATTGCTTATGTAGAAGCAGAAAGAGAGCTTGGCCCGCAGGCGGTCTTCAGCAATGATCTCTATGAAACAGTGAAAGATACAGATGCTTGTCTCATCTTAACGGAATGGGATGACGTACAGAAGATGGATAAGGATCAGATCAAGCAGCTGCTTCGTTCTCCCATTTTAATTGATGGAAGGAATTTGTTTGATCCAGCAGAAATGAAAGAGAGAGGATTTATTTACCAGTCCATCGGCCGCCCAGGCGTATGGGAAACAGAATTGGTATCGAAGGCACAATAATAGGGGGAACTTGGATGAAGAAAGTATTGGTAACTGGGGGAAGTGGATTTATAGGATCTCATACGGTAGAGGCTTTATTAGAGAATGGTTATGAGCCCATCGTTCTTGATAACTTTTCAACTGGATCGAAGGAAAATATCGCTCATCTTTCTGTACAATGCATTGAAGCAGATGTCACAAAATCAGAAACGGTCGATTTGATCAAACACATTGCACCAGATTATATCATTCATCTTGCAGCGCAAGTGAGTGTAGCCGTTTCGGTTCAACATTTCGTCTACGACGAAGAGGTCAATATTAAAGGTTCGTTGCATGTGATCAAAGCAGCGGCTGAAGCCGGGGTGGAGAAAGTGGTGTTTGCCTCATCGGCAGCAGTCTATGGAGACCCAGTCTATCTGCCGGTCGACACAGCTCATCCACTGCAGCCTGGTTCACCTTATGGCTTGTCGAAACTGACAGTTGAACGATACTTACAGATGGCAAAATCACTCTATGATGTGGACTATTGTATTATGCGGTACAGCAATGTATATGGTCCGCGTCAAGACGCACTTGGTGAAGGCGGTGTTGTCTCAATTTTTTCTGATAAGTTTGCAAAGCATGAGGCACCTTTCATCTTTGGAAACGGGGAACAAACAAGAGATTTCATCTATGTAGGCGATCTAGCCGCAGCGAATGTTGCAGCTTTAACAGCTCAATCAAACGTTTGTTTAAATATCTCATGTGGTCATTCCATCACGGTGAATGAGCTGTTTCAAACGATGAAGCGAGTCACGAGATCAGATCTTGAACCGATTTATAAGCCTCAGCGTGCAGGAGATATTGTGCATAGTACATTGGAAAATGAGGAAACGAAACAAGTCTTAGCATGGGAGCCTGTTGTGAGTTTACAAGAAGGTTTGGCTCGTACCATTTCCTACTATGAACAGGAAGTAAAGGCTTAATCCCTCAAATCGGATGGGTTGCTTAGGAGGAACATGGGTATGAGTGTGAAACAAACAGCATGGCAAATCATAATCGGATGTATTTTATTAGCAGCAGGTATCGGGCTTGTACAAATGGCATCCACACAGCCTATCGGGTTAAAGAAGATGGTGGTCATTCCGGTTTTGATTGTGGTGCTCATAGCGGCTGCTATATGTATGAAGCTCTACATGAATGGTGAGCACATATTCATGTCAGCCATTTACCTTTTGATTGCATTAACATTTCTCAATAACGCTTTTTTCTCTATCAGTGCCGGATTCTTTAGTCTCTTTCTCTACCGCATCATGCTCTTGGCTGTCTTTGCTTTATTCATATGGCGGATGAGGGACAAAGGAACGTACATATCCCAGTGGCAGCAAATTCGCGTTAAAGGCATTCTTGGTTTTTTCGCTGCATGGTTTCTTTACGGACTCATCTCACTGCTTTGGGCTCATTCGGTCACAGACGGCCTGAAATATATGTCTCTTCTTGCGATGGGAATGGGTTTTGTCTTTCTTGTGGTCATGTACATTCAGCGAATGGATCAGATCGTGACTTTTTATAGTATTTGGCTAGTCATGACCGTATTTGTGATGGGAATCGGGTTCTATAATCACTTGACCTTGAACCATTTACCGAATACCTCATTGTATCTTGGACCAGCATACAAACAGCACTATCCTACAGCTGTCTTCTTTAACCAAAATGATTTTGCGACTTTTTTATCTATTAGCTTTTTCTTATATGTGGCGTGCATGCGCCAAATGAAAAATGGTTATATCAAAGCGTTCGGATTACTAGGAGCCATCTTAGCGCTGTATCTCATTTTGTTAACAGAATCGCGCGCCAGCTTGCTTGGCATATTAGCCGGAGCGGCAATCTATGTATGGCTGTTGATGCCTCGCTTTTTAAAAAAGTGGTCCATCATGGCAGCAGGCGGGCTTGTTATCATCTGTATCGCCATTTTTTCAGCCAAAATCTATTCTGTCTTTTATGACTTGTTTCTCGCTTCTCAGGTCGCTCATTCTTTTAGCGAACCACTTCCGTCCAACATTGCCCGGGCAAATTTAATCAAAAACGCTTGGTATTTCTTTACGAATTCATACGGTTTCGGAGTCGGAGCGGGCAATGTGTCTTATTACTTAGCTCACTTTTCTATCTTTGATACAGATCAGGTCGTGGAAGTTCACAATTGGCTGCTAGAGGTGATGACGAATTTTGGGTTTGCCGTCATGCTAGGTTATATCTCAGTGTATGCCTATCTCATGTTCTCACTGTACAAACAATACCAATTGGCTGACACGAGATCAGCCAAGATGATCATTGAAGGTCTATTTGCTGCCATGCTGAGCTTTCTCGTCTCAAGTATCAGTCCTAGTTCCGTATCGAATTTATATTTCCACTGGGTGTTTCTAGGGCTGGTGATCGCAGCGGTCAATATCATGAAAAATAAACAGCGCTTCAAGCCGTGGGCAAACGTGTGATGCAGAGTTTGTATGGCTACACTAGTGAAAAAGCAAATACGTCAATGTTGGGAGAATGAGCATGTCTGGTTTTATGTTAAGAATAGGGAAGCGAATGAAAAAATATATCGTCTGGCTTGTGCTGCTGCCCGTTGTATTGGCTGCTTTTGGTTTCTTTTTTGCCAAGGGGACAGTAGAACAGTCTAGTTACACAGCTGCTGTGACCTTGACGCTTGGGAAATATGACGACGGTGTGTATAACAATATGGCAGAAGTGACATCTCTATTAAAAAGTGATGCATTTCTGAATCAAGCACTCCGTGATGTAAAGGAAGAAGAAAGGCAGGATGTGAAAAATCGTTTGATTCTCACTAACCAGTCCGATACACAATTGCAGTTGTCGTTTACAGATGCTGATCAAGCTCGAGCTTTGGCGGTAGTGAAACAAGTGTCAGATACATTTTTAAAGCAGGACAAAGCCTTATTTACGAAAAGACAGCAAGTCATTGAAAGGAGACTATCCGCTCTTGAAGATGAATCTGTCAGCAATGACTCCAAGGTCGATAAAGAACGATTTTTATATGAATTGGAATCGACAAAGCTCGGGATGAAGCAGGCAAAGATTGTCGATCCTGCCCAAGTGCTTGATGAAGCAGGCAAAGGCATGTCAGCGAAAAAACGAGCACTGCTTGGACTTGTCATTGGCCTTAGCATCTCGCTTATGTTTGTGGTGTTACCTGAAGTGTTCAAAGAATCTTAATGATGAACTGGAGATGAGTCTTAGGTGAACAATCAACCGTTAGTATCAATTATTACACCGGCGTATAATGCGGAACGTTATTTAACGGATACAGTTCATTCCGTCCTTGCCCAAACCTATTCCAACTGGGAGCTGATCATTGCAGATGATTGCTCAACAGATGGCACAAGGAAGTTGTTAGGGGAATTAAGTCAGACGGACGACAGAATCAACGTCATTTATTTAGAGGAAAACGGGGGAGCCGCTATTGCTAGAAACACCGCCATCAAACAGGCGAAAGGCCGCTTTATCGCTTTTTTAGATAGCGATGATATGTGGAAACAGACAAAGCTCGAAAAGCAGGTCAAGTTTATGTTAGATAATGATCATGCCTTTACTTTCACGGCATATGACATCATTTCAGAAAATGGAGAGCCGTTACAAAAAACCGTCACAGCGCCGGCTCAGTTGAACTACAATGAAGCTTTAAAAAATACGATTATCGGCTGTTTGACGGTGATGCTCGATCTTCAACAAGTAGGACACGTGGAAATGCCAAACATTCGAACAAGGCAGGACTTAGCCACATGGCTCTCTATTTTAAAAAAAGGATTTACTGCCTATGGAATGAGTGAGCCGCTCAGTGAATATCGCATCGTGGGAAACTCGATTTCTAGTAACAAGTGGAAAGCAGCGAAAAAAACATGGTTTGTCTACAGAGAAATTGAGCAGCTTCATTTTGTGAAAGCATCTTGGTGTTTTATGCACTATGCCACAAATGCTGTCAAAAAGCGCTTATAAACAGAAGGGAAAAAAGGTGATAAAGGTGAAAGCAGAGTCGATCATACATGTGATTGTCGCAACGGGAGAATGGGGACACGATGGCCTAAGGTACAGACGGCATCGACTGGCGGAATTTCTTGCATCTGATCCAGAAACGAAAGAGGTCATCTGGGTATGCCCATCTGCCACTCGTCATTCAGCTCCCTTTCAGCCTATAACGGATCGAATGAAGCAAATGACCATTCCTGATGTGCTCAAGAGCAAGTTTTTTCGCTTTGGCCGTTATCAAGATATGTTTTATTTTCATAAATTATCTCCTCTTCTTGAGCATTTGCGTCAAGAAGAAAAGCAGGGCATAGCCGTCTGTTTATGGTATACGTTTCCGGGATTTCCGCTCTTATCTTCTTTATTTGAATGGAAACATATTGTGTATGATTGCAGTGACCTGTGGGGAGAGCCCATCAGCGGAAAAAACAACATTCTCTCTTATATGAGACAGCGAGTCATTGTAAAAGCTGAAAACCGCATTATTAAATATGCACACAGCATTACATGCTCTTCACAATACTTACATGATCAAATCAAAAAAAGGCTCATGGGTGAACCGAAAGATGTCTTTACAGTGGAAAATGGCGTCGAGTATGATGTGTTTGCAAAAAGCAACCTTCCTAGCAGGGAAGACGTGCTAGAGGGAAGAGAGGGAACGGTTCTTGGCTTTATAGGTGGGATCAAGCCGAAGCTCGATTTTGACATGATCGCTCAAGCTGCTCGCATGCAGCCAGATTGGACATTTTTATTTGTCGGTCCGGATGGAACGAATGGAGATCCATCTTTTCAGCATGCACTCAAACTGCCCAATGTCCTATGGACTGGAGCAGTCGCACCAGAAGAAGTGCCTGCTTATATGAAATTAATTGATGTAGGGATGATGCCATACAAACAGTCTCCTTACAATCAAGCGGTTTTTCCGCTCAAGCTGTATGAATTTTTAGCAGCCGGAATCCCTGTTGTTGGTTTAAATCTTCCATCAACGGAAAGGCTAAAAGAGAATGATGTGTATGAATATGTAGAGGGCGAAGATCCAGCTCTCTTCGTAGAAGCCTGCCAGAAAGTGATCAGTAAAAAAGATGACATGAAATGCAGACATCTAAGACAAAGCCGGGCAAAGAAAAAAGATTGGCACGCACTGTTCACAAACATGGTGGAATTAACGAATATTAAAGAAAACGCATAATTCATTCAGGATTGTGCGTTTTTATTTGTTTCTTCTTCTTAGGGGGAGCTTGTGATCATCCTATATTCAATTGTATAATGGAAAGAGCGGCCAATATACAAAATACAGATTTCAATTTAGAAGGAGACTGACCTATGGATTACGAACGCGCCTTATTAGCGTTTTTTGTCTCTCTGGCTACAGTTTTAATTGTGACACCAATCGTCAAAAAGTTTGCAATTAAGATTGGTGCAGTGGACCAGCCGAATAAACGAAAAGTTCATGATAGAGTAATGCCTCGAATGGGCGGTTTGGCGATTTTTATTGGGGTAGCGGCTGGAGCACTAGCAGGCGGGCTGTTTCTACATAATAAAATTACAGCTATATCAGTTGGCGCTGTACTCATCGTCATTTTAGGTATATTTGATGATAAATATAATTTAAGTGCAAAATTTAAATTTCTTGTACAAGTTCTCGTTGCTTGCTTAATCGTGAGCACGGGCTTAAAAATGGACTTTTTCTCTGTTCCTTTCTTAACAGATCGACTGGAGTTAGGATGGATGGCGTATCCCCTGACTGTACTATGGATTGTTGGGATTACAAATGCGATCAATTTAATTGATGGATTAGATGGACTGGCTGCCGGAATTTCGGTTATCGGTTTAACCACGATTGCCGTCATGGCATTTTCTGCGGACAAGATCCTGATTCTTTCGTTATCTCTTGTCGTCATTGGCAGTACCATCGGTTTTCTTTTTTATAACTTCCATCCAGCAAAAATATTTATGGGTGATACAGGTTCGTTATTTTTAGGCTATATGATCTCGGTCCTGTCACTTTTAGGATTGTACAAAAGTGTTACTTTGTTTAGTGTTGTTGTCCCTGTGATTATTTTAGGTGTGCCTATTTTTGATACGACCTTTGCGATCATAAGACGAATATTGAATAAACAGCCTATCTCATCACCTGACAAATCACACATCCATCATCGACTGATGGCCTTTGGCTTATCACATCGAATGGCAGTGATTGTGATTTACATGATTGGCTTAGTCTTCAGCTTAAGCGCGATTTTGCTGACAAGTGCCACCATTTGGCTGTCATTGATCATCATCTTTTTACTGGTCATGTTTATGCAAGTTATCGCTGAAGTCACTGGTTTGGTGAACGAAGAGTTTAAACCATTTACGAAATTCTACAAACGAATGGTCAAAAGACAATAAAAAAACAGCCCGCTTCCAAGGAACGGGCTGTTTTCCTATTATTGTCCTGATGTGCTGGTCGAAGGGGCCTGTGTATCGGCTGACCCTGTTGTACCAGAAGATGAATCGGTTTGTGTATTTGTTTCAGTTGAGGACGATGACTCAGCAGGAAGCTTTAAATGCGTCCTTAACTCATTTTGCACCTCAGCCAAGTTGGTTTGATCTGGCTCAAAGAAGTATGTTCGATTTGGTCCTAAATAAAGGTCTGATCCTTTAATAGATAGTGTTTCAGTATCGTCTCCTTTAAAACCACTGTAAATTTGCTGTAGCGCAAGTCCTTCTGTGATGCGGAAGTTGGTTGTTATATGATCACTTACTTCTTTTGCAATATTATCCACGTTTGCAATGTTATGAGGTTTCGCCATTTGATCAATCATGGCACGTAAGATTTGTTTCTGACGATCGTTACGCCCGAAATCACCACGTGGATCTTGTTTTCTCATTCGCGCATAAGCAAGTGCCTCTTCCCCGTTTAAATGCATATTCCCTTTTTTAAAGTAAATCTTTTTCGATTTTTTGACGTCACTTTTTTCATTGAAGTCAAATGGAACGTCTATATCAATTCCCCCAACTTCATCAATGACATCCTTAAAACCGTCAAAGTCCACTGTTGCATATTTGTCAATTGGGATATGCAAGAATTGTTCGACAGTTTCAATCGTTTCGTCTTTACCGCCTTTAGCAAATGCCGCATTGATCTTTACTTTATTTCCCGTTGTGTCACTAGCAAGCTGTACTCGTGTGTCACGGGGGATACTGACCATTTTCATCGTTTTATCCTGAGGATTAATCGTTGCGACGATGAGTGAATCTGAACGGCCGTGATCACCATTTGTGGCGTAATCCTCTATACCAACAAATAGGACAGAGAAAGGTTTTTTCTTTATATCAATGACAGCATCACGGAGTTTCGATTTCTCCCCGCGCTCTAATTCATCATAAGTTTTGTCAGCAGCCTGGAGTGTATTCACAATCTTATAAACTGCAAATCCGCCCATGCAGATGAAGAGAAGCAAAAATAAGACCAGAATCCGTTTGAAAATCTTTTTCTTCTTACTCTTTTTCTTTCGTACACGCACTTTTACTCGTTGTGCCATTCATCTGTCTCCTTTATCGGACCAACGTCCTTTTCTAAATAAATCAATTCGCCTTCTTTAGTAACACTCTTTCCATTAGTTAACTCAGTCATCCATTCAATGAACTGCTCTGTTTGTGTTTCTTCTACATACGTTTCAAAAATCACATCTTCTGCATAATGGATGTCTTTTAGCTGAAAAGATGAGGCTCTAAGCTCATTCTCTACCTTTCCAAGCCATGTATAATCTATTGTTGTGTGCATCGTACGCATTAAACAGCGTTCTACCATACCAACATGATTAATAGCTTCAGACACAGATTTTCCGTACGCACGAATTAATCCACCGGCACCTAGCTTAATACCGCCGAAATAACGAGTGACGACAACAACTGTATCTTTCAGCTTGCGTTTTTTTAGCACTTCAAGCATAGGCACCCCTGCCGTACCGCTTGGTTCACCATCATCATTTGCTTTTTGAATCAGATCATGTTCACCGATCAAATAGGCGGAACAATTATGAGTGGCGTTCCAATGTTGTTTTTTTATGGATTGTATAAAGGCTTGTGCTTCTTCTTCTGAGACAGCACGTTGTATATGACAAATAAAACGTGATTTTTCAATGACGATCTCATGCTCGCCACGGCTTTTTACTGTGAGATAGCGGTTCAGCAAAAGACATACCCTCCTGACAAGCAAATTGTAAGGCTAGAGAAAATTTGCATTGGTTTTAGAATTTTACAGCGTATTTTGTTATGATGATAGGAGCGGAAAAAGGGTCGTCATAAAAATTTCATGATTTATACGCATTCTTTCATTATAATTCGACATAAAATGCAGATCAATGACATTTATAATAAAAAAAGATGACATCACTGTTACGGGAGGGAAAAGCCATGACAACACCTAAAATGGATCCGAAGTTATTGGATTCAATCATCATGAAAATGCTAAGTACAGTTGATGGCAGTAAGGACGAAGTATTTAGAATCGGCGAACAGTCCCGTCAACAATATGAAAGCCTAGTAGAAGAGCTCAAGCAAATTAAACAGCAAGTCAACGAAGTAATTGATTTTGGGGATAAACTAGAAGTACATACGAGACATGCTAGAAATCGATTATCTGAGGTCAGCAGAAACTTCAACAAATTCAGCGAAGAAGAAATACGAGAAGCCTATGAAAAAGCACATAACCTGCAAGTAGAATTGACCATGATCCAGCAGCGCGAAAAACAGCTGAGGGAAAGAAGAGATGATCTCGAAAGACGATTGTTAAGCTTACAAGATGTCATTGAACGTTCAGAAACGCTTGTGAGCCAGATCACGGTCGTTCTCAACTACTTGAACCAAGATTTACGTCAGGTCGGTGTTTTACTTGAAGATGCTCAGGCAAAACAAGATTTTGGACTAAGAATTATTGAAGCCCAGGAAGAAGAGCGCAAAAGGGTATCACGAGAAATCCATGATGGACCTGCTCAGATGCTGGCAAACGTGATGATGCGTTCAGAACTAATTGAACGAATTTTTAGAGACCGTGGAACAGAAGAAGGCTTTAAAGAAATTAGAAGTCTAAGACAGAATGTGCGAAATGCACTGTACGAAGTGAGAAGAATCATTTATGATTTAAGACCGATGGCTTTAGATGATTTGGGTCTCATTCCGACACTGCGAAAATACTTAAACACAATTGAAGAATATGATGGAAAAACCAAAATTACGTTCCAATGCCTAGGGGATACAGAAAATGAAAGAATTGCTTCTCAGTTCGAAGTGGCACTGTTTAGACTAGCCCAAGAAGCTGTCACAAATTCATTGAAGCATTCCGAAGCTGAAGAAATCTCTGTAAAAGTAGAAGTGACAAAAGACTTTGTCACGTTAATTATCAAAGACGATGGAAAAGGCTTTGATATGAAAGATGTGAAAACAAATAAAAACAAATCCTTCGGTTTACTTGGCATGAAAGAGCGCGTAGACTTACTAGAAGGTAAAATGACCATAGACTCAAAAATAGGTCTAGGGACATTCATCATGATTAGAGTACCGTTAACATTACAAAATAAAATTGTAAAATAGAGACAAAAGACATATTGACCATAAAGTTCAGGTGTAGAACAATAAACATGGGGAGGCGTAGCTTGTGACTAAAGTAAATATTGTAATTATCGATGACCACCAATTATTCCGTGAAGGTGTCAAACGGATTTTAGATTTTGAACCTACTTTTGAAGTAGTTGCAGAAGGAGACGACGGTGACGAAGCTGCACGTATCGTAGAACACTATCATCCGGATGTTGTCATTATGGACATTAATATGCCGAATGTAAATGGTGTGGAGGCTACAAAACAGCTAGTAGAGCTTTATCCCGAATCAAAAGTCATTATCCTATCTATTCATGACGATGAAAACTATGTGACACATGCATTAAAAACAGGAGCAAGAGGCTACTTGTTAAAAGAAATGGATGCAGATACCCTCATTGAAGCAGTAAAAGTAGTAGCTGACGGAGGCTCTTATTTACATCCGAAAGTCACTCATAACTTAGTAAATGAATTCCGACGCTTAGCAACAAGCGGCGTTTCAGCACATCCACAGCACGAGGTATATCCTGAAATTCGCAGACCACTTCATATCTTAACAAGACGTGAATGTGAAGTTCTTCAAATGTTAGCTGACGGAAAGAGCAACAGAGGTATTGGTGAGTCGCTCTTTATTAGTGAGAAAACAGTCAAAAACCACGTGAGTAACATCTTGCAAAAAATGAATGTAAACGACCGTACTCAAGCTGTTGTTGTAGCAATTAAAAACGGCTGGGTAGAAATGAGATAATGTCCGGACAAGTACTCCTTTTCCGCCTGTTTTTAATTCTCTCACATTCAAGTTAGAGAGCAATGATAGGCAGGTAAGGAGTCTTTTTCGGATATAGCGGGCTTGCCTATTGATTAGGCAAGCTTTTTTGATTAGTATTATAAATCTAGTGAAAAACAATGATCATTCTTTTTTTAAAAGCAACTTAACGGATAAGGAAGGTATTTAAGAATGAAAATAGCCGTTGTAACAGACAGTACTGCTTATATACCACAAGAACTACGTGATAAACATCATATTCATATGATCCCTCTGAATGTCATCTTTGGTACTGAATCATACCGTGAAGAAGTAGAAATGGATTGGAAGACATATTATGAAGAAGTCAAGAAACATAAAGATCTTCCAACAACCTCTCAGCCTGCTTTCGGTGAACTTATAGAATTATATGAAAAACTTAGTGAAACATATGATGCTGTGATTAGTATACATCTGTCAAGCGGAATTAGTGGAACATACAATAGTGCGGCCTCAGCGAATGAACTAGTTGACGGAATCGACATTTATCCGTTTGATACAGAGACTAGCTGTATGGCGCAAGGTTTTTATGTGTTAGAAGCGGCTGAAAAAATCCAAGGTGGTGCTTCTCCAGAAGAAGTGATTTCCCATCTCAATTATCTAAAAGAAAATCAAAGAGCTTATTTTATGGTAGACGATTTAACTCATTTACAACGTGGCGGCAGATTAAATGGTGCTCAGGCTTTTATTGGAAGCCTCTTAAAGGTAAAGCCTATCTTGCATTTTGACAACAAGCTAATTGTCCCTTTTGAGAAGATTCGTACACGCAAAAAAGCCATTTCACGTATTTTTGAATTATTTGATGAAGATGCATCACGTGGTGTTCCAATGAGAGCAACTCTGATACATGGTAATAGAGAAGAAGAAGCAGATGAATTAATTGCGCACTTATTAGAAAAGTATCCTCATGTTGAATTTTATAAAAGCTACTTTGGTGCCGTGATTGGCACTCATCTAGGCGAAGGCTCTTTAGCACTTGGCTGGATCATCAGGTAGATATCAAAATCCCCTTTTCTCATGGAAAAGGGGATTTGTTTTTCTATTTTTACAATTAGACGAAAGGCCTTCTCTTTGTACATAATGGGTCAACATGAATGGAAAGGTAGTGCGTGAAATTGAATCTGGAAAAAGCAATGGAACTCAGTCACAAGCTACAATCAAGGCATCTTCTTCCTGTTGAATGTCAATGTACACAGTCCGAATTGGAGTGGCTGGAGAATCAAGGATTTATCCATAGAACACCTGCTGTCGATAGGGTGGCGAGTGGTTTGATCTGCTGCCGGTGCGGTGTATCAAACAAGCGCTACTTTGCCCTCTCTCCGTGTGAAACATGTAAAAAAGACTGTGTATACTGTAGATCCTGCATCATGCTGGGAAAAGTAAGTGAATGTGGCTTTCTCTATGAATGGACGGGTCCACAAAAGAAAGAAACAAGACGAGTTGAATTAACATGGCAGGGAGAGCTTTCTAAAGGGCAAAAGAGAGCGTCTGATAGACTAGTAGAAGCAATCCAAAACAAATTTGATCTGCTCGTTTGGGCTGTTTGTGGTGCGGGGAAAACGGAGGTGCTTTTTCATGGAATAAAATATGCGCTAAATAACGGAATGAGTGTTTGTATTGCGACGCCTAGAACCGATGTTGTACTTGAGCTCGAACCTCGAATGAGAAAGGCATTTCAAGGACTGAATATAGCTGCACTTTATGGCGGGAGTTCTCAAAGATTTCAAATGGCACCGCTTATGATCGCTACAACCCATCAGCTAATGAGATATAAAAACGCCTTTGATGTCCTCATTGTAGACGAAGTCGATGCATTTCCTTATTCAATGGATGAACGGCTTCAGTTTGCTGTTTTAAAATCAATGAAAAAAACAGGAGTTAGAATTTACTTAAGTGCCACACCATCTAAAAAAATGCAAAAGGATGTTGCTCGTAGACAATTAGAAGCGATCAAAATTCCTCTGCGCTTCCACCAAAAACCGTTGCCTGTCCCAACATTTCAATGGGTTGGAGATTGGAAAAAAAAATTAAAAAGAAATCGGCTTCCAGCATCTACAATGAACTGGCTGCATGAACATATCACAAAGAAAAAAAGAGTGTTACTCTTTGTTCCTTCTATTTCTACTATGAAGAAGGTAACTCATGTTCTTCAAGGTCAAGATGTAAATGTACAGGGTGTTTCTGCGGGTGATCAAGAAAGGAAGCAAAAAGTCCAGCATTTCAGAGATCATAGATACGATGTATTGGTTACAACAACTATTCTAGAAAGAGGCGTTACCATTCAAGATGTTCAGGTGGGCGTATTAGGTGCGGAATCTCCTATTTTTTCAGAAAGTGCACTTGTCCAAATTTCTGGTAGAGCAGGGAGACATCCAGATTTTTTTAACGGAGACGTGTATTTTTTTCATTTTGGTTTAACGAGAAGTATGAAACAAGCAAAGAAACATATCGTAAAAATGAATAATACAGCTGAAAAAGAGTTTTCTGAAAAATAGTGTGGGTTCAACTAAATCATGGTACATTATATTCACAAAACACAAATGGCAGGAGAGACAAAATATGCTACTCAACGCAAAAGAAATACTACTTAAAGAAATTCTCTATCAATATCTCAACCAATTAAACATGATTTGTCATTGTGAAAAATGTATAGAAGATGTATTAGCCATTTCTCTAAATCAAGTGAAACCGCAATATATAACAGATATCGATAAAATATCCTACAGTAAATCCGAGATGGTGGATAAACAGAAAAATACGGCGATGCTCGTCATTCTGACAGAAGCTGCTTCAACGGTCACTACATATCCAAGGTGCGAAAATCATTTGCCGTTGAACAAAGAAAAGCGTTGATTTGTCCAATTTGTGAGAGCCATTTTGTGGCTGCTTTTACATGGAAATCATTCCTACTATTAAATGAAGATCGTTTATGTGTAGCATGTAAGAACCACCTGATGAAGATTCAAGGTCCTACTTGTCCCAAATGCGGAAGAGCGCAATCAAATGATCAATTGTGTCAGGATTGTTCAAGGTGGGATAAACGACGGGATTTTGCTGAGATTCTTGTAATGAATCGGTCTGTTTATGCTTACAACGACTTTATGAAAGATATTCTAGCTCGATTTAAATTTCGAGGTGATACGGCTTTAGCTGATCTATTAAAAAAAGATGTACAGTCAGCGTTTAAACGTTTTTTTTCAATCAAAGAACCGGTCCTTGTCCCAATTCCTTTGAGTAAAGAGAGATTAAAGGAAAGAGGATTCAATCAGTCAATGATGCTTGCTTCCATGATTGGCGGACCTATATTGGAGCCACTTATAAAAGTACATCAAAGTAAGCAGTCTAAGAAAAGAAAAAATGAACGTTTACATCAACAGAATTTGTTCCAATTAAGGCAGTCAAACCCGATCGTTCTAAAGGATATCATATTAATCGATGATATTTATACAACTGGGGCGACAGTCTATCATGCAGCAAAAATTTTAAAAGACGCAGGCGCCAAAAGTGTTTCCTCTTTTACGTTGATTCGTAGTCAAAAATCATGACAATCAACCGATATTAAGAAAAGAAAATAACGTAAGGGGTTTTGGTTATGAATCAATTGGCAAACTGTCCACAATGTAATCAGTTATTTTTAAAAACCACCATCCAAACGGTTTGTAACAAATGCTTTGAAGAAGAAGAACGTTCTTTTGATATCGTTTATAAATTCTTGCGTAAGCAAAGTAATAGACAATCAACCATTGCTGAAATAGTAGACGCAACAGAAGTTGATGAAGAATTAATCCTGAAATTTATCCGTTTAAAAAGACTTCAAATTAGTCAATTCCCGAATATCAATTATCCTTGTGAAAGATGCGGCCAACCGATCAGAAAAAACAAGCTGTGTAGCCATTGTGAAAAGGATATAAAGACGCAAATCAGCCAAATGGACCAAGAAGAAGAGCGTAAAAGGGAGATTGAATCTAGGAAAAAAGACACCTATTATGCCATTAATCCTAAAAACGACTGATTCCCTAAACTAAGTTGCAGTTTGGTCGATAAAATGGATAGAATCAAGACAGACTGTAACGGAAAGCGAGAGGAATCCCGTGAAAATTAATCGATATGGAACACAACCAGTAAATCCTTACAAGAAAACATATGAGAAACAAACGTTGCAATCGAATCAAGCAAAATCAACTGACAAAGTCGAAATTTCTAAAAAGGCAATCGAAATGCAAAAGGTGCCGAATATCATGAAAGAACGTCAAGATAAAATAGACCAAATTAAAAAAAGCATTGAAGCCGGAACATATCAAGTAGATACAAAAGGCATTGCAGATAAAATGTTGAATTTTTATAAACAACAATAACAAAAGGGAGTAGCGTGAATGTCAGTAAAAATAATGATTGAAGAACTGCACCGTCTCTACGGATTACATGAACAGCTTCTAAAGCTGTCTAAGAATAAAACAGAAATGCTGAAAAATAATGAGATCGATGCTCTTTCAGAGGTTCTGAACCTTGAGCAAAAATATATTCAGGCCATTTCACAATTAGAAGAAAAGCGGATTGAAGCAGCAGTTCAATTTTTACAAAGTGATCAATCGCCGACAATCACCGCATGCATCGAAAAAGCTACAGGAACGGATCAAGAACAGCTTATTTCGTTATATGAGAAGCTGAATGACATCATGGTGGAACTGAAAGATGTAAACGAACTGAACAAACAGCTTATTCAGCAGTCACTTCAATTTATTTCACTGACATTCGATCTTGTGAATCCTAACAAAGAAAATATGAATTACGGACAAAATGGTCTTGAGAGTTCAAAGCCTAAACAGCATAGGGCTTTGTTTGATTCAAAGGCGTAAACAAGGAGGATATCTATGGGTTCTACATTCATGGGACTAGAAACGGCAAAAAGAGGAATCACAGCCCAGCGTGCAGGGCTTTATGTCACATCAAACAACGTATCCAATGCAAATACTGATGGCTACTCAAGACAGAGAGTTACCTTTAAAGCAGAGAATCCTTACCCAGTGATTTCTGTTTATGATGGCAAGACATACGGCCAAATGGGGACAGGTGTCCAAGTTGGAACTGTTGAAAGAATTCGAGACAGCTTTTTAGATCTTCAGTATAGAGATCATAACAATAACTTGTCTTATTATGCGACGAAGTCTGATGCTCTTTCACAAATGGAAGGAGTGATGAATGATTTGACAGATGAAGGCTTGAATAGAGCCTTTGATAATCTCTGGAAATCATTACAAGTCTTATCGGAATCGAAAAATGCTGATACTGCTTCAGCCCGTACAGTTGTTAAGACAAGTGCTCAAGCTTTAGTAGATCAATTCCGCCTGCTAAATTCTTCTTTAACAACGATACAAAAGAATTTAAAAACTGAACTCGATTCAACGGCAAAAAATGTGAACACCCTATTAACTCAAATTGATGAAGTGAATAAACAGATTGCAACAGTTGAGCCAAATGGTTATCTTCCCAATGATCTTTATGATACGCGAGACGCTCTTATAGATCAGCTTTCCTCACTTGTTGATATTAAAGTGAGCTACAACCCTTCTGGAGGAAATGCTCTGGAAATTGCTGAAGGAACCGTTAACATCGATATTATCGGTGCAAATGGACAATCTGCTGGAACAATTTTAAATGGCATTACCAATGAAAAATCTGAATTGCAACTTTCCTATGATAATACGACGGGACTTGTTAACTCACTCCAATTTGGAACGACAACCATCGCAGCTGATCAATTACAAGTGAATGGTAAAGTAAAAGCACTTGTTGAGGCGTATGGCTACATGTCTAATGGAGATGAAAAAGGCATGTACCCGGATATGCTTGCTGAGCTGGATGAAGTAGCAAAAGTATTTATGGATGCTTTTAACGACGTCCATAAGCAAGGATACACGTTAAATGGCACAAGTGGACAAGACTTTTTCGATATTGAGAATAACAATGATTTGAATAAAGGCTTGGCAGCCCGTATCAAAGTGAGTGACGTGATTTTAGCATCGACAGATAACATTGCTGCATCTCTTAATCAAACGCAAGGTGATGGTTCGAATGCTACGAAATTAGCTAATATTCAAAACTTAAAGCTACCAATCGGCGGAAATACCACAACAATTCAGGATTACTATCAGAATGTCATTGCCGAAATGGGGATACAAGCTAAAAAGAACATGACCCTTGAAAGCAGTTCAGCAGCTCTTGTGAATTCAGCCAATGAACGCAGGATGTCAACTAGTGCTGTATCTATAGATGAAGAAATGACGAACATGATTCAATTTCAGCATGCGTATAATGCAGCAGCAAGAATTATGACGATGCAAGACGAAGTATTAGATAAAATAATAAACGGCATGGGAGTCGTAGGAAGGTAGGGTAACTGATGCGAGTCACGCAAAGTATGATTTCTCAAAATTCACTTCGAAATATTAGTAAAAGTTATGAAAAACTCTCTAAAATTAATGAGCAGGCACAGTCTGGAAAACGTTTCACAAAAACGTCTGATGATCCTGTTGCAGCAGTGAAAAGTCTTCAGTATAGTACAGCCATGTTTCGAAATGAGCAATACCAAACTAATTTAAATGAGGCACGAAACTGGATTGATACATCTGAAACAAGTGTCACTGAAATAATTGATATCATGTCAAATATACGAGATAAAGTACTCGATGCGGCCAATGGAACAAAACAGCCAGAAGATTTAGCTGCTATCGGGGTAGAAATTGGTCAGATGAAGAATCAAATCATTGATGCAATGAACACGCAGATGTTAGGTAAGTTTGTTTTTAATGGGACGAATACAAATGTTAAACCAGTTGTAGAGAATGCAGATGGTACGTTTACATTTAACTTTGAAAACTATACAGATGCAAACGTGGTTCAGTCGAACATTTCTGATGGAATCACATTAAATGTGAATTCAAATCCTCTTTCAGCTTTTGGTGGACAATCTGCCAGTGGTCAAAATGTCATTGAAATGCTGACTGATTTAGAAAACTCATTAAAAAATGGAACGTTTACAAATTCAGATGATGCATTAGGAAATATCGATCAGTTTAAAGAAGTGATGAGTGCTGAGCGTTCAGATTTGGGGCTAGATCCAATCGTATCGACTTAGTCGGGAGCCGTTTGACTTCGCAATTTGAAGTGCTGAAAAAGGCTAAATCAGATGCCGAAGATGTAGAAAGTGAAAAAGCCATTCTTGATCTTCTTCAACAAGAGACTGTGAATAGAGCTGCTTTAGCGACGACAGCTAAAGTGATTCAGCCATCCCTTGTCGATTTCTTAAGATAAGAAAAAGCATCCGTTGGGTGCTTTTTTGCATCATGGAGGTGAACCTATGCAAATCCCTAGATTGTTAATGGAGCAAACTTATGCAAAGCTGCAAATGTCGACAACCCCTTCCAAGCAAGAAGTAGAGCAGCCAAGAGCGGATCTTGACATTCAGCAGCCAAGAGCTGTCATGAATATCACAAGGACACCGTCGAAATTAACCATAGATCAAACCGAGGCATTTGCCGATATGGATATTAAGTCGATTTTTAGACGTTCAGAGGAATGGGCTACTGAGGGGAAACGTGCGATTGGAGAAGGAATGGGACGTAGAGCGGAAGAAGGAAGTGAACTCATCAAGATCGAGAATGGTGGGAATGCGATTGCTGAGTTTGCGAAAATCAACGGCAGTCCTCCAGCAAAACAATTCAACATCGGTGTGATTCCTTCATTTTTTAGTGTAAAAATTCACTATCAGCCATCTGAACTTAAAATTGATGTGGAGCCGCAAAAAGCAATTATAGAGGCAACACCTCATAAACCAATTGTTAACTACCAGCCAGGTAAAGTTCATATTGATATGTTACAATACCCAGAATTAAAAATAGAAGTTGACGAAACAGGTCAAAATGGTGATAAGGTATAGTTAAGAAAAATGAAAAAGGTCGTGAATTATGATCATTCAAACAAAATACCATGGCGAAGTGACGATTAAAGAGGAGCAAATCATTCACTTCTCTAATGGGATACCAGGATTTCTGGATCAAAAACAATTTGTCATTTTACCTTTATCAGAAGAATCCCCATTTTTAGTTCTTCAATCTTTGAAAAATGCAGAACTAGGCTTTATTGTCAGCAGCCCATTTTTGTTCTTCAATCAATATGAATTTGACTTAGAAGAATCGGTTGTAGACATTCTTGGGGTAGAAGATGCCAATGATGTGGAAGTCATGGTTATTTTAACAATGGGATCTTCTATTGAAAAAACGACAGCCAATTTAAGAGCGCCTATTATTGTGAATCGGAAAAACATGAAAGCCAAGCAGGTCATTTTGCATGATTCAGCCTATCATACAAAACATTTGTTAGAGGTGGCTTCCTCATGTTAGTTCTATCTCGTAAATTAAATCAATCGATTCAAATAGGCGACGATATTGAAGTTAAAATTATTGCGATTGAAGGCGACCAAGTAAAAGTCGGAATTGAGGCTCCTAAGCATATTGATATTCACAGGAAGGAAGTATACCTGTCTATTCAAGAAGAAAACAGCCGTGCTGCTAGCTTGTCCTTTGATCTACTTTCTCAATTATCCTCACAAAAAAAGTGAGGATTTTTTTATCCTATTTGTCTATCCTCCTCCGTGTGAAACCGTAGAAGTACAACATCTATATGAAACTTTAACAAATCGGTCCATCTATATTTAATTTAATAATTCAAAGCCGATATAAAAGGTAGATTAAAGCACAGGAGCTGAATAACTATGTCTGTTGGTAAGTTGACTTCGCTAGAGCCACTGATTGATGCATTTCAAACCCGTGTTACGAATCATCAAAATGACAATGCAAACACTGATTTACAAGCAAATGGAAAAGTCGTTTCAAAAGAAGAAATTGAGAAAACGCTTCAAGGAGCAAATAAGCTGATTGAACCTACTCAATTTCATCTTCAATTTGAATTACATGAAAAACTCAATGAATATTATGTCAAAGTCGTAGATAACCAAACCGAAGAAGTCATTAGAGAGATTCCTTCCAAAGAATGGCTTGATTTCTATGCGGCAATGACAGAGATTGTCGGTTTATTTGTCGATAAAAGAATGTAATTGAAGGGAGAACATAAATCATGGTTAATCGAATTACTGGATTTTCAAATGTATTTGATATTGATGAAATCGTCTCAAAGCTAATGAAAACTGAGCAAGCACCACTTGATAAAATGACACGCCAGAAACAAACACTTGAATGGCAAAGAGACAGCTACCGCGAGGTCAATTCAAAGGTCAAAGAATTAGATGATCTCATTGCCAAACTAAATTTAACATTACCAAGTACTTATGGTGCAAAAAAGGTCACAAGCTCCAATGAATCTGCTGTCACAGCAACTGGCTCAACAAATGCTGCCTCTGGCTCAATTAATGTGACCCAACTAGCGACAGCATCCGTATTCAAATCTTCTAGTCCATCTGGATTTACTGCTTCAAACGGTACGTTTACGTTTGAGGTGACGACACCAGATTCTACAACACCTAAAACAGTGACCATTAAAACAACTGATACAGATACTCTTGATACAATCGTGACAAAATTGAACAGCTCTCAACTTGGTGTCACGGCTTATAAAGGCCATATTTTGATGGAACCAACTACGTAGATACGATCGCTCTGACTTCGCGTACGACTGGTGAAGGTGTCAGTATTAAGGCAGCGGATGGCAATTCTGCTTCATTTTTAACGCAATTAGGCTTCCAAGTGGATGGAGATAATAAGTTAGTTGCGACTACTCAAGGGCAGAAAGCGCAATATGAAATTAATGGTCTCAAAATGGAAAATAACAATAATACTTTCACGCAGGCTGGTATCACATATGAGCTGAAAGGAACAACAGATAAGCCTGTCAGCTTGAACGTTTCAACAGATGTCGATGCCATCTTTGATAAAATTAAACAATTTGTTGATAAATACAACGAACTCGTTGAATTGGTCAATGGTAAAGTGAATGAAAAACGAAATAGAGACTATCAGCCATTAACGGCTGAAGAGAAAAAAGCCATGTCTGAAAAAGAAATTGAGTTATGGGAAACAACAGCTAAATCGGGCTTGCTGAGAAGTGATTCTATTTTACGAGGTGGTGCCTCTAAAATAAGAAGTGATTTTTATGCTGATATTACGACAAGTGATGGGAATAAAATTCACATGACACAAATCGGTATTTCTACATCATCTTCGTATAAAGATGGCGGGAAGCTTGAATTAATTAAGGATTCGAATGGAATAGAGAAATTAAGAAAAGCCATTGAAGAAGACCCAGACAAGGTAAGGCAAATGTTTATCTCTGGTTCTTTAAATGTTGACTCTAAAGACAAAGACAAAGCACAGCAGCAATATAAAGAACAAGGAATCATCTATCGCGTCAAAAATTCCTTATCAGCCTTCACGAAGAGTATTCAAACAAAAGCTGGTAGTACATCAATGGAGCTAAAAGAATATGGACTTGGTAAGGATTTAGATTCTTTGACAAAACGAATGGATACATTCCAAGATCGTTTAAAAATGGTGGAAGCTCGTTACTACAAAAAGTTTAACGCCATGGATAGTGCGATTCAAAAGCTAAACAACCAATCTGGCTATCTTTCTCAACTGCTTGGACAATAATTGGAGGTTTATAACATATGGCAATTCAGAACCCTTATGCCGCCTATCAGAAAAATTCTATTGAGACCGCAACACCGGCCGAGTTAACGCTTATGCTTTATGAAGGATGCTTAAAGTTTATTAGACTAGCAAAGTATGGCATTCAAAAAGAAGATGCTGAAATGAGAAACTTGAACCTGAAAAAGGCTCAAAACATCATCCAAGAATTAAATGTCACCTTAAATCGTACGTATGATGTATCAAAGAGCATGGCAAGTATGTATGACTACATCTATCGAAGACTGATTGAAGCCAATCTGCAAAATGACGAAGAGATCCTGAATGAAGTAGAGCAATATGTGACTGATTTCCGAGATGCTTGGAAGGAAGTCATTCAAACCGATCGAAAAGGGCGTCACCACTCTATTGGAGGATCTCTATGAGTATTGTGGACCAACTGCACGACCAAACGTTAAAAATGGCAGCGGAAATAGAGGCCAACCCGCAAAGTGAGACACTCGTTGAAGACTTTGATGCTTTTTTAGTTGAGAGAGACGAACTAATGAGAGACATTCAACATGAGCTTTCCGTTCAAGAAAAAGAGAAAATCAAAGAAATCATTCAAACAGATCAACTGATGGCCAAGCAATTAACGGAGATTCAAAATGGGATCAAGGCAGATATTCAAGCCATTCAACGTAAGAAAACAAAACAGCTGAATTATCAAAATCCGTATCAGCCCATGACAAGTGATGGCGTATACTACGATAAACGGAAATAAATAGGTGAGACCTGTGGCGTATCGTTCAGATGACTATATTTTATTAACCACATATTATGACCTTCTATATACGATAGAAGAGAGTCTAAAATATTTAGATGAAATTGAGAAGGATTTCGCTAAAACAGAAGGGGATCGGATCTTTAATGATCTGATCCATGCCTTCTTTCATTTAGAGACAACACACCCGCTTCTGCTTTCGATTATTGAAAATGAGCACTTTGCCAAGACGATTCGATCGTTTGACCAAATTTTTTTAAGTTTCGATATACTAGCTTTCTATACATTCCCTTCAAATCACTTCCAGTCATTCCTTACATCATATTTTATACCTGAATATAGAAAGTGGATGGATGAAATACATGCCTGTATGAGGCCGTATGTCATTCATTAATTTTTGTTCAATTCAGACCATTCGGAGGAATTTATGAGACTAAAAAATCAATTTTTATTTGGGCTTATTGTCATATGTGTATTGTTTGTCAGTATTTTAGGATTTTCTAGCTTTATCTATTACAAAACAGATCAATCGTATAAAGCACTCCTCACCAAAGAAGTAAAGCTGTACCAGACCTCACTGGAATTAGAGGCACTGCTACAAAAGCAGGAAGCACAAATTAAAACGTATGTGGTTGTGCAGGATAGGAAAGTCTCACAAAATATTGAAGATACCTATGTTGATATTAATAAAAAAACAGGTGATGCTTTAAAACTGAGTACAGTCAAACAAGCAAAAAAATTGTTAGAAAAGATTTCTCAGAAGAATGAGCTTTATTATGAATCCACGAAAAGGCTATTTATCTCATTGAATACTAACAATCAAAAAGAATTCAACACCCGCCTCAGTCAAGAATTACAACCTATCGAACAAGAAATACATACCTTTACAAAAGAATTTGCTCAAACACAATTGAAGCAGCGGGATCAAAAAATCAGTCAGCTCAATGAAGAAAGTAACCAATTATTGCTGACGCTCATTCTCGTTAGCGCAGCGATTATAGTCGGCTTTTTAGTCATTGGCACAAGGTTTGTTCATCGTATGACAAAACCGATTGTCTCTGTCACACATGCAGCAAGAAGAATGGCAGATGGTGACCTCACACTTGAAGAGATTGAAGTAACCTCTAAAAATGAAATTGGCCAGCTCGGTACGGCTTTTAACCAAATGACAGCTCATTTGCGTCAGCTCATCTTACAGGTGCAAAACGGGTCAAGGCAATTAGCTGATTCTGCTGCTCAATTTGAAGAAACCATCAGTCAAACCATTTCGGCTAGTGAACAGACGTCTAGCTCGATTGAACAGGTCAGTGAAGCTTCACGTGAACAATCGGATGCAGTAGGAAAAGTAGCTTCGGCGATTCAAGAAGTCTCGACTGGTATGCATAATGCGGCTGAACATACGTCTGATGTTTCGGGTCACTCAATTTCAGTGACTGAAAAGGCTGAAGAGGGCGCATCCCTCATTCAACAATTTGTGAAACAAATGAGTTCTATTAAGGAATCTGTGAATGAACATCATTCTACAATGGCCAATGTACAAGTACAGTTTACCGGCATTCAAGACCTGCTGGGGAATATTCATGCCATTGCAGATCAAACAAATTTACTTGCTTTAAACGCAGCCATTGAAGCAGCAAGGGCTGGGGAACATGGACGAGGTTTTGCGGTTGTTGCAGATGAAGTCAGAAAGCTGGCGGAAGAATCAAGTCAGCTGACTGATCAAATTAGTCAGCTACTCGCCAACGTGAACAAAGATACTGAAAGATCGTCTCAATCTATGACGAAAGTGGAACGAGATGTAGCAGAAGGTGTGAAAGTATCGCAATTGTCTGAACAGAGTTTTCAAGAAATTCTGGAATCCATCCGTGATATCTCGATGAAAGCAGAGGAGCTTTCTGCCACGACAGAGCAAATCTCAGCTAGCACAGAAGAAATTTCTCAAACAATTGGTGTGATAGAAGAAGGAGCCAAGCGAAATTCTCAGGAAACAGAGTACATGTCGGCGGCTGTTGAAGAATCACTAGCGGCGAATGAGGAAATGAAAGCAGCTGCGGAAGATTTAAAATCTTTGTCTCAATCACTGAAAACATCTATTTCATCTTTCAAGATTTAACAGTGCGATGGTCTTTTTCAAGAATTAATCGAATATATATTCATCACCTATCAAGTAAAAGCTGAAGCACCGCAGGATTCGACAAATTTCAATAAAAATTCACATTTTTTTTACGTTTGAGCAGGAGAAAAGGAGGGAAAAGTAGAAATAAGTTTACATATCCTTAATTTTAAAGGAGGCGTTCTTTACATGAATTACAATGTCCGAGGAGAAAACATCGAAGTAACACCTGCAATAAGAGATCATGTCGAGAAAAAAATTGGAAAGCTGGAGCGTTATTTTGAGTCAGATGTTGATGCTTCAGTCAACGTGAACTTGAAATTTTACAACGATCAAGAATCTAAAGTTGAGGTTACCATTCCAATGACTGATCTAGCACTTCGAGCAGAGGTGCATAATGAGGATATGTACAATGCAGTAGACCTAGCAACCAGTAAATTAGAACGTCAAATTAGAAAACATAAAACGAAAGTAAACCGTAAATTCCGTGAGCAAGGTGCGAAAAAGCATTTATTTGCTGGAGGAAACGGTGCGTCCGAAGTAGCAGTTCAAGATGACGAAGAGATTGATGAAACAGAAATCGTCAGACAAAAACGCTTCAATTTAAAACCAATGGATAGCGAAGAGGCCATTCTCCAAATGAACATGTTAGGTCACAGTTTCTTTGTCTTCACAAATGCTGAGACAAATTTGACCAATGTGGTATACCGCCGAAATGACGGTAAATATGGACTCATTGAGCCGAACGCTTAATCATTCGTTCCTTTTGATCCAAAAATGACCTAAAAAAAGTAAACCCGCTCCCTTCATTAGGGGCGGGTTTTTTGTGCTAAATCATTGCAAATTCTTTGGAAATCAAGGAAGGTATGGTATGATAAATGCAGGTAAATATGGACCTGTCAAACTTTTGGACATGCCGAAAAATTGCATGAAATAGAGGAGCGTTATTATATGCTTGGAATCTTAAACAAAGTGTTTGATCCTACGAAACGTACGATCAGCCGATATGAAAAAAAGGCAAATGAAATCGAAGCTCTCGCTCAAGATTTTGAGAAATTATCTGACGAGGCTTTACGAAATAAAACGATCGAATTTAAAGAAAAACTTGAAAAAGGACAATCTGTAGACGACCTTTTGGTTGAAGCATTTGCAACGGTTCGTGAGGCTTCCCGCCGCGTGACAGGAATGTTCCCATTTAAGGTGCAGCTCATGGGGGGGATTGCCCTACATGAAGGGAATATCTCTGAGATGAAAACAGGTGAAGGTAAAACGTTGACATCAACGATGCCTGTTTATTTGAATGCTCTTTCTGGAAAAGGCGTCCACATTGTGACAGTCAACGAATATTTGGCAAGTCGTGATGCAGAGGAAATGGGCAAGATTTTTGAATTTCTTGGATTAACGGTTGGCTTGAACTTAAACAGTCTAGACAAAGATGAAAAAAGAGAAGCGTATGCTGCTGATATCACGTATTCAACAAACAATGAGCTTGGCTTTGATTATTTACGAGATAACATGGTGCTGTATAAAGAGCAAATGGTTCAAAGACCACTTCATTATGCCGTCATCGATGAAGTTGACTCCATCTTAATTGATGAAGCGAGAACACCTCTTATTATTTCTGGACAAGCTGCAAAATCGACGAAACTTTACGTACAAGCAAATGCCTTTGTTCGTACGTTAAAAATAGAAGACGATTTCACTTATGATATTAAAACAAAAAGTGTACAGCTGACTGAAAGCGGAATGACGAAGGCGGAAAAAGCATTTGGCATCGAGAACTTGTTTGACGTCAAACATGTTGCTCTTAACCACCATATCGCGCAGGCTCTTAAGGCACATGTTGCGATGCAAAAAGACGTTGATTATGTTGTGGAAGATGGTCAAGTCGTCATCGTTGACTCCTTCACAGGACGTTTAATGAAAGGACGTCGCTATAGTGAAGGTCTGCACCAAGCCATTGAAGCAAAAGAAGGTCTTGAAGTGCAGAATGAAAGCATGACACTTGCAACCATTACGTTCCAGAACTACTTCCGTATGTATGAAAAGCTATCTGGTATGACAGGTACAGCGAAAACGGAAGAAGAGGAATTCCGTAACATTTACAATATGCAGGTTGTCACAATCCCAACCAATAAACCGGTTGTGCGTGATGACAGACCTGATTTAATTTACCGTACAATGGATGGCAAATTTAAAGCAGTAGCTGAAGACGTCGCACAGCGTTATATGACAGGACAGCCGGTCCTTGTCGGAACTGTTGCGGTTGAGACATCTGAATTGATTTCAAAACTGCTTAAAAATAAAGGCATCCCTCATCAAGTGTTAAATGCGAAAAACCATGAGCGTGAAGCACAAATTATTGAGGAAGCTGGACAAAAAGGTGCCGTCACAATTGCGACAAACATGGCGGGACGTGGAACAGACATCAAGCTTGGCGAAGGTGTGAAAGAACTAGGCGGTCTTGCTGTTATTGGGACAGAGCGTCATGAATCACGCCGTATCGATAACCAGCTCCGTGGTCGTTCTGGTCGTCAAGGAGACCCAGGGATTACTCAATTCTATCTCTCAATGGAAGATGAATTGATGCGCCGATTTGGTGCAGAGCGGACAATGGCGATGCTTGATCGCTTCGGTATGGATGACTCTACTCCAATTCAAAGTAAAATGGTCTCAAAAGCTGTTGAATCTTCTCAAAAACGTGTTGAGGGGAATAACTTTGATTCCCGTAAGCAGCTTCTGCAATATGATGATGTTCTTCGTCAACAGCGTGAAGTCATTTACAAACAGCGTTTTGAAGTCATCGATTCTGATAACTTGAAATCGATTGTGATCAATATGATTCAATCATCTATTGAGCGGGCTGTTGGATCTTACACGCCGAAAGAAGAACTTCCAGAAGAATGGAAACTAGATGGTCTTGTTGAATTAATCAACACGAACTATTTAGATGAAGGTGCCATTTCGGTCAAAGATATCTTCGGTAAAGAAGCAGATGAGATCACCGAATTCATCATGGAGCGGATTAAAGAGAAATATGATGCAAAAGAAGAGACATTTGGCGATGAACAAATGCGTGAATTTGAAAAAGTCATCGTTCTTCGTGCAGTAGATTCGAAGTGGATGGATCATATCGATGCAATGGATCAGCTGCGCCAAGGAATCCATTTACGTGCATATGCACAAACCAATCCACTTCGTGAGTATCAAATGGAAGGATTTGCGATGTTTGAGCATATGGTCGCTTCAATTGAAGATGACGTAGCTAAATATGTGCTAAAATCAGAAATCCAAAACAACCTAGAACGTGAAGAAGTCGTTCAAGGACAAACAACTGCTCATCAGCCTCAAGAAGGCGATGAGGAGAAAACAGTGAAGAAAAAGCCGGTGCGTAAAGTGGTGGATATCGGAAGAAACTCGCCATGTCACTGCGGAAGCGGCAAGAAATATAAAAATTGTCATGGGAAGACAGAATAAGTAATGGAAAGAGGTGAAAACCTCTTTCTATTCATGTCAGCCCCCATACATCTATGAGGTGAAGGATATGGAATTAGTAGAAATTAGACAAGAGCTTGAAAATATGGCTAGCAGGCTAGCTGATTTTAGGGGGTCTCTTTGACCTAGAAACAAAAGAAGTCAAAATCGCAGAGCTTGAAGCGACGATGTCAGAGGCTGATTTTTGGAACGATCAGCAAAAGGCTCAAGGGGTAATCAATGAAGCCAATGCACTAAAGGATTCTGTGAACTCCTATCATGAACTCAGTGAATCGCATGAAGAACTACAAATGACACATGACTTATTAAAGGAAGATTATGACGAGGAGCTTCATGCAGAGCTTGAAAAAGAACTGAAGAACTTAACAAAACAATTTAATGAGTTTGAATTGCAGCTTCTTTTAAGTGAACCGTATGACAAAAACAATGCCATTCTTGAGCTTCACCCAGGTGCAGGTGGTACTGAATCACAGGACTGGGGATCGATGCTCCTCAGAATGTATACCCGCTGGGCAGAGCGCAGAGGCTTTAAGGTTGAAACCCTTGATTATCTTCCTGGGGATGAAGCCGGAATTAAGTCTGTGACATTACTGATTAAAGGACATAACGCTTACGGTTACTTAAAAGCAGAAAAAGGTGTCCATCGTTTAGTCCGTATTTCTCCATTTGATTCATCTGGCCGTAGACACACATCTTTCGTTTCCTGTGATGTCATGCCAGAATTTAATGAAGAAATTGATATCGATATTCGTACAGAGGATATTAAGGTGGATACGTATCGTGCAAGTGGTGCAGGGGGTCAGCACGTCAATACGACGGACTCTGCGGTTCGTATCACACACATCCCAACAAATGTCGTCGTGACGTGCCAAACGGAAAGATCCCAAATCAAAAACAGAGAACGTGCAATGAAAATGCTGAAATCTAAGCTTTATCAAAAACGGATCGAAGAACAGCAGGCGGAATTGGATGAAATTAGAGGAGAACAGAAAGAAATTGGCTGGGGAAGCCAAATTCGCTCGTATGTTTTCCACCCATATTCTCTTGTGAAAGACCATCGTACCAACACGGAGATGGGAAATGTTCAAGCGGTGATGGATGGAGATTTAGATTCCTTTATCGATGCGTATTTACGTTCAAAATTATCATAAAAACTCGGCTTCTTGCCGGGTTTTTTTAATTGTGAGAAAATATAATGAATATAAAGGAATACATATGCCATACTGACTCTATATCCTTTGTATGATGAAATTAGCAATTAAAGGGGGAAATAATTTGGGATTAAAACCATTACAAGAGACGTGGGATTTAGATGCCTTTTTTAAAGGAGGCAGTTCTTCACCAGAATTTAAGACATACCTGCAAAACATTCAGCAGCTATTAGATGAGTTACGACAAAAGGTAGATGCCTTTTCAAAAGAAGATACACAAATTGAAAAAAAGTTAACAGCTGTCCTTGAAACGTATGAAATCACATATAAAAAACTAGCGCAAGCAGGTTCATTTGTATCCTGTCTACAATCTCAAAATACAAAGGATATGAAGGCGGGCAGTCTCCGAGGGTCTATTGCCAAGCTGGAAGCTGAATTAGGAACCATTTTAGCAGGGTTTGATCAATCACTTGCTGAGATTCCTACTAGCCAGTGGGAAGAATTAATGGATTCAGCCGCTTTTTCAGATGTTCGTTACATATTAAATGAACGAAGAGAACATGTGAAAGATCAACTGCCTGTTGAACAGGAAACACTCATTCAAAAACTAGCAGTAGATGGGTATCATGCGTGGGATGAACTTTATTCTAGCTTGGTGAACAAAATTACCATTCCATTTGAGCAAAATGGTGAAACACAAATGATCTCTGTAGGCCAAGCAGAAAATGCGATGGATGATTCAGATCGTGAAGTAAGAAAAGCCGTGTATCATAATTTAGAACATGCATGGACACAGGATGAACATTTGTTTGCAAGCACACTCAATCATCTCGCTGGTTTTCGTCTACAAGTATATGAAGCAAGAGGATGGGATCATATATTAAAAGAGCCCCTTGATATTTGCCGGATGAAACAAGAGACGCTCGATACAATGTGGTCTGTCATTGATGAACATAAACAGCCATTCATTGATTATTTACAACGTAAAGCTGACATGCTTGGGGTTGATAAACTAAGCTGGTTTGATGTGGGAGCGCCTATTGGAAGTGAGACAAAAACCTATTCTTATCAAGATGCAGCCGCTTTTATTATCAAGCATTTCGCAGGGTTTGGAAAAGAGCTTGCTGCTTTTACTGAAAAAGCTTTTAATGAACGCTGGGTAGAAGCTGAGAATCGCCCAAACAAACGAGTGGGCGGTTTCTGTACGAATTTCCCTGATAGCGGAGAATCACGTATTTTTATGACCTTCTCAGGGACTCCATCCAATGTAGCGACACTAGCACATGAGCTTGGTCATTCGTTCCATCAGGAAGTCATGCAGGATGTTCGGATGTTAAATCGTAAATATGCGATGAATGTAGCTGAAACTGCGTCGACATTCGCAGAAATGATTGTGGCAGATGCTTCATTAAAAGAGGCGGCCAATGAAGAAGAGCGTCTCAGTTTGCTAGAGGATAAGCTGCAGCGCAGTGTGGCATTCTTTATGAATATTCAATCACGCTTCTTATTTGAACAACGCTTTTATGAAGAGCGCAAACAAGGAGAAGTGCCAGCAGACCGCTTGAATGAGTTGATGGTAGAAGCACAGAAGGAAGCCTTTGGTGACTCTTTAGATGAATACCATCCGCATTTCTGGGCGTCTAAACTGCATTTCCATATTACAGGGGTCCCGTTTTATAACTTCCCTTACACCTTCGGGTACATGTTCTCTCTAGGTATTTACGCGAAAGCATTGCAGGCTGGGGCATCATTTGAAGAGAAATATATTGCGCTATTAAAAGATACAGCGTCAATGACTGTAGAAGATTTGGCATATAAGCACCTAGGTGTCGACCTGACTCAAAAAGCATTTTGGGAAGAGGCCATTTCACTGGCTGTCGCAGATGCTGAAGAGTTTTTAGAAGCGACGAAGGCATAAAAAATGAAAAGCTCCCATTACGGGAGCTTTTTTGCTGGTTTTAACCATTCCAGCATCGTCTGAACGATGTCTTTTTGTTGCGTGAGGACTGGAATGTCTGCAGGCTGATCCCCTTTTTGTTTGCCATACATGCCAAATTGAGCATGATTACCACCTTTTATCTCATGGTACACCGTTTGGGAAGGTAGCTGCTTTTTCGATTTTTTGATTTTTTCTTGTGTCGCTAGCCCATCTTTTTCGCCTGAAATAGATAATACTTGCAAGGAAGCCTGTTTCAAATCATCTGATGCAGGATAGGAGGCAAGGAAAAAGAGGCCGTCCAGCTTGCTTTGATTTTTCTCTGCATACATAGCGGCAGCTGTCCCGCCTAGCGAATGTCCGCCAATGTACCAATGCTTGATGGCTGGATGACTTTTGAGGATATCCTCTGCCTTCTTCGTATTAAAAATCGCGAAGGAAAATGGCATGTCTGGGATAAAGACCGAATAGCCTTTCTTCATCAGCGCATTCCCTAGATAGGCATAAGCAAGAGGTTCAACTTTTGCCCCAGGATAGAGAATGATGCCAGTATCGCTTTTTGATGCTTCAAATGAATATACCCCATTTTTATGATCGACCTGCTCAATCTTCATCTGCTTTTTTAACGCTTCCGATGGTCCATATGTAAAGCGGCTCCATGTATAGAAAGCACCAAAAGCTAAGATGATGAGTGCAAGTAATGTAATACCGGTGATCTTCAGTATTTTCTTCATCGTGTGTCCCTTCTTTCTCATGTACATATTAAATATACCATCATTTACTCTTCTGCCAAACGGCAAGTACGCTGATCCGGCTGTGTGATAAAGTATTAATCCATTAGCACTGCATTTGGCTGTTATTTACAATCTGAATGAGAGGGCTTAAAATAGGTGTGCATTCAGAAGTAACGGAGGAAGAAAGACATGAAGCAGGAACATTCTCAACTTTGGATTGAAGTGAAAAATTATGTACTCATTTTAATAGGATCAGCCATCGTGGCGGTTGGCTTTAATACGTTATTATTACCAAATCAGATTGCTGCTGGCGGTGTGAGTGGAATCAGTACCATTATGCAGTCATTCGGTTTTGAAGCTGCATATGTACAATGGGGTCTCAATATTCCGCTCTTTATCGCAGGCTTTTATTTATTAGGTGGAACATTTGGGGTAAAAACGCTCGTTGGTTCTGTCTTTTTACCTTTAATGGTGTTCTTAACAAGACACATTGCTCCTGTCACCCATGAAGCACTGCTCGCCGCAATATTTGGCGGTGTAGTGATTGGGATCGGAATTGGGCTCGTTTTCCTCGGCAATGGTTCAACGGGAGGAACGGCACTTGCGGCCAAAATCATCAATAAATATACAGGGCTGACGTTAGGTACTTGTTTAGCGATGATGGACGGTTTGATTGTTTTGGCGGCCATGACTGTTTTTGGGATTGAAGAAGGACTGTACGCTGTGATCGGAGTGTTCATTTCTAGTAAGACGATTGATGTGGTGCAGGCTGGCTTTAGTCACTCGAAGATGGCCATGATTATTACGGGCCATGAGGATGAGGTCAGACAGGCGGTGTTTGATCAAATTGATCGTGGTGTAACGAAGATTTCAGCAGTAGGTGGGTACACCGACCATGACCGGCCTATTTTAATGTGTGTGGTAGGGCAGTCACAATTCACAAAGTTGAAACAAGTGGTAAAAGCGATCGATGCATCAGCGTTTGTCATCGTCATGGATGCAAAAGAGGTGCTTGGTGAGGGTTTTAAAAGGGCGTAAACAAGGATATAATAACGTTGATCAAATGATTGTAAGGGAGGGAAATACATGAAAAAGAGCGGATTAACGCTTCTTTTTGTCGCTATGCTTTTTGTACTTGCGGCCTGTGGAGGAAATTCAAGTAGCAGTGACAAAGAAGGCAGTAAAAGTGCTTCAAGTGTGAGCAGTGGTGAAGAGATTTATCAGCAAAACTGTATTGGCTGTCATGGA
The DNA here is from genome assembly GCF_056173625.1 of Bacillus sp. iso_77. Lineage (NCBI taxonomy): Bacteria > Bacillati > Bacillota > Bacilli > Caryophanales > Bacillaceae > Bacillus > Bacillus sp. iso_77. The sequence continues at coordinate 3,165,489 of NZ_CM149683.1, read as the reverse complement.
AAAGACTTATCTGGCGGAGGCGGCCCAAGCCTGAAAGAAGTCGGGAAGAAATATAATGAAAGCCAAATTGCAGATATTGCCCAGAACGGTAAAGGATCTATGCCAAGCGGAATGGTAGATGAAAAACAAGCAAAAGAAGTCGCCAAATGGCTTGCAGAGAAAAAATAAAACCTTTGTCTAATCGACAAGGTTTTTTTATTTTCTATTTGTAGAAAAAGACTTTTGGATAGTATGAAAACGTATTATATTAAATTTTATTTAAAAAATAAGGGTAAAAAGACATGTTTTTCGGTTTTGATTGCTCTATTTACCTTTTATTTATAAGTTTTGAAATATAAATGTAATACCATTGCGTCGATTCATGACGTATAATTGGAGTTGTTGAAATTTAGACGATTCAATTTTTTCATCTTTTTGGATGAAAAGGACATAAATTGCTTGTGCGTATCGAAGGGTATGTGCGTGACCATACATAACGTTTTTTGACGAGAAGTGTCAGAACATCATGATAAGCTGTTTGACAGCGAATAAGAAAAGATTAGGTGATTACATGATTGAAATGAAGGAAGTCTATAAGATCTATCCTAATGGTGTAAAGGCGATCAATGGAATCAATGTCTCTATCCATCCAGGAGAGTTTGTGTATGTTGTTGGTCCCAGTGGTGCTGGTAAATCCACGTTCATTAAAATGATGTATCGTGAAGAGAAGCCAACAAAAGGGAAAATCTTAATTAATAACAAAGATTTAGGCTCGATGAAGGAAAAAGAAATTCCTTATGTGAGAAGAGAAATTGGCGTAGTATTCCAAGATTTCAAACTGCTTCCAAGTCTCACGGTCTTTGAGAACGTGGCATTTGCTCTTGAAGTCATTGGTGAACAGCCAAGTATTATTAAGAAAAAAGTGCTTGAGGTACTTGATTTGGTGCAATTAAAGCACAAAGCTCGTCAATTTCCAGATCAGCTTTCCGGCGGTGAACAGCAGCGTGTATCGATCGCTCGTTCGATCGTCAATCATCCTGAGGTTGTCATTGCAGACGAACCGACAGGAAACCTTGATCCAGATACTTCATGGGAAATCATGAAGACACTCGAAGAGATTAATAACCGCGGAACAACAGTCGTCATGGCGACACACAACAAAGAGATTGTAAACAGCATGAAGAAACGCGTCATCGCAATCGAAGATGGAATGATTGTGCGTGACGAAGCAAGAGGGGAGTACGGAATTTATGATTAAAACTCTCTCGCGGCATTTACGTGAGAGCTTCCGTTCACTTGGAAGAAACACGTGGATGACATTTGCATCAATTAGTGCGGTCACTGTCACTTTGATTTTAGTTGGGGTTTTTCTTGTCATTATGCTCAACTTGAATAACATGGCATCGAACGCTGAGAAAGAAGTAGAAGTAAAAGTTCTCATCGATTTAACGGCGAATCAAAAGCAGCAGGATGAATTAAAAGCAGAAATTGAGAAGATTCCTGAAATCAGTGATGTGAAATACTCATCCAAGGATGATGAACTAAAAGCACTCATTAAAAGCTTTGGTGAAAATGGACAATCTATGGGACTGGTTGATCAAGAAAACCCATTAAATGATGCGTTTATTGTGAAAACAACAGATCCTCACGATACACCAAAAGTAGCGAAGAAATTAGAAAACCTAAAAGGGACGTATAAAGTCACTTATGGAAAAGAAGAGGTCAGCCGACTCTTTAATGTTGTCGGAGTGGCGCGTAATGTCGGCATCGCACTTATTATTGGGCTTTTATTTACAGCGATGTTCTTGATTTCCAATACGATCAAAATTACGATTTTTGCTAGACGTAAAGAAATTGAGATTATGAAACTAGTAGGTGCAACGAACTGGTTTATCCGCTGGCCGTTCTTCATCGAAGGATTACTACTTGGTGTATTTGGCTCGATTATACCAATCGCTGTATTGCTTGGCACATATCATTATGCTGTCGGCTGGGTGGCGCCAAGGGTACAAGGTTCATTTATTTCAATGCTTCCATACAATCCGTTTGTCTATCAAGTATCACTGATCCTTCTATTGATCGGTGCCATTATCGGTGTGTGGGGAAGTTTAACGTCCATCCGTAAATTCTTGAAAGTATAAATCTATTTATATTGATGGCAGCACTCGAAGATTCTATAGAAGGTGTGACCGGTTGATCCAATTCATCCGGTCGACTCTTCATGCAGGCAGTTGTCATGGGAGGGGAATATCGTTTTGAAAAGAAAGCTGATAATGGCTGGAATGGCAGCGTTTATTGGAACAACGTGGCTATACATTCCAGGGAACGAAAATCGTGCATTCGCATACGAAGACCTAGATCAAAAACGTCAACAAATTGAAGAGAAAACATCGAAGACTGAATCAACCTTGAAGAAAAAGAAATCAGAACTGGCAAAGCTTGAAAAGAAAGAATCAAAGCTAAAGCAAGAAATTGAAAAAATTGACCAAAAAGTAAGTGCCGCAACTGAAAAAGTCGCTGAAAAAGAAAAAGAGGTCAAACAGACGAAACAAGAGATCAAAAAACTAAAAAAAGAGATTGAAGTCATCAACGAGCGAATTGAAAAGAGGAAAGCGATTTTCAAAGATCGAATTCGTTCTATGCAAAAAAGCGGCGGTACAATCAACTATTTAGATGTGCTGCTAGGTGCTCGTAGCTTTAGTGATTTTGTCAGTCGTGTGGGAGCTGTCACAACCATTGTCGAAGCAGATAAAGACATGATTACAGAACACGAAAATGATTTGGAGCTAGTAGAGCAAAAAGAAGCAGAGCTAAATAAACAGCTAAGTGGACTTGAAACATCTTTGAAAGAGCTTGAAACGTTGAAAAAGGACCTATCTAAACAGCAAAAAGAAAAAGGAAAAGTCCTTGGTCATGTAACGGAAGAAAAAGAACATGCACATGATGAACTAGGAAAGCTTGAAAATGAACAAGAAATTCTAGCGAATCAGAAAGCGGCGGTAAAGTCTGAAGAAGCACGCCGTCAAAAAGAAGAAGCGAAGAAAGCAGAACAAGCAGCTGCTGAAAAAAGTGCACCTGCACCAAGTGGAGGATCTGATAAAGTGTCAGATACACCAGCAAGTAGCTCAGGTTTCATTAAGCCAGCTGCAGGCCGTTTCTCATCAGGCTTTGGCGGACGTTCTGGCGGACAGCACTACGGATTAGATATCGCTGCAAAGGGCACTGTATCTGTCGTTGCAGCCGCATCTGGAACAGTCACGAACTCAAGCTACTCGTCGAGTTATGGAAACGTGGTGTTCATTACACATAACATCAATGGCCAAACGTATCAAACGGTATACGCTCACCTTTCAACAAGAAGTGTGTCAACAGGTCAAAGAGTCGAGCAAGGTCAATTCCTTGGATATATGGGCAACACAGGTCAGTCTTATGGCCAGCATCTTCATTTTGAAATTCATAAAGGATTATGGAATGGCGCGAAATCAAATGCAGTCAATCCAGCGCAATATATCCGCTGACAAAAAGCCGATAACAGCATGTTATCGGCTTTTTTCAAGTAGATGAAGTTAAAATAACAGCAGTAATCCGGCAATAATAGGTGTTAAAAGCACAGCGGATTTTAAGAGAGGTTTCGGCGCAAGGCGTGTAAATTTTGCCCCAATAAAAGCCCCTAATACGGTACCGATTAAGATCTGAACGAGCAGGATAAAGTCAACATAGCCTTCTGAAATATAACCAATTCCACCGCCAATAGAGATTGGAATAATCACTAGCATCGTTGTGCCAACAGCTTGTCTAATAGACAGCTTCAGCAAAATCAAAAGCCCCACTTGAATAAATGGTGCTGATCCGATACCGAACATCCCTGAAAGCATCCCTGATACAAGGCCTAATATAATGCCCCTGATCAGCAATTGGCGTGAAGAAAGCGGCTGCTGCTCAGCATCTTCTTTTAGGACAAACAATTTGATCATCATAAAAACAGCAGATAAAAAGAGCATACCAGCTGTTAAATAGTGCAGGCTATCCTCTGGAATAAAAGGAGCCACTTTTGCTCCGGCAAATGAAGCAATACAAGCTAGTGCACCGACAATCAAACCTGATTTGAGCTGGATATTTCCTTCCCGGTAGTGGCTGTATGCACCAGATAAAGTCGTAAATGCCATAGCAGCTAAAGATGTCCCAAGTGCAGTATGGATTGGTACATCAAAGATTAACGTCAGCAATGCGATGACAAAACCAGCCCCGCCAGCTCCTACAAACCCTAGTAAAATTCCTAATAAAAGCATCGTCAATATAATATACATAGCGAAGACTCCTTCTCGATCGTAACAAAATAAAAATTACACCTATTGAAATGATTAGTCAAGCCTCCTTAGGAGAATGTCTTTACATGAAATCCCTTCTTCTGGCATATAATAACTCAGGTCATCAGGAAGAGTTGAAGAAGGAGGCCAAATATGAAAAAACAAATCGCATCCATCATGGCAAGTGTCATTCTCATCATCAGTGCAGGGGTTATGACGCATAAAGAGGCGACTCAAGCGGAGTCACCGAAAGCGGCTGCAGTGGCTGGACAAACTCAATCAAGTGATCGAGCGAAGGAAAACGGAATGGAGAAAATTGAGAAAGCCTATGACCTCATTTCGAATGAATATGTAGAGGAAGTGGATCGTCAAAAGCTGCTTGAAGGTGCCATACAAGGAATGCTTTCAACCTTAAATGATCCGTATTCAGTATACATGGACAAGCAAACCGCAAAGCAATTTTCGGATTCACTTGATTCCTCGTTTGAAGGAATTGGGGCAGAAGTTGGAATGGATGAAGGAAAGATTATCATTGTCTCTGCCTTTAAAAAATCCCCTGCGGCAAAGGCGGGTCTGAAACCGAAAGATGAAATCATCAGCATTGATGGTGAGTCGATGAAAGAAAAAAGCCTAAACGATGCTGTACTGAAAATAAGAGGAAAAAAAGGAACGTCTGTCGCCTTGAAAATCAGACGAAATGGAATTGAAAAAGAGCTAACATTCCATATCAAACGAGAAGAAATCCCGCTTGAAACCGTAACGGCTTCAATGAAAGAGGTCAATGGTCATAAAACAGGCTATATTGCGATCTCTAGCTTCTCTGAAGATACGGCGAAGGATTTTACGGCAAGCTTGAATAAGCTCGAGAAAAAGGGCATGGAAGGCCTTGTGCTGGACGTGAGAGGAAATCCTGGCGGCTATCTACAAAGTGTGGAAGACATTTTGAAACATTTTATCACAAAGGATCAGCCATATATTCAAATTGCAGAACGGAATGGCGATCGAAAACGATATTTTTCAAAACGAAAAGAACAAAAACCATACCCAGTCAATGTCTTAATTGATAAAGGAAGTGCATCCGCTTCTGAAATTCTGGCTGGTGCCATGAAAGAAGCAGGGAAGTATGAAGTGGTAGGTGACGTTTCCTTTGGTAAAGGGACTGTGCAGCAGGCGGTACCAATGGGAGATGGAAGTAACATTAAATTAACGCTGTATAAGTGGCTGACACCGAAAGGGAATTGGATTCACAAAAAAGGCGTTGTGCCGACCATTGCGATTCATCAACCAGATTACTTCACCGTTGGCCCGCTCCAGCTGAAAGAACCACTTCAGCTTGATATGAACAATGAAGAAGTCAGACAAGCACAGACATTGTTAAAAGGGTTATCATTTGACCCAGGCAGAGTAGATGGATATTTTGACGAAGAAACGAAAAAGGCTGTACTCGCATTTCAAAGCACATACAATCTCGAAAAATCAGGTGTGATTGATTTAAAGACAGCGAAAATGATGAACAAGATGGTAGATGAAGTGAAATCTTATGAAAAGAATGATCTTCAGCTACAAACTGCACTAAAAGCACTATATCTCAAAAAATAAAGAGGCGAATAAATGCCTCTTTTTTTTGGTTCATAAGTGTTACGAACATGTAATAATTTATTCTTAAAAATATATTATATCGAGAAATATATTCATTTATTTTACAAAAAACATAACATTCCTTCGAATTTACCCGATAACATATTTATATAAGAGACTTTCTGTTGATTTAAACATGTCATGAAAATGAAACTTTTGAAAGTTGTATGTTACATAAATAATTCTTACAATAAAAAGTAGCACTCATTTTAAATATTTTATTTTTTGCGGATATTCAGCTTAAGCATTGAGCTGTACCGAGGTTTGCGCTTTTCTTAAAAGAACTAGTAAATGGGGGTACACAATTGAAAAGGGCAAGTATTGTGAGAGAGAAAAAATATTACGAGTTGGTAGAGGAGCTTAAGAGTCGTACGAAAGATGTGACGTTTTCGGCTACAAAGGCATTAAGTCTACTCATGCTGTTAAGCAGGTACTTGGTCAATTACACAACGGTAGAATCAGTCGACGAGATCGATGAAGACTGTGCTGAGATATACTTCAATTATTTAATGGATAATCATAAGAGACTTGGTATAAACTTAACCGACATCAAGAGGTCCATGCAGCTTCTCGGCGGCATATTAGACGTAGATGTAAATCACTATTTAAAAGATTTTTCACTGTCGAATGTCACACTTTGGATGAATCAGGAGAAATAAACCTGATGTCAAGCATCGATTTATTTGATAGAATAAGAGAAAATGCTTGACTTGGGCGGTGAACGATAATGAGCTCGGAGTGGATGGGAGCCGGATTAAAAGCGGTCGGTCTGTTTTTAATCCATCCTCTTTTTTATTTTATGATATTAATCAGCCTATTATATGGCTACATCCGCGTAAAGCGGGAGAGAAAAGCGTTTCAAACAAGAATAGAAGATGTTTACGATGAACTGAAATTTACATATTCAAAAGGATGGGTTCCAGGAATTTGTCTATCGATCATATCTGTAGGCTTAGGGATTTCCCTTCCGCCTGGATTCATCGTGCTGATTGCAGCGATGACCATCGTTTTCTCTTTATTCTTTAAGGCGAGTGCGCTTTCGTCTGCATACACACTCGGTTTCAGTTTTATTGCGGCATTTGGACTGATGTCTGTTCAAGTGAGCCATTCTTGGCTGCCGCAGCTTTCAATGATGAATGCATCAGCCGTTGTGATCCTGTTAGGGCTACTGTTAATGACCGAAGGCATCTTAGCCTATCGAACGGCGCATTTACGTACATCGCCTGCAATGGTGATGAGTGCGAGAGGACTTTTGATCGGCCAGCAGCGAGCAAACCGTCTGTGGCTTCTACCACTTGTTTTGCTGATGCCGGCAGGTGAATGGACTTCTTCTCTGCCATGGTGGCCTGTGCTTCAAGTGCACGATCAAAGCTTTTCATTTATTGTGATCCCGTACATCATCGGCTTTGGCCAGCGTATTCAAGGATCGCTGCCAATTGTGAGTATTCAAATTACGTCACGCCGAATAATGATGCTCGGTCTAGTTGTTGCTGCAGTAGGTGCGGCAAGTATTTGGTTTGAGCCGATTGCGTGGGGAGCTGTTGTTCTAGCGATTGCAGGAAGAGCCTTTTTATCATGGAAGCAGAGGGCGAATGACAACGCTGCACCATTCTTTTTCTCTAAGCGGAATCAAGGGCTTATGGTGCTTGGTATCATTCCGAATACCCCTGCGGCTGATTTAAAGCTTGAGATCGGAGAAATTATTACAAAGGTCAATGGAATCGAGATCAAAACCGTTTCAGAATTTTATGAAGCACTACAAACCAACCGTGCTCTGACAAAGCTCGAGATCATTGGTCTCAATGGTCAGACAAGGTTTGAGAAACGCGCCTCTTACGAAGGGGAGCATCACCAGCTTGGTATCTTGTTTGTGAAGGACGATCCACAGCAAGAGCCAACGGCGATTTCATCTTAAAAAAGCTGCTAGAGATGGCAGCTTTTTTCTTTTGGGCGCGTTTCTTTCCCATAGGATTCGCCCCATTCACGCATGGCAAAGATAATGGGCTTTAACGTATTTCCAAGAGAAGTCAGTGAATACTCGACACGAGGAGGAACTTCCTCATAGACTTCACGGTGAACAATCCCGTCTTGTTCAAGTTCTCGTAATTGCAACGTCAAGACACGCTGCGAAATTCTTGGCAGAAGCCGGCGTATTTCGTTGTAACGCTTTGGACCGCAAGTCAAATGATAAAGGATGACGCCTTTCCATTTCCCTCCGATGACATTTGTAGTGATAGACACGGGACAGCCATGATTCACAATACTGACTGGATTGGATGGTGCACTCATCTCAACATTCCTTTCTTAAACGAAAATGGTCATAAACGAACATGTTTGTACCTAACGAACAAAAATGTGCGTACTTGAATCAATGGAAGCTTTTCTTTTACCATAGAGATAGGACATCACACATTCGGGTTGTTTGTTTTCCTATCATAACAATTTCTATTAGGGAATGGAAAGAAATTGGATTGTGGGAACACACCTGTTCATTAGAAAGGATGAATAATATGCGAGACAAAGAGCTATTAAAAAAAGAAATCATTGAGGCGTATGAATTCCGTCATGCGACAAAAGAGTTTGACCCAGCGAAAAAGATTCCAGAGGATGATTTTGCATTTATTTTAGAAACAGGAAGACTTTCTCCAAGCTCTGTAGGGTTTGAGCCTTGGAAGTTCCTCGTTGTTCAAAATGAAGCATTCAGAGAAAAATTAAAAGAGTATACATGGGGGGCGCAAAAGCAGCTTCCAACTGCCAGCCATTTTGTAATCATCTTGGCAAGAACAGATGCCCGCTATGATTCAGCATATGCAGAATACATCAACAAGCAAATCAAAGGAATGACAGACGAAACGTTTGAAATGGTCAAGGGGCGCTACAGAGAATTCCAAGAGAACGATCTTCATCTACTAGAAAATGACCGTACATTATTTGATTGGGCTTCAAAACAAACGTATATTGCCTTAGGTAACATGATGACAGCTGCGGCACAGATCGGCATTGATTCATGCCCAGTTGAAGGATTTAGCTACGATCACATCCATCGTATCTTAGAAGAAGAAGGGTTACTGGAGGATGGTCAATACGACATCTCTGTCATGGCAGCCTTCGGTTATCGTGTCACTGAGCCAAAACGCGGCAAAACACGTCGCCCGATGGATGAAGTAGCTGTTTGGATTCGTTAATCGCTGTTTGTCTGAAAAAGGCTGTTGACAATTGCGTGGTTAGTCAGTATATTTAAAAAATAAAATCTTTGACGAATATACAAATTTGACTATAAACGCTTTGACTTGAGAATAGTAAATGAACATCCGTTTTTTAAGAGAGCTGCGGGTCGGTGCAACGCAGTAAAACGAATCATTGAACTCGCTCAAAGAGCGGTAAGACTGAATGAATAGTAAGTCTTTACGTGTGACCTCCGTTATCGGGTTTTAAGTTGGATTCAGCCATGGCTGAATCAATAAGAGTGGTAACGCGGTTGCAAGGTCAGTCGTCTCTTCCAGGAGATGGCTGGCCTTTTTATATGCTTTTATCTCATATTTGTCTGAAGATTCAAATTTAAAGGAGCTATAGAAAATGGAAAAGGAACATGTGCAGTTAAAACGAACAATGACATCAAGGCATATTATGATGCTTGCGCTTGGCGGTGCCATCGGTGCTGGTCTGTTTAAAGGAAGCAGTTCTGCCATTGATATTGCGGGTCCTGCTGTCATTTTGGCATACATGATTGGTGGTCTTATTTTATTATTTATTATGCAAGGACTTGCCGAAATGACCGTTGCACGACCTGGAGCAAGAACATTCCGTGACTTGATTGAACCTGTGTTAGGAAAGTATCCGGCCTATTTCTTAGACTGGATCTATTGGAAGATGTGGGTGCTGAACATTGCAGCAGAAGCGATTGTGTCGGCCATCTTTATTCAGTACTGGTTCCCACAAGTGCCAATCTGGATGCTTGTGTTAATCATTTCACTTGTAGTCACAATCATTAATGTTTGCTCAGTCAAAATGTTTGCTGAGACAGAGTATTGGTTGGCTTCTATTAAAATTGCTGTCATCATCTTATTTATTATCATTGGATTTACCATGCTATTTGTCTCATTCGGACAGTATGCAGCACCTGGATTGTCTAACTTAACGGATCACGGTGGATTTTTCCCAAATGGTACTGGTGGATTAATTGCAGCAATGCTGGTTGTCGTGTATTCATATGGTGGGACGGAGATGATTGGGGTCACTTTAGCAGAAACAAAAAACCCTGAAAAAGTCATCCCAAAGGCCATTCAAAGTACGTTTGTACGCATCATCGGTTTTTATGTACTACCGTTCTTTATCATTGTCAGCTTAATCCCTTGGAATCAAGTAAACAATGAGCAAGTAAGTCCATTTGTGACAGTGTTTGCAACAATCGGAGTACCGTATGCTAGTGACATTATGAATGGTATTATCTTACTAGCGATTTTGTCTTCTATGAACTCTGGCTTGTATGCTTCATCACGGGTGCTTTATACACAGGCAATGGATGGCCGTGTATGGAAAGGATTCTCCAAGCTGTCAAAACAGCAGGTGCCTGTTCGAGCCATCCTTGTATGTACATCTACCTTGTATGCAGCTGTATTGATTTCTCTTTTTGTAGGAAGTCAAACGTTTAATTACTTAATGGGCTCTTTAAGTTACACAGTTCTATTCATCTGGTTTATCATTGCCGTCGGTCATTTGAAATCTCGAAGCGTCGCACAGCCAGGCGGATATCGCGTGAAGCTGTATCCTTTCACAACGTGGTTTTCCGTTATTGCGATCATGGCCATTTTTGTCGGCGTTGTATTCAATACACCAATTGTTCAAACGCTGGTCACAATGGGCATTTATTTAATCATTACACTTTCTTTCTTTATTAACAGAAAACGGTTTGAAACAGCCGTCTAATTTATTAAAAAGCGTGCAAGACCTTCTGAAGGGTCTCGCACGCTTTTTTTAATGCTGTTTATATTGCTTGAAGTGGACAGGGGATTGAACGGGATGTGGCTTTGCCTGAAGGCCATAGCTATCCCTGACGATATAAAGCGGCCGGTCCTTGGCTTCATCGTAGATTCGGCCGATATACTCCCCGATCATGCCTAACATAAAGAGGATGATCCCGCTAAAGAATAGTTGAATGACAATTAATGAACTCCAGCCGGTGATGGTGCTGTTTGTAAATAGCTTTAAATATAAAACTAGAAACATCGAGATGAAGCCAATAGCTGAAAGGGCAATACCTGCCACGCTGGCTAGCTTTAAAGGTTTGTAAGAAAAAGATGTGATCCCATCCATCGAGAGCTTGAGCATCTTTTTGAGAGGGTACTTTGTTTCTCCTGCCAACCGCTCATCCCGAACATATTCTACCGCAATCTGTTTGAAGCCAACCCAGCTCACTAATCCGCGGACAAATGGGTTTTTCTCGCGTATTTTTCTCATTTCATGACACACTTTACGATCCATCAATCTAAAGTCGCCGGTGTCAATAGGAATATCTACTTCGGTGATTTGACGTAGCACTCGGTAGAAAAGGGAAGCCGTGTACTTTTTGAAAGCTGTTTCGCCTTTTCGTTGCGTGCGGACCGCGTATACGACCTCATAGCCTTCCTTCCATTTTTCAATCATGTCTAAAATCAATTCAGGTGGATCTTGTAAATCCGCATCAATCACTACGACAGCTTCTCCCTTTGCATAATCCATTCCCGCTGTAATGGCAATTTGATGCCCAAAGTTACGAGAAAAATCAATAAGTCTCACATGCGGATCGGTCTGGCAGTACCCTTCAATCAGTTCAGCTGTTCGATCCATACTGCCGTCATTGACGAAGAGAAGCTCATATGCTTCTCCCGTCGAATCCATGACGGTCTTGAGGCGCTGATACGATTCATGGATCACAAGTTCTTCATTATACACTGGGACTACAACAGAGTATTGTATGTTCTTTTCCATCAGTCATCGTTCCTCCCTTTTAATAGATGAATTAATCAACGGATAGTTCATAAAGAGTACCGCTCTCCATTCCGCCCATTCGTCCATTTGACTGATCATTTTGTTTTGATTGTTGGCTGTCTGAGCTGTCTGTTTGCTGATTCGTTTTGGATGTAGAGCTGTTCTGCCATTTAGAAGCAGATACTTCTTTGCCATTTTTTTGAATCCAAGTGAGAATGTCAGAGCTGCCGCCTCTCATACCAGAAAGATAGAAGTATTTGATTTTGCCGTCTTTAACGAGCTGTTTGAATTCATTAAGCGTGAGAATGTTATCAGATCCACTAAATCCACCTAATGCCATAACAGCTTTTCCTGTTTTAATAATGTAAGGCGAAGCAGTGGTTGCATCTGTTGTCCCGAATAGGAATTCTTCTCCCGTATTGTTTTTCTCCAGATAGCTGATCAGCTTTTCATTGACTTGTGAACTCATGCTGCCACTTGAAGTTGCAAGCTGAGGACCAGCCTCTGGCAGCATACTGTTTCCTCCGTAAAGAAGAGGTGTGCTTGCCCAGTATAGGGGTGCGATCAGCATCCCAAGGATGGCAATGAGAGACATGAATTGTTTTAGTTTTTCTTTCCCTTTTATCAAAAGTAGAGAAAGGATCGTTCCAATACCAATGATACCGACTGCAATGCTTAATCCAAGACCGATTGTGCTTGTAAATGTGGATAGGATAAAGATTTCAAATGCGGTTGTGACGAATATCGCAATTGGCAGTAGCCATTTTTTAAAGCCAGTTCCCGTTTGAAACAATTGAGTCATAGACACCCATCCGGCTCCTGCTAATACAGCAATTGGCGGTGCCAGCATGATTAAATAATAGTGATGGAAAAATCCTGCTACACTGAAAAATGCAGCAACAGGTATAAGCCAAGCTAACCAAAATAGTGTTTCTTTTTGTTTTGTATTGAGACGTCTTCTTTCAAAGGCTGTCGACAAGAAGATACCAATCGCACCAAAGAGCGCAAATGGAAGCAGCCAGCTGATTTGATCGGACAGTTCAGATTGGAACAGACGTAATGGCCCTTTTGTTCCTGTTCCAAACATGCCAGAACCACTTCCCATTTTTCCGCCCCCACCATTTGGCGGTCCATCACCATTACCGCCTGAAGGCATATCAGGTGGTGTTGTGCCGTTTGCACTGCTTGGTGGTCCTTGCATTGAAGGCTGTTCCTGACTGGATGGTTGGTTTGAACTGTCTGAGTTGTTTTGAGTTCCATTTGATGGCGGCTGAGGCATGGTGGAATTATTGTCATTTTGCTGATCACCTTGCTGTGAAGGTGGCTGTCCCTCACCCTGATTTGTGCCGCCTCCTCCGCCAGACTGTTGACCAGTCAACCGCTGCAGACCATTGTAACCAAAGGCTAATTCTAGTGCTGAGTTCGATTGACTTGATCCCATATAAGGACGATTGTCTTTGGAAGTGAGATCAACCGCTATAGACCATGAAGCAGATACACCTAAAAGAACAATCATTGAAATCATCAGCGATAACAACTTTTTCTTCCATGTCGTTCGATAGGCAATGATGTAAAACAGGACGAGAGCCGGTACAATCATATACGCTTGTAGCATTTTTGTATTAAAACCGACACCGATCATTGCAAAAGAAGCAATCGCCCAAAGCACTTTCTGCTGTTTTACAGCCTTGAACATCATGGCTGTTGCGAGTAAAAGAATAAAGACGAGTAAGCTGTCAATGTTATTTGTACGAGATACAGCAACTGCGATTGGTGTACACGCCATAATAAGCGCTGACAGTCTTGCAGCAGCCTGGCCAAATGTAGGTTTGACTAGGCGGTAGATTAAATAAACAGATCCAATGCCAGCTAAAGCTTGGGGTAAGATCACACTCCAACCATGCAGGCCAAAAATTTTGGCACTGATCGTTTGCAGCCAGAAGGCGAGCGGTGGTTTATCAACCGTGACATAACCTGAGGGATCGAACGAAGCAAAGAAGAAATTATGCCAGCTTTGCATCATACTTGTGACCGCCGCTGTATAATAAGCGTTCACCGTATCGTCGTTCCAAATGTTATAAATGTTTAAAATGGCAGATAAAATCAATATGAAAAATAAATAAAGATCAAATTTCTGAAAGCGTCTAATCAAAAGCTTGTCACTCCTTTTTCTTAACTTGAAAAAAGTGTAACAAGCAAATATGAATAAATTGTTAATAAAAAAAGGCCAATTCTTTATTTTTCTGTTGAATAAAAACAGCTCTAGAAAAGAGTTGTTTTGTTTAAGATGTCATCTTATTTTATGAGGAGACAGGCGGAGTTTCAGTGGTCTCTGCACTTGGTAATTGTATAATAGCGGTCGTACCTAGGCCTTGTTCAGATTGAAGAACGAACGTGCCACGATGTTTTTTTATAATTTGATAAACAATGGCTAGTCCAAGACCAGAGCCGCCATCTTTTCTTGTGCGGGCTTTATTCACTCGATAAAAACGCTCAGAAACATGAGGGAGATCTCCTTTTGGAATTCCGCTGCCTTCATCTGTAATTCTCAATTCAGCAGTTTGTTGGTGAACGAATAATTCAATCGAAATCGATTTTCCTGAAGGCGTGTAATGGATGGCATTGTCCAATAAATTACGAACGACTTGCTCAAGTCGATCGCTATCACCATAAATAATACAATCCTCTTCGAGTTCGCGGTTGAACGAGATTCTCTTTTGACTAGCAATGAATGTCATTTGATCAAGAACATCATGAATAAGCTGCGCAAAGACGATCGGCTCCATCGTTAGTGGGTAAGATTCCCCCTCTAACTGTGCGAGATCAAGAAGGTCATGTACGAGCCGGCTTAATCGTGTGGATTCGTCTTGAATAATCTGCATGCCTTTCTTTTGATCAATAATGCCTTCTTCAATTCCTTCAGCATAGCCTTTCATATAACTTAAAGGCGTTCTCAGTTCGTGGGAGACATTGGCAAGGAACTCTCTGCGATGCTGTTCAACTTTTTCTAAGGTAGAGGACAGTTTATTAAAGGAACGGCTCAGCTGATTTAACTCATCCCCTTTTTTGGTCACAGCCATGCGTTTTGAAAAATCACCAGATTCCATTTCCATTGCAATTTCTTTCATTTGATTGATCGTCCTTACGACTTTATTAGAACTTTTATATCCAATAAAGAAAATCAAAAGCAGGATAATTAAAATAGAGATGCCAAGTGTTAATCGAATTTGAACAAACGGTTCATACACATCAGATAAAGGCATAGAGAGGAAAATGGTTCCTGATAAATCATTTTTGTTTGAGAACACAGGGATGGCAATTCCGAGAATATCTTGATGAAACTGGGGGTGTTCTCTAATTAACACAACTGTTTTCCCCTGAAGAAGCTTTTGGCGTTCTTTAAACGTAATGAGGTTATCGTTTGTATTCGTATCGAAAGGAATACCGCTTGAAAGCTCCATAGGATCATCAGTAAAAATAACACTTGCCTGACTTGAGTCATTTGCCCACTTCATTCTGTCAGTAAAATATGTGTCTTTCCCGTGTTTGTGATAGATTTCTGCCAGTTTCTTTCCTTGTAAACTTAAAGAGTCAATCTGTTTATCTATATATAAATGCTGGTATAAGTAATACGTCAGGGCAAGAGCTGAGGCAGCAACGATGCCTATAACGGAAAGGATTAAGAAAAGCACTTTCCTTTTAATAGATAATGGCTTCATTTGTCCTCCTCAAACTTATAGCCGACACCCCAAACGGTCTTAATATACCGTTCCGCTTCCTTTAATTTCAGTCTTAGTGTTTTAATATGTGTATCGACTGTTCTTAAAGAGCCACTAGGTGAGTGTGATTCCCACAATTTTTGATAGAGCTGTTCACGGGAAAAGACTTGGCCTTGATTGAGCAGAAGAAACATAAGTAAATCAAATTCTCTTCTTGTTAAATTGATGGGCTCTTGCTTGAGATAGACTTGTCTGCCATCTTGATCGATCTCCAAGTCACCAATCATGATTCGACTGCGCTTTAAAGAAAGACCTCTAATTCGTCTTAATGTCGTTTCAATTCTAGCTGCAAGCTCACGTAGACTAAAAGGCTTCATGATGTAGTCGTCTGCTCCAATTTCCAGCCCCTTAATGCGATCCTCTTCATAACTTCTAGCTGTTAAAAATAAAATGGGGATTTGAGAGGTTTGCCTGATGCGCTGGCAGACTTCGAATCCATCCATATCTGGCATCATAATATCCAATACAACAAGGTCAATGGCCTCTTTTTCAAGCTGATGTAAGGCGCCCGTGCCATTATTTGCAGTTATCACGTGAAAGCCTTGTCTCTGCAAAAAGGATCCGATTAACTCAAGCATATCTAATTCATCATCTACTATTAAAATATTCATCTGTTCTTTCATTTCTTTTCCTCCAACATGATAGCATAAGGTCCTGCTGGGATGTTCAGTCGGTTCTTCAACATAAATGTATGTTTGTCGATGACGGATACTGAATTGTCATCTAAGTTGCTGACATATATAGATGAGGAATCAGCAGTGATATAATTCGGATTTTGACCGGTCTCAACAGAGGAAAGCAGTTTGTTTTTCTCGGTATTTACTTTATATAGTGTATGGTCTCCATGACATAATACATATAAAGTAGAAGAGTTTTTTTCTGAAAAAAATGCGACTGGCATAACACCTAGTTTGATTTCTCGCTGTTTCTTACCTGTTTTAGGGTCGTAAGCAAAAATGCTCTTATTTAATGTGCCCGGTTTACCGTGTCCTCCAACCCAAATGGAATGCCCATCAAAATGAATGCCAGATGGCCGTTCTAGTACGGAAATCGTTCGTATCTTTTTTTTCTTTTCAATATCAATGACTGAAACAGAATGACTTTTTGCATTTAAAACAAACAACGTTCCTGAAGAAGACAACGCCATAGAAGAGGGTAATGTCCCGGTCTTCACAGTTGCTTTTATTTTCTTGTGCACTGTATCGATAAAATAAACGACATTTTTCTCTGAATCGGTCACAAGTAAAGTGTTGGTATCCGCATCATACGCAAGTGAGGTCAGACCTTTATTCACATCCATATAGTCCGTTGCTGTTCCTTTTTTTAAATTGATTTCTATAAGAGATTGTCCTTCCTTACTTGATGCAATGATCACGTCTTTGTTGATGTGAACAAGATCAGTGAGAGGATGTTTTAAATCAACGGAAGAGACAATTTCATTTTTTTGTAAATCAACGATTGAAAAGGAGGCTTTTTTTAGTTGAGAAATGACAGCAATTGATTGAGAGCTGCCAGGGGGCGTAAATTGCTGGTCTTTTCCGCAGCCTGCTAGGAAAAATAGTAGAGCTGACAAGCATATTAAAAAATATTTCACTCGTTTCATCCTTCTGCTCCTTTGGTGCTCTATTTTCAAAAAGCATAACACAAAAATTGTGAAAAAAAATCGAAGTTATGAATGCTGGAAGATATGAAAAGAAGTTTTTAGGTGGGGAAGTAGAGGTAAATGAAAGCTGAAATTTCTTTTTCGTTTATTCATATGACATTTTTTCATGAGTAAAAGATCATTTTCACAGTTTGATCATTGTATCCATAATCGGTTACAGTAACAAATAATCATAGCTCCCCCGCCCTAAATAGAGCGAAGGGAGTCATTAAGCAGAGTGTTCAGATGAATGAGAAGTGGGTTTCGTTTTTAGACGATGAGAGAGGAGGAAACCAAGAATACCTGCGCCCATTAATATGATAAATAAAGATTGAAAACCACTTAATATACCAATTAAAGTAGATGAAATGATACTTCCGAAATATCTAAAGGTAGAAAAAATCCCAGATGCAGAGCCGGATAAACTCTGATCAACAGATGTTAAAGAAGCCATCTGCATGCTAGTCATGCCAATACCTGATGAGACCCCCCCAGCGACTAATGTGATGATAAGGAGTGGTAAATTTGGGTAGCTGCTTAGTGTGATCAGCATAACACCTGATAAAGTAAGACAGAGAAATGAAAATCGAATCATTTTTTTGGCGCCTTTTATTGGATGGAGCTTTGCCCCGAGTAATCCACTAATAGACATACAGAGTGAAAAGATCGAAAGGAAAATCCCGCTTTGTGTATGAGAAAGCGCAAGTTTTTGCTCCATAAACAGCGGCATAATGAGAAGAATCGCGTACATCACAAAATTACTAAGCATGATAGAAAGGTTAGCGTTCGTAAAGGTACTGTTTTTAAATAATGTCAAATCAATGATGGGATTTGTAACTTTCCGTACGTGTTTGAAAAATAAAGGAATGGAAATGACCGCTAGAACGCCATAGATCATGTATTCGTTTAATAATTGGCTTTTAGTAAACAAAATGAGTGTGGCGATCCCGATTGTTAAGTATAACGAACCGATGATATCTACATTGGCTTGTAAACGCGTATGTTTCATCTTCGGAATCATAAAAACGCCTGTCACAAGTGTGAGAATCAAAAATGGTATATTCACTAGGAAAATGGAATGCCAGTCAAAGCTCTGAATGAGAATAGAGCCGATAAAAGGTCCAAGTGCGGCACCAATTCCCGCTCCAAAACCGAAAAAACCCATAGTTTTAGAAAGCTTTTCATGTGATACTGTTGCTCGAATTAAAGCAATGCTGTTCGGTGTTAATATAGCTCCGCCTGCCGCTTGAATTGATCGGAAGCTAATAAGAAAAGCAAGATTAGGTGCGAAAGCACATCCAATGGAGCCAATCAAAAAGAGTATCACACCGGCTAAATACATGCTGCGGTGGCCGTATATATCTCCCAGCTTACCCGCAATAGGTTGAGTGACTGCCATGACAATTAGATAAATCGTGACCACCCAAGTAATGTTTGATATGGATTGATCGTAATAAGTTGATATGGATGATAGAGCGACTGCGATCATGGTTGAATTGACTGGAACTAAAATAGCTCCAAGCAGCAAAGAATAAATGATCAAGTTCTCTTTTTTAAGATTCAATGTGTTTACCACCTTTGTAAAAAAGAAGAATTTCACCCAATTAAGTGGGGGAAATTCCTCTCATGAAAATGTGTGTGCATGTCTCAATAAAGTCTTCTTTTTGTGTTAAAACAAGCTGAATGTCTTGCTCTAGCTGTTGAATGAAAAAGCCAAAATACGTGCTAATAAATATATCAGCATAGATGTCTTCTTTTCCTTCTAATACACGATGCTGAGCACTCATTTTTTTGAAATAATGAATCAGCATGTCTCTCAATTCTTGAGGATAAATTTTTTCATGGTCTGTTAAATCTTTAAACATAGCGGGTTCTCTCATGCTGATATAGATAAATTCTTTTTTTGAAGTCAAATCTTCAAGGAAATAGCTACCGAGAAATTTTAAATCGGTGTATAAATCGTCTTTAAATTCAGCTTCAAGGGTTTTGGTCGGTGTTGATTTCATTTTCATAATGGCAGCAATCACGCCGCGTTTGTTTTTAAAGTTACGAAAAATTGTCGCTTCACTTACATTCGCTTTTGTCGCAATTTCTTTTGTCGTTGTTTTTTGATAGCCCTTTTCAGACAATAATTCCATTGTTGCGCGAATGATCCGCTGATTTGTTGATTTTAACAAGCATACTCACCTCAGGTTATGAATGTGTTTGCAACAAAGTAAGTATACCGATAAAATCTGTGACCGCCAATATGATCCAAACAGTGACGACTATGCCCGTGAATGCTGATTTAATAACTGGATACGCCCATTGGCTCCATCTACTGTCACGAGGTCACCAGATTTTAGTTTTTCAGTTGCGATCCGTGTACCTAAGACAGCAGGTATCATATATTCTCTAGCGATAATAGCGGAATGGGACAAAATGCCGCCAGAATCGGTGATGACTGCTTTTGCGTCTCTAAATAAGCTGGTCCATAAAGGTGTCGTTGTTTTACAAACTAAAATGTCATCTTTCTCAAATTGTGAAAATTCATCAGCAGATGTAATGACTCTGACTCTTCCGGAAGTAATGCCGCTAGATGCACCAATTCCATAGATTGCATCGTCTGTGTTGTTTTCATTTTCCCTTAGCGAACCGAGCATTCTTTCTACTTGCTGCAATTCAGCTTCAGAAGGCGTTCCTGTATAAGCTGGTGGTTGGATGGATTCATTTTCCTTCATTTCAATTTTTCTTTGCTGAATGATCGAATCGTATGTGGTCGAAGTTGTGAGCGCATTGAGTACTTCATCATCGTAAAGATACCAAAGGTCTTCTTGATGAGGGATCGCTCCTTTTTGAACAAGAAGTTCACCAATTTTTAAGAGATAGAGTCTCGCTTTTGCATCTAACATGGCATCAATGTAAAAGTGATGATCATCTCGAATATTGGCTGCATGGAGTGCAAAATGATAAAGTTCCTCAAATTTTGTTTTAAACGCTTCATCTGTCACTTGACTGATAAACTGTTCATACGTTTCTTGCCTTTTGATCACGGCTTGTGCAAATTCTTCATCAAAATCAGATTGATACCGAATGTTGTTTCTAATGATGTCCAAGACAAATTCAGGATTTTCCACCCATGTTTCCTCTGTGAAATCATGGCTTTTAACAGACCGCCAACCATAGACTTGGAGAAAAGCTTCTACGTCGGAAATGAAGTTTTTTCCTTTATCTGTGTGATTGAGGGCAAATAATAGTTCAGCATTCGTTGAATGATCTTTAAATGCCTGAAGAAGCTCGGAATCTTGAAGAACGTCTTTTGCCAAGTGAGATAGCTTTTGATCTGTTTCAAGAGACTTGTTCATCACACCTATCATCATTTCATGCAGCAGAACGACTTGTGTTTGATCCCCAGTATATGTGACAAGCATGTCTTCAATGATCGCTGATAGAATGACTTGAGGTATGACAATATCAAAATGGTCGTCATACGCTCTTAGATAAATCTCCTTTAATTCTTGAAAGCCATTAATGGCTTCCTCAATTGTTAGCGGTTGAGTGATTTGCTGATCAAGTTTTTCGTATAATGGGAACAAGTTTTGCTTTAAAATGCGATACATTCTTTCGCTTAAACGAGGAAACATTTCGAATAGGCTCTCGTCAAAAACTGGTTCCTCTGACGCTTCTGGCATAGACGGTGAAGAATACAAATGACCTCTATAAAGCTTGATATCTTTAATATTAAGGTCTGGTACTTGATACTTCTCTCCGTTTTTCTTCATCCCGTTTTTTAAAGCAGGTATGATCAAACTTGAAAAAAGAGGACTTGTGGGTCCAGGCATATGATCGTCCATTGAGATCCAGAAGTCTTGCAGCTCTTCAGGTTTCATTTGAAAGGCTGCACCTGAGGAGCCATTTGCTGTATTGGAAAAAGAAGCAGTAATCGGTCTTGCTTGAAGTAAATAAAAAGTACCATCTGACATGCCGAATTCGATATCTACTCCATGTCCATAAAGTTCTTCTACTTGTTTTGTCATTTTCGTGATTTGGATCAATTGATCATCTCGAAGACAAAATTGGCCAGCCATCTCCTCACCTACGGGTTGTTCAATGACGCCCTCTTGACAGGGGACAATTTGCACCTCTTTTGTTCCTAGTGATTTTTCAATAGAGTACGTTTCTTTGTTTACAATAAATGTATCTGGCGTCACAAGGCCGGAGACGATGGCTTCTCCTAGTCCATAGCTTGCAGTCATCATGACTTCGTTTGTTTTTCCTGATACAGGATTCTCACTAAAGATGACACCAGAGATGTCAGAATGGATCAATCCTTGTACAACAACAGCCATGAGTGGCATCTCTTCCTCGTTCTCAATCATTTCTTCCTTATATTCTGCGACTCTTGCTGCGAAGTAAGACGACCAACATTCTTTGACGGCTTGCAAGAATTCTTCATTTGTTTTGATATTTAAATAGGTCTCGTATTGACCTGCAAAGGAGGCGCCTTCGAGATCTTCCGCAACAGAAGAGGATCGCACTGCAACGGATGGATATGTTTTCAACAATGATTGAAAGGATGAAAGTAATTCTGTCTCCATTTGTGAAGGAAACGAAGCTTCTGTGATTTTTCGGGCAAGGTTTTGATCAGTTGGATGGAAATTGTGATATGAAAGAAAGCTTGCAAAGCTGTTCGTTTTAATAATAAATCCATCTGGAACTGGCAGTCCGTGATTGTTTAATTTAATTAAATTCACGCCTTTTGCCCCTGCGAGTGATGCGGATTCTTCAGCCGCATGAAATAATACTGAATACATGGGAATGCCCCCTTATCCAAATAGCCAATGGTTTCATTTGTCTCTTTTTGTTTTTAAAATGATAGTGCGCACTATCATTTTCATCATAGAATTTATTGGATGTAACTGTCAAAGACGTAAAGACCTATCTTTAGAAAGGGGACGTTTTCACTAATTTTCCTCCTCATCTATATCAAAAGTCTTCAACCGAGAAGAAAAAAGCTGAAATTGAAAACTGTGAATTGTTCATTATGCCAATCTTTACTATAATCAAGGGAGTAGACCATGTAGAGGGAGGGTTTTTGTGATTACAAAAGCCATATTTGCACTTGTTTTTCCTTTCTTGCTCGTTATTTTATTTTCAAAGGTTACTTATAATCATTACGTTGGCATTGCATTAACAGCAGCGCTTTTATTTGCTTCGTATATGAAAGGCTATACAGAAACCTACTTTATCGTAGGATTAGATATTATTTCTTTAGTGGCCGGGGCATTGTTTATGGCTAAGAAAGAAGTCGAAAAAAGAGAGAAGGCTGAAAAACATCATTGATGTGATCCCTCTTGATGAAAAGAAAATGTTTTTGATTGCAGGAGCTGTGCTTACGATTCTAGTGAGTGCAGCTTTCTTTTTTGTGGTTTTTCTGCTGATCGAATATCTCGCTCCAAAATGTTCCATACTGAAAGGAAGGTTTCTTTAGAGGGTTATGAGTCACGGCAGAGAGGGTATGGTTGTATTGGAAATAAAAATCAAGTCAGACACGAACTTTAGTTCGTATTTTTGTGTTCTTTTATGATAATATATTCATTAGATAGATTTCGTAACGAAACGGAGGCTTTGATGTGAGTGACCGCTTTGAATTAGTTTCTAACTATCAGCCCCAAGGGGATCAGCCAAAAGCCATTGAAAAGCTTGTGGAGGGCATCCATCAGGGGAAACAGCATCAAACGCTGTTAGGTGCTACAGGTACGGGAAAGACCTTTACTGTATCCAACCTGATCAAAGAAGTGAACAAACCAACACTTGTCATTGCGCATAACAAGACACTTGCCGGACAATTATACAGCGAGTTTAAGGAATTCTTTCCGAATAATGCTGTTGAATATTTTGTGAGTTATTATGATTATTACCAGCCTGAGGCGTATGTGCCTCAAACTGATACATTTATTGAAAAGGATGCCAGCATTAATGATGAGATCGATAAGCTAAGGCACTCCGCCACATCCTCATTATTTGAGCGAAGAGATGTCATCATCATTGCCAGTGTGTCCTGTATTTATGGCTTAGGTTCTCCTGAAGAATACAGAGAGCTTGTGCTGTCTTTACGAACTGAAATGGAAATTGAACGCAATCAGCTGCTGCGTAAGCTTGTGGATATTCAGTATTCTCGTAATGATATAGATTTTCAGCGCGGAACCTTCAGAGTTCGAGGAGACGTCGTTGAAATTTTTCCTGCTTCACGAGATGAGCATTGTATCAGAGTGGAGTTTTTCGGTGATGAAATTGAACGTATTCGTGAAGTAGATGCTCTCACTGGAGAAATTCTCGGTGATCGTGACCACGTTGCTATTTTCCCAGCATCTCACTTCGTCACAAGAGAAGAAAAGATGGAAAAAGCGATTATTAATATTGAAAAAGAGCTTGAGGAACAGTTGGAAAAGCTTCGTGAAAACGGAAAACTGCTTGAAGCACAGCGTCTTGAGCAGCGGACAAGGTATGACCTTGAGATGATGAGAGAGATGGGCTTTTGTTCAGGGATTGAGAACTACTCAAGACATCTCACCTTACGTCCGCCCGGTTCAACACCTTACACATTGCTTGATTATTTTCCGGATGATTTTATGATTGTTGTCGATGAGTCACACGTGACCATCCCGCAAATTCGCGCCATGTACAATGGGGACCAGGCAAGAAAACAAGTGCTTGTTGATCACGGATTCCGTCTGCCGTCAGCACTTGATAATAGACCACTCACATTTGATGAGTTTGAAAAGCACATTAACCATATTGTGCATGTATCCGCAACACCTGGCCCATACGAGCTTGAGAAAACGCCAGAGGTCGTGGAACAAATTATTCGTCCAACCGGTTTGCTTGATCCAATCATTGAAGTCCGTCCGATTGAAGGACAAATCGATGACTTAATTGGGGAAATTCATGCAAGGGTTGAGAAAAATGAGCGTGTGCTTGTGACGACTTTAACGAAGAAAATGTCTGAGGATCTGACAGATTATCTGAAAGAAATCGGAATCAAGGTCAATTATCTGCACTCAGAAATTAAGACACTAGAGCGGATTGAGATTATTCGTGATTTACGTCTCGGAAAATATGATGTGCTTGTTGGGATCAACCTTCTTCGAGAAGGTTTGGATATTCCAGAGGTGTCGCTCGTGGCGATTTTAGATGCGGATAAAGAAGGCTTTTTACGTTCAGAAAGATCCCTCATCCAGACGATTGGCCGTGCTGCAAGAAATGCAGAAGGCCGGGTTATTATGTATGCAGACAATATGACGAAATCAATGGACATTGCCATACAAGAAACAAAGCGGAGACGTGAGCAGCAAGAAGCGTATAATGAGAAATTTGGTATCACTCCGCAAACGATCCATAAGAAGATTCGAGATGTGATCAAGGCAACAAAAGTACATGAGGATTCGGAAGAATACGAAACAAAAGCAGCACCAAAGTTGTCAAAAATGAGCAAAAAAGAACGAGAAAAAGTGATCGAAAACATCGAGATGGAAATGAAAGATGCAGCAAAAGCGCTTGATTTTGAAAAAGCAGCAGAATTAAGAGATCTATTGCTAGAGCTAAAAGCGGAAGGATGAATGCCAGATGGCTATGGAACGAATAGAGGTGAAAGGGGCAAGAGCCCACAACCTTAAAAATATTGATGTTAATATCCCGCGCGATCAGCTAGTGGTCATTACGGGTTTATCTGGTTCGGGAAAATCGTCGCTTGCCTTCGATACCATTTATGCAGAAGGTCAGCGCAGGTATGTTGAATCACTGTCAGCCTATGCACGTCAATTTCTCGGTCAAATGGACAAACCAGATGTAGATGCGATTGAAGGGCTTTCTCCAGCGATTAGTATTGACCAGAAAACGACAAGCAGGAACCCTCGATCAACTGTTGGGACTGTTACAGAAATTTATGATTACTTGCGTCTATTATATGCTCGAGTCGGAAAACCGATTTGTCCTATTCATGGGATTGAAATTACATCACAGACGATTGAGCAAATGACAGACCGTATTTTAGAGTATCCAGAACGAACGAAACTGCAAGTGCTTGCTCCGATCGTATCTGGACGTAAGGGAACACACGTGAAAGTACTTGATCAAATTCGGAAGCAGGGCTACGTTCGAGTTAGAGTTGATGGCGAGATGGAGGACCTGTCAGAAGAGATTGAGCTTGAAAAGAATAAAAAGCATTCCATTGAAGTGGTGATTGATCGAATTGTCGTGAAAGAAGGTGTGGCTGCACGGTTGTCTGATTCTCTTGAAACGGCACTCCGACTTGGTGAAGGTCGTGTGATGATTGATGTGATTGGACAAGAGGAGCTGTTATTTAGTGAGCATCATGCTTGTCCGCACTGCGGATTCTCTATTGGGGAACTTGAGCCAAGAATGTTCTCGTTTAATAGCCCTTTCGGTGCCTGCCCAAGCTGTGATGGGCTTGGTTCTAAACTAGAAGTAGATCCAGAGCTTGTGATTCCGAATAAGGATTTGACTTTACGTCAGCATGCCATTGCCCCATGGGAGCCTCAAAGCTCACAATATTACCCGCAGCTTCTTGAGGCGGTATGTACACACTATGGAATTGACATGGATATTCCAGTAAAAGATATTCCGGCGCATTTATTTGATAAAATTTTATATGGCAGCGGCTCTGAGCTGATTTATTTTAAATATGAAAATGATTTTGGCCAGGTCCGTGAAAATGAAATCGAGTTTGAAGGTGTGCTTCGTAACATTGAACGGCGCTACAAGGAAACGAGCTCCGATTATATTCGGGAGCAGATGGAAAAATATATGGCCAATCAGCCATGTCCGACCTGTAAAGGATATCGCCTGAAAAAAGAAACACTTGCGGTTCTCATCAATGGCAAACATATCGGAGAAATGACCGATTTGTCTGTATCTGATGCCCTTGATTTCTATGAGAAGATTGAGTTATCTGAGAAAGATTTGCAGATTGCCCAGCTCATTTTACGTGAAATCAAAGAGCGCTTATCCTTCTTAAATAATGTCGGATTAGATTATTTGACATTAAGCCGGTCTGCTGGCACATTATCAGGCGGGGAGGCGCAGCGGATTCGTTTGGCGACACAAATTGGATCAAGACTGACAGGCGTTCTTTATATTTTAGATGAACCATCGATTGGTCTGCATCAACGGGATAATGACCGATTGATTGGAACATTGAAAAACATGCGTGATATCGGAAACACACTGATTGTCGTAGAACATGATGAAGATACGATGCTTGCCGCTGATTATCTCATTGATATTGGACCAGGTGCAGGGGTTCATGGAGGAGAAGTGATTTCAGCTGGAACGCCAGAAGAAGTCATGAAAGACCCAAAATCGTTGACTGGACAATATTTATCTGGTGAGAAATTCATCCCGCTTCCGATTGAGAGACGAAAGCCTGACGGCCGATTCATTGAAATTAAAGGGGCAAAAGAAAACAACCTTAAAAACGTGAATGCGAAGTTTCCTTTAGGTGTCTTTACCGCTGTGACGGGTGTGTCAGGATCAGGGAAAAGTACACTTGTGAATGAAATTTTATTGAAATCCCTTGCCCAAAAATTGCACAGAGCAAAAGCGAAGCCAGGACAGCACAAAGAAATCAAAGGAATGGATCACTTAGACAAAGTCATTGATATTGATCAATCTCCAATTGGCCGTACACCAAGATCCAATCCTGCTACGTATACAGGTGTATTTGATGACGTGCGGGATGTGTTTGCGCAAACCAATGAAGCGAAGGTACGAGGCTATAAAAAAGGGCGATTCAGCTTTAACGTGAAAGGTGGACGCTGCGAAGCGTGTCGTGGAGATGGCATTATTAAAATTGAAATGCACTTTTTACCTGATGTATATGTGCCTTGTGAAGTGTGTCACGGGAAACGTTATAACCGCGAGACGTTAGAGGTCATGTATAAAGGGAAAAATATTTCCGATGTGCTTGAAATGACGGTAGAGGACGCACTTCAATTTTTTGAGAATATCCCGAAAATTAAGCGGAAACTGCAAACGATCTTTGATGTTGGATTAGGATACATTACACTTGGGCAGCCTGCCACGACATTGTCTGGTGGAGAGGCGCAGCGTGTGAAATTGGCATCTGAGCTTCACCGCCGTTCAAACGGAAGATCTTTGTATATTTTAGACGAACCGACAACCGGTCTTCATGTGGATGATATTGCTAGGTTGTTAAAAGTGCTCCAGCGCTTGGTCGAAAACGGGGATACGGTATTGGTCATTGAGCACAACCTTGATATTATTAAGGCAGCCGATTACCTTGTTGATCTAGGACCAGAAGGCGGTGCTGGTGGAGGAACGATTATTGCTTCAGGAACACCTGAACAAATTGCTAAAGAAGAAGCTTCTTACACCGGTCGATACTTAAAACCGATTTTAGAGCGTGATCGTAAGCGAATGAAACAGTTAGTCAAAGAAACAGAAAGTGTGACATCCTCATAAAGAAAAACCCCTCCGAAAGAGGGGTTTCAGCGTGTAGACAAACCCTCGCATTCTTTGTCAGTCCTGCGTGCTGGTGCTCACGAATGTGAAATTCGCTCCGCGCCAGTACTCGTCCTTCCTAGGGCTGCAAAGGTTTTCTATCACGCTGAAAAGAAGGCAAAGGGCTAAAATCAAGTTCATTTTAGCCCTTTGTCAACAATCTGAACCCCTCCGAAAGAGGGGTTTTCCTTTTATTGCACATCTTCCTTTGGCATTAAGTTACTGAGGTGCGTTAAATCCTTTAAAATATGAGTGCTGCTACTATCGAGCAGTACTTTTAAATAACGGATATCACCATACTTCGGATGAGACGGATGAATGGCCTCTAGCTCCTTGATCATATCGCTGTTCATGCTTTTCTGTTTCTGTATAAGGTCTAAAAGCGTTTGTGCCGTGTGGTTAGCATTATGATGATCTGTCAAAATAATTACCCCCTATAATGATAATCACCATCTTTTCAACATATTTTAAAGGGTAATCCATGAAGAATCTACACTTAGGTGCAAAAAGAAATAATTTGTGTCTAAGGTCATATGTAAATCGAATGAGTTTGAAACTTTTTATACGCCATAAACGTATGAGTTAGAAAGGAATTTTCATCATGAAGGAGCGAATATATATGAACAGAGATCAGTCGATCATTGCATCTATTTGTTATTTTAGTGTATTTTTCATGCCGTTTATTGTACCGATCGTGGCATATTTTGTAGTGGATCAAAAGGAAACGAAACGGCATTCGCTGCGTGCATTGTGGTCACATGTTTTGCCAGTCGCAGCGTGTGTGCTGCTGGTTTTTGGAGCTATCCCCTTTTTATTGACGACACAGGCAAGCGACTCACTCGTTCCAGTGTTCACCGTACTTATCTTGTCCTTTTTAGTCGCCATTGGCTTTTTGATCTCTGTCATTTGGAATATCATTCAAGGTATTAAAGTGCTTCAATCCATCAAATCGTAGGAGGGCTTTGTATGAATGAAAAAGAACGCATTTTAAAATTAGTAGAAGACGGGACATTATCTGCAAAAGAAGCAATTACGCTACTTGAAAAATTAGAAGAAAATCAGTCCATTTCACTAGAAAAATCAACGGCTGATCATACCTTTCATGAAGAAAAAGCTGGCACAGAGAATAAAGGAACTGGTACTGAAAACCTCGGTGCAAAGCTGTTTGGATGGTTAGATTCGGCGGTGAAAAAGGTCAAAGATGTAGATCTTGATTTGAACTTTGGACAGTCCGTCGACGTTGAACACATTTTTCAATTCAAAGACGCAGCACTGTCCCATTTAGATATTCAATTGGCAAACGGCAGTCTCAATTTGATGCCTTGGGATGATGGGGATGTTCGAGCAGAGTGTCATGCGAAAATTTACCGTGCAGAGGATGGAGAGCAGGCAAGACAGCAATTTCTTCAACATCTGGATTGCGGGCTTGAAGGGGACAAATTTTTTATCCGAACTGAAAAGAAGACCATGAAGGTCAATGTCACTCTGTATGTACCACGTATCCAATACGATAAGATCAAAGTCAAACTGTTTAATGGACCGATTCGCGGGGAAAAGCTAAAGACAAAAGAACTGGCTGCAAAAACAACAAATGGCGTCGTCTCTTTTGCCTCTTTACAAGCAGAAAAAGTCGGAATTGAAACAGCAAATGGACAAATCAAACTGGCTGATCACGAGTGTGGTATGATTGAAGTAGAAACCATTAATGGGCTCATTGACCTGCGCGGGAAAAGTGAATCAATTGATGCACAGAGCTTCAATGGGAACATTGCTGTTCAGCTGTCAGATGAGAAATGCCGTTCGATCTATGCAAAAACGACAACAGGCAGTGTGGACGTTCAGATTCCGCGTGCTTGTGCAGTGACTGCGGAGCTGAAAAGCAATCTCGGATCGATCTCTCATGAGCTGCTTGATGCAAATATGATTAAAGAGAAAAATGAAACGTTGCAAAAAGAGAAAATGATCAAAGCCAATCAACAGGCGGAGCACAATATATCCATTTTTGCAGAAACAAAAACAGGCTCAATCCAAGTAAAGCACCAATCAGACAAGGAGTGATTCTACATGAAGA
Organism: Bacillus sp. iso_77; assembly: GCF_056173625.1. Taxonomy (NCBI): domain Bacteria; kingdom Bacillati; phylum Bacillota; class Bacilli; order Caryophanales; family Bacillaceae; genus Bacillus; species Bacillus sp. iso_77. Next base: position 3,135,585 of record NZ_CM149683.1, on the reverse strand, counting down.
AGCTTTATCGTTCAGCGACAGATAAAAAAATAGCGGGTGTTGTCGGTGGACTTGCTGAATACTTAAGTGTCGATGCATCCCTGCTTCGTATTTTAACGGTGATCATCGGATTTATGACAGCATTTATGCCGATATTCTTGATCTACTTCATCTGGTATTTTGTTGTTCCGGAAGAAGGCACTAACTAAATGCTTAGATGGATCGTTAGTATTTTCGTCAATGCATTACTTTTAATCGTCATTGCTGGATATTTTGATTCAGGCATTCTGCCAGGCCTTGGTAGTGTGTATATTGAAGGCTTTGGCGCAGCGATTGTAGCAAGTATTATTTTGTCCTTGCTCAATATTTTAGTGAAGCCGTTTTTGATCATTTTAACGCTGCCAGTGACAGTACTTTCACTAGGATTGTTCCTCTTTGTCATTAATGCCATCACACTGATGATGACCTCAAGCTTTATGGGAGATAGTTTTAACATTGATGGGTTTGGAACGGCCATTTGGATGGCTGTCATTTTATCCATTTTCCATCTGCTCATACAGAAAGGAATCGTGGAACCGTTAGCGAAAAAAAGCTAACGGTTTTTTTGTGTGAATTTATATCGTTTCCCCGTTCCATCTGTCATAAAAACCGTCTTCAGGAGACACAATATCCGAAGGGAGGCGGTGCACGATGGTGAATGTGAGCAGACAAATCATTCTTTTCCTTTTTTTGAGCATTCTTTTTTGTTTCAGTCAGCCTGCTTCAGCAGGATCTTTGACACAAACACAAGTGAACATACGAAATAAGCCCTTTTCACCTTTTATCTTTGATCAATTTCAAGTAGATGTCCGTCCGGTTCAAGGAAAAAAACGTGATCTTCAATTTAGGGCATCTATTAGTCAGTCAGAGCAAATTTTGTCTGCAAACTTGTACTATAAACAGAGTGATGAGCTAGGATATCGATTGATCCCAATGGAACGATTGCCGGGGATGAAACCAGAATTCACAGCGAAAATCCCGACAGATCAATTGTGGAATCCAACAGTTCATTACTATACAGAATTCCTGACGCAGAAGTCTGTCATCAAAACAACCGAACAAGCAGTTCACTTAAACGGATTTGAAGAGGATCTCTCACAAATTCCTGAGCTATTGATGACAGAAATCGTCGTGAATTCAAAAAACCGCAAAGGCAAGGATGCTTTTGAATTCATTGAGGTGTATAACACAACTCATGCACCCATTTCACTTCGACATTACCAGCTTCGCTATCGCAATCCAGCGCAAGGCGTGGAGATGGATGATATATATTCATTCCACACAAGTTCTATCACCATTTCTCCTGGAAAACCGTATGTATTTTGGCTTAGAAAAAAAGGGCAGGAGCATTTAACGGTAGCGGACTTTAATGCGATGTACAAAAGTCATTTAAAAGAGGGCGAGCATCTATCGGTCATTGAGAGTAAAGGATTGTCCAATTCTAAATCCCGCCTTGTTTCTATCACAACAAATATAGGAGAAGAGGTATCGTCGGCATCCTATCGTTTAAAGCCTTCATTGTTTAGCGAGCACAGATCGTTACTGTTCAAGTATCCAATGGATGGTACGACACAAATGAAGCTGATCTCGAAAGTGGAGGAAGAGCCAACACCCGGAAAAGTGTTAAAAGCACAAATTCCAACTGAAAAAAAAGAAATATCACAAGATGTTCATAAACCTGTGATCGAAGATATGACAGACAATCAACCGATAAAACCAACTGAAGGCATTGAAATGAGGGCAGATGTGCAGGATGATCAGTCCGTCAAAACGGTCAAATTGCGATATCGAACCAATCGTCATGAAGATTTTAAAGAGGTGCTGCTTCAAAAGGATCATAATGATCGGCTGTTTCACTATATTATTTATTCACCTGAGCTCATTGGTAAAGATCGATTGGAATATCAGATTGAAGCGTCTGACGGCGAAAATCATGCAATGACAATGAAAAAAACAATTGATGTGGAACAAGTAAGCAAAGCTCACGGCCTTCGATTGAATGTAGAAGAAGGAGATACGGTTTCAGGCGTATTTCACTTAAAAGCAACAGCAGATCAGAAAAAAAGCATAAAATTAATGATAGATGGAAAACCAATTCGACAAGTATTTCCTGCACTTGAAGCAGATCCATATCTTGCATTTGATGTCAAAGGGACAAATTTATATTTTAAGAATGGTGTGTCTATAGGTAAGCACTTACTTTCCATTTTTGATGATTCGACAAAAGTGTATCGCACCTATACGATACCAATACCAGAAAAACACTTAGAAAAGGCAGGTCCACAAACGATATCATTCCATGCTGGGACGAAGTCATCGCCGTTTGACCGATTTCCTGGAGAAAATCACGATGATTTTGAATTGAAAAATGTCCAGATGATTTTATCGAATGGAACTCAAATTCTGCCTCTAAATGCGAGCCAGCATGAGGAATGGAAAATGGGCGACGGTGGCAGCGCTAAGAAGGTAAGAGCATTTCAGTTTCAAATCCCGAAGCAGGCATATGCTTCAAGCTATATTCAGTGGGATACAAGAAGGCTGAAAGAAGGAGTACATGTTGTTCAGGCTAAAACCGCAGACGAATCTCAATCTGTACGTGTGAAAGTCGATAACACGGGTCCGAAAATCAAGAGTAATATACAGGCAAATGACCAATATAAAGGCGTCTTTACGTTAAAGGCAAAGGTGACGGATCGTTGGAGTGACATAGCGGAGATGAAGGCATATTTAGATGGAAAACCGATCTCTTTGCCTTATCAAACGTCCTCTAGCGAATTAGAACCTGGAGAACACACATTGAAGATAAAAGCAAAAGATGCCGCTGGAAACAAATCAACTTTGAAAAAGGTTTTTAAGACGGTACATGAACACCCTGAAACGCCAGAGAGAGTGTCAGATAGGACAAAAAAGGAATCATCTAAGCAAACAGTGCTAACCAATGATCCTACTAATGATCAGTTAGATTACTCCTTTTACCGTGCCTATCAATATACATCGCTGCATCCGTCCATGAAGATTTTCAAATATGCAGCGGAAACAGAGCCGCCAAAACATTTAAATGAAACAGGGGAAATGATTTTTTCTGATCGAGAAAGAAATCGCATTGCATTTGCTGATGGTAAATCAGTGGAAACGAAAGATCTACAGCATTTTCCTTATCATCGCTTTCAAATCAAGGTTCATCACGATGTACGTGAAAAGGATGTTGTCGAGGCTGTATGGAAAGGAAGCTCATTATCAGGGAGAAAGGTAACGATGTACGCTTGGAATCATCAGCAAGAAAAGTGGGATAAAATCACTCATCACTTTGCGAAGGATGAAAAGGAATTTTACCTAAAAGGGCTGCTGTCAGTCAGACAGTATATGAAAAATCAAACGTTTGATTTGCTTGTACAAGATGAGATCAGTAAGACGTTAAAGCCTTATAAGATGGTGTGGATGTCTGATACTCAATATTATGCCAGAAGTTATCCTCATATCTTCAAAAAAATGGTCGAGTGGATCAGAGATCAAAGGGACCCATTGAATATTCAATATGTGTTCCATACAGGTGATATTGTGGATGATTCAAAGGATAAGCAATGGAATCGTGCCGATACATTTATGCGTGTGTTAGATCAGCATCAGATTCCTTACGGTGTATTAGCTGGTAATCATGATGTCAGACACAAAGACGGCCATTATAGGGAATATGGGAGATACTTTGGAGCGAAACGCTTTGAAGACAAGCCATATTACGGTGAATCTTATCAAAACAATCGAGGTCATTATGATCTTATCTCTGCTGGTGGCAATGATTATATGATGGTGTATATGGGCTGGGGGATCAAGCAAAATGAGATTGACTGGTTAAATCGAGTCATTTCTGAACATCCAGATCGCATTGTCATTTTAAATTTCCATGAGTATTTGTTAGTGAGCGGCAATCGAAGCCCAATTGGAGATTTGATCTTCCATCAAGTGGTAAAGCGTCACCCGAATATTGTCGCAGTATTTAGTGGCCACTACCACGGAGCCAGTCGAAAAGTAGATGAGATTGACGATGATCATGATGGAAAAGTGGACAGAAAAGTATATCAAATCCTTGCAGATTACCAGTCAGGTCCTGAAGGCGGTCAAGGTTTTATGCGGCTGATCACTGCGGATCAAGAAAAAAATAAGCTTCATTTCACCACATACTCACCCTACTTGAATCAAGAACATTTTTATGATCCAAAAACGTATGGAGATCAAGATGAATTTTCAATTGATGTCGATTTAACACCAAAAATGAAATCCGTTAAAACCAATTATTTTGAATTGAATGTCTACACAAACGTTCTTCTTGGAGAAGTCAAAGGTGTGAAAAGTGGTAAAAAAGCAACCTTTGAATGGAAAGGGTTAAAGCCAAATCAAGAATATTATTGGTACACTGTCGCAAAAGACCGTTTCGAAGGGAAAGCGATTTCGCCTATATGGAAAATTCATACAAAAAATGATGATCAATCAACATTTCTTAGGAAATAAAAAACTGTGCTTTCAGGAGCACAGTTTTATCTTTCCATTGTGTGAGTGAGCTTGTATCGATCCCCTCTATAAACGGACATGACATACTCGAATGGAAGGTCATTTTGAAAATAAGTTGTTCTTGCAATGGAGAGAACAGGGTCCCCTAATGAAATAGACAGCACGTTAGCTTCTTCCTTTGAAGCAACATTGGCTTCAAGCTCCTGCTTGGCATGGGCAATGGTTAGACCTGTGTTCGCTTCTATATATTCATATAAAGATCCAGCTAAATGGTCCTTTGTGAGCTCGCCAGCAAATTTTTCAGGAATATAACTCGTTTCAATAGCCATTGGTTCATCGTTTGCAAGGCGGATTCGTTTTAATTCATAGACATCTTCACTGTTCGACAGCTGTAATGATTGCAGCAAGTGCTCTGGGCATGCGACTTTTTTGAAATCAATCAACTGACTTGAAGCTTTGAGCCCACGTTGACGCATATCTTCTGTAAAGCTTGTTAAGCCTTGAAGCGGTTGTTCAAATTTCTTTCGGCTAACAAATGTTCCTTTTCCTTTTTGCCGGTATAAATATCCTTCGTTCACAAGGTTCGATAAGGCTTGTCTGACAGTCATTCGGCTAATACCAAAGCGTTCGGCATATTCTCTTTCAGAAGGAATGAGTGTATCAGGTGCTAACGTTCCATCCTCAATCTGCTTTTTCAAGTTCTCCATAATCTGATGGTACATTGGGATAGGTGACTGCTTATCAATAAACATGTGAAAATCCTCTCGTGTTTAGCGTAGTGAACCAGCTTCTCGATCAATAAAAATCGTCACATCTTCATGAAGTTTCAGAGCAGATGCAGGGAAGTCTGGGTGAATCTCTGTTCGTTCTAAATATTGTATCACGTCCGCTTTTGATTTTCCTGATGCGAGAAGGAGAATTTTTTTACTTGAAAGAATGCTTGCAATTCCCATTGTAATGGCATGTGTAGGTACCTCATCTATAGAAGAAAAGTACCTGGCATTGGCTTGGCGAGTGTGTTCATCTAATTGGACGACATGCGTCTTTGAGTCAAAGGGAGTACCAGGTTCATTAAACCCGATATGTCCATTTTGTCCGATACCAAGTAGCTGAAGATCAATGCCCCCTAAATCTTCAATGAGCTGATCATACCTTAAGCACTCTTCTTCCAAGTGAGAAGCAGCACCATTGGGGAGGAAATATTGATCTGATGGGAGATCAATATGGTCAAATAAATGACGCTTCATGTAAGTCATATAACTATTTTCATGATTTTGATCAATTCCCACGTACTCATCCAGATTCACTGTTCTTGCTTGTTTGAAAGACAATTGTTCTGTTTGATGCAACTGAATTAACTCTTTATAAGTGTCAATTGGTGTACCGCCAGTTGCCAGACCGAGAACCGCATCTGTTTTTGATTTAATGGTACGTGCAATGAAAGCAGCTGCTGCTTTTCCTAATTGATCTTTATCTGCAAATTCGATGATGTTCATCAGTGTGTGGCCTCCTTTTTTTCATAAACGATTTGTCCATGGCAGATCGTCATCATGAGTTCGCCAGATTCATCCCAAATGACCAAATCTGCCAGTTTTCCAACTTCGATCGAACCGAGCTGATGATCGATCCCGAGCTGAGTGGCTGCATTTGTTGAGGTCATTTGAGCAATTTCTGTCCATCCACATTGTGTGATCTGTCTCATACGTTTGACCCCATCTTTCATTTGTAAAATCGATCCTGCAAGTGTTCCATCTGCCAGCAATGCTTTTTCACCGCTGACTGTCACAGTCTGACCGCCAAATTCGTAGGTTCCCTCTCCAAGTCCTTTTGCACGCATTGAGTCTGTAATCATGATCAAACGTTCACTTCTCTTTGCCAAATACGCAAGCTTTACGGAAAGAGGATGTGAATGAATGCCATCTGTAATCAGCTCAGTCAAAAGCTTTTCGTTTGTAAGCGCAGCCCCTGCAACATTTGGCTCACGATGCTGAAATGAACTCATCGCATTATAAAGATGCGTGACATGACGCGCGCCGTGCTTTGCTGCTAGTTCAATCATGTCATGAGGAGCATTTGTATGTCCAATAGAAGGAATGATATTTTTTTCTTTTAGCAGGGAAAGAAATGCAAAATCAGTATCTTCCTCAGGTGCAAAAGTGACAATTCGAATCAGCTGATCTGATGCACTCAGCCATTTCTCAAAAAGAGGAAGGTTAGCCTGTGTAATCCATTGAGCAGGCTGCGCTCCAGCTTTATCTTTAGAAATAAAAGGACCTTCTAGATGAATGCCTAAACATTGTGACTGACTTCCAGCCTGCTTTTCATTATAGGGTCTCCACTGTGCGACATTTTTAAGTGCTTGCTCAATCTCTTGATGATTTTGTGTAATGGTTGTTGCTAAAAAGCTTGTCGTTCCTTCTGCGGGTAAGTGATCAGCAAGTGTATTCATGGCTTCTGGTGTCGCATCCATCATATCTGCACCATATCCCCCATGGATGTGAATATCAATCATTCCGGGGAGTAAATAAAAGTTTTCCCGGGAAATATATACTTTTTCATAATTTCCTGTCGGCGGTGATGTTGAAATATAGTCGATCTTGCCATCGCGTAAACCGACAAAACCGTTTTCAATGATTTCTGTCTTTGTCACAATATGAATATTGGAGAGCAATAAAGAACTGCTCATGATTGTGCCCCCTTATTCTCGTCGTTAGATTCAGTTTACCTTTTTTAAGTATAGTTGTCTATACCAGTAAATGTGATGAAACAGGATCAGGATAAAATACTATTTTGGGTTCATCATTGAAAGTGATAAAATAGAGCTGTATTTCTGAAACGCCTGCGATAAAAGGAGGAAGAAGCGTGCCGAAAGTTCGTACGAAGGACATAATGGAACAATTTCATCTTGAACTGGTAAGTGGGGAAGAAGGGATTAATCGTCCCATTACAATCAGTGATCTTTCCAGACCAGGTATTGAAATGGCTGGATATTTTACATATTACCCAAAAGAAAGAGTTCAACTTTTAGGGAAGACAGAGCTTTCTTTTTTTGAACAGCTCCCAGAACGCGAACGAAAGCAGAGAATGATGTCTCTTTGTACAGATATTACACCTGCCATCATTTTGTCACGAGATCGTGAAGTACCAAAGGAATTGATCGAAGCATCAAACGAAAATGGAGTGCCGGTTTTACGCTCAAGCTTAAAAACGACAAGACTTTCGAGTCGATTAACGAACTTCTTAGAAAGCAAGCTTGCACCAACGACTGCGATTCATGGCGTACTCGTAGATGTATATGGTGTAGGTGTGCTGTTAATTGGAAAAAGTGGCGTAGGTAAAAGTGAAACGGCTTTAGAATTAGTGAAGAGAGGACACAGGCTGGTTGCAGACGATTGCGTGGAAATTAGGCAAGAGGATCAGGATACGTTAGTTGGAAGCGCACCAGAGCTGATTGAGCACCTTCTAGAAATCCGTGGATTAGGCATTATTAATGTGATGACCTTATTTGGAGCGGGCGCTGTCAGAAGCTATAAGAGAATTACGATTGTTATGAACCTTGAGCTTTGGGAACAAGGCAAACAGTATGACCGTTTAGGACTTGAAGAAGAAAAAATGCGGATCATCGATACAGATGTACCAAAGCTGACCATCCCTGTACGTCCGGGACGAAATTTAGCGGTCATCATCGAGGTAGCTGCAATGAACTTCAGATTGAAACGAATGGGACATAATGCAGCGGAACAATTTACAAGTAAACTTGCCGATGTCATTGAAGACAATGGCCAGGATGAATAGGAGCTGTCTATATGAATGAAGCAATTCAACCAATTAATCCGATTGCTTTTCAGCTCGGACCTATTTCGGTTCATTGGTATGGTGTGATTATTGGGGTCGGAGCCCTGCTTGGACTCTGGCTCGCATTAAGGGAGTGTGAAAAAAGAGGCATCAATAAAGATATGTTTATTGATCTCATCTTATTTGCCATTCCTATCGCCATTATTTGTGCACGAATTTATTATGTATCCTTTGAATGGGATTATTATCAGCAGCACCCAAATGAAATCATCAAGATTTGGAATGGCGGAATTGCCATACATGGTGGACTGATAGGGGCCGTGCTGACAGCGATTGTCTTTACTAAAGTGAGAAAGGTGTCCTTTTGGAAAATCGCCGATGTCGCAGCGCCTAGTATTTTACTAGGGCAAGCCATCGGGCGCTGGGGGAACTTTATTAATCAGGAAGCGCATGGTGAGGCTGTTTCAAGAGCCTTTTTAGAAAATTTGCACCTGCCTGAGTTTATTATTAATCAGATGTACATTGACGGGACCTACTATCACCCTACGTTCTTATATGAATCATTATGGAATATCGCAGGCGTTTTGATATTAATCTTATTACGTAGAACATCATTGCGTCGAGGCGAAATGTTCTTGTCTTATTTAATCTGGTATTCAATCGGTCGTTTCTTCATTGAAGGAATGAGAACAGACAGCTTAATGCTGACTGAGCACCTTCGAATTGCACAGATGATTTCAATTGCCATATTTGCAGTGGCTGTTTTGCTGATTGTGTTTAGAAGAATCAAGGGATATGCATCTATACCGTATAAAGAGAACAACTCATCAAATTAAGAGCAAGGGGGATAAGAGATGGGGGAGACATGGAAAAACGGCTTGAAAGCAGGGTTATCGACAACTTGGACACTTGGAAAAGTCATTTTTCCGGTTACCATTCTCGTTAGTATCTTGCAGCATACACCTGTGATGGATTGGATGATACAATTCATCCGTCCATTTATGGGTCTGTTTGGTCTTTCAGGGGAAGCGGCCATTCCGCTTGTTTTAGGAAATATGCTGAACTTGTATGCGGGTATTGCAGCCATCTTGACATTAGAGCTGCCTGTGAAGGAAGTGTTCATTTTAGCGGTCATGCTCTCTTTTTGTCACAACTTGATCATCGAATCAACAGTGGCGGCGAAGGTTGGGCTGCGGGTGTCTGTCATTTTGCTAGTCAGAATCAGTCTTGCCGTCGTGTCAGCAATTGTCATTCACCTCGTTTGGCAGGGAGGCGAGGAGCCGGCGCAATATGGTTTGCTGACAGCTGCTCAGTCGGCTGATGTGCCTTCTAGCTGGTATATGATCGTACTTCTTGCTTTACAGAAAGCTGTTCTTGGTGTGCTGCAGCTGGCTTGTATTGTCATTCCTCTCATGATCATTATTCAATTCATGAGAGACTTAGGGTGGCTCCATACGCTGTCTAAGTGGCTGTCTCCTTTTACGAGAATGCTTGGAATGAAAGAAAATACGTCTATGACGATGGTGGCTGGTTTGACCATTGGTCTTGCCTACGGGGCAGGCGTCATGATGAAAGCAGTGGAAGAGGACGGTGTCAGCAAAAAGGATTTAACGCTTGCTTTCATTTTCCTTGTGGCGTGTCATGCGGTGGTCGAAGATACACTCATTTTCATTCCTTTAGGTATTCCAGTCTGGCCGCTTCTTCTTATTCGCCTTATTTCTGCTATTTTATTGACAGCTGCCATCAGCTATATTTGGCGGAGGCGGGAACATGCAGCTGTTAGAAAGGAAGCTATATGAACCAATCAACTATTAACACAGTGCTATTTGATTTAGATGGCACATTAATTAATACAAATGAATTAATTATTGCTTCATTTCAGCATACGCTTGATCATTATTACCCTGGTCAATACAGCCGTGAGGATATCCTTCATTTCATTGGTCCATCATTATTTGATACATTCTCTGCAATGGATCCGAATCTGACAGATGACATGATTCAGATGTATCGAACGTTTAATCATGAACAGCATGACCTGCTTGTGACGGAGTACGAGACGGTGTTAGACACGTTGAAAATCCTCCAAGATCGAGGGTTTAAGCTTGGTATTGTGACAACAAAAATCCGTGATACGGTCTTAATGGGATTAAAGCTGACTGGATTGGAGCCATTTTTTGAGGTCATTGTCACACTTGATGATGTACAAAATGAAAAGCCGCATCCAGAACCAGTCCAGCTGGCATTATCCAAGCTCGGCAGTGATCCGCATGAGGCGATCATGGTTGGCGATAACTATCACGACATTTTATCTGGTCAAGCGGCAGGGACGAAAACAGCAGGTGTTGCTTGGTCTATTAAGGGAGAAGAAGCCCTGTTAAAGCATCGCCCAGATTATATGCTGCAGAAAATGAGTGATCTCTTGGCGATTGTTGGAGCTGATTAAGTTGAGAAAAACAGATCGTTATCCTGTCAAAGGGGTCAATTCGCTTAGACAAGTCTATCGAACGGTCCCCTTTCTCAAGGTTGTGAAAAACTTTATCTTTATTCAACTGGCGCGTTATACGCCTTTTATGGGAATGAAAAATTGGATTTATCGCACCTTCCTTCGGATGAAAGTCGGGGAGGATACGGCGTTTGCTTTAATGGTGATGGTCGATCTCATGTTTCCTGAGAAAATCACTGTCGGCCGAAATAGTGTGATTGGTTATAACACAACCATTCTGTCCCATGAGTATTTGATTAAAGAGTATAGGCTTGGGGAAGTCTATATTGGTGATGAAGTGTTAATTGGGGCAAATTCAACGATTCTACCTGGAGTGACAATTGGTGATGGTGCGATTGTATCGGCGGGAACTCTTGTGAACAAAGATGTTCCGGCAGGCTCCTTTGTTGGAGGAAATCCAATGCGGATGATTTATACGAAAGAGGAAATGGAAGCACGTCAATCTTCGTCTGCTGAGTAGCTCGGCAGACTTTTTTGTTGACATTCTAACTTGGTGTAACTATAATGATTACAACAGAGGTGAGAAAACATGAAAATCAGCAGCAGATTTACTGTCGCTGTCCATATTCTGGCCTTGCTATCACTTGAAAAAGGTTCTTTACAGACATCGGAGGATATCGCAGGAAGTGTCAATACAAATCCAGTGGTGATTCGCCGTATCATGAGTAAGCTCAAAAAAGCAGGCCTAATCTCAACGAGTCTTGGCAAAGGCGGTTCTCAATTGAATCGCAGTGAAGATGACATGACACTGCTCGATGTGTATAAAGCGGTTGAAGTTGTGGATGAGGGAGAGTTGTTTCAAATTCATGAAAGCCCTAACCCTGACTGTCCGATCGGTGCAAATATTCAAGCTGTATTAGAATTAATTTTGTGCCGTGCTCAAAGTGCGATGGAGCAAGTGCTTGCTGAGATCAAATTAAGTGAACTAACGCAGGTTTTAATCAAAAAAATTGGATGATCTATTCAATTTTTTTTACCTCTGTTGTAACTATCGTGGTTACATCTTAAGTGATCAAAATAACAATATATTGTAGGAGGAATTTACATGAACATTGGAATCATTGGCGCAACAGGTAAAGCAGGACAACACATTTTAAAAGAAGCTCAATCGAGAGGGCACGAAGTAACGGCAATCGTTCGAGATGCACAAAAAGTGACCAATTCATCAGCAGCTGTTTTAGAAAAGGATGTTTTTCACTTAGAGGCAGGAGACGTCAAAGGTTTTGATGTGATCGTAAACGCATTTGGTGCACCAGCAGGACAAGAGCACCTTCATGTAGAAGCAGGGAAAAAACTCATTCATCTCTTGAAAGAGACACCAGAAACGCGTTTAATCGTTGTGGGAGGTGCTGGAAGTTTATTTGTAGATGAGGCCAAAACAACTAGACTGATGGACACACCGGAGTTTCCAAAGGAATACTTTGCTACTGCTTCACACCAAGGAGAAAACTTAAAAGATCTTCAAAAGACCGAAGGATTAAAATGGACATTTTTAAGTCCAGCAGCCTTCTTTAATCCAGCAGGCAAACGGACAGGTGCTTATGTGAAAGGCAAAGACCATCTTATCGTCAATTCAAAGGGTGACAGCTATGTGAGTTATGCTGACTACGCCGTTGCACTTGTCGATGAGATAGAACAAGCTGCTCATGTTGGAGAACGATTTACTGTGGTTTCTGAAGCAGAATAAGTAGAATAACATGCGTTTCATTGTCGCTAAAAAACGATGAGTGAGGAGTCTGTCTTATGAATGATCAAGAAAAATCTTTCATCTATGTATGGGATGCGTATTGTGGCTGGTGTTATGGATTTTCCAACAGCATCCGTGCTTTACACGAAAATCACCCTGAGATACCACTGACACTTGTATCGGGCGGTTTATTTGTAGGAGAGCGTCGTCTACCGATAAAGAATTATCCACACATTTCAGAAGCAAATGAGCGTATCAGTCAGCTGACAGGTGTCGAATTTGGAGACCGTTACGAAGAGTTGCTAGAAAACGGAACATTCATTTTAGACTCTGAGGCTGCTGCAATTGGATTTTCTGCATTAGATCCATCGCACCAGAGCGTGCATTGTATTTGGCTTCATCTATGCAAAAGGCCTTTTATCAAGACGGAAAAAGCCTAAGTGATGAAGAAACTTATAGAGATATCGCTATGAAACACCAACTTGACCCTGATGTATTGGTTGAACGAATGAAGGAGACAGAAACGATCAATGATGCGTATGCCGATTTTGCAAAGGTTCAGCAATTGAACGTGAATGGCTATCCTACACTTTTACTAAAAAAAGGGGATGAATACATCAGCCTTGGCGGGGGTGCGATGACGGCTGAAAAGCTTGAAGACCGTCTGAAGGAAATACTAAAAAAATAAATCATTCAAAAACATCCTCCATTCGTATGGAGGATGTTTTTGATGCATGTGTAAATTCTCTCAATGGGAGAAGTGGTTTATGCTTTAATGATAATCGCCTGGCTGCCCATCTGTTTCCAAGAATCCTCAAACTGTTCACGATCTACTTTTTGATTCTTTTCTCCGTAAGGGTTATTTAAGTAGACATGATCTTTGTCATAGCCTGTGATGACCACGCTGTGCATATTAAAGCTGATATCTATTTTCCCATTTGGTGTATTCCATGTTTCAATGTTATCTGTTTTGGCGAAGGTCGAAGTGGTAATGACCCAGACAGGATAACCTTTTTCAAGTGATTGATAGATGGCCTTTTTGACTGGCTTGCCGGTTAAGTCAACGGCTTGATTACCTACATATTTTTTCGCAAGCTGATAAATGGGTTCGTGGTACACACCAAGACCTGGTCCATTCTCCATATCGCCTACAAACCCGTCATGAGGGTCTCCTTTTAAGCCATTCTCATAATTGAGCGGGACACGCTTAATCTCGTTTGCCAATGCGTTTTTCGTTATATGCTCATAGCCGCTGTAATGAAGAAGCATGGCTAAGCTCGTGACTTCGCATCCGTTATAAAGCTTTGGTGCATCCATTTGATTAAAGAGGATGACGTCCATGGCTTTTTTATTTCCTTTTAAACTAGAATGTGTTGTTTCTGTTTTTTTCGTAGAACGTGTTTCTTCTGCTGCTAGTGCGGTATCATTTTCTTTTTCTTTGGCTTCTTGTGGTGACGTTGTTTTCTTGACTTGGTCGAATTGTGAAACGTAAATAAAGCCGAAATAAACAAGACATGCGCACAACAAAGTTAAGATTAATGTCTGGATGAATTTCACTGTAATCTCCTGTGTTATTCAATATTTTTAAGTATTATAGCATGTTCCTAAAGCAAAGAGATCAAAAAGGATTAGGTGTCATTTTAATGTAATATATGAACAAATGATTAAGGAAAAAAAGGGGAAAATAAAAATGATTGATTTAATTACTTTATTTTGTTAGCATATTATCATATTAGCGAACTAAAGGATTCGGAATTTTTTGTTTTAATGTGTTGGAGGTGCGGAAGAACATGTTCATGTTTGAAAAACCATATGGTATGCGAGATTCATTACCAGGATTGTATGAGACGAAGAAAAGAGTTAGGCATTCTTTAACAGAGGTCATGAATGGTTGGGGTTATCGTTTAATGGAAACGCCAACGCTTGAATTTTACGATACAGTCGGTGTTCAATCGGCGATTACAGATACGCAGCTGTTTAAGCTTCTTGATCAAAATGGTCAAACCCTTGTGCTTAGACCTGATATGACGGGACCAATTGCGAGAGTGGCGGCTTCAAAGCTTCACGAACAGGCGTATCCGCTTCGAGTCGGTTATGCAGCCAACGTGTTTCGGGCACAGGAAAGAGAAGGCGGAAGACCTTCTGAATTTGAGCAGGTCGGTATTGAATTGATCGGTGATGGGTCGATTAGTGCAGATGCTGAAGTCATAGCGCTTGTCGTGTTTGCATTAAAAAATGCTGGACTTCAATCCTTCAAAATTGCGATCGGGCATGTGGCTTTGGCTGAGACCTTGTTTTTAGATGTATTAGGGAATACAGAGCGGGCGAACGTATTGCGCCGATTTTTATATGAAAAGAATTATGTGGGATATAGGCAGCATGTTAAACAATTGCCGCTCTCATCCATCGATAAAACAAGGCTGCTTCAGCTTTTAGAGCTGCGCGGCGGTCAAGAAGTGACCCAGCAGGCTGAAGAAATTGTGGTGTCACAAGAGGGCAAAGAAGTACTTGCGGAGTTAAAGGCGCTGTGGGAGACACTTGAAGATTACGGCTGTACAGAATATATCCGTTTGGATTTAAGCATGGTTAGTCATATGAGCTACTATACGGGGATTTTGTTTGAAGTATTTGCGGATCATGTTGGGTCTGTGATCGGAAGTGGAGGAAGATATGATCAATTGCTTGCTCACTTTGATGCACCCGCACCCGCTACAGGCTTTGGACTTCGATTAGACCGTCTTCTTGAGGCACTCGACGCAAAAGAAATAAATGAGCCCCAAGAGGCTGTGATTTTTAGTAAAGAACAGCGGCTTGAAGCATTTGATTTTGCAGAAAAAGAGCGGACAAAGGGCAAAAGGATTGTTCTCCAAGACTTAGCGGGTATTGAAAATATTGATGCCATGACCAAGGCATTTGAGCAAGTGACTTATTTTATCGGCGCTAGAAAGGAAGAGCAAAATGGGTAAAGTGTTGACAATGGCAATGCCAAAGGGGCGGATATTTGAAGAAGCAGCAGGGCTATTAAGACAGGCTGGATATCAGCTGCCGGAGGAATTCGAGGATTCAAGAAAATTAATCATTGATGTACCGGAAGAAAATCTTCGCTTTATTTTAGCGAAGCCAATGGATGTGACGACATATGTAGAGCACGGTGTAGCAGATGTGGGCATTGCAGGGAAAGACGTCATGCTTGAAGAAGCACGGGATGTGTACGAAGTGCTCGATTTAAACATTAGCAAGTGTCATTTAGCTGTAGCGGGGTTGCCGGGAGCCAGCTGGGGCGGTGTCGCGCCGCGTGTGGCTACAAAGTACCCAAATGTCGCTTCTTCTTATTTTAGAGAACAAGGTGAGCAGGTGGAGATCATTAAGCTAAATGGTTCCATTGAATTAGCACCGCTCATCGGACTTGCCGATCGAATTGTTGACATTGTCTCCACCGGTCAAACACTTAAGGAAAATGGGCTTGTCGAAACGGAACATATTTGTGACATTACGTCACGTTTTATTGTCAATCCTGTGAGCTATCGAATGAAGGATGCGGTAATCGATGAAATGGCGCAGCGTCTGGCAAGAATCATCGAAGGAGAAGGGGAGGAAACATCATGAACATCACCTACATACAAGAAGGTGAGACAGACACTCTCTCACTCAAGCGTTCTCTAGATACAGGAACGGAAGAGCAGCGATTGGCTGTTCAGCGAATAATCGAAGAAGTGAGAAAAAATGGTGACGAAGCGGTACGGTCTTTCACGAAGCAATTTGACGGTGTCTCTATTGAACAGCCACTTGTGACGGAGGATGAAAAGACAAAAGCCTACGAACGTTTGGACCCGGAGATGATCCAAATCATCCAAACGGCGATCCGGAATATTCGAACATACCACGAGCGTCAGCTGACCTCCTCTTGGTTTTATCACCAAAAGGACGGCTCAATGCTAGGTCAGAAAGTAACACCGCTCGATGCGGTCGGTGTATATGTCCCAGGCGGAACGGCCGCCTATCCATCATCTGTTTTAATGAATGTCATCCCGGCACTTGTTGCCGGCGTTGAGCGAATTGTCCTTGTGACACCGCCAGGAAAAGACGGTCGTCTGTCTGACGCTGTACTAGTAGCAGCGAAGGAGCTGGGCATTTCAGAAATGTACAAAATGGGTGGTGCTCAGGCGATAGCTGCTCTTGCATATGGAACGGACAGTATCCAGCCTGTTGATAAAATCACCGGTCCAGGAAACATTTATGTAGCACTTGCCAAACGGGAAGTATTTGGTCAAGTAGACATTGATATGATTGCGGGCCCAAGTGAAATTGCTGTCTTAGCAGATGAAACGGCAACTGCACATGAGGTGGCAGCTGATTTGCTTTCACAGGCAGAGCATGATGCATTGGCATCTAGTATTTTGGTGACACCATCTAAAGGATTGGCTGAAGCAGTGCAAGCAGAGGTGCAAGCGCAGCTGGATACTTTGCCAAGGAAATCAATCGCAGCACAATCCATTCAAGACCATGGCCATATTTACGTGACAGAATCCTTGGATCGTGCAGTTGATATCGTGAACCAGTTAGCCCCAGAGCATTTAGAAGTGCTGACGGCGTATCCAGCATCACTACTTGGTCAAATCAAGCATGCTGGAGCAATTTTCTTAGGGCGTTACAGCCCAGAGCCGGTAGGGGATTACTTCGCAGGACCGAACCATGTGCTGCCAACAAACGGGACTGCAAGATTCTCCAGTCCGCTTGGCGTCACGGATTTCCAAAAGAAAACAAGCATCATTTCATATAGCAAAGAAGCTTTTGAAACACATAGCGAAAGCATTGCAGCTTTTGCAAGATTAGAAGGGCTTGAAGCACATGCAAGATCGATTGAAGCGAGAAAGCGGGAGGAATCAAAATGAGACAGGCGGAAACAGCGAGACAGACAAATGAAACGAACATTTCGTTAGCGCTAGAGATTGATGGTGAAGGAAAAGCAGATATTCAAACAGATGTCCCTTTTATGACGCATATGCTCGACTTATTCACAAAGCATGGGCACTTTAACTTATCTGTAGATGCAAAAGGAGACACAGATGTCGATGATCACCACACAACAGAAGATATTGGCATCGTGCTTGGACAGATGTTTAAAGAAGCGCTCGGGGATAAAAAAGGAATTAAGCGCTACGGCTCTAGTTTTGTTCCAATGGATGAAACACTTGCCCAAGTCGTCGTTGATTTAAGCAATCGTCCTCATTTGGAAATGAGAGCTGATTTCCCGAGTCAGAAGGTCGGCACCTTTGATACGGAGCTGGTTCATGAGTTTCTTTGGAAATTTGCCCTTGAAGCACGAATCAATCTTCATGTGATCGTTCACTATGGAACCAATACCCACCATATGATTGAAGCCATTTTTAAAGCGATGGCACGCGCCTTAGATGAAGCAACAACCATTGATCCGCGTGTTAAAGGGATTCCATCGACAAAGGGGATGCTCTAATGATTGGCGTCATTGACTATGGAATGGGAAATTTGTTTAGCGTATCAAAAGCACTGGAACGAGCAGGAGCGTCTTATATCGTGTCTTCTGAAGTAGAGGAGCTGAAAAAGGCAGATGCGTACATTTTGCCAGGCGTCGGTTCGTTTCGTGATGCGATGCAGCTGTTAAGACAGACAGGACTTGAGGCGTTTATCCACCAAGTCGTGCAGGAAGGAAAGCTGTTATTTGGCATTTGCCTAGGCATGCAGCTGTTGTTTGAAGAAAGTGAAGAAGCAGGAAAAACAAAAGGATTAGGCCTTTTAAAAGGACGTGTCGTTCTTTTGAAGGATCGTGATCAGGATGGACAAAGGCTGAAGGTGCCTCATATGGGCTGGAATGAGCTCACATTTCATCAGCCGTCACCATTATTTGACGGTGTGCCGGAAGGATTTGCATACTTTGTTCACTCTTATTATGTGAGCGGCATGAATCCAGAAGATCTATTGGCAAGTGCGCCCTATGGCGTTCAAGTACCTGCCGTTGTTGGGAAGGGGAATGTGTTTGGAACGCAGTTTCACCCTGAAAAAAGCAGTACAACAGGAATGGCACTGCTGAAACATTTTATTCAATTAGCAAACGAACAGAGGGTGAGCAAATGAGTGATTTTACATTATATCCAGCAATTGATATGAGAAATGGCAAATGTGTACGACTTGTGCAAGGAGACTATGACCAAGAAACCATTTATGGAGATTCACCGTTAGACATGGCGAGACGGTTTGCAAATGAAGGAGCGAAATGGATACATCTTGTTGATTTAGATGGCGCAAAAGCAGGGAAACGCGTGAATCACGAGCATGTGCTGGCGATTGCTTCCTCATTAGATGTGAATGTCCAAATTGGCGGCGGCATTCGTACAGAAGAAGATGTTGCATTTTATTTAAACAATGGCGTATCGAGAGTCATTCTTGGCAGTTCAGCGGTGTCAAACCCGGTTTTTGTGAAAAAAATGCTGGCGCAATATGGAGAGAAAATTGCCATTGGCATTGATGCACGAAACGGTTTTGTATCGACTGAAGGCTGGCTTGAAACGTCGGAAGTGAAGGCGGAGGAACTCGGTAAGGAACTGGCAAAGGAAGGCGCAGAGGTCTTTATTTTCACTGATATTCAAATGGATGGCATGCTGTCTGGTCCAAATGTGGAAAGTACGGTTCGATTAGCAGAAGCAACTGGCAAACAAGTCATTGCCTCAGGTGGTGTCAGTGCAGTAGGTGATCTGCAAAAGCTGTCAGCACAAAAGCAGACAGGTGTGTCTGGTGCAATCATTGGCAAGGCGCTGTACACAAAGCAATTTACTTTAGCAGAAGCGTTTGAAGGGCTTGACAGCATATGATGACAAAACGAATCATTCCATGTCTTGATGTAAAGGAAGGGCGTGTGGTCAAAGGGATCCAATTTCTAGGGTTGAAGGATGCTGGTGATCCGGTCGAATTAGCGCAGATCTATGACGAGGAAGGTGCGGATGAACTCGTCTTTCTTGATATATCTGCCTCTCATGAAGGCCGAAAAACAATGGTGGATGTGGTCAAACAAGTGGCATCCACTCTCGCTATCCCGTTCACGGTGGGCGGCGGGATTAACCATCTTGATGATATGAAGCGTATATTAAGAGCGGGGGCAGACAAGGTGTCTGTGAACACAGCGGCTGTTTTAAGACCGGAGCTAATAACAGAAGGAGCCGACTTTTTTGGTTCACAGTGTATAGTTGTTGCGATTGACGCGAAATACGATGAAGAGAAACAAGCATACATGGTCTATACGCACGGAGGACGCCGTCAAACGGATTTAGAAGTGAGTGACTGGGCGAAAGAAGCCGTGCGAAGAGGAGCAGGCGAGATCTTGCTGACTAGCATGGATGCCGATGGTGAGAAAACGGGATTTGAGCATTGTTTGACGAGGCTTGTATCAGAAGCAGTCACAGTGCCAGTTATTGCTTCAGGAGGTGCTGGCAATGCGCAGCATATGCTGGAGGCTTTTACAAAAGGTGAAGCTGATGCCGCACTCGCAGCCTCTATTTTCCATTATAAAGAAACCTCTATTCAAGAGGTGAAGACATATTTGAGAGAACACGGGGTGAAGGTAAGATGAAACAGGCAAACGAATTAATCTTTAATGATGCAGGTCTCATTCCTGCCATTGTACAGGATGCTCAAAGCAAGGAAGTTCTTACTTTGGCGTATATGAATCAAGAATCCTATGAAAAAACATTAGAGACAGGGGAAACATGGTTTTTTAGCAGATCGAGAAATGAGCTTTGGCACAAAGGAGCTACATCTGGACACACCCAGCGTGTTACATCTATTCGCTATGACTGTGATCAAGATGCCCTGCTTGTTCTAGTGACACCAAGCGGCCCAGCCTGCCATACAGGCAGCTATAGCTGTTTTTCAGAAGATGGCGTGAAACAGCCAAGGGGAGAACAAGACCGCTTTGCCATTTTAAATGAACTGGAACAGGTCATTTCGAAACGGCAGATGGAAATGCCAGAAGGAGCTTATACGACCTATCTATTTGAAAAAGGAGTCGACAAAATCCTGAAAAAGGTAGGGGAAGAAGCTTCTGAAGTGATCATTGCGGCGAAGAACCGTGATCAAGAAGAATTGAAATGGGAAACAGCAGATCTCCTGTATCACCTTCTTGTGTTATTACGTGAACAGCAGCTGCCTCTTGATGATGTATTAAAGGTATTGAAAAAGCGCCATCAAGGGGAATGAAAAGCTGGGGGTATCCCCGGCTTTTTGCTTTTAAATGAAAAACAAATCCTTCCTTTCCTTTTGTTCTATGTGACGACTCATGAAGTATGTTATACTACACACGGTACACTGTTCGAAATGGAGGGTATCGGTGAGTAAATACACTTCTCAAAATAATCACACACAAGTCGTCCAGCTATTCCAAGATGGGCATTACTTTTTTCATAAAGGTCTAAAAGCATATAGAGAAAGAAATCTGTCTAGGGCAAGTAAGCTGATACAGCGGGCCATCGTACTTGAGCCTGAAAATGTAGAAATGCTGTCGCAGCTTGCCATTATTTATACTGAAATGGGTCATTACCAACAATCAAATGAACTGCTTGATTTTATCCTTGAACACTTGGATGAGAATATGTCAGAGTGTCACTACTTTAAAGCCAATAATTATGCGAATCTCGGTTTGTTTCAAGAGGCATATAGATGCGCCACTGCTTATGCTGCGCTGGAAGAAGACGGGGAATTTGCAGATGAAAATGACGATCTCCTCGATCTGCTTGATATGAGTGACGATGTTGATGAAGATTTTCCTTATGATCAGGATGATCTGATTGTAAAGCAGGATCAAGCCAACCATTTGCTAGAAAGCGGCAGGCTGGATGAAGCAATCGAGATGCTGGAACAGATGATTGTTGAGTATCCAGAGTTTTGGTCAGCGTATAATAATCTCGCTTTGGCCTATTTTTATTCTGGCCAAATCGATCAGGCAAAAGAAATGTTGAACCGGGTCCTTCATGAAAATCCCGGTAATCTGCATGCCCTTTGTAATCAGCTTGTTTTCTATCATTATGAAAAAGAAGAAGAAAAGGTCAATCTGTTAGCGAAGCAATTAACGCACGTGTATCCAATATTAAGTGAACAGCGTTATAAGCTTGGCGCGACATTTGCCCTTGTTGGAGAATTTGAATGGGCATTTAAATGGCTTTATTCTTTGTATAAAACAGGTTTCCAAGGTGATAGTACGTTTTTATACTGGCTGGCAAGTGCAGCCTATTATACGGGCCACAAAACGCTGGCGCAAACCGTCTGGGATAAGATGGTGGAAGAAGATATTGATGCAGATGAAATCAAGCCGTGGCAAGATAAACCAGAGGAGTCTGAGCCAATGGTTTCAATTGAGGAACGACTCACTGCCTACTATGTCAGCAAACAAAAAGGTGAACGTGACGTCTTGCAATCTGTTCTTGATTCCCGCGCTGCGAAAACGGCCTTTGAACAGCAGTTTATTGAGTTACTTTTATTTGAAGATCAAATGGAAGAACGATCGTTTTCAGAAGATGCGGTCTTCGCAAAACAGGCGGCATCTGCTTTGGAAGAAGCGGTGCAGCCTGATAGCCACATGCCATATTTTTGGTTATTCCATATTATTCAGCAAGCACGCGCTTCAGGCGTGGAGAAGAAAAATGCCATTGCATGGGCAGCAGCTTCTTATTATCTATGGATGAATGAACAAGAAGAATCAGCTGTCAGCAAAAAAGAGATCGCAGCTTCTTTTCAGATCAGCGTTCAAACGCTGTCAAAATATGAGGATATTATTTGTGCGTTCATGGTTTGAATAGGTAAATAGATTCAGATAACAGCAGCATGGCCGAAAAGGTCATGCTTTTTTCTTGGATAAAAAGGTGGGATTTGCTAGGATTTGGCGAAGTATGACAATCTCGACATCTATTTGAAACATAAATGTAATAAAAATATTAGCTCATTTTGTCGATGTGTCATGTATAATGAAACTCGTGGATTAAAACAAAGACATATATTTAAATATTTTACTATACATAATGCAACACCTAGTGATAGAAACAATCTGGTCAACATCTGACTGAATCATCAGGAAGAAAGACACAGGAAGCACAGATTGGTCGCAGAGAATTTGCTGCTTTCTCATGTCGCTTGGGAAATTGTCAAAGGAGGAACTATACGTGAAAAAGTTTATTACTTTCGGTTTAGCTTCGGTGATTGGAGCGAGCGGTTTATTTATTCCATTTACTCATGAAGCAAATGCACAGAACTTTGAACAAAAGAAACAAGAACTAGACAGCAAGCAGTCAGAGGTAAACAAGAATCTTCAAAAGAAAAAAGAAGAGCTTTCAAAGCTTGAGGCAAAACAAGAGGCACTTGCGCTAAAGCTAAAAGAAATTGACGAAAAAGCTTTAAAAACAAGTGATCAAATCGAAGAAAAACAAAAAGAAAACGAAAAAACAAAAAAAGAAATCAAAGCACTGAAAAAAGAAATTGCTGATACAGAAAAACGTATCGAAGAAAGAAACGAATTCTTGAAAAAGCGTGTACGTGCGCTTCAAGAAAGCGGTGGTTCTACGAAATACATAGATGTATTACTAGGAGCAAAAAGCTTTAGCGATTTCATCAGCCGTGCAGGTGCTGTATCTACATTAATCAACGCAGACAGCGAAATCATTAAAGAACAAGAAAGAGACAAAGCGGAATTACAAAAGTCTGAAAACGAATTAAACACAAAGCTTGAAGATGTTCAAAAGACGCTTGCAAAGCTTGAAACACTTCAAACAGACTTAAATAAACAGCTTGATGAGAAAGACAAGCTATTCAAGCAAGTGAAAAAGCAAAAAGGAAGTGCCTCTTCTCAAATCAGCGAGTTAAACACTGAGGCAAACAGCATTGCATCTGAAAAAGACGCAACAATCGCTGCTCAAAAACAAGCTGAAAAAGAAGCACGAGAAGCTGCTCAAAAAGCAAAAGAAGAAAAAGCACAAAGACAACAGCAGCGTCAAGCAGCTGTTCAAGCTGAAGACAACAGCTCTAATAACGACAGCGGTTCTTCTTCAAATAACAGTGGATCTTCAAATAACAATAGCAGCAGTTCACCAAGCAAAAAGCCATCTTCTGGCGGTGGATCACCTGTCAGCAATAACGTAGGCGGTATCGAAGGTGCAATCAGCACAGGTTCTACGATTGTAGGACAATCTCCATATAAATGGGGCGGCGGCAGATCACAAGCCGATATTGACGCACGTCGTTTTGACTGTTCTTCATTCGTTCGCTGGGCATTTGCATCAGCAGGCATCAACCTTGGACCAGTTGGCGGTACAACAACAGATACGCTTGTAGGTAAAGGAAGAGCTGTAAGTGCATCTGACATGAAACGCGGAGACCTTGTGTTCTTTGATACGTATAAAGTAAATGGACACGTTGGTATTTACTTAGGAAACGGTACATTCTTGAACGATAATAGCTCTCGCGGTGTTTCAGTTGACTCTATGAGCAACGTTTACTGGAAAAAAGCATTCAATGGCGTTGTAAGAAGAGTCGTTGAATAAATCATTACTTACTATATAACCGTAAACAGGCTTCCTTAAACAGCAGTTTAAGGAAGCTTTTTCTTTTTTTGAAGATATGAGCAAATGATTCGCTTATTACCCGCAGATTTAATAGGATATGGGTAAGGAATAAAAGCTAAGAGTGGAAATGATGCTCTCTGTCATGAATGGAAGCATCACCCAAGGGCATTCTAATAAGAAATGCTAGCAGCAATTGAAGAGGGAGTGACAGTTGTGTCAGAAGAAAAAATCTACGATACGATCATCATTGGAGCGGGTCCTGCCGGAATGACAGCCGCTGTTTATACATCACGGGGAAATCTTTCAACACTGATGATTGAAAGAGGAATTCCAGGCGGCCAAATGGCGAATACGGAAGATGTCGAGAACTATCCGGGCTTTGAAAGCATCTTAGGGCCGGAACTTTCAAATAAAATGTTTGAGCATGCAAAGAAATTTGGTGCCGAGTATGCGTATGGCGATATTAAAGAAATTGTAGATGGTGAAGAGTACAAAACCGTCAAAGCTGGTTCCAAAGAATACAAAGGACGCTCTGTCATTATTGCGGCAGGTGCTGAATACAAAAAAATTGGTGCACCAGGCGAAAAAGAACTTGGCGGCCGCGGCGTGTCATACTGCGCTGTATGTGACGGTGCCTTCTTTAAAAACAAAGAGCTTGTCGTGATTGGCGGAGGAGACTCAGCAGTAGAAGAGGGTGTTTACCTCACTCGCTTTGCATCTAAAGTCACAATTGTCCATAGACGCGACAAACTACGTGCCCAAAGCATCTTACAAGCACGTGCATTTGATAATGAAAAAATCGACTTTATGTGGAACAAAACCGTTAAAGAAATCAATGAAGAGAACGGGAAAGTCGGCAGTGTGACATTAATTGATACCGTGACAGGTGAGGAAGAAGACTTCAAAACAGATGGCGTCTTTATCTACATCGGTATGCTGCCGCTGTCTAAACCATTTGAAAATCTAGGGATTACAAATGCAGAGGGTTACATTGAGACGAACGAAAGAATGGAAACAAAAGTTGAAGGAATCTTCGCAGCTGGAGACATTCGTGAGAAAACACTTCGTCAAATCGTCACAGCAACAGGTGATGGAAGTATTGCAGCACAGAGTGCACAGCATTATGTAGAAGAGCTTGCTGAAAAGCTAAAAGCAATGAAATAAACAGCTGTCGTAAATCCTTAATATTGCGTCACGGGCTTTTAACTGGAATGTAACACGGGTGAAACAATTATCCGTTATGATGAAACTAGTAATTGACCCCCTTTTATAAGGAATACATGTTTGGCACGGATGTGAATCCGTGTCCTTTTTTTTTGCTTAAAATCAGAAATTCACGAGATGTTCACAAATGACGCATGGAGAACCGTTAGATGTTGTAAAATAAAGAATAGATAAAGTGCCCGTCACCATATTCATACGAAAACCTGTCTGTTTTCAGTGAAGAACGGGCATGTTCATTGTGGGAGTCATGATGAACCTGTATAATAAGAAAAAGACATAAAAGAGTAGGTGACAGCTGATGCAACGAGTAACCAATTGTGTGCTGCATCACGAAGATCAAGTTCTCTTGCTGCAAAAGCCAAGACGAGGCTGGTGGGTAGCACCTGGCGGCAAAATGGAGAGCGGAGAATCGGTCAAGGATTCAGTCGTTCGAGAATTTAGAGAAGAAACAGGCATTTATATTTTAAATCCGCAGCTAAAAGGCGTGTTTACCTTTATCATAAAAGAAGGCGATCAAATCGTTCAAGAGTGGATGATGTTCACCTTTATGGCAGATTCCTTTACAGGAAAAAACGTATCAGAGTCGGAGGAAGGCATTTTAAAATGGCATGATGTAAAAGATGTGCCCAGCTTGCCGATGGCTCCAGGAGATTCCCATATTCTTGACTTCATGTTGAAAGGGAAAGGACTTCTCCACGGCACTTTTACGTATACACCAGATTTTGAGCTGATTGCTTATCGATTAGATCCTCAAGGAGACTAATAAATGAACCGTTTTCATAAAGAAGGAGAGGGAGCAGGCATGAATACGCACAAACAAGATGATATTCAGCTTGTGATTATTACAGGAATGTCAGGTGCGGGGAAAACCGTTGCCATCCAAAGCTTTGAAGACTTAGGTTACTTTTGTGTGGATAACTTACCGCCATCACTTTTACCGAAGTTTCTAGAGCTCATGAAGGAATCCAATTCAAAGATGAGCAAGGTGGCCCTTGTGATGGATTTGCGCGGACGCGAATTCTTTGATAGCTTAATTGCTGCCTTAGATGAGATGAGTGATATCGGCTGGATCACACCAAGGATTCTATTTTTAGATGCAAACGATAAGGTGCTTGTCTCAAGATATAAAGAAACGAGACGTTCTCATCCCCTTGCGACAACAGGTTTGCCGCTCGAAGGAATTGAGATGGAACGCGATCTGTTAGAAGAGTTAAAAGGCCGGGCTCAAATGATTTTTGATACATCGGATTTAAAACCCAAACAGCTTCGAGAAAAAATTGTCGCACACTTTGCCACGAGCCAAGGGCAGGTGTTTACAGTGAATGTGATGTCCTTCGGTTTTAAATACGGTCTGCCGATTGATGCTGATCTTGTATTTGATGTGAGATTCCTGCCGAATCCTTACTATATTGAGAGCATGCGTCCACAGACTGGAAACGATGAAGAAGTACGTTCCTATGTCATGAAGTGGAGTGAAACGCAAAAGTTCACGGAGAAATTAATCGACCTTCTCAGCTTTATGCTTCCGTCCTATAAACGAGAAGGGAAAAGTCAGCTGGTGATCGCCATTGGCTGTACAGGCGGACAGCACCGATCTGTGACGCTAGCGAACTACTTATCGGAGTATTTTAAAAATGACTACTATACACATGTCACTCACCGGGACATTGAAAAGAGAAGCAGAAAATAGATGACGACACTACCAAAGGTTGTCATTCTTGGCGGAGGCACTGGCTTATCTGTTTTACTTAGAGGATTAAAGACAAAGCCAGTGGACATTACCGCCATTGTGACGGTAGCTGATGATGGAGGCAGCTCAGGCAGACTGCGACATGATTTGAATATTCCGCCTCCAGGCGATATTCGAAATGTACTTGCGGCACTCTCTGATGTCGAACCGCTTGTAGAAGATTTATTTCAGCACCGTTTTAATAAAGGGAATGACTTAACAGGCCACTCTCTCGGCAATCTCATTCTTGCGGCTATGACGAATATAACCGGTGATTTTTTTCATGCCGTCACAGAAATGAGCAAGGTCTTAAATGTGAGAGGAAAAGTATTGCCAGCAGCGAATTCAAGTGTTGTTCTTCATGCGGAATTAGAAAACGGGCAAGTGGTAACAGGAGAATCAAAAATCCCAACCTATGGTGAGCGAATTAAACGAGTGTTCCTCACACCCGATACGATTGAGCCGCTCCCAGAATCGATTCAAGTCATTCGTGAAGCCGACTTGATCGTCCTTGGACCTGGCAGCTTGTATACAAGTATCTTGCCAAACTTGCTTGTACCGCATATTGGCGAAGAAGTCATTCGTTCTAAGGCGAAAAAAGTCTATATTTGCAATGTCATGACACAGCCAGGGGAAACGCTTTCCTACAGTGCAGCTGATCATGTGCAGGCACTAAACGATCATATGGACCGACCATTTATCGATACGATATTTGTGAACAATAAAGAAATTCCAGAAGAAATCAAAGCAAAATATGCAGAAGAACAGGCGCAGCCTGTACAATTCGACACAGATGTACTCAAAGCCATGGGACTAGAAGTCATCCCTGGGGAAATCATTACATATGACCAGCATGTGATTCGTCATGATACGTTGAAAGTAGCTGCGCTGCTTGTCGATTTGCTGCATCAGAAAAAATAGGAATGGGGGTGGCAAGGATGTCATTTGCATCCGAAACAAAAAAAGAGCTGACTAATCTGGAAGTGAAGGACTGCTGCACAAAAGCAGAGCTTTCTGCCCTCATCCGTATGAACGGTTCATTATCTTTTTCTAATCGAAAATTGATTTTAGATATACAGACAGAGAACGCAGCCATTGCAAGACGTATTTATACCCTTTTGAAAAAGAAATACGATGTGACTGTCGAGCTGCTCGTTCGTAAAAAAATGAGATTAAAAAAGAATAATGTGTATATTGTCAGACTGGTAGAACGAGCGAAAACCATTTTAGAGGACCTAAAGATATTAGGTGAACAATTTGTATTTGAACGCAACATTTCAGAAGAACTTGTGAAGAAAAGATGTTGCAAGCGTTCCTATATGAGAGGTGCTTTTTTAGCAGGAGGTTCTGTGAATAATCCAGAAACCTCTTCGTATCACCTTGAGATTTTTTCACTATACAAAGAACATAATGATGCTCTTTGTGAGCTCATGAATCAATTCCATCTTAACAGTAAAACACTTGAACGCAAAAAAGGCTTTATCACATACATGAAGGAAGCGGAGAAAATTACGGAATTCTTAAGTGTTGTGGGTGCTCATAACTCATTGCTTCGTTTTGAAGACGTGCGCATCGTCCGAGATATGAGGAATTCTGTGAACCGGCTCGTCAATTGTGAAACAGCAAACTTGAATAAAACGATCGGTGCCTCACTGCGCCAGGTTGAAAATATTCAATTCATTGACGAAAAGATTGGACTAGACGCCCTGCCAGATAAGCTGCGTGAAATTGCGCAACTGCGTATTGACTACCAAGAAGTCACACTAAAGGAACTTGGCGAAATGGTGGAAAGCGGCAAGATCAGCAAATCAGGCATTAATCACCGTTTAAGAAAGCTAGATCAAATTGCAGAACAATTAAGAAACGGACAAGCTGTTACACTCAAATAGGGAAATAAAAAAGGGAGGCAGATCATATGGTGGAAAAAACGGTCACAATTCAGCTGAAAACGGGTTTGCAGGCACGTCCGGCTGCTTTGTTCGTTCAAGAAGCCAATCGTTTTGGTGCTGATATTTTTCTAGAGAAAGATGGGAAAAAGGTCAATGCGAAGAGTATTATGGGACTGATGAGTCTTGCGATCAGCTCTGGGGTCACCGTCAAACTAATAGCTGATGGAGCAGATGAACAAGAAGCCATCGATGCGTTAACGGATTTTATCAAT
This sequence comes from Bacillus sp. iso_77, assembly GCF_056173625.1. Taxonomy (NCBI): domain Bacteria; kingdom Bacillati; phylum Bacillota; class Bacilli; order Caryophanales; family Bacillaceae; genus Bacillus; species Bacillus sp. iso_77. The sequence continues at coordinate 3,106,383 of NZ_CM149683.1, read as the reverse complement.
CAAGAAAACTGAGTCTCTTTCAAGGGCTCAGTTTTTTTAGGAGGGAAAGTTGTGATTCAATCAGCCTTTTTACGGAAAATTGGATATGAAGCCGCGTCCATTACGTTTGATCAATTACCGGATTTACTAAGGAAGATGGCTTATACCTTTCCTTTTGAAAATAGATCTGTGGTGGGTAAACACGCCTATGCTTTGGATCAAGAAGGTTTGAAGCATCATCTTCTGGAAGGCAGCAGAGGTGGGCTTTGCTATGACCTCAATCCGCTCTTATATTATGTCTTAAAAGAGGCAGGTCTCGCCGTAAAGCTCGTTCAAGGGACCGTATATAACAAAGAAGCAGAGAAGTGGGCACTGGATGGGACGCATGTAGCCATCGTCCTTCAACATCACCATGAGCGCTACCTCATTGATGCAGGATTTGGTGTGAATTTACCCCTTCAGCCCGTCCCTTTTACAGGTGAATGGGTGGAAGCACCGTCCCTTCGTTTTCGCGTGAACGCAGAGGAAACAGAAAAAGGAACCCATTTACTCCAATTGGATAGGGGAGCAGGTGCTGAAACAGGTTATGCTTTCACATTAAAAGAAGTCGGTGAAGATACACTTGTGCAATTGCGGCATGAGATTTATGAAAATGAAGCCTCTCCTTTTAACAAAAGGCTGCTTGCATCCAAACTGACACCAACAGGTCGTGTGATCGTGACAGAGGATCATGTCACAATACATGAACAGGAAGAAGTATCGAAAAACTTGCTTCCTCAACCTTTTGAAGTATATGTACAAACACTTCTTGCGCCTAAATCATAGAGACAGTTTGCTTGAATGGTTGTCTTTGCGGATAGGCAAACTCTTGTACCTACTGTCGCACTCACGAATGTTAAATGTGCACCCCGGCTTGCCTAGCTGAATTCCCCCTTTAGGCGTATGACTCACCGCTCATAATTGCTGTCAAAAAAGCCGGGGTTAGTATCGTACTTTATCAAGTGCTTTTCATCATTCTATTCCCCTAATATAATGAATCAATATAAGTGAACATGGAGGGATGCCAAATGGATGTATCGCAAAAATCGTTGAAAACAATGATAAGCAACACTAAACTAACAAAAAAGGAAGAAGAAATAGCGGAATACATTTTAAATAATGTAAGAGAAGCATGTCTTGTTACTTCAATAGAACTAGCTCATAGATTAAAAGTGAGTAATGCTACAGTTGTTCGATTCCCGAAAAAGTTAGGCTTTTCTGGATATAGTGACTTTCAAAAATATCTTAGAGAACAGTACTATGACAAAAGCTTAGCCATTTCTGATGATGTGACCATTCCCTCTGAAAGATTAAAATTAAGTTATGATAAAGTGATACAGTCAGATTTACTGAATGACAATTTAAAAATTCTTGAAAAAAATATATATTCTATTTCAGAGAAAAATTCATCTGAAGAGTTTAACAAGGCAATCAATTATATCATTGACGCTAGAAGAGTTTATATTTTAGGTAGTAGAGCTAGAACTGGGTTAACCGAAATAATGGGAGTTTTCCTAAATCAGATCATTGATCATGTAGTGATTAATAGTCAACAATCGTTTACTCCGTTTGATTCCTTAGCTTCATGTAGTCAGGATGATTGTGTCCTTATTTTTTCATTCCCAAGATACTCTGAAGTAGACTTTGCAGCAGCCAAAATGGCAAAAGAAATCAATGCGAAAGTTGTCATCATTACTGATAAAGCCACAGCACCTATAGCACATTTTGCTGATGTCCTACTTTTAGTTTCAGTGGATAGTAATGCATTCTTCAATTCTTACACACCTGTATTATTTTTAGCTGAGTTAATATGTACACATGTCAGTCGAGCGACAGTCGCTCATAGTGAGGAAAAATTAGAAAGAATTAATAAACATATTAGCCAGTTTGGTATGTATTAATAAAAAGTATAGTTGATATAAATATGATCTGACCTTTGCAGGTGTATTTGAATTCTTTAAGGGAGGTCAAGCTTGTATGACTACAATCATGTATGACTCCAATAAAGTAAATCCGCAAAAAACGACCCACCAGTTTTTCTAATTGGTGGGTTATTGTTTGTTTACTTTACAACATGACTAATGGAGAAATTCTGAGAAACTGTTCATGTGTTGAGAAGATAAAAAATGGAACAGGACTAGGAAATGATAAACTTATATTTTTTGAAAATTTCAAAAAATATTGTTATTAACAAAATGGTTATGATAAAATCAAAATGAAATAAATTCTTCATATTTTTTAAAAAAAGAATAAATGAAAACGCTTGCTTGTGTGACTGGTTCTTCATGCTGATTTCTATAAAGTGTATTAATTCAAGTGATTTGGAAGAAATATTTAGTGTGAAAAAAACCCGTCATGTTTTTTAACAAGATAACTGACAGAAAAAGAAGCTTATATCATCATAATGATGAAGAAAATTATTCATTTATATTATTTTGAAGAATTTCAAAAAACATTTTCTGTGTTGTAGAGGAGGAAGTATGTTGAATGATTATAAAGTAGGGAAATTAATGGATCAGCAGCTATTAAAGGAATTACGTGAAAAATTTTCGTTTCTATCCTTTGACCCAGACTATGGGGAAAGACTTTTTTTTGATAATTCAGGAGGCTCTTTAAGGTTAAAGGAAGCCATCAAGGTGAAAGAAAAGATTGATTTGTTACCGGATTGTCCAGAAAGGTACCATCAAAGAGCAACAGATCTGAATGATGTGATGGACAAATGTAAGAGTGATGTATTGAGTGTCATGTTCGGAGCTGAGTCAGGTTCTTTAATAACAGATTTAACAGCTTCTCAAGCCATGTTTAAAATGGTCTCAACTATTATTGAAAATGTTGAGGGAACGAATGCCGTCACGACTAATATTGAACATCCTTCTGCGTATGACTCATTAGAATTTTACTGTCAAAAGAACAATAAAGAATTTAGAGTTGCTAAAGCAAATGTGAATACAGGCTTTGTTGATCCCGAAGCGATCGCTGATAAAATTGACGAGAATACGATTTTGTTAAGCGTCATTGCTTCCAGTAATATTTCAGGAAATATCATGGATCTTGAAGGAATGATAAAAGCTGCTAGAAAGAAAAAACCAGATTTATATATTATTGTTGATGCAGTCCAGCATATGCCGCATGGGACTCTTCATGTAGAAAAGCTTGGTATAGATGGAGCAAACTTTGCACCATATAAGTTTATGGCGTCAAGAGGTATTGGATTCGCTTATGTTTCAGACAGATTATCGAAACTTCCACATCAAAAATTAATAGCAAAGGATGATCGTGAATGGGAACTTGGTTCACCAACACCTTCGCTATTTGCATCTATGTCAGCTGTTATCGACTATGTATGTTGGCTGGGTTCGTACGACAGTATTGGAGAAATGTCTAGAAGAGAGAAGTATCTAAAGGGTATGAAAAAAATAGTTCTTCACGAAAGAGCACTACTCCATCGACTTCTTGAAGGCAGTGATCAGATCGAGGGATTGAGATATATGAAGAACGTAAAAGTTTTTGCGGATGACCCTGATTTAACGAAAAGAGATCTCATCGTTGCGATGGGAATTCAAGGGATAGAGGATGAACAACTAAGAAAGGATTATCAAGATCGAGGAATTACCGTTTATGAACGAGTGAATACTAGTGTCTACTCAAAACGTATACTCGAAGCCATTGGATTAACTGGTGCGATAAGGGTTTCACCGTTCCATTGTCATACAGAAGAGGACATCGATCAATTTTTATGTGTAACCAAAGAGTTATCTGAAACGAAGAGAATGAGCAAACTCATCAACTAGGGGGGAACTACTAATGAAGAAATTAGGTCTCGGTACAAAAGTATTTATTGGGTTTGTCATCGGTATATTGCTAGGTTTAATCTTTAAAGAAAAAATATTAATCATTAAACCTATTGGGGATATATTCTTAACACTCATTAAAATGATCGTGGTTCCGCTCATTTTTTTCTCCATCACTTCTGGAATCTTTAGTATTGGTGATGTTCAAAAATTAAAGAAAATCGGAACAAAGACGCTGATTTATTATATTGGAACGACTTTAATAGCAGGTGGAATCGGTCTTTTGGTTGCGCATATATTTAAACCGGGGAATGGAATTGATATTGATAGTATCAAGACATCGTCCGAATATAAAGCTGCCAATATTCCTACTTTTGGAGAGACAATATTAGGTCTATTTCCATCAAATCCTGTTCAGGCTCTAGCAGAAGGAAATCTCATGCAAATTATCATCTTTTCCATTTTCTTGGGAATATCCATCGTTTTAATAGGAAACAAATCAGTCACCCTTAGACATTTTTTTGAAGAAGGTACACAGGTAATGTATAAAATGACAGGAATCATCATGGCATTTTCACCTATAGGTGTGGCTGCTTTAATGGCTTGTACGATTGGGGAATACGGTTTGGGGATATTTGGGCCTTTAGGCAAATTTATTTTAGTTGATTATATCGGTTTGATTTCTGTCATCATTTTGATGTACTTGTTTATGTTAAAATTCATAGCGAAAATTCCCTTATCCAAGTTCTTTAAGTCAATAGGTAAAATTTGGGTAGTGACTGCGAGTACGACAAGCAGTTCTGGAACATTACCTGTTACTATTTCTGTGACGAAAGAAGATTTTAAGGTGAAAGAGGAACTAGCGCAATTTACCCTTCCTATTGGAGCAACGATGAACATGAATGGTGCCGTTGTGTATTACTCTGCTGCCATCATATTTGTATCCCAAATATATGGGATTGAGATGCCAATTAGCCAGCAACTACTAGTCATATTAATGACAACTTTAATATCAGTTGGATCGCCCGGGATTCCTGGAGGTGGTATCGTTATGACCATTATGCTGTTAACTACATTAGGACTCCCTATGGAGATAGTTGGAATGATTGCTGGGATTTATAGAATCATCGATATGGGACACACCTCACTTAACGTGACAGGTGACGTAGTCAGTACACTGTGTATTGCGCGTAGTGAAAATATGATTGAAGATGAACAACTAAATGTGAATAAAATAAACGATATAAAATATTAAACGAGTTGATGTAAAGGTATAATTAACTTAATATTCTGTTTATTGAAAATAACATGATTGCCTAGTGATATATCTCATTTAGCAATATCAATTGACACAACGTTTGCAGCCCGCAAGCAAACATGATAAAAAAGACAGCTCATCAAAGGGCTGTCTTTTTCATTGATTAACGAATCCTCGTAAATGTCGCATAGTGATCGGTTGTTTTATAAATGAGCCAGTCACTTGAGTATACTAGGCGGTCAGCATTACGGAAACCGGAGACGTAGTTGATGTCGGCTTCACGCCATGTACGGCCACTAGCGGATGGAAGGCGTCCCTCCCGATTAGAGAATACGTCTCCACCGATGCTTTTGCCTGGCGCGACTTCAGCTAAATTTCCTTTTGATGCCACCCATCCGAGGGCGCTCGCTTGTGATTTGGTGATGTAATTATCAGGTAGTCGTTTATTGCGGATTAAGTAATCTGCTACACCATCAAAGGTATTAATGACGGCAAGGGTACGAAGGTCTGGTGCAAGCTGTACGGAAGCAGTCTCATTTGTGGCTGTTGGTGTAAGTGGTGTTTCTGCATGGACTTGCTGCGGGATAAATCCAGAAAACAGAATGGCAGCAATCAGAGCGAACAGAGTAAAAATCGAACTTATTTTTTTCATCTTGATCCTCCTCAAAAGGAAATGGGATGCCGTCCTCTTGATGCTTGTCTACCTCATATTATAGCACCGGCATATGAAGAGAATGTAAAGAATCAGGAGATTGGAAAAAATGAGGCTTTTTGACCTACTGTCTCTAGATGACGTAAACAAAAAGACGCAGTTCCCTGCGCCTTTTTTCAATTAAGATGAGGCAAGCTCCTTCACAATATCAACAGGGGCTTTGCCGTCAATTCCATGAAGCACATTATGAATGGCTCGTTTCAGCATAAGATCTCTTGTCGTTTCAGTAGCGGAACCGATATGCGGGGCAAGCGTGACATTGTCCATCTCTTTGAAAGGATGATCTTCCTGAAGCGGTTCTTGCTCATACACATCCAGACCAGCTCCTTTAATCCACCCTTCCTGCAGTGCTTGAATGAGGCTTTTCTCATCGACGGTTTTTCCGCGGGAGATGTTCACGAATAAAGCTGTCGGCTTCATTAATTTCAATTCCCGCTCTCCTATCATATGGTACGTCTCATCCGTCAGCGGTGTGATTAACACAATGATATCAGCTTGCTTCAGCAAGTCATCCAGTGCACAATATACAGCGCCATATGCCGATTCGGCTTTCTCGTTCCGGCTCCGGTTGTGATAGAGGACGTTCATATCAAAACCATGAGCGGCTCGTTTGGCTACTTGCTCACCGATTCGTCCCATCCCAATGATCCCAAGCGTTTGATGATGGACATCAATGCCGAATATATCTTCCTCTTGAACAAATTTTGTCCATTTTCCCTTGCGGATAAAACGATCAAGCTCGGCAATTCTCCTCGCAGAAGAGAGAATGAGCGAAAAGGCAAGATCAGCAACGGTATGATCGAGTGTATAAGGCGTGTGCGTACCAATCACGCCTCTTTGTCTCATGGCTTCTAGATCAAAATTGTCATAGCCGACTGAATTATTGCTCACCACCTTGAGTTGGGGTGCATGATCTAATAAATCTTGATCAATTTTCGTACCAGATGTTAAAAGGCCATCAGCCTTCTGCAGCTTCTCAAATAATAGATCTCTTGGGATCGGATCCTTTGACTGCCATACCTCATATGTACAATGTTCTTTTAACATGTCTTCAAAAGCGGCAGGTAAGGGTTTGGCGACAAAAATATGTGGTTTCATCATCACAACTCGCTCCTTTCACATGGTCATCTTTCTCTTTTTATTATAAAGCAACCATTTTGGCAGTACACGTTTGAATATGAGCTGCTCAATATTTAATATACTGAAATAACTGAAAAGGAGAGATTTTTATAGTGAAAGAGTAAATGACATGGCCATCTGATGTCTTTTTATGATGTAGAAAAACGAGTGATTAGTAGATGAGTCATAGAAAAATGCTAGATGTTTCGAGAGATAATCTGACAAACTGGAAAAAAGATCGAGACTTTTTGATAGAAAATTTATTATATTTGCAGTGTATTAAACGGGATGGTCATTTTCTACTAAACCTTTTCATCGTCTTTTGGTGAAATGAGAGCCATCATTTGTAAGCAAAAGCCGCATATCCCCTGTGCTGAAGCGGAACAAAGAGCAAAATAGAGAAAATGCTTACATATTCTCTCATCGTTTTCTCATTTTTTTCTTTTTTTTCTATCATTTTTCTTCTCTATGCTTGAGAACACACAAGGGAAAAGGAGGCCAGGTAAGGCGTTACAATCACTTAAAAAAGATAGGAGATGACAGGATGGGATCAACATTAGAACAGATTCTTCAGCACAATGAAGACTTTGTGAAAGAGAGACAGTATGAGCCTTTCAAGGCGGGAAAATTTCCTGAGAAGAAATTGGTTATATTAACTTGTATGGACACACGCCTGTTGGAATTATTACCCCAATCCATGGGGCTTCGTAACGGTGATGCGAAAATCATTAAAAATGCAGGAGCCATCGTCACACATCCATTTGGCAGTGTCATGCGGAGTATTTTACTAGCCATTTATGAGCTGAAAGCAGAGGAAGTATGCATTGTCGGACATCATGAATGCGGAATGGCAGGCCTTGCGGCAGACCCTTTACTTGAAAAGGCAAAAGCACGGGGAATTGAGGAAAAGTGTTTGAGCATTGTGAAAAGCGCAGGTGTCGATTTAAAGGGCTGGCTGACAGGCTTTGATTCAGTGGAAGAGAGCGTATCTCAAAGTGTGAAATTAGTCAAAGAGCACCCGCTCATGCCAAGTGATGTAGCTGTTCATGGACTAGTGATTCATCCGGCAACAGGAAAGCTGGATGTCGTTATAAAAGATAAACAGATTGACCCGCAATATACCTAAATCATCTACACATACTTGAAGGAGGCCAACACATACCATGCGTTTTTATGGAAGATTTGAAGGTTATGATTCATCAAAGTTTAGACGCGATTTAATCGCTGGGCTTGTCGTGGGCGTTGTGGCAATTCCTTTAGGCATGGCTTTTGCCATTGCATCTGGTGTCGGACCAGAATACGGATTATACACAGTCATCGTTGCTGGCATTTTGATTTCATTGTTTGGTGGTTCAAAGTATCAGATCGGCGGACCGACCGGGGCATTTGTTCCAATTTTATTCGGGATCGTCAGCCAGTACGGTATTGAAAACTTACTCATTGCTGGTTTTATGGCAGGCTGTTTGCTTGTGTTATTCGGAATATTCAAACTAGGAAAGCTCATGAAATTTATTCCTCGTCCGGTTATCATCGGCTTTACTGCTGGCATTGCTGTCATTATTTTTTCAGGACAGATTGCCAACTTCCTCGGATTAAAGGGTGTTGAAAAGCATGAAAGCTTTTTCCTCAATATGAGAGAAATCGTGGTCCATCTCGGTACCGCAAACAGTCTCGCCATTCTCACAGCGATTGTTGGGCTCATCGTGATTTTGGCGGCACAAAAATACATTCCCAAAATACCTGGTGCTCTATTAGGTCTACTCGTTTCAACATTTATAGCTGTTCTCTTTTTTCAAGGACAAGTTGAAACCATCGGCTCTGCATATGGCGAAATCCCTCGTCAGCTGCCAACTTTCGCTTTCCCTGAATTAACGATTGAAAAAATAATTTATCTGCTGCCGCCGGCTATTGTCATTGCGCTTTTGGGCGGCGTGGAGTCCATCTTGTCAGCTATGGTTGCTGATAATATGAAAGGCTCAAAGCATGACAGCAATAAAGAACTCGTCGGGCAAGGAATTGCCAATATGGCGGCACCGCTTTTCGGAGGGATTCCAGCGACTGGAGCGATTGCTCGTACGGCAACAAACATTAAAAATGGCGGAGCAAGCCCCATTTCAGGAGTCGTGCATGGTGTCGTCGTCTTGCTCATCTTAATGTTATTTGCACCATATGCATCGATGATTCCGCTTGCTGCCATGGCACCGATTTTGATGTTTGTGGCGTGGAATATGAGTGAGAAAAAAGAGTTTATCAATATTGTCAAAGTCAAAAATGCGGATTCCCTTGTGCTCGTCGTGACCTTCCTGCTGACGGTCATCGGTGATTTGATTATTGGCGTGACTGCAGGTCTCATTTTAGCGTTTATCGCCTTTATCAAAAAAATGAGCCAGACAACAAATATCCACACAAATGTCGCTGTTCCTCAAATCGAAACGGCGGCTGCCTTAGAAAGGGAGACCGATCAGAAAGGGATTAGTATGTATTCGATTGAAGGGCCACTCTTTTTCGGTACAACCGATTCATTGGAAAATTCGATTTTGGATCATGTTCAGACAAAGCCGAAAACACTCATTTTGCTTATGAACAAAGTGAATTATATGGACACCTCAGCAGAAGCGGTTCTGATGAACATTTCCAATCGATTAAAGCATCACAATGGAAAATTGATGATTGTAGGGCTTCAATCACAGCCAAAAGAGCTTTTGCATCGTACCGGTCTTTTCCATCACATTGGAAAGCAGCATTTCTTTGAACGAACGGATGATATTTCACCACAGCAGCTATAAAAGGCTAAAAAAAGCACGTGACATGTCGGTCACGTGCTTTTTACCTGCTCTTTTTCACTAGAAAACCGTTGTGTAAGTTTCTGTTGATGGGAAGAGAAGACCTCTTCTACTGTTACATCATAGAGATCAGCTAGAACTAGTAGATTTCCTAAGACATCCCCCATTTCTTCAATAAGGTCCTTTCTTAACGCGGCGACCTCCTGTGTTTTCTCATCAGGTCGATCGCGTCCAATTTCGACCGCCCTGACTGCACGAGCGAGTTCTCCTGTTTCTTCCATCAGGAAACCTAACCTGATAAACGGCCCGTATTCTGTCCAATTTCTCATTTTGTAGAAATCTTTGATCCATTTTTCCATTTCAGTTGTTTGCATTCTCTTTATACAGCTCCTTATATGGTGTTCATCTTCTAATTTTACACTATATATAGATGGAGTGGCTGTTTCTTTACAATGAATTATAGTAGAATGAGTGGGTGAAGAAATCATAGAGAGAGATGGAGCTGTTTTGATGAAAACGATTTGTGTGTTTGCTGGTTCGAATCCAGGTGTGAATGACATCTACAAACAAAAAGCTGTCGAGCTAGGGGCTTATATGGCAGAGCAAGGAATCCGTCTTGTATACGGCGGCTCACGAATTGGCTTAATGGGAGCTATAGCGGATGAGGTGTTAAAAAACGGCGGGCAAGTGATCGGAGTCATGCCACAAGGGCTTTTTAGAGGAGAGGTTGTGCATCAAGAGCTCACTGAACTCATTGAAGTCAAAGGAATGCATGAACGAAAAGCGAAAATGAGCGAGCTGGCCGATGGGTTTATTGCCATGCCAGGTGGTTTTGGTACATACGAAGAATTATTTGAGGTGCTATGCTGGGCGCAAATTGGCATCCATCAAAAGCCAATCGGATTGTATCAAGTGAATCAGTATTTCAAACCGCTCCTCGACATGGTGACGTTCAGTGTACAGGAAGGTTTTTCGAATGAATCACACCTTCAATTGCTGCATGCCTCTGGAGAACCGGAAGAATTGATTTCACAGATGGCTTCCTATCAAACACCGTCTCTTCAGCAGAAATGGACGGAGCTGTCTTAAAACAGATGCATAACAAAAAACCGCCTGTTCAAAGAGCAGGCGGTTTGTTTTGTGATTATTTTTGTTCTTCTGTATTACGGGTCAAGACTTTGTCAATGAGTCCGTATTGAAGTGCTTCTTCCGCTGTTTTGAAGTTGTCACGATCTGTATCGCGCTCAATGACTTCAATTGGCTGACCAGTACGTTCAGCAAGTACTTGGTTCAGTTTATCGCGTAAAGAAAGGATTCGTTTTGCCGCAATTTCAATTTCTGTTGCTTGACCTTGCGCACCACCTAGTGGTTGGTGAATCATCACTTCACTATTTGGAAGGGCATAACGCTTACCTTTTTCACCAGCAGCAAGCAGGAACGCACCCATAGATGCAGCCATACCAATACAAATAGTTGATACCTTTGGTTTAATAAATTGCATCGTATCGTAAATGGCCATACCAGCTGTGATCGAACCGCCAGGGCTGTTAATGTAGATAGAAATATCTTTTTCTGGATCCTCGGCTTCTAAGAAGAGAAGCTGTGATACGATGGAGTTGGCAACATTGTCATCGATCGCAGAACCAAGCATGATAATACGGTCTTTTAAAAGACGAGAATAAATGTCGTAAGCTCTTTCCCCACGATTTGTTTGCTCAATGACTGTAGGTATTAAATTCATAATGTTCCTCCTTCACCTTTTAGGTAAGTATGTAATTCAATGATACATTTTTGGTCAATAAAGGTCAAACAAAATGCTGACCTAAAATCAAATACCCCTATCCATTTTCCCCAAAACTCTTCCACTTCAAACCATCATATGAGTATATGTATGGGAATGAAGAAAATGCATCGACAGGGATAGCGATTAATCATTGCTTTCTTGCAGCATTTCCCTTATAATTTGATATGCTGACGTTCAAAAAACATATCGTGCGCTCGTAGCTCAGTTGGATAGAGCGGTGGTTTCCGGTACCACGTCTGCCGGGGGTTCGAATCCCTCCGAGCGCGTCTATAGGATCCGATGGATCATTTATGAAAGAACTTGAAAACCCTTTGAAATAAAGGGTTTTTTTGTTTTTTATGAGTGGTGTTGTGTGAGTAAATTGAGAGGAACTCTTCACTATGTATCAGCATTTAAGTGAAGTAGTTCATTTTGTATCGAAAAACACAGATTACAATTGTTAAAAAGACAAATTTTCTTTATGATAGCGATCAAGTAAAGTTTAATTGGTGTAAAATCATTGCATCAACAATATTCTCAAAGCTTGTTCAACGAAAAGGAACGAAAAGGGCAGAATTCCTTAATAAGGAGGCACTAATGAATTGTGAAAGTGTTTTACATCAAATTGAAGTAGCTGTTAAAACATTGATAAAAATAGTAAGTCAATTAGAAGAAACTGATTTAGAAAAAAGACCAACACCTCATAAGCAGTCTATCGGAGAGTTGCTGGAACACATTGCGATCATTTGTGAAGCTGACTGGCGTATTGCGAATGAGGCGACCCAAGAAGAGATGGAAACATTTTATGCTAATGTAGCATATAAAACTGTAAAGTCGATAGAAAATGGCTTAATGACTAATTTTCATGCATTAAAAAATAATTATATGAAATTATCGGACGCAGAGCTACTGTCTCGTACCACTTCCTATTGGGGTGTGACATATACAAGGTATGAATGGTTGTTAGAGATATTAGCACACGTTTATCATCATAGGGGGCAAGTACACGCTATGCTTGTTCACTGTTACGATAAAGACCCTAAAATTTCTATGTTTGAATAACTGTCCTCAATTCAAATCACCATCGTGTTGGTTCAAGTAATGTCAATTATACGTTCTTCGAGTTCATGCTCGACCTAGTTCACGATAGAAAAAGGTCTCTCAAACCCTTCTCCATTAAGAGAGGGGCTTTTGTGTGGCGTTCACTTCTAAAACTTTACATCTATACCAAACTATTTATGCTATAATTAATAATCATTCTCAATTAAAGGTGGTTTCGTAAGTGAAAAAAATGATTTGGTTTATGAGTCTGCTGGCAGTATTGTTGGTGGCTTGCGGGCAGAAAGACAATAAAGAACAAGAATCAAATACTCGTACATATACAACTGAAACGGGTGAAAAGATCACCATCCCTGACAAGCCGAAACGAATTGTTGTGTTAACAGCACAGCTTGGAAATTTTAAAAAGTTAGGTGTGACACCTGTTGGCATGACAGATGTTTATCCTAAATCATCCTTTTTAGATGAAACAGGTGTGAAGAGGGTGCCGATAGAAAATGTGGAGGCAATCGCCAAACTGAAGCCTGATCTCATCATTGCGTATTCACAAAATGATCAAGTTGAGAAATATAAAAAGATCGCAAAAACAATTACTTTCACAACAAGTGAACATAGCTTTAAAGAGATGCATATTGAAATCGGAAAGATTCTTGGAAAAGAATCGTTAGCCAAAAAACAAATACAAGAAATGGACGAGCAGCTGAAAAAAGACGGCAAAGAGGTCAAAGCAAAAATTGGTGAAGACAAGACGTTCTCTATCATGGATGTGCAGCCTAAGCAAGTGTATTTATTTGGTACAGACTTTGGCCGCGGTGGGGAGGTCATCTATCAAGGGTATGGATTTAGCCTGCCTGAAAAAGCGGAGAAAGCTCTTCCGAAAGAAGGGTATCTCGGTATTTCATTAGAAGAGATGAATGAGTATACAGGTGACTATTTACTTGTACCAACAAAGGATGGAAAAGCACCTAATCTAGATATCACAGGTAGCGGTGTATGGAAGAAGAATAAAGCAGTGAAACAAGGACATGTTTTATCCTATTCAATCAAAGAATTTATCTATGCTGATCCAATCTCAATTGAAAAACAGTCTGCTGCGTTTAAAAAAATGCTGCTCAAAAATTAATAGAAAAAAGACAAAGCACTTAAAAAGGAGGCTTTGTCTTTTTTTCTGCTATCCTCTTAAAATACTAGCCATAAGACTCATTTCTGCCCTTTTCAGGCGTATTTGTTGAGCCTGATCACTGTATAAGATTAACATGGAAGGGAATTGACAATAAGGAGATGATTCTTGTGGCGAAGGTTTTAATGATTACGTTCCCAGCTGAAGGACATGTGAACCCAATGTTAGGGATGATTAGAGCATTTGTTGATCGAGGTGATGAAGTGCATGTGGTCACAACTGAACATTATCAAAAACGGATCAAACGCTTAGGCGCTCACATACATATACATCCAGATTATATTCGGACATTAAGTGTGGAGGAAGACGATTTGGAGTCCATGCAGCCATTTTTTCATGCCATGCTACAAACGTCATTAGACATTTTAGAAGTGGTGGAAACTCTTTCTCAACAGCATTCATTTGATTTGGTCTATTTTGATATGTTTGGAGCAGGTGAGCTTGTGCGGGATTACTTACAGATTCCAGGCATCGGTTCGAATCCTTCTTTTGTGCTGCAGGAGGCGCATTTTGATACACCTCTATACAGAAAAGATGAGAAGGCGGCTCATCTGTTAGAAGAAATACATGAACGTTTTGGCGTTCAGCCAAAGCATTTGATGCAATTCATGAAAAACCGCGGCGAACTGAATATGGTGTATACAAGTGAATATTTTCAGCCGTCTGTTGATGCATTGGATGATTCGTTTGTTTTCATTGGACCGAGTTTTCTAAAACGTGCTGACCAACACGATTTTCCATTAGAAGCGCTTGAGCGGGAGAAGGTCGTCTTTATTTCAATGGGAACGGTTCTTGGAGATACTGAAGCATTCTTTAATATGTGTATTGATGCCTTTGCCGACTTTGATGGAAAAGTGATTCTCGCAACTGGTGAAAAAATCGACATGTCTCTCCTAAAAGAAGCGCCATCTCATTTTCTGATCGAGCCTTATGTGCCGCAGCTTGAAGTCCTTGAACTGACAGATGTGTTTGTGACTCACGGCGGGATGAACAGTGTCAATGAAGGTATTCATTATCATGTTCCAATGGTCGTCATCCCGGTTGACAAAGATCAGCCGATGGTGGCAAAAAGACTGACGGATCTCTCTGCTGCTCGTGCACTCGATAAAGACCAGCTGACAGCAAGGCAGTTGAGAGATACTGTAGAGAGTGTACTCGGAAGTGACACATACCGTGCTGGGATTGAAAAGATTGAAGAAAGTTTCCAAACAGCAGGTGGAACAGAAAAAGCATTACGTGTCATTGATCAGTTTATGCAAGCGAAACAGACTCAATCATGAGTCTGTTTTTTCTGTGAAAAAGACATTGTATTTCCCAGATCTGTATGCTAATATTCAATTCGTAATCATTTCGATTGATAATCGTAATGATTACGATAAAATGAATTGTTTGGGGGAAGTACATATGAATGATCAACCAGTTTACATAAAGAAAAAGGATGAGAAAAAGCAGTCCTTTGTGACATATACCTTGATGTTGTTTTCAGTCATGGCTTGCTTTCTATTGGCATCATGTTCTGAAAATAAGACCTCTTCCAGTTTAAGTGGAAGAGAAGATGATGAACTGGTGTATGCAAGTACAAAAGATATAAGAGACATTAATCCCCATCTATATGGCGGGGAGATGGCCGCTCAAAATATGGTGTTTGAATCGCTTGTTGTGAATACGGAAAAAGGCATTCAACCAGCCCTGGCCCAAAGCTGGGATATTTCTAAAGATGGAAAAACCTATACATTTCATCTTCGAGAAAACGTGACTTTTTCAGATGGTGAGCCATTTAATGCGAAGGCTGTCAAAATGAATATGGATGCAGTTGTCAAAAATCTTGAAAAAAATGCTTGGCTTAATCTCGTGTCAGAAATTAAATCCACAAAGGCTGTAGATGAACATACTTTTGTTCTCACATTGAAGGAGCCCTATTATCCAACATTAGAAGAACTTGGTTTAACACGTCCATTCCGTTTTATTTCTCCCAAAAGCTTTATTGATGGCACCACATCAAAAGGCGTCAAAGGTTATGCAGGTACAGGTCCTTATGTGTTAAAGGAACATAAGAAAAATCAATATGCCATTTTTGAAGTGAATAATCATTATTGGGGAAAGAAACCAAAGATTTCAACGGTGAAATGGAAGGTCATGCCGGATCATCAAACCATTTTACTCGCTCTTCAAAAAGGGGAGGTTGATCTCTTATTTGGAGCAGATGGTGACATGATTGATGGAGATTCATTTCAGGCTTTAAAAGAAGCTGGTCAATATGGTGTGACTGTGAGTCCTCCTGTTGGTTCAAGATCTATTGTAATCAACTCCAATCAACCAATAACACAAGATCCAAAAGTAAGAGAAGCATTTCAATATGCCATTCAAAAAGAGATGATTACAGAAGGGATTTTAAATGGAACTGAACAGGTGGCACATACACTGCTTGCTCCGTCTGTCCCTTACGCGGACATTCCGCTTAAACAGAAAACCTATCAAAAAAAGAAAGCAGAGGCATTATTAGATGAGGCAGGCTGGAAGTTAAAAGAAGACGGCTATCGCTATCAAAAAGACAAGCCGCTTAGCGTGACCATTTATTACAATTCGGATAATGCAGGTGAAAGAACGATTAGTGAATCGATACAACAGGATTTCAAGCAGGTTGGAATCAAGCTGGATATTAGAGGTGAAGAAAAACAGGCATTTTTAGATCGTCAAAAAACAGGAAAGTTTGATCTTATGTACTCTCTATCGTGGGGACTTCCTTATGACCCTCAAACATACGTCTCTTCATTCCGTGTTGCATCCCATGCTGATTACCAAGCTCAATTAGGATTGAAAAAGAAAAAGTGGCTGGATGAGACCATTACGAAAGTATTGGTGGAGCCGGATGAGCAAAAACGAAAACAAATGTACCAAGATATTTTGACTTATATTCATGATGAAAATGTCTATATTCCTATCTCGTATTCTGTGACAAAGGCTGTTTATAATAAGCGCCTCAAAGGTGTAGGTTTTCATGTATCTCAGTATGAAATTCCTTTTGACCGAATGTATTTTTCGTCATAACCGGAGGCGGAGACATGACACGCTATATCATAAAAAGATTATTGTTTCTTTTACCACTCATTGTATTCATTACCTTCTTTGCGTTTGTGCTGCTTGCGATGCGTTCAAGTGATCCAGCTGAGGTCGCTTTACGTGTGAACCAAGTAACCCCAACTGAAGAAATGGTTGAATCCATGCGTCAAGAGCTAGGCTTAGATCAACCATTTTTCTTACGATATGCCACATGGCTTAAAGATGGATTAACAGGTGATTTTGGCAGCAGCTATGTCACGCGGGAGCCAGTTCTTGATCTGATCTTGGAGGCACTTCCTGCGACTTTACAGCTTGCAGGGATGTCCCTTTTGTTTATTATTGTGCTGAGTTTGTTGTTCGGAATGGTGTGTGCATATGCGGCACATACATGGTTGGATCGAATCGTGAGAGCATTTGTGTTTATTGCAGCTTCCATGCCTAGTTTTTGGTTGGGCATTTTGTTTATCTGGCTTTTTTCAGTCAAATTTAACTGGGTCAACACGAGTGGAATGGAAGGATTTAAATCGATTCTTTTGCCAGCGATGACTTTATCACTTGGCTACTTATCGACCTATGTGAGACTCATTCGAAATCAAATTCTAAAGTTTCAGCACGAGCCCTTTGTTTTTTATGCAAGAGCTCGTGGTTTAAAGGAACGAACCATTCAATTGAAGGTGATGAGACATGCCCTTCAACTAGCGGTAACAGCACTCGGTATGTCAATACCAAAGCTCATTGCAGGAACCGTCATTATTGAAAATCTCTTTGCTTGGCCAGGGGTTGGCCGTTTGTGTGTAACAGCTATTTTTCACGCCGATTTCCCTATTATTCAAGCCTATTTGTTTGTGATGGGATGCCTGTTCGTTGTGTGCAACCTCGTTGCTGATGTCATACAAATGATCATGAACCCGCAGTTAAGAAAGGAGGTCTAAAAAATTTGATCGTATGGAATCAATTAAGAAAAGATCGAATGGCTATTCTGTCTATCTGGCTTTTGGTACTTGTCACATTAGCTGGGCTGTTTGCACCGTTTCTAGCGCCGCATGACCCAACTGACACGAACATTCTTCAAAAATATGCTGGTGTGAGTCTAACATATCCCCTTGGAACCGATCAGCTGGGGAGATGCGTATTGTCGCGGCTCTTATATGGTATTCGGACAACGATGCTTGCTGCCGTGCTGACAATGTGTATCACGATGCTCATTGGCACGATACTTGGACTCATGGCTGGCTTTTTTAGAGGGAAAGTTGATGGAGCTCTAATGAGAATATGTGATGTCATGCTGTCATTTCCAGCAGAGGTGATGATTTTGGCCGTTGTGGGCATTATGGGACCTGGGCTTTTCAATATTATTTTAGCCAATGTCCTTGCAAAATGGGCTTGGTATACAAGGATGATTCGTTCGTCAGTCCTGCAATATACGAATGAACCATCTGTTCAGTTTGTGAAAGTATCTGGGGGTTCACCTTTTTATATCCTTCGAAAACATCTATTTCCTCGCATCTCAGGAGAGATAGCTGTCTTTGCTACACTTGACGCAGGCTGGGTTATTTTAAATATTTCTGCTTTGTCTTTTCTTGGATTAGGTGTGAGTGCACCTACACCGGAATGGGGCATGATGCTCAACGAGGCGAAGAATGTCATGGTGACGCACCCGGTTCATATGCTTCCGCCTGGACTTGCGATCTTATTTGTGGTCATGGCACTGAATTTTTTGGGAGACAGTCTTCAGCAGGTCATGAACCCTGCCATGCATCTTAGCAACAAAAAAAGGGGGAGACGGTTTGCCTTTCATCGAGATAAAAAACCTGTCCGTACATGATCCGATTCAACAAAAGGATTTAGTGGCAAATATCACGTTTGCATTACATAGACAACGTTGTTTAGGCGTTATTGGAGAAAGTGGAAGCGGAAAATCAACCGTGGCAAAAGCATTAATTGGCCTCATCCCTCCTTCGCTAGAGATGATTGGGACCATTTTGTTTGACGGTGAAAAATTGACAAGTCAGGCTGCACAGCGTTGGAGAGGAAAGCGAATTGGCTTCATTTCACAAGATGTCATGAATGCGTTCAATCCAATTGAAACAATTGGTCATCAAATACTTGAAACATTCCAGCGGCATTTGGGCTTACGTGGCAAAGAAGGAACAGCACATGCGATCACTGGGCTAGAACGTGTCCATTTAAACAATCCGCATATGTTAATGAAAAAATATCCTCATGAGCTGTCGGGAGGGATGCTTCAACGTGTCATGATTGCCATTACGATCATGCTTTCTCCTGACGTGATCATTGCCGATGAGCCTACAGCATCATTAGATGCATATAACCGGCGTGAAGTCATCACGCAATTACAGACGCTGAAAGAAGAAACAGGAGCTGCCTTGATCATCATTTCGCATGATTTAGGTGTCGTTCAGGCAATCGCTGATGAAATGTTGGTGATGCACCAAGGGAAGCTGCTTGAGCATCGTCATGCAAAAGAGATATTCACATCACCTGAGCATCCTCAAACGAGGCATTTACTAGAAACGAGGCTTCGGTTATCGGCCCCCCTTGAAGCACTCAGGCAGCAGAAGAGAGTGAGGGCATTCCCATGCTGATCACAGCAAATCAACTACTTAAACATGGAGAAGATAAAGGGCGCTTTTTTCATAAAGAGGAATCCATAGCACGCATAGCTCAGGTTTCATTTCAGATTGGAGAGGGTGAATGTGTCGGGTTAGTCGGTGAGAGCGGCAGTGGTAAAAGTACAATAGTACGTACGCTGCTTGGTTTAGAAACATTAGACGGCGGAGAGATAAAGATAGATGGATGGCCAGCTCATACATGGCGTAAGATGAACCGGGGGAAAATGAGTGTTGTTTTTCAGGATTATCTATCTTCTGTCCATCCTTCCTTTACAGTGAAAGAGATCATAGCAGAACCCATGCAAATAATAAAGCGAAACATGGATGTGAACCAAAAAGTGTTGTCCCTGCTTGAACAAGTAAGACTTCCATCGTCTTTGCTAAATCAATATGCTCACCAACTAAGCGGCGGTCAGCTCCAGCGTGTATGCATAGCAAGAGCCATATCGACGAATCCAGCCATTCTCATCTTAGATGAAGTCCTTAGCTCACTTGACGTTTCTGTCCAAGTTCAAATATTGGAGCTTCTTGAAACATTAAAGCAAGAGTTAGATATGACCATTCTTATGATTACCCATGATCTAGAGGCAGCCGTTTTTTTATGTGATCGACTTCTATTTTTACATGAGGGAAGACTTGTGGAAGAATGTAAAAGTGACCAGCTGTTAGAATCGACTCATCCATTTACGCTCAAGCTAATAGATTCACTCATGCCTTTTCAGCTTGACAAAAAATAACCAATCTTTTATCGTATACGTAATAAACGACGGAAGGGTGACCCAATGCAATGAAGTACTAATCCTATGACCTGTAAGCAAAATGAAAGAACGAAGGCAGTGAGCAAACGATATGTGTTGCTATGTTTGCTGCGTTTTCATTTTTTAGCTTCGGAATAGGATGGTACAGCTTGGGAATCAAAGATTGAAGTGATGGATACGGGGGATATGTGTGCTCATTTGATGAACCGCATGTCATTCTGTATCGATACGCTTATTTTTGTACACCATTTTGCCTCCTATTCTGAGAATGGGAGGCTTTTTCATGTCTCCTGATACGAAAGGAGAGGGTTGGATGTTACTGAGAGCCCACCAATTAAAAGTATTTCGAAAGGATCGTTTGTTATTTGATATAGAGGAGCTTGCCATTCATCAAGGGGACCGAATCGGCCTTGTAGGGACAAATGGCAGTGGGAAAACGACATTGCTCCATGTACTAGCGGGGAGGGAAAAACCAGACAGCGGCACATTTGCACATACTACAACTTGTACGCTGCTTCCTCAACTAAAGACAGGAGATGGCAGACAAAGTGGTGGAGAGATGACACAAGCTTATATTGAAAGAGCTTTAAGCCGGCCTTCTGCCCTTTTATTAGCCGATGAACCCACGACTCATTTAGATACGGAGCATATTGAGTGGCTAGAAGAAAAGCTTCGTCATCATCAAGGTGCTCTGATTGTCGTCTCGCATGACCGTGCTTTTTTAGATGCGTTATGTACAGACATTTGGGAATTGAAAGATGGGAAGCTCAAACTATACAAAGGCAACTACAGCGATTTTGCCCGGCAAAAAGAACTCGAACATCGCCAGCACGTGGAGGCGTACGAGGTGTATACCCAAAAGAAAAAACAGTTAGAACATGCACTGCAAAAGAAAATGAAAAAAGCCGACAAAGCGACAAAGCCATCTCCAAAGCTGAAATCCTCGGGGCCTAAAATTGCAAAGCCTTATTATGCAAACAAGCAAAAAAAGCTTCAAAAAACAGCCAAATCTATTGAAACAAGAATGGAGAAATTAGAAAAGGTGGAG
The DNA here is from genome assembly GCF_056173625.1 of Bacillus sp. iso_77. Lineage (NCBI taxonomy): Bacteria > Bacillati > Bacillota > Bacilli > Caryophanales > Bacillaceae > Bacillus > Bacillus sp. iso_77. Next base: position 3,085,181 of record NZ_CM149683.1, on the reverse strand, counting down.
AAGGTAAAGGAAGTCCAGCCTCTTCAAATGACGCAGCACACCATGAAGGAAGTGGCAAGCCGCTCCATTTTTCGTGTCGAACATGTAGATGGCATGGCAGGAGATAAAGTCCTTTGGAAAAAGGCGAATGTTGAAGTGAGAGGCGGAGACAAAGTCGCGATCATTGGGAAGAATGGGAGCGGTAAAACGACATTTCTTCGAATGCTTGTAAACGGACATCCCGGGATTTTTCGTTCAGAAGCCGTGAAGATTGGTTATTTCAGCCAAGATCTTTCAGGACTGAATCTAGATGAATCGATCTTACAAAATGAACTGGAACAGGCGATTCAAGATGAGACGATCGTTCGCACCGTTTTAGCGAGACTTGGGTTTCGGGGAGACGATGTGTATAAGCTGACGAACGTATTAAGCGGCGGGGAACGGGTGAAGACGATGCTTGCAAAGTTGCTCGTCAGTGATGCCAATGTTCTGATGCTTGATGAACCGACGAACTTTTTAGACCTTGCGGCAGTAGAAGCGCTTGAAGGACTTTTAAAAGATTACCCGGGCACAGTTGTGTTTGTCTCCCACGACAGGAGGCTCATCGAGCAGGTGGCTACTCGTATTCTTCATGTGCACGAGGGTACCATTGAACGCTTTGATGGCACCTATGAAGAATATAAACAAAAGGAAGAAAAGCCAGCTGCTACAAAGAAAGAAGAAGAGCTCCTGCTGATTGATATGCAGCTGTCTGAAGTGCTCAGTCGTTTAAGCATCGAGCCTTCTCGTGAGCTTGAAGAGACGTTTCAAGCATTGTTAAAAAGAAAGAAGTTGTTAGAGTCATAAAAAAAAGCCCCTGTGTTTACTGCACAGGGGTCTGTTCGTTTCGTTCTTTTTTCAATTGTTCAAGTTCGCTGACTGTGACAAGCTGGTAGCCTTGTTTGGTGAGTTCATGTATGATCTTCACTGCTGCTCGAGCAGAGCTGTCATAAATATCGTGCATGAGTACGGTTTTGCCATCTGCTGCATGTGAGAGAACATGGTTTGTGATCTGCTGGCTGTTACGAATTTTCCAGTCCTCAGGATCGACATCCCACAATGAAACGTTCATGCCCACCGCTTGATTGATGTCGGGATTTGTTCCTCCATATGGCGGTCTAAAGTGCGTAGGAGTATAACCGCTGGCCTTTTCAATCAGCTTCTGCGTGTCTTTTACTTGTTTGACCGCTTCTTTTAGAGGGAGTCTCGTTAATAAAGGATGGTTATATGAATGGTTTCCGATCTCATTTCCGCTCTTTAAAATGTCGGCAAGCATTCCAGGATAATACTGAACCCTGCTTCCTAATACAAAAAAGGTGGCGTGTCCTTTATTTTCCTTCAGCGCTGCTAAAATGGTTGACGTTGTGGCTGGGTTTGGACCATCATCAAATGTGAGTGCGATGGCTTTTTTATTCGGATCAAGCTTTGGCTTTTGCGGCAGCTTGACGGCTTTTCTTTTTGGATTCGGTTCTTTGATTTCATTCTGATTTTTGGTCTTATTCATATATTCCGGCTTCAAGATATCTTTTAGCAACGTCTTTTTGATCGCCAGCGTTTGCGGACCTAAGTCCTTTGCGGCTACTTGAGAAGCTGGGAAATAGAACTCTATATATTTCTCTTTTAAGGCGAATTGACTGAAGTTTTGATCAGTAGGGGCTGTTCCTTTTTGAAGGAGTGATAGATCCTTAGACAAGGTTTTATCTTTTTTAAGCTCCGTGTATGTAATATAGGATAATTTTTTCAAATAGTCCTTTTTTGGTTGAAATAAATCTTTTGTGTCAAGAAAGTCTTTTTTCTGAAAATCGAAATTGATTGTGACGTGATGAGTGGTCCCATTTTGCTGACCTGTATACGTGTAGGTCGTAAAATAAATGGCCGCAGATTGTTTTGCATAGTGCACCATGTCATAGTCAATATTCAGTTCAAACCGTTTGTTTTCATCAATGTCCTTTGCTTCACTAAATGTCTTTTTGAAATGCTCTAATGCTGAATTCGCATAGCTTTGAATCTTGTCATCTAGCTTTTTTTGATGAAAAAGTGGATAGTTCACCGCATATCTCATAAACTTCCCGTCATTTACAAGAGTGACAATTTCAACATTTTTATAATTCGTATCCTGCTTCACATTTTTCTTCTCTGTACCGCTTGCTTGCTGATTTTGAAAGAATGCAACTGCTCCAATGACGATGGCAAGCGCAAATAGGATGATACTCCATTTTCCCTTTACTGACACAACTTTCAATTCTCCTCTCATGACGGGTCATTCTTTATTCCTTTGACATCTGTTTGTAATATTTTTATAACATTTGACTTACTTTTGTAATTTTAGGGGATTTTCATGCGGAATGTCAACTATTTTCCTATTAAAATACTGTAAAAATTGATAGGTTTTTCAGAACGAGAAAAAGCAGAAGGAAAGAATTCTCTTATTTGCCGTCTACACATACCTTCAATAATTAAAAAAATGAGCCGTACATTGATTTTTCAGAGGCTGACGGCTATAATTTTGATGATTATGATTCTCATTTTCAAACTGACTTTTAATGAAGAAAAGGATGACACCGATTTTGCCGGATAAGCGAACATCTCAACAAAAACGATCATCACCTATTTTGTTCTTTTTATTGTTTTTTCTCGCTGTCATTGGTTTATTGGCGGCTATGTTTTTGGCTGTTTCCTACGGTGCAAAGTCATTGTCTTTGCAAACGGTATGGACAGCTGTGTTTGACTATCAGTCTCATGTGACAGAGCAGCAGATCATTCATGAATTAAGGCTTCCTCGTGTGCTAGGAGCGGCGCTTGTTGGAGCGGCGTTTGCTGTGGCAGGTGCGCTGATGCAAGGCATTACAAGAAATCCGCTGGCAGATGCGGGGATATTAGGCATTAACGGCGGTGCGATGTTTGTAGTCGCTCTCTGTTTTGCTTTTTTTCCAGGAATGCCTTATTCGGCATTGATGTTATTTTCTTTTTTTGGTGCCGTTCTCAGTACACTGCTGATCTTTGCCATTGGGGCGGCTGGCGGCGTGCTGACCCCACTTCGGCTCACTGTAGCTGGAGCTGTTGTTGCCGCATTGCTGCATGCGCTAAGCTCGGGTATCGCCATTTACTTTGATCTCAGTCAGGATCTGGCTTTTTGGTATGCAGGGGGTGTGGCAGGTGTCAAATGGCCGCAGCTGATGATCCTTGCTCCAGTCATTCTCATTGTCATCGTTTGGGCGATGTTATTAGGACGATCCCTCTCGTTATTATCACTTGGTGAAGATGTAGCTGCGAATTTAGGGGTGAAAACCCGGCAAGTGCGAATACTAGGTATGGCAGCTGCGGTTCTGCTGGCAGGCGTTTCTGTATCGGCGGTTGGGTCTATTGGGTTTGTCGGGCTTGTCATTCCGCATATTGCACGAAAGCTGGTTGGGGTCAATTATCGTTTCGTCATTCCGATGTCAGCGATTTTAGGCGCAATGCTTCTCGTCTTCGCTGATCTTGCCAGCCGGACAGTAAATCCGCCAAGAGAGCTTGCCATTGGCGTCATGGTGGCACTTGTTGGTGTTCCTTTCTTCTTATATATTGCCAGAAAAGAAGGGAGGAACCTGTCATGAAAGAGAAACGGCGTGCTCTTGTCGTGACAGCCGTTTTGCTTTGTCTGAGTGCAGCTGTCGTGCTGTATAGTTTAAATACCGGCACGCTGAAACTCAGTCCTCTCGTTGTCGTCAAAACGTTATTTGGCTTTGGAGATTTCCAAAGTGAGACGGTGCTGTTTGATTATCGTCTGCCTCGAATCGTCGTGACGATACTAGCTGGAATAGGTCTAGGTATTGCAGGTGGCATTTTGCAGAGTTTATCCCGCAATCCACTGGCTGACCCTGGGATTATTGGTCTGAATGCAGGAGCCGCATTCGGCTTAATCATCTTTGTGACGTATTTTCACGTACTAGAAGGAAATCCATCTTTACTCATTCCGCTCTTTACGTTTGGTGGAGGTCTGCTTGCGGCGGCAGTCATCGTTCTTCTTGCGTACGACAGGCATGAAGGGCTTGTGCCTATCCGGCTGATCCTTGTTGGAATTGCCGTAGCTGCGGGGTTTAGTGCATTGACGTTATATTTGTCATTGAAACTGGATGAAGATACATACACCTTCGCTTCAAGGTGGCTTGTGGGAAATGTATGGGGAAGAGACTGGATTCATGTGCTTGCGCTCCTACCTTGGATCGTATGTCTTGTCCCGCTTACGCTCATGCAGTCCAGCACACTCAATGCGTTAACATTAGGTGATGCCGTCGCCTCAAGTGTCGGAGTACGTGTAGAGCGCAAACGACTTTTTCTTCTCACCTTAGCTGTTGGTCTAGCGAGTGCAAGTGTATCGATGACAGGCGGAATTGGTTTTATTGGCCTTGTTGCACCTCATTTGGCAAGGCGTCTTGTCGGCTCACTGCACCAATATTTTTTACCAGTGAGCGCTTTGCTTGGATTGTTGATTTTGGTCAGTGCTGATACACTCGGACGTTCCATATTTGCCCCAAATGCCATCCCAGCGGGTGTGGTTGTGGCTTTTATCGGAGCACCTTATTTTCTCTATTTACTAACAAAAACAAAATAAGAAAGAGGAACTCATCATGAAAAAAGTACTTGTGTTTGGTTTAACGCTCTGTTTCTTGATTCTGGCCGCTTGTGGTCAACAGGAAACAAAGAAGACAACAAATCAAGATGAAAACGGAACACCTAAGATTGCGTCCTTGTCGATTCATTTAACAAATGACTTATTAGCACTCGGGATAAAACCTGCTGGCTCTGTTGTAGGGGGAGACTTAAAAGATTTCCTTCCACATGCGAAAAAGCAGCTTAGCCAAACGAAAAAGCTGGGCATCGCAGCAGATCCTGATATGGAGTCATTGCTTGCTTTAAAACCAGATGTCATTTACGTCGATGAAGAACTGGCTGGACAAGACTTATCAAAATACAAGAAAATCGCCAAAACCGAAGTGTTTAATTTAAATGATGGCACATGGCGTGATCATTTGAAAAAAATCGGCAAGCTCGTCAATAAAGAAAAAGAAGCCGATCAATATATTAAGGACTACAATCAAGAAGCTAAAGAAGTCAAATCACTCATCCAGAAAAAGATTGGAAATGGAAAAGTGATGGCGATTCGTGTAACAGCAAAAGAGCTTCGAGTATTTAGTATGAAACGTCCGATGGGTCCAATTTTATACGATGATTTAGGACTGACACCTGTAGATGGTGTGAAAAAACTGGACAGCAAACGTCCATTTGAAGTCATTTCTCAAGAAGTGCTTCCTGACTTTGATGCAGATGCTATTTTTGTCGTCGTGAACCGTGATGATAAGGCGCAACAGGCATTCAAACAGTTAGAACAGACGCCAATTTGGAAAGGCCTAAAAGCCGTGAAGAAAAACCAAGTGTATCCGATTGCCGATCAGCCATGGTTAGATTATTCAGCTCTAGGCAACAAAATGGCAATGGATGAAGCAAAAAAGATGTTCTCTAAATAAACAGCACATAAATCAAGGCATCATTCCGCATCTAGGAATGATGTCTCTTTTTTTGATTCGTTCTTCTATTCATTCGCTTTTTGCATACATATGAGAGGGAACGAGCAGTATCGCCCGTATGAAAGGATAAGGGGAGGGGTTACAGTTGAAGGTTCAAAAAATTAGTGCAGGCACTATTGCGAGGCTTGTGCTGCTTTTATTGGCACTTGTGAACAGCGCTCTCACTGCTGCAGGAAAAAGCCCAATTCCAATTGATGAAGAAGGTGTGCAGCAATTCATTACGTTAGCCTTTCTTGGCATCACATCACTATGGGCCTATTGGAAGAACAATGATATTACGAAAAAAGCACGAACCAAAAAAGAAGAATAACAGAAAACAGAGCCTTTTCATGCAAAAAGGCTCTCAGCATGTAGACAAACCCTCGCATTCGGTGTCAGTCCTGCGCGCTGGTGCTCGTCCTTACTAGACTGCAAAGGTTTTCTATCACGCTGAAAAGAAGACAAAGGGCTAAAATAAGTTCATTTTAGCCCTTTGTCCATAAACTGAAAAGAGTCTTTTCATATAAAAAGGCTCTATTTCATCGAAGCGACAAGCGCCTCTCCCCGCAAATTGGTTTGATCTCAGTGGCTTACGCCCGGTGTTCTCCCATATTGGTAAGAAACGCTTTCACTTCCTCGATGGTTAAGCCAATGGCCTTTGCTTCACTCATGAGACGCTTCCATTCTGACATATTTGAGTCGGTCAGCTTTCTATGATGGACATGTAACGTCTTTCCTTCCTGCTCCTTTCTGTAGGTTTGGAGCAGCTGATACAGTTCTTCTTTAGGCATGCCGGATTGGACGGCATGAACGATATGATCCCGCCACTCCTGTTCACCGCCCTCAGCGTAATGAAACATCATCGTTTCTGCATCAAACAGCTCTTGTAAATCAATGTCTAGTGATGAGGATACCTTTTTTAAAAACTGGACAGATGGATTACGATGGACACCACGCTCAATTTTACTCAAATACGATTTAGAGACATGGGCATCTTCAGCCAGCTGCTGGATTGAGTATCCTTTCCTCTTTCGGTAAATGCGTATCACCTTTCCTATCATTCGATATATGATCTCCCTTCTCCCCGGCGAATCGTTCTGCGACCTTTTCGTTCATTATAAGAAATAAATTGTTCTTTATAAAATTCAAAAACGTAAGAAACAGGAAGTAAACAAAAGAAAACGAACGATTTCGTTCTTTAAAAAGAACTATAAGACCTATTATGACATTTTTCTTTGCGGGTATTATCTTTTATAATCCAATCATTAACAAAAAGAAACCATATATAACCTTTTTATGATGAAATCGGGAGGTATCTATGAATGAGAATATAGGTTTTAAGCAGCTGTTTTCTGTCATAAAAGAGAAAATGGCCCTTCTGATCCTGATTGTCCTGATCGTAACGGGCATTTCAGCCTACTATCAGTTCTATGTCTCGACTCCTGTATATCAGGCAACCACTCAAATTCTTGTTCATAAACGAAGCAGTGATGCACAAGCGAATTTAAACGATATTCAGATGAACCTTCAATATACACGTACCTTTCAAGTCCTATTAAAAAGTCCAATCGTTATTGAAAAAGTAAAAGAAACACTCAATCTTACAGAATCGGCGGAAGGATTAAAACACAAAATTGCCACAAGTACAGAAAATGAGTCAGAGGTCATAAATATTTCTGTACAAGATGAGGACCGCGCGAAGGCAGTAGCCATTGCGAATACAGCCACAGAGGTGCTGCAAGAAGAAATCAAAAAAACCATGAATATGGATCGCATTAATGTTTTGTCTGAAGCCAAGCTGTCCAACACGATACTGATGAACTCACGTAAATTCGTTCACATCGTTCTGGCACTAGGCGCCTCTGTATTAGGGGGAATGACACTCATTTTCTTAATGAATTTACTCGATGATACGGTGAAACGAACACATCAAATAAGAGAAGAGATCGGATTGCCGTCGCTCGGCAGTGTCTATCAGATGCAGGCAGACAGGAGGGCAAAAAAAGACAAGCAGTCCGTCATAACGGGAGGACAGAACATTGATTTTTAAGAGGAAAAAACGAGAAAAAAGAGATTTATCCTGTATTTCTGTATTAAATCCTCACTCTGTCATTGCGGAACAATTCCGAACGATCCGAACGAACATCGAATTCACGTCGATTCAAACGAGGCTGAAGTCGATATTGGTTACATCCTCCTTGCCGAAGGAAGGAAAATCATTTACGGCTGCAAACTTGGCAGCTGTTTTTGCACAGCAGAAAAAACGGGTCTTGCTCATGGATGCTGATTTACGTAAACCTGCCATTCATGAATATTTTGATCTAAGCCCGCACACCGGATTGACCAATGTGCTATTAAATAATTGCAGTTTGGAAGAAGCCATTTTGCCTACACCGATTGAGCATTTAGAGCTGCTTCCGAGTGGGACCATTCCACCGAATCCCGCTGAGCTGCTTTCCTCCTCTGTGATGAAGCAGCTATTTTACGAGATTGAACAGCAGTATGACATGGTGATTGTTGATTCCACACCGCTTCTACCTGTAGCCGATGCCAAAATATTAGCAAACCGGACGGATGGAAGCATTCTTGTGGTTTTAAGCGGTAAAACGAAGATTGCCGCTGTGAAGAAATCAAAAGAAGTATTAGAGGGTACGACAGGGAAACTGCTTGGGGCGATGCTAAATGGCAAGAAAGTGAAAAAGGGAAGGCACTATATGTATTAAAGAGATTGATAGGTGATGTCTCCTAATCTTTAACAACGGAGGCACTCGATCCTGCTGTGGGCATGACATATGCCTTAGATGCTCGTCATCGGTAGTGGGATGTGAGGACGGGTTTGATGCCCATTTTACGTAAGAATAGTGATGTTTTAAAAAGGGGGAGGAGCGTTGACTTACGCCCAAAGATTATCAATCATCGTGGCACTAGATTCATATCTCATCTTAGTTGCCGTCTTTTTTGGCTTTCAATTTGTCCAAGAGGCGGCGTTAACCGTATATACATTTGAAATGCTCGTCATTTCTTCGCTCAGTCTGCTTATCGGGCACCATTTGTTTTCGTATATTTTTCACGTGTACAAGCAAGTATGGGCCTATACAGGGGTTAGAGAGCTATTTTCTTTAATGAAGACCTTTGCGTGTTCATTTTTATTTTCCATGACGATGCTGTACATTTTTGTGCAGACATGGCCATTTCGCTTTTTATTTATTGTCTGGCTTTTCCATGTGTTATTCATCGGTGCATCACGTATGGCATCCAGGCTGTTTCATGATGGTGCCAAGCGGTTTCAAGTTGAAAAGGAGCGGGCACTAATCATTGGCGCTGGATCAGCCGGGACCATTATCGTTCGTCAGCTTCAGCAGTCGAGTGATGTACATATTGAGCCGGTCGCTTTCATTGATGATGACAAAACAAAGCATAAGCTTGAAATTATGGGGCTGCCTGTTCTTGGGGGAAAAGAACATATTCAAACGGCTGTTGCGATGATGGATATTCAAAAAATCATTATCGCCATTCCATCCAAAAGCAGTCACACATTAAAAGGACTATATAAGGAATGTGTAGCGACTGGAATCAAAACACAGATTATGCCGGAAATGGAACAGATTTTAAAAGGAACCCACGCGCTGAATCAATTGCGGGATGTACAGCCAGAGGATTTGCTTGGAAGAGAGCCGATTCAATTAGATACAAGCCGTCTATCCGTTCACCTAAAAGGAAAAACGATTATGGTGACAGGAGCTGGCGGGTCTATCGGGTCAGAAATCTGTCGTCAAATTTGTGTATTTTCCCCTCGGGCGATTGTGCTTGTGGGACATGGAGAATTTAGCATTCATTCTATTTTACTAGAGCTGAAAGAATTGTATGGAGACAGCATTAGCCTATATCCACAAATTGCGGATATTCAAGATAAACAAAAAATGAGTGAAATCGTTGGTCATTTTCAGCCGGATATGATTTATCATGCCGCCGCGCATAAACATGTCCCGCTCATGGAAATCAGCCCGAAAGAAGCGGTGAAAAACAATATTATCGGGACAAAAAATGTGGCAGAAGCTGCACATGAGCACGGAGTTGAAACATTTGTCCTCATCTCATCTGACAAAGCGGTCAACCCTGCCAATGTGATGGGAGCGACAAAGCGGTTTGCTGAAATGGTGATTATGCAAATGGGGGCAAGCAGTGAAACGAAATTTGTCGCCGTCCGGTTTGGGAATGTACTCGGAAGCAGGGGCAGTGTCATTCCGATCTTTAAAAAACAAATTGAAAAAGGCGGGCCAGTGACTGTCACGCATCCAGCCATGACAAGATATTTTATGACGATACCAGAAGCATCAAGGCTTGTCATTCAAGCTGGTGCACTAGCAGAAGGAAGGCAGATCTTTGTTTTAGACATGGGGGAGCCAGTCAAAATTGTCGACCTCGCAGAAAACCTCATTCACCTCTCAGGCTACACCACAGATCAGATTCCAATCACATTTACGGGGATTCGTCCCGGAGAGAAAATGTACGAGGAGTTACTCAACCAGCATGAAAAAGCACAGGAGCAAATTTTCCCGAAAATCCATATCGGCCATGCCTTGGATGGTGATCCGTATGTGCTGAACCGCTTTATTCACGAATTTAATATGATGAGTGACGATCAATTAAGACAGGCCTTGTTTGCCGCCATTGAGTCGCATGATGTATTGCCTGAACCGATGCAACGAGAGGAGGAGCCACTTGCTAATGAAGAAAAAAGTCTTGTTTTGCGCAACGGTTGATTATCATTTTAAGGCATTCCATCTCCCGTATTTCAGATGGTTTCAGGAACAAGGATGGGAAGTGCATACAGCGGCAAATGGCCAGCTGGAGCTACCGTATGTGGATCAAGCGCATTCCATTCCGATTCAGCGTTCCCCTTTTCATTTGCACAACCGGCTTGCTTATGTGGAGCTGAAAAAGCTGTTAGAAAAAGAGCATTATCAGTTCATCCATTGTCACACACCGATGGGGAGTGTCATTGGCAGGCTAGCGGCCAAAGGGACGCGCAAAAAAGGGACGAAAGTTCTTTACACAGCGCATGGGTTTCACTTTTGGAAGGGGGCACCGCTTCAAAATTGGCTGCTTTATTATCCAGTTGAGAGGTGGCTCGTTCAATATACGGATGCACTCATCACCATTAATGGAGAAGACTATGAAAGAGCCGATCGTCTGTCAAAAGAGAAGGTGGCTGTGCATTATGTTCCCGGTATGGGTGTCGATATGAAGCGATTTGCACCAGTTGATGACAAAGAAAAAGACCGCCTTCGTAAAGCATATGGTTTTACCACGCAAGATTTTATCGTGCTGTGTGCGGGTGAATTAAATGACAATAAAAATCAAGGAATGCTCATCAAAGCTTGCGCTCAGGTGTATCGGAATATACCACATGTGAAAATTGTATTTGCTGGAGAAGGGACAAGTCGGTCGTCCTATGAAAAGCTGGTCTGTCAGCTGAATCTTGAGGAACATGTACAGTTTGCGGGATTTTGCAAACACATCGAAGATTGGATGCATATGAGCGATGTATGTGTATCAACCAGCTTGAGAGAAGGACTTGGGATGAATCTTCTTGAAGCGATGTCTGCTGAAAAGCCGGTGATTGCAACAGAAAATAGAGGGCATTGTGAGCTCGTCAAACATGGAGTGAACGGCTTTTTAGTCAAACCGCATGATGTGAATGGTTTAGCCGTTTATTTACAGCAGCTCTATCATAAAAAGGACCAGCTTCACCTAATGGGGAAAGCGGGACGTTCTATGGCTCACGCATTTGCACAGGAGCAGACGGTAAGTGCAATGGAGGAAATTTACACAACGTATATGGATCAAAAAGAGAAGGTGATGTGAGCATGCGTCAGCCGAAAGTATCGATTATCATGGGTGTTTACAATTGCCAAGAGACAGTAGAAGAAAGCATTGAATCGATTCTTCGTCAAACCTATGAAAACTGGGAGCTCATCATATGTGATGACGCATCAACAGATGGCACCTATGAAAAAGTGCTGAACTATACCATGCATGATCCAGATAGAATTCGCCTCATTCAAAACGAACATAATCAAAGACTTGCCGCCAGTTTAAATCGTTGTCTCACTGAAGCGAATGGAGAACTGATTGCAAGACAGGATGGCGACGATATATCAGTGTCTACACGATTAGAAAAACAGGTTCATTTCCTCGAAGCGCATCCAGAATATGATGTGGTTGGTACGGCGATGACGGTGTTTGATGAGTCAGGGGCGAAAGGCGTTCGAGCACTTGTCTCAGAGCCTGATCGAAGGGTGCTAGCAAGAGGAACGCCTTTTTGTCATGGGACGATTATGATGAGAGCGTCTGCCTACAAGGCTTTAAATGGCTATCGTTCTGTAAAAACAACTAGACGGATGGAAGATATCGATCTTTGGATTCGTTTTTTTGCTGCGGGGAGAAAAGGCTTTAATCTGCAAGAGCCCTTATACCTTGTAAGGGAGGATGAAGCGGCCTTTCAGCGCCGGAAATTCCGATATTCAATGGACAATGCCTGGCTTGTGTTACAAGCATGCAAGCAATTAAAATTGTCGCCGTTTGATTATCTCTTTGCGCTTAAGCCGGTCATCCGTGCCTGTATGTCACCAAAGATCATGAGGTTTTATCATCAGCGGAAACTTGGAAAATCTATGGTGAAAAGGAGGACGATTCGGGATGAGTGAGCCAAAGCGTGTACTTCATGTTGTGGGCGGAATGAACAGAGGCGGAGCAGAAACGATGATCATGAATATCTATCGTGCAATCGACCGGAATGTTCTTCAATTTGATTTCATTACCCACCGGGAGGATGTCTGTAATTACGATGAGGAAATTCGTCAGCTTGGCGGGCGGATTTTTTATGTCCCAAGTATTGGAGCATCCTCTCCATGGACGTTTGTCAAAACGTTGACGAAGACGATCAAGCAAACGGGACCTTATCAGGCGGTGCATGCACATACAGATTTTCAAACGGGCTTTTCTGCCCTTGCTGCGAAACTAGCAGGTGTAAAGATACGCATTTGCCATTCACATAATACGGCTTGGAAACAGTCTCCTAGCCGGGTTGATCATTTGTTGCTCAAAGGATTCCGTCAATTGATCTTTGCCTTTTCTACGCAGCTCGTTGCATGCGGTGAAGATGCCGGTGCCTTTTTATTTGGACAAAAAAGAATGCACGATGGACGAGTGGACATTTTGCCAAATGGGATTGATTTGGACCTTTTTTTTCAGTTGGAGCCAGAAGCGAAGGTGAAGATGAAAAAAGACCTCCATCTTCACGAGAGAAAACTGATCATTGGACATATTGGCCGATTTCATGAGCAGAAAAACCATGTTTTTTTCATCGAATTAGCGCAGACACTGAAAAAACAAGGGGTCTCCTTTCAGCTAGTTCTCATAGGAGATGGGCCGCTCCGGCCGGTGGTTGAATCGTATGCAGTGAAAGCAGGATTAATGGAAGACATTGTGTTTACGGGCGTTGTCTCAGAGGTTCCGCAGTATATGAAAGCATTTGATGTGTTTGTGATGCCGTCTTTGTTTGAAGGTCTTCCTCTCGTATTAGTGGAAGCGCAGGCATCTGGACTCCCATGTGTGATTTCAGATCATATCACAAAGGAAGTCGATTTAGGTTGTGGGCTTGTGAAACGGAAATCCTTGCAAGATTCAGCACATGAGTGGATGAAAGCCATACTAGAAGCCTACCATGCAGACCCTCCTCTTCAGGAGACCATTATTTCTCAGCTTGGCCTTAGAGGATTTGATGTGAAACAGAACATCACCCGTGTGATGAATGTGTATGGATTGTAAGGAAGGATTGGCAGATGGCGGTATATTTGGTGAACATGATCATGGTCTATTTATGGTCGAGCTTTGCTGCATTTTATGGCAGACGTGATGATACCATACAAAGCGGCTGGCGGCCGAACAAGCTTCTGGTGTTTTTTCCATTTTTATTTCTTTGTATTGTGGCGGGCATACGCTACAAAGTAGGAACTGATTTTGTAACCTATGGACAAATGTATGAGTTCTCCGTCAACTATGACAAGCCTTGGCATATTTTCGGATTCGGTGTAGACAAGGCCGCCACTGATCCGGGCTTTACATTGATCTTATGGATGCTCAATCAACTGTCACATGAGCCGCAAATCATGTATATCACAGTTGGGATTATCACCTATTTTTTTATTATCAAAACACTTGTGCGATATGGACGGCCATTTGAGCTTAGTATGCTGCTATTTCTCGGCACATTTCATTATTACGCTTCGTTTAATGGCATGCGGCAGTATATGGTGGCAGCGATTCTTTTTTATGCCATCCAGTTTGTCATCAAAGGTCAGTGGAAATGGTATTTTCCGCTCGTGCTTGTATGCGCGCTATTTCATTCCTCGGCACTCATTATGATTCCAGTCTATTTCATCGTCAGAACAAAGGCATGGTCTTGGATGATGCTTGTGTTATGTATGATTTTTCTAGGCTTAACCGCTCTGTATGACCGCTTTGTCTCCGTGTTTGTGGTGATGCTGCAAGGGAGTTCTTATGGTCATTACGAGGAGTGGCTGACAACGAATACGAATGGAATGAATGTGACGAAAATTGGTGTCTTGATTTTGCCGTTATTGCTTGCGTTCTTTTGTCGAAAACGACTTCGTGAGCTGACCCCAGAGAGTGATTATATTGTGAATTTTTGCTTGCTTGGATTTTTGTTTGGCATCCTTGCAACGAAGGATGTCATTTATGCAAGATTTCATATTTACTTTGGTCTGTATCAGCTCATTTTACTGCCTTATTTCACACGGATTTTTGATCAGCGAACCAATTTCTTTATGTATATCGGAATTGCGGTTTGCTATATTTTGTACAGCATCATGCTGATGCCGTTTGATTCTTCTGTTTTACCGTACCGAACGATTTTTACAAAGTAGATTTGAAGAAAGGTGGGGCTTGCTGTCATGCCAGCTATCAGTCTATTGGTCGCAGTCTATAACACTAGTCAATATGTGGAGCAGTGTCTTCAATCGATTGCAGACCAAAGCTTTTCAGATATAGAGGTCATCCTCATTAACGATGGATCTACCGATCACAGTGGAGACATCCTTGAAGCGTTTGCTGCGCGTGATGAGCGATTTCGGGTGATTCACCAAACCAATCAAGGGCTGGGAGCGGTGAGGAACAGGGGCATAGAAGAAGCAACAGGAACGTATCTTGCCTTTGTTGATTCAGACGATGTTCTCGCTCCTCAATACTGTGAGGCTTTATATCAAGAAGCCGAAAATACCGGTGCCGATCTTGTTGTCAGTGAATATTGGATTCAGTTTGAACAGTCAAAACGGATCATACCGACGACGCTGTTAGCTCAGCAGGAAGCCGATAAGACAAGTTTAATAGAATCGTTATTACATGGTGAGATCACGGGATTCTCATGGAATAAGCTGTATCGGCGGGCATTTATCAAAAAGCATCATATCCGTTTTCCGTTGAGAGGTGAGCTTGAGAATATTGAAGATCAATATGTCACGCTGCGCTGTTTTTCTTTATCACGTGTCATTGCCTTTGTTCATGAGCCGCTTTATTATTACCGGGTTCATTTGTCATCCATTGTCCAGCGATATCAAAAGCAGTATTTTCAACATGGACTGGCGTTTTATGATGCGCAGCGTGTGTTTTTAAAAGAGCATGATGAGCTGACACCTTATGAGAAGGCTTTTTATTTTTTTATCGTGAATCATACGCTGCATTGTATGCTCAATGAATGGAAGAGCCAAAATTCCCTTTCCTTTCAAAAAAAGCTTGGTCATATGCGTGAAATGGTGACACATGAAGCTTTTCAGAAGGCTGTGAAACAAGTGGAACCATCGAAGCTGACTGTGCGAAAGCGAATGATCTTATTCCTTGCTAGGATGCAGTGGGTGTATCCGCTCTCTGCCGCAGCTTCAAGCTATCAAAAATGGATTGAATATCAAACGAGAAAATCGGGGTGATGAGTGTGACATTGCAGCAATTAAAAGCACATGCCGCAGAGTGGCTGCTCTTAAAGGTCAAGTATCCACTTCAATATAGGTTGAGCCGCCAAAGACTGCCAGAGCTGCGTCATCAGAAAAAAATCATTCTCACGCTGCTACCGGCACATGACAACTTAGGTGATCATGCGATTGCCTATGCTAGCTTCTGTTTTTTACAAAAGCACTTTCCAGACTATCAAATCATAGAAGTAGACATGCAGGAGATGTATCGTCTAGCACGTCCGCTGAAGCACGCACGGCACCCAGAGGACATTGTCTTTATTATCGGCGGGGGCAACATGGGCGATTTATATCGATATGAAGAATGGACAAGACAATTTATCATGAACGCCTTTAAGTCTTATCCCGTCATTCAGCTGCCCGCTACTGCTCATTTTACAGAAACAAAGAGAGGGAAAAGAGAAGAACGCCGCGCTATTCAAGCATATCAGCAACACCCGAGGCTTCTCTTGATGGCAAGAGATCAAACCACCTATCAATGGATGAAGAAGCATTTTCCTAATAAAGAGGTGTGGAAACAGCCTGATATGGTCCTGACATTAGACGAAACATCAAAGAGTCAAACCCGTAAAGGAGTGCTGCTTTGTCTGCGTGAGGATAAGGAGGCATATCTCACGAAAGAGAAACGAGAACAACTGCAGGAGCATATCAAAGAAACGTATGATCAAGTTGGTTTTATCACAACGACCATTGGTAAGCGAGTGAATCGAACGACTCGTTTAAAGGAATTATCCACGTTATGGTCGCAGTTGAGACAGGCACAAGTCGTCGTGACAGATCGACTGCATGGCATGATCTTTTGTGCGATCACACATACACCGTGTGTTGTCATCAGGTCGTTTGATCATAAAGTCATGGAAGGATATGAATGGGTAGCGCACTTGCCGTTTATGACCCTTTTGAAGGAACCAACGGAGGAAGCGGTGAAAAAGGCCATTCATCAGCATATGAAAACAAGCGGACAAAAGGGAGAGGAAGTTGGATGAAGGCCCTTAAACACTGCGTGAAATCACCATGAACCGTGCGTTTCTTTACAATGTCAGTGCAAATGTGATGACGTTTTTCTTGATGATGCTGATGTCTGTTTGTTTAACGCCTTACATTGTTCATACACTTGGAGTGGAAGCGTTTGGTCTGATTCATCTGACGCAAAATATGATCAATTATTTATCGGTCATTACGGCTTCATTAAGTGCTGTGGTGGTGCGTTTTTTTTCTGTTGCGGCTCATAAAGGTGAGATGGAACAAGCGCAGCGCTATCTCGCTTCCTATTTTGTCAGTTCTCTTTTTTTATCCATCTGTCTTTTTTTACTTTGTCTATTCATGTCTCAGCAGCTGGTTGAATGGCTCCATGTGCCTGCTCATCTTGCAAAAGATACACAGATCGCCTTTGTGTTAGGGGGTCTTTTATTTATGCTCAATTTCGTCATGTCTGGTATTGGGGCGGCACCGTTTTATGCGAACAAATTATATGTGTCGAGTGTTGGACAGGCCATTCAGATGTTTGGCAGGGCGCTTGTGATTGTACTGTTATTTACTGTGACGACACCAGCCATTTGGCATATTCCGCTTGCAGCCGTTATGGGGAGTTTCGCCGCTTTGGGAATGGGTCTCTATTATTTTAAGAAACTCATTCCTTGGTTTTCGTTTAAGTGGCGGTACGTTTCTTTATCTTCAAGTCTCACGCTGGTTCGATCAGGGGTGTGGCATTCATTTGAGCAAATGGGCATTTTGTTGTTTTTACAAATCGATTTATTGATGACCAACTTACTGATTGGGGCAGAAGCGACTGGACAGTATGCCGCCATTTTACAATTTCCATTATTATTGCGCACCCTTGCAGGGACACTTGCGGTTGTGTTTGCGCCAACGATCACAAAATTATATTCAAATCAAGACGAGCAGGGGCTCATTCAATACGCCGCCAATGCCATGAAATGGAGCGGTTTATTTGTGGCATTCCCCGCGGCTCTGTTAGGAGGTCTTGCCGGTCCGCTCATGCTGTTATGGCTTGGACCAGCCTTTGAGGAGCTAAAATGGCTGCTGATGATTCATGCGGCTTATTTGTGTTTCACGTTGATGTTTTTACCGCTGACCTATGTACCGACTGCCTTTAACCGATTTAAAGTGCCGGCGGTTGTGACACTCATATTAGGCGGTTCCAATGTCCTGTTAGCCTATGGATTGACTCACCTACTTCAGCTTGGGTTATATGGCGTTGCATCAGCAGGGGCCGTTGTTTTATTGATGAAAAATATCGTTTTTCTCCCATTGTATACAGCCAAGATCACGAAACAGAAAAGTACCATCTTTTACAAACATACAGTCGTTCCGCTGTTTGGGGCTCTGTTCATATGGGGGATCTGTGCCGGCATTCAGGCTGTGTATGATGTGACGAGATGGTGGGAGCTATTTTGTATTGGCGGAATATGTTTCGTTCTCTACTTAGGCTATTTGTATCAATTTGCAGGAACAAAACAAGAGCGGATACAGCTCATGCGTAAGGTGAAACAAGCTGCTATTGAACGCTCTGTCTCTCGCTAGTGTGGAAAGGAGAAGCAATGATGAAAAGAATAATAGATGTGGTCGTGGCTTTGACCCTGCTCATCGCAGGCAGCCCCCTTTTCCTTCTCATCTATGGACTCATTCGGTGGAAAATCGGAGCGCCTGTGGTGTTTCGACAAGAACGGCCTGGTCTATACGGACAGCCGTTTATGCTTTATAAATTTCGGACGATGACCGAGGAACGCGATGAACATGGCGTACTGCTTCCAGACCATCTTCGATTAACAAAAACCGGCGCCTTTATTCGTAAGCTCAGTCTTGATGAATTGCCGCAGCTTGTCAATGTACTCAAAGGGGAAATCAGTCTCGTTGGACCAAGACCGCTTTTAATGGAGTATTTACAAATGTACACAGAGGAGCAAGCGAAGCGTCATCTTGTGAAGCCTGGTATCACTGGATGGGCCCAGGTGAATGGGAGGAATACTCTCTCTTGGGAGGAGAAATTCACCTATGACCTCTGGTATGTAGAGCACCAATCGTTTTGGCTCGATATGAAAATCTTATGGATGACCTTGCTGAAAGTCATCAAAACAGAAGGGGTGCAGCAGCCAAATCATGCAACAGCTGAAAAATTCAAAGGAACCGATACGTAAAGAGCAGCCCATTGGCTTAATAGGGGCTGGCGGACACAGCAAGGTCATTCAGGAGTTGATTTTTTTGCATCCTGATTACTCATTGTGCGCTGTATTAGACGATCGATTTGAGGAGGCTGACCCTCAAAACGGCACTTTGTATGGTCCGATTTCTATGAGTCAAAAGGTAAGAGATGAAATACCTGATATGCAATGGCTGATTGCCATTGGGCAAAACGAAATCAGACAGAGGATCAAAGAACGTCTCGCATTTGAAGAGAGGGCATTTGCCACACTGATTCATCCAGAGGCAGTTGTGAGCTCGTCAACGAAGGTTGGCCGAGGAACGGTTGTGATGGCAAGGGCTGTTGTGCAAGCAGATGCAGTGATTGGTGAGCATGCCATTATCAACACCGGTTCTATCGTGGAGCATGACTGCTTTCTCGAATCCTTTACGCACCTATCCCCGGGAGCCGTGCTCACCGGCTGTGTCTCTGTGCGAGAGGGTGCTCATATTGGAGCTGGGGCTGCTGTCATACCTGGCAGAACCATTGGAAGCTGGGCAGTGATCGGCGCAGGAGCGGCAGTGACCCGAGATATACATGATCAGAAAGTCGCCGTAGGCGTTCCTGCAATTGAGATCAAAGATCGAAGAGAAGGTGGGAAATCATGAGAGACAGGAAACGAATCTACTTATCTCCTCCTCATATGAGTGGAAAAGAACAGAAGAAAATAGAGGAGGCATTTAAAAGCAATTGGATTGCACCATTAGGACCGCTTGTAAATGAATTTGAGCAAGTGGTCGCGGATTATGCAGGCGTGAAGAGTGGAGCGGCATTGTCTTCAGGAACAGCAGCCATTCACCTTGCCTTAAAACTCATTGGCGTTCAAAAGGGAGATATGGTCTTTTGTTCCACTCTCACATTTGTTGCCAGTGCAAATCCTATTTTATATGAACAAGCGACGCCTGTTTTTATTGATTCAGAAAAAGAGACATGGAATATGTGTCCGCTGGCGTTAGAGAAAGCCTTCGCTGAAACAAAACGACTTGGGAAAAGACCCCGTGCGGTTATTGTCGTTCATTTATACGGACAAAGTGCGAAAATGGATGAAATCATAGCGGTGTGTGAGGCATATGATGTGCCAATCATTGAAGATGCGGCTGAATCGTTAGGCAGTATATACAAAGGAAGAAAAAGCGGTTCAATGGGCAGGTTCGGTGTTTACTCTTTTAACGGAAATAAAATCATTACAACATCAGGAGGCGGAATGCTTGTCAGTGATGATGAAGCAGCCATCGACCGCTGCCGATTTCTCGCGTCACAGGCAAGAGAACATGCCCTACACTATGAACATCAAGAGGAGGGATATAACTATCGGATGAGCAACCTGCTCGCAGGTGTGGGAATTGCACAAATGGAAGTGTTAGAGGAGCGTGTTCAGCAAAAACGCCGCATTTTCGAGCGTTATCAAGATGCTTTAGCCGATATTGAAGGCCTTCAATTTATGCCAGAATATCAAGAAACCACATCAAACCGCTGGCTGACCACATTCACCATTGATCATCATGTACAGATGTCTCCAGTAGAGATGATAGATGCTTTAGAACAAAAGCAGATCGAAGCAAGGCGTGTATGGAAGCCACTGCATCAGCAGCCGCTCTTTCATGGTTGTCCTTTTTATACAACAGCCGATGAAGTCCCTGCATCTGAGTTGTTATTTGAGACAGGTCTTTGCCTGCCATCTGGTACAAGCATGACAGACGCAGAACAGGAGCTTGTCATTGATACATTGTACAGCGCCCTGCAAAAGAAAGCATTATCCTCCACATAGGCTGCTCGTTCATCAGCAGCCTGCCTCTCTTTTTAACAAATCCCTTAATTTATGGAATAATAAGGAATATGCATTGTCATTTCTTATCAAATATGATATTGACAACAGAGTCCTTCCTCCTTAAAATGAAAATGATTATCAGCATCAATTAGGGGGAGCAACTTATGTCTATTTGGAATAAATTTCTGAAAATTAAAATAAATACAATATTACCTATCCTACTGATCTTCTTACTAGTAGGCTGTTCTCAAGCAAATAATGGAGCAGGTGGAGACAAGGATCATCCCGATATGATCACCATGGCATGGCCAAGAGATATTGGCGAAATGAATCCGCACATATACAATCCATCACAATTGTTTGCCCAATCCATGATTTACGAACCATTGGTGAGCTATCAAAAAAATGGAAAGCTTAAACCTGAATTAGCAAAATCATGGGATGTTTCCAAGGATGGCAAGGTGTATACGTTCCATCTTAGAGACAATGTCACGTTCTCAGATGGATCTAAATTTAATGCGAACATTGTGAAAAAGAATTTTGATACGATTTTAAAAAACAAAGAAGTACATAGCTGGTTAGGTGTCATAAAGAAAATCAAAAAGACAGAAGCAGTGGACAAGCAAACGTTTAAACTCACATTAACTGAGCCTTATTATCCAACTGTTCAAGAGTTAGCTGTTGTGCGCCCCGTTCGTTTCCTAGGCGAAGCAGGTTTTCCGAAAAACGGAGATACATTAAAAGGAATCGAAAAACCAGTGGGGACAGGTCCTTGGGTATTAAAGACGTACAAAAAAGATGATTACGCGATTTTTGAACGAAATGACCACTACTGGGGAGAGAAACCAAAGGTCAAAGAAATCAAAGTGAAGGTCATTCCAGATGCCGAAACAAGAGTGATGGCATTTGAAAAAGGCGATGTAGATTTACTTTATGGAGAAGGAACGATTAGCCTCGATGCTTTTAAACAATTAGAGGCGAGCGGCAAGTATGAAACGAAGATGTCAGAGCCCATAGCCACTAGACAGCTTGTCATGAACACAAAAGTCGATCAGCTGTCAGATGAGAAAGTGCGTCACGCGCTTCAGTATGCGATCAATAAAACATCATTGGTGGAAGGTGTGACATCTGGCTTAGAGGATGTAGCGGATCACATCTTGCCGACAAACATGCCATATACGTCAGGCATCCGGGTGAAATCTTTCCAATATGATGTGGACAAAGCGAAGGCTTTACTGGATGAAGCAGGCTGGACGCTTCCAAAAGGAAAAACCATACGCGAAAAAGACGGAAAAACGCTTGAGTTTAGTATGATGTATGACTCAGCAGAATCGATTCAAAAAACAATGGCTGAAACACTGCAGGCAGAATGGGCAGCCATTGGGGTCGGCGTCAAACTTGAAGGTGTCGAGCTGGCGACGCAGGTTCAGCGGTTTAAAGCGAATAAATTTGATATGAACTTCTTTAGCAATTATGGAGCGCCGTATGATCCGCATACATTTATGAACGTTGTCTCATCAGATGGTTTTGGATTCAAAGAGGCGATCTCAGCGTATCCGAATAAAGATAAGCTGATCAAAGAAATGACAGAGATTCCATCAACAACTAATGAAAACAAACGCAAAGCACTTTATTCGTCCGTCTTATCTTCCTTGCAAGATCAAGGGGCGATTGTGCCAATCTCTTATTTTAAAAAGACAGCTGTTTATCAAAAAGATGTGAAGGACTTTGATTTCCCTGCGAATCGAGATGAACATCCTTTCACAGGCATCAAGCTGAAGTAACAGAAGGAAGGTAAGCAAATGAGCCGCTATATCATCAAACGAATGTTATCCATCATTCCTGTATTTCTACTAGCCACACTGTTCACAACTGGCATGATTCATCTGTCACCAGTTGATCCAGCGGAGGCATATTTAGCAGCGGCTCATATTCAGCCTACTGATGAGGTATTAGCCCAAAAACGAAGTGAATTTGGTTTAGATGAACCTTTTTACATGCAGTACCTTCATACGATTGGAAAAGTCGTCCGTCTTGATTTTGGGCGGTCGTATATGACCAATCAGCCTGTGCTTGATGAGGTGATCTATCGAATACCTGCGACGATTCAATTGGCGTTCACTAGTCTGCTGATCGCAATTTGTGTCAGTATTCCACTGGGCTTTTTCAGCGGGTTGAGAAAAAATGGCGTTGTAGATCATGTGAGCCGGATGATTTCCTTCCTAGGAGCATCTATCCCGACCTTTGTTTTGGGATATTTGCTCATCTTCTTTTTTTCAGTGAAACTCGATCTTTTACCTGTTGAAGGTGTTGGTACATGGGAACATCTTGTACTGCCATCCATTACACTGGCTGTGCCGTTAATTGCGATGTATACGAGATTATTGCGAGCGAGTGTGAGTGAGACGCTTCACGAGCCTTTTGTTCAATATGCGAGAATGAGAGGGCTAAAGGAACAATCGATTATGTTCAAACATGTCTTCAGAATGGCGATATCACCAATGCTGACAGGACTTGGCGTGAATCTTGGCAAGCTGCTCACAGGGACTATTATTGTAGAGGCTGTTTTTTCATGGCCTGGATTTGGACGATTTTTTATAGAAGCGATCTTTAACCGTGATCTGCCGGTCATTCAATTTTATGTGTTGATGGCGGCGTGTATCTTTATCTTAAGTAGCTTGATGGTTGATCTCCTTCAGCTGCTCATTGACCCCCGTATTTCTAGAAAGGAAGGCCGCCAGCCATGATGACAAAAGTAAAACACCTCTTCTATCATCAAAAGATGATCTCGATCTGTGTGGTGCTGCTCGGTCTCCTGCTCATTGTGACGGTATGTGCACCATGGATCGCTCCGCATGACCCGGCGACTGTTAATCTTGCAATGAAACTAAAGGGATCTTCATGGGAGTATCCTCTAGGCACCGACCAATTGGGAAGATGCAATTTATCTCGTATTCTATATGGTGCTCGTATTTCACTAGGCTGTGCGTTGTTAATCTTTGTTTCCTCTCTATCTATCGGTTTAATCGTAGGGCTGATATCTGGATATAAAGGCGGCTGGATCGATCACATATTGATGAGATTGTGCGACGGGGTCATGGCATTTCCGAATTTGGTACTGATCCTTGGATTAGTCGGTATTTTTGGACCGGGGCTTTCTCAAGTGGTGCTGGCTTTGATGCTTGTGCAGTGGGTGTATTATGCTCGCGTCTTTCGAGGGATGGTGCTTAGTTTAAAAGAACAAAACTTTATTGCAGCTGCGAAGATTAGCGGTACTTCCCATTGGAATATCATGAGAAAGCATATGATTCCGAATGTACTGCCGCCACTCGCAGTTGTGGGCACACTTGAAATGGGCTGGGCGATTATGGACATTTCCGCCATGTCTTTTCTAGGCTTAGGGGTTCAGCCACCTACGCCTGAATGGGGAGCGATGATCCATGAAGGAAAATCTTATATTCAAACAAATCCTCAGCTGATGCTTTATCCGGGCCTTGTGATTATGGCTGTGGTCATTCTATTCAACTTACTGGGAGAAGCCCTTTCAGAGAAATATGGCATCAAACGTCGTGTGTAAAGGAATGAGTCAGTTGGAAGAGTCTATTTTAAACATAGAGAACCTGCATGTGCATACGAAAACGCCGCAAGGAACCATTTCTCTCGTTCAGGAAATAGCATTTGAGGTAAAGCGCGGTCAAATTGTTGGATTAATTGGTGAGAGCGGATGCGGAAAAACGGTGACAAGTATGTCGATCTTAAACATGCTTGATCGAAAAACAACGGAAGTGACAGGCAGTATCACTCTACAAGGTCGAGAATTGATCGGTTTGAGTGAACAGCATATGCGGTCTATTCGTGGCAAAGATCTCTCATATATCATGCAAAATCCAATGAATAGCTTTACGCCTGTATGGACGATTGGACATCAATTGATTGAAACAATCCGCCGGCATACAGCTGTCAGTAAAAGGAAGGCACGGGTCCAGGCAATGAAAGCCTTAGAGAAAATGAACCTGCCGCATCCAGATCAATTACTGAGTAAGTACCCTTTTGAATTAAGCGGGGGGATGCTCCAGCGTGTCATGATTGCTATGGCTGCCTGTATGCATCCGCCTCTGATCATCGCAGATGAACCGACAACCGCATTAGATGTACACAATCAGAAGCTGGTGCTTGAGCACTTGAATCAAATTCGTCATGAATACGGAACGGCGATTTTGCTCATTACCCATGATCTTAGTGTGATTGCGGAAATGGCAGACGAGGTCGTGGTGATGAAACAAGGAAAAATCGTTGAAAAGGCTGAAGTTCTTGAGCTTTTTGAACACCCGAAGCATGATTATACAAAGAAACTTTTAGCAGCTCGTCCATCCATGCCAGCTGTTTGCACGATTTGAGGTGAGAAGACCGTTGCATTTAATAGAAGTGAAAGCAGTTAGTCATTCATATGGCAACCGATCGTTTCTGATGAGGACAAAAGGGAGAGCTCCTGTCTTGAAAAACGTCCATTTGACCATTGAAGAAGGCACTTGTCTAGGATTATTAGGTCAAAGTGGTGCAGGGAAAAGTACACTCGGCCGCATCATCCTTGGACTAGAGAAGCCGAGGGCCGGACAAGTTCTGTTTGAAGGTCAGGATATCATTCGTGCAGATCAGCGGACACATCAGCATTTCCGCCGACATGTACAAGCGGTATTTCAAGATTCATATTCAGCGGTGAATCCAAGGTGGACAGTGGAACAAATTCTATCTGAGCCGCTTGAAAACTATGAACCAATGACCCGTAAAAAACGTCAGCATATACTGATTCACTGGTTAGAAAGAGTAGGGCTCAGTGAGCAGGATTTGTCCAAGTACCCATACCAATTTAGCGGCGGTCAGCTACAGCGGATCAACATCGCCAGAGCACTGGTGCTTCAGCCAAAGCTCATTGTGCTGGATGAATCAGTCAGTAGCTTAGATATGGTTACGCAGGCAGTCATTTTAGATTTGTTAGTCGAATTAAAGAAAGAGCTGAAGCTTGCATACTTATTTATCACACATGATTTGACAGCGGCCTATCATTTAAGTGATCAATTAGCGATTCTTGATCAGGGTGAACTTGTGGCTCAGTTTCAATCGAAGGATGATTTCTTTCTATCAGAGCACGAAGCTGTGCTGAAAATGAAGGAGGCAACGCTCGCCAGCCACCCTTTGTCTCGAACGATTGGCAGGCCGGTTCGTTAACTTTTTCATTCCCTCAATGCCTCTTTTAAGAGAGGCTATTTTTCATGAAAGGCAGGTGGCATCGTGAACCATCGAGCATATTTAGCTTTGGCGATCCCTTTAACCATTTCAACGATGACCACGCCATTACTTGGAGCTGTCGATACAGCAGTTGTTGGCCAGCTTGCCAACCCCGCTTATATAGGGGGCGTCGCAGTCGGCAGTCTCATTTTTAGTACATTGTACTGGCTGTTTGGCTTTTTACGGGTAAGTACATCTGCTTTTGCCGCCCAAGCAAACGGAGCGCAGAACGAGGAGCAGGGTGTTCTTGCTTTTCTAAGGCCTTTTTTGCTGGCTATTATTGTCGGGCTTTGTTTTATTGCTCTTCAATGGCCCATTATTCAATCCGCATTATGGATCATCTCTCCTGCTGCTGATGTGCGCGAATATGCAGCGGACTATTTTCACATTCGGATCTGGGGAGCGCCATTTACCTTAATGAATTACGTCATACTCGGCTGGCTGATGGGGATGGCAAAAATGAAAGAAGCCCTTTCTTTACAAATTTTGATCAATGTCATGAATATGATCTTGGCATTGATCTTAGTTCATGCGTTTTCTTTTGCCGTCAAAGGTGTGGCAGCGGCGACATTGATCTCTGAACTCACTGCTTTTGTGTTAGGGGTCTGGATTATCTTGAAGCATACGTCAAACGGTTTTCGGATGCCGTCTATCCAGCAGGTGATGGACACACGTGCAGTAAAGAAAATGTTTCATGTGAATAAAGACTTATTTATCCGAACGATCTGTCTGCTTGTTGTGATCAACATGTTTACAGCAAAGGGAGCTTCTTTCGGAACGGAGCAATTGGCGGCGAATGCCATTTTATTTCAAATTCACTACATCATGGCCTATTTGTTCGATGGATTTGCCAATGCGTCCAGCATCCTTGTCGGTAGATCAGTAGGTGCGAACGACCGAGCGCTTTATGATAAAACTTTAACCCTTTCGAGACAATGGGCAGTTGTGATGGCATGTGTCATTGCGGCAGGTTACTTTTTCTTTAAAGTACCGATTTTGAGCCTGTTTACAAATTTGCCTCAGCTTCTTGATGTGACACTGCAATATGCCGATTGGCTCGTTCTTTATCCGTTTGCTGCTTGCTTTGGCTTGGTGATTTACGGTGTATTCACAGGTGCGACAGAAATTGCTCCTGTTAGGAATTCAATGCTGTTTGCGATGATTTTGTTTGTGGCTGTTCAGGCGGCAGTCATTCCGATATGGCACAATCACGGACTATGGTTTGCCTTTATCATTTATACTGTAGGGCGGTCCGGATTTTTGATGATGTACAAATCGAAGCTGGATCAAAAGCTTTTCCTGCATGAAAAACACCCTTTGCAATCATGAGAAAGGGTGTTGTTTTTCGTCCATTTATTCGCTTTCTTTTTTCACCTTTTGGTACGCTTCATCGAGATGCTGAATTCGCTTCAAGACAACAGCATTTTTCGTCAATTGGTCCTGCACAAGTGTAGAAACCACCGACCGATAATAAGCGTTCATGGCATGAATCTTGTCTTCATGTTGATTCATGGCAATGTGCTGTTTTAAGTTATCAATAAAGTATGGAACGGAAAAAAGTTCAGACATGGAAATCACTCCTATTTCGTATATACGGTCCGTCAATCTTCATGTAAAATGATGAGAGGGAGGGGAGACAATGAGCCTTAAACTGCAACAAGAACTAGTATTAAAGCAGGTACTCACGCAAGAACTCAGGCAGGCGATTACGCTGCTGCAATTGAATTGTGCAGAGCTGGGTGAGTATCTTGATCAGTTAGCGCTTGAGAACCCTCTGATTGAGCGGAAAGACACGGACAGCTATCAACCAGTTTATCATAAAAGAACGCAAGATCGAATGACAGAGCCGTATCGTACGCATCAAAAAGAAAGCCTGCAAATGTATTTAAAGAGACAGGCCATTGATTTGAATTTAAGTGAAAAGAATCAAAGGATTTTTCAATTCATGATTGAGTCCATTGATTCCAATGGCTATTTAAATGAATCGGTTGACCAAATGGCCGCTGTTTTAAAGGCTTCGGCAGAAGAAGTAGAGGCCGTTCTTCATCAGCTTCAATCATTAGAGCCTGTCGGTATTGGCGCTAGATCATTGCAAGAATGCATCCTGCTCCAGCTTAGACGAAAAAAGGATCGCTGGTATGAAGCAGAGCTGATCATCGAAGGGCATTTCTTTCTTTTCGCAAGGAAGGCTTGGAAGGAAATCGCAGCTAAAACAGGTATGCCGTTGAAAACCCTGCAAGCCATACAAGATGAGGTGTCGCTTCTCGAACCAAGACCAGGCCTTCATTTCTCTTATGAAGACC
Source organism: Bacillus sp. iso_77 (assembly GCF_056173625.1). Lineage (NCBI taxonomy): Bacteria > Bacillati > Bacillota > Bacilli > Caryophanales > Bacillaceae > Bacillus > Bacillus sp. iso_77. The sequence goes on along the minus strand of NZ_CM149683.1, from coordinate 3,057,009 downwards.
AGGATGTGTATATAGAACCAGATGTGTTGATTACAGCTGTGGGAGGTCACATCACATTCGAGCTGAACCAGCGTGCTTTTCCGGATATTGAAATGAATGAAGGGTATTTCGCCATGATTCAAGATCAAAAGCGGCATGAAGCATATGCATATTTAAAGGAAAAGCATCAGCAGTACAATTGGCTTGTTCAAGCGCTGAAGCAGAGAAAACAAACGATGACAAATGTCGTTCGTGAGATTATCTTACAACAGACTGATTTTTTCCTGACAGGGAAGCATAAAATGAAACCGCTTACGATGAAGCGGGTTGCAGATATATTACAAGTGCATGAGTCGACAGTGAGTCGAACAGTCAAAGGGAAAATGGTGCAGACTCCTTATGGGTTAATGGAAATGAAACAGTTTTTCCAAGCGAAACTAGAAGGGCATTCGCTTGAAGAAGCATCCAGCTACACAGTGAAGACCCACATTGCAGAGCTGATTGAATCAGAAAATAAGAAAAAACCGTATTCGGATCAGCAAATCATGACGCAGCTTCAGCAAACCTTTGGTATCCGCGTCTCTCGCAGAACCATTGCCAAATATCGTGAACAAATGAACCTTCCGTCTTCCACGCTGCGGAAGCGATATGATTAAAAAGAAGCACATGCCAGAAACAATGGCACGTGCTTCTTTTTTGATGAGTGAAAGAGTGATAGAAGATTTCTTGAGAATTGAAAAAAGGGAAGACGTGTGATCTGAATTTTGGGGTAAAGTATAAGATAGGGCATGAGGCGATAGGGTAGACAACAGTGATGAGGTGAGACCAATTGAAATATAAACAAATCAAAACAAAAAAAATATATGAAGAAATTGCGGACGCATTAGTCGAATCCATTCGAACGGGGGAGCTTCTTCCGGGCGAAAAATTAGACTCGGTTCAAGCACTTTCTGAAAACTTTCAAGTCAGCCGTTCCGCTGTGAGAGAGGCGCTGTCCGCTCTGAAAGCGATCGGATTAATAGAGATGAAGCAAGGAGAAGGCACATATGTGAAGCAGTTCGATCCTGAGCAGCTCACATTTTGTTTATCTCCTGCTTTTTTGATGAAGCAGCAGGATATCGTGCAGCTTCTAGAAGTGAGATCAATCATTGAATCAGGTGCTGTCAAAAAGGCAGCATTGCTGCGGACAGACGAGGACCTCCATCGACTGCATGAGGCACTTGAACAAATGAAGCGTGCAGAAGCGCATAAAGAAATTGGTGAAGAGGCAGACCTTACATTTCATCTTGCCATCGCTAAAGCCTCAAAGAATCATTTACTGGCGGCGTTAATGAATCAGGTCTCATCCTTATTAATTGAAACGATGCGGGAAACGAGAAAAATCGTGTTATTTTCAAGAAAAGCGTCCATACGTCAGCTTTACAAAGACCATGAACGTATTTATCAAGCTGTCATGGACAAGCAGCCAGAAGAAGCGGAGAGGGCGATGCTTACACATTTGGAAAAAGTAGAACAACTTCTTGGTGATGTGCTGCAAGAACAGGAAGGAAAGCCAGATATTCAATAAGCTGTGCCGAAAAACGGCACAGCTCTATTATTGAAGAGAAATATGCAATTTTTTCATTCGATATTGCAGACTTTGCCTGCTCATGCCCAATATCTTTGCAGTCTGTGAAATATTGTCGTCCATTTTATTTAAGTAATGGACGATGTATTGTTTTTCAAATCGTTCCATTTGGGTTTGGAAATCAGTTGTATGATCTGAGCTCGTGTAGACAAACGTATCAGTTGCAGCTGATAGATTAAGCGGACTCATCTGCATGTGTTCACTAGGACGTCCTTCTCCTTGCTTGAAACGGAAATGGTAAGGAAGGTGATGCATGCTTAAGTATGTTTCGTCCATCATCATATTCATCCCAGCTTCAATCACATGCTCCAGTTCTCTTACATTGCCCGGCCAATGATACGTTTGGAACAGGGCAAGTACCTCTTCATCAGCCGCCTTCACATTCATTTGAAACAGTTCATTATATTTTTGAATAAAATGCATGACAAATGTGGGGATGTCTTCTTTTCGCTCAGAGAGTGGCGGGATAAACAAGGTGACAATGCCAAGCCGGTAAAATAAATCCTTTCGCATTCGTCCACCTGCGATCGCATCCACAGGGTCCTCATTCATATTAGCAATCACTCTCACATCAATGGCGATTTCCTTTGTACTGCCTAACCTTCTCACACGTTTCTCTTGCAAGACGCGCAATAGTTTTGCTTGAAGAGCTGGGTGTAATGAGTTGATCTCATCTAAAAGCAGTGTACCTCCTTGTGCTTGTTCGAATAGACCGGGCTGATCTGTTGCCCCTGTAAAAGCCCCTTTTTGTGTTCCAAAAAGCAGACTTTCAATGAGGTTATCAGGCAGTGCTGCGCAATTCTGCGTAATAAATGGTCCAGATGAACGGCTGCTGCCATTATGAATGCTTTGTGCAAATAGCTCTTTCCCCGTCCCTGTCTCACCAACAATCAGCACATAAGAAGAGGTACGTGTGGCTCGTTTCGCATGTTCAATCACTTCTAAAAAGGCAGGACTCTCCCCAATGATTGAATCAAATGTAAAGCGTGTGTTTCCTTTTTTCTTCATATTGTGATGAATGAGCCGTTCCAGTTTCGTGACATCATTCGAAATTTCAACCGCCCCTTGAATCAAACCGTCTCGAACGAGCGGGTATGTATGGTTAATCGTTGTGATTTCTTTTCCATTGTAGTTGTGATACGTCTGCTTTGCATGAACCGTCTGTTTCCCGGTTCGCAGCGCTTGGACAAGTGTACTGTGCATCTCATCCTGAAACACAAAGAGGTCTAAGACATTTTTATAAAGGACATCAGAACGTTTTAAAGATTCGATCTCCATCATTTTTTTGTTATAAACAATGGTATTACCATTTTCATCAATGGCGTGAACCCCAACATCAATTAAATCGAGCATTTGTTTATATAGATCAATCTCATTTTCGAGCTTTGCGGTATGCTGATCTTTTTTCACTTGCGCCACCTCCAGACATTACCTCTATTTTACATGAAAAATTTTGCGGTTTCCTCTAAAAAAATTTGCATACGCAAAATTATTTTGCGTTAAAGATGAGCACAATCCTAGGTACAGTGCGATCACTAAGTTGGCATGATCCTTGCATAATATAAGAGTGAAGATGAACCCAATCAAAAGAGGCAAGCTTATAGAAGGAGGAATACACGATGACACAGACAAAAGCATTGATTCATCAAACAGAACAATACGGTGCGGCGAACTATCATCCGTTGCCAATTGTGATTTCAGAGGCTGAGGGAGTGTGGGTGACTGATCCTGAGGGCAACCGCTACATGGATATGCTCAGTGCATATTCTGCAGTGAACCAAGGACATCGCCATCCCCGCATTATTGAAGCGCTTAAAACACAAGCTGACCGCGTGACACTTACATCAAGGGCCTTCCATAATGATCAGCTTGGCCCATGGTATGAGAAGATTTGCAAATTAACGAATAAAGAGATGGCATTGCCGATGAATACGGGTGCCGAGGCTGTGGAAACGGCGATAAAGGCAGCGAGACGATGGGGCTATGATGTCAAGGGGATCGAAGAGAATCGCGCAGAAATCATTGCATGTACCGGGAATTTTCATGGTCGTACAATGACGGCTGTGTCACTGTCTTCGGAAGCAGAATATCAAAGAGGTTTCGGTCCGATGCTTCCAGGCATAAAGCTCATCCCTTATGGAGATATTGAGGCATTACGCGAAGCGATCACTCCGCAAACAGCGGCTTTTCTCTTTGAACCGATTCAAGGAGAAGCGGGCATTGTCATGCCGCCTGAGGGCTTTATAAAAGAGGCAAAAGCGATCTGTGAGAAAGAACATGTGTTATTGATCGCAGATGAAATTCAAGTGGGATTAGCGCGGACCGGCAAGATGTTTGCATGCGACTGGGAAGACATTGAGCCGGATATGCTGATTCTTGGTAAAGCACTTGGCGGTGGGGTATTCCCGATCTCATGTGTTGTCGCAAACCGTGATATTTTAGGTGTATTTAATCCAGGGTCTCACGGGTCTACCTTCGGCGGGAATCCTCTTGCGTGCGCAGTATCACTTGCTGCACTAGATGTTTTAATCGACGAGAAGCTTGCCGAGCGCTCATTGGAGCTTGGGCAATATTTCAAAGACAAACTATCACGCATTCAAAGTCCTGTGATTAAGGAAGTACGCGGGCGTGGACTATTTATTGGGATGGAACTGACTGAGGCAGCTAGACCTTATTGTGAGAAGCTCAAGCAAGCAGGGCTGTTATGCAAAGAAACCCATGAGACAGTGATTCGATTTGCACCGCCGCTTACCATTTCAAAAGAAGACTTGGATTGGGCAATTGCTCATATCCAAGCGTTATTTCAAGCATAAATGATCAAGGGAGAAGCCTTCAAATTCTCCCTTTCTCTTTCAATGAACGGCGAATTTTGTCAAAGGTTGATGAATAGAAGAGTGAAAGTGGGGAAGCGGATTTGAAGCCAGAACAGCATAATGAACTAGAGCGTTCCATGAAAAGCAGACATCTTTTTATGATTGCCTTAGGCGGGGTCATCGGAACAGGCCTTTTCCTTGGATCAGGACTCATTATTCATCAGGCAGGCCCAGGGGGAGCCATTCTTTCGTTTATCATTGGCGGGTTACTCATGTATTTGGTGATGCTCTGTCTTGGTGAATTAGCAGTGGCGATGCCGACAGCTGGTTCCTTTCAGGAGTATGCAACCAAATATATTGGTCCGTCCACAGGCTTTATGATCGGCTGGCTCTATTGGTTTAGCTGGGCATGTACGATCGGACTTGAATTTACATCAGCAGGGATTCTACTCCAAAGGTGGTTTCCTGATATCCCAGTTTGGCTTTGGTGTCTTGCCTTTAGCGTCATCTTATTTTCCATCAATGCCATCTCAGCTCGCAGCTTTGCTGAAACCGAGTTTTGGTTTTCAGCCATCAAGGTTGCTGCGATCTTATTGTTTATTATCATTGGAATTGGCGCAATTTTCGGAATGATTCATTTGAAAGGTGGGGAACCTGCCCCTCTATTTCGCCATTTGACGGATCATGGCGGACTTTTTCCTAATGGTGTTTTTGCGATTTTATTAACCATGGTCACAGTCAATTTCTCCTTTCAAGGAACAGAGCTTGTAGGGATTGCAGCAGGGGAGAGTGAAAATCCAGAAAAAACACTCCCACGCTCTATTCGGAATATTATTTGGCGGACGATGGTCTTTTTTGTTTTATCGATTGCGGTTCTTGCAGCGCTTCTGCCATGGCAGACCGCCGGTGCAGTGGATAGTCCGTTTGTTGTGGTGTTGGACAAGGTCGGCATACCATACGCTGCAGATATCATGAATTTTATTATCATTACAGCCGTCTTATCTGTAGCGAACTCTGGATTATATGCATCATCACGTATGCTTTGGGCGCTTTCAAAAGACGGGAAAGGACCTGTTTTCACGAAAAAATTATCCAAACGTAAAATCCCGATCAATGCTTTATTGGTGACAATGGGTGTATCCGCTCTATCACTGCTCACGAGTGTTGTAGCACCAAAAACGGTATATGTCTGGCTCATATCCATTTCGGGTATGGTGCTTGTCGTGGTTTGGATGTCTATTTGTTTATCCCAATACTTCTTTAGGAGACAATTCATAAAAGAGGGCGGAGATGTAAAGGATCTTGTCTTCCGAACGCCTTTTTATCCATTCGTGCCATTAGCAGGCTTTATCGCATTTGGCATTGTTCTTATCAGTTTATTCTTTATTGAGGATCAGCGGATTGGTCTTTATTGCGGAGTTCCATTTATGGCCGCCTGCTACATCATTTACTACCTCAAGATTAAACCGAAGGAAGATGCGAAACGGTTTAATGAAGAGAAAGAAACGATACCGAAAACATAAGCAGGCGGCTTTTGACCGCCTGCACCTTTTCAAAGACAAATGCATTCAATATAGAAGAAAATAAATAGTTTGAAAAAAATAAAATAGCGGAAAGCTAGATGACAAGCAGGTTATCGGTCAAAATGTGTCTATTTTTTGTCTAAATGTGTTTGTAAGAGTTGAAAATGCAAGATTATCCTGTTAAAATAATTAAAGAAAGCAGGGATTGATTTTTTTTGGCTGTGGCGGGACGTTTTTTGTCACAGTGGGACGTTTTTAGTCCAACGTGAAAAGAAAGGGTCGTTAGCCATGAATCGTTTATTGGAAGCTCAAAAAAAATTATTACCAGATCTTCTCACAGTTATGCAAAAGCGCTACGACATTTTGCAGTACATCAGATTAGCTGAACCAATTGGTCGCAGAAGTCTTGCGACAAGTCTTGGTCTCAGTGAACGTATCTTAAGAGCTGAAGTTCAGTTCTTAAAGGAACAAAATCTGCTGGATGTCAAAACGAGCGGTATGATGCTGACGACTGAAGGTCATGCTTTGCTTGAAATGCTTGAAGGAATGATGAAGGACGTTTTAGGTTTAACCTTTTTGGAAAATACATTAAAGAGGAAATTAGACCTGGAAGAAGTCATCATTGTTTCTGGTGACAGCGATGAATCCCCGTGGGTGAAGCAAGAAATGGGAAGAGCTGCTGTCCAATGTATGAAAAAAAGGTTTACTGGAAATAATATCGTCGCCGTCACTGGCGGAACGACGATGGAAGCTGTTGCCGAAATGATGACCCCTGATGCCAAAAACAGAGACATGATGTTTGTCCCTGCGAGAGGCGGTCTTGGGGAGAATGTAAAAAATCAGGCAAACACCATTTGTGCCCACATGGCTGAAAAAGCTTCCGGTACTTACAAACTGCTGTTTGTTCCAGGACAGCTGTCAGAAGGTGCTTACTCTTCCATTATTGAAGAGCCGTCTGTCAAAGAAGTGCTTCAAACGATTAAATCATCCACGATGCTCATTCATGGAATCGGTGAAGCAAAAACAATGGCGATGAGACGAAACACACCCGCTGAAGATTTAAAACAGATTGATGAGCATGACGCAGTGACAGAGGCTTTTGGCTATTACTTTAATCGTGATGGCGAGGTCGTCCACAAAGTGCACTCCGTCGGCATGCAGCTAGATGATTTAGAAAGCATTCCACACATCATTGCTGTTGCAGGTGGATCATCAAAGGCTGGGGCCATTGAAGCTTATTTCAAAAAACCCCGCCGAACGGTTCTCGTCACAGACGAAGGAGCCGCAAAAGAGTTATTAAGGGAGTCAATAGATCCCTCAATATAAAACATTGTGACCTATAAAAGGAGGAAACATCATGGCAGTAAAAGTCGGTATTAACGGATTTGGACGTATTGGACGTAACGTATTTCGTGCAGCATTAAACAATCCTGAAGTTGAGGTAGTAGCGGTTAACGATCTAACAGACGCTAACATGCTTGCACACCTTTTACAATATGACTCTGTTCACGGAAAACTAGATGCAGAGGTTTCTGTAGACGGTACGAACTTAGTAGTGAACGGTAAAACAATCGAAGTATCAGCTGAGCGTGACCCTGCGAAATTAAGCTGGGGTAAACAAGGCGTAGAAATCGTTGTTGAATCTACTGGATTCTTCACAAAACGTGCAGACGCTGCTAAACACTTAGAAGCTGGCGCTAAAAAAGTCATCATCTCTGCTCCTGCTAACGAAGAAGATATCACAATCGTTATGGGTGTAAACGAAGACAAATATGATGCAGCTAGCCACGATGTCATCTCTAATGCATCTTGTACAACAAACTGCTTAGCTCCATTTGCAAAAGTACTTAACGATAAATTTGGTATCAAACGCGGTATGATGACAACTGTTCACTCATACACAAATGACCAACAAATTCTTGATCTTCCGCACAAAGACTACCGTCGTGCTCGTGCAGCTGCGGAAAACATCATCCCAACTTCTACAGGTGCTGCGAAAGCTGTTTCACTTGTATTGCCTGAACTTAAAGGTAAATTAAACGGTGGCGCTATGCGTGTTCCAACACCTAACGTTTCTTTAGTTGATCTTGTTGCTGAATTAAATCAAGATGTGACAGCTGAAGACGTAAATGCAGCACTTAAAGAAGCGGCTGAAGGAGAACTTAAAGGAATCCTTGGCTACAGCGAAGAGCCATTAGTATCTGGTGACTACAATGGTAATGCAAACTCTTCAACAATCGATGCTCTTTCTACAATGGTAATGGAAGGCAGCATGGTGAAAGTCATTTCTTGGTACGATAACGAGAGTGGATATTCTCACCGCGTTGTTGACCTTGCAGCTTACATTGCAAAACAAGGTCTTTAATTTCTCACACTGAAGGAACTCACTTGGTTCTTTCCTAGAGACACGATATAATGAAGACGGACAAGGGAAGGGGAAGCATCCCTTTCCCTTTTTCTCTGTATTTATCCGTTCTGCACGATTTCTCGTTTTGATGAGGGCAAAATGGGAAAAGGATAAAGAGAGACTTGTCCAATGCGTAAGGAAACCAGAATAAAGGAGGATCTCCTGACGAGCATGAATAAGAAATCAGTAAAAGACATTGACGTAAAAGGTAAAGTTGTGTTCTGCCGCGTAGATTTTAACGTTCCAATGAAGGACGGAAAAGTGACGGATGATACTCGTATTCGCGCAGCATTACCAACGATTGAGTATTTAACAGGACAAGGCGCAAAGGTACTACTAGCTAGTCATTTGGGTCGTCCTAAAGGTCAAGTTACTGAAGAACTGCGTCTGACACCTGTAGCAAAACGTCTGCAAGAGCTTCTTGGACAAGAAGTGAAAAAAGCAGATGAAGCTTACGGCGACAACGTGAAAAAGCAAATCTCTGACTTAAAAGAAGGAGATGTGCTAGTGCTTGAAAACGTTCGTTTCTATCCTGGTGAAGAAAAGAACGATCCTGAATTATCAAAAGCGTTTGCTGATTTAGCCGATGTGTATGTCAATGATGCGTTTGGTGCTGCACACCGTGCACATGCATCCACAGCTGGTATTGCAGCGTATCTTCCGGCTGTTTCAGGCTTCCTCATGCAAAAAGAGCTTGAGGTTCTAGGAAAAGCCATTTCAAACCCTGATCGCCCATTTACAGCGATTATCGGTGGCGCAAAAGTAAAGGATAAAATCGGTGTAATTGAAAGTCTTCTTGATAAAGTGGACAACCTGATCATCGGCGGCGGACTTGCTTATACATTTGTCAAAGCACTTGGCCACGAAGTAGGGAAATCTCTATTAGAAGAAGACAAAGTAGATTTAGCGAAATCCTTTATGGACCGTGCAAAAGAAAAAGGCGTGAACTTCCTGATTCCAACAGATGTTCTGGTAGCCGACGACTTTTCAAATGATGCGAATACAAGCATTGTGCCAATCTCTGAAATTCCAAGTGATCTAGAAGCACTTGATATTGGAACAGAGACAAGAGAGAAGTATGCTGATGTCATTAAAAACAGCAAACTTGTTGTCTGGAACGGACCAATGGGTGTATTTGAAATCGATGCATTCGCTAAAGGAACAAAAGCAATCGCAGAAGCACTGGCAGAAGCAAAAGATACATATTCTGTCATTGGCGGTGGAGATTCAGCAGCAGCTGTTGAGAAATTTGGTCTTGCCGATCAGATGAGCCATATTTCTACAGGCGGCGGCGCTTCACTTGAATTTATGGAAGGCAAAGAACTTCCAGGTGTGACTGCATTAAACGATAAATAAGACCAAAACTGCTATAAGGAAGTGTCAATCATGAGAAAACCAATTATAGCTGGGAACTGGAAGATGAACAAAACACTTGGTGAAGCTGTAAGCTTCGTTGAAGAAGTCAAGTCATCTATTCCATCTCCTGACAAAGTGGAATCTATTGTCTGTGCACCAGCCCTTTTCCTTGAAAAGCTGAACAGCCTTTCTAACGGAACAGACCTTAAAATTGGTGCGCAAAACATGCACTTTGAAGAAAACGGTGCATTCACTGGTGAAATCAGCCCTGCTGCGCTTAAAGATCTTGGCATCGGCTACTCAGTGATCGGTCATTCAGAGCGCCGCGAATTTTTCGCTGAAACAGATGAAACAGTGAACAAAAAAGCACATGCTGCATTCAAGCATGGCATCGTTCCAATCATCTGTGTAGGTGAAACGCTTGAAGAGCGTGAAGCAGGCAAAACAAACGAACTTGTTGCTGATCAAGTGAAGAAAGCACTAGCTGGTTTAACGAAGCAGCAAGTCGCTGAATCTGTGATTGCCTATGAGCCAATCTGGGCGATCGGTACAGGTAAATCTTCTACAGCAAAAGATGCAAACGATGTTTGTGCGCACATTCGCCAAACGGTTGCAAGCGAATTTGGTCAAGAAGCGGCAGACAGCCTTCGCATTCAATATGGCGGAAGCGTGAAACCTGCGAATATTAAAGAATATATGGCAGAATCCGATATTGACGGTGCTTTGGTAGGCGGCGCAAGCTTAGAACCTCAGTCTTTCGTTCAATTATTGGAGGAAGGTCAATATGAGTAAGAAACCAGCTGCATTAATCATCTTAGATGGATTCGGTTTAAGAGGCGAAACAGTCGGTAACGCTGTTGCCCAAGCAAAGAAACCGAACTTCGACCGCTACTGGAACGAATTCCCGCATCAAACCTTAACGGCTTCAGGTGAGGCAGTGGGTCTCCCAGAAGGTCAAATGGGGAACTCTGAAGTTGGGCATTTGAACATCGGTGCAGGACGCATCGTGTACCAAAGCTTAACAAGAGTGAATGTGGCCATTCGTGATGGGGAATTTGAGAAAAACGAAACGTTCCTAGATGCAATGACTTATGCAAAAGAAAATGACAAGGCCCTTCATCTATTCGGTCTCTTGTCAGACGGCGGTGTGCATAGCCACATCCAGCATCTTTTTGCCTTGCTGAAACTAGCGAAAAAAGAAGGCTTAACAAAAGTATACATTCACGGCTTCTTAGACGGACGTGATGTTGGTCAGAAGACAGCAAAAGTGTACTTAAAACAGCTTGAAGAACAAATCAAAGAAATTGGTGTCGGAGAAGTCGCAACACTTTCTGGACGCTATTACTCAATGGACCGTGACAAACGCTGGGATCGTGTGGAGAAAGCATATCGCGCGATGGCGTATGGTGAAGGCCCAAGTTATCAAAACATCTATGATGTCGTTGATGACTCCTATGAAAATGGAATCTACGATGAGTTCGTTATTCCATCTGTCATTACGAGAGAAAATGGTGAGCCGGTTGCAAAAGTAAACGACGGTGACTCTGTGATTTTCTATAACTTCCGTCCAGACCGTGCGATTCAAATTTCAAACACATTCACAAATGAAGATTTCCGCTCGTTTGACCGCGGAGAAGCACATCCGAAGGATTTACACTTCGTCTGCTTCACACACTTCAGTGAAACGGTAGATGGCTATGTGGCTTTCAAACCAGTGAATTTGGATAACACAGTAGGAGAAGTACTTTCTCAAAATGGATTGAAGCAGCTGCGGATTGCTGAAACAGAGAAATATCCTCACGTGACGTTCTTTATGAGCGGTGGGCGTGAAGAAGAATTTCCTGGAGAAGACCGCATCTTAATCAATTCACCAGATGTCGCAACCTATGACCTCAAGCCAGAAATGAGCGCTTATGAGGTAAAGGATGCACTTGTTGCAGACATCAATGCGGACAAGCATGATGCGATCATTCTGAACTTTGCTAACCCAGATATGGTGGGTCATTCAGGTATGCTTGAGCCAACAATCAAAGCCATTGAAGCAGTAGATGAGTGCTTAGGAGCTGTAGTCGACGCAATCCTAGCAAAGGGCGGACATGCTATCATCACGGCAGACCACGGTAACGCAGACGTGCTCATTACCGAAGAAGGAAAGCCGCATACTGCACATACGACAAACCCTGTTCCAGTCATCGTAACGAAAAAAGGGGCGACGCTTAGAGAAGGCGGCATTTTAGCCGATCTATCTCCAACGCTTTTAGACTTACTTGGTCTTGAAAAACCAAAAGAGATGACAGGAACATCATTGATTCAAAAATAACAAATTGATTCAAAAGGAGAGAAATAACGATGCCATACATTGTTGACGTATATGCACGCGAAGTATTAGACTCTCGCGGTAACCCAACAGTTGAAGTAGAAGTTTACACAGAATCTGGCGGCTTTGGCCGTGCACTAGTACCAAGTGGTGCGTCTACTGGTGAATATGAAGCAGTAGAACTACGTGACGGAGACAAAGACCGTTACCTTGGAAAAGGTGTTCTGACAGCTGTAAACAACGTAAACGAAATCATTGCACCAGAGCTTTTAGGCTTTGATGTCACTGAACAAGTAGCGATTGACAAAATGTTAATCGAACTTGACGGAACTGAAAACAAAGGGAAATTAGGCGCAAACGCAATCCTTGGCGTATCTATCGCTGTAGCACGTGCGGCTGCTGATTTCTTACAAATTCCACTTTACCAATACCTTGGTGGATTCAATTCCAAAACGCTTCCAGTACCGATGATGAACATCGTCAACGGCGGAGAGCATGCGGATAACAACGTAGACATTCAAGAATTCATGATTATGCCTGTAGGTGCACCGAACTTCCGTGAAGCACTTCGCATGGGCGCACAAATCTTCCATAGCCTGAAATCTGTATTAAGCGCGAAAGGCTTAAACACAGCTGTAGGTGACGAAGGTGGATTCGCTCCAAACCTTGGTTCTAACGAAGAAGCACTTCAAACAATCGTAGAAGCGATTGAAAAAGCTGGTTTCAAACCAGGTGAAGAAGTCAAACTTGCGATGGATGCTGCATCTTCTGAGTTCTATAACAAAGAAGACGGTAAATATCATTTATCAGGCGAAGGTGTTGTGAAAACATCTGCTGAAATGGTTGACTGGTATGAAGATATGGTATCGAAATACCCAATCATCTCAATCGAAGACGGCCTTGACGAAAACGACTGGGAAGGTCACAAACTATTAACTGAGCGCCTTGGCAGCAAGGTTCAGCTAGTAGGAGACGACTTGTTCGTAACAAATACGAAGAAGCTTTCTGAAGGAATCAAAAACGGCGTTGGTAACTCAATCCTCATCAAAGTAAACCAAATCGGTACATTAACTGAAACATTTGATGCAATCGAAATGGCGAAACGTGCAGGCTATACAGCTGTTATCTCTCACCGTTCTGGTGAAACAGAAGACAGCACAATTGCAGACATTGCAGTTGCAACAAACGCTGGACAAATCAAAACAGGTGCTCCGTCTCGTACGGACCGTGTGGCGAAATACAACCAATTACTTCGCATCGAAGATCAATTGGCTGAAACAGCTCAATACCACGGCATTGCTACATTCTACAACATCAAAAAGTAATTTATAGCTTATAACAAAGTTCTGAATTGGGTCATAAATTGACTTGAGTTTAGACGTACAAAAACCCTCGTTTACCTGTGGTTAAATCACATTAGACGAGGGTTTTTATATTTTTGTTGAAAGAATTTATAGAAAGGACACAACCAGCGGCAAGCAGATTTTTAAAAACACGATTGTTAAGTTATGTTCATATGTATTTACTGCATGCTCGGAATTAAGTAGAATGGCGGTATCTGAAAATTGGGGGTTGTGTGATGAATTTAAATTTAGAGCGAAATTTCTTGGTGAAATTTGTAGAACCACAATTTACCGAAAGTATATTAGATGGTGGTTTGTTCTTTAAAAGGAATGGTCATTTTATTGAACTTGAAGAGAAACAGTTAAAAACAGGAATTGGTGATAAAAGAGAAGGGGTATGGACTCGTGTGCTTGACCCCGAAACAAGTAAAATGGTAATCATGGCGGAAAACGGTCAGGAGATCCCTTTAAAGTTTAAAAAGGGGGTTTATCGAACTTCTTACGCCGACCTAAAACATTTACCAATATGTTGCTTTGTATCATTAAATCTGGGTAGAGATTTTGATATTGATATGGAAACCAATAATGCAACATTAAAAGAAAATTTAAAAAATGAATTAGTAAAACAATTTGCTGGAAGGGATTTAATCTTCTTTGCTAATCCTGAGGAATTAATGAAAAGAGTACACTCAGAATGTGACCGTGAGGAGATTAATTTATTACGGGGAATAGTTAAGTATTACGATGATATAAATGAAGCTCACCCCCTATCTGAAAAAGAATATGATGAGGCTCCTCATAAGGGTCTTTTATATAAAAGAAAGTTTTTCGAATTTCAAAGAGAATATCGAATTGTATTAAAAAAAATATTTGAAGATGATTATATTTTGAATATTGGTAATTTGAGGGATATTGCTTGTAATTTAGGAACTGTTAATTCTGAGGAGGATTTGTTTAAAATAACAATAAGTGAACAAAAAAAGCGTGAAGGTCTACTTGAATAAATTATGTCAGCTATGCACTGCGTTCCACTCTTTCATGAGAGAGGGACGGAGCGTTTTTTTGTGTTGAGCGAAATCCGATGGCTAATTCATTTGGCTTATCCTATTTCTGTAAAAAATCCTCCTTCAGTTAGAGATGAAGTCAAAACCCTTCCATTTATAAGCAATAAATCATGAAAACTCTACTAAAAATATGATCTGAATTGAACTTATGCTATTTGCATGGGGGTGGTATCATTTTACATATATTAGGGGGTGATGAGATGCTGAATCCTTTTAGCCTTCGTTTTCCAGTAGGCGTGTACATGTATGTCCTTCACCTACTGGCGGCATATGATGAAAGGAAGCAACGAATTCTAACTTCTAAGAACGTACAGAAAAATGCATTTTGGATTTATGTCCTTGCCGCTATCTTAGGCATTGTGACAGTTGCCGCTTTGATTTGGGCATGCAAAACATTTGGAAAAGGCTCGAAATTTTTAGGAGAGTTCAAGTTTTTAGGCCTGTATATTAAAATCAAATGCGGCTTCTAACAAATGGTGAGAACAGATGCGGGGTCATCTGTTCTATCTGAAATAAATGGAGGGACATGATGCTGACATTACACTTAACAGAAAAAACGTATAGCCGCACCTTTTCTCTCCGCGATATTCAGTTAAATGTAGAGAAAGGACGTATGCTTCTGCTTTTGGGGCATAATGGTGCAGGAAAGACCACGATGATTCAGTCTATGTTTGGCCTGACACCATTTACGGGTTTTGTCTCTTTGCATGGTAAACAGCTGAATTTTCAATCCTCAGCACATATCTCCTTTTTGAAAGAACATGTTTCCTATATTCCTGATGATCATGCTTTGTTTGATTATTTAACGCCAAGAGAATATTTCCATTTACTCCAGCTTCCAGACAAACGAAATGGACCTCGAGAAGAGGCCTTCGTCGATCTTTTTGAGCTGAAACCTTATATGGATCAGCCAATTGCCCAGTTGTCTCATGGCAATCAAAAGAAAACCCAAATCATTTCACAGCTCCTCAGGCCTTGTGATTATTATGTATTCGACGAGCCTACAAATGGACTTGATCCAGATATGATGATCATCTTAAAAAAGGTGCTCATGAAGCTGAGAGATCAAGGTGCAGGCATTCTCATTTCTACCCATCATTTGGGCTTTGGTGAGACATTGTATGATCACCTCATGATCTTAAGAAACGGTGATATCAAGCTGGATATGTCACGTCAAGAAACAAACAAAACATTCCCTCATCAAGCACTTGAGGATATTTATAAAGAAGTGAATCAAGATTACTATATGCAGGTGGAGAGGTTGCTCAATGACTTGGACACGACACGTTCTTCATAAAATAGAATGGGGCATGCTCACAACGAAAATCAAGCAGCTCGGCAAAAAATATCCTTTGCAGCTTCTCGCCGCAGCCGTTTTTATGTTGCTGATCTACTCCATATACGTTGTCATGAGCCTGCGTTTTTTTATGCAAGTAGGGGAGAGCGAACCAGTTGCTTTATACCTTCAATTTGTGAAAATGACCCTGCTGCTTTTGGGAGCAGGTATTGTCTTTTCCCGTCATAAAATGAAGCGTCAAGAGTATCAGTTCTTCTTTTTGAATAGTGCGATGCAAAGTGTCTCATTTGTCCTTTGTGTGTATTTCTTTCCGGTGCTGTTTTGTTTCATCATGCTTGGTCTGCTTTTTTTACCCATCCTATTAGGGCTGATCATTAGCGGCGTTACACTATCTTTGTATTGGATCATTGTGGTAGGGATCACTTGCTGTGGATTGGCGCTCTATACGTTTGCTTCTTGGATGCTGATACGCATTGGTGTGAGCCATTTTATATCAAAAACAAAAGAGCATTTACTGCTGCAAACGCTCGGATTTGTGACGCTTGGTGCTTTCATGTTTCTCCTTTTTCAAAAAGCGGTTGAGATGATTCACGTATGGCCGTCTATCTATCTTGTATTTCTGATGATCTTTCTATGTGCAGGGTGGTTTTGGCTGAAGGGCTTGGCGGCTTGTTATGTCAATCGGATGTTTTTGCAGCTAAAGGTAGAGGTGAAGTCGTTTTCTTACCAAAAAATCAGATCGGATTCTTCATTTTTCACACATCTGCGGCAGGAGCTTGTTTATTTTAGCCGATCAGCTGTGTTTAAAGAACAAGGTATTTTGTTCCTGTTTCTTGTCTGTTTCACGATAGGTCTCCCATGGATCTTTACTCCGGCAGAGACTGGCTGGCTGTATGCTTTTATTGTGCAGTTTGCCTTAAAGGAGATCCTTATTATGCTTCCTCTGATGATTGGCAGGGAATATCATCTCCATCAGCGAGCCATTTTTATGTTAAATACATCAAAGGGTGCCTATTTATTATCAAGAATTTTATTTTATTACACAATGAATGTATTGATTTATTTTGTCTATATCGGGCTTGCTTATTTCATGATAGGGGTCGAAAGTGAAGGGCACGGTTTGGCGAGTTTGTCCATTTTATTGATCACTGTCATGGCGGCATGTGTCGGGTTTATCGTGAAGATTAGTGAATTTAATAAACTGTTTGTGATCGTGATGATGATTGCTGTGTTCAGTATGTTGGATATGCTTTTAGTCCAGTGGCTTTCAGCAAATATCCAGCTTCTCTCAACTGCCTATATGGCTTGTTCAGCCGCATTCTTCATCTTCATATATGCTGCCATGCTAAAGAGGCCGATTGTGCGATGATGACGCTTTTATTTTGCTTAATAGCAGTTGTGCTCATTCATGAACTCGGTCATATCCTGATGGTGATGGTGTGCAACAAAATCGAAAAAAAACCCATCTTTGATTATGTGGTGATGATCGATTGGAAGCACGTGTCGATTGTCCATGAGAAATTTTCACGGCCGGGTTTTAATGTGATGGTGGCACTTGCAGGTCCTGTGTTTCCAGTGATCTGCTCGGGTGTGCTTTTCTTCATGTGGGGGCATCCATTGACGCATCCATTGCTGCTTTTTTCTTTATTAAATACAGTGATGCTGCATCCAGCTTGCCCAGACGGGAAAAATATCATCACCAGTTTAAAAGAGATGAAAGGAGAGAACTAAATGGTTAAAGTATTTCATTCGTTTTCTAGCGGCTTAACGCTTGCGATGCTTTATGTGTTTGCTGTGTTTATGACGCCAGTATTTTTAATGCTGCTAGAGGTTCATCATGTTGAATCAAGTCCAACTCTCTTTGGTATGCCATTTTATATCATGAAAATTGAACAGTATCAATTCAGCTCAGAGGCAACGCTCTTTGGGTGCGTGGTCTGTTTTTTAGCGGGTGCCGCTCTCTACTTCTTGATTCAATATGTGATTCATGCAGTGAAAAAGAGCAGAATATAAAAAAAGCAGGCTGAATGAAGTCAGTCTGCTTGAAGAACGAGTGACAACCGCACCATATCCATACATTGAATACCGTTCTCATAAATCGGTTCATCATAGTGCTTCAGAAAGAAATCGTGGTCGATAGACGCCATGCGAAAACCGCATTTTTGATAAAGGGCGAGCTGCTGAATACTAGAGTTGCCTGTGCCGATTTCAATCGTATGAAAGTCAGCTGCCTTGGCTTCTGAAATAGCATGGCGGATCAGCTGCTTCCCAATTCCTCTACCTTGCCATGACTCCTTCACGGCGACATTCATGATTTCCACTGTCTGCTGAGACAGAGGCGTCAGAACATACACACCAATCATGTCCTGTTTATGAAAAGCCACATAACAAGAACCAGATTGTACATAGGCAAGGACTTTTTCAGTTGAAGGGTCAGCTAATAGTAAAAGATCCATAGGAACAGATTGATCATGAGACAATGGCCGAATCTGTATCAAATCATTTCATCCTCTCTATTCTTTGATATACCCTTGTTTAACACCCCAATCATATTGATCCTGTACCCATTGAGAAGGAGGATGATGGGTGACATTTGGGTCCTTTTTGACAGTTGCTTTCCTAGTCGTTTGTGCTGCCTGCTTATTCGCTTGAGCCGTTGCTTTCGCTGATGCCAGTTCTTTTTGAAGCTGGTCTATTTTCAATTCAAGCGCTTTACGTTGTTTGATTTCTTTTTGATGCGCCTTCTTTTCTTTCTTCAGCTTGTTTGTGACGGTGGACAATTCCTTTTTTTGACCATCCATTTCATCTTTCATATCCGTTCCTTCTGACTTTAATTGTGTCAGCTGCTCATCATTCTTTCTCATTTCTTGCTGGTGTTTATTCTCTGATGCGGTGAGCGACTGCTGCTGCCACACAATCCAGCCAGTTGCACCTAGGATGATCACAGACAAGACAATGATCGTGATGTTTTTTTTCATGTTCTATTCCCCTTTCGTTAAACCTCTATTATCATCGGTTAAAACAAACCAGGTTTTAACAGAACAAGGGAATATTCGCATCAGATTAGCAGACACTATGAAAAAAGGAGGGTGTCTGTTGATTTCCTTTATGATTCATGTCATTGTGTCACTATTTGCTGTCTCAAACCCCATTGGAAACGTGCCTCTTTTTATCACTTTAACAGAAGGCTACTCAGAAAAAGAACGATCCCAGACGGCCAAAAAAGCGATTGTTGTGTCTTTTATGATTTTGATTGCCTTTCTTTTGGCAGGCAGGCTCATTTTCAAATTGTTTGGCATTGATATCCATGCACTCCGTATCGCCGGAGGTATTTTTATTTTTGGTATCGCTTACAATTTGCTAAATGCAAAAGAATCACATGTTCAAAACCCTCATTCGGATGAAAAGGCAGAGAGCAAAGAGAAGGCTGATGTTTCGGTGACCCCACTCGCCATTCCGATCATTGCAGGACCTGGTACAATTGCAACCGTCATGAGCTTAACCCCAGGAAGCCACCAAGTAACGCTTCATCTGCTTGCGATTCTTATTGGCATTGTGGTCGTACTTGCCATGACCTATTATGCATTTCATTATTCGAGTTTCATTATGCGAAAAATGGGGAAAACAGAGATGAATGTCGTGACACGATTAATGGGATTGATTCTAGCTGTTGTGGCAGTTGAGATGATAGGCGCAGGCATCAAAGGGATGTTCCCAATGCTGATGTCATAAGTGTATATAAAAAAGCTGTTTTTTTCTACAAAATTGTAAAATAAAACAGCTTTTTTTAAGGTTTTGGCACATGTTGAAATACTTCTTCACTTTCAAAGAACTCAATTAAACGGCTAATCCAGTCATAATAATCGAGACTTTCCTTGATTTCTGAAAGAAGAAGATTGATTTTATCTACTGTTTCTTCTGGCAGGTCATCTTGTTCAAGCAGCTCCAGCAATTCCTTGCATGTCTTCTTATGTGCCTTGCGATTTTTGCTGACAACACGTGACCAATTGGCTGCAAACAGTGAAATAAAGGTTTGATATTGATCTTGCTCAACGTCATATAAATCTTTGCGTATTCCTTTTTCATAAACCTTTTCAGCAATATTCAAATCAAGCATTTCTCGAACGACTTGACTCATTCTTGTTTTGCTCATGCCGGTCGCCTCTGAGAGCTCACCGAGCGTCATTGGTTTACGGTTCATATGAATGATACCAAGCACTCTACCCACTGTGGCAGAAAGACCAAAGGCATTCATGTTCTCGGCAGCTTTTTCAATATAATGATCCTGTGCTTTTTGAATGGCGCCTAACGCTTGCTTGTCCATTCCCCGCTTCATCCCTTCACGACTGACAATTTGTAACACAATATATCATATACCTGTTTGTTGATGAAAACAATAAATATTGAGTATTTGCTCGTAAGTTGGAGGAAAAAGGAGGGATCGGTACATATCAGGCCGTTAACTGAAAATTTTAAATAAATCTTATGCAATACAAACACATCGTAAACTTTTTATTTTATAAAGTTTGCACTATAATAAATAAGGTGTAAATTTTCTGAAAATATATATCCGACTAATTGGAGGTGTCTCATTTGCTGAAACTAGAGAATGTATCTAAGACGTATAAAGGCGGAAAAAAAGCTGTCAAAAATATTGATTTAGAAATAGCAAAAGGAGAATTTATTTGTTTTATTGGACCGAGTGGCTGTGGTAAAACGACAACCATGAAGATGATTAACCGACTGATTGAACCTTCCTCAGGAAACATATTCATCGAGGGAGAAAACATTATGAAAAAAGATCCAGTCCAATTAAGAAGAGAAATTGGTTATGTGATTCAGCAAATTGGACTTTTCCCTCATATGACCATCGCACAAAACATTTCCCTTGTGCCGAAGCTGCTGAAGTGGCCGGAAGAAAAACGAAAAGAACGAGCGCGTGAATTGCTCAAACTCGTCGACATGGGGCCGGAATACTTAGAGCGTTACCCTCATGAACTCAGTGGAGGACAGCAGCAGCGTATCGGCGTTCTTCGCGCACTCGCAGCAGAACCCCCTTTAATCCTGATGGATGAACCATTTGGAGCACTTGACCCAATTACAAGAGATTCATTGCAGGAAGAATTTAAGAAACTGCAAAAAACGTTAAATAAAACAATCGTTTTCGTCACACATGACATGGATGAAGCGATTAAACTTGCAGACCGCATTGTCATTTTAAAAGATGGAGAGATTGTCCAAGTGGGCACGCCAGATGATATTTTACGTAACCCTGTGAACGAATTCGTAGAAGAATTCATCGGGAAAGAACGTCTACTTCAGTCAAACCCGAATATGGAACGTGTGGAACAAATGATGAACACGTCCCCAGTCACAATTACCGTCGAAAAAACATTGACAGATGCCATCTTTATTATGAGAGAAAAGCGGGTTGATTCTCTGCTTGTCGTTGATGAAAATCATGTGCTGAAAGGCTATATCGACATTGAAACCATCGATGCAAACCGCAGAAAAGCAGCCTTCGTTGGCGATATTTTAAATACAGAATTTTATACAGTACAAGAAGGTGCACTTCTTAGAGATACTGTCCGAAAGATCTTAATACGCGGCATTAAATATGTACCGGTTGTCGATGCAAAAGGGCACTTAAAAGGCATCGTCACACGTGCAAGTCTTGTAGATGTCGTATATGACTCTATTTGGGGAGAAGATACCCCGGAGGCTGTCACTGAAATGAACTAAGGGAGGTGTACACATGGATCAAATCATCGATTTTCTTGAGAAAAATGGTGGGGAACTCCTCACAAAAATGTGGGAGCATTTATACATTTCTTTAATTGCCGTTGTGTTAGGCATTATCGTGGCCGTTCCTTTAGGCGTCATTCTTACACGAATGAAAAGAGGCGCCGGTTTTGTCATCGGCATCGTGAATATCTTTCAAACACTCCCTAGTTTAGCGATTCTTGCATTTTTTATTCCTATTTTGGGAGTTGGAAAAATACCTGCGATCGTTGCGCTATTTTTCTATTCCGTTTTGCCTATTTTAAGAAATACGTATGCCGGTGTTCAAGGTGTGAACAAAAACTTGCTTGAATCTGGAAAAGGAATTGGCATGACGACATGGGAACAAATTCGTCTTGTGGAACTGCCGCTTGCTGTTCCGGTCATTATGGCAGGTGTCAGAACCTCAACGATTTATTTAATTGGGTGGACAACACTTGCTGCTTTTATCGGTGGAGGCGGTCTTGGTGACTACATTTTAATTGGGCTTCAGCTTTACCAGCCGGAATACATTATTGCGGGTGCAATCCCTGTCACTATTTTAGCGGTCATCATTGACCTTACATTGATGAAGCTTGAGAAAAAAGTAACACCAGAAGGCTTAAAAGGATTGAAGGAAGTTTCATAAGGAGTTGGCTCATATGAAGAATCGAAAAACAAAATGGATCAGTGCACTGCTTGCCGGATGCTTGCTATTCATAAGTGGCTGTTCACTTCCTGGACTAGCCGGCTCTTCAGGGAGCACGCTGCGAATCGGTGCGCAAAACTTTACAGAATCAGAAATTATGGCCTATATGGTGGGAGACATCATTGAGCATTACACAGATAAAAAGACAACCATTGTGAAGAATTTAGGCTCAAATACGGTCCAGCAGAAAGCAATGGAAAACGGTGATGTCGACATTTCAGCAACACGATATACAGGCACGGATTTAACAAGTACGCTAGGAATGGATGCAGAAAAAGATCCAAAGCGTGCAATGGAAATCGTCCAGAAAGAATTCAAAAAACGCTATGATTACAAATGGTTTGATTCCTATGGGTTTGATAATACGTATGCCTTTGCTGTGACGCAGAAGATGGCGAAGGAAAACAACCTAGAAACAGTCTCTGATTTAAAAAAGAATGCCAAAAATTATCGCTTCGGTGTGGATAATATTTGGCTGAAAAAGAAAGGTGACGGTTACGAAGGGTTTGTGAAAACATACGGAATTGAATTTGGAAGCACTTTTCCGATGCAGATCGGGCTAGTCTATGACGCATTGAAAAATGAAAAAATGGATATTGTGCTTGCCTATTCAACAGATGGCCGGATCAAAGCGTATAATCTCAAAATCTTAAAAGATGATAAACGATTCTTCCCACCATACGATGCATCACCAGTTGTCCCTGAGAAAGTATTAAAAGAAAATCCAGGACTGGACAAGGTGATCAACAGGTTGATTGGAAAAATCGATACCGAACAAATGCAAGAGCTCAATTATCAAGTCGATGGAGAACTAAAAGAACCAGCGACTGTTGCGAGAGATTTTCTAAAGAAACACAATTACTTTGAGTAAGATTGGGAGGTGTCAGAGCTGATGGACACACTACAGCAATTATGGGCGTATTATCAACAGAACGGTTCATATGTGTTAGAAGAATTTTACCGGCATTTCCTCATGTCAGCGTATGGGGTATTGTTTGCGGCAATTGTCGGAATACCAGTCGGCATCTTTGTGGCGCATTACCGCAAACTGAGCAATTGGGTGTTCGCGATAACCAATGTCATTCAAACCATTCCAGCGTTAGCGATGCTTTCTGTGTTGATGCTTGTATTAGGACTTGGTGCAAATACAGTCATCTTATCACTCTTTTTATATTCGCTTCTGCCGATTATCCGTAACACGTACACAGGTATTGTCAGCATTGAGCATGCCTATTTAGAATCGGGGAAAGCGATGGGCATGACGAAATGGCAAGTGCTGAGAATGGTTGAATTACCGCTTGCTTTATCTGTCATTATGGCTGGTTTAAGAACCGCACTTGTGATCGCAATCGGTATTACAGCGATTGGGACATTTGTTGGTGCTGGAGGACTTGGTGATATTATCATCAGAGGATCAAACGCGACAAACGGAACAGCCATTATTTTAGCAGGTGCTATTCCAACTGCGCTCATGGCCATTATTGCCGACCTTGTCATGGGCTGGCTTGAACGCTATTTAAGCCCAATCAACAAGAAAAAAGAAAGCAAGGCGTTAGCTGAAAAAAACATGACGTCCGCATAAATGCTTGAAAAGACAAAACCTCCTCTACATCTGTAGGGGAGGTTTTTTTATCATGATTAGGCGGCTCACATCAGGAGACATTTATGATTCAAGTGTGATCCATTCAGAGGACCACTTCGCAATTTCCTCAAAAACGGGTGCAAGTGAGCGCCCCATATCAGTTAATGAATACTCAATACGCACGGGTGTTTCAGCAAAAACCTCCCGTTTTACAATGCCTGCTGCTTCCAGCTCTTTTAATCTCTCAGATAAAACCCTTCCGCTTAAATTGGTCAGAGCTGCTTCGATTTCACTAAAGCGCTGCGAACCTGAGAGAAGCTGAAAAACAATCAGTGCCACCCAGCGTTTACTTAATAACTCAACTGCTTTTTCAAACCGTGGGCACATATCAGATTGATTCATCTTTCTTCACTCCAATCTGAACCCATTATACCGTAATTCTGTCAAAAATCGGCGCAAAAAGCTTGTCAATGATCAAAACATTTTACGATGACGAACGGCTGTTTAGTAGAAATAACAAATAGCGGTTTAAATCCTCTATTTCATGTTTAGAAAGGGTGGACCATATGTCCCCATTAAATATTTCAAGATCATCAAGTTCATAGTGCTCTGCTGCTTCTTTTATTTGGGTAAAAGCCGTTTCTTCTTCCTTTATGACATAGGCAGAAGATGCTTCTTCAATATACCCTGCAGCCTGCATCATGTCCTCATAAGGTACTTTTAATGCACTTGCTAGTTTTTTAATTGTAGGAGGTTTCGGAATGCCGCGTTTCCCGTTTTCAATCCGAGAAATACCAGCAGCGCTGACCTCTGAATACATCGCTAATTGGTTCACCGATAGTTTCCTTTTCTCACGTAATGCTCTTAAATATGCACCGAAGTTCATCAACTCAAAACCTCACATGGTTAAAGATTATTTATCTCTAGTGTACTCGATTTGTTGACTATTGGCAATAAGTGTACCATGAAAATATTGACATTAGTTAATGGTGGATGTATCTTATGTTTATGCCCCGCTATTTGTTCGCCTTTTTTTGGTTAATGAGCGTGAGAAAGTATTGATTCAGCTGGCTGATGTCTTGTGCGGTGAGTGTTTCCCATTGGTCTCCATCGAAAATAGGGAGATGTTCTACATCCTTTTGAAGCGCCGTTTGATAGATTTTTAATATGGATTCATATTTCGGTTTCATTTCATGCACTTTTTCCTGTTCAATATAACCGGCAAGCAGCATTAAATCCTCATAAGGCACCTTCAAAGCGCGTGCTAATTTTTTTATGGTTAAAGGCTTTGGCACACCACGCTTTCCATTCTCAATCCGAGAAATACCGGCAGCGCTTACGCCTGAATACATGGCGAGTTGATTGACAGACATCTTTCTATTCTCTCTTAAAATGCGTAATTGTTCACCAAAGTGATTCATGTCATCGAACCTCACATTTCAGTATATGACTTATTTTAGTATGATCATTGACCAAAGGAAATAGAAAGGGCGTAAAAGTGTTGACATAAGTTAATGAATCCGAGAGATGTGAGAATCCTACATGTTGTACATATTGATCCTATAGGAGGTTGTAATGATGGTCGAAAAGATTCAGATCAGGCGGGCTTTTGTGATGCAGTATATGATCGAAAACGATATGTCTTTAAATCAGCTCGCAGATGAAATTGGCATCTCTCCTGCCACACTCAGCAGGGTATTGAATGGTCACCGTAAGCCAGGACAGCTTGTCATTGGCAAAATGATTCATTACTTTGATAAAAAATTTGAAGATTTATTTTACTATGAAGATGTTGACAAAAGTCAATGAATAAAATCATTGTATGATCATTAAGGAGGCGGCTTCATTGAAAAGAACTGGAATGGTAAGACACATCGATTCGCTTGGCAGAATTGTTCTGCCTTCAGAAATGCGAAAGGTACTCAATATAAAAGAAGAGCAGCTGTTAGAAATTTTCATCGAAGATCAAACCATTATGCTGAAAAAATATGATGCAGATAAGAGCTGTTTATTAACTGGCCAAATAACGAAATACAACAAAAGTTATGGAAATGGTAACGTCGTGCTGAGTCCTGAAGGAGCTGAACGGTTGTTAGTAGAATTAAAACAGCTCTTAAAAGAAGAAGCAACTCGCTAAAAACGCTTTTTAACCTCAAAAATTGCATATAAAAATGCTGCATACAATCCATTGGAGCGAAATTGAATCAAAATGACAAATAAAGTCGACAATATATAGGAAATCTTTATTTTGATGTTTCGTGACATGCACCTTGTTTTCATGTAAAATAAAGTTATGTGTACCAGTTTGTCTGGAGGTGTTTTCATGCACGCATTTGTTATCACATTACTCGTAATTGTCAGTATCGCACTTATCATCGTTGTATTATTACAATCAAGTAAAAGTGCAGGACTGTCAGGCGCTATTTCAGGTGGAGCCGAGCAGCTTTTCGGTAAGCAAAAAGCGAGAGGTCTTGACTTGATTCTTCACCGATTAACTGTCATTTTGTCAGTGCTTTTCTTCATCTTAACACTTGCATTGGCATATTTAGGCGTGTAGGCGCGAGTAACAGAAGGTCTGATCTTTTTTCAGACCTTTTTTTATTATCAGCACTCTTTTGTGTTTGTTTCATACATACAAGTGGAAAATATAAACCATATCAGAAGGAAAGGAAGTCACATCATGAAAGTTGTTACACCAAAACCATTTACGTTTAAAGGTGGAGAAAAGGCGGTGCTTCTTCTTCACGGTTTTACTGGGAATACAGCCGATGTTCGTATGCTTGGGCGTTATTTGAATGAAAGAGGCTATACATGCCATGCACCTCAATACAAAGGACACGGTGTACCGCCAGAGGAGCTTGTTCATACAGGTCCTACAGATTGGTGGAAAGATGTAGAAGAAGGCTATCAATTTTTAAAAGACGAAGGTTATGAGGAAATTGCGGTCTGCGGACTATCCCTCGGAGGAGTTTTTTCATTGAAATTAGGTTACACTGTACCTGTAAAGGGAATTGTACCTATGTGTGCACCTATGTACATAAAAAGTGAAGAAGTCATGTACCAGGGTGTACTAGATTATGCCCGTAACTATAAAAAATTCGAGGGTAAGTCAGAGGATCAAATTGAGCAAGAGATGGAAGAGTTCAAGAAAACACCAATGGGTACACTCAAGGCTCTTCAAGAACTCATTGCAGATGTCAGAAACAATGTTGACATGATTTATTCACCTACTTTTGTTGTTCAGGCACGTCATGATCATATGATTAATACAGACAGTGCCAACATTATTTATAACGAAGTAGAGACAGATGAAAAACATTTAAAGTGGTATGAAGAATCGGGCCATGTTATCACGCTTGATAAAGAGCGGGAGAAGGTTCATCAGGATGTATATGCATTCTTAGAATCACTCGATTGGTCAATTTAAATATATAGGGGGTTAGAGTGTGCAAAAAGAAGAATTTATGGATGAATTACTTGCGTTTATGCAAGAAGAGGCGTACAAACCATTAACGGTACAGGAATTAGAAGTCATGATGGAAATTACCAATCCAGATGATTATAAAGAGCTCGTCAAAGCACTTGTGATATTAGAGGATCAGGGACTGATCGTCCGTACCCGCAGCGACCGCTATGGTGTACCGGAAAAAATGAACTTGGTAAAAGGGAAGCTGTCTGCGCATGCAAAAGGATTTGCATTTGTGACACCAGAAGAGTTTGGACAGGATGATATTTTCATTCCGCCAAATGAGCTAGGCACAGCAATGAATGGCGACACCGTCATGGTTCGTGTCAGCCACAAATCAAATGGCACCAAAAAAGAAGGAACGGTCATCCGTATTCTGGAGCGTAATACTCAGACGGTTGTCGGTACCTATACAGAAACGAAAAGCTTTGGTTTTGTCATTCCTGATGATAAAAAAATCACAAACGATATCTTCATTCCGAAATCCGCTAAAAACGGAGCGGTTGAAGGTCATAAAGTCGTTGTCACGCTGACAAGCTATCCAGAAGGTAGAATGAGCGCAGAAGGTGAAGTGACTGAAATCCTTGGTCACAAAAATGACCCTGGCATCGATATTTTGTCGATTATTCATAAACACGGGCTGCCAGGTGAGTTTCCGGAAGAAGCGCTCCAGCAGGCAGTAGACACACCTGAAACGATTGATGAAAAGGACCTTGAAGGTAGACGTGATCTGCGCAATGAAACGATTGTGACGATTGACGGTGCAGATGCAAAAGACTTAGATGATGCCGTAACCGTGCAAAAGCTCGATGATGGCAAATATAAGCTCGGCGTGCACATTGCAGACGTTTCTCATTATGTTACAGAGAATTCGCCGATTGATCAGGAAGCCTATGAGCGCGGAACGAGTGTGTATCTTGTAGACCGCGTTATTCCAATGATTCCTCATCGCCTGTCAAATGGCATTTGCTCATTGAATCCGAAGGTTGATCGTCTCACACTCTCTTGTGAAATGATCATTGATCGTAGTGGGAAAGTCGTCAAACACGAAATTTTCCAAAGTGTGATCAAAACGACGGAAAGAATGACCTATTCCGATGTGAATAAGATTTTAGTTGACCAAGATGAAGAGCTTTTAGACAAATACGAGCCGTTAGTACCAATGTTCCAAGAGATGGAGAAGCTTGCAGAAATTCTGCGTGACAAGCGAATGGAGCGCGGAGCAGTCGACTTTGACTTCAAGGAAGCAAAAGTACTTGTAGATGATGAAGGCGCAGCAAAAGACGTAGTCATTCGTGAGCGTTCCGTTGCCGAAAAATTAATTGAAGAATTCATGCTGGTGGCAAACGAAACAGTTGCCGAGCATTTCCACTGGATGAATGTTCCGTTCATTTACCGAATTCACGAAGAACCAAATCCTGAGAAGCTTCAGCGCTTTTTAGAGTTCGTGACGACGTTTGGTTACATTGTGAAAGGGACGTCAACGAACATTCACCCGCGTGCACTTCAAAGTGTACTTGATGCCGTCCGTGATCAGCCGGAAGAAGTCGTGATTCAAACTGTGATGCTTCGCTCAATGAAACAGGCGAAGTATGATCCAGAAAGCATTGGACATTTTGGATTATCAACGGAATTCTATACACACTTCACATCGCCGATCCGCCGCTACCCGGACTTAATCGTGCATAGGCTGATCAGAACCTATTTAATAGAGAAAAAGACAGACGAAGCGACCCTTGAAAAATGGGGTCAATTGTTGCCAGAAATCGCTGATCATGCATCTACAATGGAGCGCCGCTCTGTTGATGCTGAGCGCGAAACAGATGACCTGAAAAAGGCAGAGTATATGCTTGATAAAATCGGTGAAGAGTTTGATGGTATGATTAGTTCCGTCACGAATTTCGGACTATTCGTTGAACTGCCGAATACGATAGAAGGCCTTGTCCATGTGAGCTACATGACAGACGATTACTATCGTTTTGATGAACAGCACTTTGCCATGATCGGTGAGCGGACAGGGAATGTATATCGCATTGGTGACGAAATTACTGTCAAAGTGGTGAGTGTGAATAAAGATGAGCATTCCATTGATTTTGAAATCGTCGGGATGAAAGGCACTCGCCGTAAATCACCAAAAGACTTCAAGTTCAAAAAACGGACAGATCCACCAGCCAAAAAAGGACGCGGAGGTCAAAAGGCCTCTGGGGAAAAAGGCAAAGAGGATAAAGGCGGCGACTGGTTTACAGGTCGTAAAAAGAAGAAAAAGAAAAAACGCGTTTTTGATAACGCACCGAAACAAAAGCGCAAAAAGAAAAAGTAACGTGACAAAAAGCAAATAGGGCACCATGCTCTATTTGCTTTTTGACCACGTGGCATCAGCATTGTCGAAAGCTGGATTGTTTGATAAAATAATCCGTACGATTTGGACCGTGTCTGTGTCAAAAGGAGGGTGTACGCCAATGCCAAAGGGAGAGGGAAAGGTTGTTTCCCAAAACAAAAAAGCCAATCATGATTATTTTATAGAAGAAACATACGAAGCCGGACTTGTATTACAAGGAACTGAAATCAAATCCATTCGAGCAGGAAAAGTGAATTTAAAAGATTCCTTTGCCAAAATCGAACGAGGAGAAGTGTTTCTTCACAATATGCACGTGAGCCCATACGAGCAGGGGAACCGTTATAACCATGATCCGCTCAGAACGAGAAAGCTGCTTCTTCATCGCAAGCAAATCAGCAAATTGATTGGTGCGACAAAGGAAGAGGGCTACTCACTTGTTCCCATTAAACTCTATTTGAAAAATGGCTTTGCCAAAGTGCTAATTGGAGTCGGTAAAGGGAAGAAAAAATATGATAAACGTGAAGATCTGAAGAAAAAAGATGCGAAACGTGAAATCGAGCGAGCTTTCCGTGACCGGCAAAAGCAATTCTAGACGCATGCAGATGGCTTGCTGAGAGCGGAAGCATTATGCTACAATATGTTATGCAGTAAACAATCATCGTCGTTTTTTACAGAAACCACCAGTTGTTTCGAGCGATGAGATTGTTATAATAGTCATATACGGAAGCAGTTAAGCGAAAGAACGTTTCCATCCCGTATATCCCTTTTACAAGGGGACGTTACGGATTCGACAGGGATGGTTCGAGCTTAGGCTGCGAGCCGAGAGGCGATCTCGTTAACACGCACCTAAATGTAACTGGCAAAACTAAAAGTTTTAACCAAAACTTAGCACTAGCTGCCTAATAAGCGCAGCGAGCTCTTCCTGACATCGCCTATGTGTCTGTGAGGAGCCCAATGAAGTAGGCTACGCTTACGTTTTCGTCTGAGGACGTAAGAAGAGATCCATCAGACTAGCTCTCCAAGCGCCCGTCAGCAGGCATGAGGATGAGTGAACACGTAAATATGTTGACTACGCTCGTAGACGCTTAAGTAATCGATGTCTCTGGACGTGGGTTCGACTCCCACCGTCTCCATCAAAACTTTTAGAATGCAGTCGTATCAAGGGTTTGAAAGCCCTTGATGCGGGTCTGGTATCA
The DNA here is from genome assembly GCF_056173625.1 of Bacillus sp. iso_77. Lineage (NCBI taxonomy): Bacteria > Bacillati > Bacillota > Bacilli > Caryophanales > Bacillaceae > Bacillus > Bacillus sp. iso_77. The sequence continues at coordinate 3,026,232 of NZ_CM149683.1, read as the reverse complement.
TGAAAATCTAATTACTCAAAAAAAGACGCTATGAATAGCGTCTTTTTTTTATGTTTTTATTTAATAATAGTTGTTTGTTTAAAAAACATAGGATATCTTCCAATATAGTATTTTTATGTTATAAAAATTGAATTAATTTCTAAACAAACATCTTCATTTAGCCGATGATGAATTGTAGGGATATTTAACCATTACTATATTCTTATGAAAATTTATTTAATTAAATGAAGAAGATAGAACAAATTGTTCAATATAAAAGCAGAAAATTGCGAACAAACTCGGTATTTGGAAAAATCTCAACAAAAATGTTGAAAGTAAACTAGGAGGATAAGTACTTATGAAATCAGGAAATAAAAAATCGATATTGGCAGTAATTATGATGTCAGTCATGCTTTTAGCATTTGGTGCAGCATGCGGTGACACAAAAGCCTCAGAAAAAGAATACGCTGATTGGTACGAATCAAATCGAAGCGATCTTGAAGATGCTATGCTTACATACGCGAAGCGTATGATGGAGGCTGACCCTACCGACGACCAATGGGCTAAAAACGTTAAAAAATCACTAGATGATCTGCAAAAAGTTGTCGATGACGTAAAAGCGAAAAAGAACGCACCTGCTGCTTACAAAAAAGCACATGAGCATTTGGTCAAAGCAAGCGAAGGGTATCAATACTTAATTGATGAAACACCTAAAACGATTAAGACAATCGATGAAAATACGGTAGATGGACTCAATGTGATTGAGCACAGACTTGATAAAGCCCTTGAAGAAACGAAGAAAGCAGACGACGAAGTTGAAAAAGTAGCAAGCGATTCAAAAAACGATAAGAAATGAGGAAACAGACCTTGAAAACAAACAAAAAGTCGATCATTGCAACAATCCTTTTAGTATTCGTATTAGCGCTAACAGCAGCGTGTGGTAAAACAGAAACAACATCAGAATTAAGTCGTAAAGAAGCGAATGCTGCGTCAAAACCAAAAGAAACAAAAGCCGAGCAAGAAGCCTATGTTGATTGGTATGACGCACATATGGATGCCCTTGAAGATGAAATCATCGTTTATGAAGACCTTTTAAGAAATTCCGTGGCGGGGGATAAAGTATGGATGTCAAAAGTTGATAAATCTATTGCAAGAGCGCAAAAAATAATCAATAAAGCACAGAAAAAAGAAGCCGTTCCAGCAACATTTAAGACGGCTCATAAGCACACACTCCGTGCCGGAAAGGAATATCAATTCATTGTTGATAATACAGATGAAATGCTGTCTGAATATGATCCCGAACTCAAACTCATGCAAGAGGTAGTGAACACGATTGATGAAGTACATGCTGAAATTGAAAATGCAGACAACGAAGTCGATCGTCTTGTAGATGAAAAACAACTAAAACAATAAAAATGAGTTACTAGCATGAATGCAATCAACCCAATAGCTATTGATGCAGAACACAGCGGTTATGCTGCTGTGTTTTTTTATAGTTTTTTAGTGAAGATACCTTTAATCTAGAATCTATTGAGAAAGCGCTATAAATCGATTTGTCCTAATAGATGAAACTTATGAAAACGATTAGACATTGATATTTCTCCTATCACAATATGCTTCTCCAAGTGAAGCATAAAAAATAGTGAAAAGGATAAGGCCTCGTAAACAGAAAACATTCGAAACTTTCCAAAAAACCGCCAACCAATTCAAAATCACATCTTCCCATTTGAGACGTCCTCATATATAGTAAGATTAGACTAGTTCTAAATAACTGAAATTGGGGCGTTTACATGGATTCGATTGTTTTACATTTTATTGTGATCATGAGTGTTTCTGGCATTCTGTCCGTAATATTATCAATCATTGCTCATGCAAATCGCCATCGGTATATTGGCTGTCAATTGTTTATGTATATGTCTGGAGCAACTGCGATTTATATTTTTGGACATACATTTGAATTATTGGCGCGCACCCCTCAAGAAATTACATTCTGGGTTAGTTTTCAATACATAGGTCTTCCGTTTATTGCACCGTTCAGCCTAATGATTGTGCTGCAGTTTACTGGTTTCCATCAATATGTAACAAAGCGCCGCGTGCTTCTCTTCTTGTTGATTCCAATTTTAACCACCATTCTGGTGTTCACCAACTCTTTTCATTCACTCTTTTACCGAAGCATCACGATGAATACAGTAGACGGGTTTTTATTAGCTGATTTTACCATTGGTTATTGGTATATCATTCATGGGGTCTATACATTTGGCTGTTCCATGCTCGCTATTTTTATGCTGCTTTGGTTTTTACGTGTGAAGAAAGAATATTTGAAACAGGTTCTGATCTTGCTCGTTGGAATATTATTGCCGATCACGACCTCTTTTATCTATTTATTAGGTGTCACGCCTTTTCACATTGACCCAGTACCAGTGGTGATGTTTTTAACCAACGCACTCTACTTATGGGCGATTATGTCTTTTCATCTCTTTAAGCTCTCTCCCATTGCCATGGAGCGTGTGTTTGAACATATGTCAGAAGGTGTTCTTCTATTGGATCGATACCGAACACTGATTGATTATAACCCTGCGGCTGCATTGATCATTCCTGTGCTCGCTAAAAAGGGAATCGGCTATAAAATCGATGATATATTCTCAGGGATCATCAAAGAGCCAGCGTTTATACAGTGGCTGCGTTCTCCGCAGGACCATTCACAGTACGATTTAATGTGGGAAAAAGAGCAGCCCTTCTATTATCATCTCACTGCTTCTTCTCTTTTTAATAGAAGAGGCGAAGTCGAGGGCAGGCAAATTGTGATCAGCGATGTTACGGAGCAGCGACTATTGCAGGAAGAGCTGGAGCGCCGAGCATATATTGATGGTTTGACGAATATCTTCAATCGGTCTTCCTTTATTGAACGAACGCAGATGTTATTGGAAGAGGATGCGCAGGATACTGCGATATTGCTATTTGATATTGATTTCTTTAAACAAATCAATGATACGCATGGACATCATATTGGAGACGAGGCGTTGCGTCATGTTGTGTCCATTTGTCAGCAGCATTTGAAGATGGATGATTTATTTGGCCGATATGGTGGAGAAGAGTTCGCCATTTGTCTGCCGCATCATTCATTTGAAGAGGCATGTCATATTGCGGAACAGATGAGACATTCATTTGAAGTGAGTTTCTTTCAGACAGATGAGAAAAAAGTAAGAGTGACAGCAAGCTTTGGCGTCGCCCATACAGCGAATGATCCCTCTATATTAGAAACGCTTCTATTTGAGGCAGATCAAGCCTTGTATATGTCAAAACGCCAAGGACGTAATCGGATTTATGCATCAACTGGTTCGGACTATATGCTATACCAAAAGCAGGATCTTCCGCCTGCTTCTCATTGACTGTTGTCCTTCATTTAGATATGATAAACATAACATTTGAACGGTTTCCTAAAGGGGAGTAGCTTTTACGGTTTGGTCGTCATTACAGAAACATCCGTTGTTTCTCGGCCATTCCGGCATGAACATGTTAGCCAGACCTTTGCCTATCACACATGAGGCAAAGGTCTGGCTTTTTTTAAGGTCTTTTTGCATCTGTGTGGTTGGAAGCTGGACAAATGAGGGGTTTCAACATACAGATGAAAGGATGATGGATCTTGAAACAATATGTGATGGCGTTTCTATTTACCGGTACGTTTTTGTTAAGTGGATGTTCAGGACTGCTAGACCAAGTAAACGATACAACGACATATGTCACAGAGGCAAATGAGTATGTGACAGATATTCAGCAATTCACAGAGGATTTTCCACAGCTTGCGGAAGAAGCTGTACAAGATGCTGCCAAAAGAGCAGATTTGACGCAGCAACTGGAATCATTGAAAGCAGACATTCAAGAATTTAATGAACTCACAGCCCCATCAATAGCAGAAGACCTGCATGCACAAATCATAGAGAAAAATAAAGTGCTGTCAGAGGAGATTCAAGCCTATTTACAGCAATTGAAAATGGACAACTTCGATGCTGCAGCTATTTTAGAGGATCAGCAAGGGCTCATGAAGCAGCTTCAGCAATCGGTCAGCCTTTTGCAAGATATTGAACAACTAACAAATTAGGATAAGCAAACGGTGATCACAGCATATCTTTGCCTTTTCAGGTGAAGATATGCTTTAATTGAATGTAACACAAGTATGATAGAAAAAAGGTGATCAGATGACAGAACATGAAGAAAGACATATCGCTTCGCCTAGAGCTGAGAAGGAAAAAGAGCAATTAATCAATCGCTTAAAACGAGTGGAAGGTCAAGTGCGAGGGATTCAGCAAATGATTGAAAACGATCGTTACTGCATAGATGTCGTGAATCAAATTTCTGCTGTCAATGCAGCTTTAAAAAAAGTGAGTCTTCAATTAATGGAAAAGCATACACATCACTGCGTAGCGGATGCCATTAAGAGCGGTAATGGGGATGAAGCCATTGAGGAGTTAATGAATGTCTTCACGAAGCTGACAAAATCGTAGCAAAAAGCGGATCATTTATGTTTACAATGATACCCTACTAGGGTATAGTAAAATTAGAAAATGATTGATGGAGGCGATGAGAAGTGGAACAAGCAACACTACAAGTGCAAGGCATGTCTTGCGGACATTGTGTGAAAGCAGTCGAAGGAAATGTAGGAGAATTAGCAGGTGTTGAATCTGTGAAAGTCCATTTAGATAAGGGTCAGGTGGAGGTTTCCTTTCACCCAGATCAAATCACGTTACACCAGATCTCTGATGTCATTGAAGAACAGGGATATGATGTCGTATAAAATGAGCATACGTGCTGCATAAGACAGCACGTATTTTTTTAAAAATAACAATACCCCCATGGAGTATGTGGAGAGGTGAGATAAATGAAAAAAGAAATTGATTTTCAAATTACGGGAATGACTTGCGCCGCCTGTGCAGGCCGCATTGAAAAGGGCTTGAACAGGTTGGAAGGTGTGGACGACGCCAGTGTGAATTTTGCGCTTGAAACATCCCACATTGTGTATGAAACAGAACAACTCACAGCAGAGGATCTAAAACAAAAAATTCAATCTCTTGGCTATGATGTGGTGATGGAGCAAGCCGAATTTGATATAGAGGGAATGACATGTGCGGCTTGTGCAAACCGAATTGAGAAAAAAGTCAACCGGATGGATGGTATTGATCAAGGATCAGTGAACTTTGCGCTTGAGTCACTTCAGGTGACATATCATCCAGGGAAAATATCTCCAAGTGACATAAAAGAGGCTGTGAAATCCATTGGATATTCATTAATCGAACCAGCCGAAGAGCATGCAGAGGAAGGGAAAAAAGACCATCGCCAAGCAGCTATTGAGAAACAAACGGCACGCTTTTTGTTCTCGATGATTTTGTCATTGCCTCTTCTTTGGGCAATGGTCAGTCATTTTTCTTTCACATCGTTTATTTGGCAGCCAGAAGCGTTTATGAATCCATGGGTTCAGCTCGCATTAGCAGCGCCCGTCCAGTTCATTGTCGGCTGGCCTTTTTATGTAGGTGCTTATAAAGCGTTGAAAAATAAAAGTGCCAATATGGATGTCCTTGTGGCACTAGGGACATCGGCTGCTTTTTTCTATAGTTTATATGAAAGTATTCAGTCAGCAGTTCAAGGCACACATGAAGCGGCCCTTTATTATGAAACGAGTGCTGTGCTGATTACGTTGATTGTGCTCGGAAAGTTAATGGAAGCAAGAGCGAAAGGGAGATCATCAGAAGCGATTCAAAAACTGATGGGCTTACAAGCGAAAGAAGCTGTGATAGAGCGAGATGGGAAAGAAATGACCGTTCCTATTTCTGAAGTGAAAGTGAATGATCTTGTGTTCGTCAAGCCAGGTGAAAAAGTCCCGGTAGACGGAGAAATCATCGAAGGAACAACAGCGATCGACGAATCGATGATTACAGGAGAAAGTCTGCCAGTTGATAAAACCACAGGAGATACAGTCATCGGGGCAACCATCAATAAAAATGGATTTGTGAAAGTGAAAGCAACAAAAGTAGGAAAAGAAACGGCTCTTTCACAAATCATTCGAGTCGTCGAACAAGCGCAAGGCTCAAAAGCACCAATTCAAAGAATGGCAGATCAAATTTCAGGGATATTTGTCCCCATTGTTGTAGGATTGGCTGTGCTCACTTTTTTGATTTGGTATATCTTTGTTGATCCAGGAAATGTGACAGCAGCCCTTGAAACCTTTATAGCGGTCATCGTCATCGCATGTCCTTGTGCGCTTGGTCTTGCTACACCGACCTCTATTATGGCAGGCAGCGGCCGGGCAGCTGAATCAGGTATTCTGTTTAAAGGCGGAGAACACTTAGAGGTAACCCAATCACTAGATACAGTAGTGCTAGATAAAACAGGGACTGTGACAAAAGGGGAGCCGAGTCTTACAGATGTGATTGCGTCTGCCAATTGGACAGAAGATACGCTGCTTCAGTTAGCAGGATCGGCAGAACAGCAGTCAGAGCATCCACTTGCCAAAGCGATTACAGAAGGCATGAAGAACCGGGGTCTCCAAACGATCGAGGTAGAAGCCTTTCAAGCAGATCCTGGTCATGGAATTGAAGCAAGGGCTGCAGGACATGAGCTTTTGATTGGCACACGGAAGCTCCTAAAGAAACATCATATCAGCTGCGAAGCACTAGAAGCAGTTGTGACTGAGCTTGAAGAACAAGGAAAAACGGCGATGCTCATTGCCATTGACGGCGAGCCAGCAGGTATTGTCGCCGTTGCTGATACAATCAAATCGTCTTCTTCTCAAGCGGTCGCTCGTCTCAAAGAGCAAGGGATTCACGTCGTGATGATGACAGGAGATAACAAACGCACAGCAGAAGCGATTGCGAGTGAGGCAGGCATAGATCATGTCATTGCTGAAGTTCTTCCAGAGGAAAAAGCGGCTCATATTGCAGCGCTTCAGAAACAAGGAAAAAAAGTGGCGATGGTTGGAGACGGCATCAATGATGCCCCTGCCCTTGCAACAGCAAATATCGGGATGGCTGTCGGAACAGGTACAGATGTTGCCATGGAAGCGGCAGATATTACGCTCATGACTGGAGATCTCCATGCCATTGCAGATGCACTTGAATTTAGCAGAAAAACGATGAGAAACATTAAACAGAATCTATTTTGGGCACTTGCTTACAATTGTATTGGCATACCAGTCGCCGCATTTGGGTTCCTGGCACCATGGCTTGCAGGAGCGGCAATGGCCTTTAGTTCTGTATCGGTTGTGCTGAACGCACTAAGATTACAGCGATTGAAACCTGTCAGAGAGGGTGTGGCAAAATGAAGCTGAATGTCAAATGGGTGTGGACGTTGAGTGCTGTGATTTATGTAGCCATTGTACTGATAGGCTATGCGGTTTATGTCGAACTTTCTCCTCTTCAAGAGCCGCCAGCTGATCATATGCAACATGAGACTTCATCAGAAGCGAAGTCCTCGCATTCGGTGTCAGTCCTGCGCTTCGGTGCTCGCCCTTTCTAGACTTCAATGGATTTCTATCACAAAGAGCTAACATAAAGTTCATTTTAGCTCTTCTCAACAACCTGAGACTTCGCCAAAAGCGAAGTCTTTTTTTAACAATTTTGTGGAAAAACCCACCTTTTAAAAGATTTTTCATAAAAAATTCACTTCTTTTTGTTCCTTTTTGTCGTTTTTTGTAGGTTCATCGTTAAGATGCGATTAGGCAACAAAGAAAGCGTTATCAAAAAAAGGGGGTCCACGTATGAAAAAGTTAGGGTTAGCTTCTCAAATACTCATCGCACTTGTTTTGGGTGTTGTCGTAGGAGCACTATTTTATCAAAATGAAACCGTTATTAATGTGTTAACGCCGATTGGCGATATATTCATCCACTTAATTAAAATGATCGTTCTTCCAATTGTTATTGCTGCATTGATTGTAGCCGTTGCAGGTGTAGGCGATATGAAAACCATCGGAAGACTCGGTGGAAAAACGATTCTTTACTTCGAAATTGTGACAACGATTGCATTAGCAGTTGGACTGCTTGCAGCAAACGTTTTCCATCCTGGTACAGGAATTGATATGAGTAACATGGAGAAAGGCGATATCTCTAAATATGAAGAGACATCTAAGTCTTCTGCCGAAAAAGCTAGTTTCTCTGAAACGATTGTGCATCTTGTGCCAACAAACGTGTTCCAATCCATTGCAGAAGGTGATCTATTACCAACAATCTTCTTTACAGTGTTATTCGGATTAGGAATTGCAGCAGTTGGAGACAAAGGAAAACCAGTGTTAGGATTTTTTGAGGGCATCCTCGAAGCGATGTTCTGGGTGACCAATAAAGTGATGAAGTTTGCACCATTTGGTGTATTCGCGCTCATCAGTGTGACGGTGATCAAATTCGGGGTCGGAGCGCTTCTCCCGCTAGGTAAACTGGTACTTGTCGTTTACGGCACAATGGCATTCTTCGTTATTGTCGTACTTGGCATTATCGCAAAATTAGCTGGAACAAGCGTCTTTACACTATTTAGAGTGTTAAAAGAAGAAATCATTCTTGCATTCTCAACAGCAAGTTCAGAAGCTGTATTGCCTAGATTAATGGACAAAATGGAGAAGTTCGGATGCCCGAAAGCGATCACGTCGTTCGTTATCCCAACAGGCTATACCTTTAACTTAGATGGAAGTGCCATCTATCAATCCATTGCCGCCATATTTGTTGCACAAATGTACGGCATGCCTCTTTCCATCTATGAGCAAATTACGTTACTATTAATCTTAATGCTCACATCAAAAGGAATGGCTGGTGTACCAGGTGCATCGATCGTTGTTGTCATCACAACACTTGGAGCAATGGGACTTCCACTTGAAGGACTTGCCTTCATCGTTGGGATCGACCGTATCCTTGACATGGTTCGTACAACTGTTAACGTATTTGGTAACTCACTTGCAGCCATTGTCATGTCTAAGTGGGAAAAAGTGTTTGATCAAGAGAAATCGAAGAAGTATATTGAGGAATTAAAACAACAAACAAAAGCAGCGTAAAAGGAGATCTTTTCAAATGACGAAGCTACAGGACAAGCAAGTTCGTATCGAACGAGACTTTCTAGGTGAAAAGGAAGTAGACACTCAAGCGTATTATGGAATTCAAACATTACGTGCAGTAGAGAACTTTCCAATTACTGGCTACCATGTTCATGAGGAACTCATCAAAGCATTAGGGATTGTCAAAAAGGCAGCCGCACTTGCAAATATGGATACAAAGCGACTATATGCTGGTCTTGGAGAAAAAATTGTTCAAGCCGCAGATGAGGTTATTGAAGGAAAATGGAACAATCAATTTATTGTCGATCCAATTCAAGGCGGGGCTGGCACTTCAATGAATATGAATGCCAATGAAGTCATTGCAAACAGAGCGCTTGAACTACTAGGAAAGGAAAAAGGCGCTTATACTGAGCTAAGTCCAAACACGCATGTGAACATGTCGCAGTCAACAAACGACGTTTTCCCAACAGCGATTCATATTTCAACATTGAATATGATTGAAAAACTACTTTATACGATGGAAAACATGCATCAAGTCATGACAGAAAAAGCGCAAGAATTCGATCATGTCATCAAAATGGGACGTACGCATCTTCAGGACGCTGTTCCAATCAGACTTGGTCAAGAGTTTAGTGCATATGCAAAGGTTCTTGCTCGTGATATTAAACGAATCAAGCAGTCTAGACAGCATTTATATGAAGTCAATATGGGCGCAACAGCAGTTGGAACAGGACTGAATGCTGATCCTAAATATATTCGCCAGGTAGTTGGTTATCTAGCTGACATTAGCGGATTGCCGTTAGTTGGAGCAGAAGATTTGGTCGATGCTACGCAAAATACAGATGCTTATACAGAAGTATCAGCTGCACTGAAAGTATGTATGATGAATATGTCCAAAATGGCAAACGATATTCGTTTGATGGCTTCAGGTCCTAGAGCAGGCTTTGGTGAGCTGCACTTGCCGCCGAGACAGCCAGGTTCATCTATCATGCCAGGGAAAGTCAACCCAGTGATGCCTGAGGTCATGAACCAAGTGGCATTCCAAGTCATTGGAAATGACCACACGATCTGCCTTGCATCAGAGGCTGGTCAGCTTGAACTGAACGTCATGGAGCCAGTTTTAATATTCAACTTACTACAGTCTCTCAGCATGATGAAAAATGTATTTGAATCCTTTGTCGATAACTGCTTGCGTGACCTAAAAGCAGATGAATCTAGATTAAAAGAATATGTAGAAAAGAGTGCTGGTGTCATGACGGCGGTCAATCCGCATATTGGTTATGAAGCTGCTGCACGAATTGCGAGAGAAGCGATTCTTACAGGCGTATCTGTACGTGAGCTTTGTCTACAAAATGATGTGTTATCAGAGGAAGAGCTTGATGTCATCTTAAATCCTTTTGAAATGACGAAACCAGGTATTGCTGGTGCATCACTTTTAGAAAAGGATCGTTTAGAAGATTAAGCGGCATCATGAGAAGCGCACACCGACAAATGTCCGGTGTGCGTTTTTTCATGGACTGTTTGTTTTTCTGAAGCTCACATAGTATACTATCGTCAATTATTAGGGATGTGACTGCGTTTGAATTTACTGAAAAAATGGTTGAATACAGAGCCTTATTTAATTATCATGCTCATTGTTCTGACTCCGATTGGGGGAGAGCTGAAATTTTATCCATTTGAGGATAGCTTTCGGGTCAGCTTTGGAACCGTTGTCTTTTTCTTTATCCTGCTTCAAATGAAAAAATTCCCGGCATGGGCAAGCGGCATCATTGCGGGGGGATCAGTGTTTGCATTCCGGGTGCTTCTTGATACCGCTGTGTCAGGCCACTTAGCGCTGGAAGAGGCCGTTTCTTTAAGATTTCCTTCCCTGCTGTATTACGTCGTCTATGGCACGCTTTTTTATGTATTACAGGTCAGACGTTTCCGTGATAAGCCTTGGCTCATTGGGGCGACAGGGATCATCATGGAACTATGTGCAAGTGTAGTCGAAATGATTGCACTCAGGGGAGCCATTGATGAAATTTTAACAGTGAGAACGCTGTTTCAACTATTTGTATTGGCGATTTTCAGAAGCTTTTTCGTATTGGCTTGTTATACGATGATTCGATTATACGAAGAACAGGCGAGAGAGCGCCAAATGAAGAAGGAAAAGGAACACCTGTTGATGCTGCTGTCGAATCTTTATACGGAATCTACATATTTTTATAAAACCCTTGCACATGCTGAGCACATTACAGCTACTTCATATCAATTGTATCAGTCTCTGCATCATGCAAAGGATACGGAATCATTAGATTTGAAAAAACTCGGAAAAACAGCCCTGCAAATTGCAGGTGAGGTACACGAAATCAAAAAGGATAATCAGCGGATTTTTTCTGCCTTATCAAAACTGATTCATGAGGAAAACTTTCAGGAGTATGCAAGTCCTGCTCATATCGCTGGACTTGTAATTCGTATCCATGAAAATTACGCGGAATCTCTTAAAAAACACATCGTTTTTCATTATGATGAAGAAGGGCAGCATCCCGCTTATCACGTGTATACCATTCTATCTTTATTAAATAACATTGTATCCAATGCCGTTGAAGCCATTCCGGTGAATGGAGAGGTATCACTATCCATTTCACGGAAAGAGAATGATGTGATTTTTCAAATCAGTGACAACGGGCCAGGCATTAAAGAGCGTAACCATCATGTGATCTTTAAACCGGGCTTCACTTTAAAATACGACCAAGCCGGGAACCCATCAAGCGGCATCGGTCTTTCCTATGTGAAAGACACAGCCGAGAAGCTTGGCGGAAGTGTTGAAATGAAGAGTATCCCAAATCAACAAACGATGTTCACTTTAACGATACCAATTGATCAAGTCAGCAGAAAAGAGGGGAATGGGAGATGAGATTTTTTATTGTTGATGATGATGAAGCTGTTCGTTCTTCACTGGCACAGCTCATTGAAGATGAAGAGCTTGGCATTGTGGCAGGGGAAGCAGAGGATGGTGCTGAAGTAACAGCGAGCTACTTAAATGATTTGCATATTGATATCTTGTGTATTGATCTTCTGATGCCTGAAAGGGACGGTCTTGAGACGATTCGAGCGATCAAGGATGAATTTCATGGGAAATATTTAATGCTGTCACAGGTAGAAACAAAGGAACTCATCGGCCAGGCATATACGCTCGGTGTCGAGTATTATGTGACAAAGCCGATCAATCGGGTAGAGGTCTTAAGTGTGCTCCATCTCATGATTGAACGACTGCATTTAGAGCACTCAATTGAAAATATTCAGCATTCGCTCAAATCGGTCATGCAGTTCCAGCAGCGCGGACAGACAAAAACGAAGCAACGCGGGAAAAGTCTTGCAGAGGCAGGTCAGTTTTTGCTCGCGGAGCTTGGGATTGTCGGTGAAAAGGGGTCTAAGGATTTACTAGATATGATTCTTTTCACAGATCAGTATTTAGCGTTACATGCCGATCAGCACGACTCTTTTCCTTCATTAAAAGTGATTTTTACTGGCATCACAGAGGATAAATTAAACGAACCTTTTACATCAGCAGACATCGCAAGAGAAGCAAAAGCAGCGGAACAGCGGGTAAGACGTGCGATCAACCAATCATTGAAACACATCGCCTCGCTCGGGTTAACCGATTTTTCACACCCAACCTTTGAAAACTATGCATCAAAATTTTTCGATTTTACCATTGTGCGTAAGAAAATGAGTGAACTCACAAAAGAGACAAGTGGAAGAGAAGAGCACACACGTATCAATGTGAAGAAATTTGTACAGGTGCTCTATTACGAGGCGAAACGTATTTTTATGGAAGATTAAAAAGACATGCTCTCTATAAGGAGGGCATGTCTTTTTTTGTGATGGATTGAAGATGCATCTGCAGCACGGAGCGCATGAGCTGAGGCGGTAAACGATGGGGCTGTACGATTCCATTCAATGCAAGCCCATTGATGACCGCATAAAGCCGCTCAGTTTCTAATAAAAGATCGATATGATCTAGCAGTAGCTCATCCTCGTTCAATTTCATTAAGCAAAATTGAACGGTTTGAAAAAGCTCGTCATACATCTTTGCATTGAGCGGCTGTAAATCTGGTTCAGTCAGTGCTTTGACTGTAAAAGCCTGCCACACCTCCATTTCAAATATTCGTTCTTCGTCTAGTGGAAGAACCTGCTCCAATAACGTGAATACATTTTCCTCTGTTGAACCGTTTAATGGAAGCTTAGCAATTCGCTCCTTCACTCTTTCCTGAATTAAATTCATGGAGAATAGAAACAATTCTTGCTGTGTGGAAAAATAATGACGCATAGAGCCGGCTGAAATGCCAGCTTCTACGGCTATTTTTCGTACAGAAGCGCTTTCCAATCCCTCTTGTTTAATCACTCTCATAGCAGCTTGAGCGACCTTTTGTTTTTGTTTATGGTGATCGACGATTTTTGGCATACGTTGATTTTAGCACAGCTATTGTTTTTTTAACACAGTTGTGTTATTTTTTTATTTAATACAATCGTATTAAAAAGGATGTGGGGAAATTGGTCGGTTTATTGATTGTGGCATGTGAAATTGGTTTTTGGCTGTTTATTCTTATGGGCTTAACACTGCGTTATGTGTTTAAACAGAAAAAATGGGGTGCTTTCTTTCTTGTCTGTACGCCGGTTTTAGATCTCATCCTTCTTGCGGCTACTTATATAGATTTAAAGCAAGGGGCTGTGGCGAGCGTCATTCACGGGCTTGCGGCTGTTTATATTGGTGTGAGTCTGGCCTTTGGACATCAAATGGTGAAATGGGCGGATGCTAAGTTTGCTTATCGTTTTGCAGGAGGCCCTAAGCCGAAGGGAAAACCAAAGTACGGGAAGGAGCGGTCTTTGTATGAAATGGTGGGCTGGACGCGTCATTTCATCTCTTATGTCATCGGAGCGGGGCTATTATATGGATTGACCTATCTCATCCAAGCACCAGAACGAACGGAATCTCTGATGCAGCTTGTCAGTGTGTGGGGGATGGTCTTAACCATTGATTTCATCATTAGCATCAGCTACGTCATTTGGCCGAAAAAACACCCGGAAAATATAGCAGGATGACAAAAAAGACAGGCGGATTTACTCCACCTGTCTTTTCTTATGATGACAGTCCTTTATAAATGGTGTCAATATTCCATTTCATCATCTTATAGTAGCTGTCCCCATCTTCACCTTCTTTGCCAATAGAATCCGTAAATACTTTCCCCTTAATCGGAACTCCGGTTTCCTCAGATAGGCTTTCAAGGCTGCGCTTATCTACACTTGTTTCAAGAAAAAGGGCAGGAACTTGATGATCTTTGACAAAATGAATGATGCGCTTCATTTGTCCAGGTGTTCCTTCACTTTCTGTGTTGATCTCCCAAATGTAGCCGGCTTTCAGTCCATACGCATCCGCAAAATATTTGAATGCCCCTTCGCTTGTGACAAGGAGTTTTTTGTCTTTTGGGAGTTGATCAAACTTGTCTTTTGCTTCATCGTGAAGCGTTTGAAGCTTTTTGATATAGGTTTCAGCATTTTTCTCGTAATCCTCTTTATGCTCAGGATCTGCTTGAATGAGCGCATCTCTGGCATTTTGCGCATAAAGAATCCCATTCTCGACATTCAGCCATGCGTGTGGGTCCTGCTGGCTTTCAAGCCCTTTTGAAGACAAATACTTCACTTTGACGCCTTTACTCAGCTCGGCTACAGGTGCATCATCCCCGTCCTTGCCGCTCGATTCAAGCAGTTTTTGAAACCAGCCATTCCCTGTTTCAAGGTTCAAGCCATTAGATAGAACAAGGTCTGCATCCGTCGTATACTGAACATCCTTTGGCAGTGGGTCAAATTCATGTGGGTCTGTACCAATAGGAACAATGCTGTGAATAGAGACATGCTGTCCTCCTACTTCCTTCACAATGTCATAAAGAATGGAGTAGGTCGTGACAACTTTTAATTTACCGTCATCTTTTCCGGAACTTTTTTGCTGAGTAGAACAGCCTGCGATGACCAAAAGGGCAATACATACTGCGGTCAAACGGATTGCTAATACCTTCTTCATATATGTCCTCCTTTTACATAGACGCTTCCTTTTTTAACTGTGTTCGTTTTCGCTTCGATTTTAAGGATCTCCACAATATCCCTTGTTTCGGTGAAAAGATAAAGGCACTGCCGAATAATATGGTCGCGACCAGCACAATGGAAGCACCAGACGACAAGTTATACGTAAAGCTGAGTCCAAGTCCTACGACGGCTGAAACTGCTCCAAAAAAAGCAGATAAATAAATCATGATCCATAGCCGGTCTGTCAATAAATAAGCGGTGGCAGCTGGTGTAATAAGCATTGCAACAACAAGAATAATACCTACAGTTTGCAGGGATGCCACGGTCACTAAGGTCAATAAGGTCATGAGGAAATAATGGATCATGCGATTCGGTAAACCGTAAACGGAAGAAATCACTGGATCAAATGAACTAATGAGCAGTTCTTTGTAGAAAACAATGACAGCCAGTAAAATGAAAATGCCGATGCCAAGCGTGATCCACATATCAGATGAACGAACGGCTAGTACGTTTCCAAACAAGATATGATATAAATCGCTGGAACTTTTCAAAAATGTAATCAAAATGATCCCAATGGAAAAAAAAGCAGTGAATACGATCCCGATGGCAGAATCATTTTTAATGCGGCTGTTTTGACTGACATATCCGATGCCGATGGCTGTCAGTACACCAGTTAGAACCGCACCAAAGAAAAAGTTAATGCCGAGCATATAAGAGATGGCGACACCTGGAAGTACAGCGTGTGAAATCGCATCTCCCATCAAAGCCATTCCCCGTAATATGATAAAGCAGCCAATGACGCCGCAGATGATCCCTACCATAACGGATGTAAATAACGCTTTTTGTAAAAACGCATATTCAAAAAGTCCGGTTAAGAATTCCATTACGCGTCTCCTCCTGCTGATTTTAAAAATGGCAGCTGTGTTTCATATGCTTGGAGCATGACCTCAGGACGAAGAATATCATGGACAGGCCCTGCTTTGACCAGCTTCTTATTTAGAAGAACGAGATGGCTGAAGTAATCATCGGCTTTACTTAAGTCATGGTGGACGACCAGAATGGTTTTTCCTTCATCTCGTAATTCCTTCAAAATGCGGATCATCGTTTCTTCACTTGCCATATCAATTCCGACAAATGGTTCATCTAAACAAAAGAGCTGTGCGTTTTGAGCGAGTGCTCGCGCAAGGAAGACACGCTGCTGCTGACCGCCGGATAATTCCCCAATCTGTCTTTTGGCAAAGTCCTGCATCCCGACCTTTTCTAAGCAATGGTACGCATAGGCACGGTCTTCTTTTTTCGGTCGTTTGATCAATCCGAGCTTTGGGTATGTGCCAAGCAGTACGGTATCCAGCACATGGATAGGAAACGTCCAGTCTAGATCATTTCTTTGCGGTACATAGGCGATCTGTTTTCTCACTTGTTTAAAGGGTTGTTCAAAAAAACGAATGTCGCCTTGATCCTTTTCAATTAAATCCAAACATGCTTTCAATAAAGTCGATTTACCAGCACCATTTGGACCAATGATTCCAGTCATCGTTCCTTCCTGTATGGAAAGAGAGACGTTTTCTAGTGCATCCTGTCCGTGGTATGAGACATACAGGCGGTCGATTGTTAAAGCATATGACATCTCTTAAGGCCCCTTTCGATCATCAATTGCGTTTCCTAAAAATATATGCATACATTTAATAATTTTGACTAAAGGATGAAATGATTCTCTAACGCTAATTTGTTTCCTTAAGGAAACTTTTATCTTATTCTAATCGTATGTCCTTCTTTTGTAAAGAGAAATGCTGAATATTCCCATCAAGCGATCGTTTTTATGTTATGCAACGAAGAGGGGACATGAGCATGGATTATTGAAAATTCACATGACATCCTTGAATACGAAAAATCTCAAACATTTGCTTATAAATGATTGACAGTTTGTAAGAACTCCTCATATAATAAGGGTAATTCAATATATGAATATGTGCTCATATATAATATCTACAGCAGCTGATAGGTTTGATTGAATCAGGGAAGGCTACTTATATAGAAAAAGGTGAGAACATGAAAAAGATGAAGGATGAATACGTATTAAGCGGTCTCGATTGTGGAAACTGTGCACGTAAAATTGAAACAGGTGTCAGCAAACTCGAAGGGGTTGAAGCCTGCTCAATTAATTTTGCGACGGGTACATTAACTGTGACACATGCTGATGCACAAGAAACGATGTCAAAGCGTATTGAAAAAACCGTTCAGTCCATTGAACCTCATGTGAGTGTATCACCAAAAGAAGAAGGACATCACCACGATCACGATCATGGAACAAAGAATTTAAAAACGATTGTACTGAAATTAATTGGTGGTGCAGTCATTGGAACGGCGGCTTATTTTATACCTGACAATGGCTTACTGAAGTTCATCATGTTTTTCGCCGCGTATTTACTAGTTGGCGGAGATGTTGTCTTGAAAGCACTGAAAAATATTGTGCGTGGTCAAGTATTTGATGAGAACTTCTTAATGACTATAGCCACAGTTGGTGCTTTTGTGATTCAGCAGTATCCTGAGGCACTGGCAGTCATGCTGTTTTACCAAATTGGAGAACTGTTCCAAGGGGCAGCTGTGAATCGCTCTAGAAAATCAATTAGCGAATTAATGAATATCCGTCCAGAATACGCAAACCTCAAAGTGGGGCAAGAAACAAAAAAGGTAAAGCCGGAAGAAGTCAAAGCTGGTGACCGTATTGTCGTTAAACCAGGTGAAAAAATTCCTTTGGATGGACGTGTGATAGACGGTTATTCTCTTGTGGATACCTCTGCACTAACTGGGGAGTCTGTTCCAAGAGATGTGGAAGCAGGAAAAGAAGTGCTTGCTGGATTTGTGAACCAAAACGGTATTCTTGAAATTGAAGTGCAAAAAGAGCTCAGTGAGTCAGCGGTTACGAAGATTTTGGATTTAGTCGAAAATGCAAGCAGCCGTAAAGCGCAGACAGAAAACTTTATCACAAAGTTCGCTAAATATTATACACCTGCTGTGGTCGTGCTAGCTTTATTGCTTGCCTTTGTACCACCGCTTCTCATCCCATCAGCTCAATTGTCTGATTGGGTGTACCGGGCACTTGTCTTTCTTGTCATTTCGTGTCCATGTGCTCTCGTTGTATCCATTCCATTAGGTTTCTTTGGCGGAATTGGTGCCGCATCAAAACGAGGCATTTTAGTGAAAGGCAGTAACTACTTAGAAGCCTTGAACTCTGTCCGCTATGCGGTGTTTGATAAAACAGGTACTTTGACAAAAGGGAACTTTACAGTCACTCATATCGAAGCAGCGAATGAGAAATGGTCAGAAGAGGAATTGCTTTCTTTTGCAGCGCTGGCAGAAGCGCATTCTTCGCATCCGATTGCAGAATCGATTAAGGCGGCTTATGGAGCGTCTCTTGATGAGAGCCAGATCGAATCTTACGAGGATATTGCGGGGCATGGGATCAAAGCGACAATTCGCGGAGCCCATGTATTGGCAGGTAACCATCGCCTTATGGAACGAGAGGGCATTGCTTTTGAAAAAGAAAAACGAAGCGGAACGGTTGTGTATTTAGCAATAGACGGTGAGTTTGCGGGATCGATCTTGATTGCAGATGAAGTAAAAGACGATGCAGTTGAAGCGATATCTTCTCTAAAAGCTGCGGGCATTCAAACCGTGATGCTTACAGGGGATGCTGCGCAAGTAGGAAATGCAGTCGCACAGCAGATCGGCATTGACGAAGTTCACACTGAATTATTGCCACAGGATAAAGTCGCCAAAATCGAAGACATGTATGAGAAAAAAGCATCTCAAGACAAATTATTGTTTGTTGGTGATGGCATAAACGATACGCCGGTTTTGGCAAGAGCGGATATAGGTATTGCCATGGGTGGACTTGGTTCAGATGCAGCAGTTGAAGCGGCTGATATTGTGATTATGACAGATCAGCCATCGAAGGTAGCGGAAGCTATTGCTGTCGCTAAAAGAACGAGAGCCATCGTATGGCAGAATATTGCGTTTGCTCTTGGGGTGAAAGCCGTCTTTCTCATACTTGGTGCATTCGGTATTGCAACGATGTGGGAAGCCGTCTTCTCGGATGTTGGTGTCACTGTACTGGCTGTTTTAAATGCGATGAGGGTCATGAAATAAAATTGTAAGGAAAAATTCATGAATAGCGTCTTTCATAATAGACCCCCTCTTGTTAAAATAGAAGAAGTTGGATAATGGCATTTTCCTGAGCTGTTATCCTTTTTCTTTGTGAAGGAATGAATGAAAAAGATAAGGTAGGTGCTTTTGTGAGTAAAAAAAATAATCAATCTTCATCCATCAAGTTTGCAGTTATATTAACCATCATTGCAGCTCTTCTCATCGGTATTTTCGTTGTGATCGGTAACAACAACAGCCAAGAAGCACAAACAGTCGACAGTAAGCCGTCTATTAAAGGACAGCCTGTCATGGGAGATCAAAAGGCAAAAGTGCAAGTTGTCGAGTTTGGGGACTACAAATGTCCATCATGTAAATCATTTGAGACAGACATTTTCCCAAAATTGAAAGCAGACTACATAGATAATGGCGATGTATCCTTCTCATTTATTAACTTACCACTGCCTGTTCATGGGGACGGTGCGGTATTAGCAGCACTGGCTTCTGAAGAAGTGTGGAAAGAAGATCCGAAAAACTTCTGGGCATTTCATGAAGCGGTCTACAACGCACAACCAGATAGTGAAGCAGAATGGGTAACGCCAGCAAAGCTCACCGAATTGGCGAAGAAGACAACGAAAATTGATACGGACAAGCTGAAAGATAACCTATCAAAGAAAACATATCAGCCACAGCTGAACACAGATGATCAACTGGTGAATCAATACAAAGTAAATGCAACACCAACTATTTTCATTAACAATAAACAAGTCCAAAACTTTTATGACTATGATGAAATCAAAGAATTAATTGATCAAGAGCTGAAAGGGAAAAAATCATGAAAAATAAACTGATTTACTTATACAGCGCTTGGATCGTCTCAATTGTGGCGACGATGAGCAGCCTGTATTTAAGCGAAGTAAAGAAGTTTATTCCATGTGATATGTGCTGGTTTCAGCGCATTTTCATGTATCCGCTTGTGCTTTTACTTGGAATTGCTACATTCCGTGGCGATGTCAAAGTGAAGTACTACGTTCTCCCTTTGGCTGGGATTGGTGCTTGCTTTTCCATCTATCATTATATGGAACAAAAGATTCCAGGCTTTGCATCGATTCGTCCTTGTCTAAGCGGTATTCCTTGTTCCGTTGATTATCTGAACTGGTTTGGTTTTATCACCATTCCACTCTTAGCTCTCATTGCATTTATTCTGATCATCATTAGTATGCTGCTTTTAAATGCAAAAGAAGATTGAGGAGATAGCCTGCTTAAAAGCAGGCTATCAGCGTGTAGACAAACCCTCGCATTCGGTGTCATTCCTGTGCGCTGGTGCTCACGAATGTCAAATTCGCTCCGCTCCAGTGCTCGTCTTTCCTAGACTGCAAAGGTTTTCTATCACGCTGAAAGTAGACAAAGGGATAAAATCAAGATCATTTTATCCCTTTGTCAACAATCTGAGCCTGCTTAAAAGCAGGCTATTTTTTATTTTTGCAAAAAGATAAAATTTAAAGAAAATTTGTATTGCTTTTCATTTGTGTCAGATATACATTAAGGGGAGAGTGTTAGATGATCAGACAATGGTAAGGAGATAAGCGGAAAATGGCATGGGAAGTGTTAAGTATTATTGGCATTGTGGCATTCGCCATTAGTGGTGCGATTGTCGCAATGGAAGAAGAGTACGATATTCTTGGTGTGTACATTTTAGGGATTGTCACAGCATTTGGCGGGGGAGCGATTCGGAATCTATTAATTGGTCTTCCGGTGTCTGCTTTATGGTCGCAGGGCAAAATGTTTACCATTGCCCTTGTATCCATTACGATCGTGTTCCTATTTCCAAAGCTTTTGCTCAAGCACTGGAGCACGTGGGGGAATTTCTCGGATGCGATCGGTTTAGCAGCCTTTGCGATTCAAGGCGCATTATTTGCTGTACAAAGAGAGCTCCCGCTCAGTGCGGTCATTGTGGCAGCCATTTTGACTGGAAGCGGCGGCGGCATTGTGCGTGATTTATTAGCAGGACGAAAGCCACTTGTGCTAAAAGCAGAGATTTACGCAGTATGGGCAGCCCTTGGCGGCTTACTCGTCGGACTCGGCTTAGCGCAAGGAGAGCTTGCTTTATATCTGCTGTTTGTCATCCTCGTCATATGCAGGGTTTGTTCCTACTTATTCAAATGGCGGCTTCCCGCTAGGTCTTATTTTTTAAATAAAGGGTAAAGAAAAGGGCGATGTCGCTCTTTTTTTTATGTGTTATTCGAGCTTGATGTCAGCAGGTCAAGCTGTTTTCGTGTAAAATAAAAGTAGGTTCTTTATTCATCATTGGAACAATACACGAGATGAAAATATTGTCATTTGACTGAATATGTAGATTCAGTCTTTTTTTGCCTAGATGGATTGTTATGTGTTGGTTTCGCTTTTTGCGGGATACTAATGAAACGCTCATGACCGAACGGATGGATCAGAAAGAAATGAACACATCTTTGCATGTAAGCAAAACATGACGGAAAAAATGAAATGGGAGGGACATGTACTAGTGGAGATTTTTTTGGCAGTGCTCGTACTACTAGCACTCATTGCATCATCTAATATTATCAATCGTTTTCTGCCCTTTATTCCAGTACCATTAATCCAAGTGGGTTTAGGGATATTGGTCGCAGCTTTTCCTTCAGGTTTACATATTTCTTTAAATCCTGAGCTATTCTTCGTTTTATTCATTGCACCGCTGTTATTTAATGATGGGAAGCGTACCCCAAGGGACGAGCTGTGGAAATTAAGAGCGCCCATTCTTCTATTAGCTTTAGGGCTCGTATTTGCGACAGTCATTGTCGCAGGATATACCATCCATTGGATGATTCCAAGCATACCACTTCCAGCTGCATTTGCGCTTGCAGCGATTTTATCACCGACAGATGTAGTGGCTGTAAGTGCACTTTCCAGCCGTGTGAATATGCCGAAGGGGATCATGAGACTGCTGGAAGGCGAAGGGCTGATGAACGATGCATCAGGACTTGTTGCCTTTAAATTTGCTATTGCTGCAACGGTTACAGGGGCATTTTCCATTGCAGAGGCATCCTTTAGCTTTGTTCTGATTGCTGCTGGCGGATTATTGACCGGATTTATTCTGTCGTTTTTTATCATTCGTTTCCGCTATTTTCTCCGCCGTTTAGGCATGGACGATGTCACAATGCACATCATCCTGCAAATCCTCACGCCGTTTGTGATTTATTTAGCAGCGGAAGAAATTGGCGTATCCGGCATTTTAGCCGTTGTTGCCGGTGGTGTGACACATGCCATCGAGCAAGACCGAATGGAAGCGAATTTAGCAAAACTGCAAATTGCTTCTTCAAACACGTGGAATATTATTTTATTTATTTTAAATGGCCTTGTTTTCGTTTTACTTGGATTACAAATTCCTGATGTATCGACCGTCATTTTCCAAGATGAAGCCTTTAATAATATGCAGGTCATCAGTTACATTTTAATCATTACATTCTGTCTGATGATTCTCAGATTCCTATGGGTATGGCTGTTCTGGGCAGGGAACTGGAGTGTATCGAAAAAGAAGAACACGAAAAAACCGAAACTGCGTGCTTCCATGCTGATGACATTCTCTGGTGTTCGTGGTGCTGTTACATTAGCGGGTGCTTTCTCCATCCCGTTTACGCTTGCAGACGGATCACCATTTCCTGAGCGTCATTTAATTATTTTCCTCGCAGCAGGCGTCATTTTATGTACACTCATTTTAGCGAGTGTGCTACTGCCTATTTTATCGGAGAAAAAAGATAAGCAAGTGGATGTGGACTTAGATACAAAGATTCAGCACGCAAAACGGAAGCTGCTGAGAAGTGCCATTAAAACGTTAAAAGAAGGAATGAATGAGGACAATCGAGAAGTATCCCTTGCACTCATCAATGATTTCCGAATGAAGCTACGAAATATTCAGCGGGAACCGTACCAGTTTGGTATGAGAAAACAAGAGAGAAAAATCAGACTGCACGGCATTAAAGCAGAACAGATGAAACTTCAGCAGTTGATTGAGGAAGAGAAAATCGACAAAGAAGAAGCATATGAGCTGCAAGAGAGATTTCATGAGCTGGAAATGCTCTATTCCAACTCCTTTAAAATTCGTTTCTCAAAAGTGAAGTTTCTGCGCTTACTACAATGGCTTCAATTGTGGCGTCCGCATCAGCGTATTTCAAGCGGCATATTAGAAAACGAGGAATCGTATAAACAAATCCGTAAGAAAACGGCTGAAGCTGCGGTGGATTCTATTAAGCACCATATGACCGAAGACAATCAACAAACGTGTCATCAAGTCATTGGGTTTTACAATCAAGTGATTTTCCGCTGTGAACATGGTCCTTCTTTCTTCCAGCAAAAGGATCGTACGTTTGACCGGAAGAAGAAAGAGCTTAACTTCCAAGCCGTACAGACGATTCGTAATGAAATCCAAACCTTATATGAAAATGGCGAAATCAATCGTGATATTGCCCATCATTTAAGGGAATATATCAATGACATGGAAGCAGTCTTACTGACCAATACATGATGTTGTCAACTTCTCCCCTTTGTTTTATGATGAAAAAAAGAGACGAGCAGGGGGAGAGGCAGGATGACATATTACGGAGCGATTGAAGCTGGGGGGACAAAGTTCTGCTGTGCCATTGGTAATGAGCATGGGGATATCATAGAGGAATTAACCATTCCAACAGCGCACCCGGAAAAAACCATCCAATCACTTATTCCATTTTTTCAGCAACATGAAATTGCAGCATTAGGGGTTGGTTCCTTTGGACCGATTTGTGTCCAGAAAGACGATCCTTCTTACGGTTACATCATGAATACGCCGAAAGTGGAATGGAAGCATTACCCGTTGATACCTGAGCTGGAGAAACAATTAGGTGTACCGGTGTCCTTTACGACAGATGTCAATGCCGCAGCATTAGGTGAACTGACAAAAGGGGCCGCCAAAGGGCTAAGCAGCTGTCTGTATATCACGGTCGGTACGGGGATTGGTGCCGGGGCTGTTGTGAAAAATGAGCTTCTCCACGGTCACTCACATCCAGAAATGGGACACATCCTGGTCAGGCAGCATGAATCAGATCAGTTCGCAGGTGTCTGCCCGGCGCATGGTACTTGCTTAGAAGGACTGGCGGCAGGACCAGCTATTGAGACAAGGTGGGGAAAGCCAGCTAAAGAGCTTACCGAAGAAGAAGAAGTTTGGTCTCTTGAAGCAGATTATTTAGCACAGGCATTAATGCAATACACGCTGATATTAAGCCCAGAACGCATCATCATGGGTGGAGGCGTCATGAAGCAAAAACAGCTATTTCCGCTCATTCGAGAGAAGCTGGCTGCGTATGTCAATGATTATGTCGACATGCCGCCGCTTGATACATACATTGTCTCTCCTGGACTTGAGGACAAGGCAGGTATGACAGGTGCTTTACTGCTAGCGATTGAAGCGAAGAGAAACGCCTGATAATAGAGTTTTCAAACGCAACATGAGATAATGAAAAAGATGGAATCTATGAAAAGGTGGTTGTTAACATGGTCAAAAGCTTGAATGATACCGTAACACTAAATAACGGAGTAGAAATGCCATGGTTTGGTTTAGGTGTATTCAAAGTGGAGGACGGCAACCAAGTGGTTGATGCCGTCAAAGCAGCCATACGAAACGGTTATCGCAGCATTGATACGGCTGCCGTTTATAAAAACGAGACAGGCGTAGGGAAAGCCATTAAAGAATCTGGCGTAAAAAGAGAAGAATTGTTCATTACGTCAAAAGTATGGAACACAGATCAAGGATATGACAAAGCACTCGCTGCATGCGACGCAAGCTTAAACCGGCTCGGTCTTGATTACTTAGACCTCTATTTGATTCATTGGCCTGGACCAAATGCAGACACGTTTAAAGAGACATGGCGTGCGCTTGAGAAGCTTTATAAAGATGGAAAAGTAAGAGCGATTGGTGTCAGCAACTTCTACGTGCAGCATTTAGAAGAGCTGTTAAAAGATGCGGAGGTTGTTCCAGCGGTGAATCAAGTGGAGTTTCATCCAAAACTGACACTTGTAGAATTACGACAATATGCGAAAGAAAAAGGCATTCAAATTGAAGCATGGTCTCCGCTGATGCAAGGAAAGCTTTTGGATCATGACGTATTAAAGGAAATTGCAGCACAATACAACAAATCTGTGGCTCAAGTGATCTTGCGTTGGGATCTGCAAAGCGGCGTTGTCACCATTCCAAAATCAATCAATGAAGATCGCATTAAACAAAATGCCGACATTTTTGACTTCGAGCTTTCACAAGAAGACATGGAAAAAATCAATGCACTTAATAATAACGAACGTGTCGGGTCTAATCCAGAAACGATGACGGTTGGGTTTGAATAAATAAAATTATTCCCTCAGCGTGTAGACAAACCCTCGCATTCTTTGTCAGTCCTGCGTGCAGGTGCTCACAAATGTCACACCAGTACAGCAAAGGTTTTCTATCACGCTGAAAAGAAGACAAAGGGCTAAAATCAAGTTCATTTTAGCCCTTTGTCAACAATCTGAATCCCTTTCTCTTTTTGAGAAGGGGATTTTTTAATTCCTGCTTCGGCGCACAGCCAACAGCATGAGGAAAGACAGGATCACAATACAAATGGTCCAAGCCCACGCAAGTTCCATTCGTCCAGAATCAATCGCCACATAGATGGCTGTTGGGAGGGTTTGCGTTTTCCCAGGAATGTTGCCAGCGAACATTAAAGTCGCTCCAAATTCTCCTAACGCCCTTGCGAAACTTAAAACTGCACCAGAGAGAAGAGATGGCAGTGCGAGTGGGACGGTAATATAGGCAAAAACCTGAAAAGAATGCGCACCATCAACTTTTGCAGCACCTTCAATGTCTGACTCAATCGTAGAAAATCCAGCTTTCGCTGATTGATACATGAGCGGGAATGCGACAACTGTCGATGCAATGACTGCTGCCCAATAAGTGAAGATGACAGGCTGATGGAAGATCCATTCAATCGCTTGTCCAATCACACTGTTCTTCCCGAACGCAACGAGCAGCAGAAATCCTACGACCGTTGGCGGAAGGACAAGCGGCATCATGAGGAGCGTTTCCACGATCATTTTTCCTTTGAAAGATGTACGCGCCATCCAAAAACCAATGGACGTTCCTAAAACGACAGCCAATAATCCACTGAAAGCAGCCACTTGTACGGACAGCCAGATAGGTGAAAGAAAATCTTTGGTCAGCATCGGCATTATTTCACTTGAAAGCCGTACTTTTTAAAAATCGCTGCGGCTGGATCTGATTGGAGATATTGAAAAAATGCTTTCGCCTCTTTCATGTGATCGGTCTGTTTTACAATGCCAACAGGATAAATGATGGGGGAATGCATGTCTTGATTTGCCTCATCTACTATCTTTACTTTGCGAGAAACGAGCGCATCCGTCTTATACACGACACCAGCTTCCACATTTCCTGTTTCGACATAGTTTAATACTTGACGAACATCCTTTCCATAGACAGCGTTCTGTTTCACTTGGTCCCATATATTCAGTTTTGTGAAAATCTCTTTTGCATATGTACCAGCAGGAACAGATTCAGGTGTGCCAAGCGCTATCTTTCCTTTTATGTGCTCAACATCGCGAAAGGTTTTGATAGAAGAGGAACCGTCTTTTGGCACGATGAGGACTAGCTCATTTTGTATGACATCCTTTGTATGATCCTGATCGATGTCGCCAGATTGAACAAGGTCATCAAAAGGCTCTTCAGCTGCTGAGAAGAAGAGATCCGCTTTTGCTCCTTGAGCGATTTGCTGTTTCAATGCGCCGGATGATCCGAAATTATTCGTGAGTGCCACGTTTGGATGATCATCTTCATAGGCAGATTCAATCTCTTTTAAAGCATCCTGCAGGCTTGCCGCCGCTGAAATCACAAGTTCTGTCTTTTTGCTTTGATCTGATGACGTCGACTCCGTTTGACACCCAGTCAGGAGCAAACAGATGGTGACGTAGGTTAAGAATAAATATTTCATGATCACACCTCTTTATCATTCAACATCATGTGTATCCTTTATTATAATCAAACTTATTTGACCATTCATAGGCTTTCAGGAAAAGAGAAAAGAAAAAGCCGCCAGAGGGCAGCTTTTAATGCTGATAAAAACGTAGTAAGTTCCCGTTGATCACTTTATCTGATAGAGACAGCTCTTTATTGGCTTTTTCTATATAAGGCTGGCATACTTCATCTTCTTCAACAGGTTGTTTTGTTTTTTGATCATAGCACGTGTTCTTTGTATAAAGATAATCATCCGTAATAAAGTTTCCATTTCTCAGCACAGCGAACGGTGTCCGTTCATTGGAGAAAAGATCATTCCCAAATTGAATAGAATCTTTTGATTCAATGCCGAGTAAATGAAGAAGTGTCGGTTTGACATCCATTTGACCGGCTGTTTCAGAAATGGTTTGAGGGGCCTCGTCTGTCACCCCAGGAATGTAAATCAAAAAAGGGACCCGCTGCAGTTTAACCGCATCAAACGGTGTGATTTCATCCTGCTTCAGCAGCTCTGCCATTGCCTCATGATGTGCTTCTGAAATGCCATAGTGGTCTCCCATCAGGACAAACATTGTATTTTCATATAGTCCTTCTTCTTTCATTCGTTCAAAGAACCTTTTGATGGCTTCATCTTGATAGCGGACGGTGGTCACATAGCGGTTTAAAATGGTGCTAGTCGAATCGTATTCATCAATGAACTGATCCTTTGGATCAATTTCAAATGGGAAGTGATTGGTTAAGGTAATAAACGTGCTGTAATAAGGCGTCTTCAGCTTTTTTAAATAATCGATGGATTGGTCAAAAAAGTCGATATCCTTTAAGCCCCAGCCAGTCGAATTCTGTTCATTGACATCAAATGAATCGACATCATAAAAGCGGTCAATCCCAAGAGATTCATACATCACATCACGATTCCAGAACGTTTTATTATTCGCATGAAATTGGACGGATTGATAATTCTCTTTTTTCAATTGCTTGTACAGTGTGTCATATTCGTTGTCACTCGCTGTGAAAAAGACAGCGCCACTGCTAGATGGATAGAGGGAGTTTGCGACGATAAACTCTGAGTCCGACGTTTTGCCTTGCTCTGTCTGCTGATAAAATTCATCAAAATAGAAGCTTTTTTTGGCAAGTTCATTTAAAAATGGTGTGATGTATTGTCCATTCACCTTTTGATTCATGACAAATTGCTGCGTTGATTCAAGTGAAATGAACACGACATTTTTGCCTTTAGCAAGTCCAAAGTAGTCTTCATTCGGTGCACTGTAATCAGCTTTTGTGTAGTTTGCCACTGTTGAAAGTGTATCTTCGTCAGCAAAGGCTTTTTGTCCAATTCGTGCTGTTTGAGCGGCACCGTCATACAAATGGAATTGAAACAGCCCAAGATTTCGAACAATGACTTCTCGATCATATGAGCTTGTCAAAAATCGAGGGTGGTCCATCAAAGCTGAGCTGACATGGAACAATAGCAAGCTGCAGCAAACCACATAGTATGTTTTGATCGTCTTAAAAGACGCTTTTGGTGATAGCGGTTTCCGTTTTAAGAGCCATGCCAGCACCACAAAATCAATCAGCATGAGTATAAATAGCGGATGAAACAATTCAGTCATACTGCTGCCCATATCTCCCATGTTCTTTGCTTGAAATAAGACAGGAATGGTAATGAAATCAATATAAAAACCGTAAAAGATCGTATTCGATATCAAAATGGCTGTCAAAATAAAATTTGTGGTCAATAAAAAGACCTTTTGTTTCGTTTCATTTAAGAAAAGAGCAATCCCAAACAAAGGGAGCAAAAAGCTAAGTGGATTGATCAAAAGCAGCCATTCGTGAAACAGATTGGCCGTTCGTATATGAAATCCGAATTGATAAATGATGTATGTTTTCATCCACATAAAGAGGATGGAGTACACTAAAAACCAGTGATTTTTGAAAAACGCTTTCATTTATGTAACTCCTCACCATTCTGTATTCAGCTGCAAGGCAAAAACACTTATCTTAAAACTACTAAAAAAATGAGGAATGATCAATTCATATCCTGCTTTTTTGCAAAACTCTTTTTTCTTTTTCTAAAACGGCAATGGGATGGATATTCCGCAAATGACAGCCATGTAATAGCAGGTGACAATGGTCAGAGCAGCTAGTACGACTTGTTCTCCTGTGCTGCCTGTTTTGACATAAAAGGGGAGACGTACTTTCATGGTTGCAGGGAACAAAAATTTAATACCGTTCACTGTGCCTGCATCAAGGATGAGGTGGCTTGCCATCCCAACTAGTAACCCGGTACTGAGGCTGTCATTTGGAATGTATGTTGTCGCAATAAAATAAATGATCAGCAGAAATAATAAACTATGTGTAAAGGTGCGGTGACCGAACACACTACTGATCAGTGTGGAAAGGAGCGGGAATTTCCTGCCGATTTTGCTTTTCGTATGACATAGATCTGGGATGAGGGCACCTACTGATCCAGCAGCAGCCATCGTCACTGGTTCGAATCCGTAATAATAGGCGACGGCTGTGGAGGCGGCAATTCCGCCCATAATATGTGTTTTTCCTGTCATGATGCGTACTCCTGTTCTGTTTTTTGTTCAAGTACTCACTATATCAAGGGTGAATCCATTCAGCAAGGCTTATTTCTAAAGAAAATGGGATAAAATAGTTGGCTGTTTGGAAAAACATTCTATAATAAGAAGGAAGTCATGTTGACACTAACGATAAGGATGCGATTCGGATGAGTAATGCAGACATTTTAAAAGAAATTGTTCTTGTACATTATGAAGTCAGCCGTAAATTAAACCGCAAGTTACTTGAGTTAGAAAAAGACATCACGCCTCCACAGATATATGCTCTTTCTATATTGATACAAGGAAAAGTATCACATGCTGAAGAGCTCAAACAAAGACTCTCTCTCAACCCAGGTGCCGCTTCCATAGCCCTCAATAAATTATGTGAGCAAGGCTACATTCAGAGAGAACGGGACAAGGACGATCATTCCCTTGTCCGGCTAGAAGCCACGGAAAAAGGGCTGGCTATTTACGAAAAGCATACACGTCTTTTTGGAAAGGTGATTCAGCATATGATGTCAGACTTCACAGAGGAAGACTTAAAGACCTTTCTAACGTATTTGCAAAAAATGAGACAGACCTTTCACGATGAATGAACCGCTCCTCTTTGTATAATGCTGAGCGCTGTAGCACAAATTAAACAGGCAAAGGCATTTTATGAAAAGGGGGGAAATAGCGATGTCATTTTTCCAAAAGGATAAAAAGGCGAAAAGCGAGAAAGACCATCAGCAGGTAGATCAGCTGTTAGAAGAAGCAAGTAAAGAACTAGCAGGCGATCCGCTTCAGGAAGCTGTCCAAAAGAAGAAAAACAACCATCAATAAGCTGACAAAAAGGCGGAGAATCATTTCTCTGCCTTTTTTCTATGTTTTTCCCTTTGACAGATATGAGAATGTTTGATAACCTTCGTGTAGTAAAAATGAATAGAAATCCTCACGCTATGTCTCAGTGAGGTAGAGGTTGCGCGGATGATGAGTCACTCATGGGAGAGATGGAATCGTTGATCATGAGAAAAAAGGCATCAGCGCCGAAGTGTAGAGAGAGCTCCAACTTTCTTTATGCTGGGTCTGCATTGAACAAATGCAGGACTGCCACGTCTTTGAAGCGTGGAGGGCTATCCGGAGATCAAGGTGTATGTTTTGAAAAGCATGGACTTTTGTTCAGGCTTTTTTTTATGTTCTGATTGCCTAAGAAAAGGGTATGCTGGTAAGAAAGTGACCCAACATGAACATAAAGAATGCAAGTCATTGCTTCACAAATATATCAATGAAGATACTGCCGGGTCTGGTCCAAAGTGAATATAACGGAGGTACGAAAATGGAACAGACAAAAAAATGGGGTTTTTGGTTATTGACGGCTTTTGTCGTCGGAAATATGGTAGGTTCAGGCATCTTTATGCTGCCTAGTACACTTGCCCAGCATGCAAGTCCTTTAGGTGTGACGATGGCATGGCTTGTCACAGGTGGCGGCGTACTGATGATTGCCTTTGTGTTTGGACATTTGTCCATTCATAAACCGCAGCTGACAGCTGGACCACAAAGCTATGCAAGAGCGCTTTTTAAAGATCCGAAAAAAGGAAAAGCAGCCGGTTTTACAATGGTTTGGGGATATTGGGTGGCAAGCTGGATTAGTAATGTCGCCATTATCACAAGCCTAGCTGGTTATTTAACAACCTTTTTCCCAATTTTAACCGTGAAAACGGAGATCTTTACTTTTGGAAAAGAAGCGATCACACTTGGTCAGCTCACAACGTTTATCGTATGTACAATCCTTCTATGGGGGACTCATACGATTTTAATTACAAGCTTAAGTGCAGCAAGTAAGTTGAACTTTATTACGACCTTTTCAAAGGTGCTTGGATTCGTCCTTTTTATTGTCGCAGGCTTATTTGCATTCCAAACCGCATTATTTGAACATTATTACTTCCCTGTTGAAGCAGCAAGTGGTGAAGGAGTGCTCGGACTTGGAGGCCAAATTCATCATGCGGCCATTTCCACACTATGGGCATTTATCGGCATCGAATCTGCTGTCATTTTATCAGGAAGAGCCTCTTCGCAACGTGATGTCAAACGTGCGACGATTACAGGACTTTTAATTGCACTGTCTATTTATATGATTATTACCTTGATTACAATGGGCGTTCTGCCGCATGATCAATTGCAAGGTTCTGATAAACCATTCGTAGACGTGCTTCAGCTCATTATCGGACCGGCTGGCGGCATTGTCATGGCATTTCTTGCGATCATTTGTTTATTTGGTTCGATGCTTGGCTGGATTTTGCTTGGTTCTGAAGTCCCTTATCAAGCAGCAAAAGCTGGCGATTTCCCAGCAGTGTTTGCAAAAACAAACAAAAAAGGCAGTCCTGTTTTTGCTTTGACTGTCACAAATATCATGTCACAGCTGTTTATTTTCTCAGTCATGTCACGTACGATTAATGAAGCCTTTACTTTCTTAACAACATCAGCGACACTTGCGTATCTCATTCCGTATATCGTGTCGTCGATCTACAGCTTTAAGGTCATCATGCAAGGTGACACATATGAGCTCCAAAAAGGAAACCGGACAAGAGACGGGATCATTGCGCTTGTGGCCATGGGGTATTCCGCTTGGGTCATTATTTCAGGCACAGCTGATTTAAAAACATTTGGTCTTGGTATTGGATTGTTCTTAGTTGGCATTTTACTCTACCCATTCATGTTAAAAAAATTTGCCAAAGGTACAGTTTAAAAAATACGTTTCTCCAGCATTGGAGAAACGTATTTTTTTATGAGGCAGATGTTAATCGATCCACAATAAATTCGAGCTGACCTTCTAGTGACACAGGATCATTAAAGAAGTAACCGACTGTATCTGTTTCAAATACGCGTTTGTTTTGGACAGCAGGAAGTGATGCCCAGATGCTGCTTTTATATACTTGATCGCCATTACTTTTTGAACCGCTCCATGGGCTTGTGAAAATATAATCACCTGCAAATTCTGGAAGCTTTTCAAGAGAAATGTTTGCATAACCGACACCACTGTCGATGGCTTCTTTTTGGACGGCCTTCGGAGCTTTTAATTTCAGCTCGTCATAAATGATTTCACCACCGCGTGCAAAAGTGTTACCGAAAATGTAAATGCCCTTATCGAATGGTGATACGATCGAAACGGTTTTGTTTCCTACAGCTTTTGTTACTTTTGGTTTCACTTCAGCAATTTTGGCATCCCATTTTGTGATCCAATCCGTTGCTTTTTTTGATGTACCTGTCATTTTACCGAATTCTTTTAGCTGGTCTTTAAACGAATATTGATTGTATTGAATGGCAACTGTAGGTGCAATTTTTTTGTATTGATCAAATTTCTCATCTTCTCCCCAAGCAATGATCATATCCGGCTTCAAAGAGGCTACTTTCTCAACAGAGGGAGATTTTCCAAGATTTTTCACTCCATCTGTTTTTCCTTTATAGAAAGGGTTTTTAAAGATGGGTGCGGTGGTAGCAATTGGGGTTTTGCCGAGTGTGACGAATCCCCGTAATAGCTTTCCGCCAGAAGCACAATTCGTTGTGGGTTTTGAGGCAGTTTCACTTCACCCTTTACATCTTGATAGGTGATCGTGTCATTTTTCTTGGCTCCCGATTCTTTATTAGAAGTGCTGCCGCAAGCAGCAGTAAAAATCATAAGGGTCATGAAGGAAATCAAAAGAAGTCCAGTTCGTTTTTTCACAAAAGTTCGCTCCTATTCAATTGTTTATGATAATGATTCTCATTCGCGATTATATCTTAACATGATAGAAGAAAAAATGCATCGGCTATTTTATGACCAAAATGAAAATGGTGAAATTCTCCCGGTTTTTTGATGAAAATAAAGAAATTTATTAGAACAAGGATTTCAAAACGTGAAGAAAGTGATATACTAGACTCCGAGATTGATAATCATTATCATTAATAACGAATAGATATGAACGGAAAGGAAGAGACTGGTTTTGGGCTCACAATCGAATAAACAGCTGTCAGCTAAAGATGATGCGATAGATATTGTGACAAAGCCTTTTGGTACAGCAGCTGTTGTCATCATAGGAATCATTGCTTTAGCATTTGGTCTTTTTTTATCAGTATCGCTAGGAGCGGCAAACATTCATTTACACACGGTATGGGAAGCCGTCTTTCATTTTGACTCACAACAAACCTCACATCAAATCATTAGGGAACTAAGGCTGCCGCGTACAGTTGGTGCCGCACTTGTCGGTGCCTTTTTAGCAGTATCGGGTGCCATCATGCAAGGCATGACAAGAAATGCGCTTGCGTCTCCTGAAATCATGGGTGTGACAAATGGCTCTGCATTTGCGATTGCCATTGCGTTTGCTTTTTTCCCAGGCCAATCTTCTTTTACATTAATTCTTTGGTCATTTTTGGGTGCAGCACTTGGCGCCTCTATTGTATTTGGGGTTGGAACCCTTTCAAAAGGGGGACTTACTCCTGTGAAGCTCGCATTAGCCGGTACGGCTGTTGGCGCACTTTTAAGCTCAATTTCCTCAGCGATTGCCATTCGATTTGACGTCGCGCAAGATATGAGTTTTTGGTACGCAGGCGGTGTGGCTGGTGTAAATTGGAGCAATATTAAGATCATCATTCCAGTTGCGGCTGTAGGACTGATCATCGCAATGATTCTTGCCCGCTCCATCACGGTTTTAAGCTTAGGTGATGAATTAGCAAAAGGGCTTGGACAATATACACGAACAGTCAAGGTACTTGGCATATTGGTCGTGATCCTTTTAACAGGTGCAGCCGTGTCAGTTGCAGGTTCTATTGGCTTTATCGGGCTTGTGATTCCTCATGTTACGCGTTTCTTGGTCGGCGTTGACTATCGCTGGATTATCCCTTGCTCAGCTATTTTAGGGGCTATTTTGCTCATTTATGCAGACATTGCGGCAAGGCTTGTCAATGCGCCGTTTGAAACGCCAGTTGGTGCCATTACAGCCATTATAGGCGTTCCTTTCTTCTTATATTTAGCGAGACGTGAAAGGAGCGGAATTTAAATGGAAATGGTACAGCAGGCAAAGAAAAAGAAATACAAACGAACGATGGTCATGATCTTTTTAGCCATCGTGGCTGTGTTCCTAATAAGTTTAAATACCGGAGAGATAAGGATTTCTCCGATGGATACATTCAAAACATTTTTTGGACTCGGAAGTGAAATGGATGAGCTTGTATTATTCGAGTTCAGACTTCCGAGGATGGTCATCGCTTTACTTGTTGGCGCTTCTATCGCTGTATCAGGAGCCATTTGGCAAGGTGTTTCTCAAAATGGTTTAGCTGATCCCGGCATTCTAGGTGTAAATGCGGGTGCAGGTTTTGCGGTTGTTTTGTTTATCTTTGCCTTTCAGGGCTCGATGTCGAACTTAGGTGATTTTACGATATTTGTACTGCCGCTTTTCGCTTTCGCAGGGGCAGCCTTTGCTGCATTTCTCATTTATGTGCTAGCGTGGAAAAAGGGCATTACGCCTGTTCGATTGATTTTAACTGGTATTGGGATCAATGCTGCATTTTCGGCAGCAATTGTGGTCATTCAATTAAAGATGAGCCCAAATGATTTTAACCAAGCCATTGTGTGGCTGTCAGGAAGTATTTGGGGCTCAAGTTGGACATATGTCTTATCAGTCGTGCCGTGGATGCTGATTTTTCTTGTATTAGCGATGGTGAGGGCACGCTACTTAAATATCATGAATTTGGGTGATCAGATATCTTATGGCTTAGGGATTTCAGTTCATAAAGAAAGAAGTTTTCTCATGCTGATTGCAGTTGCATTAGCCGGTGCAAGTGTCGCTGTTGCAGGGAGTATATCGTTCCTAGGGTTAGCGGCACCACACCTCGCAAGAAAGCTAGTTGGACCGAAACATCAAGGAATGATACCGGCGTCCGCTATGATTGGTGCACTGCTGTTATTACTTGCAGATACACTTGGGCGTGTCATACTTGCTCCATCAGAGGTGCCCGTTGGACTTGTCGTTTCTGCCTTAGGCGCACCTTACTTCATTTACTTATTGATGAAAACGAACTAATGAGGAAGGAGAGTACAACAGATGAAATCACTTGAAACAGAAAAGCTTTGTATTGGCTATCATGACCGTTTGATTGTAGACGATTTAAATATCAGCATCCCAAAAGGCAAGGTGACGACATTAATTGGGCCGAATGGGTGCGGGAAGTCAACGATTTTAAAAACAATGTCTCGTATTATGAAGTCCCATCAAGGTGCTGTTTATTTAAATGGCCAGGCTATCCATCAAACACCAACAAAAGAAATTTCAAAACAAATGGCCATCTTACCGCAGACGCCTGAAGCACCAAGTGGTCTGACCGTTTATGAGCTTGTGTCATATGGGCGTTTCCCGCATCAAAATGGATTTGGCCGTTTATCAAATGAGGACAAACGAATCATCAGATGGGCACTTGAGGAGACGGGAATGATTGCATTTCATGACCGGCCAATTGAAGCACTCTCCGGTGGACAGCGTCAGCGGGTATGGATTGCGATGGCACTCGCTCAGGAAACAGAGCTGCTTTTATTAGACGAACCAACGACGTATTTAGATCTTGCTCATCAGCTGGAGATCCTTCAGCTATTAGAACGCTTAAACAGAGAGCAGGGCAGAACGGTGCTGATGGTGATTCATGACCTGAATCATGCTGCACGCTTTTCACATTACATGATTGCCCTCAATCAAGGGAAAGTCATTAAAGATGGTACGCCTCATGAGGTCATGACAAAAGAGGTGCTCAGTCAGGTGTTCCACATCGATGCAGAAATTGTTCTTGATCCGAGAACGAATAAGCCGATCTGTTTAACATATGACTTAATGAATCATGAAAGAAAGCTTGAAGCTGTGAACGGATAATAGATGGACAAAAAACTCGGTATGTATGACCGGGTTTTTTTTGCATTTTTTGATATTACCTTGTTATGCCATTTTCTCCAGTTGATCTTTTTTCGCTTTTATGCAGAAAAGAGGTACTTTTTTACTTTGGACAATGGTAATATACGGTTAGAGATCATAGCTAGAAAGGAAAGAGATGCGTGGAAACAGCAAAAATATTGATTGCAGATGACGAAGAAGCAATTGTAAAAATGGTTGAACGCGTATTAAAAAAAGAAGGGTTTCAACATATTTATAAAGCCTATCATGCAGATGAAGCATTAGATATTGTCAAAAACGAGGACATCCACCTCTTACTTCTAGATGTGATGATGCCCGGTAAGTCTGGCTTTGATGTTCTACCTGAAATCAGGAAAATGACGAAGGTACCGATTTTCTATTTAACAGCAAGAACGTCTGATGTAGACAAATTGACTGGATTTGCACAAGGTGCAGACGATTACATCACAAAGCCATTTAATCCGTTAGAGCTAGTAGCTAGAATTAAGGCGCACTTAAACCGAACTTATATCTCCTTACAGGAGGAGCAGGAAGAAGCGCACAGTCAATATGAATATGCTCATTTCTCGTACCATCCTCATGCAGCCGAGTTGAAAGTAAGGGGAAAGGTGACGGCTTGCTCAGCTCAGCTTTTGTCCTTGCTGAAGTATTTTTGTGACCATCCGAATGTGGTACTTTCAAAAGATCAAATCTATGAGAAAGTATGGGGTGTTCCGTCATATGGTGACAACAACACCGTCATGGTTCATATCCGAAAGCTGAGAGAAAAAATAGAGTTAGATCCAAGCCAGCCTGAATATATTGTGACGATCCGTGGTATGGGCTATAAGTTCATTCCGCAACCTGTGAAGGTTCTTCAATAGTTTATGAATTTACGAACAAAACTTTTCTTTCACTTTGTCGGACAAATGTTTATTGTCATCGTCATTCTGACGATCGGGCAAACATTCTCTGAAAATCTTTATTTTCAAAAACGCTATGAGAATATGACTGAAACTGGTTTAACGAAGGCAGATGGAGATACACTCATGAGCTGGCTTTATTTTAACGAGGATGGAAAAATGGAAGCCGATGATCAGCTCAAACAAGCAGTGGAAAAACGTGATGGCTGGCTACAAGTGATTGATTCCAAAAAACGCAATGTCTATAGCTATCAACTCCCTAAAAACATTCCAACATCCTATCAAAAGGATGAAATGATCAAGATCTTTGAAAAAAGACAATTTAAAGATTACAAGATGTACTTCTGGCCAATTGAGATTGATCAAGAAAGCTTTATCGTCTTATATGGATTTAAAACGAACAGCACAAAGGTAGCCAATTATCTCAAGCAGCATGAAAAAAACCTGGCTGCATTGTCTCAATATTCAGTTGAAACAAAAGAATTTTTGAAAAGAATGAATGGATCGGTGCATCTGTTTAATGAAGAAGGAAAATACTTAAAAGGTATCCGAGCCAAAAATAATTTGAAAAATAACGTAACGGATGTTGAACTGCTCAAGTATCAATCAAAGCCTTGGGAGTTTAGAAGTGACTTGTCTTATATCAGAGTGAATAAAGATCTGTATATGATTGTTTCGGTGCCAAACAAAGTATACAGCCCAGACGAGCTTTATGATAAAGAGACAGAGGCTTTAAACCAATATACAACGCTCTTGATTGCAGGTCTTGCGCTCACGATTATTATCGTTATGACATTATGGTACTCGTATCGCTATGGGCTACCGATCTATCACATTATCCGCTGGCTGATTTTCTTATCAAGAAATAAATTGCAGGAGCCAACAAATAGAAAAGGTATTCCAGTAAGTAAAAATAAAAAGGGCCGTATTAAGCGAGAGTATCGGCTGTTTGAGGATATCCTTAAAACAATGGATCAGCTCACCAATACGTTAAAAGAGAATGAAGCAAACCGAAGAAAAATTCAAACCACAAGGGAAGAATGGATCGCAGGGCTGTCTCATGATCTAAAAACGCCTCTTAGCACGATTTACGGCTATGGATTAATGCTAGAATCAGATCAATACCAATGGTCCAAGGAAGAAGTCATGGAAATGGGACAAGTCATTCGTGAGAAATCAGAATACATGTCGACCTTGATTGAGGATTTAAACCTCACGTATCGATTGAAAAATGGTGCATTGCCTATTAATCGAAAACCTGTTGAGCTTGGTGAATTTTTAGCCTCCATTATGGACGAATTTTCAAGAAGCACGCTTTCTGAAGATTATATGTCATCCTTTGAAGATCAAACAGAGGGTGTCATGTTTGAGATCGATAAAGCCTGGTTTAGACGAGTCATTGAGAACCTGCTGGCAAACGCAGTGAAGCATAACCAGAAAGGTACTCTTATTCAAGCTATTCTATCTGAAACAAATGATGAAGTTCGGATCGAAATGAAAGATAACGGACGCGGAATGGCGCAAGAAACGGTGGATCATTTATTTAATCGTTACTATAGAGGGACAAATACGAATGATCCAACAAATGGAACAGGATTAGGACTGGCGATTGCAAAAGAGCTTGTCTTGCTGCACGATGGCGATATTCAAGTAGAAAGTGAATTAGGTCAAGGAACAACTATTGCGATTATCCTAAAGAAAACACCATCTGTAAAATAGCCAAAAAACGATTTTCTTTTCTAAAGGAGATCGTTTTTTCTTGTTTTAGGATTGAAATCGATTTTGTAAACGATTACAATAAAATTGTTAACGTGAACAAAATCATTTTCATCATTATAAGAGATGGGGGAGTTAGATGAAAGCCTTTTTAGATGAGCAGTTTTTATTAAACAGTCAAACGGCGGAAAAGCTATACCATGAGTTTGCAAAGAACCTTCCGATTATTGATTACCATTGTCACTTAAGTCCAAAAGAAATCTATGAAAATAAAACGTTCCAAAATATAACCGAAGCATGGCTTTACGGAGATCATTACAAATGGCGCGCCATGAGAACAAATGGGATACCTGAAACACATATCACAGGAGATGCCTCAGATTATGATAAATTTTTAGCATGGGCGAAAACCGTTCCGATGACGATTGGAAATCCTCTCTATCACTGGACCCATCTAGAGCTAAGACGATATTTTGATGTCGAAGAACTGTTGAATGAAGAAAGCGCAGACATCATCTGGAAAAAAGTAAATGAAAAGTTGCAAGGAGATGGATTTGGTGCGAGAGATTTCATTGTGAAATCAAATGTTGAAACGGTTGTGACGACAGACGATCCGGTTGATTCGTTGATTTATCACCAACAACTGCGGGAAGAAGGCTTTTCTGTGCAAGTACTGCCAGGGTTTCGGCCAGATAAGGCATTAGATATCACAAATGATTTGTTTATCGAGTATGTTCATCAGCTGGCGGAGGTTTCATCTATCCAGATCGAATCCTATCAAGACTTCATAAAAGCACTTCATATGCGAATCGATTTCTTTCATGAACAGGGCTGTTTGATTTCAGATCATGCCATCAATGAAATGACGTACGAAGACACGACGGAAGAAGAAGCTACGATCATTTTTCATAAAAGAATGTCTGGACATTCATTGACGGAAAAGGAGAAGGTTCAATTTAAAACGCACACATTCATTGAACTAGGTCAGGCATATGCTCAGCGGGGATGGGCGATGCAGCTTCATATCAATGCGCTCAGAAACAACAATTCCAAAATGTTTGAGCGGCTTGGACCAGATACCGGATATGATGCAATGAATGATGAAGACATTGCAAAACCCCTTTGCCGCGTATTAGATCGGTTAGAACAAGCACATGCATTGCCAAAAACCATCCTCTATTCCTTGAATCCAAGGGACAATGTGGTGATTTCAACAATAGCTGGAAGTTTTCAAGATGGAAAGACTCCTGGGAAAATGCAGCATGGAACAGCCTGGTGGTTTAATGATACAAAGCAGGGAATGACAGAGCAGATGATGGCACTCTCCAGTATCGGACTGATCAGCCGATTTATTGGAATGCTGACAGATTCACGAAGCTTCCTGTCGTACACAAGACATGAATATTTCCGTAGACTGTTATGTGACATCATTGGAGATTGGGTGGAAAAAGGTGAAGCGCCTAATGATCTCAATTTGCTAGGGGGAATGGTAAAAGGAATCAGCTATGAAAATGCAAAGCAGTATTTTCAATTTGAACGGGCAAATGAGCTTCCGCATAAAAGCAAGATGATATGAACAAAAAGCAGGAATATGAAAGCGTTTTTATGATAAGATGATAAAAAATCATAAAAGGCGGAATAGCATGACAGTCACAATCAAAGATATAGCAAAATTGGCAAACGTTTCTCATACCACAGTATCAAGGGCTTTGAATAATAGTCCTTTTATTAAAGAGAAAACAAAACAAAACATCTTGTCGATTGCAAAACAGCTGAATTATTCACCGAATGTCCATGCCAGAGGCCTTGTCTCGCAAAAATCATTTACAATTGGTCTGTTTTTTACGAGTTTAACAGAAGGCACATCCTCAAGTTTCTTTGTTGATGCATTAAAAGGCGTCAACAGTGTGATAACAGAAAACTATCATTTGGTTGTAAGAGGAATTGACGATTTTCACGATTACACAACCATTCATAAACAGCGGTATGATGGTATTTTGCTCATGAGCCAAAGCGAGCATGATGAAGCGTTTATCCATCATGTGAAAAAGCAGGGCATTCCCATTATTGTACTGAATCGCCGTGTAGAAAGTAATCAAGTGATGAATATATTAGCGGATGATGGTGAAGGGGCATACCAAGCTGCACACTATTTCATTCAGCAGGGGCATAAACAAATTGCCATTATTGAAGGGAAAGAAGGGTTTAAATCCACACAGGAAAGAAAAGCTGGTTTTTTGCAAGCACTCATTGACCATCATGTACCCATGAAGAAAGAATACATGATCATAGGCGACTATCATATGAAGAGCGGCTATGAATCAATGGAAGCCTTACTCACTCTTGATGATCCGCCAACTGCCCTTTTTTGCTCAAACGATGACATGGCGATTGGTGCGATGAATGCATTGTTTGCAAAAGGTAAAAGGTGTCCTGATGATCTCTCTATTATCGGTTTTGATGATATTTCATTTTCATCTTATACAACGCCTGCCCTCACAACAGTCAAAAAGCCAATTGAAAAAATGTGTGCGCTTGGAGCAGAAGCCATCCTTTCAGTCATCAACGGTGAAAAACAAGAAGACGATCATCTGGAAAAAGTGTATGTCCACACAGAGCTGATGATTAGAGATTCAGTAAAAAAGGTGCAGTAATCAGCATCTTTTAAATAAAAATGTTCACGTGTGCAAAAAATGCGGGGAGGAAAAGCATTTGAGACGATTATCCAAAGATGTGTACCCAGTGGCTGAATATCCTGAAACCATTCTACAAATTGGCGAAGGGAACTTTATGCGGGGATTTATGAATTGGCAGATTCAGAAGCTAAACGACTGTACAGATTTTAAAGGAAGAGCAGTGGTTGTTCCTCCTCGAAAAGGATCAGTGACTGCTCTAAATGAACAAGATGGTTTGTACACTTTATGTATTCAAGGATTTCATGACCAAAAAGAAATGAACGAACGGATCGTCATTCAATCCATCAGCAGGGGAATCAGCACATATACAGATTATGAAGCCTTTTTACATGTAGCGGAAAGTCCTGATGTGCGCTTTGTCTTTTCTAATACAACAGAGGCAGGACTTGTGTTAAGAAAAGAGGACCGATTAGAAGATCGGCCGCAAGCAAGTTTTCCAGGAAAGCTGACAGCCTTCTTGTATCACCGCTTCAAAGCTTTTTCTGGAGATGAGAAAAAGGGCTTGATCATTTTACCTTGTGAATTGATTGAACAAAACGGTGATCGATTAAGAGAATATGTGATCACAATGGCAGCTGAGTGGAATCTTCCGCCTGATTTTGTGGCTTGGGTGAAGGAAGCCAACACATTCTGTAATACGTTAGTTGATCGGATTGTCCCAGGCTTTTCTCAGGAAGCAGCGGAGACTGTTCAAAAAGAAGAGGGGTATATCGATGAATTGCTTGTCACGGCAGAATATTATCACCTGTTTGTCATTGAAGCACCTTCGTTTGTTCAAAAAGAGCTTCCTTTTCAAGAAGCAGGGTTAAACGTACTTTTTGTGGAAGATATCGCTCCCTATCGTATGAGCAAGGTTCGCATTTTAAACGGTGCGCATACAGCGATGGTGCCGATTGCATATGCATGTGGCTTGGATACTGTCAAAAAAGCGGTGGGTGATGAGCATGTTGGTGTGTTCATTCGCCGCATGCTTGAGGAGGAGGTGCTGCCAAGTTTGCCACTTCCTGAAGAAGAGCTGCTTCTTTATACACAATCCGTTTGGGATCGATTCTGCAACCCTTTTGTCAAACATCAATTACTCGATATTGCCTTAAATGGTGTATCTAAATTTCGGGCACGTATTCTCCCGTCTCTTCTAGATTATATAGAGCTAAAAAAACAGTTGCCTACGAAGCTTATGTTCTCACTGAGCAGTTTGATTTATTTTTATCAAGTCCATGCAGATCAAATAAAGGATGATGAGTCTGTGATGGCATTCATGAAGGAAGCATGGGAGGAAGTGGACCATTCCTATGAATTAATGGTCGATCGACTTCTTTCAAACGAAGTTTTATGGGGGATGGATTTGACGAGGATCGCAGGGCTGAAGGATGCAGTAGCCGAGCAGCTCACCTGCATACATGAAAATGGCATGAGAGCTGCTGTTCACCAAATACTTCAATATGAAAGTCAGGGGGAGAAGGCATGAGGGACTTTGTTGTGATTCATCCTTCAGATAATGTTGGCA
Source organism: Bacillus sp. iso_77 (assembly GCF_056173625.1). NCBI lineage: Bacteria > Bacillati > Bacillota > Bacilli > Caryophanales > Bacillaceae > Bacillus > Bacillus sp. iso_77. The sequence continues at coordinate 2,982,685 of NZ_CM149683.1, read as the reverse complement.
TCGCTTTAAAAGTGCTTGAGCAAGGCGAAGAGCTTCAGCACCAAGGTCATATAATCATTTTAAAAGAAACCGTTGCTAAAGGTCATAAATTTGCATTGGCTGAGATCAAAGAAAAAGAGAATATCATCAAATATGGCTACCCCATTGGTCATGCATCCACTGCGATTTCGACTGGAGAATGGGTGCATACGCACAATATCAAAACGAATCTATCAGGTAAGCTCGATTACGAATACCGCCCTTCTTTAACAGAAAACCCCTATGAAAAAACGAATCTGACATTCAAAGGGTATAAACGAAAAAATGGCGCAAGTGGTATACGAAATGAGCTTTGGATTGTCCCAACAGTTGGGTGTGTCAATGGCATTGCCGATCAAATCATTCAAATATTTACCGCTGAAATGGGGGGAAGCATCCATCCTTTTGAAACGGCATTAGTATTAAAACACAATTATGGATGCTCACAACTTGGGGATGATCATGAAAACACAAAAACAATACTTCAAAATGCCGTAAAACACCCAAATGCTGGAGGGGTTCTCGTTCTAGGGCTTGGCTGTGAAAACAATGATATTGAGGATTTTAAAGCTACATTAGGGGAGTATGACCAGACGAGGGTGAAATTTTTAAGAAGCCAAGAAGTAGGGGATGAGATTGAGACGGGTGTCGCTTTGCTCAAGGAAATTTATGACGCAGCGAAAGAAGATCAGCGTGAAGACATTCCGTTATCTGAGCTGAAAATTGGCTTGAAATGCGGAGGATCAGATGGGTTTTCAGGCATTACCGCAAATCCACTTTTAGGCAGACTGTCCGATTTTATTGTGGCTCAAGGCGGAACCACCGTCTTAACAGAAGTACCGGAAATGTTCGGGGCTGAAACGATCTTAATGGAGAGAGCGGAATCAAAAGCGACATTCGACAATATTGTGCAGATGATCAATGATTTTAAACAATACTTTATGGATCATCGACAGCCAGTATATGAAAATCCTTCCCCGGGAAATAAAGCAGGAGGAATTTCGACATTAGAAGATAAATCTCTCGGCTGCACACAAAAAGCGGGTACTTCCGTTATAACGGATGTTTTAACATACGGGGAGCTGCTAAAACGAAAAGGATTGAATTTATTAAGTGCGCCTGGGAATGACTTGGTTGCTTCATCTGCTCTCGCAGCGTCTGGCTGTCAGCTCGTCCTCTTTACAACAGGCAGAGGCACACCGTTTGGCACATTTGTTCCAACGATGAAGGTATCGACCAATACCACGTTATACGAAACAAAAAAACATTGGATCGACTTTAATGCGGGGGAATTGCTTGAAGATGTACCAGAAGATGTGGTGCTAGAGAAATTCATTGCCACGGTGATTGATGTGGCGAGTGGAAAACTGTTAAATCATGAAAAAAACAATTTTAGAGAGCTGGCCATTTTTAAAACAGGTGTGACACTTTAAGACGTCTGGGGGATGAGGAAATGTCTAAAAAACGGAATTTGATGTATGTGACAGCAGGAACAGTACTAACAGGAATTGGACTCGCACGTTTAGCAAAGCAAGGGAAAAAAGACAAAGAAACAAATGGCATAGATCATGTGTTAAAGCAGATAAAAGCACCAAAGTTCCCAGATCGTGAATTCAATGTCATTCATTATGGTGCAGATAACAAAGGGATAGAGCTTTCGACAAATGCTATTCAGTCTGCCATCGATGATGCACATCGTTTGAAAGGAGGGCGTGTACTGATTCCTGAAGGGACATTTTTGACAGGCGCTCTAGAATTGAAAAGCAATGTAGAGCTTCATCTTCATGAAAACGCCTATGTGAGCTTCAGCCAAGATACACGTGATTATCTTCCGCTTGTTCTAACAAGATATGAAGGAATTGAGCTTTATAATTATTCACCACTTATTTATGCCCATCATGCAGAAAACATTGCGATTACAGGAGCAGGCACGCTGGACGGGAGGGGGGATGAACACCACTGGTGGCCTTGGAAGTATGGAACAAATGGTCAACCCTCTCAAGATCGGGATCGTCAGCTTCTTTTTGAAATGGCTGAAAAAAGAATACCAGTGGAAGAAAGAGTGTTTGGCGAAGGCCATTATTTAAGATCAAGCTTTATCCAGCCATACAATTGCCAAAACATTCTCATTGAAGGAGTAACAGTAAAGGATTCACCGATGTGGCAAGTCCATCCTGTGTTAAGTGAAAACGTCATCGTCCGTGGGGTGAATATCATCGGTCATGGCCCAAATACAGATGGTGTGAATCCAGAGTCGTGCCGACATGTGCTTATTGAAGATTGTTATTTTGATAATGGCGATGATTGTATTGCCATTAAATCGGGCAGAAATGAGGACGGCCGGAGAATCGGTGTTCCATCTGAAAACATCGTCATTCGTAGAAATACGATGCGTGATGGTCATGGCGGAGTAACGATCGGGAGTGAAATCTCTGGAGGCGTCAAGTATGTATATGCAGAGGATAATGTCATGGACAGTCCGAACCTCGACAGGGCATTGCGCATTAAGACCAACTCTGTCAGGGGCGGTACCATTGAACACATCTATTTTAAAAACAATCTAGTGAAAAGCTTAAAGCATGAGGTGGTCTGTATCGACATGATGTATGAGGAAGGGGATGCCGGTCCGCATAGGCCTGTAGTCCGTCATATTGAAGTAGAAGGGTTAAAAAGCAGCGGGGGACGATATGGCGTGAAGATCGCCGCATACTCACATTCCCCGGTCACACACTTTAAAATGAAAGACTGTGTCATTGACGATGTCACGTACCCTCTTTCATTGGAACATGCAGTATCTCCTTCATTTCAGAAAGTTGTCATTAATGGTGAACATATCAACCAATAGCGGAAGTGAAAACAGCCACGTCAAAGGCTGTTTTTCTTTTATAAGGACAGACAAGACGTATTCGGAATCACATATACAACCTATCTGCACTGTAGTATAATATTCCCGAAATTAGAAAAGAATTGACGAAAGAGATGACGTCAAGCAGTACATAAAGCAGGGGGTTTATTGATGAAGAAGTTAACTGGTATTTGGCTATCATTATTACTTGTGATCGGTGTTTTAGCAGGGTGTGCAGGTGCGGAAACGGACCAAAAAACAAACAGTTCAAAGCCTAAAGAGACAGCGGCTACGGCATTTCCTGTATCCATCAAAGATGCAGCTGGTAAAACCGTTGAAATCAAAGAACAGCCTAAACGAATTGTTTCGTTAATTCCAAGTAATACAGAGGTTGCCTATGCCCTTGGCCTTGGAGATAAAATCGTTGGTAGATCAGACTTTGACAACTATCCAAAGGAAGTAGAAAAGGTGGAGAAGATTGGCGGTCTTGATTTCAATGTAGAGAAGGTTATTTCCTTAAAACCTGATCTTGTCTTAGCACATGCATCACAAATGAGTTCAAAAGACGGATTTAAACAGCTTGAAGATGCAGGTATTCAAGTGCTGACTGTTAATGATGCAGCCTCTTTCAAAGATGTGTATAAGTCTATCCATATGATTGGTGAAGCAGCTGGCGTAAAAGAGGCATCAACGAAGCTTGTAGATGAGATGAAATCAAAACTGAATGACATCAAAAAACAAGCAGAATCCATCTCCAAAGACAAACAAAAAACAGTTTTTGTCGAAGTATCAGGTGCGCCTGAAATTTATACAACAGGTAAACAAACGTTTATGGACGAAATGTTGTCTGTCATTCATGCAAAAAATGCTGCTGGCGACCAAACAGGCTGGGTGCAAATGACGGAAGAATCAATTATTAAACGAAATCCTGATGCCATCGTTACGATTGATGGTGCAAGCTTGGATGATCTGAAAAAAAGAGACGGCTGGAAGGCAATCAAAGCAGTCAAAGAAAAACAAGTCTTTCAATTGAATACGGATCTGGCATCACGACCGGGACCGCGATTGGTTGAAGGAGTGGAGGCTCTTGCGAAAAGCATCTATCCTGACACGTTCAAATAAAATCATCATCGCATACACAGCAAGTGCTTTACTTCTTGTCGTGAGCATTGGAATGGGAATCTCATTTGGCAGTTTAGGGATTCCCATTCCTTCTATACTTCGGATCTTTGTTCATGAAGTATTTGGAATTCAGGCCGGAACCATTGATGCAATTGACCGCAATATTATGATGAATATCCGGCTGCCGAGAGTGATATTAGCGGCGTTAGTCGGAGCAGCTCTGGCGTTATCTGGTGCAGCCTTTCAAGGTTTATTAAAAAATCCTCTCGCTGACCCTTATACACTTGGGGTATCTCAAGGGGCATCTGTGGGGGCTGTAGCCACATTGTTTTTCAGTTTGCAGTTTCCTTTGCTTGGCAGTTTTACACTGCCTTTTTTGAGTATGACAACAGCGCTTGTCACACTATGTCTCGTCCTCTTTTTTGCCCGTCTGGTTCACCGAGGAATGAGCATTTCTTCTTTAATTTTGACGGGGGTCATCTTTAGCTCTTTTTTAGGAGCCCTCATTTCATTAATGATTGCGTTAACAGGTGATGATTTAAAAGAGATTATTCATTGGCTTCTAGGCAGTGTGTCTATGAGAGGCTGGCGATACATTGCTCTTTTCCTTCCTTTTTTCCTCATTGGTACATTTGCACTGATCTTGATAGGAAGAGATTTAAATGTGATGACATATGGCGAAGAAAAGGCAAAACTGTTAGGGGTGCATGTGAAACGGAGCAAATATGTTGTGCTGCTTGCTGGTTCCATTCTGACTGGAAGTGCGGTGGCTGTGTCAGGAACGATCGGATTTGTAGGACTGGTGATTCCGCATTTTATCCGTCTTTTATCCATTACGGATCATCGTCATTTGCTGCCTTTGTCGATGCTGAATGGTGCTTCCTTTCTCGTTTTAGCAGATGTGCTCTCCCGTACGATCATTGAACCGACTGAATTGCCTATTGGCATCATTACGGCGTTAATTGGTGCTCCTGTCTTTGGTATCATCCTCATCCGCAGATATAGAGGAGGGACGCATCTATGATTCAAGTGAAGGAAGTTAGAGGAGGATATGGTGAAAAAGAGGTCATTCATGGCGTGAGTTTTGAAGTGGAGCGAGGGGAATTCCTCGGCATCCTTGGTCCGAATGGGAGCGGTAAGACGACGCTACTTAAAATGATCGCAGGTATTTTAGCACCTGAGAGCGGCCAAGTAACACTAAGTGGCCATCCAGTTCAATCCTACCGGCCAAAGGCACTTGCGCAAAAATTGGCGGTTCTTCCCCAGAAGACCGATCAAGCCTTTTCATTTACAGTGGAAGAAACGGTCCAGTTTGGGCGTTATCCTTATCAGAAAGGGTGGCTGCAATCTGTTACGAAAGAAGATATTGAGATTGTCAGCAAGGTGATGGACCAAACAGATATTGCTCAATTTAAGGATCAATCCATCCATGAGTTAAGCGGTGGAGAACAGCAGCGGGTTTACTTAGCTCAAGCGCTGGCTCAGTGCCCTGACTATTTATTGCTCGATGAACCAACCAGTTTTCTTGATTTAGCTTATCAAAAAGAGTTACTCGATTTGATTAAACAAGAGACCACTTCCTCTAACTTAACGGTGATCGGTGTGTTTCATGATGTGAACATTGCCAGTTTGTATTGTGACCGTCTGCTTTTGCTGAATGAAGGAAAGTTGGACATGCTGGGAGAACCGCATCATGTGTTGACCACCGAACGGGTGAACCGGGTGTATGAAACAGATGTAACACCTCTCCAACATCCACTGCGGGCAAACCCTCAGCTGGTAATTGAACCTGCGTCCATCTCTGAACATTCAAGGCTGAACTTAGCGGATGGGTGGAAAACATATGGCGCAAACGGAATGACATTTTCTACTCATCAGCCATTGCGCATCCTTTCATCACATGAGAAAAGCGGGGGTTTCTTTTGGACACGGTCCCTTGGCACTGGAACTGAAGCACTCCATGACATGCTGGATGATGAGGAAGGGAATTTATTTCTTGGTCAATCTGATGGGCCGAAGCAATACGCCGCTGAAGATGATGATGAAGATGTCCTTCTTTATGGGATGCATCAAGAAGGAGAGCTGTCCGTTTGGCTTGTGCTGAAAGGAACGATATCAGATGGTGCGTCTGTCCAGCTAATGGGCGAGCTGATGCACTTCATTAAACAAGAGACAAGTGTCCAGGTACATCATCTTTGTATCGCTGCTGCCAATGCAGAAGAAAAGGAGCATACTGCTCATTTACATGAAAGAGTCAGACTGAAAGTGAAGCATCTTCTTCATACATTGAATGCCATGAAAAAGTGAACCGGTTGGTTCACTTTTTTTGTTGAAAACATCAACATCTACTTATGTCACCCACTGAATATTTGAAAAAAACGAAAAATATGTTGTTAAATAAATCATATTGCTTTTATAATAAGAATCATGAAAGCGTTTTAATGATTAGTTGTTTAAAAATGCAACAATCGGAAGGGGAGGATCATTTGAACATTCAGGGAATCATTCCAGCCATTTTGACACCGCTTACAGAAGAAGAGCATTTTCATCCAGAAGTGACAAAGCAACTCATTGATCATTTAATCGACTCAGGTGTGCACGGCATCTTTGCTTTAGGGACAAACGGCGAATTTCATTTGTTTTCAGAGGAAGAAAAGCTTCAAATTGCTGAAACTGTTGTAAAGGCTGCGGGCGGCAGGGTGCCTGTATACATGGGAGCAGGTGAGAATAGCACTGATGCAACTATTAAGCTGTCAAACAAGTTCGCAGAATTAGGCGTAGATATCTTGTCGGTTATCACCCCTTATTTTGTTGCGCCATCACAAGAGGAGCTGTATGAGCATTTTCGTCATATTTCAGAGAATGTGACCATCCCCATCTTACTTTATAACATTCCATCAAGAACAGGTGTGTCACTTGCGCCAGAGACGGTTGCAAGGCTCAGCGTCCTACCGAATGTGTTAGGTATTAAAGACAGTAGTGGAGATATTGCCAATATCAAAGCGTATCTCGATGTCACAAAGGATGAAGAGTTTGTCGTGCTTGCAGGAACGGATTCCCTCATTTTAGAGACATTGAAGTTAGGCGGAACAGGTGCAGTGGCGGCAACGGCAAATGTGCTTCCCAAAACCGTCGTTGGCATTTATGAATCGTTTCAGCAAGGAAATCTTGACCAAAGTGAGCAATGTCAGCAGCAGCTGCAGCCGTTAAGAGCGACATTCACATTAGGAACGTTACCAGCACCTTTGAAAAAAGCAGCTGAACTTTCAGGGATTCCTGTAGGTCCGCCAAAAAGCCCGGTCAAAGCATTATCCGGCGAGGCTTTAGAAGCTGTGGCGAACATGATGGAGAATTATCGGATACAAGCAAAAGCAGCAAAGGAGTCGTGAAGAGATGACGATATCACATTATCACTTTCAAACGGCATCACACATTGTTTCTGGCGCCCACTCTCTAGAGCTCCTTGGGGAGAAACTAGAGCTATTAGGACTTAGCAAGTTGAGATCGATTTTTATTTTAACGCAGCCATCCATCGTATCTCTTGGTTACGCAGATCAAATCAAAACAGAACTTGCAAAAAAAGGGATTGTGAGTGAGATCAGCACAGAGATTAAGCCTGAACCAACGGAAGAAAATATCGAGGACGTATTCCAGATATTTTTAAAAGGGGAGCATGAAGCCATTATTGGGATTGGTGGCGGGAGTGTACTGGATGCGGCCAAAATATTAGCTGTTCTAAAGACGAATGATCAGCCAATTTCTGATCTCGTTGGCACGAACCTTGTTAAAAAAAGAGGAGTTCCAACGATTCTCATTCCAACAACCTCAGGTACGGGATCAGAAGTGACACCAAACGCGATTGTTACCTTTCCGGAAAAAGAATTAAAAATTGGCATGGTCAGCCCATACCTTTTGCCTGATCTTGTGATCTTAGATCCCGCACTGACACTCAAATTGCCAAAAGCCATTACCGCAGCTACAGGGATGGATGCGTTTACGCATGCGCTTGAATCGTATATTTCAAATAAAGCCAATCCATTTAGTGATATGTTTGCACTCGAATCGATGAGGCTCATTTCAGGAAGTATTCAGGAGGCCTATCATCATGGGGATAACATGACAGCAAGGGAAGATATGCTGGTTGGTGCCATGTATGGCGGGATGGCGCTCACAAGTGCTGGAACCGCTGCTGTTCATGCAATGGCTTATCCGTTAGGGGGGAAATACAAGATTTCACACGGTGTCGCTAATTCCATGCTGCTTCCTCATGTTACGGCGTTTAATGCAGACCATATCAAAGATCGTCTTGAAGATATTGCTAGAGTGATAGGGATCGAAGAGAAAGGCTCAAAGCATACGCTTGCAGAGCAAGTGATTCGTCAAATTGAAGAGTGGACAGCGGATTTACACATTCCTCAACAACTCAAATCCTTCGGTGTGTCAAAAGAAGATGTGCCGGCACTTGCTGAAGCTGCTTCGGAGGTGAAGAGATTAATGGATAACAACCCGAAGCCGATGTCTGTCTCTGATATTGAACAGGTCTACATGAAACTGCTCCACGTTTAACACTTCATACGTCACTGGGATGGGACATGAGAAGTTGCTTCATACGGCTTGCACACAAAGGGGGATTTTAAGTGAATGTCTTAAGCAGTTCTGTCATCACATTTATTTTAATCGTCATTATTCTCTATATTCTGTTTACGACCTGGCTGACGATGCGTTTCCGTAGTAAGTCTAACTCAGAATTTAACAATGCCGCTAAGTCACTTCCAGCTATTGTGGTCGGTATTTTGTTAATGAGTGAATTCATTGGGACGAAGTCAACCGTCGGAACAGCTGAATCTGCTTTTACACACGGGCTTTCCGCTTCATGGTCTGTTATCACAGTTGCTATTGCCTTTTTTATTTTTTCCTTTTTCTTAGTGGGAAAGTTTTATCGAACAGGACAATACACGATTTCAGGTATTATTGATCAAAAATTTGGAAAATCAACAAAGCTTGTTGTCTCTGTCATTATGATTGCAGCCCTGCTCTTAGTGAATCTAGGAAACTATTTAAGTGGTTCAGCTGCCATTGCATCTATTCTTGGCCTTCCTTTAATGACCTGTGCCATCATCACGGCGGTTGTGAGTACATTTTATTTTACTTTCGGAGGAATGAAGGGGGTTGCATGGGTCACGATCCTTCATTCAATTGTGAAGTATGCGGGGATTTTAATTACACTAGGGGTAGCCCTTTATTTAACAAAAGGCTTTGAGCCAATGAAACAAACATTACCCGACCATTTCTTTACATGGGATGGGACCATCGGTTGGGGAACGATTGGAGCTTGGTTTATAGGAAATATGGGTGCCATTTTTGCGACGCAGTTTATCATTCAAGCGATCACCTCGTCGAAAAGTGAACGAGAAGCGAAAAAATCGACCCTGTATGCAGCACTCCTTTGTTTGCCGCTTGCCATTGCGATCGGGATCATCGGTGTCTCAGCCCGTTATTTGTATCCAGACATTGACCCTATTTATGCTTTCCCTGTCTTTTTACAGCATATGAATCCGATTTTGAGCGCTATTGTGGCAACATCGCTTGTCGCGTCCATTTTTGTTGGTGTCTCGACGGTTGCACTTGCTACAACCACGTTGATTATTGATGACTTTTATGTACCGAAAAAGAAACCATCACCAGAGCAGCGTATGAAGGTGACTCGGTATGTAGCTGTCATGGTTGGGATTGTGCCGCTTGTGGGGGTCGCACTTGCACCAGAGTTGCTGTCACTTTCCTTTTTTACACGAGCACTTCGAACATCGATTGCAGTTGTAGCAGCAATGGGCTTTTACTTGCCATACTTTAATTCAAATAGAGGAGCAACCATTGGTCTTGCCGTTTCAGGCATCGCCACGACGGTGTGGTATTTACTCGATAATCCATTTGGAATCGATAATATGTATGTGGCCATTATCATTCCTTTCCTAGTTCTGGTGATGGATCGATGGATCAGCCCGCCAGCTAAAAAGGATCAATCACTGAAAGGAGAATTATGATGACAAATGAAGACATCATGATCAAAATAGATGGAAAATTGCGACAAAATGAACAAGACGCAGCAAGAAAAGAAGCCTTTCTACCATCAGATTGCGTGCAAAACCATGCGGCTAATCTCATCGAGCTGGATAATGGAGATTTGCTGTGTGTATGGTTTGGCGGTACGCAAGAAGGAATTCCTGATATCTCTATCTATATGTCAAGGCTCAAGCAAGGAAGTAATCAATGGACGAAGGCTGTGAAGCTGTCTGATGATTCTACACGATCTGAACAAAATCCAGTTCTTTTTCAAGAGAAAGATGGCAGGCTGTGGCTGCTTTATACAGCACAACTTTCTGGCAATCAAGATACAGCTCTTGTGAGATATCGTTTATCGGAGGATAGAGGAGAGACTTGGGGAGAGATTGGTACTTTATTTGATCAGCCGGGGACGTTTATACGACAGCCTATTGTTGTATTGGATAATGATGATTGGCTCCTTCCGGTGTTCTATTGTAAAACGATTCCTGGCGTAAAATGGACAGGAAACCGTGATGTCAGTGCTGTGAAGATTTCCTCAGATCAAGGGAAGACCTGGGAAGAGGTCACTGTGCCAAACAGTACTGGCTGTGTTCATATGAATATCGGAAAATGTGCGGATGGTTCCCTGCTTGCCCTCTTTAGAAGCCGGTTTGCTGATTCGATTTATATGAGCCGTTCAGTGGATCATGGACGGACATGGTCTGAGCCAAGAGCAACAGAGCTGCCAAACAATAACTCATCCATTCAATTTACGGTGCTCCATAATGGTCATCTTGCCCTCGTTTATAACCATATCAATGCGGATGATCAAACAGAAAGAAGAGCGTCCTTGTATGATGAGATTGAGGATGAAGGCGATACACGAACGGCTGTTGATACAGAGGCGCGTCCAGCCTTTTGGGGAACACCGCGTGCGCCAATGACACTTGCCATCTCGACGGATGACGGTGCGACATGGCCCGTCAGACGTAACCTTGAAATTGGCGATGGATATGCCATGACAAACAACTCAAAGGACAAATTGAATCGAGAGTATTCCTATCCATCCATCACAGAAGGAAAAGATGGTAGTCTGCACATTGCGTTTACTTTTTACCGGCAGGCCATCAAGTATGTGTGTGTGAAAGAAGAATGGACTCATCACACGTCTTAACCGCAAGGGATCAGTGTTTCCGTGAATTGTAACCCTCATTTTCTTCATTTATAATTGATGTTTGGAGGGTTGTCTCAATTTGCTAACATTTGGACTCCCTCAACGTATGTCTCACGATGAAGAGATAAAAAATGGGGGGTCCTTTTCATGAGTATAAAAGTATTAGGTATTGCGCCGTATAAAGGATTAGGCGATGTATTAATCGACCTTGCCAAAGACGAAAAAAGCATCACATTCCAGCTTGAAGTCGGAGATCTTAGGTCAGGTGTTGCACTGGCAGAACAGGCCGAGGCTCAAGGAATGGATATTATTATGAGCCGCGGGGGGACAGCTGCGCTTATTCAAAAGCACGTCAACATTCCAGTGGTGGATATCCCTGTGTCAGGCTACGACTTGCTTCGTGCCCTCACGCTGATTAAAGATTACCAAGGGAAAAAAGCAGTAGTTGGATTTGAAAATATTACACAAGGTGTACGCACCATCGGAGAGTTATACGGGATCAAAATTGATATTTATACGATACAGCAAGAGGAAGAAGTGTGGGATCTTTTACAGCAGTTACAGGAACAAGGGACACAGGTTGTGCTGGGGGATGTGATTACAGATAAAGCGGCCAAGGAGTTGGGGATGCAAAGCATGCTCATTACCTCAGGACGTGAATCTGTCAAAGAAGCGTTTCATCAAGCAAAACAAATGTACCGTTTATATAAAGAGGCGACAGCTGAGCAGCGCCTCTTTCGTGAAATGATTGATCAGGAGTCAAAAGGGATGCTGATCATTGATCAGCACAATCAGCTTTATTTTATCAATCAACAAATGAAAGAATGGACAGAAAAAGGGTTATTTGCACCGTTTACGTCTCATGTTGATGTGATGGCTTGGTGCCCGGCGCTTGAACCAGCAGTAAAAGCGGTTCGAGAAGGAAAACAAAATGGATATTCTCAAATCTCCTTTCAGCAGCAAGTGTGGCATGTCAAAGGAAGCTTATTATCTAAAGGTGAGCTGCTTTTGACGATTGAGAAGCCTTCTGCTGTGATTAATAGGGAGGGGCAGCGTATATGGACGCTGGCTGCACCTGTTCATTCAGCACATCCATTTGCTCTTTTTACTGAGCAGAGTTCAAATATGAAAGATGTGATTAAAAGGGCAAAGGCGTTCAGCCAAACAGATCGATCGATTTGTCTCTATGGTGAACAAGGAACTGGTAAATCCAGCCTTGCTTTTGCTATTCACCAAATGAGCGAGAGGAAAAATGAGAGCTTTATGACGGTGCATTGCAGCCGTTTGGCTGAATTAGATGATGTAAACATAATTCCGGTGCATCAAAAAGGGACGATCTTTCTGAAGGATATTGATCGTGTCCCAATGGCTATGCAGCCCCTCATGGCCGAGCAGCTTATTCATCATCAGCAGAACATTCGCTGGATGGCTGCATCTACAGTTGATTTGTTCAAATTGATGCAATCTGGGGCGTTTCATGAAGACCTATATACGTGTTTGCAGGAGCTCGTCATTCATGTCCCGCCGTTATCTGAACGGGCAGAAGATATTGAGGATATGAGCCGGTTATTTATAGCTGAATTAAATTCTCTTTATGGGACGCAGGTTGTTGGGCTGTCAGCAGAAGTGATTGCCGCCTTTCAAAACGAGCGATTTAGAGAAAATGTCCGGCAGTTCAAGCGGATTATGGAAGAACTGGTGCTGACAACAAAAAGTGGATATATCACGTTGAGTAAAGCAAAGCCGGCAATTGAGCAACTTGCTTCTGAGAATGAAGAAAAACAGCTGTCCAGCTATTTACATGGCACGCTTGACGAGATTGAAAGACGAATCATTCGGACGGTGCTGGAAGAAGAAAATATGAATCAATCAAAAGCAGCAAAGCGGCTAAATATTAACCGCACGACGCTGTGGAGAAAGCTAAAGGAATAATATGCAATGAGACCGAGGTGTCTAAATGACAAACGATCTATTAAAAAAAGGAGCGAACTTAGAGCAAAAGGTGATCATTGTGGCTGATGATTTAACAGGCGCAAGTGATACAGGTGTTCAATTTGTGAAGGCCGGTTTAAAAGCCTCTGTGCTGTTCCAGCCGACATTTGAGGATATGAGCCGGTACAAGGAGGAAGATGTACTGATTGTTGATACAGATTCACGAAGTATGTCTTCTGAAAGAGCGTATAATGAGGTCAGTCAAGTGGTTCAGCCGTTTCTACAAGGGGATTCGCACCTTTTCTTTAAAAAAATAGATTCAACGTTAAGAGGAAATATAGGAGTAGAGCTTCAGGCACTAATGGATCTTGGCCGGTTTGATGCGGCAGTCATTGCCCCCGCTTACCCCGATGCGAATAGATCTACGGCCTATGGGATTCATTATGTGGAGGGTGTGCCTGTTCATCTATCAGAAGCAGCGAAGGACCCAAAAACGCCTGTCCTGACATCCAGTATTTCAGACTTAATTGACGAGCAGACAAACATCAAGCCAAAACATCTTTCGCAGCAAGCGGTCTATTCAGAGCTAAACGAAACGAGTCATGACATTTCATCTTTATTAAAACATGGTCATCAATGGTTTGTGTGTGATGCAGAAACGAACCATGATTTAACACAGATCGTTGATTTGTTTATGAAGATCAATCAAAGAGTGCTTTGGGTCGGGTCAGCCGGACTCGCTGGCGCATTATCATCCTATATCGCGAAATACCGCAATCTTTCTCATGCAAAAAAGCATGAATCTGTTCTCATCGTTTCAGGAAGTGCTTCTCAAAAAACAAATGAGCAGTTTGCTTTTTTAAGAGAAAAACACGATTGTCTCGAGGTGAAAGTGAACCCGTTGAATGTATTAAACGGCCGTGAAGCATGGGAAAGGAAATCAGTCATGGATCAGCTGCTCATGCGTCAGGATGAAGATATTCTCCTTTATACAGACGCAAGGCCAGAAATGGTTGAACAGATGTTGGCATACGGTGAAGCGAATGGTATGACAAGACAAGAAGTAGGAAGTACCTTATCTGTCTGTCTTGGTAAGATCACAAAAGACATTGTTGAATTAACAGGGGTAAAACGCCTTTTTTTAACTGGTGGAGATACGGCGCGTGCGATATGCCATGAGCTTGGAGCAGGCGGGATTCAGCTGTTGAAAGAAATTGAACCCGGCATCCCGCTTGGGCGGCTCGTTGATACGAGTGTATATGCAGTCACAAAAGCAGGGGCATATGGTCAAAAAGATTCTGTGCTCCATGCGGTTGAAGTGTTGAAAAACATAGAGGGGGTAGACGAATGGCAAAACCAATCATTGCTGTAACGATGGGAGATGCTTCTGGGGTTGGTCCTGAAATTATTTTAAAAGCCTTCCAGCAAAGCCGTTTACATGAAGAAGCCGTTCTATTTGTCATTGGAGACACCCATATATTAAATAGGGCGAAAGATTTTGTGAATACAGGTGTGGAGATTGTCAGTATTAAAGAACCGGAGGAAGCGGAACAAGTAAAAGCTGGTGCCGTTCCTTGTCTTGATCTTCATCTATTAACAAGCGATATTCCAGTAGGAGAGATTTCAAAAGAAGCAGGGAATGCCGCTTTTCGATATCTTGAAAAAGCCATTACACTTGCGAATGACTGTAGAATTGACGGCATTTGTACAGCACCTTTAAACAAGGAAGCACTTCATAAGGCTGGTCATATGTATCCAGGGCATACAGAAATTTTAGCTGACCTGACAGGTACGGACGATTATGCCATGATGCTGGCAGCTCCTAATTTAAAAGTGGTGCATGTGACGACACATATCGGATTAATGGATGCCATCTTAAAAATCAATCCTGAACGTGTATACACAACGATTAAACTGGCTCATGATACCCTCGTTCGATCTGGTATCCCTGCACCTAGAATTGCTGTGTGCGGGATTAATCCGCATGCCGGGGAGAATGGTCTGTTTGGAAACGGAGAAGAAGAGGAGAAGATCATTCCAGCGGTAGAACGAGCACAGGATGAAGGGGTTCAAGTATTTGGCCCGCTACCAGCTGATACACTGTTCTTTAGGGCGACAAGAGGCGACTTTGATATCGTTGTGGCGATGTATCATGATCAAGGGCATGGACCAATCAAGGTGCTTGGCTTAGAATCAGGCGTGAACATTACAGTTGGATTGCCTATAATCCGTACAAGTGTCGATCATGGGACGGCATTTGATATTGCAGGAACAGGAAAGGCTGATTCTGCGAGTATGGAAGAAGCCATTCGGCAGGCAATCATGCTTTCTGGTACGAGAGAGAACCGATAGTAAAAGAGAAAGAGCCTTCAAATGGAGGCTCTCAGCGTGTAGACAAACCCTCGCATTCGGTGTCAGTCCTGCGCTTCGGTGCTCACGAATGTCAAATTCGCTCCGCGCCGATGCTCGTCCTTCCTAGACTGCAAAGGTTTTCTATCACGCTGAAAAGAAGACAAAGGGTTAAAATAAAGTTCATTTTAACCCTTTGTCAACAATCTGAGAGCCTTCCAATGGGGCTCTTTCTTTAGTTCATATACGTTCCGCCATTCATATTGATGGTTTCCCCTGTGATGAAATCTGACTGATCAGAGGCTAAAAAGGTAACGGCGTTTGCGACTTGCTGCGGTGTTCCAATTGTTTTCAGAGGAATTCTTTCTAAAACAGATCTACGGTATTCATCACTCCACTGTTTGCTCATGTCTGTCTCAATTGGCCCAGGACAGACAGCATTTACATGAATGTGATGTGCTGCTAATTCTTTGGCAAGATGCATCGTTAAGTAATTGATACCTGCCTTTGAAACGCCGTAAGCGGGTGATGCATTGTGATGAGGGGTTTTGCCAGTAGTTGAACTCATGTTGACAATCTTCCCGCCTTGCTGTTTGATCATGTCAGGAATGACTGCTTGACACATGAGAAACGTACCCGTCAAATTAATATCAATTAGTCTTTTCCATTCATCAACAGATGTATCGACTGTTGATTTCCGCAAATTGATCCCAGCATTGTTGACCAATATATCAATCTGTCCAAAATGGTTTTTTGCCTTCTCAACGAGGGAGGCAGCTGTCGCTGGTAAACTAGCATCACCAGCGACAGAAACAGCGCGTGTCTCTTTTTTATTCAGAGAGGAGCAAACGTCTTGCAATAGCACTTCATTCGTTCCGTTCAGCACCACTTTAGCTCCTTCAGAGACAAATGCCTCCGCAATGGCGCGGCCAATCCCTCTGCTTGCACCTGTAATGATTGCTACTTTGTTTTGTAAAGTCATCTATCATCCCACCCATCTGTCATAATTAAAAAGCGCTTTCATTTATTATAAAATGTGATGTTTCATCATTCAACATATAAAGTGGAAATGAAGAGGTTTTGAATAAAAGTGTTTCATAATAAAACAAATACATCTTTTCCACTTCAGGGTATACTAAAAGGAACAAGCAATGGATAAGGGGGAACCTCAATGAAACTTTATACAAAAACCGGAGATCAAGGTCAAACAGGCTTGATTGGCGGGCGGGCTGATAAAGATGACGCAAGGGTAGAAGCGTACGGTACATTAGATGAGGCGAATAGTTTGATTGGACTAGCCCATGCAAACTTAAGGCAGCATGGCGAATTGTTTCAAGATATTCTATCTGAGCTGATGGTCATTCAGCATGAACTGTTTGACTGCGGCGGTGATTTAGCAGCGGTGAAACCACCGAAAGAAGGCAAGTTAAAAGAAGAATCTGTCACAGTCCTTGAAGAGCGAATGGACGTGTATGTAGAAGAAGCCGCACCGCTGACTAAATTTATTTTACCTGGGGGCCAGGAAGGTGCTGCCCTCTTACATGTAGCGCGAACAGTCGTCAGGAGAGCCGAGCGGCATATTGTGACACTCGCAAAGCAGGAGGAAATTTCAGCAGTTACGCTCACATATGTGAACCGTCTATCCGACTATTTATTTGCTGCCGCCCGTATTGTGAATCATCGGCTCGGTGAAGCAGATGTTGAATATGAACGAAGTGCAGACGTGTTTCGTTCTAAATGAGGAAAAGCACTCTTCTAGTCGAAGAGTGCTTTTTCTATGGATTCAACCGTTCAGTCTGAGCCATGTTACGACTCTGGTCGCAATCAAAGATCAATCTACGACACGTTTTGTCGGCTTCCTTTTTTGACTATAGTTAAAGCAAGGAGCAAGAAAGGAGGCATGAAGATGAAAATCACAAGTAAAACCATCATCGGTTCAATCCTGATGTTTATCGGTTTATCCATCTTCTTTGGTGGTTCATTGGGCGGGCTGATCCCGACTTTGATTGGGGCGTGGCTCATTTATGTAGGTGTCAAAAAATATGATAAAGGCAGTAAAACAACAGGGGTCATACTCTCTATTATCGGTGTATTGCTCGTCGCACAGTCACTGCCATTTTTACTCGGAATCGCATTTGCTGGAGTACTTCTCTACTTTGGTTGGAAGATGATCAATGGTGAATCTGCAAAGGAATCATCCGGCAGAACAACATATATGGAGCCAAACACGGCACCGAACATGGAAGAATCTATGCACACGTCATTTGATCAAGAATGGGAAGACTTTTTAAAGAAAAAATAAAGGGAGGAATATGAAATGGTATTAAGAAGAGTACGTGATATGTTTGTTGCAACAGTCAATGAAGGCTTAGATAAATTGGAGAATCCGCGTGTCATGCTGAATCAATATGTTCGTGATATGGAGGACGATATTGCCAAAGCGAAGCATGCGATTATCAAACAGCAAACCATTCAGCAAGGTTTCTTGAGAAAAGCAGAAGAAACAGAAGCATTTGCTGATAAGCGAAAGAAACAGGCGGAGCTGGCGTTTCATGCAGGAGAAGAAGAACTTGCACGGAAAGCACTGACTGAAATGAAGTATTTTGAAGAAAAGCACAACGAATATCAAGAAGCCTATCAGCAATCTGTTAAACAGCTGAAAGAGCTGAAAGAACAGTTGCAGCATCTAGAAACAAAGCTGCGTGATGTTAAAGACAAGAAGCAAGCGCTGATTGCAAGAGCCAATGCCGCACAGGCAAAGCAGTATATGAATGAATCTATGAATAAGGTTGATAGTGAAAGTGCTTATAAAGAATTTCTACGCATGGAGAACCGTATAGAGGAAATGGAGACAAAAGCGGGCAGTTATGCACAATTTGGCGATCAGGGTGCATATGCTCATCTTGATTACGCTGATGAGGTTGAAAAGGAATGGCAAAAGCTTAAGCGATCAAAGCAGCTTGAGAAACAGCCGGCAAACTAATGGGAATGTGTCAAAACGGAAGAAAAACAGGATTTTTCTTCCGTTATTTGATTTCTTTCTGTTTCGCTTTTCCTTATAATAAAAAGGTCAAAGGATAAAGGGATGATATAAATGAAACGGTTCATTGGTCTAATTTGTATACTTGTTGGTGTTTTTTTGATGATTGGGATGCTTTTCAAAAATGGAGATCTCTTTCATTTGAGCTTTTCTCGTGATAAAGCGGTCACAACAGCTTCAGCGAAAAAGGATGAGGTTGAACAATTAGATATCTCTCTTTCTGGATTTCGCATCAAGGTGAAGCCGGAAGATCGTTCGGATATTTCTGTGATGGTTGTGAATGGAAAAGGGAAAATGTATGCGGAACAAACAGGCGGAACATTCAAAGTCCGTGCTGAAAATAAAGGATTTTTGTTTTTCTCTGCATTTGAAAAAGGAGAACTCTTAGTCAAAATTCCAACAGATTATCATAAAGATGTGAAAATAACAGGTGGAATCGGCGTGAGCGAAGTAAATGGCGAAGGAAAGCTGTCTCTTCAAGATGTGACGCTCAAATCAACGAGCGGAAACCTCACAGCTGAGAACTTCTCAGCAAATCGTGTGGAAATCAAAGCGACTTCTGGCAGACTTTCAGTGTCTCATATTGATGCGAAGGAAAGTGATATTGGTGCCACTTCTGGTCGTGCTGATATTCAAGATGTAAAAGGAAAGCTGCAATTAGGCATGACAAGCGGCAGGCTAACAGCAAGCTTTGATACAATTGATTCACCAGTCGACTTTCACATGACATCAGGCAGTGCGAAATTTAACTTGCCAGATGAGGGAGATTTCAAAGTCCAAGTGAAAAAAACGAGTGGACGTATTGATCATTCGTATGATTTTGACCAAGCGGATAGTGAAGGCCGAGGTTTTACCGGCACGCATGGGAAAGGGACACACTTAGTCGATATTGAGATGACAAGCGGAAACTTAAAATTGCGGTAAACAAACGTAAAAAGGAAGGAGGCGAGTCAACTGCGTTTTTCTAGAAATCAAATTTTAGGCATCATTGTGGTGATTTTCGGTATTAATCTTTTTCTCAAAATTATTGGGATTGGGGCAGACCTATTTTGGCCAGTGTTTTTTGCTCTAGCTGGTTATTGGCTGCACTCTCGATCTAAACGTTGGCTCGGTTCGGTTTCCTATATTTTTGCAGGCTTTCTCTTCTTGAAGTTTCTACTAAATATCACGTTTAGTTTGACTGGGTATTTATTTGCTGCCTTTTTGATCTATGCGGGCTATCGTTTATTGAAAAACAAACCTGTTTTTGATGTCGATAAAAAGGAATCATCAGACGATGGAAAGCCTTCACTGAAAGTCAATCTTGAAAAAGAGGGCGATCAGAAGAAAACAAAAAGCCAGGCAAAGCCGCGCAAAGAACATGATTTCTTTATCGGTGAAGTCAGGCTGATGAAAAAACCATTTCAATTAAGCGATTTGACCATTTCAGGTTTTATTGGCGATGTCAAAATCGACTTATCAAAGGCGATTATTGCTGAGGAAGAGAGCACGATCGTCATTAGTGGGCTCATCGGAGATGTCGATATTTATGTACCTCAGGATATTGAAGTGTGTGTGAGTGCTTCGGCTGCAATTGGTGATATGAAAATCATTGATGAAAAAAGAAGCGGGTTCGGCAGTAAAGTGTATGTCATGACAAATGATTATGATGAGAGCAAGCGAAAAGTGAAAATCTCCATTTCTCTCCTGATTGGGGATGTGGATGTGAGGTACTTATGAGGAAACTGCATTTAGGCATCCAGTGGCAATCTGTTCGTCTTGCAGTCGGTATCTCGCTTGGTGTTGTCATCATGACGACACTCCCGATGTTTTTTTATTACCAGCTTGATCCTATGATTTTGCTGTCTACGCGGTGGTTCGGCATCCCGTTTTTTTGTATTTTACTCATTATTAGTCTCGCCATTGGTGTATCAGCGGGGCATGTGTTTGGCTATCAGCAACAGAAGCGGCTGGATCAGCTTGTAGAGTCGATTTTGAAGTTTGAAAATGGGAATTTTGCCTATAGACTGCCTTCTCTAGGTGATGATGAAATTGGTTTGGCGGCAGATCAATTAAATGAAATGGCGAAACGAGTGGAAGGGCAAGTAGCCTCCTTACAAAAGCTCTCAAATGAGCGAGCTGAGTGGCAGGTTCAAATGAAAAAATCGGTTGTCTCAGAAGAGCGTCAGCGTCTAGCGCGTGAGCTGCATGATGCAGTCAGCCAGCAGCTATTCGCCATTTCGATGATGACGTCTGCGATTCTTGAGGGGATGAAGGAAAAGGATGAAAAGATTTTAAAGCAAATGCGTCTTGTGGAACGAATGGCTGGCGATGCACAAAATGAGATGCGTGCACTCCTTCTGCATTTAAGACCGATCACCCTTGAAGGAAAAGACTTGAAAAAAGGCTTGATTGAGCTACTCAATGAATTTCAGGCAAAGCAGCCAATTGATATTGATTGGGAAATAGAAGATGATGCTCCGCTGTCTAAAGGGGTGGAGGACCATCTGTTCCGAATTGTGCAAGAAGC
Organism: Bacillus sp. iso_77; assembly: GCF_056173625.1. Classification (NCBI taxonomy): domain Bacteria; kingdom Bacillati; phylum Bacillota; class Bacilli; order Caryophanales; family Bacillaceae; genus Bacillus; species Bacillus sp. iso_77. The sequence continues at coordinate 2,961,654 of NZ_CM149683.1, read as the reverse complement.
CCTTTCCAATGTGTTTAGGCATGCAAAGGCGACAAAGGTGACAGTACGTCTGCTTATTCGGAACCGTCAAGTTCAGTTGAAAATTATCGACAACGGGATTGGTTTTCAAACAGATCATGTGAAGACTGCTTCCTACGGACTTGAATCGATACGAGAAAGAACAAGTGAAGTAGGCGGTGTCGCAGAGATTATGTCATTTGAGGGAAAAGGCACACAAATTGATGTGAAGGTTCCCATTTTTGATGAAGGAAAAGGAGAGAACGTTCGATGATTCGAGTGCTTTTAATTGACGATCACGAAATGGTGAGAATGGGTCTTGCTGCTTTTTTAGAGGCACAGGCGGATATTGAAGTCATCGGTGAAGCGTCAGATGGACAAAAAGGTGTAGAACTAGCGGTTGAATTAAAGCCAGACGTGATTTTAATGGACCTTGTTATGGAAGGCATGGATGGCATCGAAGCAACGAAAAGAATTTGTCAAGAAATAGAGGATGCTCGGATTATTGTACTGACGAGCTTTATTGATGATGATAAAGTGTATCCAGTTATTGAGGCTGGTGCATTAAGCTATCTTTTAAAAACATCGAAAGCAGGAGAAATTGCTGATGCCATCAGGTCTGCGAGTATCGGCGAACCAAGACTTGAATCAAAAGTAGCTGGAAAGGTCATGAACAAACTCCGCCATTCATCAAATGGGTCCATTTTGCACGATTCGTTAACCGCAAGAGAAATGGAAATATTAAAGCTGATTGCCGATGGGAAATCGAATAAGGTCATTGCTGAGGAATTGTTTATTACCATCAAAACAGTCAAGACGCATATTACCAACATTCTTTCCAAGCTTGATGTAGAAGACCGCACACAAGCAGCCGTGTATGCACATCGCCATAAGCTGATTCAATAAAAAAACAGCTTTCAAATGAAAGCTGCTGGAACATGCGCAAAATTAGTCCTTCTGTCCTGTGATTGGACGTTCGGATAGTTGATGGAGCTCAGGAACTGGAAAAGCCTCCTGCTCCTCGGCCGATTTGTCTTCCAGGGTTTTCTTCATCTCGGAAAGCAGTTTGACGCTTTCCTTTGCCACTGCCGCTTTTTTCTCTTGCAAATCAATGATCTGTGAAAGTCCAACAAATAAACCGCCTCCAATCAGAAGGAGCGCAGGGGTTTGTCCATAATAAATCACGATCAAAAATGTGCTTGAAAAGCTGTCGGCTTCAATGAAGAAATCTTCTTTTGATTGCATGAATACCACGACTAACAGGAGTATTCCTAGAATCAAAAATAGAATGCCGGCCGAAAGTAAAGCTCGTTTCATGATTGACACCCTTTTTTTCTTACCATTTTAACATACTCTATAAGGATTGTGTTGCGCCCTTAGTCCCGAAGTCACGGATTTTCACATTTACCTTGTAACGAATATCCGATTCACTGAAAATGTCATCCCAATGTTTTGCTTCTTTTCGGAATTCCTTCGGATAGGCAATACTCGCTTTTTGATAAAATCCACAAATATCTGCTTTGATCTCATGCTGTAATTCCCCGATAAAATCTTTTACATTTTCCTCAAGTCGATGTGCCACGACTTTCTCAATTTCTTGGAGATATTTTTCATTAAATGCGTTTTCCCGTTCATTCCAATCCTCAGACAATCTTCCATCAAGCTCCACTGACACATCAAATTCATATTTGCCACTGGCTGTTTTATGGGTGTCAATGTTGTGTTTGATTTTAAAGATCTCAAAAGAATAAATGCTATGTTCATATTGGAATTCAATCACTCCGCCTGTTGCATCTCCAGTCAGCAGGTTGTAGGACTGCACCGCTAAAGGAGAGATGTTGGTGAGAAATCGTTTGTTCTGAATAATCGAGGCACCATCCAGCATTAATTTGCCCTGACTGACACTGACTTTAGGAATGGCAAAAGATACGTTGTTTTGCATAGCAGAAGAAATATCTCCTAAGGAAACGGGTTTGAACATACGAATGGTCGTTTTTGTATTCGAAGAAATATCGTATAAGGTGGAAGCGGCAGGCTGGCCGTCGTCATTGATTTTCAGCATATCTCCAGGCTTCTCAGAGGCCATAAAGACAAGGCTTCCTCTTCGTGTTTCATTGTCCCGAATGAATTGATTGATGACCAAATCGAAATTATTTTCATTGATAAGGTCTTGAGAAAACAAATAAACCCTCAGCTGCTGAGCAAAAATGCGGTGTGTTTTTAGGGCCGTTGTACGAAAAATTTGGTGTATGGAATCACCGCTTGTCTCAATAATCTTCGTCGGATCTTTCACGCTTGATTCTTGCTCAATTTTTTGCGGAACGAGCACCTGCATAGACAGCTTCAATTTATGTCCGTCATCTCCTTTATCTACAGCAAATCCAATTGCCATGTTGAGCTCCTCGATATTTGTACTATCCCAGCACCCGCATAATAGAATCAGTGAGAAGAGCGCAAGAACCGCTTTCTTTTTCATGCTGTTTTCCGCCTCCTTTTGAAAAATACGATGATAAATAAAAGAAACGGGAGTATACCAAATAGAAGAAAGAACAAGTTGTTTACGTAGGTTAAATAGTCTCGGACCGTATCAACATCTTTTGGGAAAAGAGCGGCAAAGAAGATCACAATGCCCATCAAGGCGAGCGCGATTTTTTTAGGGAATTTAGTCAATTTGATGACTCCTATCGTAGCAAAAAACGTATATCCTACAAAGCTCGTATAAAGCTGGACAAGCCAAACAATCAGCAAAAAGGATTCAATCCGTTCAATAAAAATCCCCTGAATATCAAATGATTGAAATAAGGCAATGGTCGGCCACGTCAGAGTCGCCGTTTCTTTCACCGTGAGCGCACCAACCACAAGAATATAGGTGAAAATATAGATGATCGCAGGAATCAAAAAGCCGATGGAGCCATATGCAAAAGTGTGTTTTTGCGTATTCATATAGGCAGGCATGAAAAGCATCATTTCAATGCCGACAAACGAAATGGCCGAAGCATTCAAGGAATTGAAAACAGGGGAAATGCCCTCTCCTAAAACTGGCCGTAGGTTATCGAGCTTAAACTCTTGTACACTAAGTCCGTAGGCTACAAATAAGATGATGAGTGTGACAATCAGAAAAAAAGGGCACAGTCGGGCAAAATCACCAATCCCCCCAATCACAAGGTAAAAACCAACCAAAATAAAGCTGATCATCGTCACGGCTACAGGTGTGTTTTGAAGTAGAAAGAATTTTACCATCTCAGACATGGCTCGTACTTCATAGCTGGCAACGCCGAGAAAGTAAATAATAATCAACAGGTTGGCAAGTGAGCCAATCCATTTCCCAAGTCCTTCTTTTGTATAGTCATAGTAGGAAGAAAAGGAGACCTTTTTCATCATGAGCACATTGACAAAAATGAACACAATGTATATCACACTCATGAGTAAGAGTGCAATCCAGCCGTCAGGTGTAGGCGCAGCTTGAGCCATTGATCTTGGCAGAATCATCATACTTGCACCTAGTGTGGTATTGGCGATAATGGCACTTGCCTGATAGCTTGTGATCGACTCTTTATGATTGACCATGTCGTTCCCCTTTCTTTTGATTTTTCAAAGGCAATCTGATGATGGAATTGTCCTCATTTTTATAACTGAACACAAAATCTGGTGAAAAATATGGGGTGCCAAAGCTTTTTTGTCTTGTCAAATGAGTGAGTAAGACGAGCATAAACAGGACAAGTCCATATAAACCGAATGCAGCTGCAGTAAACATGGACACAAAGCGAAGGACACGAAATGATATCCCCATTCCATATTGAGGAAAGGTAAAGGATGCAAGTGCAATGACGCTGACAATAATGACCATAATGGAGCTGACGATATGGGCTTGTACGGCTGCCTGCCCAATGACAACACCGCCCACAAGTCCGATTGTTTGTCCAAGTGGATTAGGAAGCCTTAACCCAGCCTCTCGCAGCAGCTCAATGGTCATTTCCATGATGAGTGCTTCCACAATAGGAGGAAAGGGGACATTCTCTCGTGTGCTTGAGATGGAAATAGCTAAAGTTGTGGGCAAAAGGCCTTGATGGAAGGACACAAGGGCAATATAAATGGCTGATAAAAACAATGTGAGAAAGATGGACGTAAAACGGAGCAAACGAATAAGAGAGGCGGCGATCCATCTTTCATAATAATCATCAGGTGACTGCATAATCGTCGCGAGGGAAGCAGGCACAATTAAGATAAAAGGCGAATGATCGACAAAGATGGCGACGCGCCCATTGTTTAAAGCAGATGCCACTTTATCAGGCCGTTCTGTGTTTTGAATTTGCGGAAAAGGAGAATACACATTGTCTTCAATGAGCTCCTCAAGAACGCCTGAGTCTTGTATATCATCAATGGTGACTTGTTTGAGACGCTTTTTTACCTCTTTTAAAACAGAGGGCTCAACGATACCGTCAATGTACATGATCGATACTTGGGTGTATTTCTTTTCGCCGATTTTCATGTCTACTGTTTTGAGATCAGGGTTTTTCAAACGCTGTCTGACGAGAGCTAAGTTCGTGTTGATATCTTCAATGAAACCAATCTTTGGTCCTCTTACGACGGTTTCAGATGTAGCATCTCCTAAATTGCGTTTCTTCGTTCCGTGCGTTTCTAAAATATAAGCGTGCTGAAATCCATTAATCAGTACGACACAATGTCCTTTAAAAATAGCATCTACTAGTTCTTCAGAGGTTTTTACCGTACGGGTAGTCATCATCGATAAATTGGATTCTAGCTTCTCTTTTGTTAGCGAGGCATGATCTTGCAATAGCAGCTTTAAGAAGGTTTGAATCTGCATCGCTTCGTTCATTTCTTTAATGTATAAATAGTAGACAACCTGTCCATGAGGCAATGTTTTTTTCTCATGGATCAAATCATCCATGTCCTTTAACTGAGGGAGAATGACAGAGAGATTATCGTATAAGTGCTCTTTCAATGGAGTTTGATTCAAATGGATCACCCACCTCAATTTCTTTTTCTTAGCATTACCTGCTTGAAAAAACAATATTCTGTGTTACATTATTTTGTGGTATATGAAAGAATCACGGTGTTGGAGGAAAGAAGATGGCGCAAATTCGTTTAGCAGGAACAAAAGAGGAGATCGACCGTATTCTACAGTCGTTTGACAAGCATTATGAGGTGACTTATACGTCAAAAGATTACGGAAAAACAAATCCAAAATACAAATATTCCAAAGATGTTCGTGTTTATATTGAACTAAAATTAAAATAAAGATAAAATTTTAATTGAAAACGCTTAAAGGATTTTCGTTTTTTGTATAGAATAGAGTTGAGTGATGAAGCTATGGAGGGATACATAATGACAGAATTTAGAATCGAAAAAGATACAATGGGCGAAATCAAGGTGCCACAGGACAAGTTCTGGGGTGCACAAACACAACGAAGCAAAGAAAATTTCAAAATCGGTTCTGAGAAAATGCCAAAGGAAGTTGTGAATGCGTTTGCAATTTTGAAACGTAGCACAGCGATTGCGAACGAACGTCTTGGCAACTTAGAAAGTGAAAAAGCAGAAGCGATTGCTGCTGTATGTGATGACATCATCAGTGGAAAGTATGACGAGCATTTCCCGCTTGTTGTATGGCAAACAGGAAGTGGAACACAAAGTAACATGAACATGAACGAAGTCGTTGCAAATAGAGCAACTGCTTACTTGAAAGATAAAAATAGTGAATTCAGCATTCACCCGAATGACGATGTCAACCGCAGCCAAAGTTCAAATGATACATTCCCAACGGCTATGCACGTGGCAGCTGTTTTAGCTGTGTACAAAAAGCTATTGCCTGCGATTGACCAGTTAAGAGCGACGCTTGATGAGAAAGCAAAAGCATACCAAGAGATCGTGAAAATTGGCCGTACGCATTTGCAAGATGCAACACCTCTTACAGTGGGCCAAGAGATTAGCGGCTGGGTGTACATGCTTGATCGTTCAAAAGAAATGATTTTAGAATCTACTGAAAAAATGAGAGAACTTGCCATTGGCGGAACAGCTGTTGGTACGGGAATTAACGCACATCCTGAGTTTGGTAAATACGTGGCAGAAGAAATCAGCCAGTTAACAGGTCAAACGTTCAATTCTTCACCAAACAAATTCCATGCGCTGACAAGTCATGATGAAATCACATATGCACACGGTGCGCTTAAAGCACTTGCAGCTGACTTAATGAAAATTGCCAATGATGTGAGATGGCTTGCAAGTGGTCCTCGCTGCGGAATTGGTGAATTGATCATTCCTGAAAATGAGCCAGGCAGCTCCATTATGCCAGGAAAAGTCAACCCAACTCAAAGTGAAGCTTTAACAATGATTGCCGCACAAATCATGGGGAATGATGCAACAATCGGTTTTGCCGCAAGCCAAGGAAACTTCGAGCTGAACGTATTTAAGCCGGTCATCATCTATAACTTCTTACAGTCGGTTGAATTGCTTGCTGACGGTATGAACTCATTCCATGACAAGTGTGCCGTTGGAATTGAACCAAACCTAGAAACGATCGAGAAAAACCTAAACAATTCATTGATGCTTGTGACGGCACTCAACCCGCACATCGGATATGAAAATGCAGCGAAAATTGCGAAGCTTGCGCACAAAGAAGGATTAACACTAAAAGAAGCTGCACTTCAATTAGAACTATTAACAGAAGAGCAGTTTGAAGAGTTTGTGAAACCAGAAGAAATGGTGACACCGAAAGCAAAATAAGACACCAGAGGCCTCTGTGCCTCTGGTTTTTTTATGGAAACTCCCTGAAATCACAGAAAAGAAGTTTGATTGTTTGTCACAATCATAAACCCAGGGCAACCAAGCCCTGGGTTTTATAAATGATCTTCTTTTAGAATGCGTAATAAGGAGCCTGAGACCGGCTGAAGCGGTGTGTATAATTTCAATTGGTAAAGCATGCCTTTGACGATGACTTGTCTTGGTTTTTGTTTGTTTAACTCATTTTCTAAAATGCCAAGCGCTTCAAATAAATCTGGCTCGTCTTTCACTTCATAATGTGCTTCAGCCAGCTCTCTTAATTCTTTTAATAGAGATTCTGTGAGCGGGTCAAATGATCGTTCATAAATCGGGCCGAACCAGTCGCTTGCTTGGTCCACAGAAATGAGTGGATGGTCATTTCGCTTCATCATACCGCCCATTAGATCATCGATACGGTGAATCATTGTTGCGGCAAGCTCCTCTGCTTCGAGCTGAAAATCATATAAAATGGCAAGCTCAAAGTAAACGTGACTCATGCCCTCAATCGTTAAACATAGATCAGCCATATAAGGAATGGCTGCATCTCCATACACTTGCTTAATGTTATCAATGTGCAACTGAATCGTCGCAAGTCGAATTTGCTTTGCGAGCTGCTGTGTTTCTTCGTTCAATGGGAGCGCCCTGTCGCTTAGCTGCATTTTAATAAAATCTTTTTGCTGCAAAATATTATCGTAATAGACAGTGAGCTGTTTCCGGTAGGCCTCTTTAGGTGTGCCGCCCTCTGTTTGAACCTCGTGAATCCGGGTAAATACCTTATCGTAATAGTAATGCAAGATCGAAATAAGCAGTGCTTCTTTCGATTTGAAATAAAGGTAAAACGCACCCTTTGACATGTGGCATTCATCTGCAATTTCCTGAACAGACGTTGTATTATAGCCTTTGCTGGCAAATAACTTCATACCAGCCTCAATAATCATTTTTTCTTTCTTTTTCAATATGAATGTCATCCTTTCTTACCGAGAGACAAATGTCTTAGGAAACGTGCGCAAAGAGATGTGACTTATCGGTCATAAACGACAAAACTTTTCAAAAATTAATCAGATTGTAACTTGTTTTTTACAGTGTAATTCTTTATATTATAAAGTAAGGTGACCAACCGGTCAAAAAATGTGAAAGGATGATGTTCCATGAGAGAAATTGATGATATGATTAGACGCTTGAAAACAAAAGGAATTCAAGTAGAAAAAGTCAAAATGCCGAAAGAGACAACCATTGAAAAGAAATGGATGTATCAAGCTGGCAAGAAAATCAAAGCCACATACCGTGATTTCAATGGGTATTCATTCATCTAAAAAAGACTGCGGTGTAAAACCTACAGCCTCTTCTTTGGAACAGTGATCGTATAGCGTACACCTAGTTCATCATTTTCAATTGATATGGACGCTTGATGCATTGAAAGAATTCGTTTGACAATGCTTAATCCAATGCCGAATTCGCCCTTTTTTCCCTTACTAAAAGGTTCGTATAGGCTGGATAGCATGTGTTCTTCAATTGGAGGGCCATCATTACGAATGACGATGCGAATTTGATCCTCTTCCTGCTTCATATGAATATCAATTTTACTTTTTGCGTAGCGAAGTTGATTTTCTAATACATTTTCAAATAGTTTGCTCCATTGTTCTGGATCGCCTTCAAGTGCAGCCTCATCATCTAAGTCCACGTTCCACTGCAATTCATTTTTCGACCAGCGTAAACGGTCAACCACTTCCAGCATTGTATTACTCACAAGGAAGGGAGAATGCGCCGGATGTTGTTTTGATAAATAATCAAGCTTTGTTAAATACAGCAAATCTTTGATTTTCTTCTCAAGCTTTTCCGCTTCGCCTTCAATCACTTCCACCGTTTGTTCAAGATCTCCTTTAGGGAAAATTCCATCTTTAATAGACTGCGTATAACCGCGGATGACCATCACAGGTGTTTTTAAGTCGTGTGATATATTTTGCAAAAGCGTTCGTTCTGTTTCATCCTTTTGAATGAGCTTTTGTCTCATTTCTTCAATCGTATGCCCCAGTTTGCCAATTTCATCTTGCCGGTCAACAATCACAGGATCGTCCCAGTCTTCTTGTGCAATGCGCTTGACGTGCTTTTCAAACGCGACAATTGGACGTGATAAGTAGCGGGCGAGCCAAATCGATGGAATCCAGCTTAGTAAAATAACCGTTCCTAAGATGAAAATCAGCTGTTTAAACAGTGTAAAGGACAAGTCATCTCGATAAGAATCGGGTGCATATGACAAGAGAATATATTGTGTATTGCCTGTTGAGACTTTTTTGATCACAAAAAAGATATGCTGACCATTCACTTCTTCAGAATAGCGTTTTGTTGCGCTTTTTTGTTTTTTAACAAAGGACTGCACTTTTTCAATAAAGGCATGCGGGAAAAACTGAGCCATTTGATTTAATTCATCTGACGGAATCAGAATGTGCTGAACCGAGCGGTTTTCTGGTGTCGACTTTGGTGAGCCGTCTCGATTCAGAGGGTATTCTGTTAACACTTGCTGCTCGTTTTCGATGTTTTTATAAATTTCATTCGTAAAGAAGCTGCGTAATGTATTTGAAAATAAAATGATCAGGACAATCGAGATGGTGAGTAAAATGCCAGAGATGACAACCCAAATTTGAAAAGCGAGTGGTTTGTTCTTCATCCTTTTAGCATCCTATAGCCAAATCCATAAATGGTCTCGACTTTTAAGTCAGGCATTTTTTTGCGCAGCCGTCTGACAAGATCATCGACCACACGATCTGTCCCGAAGTAATCGTGCCCCCAGATCTTGACGAGGATATCTTCCCGGGAAAAGGCATGTCCTTGATGATGGGTAAATAAGAGCAGCAAATCAAATTCCTTAGACGTTAAGTTAATCAGCTGATCTCCTTCATACACCTCTCTTACGTCCTCATGAATGATATAGGAAGAAACGGGTGTGACGCTTTGCTGCACTGTGTCACTGTTTTTATATACAAGCTCCAGCAGCTTTTGCACACGGATGATCAGCTCGCGCGGAAGAAAGGGTTTCGCAATATAATCACTGCTCCCGAGTTCTAAGCCAAGCACACGATCAATATCTGCATCACGTGCCGAAATAAAAATGACTGGTACGTCAGGCGAGGCTGCTTTGATTTCTTTAATGAGTGTGTAGCCGTCTGTATCAGGCAGCATAATATCTAAAATCCATAGATGCGGGGGCTTGTTCATTGCTTCGCGTGCCGCTTCTCCGGTTAAAAAAGAGGACACATTCCAATTTTCACTCTCTAAATATTTGGTTAACAGTTCATTTAAATTCTGTTCATCTTCAACTAAATAAATGGTGTACGACAAAGTCTTCCACATCCTCTCAACGTCATTATAACGGGATACAAAGGCGGCATGTCAACAATCACACGCTTTTTTCACAATTTCACATATTCTTCTCATCATTATCCCATAATGTTTGTTTATGATAAGCTCAAGGGAAAAAAGGGCATAGACAAAAGGCTAATGAATAGGTGCTTTTCACCAATGTGCACACCTTGCTTTTTTTCTATGAATAAGTATTATATAATTTGACATATTGTCATAAAGAATTTTTCAATGATATTGCCATTAAGAGGACATGAGTCCTGTCTAGACATATGAATGAAGCATTTCATGAAAATGATGCAAAGGAGTGCAAGCGATGGATTTCCGAAGAGAAGATGAAGAGAAAAAGATGAATGATCAAGAACACGCACATCAAGAGAATGAGAAACAAATAGAAGAACCAGAAAAAGAGAAAGAACTCGTTTTTCACCATCATGAAAACGAAGCATCTGCCTCTCAGGAGAGGGTGACAAACGAATCTCCTCAAGTGATTGATGACCGTTCGTCTAAAAAGGAGAAAAAACGGAAGGCTGCATGGCTGAGTCCTATTCTTGGAGGGATTATTGGAGGCGGTCTTGTGCTTGGCATTACACCGCTTTTACCGCAGTCACAAGATACAGCGGCAAACACTCAAACCCAAACAGCATCAAGCGAACCGACTTCATCTGAAAATTTCTCAACAAAACAAATCACCAATGCGACGAATGTTGCTGATATGGTAGAAGATTTAGAGCCGACGATTGTAGGGGTTTCAAACTATCAATCTACACAAAACTCGTTCGGTCTTAGCGGTGATTCAACTGAAGCAGAAGCTGGAACGGGTTCTGGTGTCATCTTCAAAAAAGATGGCAAAAAAGCATACATTATCACAAATAACCATGTAGTCGAGGGTGCCAATAAATTAAAGGTCACACTATACGATGGAAAAACAAAAGATGCGAAGCTTGTCGGCAGTGACGTAATGACAGATTTAGCTGTCGTGGAAATAAATGCTGACGGCATTGATAAAGTTGCAAGCTTTGGAGATTCTTCTAAGCTTCGGGCTGGAGACAAAGTCATCGCAATCGGGAACCCGCTCGGTGCGCAGTTCTCTGGTACAGTAACAGAAGGGATTATTAGTGGTCTCGATCGTACCGTTGAAGCCAATACATCATCTGGAACTGTTGAGATGAATGTGCTTCAAACAGATGCAGCCATTAACCCTGGAAACAGTGGCGGTCCGCTGATCAATACAGACGGTCAAGTCATCGGCATCAACAGTTTGAAAATTAGCGAAAGCGGAGTAGAATCACTCGGATTTGCGATCCCAAGTAACGATGTAAAACCGATCGTAGATCAGCTGTTGAAAAATGGAAAAGTCGAACGTCCTTACCTTGGCGTACAAATGATTGACCTTGAGCAAGTGCCTGAAACGTATCAGGAAAATACACTTGGCCTATTTGATAAACAAATCGGTAAAGGCATTTATGTAAAAGATGTTTCAAAAGGATCTCCTGCACAAAAAGCAGGCTTGAAGTCTGGAGATGTCATCATCAAGTTCAAAGGAAAAGATGTAGCGAACAGCTCACAGCTGAAAGAAATCCTTTATAAAGAAACAAAAATTGGCGATAAAACGACAATGACTGTCATTCGTGATGGAAAGAACAAAAATCTTGATATTACCCTTGGGCAGTCTGATAACGAATAAAAGAAAACAGGTGGATAATCGATCCACCTGTTAGATTGTTGACAAAGGGCTAAAATGAACTTTATTTTAGCCCTTTGTCTTCTTTTTTTCAGCGTGATAGAAAGCCTTTGCAGTCTAGGAAGGACGAGTACTGGCGCGGAGCGAATTTGACATTCGTGAGCACCAGCACGCAGGACTGACAAAGAATGCGAGGGTTTGTCTACACGCTGACAGGTGGATAATCGATCCACCTGTTTTTTTGTGTCTATTTTTTTGAAGATAGTGTCCGTAAAATAATGTTTTCCCATACATTCCAAGGCAAGAGCTGCTTTGCTATGAATGAAAGCCGAACACCTTTCCCGACAAGATACCTTAGCTTCTTTAGCCGCTTCTTCTCTGCAAGCGAAACCACAAGCTCTGCAACTTCGCCGGGATCTCCATAGTTGTTTTTTTGCGCCTCTATATAGGACATCATGTTTTCATAAATAGTTGTGTATTTAGAACCTGCTGCGGGTGGTGTCATTTGCTCATTCATGGAGGTGTTCCAAATGTTCGTTTGGAAAGAACCCGGCTCAATCAAAGCGGCCTGAATGCCAAACGCAGCCAGCTCAATTCGCAAACTCTCTGTATAGCCCTCTAGCGCAAACTTTGACGATACATATGGAGAGAGTGCGGGCATTCCCATGAGTCCGCTGATACTGCTCATATTCAATATTTTTGCACCGCTCGTCATCAACGGAAGGACTGCTTGTGTCATTTCCATCACACCAAAGACATTCACTTCAAATTGCTCTCGGTACTGATCAACAGGCACCTCTTCAGCAAAACCAGCATAGGCCGTTCCCGCATTGTTCACAAGCAGGTGAATGGGAGCATAGGCATTAAGCCTTTTCTGAAATGCTTGAATGGACTGTGTATCTGTCACATCTAATGCTTCAATATGTATCGATTCGGATAAAGCGGCGTTCTTTACTTCTTCGGAAAGCTTTTTCGCATTGGTCTCCTGTCTTACGCCAGCAATCACAGTGTACCCTTGCTGAGCAAGACGCAATGTGATGAGCTTTCCGAAACCGCTGTTGGCACCAGTCACAATGGCTGTTTTATTCATCATCCGGTTCTCCTTTTTGTTTTAATCTATCATAGTCTGCTGTTTTATTGAATAACGAAAAGGGGCTTGGAGAAGAATAAAAAACGATGCTATGAAATAGGAGGAAATACATGATGTGCTGGAAGAAGGCGGGACTGCTAGGAGTGCTGTTCTTTATGCTGTCTGGCTGTCGTTCAATCGAACCAATACAACATCCACATGAAGCAGAAGCTGAAAGTCTGTCAGCTGTTCAAATGAAGGAACTGCCATTTCAGCATTTGCAATTGCATGTACAATATGGACAAAAAAGCGAATTATATGAAGCCACCTATCGTCAAGCTGGTGGAAGAGAAGAAGCACTAATTCGAGATCATATGAATGGTGTTCGCTATGAAGGGGAAGAAGCTTTACGTGAAATGAAGATGAAGCTCAATGATATGTCGATTCCTAGTGCAAAGCTGAATGAAACATATGTCAATGAATTATTATCTGCTTTTAATTTAGATGATGATTATCAGCGGATACGAGTCGATATCAAGCTCGAAGATGGGACAAAACGTGCATTCGAAAAGAAAAAGTAAACGAGACTTTCTCATTTTTTAATTGAAAATGATTTTCAAGATCACTTAAATCTGATACACTAAATTGAGATAAGTGATCTTTGACGTCTACATAGACGATATTCAATATAAAAAATTTGGATGAGAAAAGGAGCGTTTGAGCGGAATGAGTGCCATTTCTACTGAAGGTTTAAGCTTAGGCTACGGAGAAACAATGATCATAGACGAACTAAATGTATCGATCCCTAAGGGTGAAATCACAGTATTTATTGGCAGCAATGGATGCGGTAAATCCACGCTACTTCGCTCTTTGGCCCGTCTCATGAAGCCAATGGGTGGTTCTGTCCTGCTTGAAGGTCATTCCATTGCCAAATTACCAACAAAGGAAGTGGCGAAACAGCTCGCCATTCTTCCGCAAGGACCGGAAGCGCCAGAAGGGTTAACGGTACATCAACTCGTCAAGCAAGGGCGATATCCTTATCAAAATTGGCTGAAGCAATGGTCAAAGCAAGATGAAGAAGCGGTAAATCGTGCACTGAAGTCAACGAAGATGGAAGACCTTGCTGATCGAACGGTTGATTCATTATCAGGTGGACAAAGGCAGCGTGCATGGATTGCGATGACATTGGCACAGGAGACGGATATTATTCTATTAGATGAGCCAACAACGTATTTAGACATGACGCACCAAATTGAAATCCTGGATCTTCTTTTTGATTTAAATGAAAAAGAGCAGCGCACGATTGTCATGGTTCTGCATGACCTCAATCTCGCTTGCAGATATGCGCATCACCTTGTGGCCATTAAAGACAAGTCAATTTATGCAGAAGGAAGACCGGAAACTGTCATTAACTGTGATCTTGTGAAAAATGTCTTTGATATGAACTGCCAAGTAACAACAGATCCTTTATTCGGAACACCGTTATGTATTCCGCACGGCAGAGGACGCTGTATTGTCCAACAGGCACAAGCTGAGACATTTCTTGCTGCAAGATAATCGTATGTGAAAAGCCTGAAATCTGTTACACGCAGAGTCAGGCTTTTTTCTGAAAAAAGGAGCGGAATACAAATGGGAAATGAATTAGATGAAAAGCTCGAAGGCCTGCTTGATAAATATACAGAGCTGCTGCTTGGTGAAACGAATGAGGAACTGAAAAGAGATGTCTCGCAGTGGATCATCTATTCTCATATTGCCAAAAGCATGCCGCCTTTAGCCAAGCATTTTAATGACACGTATCCAGAGGCAAAAGAAGACATCAAAGAAACGATTCAGCGGATCAAGCAATTAAATGAAGCTCATCGTGCCAATAAAGACCGTTAAAAAACTGCCAGTACGAGCTGGCAGTTTTTCTTTATGACATGGGTGATGATCCGTACGGTGATTGATCTGTCAGTGTTTGCTGGAACTTCTGATGTGCCTGCTGGAGCTTCTGCTGGTCAGCTGCTTCGACAGAGTACCAGCCATATTGGAACATGACATCATATAAATGTCTTTGCGTTTTTTGTGTTTCTAGCGCAATTCGCTGAATATCTTGGTAAAGAGATTCATGGCTGAATTCATTGAGCGCTGTGTTATATCCGCTTGTCATATATTTTTCAGTCGACAAAAGGTCTGTGACAAAGTCGCGATCGTTCATGTTTGTCGTTGTTGGAACCGGCGTTTGTGGATTCCCGATTTTTTGTTGGTTTTGCTGTTCCATGTCTGTTACCTCCTATTGCATAAAGCCAGAAGACTGGCCTTGCCCTGAGCTGCCTAAATGTTGAAGTATTTGTGTGTAATGCTGATGGTGCATTTGACCAACTTGATTGAGTTCTTGTTTCAATGTTTGATCCTGACAATGCTCGGCCATAAAGTGGGCCTTTTTCATCGCGATCAAATTCCAGTTCAGCATATCCTCTAGGTACAAGGAATCTTTTACTGAAATCACCTGTGGGGGCATATTAATTTGCTGGTTGTTCAAGATGTGTTCCTCCTTACGATTTCTTTTTATATTGCTGATTTTGACTGGTCTTTTTACCACCTAGGTCTGCTTCTTGTGATGGACCTGCGTTTCCTTTCACACTTGCAGCACTTACGCCTGCTTTTGATGGGTTCTTTTGCAAACGAGACATGTGGACATCACCTCCATTCTTACAATTCCCCCTCGTCTTTAATTCATACGCTGTAAAGAAAGACGCATGAGAATGTGTAAATTTTTGAAATCTGCTATTGAACTGTTTCGGAAAATCTTTTAAGATAAAGAAAGAGGCATTGCTTTTTTTTGGACAAAAAATGAATGACTGTTCATTCAAAATGTTTAGGGGGATATTTATGGGCAAACATATTCGCAAGGCGGCTGTCATTGGTTCAGGTGTCATGGGCTCAGGCATTGCTGCACATCTAGCCAATATCGGGATACCAGTAACATTGCTAGATATTGTGCCACATGAACTGACAAAGGAAGAAACGGCAAAAAAGCTAACGCTTGATCACCCTAGTGTTCGGAATAGATTAAGCCAAGACGCAATGAAAAAATTGTTAAAGCAAAAGCCAGCACCTCTTACTTCAGCCAAAAACCTATCATACATCACACCCGGAAATCTCACAGATCACCTTTCCTTATTACACGATGCTGACTGGATCATTGAAGTCGTCACTGAAAAGCTCAGCATTAAACAACACGTATTCTCTCTCATCGACGAACACCGCAAAGAAGGCAGCATCGTATCCAGCAATACATCCGGTATTTCTGTTGAAAAAATGGCAGAAGGCCGATCAGCTGATTTTAAACGCCACTTTTTAGGCACTCACTTTTTTAACCCAGCTCGTTATTTAAAGCTGTTAGAAGTAATTCCTATTCAAGAAACAGATCCAGAAGTACTCTCATATATGAAAACATTTGGTGAAGATGTACTTGGCAAGGGTGTGGTCGAAGCAAAAGATACACCGAACTTTATTGCCAACCGAATTGGCACTTATGGGCTTCTTGTCACAGTGCGTGAAATGCTTGAGAACAAATACACGATCGGAGAGGTCGATTCTGTTACAGGTCCACTCATTGGCAGACCGAAAAGTGCGACCTTCCGCACACTTGATGTGGTGGGACTCGACACATTTTCTCATGTAGCCCGCAATGTGTATGAACAGGTAGAAGGAAAGGAAAAAGATATTTTTCAGCTGCCTGAGTTTATGGAAAGAATGCTCGAAAAAGGGTGGATCGGCAGCAAAGCAGGGCAAGGATTTTATCAAAAAAACGGAAAGACCATTTTAGAGCTTGATCCTGTCACACTCACATACGGAGAACGGACAAAGCTGAAGGATCCGGGCATTGACATTGCCAAGCAGCAAAAGGGGACAAAAGCGAAATTGAAAGCGCTTATTTATCAAGATGGCCGTGCTGGGCAATTGCTTTGGAATATGACCGCACCTGTTCTTCTTTATTCAGCTCAACTAAAAGGCGACATTGCGGATGATATTCAGTCCATCGATAACGCCATGAAATGGGGATTTGGCTGGCAGCATGGCCCGTTCGAGCTGTGGGATGCGATTGGCGTGAAAAAAGCCGTCAGTCGAATGGAAGCGGAAGGGCACAGCATCCCGTCGTGGGTGCAAGATATGCTTTCAGAAGGACATGACACATTCTATCAAGAAAATGCCGAAGGAGACCGTGCATTTTATCAGAATGGTGCTTATGAACAGGAAAAGGGAAACGACAAGAATATGTCGTTAGCTAGATTGAAAAAGAAACACGATGTCATTTTTAAAAATACGGGTGCAAGCTTGATCGATATCGGGGATGATGTTGCCTTGCTTGAATTTCATTCGAAAAGTAATGCCATTGGGCTTGATGTCATTGATATGATCAACCGTGCTGTAGATGAAACGGAAAAGAATTATAAAGGGCTGGTCATCGGTAACCAAGGAAAGAACTTCTGTGTTGGTGCGAATCTCGCCTTAATTTTAATGGAAGCACAGGACGACAACTTCTTTGAAATTGATTTTGTCATTCGCAGGTTCCAGCAGGCGATGATGAAGGTGAAGTATAGTGACCGTCCAGTTGTGGCTGCACCATTTGGTATGACACTTGGCGGAGGGACGGAGCTTTGTCTACCAGCAGCCGCTATCCAAGCGTCCAGTGAAACGTATATGGGGCTTGTCGAAGCGGGGGTCGGACTCATACCGGGCGGAGGCGGAAACAAAGAACTCTATATTCGCCATCTGCAAGGAGCGGAAAAGCCATCAGCAACTGCGATCCAAGATGCTACGCTACAAACCTTTGAAGCCATTGCGATGGCAAAGGTATCTACATCAGCAGAGGAAGCGCGTGATATGAAGATGCTCCGAGTGAATGACCGGATCAGCATGAATGGTGATCATTTAATCCATGATGCGAAACAACTCGTTCTTTCTCTTGATGAAGCGGGTTATCGTGCACCGCTGAAGCGAAAGGTGCCCGTGATGGGGGAAACAGGCTACGCAGCAATGGTGCTGGCTGCTGAAAACATGAGATTGTCTGGATACATTTCAGACCATGACATGACCATTGCGAAAAAACTAGCACATGTCATTTCTGGCGGCAAATTGCCATTTGGTACAGAGGTGGATGAACAATACTTATTAGAGCTTGAAAGAGAAGCCTTTTTAAGTCTTGTAGGGGAAGTCAAATCTCAGGCACGCATGCAGCACATGCTCGTTAAAGGAAAACCTTTACGTAACTAGGGGGGAGTCAAAATGAGAGAAGCAGTGATTGTAGCTGGCGCAAGAACACCAGTAGGGAAAGCCAAAAAAGGATCATTAAAACATGTCAGACCTGATGATATGGGCGCATTGTGTGTAAAAGAAACGCTAAAGCGTGCCGGTGATTATGATGGAACAATCGATGATTTAATCATCGGATGTGCGACACCAGAAGCAGAGCAAGGGCTAAATGTGGCCCGGAATATTGGGGCATTAGCAGGTTTGCCATATACAGTACCTGCTATTACCATTAACCGCTATTGCTCTTCTGGTCTGCAGTCAATTGCTTATGCAGGTGAACGAATTATGCTTGGGCAGGCAGAAACCATTTTGGCCGGAGGCGTCGAATCGATGTCGCAAGTCCCAATGATGGGTCACTCCATTCGTCCAAACGCTCTTTTGGCAGAGCAAGCGCCTGAATACTATATGAGCATGGGCCACACAGCGGAGCAAGTGGCGCAAAAGTATCAGGTCACACGGCAAGATCAAGATGCTTTTGCGGTGAGGAGCCATCAAAAGGCAGCAAAGGCACTTCAAGAAGGGAAATTTTCAGATGAAATTGTTCCCGTTGATGTGACAGAAAGACGGGTAGGAGAGCAGAATCATCAACTAGAAGAACGCCAATTTACGTTCTCACAAGATGAAGGTGTCAGAGCGGGCACAACAGAGGAGGTTCTCTCAACGTTACGACCTGCCTTCTCAACAAAAGGCACAGTGACTGCAGGAAACTCTTCGCAGACGAGTGATGGAGCGGCATGTGTCATGATGATGGATCGCGAAAAAGCATCTTCTCTTTCTCTTCAGCCGCTCGCCAAGTTCAGAGCGTTTGCTGTTGGTGGTGTACCACCTGAAGTCATGGGAATTGGGCCGGTTGAAGCCATTCCGCGTGCGCTGAAAATCGCTGGTCTAGAGCTGAAGGACATCGGGCTGTTTGAATTAAATGAAGCATTTGCTTCTCAGGCGATTCAAGTCATTCGTCATTTAGGGATCGATGAAGAGAAGGTAAATGTCAACGGCGGCGCCATTGCATTAGGACATCCGCTAGGCTGTACAGGAACGAAACTCACGCTGTCCCTCATTCATGAAATGAAACGGCGAAATGAACAATTTGGTATTGTGACGATGTGTATCGGCGGGGGCATGGGAGCAGCAGGCATTTTTGAATTGATCTAAAGGGGGAAAACAGGATGAAAGCAATGGAAGAAGTAAAAAAGGGTGGCAGTTTCTTAATTGATGAGACGAATTATGAGCATATCTTTACACCAGAGGATTTCTCTGATGAACATCAAATGATCGGGAAAACAACAGAAGATTACATTTTACAAGATGTCGTTCCGCACATCGATCAAATTGAAAATCATGAATTCGAGCATTCTGTTCGTCTCTTGAAAAAGGCTGGAGAGCTTGGCCTGCTTGGTGCGGATGTTCCTGAGGAATTTGGCGGGCTTGGGCTAGATAAAATCAGCTCAGCCATCATTACTGAAAAATTTGCAAGAGCAGGCAGCTTCTCTCTTTCTTACGGCGCCCATGTCGGGATCGGTTCTTTGCCGATCGTGCTATTCGGCAATCAAGCGCAAAAGGAAAAGTACCTGCCAGGACTCGCCTCTGGAGAAACAATTGCGGCATATGCCCTAACAGAGCCAGGGTCAGGTTCTGATGCGCTAGGTGCGAAAACAACGGCAGTCCTGAATGAAGCTGGAACACATTATGTCCTCAATGGGGAAAAACAATGGATCACAAACTCCGCATTTGCCGATGTGTTTGTCGTGTATGCGAAGATTGATGGTGAACACTTCTCTGCTTTCATCGTAGAAAAGGATTTTCCTGGAGTCAAAACAGGACCTGAAGAGAAAAAGATGGGCATTAAAGGGTCCTCGACGAGAACGTTAATCCTTGAAGATGCCGAAGTGCCAAAGGAGAATTTGCTTGGTGAAGCAGGCAGAGGTCATGTCATTGCCTTTAACATTTTGAATATTGGACGCTATAAACTGGCTGTAGGGACAATCGGTGCATCAAAACGAGTCATTCAATTATCGGCAGAGTATGCCAATCAGCGTAAGCAGTTTAAAACACCAATTTCTCAATTTAGCTTAATTGGCGAAAAAGCAGCCAACATGTCGGCAAAGCTTTATGCCATGGAAAGTGCTGTATACCGCACAGTCGGGTTATTTGAACAAAGAATGGGTCTGTTAAGTGACGAGGAGCAAAAGGATGGGAAACAAATTGCGCAATCCATTGCAGAATATGCGATTGAATGCTCTCTTTGTAAAGTGCTTGGCTCTGAAACGCTCGATTACATTGTGGATGAAGGTGTGCAGATTCACGGCGGATATGGTTTCATGCAAGAATACGAAGTCGAAAGAGCCTATCGCGACTCACGAATTAACCGTATTTTTGAAGGAACGAATGAAATTAACCGATTGCTTGTGCCAGGCACCTTCTTGAAGAAAGCGATGAAAGGAGAGCTTCCGCTTCTTCAAAAAGCGCAAACCCTACAGGAAGAGCTAATGATGATGATGCCGGAAGAGCCGGGTGATCAGCCGCTTGATCAAGAGAAATACTTACTTGCCCATGCGAAAAAGATCGCCTTGATGGTATCTGGAATGGCGGCGATGAAATATGGGAAAGCATTAGACAAAGAGCAAGAAATCCTTGTGAATATAGCAGATATCGTCAATGAACTCTTTGCTGCTGAGTCGGCGGTCTTGCGTACGGAAAAAGCAATCGCAGCATCAGGCACAGAAAAAAATGCACAAAAGCTTGCGTATACACAAATTTTCACGCAGGAAGCCTTTTTAAAAATTGAAGCTCATGCGAAAGAATCATTGATTGCCATGGAAGAAGGAGATTCACTCCGTATGAGTCTGTCAGCCCTTCGCAAGCTGACAAGATTCACGCCAATGAATGTCATCGCGAAAAAGCGTGAGGTGGCGAAACGAATCTTTGAAGCAGAGAAATATATCGTATAAGACGGCTTAAAAGGTGCGGATATCATGTCGCACCTTTTTGTAAGCATACATTTAGGTTTTTCATATGTTTTGTGATAAAATGTTGTCACTATTTGCAGGAGGTGAAAATGGTGGCTTTAGATTTTTACGAATACCCATCTTGCGGTACATGCCGAAAAGCAAAGAAATGGCTGGAAGAACACAATAAAGACATCAACAGCATACATATCGTCGAAGAGACGCCTGATAAAGAAACATTAAAAGCCCTTTACGAAAAAAGCGGTTTAGAGCTGAAGAAATTTTTTAATACGAGCGGTCAGAAATACAGAGAGCTGCAGCTGAAAGATAAACTTCCTGCAATGTCAGAGGACGAGCAGCTTGAATTACTTGCGTCTAACGGAATGCTAATCAAGCGTCCAATTACAACAGACGGCAAACGAGTGACAGTTGGATTTAATGAAGATACATTTAAAAGCGTCTGGAAATGATGTAACTTTCATTCAGATTGTGGTATCTTCAATATAGATTGTAAGAAAAGACTGGAGGGGTATGAAATGAGCACACCAAAAGATTTACGTTATTCAGAAGAACACGAATGGGTCAAAGTAGAAGGAGATAAGGTGCGTATCGGTATTACGCATTTTGCTCAATCTGAGCTAGGCGATATCGTGTTCGTTGAGCTTCCTGAAGTAGGAGACAAAATTACAGCGGACGAGCCTTTCGGAAGTGTAGAATCAGTCAAAACAGTTTCTGAACTATACGCACCGATTAACGGCACAATCGTTGAAGTAAACGATGAGCTTGATGACAGCCCAGAGTTCGTCAACGACTCTCCATACGAAAAAGCTTGGATGATCGTAGTAGAGCCAGCGGATGCATCTGAAATCGAGAACTTAATGACAGCTGAGCAATATGAAGAAATGACAAAAGAAGACTAATTCATGTGAAATTGGACACTCTACCTTTATGGGGGGTGTCCAATTTGTCTTTTCAAAAAGAACAGGTGGATATAACAGAGCATGTCACTGGACGATTCAAAGAGAGCGGCATGGTGCTTTACCATCAAAACGAAGAGATTGGCACGATGATTAGTGAAAATCAATATGAATTAAAATCAGGTTATTCCTATGATCAAAACCGTTTTTATCGTCTGTCAGATACATTGACCCATGGGACTGAAAAATATGTAGACTGTGACGATGAAAATGGCTGGTGCTGATCACAGATAAGGCTGCAGTGAGTGCTGCAGCCTTTTTGTTGATCAATTGCCCAATCTTTACAACCTGAATGAAAGATTGTAATCTAAGGAAGAAGTGAATCAACGTCAAAAGGGCCGGGTGATCGTGATGAATGTCGAGATAGAAAAGGTCATCATTGTAGAAGGTAAATCAGATAAACAGAAGCTAAAAGAAGTCATAAGTGAACCTGTTACCATCATTTGCACCAATGGCACGATCAGTACATCGAAGCTGGATCAGCTTGTGGACGATTTATTCGGGAAAGACGTTTACATATTAGCAGACAGTGACGATGCTGGCGACAAACTGCGGAAGCAATTTCGAAAAGAATTCCCTGAAGCACTGCATCTTTTTGTCGACAGAACGTACCGCGAAGTGGCCGCTTCACCGTCAGCCCACATTGCATCTATTCTATTAGCTGCAAACATTGATGTTCATTCGAAATATTTATAAGGGTGACGTATATGAAAGAGATAGAAGAGCATGAATTCAAGGAGATAGAGGACGATTTATTTCTTTTGTACTTATATACACCATTTTGCGGAACATGCCAGCTGGCAAAGAAGATGCTGGCAGTGGTTGATGCCATGCAGCCGGAAGTTCCTTTTTATGAGAATAACTTAAATTACTCGCCAAGTTTTGCGAAAGCATTTGAGATCGAAAGTGTCCCTTGCTTTCTCCTGTTTAAAAAGGGTGAAATCGTGCAAAAAGGCTATGCCTTTCACTCCGTTCCATATCTTCACGAAATGATTGAAACCGCTAAATAAAGCGGTTTTTTGTCATATTTCAAGCAATTCATTTGAAAATTTGTCGAGCTATTTATAAAGGACAAGCCGATGTTTGTAGAGAAATGTTATGTATAACCAAATGACAGGGAGGTTATACATGTGGAAAATGTGAAAGCCCATGGAAGTGCAGGGCAGCGATTATTGTTAAAGCCGTTGCTCTCATCATCATCCTTGAAGATTACATTTGAGGCGGAAACGGACTCTTGTACATTGATTGTGGATGAACGTGGTGAAGTGAAGAAACTACCTGCAATTGAGTTATCGGATCTCATCTTTTATGGTGAGCGAAAAGAGATTTTGCAATTATTAGATGGAGACATGTCCTTACAGCAGCTGATCAGCAGAGGACAAGTGAAAGTGAAAGGCTCATTTCGAGCACTTCTTCGACTAGAAGCAGTACTTTGGCTGACGAACGGTTTTTTTCGAAAAATGATAACGTAGTCGTTTACTTGGAAATTAGCGATTTACAGCGTTGACATATCTCAGATAGCATGATATTCTACGTTAGTAAAAACATGAACATCACATAAAACAACATATTTTCTCTTATTAAGAGAGGTGGAGGGACGTGCCCTATGAAACCCGGCAACCGTCAGCATAGCTGAAATTGGTGCCAATTCACTCAAAGCCGCAATGCTTTGAAAGATGAGAGAAAGGCGTATTTGATATAAAAGGCCTTTCTGCTTGCGTTGCAGTTAGGTCTTTTTTACTGACCTTACGTCAGGCTAGCGTCATAACAGTCGGAAGAATAAATGAACGTATGTGATGGCAACCTATAGATTCAGCAAGAAAGCAGGTGAACAGACTGTGATCCATTTACAGAATGTATCAAAAACGTATCATTCAAAAAGCGGAAATGTTGATGCCGTGAAAGACGTCAACTTGGATATCGATAAAGGTGAAATATTCGGAATTATCGGGTATAGCGGCGCAGGGAAAAGTTCCCTGATTCGCCTATTAAACGGTCTGGAGATGCCAACAGAAGGAATCGTTGAAGTGGCAGGCAACCGAATCAATGAAGTATCGAATACGAAACTTCGGAAAGCAAGACAAGAAATCAGCATGATTTTCCAGCACTTTAACTTGCTCTGGTCAAGAACAGTGAGACAAAATATTATGTTCCCGCTCGAGATCGCAGGTGTACCAACGTCAAAACGGAGAGCTCGTGCAAACGAACTGATTAAATTGGTCGGTTTAGAAGGAAAAGAAAATGCCTATCCTTCTCAGCTCAGCGGCGGGCAAAAGCAGCGTGTAGGGATTGCGAGAGCATTAGCGAATGACCCAAAAGTTCTGCTATGTGACGAAGCGACATCTGCTCTTGATCCACAAACAACAGATTCCATCCTTGAGCTTTTAGCCGATATTAATAAACGACTAGGACTCACCATTGTATTGATCACACATGAAATGCATGTCATTCGCAAAATTTGTCACCGTGTGGCGGTGATGGAGAATGGCCGTATTGTCGAAGAAGGCGAAGTATTACGTGTCTTCAGACAGCCGAAAGAAGAAATGACGAAACGATTCGTGAAACAGCTTGCTGAACCAGAAGAAGCAAAAGAAACGATCGAGCACGTCCTAGAGAGAGTAAAAGAAGGTCAGGTCGTCCGGTTGTCCTTTATCGGAGATTCTGCCGAACAGCCGCTGATCACGGAAATCATTCGATCCTTCAAGGTCGATGTGAACATCCTGCAAGGAAAGATTTCTCAAACGCAGGAAGGCGCGTTTGGAACACTCTTTATCCATATAAATGGAGACGAGAACGAAGTTGAAAAAGCCATCGCCTATATCCAAAGCAAACAGGTTGAAATCGAGGTGATGACACATGTTTGAGAAATGGTTTCCGAACGTTGATCTAGAGGTTATTTGGAACGCGACGGGTGAAACGGTCTATATGACACTCATTGCATTAGCGTTTGCTTTTGCTATCGGCATCATCCTTGGGCTGCTGCTCTTTTTGACAAGTAAAGGCGGTTTGTGGGAAAACAAACCAATTAATGCTGTTATCGGCGCAGTCGTCAACATTTTCAGATCGATTCCCTTTATCATATTAATCATTCTATTATTAGGATTTACTAAACTAATTATGGGCACGATATTAGGCCCAAATGCAGCATTACCAGCCCTTGTCATTGGCTCAGCTCCTTTCTACGCACGTCTTGTTGAAATTGCACTGCGTGAAGTAGACAAAGGAGTCATTGAAGCAGCACGATCTATGGGAGCGAAAACGTCAACAATCATTTTCAAAGTATTGCTGCCAGAATCATTGCCAGCCCTTATTTCAGGTATTACCGTAACAGCGATTGCTCTGATTGGCTCTACTGCGATTGCAGGAGCAATTGGAGCAGGCGGACTTGGTGACCTTGCTTATGTGGAAGGATACCAATCTGGTAATACAGATGTCACACTTGTAGCCACTGTGTTTATTCTGATCATCGTCTTTATCATTCAAATAATCGGTGATTTGATTACAAATAAAATTGATAAACGTTAAGGGAGGAATTATTCATGAAGAAATTGATTTTAAGTGCACTATTTCTAGCATTTGCAGGCATTTTAGCTGCGTGCGGTTCATCAAATAACGCAAGCGATAACAAAACCATCACGGTTGCCGCTTCAAAAACACCACATGCCGAGATTCTTGAAGAAGCAAAACCACTTCTAAAAGAAAAAGGCTACGATCTAAAAGTGAAAGTACTGAGCGATTATAAAATGTACAACAAAGCATTAGCTGAAAAAGAAGTGGATGCGAACTTTTTCCAACATATCCCTTACTTAAACGAAGAAAATAAATCAAACAAAGATTACAACTTAGTGAGTGCTGGTGCCGTTCACCTTGAGCCTTTCGGTATCTACTCTAAGAAATACAAATCAGTAAAAGATATTCCAAACGGCGGCACGATCATCATGACAAACAACGTAGCTGAGCAAGGACGTATGCTTGCCCTATTACAAAATGCTGGTGTGATCAAGCTTGATCCAAAAGTAGATACAATCAACGCAACAGTCAAAAACATCAAAGAAAACCCGAAGAACCTAAAATTCAAAAAAATCGCTCCTGAACTAACAGCGAAAGCTTATGAAAACAGTGAAGGCGATGCAGTATTTATCAACGTTAACTATGCGATCCAAAATAAATTGAATCCGAAAAAAGATTCAATTGAACTTGAGCAAACGAAAAATAACCCATATGCAAACATCGTCGCTGTTCGCAAAGGTGACGAAAAATCAGAGAAGATCAAGGTATTAATGGAAGTTCTTCACTCTGATAAAATCAAAGAATTCATCGACAAAAAGTATGATGGTGCAGTATTGCCTGTATCTGAATAACAACTTGTAAACCTCGTTTTCATCAAAGCGAGGTTTCAACTTGTAGACAAACCCTCGCATTCGTTGTCAGGTCTGCGCTCCGGTGCTCACGAATGTCAAATTCGCTCTGCTCCGGTACTCGCCCTTCCTAGACTGCAAAGGTTTTCTATCACGCTGAAAAAAGAAGACAAAGGGCTAAAATAAAGATCATTTTAGCCCTTTGTCAATCATCTGCAACCTCGCTTTCATGAAAGCGAGGTTTTTTTGTGTATTTTTTCAAATCTCGCTCATAATAAAAACGAACAAATGACCTGAAGGGATGGAATGAAGATGAATGAACAACATATGAGCGGATCGATGCAGCAATCACTGACGGATTATAAAACGGCAATGGGTGAATTTCAGAAGAAAATGCCGGTGTTTGGCAAGAAATTCAATGAATTTACGGAGCAGTGCTTTCAGAGCGATTCATTAACACAAAAAGAAAAACAAATGATTGCCCTCGGCATCAGCATTCATGCACAGGATGAATATTGCATGATCTATCATACAAAGGGAGCACTCGATCAAGGCGCAACAGAAGAGAATTTGCTGGAGGTCGTCAGTGTGGCGACAGCGTTTGGCGGCGGTGCTGCGCTAAGTCAAGGTATCACAGTTGTTCAGCAATGTATCGATGAATTTGGAGGACAGACGCATTAAGGGAAGGATAAGATGGTATTTATCCATCTCAGGGAGTTGAGTCGTTCTCAGCCGGTTGTGTGAGAAAATATGCCAGCATAGCGTGTTATATCCCTTTTGAGTGAAGCAGCGTGCCTTTGATACAATGAAGCTACACTCAAAGAAGGGAATGGTTTATTATTTGTTCGGACCATAGTACACTGGGATTGGATTATACCGCCGAGATGGAAAAGGCCATGCATAAAGCTCATGGCATGAGCTATGCAGAGTACGAAAGAGACCATGACTTAAGGATGAAAGTGGAATATAAACGAGAGCAGTCCTATCGAGATGAGAAAAGGCAGCTCGCAAAAATGAATATACAAGGCTATTAAATAGCTAAGGGACGGGGAGAATAGTTTCCCGTCCTTTCTTTATGAAAACTGTCTTTTCGACATAAATCCTTTTATCTACCTGTATTTTTTGTTAGAATTTTGAGAGCATCCTCTCACGCTTGTCGTGAATGTGTTGTATTCACTTTTAATTTGTTATAAAATTAGAATGAGAATAAATTGAGAATAATGATTATTTTGGAGGTATCGATATATGACTGCTTCGACATTAACAATTAAGGACTTGCACGTTGAGATTGAAGGGAAAGAAATCTTAAAAGGTGTAAACCTAGAAATAAAAGGTGGAGAATTCCACGCAGTAATGGGACCAAACGGAACAGGTAAATCTACTTTATCTGCTGCTATCATGGGCCACCCTAAGTATGAAGTGACAAAAGGCAGCATCTTGCTTGATGGCGAAGATGTTCTTGAAATGGAAGTAGATGAGCGCGCTCAAGCGGGTCTTTTCCTTGCAATGCAATATCCATCTGAAATTAGTGGTGTGACAAATGCAGACTTCCTTCGTTCGGCTATTAACGCACGCAGAGAAGAAGGCGATGAAATCTCTCTCATGAAATTCATCCGCAAAATGGACGAAAACATGGAATTCCTTGAAATGGACCCAGATATGGCACAACGCTACCTAAACGAAGGTTTCTCAGGCGGGGAGAAAAAACGCAACGAAATTCTTCAATTAATGATGATTGAACCAAAAATCGCCATTCTTGACGAAATCGATTCTGGTCTTGATATCGATGCGCTGAAAGTTGTTTCTAAAGGAATTAATAAAATGCGCGGCGAAAGCTTCGGCTGCTTAATGATCACTCACTATCAGCGTTTATTGAACTACATCACACCAGATCATGTTCATGTCATGATGCAAGGACGTATTGTGAAATCTGGCGGACCAGAACTCGCGCAGCGTCTAGAAGCAGAAGGTTATGACTGGATTAAAAAAGAGTTAGGAATTGAAGACGAAACTGTTGGTCAAGAAGCGTAAGCGTTAGGAGGATTATTGATGACATTAGAAACGAAATTATCAGTAGATCAAGATTATGTCAAAAGCTTCTCCGAGAAGCATCAGGAACCGGCATGGATGAGTTCCCTTCGCTTACAGGCTCTTGAAAAAGCAGAAGACCTTCCAATGCCAAAGCCTGACAAAACGAATATTTCTAAATGGAATTTAACCAATTTCAAACAGCATACAGTCGAAAGTGCGCCATTTGGATCTTTAGAAGAGCTTCCTGAAGAAGTGAAGTCTCTTATTGATTTAGAGGACACAGATAAGACAGTCTACATTCAGCGTGAT
This sequence comes from Bacillus sp. iso_77, assembly GCF_056173625.1. Lineage (NCBI taxonomy): Bacteria > Bacillati > Bacillota > Bacilli > Caryophanales > Bacillaceae > Bacillus > Bacillus sp. iso_77. The sequence continues at coordinate 2,932,852 of NZ_CM149683.1, read as the reverse complement.
CAAACGCCAGCATACTTGTCTCTTTCTACAGAAGCAAAAGACAAAGGCGTGATCTTCACTGATATCCATACAGCGATTCGCGAACATGGAGACTTAGTAAAGAAATATTTCATGACAGATGCAGTGAAAGTGGATGAGCACAAACTAACAGCTCTACATGCTGCTTTAGTGAATGGCGGAGCTTTCCTCTATGTACCGAAAAACGTAGAGCTTGACGCCCCAATTCAAGCCGTTTATCTTCATGAAAATGACGAAACAACGTTGTTCAACCATGTCATCGTTGTAGCAGACGATCATAGTGCTGTGACATATGTAGAAAACTACATCAGTACAGCAACACCAGAAGAAGCGATCTTCAATATCGTGTCTGAAGTCTTCACAGGTGCAAATGCCCGCGTCACTTACGGTGCAGTGGATAACCTTGCAGAAGGTGTGACAGTCTATGTGAATAGACGTGGTATGGCAAATGGTCGTGACAGTAAAATCGAATGGGCGCTTGGTCTGATGAATGATGGAGATGTCGTGTCTGAAAACATCACGAAGCTTATGGGCGACGGTACATTCGGTGATACAAAATCAGTTGTTGTTGGCCGCGGGAATCAAACGGAAAACTTCACAACAAGCATCATCCACTTCGGTAAAAACTCTGAAGGGTATATCTTGAAGCATGGTGTCATGAAGGATCAAGCATCTTCTATCTTTAACGGGATTGGTAAAATCGAGCATGGCGCAACGAAGTCAAATGCAGAGCAAGAATCTCGTGTTCTCATGCTGAGTGAGAAAGCACGCGGTGACGCTAACCCAATTCTTTTAATCGATGAAGATGATGTAACAGCAGGGCACGCTGCTTCTGTTGGGCGTGTTGATCCAATTCAACTTTATTACCTCATGAGCCGTGGGATTTCCAAAGAAGATGCAGAAAGACTTGTCATTTATGGCTTCTTAAATCCAGTCGTCAAAGAACTGCCGATTGAAGGAGTTAAAAAGCAGCTCGTTTCTGTGATTGAAAGGAAAGTAAAATAATGAATATCAAAGACGTTCGTGAGCAGTTTCCAATCCTTCATCAGCAAGTGAACGGACATGATTTGGTGTATTTGGACAGTGCAGCGACATCTCAAAAACCACGAGTTGTCATTGATGCAATGAATGAGTATTACCGGTCTTACAACTCGAACGTCCACCGGGGTGTTCATACCCTTGGCACAAAAGCAACGGACGCATACGAGGGTGCAAGAGAGAAAGTTCGAGCATTCATTGGTGCTTCTTCTGTCCAGGAGATTATTTTTACTAGAGGTACAACAACCGCACTAAACACAGTGGCAATCAGCTATGCAAGAGCAAACCTCAAAGAAGGCGATGAGATCGTCATTACGCATATGGAACATCATGCGAATATCATCCCTTGGCAGCAGGCAGCAAAAGCAACTGGCGCCACATTGAAATATATTCCGTTACAGGAAGACGGCACGCTGTCGCTTGAAGATGTGAAGCAAACCATCACACATCAAACGAAAATCGTTGCTGTCACACATGTTTCAAACGTATTAGGAACCATCAACCCAATTAAAGACATCGCAAAGATTGCTCACGATCACGGTGCAATTATCGTCGTCGATGGTGCCCAGAGCACCCCGCACATGCAAATTGATGTTCAGGACTTGGATTGCGACTTTTTCGCCTTCTCTGGGCATAAAATGTGTGGACCGACTGGCATTGGTGTTCTTTACGGGAAGAAGGACCTTTTGAATAATATGGAGCCTGCTGAGTTTGGCGGTGAAATGATCGACTTTGTGGATCTATATGATTCTACATGGAAAGAGCTGCCGTGGAAATTTGAAGCGGGAACACCGATTATTGCAGGAGCAATTGGGCTCGGAAAAGCGATTGATTTCTTAAATGACATCGGAATGGAGGAAGTCAGCCGTTACGAGCATCAGCTTGCGACTTATGCACTTGAGCGCTTTAAGGAGCTTGAAGGTGCCACGGTTTACGGACCGCAGCACCGAGCTGGACTTGTGACGTTTAACTTGGACGACGTCCATCCTCATGATGCCTCAACTGTTCTAGATACGGAAGGTGTCGCCATTCGTGCTGGACATCACTGTGCACAGCCGCTCATGAAATGGCTTGGTGTATCAGCGACTGCAAGAGCAAGCTTCTATCTGTACAATACAGAAGAGGAGATTGACGAGCTCATGGCAGCGCTCCGTAAGACAAAGGAGTATTTTACGAATGTCTTTTAATGTAAACTTAGACACACTGTACAGACAAGTGATTATGGATCATTATAAAAATCCGAGAAACAAAGGTGTGTTAAACGACAGCATTGTCGTCGATATGAACAACCCTACGTGTGGTGACCGCATTCGTCTCACGATGAAAATCGAAGACGAAAAAGTCATCGATGCGAAATTTGAAGGAGAAGGATGCTCGATTTCGATGGCATCTGCCTCTATGATGACGCAGGCGATTAAAGGGAAAGATATTGAAACAGCTTTGAAAATGTCTCAGATTTTCTCCGATATGATGCTAGGAAAAGAATACGACGATTCCATTGATCTTGGTGACATTGAGGCGCTGCAGGGAGTCGCAAAATTCCCAGCGCGCATCAAATGTGCAACATTATCCTGGAAGGCGCTTGAAAAAGGCGCATCTGCCGAAGATAACGGCAAATCATAAGATTGGAGTGAAAATGGATGGCTAAAAAAATGCCAGATGTTGGTGAATATAAATACGGCTTTTCTGATAAAGACGTTTCCATTTTCCGTTCAGAGCGCGGACTGACAAAAGAGATCGTTGAAGAAATTTCTCGTATGAAAGAAGAGCCTCAGTGGATGCTCGACTTCCGTTTGAAATCTCTTGAGCACTTTTACAACATGCCGATGCCACAATGGGGCGGAGATTTAAATGCATTAAACTTTGATGAAATTACGTACTACGTAAAACCATCAGAACGCTCTGAGCGTTCTTGGGATGAAGTACCAGAAGAAATCAAACAAACCTTTGATAAGCTTGGAATCCCTGAAGCAGAGCAAAAGTACTTAGCAGGTGTATCTGCTCAGTATGAATCTGAAGTTGTGTATCACAACATGAAGCAAGATCTTGAAGATCTAGGCATTGTGTTTAAAGATACAGACAGTGCATTAAAAGAGAACGAAGACATCTTCCGTGAGCACTGGGCAAAAGTCATTCCTCCGACTGACAACAAATTTGCTGCGCTTAACTCGGCTGTATGGTCTGGTGGTTCATTCATCTACGTACCAAAAGGCGTAAAAGTAGATACACCACTTCAAGCATACTTCCGAATCAACTCTGAGAACATGGGTCAGTTCGAACGTACACTGATCATCGTTGATGAAGGCGCACACGTGCATTACGTAGAAGGTTGTACAGCTCCAGTTTACACAACAAACTCACTTCATAGTGCGGTTGTTGAAATCATCGTGAAAAAAGGCGGCTACTGCCGTTATACGACGATTCAAAACTGGGCAAACAACGTCTTCAACCTTGTGACAAAACGTACAGTATGTGAAGAGAATGCAACAATGGAATGGATTGATGGAAACATCGGTTCTAAGCTGACAATGAAATACCCAGCTGTCATCTTAAAAGGTGAAGGCGCTCGTGGTATGACATTAAGTATTGCCTTAGCAGGTAAAGGTCAGCACCAAGATGCAGGTGCAAAAATGATTCACCTTGCACCAAACACATCTTCAACGATCGTATCGAAATCGATTTCCAAACAAGGCGGTAAAGTCACATACCGTGGAATCGTACACTTCGGACGCAAAGCAGAGGGGGCACGCTCAAACATCGAGTGTGATACACTCATCATGGATAACAAATCAACATCTGATACGATCCCTTACAATGAAATCTTAAACGACAACATTTCATTAGAGCACGAAGCGAAGGTATCAAAAGTATCAGAAGAGCAGCTATTCTACTTGATGAGCCGCGGAATTTCTGAAGAAGAAGCAACAGAAATGATCGTCATGGGCTTCATCGAGCCATTCACAAAAGAACTGCCAATGGAATACGCCGTTGAAATGAACCGTTTGATTAAGTTTGAGATGGAAGGTTCTATTGGTTAATACAGAGGATTGAAAATGATTGATATAAGAGGTTGATGAAGCGTGCCGAATTTGTGCCGATCAAGATGACCTTTTAGTGTAGGAGACGAACTTTTTAAGTTCGTCTTTTTCTATTTCATTGGTTACATCTAAGTTGACTAAAAAATGTAAAAATCTTTATTGAATGATACTGGATTAAGATTTCTCTTTTCACTAAGAAGGTTAAAGGTAGACAAAAGTGGAAAGATCCTACATCTGGTTGGTCCATTTCAAGAGATTTTGGGAAAGGGAATTCTCATGGAGGAAGTTACTACAAATTAATGAATAAATCCGGAGAGCGTATAACTCACTAAATAAAAGTGGTCGAGTATTAATAAAATAAGAATTGTACATAAAAGAATAAATGGAGAATGAGATATGGTTCACCTAGATTATTTACAAAGTGAATTCAATATTGATTTAATTAATGATTCCTTGGACGAGTTACCTCTAAGCCTTCATATTCAACTCGAAAAAGACATGTATCAGTTTAATGATCAAGGCCATTTAAATCCTCAATATTTTAACAAGGTTTATAATGTTGCAATAAGTATATTTGATGAACTTTTTGGGGAGAACGATTTATTGTTCGTCGTCACAATTGTTCGAAGCGAGCATTCATTACAGAGGCCGATAGGAGTATATAGTAAGTATTCAAAAAAAATTAATAAATATAGACTCAATGTAAAAAATTCTAAAGACGAGAATGGAAAAGTCATTCAGTATTCTTTAGAAACAAAAAAACAGCATATAGAGTACAAGAAAATAATAAAGGCTATATGTAATCAAGATTTTAAAAGTATGGCTCCGAGGTTCAATGACAAATATTGTAGTTATCCTGAAATATTCTTTATAAATAAAGATTTTATTTATCATATTTATGATGACAGAGGGGCATTTTTATTATTTAAGGATGAGAGAAAGTATGAAAAATTTAAAACAAAGTATAGTACTTTAATGGTAGGAGAAGATTATAATTAAAAGAAACTCTCTTATTGTTAGTTTCCTCTCACTATTAATAATTCATCTTGTTAGATACTTTGCTGACGAAAACAACTCTTATGATAGCTTACGTCTTTCGAAATTTAATGTTTAATTTTCGGAGGCTCATAGATAGTCTCTTAATCTAGGGAAGTGATTAATGATATGATAAGTGTTCTTGAAACATTTATGGATGAACCTTGGTGGATAATCAATGAAAGTATGTCGGAGTTTTTAAATGATGAATTAAAGAAAGAAGTTTATCCACATCACATTCTCTACGGAAAAAAGGCTATCGCAGTTGCGAAAAGGGAAGATAACGATGATGTCGTTTATTGGATAAGTGAACTAAAAAAATTCGCATTGGTTCATCTAACGTATTCCGTAGAAAACTCAAACCCATATCCAAAAACACAGTTGCTTACAATAGTTGAATTGGAGGAACATTGTAAACATGTATCCGAGTTTTACTAAATATGTGCTGATTCAAAAGTAGAGGGAACCTTGACAATAAAGGTTCCCTCTTAATTTCATTCATTACCAACACTAAAGTTTAACAGAGCCATTATTTAAATAAACCACATCATGATTATCATTAAAGCCATGGAATGGGATATAGGGTTTGTTTCCTCATTTGCGTTTGACCGTATCGAGAAAACTTTTTCATCAAACTCTTTTCTAAATAATCATAAATACTTGCCATATTCAAATTAGTACTGTATAGTTCTAATTATGACAAAGGCAAAATTAATGAATCAAAAACGTGTACTTGAAGTAGCTGCAACATTATTTTTGGAAAAAGGGTTTGCTTATACAAGTATGGATGAATTAGTTCGTGTAAGCAAAGTATCAAAGTCTAATGTGTATTATCACTTTTCTAATAAGGAAGAATTATTAGAAGGGGTCGTTGATTATTGGATTGACATGTATCAATCTGCAATGGATGACGTACTGTCTCAGACCCAATTTTCAGTTGAAGATCGTATTCAACTGTTTTTAAAGCAATTATCACAAGGCGTTCAGTCGAGAGAGTATAAGGGTGGCTGTCCATTTATTACTCTTTATATTCAAAGTCCTGCAAAGGCCACACAAATAAAAGAAAAAATAGGACTTTTTTTCACAGGATTACAAGAGAAAGTTTCTCTATTATTGAAACAAGGGGTAGAGAATGGGGAATTCAGAGATACGATTCAGATTGATGAGGTGGCATCACTTTTTATGACAAATCTTGAAGGAGCGTTATTTATTTCAGAAACATTGAAAGATGCCACTGTCATCACAAAAACAGCAGATCATTTATTTAACTTGCTTCGATAAAGAAGCATTTTTTTTACATCAAATTAGTACTGATTAGTACTAAAAAGGAGATTTCACATGAAAACAGTATTTTTAACGGGTGGAACGGGCTTTATTGGGAAGCAATTAGTCGAGGAATTAGCGAAAGAGGATGTGAACATTCTTCTTTTAGTAAGGTCAAAAAGTAAAGCAACACGCATTTTTCAAGAAAGAGGTATTTTAAAAGAGTCAGTGCTGCACTTTGTTGAAGGTGATTTGACGAAAATAGATTTAGGTCTAAGTCCTGAAGATAAAGAGAGGGTATTGAAAACGGATGTGATCATTCACGCAGGAGGCCCTATGGATATTCAAGCGACAAGTAAAGAGGCAGCTTCCGTCTTTTTAAATGGCGCCAAATATATTGGTGAATTAGCTAAAAGTATTCATCAATCGAAGGGTTTACAGCAATTTATTCATGTTGTCGGTTATATGAGTCCTTTTGATGATCAAAATAGCAAGATTGCCATTGACGTGTTTGAAGAAGGAAACGATTACTTGAAAATAAAAAATTCTTATGAGAGAACAAAGTTTTTAGCAGATCTTTATATCCGTCAACAGGCATCAGCAGTAGGTTATCCGCTATCTATCATTAATCCGCCAACTGTCGTTGGAAGTAGTCAAACAGGGAGTACAGAGCAAATTGCAGGATTGGGTTTGCTTGTAAAGAGTATGCGAAGAGGGCTCATGCCGGTGATTCCTGGAGGTAAGAACTATCGGTTACCACTTATTTCAAACGATGAGTTTGCGAAGTTTATTGTACAGGTTTTCAAGTTGGAGCAGCCGGCTATTCAAACATATACACTTGTTGAAGACAAAGAGCACGATCAGAACGTTGCTGGACTATTAAGTATGATGTCAGAAAGTATGAATATGAGGACGCCAAACATCTCTGTCCCAATGCCACTGATGAAAGCTATCATGAAGAGTGGTGTAAGTAAACTCACAAACATTCCTTCTGACGGATTGAATTTTATGACAAAACGAACGTTCTCAAATGTTTCAGTGAAAAAAATAATGGGAGAAGATTGGTTTAAGAAGACGAGTGTCATGACATTTTTCCCTGCTGTAGTAGCTGATCTAGATTATCGAATGATGGCTCAAAATAGTGAGCACCAGCATTTATTTAAACGAACATTATGCGATAATAACACCCTTTACCAATTACAAGGAGAAGGGAAGCCGTTTATTTTATTACATGGTTTATTGAGTGATGGAGAAGATTTATTTCCTTTAGCACAAGAGCTTCATGAGAAAACAGGTCAACCTGTATGGATTTTGGACCTTCCTGGTTTGGGGCGTTCTCCATTTAAACGAGAGAAACATCTTCTAGATATCTATTTAAATGTAGTGAAAAAAGTAGTAGAGAAAGCGACGAATGGTGCACATCTAATCGGCCATTCATTCGGTGCGTTTATCTTACTGGAAGCATTGGGACAAGGGTACATAGATAAGAAGTATTCAATCACTTTACTTCAGCCGCCTGTTGCTAAACAAAAGGCAAATTCACTACATGTTCCTCAATTTCTGAACAAATGGACATTAAGATTGGCAACGACTCATTTGATAGAGCGTTATGTGTTAAGAAATGGTTTGTTTGAAAGCACGGAGAGCATCCCTAAACATTATATTGAAAAAATCAGAAACAGCTTTACTTCTCCTAGAATTTTAAATACGACGGTTCAGCTTAACCATTTATTACTGAAAACCGATCAAGGTGACTTTAAAGAAGTCACAAAGGATCATCTTCACATGATTTGGGGGGAGTATGACAGAGGCTATTCTGCGCCATCGCATCTTGGGAAGGTTGATTTTGTTCCGTATGGCCACCATTTCCCTCTTAGCCATCCGAGTGAAACGGCAGCATTAGTCATCAATAATATTTGTACTATCAGATAGGAGTCACCCCAAAACGAAAAAATGAGAATGATGACAAGTGAGCAAAATTTTTCGTTCTGGGTCTTGAAAAAATAGAAGTTAACGAGGTGCATAAAACGCATCTAAGGTTTTCGTCATATCATCAGATGCAGATTGTAAGATAGTCCTTTGATCTAAAATCGCTGTTCCTTGTGCCCGGACAATATGAAATTGTTGAAAGCCCATCAAGTTTTGGAATATTTCCTTTAGATAATAATATGAAAATTCCAGTGGTGTGTACCGATCGTTATTTGTGAAAATTGAGCCGCTTGCTTGAAGCAAAAGTACACGAAAATCGTCAGTCATCAGACCAACTGAACCATTTTCTGTATATTTGAACGTTTCTCTAGCAATTAAGATATTATCTATATAATCTTTCATACGTGACGTCACATTGAAATTATGAACAGGTGATACAATCACGATTCGATGATGTGCTTTGAATTGAGCCAATAAAGCTGATGAGGAAGCGGCGATTTTTTCCTCCGCAGCTGTTAATGTTTGTTCAGCTGTTTGCTTATCCCAAATACCTAGTAGCTGTTCTTTTTCGATACGAGGAATTTCAGTTCCATATAAATGTAAAATTGTTGGCTCCTCATGAGGAAATCTTTCTTTAAACTGCTTTAAAAATAGTGTTTGCAGTTTGTTTGAATAACTTTCTCGATGAGTGAAATCTGGGTGCGCGTTAATGATTAGTGTTTGCATATACATGCTCCTTTTCTTTTGATAAACTGAGTATAAAATATAAAGGTGACAATACATGTCACCTTTTTCAGAAGGAAAATCAAATGAAAAAATCAGAACGCTTAAACCAAGAGCTTATTTTTTTAAGTGATAAATATTCATTTCAGTTAAAGGATTTAGAATCGGAATTCGGCATTTCTAAACGTACGGCTTTAAGAGATATGGAAGAGCTAGAGTCCATGGGCTTAGCTTTTTATGTTGAAAATGGCAGACATGGAGGATATCGGATCGTGAATCAATCTCCATTGGTTCCGATCTATTTTCAAATAGATGAAGTTCAAGCCATTTTTTTCGCTCTTAAAGCCTTAGATCTGTTGTCAGCAACACCGTTTAAAAAGTCTTACTCACAGATTCGCCAAAAACTGTTTGCTACAATGTCTGATGAGAGAAAACATCGGATCACGAAGATTTTGGATGTGATTCATTACTATCATGTCGCGCCAGTGAGTGAACAAAATCATTTGGATTTGATATTGCAGGCAATGATGGAAGATCAAATCGTGAAGATGACATACACTCAATATGAACATAAAAGGATCAGGCTACAATTTCTTGAGTTGTTTTATCGAAATGGGATTTGGTTTACCGAAGCATATGATGTTCAGAATAAAAAGTGGGGCATCTACAGATGTGATTGTATGACGGACATGATGATCGAAGAAGAAACGAAAGACACATTGACGAAAGAAGCATTAAAAGCACTGCAGCTCGAGCACGAAAAAACCTATCATGATATCTCTTTTAAATGTCGATTAACGGAACAAGGGAAAGAGAAGTTTTTGAAGAATCATTATCCGAATATGAGATTGGAGACCATTGATGATACGCCTTATATTGTAGGGGGATACAACCAAGAAGAATTATCGTATATGACTCACTATTTGATCTCATTTGGGAAACATGTGAAAATTGAATACCCCGATGAATTAAAAGAGAGTTATTTGACTCAATTGCAAGAAATGATGGATCAATATATAAAATGAACGGATTGTATCTGAACCACAAAAACTCAACACATGAAAAAAGGCGAACTGTCGTAATTCGCCTTTTTTTATTACTTCGCCGCCTGAAATGTATTTGTTTTCGATTGGTCATTGACCTTTCCATACGTCAGCTGACGCCAGATAAATTCCATCGGTCCAGACTTAAATCGCTTTAACCATAACGTACTGAAAAGGACAAGGAAGGCATACACGCCAATAGCCATGAAGAACGTGCCAGCCGATGAAAGATGATCGGCAAGTCCAGCTCCGTACTTGAGAAATAGCATTGTTCCAATAATGGAGTGAAGCAAATAACAGGACAGGGACATTCGTCCGACTTTGGTGAACACCATTAAAGCACCTCGCAGCTGAGGAATGTGCAGAAACAGCATCGCAAGTGAACTCATATAAAACATACTGCCAGTCAATCCCCCATTTTGCTCAAGTGCAGAGACAATGTTCATCCATGGCGTATGTTCAAAAGGGGTGACCGCTGTCATAATCGTACTGGCTAGTGTGATAAGAAAAGCAATTGTACAAATCATCCAAATACGATTCCAAAGCGCTTTTTTCGTCTCCATGTTTTTGAAAAATGACATTTTCACAAAATACACACCAAGTAAAAACATGAAGAACATGGAATAGACGGTGGAAAATGAGCTCGAAGCCATCGTGAACATATCCGTCCACCGGTCACCTATCGATGCTAAATAAGTAAGACTGTTGTGACTGGTCAATTCAAAATCGGCAAAATCCGGCTTGCCTGATGATCCTGTACTGATGGTATTGAGCAGCATGGTGAAAAGAGGCGTGAGCAATTGAATCACAAAGAGTGTGATGAGCCAGTACTGGATGGTTTTGGCTGTGCGTTTGTAAAAGAAAAGCAGTAAAAAGCCCGCGATAGCATAATAGGTTAAAATATCTCCAATCCATACAAACGTGACATGCAGAAGACCGATCCCTAAGAGAATGGTTAATCTGCGAGCAAACAACTTGTTCGGGCTGTCCACCTTTTGAGCGGCTCGATCCATAAATATCATAAAACCAACCCCGAATAGAAAAGAAAATAACGTAATGAATTTCCCCGAGGCAAACCAATTCACAATGTGGTGAAAACCATCATTAGACTCCATCTCAAATCCCTTGACCGAATCTACAATCAAAAAATAGTTGACCAAAATAATCCCCATTAAGGCGAATCCTCGTACGATGTCCAAGAAATGCACCCGTTCTTTGAGACTCATTGGTTGTCCGTGTTCTACCTTGTTTACATTCATATCTATGCTCCTTTTCGTGTATTGGATCTAAAGATAAATCCTTCAATGAATCAATATACAGGTCAATTCTTAATCATTTATGAAGATCCAATTTTTTGAAAATAAATGTGACAACTTGATGGCAATTGATCATATTCATAAACACTTAAGATTTATGGTGTATCTTTTCACATAGCTAGATGATATATAGTAATAACATATAAGAATGAACATCATGAAGGATGAGGTGATTGAGACATGACCCATCGAATATTAGTTGTAGAGGATGATCAGGAGATCGGTGATCTTTTGCAGGAATCTCTGACACGTGCAGGGTATGAGGTGCTGAGAGCCATGAATGGCAAGCAGGCATTGTATGTTGTAGATGATTCGCTTGATTTGGTGATTTTGGATGTTATGATGCCAGGTATCTCTGGGATCGAAACGTGCCAGCAAATAAGAGCCACCTCAAATGTGCCGATTTTATTTTTGACCGCCAGATCTAGTACATGGGATAAAACCGAAGGATTACTCGCTGGCGGAGATGATTATATGACAAAACCTTTTTCAGAAGAGGAGCTTCACGCTAGGGTCATGGCGCAATTGCGCAGATATACCATCTATCAGGAAAAAAAGGAACAGGAAGAAACCTATTTAGTTGGCGGTAGCCTGAAGGTGAGTGAAGAATTTAATGAAGTGTGGAAAAATGGGCAGCAAATCAAGTTATCTGATTTAGAATATCGGATATTAAAACTGCTCATGAACAAACGAAACAAAATATTTTCTGCTCAAAATATTTATGAAAGCGTGTGGGGCCAGCCTTATTTTTATTGTTCAAACAATACGGTCATGGTGCATATCCGAAAGCTGCGTGCCAAAATTGAAGATGACCCGGCTCGTCCCGTGTATATCAAAACAGAATGGGGGAGAGGATACCGGTTTGGCACATCGTAAATATACGCTGACCAAAAAGCTGTCACTGCTCATTTTGGTCACTGCTATCGTAAGTGGTGTTGTCTTTTTGACACTGCAAAAGATCACCGATCACCTGATCGAAGGATATTTGAGTTCAGATGAGTATGATCAGGCAGAGTCAGCCAGATACATTCAAACCTTCAGCCGCTACGTTTCAGAACATGAGCTGACTTCAACGGATCGAAAAGCATTCGGTGAGTGGGTGAAAAAAGAAGATTATATTAATCTCACTGTTTACAAGGATGAAGTGCTTCAATATGACTCGATTTACTCTGCCGCTGACGAATCGGCCTATGGGAAAGAAAAGGTGACCGACTACGCAAAGCGTCATTCTTACCCGGTTCAATTTAGCGACGGAGAAGGTAGGGTTATGGTAGACGGATTTTACTCTTCTCGATATTACGATCTCGCCTTTACACTAGAACTGCTTGGTGCAACACTCATTTTTCTCCTGATTGTGCTTGTTGGCATTCGCCGAAGCCTACGTTACTTGCAAACGATCCGTGAAGAGATTCATATTCTTGAAGGCGGTGAGCTCGATTATGAGATGACAGTGAAGGGGCATGATGAGTTGGCCATGATTGCAAAGAGCATTGAGGATTTAAGAACAGCCTTTTTGGACAAGCTTCACGCCATTGATGATCTGCAGGAAGAGAGCCGCAGTTTGGTGACCGAAATGTCGCATGATATGAGGACCCCGCTGACATCACTCATCATGAATTTGGAATTTGCGAAAAAAGAGGGGGCCCTAACGGATACCCGCAAGGAGCAATATATAGCGAGTGCGTATGGAAAAGCCCTGCAATTAAAGAATCTGTCTGACAATCTATTTGCCTATTTCCTGCTAGATAAAGAGCACGAGTCAGAGCTTGAAACCGTTGCAGTGAAAGAAGTGATTTATGATCTTCTATCAGATCAGGTCGCCCTGCTGCATCAGGAGAATTTCACGGTCCATATTGTAGGCGAAATGCCGGATAGCTATATTAACGTAAACGTCGAGGAACTTGGCAGAGTGTTTGATAATGTGATGTCAAATTTACGTAAATACGCAGATCCTGAAAAGGACATTCAGATCACTTTTTTATCCGACCAAGATGTCTTTGAAATCCATGTGAGCAATGCGATAAAAAAGACAGACATCATCCCGGAAAGCAATGGACTCGGGGAACGAAGCATCAAGCGGATGATATCCCGAATGCATGGACAGTTTGAAAGTGTAGAAAAACGCGATACCTACTACATCGTGCTGCGATTTTGGAATACCAAAATGTAGAGAGCAAAAACAACATCATGGAATGGGGAAACAATCTGATGAAACGATTCAACAATTTCCAAAAGGTACCTGATCTTCTGCAAGCTCTTCTGAATATCTGCCTGTTCTTTCTAGCGATTGCGCTAAGCGTACTCTTAATTAGTGAAACATGGTACATCGTGCAATTCGTCTATAAAACATTGTTTAACAAAGGAGAAAGCTATTATGGAATGCTTGGCGAGCTGCTGATCTTCTTTATGTATTTTGAGTTTATTGCCTTAATTATTAAATACTTTAAATCCAACTTTCATTTTCCGCTACGTTATTTTATTTATATTGGCATCACAGCTGTCATCCGTTTGATTATCATTGATCATGAACAGGCCGTATCGACATTCTGGTGGGCACTGGCCATTCTTGCGATGACTTGTGCACTCTTTATCGCGAGCAAAAGAGATACTGCTCATGAGCATGAGGAAGTGAAGTGAGGAAGAAGAAGGACGAGTGGTCAACACTCGTCTTTTTTGTGTTTAAATGAACAGTTTTTGAATATGTGTTGATTAATGAACAATGATTGAAAGATTGACAATTGATGATGATGGATCTAGAAAATATAATATAAATAGACAGTTGTTCATAAATGAATAGGTGTATAGAAAAAGTATTCTGTCCAAAGCAGTTAACGGATTCACAAGTTCTTATGTTATGCTTTAGAAAAAGAGAAACCATTCTTTTCCTAGACATTGATTGTCATCATTCTATCTATAGGGGTCGATCGTATGCGAAGTATTCAAAGTTTGTTTGTTGAATGGTTACTTGTACTTTCAAAGAAGAAACTGAATGTTGAGGGGTATTTAGAAGAACGAAGAATGGCGAATCAATTACCTTATGTGCTGCCTGAGAAGTTGAAAAAGAAATATCACATCACCAAAAGCAGCACGTTTTCAGTCGATACGTACATGTTGAAATCAGATGTGCAGCCAGATGATCATCAGGTGCTATTTTTACATGGAGGAGGCTATATTGAGCAGCCGCTCGTATGGCATTGGCGTTTCTTGGATCGATTGACGAAGCAATTAAATAGTACGGTGTATGTGCCAGTTTATCCAAAAGCACCGAATCATCAGTATATGGATGCAATCGAGAGTGTTCTCCCAGTTTACCAAGCTCTTTTAGAAAAAGGAACACCAGAAAAAATCGTCATCATGGGTGATTCTGCTGGCGGCGGTTTATCGCTCGCCTTTGCTCAATACTTAGCAAAAAAAGGTCTCCCGCAGCCTGGAAACTTGATTCTATTATCACCATGGCTTGATGTGACATTAAGTAATCCTGATATCGCTAAAATGGTTCCAAAAGAGCCAATGCTCAACCTAGATTTACTAATCGAATCGGGCAAAGCCTATGCAGGTGATACAGATGAAACACATCATTTGATCAGTCCAATCTATGGAGAAATCAAATCGTTAGGACGAATTTCTGTTTTTATTGGCACTCATGAATTCTTTCTCCCAGATGCCCGGAAATTCAAAGAGATGGCGGACAAGCAGGGTGTTCCCATCAACTATATCGAATACCCAAAAATGAATCACGTCTTTCCTGTCTTCCCTATACCAGAAGCAAAAAAAGCGTTAAACCAAATTGTCGCGATTATTGAAAGTAATACCTTTCTTTTGAAAGATTGCAATGAATAAGAAATAGGAATGAGGATGACTAGCGAGGCTGGCCATTCTTGTTTCTGTTTGAAGGAGAAAAAAATTGACAGATACCAAGACAGAACCATTCTCATTTACAAGCATGCAGCAGGCAGCACCTGTGCATATTCCAAAAAGACAATTAATGACATCACATGACGGCACAAGCCTTGCGTAATATCCGTTTATAGCTGAAAAGAAGAACGAGGCAAATGTCATCTTAATCCATGGTGGAGGCGCTCACAGCCTAGCTGGTTATGAGCATATCGCCAATACGCTGCAGTATGATTATTGCTACGATGGTGCCAAAAGAACCTACGCTGTAAATAAACTTTTAAAAAGCTTTAAAGCTATCCATATTTTAAGAACTTATAATAAATTATATATAATTTCATCAAACTTAAAAGGCTATTGGACAAGTGAGAAAAGTTTGAAAAAAATTGGGATTAGTGGGAGAATAAGAAAAAAGATTGTGAGAGGCTAGGTATGAATAAGAAAAACAAAGTTCAAAAAATTCTTTCGTGTAAAATATCAGAAGCTAATTTTCATTCGTATTATATAGATTTTGATATTGGTTCTTCAGGAGAGTTAACTCAACGAATAGATGAATTTGTACAGATAATGTGTGAAGAGTTACCCAATTTTGCCTTCGGTTTTCATAAAGGTGAAAGTATTTCTGTGGATGAAATACTTCCAGTATTAATAGAAGCTGCAGCATCTATCTACAGAGTGACCAATTTTAAACAAGTAGCTGAAATATATAAACGTGGAGAAATAATAGAGGATGAAATAGATGATAAATATCTTAGACGAGGGGAATTTGGTGAATTATTTCTTCATTCAATTTTAAAATATTTATTTGGAACTTACCCTTTAATAGCTAAAATTTATTTTAAAGATTCATTCGGACATGCTGTTCATGGATTTGATTCTATTCATATTCAACCAGATACAAAAACTCTCTGGTTAGGAGAATCTAAATTATATACTGATGGGAAAAGTGGAATTGATGCATTAGTAAAAGATTTGTTTGACCATTTTAATTCCAATTATTTTGAAAGTGAATTCAATATAATCTCCAAAAGAATTGAAGATTCTAGGGACACTATTGATTCAAAAGGTTTTAATTCTGAATATTGGATAGAATTATTAAACAAGTATACTAGTCTTTCAGAAAAATTAGAAAATATTGTTATACCTATGTTTTGTGCATATGAAACTTCTACTTTAGATTCCTATGAAAATGATTACGATACGTTTGAAACAAGATTTGATGAAGAAGTTAGAAAACTTAATAAAAGATTTATGGAAAAAGGAAACAAACATCCCCTCTATAGTAAATTAAATATTATTGTAATACTTATGCCAGTAAAGAGTAAAAAAGAACTTGTCTCTAAACTACATAATAAATTATCAATTATTCAATCTTTAGGAATAGGGGGATAGAAAATTGAATTGGGAAGATATAAATATTTATAATATCAATAATTTAAATTTTCAAGATAGCTTTTCTTTGGCGAAGTATGTTTCAAATTTATCTTTAAGTGATAAAAAAAATGAGGCAAGGAAGATACTAATTCATATTTTAGAAATTTGGGATTATGTTAATAATGATACAAAAGATATATGGCTAGATATAGCTGAGAGTCATGGCTTCTACCCATACATAAAAGATAGACTAGATATTACTTCTGAAATTAGACAAGCATATCATTATTCAGAAAACATAGAAAATATAGTTTTCCATAAAGAACAGAAAATTCTTTCTAATTATTTAAAAAGAAAGGAGAATATTGTTGTTAGTGCACCAACTAGTTTTGGGAAAAGTTTGTTGATTGAGGAGATAGTAGCTAGTAATAAGCATAGGAACATTTTAATTATCCAGCCTACTTTAGCTTTAATTAATGAAACTAGATTGAAACTGAAAAAATATAAAAATTACAATATGATTGTAAACACATCTCAAAAAATTGAGGGGAAGAATTTGTTTATTTTAACAGCTGAACGGGTTTTAGAGTTTAAAAACTTTCCCAAAATTGATTATTGTATATTAGATGAATTTTATAAAATAAGTTCAACACGAGATGATGAGAGATCAGATGTATTAAATATAGCTCTAAAGAAAATTTTAAGTAATAAAGAGACAGCTTTTTATTTTATAGGCCCTAATATTGACTCAATTTCTTCAGGTTTTGAGGAAAATTACAATGCGAAATTTGTGAAAACAGATTATTCCTTGGTTGATACTAGAGTGGAACTGGTGAAAGTAGACTTTAAAAGTAACAAACCACGTTTAAAAGAAAAAGATAGAAAGATAAAATTATTTGAAATGCTATTTAAAAAGAAAAAAGAACAATCTATTGTATATGTCTCATCGCCTGATCGAGCAATAAAAATAGCAATGGAATACTATGATTATTTAGAAGAGAAGGAGCTTCTAGAAAAACAATCAGTATTACCAATAAATGAATGGATATCTGAAAATATTAATCCAAGTTGGAGTTATAATAAATTATTATTACAGAGAATAGGCGTTCATTCAGGAACAATACCAAAACATTTAACTCACTCAATTATTGAATATTTTAATAAAAAGAACTTAGATGTACTTTTCTGTACATCAACTATAATTGAGGGAGTAAATACTTCTGCTAAAAATGTTTTTATTTTTGATAACCGTAAAGGTTCTAATGAAATAGACTACTTTGATTTTTCTAATATAAGAGGAAGAGCTGGAAGGTTATTGAAACATTACTCTGGGAATGTGTATGTTTTTCATTCGATTCCCAAAAAAGCTAAAGTTGAATTAGATATGCCTTTTTATGATCAAGAAAAAATTTCAGATGAAATATTAATTAATTTTAATAAAAGTGAAGTTAAAGCAAAAAACATTGAAAGATATGAAGAGCTTACTAGTTATGATGAAAGGTTATTATCCATTATAAAAAAGAATGCTGTTTCTGTAAGTGGACAAAAAAAGATTATAGAAAGTATATTAACCACGCTAAGATCTAATCCAGAGCTAATTTTATGGACAGGTGAACCTTCATTTAAAGCAGTTAAATATATAACTGATATTTGTTGGGATAACTTATTGAAGGAAACAGAAACAACTAGGCCTATGACAAAGAAAAAATTACCTGTAGTTGTATATAATAGCTTAAGAAGCAAGTCAGTAAAAGAATCATTAAATAAAGAGTACAAATATTTAAAAGATCAATTTACTAAGTTGACAAAACAACAACTAATAGATAAAGCAATTAGTAATTATTTTAGAGAACAGCGACATTGGATTTCTTATAAAGTTCCTAAGTGGCTTGAGGTCGTAGATTCATTACAGAAGGAAATATGTAAAATAAATGGAGTGTCAAAATCAGGAGATTACTCATACGTTGCTTCTCAATTGGAGAATGAAGGGGTAGAAGGTGATTTTTCAGTCTTGTTAGATATGGGGGTACCATCTAGTGCTATTAATAAAATTAAAAACCAATTTTCTAAGGGAATAGATATTAAAGAATTAATTTCTGAAGCTAAAAATATTGCTGATTCATCAAATACCAATTTAATTGAATATGAAAAAGAAAAATTAAACGAGCTATAAGATAGTGTCAGAAACTATACAAATGGTTTTTCTTATTTGGTTATAAATCTAATAAGACGAATTATAATCAAATCCCTTTTGCAACCGTTCAAGTATGGAAATTCGTTCTGTCTGCGATGACAAAAGGGGTGCTGATGAGTCATTCTAAAGCTGTACGTTTTCACTATCCTGCATGGACGATCGAGAAAGATCCGCTTCTGTTAACTGCCATCACAGTCAATCTATCTCTTGCCTTAACCCCATCTGCACATCTGTACCTAAAAAACAATTTGCGAAGATGGATCGGCCGTATGGCATGTTTGTTGGAAGCAAGGATGAGCTGTTTGATGTTGAGACAGTTCTCCCTTATCATGAACTGCCGAAGAAACGGATCAAAAAACAATCAGTCTATCAAGTGCTTGAAGGACACACCCATTTGTCGATTCTACTAGAAGTGGGAAAACAGATTGGAAGAACTATCTAAGTGTGGGATCGTTATATTTAGCATGACCAACTAGTCAACACTCTACCTTTTTCTTAAAAATTTACATTGACACCATCCTTTTCTATGATAAAATCATAGTGTGATAATGAGAATCGTTATCAAACGATATGACTACATATAGAATGGATAGGTGAGGTACATGTTCAAAAAATCTTTTTGGTCGCTACTAGTTGTGCTCTCCATCGTATTACTTGCGGCTTGTGGCAGTAATAGCAGCGAAGGCAAGTCAGATAGTAATGAGAAAACAAGAACCGTTGAAAGCGCTATCGGTTCAACTGAAATTAAAGGATCGCCTAAACGTGTAGTGACGTTGTATCAAGGAGCAACTGATGCAGCCGTCGCTATGGGCATTAAACCAGTGGGTGTTGTAGAATCTTGGCTTGAAGCACCTACGTATAAATATTTAAGAGATGATTTAAAGGGTGTCAAAATTGTTGGGCAGGAAACACAACCAAACTTAGAAGAAATTGAAAAGCTGAAGCCAGATTTGATCATTGCATCAAAAATCCGTCACGAGCAAATTTTTGATCAGCTGAAAGAAATCGCTCCAACTGTTGCAACAGAAACAGTGTTCACTTTTAAAGACACAGTGAATTTAATGGGTGAAGCGTTAAACAAGCAAGACAAATCAAAAGAATTGCTGACGAAGTGGGATGACCGCGTCGCTGACTTCAAAGAAAAAGCAAAAAAAGACATTAAAAACTGGCCAATGAGTGTGTCTGTGGTGAACTTCCGTGCAGATCATGCAAGAATCTATCAAACTGGGTTTGCAGGTTCAATTTTAACAGAGCTAGGCTTTGAAGGTCCTAAAAATGTCAAAGATAAAAAGCAAGATATCATTACACTTACAGACAAAGAGAGCATTCCACAAATGGATGCAGATGTGATCTATTACTTCATGGATGATCAGGATAAAGCAGTTGAAAAAGCATATAAAGAGTGGACAAGTCATCCTTTATGGAAGCAGCTTGATGCAGTGAAAGCGAAACAAGTGCATAAAGTTGATGAAATCACTTGGAACATGGCTGGCGGTATCACCGCTGCAAACATGATGCTTGATGATATTTATGATCGTCTAGGGCTTGATAAATAAGTGTAGCAGAGGAGAAAATGTGAAAAACCATTTTCTCCTTTTTCCATAACAGATTGAAAGCGGGAATCAGATGAGAAGTTTATTAAAAAAGGATTCGAGCAAGGCACTGCTATTTGCTGGATTCATCGTGTTGATGTTGGTCTTTTTTATGCTCAGTATTTCTCTTGGGCAAACCTCAATTTCCCTCAAAGCCACCATCCATGCGTTTCTTCAGTTTGATGAGTCAGATCCAAATAGTGTGATTGTCATGACATCCAGATTATCAAGAGCTTTAATTGCGACGGTTGTTGGATCAAGTCTAGCAATTTCAGGTGCACTCATGCAGGCATTGACGAGAAATCCGCTGGCTGCACCAGATCTTTTAGGTATTAATGCAGGTGGACTCTTTTTTATTGTGATTTCGATTGTTTTCTTTTCTACCGAGTCGTTAACAGGTTATATGTGGACGGCCTTTTTAGGCGCTGCCATTGCAGGTATGCTTGTCTTTCTTCTAGGCTCCATTGGAAGAGACGGACTGACACCGGTCAAAATTGTACTCGCAGGTGCTGCGATATCTGCTCTGTTTGCGTCCTTTACTCAAGGACTTTTAATCGTGAATGAACAGTCCATTCAAAGCATCCTGTTCTGGATGGCTGGTTCAGTGTCAGGAAGAAGTATAGATATGCTGCAGCCTGTGCTGCCTTATATTCTTGGGGCGACTGTGGTGGCGCTGCTTCTTGGCCGCTCGATCAATGTCCTTTTATCGGGTGATGATATTGCGAAAGGGCTTGGCCAGCGTACGTTGCTTTTGAAGATGACGATGGGGGTACTTGTCGTCTTTTTAGCAGGTGGTTCCGTCGCTGTCGCAGGATCCATTGGATTTGTTGGTTTTCTTGTGCCGCATATTGTGAAAAAGCTTGTTGGACCTGACCACCGCTGGGTACTGCCGTATTGTGCCGTTGTAGGGGCTTCGCTTTTACTTGTCGCAGATCTTGCCGCTCGTTTTCTGATCATGCCGCAGGAAGTACCGATTGGTGTCATGACGGCGGTAGCAGGAGCGCCTCTATTTGTTTATCTCGTGCGCAAGGGGTTGAAGACAGGTGGCTAAAACATATACAGTGCGTTCAAAGGGCGGGCGCATTTCATTTCAATTTTCAAAGCGGACGTTTTTAATTTTACTATTATTGACAGGCGTTGCCTTTGGTTTATTTATTCTGAGCCTTTGTATGGGCAGCCGCTTTATTCCGCCTACTGATGTGCTGCTGCATATCTTCGGACAAGGCGAGGGAAATACGTTTGTATTAAATACGTTGAGGATTCCAAGGACCCTGCTTGCGATTTTAGTGGGAGCGGCACTTGCGGTATCGGGGCTTATTTTACAAGGTCTCATTCGAAATCCGCTTGCATCGCCTGACATCATAGGAATTACGAGCGGTGCGTCGTTTGGCGCCATTATGTTCATCGTCTTTTGGATGGGCACTGTGCCTATTGCTTATCAGTCGTTGTGGGCCATTGCAGGCGCTTTTGCGGTATCATGCCTGATTTATTTGCTTTCATGGAAAAAAGGCGTCAAGCCGATCACGCTCGTCTTGATGGGGATTGGGATTTCCGCCATTATGAAGGCGTGTGTGACGTTTACTCTTGTGCTCAGCGATACGATGACCACGACCAAGTCATACATCTGGCTGACGGGCAGTTTATATGGTTCTACAATGAAGGACGTCATCGCAATGCTTCCTTGGGTATTGATTATTTTACCGATTGTCATGGTGCTGGCAAGAACGATGAATGTGAAGGAGCTTGGAGATGATCTTGCAACAGGTCTCGGTGTCAAGGTTCAGGCGAAGCGGTTATTCTTTCTACTGATGAGTGTAACATTAGCCGGTATTGCCGTTGCATTCGCAGGTGGTATTGAATTTGTTGGACTGATGGCGCCACATGTGGCAAGGATGATCATCGGTCGTTCCTTTATTGCGCTTGTTCCAGCATCTGCGCTTGTTGGAAGTATTCTCGTGATGCTGGCAGACTTAGTTGCGAGAACGGCTTTTCTCCCGTTAGATGTCCCGGCAGGTGTGTTTACGGCGGCAATTGGTGCACCGTTCTTTATTTATTTGTTATATCAACAGCGAAATCGTTAAACGAAAGATGGGGGTTTTGATATGAAGCCAGAGTGGGTTGAGAGAGAATTACTTGATTTCGGGGTACACATCACAAATGGACCAATGACATCTGATCGCACACTTGCTGCGCTTTTTTCAGAAGCATCTATCAGACGTTTATTAGAAGCTGAAAAGGAAGCGATGCATGCACCGAATATAGCAGTGGCGGCGTCCATGTTTTCAAAACGCTATGCCTATTTAGCTGTTAGTTCTACTTTGTACTTGATGACGATGTATGATGCTGTCTACCGGTTTTCACCAGAGGCGTGTGTCTTTAGAGAAGATCGCAAAATTGAGCTAGATGAAACGCTCTGTTCATTTGTTCAGTTAGAAGGAGATCGTCATGAGTGGAGAGAGCAGGTCGTCCGCATGCTATTTACGCAGTGTGTCACACCTCTTTTAGATGTATTGAAACGTTCTTCAAGACTTCCGTATTCAATTTTATGGGAAAATGTAGCGGTACGTATCAATTCTCTTTACCGTAGCATGATGCGAGAAACGGAAGAGCCTAAAATGAAAGAGCGCGTACGGGAGGATTATTTGTTTCTGAAGAAGGCATCGGGTGATCTTTTCGGAGCGAAGCAAAATCCTTTTCAGCACAGCTTAAATTTAGATGAAAGTTTGCTAGACACATCAAATCGAAAGACTTGCTGTATGTATTATAAGCTTGAGAAGAAATCGGAAAGTCTTGATTATTGTCTCGTCTGTCCGCTTGAAAAAAAGAAAGGCACTGCTTGTTCATAGCAGTGCCTCTCTTTTTTATTCCCAAATATCGCTTACCCATTCAGGGTGATCAATAAAAGGATTGCGATTGTGCTGGTACGTTTGATAGATGATTTCGTTACGATTCCGTTCGATTTGATCGACTGGATCTTGCTTGTGCCATTTCAATAGGACAGACATTTTGCCATGAAGAGGGGCGCTTCCATTATTCACTTTGTTGTTCAATTCTAAATCTGGGAAATGATCATCGCCTTCATATCGGACGGCCATATAAAAGAGCATTCTTGCTACATCTCCTTTCACCCGGCTATGAGGTTCAAATGAGTCGCTGTCGTAGAAGTTGCCCGGCGCTCCCTTGTATTCATTTCCGCCCATATCAAAATCTAAATTTCCTCGTGTGCTATTCGTTTGTACGTCTGTTGCCCGAAGGTGATGGAGATCTGTACCAGGTCCCTGGCTCGTCCCAAAATTGCCGTGAGATTTAGCCCACACATGCTCCCGGTTCCACTGTCCCACGTTTCCTCCATTTGCTTGCTTTGACCTGGAGATACCGCTATAGAGCAAGAGCACATTGCTTGGATTTTTTGGATCTTCATCCGTTTTCTTTAATGCATCCCAAACCTGGCTGTAGGATAGCTGCGTATGATCATCAATAATATCGTGTAATGCTTTCTTAAGAGCAGGCCCAGATTTGCCAGCAGCAGATTGGTAATAGGAATCAATTTGACTTGAAGCGGTTGTTTTCGCATGTTGAGCAGATGTTTCGGTTTGTAGCTGTAACGGGGAAAAGGTGATGGTTTGACTCGGTTCATTCAGAGTAAAGCCTTGAGCATTTGCAGCGGGAGGCAGCGGAGCGGCAAATGTACCGAAAATCATGATTCCGGCGGCCACAGTTCCAAATAAAGATCTTTTCATTCTATTTCCTCCTTCATAGGGAATGTATACTCTTTAGTTCTATCATATTGCCATAAAGAAATAAATGGATTTATCGTAAATTTTATGTAACCAATTCGTAAGAAAAGAGATTGCTATTTTATCAGCATTGCTGTATAAGTGGGCATATAAGGATGGACACAGCAAGGGAGAGGATGGATAACGTGAAAGAACTACACACACCTACTAGAACCATTATGACACCAGGACCTGTCGAAGTAGATCCGAGAGTCCTTCGGGTGATGAGTACACCAATTCTTGGTCAATTTGATCCTGCATTTACAGAGATCATGAATGAAACGATGACCTTATTACGATCACTTTTTCAAACAGAAAATGAATGGGCTTATCCAATTGATGGGACGTCGCGCTCAGGACTTGAAGCTGTGCTTGCCAGTGTGATCGAGCCCGGAGATGTGATGCTCGTTCCGGTCTTTGGACGCTTCGGTCATTTGCTGATTGAAATTGGACAGCGCTATGGTGCTGAGGTACATACAATGGAATGTGAATGGGGAACGGTTTTTAAGCAAGACGACATCATCGCAGAGATGCATCAAGTCAAGCCGAAAATTGTTGCGATGGTTCATGGTGAAACATCTACCGGAAGATTACAGCCGCTTGAGAAAATTGGTGAAGCATGCCGAGCGCTTGATGCGCTTTTTATTGTAGACGCTGTGGCGACAATTGGTGGTGTCGAGGTCAAGGTAGACGAATGGAAAATCGATGCGGCAATTGGGGGCTCGCAGAAATGCTTGTCTGTTCCATCAGGGATGTCACCGATCACATATAATGAACGAGTGGCTGACGTCGTACAATCGAGAAAGAAAGTAGAAAAAGGGATTGCAACACAGGACGAACTGCAAAAACAGGTAGACATTTCTCCAATCAAAAGCAATTACTTTGATCTAAGCCAGCTGCAAGATTATTGGAGCCCGAGGCGCTTAAATCATCATACAGAAGCGACAACGATGCTTTATGCACTGAGAGAAGGGGTTCGACTTGTGCTAGAGGAAGGTCTGGAGGAACGTTTTCAACGCCACTTGTTTCATGAAAAGGCTTTAATGGCAGGACTTGAAGCGATAGGGCTTGAATTATTTGGTGATCCAGACTGCAAAATGCCGGTCGTGACGTGTATCGTCATTCCAAATGATATCGACGGAGAAGCGGTCCGGGCTGATCTTCTTCATCATTTTGGAATTGAAATTGCGAGTTCATTTGGACCGCTTGCAGGACAGATATGGAGAATTGGCTCAATGGGCTATAGCTGCCGAAAGGAAAATATTCTATTTGTTTTAGCAGGCCTTGAAGCCATCTTGATGAAATACGGAGCAGCCATCAATTGTGGCGCTGGGTTACAGGCGGCTCTTTCCATCTATGAACAAGCTGAATAAAAAAGGGATTCTCAAAATACTCGCCACCAGCGGGTATTTTTTATTTGGGAAAAAACGTTGTTTTTTGAAAAACTAGACTTATAGAGAGCGATATCGCTATACTGAAGAAGTTCTTATCATTTTTGTCATCATTTTCATTTATTTTGAAGAAAGAGGTTTTAATATGAAAAAAATGGGCAGATTGTACATTTTGATGCTCAATATTTTTATTGCCATGCTTGGATTTGGTCTGATCGTTCCTGTCATGCCAAGTTATATTGAAGCCTTTGGCGCAACTGGGAAAACACTTGGTTTCCTCGTTGCTGCAACTGGCCTCACACAATTTGCTTTATCACCCGTTGCTGGAGCGCTGACTGATCGATTTGGACGCAGAAAATTGATTATTGCCGGGATTGCTGGCTTTACGATTGCCCAGTTTATTTTTGCATTTGCTGATCAGCTTTGGATGCTGTTTGTGTCTCGGTTTTTTGGTGGTGCTGCCGGAGCTTTACTCATGCCCGCCATGTTTGCATACATCGCTGATATCACAAGTGAGAAGGATCGAGGGAAAGGAATGGGGCTATTTAGTGCAGCAATGACGTTAGGCTTTGTCATTGGACCAGGCGTAGGCGGCTATTTGGTTGAGTTTGGGATCGCTTTTCCTTTCCTCATCGCGGGTTCCTTTGCAGCCCTGTCGACGTTGTTGTCTTTCTTGTTCTTACCTGAAACTTTAACAAAGGAAAAGCAGGAAGAAGCACGATTGAATAAAGAGCTTCATTTCAATCCTTTTACGCAGATGATTCAGGCTTTAAAAACACCATACGGTTTTTTGTTTATCTTGGCCTTTGTTTTGAATTTCGGAATCATTCATTTTGAATCGATCTTTGGCTTATATGTGGACCAAAAACATGGCTTTACACCGAAGGATATTGCATTTGTCATTACGGTAGCTGGACTTGCCGGTGTCATCGTTCAAGGGGCTTTAGTAAATACCTTTGTGAAACGATATGGCGAAATGCGTGTCGTCCGTTATGCCCTTTTAGCTGCGGCGTTTATGCTGATCGCCTGCCGCTTTGCCCCTTCCTTTTGGCTAATTTTTACGGGTTCCATTTTGTTTTTATCGGCCACCTCGTTTGTTCGTCCAGCCCTCAATACATTACTATCTAAAATGGCAGGGAATCAGCAGGGGGTAGCAGGCGGCCTCAATACCTCCTTTATGAGCCTTGCGAATATCGTCGGGCCAAGTCTTGCGGGTATTTTATTTGATGTGAATATTGAGCTGCCATTTATGTTTGGAACGCTGGTGCTTTGTATGAGTTTCATTGCTTCTATTTTATGGGCGAAAAAAGCGCAGCAACATTCCCATGCCGTATCGTAAAGACAGCATAGAAAAAACCGATCAGCACAAATGGATCGGTTTTTTTCGTCATCGCTCATACTTCACGACTGGTGATTTTTCTTTATGCAGCGCATGAATCAATGCATCGTCTACATGCAAATGCTCCTTCACTAATTGAGGAGGGGTTAAGGCCATCCATTGGTTCAATGAAATATCAGCAAATCGATCGCTTTTAAACATTTCTAGAAACCAAAGGCTCGTTTGCCCAATATTTTGTATGTAATGCCCCATCCCGAAAGGAACATAACCAACATCACCTGCTCTGTAATTAAAGGTGCGAGCTGTCCCGCCTGCTCCAAAAACCGTCATTTTGGCTGTATCGGTTAAATAGTATTGCCACTCATCATTATTCGGGTGCCAGTGCATTTCTCTCATCCCGCCAGGTTTTACCTCCACAAGTGCAGCAGCAATGGTTTTAGATACTGGAAAATTGCGTGAGTCGACGATTCGCACGGTTCCCCCAGAGGTCACGATTGGTTTTTGACGAAGGAGCTGGTGGGTAAATGGCGGTTTGATGCCGCCGTATGGATCAGAGACGGTTTGGCTTTCAATGGATGCCGGTGAAGAGCCTTGAAACATATAGCGCTGTTTATGTGGAATGTGATCAAACAGCTTGATTGGCACGCCGAAATTAGCAGAAAGAATGTCTTTTGGTGTATGAGCAAACCAGTCTGTGATGGTGAACGTATCAAATTCAGAAAAAGCACCATCATCAAACACAAGGAGAAACTCACAGCCATCCTCAAGACCTTGAATGGAGTGCGGAATACCGGGCGGGAAATACCACAAGTCTCCTTCTTCTACATCAGCGATCATATTCCGTCCTTCTGCATCTACAGATGTGATCCGGGCTTTGCCTAAAATCATATATGCCCATTCCGCCTGCTTATGCCAATGAAGCTCACGAACACCTCCGCGCGTAAGCCGCATGTTTACACCAGCAATCGTTGTTGAAACAGGCAGCTCTCGCTCGGTAATTTCCCTCGACCAGCCGCCATGATTCAAGTGCATATGTGTATCAGAATATGAAAATTTTAAATTAGGAATCGTCCCCGCATCCGTTTTAGGGGGAACGAACATATCTGGGTTCTCCATATCACGCAGAACGTCTCGCGGGCCTAAATCGGTTGCGCCGGCCCCATCGTCTCGAATCGGTTGCGGGATGTGACGAATCTCCTCATCCATTTGACACCACTCCTTGTCATTCACATTTCTCCTCCAAAATATATGAGACGTAAGAAAAAAAGATTCAATTGGAATCGGCTGAAAGGTGCTTTTGAATCCGCAAAGCTAATCGCAAACGCAATGTTGCATCAGGATCTTTTAGGCTGATCTGGAGCAGTTCTTCACATTTCTCCAGTCGATATATCACGGTGTTGCGATGAACAGATAAACGTTTGGCTGTTTCTGAAATATGGCAATGTGTTTCGACATAAACAGATAAGGTGTGGAGAAGGTTTGGATCGACTTGTGATTGTTCATATAATGGGTGGAGATACCGCTCATAGAATGTTGTTAAATCTTTTGGTGGGATGAGTTTCAGTAAATCTGACACATCTTTTGCTTGATAGAACTGAATATATTCAGCTCGTAATGAGAGCAGGCCTGATTGCAGAGCATGGGCAGCTTCACTGAATCCTTTTGGCAGATCGGTGATGAGATAACCGCTTAAGCTTACACCAAAGGAAATGGTGGCATTCACATGCTGTTTAATAAGGATCTGCATTTGTTTTAAAAAAGAGCAGATCGATTTGTTCATTGCCTGCCAGCCGCCAGTCTCTTCTATAAGGAAGATGCCGATATCTCCTTTGACAAAAAGAAAGGCGGGAAATGGACAGTGCGAAAGGGTGCTTTCAAGTAAAGCAAACACATCATCTACAAGGGTTTGCTGCTTAAGGAAACAAGTGAAATGACTGCTCTGATCAAGTTGACAGACGATACATAAATAGGGAATCGTTGTGTTTAATCCAAACATGCGTGCCAGACAGGCAACATCTTGTTCTGAGGAAATCGTGCCCTCCACCCATTTGCGAAACCATTCATTTTTGGCTCGCTCTGTCGATTGCTTGATGGCATGTTGTTTGATGCGTGAAATGGACATGGCATGTACAGCTTGTTCAATTATCAAATGCAGCCCCATGTCGTCTTGAGGATGAATGAAGGCGGGAACGACTAAATAATCATAAGCTTGTTCGTTTATATAGATAGGAAAAACAGAAACGCTTTCTTTTGAATGAACCATAGAAAAATAATGCTGCTGCGTACTGTGAAACAAGCGGAGCATTTGTATCCAATCTGGATTTGTCATACCTTGGGGTGAGGTGAAAAGAATACGTCCATACTGATTGATCAAATAGACAGTTTGATGAATTCTTTGGGCCACTTTTTGCAATGCTTCAACATGATGATCGACAATGTTCATATCCACTCATTCTCCTTTTTTTTAGAGCTGAAGCCTTTGGTGAAGATGAATAAAAAAATGGACAATCGCTGTCAAAGTCTCTGATATCAATTTTATGTTATCAGCTCCATTCAATTTAGATAGAAAGTTGTGATGTAATATCACAAAAAAGATGGCAGGGCAAAATCACGTCACATCAGTCATCTTCATTCAGAAAAATGGGTAAATATGATATGTTGTAGACAGAAGAATTTCTTTCAGAAAGATGGGTATCCCAAGAAACAAAGACTTTCAATGGGAAAATCCGTTTAGACAAGCAAGTGGCAAGAGGTGAGATAGATGATTTATATCGGATTAACTGGCTGGGGAGATCATGATAGTCTGTACCCGCCGAGAATCGGCAGCTCTCAAAAGCTGTTTCACTACGCATCAACGTTTCCCATTGTGGAACTGGATGCAAGCTTTTATGCTGTTCAGCCTGAGCGGAACCATGAAAAATGGATAAAAGATACGCCAGACGCCTTTCAATTTGTTGTGAAAGCATATCAAGGAATGACCGGGCATCAAAGAGGCGAGATCCCGTTTGCTTCAAAGGAAGAAATGTTTGATGCCTTTATTCTTTCACTGACTCCTCTCATTCGAGCAGGGAAACTGGCGATGGTTCTGTTTCAATTTCCACCATGGTTTGATTGCAAAAAGGAGCACGTCCACTATTTAAGATGGTGTAAGGAGAAGATGGGGGACATTCCTTGTGCACTCGAATTCCGAAACCGAACTTGGTTTTCAGACGAGTTTTATGAACAAACCTTATCCTTTATGGAGAAAGAAGGGTGGATTCATTCCGTCTGTGATGAACCGCAAGTCGGAGAAGGGTCTATACCGCCAGTCATAAAAGCCACACATCGTGACAAAACATTGGTCCGTTTCCACGGAAGAAATAAACAAGGCTGGCTTCACCCGGCAGATCATGAGAACTGGCGTGAAGTTCGTTACTTATATTTATATAATGAAGCTGAACTAAAGGAATGGAAAAAGAACCTCGACATCCTACATCAACAATCGAAAGATGTATATGTCGTATTTAATAATAACTCAGGCGGAGATGCGGCAGCGAATGGCCAGCAAATGATTGATTTGCTGGATTTGACGTATTCAAGCTTATCCCCGAAGCAGTTAGATTTATTTAGTTAAACGAGAGCTGGGGCTTTCAATTTGAACGAGACGGTTCAGTGACAACTTGAGGGAGAGATCAACATGCTGCAGAAGCTATGGTTATATCATACAAACGACTTGCACAGCCACTTTGAAAACTGGCCAAAAATCGCAGCTTATATTGAAGAAAAGCGTCAAGTTCACGATCAGATGCTCTTATTTGATATTGGCGATCATATGGATCGAGTAAACCTTGTATCAGAAGCGGATTATGGAAAAGTGAATGTCAAACTTCTCAATCAGCTTGGCTATGATGGAGTCACAATTGGTAATAATGAAGGCATTACGTTGCCTCATGAGCAGCTCGACCAATTATACGAAGACGCGCAATTCCCGGTGATTTTATCTAATTTATTTGAAAAAGGCAAAAGACCATCGTGGGCAAAGCCTTATGAAGTGATCACGTTTAACAATGGACTGAAGATCGCCGTCTTAGGGGTGACCATTGCGTATACACCTGTCTATGAAAAGCTGGGCTGGGACATTACAGACCCATTTGAGAGCATACGGGAGATGCTACAAGAAGTGAAAGGACAAGCCGATGTCATTGTTCTTCTTTCCCATCTAGGCATCATCCATGATCGAGAGGTAGCCCATGACTTCCCGGAAATCGACATCATCTTAGGCTCACATACGCATCATCTTTTAGAACAGGGCGAGATGGATAATGGCGTTCTTCTTGCATGTGCTGAAAAGTATGGGCATTACATTGGCTGTGTCGAGCTGACCATTGACACAGCGAGTAGCGAGCTCATCGAGAAAAAAGCGACGGTGCAATCAGTGGACCAGCTGATCAGTGAATCCGATGAAGCGATCACGACTTTACAGAAAGCAGAAAGAAGAGCGAAGTCACTCATGCAGGAAAAAGTGACATCCATTAAATCTAAGCTCGAAACAAAGTGGTTTGATGACTCCCAGCTTCCGCAACTTTTAACAGATGCCATTAAAGAATGGTGCGAGGCAGATATCGGCATGATGAATGCTGGGATGGTGCTTGATTCATTAGAGGCTGGCATCGTCACAAGAGAAGACATTCACCGGATATGCCCGCATCCCATTAATCCAATCAGGGTGACACTTACTGGGAAGCAATTGGTCGAAACAGTGTCTCGTGGCTGTGAAGAAAAAATGGAACAGCTACGCATCAAAGGCTTTGGATTCAGAGGAGAATTAATGGGAAAAATGCTATACAGCGGTTTGACTTATTCATTAGAAGAGGGCGAAGCCAAACGAGTAAAAGAGGTCTATGTAAACGGCGAGCTGATCCAAGAGGACGTGTCCTATACAGTTGGCACAGTGGATATGTATACACTTGGCTCTCTTTTTCCTCATATACGTGACCATGAACACATTGAATATTTCATGCCGGAATTTTTACGTGATGTCCTGAGCTGGCGATTGAAGGACGCAAAGTGAAATCCGCTCCAGCCTAACAACACTTGCCCTCCCTTCACATAGATTGTGTTGAAGGGAGTGAAGGGATATGGTGAATTTAACACCTATTACAATTGATGGCCATTCCTTTACAGCCGTCACCGTCAAACTGCCAAAGACCAATTTCATGGCAGTGACAAATGAGCATGGTTATATTATGTGCGGTGCACTTGATGTCGGGCTCCTAAATGAAAAGCTTGCAGATAGAGGAATCATCGCAGGAAGAGCAGTCGGTGTAAGAACCATCGAGCAATTGCTGGATGCACCTTTAGAATCTGTGACATATGCCGCTGAGTCGCTCGGCATTCATGCTGGCACAATTGGAAGAGATGCATTATTAAAAATGGTGAAATAAAATGAACAGATGATTCCTATCCCCCCGCCTGTCTGCATACACTTGTAATGGAGAAGGGGGGATT
This sequence comes from Bacillus sp. iso_77, assembly GCF_056173625.1. NCBI lineage: Bacteria > Bacillati > Bacillota > Bacilli > Caryophanales > Bacillaceae > Bacillus > Bacillus sp. iso_77. Next base: position 2,900,402 of record NZ_CM149683.1, on the reverse strand, counting down.
TTTTATTGAGATTGAACCGCCGTTATCGCCCCTATAAAAAGGGCCCTCTGCCATTTCGTTATGTCATGCTGCTTGCCATATTATTTTTTGTGCTCTCAACTGTCATTAGCCTATTCTTCATCAATCGTTCCATTAAACCAACGTTGATTCACATTGCTGAACTAGAAACAGAACGAATCGCCAATCATCTCATCCAATATTCTGTTCAGGATTTTGCAGATGATCAGGAGAATATGAAGGATATGGTTGTGATGAATACAAGTGAGAACGGAAAAGTGACAACTATCGACTTCAATGCGCAAGCAACATCGAAAGCAATGGCTGACCTGTCACGTCACCTTCAAAAAAATCTAGAGGACATTGAAAAGGGGAATTTTCAAAAAGAGGCAAAAGAAGCATTAAAGGATCAAACAGATGGACATGACGGCATTATATATAACATTCCGCTTGGGCAAGCGTCCGGAAATGCACTTATCGCCAACCTAGGACCAAAAGTACCTGTACGCTTCAGTGTCATTGGTGACCCGCATACGGACGTTGAAAAAAACATTAAGCCTTATGGCATCAACAATGCCTTGATTGATATTAGTGTGCTCATTGAGGTGAAGGTGAGAGTCATCATCCCATTCGCCTCAGAAACCATCGTCGTCAAAAACTCCGTGCCTGTCTCCATTCAAGCCGTTCAAGGAGATGTCCCAGATTATTATAATGGCAGCGGAACAAATTCAGGCGCTCCATCGATTGTTCTGCCAGAAAAAAAGGAGAAGAAAGAATAACAGCCCAATGGACGAATTGGGCTGTTTTTTTCATACGCTGTGATTGCATATAGTGTTTTTGTGATGAACGTTTTGTTGTTACGAAACAGACAGTCTTGTCCTTGCATCATTTTCATCGGTGATATAGGTCACGTCTTCAAATCCACATTCAACTGCATTCTTGTATAGCCATTCGAGTGTTCCCTTATTTTTGCAATAGATCGTGACATAGGAGCAATCGGTCACTAAAAGAACAAGCTCGCATTGGCTTTCAATAAATTCTTCATAGGTCTTAATATGAGACAATGTCCCTTTTGGATATGCTTGTAAATCGGCGAAAATCATATAATACGTCTTGTTTTCAATGAGGTGTTTGAGTTCTATACCGTCCATTTCTGTTTTACCTTCAGGAAAAAGTTCTTCATCTTTTTCGCCATCAACTAGTATATTCGAGTCTTCGGTATCGATTCGCCAGCTGAATTTGGTGATGTCGATCGGTTTTAGCACTTCTCCAAGGAAGACTCCGTATTCATTTGGAATGGTAAAGGTCATTCCTCTTTTCAAAAAACAACCCCCTAACTCTTTGTGAAGTAATCTTTCATTGGTTGCCATGCTTAGACTTTTTTTCATGTGATCTGTTCATCTTATCCTAATTAACCACTTGATTCCATACGGATCACGTGCCATGATAAATGTTCATTGTTTTCCTTTTCTGAATAGTGAAAGCTATCCTGAAGACTGATTTTTCACGATCGTCTGTTGTGAAAATGAGAGGAGGATTTGATTGATATGAAGAAAATTCATGTAAGCGGATTTTGTTTTTTGGTATTTGCCATTGTATTTAGTGCTAAATATATGTCAGCATCGATATTATTAGCTGGGAGTGACAGTTTGAGTGTCGACTTATTTAGAGGGATGTTTGACATGATTCCACTCGAAGTAACAGTTGTGTATCTCCTTTTTTTCATCATGGGTATTCTTTTTTTAGTTTTAGGATTGAAAGAGAAGCATAAGCAGTAACAGTAGACAAGTGATGACCGGGGAAATGTTGATACATATTAAAAGGAGAAGCAAGCGGTATCGCTAAACTTCTCCTTTTATTTATCGACGTTTCCGTTCGGCTCTTTCCCACGCCCTTAAATGAGGGTAAGGATCAAACGACCATTCAGTTCGTCCATTGTCTTTATACATGCCATAATGAAGGTGTGGCGGGAATTTTCCTGCTGTGCCAGGTGGACCGTAACCGGAGCTTCCGACTGATCCGATGACTTGACCAGGTTCTACAATCTGCCCAGCTTTGAGTCCTTTTGCAAAGCCATTTAAGTGGGCGAAATAATGATAATGATTATGAATATCTCGAATGCCGATCCGCCAGCCGCCAAAGCGATTCCAGCCTTTCATTTCAATCACGCCGTACGATGTCGCACGAACAGGAAGACCGTAATGAGCAAAAAGATCAGTGCCCTCATGAATTCTTCTGCCTCCAAAGCCTCTCGCATCACCCCATGTACTCCTGTAGCTGTAGTCAGCGCCAACCGGAAGAGGAAACGCATGCTTTCCAAGGTCAAGATGGCCGTAATGCTTATAGAGCTTCATAAAAGATGAAATGATTCCAACGGTTTGATCACGTCCGTAATAATCCCACAGCGCAATTTTTAATTGATCGATGCTGCTGCCGTAATGGAGCAAGTATTGAGCAAACGTGAACAGGACATCTTCATCGTTATCGATTTCCGCTTTTCCATCCCCATTACCATCAAGCCCAATACCGTCAAACACTTTAATGCTTAATGGAGAGGTATCCTGCTTATTGGGATTTTCTGGTCCTATCCACATTTCCCGGGGAATGTAGATACCAATCACACCTGTTTGTTTTGGTAAATCTCTTCTGCTTTTGCGTATATTGTGTTCATACTGATCAACCGCAGCAAGTACATACCACGGGACCTGTGTGGTGATGGCGATCTTTTCATACAGTGCCATTCGCTGTTTTAATTCATCGGGCTGTTTGTTTGCCCCTTGTGCATGGACTGATGCGGGAATCATTGAAAGAGCGATGATGATCGCTAAAACCACTTTCACAAACGTCCATCTCCTTTCTTCGAACATCTCTTCTACCGTTTAGTGTGGTTTGATCACGTTATTTCATAAGAAGAAAATGTTAGTAATTTTCTTCTGTTATTTTAGGAGTCTTTTGGGTATTTTTGCAGCTCATTCCCTTGTTGTTCAATCTGTACTATGTTAAAGTGTCTAAAGAAAAGGCCTTAGGCCGAAGATTCAATTTTTTGCGGCAACAGCTGCATCCATCGTATATAGCAGGAAGATTATTGTATATGCACCTTTAACGAATTCATATGGAGATGATGGAATTGGCAAAGAAGGAAGAGCACGTAAGAAAACCGGACTGGCTTAAAATTAAGCTGAATACGAATGAAAACTATACCGGTTTGAAAAAAATGATGCGGGAAAACAACCTGCATACCGTTTGTGAGGAAGCGAAATGTCCGAATATTCACGAATGCTGGGCAGTGAGAAGAACTGCTACATTTATGATCCTCGGATCTGTTTGTACGCGCGCATGCCGTTTCTGTGCGGTGAAAACCGGACTTCCTACTGAGTTAGACTTGCAAGAGCCAGAACGCGTGGCGGATTCAGTGGCTTTGATGAATTTAAAGCACGCTGTTATAACAGCGGTTGCAAGGGATGACCAAAAAGATGGCGGAGCAGGCGTATTTGCTGAAACTGTTCGTGCCATTAGAAGAAAAAGTCCATTCACAACAATTGAAGTTCTCCCTTCAGACATGGGTGGCAATTATGATAATTTGAAAACGTTAATGGATACACGCCCTGATATTTTAAATCACAATATTGAAACAGTACGCAGGTTAACACCAAGAGTTCGTGCACGGGCTACATACGATCGTTCATTGGAATTCTTGCGTCGTGCAAAAGAAATGCAGCCTGACATTCCAACGAAATCAAGCATTATGATTGGACTTGGTGAAACGAAGGAAGAAATCATTGAAGTCATGGATGATCTTCTTGCCAATAACGTTGACATCATGGCAATTGGTCAGTATTTACAACCTTCGAAAAAGCATTTGAAAGTACAAAAATACTACCATCCAGATGAGTTTGCAGAGCTGAAGGAAATTGCCATGTCAAAAGGCTTTAGCCACTGTGAAGCTGGACCGCTTGTCCGTTCTTCTTATCATGCAGACGAACAAGTAAACGAAGCGTCTAAGAAGCGTCAGGCGCAAGCATAACAAAGAAAACGCCAGAGCTCTCTGGCGTTTTTTCTCGTATTAATTTTGGCCGTAAGGTGCGTTTCGTCTCATGGTCCGATCGGAATTCGTCATGCCATTGGCATCTTCTTTCGTTGAAATATCTCCGCCTTGAGGAGAGTATTTCATTTGTTGAATCGTTTTCGTTAAAATTTGATCAAAATCACGTGAGTTGGTTTGAAGACGTGAAAAATTGGCAATGGATTGAAAGTGCTCTGGGTTATCAGAGACGTACACATGATAATAACGAGGGAGAACAGAAACCGCTGTTTTTTTCACTTGATCGGCTGATTCATCTCGGTTTTTGTTGCCTGTTCGATACACAATGAGGGCATCCTCGTCTGTGACAAGTGTTGCTGCATCCTTTATATTTGGCAGCTGGATGGCTAAACTTGTAATCACGTGGGCAAGGTGCTCACGATTTAAAGCAGGGGTTCTTTCCTTCTGATCGGTTACTTGCTGGCGCTGATAACGAACATAGCCTGCTCGATTCGTATCTGCTTCTGGCATGTTGGAATTATTTCCTTCATGACGATCAGACAGGCGGATTGTCTTGCTGGAAGAATCTTCATCCACTTGCCGGTTCATGCCTGATTGAAAGCCGCACCCGCCTAAAAGCATGCATAGGAGAATAGTGGCTGTCAGTTGTTTCATCATAAATGTGACCTCCTTTTTTCTTTAGCTTCGGCTAAATCGGAAAAAACATGCTTTAGCAATTGATGGAGTTGTTCCAATGAATTATCATTAAAGGTGGATCGTTTAAAAAGAGGTGAGAAGATGATCGTCATTCAGAATGCTACCTTTGATCTTGTCAGAGAAATCAAAGACGGCTTTGATGAGGAAGCGTTTAAAGCAAGGTACTCAGATATTTTAAATAAGTATGATTATATTGTGGGGGATTGGGGCTATAACCAGCTTAGGCTGAAGGGGTTTTTTGATGACCAAAACCAAAAGGCCACATTCGATACAAAAATCAGTACACTCGATGAATACATTTATGAATACTGTAATTTTGGCTGTGCCTATTTTGTCTTAAAGCGGATTAGAAAATAACGCAAAGGGGGCGTCATGATGTATTTCGTAGACAGAAAGAAGATTGAAGAGACATTACGTTTTTTTGAGGAGCAATATGATTTGATGCGCAGCCATCAAACATGGTCAAGTCCTTTAGAAAAAAAAGCGCTGGAACGAATTGTTCATTTGCTCGTCGAATGTATTCTTGATACAGGAAATGATATGATTGACGGCTTTATCATGCGGGACCCAGGAAGCTATGACGACATCATGGATATTCTTGTGGACGAAAAGGTTGTACCAACAGAAGAAGGCACTCACCTGAAAAAACTGGTCTCGTGCCGTAAAACACTTGTTCAGCAATACCAAGAAGTGGTTCATCACGATTTGTTGCAGGTCATCAGTGAGGTAGAACAGGCGCTGCAAGTCTTCCCGAATCGAATTCGCACTTACTTGGAGCAGGAGCTTGGACCAGTATCAGCGTTTAAATAAACCATTGGAGTTGTAAGCAGCATGAAATACAAAGGCTATTTAATTGATTTAGACGGGACGATGTATAAAGGAACAGAAAAGATCGAAGAGGCGGGGCAATTTGTTCACAAGTTAAATGAGTTGAACATCCCTTATTTGTTTGTCACGAATAACTCTTCACGCACGCCGAAGCAAGTAGCAGAGAAACTGGTTTCATTCGATATTCCAGCAACGGAAGAACAAGTCTTTACAACAAGTATGGCGACGGCAAACTATATCGCAGAACAAAAGAGAGATGCCTCGGTGTATGTGATCGGAGAAGAAGGAATTCAGCAGGCCATCGAAGAAAAAGGCTTGTCGTTTGGTCAAGAAGACGCTGATTTCGTTGTCGTTGGAATAGACCGCGGTATTACATATGAAAAACTAGCGGTAGGAGCCATTGCAATCCGTCAAGGTGCACAATTTGTTTCAACAAATGGAGATATTGCCATTCCGACAGAAAGAGGGCTGTTACCTGGAAATGGATCGTTAACATCTGTGTTGACGGTTACGACAACAGTGCAGCCAACATTTATCGGGAAGCCAGAGTCTATCATTATGGAACAGGCCATGCGGGTGCTCGGGACAGATGTGTCAGAGACGCTCATGGTGGGCGATAACTATGATACCGATATTATGGCAGGGATGAATGCAGGGATGGATACACTGCTTGTCCATACAGGCGTCACGACAAAAGAGCTGCTTCAGAAATATGACAAACAGCCAACCTATGTCATGGATTCATTATCTGAGTGGATTGAACGATTATCTTAATGAAAAGAGGACAAGCGTCAGACGCACGTCCTCTTTTGTGTTTTATTCTGCATTTCTCGCACTATGTGCCAGTCTGCTTGATGCTGCCGCAGCAATAGCACCGACAATGTCATCTAAAAAGGTGTGGCATTCGCCTGAGGATTTATCGTTGAGTTTTCCAAGAATCCCTGGTTTTTCTTTGTCGATATATCCGTAATTCGTAAAGCCGATGGAGCCATAAATATTAACGATGGCAAAGGATAAAATTTCATCAACCCCATATAGACTTTCATCTGTTTCAAGAATGGATTGCAGCGGTTCTGTCAGCTTTTTTTGCTCAGCGAGAACATCTAGTTCAACGCCTGTTAAGATGGCATTTTGGACTTCACGTTTTGCGATGACACGTTCCACATTGTGGATGCACTCTGTCATGTCTAAGCCAGGATGATATTTTTCCTGTAAAAAGAAGACAAGGTCTGCTATATCTTGAATGGTTACGCCTCGTTCTTGTAAACGGCGTCTTGCTGTTTTTTCTACTTCGTTCATCTCATGATGATGCGGCATGTTCCTCACCCAATCCTCGTAATTTGTCCACAACGTGTGAAATAGCTTCGGATAGTAAATAGTATTCATAAATCCCTCAACCTGCGACTACGATATGATAAGAGACTGATTTTATGAACGCAGGTGAAATCATGAAAGAAACCATTTATCACACATTTGGTATTGATGTGCGTCAATTTATGCCATATGGCAGTTATCAGAGCTTTCAAACGGCGAAAGCTCTCTTCATCATTGTTCCCGTGTCTCATTTGCGAGAAGAAGAACTCACAGAGCTTTATCATATCAGTCAGTATTTACTGAATGACGGTGACCCATACGTTGCCGTGTTTGAATTAACAAACGAAGAGAAACCGACTTTTACCCATGGAAAAGAACTGTACGCTCTATTAAAGGCAGCACCGCGGGTTACAAGCCGTTCATTTCAGCACGCATCAGAGCTGGCGGCCTTTCATGTCAGGGGGAGAGGGTTTCCTTATGAGGTGTCTGAAACAAAACGTGTCGGAGCTTGGAAGGAATTATGGGCAAAACGGTTAGACCAGCTGGAAGGCTTTTGGATGCAGCAAATGCATCAAAAACCACTTGAACGATTTGAAAAGAAATTCATTGAATCCTTTCCGTATTATCTCGGATTAACGGAAAATGCCATTCAATATTTAGTGGATACAGAGCTTGATGATGAACCAAAAGAATGTGATTCAGGAACTGTTTGTCATCAGCGCTTTTCACGTATGACCTGGCCACATGAGCAGCCGCTTCGTTTACCTGTAGATTGGGTATTTGATCATCCAACAAGGGACATCGCAGAATATTTAAGAGAAACCTTTGTCCAGCATAAGGAGGATTTAATTGAAGAGGGATTTTCCTTTTTGCAGCAATATGAGCAGGTTACGCCTCTTTCATCATTTTCAAAGCGTCTGCTGTACAGCCGTCTTCTGTTTCCGCTTCATTATTTTGAAATTGTCGAAGGTTATTATATGTCAGGAGAAAATGAAAAATCTTATTATGAAGAACGATTAGATTATGTTTTAAATGATGCGAACCGCTACGAATATTTTCTCAAGGTGTTTCAAGAATTGAGTGCCATGCGCAGCGGTGGGCATCTCATTCCTCCTGTTGGATGGATTCATCAATCCGCTGATTTGAAGTTTCAGTGAACAGACGAAACGTCTCTTTTCTCTTGAGGCGTTTTTCGTTATGCTTAAAGAAATCAACCAAAGGAGTGTTCTTCTTGACGAAACCTTATGTCTATATCACAAGAAAGCTTGATGAAACAACACTTACACCATTAAAAGAAGTCGCTCATATTGATATGTGGACGAGCGAGGATGAGCCGTGTCCAAGAGAAGAGTTAGAAAAACAAGCGGCTCAAGCAGATGGGCTGCTCACGATGCTGTCAGATCAAGTAGATGAGGCACTTTTATCAAATGCTCCAAATCTAAAAGTGGTCGCGAATCTCGCGGTCGGCTATGACAATATTGATCTAAAGGCAGCTAAAAAGCACGGGATCACGGTATGTCATACACCGGACGTCTTAACAGAATCGACGGCTGATTTAGCCTTTGCGCTTTTGATGGCGTCAGCAAGACGAATTGTCGAAGCGAGTGATTGGATTAAGGATGGGAACTGGACAGGCTGGGGGCCGCTTCTTCTAGCCGGTGCTGATGTGCATCATAAAACGTTAGGGATTGTCGGAATGGGCAGTATTGGAACCGCACTGGCCAAGCGGGCAAAAGGTTTTGATATGAATGTTCTGTATCATAATCGTTCAAGAAAGCCAGAAGCAGAAGCGCAGCTAGGTGTGACCTATGCCGCATTTGATGAGCTGCTTACGCAGTCTGATTTCATCGTTTGTTTGACGCCTTTAACGCCTGAAACGAAAGAAATGTTTAATAAGAAAGCATTTGAGCAGATGAAGAACACGGCTTACTTCATCAACGTTTCCAGAGGGCAGACGGTAGATGAAGATGCTTTATATGATGCTGTCACGACAGGAAAAATTGCAGGAGCAGGTCTGGATGTATTTAGCAAGGAGCCAGTCAGCCCAGATCACCCGTTAACGACATTACCAAATGTGACAGTGCTTCCTCATATCGGAAGTGCAAGTGTTGAAACGAGAAAAAACATGATGCATTTATGTGCTGAAAATATTGCGCTTGTCCTGCAAGATCAGCAAGCCAAAACGCCAGTTCAGGCGTAATCTCAAGCTTCCCGGCTTCGGGAGCTTTTCTCACAAAAATATTTTGAAAATATAGAATCTTGATATAAATAGCTGTTAAGCGGTTTCATTCTCATATTCTCTTATTTTATTACCTTGTCAAAATGAGGATACCCCTTTATAATGTGTGTACATTGAATGTCTGTGTTAGGTTAACAAATGTCTTTTTAGAGAGGACATTTACGGAGAAAGGTGGAATTTCAGGTGAAGGCAATTCGAGTTGGACTACTAGGATTAGGAACAGTGGGGAGCGGTGTCGTTAAGATTATTCAAGATCATCAGGATAAATTAATGCACCAGATCGGCTGTCCGGTATTAATACAAAAAGTGCTTGTGAGCAATCCCGATAAAAAAAGAGATGTGGATGTGGCAAGAGAGGTCTTCACAACTGAAGTATACGATGTGATTCGAGATCCAGAGATCGACGTCATTATTGAAGTGATGGGCGGCATTGAAGAGACAAAACAATATTTAATAGATGCACTAAATGAGAAGAAGCATGTCATTACAGCCAATAAGGATTTAATGGCGCTATATGGCACAGAGCTTTTACATGTAGCAAAAGAAAACGGCTGTGACCTTTACTATGAAGCAAGTGTCGCAGGTGGGATTCCGATTTTGCGTACACTAGAGGAAGGTTTAGCCTCTGACCGCATCACAAAAATGATGGGAATCGTGAACGGGACAACGAACTTTATTTTAACAAAAATGAATGTCGATAAAAGCGCGTATGAAGATGTATTAAAAGAAGCACAGGATCTTGGCTTTGCAGAAGCAGATCCGACGGCGGATGTAGAAGGACTGGATGCGGCAAGAAAGATGGCCATTCTGGCAAGACTCGGCTTTTCCATGAATGTAGACTTAGAGGATGTGAAAGTGAAAGGCATCTCTGACATCTCGGACGAGGACATTAATTTCAGTAAACGTTTTGGCTATACAATGAAGTTGATTGGAATTGCCCAAAGAGACGGAGAGAAAGTGGAGGTCAGCGTACAGCCAACTTTACTTCCTGATCATCACCCGTTATCTTCCGTCAACAATGAATTTAATGCTGTCTATGTTTACGGAAGTGCTGTCGGAGAAACGATGTTTTACGGACCTGGAGCAGGCAGCCTGCCAACGGCAACAGCTGTTGTCTCAGATTTAGTCGCTGTTATGAAAAACATGCGTCTTGGTGTGAATGGCAGTGGATTTATTGCACCGCAATTTGAGAAGAAAATCAAATCATCATCCGAAGTATTTGCTCAGCAATTTTTAAGAATACATGTGAGAGATCAAGTCGGGGCTTTCTCCCGCATTACATCGATTTTTTCTGAAAGAGGCATCAGCTTTGAAAAGATCCTTCAGCTTCCTGTCAAAGGGCATGATGAGCTTGCTGAAATTGTGATTATTACACATCAGACATCAGAAGAAGATTTCTCAAATATCCTGCAAACATTAAACGATCTCGACGTGGTGGTTCAAGTGAAGAGCACGTACCGAGTAGAAGGGAACGGTTTAAGCTGATGAAGTGGAATGGACTCATTGAAGAATTTCAAGAATTCTTACCAGTAAACGAACACACACCTAAACTAACATTAAATGAAGGAAACACACCGCTGATTCATCTCGCAAAGCTATCTGAAAAGCTTGGGATTGAACTTCATGTGAAAACAGAAGGCGTCAACCCTACAGGTTCTTTTAAGGATCGCGGGATGGTCATGGCCGTCGCAAAGGCAAAAGAAGAAGGCAATGATACGATCATGTGTGCATCGACAGGGAATACGTCTGCAGCAGCAGCAGCTTATGCGGCGCGCGCTGATATGAAATGTATTGTCATCATTCCAGATGGAAAAATTGCCTTCGGTAAGCTGGCGCAGGCTGTCATGTACGGAGCAGAGATTATTGCCATTGACGGCAACTTTGATGATGCGCTGAAAATTGTCCGCAGCATCTGTGAAAAAGCACCGATTGCACTTGTTAACTCCGTCAATCCATACCGAATTGAAGGACAAAAAACAGCGGCATTTGAAATCTGTGAGCAGCTAGGCTCCGCACCGGACGTACTGGCGATTCCTGTTGGAAATGCGGGGAATATTACAGCGTACTGGAAAGGCTTCAAAGAATATCATGAGAAAAAAGGCACGGGACTGCCAGTCATGCGTGGTTTTGAAGCAGAAGGAGCTGCAGCCATCGTTAGAAATGAAGTCATTGAGCAGCCAGAAACAGTCGCAACAGCCATTCGCATCGGAAACCCTGCAAGCTGGAAGCAAGCTGTAGCGGCGGCAGATGAATCAAACGGGAAAATTGATGAAGTGACAGATGAAGAAATTCTTCATGCCTATCAATTGATCGCACGTGAAGAAGGTGTGTTTGCAGAGCCAGGCTCTTGTGCATCAATTGCAGGTGTACTCAAACAAGTGAAATCTGGAGAAATTAAGCCAGGCAGTAAAGTCGTCGCTGTACTAACAGGAAACGGATTAAAAGATCCGAATACGGCGATTGATATTTCACATATCAAACCGGTCACACTGGATGCAGATGAAGATCAAATTCTGGAACATTTAGAAAAGGCCGCACGCGTATGAGTAACGCCTCCATGCTTTTTTCAATCACAGTACCGGGAAGCACTGCCAACTTAGGACCAGGCTTTGACTCAGTCGGAATGGCGCTCAGCCGCTATTTAAAGCTATCGGTCTATGACCATGATAGCTGGCTGTTTGAAGCAGAAACAGATGTCGTGTCTGGTATTCCATCAGGCACCGATAACCTGATCTACCAAACAGCTAAAAAGGTCGCAGATGACTTTGGAAAAACACTCCCGCCTGTTCATGTCAAAGTGTGGAGTGATATTCCATTAGCAAGGGGGCTGGGCAGCAGCGCTGCTGCTATTGTCGCCGCTATTGAGCTCGCCAATCAGTTGCTTGAATTAAAGATGACCGATGATCAGAAGCTCTTTTTTGCAAGTGAGGTAGAAGGTCATCCAGATAATGCGGGTGCCTCTTTATTCGGTGGTTTACTCATCGGTCTTCATGAAGAAGACAAGACACATGCCGTTAAAGTACAGCATGTGGATGTAGATGTCGTCGTCGTGATTCCTTTTTATGAAGTGCTCACAAAGGATGCCCGTGATGTCCTGCCAGAGGATTTTTCCTATAAACAGGCCGTGAGTGCGAGTGCTGTGAGTAACGTCCTTGTCGCCGCCTTAATGACGCAGAACTGGCCGCTTGTAGGGGAAATGATGAATAAAGATTTATTTCATCAGCCATACCGCACGATGCTTGTCCCAGAGCTGTCCAAGGTGGAGCACGTTGCTTCATTAAAAGGCGCGTATGGAACGGCATTAAGCGGTGCTGGGCCGACTATTTTGACCTTAGTGGAAAAAGGGAAGGGAGAAGCGCTGAAAAAGCAGCTTGCCCAAAATTTCCCGCATTGTGAAGTGGATGTACTGACGGTGCCGGTAGAAGGTGTCGTCGTCGAGCATCATTCTGTGAATCAAATGAAGAACGTGCTGTGAAGACGCACGTTCTTTTTTTATCCTTGTTTTTCATAACAAAAGCAGGGATTATTATTTAGAGAAGCGAACTATTTTTTGATACATAAAAGGGGGCGATCTATTGATGAAGAAATTGATAATAGCAGAGGATTTAACACAAATCGTGTCTGTTTCTCATCCAGTTTATTCACCAGATGGAAAAAAGGCTGTTTTTACAAAAGTAACGGTGAATGAAAAAAAGGATGATTACAATATTCATTTATGGGTTCGAGATGAAGAGACAGGGGAGCTGTCTCAATGGACATTTGATGATGGGAAGCATCATCAGCCAGCATGGTCAAAAGACGGAAAGCAGCTTGCGTTTATTTTGCAGAAGCCAAAGGAAGTCCCCCAGCTCGCACTCATTCAGAGCGATGGCGGCGGCATACGTACCTTAACGAATATTCCTTACGGCGTCTCTCATCCTGTATTTTCACCGGATGGAGCGTTCATTTATGCAGCGGTCTCATTAAAACAGGATGAATCTGTTCATGATGAAAAAAAAGAAGAGCGTGATGACTTTGCTCCGGCCGTATATGATGATTTGACTTATAAAGCAGATGGCAGAGGCTTTTTAGACGGGCGTCTGACGCAAATTGTAAAAATCGATGTCCGTTCCGGCGAGGTAGAGATGGTTACGAGTGAGCCGCATCATCATGTGAATCATGTCATCTCTCCTTGCGGGAAGTGGCTTGCGTATATTCAGTCAAATCCTCAGACGTTTTACATAAGTGATATCTGTCTCCTTTCCATAGAGGACGGTACATCCAAGAAAATCACCCAATCAACAGGCGCTTACACGACTGTATCATTTTCTCCAAATGGAGAAAGCCTTTTGTACATTGGACACGAACGTGAATTTGAAAATGCGACCATCCTGTCATTGTGGCTGCATGACCTGAAGGAGAAAAAGACCGTTCAATTGTCAGAAATGCTCGATATGTATGTAGGAAACTGTATGGCAGGGGATAGTGTTATGGGTGAGGCCAATCAGCTTCCACAATGGACAAAGGATAGTCAGGGGTTTTATGCGCTTGTTTCTGATCAAGGGAGTACCGGAATTTATTATTTCTCTATTGAAGGCTTAGCCTATCCCGTTCGTTTAGAGGCAGAACATGTGACGAATTTCAGTCTTCATCCAGACGAATCAAAAATACTGATCAGCCGTCTTTCACCTGTCTCGCCTAGTGAGCTGTATGAGCTGACTTTAGGGGAATCCTCACTCAAGCAAATCACGTTTGAGCATGATGACTTTCTAAAGGAACATGTCATATCCGAACCTGAACCAATTTCTTTCCAGTCAAAAGAAGGAGACGTTGTACATGGCTGGTTGATGAAGCCTGCTCAGATGGAAGAGGGGAAGACATATCCACTAATCTTAGAAATTCATGGCGGGCCGCATGCGATGTACGGTCATACGTATTTTCATGAATTTCAAATGCTTGCCGCTGAAGGGTATGCGATTGTGTATATCAATCCTCATGGCAGTCATGGATACGGACAGATGTTTACAGACCGGGTAAGAGGCAGCTATGGTGATGTTGATTATGAGGATGTCATGCTGGCTGTTGATCATGTGCTCGAAGCCTATGACTTTCTTGATGAAACAAGGCTTGGCGTAACAGGCGGCAGCTATGGCGGTTTTATGACCAACTGGATTGTCGGACAGACAGACCGTTTCCGTGCAGCTGTTACACAGCGTTCCATCTCGAACTGGATTAGCTTTTATGGCATCAGTGATATCGGTTATTTCTTTACAAAATGGCAGATTGATGGGGATATTTATGACTCTGTTGATAAGCTATGGGATCGTTCGCCGCTAAAGTATGTAAAACAGGTGAATACACCGCTTCTCATCCTGCACAGTGATGAAGACTACCGTTGCCCAGTCGATCAAGGAGAACAGCTTTTTGTGGCATTGAAGGAGCTTGGAAAAGACACGAGATTAGTCAAATTCCCGAAGGCTTCTCATGATTTATCGAGAAGCGGCCACCCTGGGCAGCGTATTCAAAGACTGACCTTTATTCAAGAATGGTTTAGAGAGAAGTTATCCTAATTAAAAAACGACCCAGTAAGGGTCGTTTTCATGTCATATATGAATTAGAAAACCTGTTCAACTTCTACAACGCCAGGTACTTCTTCTAATAATGCGCGCTCAATACCGGCTTTCAATGTAATGGTTGAACTTGGGCAGCTGCCGCATGCACCAAGAAGGCGTAATTTCACAATGCCATCTTCAATGTCTACAAGCTCACAGTCTCCACCATCACGTAATAGAAATGGACGAAGTTTGTCCAGTACTTCCTGTACTTGGTCTTTCATTTCGACTTCAGTCATTAGATATAATCGCTCCTTTCACAACATATCACCATTATATTCATCTGGACGATAAAAATCTATTGATTGGTTTCAAAGTTTCCTTCTCATTATAGCACAATCTCATCTTGAAACAAAAAGTGATTTTGACTTTTTTCATACAGAAAATTCAGCTAAAATAAAGAAAGAATGGGGGCTTGTCAAATGAACAAAACCGTTGACCTTTATGTATATGGAAGAGATGTCCTGTGCGCTAGCTGCGTGAATCTGCCTTCTTCAAAAGATACATTTGAGTGGCTAGATGCAGCATTAAAACGAAAATATCCAAATCAGCCGTTTCGCATCACATATATCGATATTGAGCATCCGCCTGAAAACGAACGCCAAAAAGAATTATCTGAACGAATTCTTGATGATGAATTCTTTTATCCGCTTGTCCTTGTTGAGGATCAAATTGTAGGAGAGGGCAATCCGAAATTAAAAGATATTTATCAAGAAATGGAGAAATACGGGTACGAAGAGAGCAGTGAATGAGCTGTTCTTTTTTTAGAAAAATAAATCGAACAAACGTTCTTTTTAGGTTGATTTAGAACGTTTGTTCGCATATAATGAGATGAAAGGAGCGTGAGCATCATGAATTATTTACTAAAACAATCTCTTCATCAACAAATACCGATTGATATGATTTATATGAAGAAAAATGGAGAGTGCTCGAAACGAAAAATCATTGTACATCGTCAAACTGAACAGTTCATACAAGCGTATTGTTTATCGAAGAAGACGATCAGAACGTTTCGTAAAGACTGCATCCTTGCGCTTGCTCCTATCAAAGTGAACCATCCATCGGCACATGCCGTTTCATAATAAAAGCTCCTTCATTAGAAGGAGCTTTGAGAAAAAATTCACATCATTTTATCCATTGTGGTGCTTGTACATCCAAAGAAGTCCAGATTTTAAGAGTCTTGGAACACGACCAACAAGCGGGCGATCCGCCACTAAGCCAAAGCCGGCTTTTTTTCCTAAAGAGCCGAGTACGCCTTTTAACTTAAACTGCGGGTAAGCCTCAGGAAGCGGCTCGTTCTTCCAGCGTTTCTGTAGAGATTGCACAATTTGCTCTGCCTGTGCCTCGGCAAGCTGTGCACTTGGTGCGTGCGGCAAGCTTGCGCAGTCACCTACGACATAGACATGCTCATCTCCAGGGAGATTGTGATGAGGAGTTAAGACGACACGGCCTTGGGCGTCTTTTTCAACATCCATATCTCGCACGACTTTACTTGGCTGAATTCCTGCTGTCCACACGATGACATCTGCTTCAATGGCATCGTCATGGTTGTACACAACTCCTTCTTCAACCTTCGTAATATTGGCGCAATTAATGATCTTTACATCATTTTCTTCAAACCATTTTTGTACATATAAACTTAATCTTTTTGGGAAACTGGAAAGAATCAGTTCTCCGCGGTCAAAAAGAATGATGTTTAAATCAGAACGGCTTTCACGCAGTTCACTGGCCAGCTCTACCCCGCTAAGTCCAGCACCGACGATACCAACCGTTGCACCTGCACTCAAATTGTTTAATTTGTTATACGTATGTCTTGACTGATCAATGGTTTGAATGCTGTATGTATGTTCTTTCGCACCAGGGACATTGTGATACTTGTCCTCACAGCCGAGTCCGATTACCGTATCATCATATGGAAGCGGTTCACGGTCGCTAAATAAGATCTGTTTGTTTTCAATATCAATTTTTTCTACTTCCCCGTATTGAATATCCAGCTTCGGATGCTCTGGAAAAGATACTCGAATGTGATGATCAGAGATCGTTCCAGCAGCAAGTGCATAATATTCTGTTTTTAAACAGTGGTAAGGATTTCGATCAATTAATGTGATAGTAACATCATCAGGTAATTGATTTGGCAATAAGCGGTGGAGAACCCGCATATTCCCGTAACCTCCGCCGATCAAGACTAAATTTTTCATGACGATTCTCCTTTTCCCCCTAGACATTGAAAAACACTTATACTAAAAAACTTTAAGTTAAAATACCAAATAAAATTATATCGAATTTACTGTGAAACCACAATAATTGTTTCAAAATAACCTACATATTCATTACTTAGTCCTAAATAGTAAAACATTTTACGGGGAATAGGCGTAACGATTTATTGAAGCTCATGTTTTGACTAATAGAAGGAATTTCGGTAGGATAGTAAGGCAAATGTGAGGTGAAGCACAGTGTTTCCACTGATCGAATTTTGTGTAAGTAATCTTGCACAAGGGTCTCAAGAAGCAAAAGAGAAACTTGAAAAAGACCCAAACTTAGATGTAATGGAATACGGTTGTTTAAGCTACTGCGGCAAATGTATGGACTCCCCATTTGCCCTTGTGAATGGAGAATTTGTTTCTGGAGAAAATGCAGAGCAGCTAGTCGAGCGTATTTATGCTTTTATAGAGGAAAACGACATGTTTTAAATGCACCACATGGGTCATGAGGTGCATTTTTTTCATACATTCAGTTTCCATTTTTCAGGAGAAAATGTAGAAAGCGTATCCAATATGTTATGCTAATAAAATATCATCAAAATGAAGCATCACACGAGAGAAAAAGAGACATATGCATAATAAAAGCCCTTTGCCATGGCAGCAAAGAGCTTCTATGTATGAAAAACGGGGGATGATAAGATTGTCTCCTGAATCGACTCCTTTTATACTATAAAGAAACAACATTTTTGGAGGACGCTCATGACATCATTTCAATTCACGAAAATGCACGGACTAGGAAACAATTATATATACGTCAATCAGATGAAGGAACAGCTTCCAGAAGAGCAGCTGTCAGAGATAGCAATTCAGGTTTCTTCTGTTTATACAGGAATCGGTTCTGACGGGATGATCCTCATTTGCCCATCAGATGTTGCGCCTGTGAAGATGCGCATTTTCAACAATGATGGATCAGAGGGGAAAAACTGCGGTAACGGTCTGCGTTGCGTTGCAAAATATGTGTATGAGCATCAAATCGTAACAGACACAACGTTTAAGATTGAGACATTGTCAGGACTCGTTGAGGCGACCGTTCATGTGCAGGATGGTCAAGTTCAGTTAGTGACAGTAGATATGGGTAAACCTCGTTTTGAAAAAGAAGCGATGCCAATGCTTGGTGAACCGGCCAGTACAACGATTAATGAACCGCTTGATTTTGGCACGACGACCTTAAATGGAACAGCTGTTTCAATGGGGAATCCCCATATCGTTTTCTATTTAGAAGACATTGAACAGGCGCCGCTCGATTCGCTTGGGCCAATTATTGAAAAGCATGACATGTTTCCAGAAGGCGTCAATGTAGAATTTGTGGAACGTGTCAGTGAAACGGAACTGCATTTTCGCGTGTGGGAAAGAGGATCAGGGATTACGCAAGCGTGCGGAACAGGAGCATGTGCTGCGGCTGTATCAACGATTGTGAATGGACATGCGAAAAAAGAAACGGATATGACCGTTCATCTAGCTGGCGGAGACCTCATCATTCGCTGGAAAGACAATGACCATGTGCTGATGACAGGACCTGCTGAAACAATTTGTGACGGCACATTCTATCTCTAAACCATTTATTTGAGAAAAGGCAACATCACGTTTATAATTGAAAAGAAACATCCAGTCAAAAGGAGGGATGATCGTGAGTACACCAGTAACGATTACAGAAGCTGCTGCATTGCAGATTAAAGATATGATGAAAGAACATGAAGAAGAAAATGCGTTCCTGCGAGTGGGCGTAAAAGGTGGCGGCTGCAGCGGTCTTTCATACGGAATGGGCTTTGACCATGAAGTCTCAGAGAAAGACACGCAGTTCGAACAGCAGGGCATCAAGGTCCTTGTCGACTCCGAAAGCCTTGACATCATGAACGGCACCATCATTGATTTCAAACAATCACTAATGGGCGGCGGTTTCACGATTGACAATCCGAACGCGATCGCATCATGCGGATGCGGTTCTTCGTTCAGAACAGCCACGAATACCGGTACGCCGGAAGAGTGTTAACAACTGATCATGGATAATAATAAGCCTCCTTGTTCGTTTGTTCTTGTAACAACACGATTGAGGAGGCTTTTTGTTTGAAGAGGAAAGGTGACCAAAAAAGACACTCATTCCGCATCTCTTTTTATATAGCTTCTTCTATTTTCAAAAGTTCTTTATCCAAGACATCCACCAACTCTTGGGTGCTAAACATATAGATCACCACTTCTTTATTGCCATCTTCCACATGGACTTCAACCTCAATTTTTATCTTGGCTCGTTCTCCAAGATACACCACTTCAAAAGTGCCCATTCTTTTTGTTTCATTGTTTTTATTCATTTTTTGAACGTTGGTGAGTATCTGTTTGATTTCTTGATCACTCAAACCAGCATCTAAAATCGAAGTAGACACATGTGTTAAAAAAGGTTCTAGCTGATCAACATCCATATTCAATCCGGCAGCGAATTTAGCATAGTGTTTGTTATAGTCTTTTGCGAACACTTCTACTGAGCCGCCAATTATCAGTAACAAGCTCAAACTAATCATGAAACGTTTTATCATCTTTCCACCTATCCTTCACGACTTCATGACGATCTTCTCCTTCTTATATCGGCTGAACCAATCAAACCTTCATTGATTCCATTTCTTCTCAAACAATTCATAAATCGCTCAATTTTGTTACAGCTTGTCCTCACAACTGGCTATTTCCACTCGAAAAGAGTATCATGAGAACCAAACATAAACTGTCATCAGAAAAGAGGTTGCTGAGGTTTGAGTGAACAAATCAATTGCAGGAACTGTCATGAACTGATTCCGTATCGTTCAAAAACATGTCCATCTTGCGGGATAGACAAGCCGCTTCCGAAAAAGGAACGTGTGAAGGATCGGGTGATTTTGGTTGTGGCAGGAATTGTTGTGGTGTTACTTGCTGCAATGGTACTTGGAATGGCGAATGCCTATATTGGGATTTTTAAATAAACAAAAAAGGAGTTCCGCAGATGGAACTCCTTTTTTTGATCCGTTCTTATTTATTTTCAAATAAGCTTGTGGAATGAAGCGGCTGTACACGAGCTTTCGGGTCCATGTAAGCTTTGGCGTTGTTCACAGCAGTTGGTGCTTCACCAAATCCGCTTGCGATTAATTTGACTTTTCCTTCATACGTACAGATGTCTCCTGCCGCATAGAAGCCTTCGATATTGGTTTCCATTGTGGATTTGACCACGATAGAGTTCTTTTCGATTTCAAGGCCCCATTGTTTGATTGGTCCAAGGGATGAAACAAAACCGAAGTTGACGATCACGTCGTCCACATCTAGTACTTGCTTTTTATCGCCTTTGACTTCTTCAAGCACAATTTGTTCAATGCGGTCTTCCCCAATGAGCTCAGTTGGCACAAATGGTGTCAGCACATTGACTTTCGAGTTGTGCAAGTTTTCTACACTGTGCTCATGTGCACGAAATTTATCACGACGGTGAATAATCGATACTTCTTTTGCGATTGGCTCAAGCATCAGTGCCCAGTCAACCGCAGAGTCTCCACCGCCAAGAACAGCAACACGTCTGCCAGCGAATTGGTTCAAGTCATTGATGAAGTAATGCAGGTTGCTTCCTTCAAATGATTCTGCTGTATCTAGCTCAAGCTTTCTCGGTTGGAATGCACCGTTACCAGCTGTAATGATGATCGTTTTTGAATAATGAACCTCTTGATTCGTAACGAGTTTGAAGATACCGTCAGCTTGTTTTTCAACCGTTTCCACAGCTTGCTCTAAGCAAATGGTTTGATCAAATTTATCCATTTGTTCCTTTAGATTATCAATTAATTCTTGTGCGCGGATTTTTGGGAAACCAGCCACATCATAAATGTATTTTTCAGGGTAAAGAGCGGATAGTTGACCGCCGAGCTGAGGAAGGCTTTCAATGATTTTCACACTTGCCTGTCTCATGCCCCCGTAAAACGCAGTAAACAACCCGACTGGGCCGCCCCCGATAACGGTAATGTCATATACCTTAGAATCTTCTTGCATTCCTTAATCCTCCCAAATGAAAATTGTTATCACTATATCATATCATACCACATATCGTCGTTTGACTTGTTTTGAAAAACTTGTCGTTTTTTGATGCCGATGCTGTGAAAAGGGGAAAAAAGAGAGAAAGACCGTTTATCCTAAGGATTTTCAGTTTAAAGCCTTGAAAAAAGGAGCAGAACTCGCTATTATTGTTAAGGGAACTAAATATTAATTTTTTATGAATTTTTGTCGGATACGGTCAAATGCTTTCGTTTTTTGTAGGTGAAAGTTCAGATTTTCACATACTTATTTTTTTGTTTAAATTTCATAAAATGCCGCAAAGCGGTTGAGAATAACGATATGTAATTCTTTATCCGTTTTACAGCAAATTTAAAAAAGGTGGATGTGATTCCAGTGAATAAACCGAAAATCGTTGTATTAGGTGCAGGTTATGGCGGATTAATGACTGTAACAAGATTAACAAAACAGCTTGGCACAAATGATGCGGACATTACTCTTGTGAACAAGCATAATTATCATTACGAAACAACATGGTTACATGAAGCAAGTGCAGGTACTCTTCATCATGACCGTTGTCGTTATCAAATCAAAGATGTGATTAACAGTTCCCGTGTCAACTTTGTACAAGCAACAGTTGAAAGCATTAATAAGGAAGAGAAGAAAGTTGTGACATCAGATGGCGAACTTTCTTATGACTACCTTGTTGTTGCGCTTGGTGCTGTTCCTGAAACATTTGGTATTGCAGGACTGAAAGAATATGCATTCTCAATCTCTAACATCAACTCTGCTCGTCAGCTTCGTGAGCACATTGAACTTCAATTTGCGACATATAATACAGAAGCTGAAAAGCGTCCAGAGCGTCTGACAATCGTTGTCGGCGGTGCAGGCTTCACAGGTATTGAGTTCCTTGGTGAGCTTGGAAACCGTGTACCTGAGCTTTGCAAAGAGTATGATATTGATCAAAAAGACGTGCGTATTATCTGTGTAGAAGCTGCACCAACAGCTCTTCCAGGATTCGATCCTGAATTGATCGACTATGCGATGAACTACCTTCAAGGTAAGGGTGTTGAGTTCAAAATCGGTACAGCGATCAAAGAATGTACGCCTGAAGGCATCATTGTTGGAAAAGACGATGATACAGAAGAAATCAAAGCTGAAACTGTTGTATGGGCTGCTGGTGTACGTGGTAACCCAATCGTTGAAGAAGCTGGATTTGAAAACATGCGCGGCCGCGTAAAAGTGTCTCCAGATCTTCGTGTACCAGAAAATGAAGATGTATTCATCATCGGTGACTGCTCATTAATCATCAATGAAGAAATTAATCGTCCATACCCACCTACTGCACAAATTGCGATGCAACAAGGTGAAACAGTAGCGAAAAACCTTGCAGCACTAGTAAAAGGTGGCACGCTTGAAAGCTTTAAGCCAGACATCAAAGGAACAGTTGCTTCTCTTGGTGAACACGACGCTGTAGGTGTTGCGTTTGGTAAAAAACTTCAAGGAACAAAAGCTTCTGCAATGAAAAAAATCATCGACAACCGTTCATTATTCATGGTTGGCGGACCAGGACTTGTTCTGAAAAAAGGAAAATTCAAGTTCTTCTAAATCGATATAGACAAAAACGTGTATCCCTGTGGTACACGTTTTTTAATGTTTGACGGAATATTTTCTCACTTGGTACTGGACAGAAAAATATGTTATGATGAATTATCAGAAAATTTAGATTAAGGAGTGAGCAATATGAATGCACAAACGAAAGAAAAAAAGTCAACTTGTCAGTATTGTTCAGGAAAAGGATATTTTCAGTTATTGCTCGGCGGATCAGAAACATGTGAGGAATGTAAAGGGACAGGAAAGAAGCATTAATCTTACGGCTTTTTCCATTGATTGACTTCATCTCTATTTCCAAGTTAAACTAATGATGGGATATTTGGGGGTGGAGATGAAGTGATCAGTTTACCAGTCGTTATCATTTCAGTTATTTTATTTTTCGTGTTATTCTTCGGCATTGGCTTTTTGCTGAATATGCTGCTGAGAATGTCATGGATTATGGCAATTTTATATCCAATTGTATGCCTTTTCATTATCAATAATCAAAAGATGATTGCTTATGTAAGAGAACCAGGCATTGCTTTTTCCGGGATAGGAGACCGCATCGTTTCTCTTGCTGCGGCAGATATCATTATTTTATTAAGTGGTTTAATTGGTGCCATTGCCTCAGGTTTTGTCATCAATGCTCTTCGTAAAAGAGGCTATCAAATGTTTTAACTCACTTGTCTACACGCAAGTGGGTTTTTTTGTTTCTCCTTTGCATAGTTTCCATTTTGTTTGGAAACAAATAGATGGGTAGAGGAGTGACAAATAGAAATGAAAACATGGATGAAACGATTGTTCATGACAGTTCTGTTTATGCTTGCCTTGATGACAAGCTTTACGGGCATATCTGGCGTAGAACCAAGTGATTTAGCTGCATGGGTGAAAGAGACCGATGCCGGTAAGCACGTATCTTCTTTTTTAAAGCATCCAAAAAGGCAGACGATGGCGGTGAAAAGTGACGATTTGCGTGCTGTTTCTCTCGAAGAAGCATTTAATTGGAACGATTATCCGAAGCAAAAGGTTGTCGCCACAGGTTATACAGCAGGTGTAGAATCAACAGGTAAGACGAAAGAACATCATGCATATGGCATTACATATTCAGGCGTCAAAGTAAAACGTGATTTATATTCAACCGTGGCAGCGGACCCATCTGTCTTTCCGATAGGAACTGTCCTGTTTATCCCTAATTATGGCTATGGTGTAGTCGCAGATACTGGGAAAGCGATTAAAGGTCATAAGCTTGATTTATATTATGAAACGGTTGATGATGTGTATAGAGAATGGGGTAAAAAAGTGCTGGACGTTTATGTGGTTAAAAAGGGTGAAGGGACGCTGACAGAAAAAGACTTAAATCAGTTGAATGAAGCGGAATCGATGCAAGTGTTCCGGCAGCAGTTTCAAGCCAATAAAGAATAAAAAAGCTTTGGATTCAAAAGGTCCAAAGCTTTTTCGTTTCTACATGAAGTAATAATCTAAGATGAGTGTGAGCAAAATTCCTGTTAAGCCGCCGAAGAAGACTTCAATCGGCTTATGCCCAAGAAGCTCTTTCAATTTCTTTTGCTTCTCTTTTTCTTCCGCACTTGGGAAGTTCTTTGCCTCGGCAACAAACCGGTTAAAATCTGTGACCAGTTTGTTCAGAACAGTTGCCTGTTCTCCCGCCTGTCTGCGAACACCTGTCGCATCAAACATCGTAATAATGGCAAAGATGGCGGAAATGGCAAAAATAGATGTTCCTAGCCCGTGCTCTAAAGCAACTGCTGTTGAGAGTGCTGTTACTGCTGCGGAGTGTGAACTTGGCATTCCGCCTGTGCTTGTAATGAGCGACCAATCTAGTCGTCTAGAAATGATAAATTGAATCGGTACTTTTACAAATTGTGCAAAAAAGATGGCTGCAAGGCTGGCAAGCAGCGGAAAATTCGTCAGTACGCTCATGAACAAGAAACATCCTCTCTTTAAGAAAAAATAACGTGCGAAATGATAAAGTATTTACCCTAGTAAGATAAAAAAATGATGGCAGTAAGAACTGTTGCCAAGTCCATGTTCATTATAACATTAAAGAAAGTAGATGTGGAACGAGGAGACCATGGACAGGTTGCTATTGATCGCTGCCGCTTTTTCATGATGCCCTTCCGCGTGCCAAAATATAAATGTTCTTCAAGGGAAGACAGGCTGGCAATGATCGTATCAGCACATAAATTTTGATATAATAGAAGTTCCAATGTGAAATATGGAGTTCATTGAAGGAGCGTGTGATAAATATGTTTTTCTCGACAAATGAGTTGCAACATAAAGATACACTGGCCATCGGACTTTTTCAAAAGAGCCAATTATCAGGAAAAGCAAAAGAAATGGATGAGTTACATGGAGGAAGAATCACTGAATTATTAAAAGAAGGCGATATTTCGTCCAAGCGAAATCAGCTTTCGAAATTTTTCCCATCCCCTAAAACCGGCATTAAACGTATTTATTTTGTCGGGCTTGGGAAGGAGTCAGATTACACGTTTGAAGAGGCAAAGGAAGTGTTTGCGCATTTATTTAAAAAGCTTCATCAAGATAAAAAGCAAGCAGTTTCGGTTTTGCTTGATACATTCACAGGAAAGGATCTGCCTGTTCAAGATGCAGCCCATGCCCTTTCTGAAAGCTGCCTTTTAGCTACATATGAATTACAAGATTTTAAACATAAAACGAATGAACCGGATCGCTTTATCGAATTTGTTTATGCAACGACGGATCATGATGCTGCCGAAATTCAGGCAAGTTTGAAAGTGGGCGAAGTCTACGGACAATCGGTCAATTCGGCTCGTACACTTGTGAATATGCCGCCGAACATGCTCACGTCCTCTGATCTTGCATCCTATGCGGCAGAGCTTGCTTATAAATATGAATTCGAGATTGAAATTTTAGATAAAGAACAAATGGAAGAGCTCGGAATGGGCGGTATTCTAGCCGTTAATAGAGGCTCAACAGAACCACCGAAGTTGATTGTATTGAAATATCAAGGCAAGGAAGAATGGACAGACGTCATTGGCCTTGTCGGTAAAGGCATTACGTATGATACAGGTGGGTATTCCTTAAAGCCAAGAGCAAGTATGGTAGGGATGAAAACAGATATGGGCGGCTCAGCCTCTGTTTTAGGCGCAATGGAAATCATCGGTGAACTTCGTCCAGAGCAGAATGTCATTGCGGTCATCGCCTCAACAGATAATATGGTCTCAGCAGATGCGATGAAGCCAGATGACGTCATTGTCTCACTAAGCGGCAAAACAATTGAAGTGCTTAACACGGATGCAGAAGGTCGGCTTGTTTTAGCAGATGGTGTGACCTATGCGAAGCAGCATGGTGCCTCTGTGCTTGTGGATGTTGCGACACTAACAGGCGGTGTCATTGTGGCACTCGGGAATGAGACAACAGGCGTGATGACCAATAACGATGAACTGTATGCCCAGTTTAAAGAGGCATCAGAAGAATGCGGGGAAATGATTTGGCAGCTGCCAATCACCGAAAAAGATAAAAAACGAGTAAGAAACAGCAAAATGGCTGATCTGAATAACTCACCAGGCCGTGATGGCCATGCGATCATGGCAGGTGCATTTATCGGAGAATTCGCTGAAGACACCCCTTGGGTGCACTTAGATATTGCAGGAACAGCCACGACAGAAAAGCCTTCATGCTTTGGACCAACAGGAGCAACAGGTGTGATGGTCAGATCATTAGCAACATTTGTGGAACGATTTGAACCGAAGAAATAAAGACAGAAGCTCTGCCAGTTGGCAGAGCTTTTTATGTAGGACATACGCCATTTGACGAAGTAAATTTTCTATGGTAACATACGTTGGTACTTTAATTATCTACTACATTAGTAAACTAAAGGATTTCGGAGGTTTCACCATGAATGCAGTTGTTTTAGCGGTTGTTTTAATGTTGATATTAAGCTTGCTGCGGGTCAATGTCGTGATTGCGTTGGCACTTGGCGCTTTAGCGGGCGGACTTGCAGGTGGATTAGGTCTAGGGGGAACAGTTCAAGCGTTCACTGACGGTCTTGGCGGAAATGCGACAGTGGCGATTAGTTACGCACTATTAGGTGCATTCGCAGCCGCACTGACGAAAACGGGTCTTCCTGATGCCATGGTCGAAGGAGCTGTGAAGCTTCTTGGAAAAGAAGGCGATTCAAGAAGAAAAACATTATCAAAAGTGCTCATTATTCTGGTCATTTTGATTGTATCTTGTTTTTCTCAAAACGTTGTTCCTGTTCATATTGCCTTTATTCCGGTCTTAATCCCGCCATTATTAAAGGTGTTTAACGAGCTTCAAATTGACCGCAGACTGCTAGCATGTGTGATGACTTTCGGACTTACTGCACCATATATTTTGCTTCCGGTCGGTTTTGGACAGATTTTTCACGGAATGCTTCGTGACAACATGAAAGATGCAGGTTTAACAGTGAATTTAGCAGACATTCCGTATGCGATGCTGATTCCTGTAGGCGGCATGGTTGTTGGCTTGATCGTTTCACTCTTTGTCTATCGTAAGCCAAAAACATATGAGAATCGTGACATTACGGATGTAGAAAAATCAGCATATACAAAAAAGAGCTTATTCTTTGCTGGACTTGCGATCCTTGTATCACTTATTGTTCAGTTATATCTCTCTCAAAGCCTTGGAGTCGAAGGGATGATCTTCGGTGCGCTTGCAGGCTTGCTTGTCTTGTTTGTAACTGGAATGATGAAACGTGATGAAGCAGATGCGCTGATTACATCTGGCATGAACATGATGGCATTTATCGGATTTGTCATGCTTGTTGCAGCTGGATTTGCCAATGTTTTAACGAAAACAGGAGATATTGAATCTCTCGTCAAGGCGTCTTCTCAATTTATCGGAAACAGCCAAAGCTTAGCGGCTATTTTAATGCTACTGGTGGGTCTGCTAGTGACAATGGGCATTGGCTCATCATTTGCAACGATTCCGATTATTACGACGATCTTTGTCCCGCTTTGTTTACACTTAGGATTCAGCCCGATGGCGACTATTGCGATTATTGGTTCAGCTGCGGCGGTAGGAGATGCAGGTTCACCTGCAAGCGACAGTACACTCGGACCAACATCTGGACTGAATATGGATGGACAGCATCACCACATTTGGGGTACATGTGTCCCAACATTCGCCTTTTATAATATCCCGCTCGTCTTGTTCGGCTGGCTTGCGGCAATTATGCTATAAATGAAAAAAGGTTCCTTACTCATAGAGTAAAGGAACCTTTTCTGATATTAGGAAGCTGTTTGTTCTTTTCTAAAGGATGTGGCTTTTGAAACCGATCGATAAATTTTAGGTGCCAGCATCGCAAGGAGGATGGTCAGCGTGTAGTCTTTTACCATAAACCACATCATGAAGAACCATGTGGTTTGATAAGAGATTGGTGCGTTCAGCCATACATTTAATGCGATGTATGTATAAGTTGTCCCGATCACATACATCACGGTCGTTCCTGCAATGGCTGCAAATAAAAAGCGGCCAAAACCAGGGTTTTGTCTTTTTTCAAGAATGAATCCGGCAAACCATGCAGCAGGAATGTATGATAACACAAAGCCACCGCTTTTTCCTAAAATAACGCCTAGACCCGCCGAGAACTGTGCGAATACAGGTGCACCAGCGATCCCAACAAGAGCATAGACAATCATGGCCAATGCGCCAAGTCGTCTGCCCAGCAAAAGACCAGCAAGCACACAAAAAAACG
Source organism: Bacillus sp. iso_77 (assembly GCF_056173625.1). NCBI lineage: Bacteria > Bacillati > Bacillota > Bacilli > Caryophanales > Bacillaceae > Bacillus > Bacillus sp. iso_77. The sequence continues at coordinate 2,872,114 of NZ_CM149683.1, read as the reverse complement.
GCTGCATCGTAAGTGGGATTCCGCCGACCTGTAAAAATGGCACAATGGATGTGATATTGGCTCCGATAGCCATGAGTGCAGCAAACATCCCGACGAGCACAAAGTCAGCTGTTCTTGTCTTCTTTTGCATGATATTTCCCCCTGTCTTATCTGTACAAATAGATTAAGGGGAAGAGGTTCTTTTGTCAACTCATTTTTATTTTAGGTTAACAATAAAACCCGCCCCTGAAAAGGGCGGGCTAGATATTAAGCTTCGGTCATGGAAGAGGTTTCAAGAACTTTACTAACAGGCACATAATCATAGCCGAGATCACGAGCGACAGCTTCATAGGTGATATGTCCGTTCATCACATTGACGCCTTCAGCAATCGCCTTGTTTTCTTTGATCGCTTTTGCAGCGCCTTTATTTGCAATCTGCAGTGCGTATGGGACTGTGACATTTGTTAAAGCAACTGTCGATGTTCTCGGAACCGCTCCGGGCATATTGGCAACAGCATAATGTAAAATGCCATGCTTTTCATAAGTAGGCTGATCATGTGTTGTGATATGATCGATTGTTTCCACAATCCCGCCTTGGTCAATGGCTACATCGACAATGACAGAACCAGGCTTCATTTGTTTCACCATTTCTTCTGTGACAAGGGTTGGAGCTTTAGCACCAGGGATGAGAACTGCACAAATGAGCAGGTCTGCCTCGCTCACTGAATCTGCAATGTTAACAGGATTAGACATTAACGTTTTCATTTGATGACCAAACTGATCGTCCAGCTGACGTAATCGTTCCGCATTTACATCAATAAGGGTGACATCTGCGCCAAGTCCGATCGCCATTTTCGCTGCATTTGTTCCAACGACGCCGCCGCCAATAATGGTGACTTTCCCTCTCGATACTCCTGGCACGCCGGCGAGCAAAATGCCTTTTCCGCCTTTTGGCTTTTCTAAAAATTGAGCACCAATCTGAGCAGCCATTCTACCTGCTACTTCAGACATTGGCGTTAATAGAGGGAGTGATTTTCCGTCCGTTACCGTTTCATAAGCAATGGCTGTTACACCTTTTTGTTTTAATGCTTCAGCCAAGGAGGGCTCTGCTGCAAGGTGCAAGTACGTAAATAAGATCAGATCTTCTCTGAAATATGAATATTCTTCAGGTAATGGTTCTTTTACCTTCATAATCATATCAGAAGATGCCCACACATCTTTCGCTTGATCAAGAATCTCTGCACCAACAGATACATAATCGTCATCAGTGAAACCGCTTCCAAAACCAGCGTTCGTTTCAATTAAAATCTGGTGTCCAGCTGAAAGCAATTGAGATGCTGCTCCTGGTGTTAATGCGACCCGGTTTTCATTGTTCTTAATCTCTTTCGGAATGCCGATGATCATATCAATTCCTCCTATGCTTATCTATTGATATTGTATGTCTAGTGTATCCTGAAAGTTTAGAAAATTCTTCGGTTGAATGAAAAAATTAAAAAACGCCTCTTTGTGAAATTTCACAAAGGGACGTTTTTTAGCTTCATATCAAGATAAATGGTCATTTTCTCATTCATGTTTTTTAAATCAATTTCTGCAATGTCCGTAATCCGCTTCAGTCTGTAATTCAATGTGTTGATATGAATATTTAACTGCTTTGCGGCGATATTGGCGTTGCTGTCACAATCAATAAACCGTTCAAGGGTCTCGACGAGGTTGGAATGATGCCTGAGATCGTAATCCTCAAGCTTTGATAAAGAGTAACTGGAATAAGACGATCCCTTTCGTTTTTCAGCAAGCACATCTAAGTATTGATAAATACCCAGTTCAGAAAAGCTGTTTAATTGTTCTGTTTCCACAGGAAAGCGTTCTTTTGTTTTTAAGACGGCCAGTGCTTCTTTATAGGATGGCTGAATATGAGTAATGTGATCGTAAATTCCACCAATGGCCGCTTGAACGTCATGGAGCTGATACCGATCAGACAACTGCTTTAGCATGCCGCTTGTGAATTGTTTAATATCTTGAAGCGGATGTTCTGTTTTTGGGGAGACAAGAATAATGAATTCGTTAAAATCAACAGTCGTTAACAGCACCTGCACTTGTTGCGTTGTTTCAAGCAGATAGGAGAGCTTCTTTTCCGTATCTTCTGTGAGTTCATCACGAAGGCGAAAAATAATAATCGCATACGTGTCTGGACACCTCATCCCAAGTCTCAAGAAGAGATCAAGCATCTCATCCTTTTCATGAATATGTCCTGTGAGCATCTTCCAAAATAGCTCCTGATTGCGTTCTTCTGTTTTCGTTTTTCGAATTTGTAAATTGAGTAATTTGTTTTTCACGGCATGTGCTGCCATCTTGAGAAGGTCCATTTCTTCATCTGAAAAAGGCTGCGAGGATTCAATCGCCCAGATAAAGCCGAGCACCTCTTTGTCTTTCCATATGGAAATGGCAACCCTGCTGGATAGACCGACTTCTGCAATTTGAGGTACGCGAAGCGGTTCATCTGTTTTAAGGAGTGTAGGAATGATACCGTCTTTCCAAAGCCGATTAATGACTTTTTCCGGTACACGGCGGGAGATAATGGTTGAAGTTCTGGCGGGATCAGTGAAATCATTATGTGTGCTATAGGCTAATAATCGATGATGAGTATCTTCTATAGTAATAGGGCAATTGAGCACATCACTAATTTGGTCTGCCACATCCTCTAAACGATCAAGGCTATACTTAAATGGATCTGTCTTTTTTGTCATAAAAAACCCCTGCTTTTTCGAATATTTCACGTACTTACATTATGAAGAGAATCAGGTACGTAAATCAACAAAAAAATGCCATAATCATTAAAAAAACAAAAAGCTTGAAAAATGAGCACATTGGTCATGCGTTGATCACAAAAAGAAATAGTACAATAATAATGTAGTAAAAAATCAATAGGCGGAAAGATTCATGGAAGTGCACGCCCTTTTATTAAGAATATATGACCAAAAAACTGTTAAATACTAGATAAAGAGCGAAAAAACAGTAATTCCATAGACTCATTTTGTAAAATAAAAACAGATTTGTTTGACTGTGTATCATTTCTGTTTTTATAATAATAACGTCAAAAAATAAGTGGATTAGCCCATTATATGGCGGCTATGCACGGGAGGTAATGAGGAATATGTCAGGAATTATTCGCGTAACCCCAGAAGAACTAAGAGCGACCGCTAAGCAATATGGTGTTGAAAGTCAAGAAGTGTTAAACCAAGTTGATCGTCTAAATAGAATGATCTCTGACCTAAAAGGAATGTGGGAAGGTGCTTCTAGTGAAGCATTCGCTGATCAATACGAACAGCTTAAACCTTCATTCATCAAAATGTCTGATCTATTAACAGATGTCAGCAATCAGCTTGATCAAACTGCAAATACACTTGAAAGCACTGACCAAGACATCGCTAGCCAAATCCGCGGCTAATCAAAGGGATTTCCTTTCTAAGTGTGAAAAGCAGAAAAAGCGCCGAGTCTGTCAGTTGATGCCGGCGCTCTTTCTATTTTGTGAGGTGGAAATTTGTGTATATCGATATTACCATCGACTTAAAAAACTATGATGGCAGTGTGTTTGATTTGAGACTATCAAATTATTTACATATTAAACAAGTCATCCATATCGCCTGGCAGGCAAAACAAATCTCACTACCTAAACGAGATGGCGGATGGGTGCGTGTAGTCAATAAGAAAGCTGTGTTTTCAGGCGAATATAAGCTGTCAGACTGTGGAATCACCACAGGAGACAGGCTGGAAATACTATGAAAGGACTTTTGTAAATGGCAGATAAAAAGAGTTCCTATTTAGAAGAACAATTAGAAGCAGTCATGAAAAAAGAGGAAGGCACTTACACCTTCATTTTTCAAAGAGAGACAATTAAACTCTTAGACGGTTTAGAAGCGGCACCGATTAAAGACATCAATCCTTCATTTAAAAAAGAGATCCAATTAACCGAAGGTGAGGTCATCATTTCCATTCAACCGCCTCCTGCCTATCAGGAATTTCGTTTCATCCATGCAAAGGATGAAAAAAGCAAATGGATTTTTTCATACCAGCTTGTCGATGCAGTGTGCAAACACGACGTGAAGCGGCTGCATCCTATTGTTTCTCCTGAAAACATTGTTTTTCATCAAGGCTTAGCGCCTGCATTTTTGCATTACGGGGTTAAAGAAAGCATCCCGCCATATGAAACCGACCAACATCGTCTGTTAAAAGAGGTCAAAGCCGTCATTCTTCGAGTGGTGGACCATGAATATCAGTTTCAAGAATATTTGGCTTATCATGATACGTTGAAATTATCTGAGCTGGCAAAGGAAATAAGTGATACACAGTCACTGGAAGAATTGTCTGCTTTGATTCAACAAAAAATAGAAGCCATCGAAGCAAAAGAAAAGACGCTCTTAACCATTCCAAAAAAGAAATGGAAGATCGAACGATACATTGGGCTTGGTCTCCTTGTTCTTTTGATTCCTGCATTGGTGTATACCATTTACACGTTCTTTTTCGCCATGCCGAAACAAGAAGCGTATGTGGAAGCGAACAAGTATTATCTCAACAAGCAGTACAGCCAAGTGGTGGATACGCTCGAAAAATACAAAGCCGATCAAATGCCAGTCTCTCTTCAATATGAACTGGCCATTTCGTATGTGCAAACGAATCAAGGGAATCTATTGCTTGACCAGCACAAAAAAGAAATCACGGATACGTACACATTGCAGACAGACCCGCAATACTTCCTGTTCTGGATTCATATTGGACAAGGCAATAGCAAGGAAGCTCTGGATATTGCAAGGGTGCTCGGGGACGACCGATACATATTCACAGCACTCGTCGCCTACCGCAATGAAATTCAAAATGACGACAGCCTATCTGCTGAAGAAAAACAAAAACAGCTAGATCCAATCATTAAGGAAATGGCGAAGTATGAAGAAAAAGAAACAACGGAGACGAGCACCAATGACTCCTCAGATGCAAGCCAAACAGATGAAACAGCTGAACAAAAAGAGCAGTCAAAAGCCGATCAGGAGAAAAAAGAGAAAGAATCTGATGCAAAAAAGAAAACCTCTCAGACGAAAAAAGATGAGAAAAAATAATTCTTTCGATACAACTGACAGTTGGTGCTGTCCGATGAGGAGGTGGAGCGTTTGAGTCTTCTATGGGTTTTTTATGAGGAAGATTATCAAACCGTCCGTTTAGATGAGCAGTTCAACCGAGAAGCTGTGATTGGACCTGAAATAGAGCATACAGTAACGATTCCTTCCCTTTCGTTTGATGAAGGATTGATTCGTTTATCTCCAGATGAAACGAATGACGGCTTTTCTCTTTATCAGGGCGAAAAAAAGAGAGGTCACTTACTTCCACATGAACCATGTCAGGTTGGTTCACTCACACTCATGTTGATGGATTCACATCATGATCAAATCATTTATTACCTAGGAAATAGAGTCGAAGTGACTATTTCAAGTGAAGAAATAGATGAAGCGGATGTGTGGAAAGAACAAGCCTATTCAATGTTTCAAGATGCCAAATCCTTCACGTTGGAAAAAATAGAAGGCACTTGGTATGTCATTCCCCAAGATGAGACGATCTATGTGAACGGGAAACAGCTGCACGGTCCACAGCAGCTTCTTGCTGGGGATGAGCTGTTTTGGAACTTTTTGACGCTGTCATTGAAAGATGATGATTTATTGCAAGTAACAGCATTTGAACCATTTCAAACACGTTTAGAAAAAACAAGGCCGCCGAGTACCGAAACGAAACAAAAATATCCTTTATATAGACGAACACCACGTTTGATTTACGATCTGCCAGATGACCGGGTGTCTTTCAGCTTTCCTTCACAGGAGAGTGAAAATAATGGCAGAGGACTTTGGCTCGTAGTTCTTCCGCCGCTTGTCATGCTGATTGTCATGGGGATCGTGGCCCTTGTACAGCCGCGAGGCATCTTTATTGTCGTGTCAATGGCGATGTTTATTATGACGTTAATTACTTCGTCCGTTCAATATTTTAAAGAGAAATCACAGCGCAAAAGACGAGAAGAGAAGCGGCAACGCGTTTACTCTCTTTACTTAGAAAATAAGCGGAAAGAGCTGCAAGAGCTGTATGACCGTCAACAATTTATTTTAACGTATCATTATCCGTCTTTTGAACAAATGAAATATTTGACGTCAGAAATCAGCGGGCGTATTTGGGAAAAGACGCTTGTCAGTGATGATTTTTTACAGCTGCGTCTAGGGACAGGTGCAGTTCCTTCAAGTTATGAATTATCGACGAGCGGCGGCGATATGGCCAATCGTGACATCGATGACTTAATGGAACAAACCCAGCATATGCAAAACGTCTATCGCGAGGTAAAAGATGTACCGATTACGTTCGGTCTTGCGGACGGTCCAACCGGATTAATAGGAAAACCGGCAATTGTCAAAAATGAGCTTCACCAGCTTGTCGGCCAGCTTGCTTTCTCGCACAGCTATCATGATTTGAGATTTGTTTTTATCTTTAATGAACAGGAGTATGAGAACTGGGAATGGATGAAATGGCTGCCGCACTTCCAACTTCCTCATACATACGGGAAAGGGTTTATATATAACGAACAAACACGTGATCAGCTCTTGTCTTCTATTTATGAAATTTTACGAGAGCGTGATCTGGAAGAGGAAAAAGAGAAAAAAATCTTTACGCCTCACTTTGTGTTTATCGTGACAAACCATGAACTCATTGCGGAACATGTGATTTTAGAATACCTAGAAGGCAGCCGGACGGATTTAGGCATCTCAATTATCTTTGCGGCAGAAACAAAGGAAAGCTTGGCTGAAAATATTTCAACGCTTGTTCGTTACATTAACGAAGAAGAAGGAGATATTCTCATTCAGCATAAGAAGGCCGTACGAATTCCATTTCAGCTGGATGCACATGAGCGAGCGGACAATGAGCTGTTTGCCAGAACCTTAAGAACATTAGATCATCAAGTCGGGATGACCAACTCAATTCCAGAAACGGTTTCCTTCCTTGACCTGTTTCATGCCAAACAGGTAGATGACATTGGCATTCGTGAAAAATGGCTGACATCTGAAACAGCAAAGTCATTATCTGTGCCTATCGGTTATAAAGGAAAAAACGATATTGTCGATCTGAATCTGCATGAAAAAGCACATGGCCCACATGGTCTGTTAGCGGGAACAACGGGATCAGGAAAAAGTGAGTTTTTACAGACGTATATTTTATCCTTGGCTGTACACTTTCACCCGCATGAAGTGGCGTTCCTGCTCATTGATTACAAAGGAGGCGGAATGGCGCAGCCGTTCCGAAATATTCCGCACTTACTTGGTACGATCACAAACATTGAAGGCAGCAAAAACTTTAGTGAAAGAGCGCTTGCCTCTATTAAAAGTGAACTGAAGAAAAGGCAGCGCTTGTTTGATCAGTATCATGTGAATCATATCAATGACTATACGAAACTCTATAAAGAGAAAAAGGCGGAACAGGCGATGCCTCATTTGTTCTTAATCTCTGATGAGTTTGCTGAATTAAAAAGTGAAGAGCCAGATTTTATTAGAGAGCTTGTCAGTGCTGCGCGGATTGGACGAAGTCTCGGTGTCCATCTCATTTTGGCGACACAAAAGCCTGGCGGGGTCATTGATGATCAAATTTGGAGTAACTCCCGCTTTAAAGTCGCATTAAAGGTACAAGATGCATCAGACAGTAAGGAAATTTTGAAAAATAGTGATGCAGCGTCGATTACCGTGACAGGTCGTGGATATTTACAAGTGGGGAACAATGAAATCTATGAATTATTCCAGTCGGCTTGGAGCGGTGCACCGTATATGGAAGATGGCTACGGATCAGAAGATGACATCGCCATTGTAACGGACACTGGACTGATCCCATTATCAGGGGTAAGTACAGAGCCGGCTGTGAAAAAAGAGACAGTGACGGAAATTTCCGCTGTTGTGGATGAAATTGAACGTATGCAGCAGGAGCTTGGAATTGAAAAGCTTCCGAGTCCATGGCTTCCACCGCTTGAAGAACGGATTCCGAAAACACGTTATGCATCAAGTGAAGAGCACGTCTTCCATTTCGCTCTTGTCGATGAGCCAGATCAGCAAAGCCAGCATCCACTTTCTTATCAAATGATGGAGGATGGAAATATTGGCATCTTCGGTTCATCCGGCTACGGCAAATCACTTGCTGCAACCACACTGCTTATGAGCTTCGCAGAAAGATATTCACCTGAAGAATGGCATGCATATATTTATGACTTCGGTAACGGCACCTTGCTACCGCTTGCCAAACTTCCGCATACGGCTGATTATTTCTTAATGGATCAAATGAGAAAGATTCAAAAGTCGATGAAGCGTCTTCGTGAAGAGGTTGAATATCGCAAGCGTTTATTTAGACAGCAGGAAATGAGTCATATCAAAATGTACAATGCGCTGAATGAGAAAAAGCTTCCATTCATATTTATCGTGATTGACAACTTTGACATTGTGAAAGACGAAATGCATGAACTCGAATCTGAATTTATTCAGTTAAGCCGTGATGGACAATCGTTAGGCATTTATTTCTTAATCACAGCGACTCGTGTCAACGCAGTCCGTCAATCTCTTATGAACAACTTGAAAACAAAGATTGTCCATTACTTAATGGATCAAGGAGAGGCATACTCCATTATTGGCAGACCGAAATTCAGCTTAGAGCCGATTCCAGGACGAGTCATTATCAACAAAGAAGAGCTTTACTTTGCCCAAATGTTCCTGCCAGTTGAAGGAGAGAATGATCTCGAATTGTTTGAGCATTTAAAACAAGAGATCCAGCTTCTTCATGATCGCTTTGAATCAGCTGAAAAACCAAAACCTGTACCAATGCTTCCTGATAAACTGACCATTTGGGAGCTAGAGAGTCGCTTAGAAGAACAAAAACAGCCGTATGACATTCCAGTCGGACTAGATGAGGAATCTGTTGCACCTGTTTACTTTGACTTGAAGAAGAATAAACACTGCCTCATCATCGGTCAAACGCAGCGAGGGAAAACAAATGTGACAAAGCTGATGCTTGATCAGCTATTAGTAGCAAAACCTGAGAAGCTGGCTGTCTTTGATTCGATTGATCGGGGGCTCTCTCATTATGCAAAAGAAGAGAACATTGATTACCTTGAAACAAAGGATGATATCACAGAATGGGCAGAGGAAATAGATCGTTTATTCAAGGTGCGTGAAGAGATGTACGTCGAAGCTGTGCGCCGAGGAGAGACTGATCAGTTGTCGTTCTCTCAAATTGTGCTTGTGATTGATGGCATTACGCGTTTTCAGCAGACAATCGACCCGCGTCTTCAAGATCAATTGGCTGATTTCATGAAGTCATATGCACACTTAGGCTTCAGCCTGATCGCGTCAGGAAATCATACCGAATTCAGTAAAGGCTATGATGCACTCACAAACGAAATCAAACAGGTTCGTCATGCCATGTTACTGATGAAAAAATCAGAGCAAAACATCATACCGCTTCCGTATGCAAGACAAGAACCAGAGATTCAGCCAGGCTTCGGATATTTGGTTGAAAACGGGAAAGAGAAGAAAATCCAGGTTCCTTTATGTGCGGTAGAAAGGAAGAGTGTTCAATGACAGAGCAGCAAAAAAGCTCCATCAAAATCGTGTCGACCATGATACTGATTCTCGTCTTGCCGGTTCTATTTTTCCATCTCATTGGGGATGATCCGGCAAAACAGAAAAAGAATGCCACACGTAACATTGCCGTGGTCAATGAGGATATGGGGGCGAGCGAAAGTGAAAATACCGCTCGTTTCGGACAGGATGTGGTGGCGGCATTATCAGAGCGTCCAGATTACACATGGACAGTCGTCAATCGAAGTGCGGCAGAAAATGGCCTGAAAAATAGAAAGTACGATGCAGTTCTCTATATTCCCTCTGACTTCTCTAAAAATGTGCTGAGCTATGATAAGGATCATCCTGAGAAGGCATCTATCCAATTCTCAATCCAAGATCAGCTCAATGCAGTGAATAAAGAAAAAGTACAAAGAGAGCTAGAAAATGCTCAAAAGAAAATGAATGAACAAATGTCGACTTTATATTGGAGTTTTGTATCACAGGAAATCGGCAATGTCAGAGAAGAGTTTGAGCATATTGTTGGCAAAGAGGTCGAATTCCAAAACACGATGTACAACTTCTATAAGCCAAATTCAAACAAACTATCTGATGCCGTCCAGCAGCAGAAGAAACAAATAGAAGAACTAAAAAATGCGATGGCCGATTCACAAAAACAGTATAAAGACGGTTTAAGTACAACAGAAGAAGCGAAAAGCCAGCTGAAGGATTTCGTAAAAGTAGTCGATCAATATCAGCAGTATCAAGACAAACAAAAGGATCTCTTGATCAAAGCGCAATCGACAAGTAAAAAACAAATCCAGCAAGGACTCAAACAGCTTGCGGAGATTCAAAACCAAAATGCCCGCAGCTTTAGCGATCAAATGGGCGGACTCAAAACCGATATCAATGGGGTCCAAAGTCAGCTTAAAACAACGGACAGCGCAATTCAATCTGTTCAAAAGGCAAGAGAAGACGCAATCCCTAAGCAATCGTCGGGATTAACGGACCTTGTGAAGGCGTCTCAAGAAGAGCTGTTGAAGAACTATGAAGGTCAATACTTAGAGGCCTATAAAAGTAAGATCATCGCCTTGCAGAATAAGCTAGAGACAAAAAGGCAAGAGCTAATCAACGCACCCGAGCAGCCAGCTGATCCTGATGATGACGGGCAATCAGATCAAGATAATGAGAACCCAGAAGAGATTGGCATTAACTTAGATGATGAAACAAATGAACTCTCGCAAATTTCATCGGAAATGAACGATCTAGCCGATCAATTAGAAGATCAGACTGCACCTCCTACTAATGAAGATGATAAAGAGGGGGAAAATGGTCAGGATGCTGTTCAGCCAGATAACAGCAGCACGAATCAATCAAAAGATGACCTAAAAGCACTGTCTAATCGTTTAGAAGAAGTGAAAAAGAAGATTCAAGAAAAAGCGACCGCTCATAACGACCAATTGAAAGACAAAGTAAGTCAAATGAGTAAGGAGCTTGAAAGCCTCACGAAAAAAGTAGAGAAGCTTGAAAAGATGATTCTGAGGTTACAAGATCGATATAACGTCATTCCGAATGAAATCAAAAATCAGGAATCCTCTATTTTAAACAGAGTGCAAGAGCTGAAACGAGTAAACTCGCCGATTGGCAACACTTTGAATACGAAAATATTTGATCAAGAGTTTAAAACAAATTCAACAAGCACCAAAAAGTTAATGGAATACTCCAATCAACTGTCTCAGCTAGAGATGATGCTTGGGAATCTATATCAACCAACAAACAACTCATCTCTACTAGACACAAAAGGAGATGAAATCCAGTCCATCCTTTCCATCAAAAAAGAAGAAACGGAAAACTGGGATACACTCAAAAATCAGATGCTGACGTCAAATGATGATGTGTCTACCTTTATTGATGAGATGCAAAAATTCTCAGATGGCTACGCAGAATACATTTCGACTCAGCAGGCAAGTATGGAACAGGAGTTAAATGCCATTTCTGAAAGTGCGGACACAGTAGCTGAACAAATGGCTGATCAAGGAGATGCGGTGTATACAGCAGACCTTGCGGGCAGTTCGATTGTTGTGAGTGCACAGGATTCAATTGGTCAGGAAGTGCTTCGTCTTTCTGAAAATATGAGCTCGTTAACCGACCGCCAAAAAGGGGTGGCCGATTATACGAATAATATTGAAGAAAGTGTCACAACCGTCCAAGAAAAAGCAGACACGTTGAACGAAAACTGGAGTAAGAATGTCAATTCTACGAAGCTTGTTCAACAAGATTTAAAGGGTATTTTAGGCAACACTTTAGACGATCAAGGCAACAGCAACTATGTGTATAACCATTTAGCCAATCCGCTGAAAATTAGCGGCGATGTGCCAGAAGAAAAAACGCAGACTGTACCGCCAGTAGTCATTTTGGTTATTGTGATGATCAGCAGTTTGTTGATTGGCTTTTTTAGCTCGTACTATGCGTCAGCGCCAATGCTGGTCAAAGGTGCACTCTTTGGTATTTTAAATCTGCTAGTCGGGCTCATGATCAGCCTGTTTGGACTCAACATTTACAAACTAGCTGATGACCAAGCCATTCAATGGTCGATCTTTACGATTTTGCTGCTAGTGGCGTGCTCTGCCTTTATTCGCACAGCTTTCCTTTTCGGTTCAATTGCCGGATGGATGGCAGCAACGGCGCTTATTTTCTTCTTTGTTGCACCGTTAATTGATTTGGTCATGCCAAACTTCCATTTTACAAATCCAGTGACAGATGTGTATTTGTCCATCCAATATGGAAATGGAGACAACTTCGGTATGGGCATCACAGGGCTACTGATTTTAACGATATTGTTCATGGTCATTCCACTAGTGAAGAAGCTATGGAAAGACAAAACAGAGGAACGTGATGTCACTCATGAGGCTTAATCTATTCGTCAAAGGGATGGCACTTGGTGTCATATCCCTTTTTCTCCTCAGTCCTGCTGCTTTTGCTGCTACAGGTGAAGATACGGATACGAATGTCAAGCCGAATGAATATCAAGAAAAGAACCTCAATATTAATTCGAGTATATTGAGGGATCAAACGAAATACGAACAAAGCAAAACAACATCTAAAGTCAAAACGGACATTCACTTTGTTGACCCGCCTAAGACCTCTGGTGGTCAACTTGCGCCGCAAATTTTTAGTGATCTGAAAGAAAATCCGCCTAAAACGCCAGCTCGTATGATGAAAGAGATGAATATCTCTTTCAGCGATTCGGCTGTATCAACGCCTTCTGGCGATGATCATGAAAAGCAGAGATCGGCGCTTCTACCAATCATTTTTGGCATCTTGATCGCCTTTGGCATCATGGTCATGATCATTCTCATTCCAAAGGTGAATGTGAAGACGGAAAAGAAATAGCCTGCCTTTTGAAAAGGGCAGGCTTTTCTTTATGCAGATGCAGATTGCTTGATGTGAGACCGATTCACTATTTAAAATAGTGTTATCAAGGGAGGAGATTGTCATTCGAATTTCAATCGTCACAGGCGGATCAAAAGGATTTGGTTTAGCACTTGTCAAACAGCTACTTTCACGTGGGGATATCGTGTATACCGCTGCAAGAAGTGAGTCGCCACTATCCCATCCACACCTCACGCATTCACAGGTCGATCTCACTGATGAGGAATCGGCTGCAAAGTGGCTTCAGGGCATCTTGTCCTCGCAAACTCTCGCAGACGCTGATGACGTCTTGCTTGTCAATAATGCAGGAATGGTCACTCCTATCAAACGTGCAGGGCAAGGCGAAGAGGATACGCTTCATCAGCATTATACGCTGAACCTTGTCATCCCTGTTTTGCTCAGTCATGTGTTTGTGAGAGAGACACAATCTCTTGAAGGGAAGAAAACCATCGTGCATCTTTCTTCTGGAGCAGCTAAAAATCCGTACAAAGGATGGAGTGCCTATTGTAGCTCAAAAGCAGGGCTTGATATGTTTATGAGGACTTTACATGAGGAACAACAGGACGAAGCATATCCTGTCACCACGTTTTCCTTTTCACCCGGTACGATTGATACGGATATGCAGGGAGAGATTCGGAAATCCTCCAAACAGGACTTTGAACAAATTGAGCGGTTTCAGCAATTACATGAAACAGGTACGCTAAAGAGCCCAGATGAAGTGGCCGGTATTTTACTCGACCTTCTAGCAGATGACCCAGCTGGCGGTTGTGTATACGATGCCCGTGAGTATGGAAAAAAGCAGTCATAACGGCTGCTTTTTTCGTATTGTACAAGCAAAGACAGCTTATTGAGCATAAGCTAATCTTGAGACTCATCGGAAATATGACAGAACATTTGAGTTTCTTTTCAGAATATGTTAGGATGCTAAAAATATAGATAAGGAGGGGTTTCCATGAGAAAGGTTACATTAATGGATGTTTACACCCATCCAGTCGCTCAAAAATATTTAAATCGTTCAGGAAAAGCCCACGCCATTGCTTGTGCTTATCACGCATTCAAACTGGCGATGCAGGCGGGGATTAACCCGGATCTTGCTGTGAAAGCAGCACTCTTGCATGACATCGGCCACTATGAATGGTATACAGCAGGCGGAGAATGGGATTACGAGACATATAGACGAAATGATATTCATGCCATTAAAGGGGCAGAGCGGGCACATAAACTGCTCATACGGCTAGGCGAGGAACCAAAAGCAGCCAAAGAGATTGCCCTTGCGATTTTGCTTCACACAGATTCATATTTGCCAGAGGGCGACCTGCATAAGGACACACTCCAGCAAATTGTGAAGAAAGCAGATGAAATGGACGAAGAGCCTGGTGGACACCACCATTACAGACAAATAGATGAATCACTTGCGCTCAAAAAAATTGCTGATTTGGATGAGAAGGTGCAGCAGGCGCTTCAGCCCATGAAACGCTCTGTTTAATATGGAATATCTCCATGAATCGTTCCGTGCTGATCCACATACAAAGTGCGAATCACAGTACGGTTAAATGCCGATGTCCCTGACGCAGTGAGACCTGTGTAATGAACCGTGACGGAATAAGCACCTTCTTTTTTCAATTTGACGGCTGATGAAGAGCTCGTTTTCAGTGGATGATCCTTCTCGGCATCTTTAAAATAAATGGTCTCTACAGTTTTGCTTAATCGTTTAATCAGCTTGCTCGAATGTGTCGATGCATCTCCTGATTTCGCTGCAGCGATTTTGATTTCTTCATTTAATGGTGAATCAAAGGATACAAGTAGCAAATAAGGATCCTTTTTTCCTGAATTTGATCGAATCGTCCATTTTCCTGGAACGGGTTTATTGATTGGCACATGGTGTGAATAGGCGCCTTCATATGGGAATGATGCTTCGGATGTCGTCAAATTGGTTAAGACATCTCCATTTGGCGCAACGATTTCCGGATTGGCTTCCTGTCTTTCATTTAACCACTGAATCGATAGGCCATTCGTTCCTTCCTCTACATAGAACGCTTCTGTTTTATCCTTTTCACTTTCTCCACCTTTCACATAAACGTTTGTATTTAGCTCCGAAGAAACTGGTTCTTGCTCTTGTTCGTCTTCACTTTCAGCGCTTGCGGTACTTGCACGCAGCTGTGCCTGAAATACGGGGAACATGCTTGTGCCGTTTTTGATCGAAAAGTGATCCCACTTTCCTGTTAAAATATTGTTTGCATATGCTAGCTTTGTGCTGCTGACCGTCACAGCGCCATCGTTTGCACCAAAGCTTTTTAAATACATGCCGCCTAAATAAAGCACTCCGCCAAAGGTTCCCCATTCTGAACCAGAATAGGTCACATATTTATGAGGAAACGTCTCCAACCGGTCGGTTTCACTTCGAAAAGCTGCCATCATCCCGGTTTGCAGAGAATAGAGCGCGTCGCTCTTTTGTCCAAGGATTTGCGCAAGCCAGCTTCCGCCTTTGCTATAGGCTAAATCCGCAAGCGGCGTCCCATAATGTGGAGAGCCCAGTGTGATGACTTTCTCTACATATGGATGAGCGTTGTAATACACGAGTGCAGCCTGCGTATCCACTCCGCCTTTACTATGACCGATTATGATCAGTTTTCTGCCGAAAAATTCATAGATTTCTTTTAACTTTTCTGCTAATAGTTTCCCATTCTTTTTCATGTCCTGATCTGGATATAAATCTATGAACGCGCTTTCGTATCCGTTCAGAACAGCTTGTTTTGCCATATCGTTTCGATCAGACCATGTGGAGGAAGAACTGTTTATGCCATGAACAAAAACAAGTGGGGGTTTTGACAGGTCTTTTTGTACCGGTTCTTCTCCTTTAAACCACTTCCCTGGTGTACCAGGTGCATCTCCAATTGTGCCTGCGTGCGCATAACTTGCAGAGGATAGTAAGAGCATGACAGCAACGATACAGATTAATTTTTTCAAGATCATTCACCTCTTCAAATAATTTAAGATGTTGGCAGCACCAATCTATTATACTTCTAAAAATTGTAAAAAAATATGAAATGTAAAAATACGGTAATAATGTTGTAGGTTTGCTGAGTGACACTCACATGGGTCATTGCATACGCTGTGGGTAAATACACAAGTAAAGGGGCAGGTAGCATGGCACAACAAGGAAGTCCACAGCTTGTTTCATTAGTTGATCCATATGTTTATCAAACATTGCAGAAAGTAGTCGGTATGAGATTAATTGTTCAAACAGTGAAAGATACAGTACGTGGAAAGTTGAAGGAAGTGATGCCGGATCATATTGTGATTGAGGCGGGGGCAAAATCAGTGTTTTATGTGCGGATCCAGCAAATCGTGTCGGTGATGCCTGATCACAGTGAAAGAGTGTAACAAGCAGACGCACAGGTGTCTGCTTTTTTCAATGCTTACAGAATGTATATCTGGAAAAAGTGCATGATATACCAATTGTTCTTTTTTTTTCAAAAAATATGGTTCTAAAACAAGAAGCAGTTGACAGAAGGTGGGTTGAATAGTAGTTTTTTAATAAGGTCAATACGTAACAGGAGGAGCATCTTTGTTAAAATCTAAAGTTCATTTTTGGACATTCCAAATATTACTGGTTTTACTGATTGTGTACGTATCAACAAAAGTTTCGTTTTTATTTCAGCCGATCATTTTATTTGCTTCAACGTTGTTTGTTCCTATTTTACTGGCAGGTATTCTCTTTTTCATCTTTAATCCGATTGTTCGATTTTTGTCGAAGAAGATACCTAGGACGCTCGCCATTCTGATTATTTATCTTCTATTCATCGGGCTTATCACGTTTGTTGTCAATGCTGCTGGACCTGTCATTGTCACGCAGGTGGGTGGACTTGTCAAAAGCTTCCCGGGGTATGTCACGGACATGCAGAAATTTATCAACGATTTCTCGCATTCTAAAACATTTACGTGGATGATGAACCAAGATTATGTGTCTGTTTCAAAGTTTGAACAGTCGATCGTTTCGACATTAAAAGATTTACCGGAAAATATTGCTTCAAGTATGTCGGCGGTGTTTGGCGTGATTGCGAATATTGCCCTCGCTGTCATTACCGTTCCATTCATTTTATTTTACATGCTAAAAGACGGGCATAAGTTTCCGGACAAGCTCGTTCAATTTTTGCCAATGCCTTACCGTAAGGAAGGATTGAAGATTTTTAAAGAATTAAACGATACGCTTGCTGCTTACATACAAGGGCAAATCGTTGTTTGTTTATTTGTCGGAGTTGCTTGTTTTATCGGATACTTATTAATTGGTGTGAAATATGCGCTCATTCTCGGCATCATTATTGCGGTGACAAACGTCATTCCATATCTTGGGCCATATCTTGGTGCGGCACCAGCTGTGCTCATTGCTTTTCTTGATTCGCCTGGAAAAGCGGTTGTGACTGTTATTGTCATTCTTGTTGTTCAGCAGATCGATGGAAACGTCATTTCTCCATTGATCATTGGAAAACGTCTCAACACACATCCGTTAACAATTATCTTGCTATTAATTGGGGCAGGAAGTTTTGGCGGAATCCTGGGCATGATTTTTGCCGTCCCTGTCTATGCGCTGCTGAAAGCCATCACACTCAATATTGTCAGATTGGTTCAGCTACGTCAGCGCTCTCGAAAAGAACAGCATTTAAACGTTTAGGGCAGATGCACAACTTTTCCCTTTTTGCATAACATAACTCACATAAGCGAATAGGGAGGAGAAGGAAGATGCCTGCGATTGTTGGACCCATTCATATTGAGTCTTTAGGCGGAAACGGCTCGGCTACTTTTGGTGACGTTCTCGCCATTGCCCCTTTGGCTGTAGATCACTCGACCGGTGGAGCGGGAGCTTTTAATTCAGGTGATTATATGTCCCTGACAAGCGATCCGAATGCCACCATGCTTTGGGACTTTACACTGTTTGGCCAGCCTCAATCATTTAATGCATAAAAGACAGCTGATCATAGGACATATCAGCTGTCTTTTTTATGTTGGATAGACACGTATTGTTCCGCTAGGCATATGATGAGGGTAGTAAAGGTGGTGGAAAGATGCCAGCAATTGTTGGACCCATTCATATTGACCGTGTCATAGGAAACGGTTCTGCACATTTCGGTGATGTGTTTGCCATTTCGCCAAAAAGTGTGGATCATTCCGCTGGTGGTTCAGGCACCTATAATGCAGGAGATTTTGTTCAATTCTTCAACAATCCGAACGTCACATTTGTTTGGGATTCAAACCTGATCAGCCAGCAAAAGAGCTTTAACGCATAGCCAGCTTTGAAAGGGTCTCCTTTTCAGAAGCTGTCTTTTTTTATGGTACAATGGATAGAAGAAGGAAGAAGAAAAAGGGGGGTAAAACACATCAAATGAAAATAAGAAAAGCGCATCTGACAAGCGGGCAACCAACAACCTACAATGTATATTTACATGAAAATAAAAAAGAATATAAAACGCTTGTCGCTGTACCTGATATGGAATGGAGTATTTCTATCGCGTATGAAGACGAAAAAACGCAGCTTGAGCAAGCACTAGAACAATCTTTAAACAAAAGAGTAGAAATAGACGAAGCCCGTGAACTTGCACAAAAAATTGTGCACTGGGTCACAGAAATGTAAATTCAGAAACCAGGAGTGAACACAGCAATGAAAGAAGAATCCGTAGACTTTTATTTGCAGCAAGGGATATTTGGACATGCTGAAACAAAACCCGATGAACGAAGAATGTATCTCGGCTCATTAAGAGAACGTGCTCTTCTCGCTCTGACAAAAGGGCAAGTATCGAGACATAAATCGTATCAAGAGGTAGAGCAAGTATTGAAGGCAAACCGAGAGGCCACTGTTCTTTTAAATGGTGAATTGTCATATGCTTCTTATTCTCCATATGTCAAAATGGCAAATGCCGCTGGTTGTTCTTTTAAAGTGGTCAACCATCACGAGTCACATTCACCTTTTGGGCTTGTGATAGAGGTGCCGCATGCGATCAATCAAGAGCATATCTATATAGAAGATGAGCTTTTTCAAAAAGCTTTTTCTCGTGAATCTGTTGAATAGGTTTCCCTAGTGAAATGA
The DNA here is from genome assembly GCF_056173625.1 of Bacillus sp. iso_77. Taxonomy (NCBI): domain Bacteria; kingdom Bacillati; phylum Bacillota; class Bacilli; order Caryophanales; family Bacillaceae; genus Bacillus; species Bacillus sp. iso_77. The sequence goes on along the minus strand of NZ_CM149683.1, from coordinate 2,853,007 downwards.
ATAAGCTATAATGATTCAAAAGAGCATATGGGAGAGATGCGGATGGGCAAAGCATTGATTTGTATTGATTATACAGTTGATTTTGTTGCAGACGATGGAAAACTGACGTGCGGAAAGCCTGGACAGGCGATTGAGTCGAAGATCACAGAGATCACTTCTTCATTTATTGATGAAGGACACTTTGTTGTTTTTGCCGTCGATCATCATGAAGAGCAAGATCCATATCATCCAGAGACAAAGTTATTTCCGCTCCATAATATTCGCGGGACAGAAGGAATTGAACTTTACGGAAAACTAAGTTCACTATTTCACACGTCAACACATTTAAATCATGTCTATTATATGGAAAAAACAAGATACTCTGCTTTTGCAGGCACTCAATTAGAAATGAAACTGCGCGAGCGTGGCATCACTGAACTTCACCTAGCCGGAGTGTGTACCGATATTTGTGTACTTCATACAGCTGTTGATGCGTACAATAAAGGCTTTGAACTTGTGATTCATGCGAATGCCGTAGCGAGTTTTAATGAAGCGGGGCACGAGTGGGCACTTTCTCACTTTGAGCATACGCTTGGTGCGAAAGTGGTTAAGTAAGGGAAGGAGAATGGAAGTTGGAGCATCGGTTTATTGACGACAGTTTATCACTACATACAGATCTTTATCAAATTAACATGGCAGAAACGTATTGGAGAGACGGCATCCATGAGAAGAAGGCAGTCTTTGAACTCTTCTTTAGAAAGCTTCCATTTGACAACGGCTTCGCTGTATTTGCTGGTTTAGAGAAAGCGATTGAATATTTATCGGACTTCTCCTTCACCGAGAGCGACCTTGCATATTTAAAAGATGAACTCGGTTATAAAAGCGATTTCATTGAATACTTAAGCGGATTGTCTTTTACAGGGACACTTCATTCAATGCGAGAAGGAGAAATTGTCTTTGCGAATGAACCTATTATGCGCATCGAGGCAACACTTGTTGAAGCGCAGCTAATTGAAACGGCACTGCTCAACATCGTGAACTTCCAGACGCTAATTGCAACAAAGGCGGCTCGTATTAAAGGAATCATTGAAGATGAGACAGCATTAGAATTCGGAACAAGACGTGCGCATGAAATGGATGCAGCCATGTGGGGAGCAAGAGCAGCACTGATCGGCGGATTTCAGGCAACAAGTAATGTCCGTGCAGGTAAACGCTTCAATATTCCCGTATCAGGCACACATGCCCATGCCCTTGTACAAGCATATCGTGACGAATATACTGCATTTAGAAAATATGCCGAAACACATACAGACTGTGTCTTTTTAGTGGATACATATGATACGGTCAGATCAGGCATTCCAAATGCAATTAAGGTAGCGAAAGAATTCGGTGATAAAATCAACTTTATTGGGGTCAGACTTGATAGCGGAGACCTTGCCTACTTGTCTAAAAAGGCGAGAACGATGCTGGATGAAGCTGGATTCCATGACGCCAAAGTCATTGCATCAAGCGATCTTGATGAACACACCATTATGAACTTAAAAGCACAAGGTGCAAAAATTGATGTATGGGGTGTTGGAACGAAACTGATTACCGCATTCGATCAGCCAGCTCTTGGTGCTGTATATAAGCTTGTATCGATTGAAGAAAACGGTCAGATGAATGACACGATCAAAATTTCTTCTAACCCAGAGAAAGTGACAACACCAGGCCGTAAACGAGTGTATCGCATTATCAATCAATTGAATCATCACTCTGAGGGAGACTACATTGCCCTTGAAGAAGAAGATGTTCAAAGTGAAGATAAGCTGAAAATGTTCCATCCAGTTCATACATTTATCAGCAAATTTGTTACAAATTTTGTGGCAAAGGACCTTCATGTCCCAATTTTTGAACAAGGGAAGCTGGTGTATGATAATCCAGATATCCAAACGATTCAAGCATATGTGCAGGACAGTCTCGGACTCTTCTGGGAGGAATACAAACGAATCAGCAAACCAGAAGAATACCCAGTCGATTTGAGTCAAAAATGCTGGGATAATAAGATGCAGTTTATCCATGATGTGAAAAATAAAATCAAAAAAGAGCTTTATGAAAGCTGATTACCCCGGGAAAGGAGATCATCAAGCCAGATGGTCTCTTTTTTTTCATGTTGGACGATTCAAAATGAACCTTATGGGCAATCATTTGGTATACTGAAAGCACATCTTGTTTGTCATTGCATAAAGGAGGAATGGAGCAGTTGAGGGTGTTTGTTGCAAGGCAGCCTATTTTTAACAGAAAAGAACAAGTCGTATCATACGAGCTGCTTTATAGAGATAGTGAAACCAATACATATAGCGCTGAAGATGGTGATCAAGCGACAACGGACCTCATTATCAATAGTTTTTTAAACATTGGCATCGAAACACTGACAGAAGGAAAACGATGCTACATCAATTTCACCGAAAGCTTGCTTTCGTCTGATCTGCTCACTTATTTTGATCCACATCAGCTTGTGATCGAAATATTAGAAAATGTACCGATTACCCCGGCACTTATTATGAGATGTAAGCAATTAAAAAAGTGGGGATACACGATTGCGCTCGATGATTTCTTTCTGAGCGGAACACATTTTCATGACAAGTTACTCGATGAACTCCTCTATTGCATTGATATTTTAAAAATTGATTTTCTGAAAACAACATGTGAAGAACGAAGAGACATTTTACATACATATAAAAAGTATCGACTTCGATTCCTTGCTGAAAAGGTAGAAACGCGAAAAGAATATGAAGAAGCGTTAGAAGCTGGCTTCCATTTGTTTCAAGGATATTTCTTTAGTGAGCCGCACGTCATTTCGGGACGAGCCTTATCGACTAGCTTCCACGCATACCATCAGCTATTGAATGAGCTGAGCAAGGAGCAGCCGAATATTCAGACCGTGACGCACTTTATAGAAAGTGATCTTTCCCTTTCATATCAATTATTAAAAATGCTGAATTCTGGCGGCATGAGACGTCTTTATCAAATCAAGAGCATTCGTCAGGCGATTATCCTGCTTGGGTTTAATGAAATACGGCGATGGATCTTTATCCTTTCATTTAAAGAACTGAATGTCCAAGCCAACTCAAGCCAAAAGGAAATCATCAAAATGTCGTTCATTCGTGCCAAAACGTGTGAACTCATTGCTAGTCGGACTGAACGAGAGCATCCCGCTTCTTATATGTTAACAGGTATGTTTTCACTCATTGATACGCTTGTCAGGGCGGACATTACTGAACTTGTGAAAGAACTGCCTCTTTCGGATGAAGTAGGTGAGGCACTGCTTGGCTATGAAAATGACTATTTCCTTGTGTTAGACGTTGCCAAACGTATTGAACGAAATGAATGGGATGATGAAATGTTAGGTGGAAGTCTCCCTAAGCAGGAAGCCTACGGCTGTTATATAGAAGCCATTGAATGGTGTCATAAAATGTTTGAATCTTAAGAAAAGCCGCTCACACTAGAGCGGCTTCTTTCTTTGTTATCCCCACTGTAAAAGTAGAAAAAGCCTGCTGGAAGAGAGGGATAAGTAGATACGGATGCCTTCTGGACTAAAGCGGATATCGATATTGCTTTTCACCCCAATCTGCTTCAGCATTCGAATCACACTTGCGGTGTCAGCACGTTCAGCAGCTTCCATGATTCGCTGTCCAAACGAAAGCGAACCGGAAATCTGCTGTGTAATGAGGGATGCATCAGCCACGAGACGGGTTGATTCCTTTGCAGCCTTTTGAAACGCATGAGCATCTACTGGAGGAAAAGTCATGGGTGTTCGCGGGTATGCGTTCCCTATTGCGGGAACCTGCAAAGGCGGATAAGGAACATAGTAAAACACATGGTCACCTCTTCTCTCATTGAAGTGAATTTGGACGGATATCTGTTCTAAATGTATGAAGAAAATCCGAATAAAGAATCAAAATGATCTTTCTACCTTTGCATATTCATCATAAAAATAGGTACTTTTGCGGTCAATTTCGGTGAATGTCGCCAAAAAATTGCGGTGTCTACAGTAGAGCCTGTCGTCTGACCTATAACATGAAAAACCGAGGAAACAGAGGGGATCGTACGTTCTGTATCATGAGAATTGTGACGAATGATGCCTGTTCATGTCGCAAAAATGACGTATTTCCTTTGAAATTGAGATAAAAGTATCATTTGAAAAGTCTGAAAATGATGAAAAAAGACCTATTGAATTTTGCGGTATCACGCACACATTTTGTGCATACTTTTCGGTGAAAAAATACTCAATAGCATTTACACTGTTAGTAACAGATCAAATACTTATGACCCAATCAACATACACAAATACATTGATCTTCCAAAAAAGGAGAGTGGAATCGATGGAAAAGTATGAAATCGAAGAACTTAAACAACTATTATGGAAACTTGAAAACGAAATTAGAGAAACAACGGCTTCTCTTCATAACATTAACAAAAGCATTGATCAATACGACAAATATGAATATGTGAAAATTTCTTAAAGACTTGATAACCATCAAGTCTTTTTTTTATCCAAATACATACAAAAAAAGGATATATTATTATATAATTGTTAAATAGTGATGTCAGTGGACATTTGCTTATTTCTTTTTAGTAAAATAAGAGGCGAGAGGGTGAGGATCAAGATCGAGTATGCTAAACTATCTAGAGAATACAAAAATCAAGCAGAAAATGTCTGATTTTATTCAACATGCAGTCAGGCAAAATGATTTACAAAAGCTGCTTCTCGAATTTACAGATATAAAGAATGAATTTCCTTTTGGGCAATTGGCTTACCAACATTATGAGGCATTTGGCGGACAAGACAAGCAAGCGATTACAAAACTGGCAGCAGGGATTGAACTTCTCATCTTATCTGCCGATATATTAGATGATATTGAAGATCAGGATAATGATTCGTATCCTTGGATGAAATGTCAGAGCGGAATTGCGATTAATGCGGCGAATGTTCTTTTTGTATTGAGCTTTGAAGTCTTTTCAAAGCTTGATCATGCACCGGAGCTTTTAAACAGTGTATACTCCTATTCCATTCAGTCAATGCAAGGACAGCATTTGGATATGACACTGGAACCGGAGAATGAGCAGGATTGTTTAAGTATCATGAAATTAAAGGCAGGATCACTGTTTGTGTTACCCTGTATGTTAGGGGTTATCTTGGCAACAGGTTCATTTGAAAAAAATGTAGAAGAATATGCTTATTATCTAGGCATGGCAGAGCAGCTTGAAAATGACTATGTGGCTCTTTTTAATAAAAAGAATATTGATTTTAAAAGAATGCAAACATTACCGCTAGTATATTTAAAAAATGAATTTAATCCTTCCAGTTCTGACTTGCTCAGTTATTATCAATCAGAGGATAAGAGTATTGGCTCTGAAGAATTAAAGGATAAATTAAAAGAATCTGGCGTTCAACAATATGTATTTATTATGAGAAACCTTCTCAGAAATAAGTTTAAAGAAGCATTCGAAATACTACATTTAAAGGCTTCTAAAAAGGAAAAGCTAATACTTTTTTTAATTGGAGATGGAGAAGATGAACATTCAGAAACTAGTTAGTTATCTAGCGGGAAACCCCTCGGCGTTAAAGCAAGTTGCTAATGGAAATGCATCGTTACTTCACGTTGATCAAGTGACTGCGAGTATTATTGTTGAAGGTTTTCAGAAAGAAGATACCATTAGATCAAAAAAATGGAGAGATGCTGGGGACTATTGAGGCTCTATGCAAAAATTTTACTCGAAATTAACTGTTATTTTAATTATCCTTAGTTTCATTTATGTGATTTATATTTCCTACATCAATGTGTTTAATATCTTTGTAGGAGCAGTCGTTTCGGTGAATAGTGACGGACAACTTGAAATAGAGGATGTTGTTGATTTTACAGACAGTTATTATGCTGGTGTTAGAAAAGGCGATATCATCCTTGAAGTGAACGGTAATAAAGAACCAACCGAAGAAGTAAGAAGAGGTTATTTAGCAAACGTCAAAAGTTTAGTTGTTGATAGACATGGTGATGAAATTGTCATAGAGAATGTGAGGTTATTAAGTCAAGAAAATCTATTTATTTACTTAATACCGATCATTTTTTATTCAATCTGCCTATTTTGTATATTTATGATTTTAAAAATCAATAAATCTAGGAAAAAAGAGTCTGCCTATATCCTTGCCCTTTTTTTATTGGCTGTTGCTGTAGCATATGTCAGTTCTGGTGGATCTGGTAAAGGTGAGTATATTAGTGGTTTTATCGTCATTACTACGATGACTTGTGTACCTCCTTTATATATGCACTTTATGTATCAGTATTTGAAGGAATTGGGTACGAAAATTATTAGCGTACGTGTGCTTCTTTCTTTGTATGCAGTTCCATTTATAAATCTTGTTTTAGAAATTTATTTTAAAAATATGGTTTTAGCTGCTTTCAACTTATTTTCGTTTTTTACACTTGCATTTATAACGATTATTATCACATTCAGATCAGCTAAAAGGTGGAAAGGTACGGAAATTGGTAATGTCCTTAGTGCATTTGGACTTGTCTTAATCACGTCATTCAGTCCTTTTATGCTGTTCTTTATCATTCCATATTTTTTTCATAAGTATTTTATTTCGCCTTATATTCTTGCTTCGTTTGCATTATTAATTCCGTTTTTCTTAGTCTATCAATTTATGTCAAACAAATTATATAATGTTGATTTCTTTATGGGAAGAATTAAATATTACAGCCTTTTAGCGATCACACCTACGATAGTAGTGGTGATTATATTTGATTTCATTCAGAAGCCAAGTGCTAATTTTTATACATTGAAATTTACAATTATCACATACATTCTTATGCTCACCGTCTTTTATTTTAAAGAAATCATCGATTTTCGTTTTCGTCTAAAGCGTTTCTCAGAGAAACATAATTATCAGGATAGTGTGTTTAAATTCACCCAGCTCATTCGTGATGCTTCATCACTTCATCAAGTGTTATATCATTTGAAATACACCATTTTAGAAGTGCTTGTTGTGAATAAAGCCTTTGTGCTTGAGGTGAAGGCTGATGGACAAATTGAAGAAATTGATGAGCAGACAGAAGACAGCAACCTATGGAAAAAGTATGTCGATCAATTTCACGATTTATTAGGCGAAGTAGGGAAAATTATCGAGCTTAATAAAGGGTTTATGATAAAAATTGGTGAGCGGGGCGGTCACTCGTTTGTGATTTGCTGTTTATCTAATTTACGGACACCTAAGCTAACCCGCGATGAAATCTCATGGCTGAAAACATTGGCATTTTACACAAGTGTCAGTTTAGAAAATGTCGTCAATATCGAAGAACTGATGGAGCATCTTGAGGATTTGAAACAGCGGGAAGCCAATCCCGCCTGGCTGAAGAAAGTCATGTTCGCCATGGAAGAGAAGCAGCGCTCAGATTTAGCGAGGGATCTTCATGATTCTGTGCTGCAGGATTTGATTTCACTGAAGAGACAGTCCGAGATGTTCTTAACCAATTTCCAAAACAACCAATGCCCAACATCTATTGAAAATTCATTGATCTCATGGAATGAACAAATGTCTAAGGTGATTCAAACCACTAGAGAAACATGTCATGAACTTCGGCCGCAGCTCCTCTATGATTTGGGGTTAGTGAAGGCAATTTCGAAGCTGACTTCGCAAATTCAAGAGGAAGCGCCATTTCATATTAGACTGAATACAACCCGCTTTGATAAAGAACTGGACATTGATATTGACTCACAGCTGAATATTTACCGGATTGTGCAGGAGCTGTTATCCAATGCGTTGAAGCATTCTAAGGCCAGCCAAGTCTTAGTGATGCTCATTTGTATTAAAGATCAAGTTGTTCTCCATTATGAGGACGATGGAGTCGGATTTGATGCAAGCCAGCTTGATCAGCACACGATGAGCATGGGTCTTTCTGGCATAAGGGAACGAGTCAAAGCTCTAAATGGAAAGCTTCAAATTCACACAGCACCTGAAAAAGGGCTCAAGGTGAAAATTGAAATGGAATTGTAACGATTTCTTAAGGAATAAGACTTGGCATCTGCCAAGTCTTTTATATAAAATGGAAGTGAGTGATTTAAAGGGAGGAAGACATGAAGAAGATATTGGTCATTGATGATCATCCGGCTGTCATGGAAGGGACAAAAAGCATATTAGAATCAGATCAGCAGCTATCAGTCGATTGTTTAAGTCCTGATGCAGAAGGCGCCTTTTTAAAGACGCATGACTTTTCCATCTATGATGTGATCTTGATGGATTTAAATCTCGGGGATATCAATGGAATGGACATTGCCAAACAAATTCTAGAAACGAATCAACAAGTGAAAATTATCATTTATACAGGATATGAAGTAGATGATTATTTCGAAGAGGCCATTCGAGCTGGATTGCATGGTGCAATAAGTAAAACAGAGACAAAAGACAAAATCATTGAATACATACACCGCACATTGCAAGGAGAAGTTGTCATTCAGCTATCCTATTTAAAGAAATTAATTTCACAGCAGCAAGAGAAGCCAGAACAGGCGCAGCAGACGGATCATGAGCTGTTAACAGAGCGTGAATGTTTAATCTTAAGAGAAGTGGAAAAAGGGTACACAAACCAAGAGATCGCCGATGTGCTTCATTTGAGCAAACGCTCGATTGAATACAGTTTGACCTCCATCTTTAATAAGCTGAATGTTGGATCTCGAACGGAAGCGGTGTTAATTGCAAAATCGGAAAGTGTCCTGTAAACGTGTGAAGGGAGAGGGTCTTGATGGATGTGAGTGGTTCAAATACACTGCTTGAGGCACTGGGGATTGAGATTGTGGAATGCAATACGTCACGATGCGTGGCGACAATGCCAGTCGATCACCGAACAAAACAGCCATTTGGATTACTGCACGGAGGAGCATCAGCTGCTCTAGCAGAAACAGTGGCAAGCATGGGTGCTGCTGCTCATTTGGATTTAACGAAGCAGGTCTGTTCAGGTATTGAAATCAATGCCAATCATTTAAAATCTGTACGTGATGGAGTGGTGACAGCTACAGCTGTTCCTGTACATGTTGGACGGCGTACAATGGTATTCCAAATCGATATAAAAGATGATCGAGACCGTCATATCTGTACGTCAAGATGTACACTCGCTGTCATTGATCGCATATAAAAAAGCTCCCGGTGCAGCGGAAGCTTTTTTTAATACCCTTTTATGAACATGCAGGTAAAGTGAACAAGACCTGAATGTCATATTCTTCATTTATAAATAAGAGTCTTCTTTTCGTTTAATGACAAAGTTACGGAAACCGCCATAATCATCTTGGACACTTCGTTTGTCCATTTTCACACCAGTGTTGTAAGCGGCTCTGCCGATCAAATGAGCGCCGACTGGTGCGGTCAGAAAGATAAAGACAATCCCAAGCAGGATTTTCGCAGAGATGATCCCTGCAAGAAACCATTCATGAAAGAACACACCAACTAAAATGAGAACAACACCAAGTGTCGATGCTTTTGATGCAGCATGCATACGTGTGTAAACATCCGGCAGGCGAAGGACACCAATGGCTGAAATCAAACAGAGGATGGCGCCAAGCAGAATAAAGAAAATCACGATCGCTTTAGCGATGACGATCATTTTCAATCACTTCCCCTTTCTCAAGGAATTTGGAAAAAGCGACAGTGCCGATAAAGGCAAGAATACCGAGCAGTAAAATAATTTCAAAGAACGTAGTGGTTTTCAGTAAGATAGACACGATGGCTGTCATCCCAATTAAATTGATTCCTATCGCATCAAGCGCACTAACGCGATCTGGGATAGAAGGTCCTTTGATGACCCGTATGACAAAAAGCAAAGTAGACAGCGCAAGAATTCCAAGTGACATTTGCAAGATCAGTTCCATTACTTACCGCTCACCTCCTGAATCGCTTTTTCAAATGATACCCGAATATCGTGGATGGCTTTTTCAGCATCTTCAATATCCATCGCATGAATATATAAAATCGAACGATCATCGGAAATATCGATGACCAGTGTACCAGGTGTTAATGTAATCATATTAGCCAGTATGGTGATTTCCCAATCTGTTTTTAAATCTGTACGAAAGGCGAAAATACCAGGCTTGATCTTAAGCTTTGGAGATAACACCGTCTTGAGTACACTCAAATTGGCAAGAAGCAGCTCTCTGATAAAAATGATGACGAGCTTGAAAATCGCATAAAGGGCATAGCCGTAAAAACGTTGCGGGAAGAATCGCCGTAGCATAAAAATGGCGATCATCCCTAGTGCAAAGCCTGATACAAAGTCTGCAGCTCTGTATGTATCATTCATAAACATCCATGTAAAGGCGAGGAGAGCGTTTAATAATATTTGAAAGGCCATGTTCATCTACTCCTTCAGCACAGCTTGAATATATTTTTCTGGTGTTGAAAGCATTTCCGCAGCTTGATTGATATAAGGTGCAATGAATTCTGTGCCTAATCCAATCGCAAGCGATAAGATAACAAGCAGTACCCCAGGATATACCATTCCTCTAATGGATGGCTTTCTTCTTCGCATATCCTGTTCCTCTCCCCAAAACGCGAGCATGAAAATCCTCATAACAGAATAAAGGACAAGAAGACTGGACAGTAAAACAAGGATAGAGAACGTCATGTACCCAGCAGAAAACCCACCTTCAACAATTTTCAGTTTGCCAACAAATCCACTTAGCGGAGGAATACCCGCAAGTGATAAAGCCGATATGAAGAACATCCAGCCGAGTAGAGGCTGGGATTGAATCAGCCCACCCATTTTTTTCAGATGATTGGTTCCAGCATACACAAACAGTGCCCCTGCGAGCATAAATAGAGCTCCTTTGATCACCATATCGTGAATGAGGTAATAAATGGCGCCTTGAAGTGATGCCGGTGTATTGGCCGCAATCCCAAACAAAATGACACCAACAGCTGTGACAATGTTATAAATCACAATTTTTTGCACATCAGAATAGGCGATAGAGCCAATGACACCGAATATAACCGTTAGAGCGGCTAGCCAGGCCATAATTGTATGTGTAAAACCTGTATCATGTATAAAGATGAGCGTAAAGACCCTGGCAATCGCATATAGCCCGACCTTTGTCAGCAGTGCGCCAAACAAAGCTGAAATTGCTGCCGGCGGTGCATGATAAGACCCTGGCAGCCAGAAGTACAGCGGGAAGACCCCAGCTTTTAAGCCAAATACAATCAGGAACAGAATGGCAATCACGGTGATTAACCCTGTTTGCCCAGATTCAGCTATTTTCACACTTAAATCAGCCATGTTCAGTGTGCCTGTGACTGCATATAAACACGCTACGCCAACAATAAATAATGCCGATGAGATAATATTAAACACAATGTATTTCAGTGATTCACGAAGCTGAGGCTTTGAACCACCCAGAACAATGAGCATATAAGACGCCATCAGCAACAATTCAAAGAAGACAAACAGGTTGAAAATATCTCCCGTTAAAAAGGCACCACTGACGCCAGCTAACAAGAATTGGACACCAGAATAATAGAACAGCCGCTCTCTTTCTTTCCTAATCGTTTGAAAGGAAAAAAGAACTGTGACAAGTCCAACAATGGAAGCGGTCAGCACAAGAAGTGCAGCAAACTGATCGGCCACAAGGGCAATGCCAAACGGTGCTTTCCAGCCACCCAAATAAAGGGTTTGTATGCCGTTTGTGAAAATCGTTTGGACCAAATAGACATTACAGATAATGGCTAAAAGAGATGCAAATACACTAAAGCCTCTCGACAGCATGGTGTTTTTATTCATAAAAATCAATAATGTAGCAGCTAGTAATGGTATTAATATAGGCAGGATCACGAGATTATTCATGCTGATCATTTCCTCTCATTTGATCCATGTCATCTGTTCTCAGCTCTTGGAAGGCACGGAAGGCCATCACGAGCAAAAAGGATGTTACACCAAAAGCAATGACAATAGCTGTTAAAATTAATGCTTGTGGCAATGGATCTACATAGGATGTGAGCCCCTCTTTCAAAATAGGAGGTGCTCCCTTTTTTAAGCCGCCCATTGTTAATAGAAGCAAATGGACGCCGTGACTTAAAACGGCAGTACCGACGATGACCCGCAGAAGGCTTTTTGAAAGCATTAAATAGGTCGCTGCCATAAAAATGATTCCGACGATAATAGACATTAGAAATTCCATTATTCCTTCTCTCCAATCGTTTGAATAATGGTCATGGTGACACCAACAACAACTAAATACACACCGATATCAAACAGGACCGCTGTCGCCAGTTCTGTTTTCCCTAGAAACGGCAGTTGGAAATAATCAAATGCATGGGATAGGAAAGGTGCTCCGAACAGAAAAGATCCCATACCTGTTAGGATGGCAACGAGCAAACCGACACCAGCCACATAAATAAAGTCAAATGGTAAAATGCGTCTGACTGTTTTAAGGTCATAGGCTAAAAGCAGAAGGACGACAGCACCAGCACTCATCAAACCGCCAATGAATCCTCCGCCAGGATTGTTATGTCCTGCAAGAAATAGGTGAAGTGAGAAAAGCAAGATGATGAATGCTGTAATTTTAGTAGTGACTTGTAAGAGCATATCATTCGTATCAATCTTTCTCATCGCCGTACGCCTCTCTTCCGTTTTCCTTGTGCTTTTACCTTCAATAATCCATAAATACCGAGTGCCGCAATGGCCAGCACTGTAATCTCAAAGAGTGTATCAAAGCCCCTGAAATCGACAAGAATGACATTGACAATATTGTCTCCGCCAGCCAGTTTGTAGCTGTTTTCAATGAAGTACGTTGAAATCGTGTCAAGAGACTGCTGGCTTGTTGAAGCAAAAGCAAGACAGGTGACAACAACTCCAACACCTAATGAGATCATCAAATTTGTTAATTTAAATCTTCGTGTTTTTTGCTTCAGACTCAGCTTTGGCAAATGATAGAAGCAAAGTAAAAACAGCGCGACAGAAATGGTTTCAATAATGAGCTGTGTCAGCGCAAGGTCAGGTGCTCTGAAAATCACGAAGAATAGTGACAGCGTGTAGCCCATAACACCTAGCGCAATAATAGCTGTTAAGCGTGAACGAGCAAATACAGTCGTGACTGTCGCTGCGACCATCACAAGTGAAAGGATGGCTTCGTACGTGCCGATTGATGCAGCGTGCTCAGTTTGAAATGAGAAGGCTTGCTTGTAGAACATCACGCTGCCCAGCACGATAATCATAAAACCAAATACATAGACAAGATAGTCACGAAGGAATCCTGTCATATAGCTGTTTGTTAGGCGGTATGACCCTTTTTCTACACCTATAAGTGAACGATCATACAAAGCGTTAAATGACCATTTTTCTTTAAATATGTTGTACATTGGGCGCCATTTTGACAGCGTTAAATAGCCAATGGTACCGAGCGCAACTACACCAATTGTCATGTAAAGCTCTGGCTGGAATCCATGCCACGCTTCAATTTTTACGGCAAAGCGGCTTCCTGTTTGAATGGCTTCTGGAATGATCGCTTGAATGGCAGGTTCAATGACAGAATAGGCAAGAATATTAGGGAAAAAGAAAAACGTGACCACAAGTGCAGCTAAAATAATTGGCGGGATCAGCATACCAATCGGTGCTTCATGCGGTTTTTTCTCCAATTGATCGACATTCAGACGGCCTCTAAATGTTTTGAAGACGATCATCATACTGTAGATGAACGTAAACACACTAGCGAGCCAAGCGATAGCAGGGAAGACAGCCCCCCATGTTGAAACATCCGTAAAGCTGATGTCAGAAATCCGAATCATACTTGTGAAAAATAGCTCTTTACTTAAAAATCCATTAAAAGGCGGGAGTCCAGCCATCGAGAATGTACCAATTAACGTAATTGTAAAGGTAATTGGCATGATGGTCATTAATCCACCTAATTTGCGAATATCACGTGTACCTGTTTCGTGATCGATAATCCCTGCTGCCATAAAGAGACTTCCTTTAAAAGTCGCGTGGTTAATGAGATGAAAAATAGCAGCAAGAACGGCTGCGCCAAAAAAGGCAGGGTTGTTTTCATGAATGGCAGCTGCGCCTACTCCTAGCATGAGCATAATCATACCGAGTTGACTCACTGTCGAGAAGGCCAGAATGGCTTTCAAATCATTTTGCCGAACGGCGTGGAAAGATCCCCAGAATAGTGTGATAAGTCCGACAATCGAAATGGTCCAAAACCACACCTCTGATATAGCAAAAATCGGACTAAAGCGGGCAACCAGATAAATACCGGCTTTGACCATAGTAGCAGAATGCAGATAACTGCTTACAGGGGTTGGTGCTTCCATAGCATCAGGCAGCCAAATATAAAATGGGAACTGCGCTGATTTCGTGAAGGCCCCTAGTAAAATGAGAACCATCGCAGGGATGAAATAAGGTGATGCCATAATGAGCTGAAGCTGATTGACTGCTTCGCGAATACTGAATGAATCAGTGATCAGGTAAATGAGGATGAAGCCGCCAAGCATAGCTAATCCGCCAAACACAGTAATAAGCAGTGATTTGGTTGCTCCGTAACGAGAACGTTCACGCTTATACCAATACCCAATTAAGAGGAAGGAAGAGATACTTGTTAGCTCCCAGAACAAATAAAGTACGACCATGTTATCAGAGAGGACAACACCGAGCATAGCGGTCATAAACATTAATAAATACGTATAGAAAGAGCCAAGCTGTTCTTTTTCCTTTGATAAGTAGAAAATACTGTACAGTACCACAAGTGCACCAATACCTGTGATGAGTAAAGCAAATAACAGGCTGAGACCATCTACATATACAGTGAAATTCATCCCTAGAGAGGGAATCCATTCAGCTTGTGAGAACAACGTTCGTCCATTCGAGGTGATCTGGAGCATTTGGATGAAATAGGTAAATAAAAGAATAGGCAAGATGAGAACAAACCATCCTGTATGTATACGCCTTACGTATTTAAAAAGAAAAGGGACGACAAAGGCAAGTAAAAAAGGTGATAGGATGGCGAAGTGAATAAGCTGCAAGAAAATGAACCTCCTTTGATCAATATAAATTCACGTTCTAAAGAACTGGTAATTAAAATTATAGCGTAAATACAGACATAGTGCATTGGTTTGAACTGATTTACGACAAATTGAATTTGTTTTGAGTTCTTTTGACCACAAAAAATATTTTATCAAAAATGAAACTCGTTGTATATTGTTTTGTATTTCGTACATGCTTTTCTTAAAGGAGCTGATCAAATGAAACGAAAGATCGCCATCAGCTTAAGCATATTCTGCACGATTTTAGGAGGAGCATTCTTGATTGAACGAAATGATCAAAAAAGGTGGCAGGCCGGGAGTGAATGGCCGCTATTTTCTGAGCAACTCCTCCATATGACCTATCCGCAGGCGAAACAGTATCCTTTTCAGCCTCGGGAGTATATACGAATTGTATTAGCTGATGAATGAGGATGTATGGGAGAAAAGAAATATAAAAAAAGCATGTCCTTTATGAAAAGGACATGCTTTTTGTTTCTTTTTTAAGTAAACATTCTGAGTAAGATTGTTGCGCAAATAACGGTTGCTGCTCCGCCAAGACGTGTAGAGACTTGAGCGAAAGGCATAAGGCCCATTCTTCCAGAAGCTGAAAGAATCGCAACATCACCAGTACCGCCTAATCCACTGTGACAGCCAGTCACAATGGCAGATTCAACTGGATACATGTTCATGAATTTACCAACAAAGTAACCAGAACCAACCATGCCTAGAACAACAGCAATACATACACATACGAAAGGAATCGAAATGACAGTAGCCACATCATCAAGTGGAATGTATAGAATTCCTAAACCAACCATTAGAGGCCATGTAAAGCTTTTCGATACAAACTTGTAGAACTGCTGTGAGCCGTTTTGCAAATGCTGAGGCATCACGTTTAAGTATTTGATTAATGCAGCAAGAACAATCATTAAGATTGGACCTGGAATATGAACAAAACTTTCTAATAAGCCGCCAAAGATAAAGGTTGTACAAGCAACAAGTACACCTGCACCCATTAAGCTGAAGTCAACTTTAGTATCCATGTCAGGCTGTTCAAAGATTTCATTTGCTTCTTTTGATTTAACAAGTCGTCCATTCCCGTTTAGTTCAGGACGTTTTTCACCAAGCTTTTTCATTGCGCCAGCACAAATGATGGCAATGACGTTCCCAATGACAGCAGCCGGAATTAATTGAGAAATTAATGACTCTGCTGATACACCAAGAATTTGTGAATAAGCAATTGATAATGGCAATATTCCTTCACCGACACCACCGGCAATAATCGGTACAATGATAAAGAAGAACGAATGATGCGGTGTGTAACCAACTAGAAGACCCACTAGAATTCCAGCAGCTACAGCTGTAATTGTACCTGCAACAAGAGGAACAAACATACGAATAAGGCCTTGTACTAAAACAGTTCGTTGCATCCCAAGAATACTACCTACTACAAGAGCAGATATATAGAAGTATAGGAAGTTCGACGTTTTCATCAGAGACGTAACCGCTTCCAACGAGTTTGGATTCAGAACATGAAAAAAGACCAGGAACGATGGTACGAATAAAGAAAGAATCGCCGGTCCACCAATATCTTTTAAGATTGGAATACGTTGTCCTACATCTCCTAGGAAAATCCCCAAAATCATAATAACAGCGAAACCACCAAGCATATTTGCTGGAATTTTATTAAAATAAGCGGCAGTTAAAATAATCGCTGCAAGTACTATATACACAGGTAGATCAATAACACCAATTTTCCAAGAAAGAATTTTTCGGAAAACGCTTTTATTATTGTCAGAATCGTTTGTAATCGATTTCAATTGTTGTGTATTAGCCACATAAACACCCCCAAATGCTATTTGTCTCAATTGTAGAAGATTCTGTGACACTCATCTATTTATTAAACTAAATTAAGTGTAATAAAAGTAAAATAAACGGGGGTTTTGTCGTTTTTATCATACAAAAATCCCCTGAAGATAGTTTGTCCTTCAGGGGATTGATCATACATGGTATTTATTTATCGTTTTCCTTTTAAATAAGGAGTACCAAGTGCTTTTGGTGCGTCTGCTCGTCCAATGAAGCCAGTAAGAGCTAGGATCGTCAGCACATATGGTGCAATGAGCATGTACACGTTCGGGATATCTTGAAACAGCGGAAGCAGAGAGCCAATGATGCTTAAGCTTTGTGCAAATCCAAAGAATAAAGCAGCGCCCATAGCGCCAAATGGGTGCCATTTCCCGAAAACAAGGGCGGCTAACGCAATGAAGCCTTGTCCTGTAATGGTGGCGTGTGAGAAATCAAGAGCGATGGTCGATGCATACACAGCTCCGCCAAGACCGCCAAATAGACCACTAATGAAGACGCCGATATAGCGCATCCGGTATACCTTGATTCCCATTGTATCAGCTGCCATTGGATGCTCTCCGACTGCACGAAGTCGCAAGCCAAACGGCATTTTAAATAAAACAAACCAAGCGACAACCGCAAGAACTAATGCGAGAATGGACGTATAATACACATCTTTAAAGAAAATATCACCAATGATCGGAATGTCACTTAAAAGGGGAATATCTCCTTTATAGAAAGGTTCTGTAATTTTATCCGTTTGTGCTTTGCCATAAATCAGTTTGACAACAAACAGCGTAGCACCAAGGGCAAGCATGTTAATCGCAACACCACTGACCGTTTGATCTGCTCTGAACGTAATAGTGGCAACAGCGTGAATGAGTGAGAACACGCCGCCAATGGCCATACCAACAAGAAGACCGAGCCACGGGGTCAAGGCACCAAACGTATCAGCAAACATTAAGTTAAAGATAATACTAGAAAATGCTCCGACGACCATCAAACCTTCAAGACCGATATTGACGACACCTGATCTTTCTGAAAAGACGCCTCCAAGAGCGGTTAAAATAAGTGGTGCAGCATATACAAGTGTAGCCGGGACGATGATTTCAAGAATTTGCAGAAATCCCACTTATTTTCCCCCCTTTTTCTTCAATTGTTGAATGACAAGACGGATGATATAGCTTGAGGCAACGAAAAGAATAATGATCGCAATCACAATATCAACGACCTCAGTCGGTACGCCAGATTCAAGCGGCATGTTTAAAGCACCGACTTTCAATCCACCAAGCAATAATGCCGCTAAGACGACACCAATAGCTGTATTTCCGCCTAATAAGGCAACAGCGATTCCATCAAAACCAACGCCAGTGAAGGCATCTTTTATTGATGCATATTCAAAGGTTCCGAGCCCTTCCATCGCACCTGCAAGCCCTGCAAAGGCACCAGAAATGAGCATGGAATATATAATGTTTTTTCTCACATTCATTCCAGCATATTGGGATGCGTGTTGATTCATACCAACAGCACGCAATTCAAACCCTTTAGAGGTTTTTTGGATAATGATCCACATAATAACGGCAGATAGGACAGCTACAATGATTCCGTTATGCATGCTTGAAAAATCAGTGATTTTTTCAAAAAAATCAGAGTGTAATGAGGCAGTCGAATTAATATTATCTGTTTTATCTTTATGATCTGTAAGAACATTTGTAATAATAAAATTAGTCACATGAAGTGCAATGTAGTTCATCATAATAGTGACAATCACTTCATGAACATAAAAACGAGCTTTTAAAAACCCAGGAATAAAGCCCCATAATGCACCAGCAGCTGCTGCAGTGATCAGTGCAAGAGGCAGGTGGATATACGCAGGTGCATGGACGGTTGTTCCTATCCATACAGATGCAATCCAGCCAATGAGAAGTTGACCTTCTACCCCGATATTAAAGAGGCCTGTCCGAAATGCAAAGGCAACAGCAAGTCCTGATAAAATATAGGGCGTGACTTGTCGGATGGTTTCTCCCATATAATACGTTTCACCGAATACGCCATTCCAAAGGGCGCTATAACCTTCGATGACACTATAACCGCTTGCCAGCATAATGATGGCCCCAACGAAAAGACCAAGTACAATGGCTATAAGCGGAATCAGCAGATTTGTTAAGCGATTAGACATTTGCTTCTTTCCCCACTTCCTGTTGCGTACTTCCAGCCATTAACAGACCAAGTTCTTGCTCTGTTGTTTCTTTTGGATCAACAATGGCAATAATGCTGCCTTCGAAAATAACGGCAATCTTATCACTGACATTGATAATTTCATCAAGCTCAAAGGAAATGAGCAGAACGGCTTTGCCTGCATCCCTTTGTTCAATCAGACGCTTATGAACAAACTCAATGGCTCCGACGTCAAGTCCGCGTGTCGGCTGTGCGGCAATTAATAAATCAGGGTTTCGGTCCACTTCACGGCCAATAATGGCTTTTTGCTGGTTACCCCCTGATAGCGCACGTGCTTCTGTATATTCACTAGGCGTCCGTACGTCGTATTCAGCAATGATTTGTTTTGCTTTTTGATAAATATTTTTCATATTCATCAAGCCAAACTTCGAATATGGACGCTGATAATACGTTTGTAAGGAAATATTTTCTCCAATTGAAAAATCAAGGACAAGTCCGTGCTTATGACGGTCTTGAGGAATGTGTCCGATACCAGATTCTGTGACCTTACGAGGCGGGAGATTTTGAATGGCTTTCCCGTTTAGCATGATCGTGCCAGATTCGGATTTTTTCAGACCTGTAATGGCTTCAATTAATTCAGATTGACCATTTCCGTCTACACCCGCAATTCCGACAATCTCACCAGCTTTCACTGATAAATTGAGTTGTTTCACAGCTTCAATTCCTCGCGCATCTTTGACAGTGAGATCTTGAATTTGCAAGACTTCTTCAGCAGGGGAGGCTGCTTTTTTGTCTGTTTTAAATGAGACTTCGCGGCCGACCATTAAGCTGGCAAGCTCGTCTTTGTTTGTGTGTTCCACATCAAGTGTACGAATACCTTGCCCTTTTCGGATAATGGTCACGCGATGACAGGCATCCATAATTTCTTTTAGTTTGTGGGTAATTAAAATAATGGATTTGCCTTCATTGATTAAGTTTTTCATAATTTGTATGAGTTCTTTTATTTCTTGAGGTGTTAAGACGGCTGTTGGTTCGTCGAAGATCAAGATGTCAGCGCCGCGGTATAGTGTTTTTAAGATTTCTGCTCGCTGCTGCATACCGACTGAGATGTCAGATACTTTAGCGGCAGGGTCTATTTTCAGTCCATAACGGTCAGAAAGTTCCTGCACTTGCTGAATGGCTTGTTCTTTGTCAATCTTTCCAAATTTCTTTGGCTCTTTTCCTAAAATGATGTTTTCAGCCACAGTAAATGTATCAACTAGCATAAAATGCTGATGGACCATTCCAATGCCTAAATCACTTGCATCATTTGGACTTGAGATTGTAACCGGTTTTCCGTGTACCTTGATTTCACCTTTTTCAGGCTGATACAGTCCGAAAAGCACGTTCATAAGCGTTGATTTTCCAGCGCCGTTTTCACCAAGCAGCGCATGAATTTCGCCCTTTTTTAGCTGTAGCGTAATGTTATCATTTGCTACAATGCCAGGGAATTCTTTGCGTATATTCAACATTTCAATGACATAATCCACAGGTTTAACCGCTCCTTTTTTAGGGTGCTGATGAAGATAAAAACTAGCAAAAGAAAAGCTGCAAAACAAGGCTGCAGCTTTTCTTTTACCACCTTTTACGAATAAAGAGGAGGTAAAGGAGAGGCAAGGGGATAAGACGCGCTTATCCCGATGCACAAATTAAGCTTTAAAATCTTTTAGTTCATCACGTGTTGCAGGGATTTTCACTTCACCCTTGATGATTTTTTGTTTCCATTCTTCGATTTTCTTCAATACATCTTTATCAAGATTCTCTTGAGATGGAGAGATGTCAACGCCGCCTTCTTTCAGTCCGTACGTGATGACTTCGCCACCAGGGAATTTACCTTCTTTTGCTTTTGTTGTTAAGTCTTGTACCGCTGTGTCTACTTTCTTAATCATAGAAGTAAGAGTGACACTTTGTTTTGTTCCAGGTACTTTACCTTCGTCATACTGGTCTTTATCAACACCAATGACCCAAACATTTCGATTTGGATCTGCCTTTTTTAAATTGGTTGCTTCTGTAAAGACACCCGTTCCAGTACCTCCAGCTGCATGATAAATAATGTCAACGCCAGATTTGTACATACTTTCAGCTGTTGCTTTACCGATGTCTGCTTTATCAAATGCACCAGCATATTTCACTTCAACTTTTGCTTTTGGATTAGCTGCTTCAACGCCTGCACGGAAACCAACTTCGAATTTTCTGATTAATTCAGAATCAACGCCGCCAACAAAACCAATTTTGTTTGATTTTGTAGAAAGAGCCGCTGCAACACCTACAAGGAATGACCCTTCGTTTTCGTTAAATGTAATACTAGCTACGTTCTTCTTATCAACAACTGCATCCACAATTGCAAATTTGGAATCTTTTCGCTGATCAGCTATTTTAGAAATGGCACTCTCCATTTTATAGCCGATACCATAAATTAGGTTAAATTTTTGTCTAACAAGTGTATTTAAATTTGTTGGATAATCTGCATCCGTTTTTGATTGTAAGTAATCAAAGCCGTTTTTACCTTTTGTTAAATTGTTGTCTTTCCCAAATGCTTGTAAACCTTCCCAAGCTGATTGGTTAAACGATTTGTCATCGACACCACCGACATCAGTTACCATTGCAACAGTGAATTGATCTTTATCTTTTTTGTTTTCACCGCTGTTTGAGCCAGAGTTGCCGCATGCTCCAAGGATGGTTCCTGCTGCTACGACTAAGGACAATGCAAGTCCAATTTTGCGCTTCTTCAAAACATAACCCCCTATAAAATTTAAAAGTTTCAGAAAAGTCTCGCGAAAAAAGACCGACTCTTGCCTTCTCCTATCCTTGTGAAAAGGGTATTTTATCCTGCATTCTTTAAAAATTGATGGAAACAGGAGAGAAGATGTAAGACATCAGACTTATATCTCGTTGAACTAATCAATCATAATTTATCATTTCCCATCGAATAAATAAATAGAAATTTGTTTTATTTTTAAAAAAATGTTAAAAGGCTAAATTCGATGTCTTTTTATGTGCTGAAATATGATATAATGCCGCTTTTATGATGTGCTCTACTACAGTGGAACCACTGATATCAAGGGGTTTGTGACATCGTATGCCATAAAAAAACATCTGGCCTTTGTGAAAGGTCAGATGTGTCCAATTAAAGATATTGCTGAATCAAATTCATGTTGCTTGTATTCAGTTTATATTGGAAAACAGGGCGGCCGATTGTCCCGTATGCCATCTCCACATCAACCACTTCGATATCCTCAAGAAATTTCAAGTATTTTCTAATTGAAACTTGGGAGATTTCAGTATGATTGGCTAGGTCTTCGGTCGTGAAAGCCTGCTGACCGAATGATTGAATGCTTGTCCAGATGAGTTTGAGTGTGCTCTTCGTCAGGCCTTTTGGCAGCAGGACTTTTTCCGCCTCTGCTTTTTTATGAAAAAGCTTGGCGTCTAAATCATTTTGAGAGATGCTGTTCATCGTTTGGTATAGGGCATGTTTTCTTTTATATTCTGCCAGTGCTGATTGGAAGCGTTCAAACTCAAAAGGTTTGATTAAATAGTCGACAGCTCCGTTTCGCATCGTTTGCTGTACGACATCCACTTCATTTGCAGCTGAAATGACGATGACGTCAACGGAATGATTTTTCTCACGAATTTCTGATAATAGGGCGAGCCCATTTTGTCCAGGCATATAAATATCAAGCAATACAAGGTGAATGATTTCTGATTTTAAGATGTCTAGTGCCTTTTGAAATGAGGTGGCAATCCCTTTTAATTCAAATCCTTCTATTTGGGTCAAGTAGCGTTTATTCAGCTCTCCGACCATTGGGTCATCTTCTACGATCAACACATTAATCATGTGAATCCTCCTTTTGTTTATATGGAATACGGAGACTAAAGGTCGTTCCTTCTCCTTTTTCGCTTGTGACGATCATATGTCCGTTCAGTTTTTTGATGCTTTGGTCAACAAAGTAAAGGCCAAATCCTCTGTCTTCTCCTTTTGTTGAAAAGCCTTGATCAAACATAATGTCCTGTTCTTCTTTTGTCAGACCGACACCTGTGTCTGTAATTTCAATATGAAGCTGCTCTTGGACATATCTGAATGAGATGGAGATATTTTTGATCTCTGTATGGGAAACGGCATCGAGTGCGTTATTTAACAGATTACCGATGACCGTAATAAGGTCATGTGTGACTGCTGGGTCCTCCGAGTTTGGTACCTGTGTACTGCAATTGACTTCTAAAGCTGCGCCTTGTTCTCTGATGTAGCTTTGTTTTCCTAGTAAAAACCCGGCTAAGACTGAGTTTTTCACATGGTTGATGATTTCATTTGTTTCTGTCTGCTGATAAATCGCAATATCTTTAATATAGGTGCCAAGGTCATCATAGTTCTTTAGCTGTACCAATCCTAAAATGACATGAAGCTTGTTCATAAATTCGTGTGACTGGGCACGAAGTGCATTGGCATACATCTTCACCCCGCTCAGCTGCTCAGCTAGGTGTTTGACTTCTGTTTTGTCACGGAAAGTTGCGATCGCTCCGACAATTTCCCCTTTTACCGTAATCGGCACCTCATTAAAGACAAGCTCCAGTCCGTTCATTCTGACATCGCGATCAAGCAGCGGTTTCCGTGTTTTGATTACTTGCTTTAAGCCGCTTGAAGGAAGAAGGGCCTGTACATCTTGTTCTCTAGGGTCAATCATAATGCCCATATTATGAAAAAGACGTTTAGCTTCTGCATTTGCCAGCTTGATTTTACCGTGCTGATCGACGGCAAGAATGCCTTCTTTTGTTGATTCTAGCATAGCGCTTCGTTCTTTTAATAATGTGGCAATTTCATCTGGCTCTAGTCCAAACATAATCTTCTTTACTTTACGTGCCACAATGAGTGCGCCGATAATGCCAGATAAAAGGCTAAGCGATGTGACAAAGTAGAGCGGGAGCAGGCTTTGATGAATAATTAAATCAATTTCCTTTAATGTAATCCCAACTGCCACAGCCCCGAGCTGCTTGCCATCTTGGTTATAAACAGGAACAAAGGCACGCATGGACTTGCCAAGTGTTCCAGATGCGGTACTAATATGTTCTTTACCCTGTAATGCCGGTTTTTCATCACCGCCAGCAAACCGCTTCCCAATCTTTTGCGGATTCGGATGTGTTTTGCGGATACCGTTCATATCCATGACGACAACGAATTCGGTTTTGGTAATACGCTGAACACTTGTTGTATATTTTCGCAGTGCTGTATATGATTGATCATTTTCCAATGATTTTGCTGTGATCGGAGCCTCTGCCACCATTTTGGCAGTGGAGAGGGCGATATCACGTTCCTGCTGATGAATATTTTTGGCTGTTTCTGACCAGATCGTAAAGAATGTGATACAGAGGGAGATCAGGACAACAATACAGACAAAGATCGTCAGCCGTGTTTGCAGTCTTAAAGTTTTTTTCACGAGTATACCCCTAACGCGCAATTTTTTCGTAATAGTAATACTTTAACGGGAAAATGTAAGTTTGTGAAGGAATGTACGTGCAAAATCACAAATTTGATTTAGATTCCAGTTTACTTGGAAAGCATCTTGTCAATCCGTTTTAAGTGAGCCATAATAAAAATGAGCTTATGAGAAAGGATCTATTTATGAAAAATACATATTTGACTGGATATTTTCCGCTGATTTCAATTTTGCTATTCAGCTCTGCCTTTTCTATTTTTACAGTAGGTATCACGACTGACTTCTTGACCCAAGCAGGGATTTTAAAAGGAATGCTGGAATTTTTCTCTGAACAGGGCATTCGTCTTGCTTTATTTGCCGCATTTGCACTTGTTTATTTTATGATTTTATCTGCTTTAAAACTCATTGCAGATACGGTGTTAGAGTTGGCGCTGCTCTTTTTTGCAAAGGACCCTGAAGGGGAGAACTTAAAGAAAATTCGGATTGCATCGGTTGTCTATTTGTTTGCCAGCTTACTTGCATTTCTATTGACGCAGCAGCTCATTTTGCTTGTTGGACTTTTTGTTTTAGCAAGTCTCGTCTATTTTATCTGGGTTGTGGTACGCATTTATCAATCACTTTCCATGCTGAATTTAATTGGGTTTATGATGTTTAATCTGCTGTTTTGGGCCACGTTTTTGATCGGCATTTTGTACTTATTTATTAAGCTTTATAACAGTGTGATGGCAAGTCTGCCAGCTTAATCAGACGAAAGAAAGCATCCTCCGATTTATGGAGGATGCTTTTTTTATGGAAGAAACCGCTTCTGAATATCAGGTGTAGGCATCATACAGGATGTTTTTTGACCAAACCATTTGTAGCGATTCTTTGCAATGAGCTGATAAAACCAGTCACGGATTGGACGAGGGATCGCGAGGAGTAAATAGCTCCATCTGTATATCCCTTTTAAATGCCGCGCCGCTTTTAAGATGCCTGTTGACTTCATATAAAGGGTCCCATTTTCAATATAAATGAATGAATTGAACTCATCTAAAGGCAAGCCGTTTTCTTTTAAAATACGCTGCCCTGTATCTGATTGTAAAGAAGCAAACATCATCCGCTCATTCGGGTCGCGCTTGATGATAAACTGAACAGCACCACTGCACACGTTGCAGACACCGTCAAATAAAATGAAGTGAGAGGGTTGTGTTGAATGCATCGCAATCAAACCTCCTGTTTATCTAGCGTATTGCATAGTTTGTTTCCAAATACGTAAGTGTGGACTTGAACTATAAATAGATTCAACGGTTCCTCTATCTCTTCCTACCCATACACCCATTGTGTATTGATCTGTCAGGCCAACAAACCAAATGTCTTTGTAGTCATTGGATGTGCCTGTTTTTCCCCCAATGTAAGGAGAATTGAAATTCGCCTTTTTCCCTGTTCCACTTTTCACAACAGAGGCAAGCAGCTTGCGCATTGTTTCATTTGTACGCTGAGAATAGATTTGCTTCGGCGACTCTTTCCACTTGTAAAGGGTTTTGCCGTTTAAGTCTGTGACCTTTGTAATGGAGTGATTTCGCGTATAGGCACCTTGATTGCCAAACACGGTATATGCATCGGTTATTTCTAGCGGCGAGAAGCCTTTTGTAAATCCTCCAAGTGCAGAAGGGAGGCGGTAATCATCTGCGACAATATGTTCGAATGAAAACTTTTCTAAATAGCTGAAGCCTTTTTTGACACCGACTGTATCAAGCATACGAATCGCTGGTGTATTGTAAGAGTTCTTAAAGGCTGTTTCAAGTGTTACAGTTCCATACGTTTTATGATTATAGTTTTGCGGGCAATATCCGCTACTGCAAAACTTGCCGGCACTGATTTTGCTTGATGCCGTGGCACCGGTTTGATCAATATAAGGGCCATAATCTAACAGCGGCTTAATGGCGGAACCTGGTTGTCTTTGCGCTTGATAGGCGTAGTTGAAATCAAACTTTTTATAATTCTTCCCGCCAGCAAGTGCGACAATTTGATGGGTTTGGTGGTTAATGACTGCTGAACCGCCTTCCACACCTTGATAAGGCAATTGTGCATTGAGCTGATAAACCGCTCTTTGTTGTAAGGAAGGGTCTAGTGCTGTATAAATCTTCACACCATCTTGAAGCAATGCACTGACCTTTTCTGATAATTCTTTTTGAATTGCCTTTTTTGCGCCAGCTGTTTTGGCTTTTTTCAATCGTTTTGTAAAGCCTTCCTGATCAGACACCAGATCGGTAAATTCTTCATTGGCGTATGTCACATAGTCAGGGTAAAGATTTTTCTTTTCACTTAAGGACAAGCTGATTTTTTCTTTCACTGCTTTTTTGTATTGCTTCTTAGTAATGACACCATCTTTTTCTAAAATACCAAGCAGCCGTTCCTGGCGTTTCTTTGTATGTTTGAATTGTTTCAATGGGTCATACAGCGTAGGGTTGTTAGGAATTGCAGAAATAAATGCCATCTGTGCAAGCGTCAAAGAACTAAGCGGCTTATCAAAATAGTAATTAGCCGCAGAACCGACACCGTAAACCCCGTTACTGAAATAAATCGTATTTAAATAGCTTTCGAGAATTTCCTCTTTTGTAAATTTTCGCTCGAGCTCATAGGAATAGAGCAGTTCTGTAAACTTTCGGCTGAATGAACGTTCATGACTTAAATATAAATTACGGGATAACTGTTGTGTGATGGTGCTAGCGCCTTGGCTAATGCCATGGTTTTTCACATTTGCGGCAAGGGCACGAATCACGCCCATAAAGTCAATGCCTTTATGGTCATAAAAGTTGCGGTCCTCTGATCGGAGGAACAGCTCCTTGACGGAATCAGGAATTTTATCGTACTTCACGAAAACACGGTTCTCATCGTTTGATACGATCTCAGAGATAAGAGAACCATCTCGATCATACATATAACTGTTTTGGGAAAAGTCTACCTTTTCCAGCTTGATTTTTTGATCAAGCACTTCGTTAACAGGTTTTACACTTGCGGCTTCTTCCTTTGATAGATAAAAAGTCAGAACAAATAATGGAATGAGGGCAACAAGTAATAACCATCCAATGATTGCACGAAACATGAGGTCACTCACTTTCTTCGGATTTCTAGCCATATCGTACCATTCTTTTGCGATTACGAGAAGGTTATTTTTAGAAAAGAATAGACGTGAAGTCTAGTAAACAAGGCATTTAGACAGAAGAAAAGAGTATCTGATGATGGATCAGACACTCCTCTCTTTTGTCTTTGATTGTGAGCGGACCGCCCATAAAAATAATGCCCCGAAAAGGAAAATGCCTGCGGTAACATAAAAGACAGCTGGAATTCCGTAATGACTCGCCACAATACCGCCTATGACGGGTCCGACGACATTTCCAAGAAAGCGGAAGCTGACATTGTAACCAAGCACTTCCCCTTGCATAGAGGCAGGCGCTTTGATGCGAATATAGGCCGTCGTACAAGGAATGATGCCGCCTAGTGCCATCCCGTATAAGAAACGGAAGATGACTAACATCCCGTAGGAATCTGCCATCGCTTGCGGGATAAATAAAATGGAGGAGAGGATGAGAAGGGCAAGCAGCACCTTATCGTGACCAATACGATCTCCAAGGTCTCCCCATTTCCGTGTAAATAGCAAATTGCCAAGCCCGGTTGCAGAAAACGCCAGTCCTGCATAAAAGGCAAGGTTGACTGGGCCGTGTAAATCATGAATGTACAAGGCTAAAAGCGGCTGAATACTAAAGTTCCCGACTTGCGTAATAAATGTGAGCAGCATGGTGACGACAAGTAAAGGCTGTTTGAAAATATGGACAAGGACATCCTTCCGTGAGTAAGAAACCCGTTTTGCTTCTTTTGAACGGATCGGCTGTTCTTTCACACCGAAGATAATGACAATCGCTGACACATATATGACAGCAGCTGTTAAGAAAAATGTATAAATGAATCCGACACTGTCTGCCATAAATCCACCCATTAATGGACCAAATAACCCTCCGGCGACATTACTCATCTGCATTGTACCAAGGGTCTTACCGGCTGTTGCCTTTTCGGTCTGTGCAGAAATCAGTGCCATCGAAGTCGAAATAAAGCCTGTCACAAGCCCCATGAAAAGCCGTAACGCAAATAGTTGATAAACGGTTTGAACAAGCCCCATTAATAAAATGCTTGTTGCAATCCCAATGCCGTTAATGAGCAAAATCTTTTTATAGCCATGCCGGTCACCAATCCGTCCCCAAATTGGAGAAATGAGAAAGGCTGTTAAAAACGTAACCCCAAAGACATAGCCGCTCCATCTTTGAACAAATTCATTCGAATAACTGCTATCAAGAGACTCTATGTAAAGTGATAAAAAAGGGACGATCATTGTAATGCTGGCAGATACAAAAAAGTTCACAAACCACATGATGTACAAGTTTTTCTTCCTGTTTGTGATAAAGACCACCTTCTTTATTTATTTCGTGTTCCTTAATAATTATAAAGGAAAATAAACGATCTTTCATCTGATGAATAGGTTGGGCATAGTGAATCTGCATTATTTTCACGAAAATGAAGTGATTTCAAAGTCCGTCTTAATATAATAGTAGCAGGATGGAAAACAGACGAGAAAGTGGGGTGAGACTGATGGAACAGAAGACGCTGCTTGTGGTCGATTTTGAATTTACGATGCCTGATGGGAAATATCATCCGCAAAATTTTTTCCCGGAAATCATTGAAGCCGGTGTCGTCAAAGCATCAAATGAAACGATCATAGACACATTCTCAAGCTATGTCAAACCGAAAAAGTTCCCGAAGCTGACAAAGCGCTGTAAATCGTTCCTTGGCATTACGCAGCAGGATGTAGAAAGCGGGATTTCTTTTGAGACGTTTATCGAGAAGCTCGTGTCACTCGATGGGGGAGAAGACTGTGAGATTATCACATGGGGAAATATGGACATGAAGGTACTGAAGCAAAACTGTATGCTCAATCATATTGGTTTTCCTTTTAAGGGGAATCAAAGGGATCTGGCTTTTGAATATAAAACCTTTTTTGGGGATAGAACACTCACAGGACTTCGGAAAGCAGCTAAGGAGTACGGCAGTGAAGGAGCTGGTAAGCATCATAAAGCACTCGATGATGCCATGACCACTTATCAGCTGTTCACCCTTTTTGAAAAAGATCGATCCTATGTGGAAAATCCGCAAACAACCAAAATTGGTGAACTCATTGACTTCTCTCACTTTTTTGATTCGGCAGATTAGCGGGCGTCTTCTGGAAAATAATCTTTTTCAAGAGAAGAGAGGCACGCTCTTGATTTTTCAGCCCACTTGGAATCATCCGCACTGAGCCCTTTTTTCAATTTGTCTACGGCGTCTTTCAGTGATACTTGATAATCAGGGATGTCGCCATCATAAGGCTTGACCATATGATGAGGGATGTTCGTCTGTTCCCTAAAGGCCAAAGCCCGTCTTTCCTGAAAAAAAGGTACGTCCGCTTCTTTTGGATGATGCAGGTCACCTTGAGTGGGGTGTGTGAAAACCGCTTTTACTTGAACGAGATAAGTAGATGGTTTAACGGCTGTCACTTCCCCAATGTAAACACCTGTTTTGTAAAAACCTTTCACGATTTGTCCAATCTGAATGTCTGTCATATGAAATTCCTCCATTTCCTTCGCATAAGAAGGTATTTCCTTTCTTTTAGCCAATATAGTGAAGTAAACGAGCAAAAGGGGGAAGAGCGGAACATGTCGTTCATCATATTCTTTCTACTGTATTTTCCTGAAGATAAAAGGGAGTATATCCCTGCGGCAATCACGACGGTGCTTTTCTTTGCTGCTGCATTTATTTGCTTTCGTCTGATCGTTCGTGCTTCTAAGAAGCAGGAGCAGATCGATGAAAAAAGGACAAAAAAAATGGATTGATCATTTTCTTCTTGTATCTTCAGGAAACTTCACGGTGACTGTTGTACCAGACTGCAATGAGCTTTTGAAACGAATGGTTCCATGATGATTTTCAATGATGGAAAATGTCACTGTCAACCCAAGCCCTGTTCCTTTATTTTTCAATGTGTAATAGGGTTCACCAAGCTTTTTCATTTGGCTTTCTGACATGCCTACACCGTTATCAACGAAATAAAGGCAGATTCGATGATTTTCTTTTGAAGCAAATAGTTCGATTTTACCTTCGTGTTCGGGCGCTGCTTCGATTGCATTTTTGATTAAATTAATCATGACTTGTTTGATTTTCGTTTCATCACCTTGGATGTATAAGTCTGGTTCAATCGATTGATGAATCGTGACCGACTTAAAATTCGCATAGGATGTCATCAGCGATGCACACTCTTCAAGTAATTTAGATAAATTGAGAGACTCAATTTGATAATAATTTTGTTTCGCAATATCAAGATAGCTCGTAATAATATCCTGCGCACGGTCAAGTT
This sequence comes from Bacillus sp. iso_77, assembly GCF_056173625.1. Lineage (NCBI taxonomy): Bacteria > Bacillati > Bacillota > Bacilli > Caryophanales > Bacillaceae > Bacillus > Bacillus sp. iso_77. The sequence goes on along the minus strand of NZ_CM149683.1, from coordinate 2,822,082 downwards.
CAGATAAAACGAGATTTTTATAATCTTTATTGGTTGACGGCTCTTTTGTATTGTCACTTGAAAAGAGCAGTTGGATAAATCCTCTCACCACCGTCAGCGGATTGCGGACTTCATGGGCGACACTTGCTGCAAGTTCACTCACAATCGTCAGTTTCTCTGATTGGACAAGCTGTGTTCTCATTTGCGCATTCTCTTTCACAAACTCAATGGAATAAATACTCAGCACAAGAAAGAATATGTAGTAAAGAGTTGAGAAAAATAATTCGAGCAGCTTTTGTTGCATAATGAATGCAGGGCTGTACTCAATTAAGCTGACCACAAGCAGTCCAATGTAAATAAACATCCCTTTTGATAACGCAATTAGGACTCCGTATAACAGCTTTCTCTGCTTAGAATATTGGCGCCATTTCCGGTAAAGCAGGAAAGGAATGAAAAAGTAAATCGGTACAACAATCAATCCAACCCATAAAAAAGAGCCATACATCACGAACTTTACGGTTGAACTAACTAAGATAGCGACGATTCCGGCGGTATATCCCCCGTATAAAATAGCCAGTACAAGGGGAATCGATTGAAGCCCAGTCTGCAAATCTAAAATCGAACCAACTGGATACATAATACATAGTGCTGATGAAATGGATGCAAATATGGTGATGAGCAGTTTATTCGTTTTAGGGAAATGAGCAGGGGTCCGGCTTAGCCATAGTGCATGATATAAAAAGATTGGAAATAGAATAAAAGATACATGGAGCAGAAAATCCTTGAACATTTCCATTTAAATGCTCTCCTCGTAAATAATTGTAATTCCTCTCATTATATCATTTCATGTACAAAGTAGATATGATAATAGGAGGGTTTTTTTCTTTAAAAAGAACACCCGCTAGGATGTTCTTTTGATAGAAATGGTTTTATTCGGATGATAGAGTGAATGCTTGATGAAGGCGCTTCAGACCTTCTTTCACTGTTCCGGCAGGACAGCCTAGATTCATTCGAATAAAGCCGTCTCCTTCGTGCCCATATACGTTTCCGAGCTCTAGTATGACCTTGCCCTTTTTCAGCAGATTACGTTTCAATTCTGCTTGAGTGAGCTCATAATCACGAATATCCAGCCATAATAGATAAGAAGCATCTGGTTTCATATAACGCATGCTCGGCAGATATTCATCAATATAATCCATTGCGATCTTCATATTATTTTCGAGATAAAGAACAAGTGAATCAAGCCACTCATCTCCGTGGCGATAGGCCGCCTCCATGGCAGGAATCGCAAAGGCATTCAGTTTGGACAATCCATTTCTTTGCAATTCATTGGTGAAAAGGGTTCTTTTTTCTTCATCAGAAATGATAATGGCAGATGCCTGAAGACCAGCTAAATTAAATGTTTTACTCGGTGCAATACACGTTATCGTGATGTTAGCTATCTCATCAGAAAGGCTGGCAAAAGGCACATGCGGCTGTCCGTAAAGCATCAGATCGGAATGAATTTCATCTGACACGACGGTGACACCGTACTGTACACATAGGTCTCCTACACGCTTTAATTCCTCTTTTGACCAAGCTCTCCCTGAAGGATTATGCGGATGACAAAGAAACATCAGCTTTGCTTCTGGTCTGCTTAATTTTTTCTCTAAATCATCAAAATCCATCATGTAACGGTTGTTTTCTATTTTTAAAGGATTGGTTGAGACGATACGTCCATTTCTTTCAATCATTTGATAGAAGGGCGTATACACCGGTGACTGAATGACCACTTCATCATTCGGAGCTGTAAAGGCTTGTACCGCAAAACTAAGTGCTGTCACGATACCTGGTGTGAAGGTGACGGCATCTGTTTGTATCGTCCAACCGTGTCTTCTTTTGAGCCAGTCAGCTACTGCTTGCTGCGTTTCCTGATCCTGAAATGCATAGCCGAATACACCGTGATCTAATCGTTCTTTTAAAGCATCAAGCACGACTTGGGGCGCTTTGAAATCCATATCTGCGACCCACATTGGCAGCGCATCTGTTGTCAGGAACAAAGACTCTGCTTGATCCCATTTGACTGATTTTGAACCTTTACGTATGATCTGTTCGTCGAAATTCATGAAACCCACCTCTAGCCGTTTTTCAACCACTCTTGGTTGTGCTAAAATAAACATCACAAAATTTATTATAAGCGGTGATCCCCATGAAAGATAGTCAAGCTGTAGAAGAGATGATTCAAATCATTAAGGCATGGGACCCTTTTCAGTATGGAGAGGACTTTTACGAAACGGAGCCTGCTGACGTCATCAGTGCCTTATACGACGCAGAAGACCCGTTATCTTTCGCGAAAGACATTCAAGCCATTTACCATCACTCATTTGATCAGCTTCTTCCGATGGAAAGCTGTCAGCATATCGCAAATCAGCTTTTTGTCATAAGAGAAGGTAGCTCCTGCTCGTTTTAAGACAGGCTGAAATGACCAATTTGATCAGACACAAAGACCGGATTTTCCTCAGGGATGAGGTGCCCGGTTTTTTTTAATGCGTGAAAGGTTGAATGCGGCAGATCCTTGTGCAGTCTTTCGCCAATTTGAATAGGAACGATCCGGTCTTCCTCCCCCCAAATCAGCAGGACAGGTGTCTCCATTTTCTTTAAGACATCTGACGCTAAATCGCCTTCCCTGTGCCGAATCAAACGAAAAATACCTCTGAAAATTTGGTCATCTGAAAAAGGCTTTAAATATCCGTCGACCATCTCTTGATCAATAATCGAATGATCATGCACAACAGCGGTTAAATTTTTCATAATACCTTGCTTGAACAACTTTCTTTTTAAATAGAGATAAAAATAAGGAATATAAGTGCTGTAAACAAGCGACTTTTTGGACTTATTCATATACCCTGAACTGCATAAAAGAACGGCTTTTTCAAATAGGTCGGGACGCTCAGAGGCAGCATATAAAGCAATTTGTCCCCCCATGGAATGCCCCACGAGGATCGCATGCTGAATCTGCAAATAACCAGCTAGTTCAATGATGATTTTTGCCATGTTCCGATAGCTGTAAATGAACGTATTCGATTTTTCGGACTGCCCGAATGGAGGCAGATCAATCGCAATTAAATTGAAGTCTTGTTTCAGAAGCGGGATGAGCTTTCGATAGCTGAAAGTAGATGAGAAAAGGCCGTGAATCAAAATCAATGTCTTCTTACCTTCATTTGGATAGTGTTCGTAATAGATATCTAAACCGAATTTACTTTTCATATAGGATGGCTGTACAATGTCCACACTCATCAACTCCGATATTTGATACTCACTCTCTGTTAGGTGACTGTATTGTACCCTAAAAAGTGGATTTTAAGCTACGATTAGAATCTTTTCCATGCTTAGCATAATGGGAAAAACGTGCTATAATGTTCAGAAGATTTTTTAAAACTAGCTTTTTACAATCAGAGGTGTGAAATCAATGAAACTAACCGAAAAAGAAACTGAAATATTAGAGATTTTAGATGAAAACAGCCGCGCCGATTTAAATACAATTGCAAAAATGGCAGGTGTGACATCAGAAGAAGCAGAAGCCATTATTCAAAAGCTCGAAGATCAAAAAGTCATTATTGATTATTCGACCATGATTGACTGGCGAAAAGTAGACGGACACGAAGGCGTTACAGCGATGATTGATGTGAAAGTGACCCCAAAAAGAGGCGTCGGTTTTGATGAAATTGCTGAACGCATTTACAGGTTCCAAGAAGTGGAGTCCGTGTATTTAATGTCAGGCGTGTATGATTTATCTGTTGTGATCAGAGGAGATCCATGTCTGATATCGCCCGCTTCGTATCTGAAAAATTATCGACACTTGATTCTGTTGTTTCAACCACTACCCACTTTATTTTGAAAAGATATAAGCATGATGGGAAAGTCTTTGAAACAGGGGACGATGACAAAAGAATCGTGGTGTCTCCTTAAATGAAAAAGTCTTATTTATCTGAAACGGTACAAAGCATTCAGCCGTCAGGTATTCGGAAATTCTTTGATTTGGCAGCCACAATGGAAGGGGTTATCTCCCTCGGGGTCGGCGAACCGGATTTCGTGACAGCTTGGAATGTGAGAGAAGCCAGTATTATGTCTTTAGAGCAAGGACTGACCTCTTATACAGCAAATGCTGGGCTGCTCTCTTTGCGAAAAGAATTGAGTCATTATTTATATAAGCGGTTTCACATTGAGTACAGTCCTGAAGAAGAACTCATTATTACCGTTGGCGGTAGCCAGGCGCTTGATTTGGCCTTTCGCGCCATTTTAAACAACGGGGACGAAGTAATCATCCCAGAGCCTTGTTTCGTCGCATATGGGGCTCTGACGACACTTGCGGGCGGTGTACCGGTTTATTTAAGTACATCGGCTGAAAAAGATTTTAAAGCCGATTCTGCTGATCTTCGTACGAAGCTGACGCCGAAAACAAAAGCCATCTTGCTATGCTCTCCATCAAACCCAACAGGGTCTGTTTACTCGAAAGAAGAGCTTGAAGATATTGCTCAGTTTGCAAAGGAGCATGATCTTTTAATTATCACGGATGAGATTTATGCAGAGCTGACGTACGATGAAGCTTTTACGAGTGTGGCGGCGATTCAAGATATGAAGGAAAGAACGATTTTGATTTCAGGCTTTTCAAAAGGATTCGCTATGACGGGTTGGCGCTTAGGCTATGTGGCAGCACCGCCAGTCCTCCGTGATGCCATGCTGAAAATACATCAATATTCTATGATGTGTGCACCAGCTATGGCACAATATGCCGCAGAAGAAGCATTAAAAAATGGACTTGAAGATGTGGAGAAAATGAAGAAAAGCTACAGAAGGCGCCGTAATTTGTTTGTCGGCTCTCTCAATGAACTTGGACTCACTTGCCACCAGCCAAACGGAGCGTTTTACGCTTTCCCGTCCATTAAAAGCACAGGCATGACTTCAGAACAATTTGCTGAGGAGCTGCTGCTTAGCGAGAAAGTAGCGGTTGTCCCTGGAAATGTATTCGGTCCAAGTGGTGAAGGACATATTCGTTGTTCATATGCGTCGTCACTCGATCACTTGCAGGAATCACTTTCAAGAATCCAGCGTTTTTTACAGAATAGACAAGTGAAAGAAGAAGCACCTGCTATCTTAAAATAAAAAAAGGCATCAATCCATCTGGACTCATGCCTCTCAAATTAGGGGGGAATACTAGAAAGCATTCTTGTTTTCAGGTATTCCCCCTTTTAAACTGATCTAAACCCAATTAAAAAATATTTTGCGTAAAAGAGCGTTCTGTGATATAGTTTTTAATTGCGTATAAACGAATATTAAAACATTTATTTAGGAGTTGTTATCATGGCGACAAAGTTTGAAGTAGGCAGTGTTTACACTGGTAAAGTAACAGGATTACAAGCGTATGGTGCGTTTGTTGCATTAGATGAAGAAACTCAAGGACTTGTGCATATTTCTGAAGTAACACATGGCTTTGTAAAAGACATCAACGAGCACCTTTCAATTGGTGACGAAGTACAAGTAAAAGTTCTTTCTGTTGATGAAAATGCAGGTAAAATCAGCCTTTCTATCCGTGCGACACAAGATGCACCAGAAAGAAAAGAAAGCAAACCAAAGAAACAAAGACCACAGCAAGCGAAAGAAGAAGCTGCTGCACCACAAGGTTTCAATACACTGAAAGATAAACTTGAAGAGTGGATTGAGCAATCTAACCGTAAAGACCTTATCAAGAAATAAAAAAAGCACCGCTTCAAACGGTGCCTTAGGCTGCCTCATAGGCAGTCTTTTTTTTATGTCTTTTTCATTAGCGGACCTCTGGATTTGGCTCGTCACGGCGGACAGCTTCTTCACTAGGTTTGAACAACAGACCAAGATTGACAAGACCTGCAATTCCAACAAGACCATAAATAATACGTGATAATGCAGCACCTTGACCGCCAAAGATCGCTGCTACTAAGTCAAATTGAAAAAAGCCGATTAGTCCCCAGTTAATAGCACCGATAATCGTGAGCACGAGGGCAATACGCTGAATAGCACTCATCGTGATTCCTCCTTTCGCTACAGTATCAATACATTTATATTTTGCAGATTTTTAGCCAAACTATGCGTAAGAAAATGGATGAAAGCAAATTACTTTACTTTTGGAATGAAAGAAGCGCATAATGTAGCGCGAGGAGGAGATCACATGGATCGATTTACTTATTGGAACCCAACGAAATTAATTTTTGGAAAGGGAGAAGTATCAGCCCTTTCAGATGAACTAAAACACTACGGAAAAAACGTATTGCTTGTATATGGTGGAGGCAGCATTAAACGAAATGGCCTTTATGACCAAGTTGTCAGCATCTTAAAAGAATCAGGAGCTGCAATCACTGAGCTTGCTGGTGTTGAGCCAAACCCGCGCTTAACAACGGTTAGAAAAGGGGTTGAGCTTTGCAAAGAGAACCAAATTGATTTTATTTTGGCAGTCGGCGGCGGTAGCGTGATTGACGCAACAAAAGCGATCGCAGCTGGTGCGAAATACGATGGAGATGCTTGGGATATCGTCACTCGTAAGCATGTCCCAATGGAAGCCATCCCATTTGGTACAGTATTAACACTTGCCGCGACAGGTTCTGAAATGAACTCTGGCTCCGTCATCACAAACTGGGAAACAAATGAGAAATACGGATGGGGCAGTCCGGCTGTCTTCCCTAAATTCTCTATTCTTGACCCAGTCAATACATTTACTGTGCCAAAAAACCATACGATTTATGGCATGGTCGACATGATGTCTCACGTATTTGAACAATATTTCCATCACACGGAGAATACACCTTACCAAGATCGTATGTGTGAAGGACTTCTTCGTACGGTCATTGAAACAGCACCAAAGCTGATCAATGATTTGGAAAACTATGAGCTTCGTGAAACGATTTTATTCACAGGCACCATTGCACTGAATGGAATGCTTTCAATGGGCGCACGCGGAGACTGGGCATCTCACAATATTGAGCATGCGGTATCCGCGGTGTATGACATCCCGCATGCAGGCGGACTTGCGATCTTGTTCCCGAACTGGATGAAGCATGTCATTCAAGAAAACCCAGGTCGCTTCAAGCAATTAGCAGTGCGTGTATTCGATGTAGATCCTGCGGGCAAAACAGACGAAGAAGTTGGCTTAGAAGGAATCGAAAAACTTTCTGCTTTCTGGACAAGTCTAGGCGCACCAAACCGTTTAGCTGACTATGACATCAACGATGAGAAAATTGATCTGATTGCAGACCGTGCAATGGCACGTGGTGAATTTGGCCAATTTAAAAAGCTGAACAAAGAAGATGTTCTAGCTATTTTAAACGCTTCTTTATAATCGAACATGGAAAAGATAGCTGCTTTTAAGCAGTTATCTTTTTTGAGTTCTGCATGTACATATGTTACAGTAGTCTTTCATGTTTTTGGATATAAATGTTTTAAGGAGATGTAGAACAGATGGAAAACTTTATTTACTATAATCCAACGAAATTGATGTTTGGAAAAGGACAACTAGACGGACTAAAAAGCGAACTCGCTCGTTATGGAAAGCGAGTGCTTCTTGTATATGGTGGAGGCAGTATTAAGAAAAATGGTCTTTATGATAAGGTTATCAGCGCTTTAAATGAAGCAGAGGCTGACGTATTTGAACTGTCAGGAGTCGAACCGAACCCTCGTCTCACTACAGTGCAAAAAGGGATCGACATTTGCCAAAATGAGAACATTGATTTCTTATTAGCAGTTGGTGGGGGAAGTGTCATCGACTGTACAAAAGCCATTGCAGCTGGAGCTGAATATGACGGGAATGTTTGGGATATTATTTCAAAGAAAACGACCGCTCAAAAAGCACTGCCATTTGGCACAGTATTGACACTTGCAGCGACAGGCTCAGAAATGAACCCGGATTCTGTGATCACGAACTGGGAAACAAATGAAAAGTACGTGTGGGGCAGTTCAGTCACGCACCCTGCTTTTTCAATTTTAGATCCTGAGCACACATATTCTGTGCCAGAGAATCAAACGGTGTATGGCATGGTTGATATGATGAGCCATGTATTTGAACAATACTTCCATAACGTCAAAAACACCCCTCTACAAGATCGGATGTGTTTTGCTGTTCTTCAAACAGTCATCGAGACAGCACCAAAGCTACTTGAAGACTTACAAAACTATGAGCACCGTGAAACCATCCTTTATGCAGGAACAATTGCTTTAAATGGCACGCTGCAAATGGGTTACTTTGGCGACTGGGCATCACATACGATTGAGCATGCAGTATCAGCAGTCTATGACATTCCGCATGCAGGTGGACTTGCGATCCTCTTCCCAAACTGGATGCGTCATACACTTGATCATAATGTCGAACGTTTTAAAAACCTCATGTTGAACATGTTTGACATTGAGACAGAAGGAAAATCGGATCGTGACATCGCATTAGAAGGAATCGACAAGCTGTCAGCCTTCTGGACAAGCCTCGGTGCACCGAGCCGTTTAGCGGATTATGATATTGGTGAAGATCAACTGGACAAAATTGCTGACATCGCAGCAAAAGAAATGGAATATGGTGGTTTTGGTAACTTTATGAAACTTGGCCGTGATGACATTTTAGCGATTTTGAAAGCTTCTCTATAATTTGGATGGCCGCTTCTCTTCATGAGGAGCGGCTTTTTGCTGCATCAATGACGATCACTTGATTTCAATAGCTAGTTCCGCTAAAGTGAAAGGGACAGAACTAACGTAATGGAGGGCTTACAAGCGATGACACATATTCAATTTGACTACTCGAAAGCGTTACCTTTCTTTCAAGAACATGAGCTTACATATTTAAAAGATTTTGTGAAGGTGGCCCATCATAATATTCATGAACAAACGGGTACTGGCAGTGATTATTTAGGCTGGGTTGACTTACCGAAGCAATATGATCGCGAAGAATTTGCCCGCATTAAAAAAAGTGCAGAAAAGATTAAATCTGATTCTGATGTATTACTCGTTGTTGGAATTGGTGGTTCTTATCTTGGCGCACGTGCGGCCATTGAGTTTTTAAACCATTCTTTCTATAATAGTTTGCCAAAAGGCAAACGCAAAACACCGCAAATCATCTTTATTGGAAACAACATCAGTTCTTCTTATTTAACAGATGTAATGGATCTGCTAGAAGATGCCGATTTCTCCATTAACGTGATTTCAAAATCTGGTACAACTACAGAGCCAGCCATTGCGTTCCGTATCTTTAAAAAGCTCCTTATCGAAAAATATGGTGCTGAAGAAGCGAAAAAACGCATCTATGCGACAACTGACAAGGCACGCGGGGCACTCAAAACATTAGCAACTGAAGAAGGCTATGAATCATTTATCATCCCTGATGACGTCGGCGGACGCTATTCCGTTTTAACAGCAGTTGGTCTATTGCCAATCGCTGTAAGCGGTGCAGACATTGATCAAATGATGGAAGGTGCTGCGAAAGCAAGTGAAGACTTCGCTTCATCTGAGCTCTCAGAAAATGCGGCTTATCAATATGCGGTTGTCCGTAATGTTCTTTATAATAAAGGACGGACAATTGAAATGCTGATTAACTATGAGCCAGGCTTACAGTACTTTGCGGAGTGGTGGAAGCAGTTATTCGGCGAAAGTGAAGGGAAAGATGAAAAAGGAATCTATCCTTCATCTGCGAACTTCTCAACAGATCTTCATTCACTTGGTCAATATGTACAAGAAGGAAGAAGAGACTTGTTTGAAACCATCGTGAATGTAGACAAGCCACGACATGAACTTGTCATCGAAGCAGAAGAACAAGACCTTGATGGGTTAAACTATCTTGCAGGAAAAACGGTTGATTTCGTCAATAAAAAAGCATTTGAAGGCACAATGCTTGCTCATACGGATGGAAAAGTACCGAACCTGATTGTGACAATTCCTGAAATGGATGCTTATACATTCGGATATCTCGTGTACTTCTTTGAAAAAGCATGTGCGATGTCTGGGTATTTACTAGGCGTCAATCCATTCGACCAGCCTGGAGTAGAAGCGTATAAAGTGAACATGTTTGCTTTATTAGGAAAACCGGGCTTCGAAGAGAAAAAGGCAGAACTTGAGAGCCGTCTCAAACAATCATAAGAATAAAAGGCACATCTTTGCATAAGGTGTGCCTCAGATTGTTGACAAAGGGCTAAAATGAACTGTATTTTAGCCCTTTGTCTTCTTTTTAGCGTGATAGAAAACCTTTGAAGTCTAGGAAGGACGAGCACTGGAGCGGAGCGAATTTGACATTCGTGAGCACCAGTGCGCAGGACTGACAACGAATGCGAGGGTTTGTCTACACGCTAAGGCACATCTTTTCATAAGGTGTGCCTTTTTTTATGTTCTCATGGTGTCAGTGCAAGCCTCCCTAAGTTCTGTACATAGAATAATCAATGGAGGAGGTTGATGAAGCGATGAGAACAAATCATATTTATATCCATGACATTTCCGGGCAGGCCATCGTTAACTTTGGGAATGTTGGGCGAATTTGTCCAATGAGTGCTGTAAAGGACACATCTGGAGCGGGCAGTGCGAACGAGACAAATGCATCATCCAGCCAGACCTTATTTGATGCTGCTTTTACAAACAATGTGCAAATCACGAAAGGCAAATGTATGAATTCCTCTCTTTAACGAACCCTATACAAAAAGGAGGGTTCTGTATGATTCATGTACCATCTAGGCTAACTGGTGAAAGCTTTTCACTGTACCATTTAGAAGAAAACATGAAGCCGCTCGGATATGTCATTAATGGGAATTGGGATTATGATCATGGATATTTTGATTATAAAATTGACAACCGTGACGGCTATACCTTTCTCAGAGTTCCGTTTACAGCCGAGAAAGGACAGCTGGATCAGCCAGGCGTTGTGGTGAAAATGGGACATCCATTTCTCTTAAAGCATGTCTATCAAGATAAATTAGATGACCATGCGATGGTTGGAAATGTAGGGGCATCTTTTAACCAATTCCAAGAACCGAAAGAGAAAGACGGAGATGTGTCAAAGGCTTATGCCGAAATTGGCTTTTCACTCGTCAAAGAATTAGAAGATGTACTGCTTTAAAAGCTGATCAGCTCATCCTCTGGATGAAGCTCATATCCAAAAGGAGGATTCATCATGGGTCCTTCTTTTTTTTGTACGCCTACAATGATCACATGATGCTCTAAAAAGTGATGAAGTGCCGTTAAGAATGTCTCTCCAGCTAATGAAGCTGGTACTGGAATGATAGTGATCTGTTTATGGAGGGTCATGTTTCTTTTTATTTTTAACGCCATGAGCTGTTCTTTTAAAAGAAAATGCTCCACCATTAAATGATTCACGGCATCAGAAGTATGGATGACTTGATTGGCGCCAGCCCGCTCAGCATTTTTCACATAGCGATCGGTTAAAATTTCAATTAAACAATATAACGAAGGATTTAATCCTTTTGCCGCAAGCAAGGTTAAGACACTCTGCATATCAGCCGTCACTTCATTTTCATGCTGGTCGGCGGTAATCATCAATGTATCAGCACTCATAATATTTGCTCTGCGAAGTGTGGCATCCTCTGTACCATGGCCTTTAATAAAATGGACATTCTCTAAAAGAGGTCCTTCTTTTAAGGAATCATCAATGAGTACAATCGGCATGGCGGGATCAATGGTTTGAAACGATTGAAGCAGTTTGTTCGTTTTCTCATTCCAGCCAACGATAATGACATGTCCTTTCCCCTTAAAAGCGACCTTTCCTTCTACATAATGGTGCTGCTTACTGAACACAGCGGCAGCGAGTGTGGCAAAATAAGCCGTGACAAAGCTTGCCCCGATCAGAATCAGCGCCATACCTGCGATTTGTCCGGGCATGGTTTGCGGCACAAAATCACCATAGCCTACCGTCGCGACTGTAATGAGAGCCCACCAGATCCCATCAAAGATCGTATGATACTGCTTTGGTTCAAGTATGACGATTAATTGTCCAAAAAAGAGAAGCAAGAAACAGATGATGATCGCAATGCGAACATAAAGAGGCCATCTTAGCCAGGCAATGAAGATACGGTTTGATTTCATCGAACTCGTCCTTTCAGGGAGACTGCTAATGTCAGTATGCCCGATTAGGAAACAATTTTTCATCATCGTCATGTATTGAAACAGAACCCATATCTTAAAATAAGAGAGAAGAAGGAGGGAATGCGAATGTCGTTTGTTCAAAAGACCGTACTTCTTTTTATCGGCGCACACTTTTTATCATCTGCGGTGATTTTACTCGTGTTTGATTTAAATGCGGTGAACCATTTTATGAATGATTTCTCGTGGCTTCGTTTTTTTCAAGACCTATATGGAACGGTGACATTTTATACAGCATGCATCGGAATGTTCTTCTTTTTCATTGGTGTAGTGATTCCCCTTAAAAAGACCTAGTGCTTTTTGCTGTACACGTTACATAAAAGTCATTAAAATTGTAAATAAATATATAAAATAAAAAGGAAGCTGATGAGCATGCTGTTTTTTTATTTTTTAACATTTGCCGCATTGGGATTGTCTTTTTGGGCACAATTTAAAGTAAAGAATAATTTTGAAAAGTATTCAAAGGTTGAAGCTGCCAGTATGAAAACAGGTGCTGAAACCGCTCGATATATTTTAGATCGCAACGGGTTATACGATGTACCCGTTGAACCGGTAAGAGGAACTTTGACTGATCATTACGACCCGACGCAGCGTGTGGTTCGTTTATCTGAACCAGTGTATTATGGCCATTCCATTTCGGCCATTTCAGTCGCATCACACGAGGTTGGACATGCCTTGCAGCATCAGGAATCCTATGGTGCGCTTGTCTTGAGACATAAGATCTTCCCTGTCGTGAACTTTGCATCTGGTGTTGCCCCGCTTCTTTTCCTAGGTGGATTATTGCTCGGCAGCCTTAACTTAATCGGGCTTGGGATCGTTCTGTTCTCAGCTGCTGTGTTCTTTCAGCTAGTGACATTGCCTGTTGAGTTTAACGCAAGTTCTCGTGCAAAGAATATCATTGTTTCAGAAGGAATCATTAGAAGCAGTGAAGAAAGAGGCGTGAACAAGGTGTTAAATGCCGCAGCTCTTACGTACGTAGCAGCGGCCCTTGTCTCCCTGTTTGAATTGCTCCGTTTTGTAATGATCTTCCTAAATGGCCGTAATGATTAATTGACGCCAGAGGAGGTGAGCCCTTACCCGTGTTAGGTAAGGGTTTTTTTTGTATATTTTAAACGTATTTTTAGTCCTATTACTCATTGCTGCGACAGCATTTTTTGTTGTCACTGAATTTGCGATTGTGAAAATTAGAGGTTCAAAAATCAATCAGCTGATTGAAAGCGGTGATAAGAGAGCCATTCATGTTCAGAAACTGACAACCAACCTTGATGAATATTTATCTGCCTGTCAGCTTGGCATTACCATCACGGCATTAGGCTTAGGGTGGTTAGGGGAGCCAACAGTGGAACATTTCCTGCATCCGCTTTTTGAAAAGGCAGGGCTTCATTCCGCTTTGACAGACATCATATCGTTTATCATTGCCTTTGTGATCATTACGTTTTTGCATGTTGTCGTTGGGGAACTTGCTCCCAAAACGATTGCCATTCAAAAGGCAGAAGCCGTCAGTCTTGTGACGGCAAAACCTCTTATTTTTTTCTATAAAGTCATGTACCCGTTTATTAAAGCATTAAATGGGGCTGCACGAGGCATTGTGAAATTATTTGGTTTTCATTCTGTCAAAGAACATGAAGTGGCGATTAGTGAGGAAGAATTGCGTCTCATCCTGTCTGAAAGCTACGAAAAGGGCGAGATCAACCAATCTGAATACAAATATGTCAATAAAATATTTGAATTTGATAACCGAGTGGCGAGAGAGATTATGATCCCGCGCACAGAAATCTCTGCCATTGAAATTGAACAGAGCCTGGAAGACGTGACGCATTATATGCTGAACGAAAGGTATACACGTTATCCTGTCATTAAAGAAGACAAAGATCATGTCATTGGTGTGATCAATAGCAAAGACGTATTTAAAGCAAGTTTTCTCAATCAAGAGGTGTCCATTGAAGACTTAATGCGCCCTGTCATTCGTGTCATTGAAAGTACACCGATTCAAGAACTGTTGATTTTGATGCAAAAGGAACGGATTCATATGTCGGTGCTTGTAGATGAATACGGCGGAACAGCAGGTCTCGTCACAGTTGAAGACATATTAGAAGAAATTGTGGGCGAGATTCGAGATGAATATGATCAAGATGAAACCCCGCATATTGTGAAAAAAGGTGACTTCCACTATGTCATGGATGGAAAAGCCTTGATCGATGAAGTAAATGATTTATTGGATTTAGCGATTGAAAATGATGATGTTGATACAATTGCCGGCTGGATGATGACGCATAAAATTGATTTTGACATTGGAGATATCATTGAAGCAGAAGGCTGTGAATTTAAAATTGTCGATGCAGAAGATCATCATATTCGAACCATAGAAGTAAAAAAGGTTCACTTTTCCTAAAAACCTCGGAGCTATTGACGAGGTTTTTTTGCTTGGTAAACTTTAGGTAAGAAGATTTGTTTCTGCCAACCGGCAGTGATTGGTTTCACATAAAAAGGGTATGGTTTTATAGACATGATCAAAAGGAGCCAGTGAAATGAAAAAAATCAACGTACAAACAGACAAACACGATGACATGATAGACATTACCCATGAAGTTCAGCAATATGTCCGGGAAACTGGGATTCAAAACGGAACGGTTATGGTCTATTGTCCACATACGACGGCTGGAATCACCATTAATGAAAATGCCGACCCAGACGTCAAACGAGATATGCTGCGCCGGCTTGACGAAGTCTTTCCATGGGAACATTCAAAAGATCGTCATATGGAAGGCAATACAGCAGCGCATATGAAAGCTAGTTATATGGGAGCATCTCAGCACGTTCTTGTCCATCATGGTGATCTTGTGCTTGGAACGTGGCAGGGAATCTATTTTTGTGAGTTTGACGGACCGAGACATCGTCACTTTTATGTACAGGTGTCATCTAACGAGTAAGGGCGGGGGAGAAGATGGGAGAATTCACAGCGTTACTTCAAATTGAACATGGCATCATTCAAGCACCAATGGCAGGAGGAGCGGTGACGCCGCAGCTTGTCGCCGCTGTTTCACAATATGGCGGTCTCGGCAGCTTAGCAAGTGGTTATGTACAGCCTGAAAAGATGAGGCAGCAAATCAGACAGGTCAAACAGCTGACATCTCGTCCATTTCAAGTGAATGTGTTTGTCCCTGAACCCATTTCAGAAACGAAAACAGAAGATGTATCATTTTGGACAGATCGGCTGCCTGTCATTCCAGAAGCACAGATGATCCCTAGCGAGGAAGAATTATGGAAGGACTATGAACAAAAAATCAACATTCTTCAAGAAGAAGAAGTCCCAGCTGTTTCGTTTACATTTGCCTGTCCAAATGAACAAACAATTCATCACCTGAAACAAAAGGGGATCTTTCTCATCGGAACAGCTACAACAAAAAAAGAAGCACTGCTTTTAGAAGAAAAAGGAATGGATGCCATTGTTCTGCAAGGAAGTGAAGCAGGAGGGCATCGAGGCACCTTTTTACCTTCAAAGGGAGATGCTCTGCAGGGACTTTTCTGCCTGATCAGTGATGTCAAGTCTGTCTGTCATATCCCATTGATTGCAGCTGGAGGTATCACAGACAGGACCACTATGAAAGCAGCACTAGCACTTGGAGCAGATGCGGTTCAAATAGGGACAAGATTTTTAGCGAGTCAAGAAAGTGCTGCGGCAGATGTGTACAAAAAGGCGCTGTTACAGGCAGAAGGCAGTGAAACAGCGATGACACGGCTTTTCTCTGGAAAAAAGGCCAGAGGTATTGTCAATCAGTGGATGGAGGAAGAAAGACGAAATGAAGACCGGGTTCTTCCCTATCCTATACAGCATGTATGGACAACACCGATGCGAAAAGCGGCAGCTGCTACAGGAAACCCAGAACAAATGGCTCTTTGGGCAGGTCAGGGGGTTGGCCGTATTCATTCCATTTTAACCGTTGAAGAGATCATGCATGAACTCACGCAGATATAATTTGATGATGGGTGGTGTGACAGGATGGAAATCTTAAAACATTCATATCGGAAAAAAGGACAAATTGAATTTCTATTTGATAATTTTCCTCACTCCCCTGCCGTTCTTACCCCCATTCGTCATTACTATTTCGTTCGTTATGTGAAATGGAATCAGCACGACCCTCCAGTCACAAGAAACGATCTAGAAGAAATGGAAATCCTAGCAAACGCAATGCTTGGCACGCTCCATGATTACCGAAAACGCAAGGCATACAAAGGCCCCTTGTCATAACCTATAGACAAGAGGCCTTTTTTAGCTGCCAAACATTTGCCTGAGATAAATAACATCCATCCTAGTAGTCTGCGGCAGTAAATAAGCGGACTGAACCGCCCCTGGCCGTCTTCTGGCATTTAATTTATCGATAATCTCTGCAGCTGTTAAGATCCCAAGCCCATGCCCATAATATTGATCTTCCCCTAAGTAAATCACATTTTCTCCGCGCCATTGAGACTGTTGATAGCTAAATTCTGGATTCTCGAAATATAGGCAATCCCCATAAATAAAATCATTTCCGCGCTCTGTATAAATGGACAATGTATCATAGTGCCAGTCATACAGTGTTAAACTTCTAAGTCTTCGATTGAACTTCTCGTCTCCTACCGTTTGCAAGACTCCCATATAAAACACAATGACAATCGCTGTGGCACATTCAAAGGCATATTTTGAGCCATTTTCAAAGATGTCTTTAATCCCCGTAGATGGCTCGACTTGATAGCGCAGTTCTAACGCTCCGGCCTCTGATACACGCCAATAGGCGTCATTCGCACGGGACCTTTGAAAGATAGCAAATGAGGCACCGCTCTTATTCAAATCTCTTGCTGCATTCATGATATTCGATCTTAAAGTCACCTCAAATAACAAATCAGATGCTTGCCTATAACGGAACGTATCATTTGAGGCTTGTAACTGCATCAAAATGATCCGCTTTTGTCCTTCTAGCTGAAACGATGCCAGCTGCTCATTTGTCACTGGCTGTCCTGAAAGGATAATCATATGAAAAGCGCCCCCTTTTGTATTAGCGTATGCGGGATGCTTGGGCAAGGAATCAATTTGTGAAAATAAACAAAAAGTCATCCTTTTTATTTGAAAAACATGAAAATAATATGAAGCTGTCCGATATAAAACATAACGTTTAAAAGGAGGAAAAACATGAAAAGTATCATAAAATGGTTGAAAAAACCATCGATTTCTAAAAGGCTGATTATTTCATTCACACTTGTTCTCGTCTTGCCTATCATTACACTCAGTACGATTTCATATCAGATTGCCAAAGAAGAATTAGATCATGAAATCATGTACGGAGCCAACGCAAGAGTCAATGAGCTGAATGACATGATTGAGCAAAAGCTTTTGAATAAGGAGAACGCAGTCAAACTGTTTACCGAAACATCTAGTGCTGCAGACTTTAAAAAGAAAAACCAGGACGAACTGTATGAGCATTTTGAGATATACAGTAAAATCAATGAAGACGATGTGGTTGGGTTTTATGCAGCAAGTAAAAATCGTGACTTTATTCAGTTCCCTAAAGTGGACATGCCAAAAGGCTATGATCCAACAACTCGTGATTGGTATAAAGCGGCGATGCAGGACGAAAAAGGTGAACCTGTGGTCACCAATCCATACATCTCTGCCACAACAAACGGCATGGTTGTCACAATCGCTCAGCGTCTAAAGGACGGGTCGGGAGCCATTGGGATTGATATTGATGTTCAGGATATCGTCGATAAAATCAAAGATATTAAAATTGGACGAGAAGGATATCCAATTATTGCAAATAAAAATAAACAGATTGTCGCTCATCCAGAAGAAAAATCAGGATCTGCAGTGACTGGAAATATTTCATCAATCCTTTACAGCAGCAAAGAAGGAACATCAACTTATGAGAATAAAGGAGAGCAAAAACGTCTCGTTTTTGTAACAAATGATTTAACAGGTTGGAAAATTGCTGGAACGATGTTTGTATCAGAAACAGAAGAAGCAGCACAGCCAGTTTGGAATTCTGCCATTATTCTTTTAATTTCTTCTTTTATCCTTGGCGGTATTGCGATCTTCTTTATCGTTCGCTCCATCACAATTGGACTTAGAAGGCTTGTTGATTTCTCAGAAAAGGTGAGTGAAGGGGATCTAACGGAAACCCTCGAAACCAAATCGAAGGATGAAATAGGAGACCTCACAAGAAGCTTTAGTAAGATGAGTGAATCTTTGCGTGAAGTTATCCGAGCGGTCCAGCAATCTGTCGACAATGTAGCTTCAGCTTCAGAAGAGCTGACTGCTAGTGCCAGCCAAACAAGTCAGGCGACAGAGCATATCACCATGTCGATTGAACAATTCTCAAATGGGAATGAAGCACAAAATGAGAAAGTCGAATCTAGCACGAATCAGCTTGTCGCAATGAATGAAGGATTACAAGGTATGTCACAAACTTCATCAGAAGTGACTGCTGTCTCCATTCAATCGACAGAAGCGGCTGGACAAGGCGGACGTATCGTTGAAAGCACAGCGAATCAAATGAAACATATTGATACATCTGTACAAGAAGCCGAACAAGTCATGAAAGAATTAGAATACAAATCTAAAGATATTACGAGTATTTTAAATGTCATTAATGGCATCGCAGATCAAACGAATTTACTTGCACTCAATGCAGCCATAGAAGCAGCAAGAGCAGGTGAATCAGGGCGCGGTTTCTCTGTCGTAGCAGAGGAAGTCAGAAAACTAGCGGTCCAATCTGCAGATTCAGCGAAAGAAATTGAAAAGCTGATCCAAGAAATTGTGTTGGAAATTTCCAAATCTCAAGAGATGTTTAAAGCTGTTAACCGAGAAGTAAATGCAGGACTTGGGATGACAGAAGAAGCAAAAGAAAGCTTCCAAAACATCTATGAGGCGGCAGAAGGTATGTCGAAAAAGCTCACTCAATTAAATGATACAGCGGTTGACCTATCAAGCGGATCAAAACTTGTGTCACAAGCCATGCAAGAGATGCGTCAAGTTTCAAGAGAAAGTGCGGCGAACATTCAAGATATTGCGGCATCTGCTGAAGAACAATTGGCATCTATGGAAGAAATTTCGTCCTCTTCTGTCACACTTGCCAATATGGCTGAGGAACTAAAAGAGCTGACAAGTCAATTTAAAATTGATTAAAAAACGATGAAAAAATATCCAGAATTGTCTGGGTATTTTTTTTATTTTTAAACGTCATTTCCAGCCCTCTAAAAATAAACCTTTCATCCGATAATAACTTTAGAGAAGTAAAGGGGGAAAGAGAAAATGGGAAAAATGATCCAATGGTTCAAAAAACCATCCATTTCTAAAAAATTAGTTATTGCCTTTTTGGTAGTCCTTATACTGCCAACCGTCGCACTCACAATCAGTGCATTTTTTACATCAAAAACAGAGTTAGACAAGCAGATTATGGGCAGTGCAATGAGTCAGGTCAATGCATT
Source organism: Bacillus sp. iso_77 (assembly GCF_056173625.1). Taxonomy (NCBI): domain Bacteria; kingdom Bacillati; phylum Bacillota; class Bacilli; order Caryophanales; family Bacillaceae; genus Bacillus; species Bacillus sp. iso_77. The sequence goes on along the minus strand of NZ_CM149683.1, from coordinate 2,802,516 downwards.
TGATACCTTAATCGATGAGAATATTGGGAACAAGGCAGAGGCTGTGACTCTGTTTACAGATGATCTCAAAGCGGCTAATCTTCAAGAAAAAAATAGACAAGCTACCATTAAAGAATTGCAGCAATATGGAAAAATTAATGAAAAAGATGTCTCAGCCATTTATGCAGGTTCAGAAAAGGGTTTGTTCATGCAATACCCAGTTCAAAAAATGCCTGAAGGCTATGACCCGCGAGAGCGTCCATGGTATCAAGAGGCCATGAGTGCTGATGGTAAACAAGTCATCACGAAGCCATATGTCGCAGCATCTACAGGTAAAATGGTCATCACCATTGCCCAAAAAACGAAAGATGGCTCAGGGGTAATTGGTCTTGATATGGAAATTGACAGCCTCATTCAAAAGCTAAAAGAAATCAAAATAGGTCAAAAAGGATATGCTTTCATCATGGAGAAGGATAAAACCGTGTTAGCAGATCCAACCCAAAAGCCAGGAAGCAAAGTCAATGAGAATTTGGCGAACATTATTTTTAAAAACAAACAAGGAAACGGCAGCTATACACTAAATGGAACAGATAAAAAGGTAGCTTATGTCACCAATGAACTAACCGGCTGGAAAATCGGCGGCACGATGCTCGTATCAGAAGTAGAGGATGCAGCTAAACCCGTTTTCAATACAGCCATTATTGTGTTCAGTGTGACACTGATCGTAGCAGGAACCCTCATCTTCTTTATTGTCCGCTCTATTTCAAATAGATTATCCAATCTGGCCCGTTTCTCGAAAAAGGTCAGCGATGGTGATTTACGTGATAAACTTCAGATTCAATCAGATGATGAAATAGGACAAGTTGGTAAAGGCTTTAATACGATGATTGACTCATTAAGATCCCTCATTGGTGCCGTCCAAACCTCCGTTGAAAATGTCGCTTCTTCATCAGAAGAACTGACCGCAAGCGCAGGACAAACAAGTAAAGCAACAGAGCATATTACATTGGCCATTGAACAATTCTCTACTGGTAACGAAAGCCAGAATGATAAAGTGGAATCAAGCTCAGAAGAGTTAGAAGAAATGAACAGAGGCCTTCAGCACATGAATGAATCGGCCGAATCGATTACCGCTTCATCCATCAAATCAACAGAGATTGCAGGAGAAGGCGGACAGCTAGTAGAAAAAACCGCTTCTCAAATGAACGTGATTGATCAATCAGTGAAAAAAGCAGAGAATGTCATCAGTGCGCTAGAAAGCAAATCAAAAGATATCACCCAGATTCTTGGTGTCATTAATGGCATCGCAGATCAAACGAATTTACTTGCGCTGAATGCAGCGATTGAGGCAGCAAGAGCTGGCGAATCTGGTCGAGGTTTCTCCGTTGTAGCAGAAGAAGTAAGAAAACTTGCTGTTCAATCTGCCAACTCAGCGAAAGAAATTGAAAACTTAATCAAAGAAATCGTTCAAGATATTGATGTATCACAAGAAGTATTCACAGCAGTAAATCAAGAAGTTCAATCAGGCTTAAGCTTTACTGAACAAACGAAAGTCAGCTTCCACAATATTTTCGACATGACCAAAGAAATCTCAGATCAGCTCCAAACAATGAATCGAACAGTTGTCCAGTTGTCAAAAGGATCTGCACATGTTTCTGAGGCTGTCCGTGAGATTGCAGACGTATCACGTGAAAGCTCCGCCAATATTCAAGACATTGCCGCTTCAGCTGAAGAACAGCTGGCATCAATGGAAGAGATCAGCTCATCCTCTGCCACCCTTTCTTCAATGGCAGAAGAATTACGTGATTTAATTAGCAAATTTAAAGTCGAATAAACCAAATGAAAAGAACCTCCAGCTAGCTAGGGGGTTCTTTTTTTGAAGTGAGTAAATCGAAAGGAATAGGTAAATATGCTTATTTTGGTGGTTTTTTGAACATTACACCTTGAAAAATAATCCGTATTACCTAAGAATAGAGGGGGATGATCCCAAATCATAAACCAAAAGGAGTAGAGTCATGAAAAAAATCAACTTTTTTAAGCACTTTACGATGTCAAAGAAATTAATTACTGCATTCTTAGCGATTCTCCTAGTGCCCATTCTTGTGTTGGCCGCATTTTCCTATGAAGTGGCGTCTAAGTCTCTCAATGATGAGATTATGTCTAGCGCTGCAAATGGTGTGAATCAATTAAATGAACTGATCAATAAAGATGTACAGCCTAAAATTGATATTGTTTCATATTTATCTAAATCGGTGAAAAAAAAGGAACTGGCCTCTAAAAATAAGGATTTACTTAAGGTGAAATTAGAGCAACTATCGGAAACAGACGACGATGTCGTAGAAGTATTTGTTGCAGATCAGAATGGTAAACTAACTGAATATTCCGAGATTCATAAAGGCAGTGCCAAAAGCGCAAAAAATGAACCATGGTTTCAACAATCAATGGGAGATGACAAACTCATCATTTCAGATCCTTTTACAGACAAGTCATCAGATGACCTGCTCATCACAATATCAGAACAGTTAGCAGATGGTTCTGGTGTTATCGGCATAAATGTACGATTGAACACAATTGTGAAAGATACAAACAGCATCAAAATTGGTCAAGAAGGTTATGCGTTTGTTGCTACCTCAGACCAACGTTACATTGCTCATAAAACGGAAAAGGCCGGGACGAAACTGACAGGCGATTTCATCGAAAAAATGTATAACAATAAAAAAGGCAGTTTCGAATATGAATTCAGCGGACAGCCGAAGCAAATGTTTTATGACACAAATGAAGCGACAGGCTGGAAGCTCGCGGGCACCATGTATGTTAACGAAGTGAAAGAAGCCGCGCAGCCAGTGCTTGACTTAACCATGATCATCCTAGCTGCTGCGATTGTCATCGGTGGAATCGCGATTTATTTTATTATTAAATCAATTCGAAAACCACTCATAGAGCTCTCTGAATCGGCTGAGAAAATCAGTCAGGGGGATCTTACCCAGCATATTGAGGTGCGCACACATGATGAAATCGGCAAACTTGCACAGAGCTTTAACGATATGTCGGCAAAGCTGAAACAAGTCATTCAAGCCGTCCAGAATTCAATTGAAAATGTTGCTGCCTCATCTGAAGAATTAACGGCTAGCGCAGGACAGACAGCTCAAGCAACTGAGCATATTACCTCATCTATTGAACAGTTCTCAAACAGCAATGAACATCAAAATGAGATGATTGAAAAAAGCTCTGTCCAGCTAAACGACATGGATCGCAGTTTATCACATATGGTCAACACGACTTCTCACATGATGGAATCATCTATCGAGTCTAGCAAAACCGCTCAGGCTGGTGGAGAGCTCGTTCAAAAAACAGCAGGTCAAATGCAAACGATTGAACAAGCAGTGAAAGAAGCAGAGCTTGTGATTGCAGGGCTAGAACAGAAATCTAAGGACATTACAAGCATTCTTGGAGTCATCAACGGCATTGCAGATCAGACGAACCTCCTCGCTTTAAATGCAGCGATAGAAGCCGCACGTGCAGGTGAGGCAGGAAGAGGCTTCTCTGTGGTCGCAGAAGAAGTCCGCAAGCTGGCAGAGCAATCAGGCAGCTCTTCAAAAGAAATTGAAAGCCTAACGAACGAAATTGTAGATGAAATTGAAAAGTCGCAGAAGATGTTTAGACAAGTAGCAGGTGAAGTTCAATCTGGATTAAACATTACAGATGAAACGAAAGTGAGTTTTGAGAAAATCACCCATAAGACATCAGAAATGACAGAACAAATGAAACAAATGAACGGATCAGCCCAAGAACTTTCTCATGGCTCAAACGATATTTCACAAGCAGTCAATCAAATCAAAGAGCTTTCACGTGAAAGTTCCGCAGGTTTCCAAGATATTGCGGCTTCAGCAGAAGAACAGCTGGCATCAATGGAAGAGATCAGCTCATCTTCCGCCACTTTATCTCAAATGGCAGAAGAACTGAGAGAGCTCATCAAACAATTTAAAATATAAGAGTCATAGTAGAACCCCTGACGTTTTGACGTCAGGGGTTTCAGCGTATAGACAAACCCTCGCATTCGGTGTCAGTCCTGCGTGCTGGTGCTCACGAATTCAAATTCGCTCCGCGCCAGTACTCGTCCTTCCTAGGGCTGCAAAGGTTTTCTATCACGCTGAAAAGAAGACAAAGGGCTAAAATAAAGTTCATTTTAGCCCTTTGTCAATAATCTGGAACACCTGACGTTTTGACGTCAGGTGTTTTTCCGTTATTTGCACATAATTTGGGTATTTTGGACTTATCTAGACTTTAATAAGTTAAAAAAGTAAAGAACCTAGTAGTACTTCCGATATATATACTATCTTACTAAAAGGAGTTTTCTTTTTTATGAATTTCATACAGTATTTCAAAAAACCATCGATATCAAAAAAGCTCGTTTTCTCTTTCTTATTTATTCTTTTATGCCCAATTATCGTATTGGCATTCTCTTCATATCATACGGCGAGCACCTCTTTAAATGATCAAATCATGCAAAGTGCAAAGGAAAATGTAGAACAGCTGGACAAAAACATTACGAAGGTTGTAAAAGTAAAAACAGACGCAGCCGATTTCTTTAGCAAATGGATTACGGAGAAAAAGCTGGGGCAAAAAGGAACGACTGATATTCAAGGACGCTTTGAGCAGTTCATGAGCATGAATGATGACACAGAAGGCATCTTTGTTGCTTCAAGTGATGGAAAAGTGTTCTCAAGATATCCTAATCAAAAAATGCCTGCTGATTATGTCGCAACTGAGCGGGATTGGTACAAAGATGGCTGGGCGAAAAACGGTGAGCTGTCTGTTTCCGCTCCATATCCAACCGCATCAACTGGTACGCTTGTTGTGACGATTTCTAAAAAACTAGAGGATGGTTCTGGTGTTATTGCCATGAACCTGGACATTGCGAATCTAGTAAAAGAGTCTAATAGTATCAATATTGGTAAAGAAGGTCATGCTTTTATCGGCAGCCCAGATCGAACATACGTGGCACATCCAACGAAAAAAGCAGGAACAAAATTAACAGGTGATTGGGTAGACAAGCTTTATACACAAGACAAAGGTTCAATGAGTTATATGTTTGAAGGAAAAGAAAAGCAAATGGAGTTCACAACAAACAAAGCGACTGGTTGGAAAATTGCCGGTACAATGTTTGTCAATGAAGTAGAAGAAGCGGCGCAGCCAGTCTTCAACATGGCGGCTATTATATTAGCTGGTGCGCTCATCATTGGCGGTATTCTCATCTTCTTTATCATCCGTTCTATTACAAAACCACTTTCCATGCTTGTCTCCTCTTCTAAGAAGATTAGCGAAGGAGATTTAACAGAAAAAATTGATGTTAAATCAAAGGATGAAATTGGTCAGCTCGGTACAAGTTTTAATGAAATGAGTGAGTCACTCAGAGACGTCATCCAAGCTGTACAGACATCTGTTGAGAACGTGGCGTCATCGTCGGAAGAACTGACGGCAAGTGCAGGTCAAACGACAAAAGCAACCGAACATATTACATCGTCCATTGAAACATTCTCGAACGGAAACGAAAATCAAAGCGAAATGGTGGAACAAAGTGCAGCCCACTTGAAACAAATGAACGAAGGGCTAAATGAAGTTGCACAAACATCTGATGTCATTACAGAATCATCGGTTCAATCAAAAACAGTCGCAGAAACAGGCGGACAGCTTGTTGAACAGACAGTTGGCCAAATGAAAACGATTGATCATTCAGTGAAAGAAGCTGAAAGTGTGATCAACGGATTAGAGCATAAATCAAAAGATATCACCAACATTTTAGGTGTCATTAACGGTATAGCAGATCAAACGAATTTACTGGCACTGAATGCAGCCATTGAAGCAGCACGTGCGGGTGAGTCAGGCAGAGGCTTCTCGGTTGTAGCAGAAGAAGTCCGTAAACTGGCAGTTCAATCATCAGATTCTGCAAAAGAGATTGAAAAACTCGTCAAAGAAATTGTCTCTGAAATAGAAACGTCTCAAAATATGTTCAAATCTGTGAATGAAGAAGTGAAAAATGGCCTATCAATTACAGACCAAACAAAAGAAAGCTTCTCACAAATCAATCAGCAAACAGCGGAAATTGCGACAAGAATCAATGAAATGAATACGACAGTTCGTGAGCTTTCAAAAGGATCTGAGCAAATTTCTAAAGCAGTGAATGAAATTGCAGATGTATCGAGAGAGAGTTCAGCAAGTATTCAAGATATTGCGGCATCAGCAGAAGAACAGCTGGCATCAATGGAAGAGATTAGTTCTTCTTCGACGACGCTTTCCCAAATGGCGGAAGAATTGCGTGACTTAATTAAAAAATTCAAGATCAGTGAATAATGGAAAGTGGTTCTCCTCAAGGGGAACCGCTTTTCTTTTTAAGAGATGATCTCGTACAATAGAGGAAATCCGAAGAAAAGGAGAGATGTTATGCGTTTATCAAATAAGAAGGTCATTGCGTTAGTCAGTGATGATTTTGAAGATTTAGAGCTATGGTATCCCGTTTTGCGATTAAGAGAAGAGGGGGCAACTGTCCATCTCGTAGGCGAAAAAGCAGATCATGAATATATCGGGAAGTACGGAGTGCCAGCTGTATCAGATGCAGACTTCTATTCCATTCAAGCAGATGATTATGATGCGGTTCTCGTTCCTGGGGGATGGGCACCGGATAAACTGCGCCGATATCCAGAAGTATTAGACATCGTTCGTACGTTTGATGCAAAGGGCAAACCGATCGGACAAATCTGTCATGCCGGATGGGTGCTCATTTCAGCTGGTATCCTGAAAGGTAAAAAAGTGACGAGTACACCTGGTATTAAAGATGATATGACGAATGCTGGAGCGGAATGGTTTGATGAAGCCGTTGTGACAGATGGTCATATTGTATCTAGCAGACGCCCGCCGGACCTTCCGCCATATGTGAAAGCATTTGCCGATGTATTAGCGGCAAACTAGATTCACACGAACAAACAAAGGGCTGTAAAACGCCCTTTGTTCATTCAATGCCTCATTACATTTGTCTGTCGGCTGGATAGATAATGCCCATTTGTCTTCTCGCCTCGTCCATGACGGACATGGTTTGAACGGATAAGGCAAATGTATTGACTGGCGACTGTCCCTTTTTTTGCTTGATGCATTGAATGAAGTGATCGATTTCATAATACATAGCCGGTTGATCATCTTTGAGAGAAATATCGGTTTGCTGTCCATTCCGATCATGGATGATGATACGAGAAGGACGGTGAAATTGATCAATCACCATCGTGGCATCCTCCCCTTGAATTTCAGCAGATACATGAGATGTTGAGATTTTTGAATGGAAAAGAAGTGCTTGATGTCCTTCATATTGTAAAAGTAATGAACCGCTCCCATCTACTCCAGAAGAAAGTGTATAGCCTCTCGCGGTGATTTGATGTGGCAGCCCGAATAAATAAATGATGGGAAAGACAAGATACACGCCGATGTCCATTAAGGAGCCATTGGATAATTCCGGCTTAAAAGCATTTGGAATCTCACCGTTTCGGTAGGCATCGTATCTTGAGGAATATTTACAGTAATGAGCGATCACTTGCCGAATGGGGCCTAGTTGATCAAGATGCTGTTTGATTTGAAGAAAATTCGGCAGAAATGTGGTCTTCATCGCTTCCATTAAGCACACCTGATATTTTTTCGCAGCAGCAATCATTTCTTCAGCCTCTTTCCGGTGAGAGGCCAATGGTTTTTCACATAATACATGTTTTTGATGCGCCATCATCAGCATCGCTTGCTCTTTGTGAAGGGCGTTTGGACTTGCGATATACACAGCATCAAACGCATCACTTTCCGCCATTTGCTGTAAATTAGTAAAGACGGTCTCAATGCCATACTTGCCTGCAAATGCCTGTCCTTTTTCAGCAGACCGAGAATAGACGGCCGTACATGTAAAATCCGCCACTCCTTCACCAGCCTGTAAGAATCGATCTGTAATCCAATTCGTTCCGATGACAGCAAATCGAATCATCACATTCCCTCCTTCTGCTTTTCTCTGATTATACATGCTTTGAAAGCGTTTGTATGAAAGAATCTTCTTTTTTATTGAAAAGCGGATGAAACCTTTACCTTAGCTGATGCGTCTTACATAAAGAATATAAATGTACGAAAAGTGGATAGTTTCCTCCTTCATTCGGGTAATACTTGAGAAGGAGGGAGGAGGAAACGAACATGAAGCGCATCCTACATATAGGAAGTACATACGCATTCGCGCTTTTATTTATAGCAGCCGGTGTTTTTCATGTGATAGAGCCAAGCGGCTTTGCCCGCATGATGTCTGGATGGCCATTTCCCTATGGCATCATTTATGCCACCGCATGTTTGGAATGGCTGCTCGCCGTATTACTGCTTCTTCCAAACGTAAGGATTGTGGCAGCAAAAATGATCGCTGTCTATCTGGTGCTCATTTTCCCTGCGAACCTATTTGCTGCGAGAGAAGGGATTCCATTTCCAGGGCAAGAGAGCACAGAACAAGCCTTGTTATGGATGAGATTAATCGGACAACCGATTTTGATTGGATGGGCCATGTCCATTGCGAAACTGGAAGAAAAGCTGAAACAATGATCACAAAATGATGATCAAGTAGTGTACAATTTACTAATAAAATAGCCCGTGTTTGGAGGAAAGATATGAATTCTATGCAAATGTGGAGCAGTCGATTTAGAAAATTTTTTCTTGATAACAAGTTTGTTCTCTTTTTACTCATCCTGCTATTAATAGGGTTGAATATCCTTGTTTTCATGAAAGCATCTTTTATTTTCACACCGCTCATTGTACTCATCAAAACCATTGCCTTACCGATTATTTTAACGGGGGTTGTGTATTATTTATTAAATCCAATTGTGAATTTATTAGAGAGATTTAAGGTCAAACGGATCTTTTCGATTTTGCTTTTATATATCGTCATTATTGGGATCATTACAGTGACCATTGTATCTATTATTCCTTTTTTACAAGCACAAACGATGAGTCTGTTTCATAATCTGCCAAAATACGTTGATACGGTAGAAGAACAGATTCGACAACTAACAGGAAGCAACTTCATTAATCAGGCGCAGAAAACGATGAATTTTAACGTCTCTGAATTGGTGAGTAAAGCATCAAGTCAAGCGACGAAGATTTTGGAAAGTACTTTTACCGGAGTCGGCACTTTCTTAGGGGCGCTTACTGAAATTATCATCTCGATCGTGACGGTTCCGTTCATTCTGTTTTATCTATTAAAAGACGGCAAAAAACTGCCTGACTATTTCTTGAAATTTATTCCGAATAAGTTTAGAGAGCATACACATATCGTGCTTCACGAAATGAACCATCGCTTAAGCTCTTATATTCTTGGACAGATCATTGTCAGCTTCTGTATCGGTGTTCTTCTTTTAATCGGTTATCTGATTATTGGACTTGACTATGCGCTGCTTCTGGCGATTATTGCAGCATGTACAAGTGTAGTGCCTTACCTTGGGCCAACAATTGCCATTACACCAGCGATTGTGATTGCACTTGTCACATCACCCATTATGCTACTGAAACTGATCATTGTCTGGACAGTGGTTCAACTTATTGAAGGGAAATTCATTTCTCCTCAGGTCATGGGGAAAAACCTTCATATCCATCCGATCACGATTATCTTTGTTCTATTAACAGCAGGTAAATTGTTCAGCGTAGTCGGCATCATTGTCGCGATTCCGACGTATGCCGTTCTGAAAGTGATCACGACCCACCTCTTTGATTGGTTCAAAATGCGATCCAATTTGTATAAAGAAGAAAAGGTTTGATGTCATAATCTTTTTTAGAAAAAAATATAGTATCATAAAGACGAGCTTTCGAAAAAGAAAGCTTGTCTTTATGTGGACATAGATGTTTGCCTTCAAAAGATCAGAATTGAAAGGAAAGAAAATCATGAATCTATGGGATTTATTCGTGGCACTGGTTTTAGGAATTGTCGAAGGATTAACAGAGTATGCACCTGTCTCGTCTACAGGGCATATGATCATTGTTGATGATCTTTGGCTAAAATCAAAAGACATCATTACGCCAGAGGCTGCAAACACATTTAAAGTCGTGATTCAGTTAGGTTCTATTTTAGCTGTCATGATCGTGTTTAAAGATCGTATTTTGAACTTGTTAGGCTTAAAGAAAAATATCACAGAAGAACAAAAACGCAGCGGACATAAGCTGACCATTGCTCAAATTGCTGTTGGACTCGTCCCAGCCGTCATTTTAGGATTCTTATTTGAAGATTATATTGATAAATATTTGTTTGATGTGAGAACGGTCGCTGTCGGTTTGATTTTAGGGGCTGTGCTGATGCTTGTCGCTGATTGGATCAATAAACGTAAAACAGAAACAAGCTCTGTGGATAATATGACGTACAGACAAGCGCTGTATATCGGGTTATTTCAATGTTTAGCACTATGGCCAGGCTTCTCGCGTTCGGGTTCTACAATAGCAGGTGGTGTTATTCTTGGTCTGAATCACCGCGCGGCGGCTGACTTTACGTTTATTATGGCCATGCCGATTATGGCGGGAGCAAGCCTCTTAACACTTGTTAAAAATGCCGAATATTTAACAACAGACATGCTTCCATTCTTTATTGTGGGCTTTGTGAGTGCGTTTATTGTGGCTCTCTTTGTTGTTCGATTCTTCCTAAAACTGATTAATAAAATCAAACTTGTGCCTTTTGCGATCTACCGAATCATCCTAGGTCTGATTTTATTTATCCTGTTTATGTAATGATGGAAAACTACTCTTTTAAAAGAGTAGTTTTTTTGTTGTTTTGCCCTTTTAAACAGTAAAAACGGCCTCTTAATTGGTAGAAAAAGAAGTTTTTTCTTAAATTAGTGTTTAAGTGACAAAGAAAAGGGTAGTACATAAACATACCAATTAAAGGAGGAGTTAGAAATAATGAGGAAAACAAGTAAATTTTTTGTTAGCTCTATGATTGCTACGTCAATGGTTGCTGTCCCTTTATCTCTTACGACTTTTGGTCAAAAGGCTGAAGCTGCTACGACAACAGGTGTCGATGGAAGTGTCTCGATTGATCCAGTAGCCATTGCCGATAAAATTGAACAAGCAGTAAAATCATCTCAAAATCGTGATGGATTTGTAAAAAATGCGGCATACAGTGCATTCTATGAAGCTGGTCAAAATTACAACGTAGTTGTTCAAAACTTAAGCCAAGATCATGACTTTAGCGGACTGAACAATGTTGTTTATTATGATAGTGTTGAATATGACGGCATTACGTTTGGTATTTGGGTATTTGAAGATGGTACGTTTGTCAACAATGGTGACGGCGGCTATATTAACTGGACTTTTGTTGGCAGCTTTGACCGCGAAGAAGGAAGCGGTACTGTCGATTTCCATAAAAGATTCTAATCTCAACGTCAAAAGTCTGCCGATCCATCGGCAGACTTTTTTAAAGCGCACATTCTTCTATTTCAAAACCTAAATCTTCAATGATGTGATGATCGGTTTGAACTTGCTGTCCTTTTGTCGTTAAATAATCGCCTACGAAAATAGAGTTTGCTGCATATAATGCGAGAGGCTGAAGCGTTCGCAAATTAAACTCTCTTCCGCCAGATACTCGAATTTCCTTAGCCGGGTTGATAAATCGCATCAGTGCCAAAACCTTCAACGCTTTAATCGGATGTGTGCGTTCTTGATGTTCAAGAGGCGTTCCTTCAATTGCATGGAGAAAGTTGACGGGAATCGAATCCGCATCAAGGGCTCTCAGCGCAAAAGCCATTTCAACAATTTGTTGATTGGTTTCGCCCATTCCAATAATAACCCCTGAACATGGTGACATCCCTGACTGTTTGACCTTATCAATGGTCGATACGCGGTCATCATACGTATGGGTCGTTGTAATTTGAGCATGATGATCTTGATGTGTATTGAGATTATGATTATACCGATGAACACCCGCTTCCTTCAGCCGCTTCGCTTTTTCTTCATTTAATAATCCAAGACATGCACACACCTTCAAAGGCATTGTCTCAGTAATTTCCTTTACTGCTGCGGTGACTTCATCTAATTCACGGTGCGAAGGTGCTCTCCCGCTTGCTACAATACAATAAGTCCCCGCTTTTCTTTTTAACGCCTCACGCGCACCGGCCACAATGGTTTTTTGGTCAAGCATTGTATACCTCTCAACAGGAGCTGTTGAAATCACCGATTGTGAACAATACCCGCAGTTTTCAGGACAATATCCGCTTTTGGCGTTAAAGATCATATTTAACTTCACCTTTTTTTGAAAAAAATGAAATCTCACCTGATAAGCTGCATGCATAATAGGTAACAATTCACTATCGTCAGCTTCAAGAATGTCTAAACCCTCTTGCAACGTGATCGGTTCATTTTTCATGGCCTTCTCCGCTATCGTTTCCCAAGACAAAGATATGTGTTTTATCATCATCAGCCCCTCATTATGTAAACTTATTATAATTAAAAGTTAACATATTGGTTGGTCTATTGCAAAAATTGAATGTATAGCTGGTTTTAGAGAATTGTCACATTATTAAAGGCGATGATATGATGTCATCGCCTTTAGTTTAATAAATTTATTAGAGTTTTAGTTGGTAATTGTATAGTTGTTAATTACACGTTCACCATCTGAATTTAGATAAGATATTTTAACAAAGCCAGGTTTTAAAAAGTAAATGAAAGTGAAATTTGGAGCAGTTTGTTTCAGTTCAACAGCGTCTGTATTACCGGATAAAGTTATTCTACTGATTGGAATTGAAAAAGCACCAGACCATCCTACCTTAACTTTACGGTCGATCGTAATCACTTTATTCATAATAGGAGCTTTTGCTATAACTGGTTCTTTAGGCTGTGCAGCTGCATGAGCACCTTCTGTTTGGAAGAACGTAAGAGCACCTAAAGCAGCTAAAGACAATGTACAAGCTTTCATTAATTTTTTCATCGGTAACACTCCTTTTTTTAGTATATACATATATTAATAATAATAGAATTATATGTCAATCAAAATAAGTGGAAAAATGAGTATTTTTGGTGAAAATTGTCACATATTATGTAGGGGAAGACGATTTTATCCCGAAAAACATGATTTTTTATTCATATGTCATTCTTTTTTAGGGGGAAAAAGAGACATAAAAAAAGCTGGGTATCTACCCAGCTATGTGATGCTTTATGAAAAGAGATCTTTTATTTGTCGTCTGTCTGTTTTGGCTGACGGCCTTTTTGTTTTTCTTTCTCTCTAATGTAGTTAATAAAGTCGATGGTTTGTCTTCGTGCTTCTTCAGAAAAATCGGAGGCAGCTTTAAACGCAATTTGCAAATCAGGATCATCTGCAAGATCGTCATCAGAGGCGTTTTTGTCTTTACCTGTGAGAAGATAATCTGTTGAGACCCCGTATAACTCGGCGATTTTCACAATCATTTCACCATCTGGCTTTCTCAATCCATACTCCCAGTTAGCATAGGTCGACATCGCCTTTAACCCGAGTTTTTTGGCAACGGTAGACTTACTCCATCCATGTTTCTCTCTTAATTCAGTTAGAATCTTTCCAGTCAAATTATCCATCGGAAACACCTTTTTTCATATTATGTGTAAATTTTATCATGAATTACACGGAAAAGATAAATAAATACACAAAAAGAATAAAAATATGATTGACTTACCCGTTTTGTGTATATTATCATAATGAATATAACTTACACATAATGAGTAAGAGGTGGAAACATGAAACTTGAAAATTTACGAGAAGAACGAATATTACAAGGAAAAACACAAACGTATATGGCGAAAAAACTTGGATATAAGTACACGAGTGGCTATGCAAATATAGAAATGGGCCGAACAAAGCCCAGCTTAGAAATAGCCAAGCATATTGCAGATTTGCTAAATATCGGTGTTCAAGAGCTTTTTTTTGGTCAAAAGTTACACAAAAAGAGTAATAGTCTTGAGGAAGACCGTTCTTAAAAAGGGGAGACAAACAGAATGAGTATCGAACATCCGATGGTGTCACAAATGAATGATTTCGGCTATCCAAAACGTTACTGGCCATATGAAATGTCCCGAAATGGTTATCGATTAGAGGACGAGGACCGTGAGAAAGGATTTGATGATGATGAGACATCAGATGACATTTGATGCCCGAAAAGAAGCACAGCATTGCCTAGTACAAGCTGGCGGCTGGATCACTTTTCATCAAAAAGAGCCGATTTTTGCTTTCCCCACGGCAGAAGAAAAACGCACATACATGACCCTCATGGCAGAAAAAGCCGTTGATGACAAGAAGAAGGAAAGGATGAATGCGACATGAATCGATTGAAGCAAATCATGACATTCCTGAAATGTTTGCTCAATGCGGGTCAAAACGAACAAGACATTCGGCAGTGGGCGAAGGATGACGGGAGATCGTAGCATGGTCCTTCATTTTATCATTGAAAAAGAACATTTATGCACAAAAGAGACATTGATAAACAGAATTCAAACAGCCGCTAAAGCGCAATGCACAAGCAAAATAAAAGGCGCATTATCACTCGACATTCGCTCATTTTACAATATGCCCATTGATCTAGCGAACAGCCAAGACACGCGTACATCTGCAGAAAAAGGCTTGATACGCCCGGTACACATCAGCATTCTTCAACCAAATTTGCAGTATATACAAGAAGCACTTCATGCCGTTACCGATGACGCCTCTTTACAGATTGTAGAATTAAGAGTTTCACAGTTTTATAGCATGCGTCCTCGAATGGAAATCATTTTAAATACGATGGGTGATGATATGAGATCCTCACCACCAAATAAGGAGACAAGCATATGAACGAGCCAAAACAACTCATGATTCAAGAAAACCAGACATTTGTCGGTGAAATGGAAAAAGGAAAGATTCAAGTCATTGTGTTAGATGGAAACGTAGGAACGGCTTATATGATGGATGTACCTGAGCATGGAAAAACGATTATTCAAACAGCAAAAGGACATTTTGCAAGAGTCGATCATGAGATTGGTTTTAAAATCAGCTAGTCTGATGAACAAGAACAACTGAATAAGTCCAAGACGGAAAGCCTGCGGACACTGATCAAGACCCTATAAAAAGGGGCTGATTGGTGTCCGTTTTTTATTTTCTTAAAAAAGGGAGAGAGCATAGATGCAAGATTTATTGATTGAATATAAAAGAAGTTTAAAAGATGCCAGAAAACGATATGAACAATTGAAAGACAAAGAAGAGAAACAGATGTCAGATCAGGACAAACATGATCAAAAAATGATCGCCAGTATGGTCAGTGATTTAGAATACGTGGTGGAATGGCTTCAAATCGGTAGAGAGCCAGGCGCACGCAGAGGATTAGATAGACGGTCTGTGTATCAGCGCACCATTCTTGCTAATCAAGAGGTATTAGAGGCTTTATCACATGAATACACCCTCATTCAAGAGAAAGAAAGAGAGGTAAGTGAGCGGGATAAAAGGCGAATCGATGAAGCTTTGTCTGTTTTAACAGATCGAGAGAAGGACGTATTTTTTATGCACACAACGCAGGGTCTGTCATTTAGCGAGATTGCGATCATGCTAGATGTAAAAAAAGGAACAGTCCAAAAACATATGGAAAGAGCTCGGACCAAAATGTCCAAAAAAGTACAAGAACGCCTATTCAGAGCTGCTGAATAGGCGTTTTTTCTTTCATCACATCAATCTTCAAAAGCTTGTCTTACAGTTGCCACCTATAGTTAGAAAGACCAAACGAATGTTTGCTAGCCCGGCACAAATGATTTCTCATCAGGGAATCATTCGAACTAAAAGGAGGCGGCAGGTGAATGTAAATGAAAGATAAACGGATAGAGGCTAAGCAGGATTATATGAAAGGGATGACGTACCAGCAACTAGCCGATCATTACAACGTCTCCATCCATACCGTTAAATCATGGAAAAGACGATACGGCTGGCAAAGACAAAAAACACCGTCAAAGCAGGCGCACTCGATCTTTCATCAATTTCTTTCAGATGAAACGATTGAAATCATGGAAAAAATGGATGGGCGCACATCTCTTGATATCATCTGGGATCAAATTCAAATTCAATACGCAGCCATTATTCGAGCGCAGCGCATCATGCATGTAGCAGATCAAGATGACATGATCAAAGAACTGAAAAAGGCGACGTACTTGCCTTCTTCATTAGAGGAAGAAACAGGCGAAGGCATTCATCCAGAGCCAGAGATCACGGCAGAGGAATTTTCGTTTCAATTTTCATGGGATCGGCATGCTACTTTTTTAAATGCCCAATCTCGTGCAATGGGAGAACTAAGACGGCTGATTAAACAGTTTGAAGAGCTCGCTCACGCAAAAGATGAACGAAGATTAAGGCTGAAGCAAATTGAGCTGACAATCGAAAAAACAAAAAAAGCAGTTCGTGAGGAAAAAGAAGAAGATCTTCATATCATGATCAAAAGAAAAGAGGACGATTCATGACGCCGTTGATTGAAAAAGAAGTCAATCCTCACTTTGAACACTTTTTGTTCGATTGGAATCAAAAGTTTCAGTTTTTAGTAGGCGGTTATGGCTCCTCCAAAAGCTATCACATTGCTTTAAAGCTGATTTTAAAACTGCTTGAGGAAAAACGAACAGCACTTGTCATTCGAGAAGTGTATGATACGCACCGGGAGTCGACCTACTCTCTTTTACAAGAAATCGTCAGCGATCTTGGCATCGATCATCTAGTAAAGTGCCGCAGTTCACCGCTTGCTCTCACTTTTCGCAATGGGAGCAGCATTTTATTTAAAGGACTGGACAAGCCTGAGAAATTGAAGTCGATCAACAACATCTCAATGATTTGGATTGAGGAGTGTTCCGAGGTTTCTTATGAAGGGTTTAAAGAACTGCTTGGAAGGCTGAGACATCCGGTTTTACCTCTTTATATGATGTTATCGACGAATCCCGTTGGTCAGGATAATTGGACGTACAGACATTTCTTTCGAGATGAGCAGCTGAAACGTTTTGTCCTTGATGACGAAACCTTATACAAACAGCGAACCATCGTGATAAAAGATACGTACTATCACCACTCAACAGCAGAAGACAATCTATTTCTTCCTAAAAGCTATGTCAAGCAGCTGGATGAGCTGAAAGAATACGATCCAGACCTTTATCGAATTGCAAGGAAAGGATACTTCGGTATCAATGGCACAAAAGTGTTTCCGCAATTTGAGGTCAGACAGCATGCCGACGTATTAGAAGCGATCGGGCAGATTGAAAGACCGCTGAAACGAACGGGGATGGATTTTGGATTTGTCGAATCCTACAATGCGCTCATTCGGTTAGCTGTCGATCATGAAAAAAAGTACTTATATATTTATTGGGAATATTACGACCGCGGGAAAACAGATGATGAAACAGCTGTTGATTTGAAAGAATTTGTTGAATCAAAGGAACTCATTAAGGCAGATGCAGCAGAGCCTAAAACGATTCACTATTTTCGGCAGCGCGGATTTCAAATGGTCGCTGCGCATAAGTTCCAAGGGTCACGTTTGCAATATACAAAGAAAATTAAACGATTTAAGAAAATCATTTGTTCTGATGCTTGCCCTTATACCATCTATGAACTTCAATCACTAACCTATAAGGCAGATAAGAACGGCCGCTTAGAGGAAGATGAATTTCAAATCGACCCACACACATTATCCGCCATTTGGTATGCGCTAGATGATTATGAGGTGACCGATTTGAAACAGACTGCTTCAGAGCGTGTCCGTCCAAACCGAGAGAGGAGGTCCATACAATGAAACAATTAAAAGCAACGATTATGAAGGCCAACATGTCTGATCATACAAAACAAATGTATGAGGATGAATTTTCATACGAAAAAGATGACATTGTCCCGCCGCCCTACCATATCAATGAATTAAAAAGCATGGCAGAATACTCAACGATTCTTCAGCAATGTATAGATGCGTATCGAACAAACATTTTAGGCTTTGGCTTTGGGGTGGAATACGCCTTTGATTTTAATGCGGAAGATGTGAAACCGGTCAAAAAGAAGACAGCCGAGAAGGAATGGACAAGACTCGAAGAGTTTACGAAATACATGAACTATGATGAGTCTGCTGACGTGATTCTTGGTTATGTCCTAGAAGACCGGGAGAAAACAGGAAATGGCTTTTTAGAGGTGCTGCGGGATGGACAAGGAAAGCCGGCAGGAATCGAGTATTTGGATGCACTCCATATCCGCATTTGCAAGCTGAGTGAGCCAGTCGACGTCGAATTCCGCTACACAGAAAACGGCGAATTAAAGACGATGAATCGTAAGAAACGATTCCGAAAATATGTGCAGGTCATCAATGAGAAGAAAGTCTTTTTCAAGGAGTATGGTGATCCGCGCATATTAAATTGTGAAACAGGCAAGTACGATGATGCTACACCAGAACCACTTCAAGCAACAGAAGTCATTCATTTTAAAATTGGCAGTGGGACGTATGGGATTCCCCGCTGGATTGGCAACATCGTCAATATGTATGGCGCACGAAAAGCAGAAGAGCTGAATTATCTTTATTTTAAGCAAGGAAGGCATGTACCTGGTGCCATCATTGTTGAAAACGGCATGCTGTCAGAGACTTCTTATCAGCAGCTACAAGATTATATGGATGATATTGAAGGGTCTGATCATGCGCATAAGTTTTTATTGCTTGAAGTAGAAGGACTTCCGACAGAAAAAGGATTAACAGGTGAAGAAGATGTATCAAATGTCAAAGTGAACTTTAAATCCTTGGCGGAAATCCTGCAAGAGGATGCGCTCTTTTTAGAATACGATGAAAAGACGAGAAACAAAATCCGCTCCGCTTTTCGTCTGCCGCCTATTTACACAGGAGAGTCACAAGATTATAACAAGGCTACAGCAGATACCGCGCGAAAAACAACGGAGGAGCAAGTGTTTCAGCCAGAGCGGCATCTTATTACAGGGAAACTCAATACTCTTTTTCTCCCGGATTTAGATATATGGCATGTCCGCTTTCTATTAAATGGTCCTGACTTTAGAGATCCATTAGAGATAGCGAAGGTTCTAACACCATTTATTCAGGCTGGGGCAGTATCGCCAAATGATTTACGAGATCTTGCGGGGCGTATTCTTGGTAAGACGTTAGAGGAATGGCCGGAAGAATTCTACCACCGACCTTTAGAAAGCCGCATAAAAACAGCTGATGGGCTGTCTCCATCCGAGTCAAACCAGCTGGAGAAATAAAAGGACGTGAGCTTTTTTGAAAGGGGGTGAACATATGCCAAGGGAATTAAAAAACGCAAAAATTACACATGTTTCCTATGTGGACAAGGCCGCCAATCAAAAGAAATTTTTCTTGATGAAAGCAAAGAAAAAGCAGCCTGACTTTCAAAAAGAAGTCAGTGTCCTGACGAAGGCAGAGGATGCGCATCGCCTCGTATATGGTGTCGTGTATGAACCGAATACACCTGATGCACATCAAGACTTTATGTCGGCCAAAGAAATTGAAAGGGCAGCACACGGTTTTATGAAAGATGCCCGTCACATTGATAAACAGCATGATTTTCAAGACGGTGTTGGCGAAGTCGTCGAATCATACATTGCCCCAGCGGATTTTGAAGTAGGCGGGGAGCTGATTCAAAAAGGATCTTGGGTACTTGTGACAAAGGCATCACAAGATATTTGGGACCAAATTCAGCAAGGCCATATTACAGGCTACTCAATGGCTGGAACAGCAGACATCATCGCAATAGAGGAACACGATCAGCTCCTATCTCAAGAAACGAACGAGAGAGGGCTTTTTTCTTTGCTGAAAAATTTCTTTTTGAAAGAGGAAGGTGCAAATATGCCACAACAATTTTGGAGCGTTTTAGATCATCTGCTGGAAACGTTGCAGTCAAGTGATGGTGATGAGTCTAGCGTAAGAGCGGCACTTGAACAATTGATTCCAATCGTGCAGGATGTGTTGAAAACAAATGATGTCCTCCAAACGATTGGTGAAAGACCAGCATCCGTTCAAAAGCAAGATGCCGGATTAACGACTGATCAAGTACGCGAACTAGAAAAAGCAAAAATGGCCATCGACAACGTTTTACAAGCGGATAAACAAGGGACAGATCAAACAGGTGAAGAAGAACCTGTGCAAAAAGTGCTGGAGCAAGTGGTTGCGCCAATTCGTCATCAGCTCTCTTCCTTAGAGAAATCAGCAGGCAGAGAAAAAGCAGCGATTCAGGAAGTGCTTCAGCAACAGCTACTGCCTATTTCAGAGCGGATACACATGCTTGAAAAAGCGCGGGGCATTTCTAAACAAACAAATCACGATACACAAAATGATATGACAAAGCCCATATGGGATGGCTTACTATAAGCCTAAATAAGGAGGAAAAAGTGTGAGAAATCAAGAGTTGATTCGCAAGGCTGAAATGACACTTGCCAGCTTAAAAACAGGCGGTCTCATGAACGCAGCCCAATCCAACACATTCATTAGAATGATGCAAAATACACCAACCGTTTTAAATGATGCACGTATCATTCCAATGGAAAGTGATTCACAAAAAATCGAAAAAATCGGCTTCGGTCAGCGCATTTTACGCCCAGCAGAAGAAGGCAAAGCGCTTGATGCAAAAGACCGTGTTGTCCCAGCGACAAGCACTGTCCAGCTCAATGCAAAAGAAGTCATTGCTGAGATCCATATGACGTACGACAGCATTGAAAACAACATTGAAAAAGACGGGATTCAGCAGACCATTATGCAAATGCTGGCGGAACGAGCGGCAGTCGATATTGAAGAACTGATCGTCAACGGTGATACAACATCACAAGATCCATTTTTAGCTCAAATGGATGGCGTACGAAAACAGGCAGTTTCTCATATTGTCGATGCGAATGGAGCGGAAATTAGCCGTCAAATGTTCAAACAAGCCTATAAAGCGATGCCGTCAAAATATTTACGTGTACCTCAGGATTTCCGTTTTTATACATCGCCAAGTTTAGAGGTCGAGTGGAAAGACCAAGTAGCAAACCGTCAGACAGGTCTCGGAGATGCGGTGATTCAAGGCGGACTTTCTTCTGCATTCGGTGTTCCGGTCAAAGGTCTTGCCAATATGCAGCCATATGATGAAGAAGGAACAGACGTATCAGATATTTTACTGACACATCCGAAAAACATTATCGTAGGGTTTTCTCGCAATATTCGTATTGAAGTAGAAAAAGATATTCGCAGCCGTAAGTTTATCATTGTTCTGACAGCGAAGCTCGACAGCAAATTTGAGGAAGAGGATGCTGTAGCCAAAGTAATGAAAGTGAAAGAGTAGGTGACAGCAGGCTATGATCATTTCTGCTGAGGAACTACAAGCCTATTCTGTATTTGATCGCGTGAAAAATCGTTCTGTAGAGAGACTAGCGGCAGATATTATTGAAGCAGAAGCAGCGGTATTTCAAATTGTCGGGCACGATTTTACACATGAAAAATATCAGCCCATTCCTGAAAAAGCAAGGATCGCCTTATTAAAAATGGCCCAGTATTTTGCCATGCTGAATGATGATGAATCCATGATAAAAGGCTTGACTTCAGAAAAAATGGGTGATTATTCATATGCAAAGGCAGCGGACAAAGTGAAAGGCAGACCTTATGTGTATGCCCTTCTTGTTGATTATATTGAACCTTCACTAACTGGCGGCAGCGCCAATTTAAAGGTGAGATCATTATGAGTTATGATTCTCTATTAACGGATCGCTGTGATCTTTTTCACTTAGAGAATGAAGAGGCAGTCCGCGGCAAATTTGGTATACCAGCAGGAGATCTGCAAACGGACATCTCTTATCCTGATACACCAAGTATGAGAGATGTGTCTTGCTATGTTGTAGAAAAAAGCCAGTCACTCGTGCAAGAAGAACCGAATACAGTCATCTATCAGTCCTATCTCGTCCATTTCCCTTTAGCAAGCGACATTCGCTTGCATGACAAAATGGTGTGGAACGGCATCTCACTCAAATTGCAGCAGCCAAAAAGAGTGAAAAATCATCACATGGAAGTGATGGCCGTCAGAAAGGAAAACCTATGAAAATTGATGGACTTGACCGGCTGCTATCCCAGCTCCAACAGGCAAATAGTGGCGGCTTAACGGCGCAATATCAAGAGTGGTTACAGGAAATGGGCTTACAGTTTTTAGACATCATTCAAGATGAAATCATCAAAGAAAAGGCTGTTGATACAGGCCGTCTCCTCAATTCCTTTCAAAAAGGTGACAAGGAGAATCACTTTCTCACTTCCCGAGGCGGGCTCACGCTAGAAGTAGGGACACAGCTCGATTATGCCTCTTACGTGAATGATGGACATGCCATTTCTTCAAATGGAGAACGAAGATGGGTGCCTGGCAGATGGAACGGCAGCCGCTTTGAATATGATCCGAATGCCAGTACTGGCATGATGCTTTCATCTCAATGGATTGAAGGAAATGGGTACTGGGATCATGCCGTCATGCTCTATGAACAAATGTTTGAACACTCGCTGGATCGAAAGCTTCAAAGCTGGATCGATCGACATTTTGGGAGGTGATGGAATGAATCAAGAAGTCGGGGCAATCATGCATTATATATACACACACTTTCCTGTGAAAATGTATGATCGTCTTCTGCCAGAGCGTTTCCAAGTGCCATCTGTTTATGTGCCGCCAGTGACTGTCATTAGTGGTCCAGATACAGTGTCTACTTTTATGAAATCTTATTCGCTGCAAGTGAAAGTGTTTCATATGGATACAGAAAAAGCGCATGATGCGGCGGAAACAGTCGTCGATGCATTGCTTGCTGATCGTCAAATCATTCAGATGATCAGTGAAGATGGAGAGGTGCTTGATGATTATGTCCGCATAAAAAGAGTGGAAACAAGAATCATAGATCAAGGTGTAGCAGCGATTGTCCTGACGTGGGATAGCAGCTATTGGTACAACCGAGATAAACAGCCAAGCCTAGAAGATATCAATTTTTCAGATGGGGTGATCAAACGTGAGCAAGACTAAAAAAACACAGCTCGATCAAACAGCGGGCGAAGAAAAAGAATTTGGCTTTTCATTTGAAGCCTTAAAAGAGCACAGTAAGGATCTTTTTGGGGTAAAACCAGAAATCCTTGAAGGTGCTCTTTTTTATATCAAACATCAACCAATTACAAAAACAGAAGCAAAGAAGCACATCGATGCTTTTTTGTCCAAGGAGGTTTAAAGGATGAACGGAGGCACTTTTACACCAGGTACAGAGAAAAAGCGTCCTGGCATTTACTTTAATTTTAAAACAACAGCAGAGCAGCGAATTACTTTAGGCGAGCGAGGAACAGTTGCACTTCCTCTTGTCATGAGCTGGGGAGAACCAAAAACCTTTATTTCCGTTTCCGATATGGAAGACTTAAATAAAAAGGTCGGGCTCAACATTGATGATAAGTCACTTCTTCTTTTCCGTGAAGCGAAGAAAAAAGCGCAAACGGTCTTGCTTTACCGCCTAAACGAAGGAGAGCCAGCCAAAGCGGAAATCGCAGAAAACTTTGTGGTTACTGCCAATTACGGTGGTCAAAAAGGAAATGAGATTACCATTCAAGTGGCAGAAAATGTACTCGACAGCACAAAACGTGACGTCATCACCTATCTTGGAACAGATATTGTCGATAAGCAGGTGGTCAAAGATGTCAAAGATCTTGTGAAAAACAAATACGTTCAATTTTCTGGTGAAGGCGAAGCGGTCATTACTGCTGGAGCGGCTTTAAGCGGCGGGAAAAACGGTGTGGCAAGTGTCGCAGATTATACAGCTTTCCTAGAAGCAGCTGAAACGGAATACTTTGATGTTATTGCCCTCCCAGTCGATAATAGTGAGCAATTAAAAGCAACATTCGCGTCATTTATTGAGCGTTTACGTAATAAGCAAGGACGTAAGGTACAAGGCGTTGTGGCTAACTATGCAGCTGATCAAGAAGGTATCATCAATGTCACAAGCGGTGTTGTTTTAGAAGACGGAACAGAACTTGCGCCTGCTCAAACAACAGCTTGGGTTGCGGGAGCAAGTGCAGGAGCGACTTTTAATCAGTCACTGACCTTTGTTGAATACGAAGGCGCAGTCGATACATTAGAGCGTCTTGATAATGATCAAGTAGAATACCGTTTATCACAAGGAGAGTTTCTTTTCACTTTCGATGCAAGAGACCGCACGGTGAGCGTTGAAAAAGATATTAACTCTTTGACAAGCTTCACGGTTGAAAAGAACCAGCAAATGGCGAAAAACAAAATCATCCGTGTGCTAGATGCAATCAACAATGATTTAACATTTGAACTGAAAAATTTGATTAAATTACGCAAAGCCAATGGCAATGACATTCCAGCATCTGATGATGGAGTGCAGCTTGTGAAAACACTGATTACACAGTATCTCACACAACTTCAAGATGGCAGCGGTATTACAGGCTTTAACTCAGAAACAGATATCGTCATTGGCCTCAATGAAGATCGTGATGGATTTATCATCGATTTAGCAGTACAGCCAGTAGACGCAGCAGAAAAATTCTATTTCAATGTGGAGGTGAAGTAAGATGGCTTTTAAAGCGCAAAATACAATCTCAGGTAAAGAAGGTCGTCTTTTCTTAGAAGGTGAGGAACTTGCCTTTATCAAAACGTTTGAAGCAAACGTGGAGAAAAATAAATCAGAAGTGAACGTAATGGGCCGCCGAATGACTGGCCATAAAACAACTGGGG
Organism: Bacillus sp. iso_77; assembly: GCF_056173625.1. NCBI lineage: Bacteria > Bacillati > Bacillota > Bacilli > Caryophanales > Bacillaceae > Bacillus > Bacillus sp. iso_77. Next base: position 2,777,808 of record NZ_CM149683.1, on the reverse strand, counting down.
CAAACGGAACAGGAACGGCAACATTCTATAAAGTTACGTCACGTTTCGTTCAACTCATGCTCAACTATGTGAAAAAAGGGGAAGATCCTTATTTCACTCTTCAAGCGGTAATTGATGATAAATCATCAGGCCGAGGCACAGAGCGTGTGACATTATTCGATGTCAACTTTGATTCAGCTAAAATTGCTGGACTAGATGTCGATTCAGAGGCACTTGAAGAAGAAGTTCCATTTACATTTGAAGACTTTGATCTGCCTGAAAAGCTGAAGAATTCTTTCTAAGAAATGCGGAGGAAATTAGCTAATTAATTAGCTAAATAAAAACCAAATATGCTATAATGCAAATGTAATGAAAAATGAATGCATTTGTAATGCACATTGCAATAAATGACACACAAAATTATGTTTACATGCAAAGCGATTTGCATACAATAAAAAGAAGCCAGGATGCGCTAACATCCCGGCAATGTACAATGAGGCCCTTCAAGGGGCTGGCTAATCGAATAGGATGTTCAGGATAGACTTTCCCTTTCACCTACCAAAGCTCAAGGGGGAGTCTATTTTTTGTCTATATATGTCAACAGGGCAATGATAAATGACCCGAAAGCAAGCATTAACATCAGTGCTTGGAATGTTGACATGAGCATCACCCCCTTCCTATCGGGGATGAGCCAGACGCCCTTGAGCAAGCCGTTCAATTGTACGAGTTATATTATACATGAAAAGATTGGAAAGCACATTCAAAAAATGGATGTGCTTTTTTGTATTCAAAAAAACAAACAAAAGGGAGTTTTTAAACATGAGCGAAAAACAAACATTTGATCTTTCATTTTTTATGCCAGGACAAACAGTAGAAGCAGAAGAGGTCAAAGTACCAATTTCTAAGCGTTTTGTTGATAAAAAAGGGAATGTCATTCCTTTTGTCTTCAAAGCGATTACCACGGAACGTATTGATGAATTGGAAAAAGAAAACACCACGTTCAAAAATGTCAAAGGCAGAGGCCGCGTAAAAGACTTAGACAGCCAGCGCTTCTATGCACGAATTGCCATTGAATCGACGATTTATCCAGATTTCCGCTCAAAGGAATTAAGAGAAGCCTACAGCACACAAGATCCAGTTGAAGTTGCAAAACGTGTTTTATCTGTCGGCGGTGAATATGCAAACTGGTTAAACAAAGCGATTGAAATCAATGGATTTGAAGACGAAATTGAAGATTTAGAAGACGCAGCAAAAAACTAATAAAAGATGGGGATAAGGAAGCGGTGTTTTTATATTACGCCATGCATGAGCTTCACTATTCTCCATCAGAACTCCTCGATTTATACGAAGCACCAAGACAATTTAAGGCATTCTTATTCGGACTCATCAGCTACAAACTCGACATGCTAGAAAAAGAAGCAAAGAAAGGAGGGAAATAAACTGGCGAAGCTCACTGCACGATTTGAATTAGAAGACAAAGTATCAAAGAAGCTGTTGCGCATTCAAAAACGATTTCAAACGTTTGAGAAGCAGCTCAAACCATTTAGAAAACCGGTGAAAATAAGCCTGGAAATGGATGAAAAGAAGCTAAGGAACCTCAATTTATCGATTAGAAGGTTATCTGTATTATCCATGAAGCTAGATCAAGGAATCTATCGTGATCTCAAATCATTAACAAACCAGCTGAACATGATACCGAAACAGATGGTCATATCAATTCAAGCAAAAGGACTAGATGTCATTAAATCCAGTATAGATCGCTTGAAACAATCACAAGCAAGTCCAATCCTGCTGACGTTCAAACTGAATGATCAGTTGTCAGGAAAAATGTCATCAATCAAAAAATCAATCCTTCAGCTCATGAACAGAACGTACTATATGAGATTAAACATGGTTGACCAAGCCACCGCTGCCATTCAACGAATCAAAAAGACACTCAAAAGCTTGACAATGGCTAAACATGAGATCAGAGTGTCTGTTCAAGACAATGCAAAGAGTAAGTTGAAAAAACGAGATCAGGCAGAGTCAGTTGTGAAAGAACAAAACATAAAAAAAGAACCTGAGGCTGTTAGTCCGTCGGTTAAAACGGATGAACCTAAACAGGGTTGGCTCCAGAGCCTTGCTAATAAAGGATTAAGTGAAATTGAAAAATATGCAGGTGATGTTGCAGACAAGGTGAAAGAAAAATTAAGTCCTAGAAAGTTTTGGGACGAAAAGGCACTTCCTTGGGTTGAAAATAAAATGGAAGAGTATAAGCAAGATGTAATCGGAAGAATAAAAGAGAAGATTAAATTTAATCCTGAAAAAAAACTAGATGAATTGGTGAAAACTGGATTAGATAGACTCTTAGGTGCAAGTAATCAATCAAGTGAAAATAACAGTACCACTCCGGCGCCAACAACAGCGCCAACAACAGCACCAACAACAGCACCAACAAATGCAGCTCCCAACAATAAACCTCAGCCGCGAGGTGGTAAAGGTTTGTTTCGCAATAGTTGTTGTCCCTGTTGTGCAAGAGGTTTAAGCAGGGGAGGATCTACTAAAACCAAAAATAGAAATGGTCAATCACCAAGACAACCTAGAAATCCAAATGCCACAACAAGAACCGAAATGAATAGAAGACCTCCAAGTAAATTAGGGGATGCGTTGAAAAATATCGGTAAAGGGAGCGGCAAATTATTAAAGAAAGTACCTATTCTAGGCAGTGTACTTAGTGCAACAAATCTAATCGGTATGAAAAAAGAGAATGCTGGTGAAAAGATCGGTGCGACTGGAGGCGGCATCGCCGGAGGGATGGCAGGTGCAGCAGCAGGTGCAGCTATTGGAAGTGTAGTACCAGGAGTAGGCACAGCCATCGGCGGCCTAGTAGGCGGCATCGCTGGCAGTATGGGCGGAGAATCTATCGGTGAAACAATTGGTAAATGGTTTGATGGCGGCGGATTTGAGAAGATTGGCCAAAAAGCCATTGAAATCAAAGATCAAATTGTTGAAGTGTGGTCTACAGTCGCAGACTGGTTTATCCAAAATGTGTGGACACCATTAAGCAGCACGGTTGGCACGGTAGCAACCATGATCTGGACAAGTCTAGTCAATGCCTGGACATGGATACAAGAAACATTCAGTGCAGTAGCAGGCTGGTTTATCGAAAACGTCTGGACACCACTAAGTGGTACAGTCGTTACAGTAGCAACCACGATTTGGACAAGTCTAGTCAATGCCTGGACATGGATACAAGAAACATTCAGTGCAGTTGCAGGCTGGTTTATCGAAAACGTCTGGACACCACTAAGTGGTACAGTCGTTACAGTAGCAACCACGATTGGACAAGTCTAGTCAATGCCTGGACGTGGATACAAGAAACATTCAGTGCAGTTGCAGGCTGGTTTATTGAGAATGTGTGGACACCGCTAAGCAGCACAGTTGTTACAGTCGCTACTGGGATTTGGACAGCATTATCAAATGCGTGGAAAACCATTCAATCAATTTTTGGAGCAGTATCCTCTTGGTTTATGAACAATGTATGGAATCCGCTTGTAGAAACGGTTGGAACCATCAAAGATAGCATTGGTAAGAAGTTTGAAGAAGCGTATAAAGTGGTGACAGATATATGGAATGGATTATCCAAATGGTTTAAAGATAATATTCAGACACCGATCGTAAAAGTGGCTGGTGCCATAAGTGATGGTTTTTCTAAAGCATTTAACTGGGTTAAAAAGATTTTTGACAAAGCGGGCGATGGCATTAATTTTGTAGTAAAACATTTATTTGGAGATCCTGATAAAAAAGCCACAGGAGGCTATATCACCCAACCTACCTTATCATGGATTGGTGAAGCAGGTAACGAATTTGTCATTCCAACTCAAAATAACCGGGGACGCGGGAAGATGCTGCTTGCACAGGCTGCTTCTCATCTTGGAATGTCTGTTGTGCCAAGCAGCAGCGGAGCAGCAAGTCCAGTTTCTAGCTCTCCAGCTCAAATAACGCCTAATGCTCCAGCAGCTCCAAATGCTTCTGCCGGTTCGATTGGTGGAACGGTTTCAATGAATGGAAACATCCAATCTGCCAGCATAGGTGAGCAATTTAATCATGATTTTGAACAAGGGCTGAATCAAAAGGTGGTTTCACTTGATCAATGGAAGCAAAAAAACATTCAGCAGCCATTTAATCAAATGACATCAGATTCAGGAAAGTACGGACAACAAACGGTATCGGCATTTGCTACTGGCCAGCAAATGACACCAACAGGAACTGACAGCTTTTTGCAAAGTCGTGTAAAAGCACCATACCAACAAGTGATGACAGCATCACCAACTTGGGGTTCTGGAACTGTTAGTGGCTTTGCAACAGGTCAAAATGCCACATCAATTGGCACAAGCCAATACGTAGACCAACACGTCAAACAACCATTCCTGCAAGCCAAACAAGAATCACCAGGATGGGGTTCAGGAATGATCGACGCCTTCAATAGCGGCATGCGTTCAAAAGCAAGTGAAGTCACACAAGCTGCCAAAGAAATGGCGAAGAAAGTGGAACAGGCGTTTAGAGAAGAACTAGACATTCATTCTCCTTCGCGTGTCATGATGAGTCTAGGGAAATTCGCATCGATCGGTGTCGTCAAAGGGCTCGATTCAGTTGATGTGAAAAAGTTTGCTGAAAATCAAGCGGGTTCATTAATCGGAGCGTTCAGCGGTATGGGTGCTTCAGGTCTTAGTGTTCAGCAATGGCTCATGGCAGCTCTGATGGCGACTGGCACATCGATGAGTTGGCTTCCAGGTCTTATGACAATCGCTCAGCACGAATCAAATGGTAACCCGAAAGCCATCAACTTGTGGGATTCCAACGCCAAGAAGGGAACGCCTTCTAAAGGGTTAATGCAAACCATTGGAACGACCTTCCATTCCAATAAAGGCAAGGGTATGAATGATATTTGGAACCCAATTCATAATGCCGTAGCAGCCATTAACTACATTAAGGGCAGATATGGAACAGTCTTCAATACACCGGGATTACGGAGTATGAGAAGAGGCGGTCCTTATAAAGGCTACGCCAATGGCGGTCTGATTACTCAGGAGCAGGTAGCTAGAGTCGGTGAAGGAAACAAACGCGAATGGATTATTCCAGAAGAAAGAGGCATTCGCGGGAGATATTTATTGACGCAGGCAGCAAAGGCACTTGGGATGCAAGTCTATGATCCATCAAATGCATCTGCTCCTTTACCAGAATCACAGATGCAGCAAGTCACCTCAGCACAGCCAGCTGGGACTGCAACAACGTCAGGCAATAAACAAATCACCATCCAGTTCAATGGTGATCAGCATTTCCATAATGGACAGGATCAGCAATTGCTTGTCGAAAAAATTAGACAAATGCTTGTAGACGAACTGGAAGTAGAGCTTCAGACAGGAACGAAAGGGGTCGTGATCGATGGGTAAATCAGTGTATCAATTGTGGATTTCCCAAGGCAAGGAGAAGTTGCGATTCCCTGTGCTTCCATCCGAACTTGAGATTACAAATAACGTACAAAATGAAACAGTGAAGGTCTCCTCCTTTGGAGAACTGACTTTTATTGATGTACCATCGGCTAAACAAGTATCATTCACCTCATTATTTCCTAAGAAATATTCGCCAATTGCTGAATATAAAAGCATTCCATCACCAGAGAATGCAATAGCGAAAATTGAACGAATGATGCGTTCAAAGAAGTCTGTGCGACTGATTGTGACAGGGACTAAAATCAATATGACGTGCAGCATTGAGAGCTTCACTCACAAGGAAGGGTCTTATGACATAGGGGATCGTGAATTTACGATCGAGTTAAAGGAATATAAAACCGCATCGCCTAGGAAAATCAAACGAAAGAAAAAAGCGAAACAAACCAAAAAGAAAAGACCCTCAAAAACACCACCAAAATTGTACACTGTCAAAAAAGGAGATACTCTTTGGGCCATTTCAGGCCGTTTTTATGGCGATAGTACAAAATGGCGGCGTATTTGGAATGCCAATAAAGCAGCGATGATCAAACGAAGTAAACGCAATATTAAACAGCCGGGACATTGGATTTTTCCAGGGCAAAAATTGAAAATACCACAATAGGGGGGCTGACATTGATTGAGCTTTTTGCCATCAGAAGCGGCACGATGTATGAGCTTGTCACAGAGAGTGTGACACTTCAGGGGCAAAGGTATCAGGCCCCTCGCTCTATTCAGGCGAACATTATCACAAAGCAAGGCAGTCAAACATATTACCGTGTCTCAGAAGGAGACACGGTTCTTTTTAAATGGAAAGGAAAAGAGCTGTTCAGAGGCATCGTGTTTTCTAGGACGCCTGTTGAAGGAAAGCTGACCTTTACCGCATACGATATGCTCCAATATTTAGTGAAAAACCAAGATGTATATGTTTTTTCAAATCAACGAGCAGATCAAATTTTGAGGCGGATCGGGGCAGACTTTCAAATTCCTATGACATCCATCGCAAATACAGGACATGTCATGAAGTCTCTCGTTTTTAAAAATGACACGAGTTTATATGACATCATTTTAAAAGCATTGAAAGAAACGAAGCGGCAAACCGGTAGAAATTATCAAATTTATTCTGCTAAAGGCAAGATGGGGCTGAGAGCTTGGCCCGATCCAGAGGACGTGTGGGTCATTGAATCAGGCGTCAACCTCATCGGTTATCAGTACAGCACCTCCATTGAAGAGACAGCAACACGTGTGAAGATGCGCACGTCTGTAGACGAACAGGGGAAGAATAAGAAAAAAGGTAGCAAATCAGATATTGTGGTGATCGAACAGGACAAAGCCGGTCAGAGTCAGTACGGCATTTTACAGCATGTGGAGACGGTCACAGGTCAAATCAACCAGCCGCAGCTTCAAAAAAGAGCGAAAGTACGCCTAGCTGAAAAAAAAGGCGTCAAACAAGAAGTGAAAAGCATACAAGCACTGGGAATCCCTGAACTGCAAAGCGGTCTGCCAATCTATTTGAAAATCCCTGAAATCAACATCAAAAAAACCTACTGGATCGATCAAGACAAGCATGAATTCAATGGAGTGAAGCACACCATGACAATTGACGTCGTTGAGAAAAATTCCATGCCAAAGGGTGATCAAGCATGAGATTAAGTGAAGCAATTAAACGACTCGCTGTCAATGCAGTAGATGCAGCTTCTCCAATTGATCTGGTGATTGGAGAGGTCACAATGGCTTCGCCTCTTCACATCCGATTAAATGAAAACAGTAAGCTGATCATTCCAGAAGAACTGCTCATTTGGCCCAAACGCTTAAATAAGGGTGAGGATGATGAGTTGAAAAAGGGAGACAGCATTATGGTACTTGCAATGGCAGGAGGGCAGTCCTTTTACATCATCGACAAATTGTAAGGGAGGTGATGAATGTGGCACTTTCACCAGAGGAAGAAATCGAGGAAACAGAAGAAGACGAAGAGGTAGAAACCTCGACGACGTATCGCATAGATTTTGAGAATGGTAGGCTGACAAATGAAGCCATTACAGGCATTGAAGCGATCCGTCAATTTATTTATATGACATTGCGAACAGAGCGCTATGCACATCCCATTTACAGTCACGACATTGGTACTGAAATTCAGGAGCTATTGACCGATACAGAAGCAACAGATGAATACAAAGAAATGGAGATTCCAAGATTGCTAGAAGAAGCATTGGTTGTTGATGAGCGGATTGATCATATTGAAGAGATAGAGGTCACGAAGCAAAATGATGCTTTTCAAGTCAAACTAGCCATTGTCACAGATGAAGGCACATTAGAAATAGAGGAGGTGATGGAGGGAGATGTTTGAGGAGCAAACGTATGAGGCGTTGATGGAAAGAATGCTGGACAAGTTGCCAGATGACATAGATAAAAGAGAAAACAGCGTCATTTGGAATGCCTTGGCACCTGCTGCTGCTGAACTGGCTCAGTCGTATATTTGGCTTGATCAAGTATTTGAGCTTGTCTTTGCTGATACAGCACAGGGGGAATTTTTAGATCGACGAGCAGCAGAAGTGGGGATTGAACGAAAGCCAGCCACTACAGCGGTGTGGTCCGTAACCATTCAACCAGAGAACGTAAACATTCCAGCAGGATCAAGATTCTTTATTGAAGATGTTTATTTTCAATTTTCAAAGGACGGTACACTTGAATGCGAGACAACAGGTACAGCCGGCAATGGGCAATTAACAGGTCAGCCGCTGCTATCGCTTGATACAATTCCAGGTCTAGAGTCGATGATCATGAAGGAATTGGTGATACCAGGGCAAGAGGAAGAAGATGATGCGTCATTATACGATCGGTATTTAATACGCGCAAGGCGAGAGGCTGTCAGTGCCAACAGAGCACATTACAAAAAGTGGGCCGAGGAAGTGGTTGGTGTCGGCAGAGCGAAAGTATTCCCGCTATGGAATGGAGAGGGAACGGTCAAAATTGTCATCACAGATGGCAATCTAGATGTAGCATCTGAGCTTCTTGTCAAAAGGGTCCAGGAGTATATCGATCCTGTACCGGGAGAAGGAGAAGGGCAAGCTCCTATTGGCTCAAAAGCAACTGTGGAAAGCGCCAAGTGGCTGGATATTGACGTAGAAGTGTCCGTCGAACTTCAGATGGACTGGACACTTGAGGGTGCGCAAAAAGAAATAGAAGAAAAGGTCAAAGCACTGTTAAAATCAATCGCATTTGAAAAAAGTACGATTCGAATGTCCGCCTTAAATGATATTTTGTACCATTCAGAGAGTGTGTCCGATTATGCAAACGTCTTATTGAATGGGGAGTCAAAAAACTTAGTATTACAGGACATTGAGATACCACGTCTGAGGCAGGTGAAGGTTATTGAGCAAACTTGATGAAATGAAAAACTACTTGCCGCCTTATTTCACAGAGATTTATGATGTGGATCATTTACTAAAAACAGAGGCACCAGAGTTTGAACAATTGGACGAATCCATTTTTGATGTAACGGATCAGTTCTTCCCTTTAACAGCGACGTGGGGATTGAATCGTTGGGAAAGATTGCTCAAGGTGCAGCGAGAGTCAGATGATTCGATTGAGCTGCGCAGGGCACGATTAATCAATATGATGTCGAACATTCCACCAATTACGTATCTGTCATTAGAGAAATCTGTGAATCGATTTCTTAAAAATCCGAGTGCAATCATCCGTCTTACAGTCAACCGTTATCATTTTGCATTGCGTGTGAATCTGGATGACCTGCAAAACACAAGATATATCGTCGAAATACTCGAAACGTTAAAGCCAGCACATTTGGCGTATACGTTCACCGCCATTCATCATACCGATGTTCATGAAACAAATGATCATCACCAGCGGCTCACACTGCGAAGCAGAGTGGGCTTTTTCGATCATATTCCAATTTTACTCAATGGTGAATTCGTATTAAATGGAACGTTCTATCTCAGCGGGATACGAGGTACTACGGAGGTCCCTGCTCGTTTTCGGCATTCATTAAAGATGAGAATGCCGCTTCAACAAGAGAAAGAAACAGCATATCGTCTGAATTATGTCATGACTGGAGTATCGCATGAAACGAAGCAAGCAGCTACACTGACTTTGCGCGCAAAGAACCAGCTTTCACATCAAACGAAAAAGAGGATGACGTTCCGCTTACCAGTACATGTTCAAAATGAACAAGGCGGCAGTTTACTGATCAAGGAGCATTACTGGATTCTCGATGGATCCGTTCCACTTGATGGATCAAAAATGCTGGCAGCAACTTCTAAAAAAATAGACCTATAAGGAGGATCACAATGGCTGATCAATTAACCGTAACCACACTATATGCACGTCAACAAATGGCAAAGGCACGAGCAGAAGGAACAAAACTCACAAAAGTCGTCAAAATGGCATTCGGAAATGGAGGAACAAAGGATGGAAAACCGATCTCTCTTGACGGAACCGAACAAGCACTCAAAAAAGAACTGATTCAAAAAAATATTGATTCATTTACCTTCATGGAACCGGCAAAAATCCGCTACACCTGCACCATCGCTGAAGGAGAACTCGCAGGCGAAGTCATCAATGAACTAGCCCTTGTCGACGAGGCCGGCAAATTCACCGCCATCCGCACCATGACAGACAAACAAAAAGACGGCGACATCGAATTTGTTTTTGAGATTGATGATATTTATTAATGGAGGGATTTTAATGGAAATAAATTCACCGAAAACATTTGAAACTAGTGACAAAGCTCATGCCGACTTATTCAATGAAATGGTCCAAACCTTGCTCGAAAACGACAATGGACTGTTAGAACAGCTTACGAGTCACACTCAAGATATGAACTTACATGCATCTGAAGAAGAAAAGAAAAAATGGAATGACTCGCAAATCTATAAAATAACTGCAGATAATGGTATGCAACTTATCAATGTCTCAGCAGATTCAAAAATATTTGATGCAATTAAGGATAAAGGAACATGTACATTTTACGCAGCTCCTGGAGTTGAAGATTCTCCATCATCGTCAAATATATCACTGAGAGGTATGCAAATAGTTGGCCAAAATAACATAGGGGCAGGCTTTGCAGTAGATATAGCAGGGAATGCTTATAGTTTTTACTACAATTCTGGTCACACTACGATTACGTGGACACCTCTACCAAATATATCGGATTTAAACAAATGGAATGGAAGCCAGCTGATTAAAATCACAAATGATACTGGGGGAGTACGTGTATCTGTGGGAGCGTCAGAAAATTTATTAGATAAATTAACTGAAACAGGAAAAACATTTGGTACATTCTATTCACCAGCTGGTGTACAAGAAAATCCTTCAGCGCTGGCATCTCGCGGTTTTTATCATTTTACTTCATCTGATAGTAACAACAGAGGTACGTTTGGATGGGTTATTGCAATAGACTATAAAAATAACATGTTTACAAATTATCTTGACTTAAATCTAGGCTGGCAAGGTTGGAGGCGTAGTCTTACTGAAGCAGATCAAGAAGTAACGTGGACCACACCTAGAATAATAAATGGATGGAAACTATATAGTACAAGTTCTTTACCGATTCGGTTTAGTAAAAACGCTTTAGGAGAAGTCGAAATTAATGGAGCTGTTAGAGATGGTCCATTAGGGGAAATTCCTGTTTTTGTTTTACCTGAAGGCTACCGTCCAAAGCAACCTGTTTATTACGTTGGAGTGGCCTCTAGCCTTGGAACTTCTGGAACACCGCAATTTCATAGAACATTGATCACAACTGATGGACGAGTGTGTGTGCAATTATCTTCTAACACAGCAAATCCAACAGAATTCATTGCGTTTTTAATAAAATTTAGTACGTTATAGGAGGTAATAATATGTGGATTTATAAATATGATGATCAATTAATCTATATGCCAGGTGAAGAGCTGAACGTGAACGAGAATGATGTAATTCCTGAAAATTATACGGAGATACCACCGCCAGTAGAATCATATATAGCAAAATATGATCCTCGCTCTCGTAAGTGGAAGGAGACGGCTTCACAAAATTATATTGATAGCTTAAAAATGAAACCTGCACCAAATGATTTGGAATTACTAAAGAAACAAAGTGCTTTATTATCTAAACAATTAACGAAGTTATTGGCTATGCAGAAAGGGGGGACTTCAGAATGATGTTTCCAACTGTAGCAGACATCAAACAATTTTGGGACTGGCAGTGTTACGGCCCAGAGGACATTGCATTTTATGTAAGCATCGGCTGGATATCGGCAGATGACTATCAAGACATAACAGGAGACAAATACGAAGCCTAATGGCTTTATTTTTTTACCGTAAATAGGTGATTCCGGCGAAACCATTAAATCATAACTTATCCTCAATCTCATTGAAACAATTTATGAAGTTGATGAAAGGAGAGAACACATTGGATATAAAAACTCCTCGTTCTTTTGAAACGAGTGATAAAGCTCATGCTGATCTATTCAACGATATGTTGAAAATACTGATTCATAACGACACTGGTATATTAGAACAATTAACTAATCATATCGATGATTCGAGACAGCACTCTTCAGAACTAGAAAAAAAGAAATGGAATGAGTCGCAGCTGTATAAAATTACAGGTGATAATGGAGTACAACTTTTAAATATTCCTGTCGGCACAAAAATTTTTGACTCAATTAAAGACAAAGGGACATGTACATTTTATGCGCCCAGTGGAATAGAGGATAGCCCTTCACAATATGCCATTAGAGGGATACAGACAGTGGGACAAAATAATATTGGAACAGGTTTTGCGATAGATACATCAGGTAATGCATATTACTTCTACTATAATTCTGGTCATCTATCTATCACTTGGACTCAGATTCCGACAGCAGCTGAAAAAGATAAATGGAACAACAGTCAGCTTCATAAAATAACAAGAGATAACGGTCAACCCTTTTATAAAAGCATAGGTGAAACCACCGACTATAACGAGATGACAGAAACAGGATTGTATCTCATTTATAATGCTGGTTTAAATGGTCCAAAAGAGATCAAAAGGGCATTTATGATCGTGATAAGTTATGGGAATACCCTATTACAAGCTATATACGATGCAGTTAATGGTCTGAACTCTTTTTATAGAATTAGGAAGACTGACTATACATGGACTGAATGGGAAAGGCAGCTAACATCTAAAGATTTAAATGCTATTCAAGCATTTCCTATTACCAATCCAGATGGTTTTGGAAAATTTCACATAATCAATTCTGTTGATTTTCATGACATACTACCTCGTTATAAAGGTTTTGTTCATTTCACCTCAGACACATCAGCTATTAACGGACCAGGTGTTGCTTTACGAGGGGTTTGGGTATGTAATAGTGCAGGAAACTACGGTTCTATTATTGGTTTTGATAATCTCGGCCGGACATGGCGAAAAACAGTTGTAAATAGCGTATGGTCAAAATGGGAACGTTTGTTAACCAGCGCAGAGCAAATAGAATGGAAGTCCCCGACAACAATAATAAACGGATGGAAACAATACGGCACTCAAAAAGTGCAATTTTATAAGAATCCATTTGGAGAGGTAGAGTTAATTGGTTCTATTACAGGGGGGACTATCGGTTTTGCAGTACCTGTTTTTACATTGCCAAATGGTTATCGTCCAATACAGGATATGCATTTTATAGGGGTAGCATCTAGTATCGGCGCTGGTTCAACACCACAAACACACAGAACACATATTGATACTGATGGTAATGTGTATATACAAAGTGTCTCCAATTCAACAAACCCAAATGAATTTATCACTTTCGGCTTTAAATTCATGGCTGCACAGGAGGGATGAAAGTGAATTGGATATATAAATACGACGGAAAATACAATTACCTTCCAGGGGAAGAAATAGAAATTGAAGAGGAAGCAGACATCCCAAAAGGATATACAGATGTAAGACCTCAAGATGGTTTGTACAACGGTAAATACAATGAAAAGAAAAGGGCATGGTATGAGTCGGCAACACAAGAATACATTGATAGTTTACAGCCAAAAACACTGCCACCATCAGAAATTGAGCTATTAAAACAGCAAAATGCTGATCTCCTTCAGCAGCTGGCAGAGTCAGAAAAGGGAGTGGAAGAACAATCAAAAACAATATCAGAACTTGTCATGCTGCTGAATGAAAAGGAGGTCATTTAATTGGATTGGTTCCGTAGTATTTCATTGTTCTATCAATGGAAGTGTTATGAAAATGAAGATGTAGCAAAATTTGTTCGTTTCGAGAAGATTACGCCGGAACAATACAAAGAAATAACAAACGAAGAATATGCAACTAACGCTGAATAGGCGTTTTTATTTTGCCTTCTTTTAGAATGTGCAAAGTGAGGGAGTAGGTGAGTGTAGTGGAAATGGATTTGACTCAATATTTAATGACACAAGGACCGTTTGCGGTGTTGTTTTGTTGGGTGCTGTTTTACGTATTAAACACAACAAAGGAAAGAGAAAACAAGCTCAATGAGCAAATCGAGGCGCAAAATGATGTGTTAGCAAAGTTTAGTGAGAAGTATGACGTCGTGATCGACAAGCTCGATAAAATTGAACGGAATTTAAAATAGGAGGGAAACATCATGAAAACATTCGACAAAGGCACTGTGATTCGCACAGTGCTTCTTTTTATTGCGCTTATCAACCAAACGCTTGTCATGTTTGGACAAACAGTGCTGCCGATTAGCGAGGAGCAAGTGCAAACCGCAGGAGAGGCACTATATGTGGCAGGTTCCACAATTTTCACTATGGTCACTGCCGTGATCGCTTGGTTTAAAAATAATTATGTGACCTATAAAGGTCAATTGCAAAAAGATGCCCTGAAACAAAGAGGGTTAACAAAATAATTTTTGAAGGAGAAACAATATGGTGAAGATCATTCAAGCACTCATCCCAAAACAAAATCGCAACAGACCAGGAAACAGGATGAAGCCGCTCTATATTACGGTGCATAATACGTCAAACAGTGCAAAAGGCGCTAATGCGGCCAGTCATGCAGCGTTTGTTGCACGTTCGAGTACCGGGGTCAGCTGGCATTACACCGTTGATGATCAGGTGATTTATCAGCATTTACCGTTAAACGAAAACGGTTGGCACGCAGGGGATGGCAGAGGCACCGGCAATATGAAATCAATCGGAATTGAGATTTGTGAAAATGTAGACGGCAACTTTGAACAAGCAGTCGAAAATGCCCAGTGGCTCATTCGAAAGCTGATGGGAGATTTACGAATTCCTTTATCAAATGTAGTGCCTCATAAACATTGGAGCGGGAAAGAGTGTCCAAGGAAACTTCTCGGACGATGGGATCAGTTTAAAGCTGGAATAGCCACAGCGCATACCGGCAGCAAAAGTACAAGAAAACCAGTTCAGGCAGAAAGCTTGAACCATAAAGCACCCGCTTCCAAACAGAAATCGTCAAATCTGCCATCTGGCATTTTAAAAGTCACCAAGCCCTTAACAAAAGGCTCTCAAGTCACTGCCGTGCAAAAAGCCTTATCATCCCTCTATTTTTACCCAGACAAAGGGGCAAAAAACAACGGGGTTGACGGCTATTATGGACCGAAAACGGCGAATGCGGTCAAGCGGTTCCAGCTCATGAATGGCTTAACTGCAGACGGAATTTACGGACCGAAGACGAAGAGCAAAATCGAACAATTGCAGAAGAAGTGATGATCTATAAAAAAAGCTATCAGCAAGTGAGGAAATGCCACCTTGCTGATAGCTAACAAAAAATAACATCTTTTGTGATATAATCAACCAAATCACTATCGTGAGAGGAGTGAAAAATGAAAAAAGAACTGTTCCAGATCATCATGCTGTCAGTGCTACTCATCTATTTCATTTATCACGCAATGACGAGCGATTTTCCTGTGTCCTACACAATCATTCTCATCCTAACTTATCTTTCTGTGATCACATACCGCATCATAAAGTTATTAAGAAAAAACAAAGAACAAACAGAACTGTAAGAGATATGTACATAAAAAAACCATCCTTGATTTTACAAGAATGGTTTTTCGTATGGAGCATAGCGGGATCGAACCGCTGACCTCTACGCTGCCAGCGTAGCGCTCTCCCAGCTGAGCTAATGCCCCGAAGTATTACGTCATAACTTATTATAATCAATCCTCCTGTAAAATTCAAGCTGTAAAACACAAACACCCGGCTATTTTTCTTTCTGATCAATCGGAATATAGTCAAAGATGTCTCCCGAATGAACCGAGTGGGCTAATCGTCTAAGCCAATCATAATAGGCTTTTGAGCTTTCAAGCTGTTCAATGAGCTGTTTCGCTTCCTCTCTTTCATGTTCCGCCGCCTGCTCATCACGAGCTACATCTTGAAGGCGTTCTTGCGCTTCTTCAATCGCTGCTAGATTGACCTCAACCTCTCGTTCCCATTTTTGCGGGAAGAAGTTCATGAAAAACTTAAAAAAGTCTTTCTCAGCAACAAAGCTGTGTTTTCTTCGGCCACGGTGAAAAGTCTTTTTGACAATATTCATGTCTTGCAGTTTTTTCACACCCGTACTCATACTAGGCTTACTCATTTGCAGCTCTTCACGCATTTCATCCAGCGTCATTTCCTCATTTAAATACATCGTTCCATATAAAATACCCGCACTTCTAGTAATGCCATAGAGATCCATTGTTTCAGCGATGGAATCAATGACGAGATCTTTAGCAGCTAAAATGCGTTCTTCTGCTTGTGGCTGTTCCTGCTTTTTCATCTTGTCCCTGCTTTCTATTAAGTGAATTCAATACGTTCAAAAAATCTTTATGGACTATATGTTAACGAAAGAATGCAAAATGTCAAAATAAAAGAAGCATATCCACCCTTTGACAGAAAAATTTGAACATGTTAAATTAATTATGTTCAAAACGTTAAATTTTTATTTAATAAACTTACCAAAGAGAATCAGAGGAGGTTCCTTCTATGAGTCAAACACTATTTATCGATGGACAATGGGTTGGCGCTAAGAGTGGCGACACAAGAGATATCATCAATCCATTTAATCAAGAAGTGATCGCGACAGTCAGTGAAGGATCAAGAAATGACGCGCAGTTAGCCATTAAGGCAGCAAGAAAAACCTTCGATCAAGGTGATTGGGCAAACATGCCTGGACTTGAAAGAGGAAATATTGTGTTCAAAATTGCGGAATTGATTAGGCGAGACCTAGATGAATTAGCCAAATTAGAATCACTTGATACGGGCAAAACATTAGAAGAAAGCAAAGCGGATATGGACGATATTGCGAACGTGTTCCAATATTATGCAGGTCTTGCTGATAAGGATGGCGGGGAAATCATTGCATCGCCTATTCCAAACTCAAAAAGCGAATTAGTCCGAGAACCTGTCGGTGTATGCGGTCAAATCACTCCTTGGAACTATCCATTGCTTCAAGCGAGCTGGAAAATCGCTCCTGCCCTTGCAGCTGGAAATACCATCGTACTAAAGCCAAGTGAAATTACACCATTAACCACGATCAAAGTTTTCAAACTTATGGAAGAAGCGGGTGTTCCAGCAGGCGTTGCCAACTTAGTGCTTGGGCCTGGAGCAACTGTTGGAGATGAGCTGGCTGTCAATGACCAAGTCGATTTAATTTCATTCACAGGCGGTATTGAAACAGGTAAGAAAATCATGCAGGGAGCCAGCGGGAATGTGAAGAAAATCGCCCTTGAGCTCGGCGGGAAAAACCCGAATATCGTCTTTCAAGATGCTGATTTAGACGTAGCGGTTGACCAGGCAATGAATGCTGTGTTTTTCCATGCAGGGCAAGTGTGTTCAGCAGGTTCACGCTTGTTAGTGGAAGAATCCATTCACGATGAATTTTTAGAAGAACTGGTGAAGCGTACGAAAAAAATCAAGCTAGGCAACGGCTTTGATGAAGGAACCCAGAGCGGACCGCTTATCTCAGCTGAGCATCGAGAAAAAGTAGAAAAATACGTCAGCATCGGTTTAGACGAAGGCGCAACATTAGAAACAGGTGGGAAACGACCTGATGCAGAGGAGCTTCAAAAAGGATTCTTCTACTTGCCGACGATTTTCTCAGGCTGTACATCAGACATGCGAATTGTTCAGGAAGAAGTGTTTGGACCAGTCCTCACTGTCGAATCCTTCCAATCAGAGGAAGAAGTCATCGAGCTGGCAAATGACACGATTTATGGTTTAGCAGGAGCAGTTTGGTCTTCTGATATCGGCAAAGCCGAACGAGTGGCTCGTCAATTAAGATTAGGCACGGTATGGATCAACGACTTCCATCCTTATTTTGCCCAAGCACCGTGGGGTGGGTATAAACAATCAGGTCTTGGGCGTGAATTAGGACGTACGGGCCTTGAAGAATATACGGAACTAAAACATTTATATCGAAATTCAAAACCAGAAGCGGTTCATTGGTTTAAATAAATATCACTTATCTGGAGGAGATTCTATATGACGTTAAATATGAAAATTGAAAGCATGCAAAAATTCCATACGTTTGAAATTCCGACTGTCATCAAGCATGGCATTGGGGCAGTGAAACATGTTGGGGAAGAAGTGAAAGCATACGGCGTTTCAAAGGTATTGCTTGTCACAGATCCTGGTATTTATCAAGCAGGTGTTGTAGATCCAGTGATTGCTTCATTAAAAGAAGCGCAAGTTGATGTGGTTCTATTTAATAAAGTAGAACCAAACCCGCCAGTCCGTTTAGTGAGTGAAGGATCTGCGTTATATGAAAAAGAAGGCTGTAATGGTTTAGTCGCAGTAGGCGGCGGAAGCTCAATGGATACAGCGAAGGCTATCGGTGTGGAAGCGACTCATGAAGGATCAGTTCTTGATTACGAAGCGGCTGAGGGGAAAAAACCGCTTGAAAATAGAATCCCTCCGTTAACCACAATTCCGACAACGGCTGGTACAGGTTCAGAGGTCACGCAGTGGGCAGTGATCACTGATGAAGAAAGGGAATTCAAATTCAACACAGGTGGACCGCTCATTGCAGCTCACCTAACAGTGATTGATCCTGAGCTTCATGTATCTATGCCGCCGCATGTGACGGCAATGACGGGTATTGATGCGCTTGCTCACGCGATCGAATGCTATACGATGAAGTTTGCTCAGCCAATTACAGATGCGGTAGCGCTCATGGCCATTGAATATGCTGCTCATTATATTCGCCGTGCCTTTGCCGATGGAGAGGATTTGGAAGCAAGATATGGTATGGCACAAGCTGCGATGCTTGCTGGACTTTCCTATGGCAGTGAATCAGCTGGCGCAGCCCATGCGATGAGCCAAACGCTTGGAGGCATTATTCCAGTCGCACATGGTCAATGTGTAGCGGCAATGATGGGACCTGTCATGGAATATAACTGGAAAGGGTACCCAGAGAAATTCGCTCGAATTGCGCAAGCATTCGGGATTGATACAAGCAGAATGACAACAGAGGAAGCTGCAAAAGCAGCAGTGAATTGGATGTATGATTTAGTGGAAGACCTAGAAGTTCCTTCATTAGAAGAACAAGGTGTACCAAAAGATATGATCGACCGTTTATCTAAAGAAGCAATGAAAGATCCGCAAACAGTTGGAAACCCAAGAGACCTCAACGAAAAAGCATACAACTGGATTTACGCTCGCTGCTTTGATTTAACACCTAAAACAGTGTAACAATGAAAAAAGGCTCCCAAAAGGGAGTCTTTTTTACATCTTATAGCTGTTCTTTAATTTCTTTAATTTGATGAATATGGCGCTTTTCATGTGCGCCGATAAAATCAAGGTATTGCTTTAATGAAAGTTCTTCAAACACAGGATGTGCAATCACGCGTTTGAAATCTTCCTCTGTAAACGTTGATAAAATTTGATTTAATTTCTCACGAGCTGTATCAAGCTCATCTTTTAAATGTGTAGGTGTCACATGCTTCCGATCTGGTTCAACAATACTAGGCGCGGTGGCTTTTTTTGAACGATCCTCTGCCATTTCCACCGGCTTTGGCTCATATTCTTTAATCGGTGCTTTTTTCCCCTCGGCAGCTAGATGTTTTGCTGCAACTAGGTCCATCTTCTTTAAATGATCTGCAACTTCTTGAATACTCCAAGTATCATCAGATAATTTTTGATTTAATTGTTCTTCGCTCAATCCTTGCAGCTCTTGCCACAATTCTTGTCTTGCTTCATGTAATAAACTCATTTCTCTCACCTCAAGATCAAATTTTATCATACTGGTACAAGACAATCATTCTTTAGCTATCCGAGAAATCCTTTAATGAATTGTGATGAAAAATGAAACCTTTACAAAAGTGGTTCGTATTACCTGTTAGAAGGAATACACTTGGATGTGAGCATAGTCTAAATGAATGAAAGGCTGCTCATTTCATAAAGAAAGGGTGAGGAAGATGGATGTGTTTGGGCTGCCTCTTCAGACGCTGTACTTATACATATTGATGGTATCAGGAATCCTGACGCTTGTTTTCGTCTTTTTTGGCGATGTATTTGATGGATTGTTTGAAGCGATTCCTGTCCCGTTCCTTCAACCAACATTGATCCTCGCATTTCTTACCTTTTTCTCGGCTGGAGGATTTATCTCTGAAAAAACAGCAATTGTAGGAAGTGGACTTGGCGCCGTATTATCTGCCATCCTCGCAGTGGTTCTCGTTACTTGTTTAAATGTATTTGTCTTAGTCCCGCTTTCCTCTGCTGAAGAATCTCTTTCATATACGGAGGCCGACCTAAAAGGAAGAACTGGGGAGATCATTGTATCTGTACCAAAAGATGGGTTTGGAGAAGTGCTGTTAATTAGTAACAGCGGAAAAATCTCAAAGCCTGCCGTCAGTTTCGACGAAGAGGAGATTCCATATGGAACCCGGGTGCTGGTCGTCGAAGTGAACAAAGGAGTGTTATCTGTTATACCAAATGAAGAAATCTAGGAGGGAATGCTATGCCAGGAACAACCATATTAATTATTATTGGAATTGTGCTTGTGATTCTCATTGCACTTATTGGTGTATTTGTTTCGAAATACCGGACTGCTGGTCCAGATGAAGCATTAATCGTCACAGGAAGTTACCTCGGAAGTAAAAATGTTCACGTGGATGAAGGTGGAAACAAGATTAAGATTGTAAGAGGTGGAGGTACCTTTGTACTCCCTGTTTTTCAACAAGCAGAGCCGCTCAGCTTACTATCTAGCAAGCTAGATGTTTCAACGCCTGAAGTCTATACTGAACAGGGTGTACCGGTCATGGCGGATGGAACGGCCATCATTAAAATTGGCGGATCAATTGAAGAAATCGCCACTGCTGCAGAGCAGTTTTTAGGGAAAACAAAAGAAGATCGTGAAAATGAAGCAAGAGAAGTACTAGAAGGACACCTTCGCTCCATTTTAGGGTCAATGACAGTTGAAGAGATTTATAAAAACAGAGAGAAATTTTCTCAAGAAGTACAGCGTGTCGCTTCTCAAGATCTAGCGAAAATGGGTCTTGTCATTGTATCGTTTACAATCAAAGATGTCCGTGATAAAAATGGCTATTTAGAATCACTAGGTAAACCTAGAATTGCTCAAGTGAAACGCGATGCAGATATTGCGACAGCAGAAGCAGATAAAGAAACACGTATCAAACGTGCAGAAGCAGATAAAGATGCGAAGAAATCTGAGCTTGAGCGTGCCACTGAAATCGCTGAAGCAGAAAAAATCAATGAGCTGAAAAGAGCAGAATTCAGACGTGAACAAGATACAGCAAAAGCAAGCGCTGACCAAGCGTACGATCTTGAAACAGCTCGTAATCGTCAGCACGTAACTGAACAAGAAATGCAAGTCAAAATCATTGAACGTCAGAAGCAAATTGAATTAGAAGAAAAAGAGATCCAGCGTCGTGAGCGTCAATACGATTCTGAAGTGAAAAAGAAAGCAGATGCGGACCGTTATGCTGTTGAGCAGTCGGCTGCGGCGGAAAAAGCGAAGCGTCTTGCAGAAGCAGATGCGAAGAAATACAGCATTGAAGCAATGGCAAAAGCAGAAGCAGAGAAAGTTCGGATTGACGGGCTTGCCAAAGCGGAAGCCGATCGTGCAAAAGGGGAAACAGAAGCAGAAGTCATTAGGTTGAAAGGACTTGCGGAAGCAGAAGCGAAAGAGAAAATTGCAGAAGCATTCGAACAGTATGGTCAAGCGGCGATTCTTGATATGATTGTGAAAATGCTACCTGAATATGCGAAACAAGTATCTGCTCCACTTTCTAACATTGATAAAATTACAGTTGTTGATACAGGTGGTAACGGGGAAGGCAGCGGCGCCAACAAAGTGACCGGCTATGCGACAAACCTTATGTCCAGTCTTCAAGAAAGCCTGAAAGCTTCCTCTGGAATTGATGTCAAAGAAATTATTGAGAATTTCTCTGGCAAAGGCAATGTGAAACAAAGCATCCAAGAACTGACGAATGAAATCAAACAGCCAAGAAAAAAAGAAATCGCTGATCGTCAAATAGAAGAATAAAAATCAAAAGACACCTTCTGATAGAGGGTGTCTATTTTACTTGGGGCACATGCCGGTGTCTTTTGATAGATGAAGAGAGATTCACAAGAATGCCTGCAGATATCATCATGAACAACAATGAAGATCCGCCGTAGCTAATAAAGGGAAGAGGAATCCCTGTAATGGGGAGAAGCCCAAAGACAGCTCCTAGATTAAAGGCTGCTTGAATCATAATTTGAAAAGTAAGCCCGATCGTTAATAGCTTTCCAAATGGATCTTGTAAACCTTGAACGATTCGAACGGCGCGATACATGATGAGTAGGTAGGCACCCATCACAAACAACAGCCCCATGATTCCCAGCTCTTCACTAATGATGGCCATAATAAAATCTGTATGGGCTTCAGGAAGAAATCCTAGTTTTTGTATGCTTCCGCCTAAACCATTCCCGGTCAGTCCTCCTGAATCCATGGCGAGATAGGAATGGATCAGCTGATAACCATCTCCATCTTCATACATGAAAGGATCACGAAAAGAAGTGATCCGTTTCAAACGATAAGGAGCGGTCACAGCAAAAAAAGTGATCCCTGCCGCAGCTGTCGAACCTAGTAGAATGAGGTGGCGTGTTTTAAGTCCAGCACATAATAAGACGATACCGCAGCTCAATAAAATAGAAACTGCTGTACCTAAATCTGGCTGTTTTAAAATCAATAAAAAAGCTAGACTTAAAAGAAGAAGTGGAGGTAGTACTCCTTTTTTAAAGGATGTAATGTACGCTTGTTTCCTTGCATATACATAGGCAAAATAGATGATCATCACTAATTTCACAGCCTCAGACGGCTGGATGATCAGAGAGCCTAATTGAATCCATCGTTGTGAATTGTTTTTGACAACGCCGATTCCTGGAAGCAGGACAAGGATAAGACATAACAGTGACAGCATCACAAACCACCGAATCCATTTACGGTAAACTTGATATGGAACCAGGGCCGCAGCGATGAAAAAGAAGAATCCAATCAAAAGCCATTGCCACTGTTTCATGAAGAAGTAGCTGCCCTTTCCATATTTTATTTCGCCTAAAGGATAACTCGCACTGTACACCATTAGTAATCCAAAGAAACAAAGACAAACAATCGTCCCAGCAAGAATGTGGTCGATTTTTTTTAGGTGAGAAAGAATCAATGACATCACCTTCAATCCCAGTTACGTCCAAACATGTAGGATGAGGACCTCAAATTGACACTAAACACAAGGCCAATGGCAATCATATTGGTTAAAAGCGCACTGCCTCCATAGCTGATAAAAGGAAGGGCAAGACCAGTCACAGGCATTAGCCCTACTGTCATCCCAACGTTTTGGAAGACTTGAAAAACGATCAGCCCAACCACTCCAGCACATATATAAAGCCCATAAAGGGTATTCGCATGCATTGCCACATGAATCATTCGATAGACCATCATAAGATATAAACAGATCAATAGGGAGGCGCCGATAAAACCAAACTCCTCGCCAATGACTGCAAATATAAAATCTGTATGGGCTTCAGGGATATTTCCCCCTTGTACTTGATTTCCTTTTGTATACCCGCTTCCTGATAATTGCCCTGACCCAATGCCAAGCATTGCTTGTTTCAGTTGATACCCATATGTCGAATCAAATTCATCTGGGGAGAGCCACCCATAAATGCGATCAAGCTGATGAGGTTTAATCACTTTTGTAAAGTGCTCAAAATGTTCATTGTGCAAGTAGGTCAAAAATGCAAGAAGCGCGAGAAAAGAAGCGATCAATGCAGCGATCATCTTACTTGAAATGCCTGACACAAGCATCAGTGTAAAAGCGATAGACAAGATCACAAGTGCCGTCCCCAAATCTGGCTGAATTAAAATCAGGAAAAAAGGAACAGCGGTCCAGCATATGATGTTCATTGTAGGAATCATGCTTTCTTTAAACGAAAAGCGCTGATGTTTGTATCGATTTAAAATAGCCGCTAACAGAAGAATGACAAAAATTTTCATAAATTCTGATGGTTGCACTTTCATGGGTCCCAAGCTGATCCACCTTTGAGAGCCATTTTGATTCGTGCCAAAAAAATGAACGAGAATGATGAGAAAGAGACCACCTGCAAATAATCGAAAAGATAACCGCTCAAGCAGTTCATAATCAAAGTAAGCAACTGCCGCCATAAGGCCAAAGCCGACGATATACCAGAAAACTTGTCTTTTGACGAAATAAAACATATCTTGCGTTTCATACTGTCCCGATCCGCTATACACAGCCAGCAGGCTGATCACAAAGAAGCAAATGACAGTGAATAATAATGCGAAGTCAATGCTGTTCTGTTTTTTCATGTCTCTGTCACCTGCTATGACCTATTTGTCAGCTGGTTTAATACGACCTGCACCGCTGCAGCGTCATCAATATAGCCGATCGGAAAAATATAATCTGGTATTAAATCAACGGGCATAATGAAGTAAAGTAATGCGCCTCCCATCAACATCAATTCTCGAGAAGTCCCCCGTCCGCTCATGAACGAGCAGTACATGCTTTTCAATTGATCAAGAAATGGCCCAACACCGCTTATCGTATCTATCTTTTTTTCAAAATATGCCGAGATCGTTTCTTTTCCCTCGTCTGATTGACTATAGGTCTCATATTCATTTAGCTTCTGTTTCAGTTCATTCTCGCTGAATTTCCCGTCATAGACATCATGATCTTTCAGCGTTCGCTCAATCTCTTCTACGGCTTGAATGAACGTATTACCGTGAACTCTTTCGTTTTTAATTGAAAATCCAGCCGTGGCCAATAGATGATCTAAAGAAATGTGTAGAGCATCTGATAGCCGCTGTAAATGGTTCAAAGTCGGTTTTCTTTTTCCGTTCATGATTCTAGACAGTGTGGCTTTATCAATTTCTGTTTGTGTACTGAGTTCTCTTAATGAAAGAGAACGTATTTGCAGTTGTTCTTTTAAAAACTGCCGAAGCTCAGTTGTTTTAAATTCCATCTCTTTCTTCACCCTTTTCATAAAGTTCAACTCTTCAATAGAAGAAGTCGTACCCAATATATAGGGGTGTTGACAGAATGTCAACGAATATCCATTAGAGATTGATTTTTATAAAATAGCAACTTATCATATGAAACATAGAGTAAGAAATGGCTAAAAGGGGTGTGCAGATGAAGGTTAGACATGCAGTACATAATGATATTCCTAAAATTGCCGAAATTCATGTGAAGAGCTGGCAAACGACTTATCACGGCATTATTTCACAAGAGTATTTAGATGCTTTGAATGTAGAGGAGCGGGAAGAGAGCTGGAGAAGCAGGTCGCTTGAAGGCACGTTTGTCGCAGAGGATGCTGACGGAGTATTTGGTTTTGCTTCCTTCGGAAAACAGCGTGATGAGAGATATTCAATATATGATGGCGAGCTTTATGCCATCTATTTGTTGCAGAGAAAACAGAAATCAGGAGCGGGTATGGCTTTGATTGCAAAAGGTGTGGATTATTTAATAGAGAAAGGCTATCAGAATATGCTGCTCTGGGTATTTGAGCAAAATTCAGCGAAGCAATTTTATCAAAAACTTCAACCTAGTTTTGCCGTCACCAGCCAGTTTGAGCTGGCTGGTGAGAACCATGAAGAAATAGGGTATGGATGGGAGCTGTCTGTACTAAGTGCTCAGATTCAACAGATTATATCGTCAGCTTCCAGTAATAATGAGAGAAAAAAGTAAAAAGGGTGGCGAGTAAAATATAAGATATAAAAGGAGAAGCCTCTACTTTTCCTTTCACACCTGCTATTTTTAATGCCTCATAGAAACTGGCCAAAAAGTAGGCGAGACTGAGGATGTAACAGCACAGCATAATGGAGTAAGGATTCATTGTCGTACCTCCAGCATGAAATCTTCTACTATTAATAGATTCAATAGAGCAGCAAATTATGCATAAAAAAATAACCCGCTGAAACAGCTGGGTTATTTTTGTCGAGGAAAAACCAAACGAGACGCACTAGGGATGAGTAAACAAAGAACAATACTACAAATGATAAATGAAGGAATCATATATGTGCTGTTATAAACTAATGAATACACCCATCCTGGTGTTCCTTTTGGTGCATAATGAGAAAAGAAAACTACACCTGAAATAAAGAACGTCAGCAGTCTGAAGAAACTGGCGACAAATACAGCTAGGATAATATAGAAGAATTGTTTCTTTCGCTTTTTATCCTGAATGGCTTTTTTAATTGATCCTGAGAATAGCCCGCTTAAACAAATCACAACAGATGCGACAAAGTAATCGAGAAACCCTTGTACAGGTGTAGCAATAATAGGATTGTTCATCAGCTGCAGTCCTGCGATTAACACACCGATGATAAATCCAGCAGACACGCCCCATCTAATGGACATGAGAATGACAGGAATCATGATCAGTGCAATTGACCCGCCGTTTGGCATTCTTAAAAAGAGACCTGATAAATAATCTAAAACAAGTGCAAGAGAAGTCATAATGGCGATCTCCATCAGTCGTACTAATTGATTTGATTGCTGCATAAAAAAATCCCCTTTTCACGAATTGTGCAAGGAGAGACCATGTCAGGATGAGTATGTGATTCATAGAAAAACATATCGGCTTGCATACATACATGTATGCAAGTGATTCCACATTCCTACTTCAGTATTAACTGACAGGTTCAAAGGGTCAGAACAACGAATTGTTCACTCTCAGCACGAGGCTCCCCCTGCGGTTATTAAATTTCAATCTATTATAAATATACTAAAGACCTACAGGATCAACAATAGTGAATTACTGAGAGAAGCCCTTTTTGTACGAATATATAGAAAGAGATCAGGAAAAATAAATTATTTAGAAAAAATACTTGTTTCTTCTTTTAAAAGGTGTTATATTTGTATTCGCCGCTGAAACAGCGCGGTTGAGAAATAACATTCGAGAAAAAAGTTGTTGACTTCATTTTGATAGAATGTTATATTAATAAAGTCGCTTCTGAGCGATAACGAAGATGATCTTTGAAAACTAAACAAGACAAAACGTACCTGTTAATTCGAGTTTTTATAAAAAAATCCTATGATACATCATAGGTAGTCAGTCAGACTGACGAGGCAGGAAATGATCACATGCTAAGTTCGCTACATCGTGTAGCAACGCATGTGTGATATGCATCCTGCATACCTCGGAGAGTTTGATCCTGGCTCAGGACGAACGCTGGCGGCGTGCCTAATACATGCAAGTCGAGCGGACAGAAGGGAGCTTGCTCCCGGATGTTAGCGGCGGACGGGTGAGTAACACGTGGGTAACCTGCCTGTAAGACTGGGATAACTCCGGGAAACCGGAGCTAATACCGGATAGTTCCTTGAACCGCATGGTTCAAGGATGAAAGACGGTTTCGGCTGTCACTTACAGATGGACCCGCGGCGCATTAGCTAGTTGGTGAGGTAACGGCTCACCAAGGCGACGATGCGTAGCCGACCTGAGAGGGTGATCGGCCACACTGGGACTGAGACACGGCCCAGACTCCTACGGGAGGCAGCAGTAGGGAATCTTCCGCAATGGACGAAAGTCTGACGGAGCAACGCCGCGTGAGTGATGAAGGTTTTCGGATCGTAAAGCTCTGTTGTTAGGGAAGAACAAGTGCAAGAGTAACTGCTTGTACCTTGACGGTACCTAACCAGAAAGCCACGGCTAACTACGTGCCAGCAGCCGCGGTAATACGTAGGTGGCAAGCGTTGTCCGGAATTATTGGGCGTAAAGGGCTCGCAGGCGGTTTCTTAAGTCTGATGTGAAAGCCCCCGGCTCAACCGGGGAGGGTCATTGGAAACTGGGAAACTTGAGTGCAGAAGAGGAGAGTGGAATTCCACGTGTAGCGGTGAAATGCGTAGAGATGTGGAGGAACACCAGTGGCGAAGGCGACTCTCTGGTCTGTAACTGACGCTGAGGAGCGAAAGCGTGGGGAGCGAACAGGATTAGATACCCTGGTAGTCCACGCCGTAAACGATGAGTGCTAAGTGTTAGGGGGTTTCCGCCCCTTAGTGCTGCAGCTAACGCATTAAGCACTCCGCCTGGGGAGTACGGTCGCAAGACTGAAACTCAAAGGAATTGACGGGGGCCCGCACAAGCGGTGGAGCATGTGGTTTAATTCGAAGCAACGCGAAGAACCTTACCAGGTCTTGACATCCTCTGACAACCCTAGAGATAGGGCTTTCCCTTCGGGGACAGAGTGACAGGTGGTGCATGGTTGTCGTCAGCTCGTGTCGTGAGATGTTGGGTTAAGTCCCGCAACGAGCGCAACCCTTGATCTTAGTTGCCAGCATTCAGTTGGGCACTCTAAGGTGACTGCCGGTGACAAACCGGAGGAAGGTGGGGATGACGTCAAATCATCATGCCCCTTATGACCTGGGCTACACACGTGCTACAATGGACAGAACAAAGGGCTGCGAGACCGCAAGGTTTAGCCAATCCCACAAATCTGTTCTCAGTTCGGATCGCAGTCTGCAACTCGACTGCGTGAAGCTGGAATCGCTAGTAATCGCGGATCAGCATGCCGCGGTGAATACGTTCCCGGGCCTTGTACACACCGCCCGTCACACCACGAGAGTTTGCAACACCCGAAGTCGGTGAGGTAACCTTTATGGAGCCAGCCGCCGAAGGTGGGGCAGATGATTGGGGTGAAGTCGTAACAAGGTAGCCGTATCGGAAGGTGCGGCTGGATCACCTCCTTTCTAAGGATATATGGAGCAGCGCACGTTTTTCGTCTTGTTTAGTTTTGAAGGATCATTCCTTCAAACATGTCTCTAGCGAGACAGGATTGTTCTTTGAAAACTAGATAACAATAAGTAATACATTCACATTGAATGCAATGCAAAGTTCATCACACATAGTGATTCTTTCTAAAGTAAGAAATGGTTAAGTTAGAAAGGGCGCACGGTGGATGCCTTGGCACTAGGAGCCGATGAAGGACGGGACGAACACCGATATGCTTCGGGGAGCTGTAAGCAAGCTTTGATCCGGAGATTTCCGAATGGGGAAACCCACTGCTCGTAATGGAGTAGTATCCATACTTGAATACATAGAGTATGAGAAGGCATACCCGGGGAACTGAAACATCTAAGTACCCGGAGGAAGAGAAAGCAAATGCGATTCCCTGAGTAGCGGCGAGCGAAACGGGAACAGCCCAAACCAAGAGGCTTGCCTCTTGGGGTTGTAGGACACTCTATACGGAGTTACAAAGGAACGATATAAGCGAAGAGGTCTGGAAAGGCCCGCCAAAGAAGGTAACAGCCCTGTAACTGAAATGTTGTTCTCTCCAGAGTGGATCCTGAGTACGGCGGAACACGTGAAATTCCGTCGGAATCCGGGAGGACCATCTCCCAAGGCTAAATACTCCCTAGTGACCGATAGTGAACCAGTACCGTGAGGGAAAGGTGAAAAGCACCCCGGAAGGGGAGTGAAATAGATCCTGAAACCGTGTGCCTACAAGTAGTCAGAGCCCGTTAACGGGTGATGGCGTGCCTTTTGTAGAATGAACCGGCGAGTTACGATCCCGTGCAAGGTTAAGCAGAAGATGCGGAGCCGCAGCGAAAGCGAGTCTGAATAGGGCGCATGAGTACGTGGTCGTAGACCCGAAACCAGGTGATCTACCCATGTCCAGGGTGAAGTTCAGGTAACACTGAATGGAGGCCCGAACCCACGCACGTTGAAAAGTGCGGGGATGAGGTGTGGGTAGGGGTGAAATGCCAATCGAACCTGGAGATAGCTGGTTCTCTCCGAAATAGCTTTAGGGCTAGCCTCAAGGTAAGAGTCTCGGAGGTAGAGCACTGATTGGACTAGGGGCCCCTACCGGGTTACCGAATTCAGTCAAACTCCGAATGCCGATGACTTATCCTTGGGAGTCAGACTGCGAGTGATAAGATCCGTAGTCGAAAGGGAAACAGCCCAGACCGCCAGCTAAGGTCCCAAAGTATACGTTAAGTGGAAAAGGATGTGGAGTTGCTTAGACAACCAGGATGTTGGCTTAGAAGCAGCCACCATTTAAAGAGTGCGTAATAGCTCACTGGTCGAGTGACTCTGCGCCGAAAATGTACCGGGGCTAAACGTATCACCGAAGCTGCGGACTGTTCTTACGAACAGTGGTAGGAGAGCGTTCTAAGTGCAGTGAAGTCAGACCGGAAGGACTGGTGGAGCGCTTAGAAGTGAGAATGCCGGTATGAGTAGCGAAAGACGGGTGAGAATCCCGTCCACCGAATGCCTAAGGTTTCCTGAGGAAGGCTCGTCCGCTCAGGGTTAGTCGGGACCTAAGCCGAGGCCGAAAGGCGTAGGCGATGGACAACAGGTTGATATTCCTGTACCACCTCCTCACCATTTGAGCAATGGGGGGACGCAGGAGGATAGGGTAAGCGCGGTATTGGATATCCGCGTCCAAGCAGTTAGGCTGGGAAATAGGCAAATCCGTTTCCCGTGAAGGCTGAGCTGTGATGGCGAGCGAAATTTAGTAGCGAAGTTCCTGATTCCACACTGCCAAGAAAAGCCTCTAGCGAGGTGAGAGGTGCCCGTACCGCAAACCGACACAGGTAGGCGAGGAGAGAATCCTAAGGTGATCGAGAGAACTCTCGTTAAGGAACTCGGCAAAATGACCCCGTAACTTCGGGAGAAGGGGTGCTTCTTAGGGTGTTAAAGCCCCGAGAAGCCGCAGTGAATAGGCCCAGGCGACTGTTTAGCAAAAACACAGGTCTCTGCGAAGCCGTAAGGCGAAGTATAGGGGCTGACGCCTGCCCGGTGCTGGAAGGTTAAGAGGAGCGCTTAGCGTAAGCGAAGGTGCGAATTGAAGCCCCAGTAAACGGCGGCCGTAACTATAACGGTCCTAAGGTAGCGAAATTCCTTGTCGGGTAAGTTCCGACCCGCACGAAAGGCGCAACGATCTGGGCACTGTCTCAACGAGAGACTCGGTGAAATTATAGTACCTGTGAAGATGCAGGTTACCCGCGACAGGACGGAAAGACCCCGTGGAGCTTTACTGCAGCCTGATATTGAATGTTGGTACAGCTTGTACAGGATAGGTAGGAGCCTTGGAAACCGGAGCGCTAGCTTCGGTGGAGGCATCGGTGGGATACTACCCTGGCTGTATTGACCTTCTAACCCGCTGCCCTTATCGGGCAGGGAGACAGTGTCAGGTGGGCAGTTTGACTGGGGCGGTCGCCTCCTAAAATGTAACGGAGGCGCCCAAAGGTTCCCTCAGAATGGTTGGAAATCATTCGCAGAGTGTAAAGGCACAAGGGAGCTTGACTGCGAGACCTACAAGTCGAGCAGGGACGAAAGTCGGGCTTAGTGATCCGGTGGTTCCGCATGGAAGGGCCATCGCTCAACGGATAAAAGCTACCCCGGGGATAACAGGCTTATCTCCCCCAAGAGTCCACATCGACGGGGAGGTTTGGCACCTCGATGTCGGCTCATCGCATCCTGGGGCTGTAGTCGGTCCCAAGGGTTGGGCTGTTCGCCCATTAAAGCGGTACGCGAGCTGGGTTCAGAACGTCGTGAGACAGTTCGGTCCCTATCCGTCGCGGGCGCAGGAAATTTGAGAGGAGCTGTCCTTAGTACGAGAGGACCGGGATGGACGCACCGCTGGTGTACCAGTTGTTCTGCCAAGGGCATCGCTGGGTAGCTATGTGCGGACGGGATAAGTGCTGAAAGCATCTAAGCATGAAGCCCCCCTCAAGATGAGATTTCCCATTCCGCAAGGAAGTAAGATCCCTGAAAGATGATCAGGTTGATAGGTCTGAGGTGGAAGCGTGGTGACACGTGGAGCTGACAGATACTAATAGATCGAGGACTTAACCTATATTCTAATGTGAAAAATGAACATTGTTATCTAGTTTTGAGAGAACATTCTCTCCATCAGGTTTGGTGGCGATAGCGAAGAGGTCACACCCGTTCCCATACCGAACACGGAAGTTAAGCTCTTCAGCGCCGATGGTAGTTGGGGGTTTCCCCCTGTGAGAGTAGGACGCCGCCAAGCTTATCAAAGGATCAGTTCCAATCGGAACTGGTCTTTTTTGTGCTGTTTGAAAGAAGATCACCTTGATACATATGTGGTATAAATCAGGTTGTTTTAATTCACTATAAGCGTGGAGATGCTCTAAATCAACGTGAAAGTCTGTGAAGCATGTTCACTTTTAAGTATGGAGAAAAGTAATAGAGAGAAAGAATAGCAGGTGTATAGATGCCTGATACAAATTCATTCATATAAATGGAGTTGTATCAGGCTATTTTATTGAAATCAAAACATTCATTGCGTTTAACAGTTGAAATAAAGAAATATCTATATCATTAAAGTATAAAAATTGAAAGGCTGTTGATATTTTTAAAGGATTTACTCGTTTTTAAAGAGAATATAGAGAAGAGAAATACAGCTGTTAATCGTTGAATTGAAGCTGTTTTGACTGGTAACATCAACATCATCTGTTAAAAGAAATACGTCATGAAAAATGAAATAAAATTTTTTTAATATAGCCTTTACAAATGAGTGAAACCTGTATATAATAATCTTTGTCGGATCGAGAGATTCCTACATAGTGGAGGATTAGCTCAGCTGGGAGAGCATCTGCCTTACAAGCAGAGGGTCGGCGGTTCGAGCCCGTCATCCTCCACCATATTTATTCTTACATAATGTTAGGATAGATAAAGCCGGTGTAGCTCAACTGGTAGAGCAACTGACTTGTAATCAGTAGGTTGGGGGTTCAAGTCCTCTTGCCGGCACCACTTTCATATGGTAAGATAGACAAGTCGCTTTAAAAGCGAGCCATTAGCTCAGTTGGTAGAGCATCTGACTTTTAATCAGAGGGTCGAAGGTTCGAGTCCTTCATGGCTCACCATTTTCATGCGGGTGTGGCGGAATTGGCAGACGCGCTAGACTTAGGATCTAGTGTCTTTATGACGTGGGGGTTCAAGTCCCTTCACCCGCATTGCCAAACAACATAAAGA
Organism: Bacillus sp. iso_77; assembly: GCF_056173625.1. Classification (NCBI taxonomy): domain Bacteria; kingdom Bacillati; phylum Bacillota; class Bacilli; order Caryophanales; family Bacillaceae; genus Bacillus; species Bacillus sp. iso_77. The sequence goes on along the minus strand of NZ_CM149683.1, from coordinate 2,744,936 downwards.
AATCCTGTAATGCGGAAGTAGTTCAGTGGTAGAACACCACCTTGCCAAGGTGGGGGTCGCGGGTTCGAATCCCGTCTTCCGCTTATACCATCCACGCCGGGGTGGTGGAATTGGCAGACACACAGGACTTAAAATCCTGCGGTAGGTGACTACCGTGCCGGTTCAAGTCCGGCCCTCGGCATTATAAAATAAGCGCCCGTAGCTCAATTGGATAGAGCGTTTGACTACGGATCAAAAGGTTAGGGGTTCGACTCCTCTCGGGCGCGCCATTAAGATCGGGAAGTAGCTCAGCTTGGTAGAGCACTTGGTTTGGGACCAAGGGGTCGCAGGTTCGAATCCTGTCTTCCCGACCATCTTTTATGGGGCCTTAGCTCAGCTGGGAGAGCGCCTGCCTTGCACGCAGGAGGTCAGCGGTTCGATCCCGCTAGGCTCCACTTTTCAAAAGATTATTTTATATCATGGCGGTGTAGCTCAGCTGGCTAGAGCGTACGGTTCATACCCGTGAGGTCGGGGGTTCGATCCCCTCCGCCGCTATAAAGGACCTTTAGCTCAGTTGGTTAGAGCAGACGGCTCATAACCGTCCGGTCGTAGGTTCGAGTCCTACAAGGTCCACCATCTATACGGAGGAATACCCAAGTCCGGCTGAAGGGATCGGTCTTGAAAACCGACAGGGGTGTCAAAGCCCGCGGGGGTTCGAATCCCTCTTCCTCCGCCATATTTTTAAAAAATGATATCATCGCGGGGTGGAGCAGTTCGGTAGCTCGTCGGGCTCATAACCCGAAGGTCGCAGGTTCAAATCCTGCCCCCGCAACCAAATTTTTTCTCTAATGGTCCGGTAGTTCAGTTGGTTAGAATGCCTGCCTGTCACGCAGGAGGTCGCGGGTTCGAGTCCCGTCCGGACCGCCATTTTCAAATGAATACATGGCTCGGTAGCTCAGTTGGTAGAGCAACGGACTGAAAATCCGTGTGTCGGCGGTTCGATTCCGTCCCGAGCCACTTTTACAAATAAATATCAGTATGGCGGTTGTGGCGAAGTGGTTAACGCACCAGATTGTGGCTCTGGCACTCGTGGGTTCGATTCCCATCAATCGCCCCATACATATTTTTGCGGGTGTAGTTTAGTGGTAAAACCTCAGCCTTCCAAGCTGATGTCGTGGGTTCGATTCCCATCACCCGCTCCATTTGCATATCGTTCATGGGCCTGTAGCTCAGCTGGTTAGAGCGCACGCCTGATAAGCGTGAGGTCGGTGGTTCGAGTCCACTCAGGCCCACCATGACTTTCCGCAGTAGCTCAGTGGTAGAGCTATCGGCTGTTAACCGATCGGTCGTAGGTTCGAATCCTACCTGCGGAGCCAAATGGAGAAGTACTCAAGTGGCTGAAGAGGCGCCCCTGCTAAGGGTGTAGGTCGCGCAAGCGGCGCGAGGGTTCAAATCCCTCCTTCTCCGCCATTTTTCTGGCCCGTTGGTCAAGCGGTTAAGACACCGCCCTTTCACGGCGGTAACACGGGTTCGAATCCCGTACGGGTCATTTTTTAAAGAGGTCTAATAAAGACCTCTTTTTTATTTTCCACAAAACGAAAAACCGCCATCATAGCGGTCTTTTCTTACATATTCATGGAATAGATCGTATAAGACAAGTATGTCGCAAAGAATACCCATAAAACATAAGGAATCAATAAAATTGGGACAACTTTGCTTAGTTTACGTGAGACGATGACAAGTGCGAGTGCTGTCAGTGCTACAAGCAGGCAGTCGATCGTAGCTGCAAATAAATCTTTTTGTGTAAATTGAAAAAAGCTAAAGGCTTGATTGAATACATAATTTAAAAGAAACAGAATCCAAAATGGTAATGTGATTTTTTGAAAACCATACTTTGCATAAATGATGGCGGCAGATAACGAAATGAGGGCGAATAAGACAGCCCAGACCGCACCGATGACACCACCACTAGGTGTCCATTCAGGTTTATTTAGTGCGTCATACCATTCTCTGTCGATAGGGAACAGGAACCCTGCAATAGAAAATAATGCGTATGTAATAAAGAAGACGATAACCGCCCAAATGATACTTTTTTTAGCCATCCAGAAATCTCCTCCCAATCAATTCACTCTTCAACTTATTTCCCAATTATTACATGATATAAACATCAAGCCCCCAATATGTGGGGACTAATCATTTTTTTTAGTATAAGGTTCTTCTTCATACGGCTTCAAGTCACCAAACACTGTCATGACGCCTTCTTCATCTAATGCTTCTTCATAAGCTTCGTGTGCTTTATTTGGATAGACCTTGCTTGCTTTTCCTTCAATATCAGCAGCTGCAAACCCTTCATAGTCTTCCACATAATCTTCATCTTCTGATTGTGTATACACATCATCGTATGTCAATGGAGGAAATTCCATATCGGATGGGGTATCAGTGTTCCCATAGCGTTCTACGTCTTGGTAGGCATCTTCTCCGTCATATGCAGCACTTTCTTCATTTTCAAATTGCCCTGAGGGCGGACTTAATAAGTCCTCTTCAATGGGACGGTTTTGTGAAACGGTCTGTTCTTTTGAATGCTCTGTGCATGTGACGGCGGTGGGAAGGGCTTCTAAGCGTTCTTTAGGAATAGGGGCTTTACACACTTTACACAAACCATAAGAGCCGTCTGCCATTGCTTGGAGTGCTTCATTGATATCGGACAGATGCTCATGTTCCAAACTGTTTAAGGCAATGTCTTTTCCGCGTTCGAATAGTTCTGTCCCTTGGTCGCCAGGGTGGTTATCATAGGCCGACAGTTCGCCCACTGAATCATAAGGAAATGATACTTTCTGTTCATCGTCATGGCTTTTGGCTTCAATTTCTTGTTTTTCATCGAGAAGTCGCTGCTTCAACTGATGTAATTCGTTTTTAGACAACAAAGCGATCACCCTTTCATATCAAACATATTGTTAGTATGAGCAAATTTTTATGTAAGACTTGTGCCAATTTGAAGCAATTCTTCAATAAAAAACGCCTGCGGCTGCAGGCGTTTTGTGTTATGCGAGATAATATTGTAAGATCAATGCGATCGTTAACAGGAAACCAAAAAACGTATTGGTTTGTGCTGTCGACTTCATGGCATTCATTAATTCAATTGGTTTTTCTTTTTGCTTAAATTCTTTAATGGCTGTATAAGCTTTTGGCACACTGAGTAAGACAAGAAGACTCCAAAGACCCACGATATCCATAAAGATATAAACAAAAATGAGTACATATGAGATCACAAACATGGAAAGTAGGATGTTGACTGCCGCTTTACGTCCAGCTAGGATAGCAAGTGTCTTTCGTCCATTCTCTTTATCACCGTCTAAATCACGGATATTGTTCGACAGTAAGATGGCACCAACTAAAATAGAGATAGGTAATGAAATGAGCACAGCTTTTGATGTCAATGTTCCTGTTTGGATATAGAAACTAATTAAAATGATGCCTAGTCCCATAAAAGCACCTGATACAAGTTCTCCAAATGGTGTATAAGCAATTGGTACAGGGCCACCGGTATAAAAATAGCCTGCTGCCATACAAATTAGTCCTATGAGTGCAATCCACCAGCTAGACATCATGCAAATATAGATCCCAAGTAATAAAGAAAGCGCGAATAAGGCATAAGCGAGGCCTAAAACTGTTTTTGGTTTTACACCGTTTCTCACGATCGCTCCGCCGATACCGACAGATTTCTCATTGTCCAATCCGCGGACATAATCAAAGTACTCATTAAACATGTTCGTTGCAATTTGGATAAACATCGATGCAAATAGCATAGCTAAAAATAGCCCAACATGTATTTGACCACTCGGAAGTGCTAGGACAGTTCCTAAAGTAACGGGAATAAATGCCGCTGTTAATGTATGCGGTCGTAGTAAATTCCACCAAATCCGCCAGTTCTTATCAGGCTTAATTGGTGAAAGCTGATCTGATATCGATTGATGCTGCATAAAATATACTCCTTTAAATAAAAAAATACGTACACGTCCAAATTCCAGTTTAGCAAAGTTCAAAAAGGTGTCAATATATTGATGCGATGAAACAAGAAAAAGATGTTTGCTAATCGTTCCCATCTAGAGAGAAAGCTTGATCTTCGAACAGGTCTTACCATTTTTTAAGGGATGTTCTCATTTCAATATGCGGGAGCGAAAAAATCTTGAAAGCGTGATATAATAAGGATTCGAGGTTTTAAAAGCTGTTTTCTTTACTAAGTTCATCTGTTAAGGTTTATAATAGAAAAGCAGGTCATTCGACATACTCGAATGTTCATGTATTTTTTTACATGATGGTTTTATTTTTATATGTTATTTCATGGATTTTGGAGGAATGTATCATGGTGACAACAGTGCAAAGTACTTTCCGGCAGGAAGCGCTTGCGACATTAGAAGAAGCGAATAACGTCAACCATGCTGTTTTGATAAGCTACTCCAGAAGAGTTGACGATCTGGATCCTCTTGCCTTTTTCCAAAGCGGCGAAGCGGATTTTTTAGGCGAGCGGTTTTTTTGGTCTGATCCAGAAAGCCAAATGATATTTTCTGGACTTGGCAGAGCGGCCGTGATTAAATCATCAGAGCAAGGCAAAGAACGATTCAATATCGTCCATCAAGAATGGGAGCAGCTGAAACAGCATATGTTCCATTTTCATGATGAGAAGGAGTTAAAGCAAGCGGCAGTTGGTCCGCTTTTATTTGGAGGATTTTCATTTGATCCATACGAAGAAAAGGCGCGTCACTGGGAAGCATTTGGCGAGGCTCATTTTTTTGTGCCATCGATGATGCTGACTGTTTCAAAAGAAGGCACGTTTCTAACGATCAATGAATGGAACGAGGTGGACGGGAATGTTCATCAGCTCATTCAAGAGTTAGAACAGAAAGCTTCTAATTTTGATGCATTGCCTGTCAGAAATCATGGACAAGCTGAGCTTGTTCATATGGAAGAGTTAGATGTCCAGGAATGGATGAAAGCAATCCATGAAGCGACAGAACACATTCGTGTGAACGAATATGAAAAGGTGGTTTTAGCAAGAGAAGTCTTGCTTCACTATAAAAATCAAATTGAACTCGCTCCACTATTAGCAGAATTACTAAAACATCAAACAACGAGTTATGTATTTGCTATAGAGCAGGGAAGACAAGCATTTGTCGGGGCGACGCCTGAACGTTTAGTAAAAAAAAGCGGTGGTGAAGTGTTTTCATCGTGTTTGGCAGGTTCCATTGTACGTGGTCAAGATGAAGTAGAAGATCAGGCACTAGGTGAGGAACTGCTTTGTGATGAGAAAAATTTGATTGAACATCAAATTGTCGTGAATATGATTGAACAGGCATTTGAAGCAAACTGCCATCATGTGCATAAGCCAAATCAACCAAGTCTTTATAAAACGAAAAACATTCAGCATTTATTTACACCCATTGTGGGAGAAATTAAAAGCAGCTGTTCACTCTTTTCATTAATTGAACAGCTTCATCCAACACCAGCGCTTGGAGGATATCCTAAGGAAAAAGCGGTAGAGGTGATTCGTGAAATCGAACCGTTGAAACGCGGTTGGTATGCGGCGCCAGTGGGATGGATTGATTCTAAGGACAATGGAGAATTTGCTGTCGCCATTCGATCAGGTCTTATTGAGGAAGACCAAGTTCGTTTGTTTGCTGGATGTGGAATTGTAGAGGATTCCCTTGCAAAACAAGAGTATGAAGAAACGCAAGTGAAATTAAGACCAATGCTGTCTGCTCTTGGAGGTCGTCCTATTGAATAATCAAATCATGACAAGATATATTGGCAGATTAATGGATGAATTTGTGCAAAGTGGTGTGAATGAGGCAGTTGTTTGTCCTGGCTCCCGTTCAACACCGCTTGCGATGCTCGCTCTTGCTCATCAAGAAATCAATGTCCATGTGTTAGTGGATGAACGGTCTGCTGCTTTTTATGCACTGGGTCTTGCGAAAGCGAGCCAAACACCAGTGCTACTCATTTGTACATCAGGTACGGCAGCAGCTAACTTTTACCCAGCTGTTGTCGAGGCACATTATTCTCGGGTACCATTGATTGTTTTAACTGCTGATCGGCCGCACGAATTGAGGGAGGTTGGGGCACCTCAAGCGATTGATCAGCAATTCTTATTCGGTAAGTTTGTTAAATGGTTCACAGACTTAGCCTTGCCAGAAGAAAGCCAAACGATGCTGCGGTATGTCCAAACTACTGCTGCTAGGGCAAGTCATGTGTCTATGCAGGAGCCAAAGGGACCAGTTCAGGTGAATGTGCCGCTGAGAGAACCATTGCTACCTGACTTGTCTATTGATCCTTTTAATAGAGAAGAAGGAGTTGCGAACAAAGTTTTAGCAGCAGGTCAAGCTCGTCCGGATGATCGGGTTATGTCAGAATTAGTGTCTATCATGAACAAAGCGGCAAAAGGAATCATTGTTGCTGGTGAACTTCACTCGCCGGAAGAGCAGGCGTCAGTGTTACGTCTTGCAAAAGCTTTGCATCTGCCTATTTTAGCTGACCCGCTTTCTCTTTTGCGAAATGGACATGAAAGTGAAGAATACATCATAGATGCATACGATTCTTTGTTAAAAGATGAGGCATTGCAGCAGCATCTCTTGCCTGAAATGGTCATTCGTTTTGGACCGATGCCTGTGTCTAAGCCATTATTTAAGTGGCTAGAAAAGCATGCGGAAGTGAAGCAGATTGTCGTCGATGCTGCGGGTGGTTATCGAGATCCTGGTTTAAGCGCATCATACATGATTGAAAGTCATGCAGCCTCTTTTGTAGAAGAAGTCTTGATGAGAGCGGAAAAGCGTCAGGATACATCTTATTTACGACGCTGGCAGAGTGTCAATTCTTCTTTTAGAATGCATGTAAATCAATACAATGATGAGGACCTGACATTTGAGGGAAATGTGTATCGTCAGCTGCAGCACCTTTTGCCAAAAGAGAGTGTGCTCTTTATCGGAAATAGTATGCCTATTCGAGATGTCGATACCTTTTTTGAAACGCAGTCAAAACCGTTTCGGATGATGGCGAATCGCGGAACAAATGGTATTGATGGTGTTGTGTCCACAGCTCTTGGAACATATGCAGCCTTGAAACAACCCATCACTTTAGTCATCGGCGATTTATCTTTTTACCATGATATGAACGGTCTTCTTGCAGCTAAGCTAATGGACATTCCGCTCACGGTTGTATTGTTAAACAATGATGGTGGAGGAATCTTTTCTTTCCTTCCGCAGGCATCCGATGAACCGTATTATGAAAAGCTCTTTGGTACGCCGACTGGGTTGAATTTTGAGTATGCATCAAAGCTATATGGGGGAACCTATTCGAAGCCAACAACGAAAGAAGAGTTAAAAGATGTGTACTTGGCGCATATCCAAGAACCAGGGCTTCATTTAATTGAGATTGAAACTGACCGGCATTCTCGCGTGGGCAAACATCGCCAAATGATGGACGAGATATTGAGGGAAGTGAAAAAAGAATGCCTTCACTCATAATACGAATGCACGATGGAGTGGCGTATGAGGTGATAGACCATAATCCATCTGCTGAAAATGCCACGTTATGTTTACATGGCTTTACAGGGAGTGCAGCTTCTTGGGCTTTTTTGAATACTTATACAGAAAAACATACGAGATTGATTCAGGTCAGCTTGCTTGGACATGGTCGCACAGACTCACCAAAGAGTATAAGAAGATATGCAATGTCCCAACAGCTGGCAGATCTTGCTGAGATTTTAGATCAATTAAAGCTTCACAAAGTGAACATTCTCGGATATTCTATGGGAGGGCGTATTGCTTTATCATTTGCCTCCCGTTATCCAGAACGTGTAAACAAACTGATTCTTGAGAGTACATCTCCAGGGCTGAACTCTTTTAAAGAGCGGATGGCGAGGCTGAATCATGATCATCAGTTAGCTCAAAAGATCAGACATGAAGGGTTAGCGCAGTTTGTGGATTTTTGGGAGAACATTCCGCTGTTTGCTTCGCAGAAATCCTTGCCAGCGGACAGGCTAACGCAACTGAGAGAGGGAAGGCTAAAAGCCGATCCTAACGGGCTGGCTCGCAGCTTAGAAGGTATAGGAACCGGTTCACAGCCGTCTATGTGGCAAGCATTAAAGCAGATAAAACAGCCTGTTTTACTCATTTGCGGAACACTTGATAAAAAGTTTTGTCACATCGCCAAACGTATGCAGCAGGCGCTTGAATACAGTCAATTCACAGTAGCAGAGCATGCCGGGCATACAGTTCATGTGGAACAACCACATTTTTTTGGTAAAATAGTAAGTGAGTTTATTTTATCGCAAGATTAGAGGAGGAAATATTGATGGCTATTGAATGGCAAACTGAGCGTCAGTATGACGAAATTTTATATGAAACATATAATGGGATTGCAAAAATCACCATTAACCGTCCGCACGTACATAATGCCTTTACACCAAAGACCGTAAGTGAATTAATTGATGCATTCTCACGTGCTCGTGACAATTCAGATGTTGGTGTCATTGTCCTTGCAGGTGCTGGAGGTAAAGCATTCTGTTCTGGTGGAGACCAAAAAGTACGCGGTCATGGCGGCTATGTAGGAGACGATCAAATTCCGCGTCTAAACGTCCTAGACTTACAGCGTTTAATTCGTGTCATTCCAAAACCAGTTATTGCGATGGTTGCGGGCTATGCGATTGGCGGCGGACATGTGCTTCATGTCGTGTGTGACCTCACGATTGCAGCAGACAATGCGATTTTTGGACAAACAGGACCAAAAGTGGGCAGCTTTGATGCTGGTTATGGATCTGGCTATCTTGCACGTATTGTGGGTCATAAGAAAGCAAGAGAAATCTGGTACTTATGCCGTCAATACAATGCACAAGAAGCGCTTGATATGGGACTTGTCAACACAGTTGTACCATTAGAGCAGCTGGAAGAAGAAACAGTGAAGTGGTGTGAGGACATGCTAGAAAAGAGCCCGACTGCTTTACGATTCTTGAAAGCTGCATTTAATGCGGACACAGATGGATTAGCTGGTATTCAGCAATTTGCAGGAGATGCGACCCTTCTTTATTACACAACAGATGAAGCAAAAGAAGGACGCGATTCCTTTAAGGAAAAACGGAAGCCAGACTTCGGTCAGTTCCCTCGTTTCCCTTGATTCAATGATATGGATGAAAACAGCTTAGTGCATCAGACTGAGCTGTTTTCTTTTATGAAAAGGAGGTGTCATGATGAAGCAACCCAATTGGCTGCTGCACCGTGCGTATTTAACGCCAGACCGGGTCGCACTCATTTATCAAGACAAAGAGTGGACATTTCGTGATTTAGCGAATGATGTAGACCAACTTGCGAATCGACTGACACGTGTCTCTTTTAAAAAAGGGGATACGGTTGCGATTTTAATGAACAACCATCCTCATATGGTCATGCTTGTTCACGCTTGTTTTTTATTAGGCTTCAAGATTGTGTTATTGAATAATAAGTTAACAAAAGCAGAGAGACGTTTTCAGCTGGAAGATGCGAAAGTCATGGCTTTATTAACAGAGCCTGCATATGCAAATGAGCATCATGGTGATTTACCTGTTTATACAATAGAGACTTTACCTGATGCAGATCATGATATGGAAAAGAAGGTCGTACATGATATTGATTTAAATGAGACGGCGACGATTATGTATACATCTGGAACGACAGGACGCCCTAAAGGGGTGGAGCAAACGTTTGGCAATCATTTTCATAGTGCTGTTTCCTCGGCATTGAATTTAGGGATCAGGGAGGACGACCGCTGGCTCATTGCCTTGCCTCTTTTTCATATAAGCGGTTTATCCGCTATATTTAAATCTGTCATATACGGTATGACTGTCGTGCTACATCAAAAGTTTGATGTCGATGAAGTCAAGAATGCTATTGAACAGCATCGAGTGACGATGTTGTCAGTTGTTCAAACCATGCTGTCCCGTTTATTAAGTGGACTTGAAGAATGTCCATCATCTTTGCGTTGTCTGCTGTTAGGCGGAGGCCCTGCGCCTTATGCGATGCTTCAAGAGAGTAAGGAGAAAGGATTTCCTGTGTTTCAATCGTACGGTATGACGGAGACCTGCTCGCAAATTGTGACACTTGCGCCAGAATTTAGTGTGGAAAAGCTTGGATCAGCGGGAAAACCCCTTTTTGGGTGTGAATTAAAGATTCAAGATGAGGACCGTCCGTGTCGTCCTTTTGAGCATGGTGAAATCATGGTAAAAGGTGCAAATGTCATGAAAGGCTACCTTTATCGTCAAGAGGCAACAGCTGCTGCATTTGAGCAGGGCTGGCTGAAAACGGGTGATATTGGCTATGTAGATGAGGACGGATTCTTATTTGTGCTTGATCGGCGGTCAGACTTAATTATTTCTGGCGGAGAAAATATTTATCCAGCAGAAATTGAAGCAGTTCTTTTAACACATCCAAATGTAAAGGAAGCCGGAGTGACGGGTATATATGATAAAAAATGGGGAGAGGTACCTGCTGCCTTCCTTGTGACAGATGAGCAGATTCCGGAGAATGAGCTCTATGCTTTGTGTCAGTCGCAATTAGCCAAGTATAAATGGCCCGCCGCTTTTCACTTTGTGGATGAGCTGCCAAGGAATGCGTCGAATAAATTGCAGAGGCACAGACTCAAATCAAAGGGGTTTTTAGATGATTCAAATTGAACGTGTGATCTTATATCATGTCACGATGAAACTCAAACAGCCATTTACAACGAGCCTTGGGACCATTTCAGAGCGTGAGTTTATTATTGTCGAGGTCAAAGATCAAACAGGATTAACTGGATGGGGAGAGGTATCTGCCTTCTCTTCTCCGTGGTATACAGAAGAAACCATCGAGACCTGCTATCACATGCTCAGGGCTTTCTTTATCCCGAACGTGCTGACCCGATCTTTTACACATCCTTCGGACATACCAGACAGCTTGTACCATTTTAAAGGCAATAGAATGGCCAAAGCGGGAATTGAGGCAGCTGTGTGGGATATTTATGCGAAGCGAGAAAATAAGTCCTTGCGTGACGTCTTAGGCGGTACTAGAGATAGAATTCCATCTGGTGTCGTTGCGGGGTTAGGACCAATAGATGATATGATTCAGCAAATCGAGCAGTTTGTTGATCAAGGCTATCAGCGTGTGAAAGTGAAGATTAAGCCGGGACAAGATATTGGACTTCTACAAAAGATAAGGGAGTCTTTCCCTCACCTCCCGTTAATGGCGGATGCAAACTCTGCTTATGAATTAAAAGATATTAGCAAACTGAAGCAGCTCGACGATATTCGTTTATTAATGATTGAACAGCCTTTAGCTGCAGATGACATTGTCGATCATCGGCATTTGCAAAAGCATTTAAAAACACCAATCTGTTTGGATGAAAGTATTTGTTCTTTAGATGATGCGAGAAAAGCTGTAGAACTTGGAAGCTGTCAGATTATTAATGTGAAGCCTTCACGAGTTGGAGGGCTGACTGAAGCTCTTAAAATTCATGCGTTCTGCAAGGAGCAGCAGATTCCGTTATGGTGCGGTGGAATGATTGAAACAGGCATTTCTCGCGCGCAAAACGTGGCACTTGCATCACTTCCGCAATTTACGATTCCTGGGGATATTTCAGCATCGGCGAAATATTGGGAGCAGGATATCATTTTTCCTGAAATTAAAGTTGAAAATGGGTTTATTGAAGTACCGCGTTCTCCAGGTATGGGTGTAGAAGTTGATTATCAAGCGCTTCGTTCTTTCTCAGATAAAATTGATGTGTTTACAAAACATGATTTTGTGAAATGAAAACGAATGAATCGCCATTTGCACCATCCATAGAACCACTGTATAGTTAAGGAAAGTTTTTCCTTCCTGTCTGAACAAAAAGAAAGAGCGGTCATCCGCTCTTTCTTACTCTTCTACAAGCCCGCTGTCGTAAGCAAGCTGTCCAATATACTGACGCATGTCATTGGGCATGTCGGAAACATGTCCGTATTCATAATCCCAAAGATTTAAAAAGGAGTGAGCTGCTTGATAAAATGCAGCCTCGTCCGCGTCCTGAATTTCTTCAAGAAACGTTTGAGCAAGCCGATCGTTTTTCAAAGCGAAGCGCCTCCTTTAATGAGACTTAAAGGTCTTGAGGTTTAAACGTTTTACAGTCAGTTTCTTCACTTTTCTCAGCCGTATTTCCTGTATGGCTGACGACATAAATTGCATCTGCACCACAACGATTTCCAGTATTCCAGTAGGAACAGTTGTTTACTTCACAAAGGATTTTTTGACTCATACAGATGACCTCCTTTTGAGTATGTCTTTCATTTATTAATGTAACCGAAGCACGGGTCGTTCATTCATGTTAATCTTCCTGACGAATATAACGCTTATCTTTCATAAACAATTTCCAGAAGAAGTAGAACCCAGGGAATAGGATGATAAACCCTACAATATACGTAATAAATAATGCCCTAAATGTGACGGGATCTGTAAACCCAGACATGATGGTAATATCAGGATAGGCCATATAGGGCAAATGCGCATGACCATACACATAGCTTGCTAAGAAATATTGAATTGTAATGGCGATAACCGCTAAACGTGGTCTCCCTTTCCGATGTTTAAAGCGACTGTTTGGTAAAAATAGAGCCAAACCTGCAAGCAAAAACATGAGTAGAGAAACAAGCAGGATCGGGATGTTCTGCATCATTTTTGTGAACAGCCAATTGGCCTCACTTCTCAGTGTGAGCATGATAAAGAAAGCCATCATGAGAGAAAGTGGACCTGTAATCAGTGCTCCTCTTCTATAAATGTTATAAGCCTCATCTTCGTTTGCAACATTAGAAAAATCAGCTAAAAGCAAAGATGAGAGGAAAAGGGTACTGAAAATCGCAAAACCTACGAAAGAATAGACATTTGCGCTTGTAAAGACCAATCCTAAATCTAATGAGTAGACATTATTCTCCTGAAAAATGAATCCACCATGTGTAATGGGGAGAACCATGATGAGGATGGACGGAATAATAAAGCCGCTAATTCCTGAAATATATGTCACGGCTTTTCTATATTTTTTAGGCAGTGAATGAGAGAAGACGAGAAATCCGCTTCGCAGTGCAAGAAGCAACAAAATAATGCTGCCGGGTATTAATAGAACAGTGCCTAGCACAAATGTTGCACCTGGAAACAGGCTAAACAAGGCAACGACGATGGCCACAATGAAGACGTTTGTTACTTCCCAAGTTGGAGAAAGATACTTATTTGCGATATTTGCGGCCTTTGTCTGCTCTTTGTTCATGTAAATCATTGACCAAAATCCTGCACCGAAATCCATTGATGCCATCACTGCATAGATAAACACGAATCCCCATAAGATGGTGATTGCAATGAGTGCATCAGTTGTTACATCCATTTGCATCAAGATCGCTCCCTTTTTAAGATTCTGTTAACCGTAAGTCTTCTTCAATTGAATGTTTTCTAAAGTAGTACGTCAATACAATCACAGTTGCGATGCCTAAAATGAGATAGACAATGGCAAAAAGGATGAAAAGTGTACCGATAGATCCTGATGATGTGACGACTTCAGAGGTTTTGAGCATTCGATAAATCACCCATGGCTGACGGCCTGTACAGGCAAAGATCCAGCCAAATTCAATCGCCAAGAGACTAAGGGGCCCGCCAAATAAATAAAGGACAAGCAGCCATTTTGGATAATGTTCGCGTTTTAAAATTTTGCGGTAAAACAGTGCTAACACAGCAAAGAAAATGAGCAATGAGCCGATAATGACCATTCCGTTAAATAATGTGTGAATAAATAAAGGCGGCCACTCGTCCCTAGGAAAATCATTTAACCCTTTAACCACAGTATCAAAGCTATTTCCTGCAAGAAAACTAAGTGCCCAAGGGATTTCGATCGCTCCTTTGATTTCTTGCGTATTGGCATCAGTAAAACCGCCAATGGCCAGAGGCGCATGTGATTGCGTTTCAAATAACCCTTCAGCACCCGCTAATTTTTCAGGCTGATATTCATACAGAAGCTGAGCTGATTCGTGACCGTTTAAGGCTGTGAGAAAAGAGAAAAGTCCGCCTACAATCAGTCCAAGAAAAAGGGCTTTTCGATGAAAGGTATAGAGCTTTTCGTTTTTTCTTGTTTTCAACATTTTAAATGCAGCGACAGAAGCAATGACAAAAGCGCCTGTTGTAAAAGCAGACAGTACTACGTGAGTAGCAGTTACAACAAAACTAGGATTGAAAAATGCCTTCCAAGGTTCGATATTCGTTATTTCTCCATTGACCATTTGAAAGCCAGCGGGTGTTCCTTCAAAAGCATGTACGTTTGTAATGAGAATCGCTGAAGCTGCTGCACCAATGACAACGAAAATAACGGTAATGATGCGCATGGCTGGTGATAAACGATCTGCTGCGTACACATAAATAGACATAAATAATGCTTCAATAAAGAAAGCATAAATTTCTATTTGAAATGGCAGTGACATGACTTTTCCGATGACCTCCATAAAACCAGGCCATAGAAGGGCAAGCTGCGTACCAGCAATGGTACCGGTTGGAATGGCAACACCTAACAGAACAGCCTGCGCTTTTGTCCATCGTTTGGCCATGATGGCATAATGCGGGTCCTTCGTTTTTTGAAAGATGAGTTCAGCTAACAAAATCATTAGCGGGATGCCTACGCCAAGCGAGGCATAAATAATATGGAAGCCCATTGTTGTGCCGAACAGACTTCTAGCTAAAACGAGATCAGTCAATTTTTTCTCCGCCTTTCTTATCGCATCTCTTTTGATGGTGTTTATTATTCTCCACCATTTTTAGATTATTCTTCCTGACTAAGAAAGCTTGTTTTTTGACAAGTTGTAAAAGGGGGAGTAGAATATAACTATAAAACGTAACCATTACGTTTTAATGATGAAGGGAGTTTTGACATTGAAAAGAGATATTCATCCAACCTCACATGAAGTTGTATTTATGGACGTAAACAGCGGTTACCGCTTCTTAAGTAGATCAACAAAGACATCACATGAGACCGTAGAGTGGGAAGATGGGAAGACTTATCCTGTCATTAAAGTAGAGACAAGCTCTGATACGCATCCATTTTATACAGGACGCCAGAAATTCGGAGAAAAAGGCGGCAGAGCGGAGCAGTTTAAGAAAAAATACCAAATGTAGACAAAGAAACACACCTGATCATGGTGTGTTTTTTTGTGCAGTAAAAAACCCCGGCTGATCGCACGGGGTTCATGAATTCATTCAACATTTAAAGCTGTTTTTAATGTGTTTAAATTTTGTTTCATTAAGCTGACATAGCTTTCGCCATTTTTAGCATCATCTTCTGTAATGGATTCTAGATTTTTCAGTGTAAGGCTTTTTGCCCCAATTTCACTGCGAATCGTATCTGATACTTTACTGCTGACGTTATTTTCAAAAATGACATACTTGATGTGATGCTTTTCTGCCTGTTGTACGATATTTTCAAGCTGTTTTTGGGAAGGCTCTTCAGAAGCAGAGAGTCCTAGTACACTGATTTGCTCAATGCCATAGCGTTTTTCCCAGTAGCCGTATGCTGCGTGAGAAACGAGAATTTCTTTATGTTTTGCTTTAGATAACGTTGTTTTGAATTCCTGATCTAACGATTGTAATTCTTTTTTTAGTAATTCATAGTTTTTTGTGTATTCGTCTTTATGATCTGGATCTAGTGAAACGAGTGTGTCTTTAATGTTTTTTGCCATTTGCTGTGCATAAACAGGGTCTAGCCATGCATGGGGATCTTTATCTCCGTGGTCGTGTCCATCATGGTCATGATCTTCACCTTCATGATCGTGATCATGGTCCTCCCCTTCTTCATGAGCATGTTCTTCTTGTGTTGATAATAGCTTGATGCCTTCAGCTGCTTTCACTGTTTTCACGCCTTGGTCTTTTAACGTAGAAGCCGTTTTATCAGCAAATGCTTCAGCACCTGTTCCGCTGTAAATAAAGGCATCTCCTTCAGCCATTTCAACCATCGTTTTTGAACTTGGTTCAAAGCTGTGTGCATCTGCATTGGCAGGGTACACACTTTGAGCGTTCACGTGAGAGCCGCCAATTTTTTCAGTGAAATCTTGAATAGGGAAGATCGTCGTGTAAATGGTTAATTTCCCATCTGCTTTTCCTTTTGAAGCATTTGTCCCCGCACTGCTTGAGCAAGCGGCAAGACCGACCGCTAATAAAGCAGCTGTTAAAATAAAAAAGATTTTTTTCATCTAAGAATATCTCCTCTCAACCTATTAGATAGAAATGATTACGATTTAATGTCCTGAGTTATTGTATCGTAATAATTACGATTTGAAAAGAGGAAAATAAAAAATTTTCATCAGAAGATGTTTCCTCTAAAAAAATAGACGTCAAAACGTGACGAAATTTAAAACATTGTGCTATATTTATTTTTAAAAAAAGAAAAAGGAATGGACAAACTTATGAAACTTTTAGACGAAATCATCGAATATAACCAACAATTTATTGAAGAGAAGCGATATGAAGAGTTTACAACAACGAAGTTTCCACAGAAAAAAGCTGTCATTCTATCATGTATGGATACAAGACTTGTTGAACTGCTTCCACGCGCCATGAACATGAAAAATGGCGATATTAAAATTGTCAAAAGTGCTGGCGCTCTTGTTTCTCACCCATTTGGAAGTATTATGCGAAGCATTTTAGTGGCTGTTTATGAATTGAATGCTGACGAGGTGTACGTCATTGGGCATCACGATTGTGGGATGAGTAAAATAGACAGCGAAACACTCTTAAATAAAGCCATTGAGCGTGGTATTCCAGAAAAACGGATTGAAGTACTGGAATACTCAGGAATCGATTTTCAACAGTGGCTCAAAAGCTTTAGCTCAGTTGAAGAAAGTGTGAAAGACAGTGTATCTGTCGTTAAAAATCATCCGCTTCTTCCATCTGATGTGCCTGTACATGGTCTTGTCATTGATCCTGGAACAGGTAAGCTTGACTTAGTTGTCAATGGTTATGAAGAAAAGTAAGTTATTTTTCCTTTTTAGGCGGGACCGGATCCATGCCTCCAGGATGCAGCGGGTGACATTTTAAAATTCGTTTAATCGTGAGCCAGCCGCCTTTTAAAGCGCCATGCGTTTTGATCGCCTCTAGCCCGTAGTTTGAGCAAGTGGGGTAAAACCTGCAGCTCGGTGGTGTTAGAGGGGAAATGCATGTTTGATAAAAGCGAATGATGCCGATAAAAATTTGTTTCATAGAGGTTCCTCCTTGTCTGTCTTTTCACAGTATAAGAAAAAAGGACAAGGAAGGGAAGTTTTATAAACTAAACTGGTCGGAACAATATGTTATAATATAGGAAATTGCAATTATAGGAGTGGTGATTAATGCCTTCAGTCGAAAGCTTTGAACTTGACCATAATGCTGTAAAAGCACCTTACGTTCGTCATTGCGGCGTTCATAAAGTGGGATCAGATGGGGAAGTGAACAAATTTGATATCCGTTTTTGTCAGCCAAACAAGCAGGCAATGAAACCTGATACGATTCATACATTAGAGCATTTACTTGCGTTTAATATTAGAACACACTCAGAGAAATATGATCATTTTGATATTATTGATATTTCTCCAATGGGCTGCCAGACTGGCTACTATTTAGTTGTCAGCGGTGCACCGACACCAAGAGAGATCGTTGAACTGCTTGATGCAACATTCAAAGATGCAGTGGAAGTAACAGAAATTCCTGCTGCAAATGAAGAGCAGTGCGGTCAAGCGAAGCTTCATGATCTTGAAGGAGCAAAACGTTTAATGCGTTTCTGGCTGTCTCAGGATCAAGAAGAGCTATTAAAAGTATTTGGATAAACAGTAAGATGATGAACCGGACATATTGAATGTCCGGTTTTTTATATGAAATGAAACGAGAGCTGTTAAAATAGGGGATATTTGTTAAAATGGACATGTCAGTAAAAAAAGGGGGATACACGAATGCGGAAAATGGTAGGAATCATTTTGATGCTCGCATTACTTAGTGCATGTGGAAACTCGGCAGCGAGCAATGACAAGGGAGAAGTGCCTGAGCTATTAGAAGTCAAACTAACAGGGCCGGAGCAAGTGGAGAAAAATGAAAACGTTATCGTAAAAGCAGCTGTCACATATGGTGATACGCCTGTTGATGATGCAGATGATGTTGAATTTGAAGTGTGGAAAGATGGCGACAAGGATAACAGCAAGATGATTCAGCCAAAGAAAAAGGAGAAAGGTGTATATGAATTGCATACAGCTTTCAAACAAGATGGCCTTTATATCATACAAGTCCATGTGACAGCTAAACAGCAGCATAATATGCCGAAGACAAACATCCATGTAGGTGATGTGAAAAAAGAGAGTTCATCTACTGAAGAAGAAGATACCTCACATCATTGAAAGCGGTTTTATTTTGGGTTAGGACGTTGGTTTGGTTCAGCATCCTGTGGTGAATCGACTTTATGCTTGTAATCATAAGCCTTTGATGTCGTCCACAGTGATAAAAAGACAACGATTGAGATAATGATAAAGCTGATAATCCCAAGTAACAGCATCTAACTCCCTCCTTATTTCCATATTAACATATATTTCATGCGGTCAAAATAGAAGAAAATGATGGCAGGTTTCAGTATAATAAAAAAAGGGTAATCCCATACTAAACGCAACTACATAAGGAGGAATCAACATGTCTGAAAAATTATTAAACGTCGTCAATAAACAAGTAGCAGATTGGACTGTGCTTTACGTAAAATTACATAACTATCACTGGTATGTAAAGGGAAAAGATTTCTTTACACTCCATGAAAAATTCGAGGAATTATATACAGAAACAGCCACTTATATCGATGATTTGGCTGAGCGTATGCTCGCATTAAATGGACAACCTGTTGCGACAATGAAAGAGTGCTTAGAAATTTCTAGCATTCAAGAAGCGGAAGGCAATGAATCAGCCGAGCAAATGGTGAAAAATCTGTATGATGATTTCTCTAATATTGCAGAAGAACTTAAGCAAGGCATGGAGCTGGCTGCAGAAGTTGGCGATGAAACAACAGGTGATATGCTGCTTGCAATTCATCAATCCATTGAAAAACACAACTGGATGCTAAAAGCATACTTAGGATAAGCGAATGTGAAAGGAATGTCGATCATCAAACAGATCGGCATTCTTTTTTTGTGGATTTGTGACAGACAGCCCATTGAATTGATGGGGCTTTCAGCCGAAGAGAAAAGGGAAGGGAGGGGAGAAGATGTCCTCAATTGCAGGAATGATGAGCCAGCAAGTGGCGAGTATTCAAAAAACACTTAATATCAGTTTATTGAATTCACAGCTTGCCACGAACACAGCCCAAGCCATGGTGATGCTCGATCAAGTGCAGCAGCAGCCTCAAGCTGTTCAGCCCAAAGATTCAGACGCTACGTTTATTGATGTCAGAGTTTAACCAAGAAAGCCGCCGTCACAGGCGGCTCTTTTTATGCGCTTCACGAATTTTTTGAACAGCTAACCATGCCTTTATTTTTTGTCGTCCAAGCTATTCATCAAATGCGGCATATACTATTGAGGTAAGAAGTTCCACTATGAAAGGATGTTGATGCCAAGTGAGCAAGGATTTAGGCATCTTTTCGTTGTTTACAGTCAGTTTGTCGGCAATGGGCTTTCTGTTTGGTGGAGCAGGATATTTACTCATGATATTAGTGACACTCATGGCTATAGAATTAATTTGTTCAAGCCTAAGAGAATCTGTGACTGGACAACTTACGATGAAGCGTTTTTTGACCAGGCTTGTTCGAAAGGTTGTGACGATCTCTTTAATATCCATGGCACATTTCTTCGATGTCATGCTGAAGACTGGGGGGACAATTAAGGATTTAGCGCTCATCTTTTATATTATTTATGAATCGTACCAGATTGTCTCAACAGCCAGAGCTCTCGGAATTCCCATTCCACAGTTGTTTATTGATGTGTTAGACATGATTAAAAATAAATTGCGCAAAAAGCCGTAATTTCTTCATATCTGGTCATACTAAAGGAAAAAGGATGAATCAGATGTCGAGACACACATACTATGTATCCGTTCAAGACGGATCAATCTCACAGCACAGAGACGCGGCTGCTTGGCAATTTCAGATAGAAGCAGATGATGACCAAATCTTGCAGTTAAGAGAGTATTTTGATGAACAGTATATGACAGATTGGAAAGGTTTCTTTCGGGCGCATGTTCCATTTCTTGAATATCATTATGATAGTCCAAACGACGAAATGGATAGGAAAAGAAAAGAAATTTACTCGATGATTCATGATCTCGGTAACGAAGAGACAAAGAACTTTATTGAGACCAATGGACTGATGAATTGAAAAAGCATGTAGACAAACCCTCGAATTCTTTGTCAGGTGCTCACGAATGTCAAATTCGCTCCGCGCCAGTACTCGTTTTTCCTAGACTGCAAAGGTTTTCTATCACGCTGAAAAGAAGACAAAAGGCTAAAAGAAAGTTCATTTTAGCCTTTTGTCAACGATTTGAAAGTATGTAGAGACATTCTACATGCTTTTATTTTCGAGGCTGTAAGATACCGCCGATTAGATCACTGATTCCGCCTCTATTTTCCTGCTGTGAGTTGGTGATTTCGTGTGAGGTACTCTGACTCTGGGGTTTGTACCGGTTATCATCTATCCCGACCCGCATTCCAGATGTTCGTTCAGATGGCTGGATAATCACAATTTGGTCCTGTTCATGAAATTCAAACAAGTAGGATTCGCCTGATGTTTGTCCAATGAACGTTTTCCAGTTCACATCTAATTTGACTTTCGGTGCTTTGCCCGTCCAAGCGACAATGGCGTCAGGATCTACACGGCAAGGTGCTTTTAAAATCAGCGGGTTTCCATTTGTTTTGATGGCAACCTGCGCCCCGTGACCTTGATACGAGAGCTTTGAAGTAAATAGCCCTTTCTGTGATAAAATCCCAACGCCTACTGGTGTCACGCCATAGTGACATTCTTCGGTAAAGGCAAGTAAATCTTCACTTTCCACGCTAACATGTTGCCAAGGACCGTTCGGCTCAAGATTGATGACGGTCACATGCTCGCTAGAATCAGCCAAGTAGCAAGTGCCTTGTCCACTCACTTCCATCATCTCAAGGTTTTCACCTGTTAATTTTCTGCTAATATGATTAAATACTTGGCTGACCATATTCCCTTTATTCGTCCCAAGTAATCGTTTACGGTATTGAAATGTACCTTGATCGGCAATCATAGCGCCTTTTTTGGCAAAAAAGATCCCGTTGCCTTCTGCTTGTAAGGTCAATTCTTCGATCGTGTTGAAATGAAATCCCATTTGTGCCAGCTCCTTTTCTTTGTCAAGATGTGAATCCGTAGATGCGGCATAGGTCGTTTAAATCAAGGGTCGTACCTTGTCCGGTAGCGGTGATTTTCCATTCGTTCTCAACTCTCGTTAGTTCAGCACAAATGATGGATGTACAAAATGAATAATCCTCTGTTAACTGAAAGGTACAAATCTCCTGTTGTGTGATTTGATCTGAAAGGCGCAAGTAGGCATTGGTCACCTGTCCAAAATGATGTGCCCGCTCGTGTGCATCATGTATCGTGGCTGTTACGACGATTTTCTGAATATCGGGTGAGACTCTGCTCAGCTGCATAATGATGATCTCATTGTCCCGATGGCCTCCGCCGACCTGATGATCACCTAGATGGCGAACAGCTCCATCTAAGCTTTGCTGCTGATGATAATAGATCAGGTGTTTTGGAGACAGAAGCTTGTCCTCTTCATTTAAGAGAAACACTTGCGTATCTAAATCAATTGGCTGACCAGATAAGTCCCAGCCAAGTCCGATATGAATTTGATCTACATTTGGATTGTCTTTTGTTAAATCTAACTTTTGTCCTTTCATGAGGTGTTTCTTCACTGCCTCAAGAGAAGCGTCTTCTTTCTCATGTTGCCTCATTGGCCATGCTTTGTTATTTTCTTGTTTTGATCCATTTGTGATGCTCATGCTGGTTTCCTCCTCGTCTGTGTAGGACAAACACTTATTGATTTACGTCATCATGGGCAAAAGGTTTCATGATTAAAATGGGATGAGGATGGAGATGATAAAAAGGTTTTAGCAAGAATACTTATTTTACATACAGACGAGATAGAAGCACTTGTTTGTTTCACTTTTCATAAAAATTCTTCAGAGAAATGTGATCTGTGGTATGATGTTTTACAAGAAGCAAGGACAGGATATGAGGGATTTCACATGCATGTATTTAAAGACTATTATCATAATACGGTCAAGCTCTCTTTTGAAGAGCAGCCTTTTTCAAGTCATCCTAAGCATGTTTGGGCTATTTGCCGCTATCAAGGAAAATGGCTACTTACTGAACATGAGGATCGAGGCTACGAGTTTCCAGGAGGGAAAGTAGAGCCAAATGAAGAAGCAGATCAAGCCGCTATACGAGAGATTCACGAAGAGACGGGTGCTGTTGTTCGTGAATTAACGTATATTGGGCAATATCAGGTGCTTGGCAGAGAGAAAGTCATTGTCAAAAATATTTATTTCGCCGATATTGAAAGGCTCGTCAAGCAGGACACGTATTTTGAAACGAAAGGACCCGTTCTTTTCGCAGACTTACCAAGATCCATCGCAAAAAATAAAAATTTCAGTTTTATTATGAAAGATGATGTCTTAAGACAAAGTCTTGCTTATTTAGAAAAGAACGGTTTGATTCGTTAAAAAAAGCGCAGGGAAATGACCCTGCGCTTTTTATTTTTGCAGAAAACGGCGTTCCAGCCATTCAACAAGCTGATACATGATGGTGGCGAAGACGGCGATAATGAAAAGACTTAAGAACACGAGTGTAAAGTTGAAGACTTGAAAGCCATAGATGATCATATAGCCGAGTCCTTTTGAGGAAACAAGGAATTCTCCCACAATGACCCCAACCCAAGAAAGACCAACATTGACCTTAATGGCAGAGATCATCGTTGGAATACTTGCTGGTAAAATGACCTCACGGAAGACCGTTCTTTTTTTCGCACCAAAGGTTTTCATGACTTTTAAATAATTCTCATCGACTTCTTGAAAGGCTGTATAAATGACGATGGTGGTAATGATCACACTGATAATGGCACCCATCGCGACAATGCTGATCATGCCTGGTCCAAGGGCAACAATTAAAATGGGGGCGAGAGCGACTTTCGGCATCGCATTTAAAATAACCAAATAAGGATCAAGTACATTTGCAAGTCGGGTGGACCACCATAAGGCGGCGGCTAATAAAATGCCGCAAAAAGTACCAAGTAGAAAGCCGAGCACTGTTTCAAATAGCGTAATGCTCATATGATTAATTAATGAACCATCTGATAATTTTTGTACAAACAATTGGCAGACGGCAGATGGTGAACTGAAAATGAGCGGGTCAATCAGTCTGAAATGGCTCGCAAGCTCCCAAAGTGAAAAGAAACTGGCGAAAATGATCAACTGGTAGACTCGCGTCATGCGTTTTTCCATTCGAACTTTTTTTCGATAGGCTTCATGTAAAAGATCACTGTGTTTCAACTGTCTTCAGCTCCTTCCAAATCGTTTGAAAGAGCTCTTGGAAACTTGCTGTCTGTCTCGCTTCAAAAGGAGAGAGCGTCCTCAGATCATCGGGAACGGTAAACATTCGCTGGATAGAGCCGGGATGCTTTGAGAATAAGAAAATACGATCACTCATCGCAATGGCTTCGCCGATGTCATGCGTGACAAGAACAGCCGTTTTTTGGTAGTTTTTTAATGTGTGAAAGACGAGGTCTTCTAATGTCAGTTTCGTCTGGTAATCTAGTGCTGAAAATGGCTCATCTAGCAGAAGCAGGCCGGGATCAACTGCAAGCGTTCGGGCGAGAGCCGCACGCTGCCTCATCCCGCCTGACAGCTCTTTCGGGTATTTTTCTTCGACATCATTGAGTCCAAGCTTTGGCAGTAAGCTAAGGGCAGCTGAGGTGGCTTCATGTGAATCTTGTTTTGCAATTTTTAACCCGAGAATGACATTTTCCTTGATCGTTTTCCATGGGAACAAATAATCTTGCTGGAGCATATAACCGATTTGATGCTCCTGTTGATTCGGTTCTTTTCCTTCGATTAAAATTCGACCTTCAGAGGGTGGCGTAATGCCTGCGATGATGGAAAGCAAGGTTGTTTTCCCGCAGCCGCTAGGACCAATAAATGAGATGAATTCACCTTGAGTGATCTCCATATTGATGTGCTGTATGGCCGTTGTTTTTTCTTTTAAAGAGAAGTATGTGTGGGTCACATGGTCAATTTGAAGGAAAGACATGTGCTACCTCCTGTTCTATTTGTGATCTGTGACCTTCTTGGCAATGGATGAATCGACAAGTTGTTTGTACGGGATAAATTCCGGCAGTTCACCACTTGCCTTCATGATTTCCTGTAATTTGTTCCATTCCTCTTCATTTAGAAGAGGATCTGTTGCATAGGAGTTCTGCTGTTTGTAGCGTTTGATAGCTGTTGATAAGACATCAAGGTCTGTATCAGGAAATTGAGATTGGATTGTCTTGGCAATCTCCTCTGGACTCTTTGCTTTGACCCATTTTTGCGCTTTGTAAATGGCACGAGTAAAGGCTTCAGCTGTCTCTTTGTTTTCTTCTAAGTAACTCTTCTTTGCCATAAAGGTGGTATAAGGCACCTTGCCGGAAGCCTCACCAAAGGAGGCGGTAATGTACCCTTTGCCTTCTTTTTCAATTAAGGAAGCTGTCGGTTCGAATAACTGCACAAAATCGCCAGTTCCAGAGGAAAAAGCACCTGAAATGTTGGCAAAATCAATATTTTGAATCATGCGAAGATCTTGTTTCAAATCAATGCCTTCTTTTTTCAGGACATATTCACCGACCATTTGCGGCATGCCGCCTTTCCGTTGTCCGAGAAAGTCTTTTCCTTTCAATTGATCCCAAGAAAATTGATTGATTTTTTCCCTTGAAACAAGAAATGTACCGTCTGTTTGTGTCAGCTGTGCAAAGTTCATGACAGAGTCTTTCGTGTCTTGTGCTTCCACATAAATAGAAGATTCAGATCCGGTCAGAGCGATATCAGCGCCGCCGGATAAGAGAGCTGTCATTGTTTTATCGCCGCCCCAAGTGGTTTTTAATTCAACCTCTAAGCCTTCATCTTTGAAAAATCCTTCGGAAAGGGCGACATAAAGCGGTGCATAAAAGACCGAATGGGTCACCTCGGCTACTTGTACGGTCTGCTCTTGGTCTTTTTTACAGGCGACAAATGGAATAAAGAGCAGGACAACGAATATGAATGCCAGTCTGACTTTAATGGAACGATTCAAGAGTAATTCGCCTCCTTTGTTCTAGATCACTAATTAAAGTATGTCAAAAGGGATTTTTGGTGAGTGCCTAGATGAAATAAGAAGCGCATTGTTTATTTATAGAACGTGTCTTTTTTTCTATACTAGAAGCATGAATGCTTTCTTGAATTTGGCAGAAATAAAGGAGCGGTTTCGTGTATAGATTGAGTTGGGTATTTGTTGGTTGGTATGTAGTAGGTCTTATTTTAATGGTCTTTTTTGAAGTGCCGGCATGGCTTCAGTTTGCGAATGGTATCTTTCTTGTGCTTTACGCCTGCTGCGTCATTGAGATTGGCCGAAATATTTACGGGGCATGGAGCTTTGTGATCGTAAGAGCAGCCATTGTGGGTGTGTTGACGTTTACAGTTGAATGGGTGGGGATCACAACTGATTTTCCATTTGGGGCCTATGATTATTATCCGACGCTTGGATTTCTTGTGGCGGGAGTGCCTTTGACGATCGCTTTTGCATGGGTTGGTGTGTTTTTAAATAGTCTTTTTTTATCAAGACAACAATCGAAGTGGAAACGAGCCGTCGAAACGGGTATATGGATTGTACTGCTTGATCTCATATTAGATCCGGTAGCGGCTGAACGAAAGTTTTGGGTGTGGTATGACGGCGGAGGTTTCTTTGGTATCCCTTTTGAGAATTTTGTCAGCTGGGGTATCATTGGAGCAGGACTTTCATTTCTGTTCCCGCTCGTATCAATTGATCAGCAGGCATTACGCTGGAATGGGCGTATTTATCAGGCCATGGTGTTCTTCTTTGGTCTTTTAGCATTAAAGGGCGGGCTGGATGTCATTTTTTATTTAGCAATGATCATTGTCATCTTGTGTGAAGGAAGGGTTCGATTTGAAAGAAAGCGACAAAAACCGATCGTTTAGACGACTCTTTTATTTTTATCTTGAACGATATTTACTGAACAAACATTTTCGCTGTGTCATGATGAAAGGTACGGTTGACCCAAAGGAGAAGCATCCTGTTCTTTATCTTGCTAATCACAGTTCATGGTGGGATGGACTGATCATTTTTCTTTTAATAGAACAAATGTCTGAGCTGGATCATGCCATGATGATGGAAGAGAAGCAGTTGAAGCAATATGCTTTTTTTCAAAAACTTGGTGCATTTCCAGTTCATAAAGAGAAGCTGAAAAGTGTCAAGCAGGCATTAATGACCGCAAAGGAGAAGATGGAGGCTGGCGGGGCTGTGTGGCTCTTCCCGCAGGGGAAAATTATGCACCAAGACATAAGGCCGCTTGAACTGGAAGGCGGAGCTTCTTTTTTAGTCAGGCAATTTGAGCAGGTCGTCATCAAACCTGTGACGCTGCATTATACATTTAATCAATTTCAAAAACCGACGGTATCGGTTGAGTTTGGAGAAGATGTCCTAGTAGCTGGCGGATCACTTCGGAGTAAGGAAGTAACAAGTTTACTCGGAGACCTGCTTGAAACACAGTTAAACGCACATCAAGCACAGGTTATTGCTGATCCAGATTTTTCAACAAACGAACAATTTAGGCAGGTGACAAGGACAAGCCGGTCAACTAGTGATGCGTTTGATTCCTTTAAAAAGTGGGTGAAAACATGGCGGTCTTCTTAATTGTCATCAGTGTTTTGCTGCTCTGCCAATTGATGTTTACGATTTGGAATATGAAGCAATTTCCTGTACTCAAGCCAGCATCTCTTTCACCTGATGAACCCATTTCATTATCGATCCTCATTCCAGCGAGAAATGAAGAAAAACGGCTGGAAGCCTGCCTTCAGTCGATTGTTGATCAGCGTCTCCATCCAAAAGAGTTGATCGTGCTGGATGATCACTCGACAGATCAAACGAGAATGATTGCAGAGGGCTTCGCAGAGACATATCCATGGATTCGCGTGCAGTCAGGTCAAGTATTGAAGCGCGGCTGGCTTGGAAAATCATATGCTTGTTCCCAGCTTGCTGAGGCAGCATCTTCTGATTGGCTGTTATTTTTAGATGCAGATGTCCGCTTAAAACAAGGAGCTATTGAAGCGGTGTACAAGCAGTTATGCATACAAAAAACGGGCATGCTTTCAGGTTTCCCAGAGCAAAAAACGGGAACGCCTTTTGAGCATCTTGTCGTTCCTATGATGATGTTTACGATTGGCTGTCATCTGCCAGTGAAGTGGGTCAGAACATCTCAACATCCTGCTTTTGCCGCAGCACATGGCGGCTTTATTGCCATTGAAAAGAACTGTTATCACGAAATAGGTGGTCATGAAGCGATCAAGGATTCTCTTGTGGATGATATGGCTTTGGCTAAACGAGTGAAAGCGAAGGGCTTTCCGTTCACACTGGCAAGTATTCATTCTTTTGTCTACATGAGAATGTATGAGAGTGGACAGGAAGTATGGGAAGGATATCGGAAAAATTTGTTCCCGGGAGTGAATCGAAACATTGCTTTGTTAAGCAGTGTCTTTTGTTTATACTC
Source organism: Bacillus sp. iso_77 (assembly GCF_056173625.1). Taxonomy (NCBI): domain Bacteria; kingdom Bacillati; phylum Bacillota; class Bacilli; order Caryophanales; family Bacillaceae; genus Bacillus; species Bacillus sp. iso_77. The sequence goes on along the minus strand of NZ_CM149683.1, from coordinate 2,717,144 downwards.
CGTCCTTTATGTAGTTCCTGTTATCTGCTTTATGATCGCACTGATTCATTTTGATGTGGTCAATCTCTGTTTAGCCCTTCTTTGCTACGGGCTGGGTGTATCCATTAAAGCGGTCATTGATATCGAAAATGGAAGAACGTCTACGATGGCCTTTTTATTGCCTGTCAGTATCATGAGCCTGATTGCCATTGGTTTTGCTTCTATGAAAATTGGGCTGAAAAAAGAAGGCTATGAATGGAAAGGAAGAAGGTACGAATGAAAAAAGTGATCATTATTGGCGGCGGACTTGGCGGGTTATCGGCTGCGATTCGCTTACAGTCACGCGGTTTCCAGGTCACCATTTTAGAAAAAGAAGCTTCTTTAGGCGGGAAATTACAACGCCATCAAGCGTCTGGCTACTCTTTTGATTTAGGACCGAGTACCATTACAATGAAGGCGTATTTTGAGGAAGTATTTACCTCCTGTCATAGACGAATGGAGGATTATGTGACGTTTTATCCGATTTTCCCCCTTACTAAAAACGTTTTTTCAGATGGACATACGGTCGAGTTTACGCCAGATATTGAGCAAATGGAATCACAAATTGCAGTTTTTAGTCCAGAGGATGCAAAGCAATACCGGGCATTTTTACAGGAATCGAAGAAGCTTTTTCAAATGGCAGAGGATCAGTTTTTAAATCGTTTGTTATTGACCTGGAAGGATAAAGCGGATGTCAAGCTAATGAAAGCCCTTCTTGCTGTGAAACCTTTTACATCTGTTCAGCGCTTGCTGCGTCAATATTTTCGTCATCCTCATACATTGGCGATGTTTGGCCGGTATGCGACTTACATTGGCTCTTCTCCATACGAGGCTCCTGCTATTTTTAATATGATGGCTTATTTAGAAGGAGAAAAAGGCATTTATGGTATTAAGGGCGGTACGTATCGTTTAGTTGAGGCATTTGAGACACTGGCAAAGGAATTGGGTGTCCAAATTCATCTCAATGAATCGGTCAAAAAGATTCATGTAAAGAATAAACGAATCCAAGGAGTTGAAACGGATCAGCAGATATATGAAGCAGATCAAGTCATTGCGGGGGCAGATGCACTGACTGTTTATCGCCAATTAATTGATGAAGAAGACCGCCCGAGCTTTGGAAATCAAAAACTGGCAAACATTGAGCCATCGTTATCAGGTTTTGTTCTTTTGTTGGGCGTCCCTAAAGTCTATGAACAACTGTCTCATCACAACGTGTTTTTTCCAGAGAATTATGAACAAGAATTCAAGGATATTTTTCAAAAAAAACAGCTTCCTCATGATCCGACGCTTTACATCTGTTATTCAGGTCATTCAGAGCCAGCTTTAAGCGGAGGACCAGGAAGAAGTAACTTGTTTGTATTGGCCAATGCGCCATATGTGACAAAAGAGCAAAATTGGGACATGCTAAAGGAGACATATGGCCAGCATATGAAAACAAAACTAAAGGAAAAGGGTCTCTTTGATCTTGACCAGCTTGTAGAATTTGAAGCGGTACAAACCCCGCTTGATTTGCAGCAAAAAACGGGAGCGTATCATGGGGCCATTTATGGCATGTCGTCAAACTCATTCAAGCAGGCATTTTTTCGCATCAATAATCAATCAAAGGATATTGAAGGACTTTGGTTTGTTGGTGGCACAAGTCATCCAGGCGGCGGCACTCCGATGGTGACAAAATCAGGCCAGCTCGTCGCAGAGGCCATTATCAAGCATTTAACGTAACACCGAATGAAAAGGAGAGAATTCAAGTGATTGTGGAAAAGAGAAGGTTCCCGTCGCCACATCCGCATATTCACTTATATACAGTGACATATGAGGCCGATGGACTTCGGATGAAGGGGCTGCTCGCTGAACCGGCCGGAGAAGGTCTCTATGACGGTTTTTTATATTTACGGGGCGGCATTAAAAATGTGGGAATGGTTAGACCTGGCCGAATTGTGCAATTTGCTGCGCAAGGGTTTGTCGTCTTTGCGCCCTTCTACCGAGGGAATCAAGGAGGCGAAGGGAACGAGGATTTTGCCGGAGAAGATCGGAAAGATGCATTTGCTGCATTTCAGCTGTTGAAACATCATCAAAAGGTGAAGCAGGAGCGCATTCATATCTTTGGTTTTTCCCGCGGCGGAATTATGGGCATATGGACCGCTGTTGAAATGAAGCATGAGGCCGCTTCCTTTGTGACATGGGGAGGCGTAAGTGATATGAAGCTCACCTATGAAGAACGTGTGGATATGAGAAGAATGATGAAGCGTGTGATAGGAGGTCCTCCGCATAAGGTACCAGAAGCATATGAGGCTAGAACGCCTTTGAATCATGTGCACCAAATTGAAGCACCTGTCCTAATCATTCATGGGGAGCTGGATGAGAATGTATCCATTGAGCATGCGTATTTATTAGAAGATGCCCTGCGTCAGCATGGCAAGTCTGTGGAAACATGGTATTTTCACGGATATCATCATTATTTCCCGCCACAGCATAACCGGGAGATTGTCAGACGGTTGACGACATGGATGCACAGCCGAAAAGGCGGAAATGTGGTAAAATAAACGGTAGAAAGAAATATAGAAAGTAGGGGGATTTTCATTATGGGAATGCCTGTTGAATTTAATACAATGATTGTCACAAAAGGAAAAGAGACAAGAATTGAAGAAAATGTGTTTGAGCTCATGAAGGAAGGGTACCGCATTTATCCATTAAATATTCCGCTTGAGGTGCGTAAAACGAAAGACGGAGAAAAAACAGGGACAGCACATGTTGAAAAGCTGGAGCTCACAGACAATGTCACGAAGGTGACGTACCGTCTTGTGTCATTACATTCAACGAACTAAAAAAGCTGAGGGATCATTCCCTCAGCTTTTTCCTTTTGATTAGACGAGTGGTCCGCCTTTTGCTTCAATATCACTTGCTGCATGGCTGAATTTTTTGAAGTTCTTTTTAAATTCATTTGCAAGGAAGTTTGCTTTTTCTTTGTAAGCCTCTTGATCGTCCCATGTTTTAGCAGGCTGAAGCACTTCATCTGGCACTCCTGGAATATGAAGCGGGATGTGTAATCCGAAGATGTCGTCAGTGATCATTTCAGCGTTGTCAAGATCGCCTTCGATCGCTGCCTGCACCATTGCTCTTGTATGAGCAAGATTCATTCGTTTGCCCGTACCGTAGCCGCCGCCAGTCCAGCCTGTATTCACAAGGAATACTTTTGCGCCGTGCTCATCGATTTTTTTACCAAGCATTTCAGCATAGACATGAGCAGGAAGTGGTAAGAATGGTGAACCAAAGCAAGTAGAGAACGTTGTTTCTGGTGACGTCACGCCACGCTCAGTTCCCGCTAATTTACTTGTGTAACCGCTCAAGAAGTGGTACATGGCTTGTTCTTTCGTTAAACGGCTGATTGGAGGTAAAACGCCGAATGCATCAGCTGTTAAAAAGACGATGGCAGATGGGTGACCTGCAATACTTGGTTTCACGATGTTATCAATCATTTCGATTGGGTAAGCCGCACGTGTATTTTCAGTAAAGAATGTGTCATCATAATCTGCTTCACGTGTTTCTTCATCAAGTACTACATTTTCAAGCACTGATCCGAAGCTGATGGCTTTGTAAATTTGTGGTTCTTTTTCTTCACTTAAGTTCACACATTTTGCATAGCATCCGCCTTCAATATTGAAGACACCTGTGTTAGACCAGCCATGCTCATCGTCTCCAATCAGCTTGCGGCTTGCACTTGCAGAAAGCGTCGTTTTTCCAGTACCTGAAAGGCCGAAAAATAAAGCAACATCGCCTTCTTGACCGACGTTAGCAGAGCAGTGCATTGATAAAATATCTTGTTCAGGAAGCAGGTAGTTCATAACAGAGAAAATGGATTTTTTCATCTCTCCTGCATATTCTGTTCCACCGATCAGAATCGTCCGTTTTTCAAAAGAAACGATAATAAACGTTTCAGAGTTTGTGCCATCTGTTTCAGGATCTGCTTTAAAGTGAGGTGCAGATAAGATGGTGAAAGGTTTTTCGTTTGATGATGGTGTTGATCCATCAGGTCTGATGAATAGCTGCTTTGCAAAGAGATTGTGCCAAGCGAATTCATTTACAACTGTAATTGGCATACGGTATTTTTCGTCAGCACCTGCAAAACCATCAAAGACAAATAGTTCATCACGTTCTTTTAAGTATGACACAACCTTTGTATATAAACGATCAAATGCCTCTTTCGAGATCGGCTGATTGACTTGACCCCAATCAATTTTATGTTCAGAGTTTTCTTCTTTTACGATGAATTTATCTTTAGGCGAACGTCCAGTGTAGGCACCCGTTGTGGCGCGGACAGCACCAGTTGAAGTTAAAACGCCTTCATTACGTGCCAAAATCTTTTCAACAAGTTTCGGAACAGATAAATTTTGGTGCGTATTTTCTAATGAGAGCAATGACTGCAAATCTTCTTTTAAATCCACTGAGTTCATAAAAAAACCCTTCCTTTACCGTTGAATTTGTTTGTTTTGATTAGTATAACACATTGATAATAATAGTCTATACTATTTAAACATTTTTGTGTGTGTTTTTTCATTTCTGCTATGAAAATATGCTTTTTGGTGATGCTAATGATGAGGTGAAAAAAAGGGGAGATAATTCCTATGAACCATTGACATGACGCAAGGGTTTAAGATAAGATATCTTATTGAACGGATACTCTTATCCCGAGTTGGTGGAGGGACAGGCCCGATGAAGCCCAGCAACCGGTTTCTTATGAAAAAGGCATGAACATGCTGAGAAACCAAGGTGCTAACCTGATGCAAGGTACAAGAACACCTTGAGCGATAAGAGTGAAAGGCATGCGATCTCAGACCCTTTCCTCGCAATGAAGGAAATGGTTTTTTTATTTTTGGGATATCATATGAACAAATTGCCAATAACATCTCTAATATAAACATGTTGAAATATAAGAGGGAACGAGTTCCGTATCATATTGGAGGCCTCATCTTGGGATGATGTGGTCTTGTACAGGAGGAAATAGCCATTATGAGTCAAAATCGTCGTTTATTTACTTCAGAATCAGTGACCGAAGGACATCCAGATAAAATCTGTGATCAAATTTCAGACAGCATTTTGGATGAAATTTTAAAGAAAGATCCAAATGCACGTGTTGCCTGTGAAACTTCTGTAACAACCGGTCTCGTATTAGTAAGCGGTGAGATTACAACGTCTACTTATGTCGACATTCCAAAGACGGTGCGTGACACGATTAAGGAAATTGGCTACACACGTGCGAAATATGGTTTTGATGCGGAAACATGTGCGGTTCTTACATCAATTGATGAACAGTCTGCTGATATTGCGCAAGGTGTAGACAAAGCGCTTGAAGCACGTGAAGGAACAATGACTGAAGAAGAAATTGATGCAATCGGTGCAGGTGACCAAGGTCTGATGTTTGGTTTTGCAAACAACGAAACTGAAGAGCTTATGCCACTGCCGATTTCTCTTGCACATAAATTATCTCGCCGTTTAACAGAAGTACGCAAGAATGAAACACTTGCATACCTTCGTCCAGACGGAAAAACTCAAGTAACAGTTGAATATGATGAACAAAACAAACCAGTTCGTATTGATACGGTGGTTATTTCTACACAGCATGCACCAGAAGTGACGCTTGAACAAATTCAAAGCGACTTAAAAGAGCATGTCATCCGCCCTGTCGTTCCAAGTGAACTGATCGATGAAGAAACAAAATACTTCATCAACCCAACAGGCCGCTTTGTTATCGGTGGACCTCAAGGGGATGCTGGTTTAACTGGACGTAAAATCATCGTTGATACTTATGGCGGGTATGCTCGTCACGGTGGCGGTGCTTTCTCTGGTAAGGATGCAACGAAGGTTGACCGTTCTGCAGCATATGCGGCTCGCTATGTAGCGAAAAACATCGTAGCAGCTGGTCTTGCAGATTCATGTGAAGTACAGCTTGCTTATGCAATTGGTGTTGCACAGCCTGTCTCCATTTCAATTGATACATTTGGAACAGGAAAAGCCTCTGAAGAGAAATTAATTGAAGTGGTACGTGCAAACTTTGATCTTCGTCCAGCTGGCATTATTAAAATGCTTGACTTACGTCGTCCGATCTATAAACAAACCGCTGCATACGGACACTTTGGCCGTCATGACTTGGATCTTCCATGGGAAAAAACGGATAAAGCCGACACGCTTCGCAAGGAAGCATTAGGAGAATAACAACATACAAAACCGCTTATTTTAAGCGGTTTTCCTTTTGATTAAAAAAAATTCTACAAAAAGCGTAAAAATGTGAAACAAAATTGGACAAAATACTGTCTAATTATAGGTCTACTTTTAAGAAATAACATAACGTGGAGGCAATAATATGTGTGGGTTTGTTGGTGTATTTAATCACCGTCCATTGTCCGAAACTACTGAGCAGGAAGAGTTAATTAAGCAAATGAATCGTCTCATCGTTCATCGAGGTCCGGATGATGAGGGGTACTTTCATGATGAGCATGTAGGATTTGGATTTAGACGTTTAAGTATTATAGATGTTGAACACGGAAAGCAGCCGCTTTCTTATGAAGATGAAAAATATTGGATTATTTTCAACGGAGAAATTTATAACTATGTGGAGCTGAAAGAAGAGCTTGTGAAAAAAGGCTATACGTTCAGCACAGATTCTGATACGGAAGTCCTTCTTGCCACATATCGCCACTATAAAGAAGAAGCGGCATCGAAGCTTCGCGGGATGTTTGCATTTTTAATTTGGGATAAAGAAGCGCAGTTATTATATGGCGCAAGAGATCCTTTCGGCATTAAACCGCTCTATTTTACACAATTGGATGACCAAGTGTACTTTGCTTCTGAACGCAAAAGCTTAATGGCTGTGAATGAGAACATTTTATTTGATGAGACTGCTTTGCAGCAGTACATGTCTTTTCAGTTCGTTCCTGAGCCAAATACACTTGATCAAAAAGTGCACAAAGTCGAGCCAGGTCATCAGTTTACACTGCGTCCAGGCCAAGACATTGCATTTAAGACTTACTGGAAAGTTCAATTCAAACCTGAACAAACACAAGAGCAGAAATTAGTAGAAGAAGTACGTGATGCTATCTATGATTCTGTAAAAGTCCACATGAGAAGTGATGTGCCTGTTGGTTCATTCCTATCAGGCGGGATCGATTCTTCTTTCATCGTGTCGGTCGCAAAGGAATTTCACCCTGAACTGAAGACATTCTCTGTTGGTTTCCAGCAGGATGGATTCAGTGAGGTAAATGTAGCAAAAGAAACAGCTGATAAGCTGGGATTGCAAAACTTTAGTGCTGTGATTTCTCCTGAGGAATATATGAATGAGCTTCCAAAGATCGTCTGGCATTTAGATGATCCTTTGGCTGATCCAGCGGCGATTCCATTGTATTTCGTGGCAAAAGAAGCGAAAAAACAAGTCACAGTTGTTCTTTCAGGTGAGGGAGCAGACGAGCTGTTCGGTGGATATAATATTTACCGTGAGCCGCTATCTCTAAAGCCTTTTGAATCTGTACCATCCATGCTGAAAAAGCTTCTTCTTCGTCTGGCTCGTTTAATGCCAGAAGGAATGAAAGGGAAAAGCTTTATCGTTCGCGGCTGTACGCCATTAGAGGAACGTTATATCGGCAATGCGAAAATCTTTGAAGAGCCAGTGAAGAAAAACCTCTTAAAGCAGTATGATCCGAACATCACGTATCGTGACGTGACGAAAACATACTTCGAGGAAAGTGCAGGCTACAGCGATATTAACAAAATGCAATATGTTGATATCCATACGTGGATGCGCGGGGATATCCTGCTGAAAGCAGATAAGATGACAATGGCGAATTCTCTTGAGCTTCGTGTTCCATTCCTTGATAAGGTCGTATTTGAAGCAGCTTCTAAAATTCCAGAAGAGTTGAAAACGAAAGACGGCACAACGAAATATTTATTGCGTAAAGCAGCAGAAGGCATTGTGCCGGACCATGTGTTAAACCGTAAAAAACTAGGTTTCCCTGTTCCAATTCGTCATTGGCTGAAAAATGAGATGAACGCTTGGGCGAAAGATATCATTAAAAACAGTCAGACAGATGAATACATTAACAAGGCATATGTTCTTGATTTATTAAATGATCATTGTGCTGGAAAAGCAGATCATAGCCGTAAGATTTGGACTGTCCTGATCTTTATGATCTGGCATAGCATCTATGTAGAGCGCAGCATTGATCCAGAGCAGTTGAATCACCAGCCGAAAGAAGTTATTTTTAGCTAATGAAAAAGGTTTTCAGCTTTGTGCTGAAAACCTTTTTTGTCATGATAGAAAGTAGTGGAAAAGGGTAAAATAACAAGCGGTACACAGTTATTGCTTAATATCCTGAAAAAAACATGATAAAGTGAAGATACATGTATGATGTTAACGCGATAAAAGGGAACGATAGTATTGTCCTTTTTCTACATATTCTCTGCGGATACGATCCATGTCTTGGATATCTTCATCTGTTAACTGGCGAACGACTTTGGCTGGACGGCCAAAAGCGAGTGAACCTTTTGGGATGACTTTTCCTTGCGGGACAAGGCTACCTGCACCAATAAAGGCTCCTTCGCCAATTTCCGCACCATCGAGAATGATGGAACCCATGCCAATGAGGGCATTTTTTCGAATGATAGAGCTATGTAATGTGACTTGGTGTCCAATGGTAGCACCATCTTCAATAAGAAGTGTTTTTCCAGGACTTTGATGCAGACAGGATAAGTCTTGAATGTTGACGTTTTTTCCAATTCTCACAGGAGCTACATCGCCTCTAATGACCGTTTGGAACCAAACGCTTGAATATTCTCCAATTGTGACATCACCTGTAATGGTGGCGTTTTCTGCAATAAAGACCGATTCATGAATCTCAGGTGTAAACTGATGATATGGATAAATCACTTTTTCGACTTCCTTTCTTAATACAACATTTGTGAGGTGTTTACTTTGTGGACTTGGCATGCTGAAAGACCGGTTGGTACAATTGTCATTGTACATGGTGCTAGTGAATATCATGGCCGATATAAATGGCTGATCGAAATGTGGCGAAATGCAGGCTATCACGTCGTCATGGGTGACCTGCCTGGGCAAGGGACATCGACACGTGCGAGAGGCCACATTCGTTCTTTTCAAGAATACATTGATACAGTGGATGAATGGATTGAACATGCGAAGTCGTTCAGACTTCCGACATTTTTACTTGGACATAGTATGGGGGGACTGATTTCGATTGAATGGTTCAAGCAGTATACCCATACGAAGATTGATGGCCTTATTTTATCATCACCTTGTTTAGGTCTGCAATTTAAACCGAAGAAGCTGATGGATTTTGCGTCAAAAGGGCTAAATGTGCTGGCGCCGTCTTTTAAAGTCGAATCTGGGCTGTCGATCGAACTTGCTACACGGAATCAAGATGTGATAGAGGCAGATTCCAATGATTCGCTTTATGTGACGAAGGTGTCGGTTCGCTGGTATCGAGAACTGGTGAAAAATATCGATGCGGCGATGCAGCCAACGAATGTCTTTCGGTCGATTCCACTCCTGCTCATGCAGGCAGGCGATGACAAGATTGTAGATAAAACAAGAGTGATGAAATGGTTCAATGGCATTGAATCAACCAATAAATCATACCGTGAATGGGAAGGGCTTTATCATGAAATTTTTAATGAGCCCGAGCGAGAAGATGTGTTTAAGGCGGCAAGAGCCTTTACTGATCAATATATTTGATTGTGAGCTTAAGTTGGGGGTGGATTGATTTGTCAGTACCAGAACGTCCTTTTGCACTGATGACGAAGGTGTATAAAGATATTTTTCCGCTAGTTCATCAGGAGCTAAAAAAGTGGCGGGCGCATGCAGAAATGATTGAAAATGAAGAACTGAGAACGCAGGCACTAGCGAGCATATCCAGTAAAACCTTTCACTGTGAAGGCGGGGGAATTTTATCTCTTCTTGCAGGTGAAGCGAAGGAAACGTGTATTGAATTCATTGTGGCGTACCAAACGATTAGCGATTACTTAGATAACTTGTGTGACCGCAGTACATCACTTGATCCAAAGGATTTTCATATGCTGCATCAAGCGATGAGAGATGCACTCGATATTCATGCGGAGCTTAAGCCGTATTATCAATTCCGTGATGATCAAGAGGATCATGGGTACTTGCATGCGCTAGTCAGGACGTGCCAAGATGTGCTGTCACGTCTAGCGCATTATCCGATCATTCAGCCCTATTTACATACGCTGTGTGATTATTATAGTGATTTACAAGTACATAAGCATGTGGTTCCTCATGAGCGTGAACCTCGATTAGAGTCATGGTTCCGCCAGTATGAAAAGGATTTACCAAAGATGGAGTGGTATGAGTTTTCCGCATGTGCAGGATCAACGCTGGGTATTTTCTGTCTTGTGGCTTATGCACTGCAGCCTGATTTTACAGAGAAGCAGGCGAAGCAAATTTACGAAAGCTATTTCCCTTATATTCAAGGTCTGCACATCTTACTGGACTATTTAATCGACCAAGAAGAGGACAGGCTGGAAGGCGATTTAAATTTTTGCTCGTACTACAACTCTCATCATGAGATGATGGATAGACTACAGCATTTTATTGAAAAAGCGGATGAACAGCTGAAAGGCATTCCACACGAGAATTTTCACAAACTAATCAATAGAGGGTTACTTGCGGTCTATTTGTCTGATGAAAAAGTGACAGCTCAAAAAGAGATGAACAAGCTGGCAAAGCGGTTGATCAAATCAAGCGGGAAAACATCGTTCTTTTTCTATATCAATGGCAGAGCCTATCGAACCTATCAGAAAATGCCTTGGATGAAATCTTCTTAACGTATAAAATAAGCTCATCAGCTTGTAGAAAATGTTTTTCTACAAGCTTTTTTGTTTTGAACTGTTTCGCTTTAGACCATGTACAGTTCTTTTATGATTACAATCCTCTTATTTGCTGCCGATATTATTCTTAGTGTACGAAAAGTAGGAGAAAAGTATGAATTGAATGAATCGTATCTACTCCTTATGACGTATATTTGTTGAAAAACTTAAAAAAGGGGAAGGTCGAATATGTCGTTTTTTAAAAAGTTTGCAGCAAGTGTAGGAATCGGTGCAGCAAAAGTGGATACAATTTTGGAGAAAGATGCGTATGAACCGGGAGAAGAAGTAAAGGGAACAGTCCATGTGAAGGGCGGAAAAGTGCCTCAAGATATTCGCTATATTGATTTAAAGTTGAAAACATGGTACACCATTGTAAAAGATGATGAAGAGCAACGAAAACACACAACCATCCATTCTGTCCGAGTGACTGAATCATTCACGATTCAGCCTGCGAAAGCTCAGCAGTTTACATTCTCGTTTCACCTTCCTCTTGATACTCCAATGACTGTAGGTAAAGTAGAGGTGGCTGTTGTGACAGACCTTGATATTCAAGGTGGTATTGATAAATTTGATCATGACCGCATTTTTGTAAGCGCGCACCCTTGGGTGAAACGTGTGCTTGAAGCTGTTGGAAACTTAGGCTTTCACCTTCATGAAGCAGACTGTGAAGAAGCACCTTATTTTAGGCGCCGCCTTCCCTTTGTTCAAGAGTTTGAGTTTATACCGACTTCCGATTATTATCGTCAAATGCTTGATGAGTTAGAGGTGATTTTCTTCATTGATGAAGAGGGGCTAGATCTCATTTTTGAAGTTGACCGTAGAGCAAGAGGGCTGCGTGGCTGGCTGGAAGAAATGTATAATGACGGAGAACAGCTTGTACGTGTCCGCTTTACTCGATCAGAGCTTGCAGATGCAGAAGAGCTGGAAGTAGTGCTTGAAGAAATCATTGACCAATACGCTTATTAAATAATAAAACTCAAATCCATTAAGAGGATTTGAGTTTTTTTTCGATGGCTACCACGAAGGGCGGATCGTTTTGAATATTCATGTATTGATAAGATATCACCTGTACTTCTTCGTGATGGAGTGTTTTGCAATAATCAAGGAGGATGTCCTTCTCTTTTTTTCCTTCGGGGTGCCCGTGGTAAATCACAAGAACGATCAGACCACCAGGCTTAAGCCAATCAATGAGCTGTTTGATCGCTTCAATGGTCGTATGGGCCTGAGTCGTGACGGCTTTATCGCCTCCTGGTAAGTACCCAAGATTGAACACTGCACCAGATATGTGGCCATAAGCATCCGCTGGCAGATGCTCAGCAAGTTGTTCATGTCCGTCATGGATCAGGTGAACGTAAGGGTAGTGCTCACCGAGTCTTTTGCTTGTTTGCTCAATGGCTTCCTTCTGTACATCGAATGCGAAAACTTGTCCATCCTTCCCGACAAGGTCAGCTAAATAGCGTGTATCATGCCCATTCCCCATCGTTGCATCAATGACAATATCGCCTTTTTGACAAGCACGCTCTAACAGCTCTTTACTAAAAGGGAGCATCCGTTTTAAAATCATTTTGCCGCTTCTTCCAATCTGACGAAACGTTTGCCTTGGTAGCTGTTACGTCTTTCAAGCTCAGCATTAATGGCATTGAGCACTTCCCATTTATTCACACTCCACATTGGACCTACCATTAATTCAATGGGACCATCGCCTGTAATACGATGAATAATCATTTCTGGGGGCAGGATCTCCAGCTGATCACAGACAAGCTGGACATATTCCTCTTGGCTGAGAAACTCTAGTTTGCCTTTCTCATATTGCTTTACCATCGGTGTTCCTTTTAACAGGTGAAGTAGATGAATTTTAATTCCTTGCACATCTAAATCAGCGACAGCTTTTGCTGTCTCCATCATCATATCTCGGTTTTCAAGAGGAAGACCGTTGATGATATGTGAACAGACTCGAATGCCATGTTTTCGCAGTTTTTCTACACCTTCTACGTAGCATTCATAATCATGGGCACGGTTGATGAGCATCGCTGTCCGCTCATGTACAGTTTGTAGACCAAGTTCAACCCATAGATATGTCCGTTCGTTTAACTCAGCTAAATATTCCACGACGTCATCTGGCAGGCAATCAGGTCTTGTGGCAATCGATAAACCAACCACTCCATCCAGATTCATGACGGTTTCGTATTTTTCTTTTAAAACAGGAAGCGGCGCATGTGTGTTTGTGTAAGCTTGGAAATACGCCATGTATTTTCCGTCTTTCCATTTTGTATGCATCCGATCCTTGATTTCATTAAATTGAGTGATGAGATCATCCGCCCGGTTCCCTGCAAAATCACCAGATCCTGCTGCGCTGCAAAATGTGCAGCCTCCATGTGCGACAGTACCATCACGGTTTGGACAATCAAAGCCGCCGTCTAATGCGACTTTAAATACTTTATGACCAAAGTGCTCACGCAAATGATAATTCCATGTGTGATAACGTTTCTCGCTGTTTGAATATAAAAAAGGGTTATGCTGATCCAAGTCAGTAACCTCCTTGCATAATAGGCATCCTTAAAGTTTAACAAAAATCACGAAAGAGGACAATTGAATCTGTCCAACATTTTCTTTAGTGAAAAAGCTTTACGTGGGCAAAATAGGCGAGAGCAATGATGAAATGGAGGGATGGCTAGATGGCAACTAGAAAATCAATCGATGAATTTGTCCAAAAAAGCACTGAGACTCTTGAGTTTGCAAGCGAACAGTTTGATTTGAGCTCTCGCCAAGAACATTATAACGTAGAAGAATTTTCAAAAGCGCAGCTCATGCTTGAGGATGCGGTGAATGAATTAGAAAAGTTAAAAGATGTCGCCAATGATCAGCAAAGAGAACGTTTAGACAGAACGCGTGTACAAATTCAAAGTCTGCAAAACCAAATGATTTTAGGTATTTCATACGAGAACGAATGATGAACAGATCCTTCTTTTAAGGGTCTGTTTTTATTTTTTGGCTGTTTTCGCAAAGTTGTTTTTGGATAAATAGGTTTTTGTTCTGTTAAAGTATGTTATATATAGAAATTGCAAATATCTTCAAGGGGGTAGAAGAAATGTTGGAGACTCTTCCTGATTGGTTTTGGGCATTATATTACTTGTTTTTCTTAGCAACATTAGGAACCGCAATATTCAGTGTTGTGAAAAATAAACATAGGGGATTGTCCATTCTAACCATTGTATTTACTGTTACAATTCCGATTATTAGCCTGATAAATAGCATTGGTAGAGTAGAAGGAATGAATGAATTTGAACACTTATTTAGTCAATTGCGACAGGGTGCAGTTTGGTCTATCTTTACAGTTATAGGCTATATATTTTTATTAGTATGGTGGGTGCTAATCCTGTTCAAAAGCAAGTCCAAAAACAAAGTAATAGTATCTAATTAAAACATTGTAGAGACCTCAATATTCGGGGTCTTTTATTATGCACTTTTTCAGGCGATTATGAAAGTTATTAACGTGTTGAACACCCTAAACCAGAAGCAAACCTGGCTTCCGAAAGCTTTTAAGTAGCTTCGTCATTTTATCTGGTTCGTCTGCCTATTTTTTTCTAGAGTCTCTTGACTTTTCAATCAAGTGTCTATATTGTATTAAGTGTACTACATCAACTAATACACTACAGACACTTAAACGTGAAGAAAGGTGTTTAACCATGAAAAAAGAAAAAAAACCAATCAATTTAAAGTGGATGGTGCTGGCTGTTGCGTTAGCATGTACATTTTTTTTCGTTCTCGTTTTCATTGGTTTTGAAGTTCAAAAAGATTTTATTCCAAATTCGGTCCCTTTAATGCAAGGACATGATCAAGCGATAGGACTGCAAAAGCATGAATGAGAAAAGAGGGAGCCATCATGATTCAAATAGATCCAAGAAGCGCTGCACCAATATATGAACAAATCATTGAGCAGTTAAAAATTTTGTGCTTAAAAGGCGTGATGAAACCAGGTGACAAACTGCCTTCTGTGAGAGAGCTTGCCACCATTATTATTGCGAATCCAAACACCGTCAGCAAAGCGTATAAAGAGCTTGAACGGGAAGGAATTATTGAAACATTAAGAGGTCGTGGAACGTATGTGACAGAAGGTGCACAGTTAAAGCTGAATGAAGGGAAGGTGTTAGAGATGAAGGAGCAATTAAGGCAACTCATTATTGAAGCTCATTATGCCGGTATTGATATTCATCAACTCAAAGAGTGGCTGGAGGAGATCAGCTCAAGTCTAAAAGGAGGAAAACAAGTTGATTGAGGTCAGAAATGTATCAAAGAAATTAAATGGACGCGAAGTACTCAGCAACGTTTCCTTCAAGATAGGCGAAGGAGAGATCTTTGGTCTGCTTGGCCGGAATGGCTCTGGTAAAACAACACTTCTTCGCTTGATTCAGCAAATCCTTCTTCCAGATGAAGGAGAGATTTATTTTAAAGATGTACTCGTAAAAGACCACCCGTTAGTGAAGCAAAATATTGTGTATATGCCAGTCGTAAATCCCTACTTTGACCGGTACAATTATGGACAGCTTGTGAAGCTGTTAAAACAACTGTATCCAAAGTTTGACGTGACATATGCCAATGAGCTTGTGAACCGGTATGAGATTCCGGAAAAAGTGAAATACCGGGAATTGTCGACAGGTTTAAAGAAACAGCTATCCCTCATTTTAAGTTTTGCCATCAAACCAGCAGTCATTTTGTTAGATGAGCCGACAGACGGGATTGATGCAGTCACAAGAAATGACGTTCTTCAGCTGATGATTGACGAGGTGGCAGAACGACAAACAACGATTTTAATTACATCTCACCGTTTAGAGGATATTGAGCGTATGTGTAACCGAATCGGGTTTTTGGAAGGAAATCAGCTCACAAGTGTTATGGATTTAGATGAATTAAAGAATGACTACGTTAAAATCCAGATGGCATTTGAAGAGGATATGAACTTAAGTATTAGAAAAAAAGGCGTTGCCATTTTAGATCAAGCGGGTGTGTTCTATACAGCACTTGTACTCAAAACAGATGAAGAAGCAAAAGAGTATTTGAAATCGCTTGAACCAAAAGTGTGGCATGAACTGCCTGTAAATTTAGAAGAAGTATTCATTGCGAAGTTTGGAGGGAAACGCAGATGGTAAAGCGGCAATTGTTATATAAGGAATGGAAGCAGTCTGAGCTGACATTCATTTTAGTGATGCTTGTTGCGGTATTTGCGACGCCATTATCCTTTTTAATGGAATACTCATCCTTTCAAGATTGTTTAGAAAACCGAGAATGTCTAATGGATACAACAACATTCACTTATATTTTTAAGACGGACGCATTTCTCTCACTTTCATGGGTCATGGGAATATTTTTTGCTGTGATTCAGCTAGGATTTGAAAGAAATAAAGGGCAGATGGACTTTACCGTATCCTTGCCGTTTAGTAGAAGTTCCATCTTTCACACAAAGTTTTTCTTAGGTGCTGGAATTATTGCAAGTGTTCATGCTGTTTCATACCTTCTCATTTATTTATTAAAATTAGGTCTTGGGCCAATAGAGACACCTGGATTTAACAGTCATTATTTCTCTGCGTTGTTGTCAGCCTTGATGATCTATAGTTTGTTTTTTGCAGCAGGTGCTTTAACAGGGAGTGCTATTTCTCAAGCAATCGTTGGATTTAGTACAGCTATTTTACCTTACTTAGTGATTGGTTTACCAATCCTTCACTTAGATTTTATCTTTAAAACAAGCGGGATGTGGCTGGATAAAATCTTTAATTTTTTGATCACGCCCATTTCCCCCATTACTTATATTACAGCTAACAGTTTTTATCAGGAATATCGGCTTTGGTTCAATGGTGAAGAATACATCGTTCCAATTGTCATGATGTTGCTATTTTACCTTATTGGCTTGTTTAGCTTTATTAAACATCCAATTGAACGAAATGGCCGATTCTTCCTTTATTCAATAATGGATCGCCCAATTCAAATTATGGTGATCGTGTTTGGCGTCTTAGGGTTTGGCTGGGTTGGTTTCTCCTCAGATTCATTAATTGGATATTTTGTTGGGATGTGCATCGGTGGAGCTGTAGGCGCACTGACGAGTTATTTCTTAATCTATCGAAAAAGATAAACAGAGAGCAGGGGAGTAGAGATGATTCAAATTCAATCGTTAGATCATGTGTTTAAAATTGGGAAAAAGGGCAGGGAGAACGAGATTCCTGTGCTCAAAGACATTGACTTGTCTATTAAAAGAGGCGAAATTGCATGTATCGTCGGACGAAGCGGTTCGGGGAAATCCACTTTACTGAATTTAATATCGGGGTATATTACGCCAACAAGCGGACAAATTATGGTTGATGGCACCAATGTGACCGGCTTTAATGAGAAAGAATGGGCAGACTTTCGGTTAGATCATTTTGGCTTTATCTTTCAAAGCTTTCAATTGATCGGGAGTTTAACAACATATGAGAACGTTGAACTTCCGCTCACTTTAAAAGGTGTGAAGCCGTCTGAGCGAAAAGTGAAAGTAAAGGAAATGCTGAAACGAGTTGGACTGGAACATCACGCAGGACATTATCCTAATGAACTATCAGGTGGACAGCAGCAGCGTGTGAGTATTGCAAGAGCCTTGATCCTTAATCCGTCTATTATTTTAGCAGATGAACCAACAGGCAGTCTGGATTCAGAAACTGAAGGCGAAATTCTAGCCTTTATCCAGCAGCTCAATCGTGAAAAAGGAATTACATTTGTCATCATTACACATGACGATGAAGTCGCTTCAATCGCAGACACAACGTTCCAGCTTCATGATGGTGTATTAAAGAAAGGGGATCAGTCCATTGAAATTTAGAGATCAGGTCAAATTCATCAGAAGAAATATGAAGAAAAATAGATTGCGTGTGTTTATGACCATACTTGCAACGACAATGGCATGCTCTTTCTTAATCGTTCTAGCGTCAGTTGGTTTTGGTCTGCAAAAATCGGCTCAAGATGAAATCATGAAACAACAAATTATCACAGAAATTAAAGTGTTAGGCAAAGAAAAAGGTGACGTCAAGGTTGACGATTTAAAGAAATATGATCATGCGAAATCTGTCGTTGCAAGAACGTCAATCATTCCATCGGTTCACGTCGAGCTCGATAATCGCTCAAGTGATACGCAGGCTGTACTGACAGATATGAAAGAAGAAAAAGAGGCAGGCCTTGAACTAGACCGTGGAAAAGTCCCAACATCGGCGAATGAAATTGTAGTTGGGTATCAAATGGCAGAACAACTTTGGACGGAAAAAGAACGAAAAGACTATGAAAAAGAAATGAATCAGACATCAAATGGTGAAGAGACACCGGAAGAGCCAAAAGGCTATACGAAGGAAATTTTAAACAAAGTCATTCAAATCAAGGTGCCGAAACTGAATGAAGAAAATGAAGTGGTGAAAGAAAAGACGTTCGATTTCCGTGTCGTCGGTGTATTGAAGAAACCGAATTTGGAGTGGCAGCAGGATCATAAAATTCTTATTCCGAATGCTTATGAAAAAGAATTTAGTCAAGTGCTCGATCTGTCTCCTGATGCAGGAAATGTCGAAAAAATGACGTCTGTCTATGCTGATAAGTTCGACAATGTCGGTGCGCTCACAGATAAGCTGACAGATGACGGCTATCAAGTCATCTCTGTGACGAATCAGCTTGAAGGAATGGATATGTTCTTTACAGTCTTTAAAATTGGACTCATCTTTGTTGGATGTATTGCGGTGATTATTTCGGCGATCGGCATTTTCAATACGATGACAATGGCCGTAACAGAGCGGACACAAGAGATTGGGATCATGAAAGCCATCGGTGCGAATCCTTCCATTATTAAGCGAATGTTCCTCATGGAAAGTGCTTATATTGGGGTGATTGGATCGATCATCGGGATTATCATCTCGTACATCGTTAGTTTTGCAGTGAATTTAATCATTCCAGCGATTTTGTCTTCCATGTCTGAAGGGGGATCAAGTGATCAATTCTCGATCACCTTCTCCTATATTCCGCTAAGCCTTGTGGTCACAGCAACAGTGATTAGTGCAGGAGTCGCCATTATTTCTGGACTCAATCCAGCACGTAAAGCGACAAAAACGAATGTATTAACAGCATTAAGAAGAGAAATTTAAAGAAGAACCTCCTGTACCTATATTGGGCTGACAGGAGGTTTTTTTATCGTCAAAAGATGTTTATTGCTTTGGTGCCCGGTACCCTGCACGCTCAGCTTCTTCTACGGAGCAGAACATTTTGGTCACGTTTTTTGTCCGTGAGTAGTATCTGCTGCTCGGTGTGTGATATATGCCGTTGACACTTCCTTTAATATTACAGGCGGCAGATTCTTTTTTTGTTTCTTTTTGTGACTCATGACCGCCAGTATTCGACCCATCATCTTTAGGAGCAGATCGCTGGGCCGATGACGTGGTGTCTTTGTTTACTTTCTGGTGTTCTTTTTTGAGTGTTTCGTTTGTAGAGGTGAGCTTGTCTATTTTCTCTTCAAGCTCATGGATGGTTTTTTCTTGCTGTTTGACTGTCTTCTTTTCGGAGGTGATGGTTTCTAATTTCTTGGATAGCTTTTCTTTTTCTTTGGTCACGTCTTCTAAAGAGGCCGTCAGCGTTTCTTTGTCTTCCTTTAGACGAGAAATGTCAGATGCTAATTGTTTTTGCTCTTTCAGCAGCTGTTCAGAAGATGGATCTGCTTGTGCTTTCGGAGCACCTGTGCCGGCAAACGGTAATGACATAATAGAAAAAACAAGACCAATGGTCAAAAAAGGATAGAAGAGTTTTTTTGAAAAGATTTGTTGATTTTGGTGTTTAAGTAATAAATAATTGACGGCATATCCTATGGCGAAACAAATACATAAAAGACCTATGATGAGTAACATCATCATCTGGCAGCCCCCCTATATCGCTATTTACACCTATCATACCTCATTTTTCCATTTTGGGGAGCGGTTCAATTAAAAAAACCCTGTTTAAACAGGGTTTTCAGCTAATGGCAATCCTTTGATTGCTTCTTTTACCGTTAAATAAGTGATCGTATTCTGGAAGTCTGTATCTAAGTCTTTCATTTTCATCGCAAGCTGTGGTTTGATCCCAGTGATGATGAGTTCAGTTCCAGTTAAGTTCAGCAGGTGATGCAGTTTGAAAATTCGCGCTGCAACGGAATCATCGACATCAATTAAACCAGAAAGATCGACAATTAAATAATCATCCTTTGAATCTTCTAATATACAAGTTAACTTCGCGACGATAGCATCAAAGCGTTCTTCTGATAATTTTCCGATGAGTGGAAGAGCGGAAACACCATTTTTGATTGGGACAATTGGCGTCGACAGAGAGGTGACTTCCTGTAAGGAATCTTCTAGGAGTTGTTCATATTCTTTCTGCTTTGTAATGTCCTTTTGAAAGCCAATAAAAAATGTTTTGTCATCTTGTTCAATGTATAGAGGGTCTATATTGAGTTCATTCCAAAAAAAAGTACCGTCTTTTTTATAATTTTTGAGCTGTGTGGTAATAGGTGTTTTGTTTTGAATTCCGTGACGTATTAAGGCAAGTTGCTCTTGATTTGTGTCTTTTCCTTGGAGGAATCGACAATTACGTCCAAGAATCTCATCTGGTTTATATCCAGTCATTTGTGTAAAGCCATGATTCACATAAACGATAGGGTTATCCTCTAAAGAAGGGTCTGTAATGACAACACCAATCCGCGCATGATCCAGCGCTTTTTTTATGAGTTCAAGCTGTTTTTGCAAGCCGAAGATGTTCGAGCTGACCATATTACCCTCCTTTGCTGCTGCTATCAGACATTTAAGATGGTTTTTTTAAAACCAAATGAATTCTTTTTAAACGTAACATAACATATGTTCTGTTTCAATGATTGCAATCGCTTTGTTAAATTTGTCATCATAGTTTGTCCTCCATTAGAATAGAGTAAGTAAGGAGACTTTTCATTAGAAAAAGAAGGAATCATTTGAGGATAATTCATAAAATGACAAAAATAGTTAATATGGATTAGGTGAAAATGATTCCAATGCATCAAGATTGTTTTTGGGTCATTCACATATAATGGAAGAAACAAGCTTTTTTTCTTCGTTAGAGAGAATAGACCTTTTACATGGATTATGACGGAACAGCAGAATGGCATTACAGGGGGCTGGACAGCCTGAAGTCGCTTTACTATTCTAAGGGCTTTAGGAAGGTGATGAAAATGCTGCAACAAGTCATTATTGCTTGCGCCATTGGAGGGGTCATGGGCATTCTCGGTCACGTAAAGAAAAAAGGCAGGCTAGAGAAGCCCAGAATGACAAAGAAGTTTATTTATCTAGGGTTTATTGAAGATTGGCTCGTTGGGATGATTGCTGCTACACTGCTTGTCTTATCCTCAAATCCCGAATCTAGTCTGCACTTGATCATCTTATCCATTATTTCAGGTTACGGAGGAGAAGCAGTTCTGCGAAGCTTCGATTTTGTGAGAGAAGAACGTTCACAGGATGCAGGCTCCAACCGTCATAACCGATCTCCACACGAATAATATCCTCACTTTACCCTAGTCTAGGGTACATTCCCATTGTATACAAACCTGCTTGCACTTATGATCATAATTCTATAAAATACTACTTAGATGACGGTTACGATAAGAACAGTGAAGAGGAGTAGTAGGAAAGCAGTATTTGTCTTTAGAGAATTGACGGCTGGTGAAAGTCAATCAAATCTGCTTCTGAACTCGCCTCAGAGTTGCAGTTGCGTTAAAGCTTCTGTCGCATGTCTGCGTTAAAGATATTAAGTGAGCGTATGAACAGTTCATGACGCTAACAAGGGTGGTACCGCGGGAACCAAAAAATCTCTCGTCCCTTTCCAGGGATGAGGGTTTTTTGTTGATTTTAGAAAAATCTGAATTCTTGCAGTGGTCATCTGAGCAGATAAAGCCGTACATATTAAAGGAGGTTTTCACATTGAGTTTTCAGCATCGGGAAATTGAAAAAAAGTGGCAGGATTATTGGCTGACACATAAAACATTCGCCACATCTGACTCGGAAGATAAACCAAAGTTTTATGCGCTAGATATGTTTCCTTATCCATCAGGAGCAGGGCTTCATGTAGGGCATCCTGAAGGATACACAGCAACGGATATTTTATCACGTATGAAACGTATGCAGGGATACGATGTTCTTCATCCAATGGGATGGGACGCATTTGGTCTTCCAGCGGAACAATATGCGCTGGATACAGGAAATGATCCAGCTGCATTTACAGAAGAGAACATTAATAATTTCCGCCGTCAAATTCAATCATTGGGCTTCTCGTATGATTGGGATCGAGAAATTAACACGACAGATCCGAATTATTATAAATGGACCCAGTGGATTTTCTTGAAATTGTACGAAAAAGGATTGGCGTATATTGATGAAGTACCTGTAAACTGGTGCCCAGCACTCGGTACAGTCCTTGCAAATGAAGAAGTCATTGATGGGAAAAGTGAGCGCGGAGGGCATCCTGTTGAACGACGTCCAATGAAGCAATGGATGCTAAAAATTACAGCATATGCGGACAGGCTGTTAGAAGATTTAGAAGACATTGATTGGCCTGAAAGCATCAAAGACATGCAGCGCAACTGGATTGGACGTTCTGAAGGTGCACATGTTCACTTCGAAGTAGAAGGACATGACGAACAGTTTACGGTGTTTACAACACGTCCTGATACACTATTTGGTGCAACATATGCCGTTCTTGCACCAGAGCATGCACTAGTTGAAAAAATTACAACAGCTGCTCAAAAAGAAGCAGTTGAAGCATATATCAAAGAAATTCAGTCTAAGAGTGACTTAGAGCGAACAGATCTTGCTAAAACGAAAACGGGCATTTTCACAGGTGCTTATGCCATCAATCCATTGAATGGGGAAAAGATGCCGATTTGGATTGCAGATTATGTGTTAGCCACATATGGCACTGGAGCGATCATGGCAGTTCCTGCTCATGATGAACGTGATTATGAATTCGCCAAAACATTCGATCTTCCAATCAAAGAGGTTGTCGAAGGTGGAGACATTGACAAAGAAGCCTACACAGGTGATGGAAAGCACATCAACTCTGATTTCTTAAACGGCTTAGGGAAAGAAGAAGCAATTGAAAAAGCGATTGCATGGCTGGAAGAACATCAAAAAGGTGAAAAGAAAGTCACTTATCGTTTAAGAGACTGGCTGTTCAGCCGTCAGCGTTACTGGGGAGAGCCAATTCCAATTATTCATTGGGAGGACGGAACATCTTCAGCTGTTTCAGAAGAAGAGCTTCCACTGATTTTGCCTAAGACGACTGAGATTAAGCCAAGCGGAACAGGTGAATCACCTTTAGCGAATATTAAAGATTGGGTAGAGGTCGTCGATCCAGTGACAGGTAAAAAAGGACGCCGTGAAACCAATACGATGCCACAATGGGCAGGTAGCTGCTGGTACTTCTTACGTTATATTGATCCACATAACACAGAAGAACTTGCATCGCCTGAAAAGCTGAAGAAATGGCTTCCGGTTGATGTGTATATTGGTGGAGCAGAACATGCTGTGCTTCATCTGCTATATGCACGATTCTGGCATAAATTCTTGTATGATATTGGTGTTGTTCCAACAAAAGAACCGTTCATGAAATTGTTCAACCAAGGAATGATTCTTGGTGAAAATAATGAAAAAATGAGTAAATCAAAAGGGAATGTTGTCAACCCAGATGATATCGTAGAATCTCATGGTGCAGATACATTAAGACTGTACGAAATGTTCATGGGACCTTTAGATGCGTCGATTGCTTGGTCTGAAACAGGTCTTGATGGTGCTCGTCGTTTCCTAGATCGTGTATGGCGTCTGTTTACAAATGAAGATGGCTCCATCAGTGATAAAGTGACAGAGCAATCTGGCGGCGCATTAGAGCGCAGCTACCATGAAACCGTCATGAAGGTAACGGATCATTATGAAGGCTTACGTTTCAATACTGGGATTTCACAATTAATGGTGTTCATCAACGATGCATACAAGGCTGACACACTGCCGAAAGAATATGCAGAAGGATTTGTGAAACTTCTTTCTCCGATTGCACCGCATGTAGCGGAAGAGCTTTGGAATAAACTTGGTCATGAAGGGTCTATTTCTTATGAAGCATGGCCGCAATATGATGAGTCAAAACTTGTCGATGATGAAGTGGAAATTGTCGTACAGCTAAATGGAAAAGTGAAAGCAAAATTAACGGTCCCTGCTGATGCAACAAAAGAGCAGCTAGAAGAGCTTGCGAAAAATGATGCACGGATAAAAGAACAGCTTGAAGGGAAAACAATCCGCAAAGTGATTGCGGTTCCTGGAAAACTTGTCAATATTGTCGCAAACTAATGAACGCACCCATCGGTATCAGCCGATGGGTGTTGTTTATTTCCCGGGACATAATTTTGTCGAAAACAAGGTAATTCCTCCATCAATCTCGTATTTAACAAGTTGATCAAGAAAATGAGGAGTGACGTCAATGGAAAAGGAAAGCAAACGTGAACAACTGCTCAGTTTATTAGGGGAAATGCCGGAGCGCCATCGTGTGGAGGCGTATACGTTAAAGATTGAGGAACGTGAATCGTACTTAGTAGAAACACTCATTCTCTCTATTCATGGGGTGGAGGAAGTTCCGGCTTATTTTGTGAAGCCGAAAGATACAGTAAAAAAAAGGCCTGTTGTCTTGTTTCAGCATTCTCATGGTGGGAATTATGTGGATGGGAAAGAAGAGTTATTGAAGGGGGCTCATTATTTGCAAACGCCTTCATACGCAAAAGAATTCACTTCAAAGGGCTATAGTGTGTTGGCGATTGATCACGCGGGATTTGGTGAAAGAAGGGGAAGAACAGAAAGTGAAATTTTCAAAGAAATGCTGTTAACAGGAAAAGTGATGTGGGGCATGATGCTGTATGAGAGCATGTGTGCAATTGATTATTTGCTGTCCCGCTCTGATGTGCTTCCAGAGCGTTTAGCTGTTTTTGGGATGTCAATGGGCGGCCTTCTTTCATGGTGGACGGCAGCACTTGATGAGAGGGTCAGTGTGTGTGTGGATCTTTGCGCACAGGTTGATCATCACACATTGATTGAAACAAATCATTTAGATAGACACGGTTTTTACTATTATGTACCGAGCTTAGCTAAGCACTTTACAGCAGCTGACATCCAAGAAATGATTTTCCCAAGACCGCATTTAAGCTTAGTTGGAAAGCATGATCAGCTTACACCAGCTGAAGGTGTTGGACGAATTCAACAGACATTAAGTCAAGCCTATCAAGCTGCTTCCTTAAAGGAACGTTATCAGCTTGTAGGTTTACATGCAGGTCATTTTGAAACGGCTGCTATGCGCCACGAGGCTACACGTTTTTTGAAAAAGTGGCTGTAATCAATAGACGGCATGGACATACTACTCCGATAGAAGATGAAGGAGGAAACAGATGAAAAAAATCACCATGATTGGCGGATGTGGTGTCATCGGACGTTTATTAACTAACGAGCTCTCTTCGGAGTATGACCTGACCATCATTGATCAAACAAGATGTGTAGAAGAAGTCATTTTTGCAAATGCGGCAATTGAAGAGGAGTTGTTTCAAGCCATTCCAAGAGATACAGATGTGATCATTCATCTTTTAAACATAGGCATGACGCATGATGTGATGAATGAAAAGGAGTTTACAAAAATGAATGATGTGTTTTGGATAAGCACGTATAATATGTTTCGTTCAGCGGCAAGGTTAAGCATTCCAAAAGTCATTTTTGCAAGCAGTAATCATGTGACAGATCGATATGAAAAAGATGGTCACTCCTTACTAGGGCGAGAAATTACGACTGATGATGTACCAGCAACGAAAAATGTGTATGGCATTTTAAAATTTGCTTCCGAACAGCTTGGACGTTTGTTTCACGATCAAACAGGTATGTCTGTCATCAATTTGAGAATTGGAACCGTCGTGACAGATGAGATGGAAGGATTGCACACTAAAAAAAGAACGAAACGAACGCTTCTTTCACATGAAGACCTTTTCGGCATGATCAAGGCTGCCATCGAAACGGACGTTCCATTCGGGACTTATTATGCCGTATCAGAAAACGAAGGAAAACCTTGGTCTACTCAGTCAACGAAGCAGGAGTTAGGCTACAGGCCAGATGTCAATACGGCAGAAATTCTGAAAGAAAACGATCAGGCATAGGGCATAATCATGACATTAGCTCATGATCTTTTTCTTTTCATTGATGAGGCTAAAAGCACGAATGGCATGATCATCTCTGTGGTCTGTCATGATGATTATAGACGCTTTCTTCCCCCGTTTGTTACATTTTAATCACGATATCGTCAAAGGCTGCAGCTTATGTTCAGACGAAATGATAACGCTTACAAAGAAAGGGCGTGATGAACATAGATCGTTCTATTAAAGGCCGATTGTTCAATGTATTTAATTACTCTTTTCTACTCATGTTCGCATTAATATGTGTGCTCCCGTTCATCCATGTCATTGCCGCCTCTTTTGCGACAGTAGAAGAGGTCATCTCAAAGAAGTTTATTTTGTTTCCAACGACGTTTTCTCTAGAGGCCTATCGCTATATCTTTTCTACAGATATTGTGTATCGCAGCCTGATTGTATCCATTCTTGTGACACTCGTTGGAACAGCGGTCAGCATGTTTTTATCCTCACTCATGGCGTATGGGCTGTCTCGTCAGGAGCTAAAGGGCCGAAGAACTCTCATGTTTCTCGTTGTCTTCACGATGCTGTTTAGCGGAGGGATGATTCCAACGTTTATCGTCGTGAAAACACTTGGGCTGCTTGATACTTACTGGTCACTCATTCTACCTGTGGCCATCAATGCATTCAATTTGATCATTTTGAAAAACTTCTTTCAAAACATACCGGCTAGCCTTGAAGAATCAGCGAAGATGGACGGCTGTAACGATTTAGGGATCTTCTTTAAAATCGTCCTGCCACTTTCTTTGCCAGCTATTGCGACGATTTCACTTTTTTATGCCGTGACGTATTGGAATACGTACATGACAGCCATTTTATATTTAAACGATTCGGTGAAATGGCCAATTCAGGTCCTGTTAAGACAAATCGTCATTGTATCAAGCGGTATGCAGGGAGATATGTCAGATATGGGCTCATCAACACCGCCGCCAGACCAAACCATTAAAATGGCGGTCATCGTCGTGGCGACCATTCCTGTTCTGCTTGTCTATCCATTTATTCAAAAGCATTTCAACAAAGGGGCATTACTAGGTTCTGTAAAGGGTTAAAAAGATGGAATAACGGAGGGATCTATGGGGAGAAAGAAATTATGGCTGATTGCCTTTGTTTTGTTATTTGCCGCAAGTGGTATTCTGTCAGCTTGTTCAAGTAAAGGGGCAAGCTCATCAGATGAAAAGGTTGATTTAGACAAAAAGGTGAAGCTGACATGGATGGCGATTTTATATCATCAGCAGCCGCCGAAAGATTCAGTGCTAGAAGAGATTGAGAAGCTCACAAATACAGAGCTTGATATTACGTGGGTGCCTGATGCGGTGAAAGAAGACCGTTTAAATTCAGCACTTGCCGCAGGGAACCTCCCGCAAATTGTGACGATTCAAGACATTAAGAATTCATCTGCTATCAATGCGTTCAGATCAGGCATGTTCTGGGAAATCGGTCCATACTTAAAGGATTATCCAAATTTAAGTAAGATGAACGAACTGATTAATAAAAATGCCTCTATCGATGGGAAGCTTTATGGCATTTATAGAGAGAGACCACTTTCAAGACAAGGGATTGTCATTCGAAAGGATTGGCTTGAAAATTTAAATTTGGATACACCAAAAACGCTGGATGACCTTTATGAAGTAGCCAAGGCATTTACTGAAAAAGATCCGAACAAAAATGGCAAGGACGATACAATTGGTTTTACAGACCGTAACGATTTGATTTACGGTGCATTTAAAACGCTAGGTTCTTATGAAGGAATGCCAACAGATTGGAAAGAAGAAAACGGCAAATTTACGCCAGACTTTATGACGGATGAGTATATGAATACAATGAAATATATGAAAAAACTGCGTGACAATGGCTATATAAACAAAGACTTCCCAGTCACAAGCAAAACGCAGCAGCAAGAATTGTTCTCACAAGGAAAAGCGGGTATCTATGTTGGAAATATGGTAGATGCAGTGAACTTAAGAGATGATGCAACAGATAAGAACATGGAAGTGGATATTATCAACCGAATCAAAGGCCCAGATGGCAAAGAACGTGTATGGGCATCAGGCGGCCATAATGGCATCTTCGCCTTCCCTAAAACAAGCGTCAAATCAGAAGCAGAGTTAAAGAGAATTTTGGCTTTCTTTGACCGCATTGCAGAAGAAGACGTGTATGGTCTCATGACGTATGGGATTGATGGAAAGCATTATAACAAACAAGATGGAAATACATTTGTGAGGGAAGAAAGCCAAGTGAAAAGCTGGCAGACAGATGTACAGCCGCTTGTCAGCCTCGTAGGGATTGATAAACGTTACTTGAAAAATAAAGGCGATGCAGTTCGTACAAAATATGAAGAGCTAGAAGAAGACAATAAAAACATCATTGTCGCTAACCCTGCTGAAAGCCTGTATTCAGAAACGGCATCAGAGCGAGGAAATGAATTGAAGAAAATCATCGATGATGCGACCTATAAGTTCATTCTTGGTGATATCAACGAAGAACAATTTAAGAAAGATGTAGAGAAGTGGAAATCAAATGGTGGAAATAAAATCATAGAAGAATATGAAGCTTCCTTTAAAAAATCAAAATGATGAACATGAAGACCCCCGCTTAGTAAAAAGCGGGGGTGTTTTCATTAAAAGTCGAAGTTGTCGGGATCAGGACCAATTCGTTTATTTTCATTTAAGGCAGACAGGCGCTTCATATCCTCATCAGATAGGACAAAATCGAAAATGTCGGCATTTTCTTTTAAACGATGGGCTTTCGTTGATTTAGGAATCGTAATGACGCCTTTTTGCACATCCCAGCGCAAAATAATTTGAGCAGGTGTTTTGCTGTATGTGCCCGCAAGCTCCGTGATCAGCGGGTGGTGCAGTAGCTCTCCCTGCATAAGTGGTGACCAGGCTTCCATTTGGATGCCATGTGTTTTCAAATACGTAAACAGCGTTTCCTGTGTGAGTTTTGGATGAAACTCGACTTGATTAATCGCTGGAATGATGTCCGCATCTTTCAATAATTCATCTAGATGATGCGGTTGGAAGTTACTTACACCGATGGCTCTAACTTTTCCTTCACGGTACAGCGTTTCAAGCGCGCGCCATGCTTCCTTGTATTTCCCTTCAACTGGCCAGTGAATTAAATACAGATCAAGGTAATCAAGCTGAAGTTTTTTCAGGCTGTCTTCGTATGCTTTTAGTGTCGCTTCATATCCTAAATCGGCATTCCACACTTTGGATGTCACAAAGATATCTTCGCGGCGAAGGCCTGTTTCTGCTAGACCAAGTTGTATGCCTCGTCCAACACCTTCTTCATTGCCGTAAATAGAAGCTGTATCAATACTGCGATATCCTAATTGAATGGCTGTTTTAACAGCTTCAATTAATTCCGTGCCCTCTTCAACCTGAAAGACCCCAAGACCAAATCCTGGCATGCGGACGCCGTTGTTTAATGTTTTTGTACTTTGTAAATCGTTCATATGAAAGTCTCCTTTAAATGGTTTGTTTGTATTCTTTTTGTTCGATTTGATGACTCACCATCGTGAGTATGGCCGCTATGAGCACCATGATGCCGCCAACCCAGCCGGTATGCACAAGCCCAAGGGTATCTGTCACGATACCGCCTAAAAATGAACCAATGGCGATACCTGCATTAAAGGCAGCGATATTCAGAGCGGAAGCAACATCGACAGCTCCAGGTGTATACCTTTCTCCAAAATCAACGACGGCAACTTGAAGGCCGGGTACATTCATGAAAGCAAACAGTCCCATCAGCATCACAGTTCCAATCCCGAGTGTCATAAATCCAGCAGTAAAGCTAAGGATAAACAAGATGAGACTTTGAATGATAAACATATAAATCAGTGCTTTCATTGGCTGTTTATTCGCTGCTTTTCCGCCAATGACATTCCCAGCGGCGATGGTCATCCCGTATAACAGCAGGATCAAGGCAACTGTTCCAGGCGCAAGACCTGTCACATGCTGCAAGAGAGGGGATAAATAGGTGAAGACGACAAAAGTTCCTCCATACCCTGTAGCAGTAATGACAAATAAAAGCAAAATTCTTTTCGTCTTTAATAAGGCTGCTTGATCCTTAAACGTTGTTTTCACACCCTGTTTCAATTGAGACGGAACAAGGAAATAGTTAGAAATCAGTGCGATTAGGCCAATCATGACAATCACACCAAATGACGTCCGCCAGCCGAGCTCATGACCAAGAAACGTACCGAATGGCACACCGGTCACAGTAGCGACTGTTAAACCAGTGAACATAAAGGCAATAGCGCTTGCCCGCTTTTCTTTCACCACAAGGCTTGCGGCAATGGTCGAGCCAATCGACATAAATACGCCATGTGATAGGGCTGAAATCACTCGTCCGATTAAGAGCACAGAAAAAGTCGGGGCAATCGTGGCAAGTGTATTTCCAATGAGAAAGACGAGCATAATGAGCAAAAGCAATGTCTTTTTGTTCATAGCGGAAGTCAGGGAGGTTAGAATTGGTGCGCCAAAGGTAACACCGAGCGCATATAAAGAAACGGTCCAGCCGGCCTGACTGACACTCACGCCAAAGTCCTCTGAGATCATCGGTAGGAGACCTACAGAGATAAATTCAGTTGTACCTATAGCAAATGCACTAATCGCTAGTGCGAGAAGGGCAAAGTGATTTTGTTTGTTTTGCATAGTGATTCACATCCTTCTTTCATGACATTTTAATAGACGAAGCCGATCGGCAAGAGTTATTATCTAACATAGATAACAGAAAAAAAAGTACGTACTTTTTTGTAATATAGGTACTAAAAAGTGCCTGTACAGCATCAAAAGGAGTGAAGAGACGTTGGAAAAGAAGAAATATAATATCTCTGTGGAAGCAACGCTTGAAGTGATCGGCGGGAAATGGAAGTGTGTCATTTTATGTCATTTAACACATGGGAAAAAGCGGACGAGTGAACTGAAGCGCCTCATGCCAAATATCACGCAAAAAATGCTCACACAGCAGCTGAGAGAGCTTGAAAATGACGGTGTGATTAACCGCATTGTATATGAACAAGTGCCGCCTAAAGTGGAGTATGAATTAAGTGAATACGGACAGTCACTTGAGCGAATTTTGAATGCGTTATGTGATTGGGGGGCAGCCCATATTGAACGAGTGTATGGCGAGCCGCTTTCAGTGCTGGAAGACAGTATTCTAAATGAACAGTTTAAATAAAAAAGTCCCGCTTCTTGCGAGAGCGGGACTTTGCTTTATATGCCTTTTTTCTGATCACGGTATTTCCCAGGTGTGGTGCCTTCCAGCTTTTTAAAGGAGCGGATGAAATTTTGCGGATTTTTGTATTTTAGCTTTTCCGAAATTTCTTTCACCGACATATCCGTTTCCACCAACCAGTTTTTGGCGACATGATGTCTGTAAGACGAGAGATATTCACTAAAGGAGATATCCATTTCTTTTCTAAAAATACTGCTTAAATAATTTGGGTTGTAGTGTAGGCGTGTAGCGATTTCGTCCAATGTCAGATCTGAGTCAAATTCTTGATGAATGATATGAATGATTTTCTCTGAGATATTTTTATATTGAGAGTCTTCACGCGCGCCGAGCTGATCAATGATGGGTCGAATGATCTCATGTTTCAGCCACGCTTCTGTATCTTCAAACGTTTTAAACTCAAAGATCGTATCATAGAGCATTTTATTATCTTCGACTTCAAACAATTCAATGCCTAGCAAATGCATCAGCTCGATGAGATTGTTTAAAAAACGAGCGAGAGCAATCTGGTACTCATGTGGTCCAGCATTTTTAGAAAAAATGGATTGCAGAAGCACATGTAAATAGTGATCTGCCTTGCCTTGATCGCCTGCTTTAATGGCATCAAATAAATCATGCTGTAGCTGTTTTGGGAAATGAGTCTTAAACGTCTTTCCTTGCTGAATGTGCTCGTATAAAAGAATGGATTTTTTCTCTGCTTTGAGCCTGTATTTTAGGGCTTCTTTCCCTTCAATATAAGCATGTTTGGCCATAGGTAACTCTTTAAATGGGCGGCTGATCCCAATGCTGATCGATAAGCCCAGCTCTTCCTCAATCCGTTGCTGAATTGTTTCGGCTAATTGATTTAAATATTCAGTAAATTCCTCTTCTGACTTCGATTGATTGAGAACAATCGTCGTTTGATGCTGATTGACAACGGTCGGCTGAAGGTGCTCCTCTAGCGGAATAATCTGCTCAATCAGTCCGTTTATCGCAAATAAAAGCAAGTCTGCATCCTTTTTTTCATACGGCGTTCCTTTTAGTGTATCGATTTGGGTCACAAGCATGGACAAATGGGACCAGTCACGAGGAAAGCCTAGACTTTGAAATCGGTTGTGAATCTCTTCTTCCGTCAGTTTGCCAAGCAGCAGCCGCACCATAAAGTATTGCTGTAAGTGGGTCACTTGCTGCTCAATCCGTTCCTCTAGATCATTGTTTTGATCTTTCATTTGTTTAATGCTCGATTCGATGAGCTCAAATTCATTTTGGAAAGGCTGTTTATGCAAAAACGACTCATTACGTGCAAAGGATTCGTATAATAAGCGAATCGGTTTATAAAAGTGTCTAGAGCCAAACCATGAAAATAATAATGAAAGCGCTAACAAAATAAAGCAAATAATAAAGGTGATCCACCCGATTGATTTCGTTTGCTGCTTTAGTTCTGGAATGGAGACAAAGGATAAGTATGTCCATTCGTTATAATCTGATTTTTGAAACGTAATTTGATAGTTTAGTTCATCGATTTTCATATCAAATTGTCCGGATCGTTCTTCAAGTGACAGGACATGTTTGACGAAATCTTGATTTTTTAACGAGTCACCAATTTGTTCTTTTCGATTATGTAGCAGTACTTTTCCGTTTGTATCAATGACAAACATACTATCAGATTGAGAGAAGTCAGGCATGTTGTCAGCAATCACGCAGCTTGGAATGCTGGCGACGGCGATCCCCTTCTTTTGGACACTGTTCATTGGAAGCTGCTTAATTAAATTCACATTGTATTTGCAAAAGGATGTCTTTCCTTCTTTTGTTGAGACAAGTGGATTATTTTCTTCAAGTGCCCAGCTGGAATGACTCGGAATATTGAGGTAAGAGGTTAACGCTTTCTCTTGATCTCCGTTTGAGACATGATAAAGACCAGAATTGTTCATATACCAATCTTCCATTTTACTAACAAGTGTAATATTGGAGAGATCGGTGTCGAAGGTTTGCAGGTAATTCAGTTCTTGCTGGACTTGATTATAAAGTTGGAATTGGTCTGGATTTAAAGGTTCTGCCAGTGTTTGAAGGAGAGGCGGCGAACTGACATAGTGAGTGAGAGAATGATCTACTGTCTTTAGAATATGCTCAATATTGGATTGCGTTTGTTTGACGCTGTCCAGCTTTTCATTTGAAATATTTTCGAGTGCAGTTTTTTGCGAATGCTGATAAGAAAAAATACCGACAATAATAACAGGAATTGTACTAAGCACGAAAAAAAACGTCACCAGCTTGTAATAAAATTTATACTGCTTTCTTTTCATAAAACCCCCCATTTCAAACGAAACAATCTTTTCCCCTTAGTTTATTAATCCAAAAATCTGGTAGGTTTGTCAATAATCATTTTCTGAGATTAGGATCATTTTCTTATGTTTTATGTAACGTTTTGAGTAGCTTCCCCTGAGTAAATATGATCTGATGATATGATTGTAGACGGATTTTTCATCCTTAAGATACAGTTAACACATGCATCAGCATGAGGGGAGGCTTTATCTGTGAAAACACAGGATGTCACTGCCAAGGGTGTGCCTGCGGCAGCTTTGAAAAAAGAAAAGAGAAAGCGCTTACTTAACCAATTACTTAGTCAAAAATTTCTGTATTTAATGATTTTGCCAGGGCTCCTTTATTTTCTTGTCTTTAAATATGTCCCTATGTGGGGGCTGATCATTGCCTTTCAAGATTACCAGCCGTTTCTCGGAATTCTTGGCAGTGAGTGGGTTGGCTTCAAACACTTTATTCGCTTATTTACAGAACCAACATTTTTCATCTTATTAAAAAATACGCTCATTTTATTTGCCATGAATGTCGTGATTTTCTTTCCGATTCCAATCTTATTAGCCCTTCTTTTAAACGAGGTCAGATTGGCACTGTTTAAGAAATTTGTTCAGACAATGATTTATATTCCTCACTTCATGTCATGGGTGATTGTCGTGTCCTTATCTTTTGTTTTGTTAACGGTAGATGGCGGGTTAATCAATGAATTGATTGCTTTCTTCGGAGGAGAAAAGATTAACTTCCTTCTTAGTCAAGAATGGTTTAGACCCATGTACATTTTGCAGGTAATCTGGAGAGAAGCGGGTTGGTCAACCATTATTTATCTTGCAGCGATTACAGCAGTAGATCCGCAGCTATATGAAGCAGCAAAAATGGATGGAGCCGGCAGACTCAGACAAATGTGGCACATCACCCTTCCTGCGATTAAAAGTGTCATTGTTGTACTACTCATTTTAAAAATCGGTGATACATTAGAGCTTGGATTTGAACATGTCTATTTATTACTCAATGCGACCAACAGGGAAGTTGCAGAGATTTTTGATACGTATGTGTATACAGCTGGTCTGAAGCAAGGACAATTCAGCTATAGTACCGCTGTTGGTTTATTTAAAGCAGCCGTTGGACTTATTTTGGTCATGATGGCAAACCGTTTAGCGAAGAAGTTTGGAGAAGAAGGGATTTATTAAAAGGGGAGATGAAGACCAATGACATTATCGATTGAAAAGGGATCACCGCTTGAGCATGCAGAGAAATTAGCACAAACAATAATGAAAGCGTATACACCGATTGAACTTCCGCCAGCTGGAAGGTGGCACTATCATCAAGGGGTTTTCCTTTGCGGAGTGATGAAGCTTTACGAAGCAACAGAAAACGAGGCGTACTTTGATTATGTGAAAAATTATGCTGACTCACTCATTGATGACCATGGGAATCTGTTATTCCGCAGAGACGAGCTTGATGCCATTCAAGCAGGGCTGATTTTATTCCCGCTGATTGAAAGAACGGGAGAGAAGCGGTATGTGAAGGCAGCAGAAAAGCTTCGGGGGCTTTACCGGACGCTGAATCGCACGTCTGAGGGCGGTTTCTGGCATAAAGACAATTATGCCTATCAAATGTGGCTAGATGGTCTTTATATGGGTGGGCCTTTTGCTTTAAAGTATGCCCAGTTGACAGGAGAATCGGAGCTGGTGGACATGGTCATCCATCAAGAGCATCTCATGAGAAAGCATACCAAAGATGAAAAAACGGGCCTTTACTATCACGCATGGGATGAACGGAAAGTGATGCCATGGGCTGATCAACAGACGGGCTGTTCCCCAGAATTTTGGGCAAGATCCTTTGGCTGGTATGTCCTTGCGTTAGCCGATATGATCGAAGATTTACCAGAAGGACATGAAGGACGAAAAGTGTGGAAGGACACACTGACAGATATGCTGGAAAGTGTGGCAAAATATCAGGACGACGAGACGGGTCTATGGCATCAAATCATTGATAAAGGAAGTCATAGCGACAATTGGCTTGAAAGCTCAGGGTCATGTCTATTCATATATGCAATGGCAAAAGCCATGAATGAAGGATATGTCAGTCTTCGATATGTTGATCACGTGGTCAAAGCGTATCAAGGATTGATTCAGTATAAAACGGAGGAAAAAGACAACGGCGATTTTACGGTGAACGATATTTGTATTGGAACATCTGCGGGATTTTATGACTATTACGTTGGCAGAGAGCGGAGCACGAATGATTTGCATGGAGCAGGCGCTTTTATTATGGCGTTAACTGAACTAGAAAAGCTGTCTGTGTTTCAAAAGGTATGAGGCGGCATCAAAGGGCTGCGGCATGGTTCCTCAGCTTCATCGCTGCCTTTTATTTGTCCGCCTGTCAGGGGAAAACAGAGGGGATTGATGTCCTTATTTTTTCTGACATGTCAAAAGCAATGAAAGACCAATTAGTGGAGAAAGCTTTTCAACCAAATCAGGAGACATACGACGTTCACATCTTCCCTGCAATTCCTGAAAAACTTCTTGTTGAAATAACTGCAAAAGAGGGGGACGTGATGTTTGTCCCGGAAGAAATGTTTAGAACATATGATGATCCTGAAAGCTTTCAGCTGCTTGAAGAGATGCGGGTAGATGGCGAAGGGGCAGGACCATATACGGTGGAAGATGCAAAGACGGGAAATACAGTCGATTATGCGGTCCAAATCAAGAAAGGAACAAAGCAGCTAAATGGCTATACCTTTCGATTACACCGAGATATGGTCGCCTTCATTCCTGTGTATGCGGAGAAATCTAAAGAGGCACTGTCTCTCATGAAGCAGCTTCGTGAAAACCAATAGAAAAAGGGGTGGGGGAATGTGAAAAGGGTCGCTGTTTGCGGGCTCAGTCACCGTGCCTTCAATATGTTTATCAAACCGCTCACCGAGGATTTCAACGAGCATTACAGGATTACAGGGCTCTTAGATGTAGATGAGAAGCGATATACACTTTGTCAGGAGCGTTTTCCATCACTAAGGGGCGTCTCATTTTTTCATGAGGATGCATTTGGTCAGATGGTGAAGGAAGCAAGACCAGATATCGTCATTGTGGCGGGGCGAGATGATACACATGTCACATATATCCTGCAGGCACTGGATCATGATCTGGATGTCATAACGGAAAAGCCGATGGTCACAACAGCAAAAGACGCCAAACAGGTGATGGAAAAAGAGGCAGAAAGCAAAGGGAAGGTCACCGTCACCTTTAATTATCGCTACAATCCATTCCATCGAAAGATAAAAGAGCTCATTTTAGATGGAAAGATTGGAAGGGTCACGTCTGTTGAGTTAAGCTGGCTCATTGATACGTATCACGGAGCCAGTTATTTTAAAAGGTGGAACCGCTCGCGTCAATATTCAGGAGGTCTGTCTATTCATAAATCGACCCATCACTTTGACTTGGTCAACTGGTGGATTGATCAAAAGCCGAAGCAAGTATTTGCCTATGGCGCACTGAATTATTTTGGGGATGAAAGTCCTTGGAATCCTTTGCAGGGTGAAGAGAATCGATATTGTGGAACCTGTCATGTAAGAGATACCTGTCATTATGAAGCAAGGTGGAATCCGCGGGTAGAGCGCACAAAGGTGGAGGATGACCATATAGAATCAGGTGAGCAGCAGTCAAAGCAATACTCAAATTATCGCCCGGATGCCTGTATTTTTGATCAAGAAATTGATATTGAGGATACGTATGTGGCGTCAGTGGCTTATGATCAGGGGGCTTTGTTAAGTTACTCGATTCAATTTTCAGCGCCATATGAAGGCTACCGGCTTGCGATTAACGGGACGAAGGGACGGATTGAAACAAATGAGTTTCATGTGCCATCGAGAATCCCTTTTCAATTCCCTGAACAGACAATTGCATACTACCCGATGTTTGGTGGAAAAGAAACGATTGAAGTTGTGAAGCAATCAGGGGGGCATGGAGGCGGAGATCCGCTATTATTAGCAGATTTATTTTTAGGAAAAGATCCGCTCATTCCTTATGACATTTCGGCAGGAGCAGAGGCGGGGGCTTATTCCATTGCACTTGGCGAAGGCATGTGGCGCTCAGTTGCAGAAAAACGCCCGATTGAAATAGAAGAATTGTTTCAAAAAGAGACGGTGTAACGAGAAAGAGAGGAGGGAAGAGAGATGGATCATGATGGATCAATGAGCAGAATGCTGCGCATGTGTGAGTGGGTGATGAGACTCGCCTATACGAATTTGTTATGGCTTTTGTTCACTTTACTTGGGCTTGGAATCTTTGGCTTCATGCCTGCAACAACAGCGTTATTTTCTGTGATGAGAAAGTGGATACAAGGGCATGAGCAAGTCAGCGTCTTTCAAACCTTTTGGAAAGTATACCGCGAAGAATTTGTACGCTCTAATGTCATTGGAGTGGTGCTGGTCATCATAGGGACAATTATTTATGTAGACCTTGCTTATATTTATCCAACGAGTTGGTTTTTACACGTGCTTCGCTTTGCGATCTATATCT
The DNA here is from genome assembly GCF_056173625.1 of Bacillus sp. iso_77. NCBI lineage: Bacteria > Bacillati > Bacillota > Bacilli > Caryophanales > Bacillaceae > Bacillus > Bacillus sp. iso_77. The sequence continues at coordinate 2,678,942 of NZ_CM149683.1, read as the reverse complement.
TTGGTTTTCTGTTTATTGTCAGCTTGTTTTATATCTTTCCGCTGCTGGCTCATTATGATTGGAAAAAGCGTCTTTATTTGAAATTTTCCCTTCTGCTTGGCATCTCGTATTTGCAATATACGCTCTCTATGCTCGTTTTCTCGGCTGTTCTCTTTATCTTATTTGCTTATTTGCCAGGGATCGTGCCGTTTTTTAGCATCAGCATTCTCGCATATGGCCACATGTGGCTGGCCTATCAAGTGTTTAAAAAGATAGAGTTTGAAAGCGAGCAGCCGGCAGTTGATGTGAAGAAACGATTCCCGTCTTTCCTTCAATCCAAGCGGGTGAATACGCAGTGATGTGTATGATTTGCTATAATGGTGTCACCGTGAATAAAAGGAGAGATGAGAGTCGTGTCAGTAAAAGAAATTTCAATAGAAGAATTAAAGCAAAAGCTAGAGCAAGAAGAAGCCATTCAACTCGTCGATGTGCGTGAGGATGAAGAGGTAGCAGAAGGCATGATTCCAGAGGCAGTCCATATTCGAATGGGCGATATTCCTGAGAAGCTAGATGCGTTTGATAAGACGCAAGAGTATTATATTATTTGCCGTTCTGGTAAACGCAGTGAGAATGTCTGCTATTTCTTAGAAGACCAAGGTTATCAAGCAATCAATGTCGTTGGCGGCATGCTTGCATGGACAGGAGAAACAAAACCGAAGCTGTAAAAAGAAGTCCTTTCATCGACAAGATGGAAGGCTTTTTTTTGTTCATATGTCCGTCTCTATTTGCATAAAAATAGAGTAGCAAGAGAAGGGAGAGTGGCATATGTGCTGAAGGTAGCTGTATTTGATGAAGAACACGAGAAAGATTTGCAAAGCGAAATCAATCTTTTTTTAAAAGGAATGGACGACGACCAAATTATTGACATCAAATACAATGTGGCGGTGATCTGTGAGCAAGGAGGAGAGCAGCTCTACTGTTTTTCAGCGCTCATTTTATATAAAAAATAAAAGGACCTGCTGAAGGGTCCTTTTGACATGATCAACTAGCGTCAATATGTAAACGATGCTTTTTGCAGTGAACGCATTGAAAGAGGTAGCCTTGCAAGTCTCCTCCGTTCACGAGCCATTGTTTCAGGTTCTCTTTTGTGAAATGTCCACCACTGCAAATCTCTTCAATATCCTCTGAGAGTTCTTCCTCTAAATGCTCAATCTCTTTCCATCCAACATACTGCACAATCGCGCAAAAATCCCCGCAATGGCTTAACCAATATTCCTGCTGCCATCCGCGGTAACCAGGCGTTCTGTAGATCAGTTCATCTATATATTCTTCATGATCGACGTCATCACAACTCACATCGTCTTGAAACATTCCATTATATGTTTGAGCAGCTGATCCATCTTTAATGCACCAAGGACAAATGCCAGAAACGTCTTCAACAGAATAAAAAGGACCATGATATACATAATCTCGTTCTTTCTCACAAACGGGGCATATCGTCTGCTCTTTTTTAATTACATGTAATGAAACTGGGTCTGGGTTGTACTTGAACGTAGGTAACGTCATATAAACCTCCATTATGTAGAAAAGTGATGATTCAACACTATTTTATCGGAATACGCGATGTCATGACAATCTTCAATTATTTCAACGAGAAAAAAAGCCGTTCGGATGAGGAACGACTTTTCTCTTGTGATGATTATGCTTTTTTTACTCTTGGACTTCTTGGTTTATTGTACTTATTTGCTTGTTTAATCGCTCTTCGTTCTTCATTTAATGACTTGTACAGTGAAACAATCATTAAAATGATGACAACAGAGAACGGCAAAGCAGCAAGTTTGGCTGTGTTTTGCAAGGCTTCAAGACCGCCTGAAAATAAGAGCACTGCCGCAACTGCGGACTGGATAATACCCCAGCTGATCTTTACACTATTCGCTGGATTTAATGATCCATAGGTTGTCTGCATTCCGAGAACGAATGTAGCTGAGTCTGCTGATGTGATAAAGAATACCGCAATTAAAATAAGAGCTAGAATCGATGTGATCATTGCCAGCGGATATTCATTTAGTACACCAAAAAGCATGGTTTCCGTAGAAAGGCCTGCAACATCGACAATATTCTTTTGCTGTAAGTCCATCGCAGAAACACCGAAAATAGAGAACCAAAGAAATACAAGGATAGATGGAGCAACTAACACACCAACTAAAAACTCTCGAATGGTTCGTCCACGTGATACACGTGCAATAAAGATCCCGACAAATGGTGCCCAAGAGATCCACCATGCCCAATAAAAGATCGTCCATCCGTTAATCCATTCTCTCTTTTCAGGGTCATTTGGAGATAAGCGAAAGCTCATTTGAACGATGTTGGATAAGTATTGTCCAATAGAGTCAGTAAATGAATTTAAAATATAAACTGTTGGACCTACCAAAAGTAAGAAAAACATCAGAACAGCTGCTAATACCATGTTGATATTACTTAAATATTTAATCCCTTTACCAATACCGCTAAGAGCAGATGCAAGGAAGAGCACCGTCACAATGATGATAATAATCAATTGTGTGCTAAAGGCATTTGGAATGTTAAATAGATAATCCAATCCGCCATTGATTTGTGCTGCGCCTAATCCTAAGCTCGTTGCAACACCAACAACTGTCGCAAACACAGCAATACAATCGATGGTTTTTCCGATCCATCCGTGCGTTTTATCTCCTAAAACTGGCTGCAGTGTTGCACTGATTAAGCCAGGCGCATCTTTTCTAAATTTAAAGTATGCAATGCAAAGCGCAACAATGGCATAGATCGCCCATGCATGAAGTCCCCAGTGGAAAAAAGTATAGCGAAGGGAATCACGGAAGGCTTGTGCAGTTTCAGTGTCACCCGTTGGTGATTGAATCGCATAATGACTGATCGGTTCAGCTGCTCCGTAAAAAACAAGCCCAATACCCATTCCAGCACTAAATAGCATGGCAAACCAAGAAAAAAGACCAAATTCAGGCTCTTCACCTGGCTTTCCTAACGTAATTTTTCCGATAGGGCTAAAGATAAAGAATAGACAAAAGCCGACTAGAAGCGATACGACTAATAAATAATACCAGCCAAAGTCATTTGTAATGTATGTTTGAATTTGATCTGTCACATTTTGCAGTGATTCTGGAGAAAAGGCTCCCCATAGAACGGCAATAAATGTGATTGCAATCACAATCCAAAATACACTTGATACGTTTTTCACACCATCTCACTCTCCTGTTGTTCTACACGTTTAAGCAGAGGATTTTGTTTAATATCCCCTGTCTCAACTATTTTCAAACAAAAAGAGGCGAGTTTCTCACTCGACCTCTATTTTACCGTAACATGTTTTGCTTCCATTTATCAACCATCGATATGTGAAGATGACTTTTCTTCAATTCGTTTGCGCAGACGGTAGACATATTCTTTTAAACAAACTGCGAAAATCGTAAACGCTAAAATAATGGCGATTTTTAACGGGGTAATGGACAGCTTCATAAAGAAAGCGGCTGTCAAACTAATGACAACTGCAAGGACAATCGGAAGTGCGCGTCTAATCATTGAAATCTCTCCTTTAGTTCTAGTGCGGCATTCATGCCAGCTAACCTGCCTGTCACAAGTGCTGACGTAATATTGTAACCGCCTGTGTAACCGTGAATATCTAAAATTTCTCCGCAGAAATAAAGACCGGCCATTTTTTTGGATGCCATTTTCTTCGGTTCAATTTCTTTGACAGAAACGCCGCCACCTGTAACAAAGGCTTTATCTAAAGAAAGCGTCCCATTTGCATGGACGATGAAATGTTTACAATCATGAGCAAAAGCGCGCAGTTTATCTTTAGCGAGACCAGAAAATGTCTCCTGCGGATCAATGCCATTTCGTTCTAAAAGGAACAATAAATAGCGCTCTTGCATCCAAGATTTCAGGACATTTTTAATGGCTTTTTTTGGTTCATCTTTTAGATCGCGATGAAGCTTTTGGAATAGCTCCTCGTCATTGAGCTTTGGGTATAAGTCAATTTGAAGACGGACGGCCGGCTGCTTTTTCAGTTCTTTCACAACAAATCCGCTGCATCTCAGAACGGCAGGACCTGATAAGCCAAAGTGTGTAAAGATCATATCCATGACATGAGTGACGACGGGTTTTCCTTTTTTATTTAAAACACTCACGGCAACACTTCTTAATGAAAGACCTTGAAGCACTTTGTCCTTAATAAAACGCTCGTCTGACGTGACGGGTACTTCGGTTGGGAAGAGCTCTGTAATGGTATGACCAGCGGCTTCTGCCCATGCATAGCCATCGCCAGTAGAGCCTGTATGCGGCACACTTTTCCCGCCAACAGCAATGACAACGGCATGACTTGAAATTTTTTCATCATTATTTGTAACAATTCCAGCTGCTTGTCCGTCTTGATACAGAACGGTTTTAATCTTTTCATTCGTTCGAATGGTCACATTGAGCACGCGGAGCCTATCTAATAGGGCATCCACAACAGATTGTGCTTTGTTTGAGACAGGGAACATACGTCCATGGTCTTCTTCTTTTAGTTCAATACCTAGATTTTCAAAGAACGAAATAATATCCTCGTTATTGAACTCAGAAAATGCACTATATAGAAAACGGCCGTTTCCGGGAATATGCTTGATGATTTCTTCTACTGGAAGGCGATTGGTCACATTGCAGCGTCCACCGCCAGAAATGGCGAGCTTTCTGCCAAGTTTGTTTCCTTTGTCAATTAACAGAACCGATGCACCGTGTTCTGCCGATGCAATCGCGGCCATCAGTCCAGAAGGTCCACCGCCAATGACAATGACATCATAATGTTTCATGTTACATTCCTCTTTCTACTTTCAGTCATTTCTCTATTATAACGAAGATTGGGGAAGGCTGAAATATGAATTGATTGGTTTTGTGACTTCTGTATTGGATTTGTTACCTGTGCGATGAAATGATGTGTTAAAATAGTTAAGTTGAATATTCATTAGAAAAATGGTGGTTAAGCGCATGTCTAATAAACTGCTTCGTGGTACGTTGGTTTTAACGATAGGGACTTATCTCTCTCGTATTCTTGGTATGATTTACTTAATTCCATTTAGCGCAATGGTCGGAGCGACTGGTGGTGCGCTATTCCAATATGGATACAATCAGTATACGATCTTTTTAAGTATTGCTACGCTCGGTTTTCCAACAGCGGTATCGAAATTCGTCTCTAAATATAATGCAATCGGCGATTATGAGACAACAAGAAAAATGTTCAGGGCGGGTATGTCGGTCATGCTTGTCACCGGTATTATCGCCTTTTCTATTTTATATTTGACCGCACCGATCTTTGCCAAGATTCAGCTTGGAGGATCGAATGAAACGGGCGGTTTGACGGTCGATCAAGTGGTTTATGTGATTCGGATGGTCAGTTTGGGTCTATTGGTTGTACCCATTATGAGTCTTGTGCGAGGGTTTTTCCAAGGGCACTCGATGATGGGCCCGACAGCTGTTTCCCAAGTCATCGAACAACTTGTCAGAATCATCTTCCTATTAACAGCGACGTTTATCATTTTAAAAGTGCTTGACGGCGGTCTTGTTATTGCGGTTGGTTATGCCACATTTGCCGCACTCATTGGTGCGTTTGGCGGTCTATTTACGCTTTATTTATATTGGCTGAAGCGGAAAGATCGGCTTTTGGCAATGCAGCCGAATACAGGGGACTATTCTGGATTATCTTATAAGCAAATGTTTACAGAGCTGTTCAGTTATGCAGCACCCTATGTGTTTGTTGGGCTTGCCATTCCGATTTATTCTTATATTGATACAAATACAATTAACAGAGCGATGATTGCATCAGGACATCAGGATATTAGTACAGCGGTTCTGTCTATTGTGACGTTATATTTACCGAAGCTTGTCATGATTCCTGTGTCACTTGCAACTGCATTTGGTTTAACATTGATTCCTACCATAACGGAATCCTTTACAGCGCGAAATTACAAGCTGCTGAATCGACAAATTGATCAAACGATGCAGGTCATTTTATTCTTCGTTCTGCCTGCTTCATTTGGTATTTCGGCATTGGCTGGACCAGTTTATTGGTTTTTCTATCCGTCTGTGCATCCTGAGATTGGGGCTTCTATTTTGTTTTGGTATGCACCTGTTGCGTTACTGTTTTCTTTATTCACCATTAACGCAGCGATTTTACAAGGGATTAACAAACAAAAATTTGCGATCGTCAGTCTTTTGTTAGGGATTATCATTAAAACGGTTCTCAATATCCCGCTGATTAGCTGGCTGCAAGGAAACGGTTCTGTGCTTGCAACGGCATTAGGCTACAGTGCCTCGATTTTGTATATGTTCATCATGATCAAGCGCCATGCAGGCTATTCGTTCCGCAGGATTTTCAAACGGTTTATTTTAATTGGTATTTTAACGGCAATCATGGCTGTAGTGGCTTATGTGACATGTCAGCTTGTGAGTCAAGTCATTTCATATGAAGGCGGAATCATACAAGCGGGTATTGTTATTTTGATTTCAATGATCACTGGCGGCGGTGTGTATATGTTCTTATCTTATAAAGTTGGATTGTTAGAGCGTGTACTTGGCAGCCGGATGCCATCATTTTTAAGAAAAAAGAGTTAAGAAGAGGTGGAGAAGCATGAGGCTTGATAAATTGCTGGCCAATACCGGCTTTGGTTCAAGGAAAGATGTAAAGAAGCTGGTCAAGGCCCGGGCTGTCACAGTGAATGGAGAAGTGGCGAAGCAGGTGAAAGATCATGTCGATCCAACAAATGATGAAGTGCTCGTGCATGGAGAGCGTGTAGAGTATAAAGAATTCATTTATCTCATGATGAACAAGCCAGACGGTGTCATTTCAGCAACGGAGGATCTGCGAGATGAGACGGTTGTTGATTTACTAGAGCCAGAGGATATTGCAAGGGAGCCATTCCCTGTGGGGAGACTGGATAAGGATACAGTCGGTCTCCTCCTCCTTACAAATGACGGCCAGCTTGCTCATCAATTGTTATCTCCGAAAAAGCATGTCCCGAAAACGTATGAAGTTCATCTAAAATACCCGCTTGGAGATCAAGACATCACTCGTCTTGAAGAGGGAGTTGTTATTTTAGACGACTACCGAACGAAGCCAGCGAAGGTTGAAGTAGATGCCAACCAAGAGGCAGATACACGAATCCGTTTAACGATTACTGAAGGGAAGTACCATCAAGTGAAGCTGATGGCACAAGCAGTGGGCAATGAAGTGATCTTTTTAAAACGACTCTCGATGGGAGCTGTTTCATTAGACGAAGATTTGGCGCCAGGAGAATATCGTGAATTGACGGAGGAAGAGTTAGACAGTTTAATCAATCGTGATTAATATAGAGAAAAAGAAAAGAACCGGCATATCGCCGGTTCTTTTTGTTATATGGAAGTTCATTATTCGCTTATGATGATATTTTTACTTTTTTTCTCGTTGTTTCCCATTTGCCTCTGCTTGGACTATGAACAAGATCGTTATAGGCAAGCACGTTTAAGTCTCTTTGGATGGTTCTAGGTGTGATCCCGAATTCATCAACCAGCTCTTGTGTCGTCACAAGACCTTTCTCTTGAATGAACATATAAACTGATTTTATTCGAGTCATCATACGGTTTGTTGAAGGTTTCAAAAAACCACTCCCTATCAATAAGATCGGATGGACTTGACTAACCACAACTTACTACACTAAAACTGCGACATAAGGACATGCAACAATGGTAAATGTTCGTGTTTCTTAATGTTTTATTCTATTATACACGTTATTATGCATCTAGTTCCACCAAAAAGTCAACTTTACGTGTTTTTAAACTTGTCTTCATGAATGAAATTATGGTATATATCATGATTTGAATCCGTTTACAACCCAATAAACACAAGGTGTATAAAGAAAATTGCCACTTAAGAAAGAGCAAAAAATAAACACAGAAAATTTACAAAATAAAAAATCATTCATACAAAAAAGACACATTCAAATGAGAAATGTGTCTTTTTATTTTGGTTATCCTTCTAAGAAAAAGAGCTGCACGAAAAATAAGACGGCGAAAATGAGTACAAGAATATGCACTTCTTTCCATTTTCCTTTTGCCAGCTTCACAAGTGGATATGAAATAAATCCTAGTGAAATTCCTGTAGAGATGCTAGATGTCAGCGGCATGGAAAGAATCACAAGAAAAGCAGGAAATGCTTCGTCAAGCTCATTCCAGCGAATACGTGACACTGAATTCATCATCAAACAGCCGACAATGATTAAGACAGGTGAAGTGATGGACGGCAAAGACGAAATGGCTTGAACGAGTGGACCAAAAAACAAAGCCACAATAAACAATGCAGCAACGGTTAAAGAGGTCAGTCCAGTTCTTCCGCCAGCAGCCACTCCTGATGAGGATTCAATGTAAGCTGTGGTTGGGCTTGTTCCAAACATTGAGCCAATTGTCGTTGCAGCAGAGTCAGCAAGTAAGGCTCTGCGTACTTTTGGGAGCTGACCATTTTTCATTAAACCTGCTTGTTCCGCAACCCCGATCATTGTTCCTGTTGTATCAAAAATCGTCACAAGTAAAAAGGAGAAGACAACAGCATACAAGTGATGGGAAAATACATCGCCAAACGCAGCGAATGGATTTGTAATCAGCATTCCTTCAGGCAGTGCTGGGGTATCCACTAGCACTTTAGGAAAATGAAGCTGACCTGTTGCAAGTGCAATTAACGTGGTTGCTAACATGCCGATAAACAGCGCTCCATTCACTTGAAGAACCATTAATATGACAGAAATCATTAAACCAACGAGTGTCAAAATGACAACAGGTGAGCTTAAATTGCCAAGTTTCACAAGATTTTGTGGATCAGCAGTGATGATTCCAGACTGTCTTAGCCCAATGAATGCAATAAATAGTCCGATACCTGCTGTAATTCCGTACTTTAAATTATCTGGAATCGCCTCAATGAGTTGTTTTCTAAGGGATGTTAACGATAAAATAATAAAGAGTATTCCAGCAACAAATACCGCACTAAATGCTGTTTGATAGCTGAGACCTCCACCACCGACAACAGTGACGGTGAAATAGACATTCAGCCCCATACCTGGTGCAATGGCAATCGGATAGTTTGCAAAGAGTGCCATCCAGAGGGTACCGACAACAGCAGCGATAATGGTTGCAGTAAAGACTTGGTCAAAAGGAATGCCTGCATCTGAAAGGATTCCTGGATTGACGGCTACAATATATACCATCGTAAAGAATGTCGTCATACCAGCGAGTAATTCTTTCTTTATGTTGGTTTGGTTCTCTTTTAACTGAAACATAAAATCCTCCATTTACGAACATTATTACAAAACACTTAATATAATATTCGTTTTAAGGGTGGATTGCAACCTTTTTTCAAGGAGGAATGGAAAAATGAATTGGGAAGCAGAAGTCATACGAAAAAAAGGCAGTTTGATTCAGGATACACAATCTTTTTTACAAATTGAAAGTGTCTTGGATGAAGAAGGCGGCACAGTAGGAAAACCGTTCGGTGAAAAAGTGGATGAGGCTCTTCAGTATATGCTCAAAAAAGGGCAGGACGAGGGCTTCAAAGTGAAAAATGTTGATGGTTATGCTGGTCATATTGAATATGGAGAAGGCGAAGATATCGTCGGTGTGCTATGCCATGTGGATGTCGTGCCTGCGGGAGACGACTGGACAACCCCGCCATTTTCAGCGGACATAAGAGAAAATAAAATCTTTGCAAGAGGAGCCATTGATGATAAAGGGCCGACCATGGCGGCGTTTTACGCATTGAAAATGTTAAAAGATGCCGGTCTACCGCTGTCGAAAAAGATTCGAATCATCATTGGCACAGATGAAGAAAGCGATTGGAGATGCGTCGATCACTATTTCAAGCATGAGGCGATGCCGCAAATTGGGTTTGCGCCAGATGCTGATTTTCCAATTATTCATGCTGAAAAAGGGATCATAGATGCCATCGTATCCTTTACATACGAACAATCAGAAGAAAACAAGCGTTACATCCTCAAGCAATTCACATCAGGCATGCGTCTTAATATGGTCCCAGATGAGGCTCGCGCGATTGTGGCAGCAGCAAATGATCACGATGCTGAATCCTTAAAAACGGCTTTTGCAGCCTATCTTGCGGAAAATCAGTTAACCGGTGAGACAAATCATACAGCAGATGGACTGACATTCACATTAAAAGGTGTATCAGTTCATGCAATGGAGCCGGCGAATGGCACAAATGCGGGCATTCATATGGCGAATTTCTTATGTGCGCATGAATTAGATGAAAGAGGGCTCGCTTTTACATCACAAATAAATGCTTTATTTGATCAAGACACAAGAGGACAAAAACTCGGCATCGCTTGTAAAGATGATATTAGTGGTGACTTGACCTTGAATGTTGGCACAATCCGCTATTCGCAAAACGAAGAAGCGAAGCTTGGGCTGAATGTCCGCTATCCCGTAACAGCGGACGGTGAGGAAGTCAAAAAAGGGATTGAACGAATAAAAGGGGCAGCGATTGAGAAATTTGATGACAGTCCTCCTCATCACGTCTCAAAAGACCATCCACTTGTGAAAACATTACAGCGTGTCTACGAAGAACAAACAGGAGATCCTGCCCATCTTATTGCGATTGGGGGAGGAACGTATGCAAGGTCATTAGAAGCAGGCGTTGCCTTTGGCCCTCTATTCCCTGGAAGACCTGATTGCGCACACCAAAAGGATGAATATATCGAAATCGATGATTTACTACGAGCAACTGCGCTATATGCACAAGCCATGTATGAATTGGCGAAGTAAGAAAGAAAAAGAGAAGAGGGGATTCACCGTGAAAAAAATGTTCTTATGCTCTTCATTCAAAGACAGCTATTCTCTCTTGTCTGACTTTGCAGGCGACACCTTAAAAGGAAAAAGTGTGACATTCATTCCGGCAGCCAGTGAAGTGGAAGAAGTCACGCACTATGTCGATGCAGCAAAAGAAGCCTTTCATCAATTAGAAATGCGTGTAGAGACTGTTCAGCTGACCGGGCAAACGGTTCAGGAGATCACACAGATCATTGGAAAGAATGATGTCATGTATGTATCTGGCGGCAATACCTTTTATTTGCTGCAAGAATTAAGAAAGCACGGGCTCGATCGTGTATTGAAAGAAGAGATCGGCAAAGGCAAGCTGTATATCGGAGAATCCGCGGGGAGTATTATCATGGCGCCAAGCATTGAATACATCTCACTGATGGATGATCAGGAGAAAGCGCTAGAGTTATCTTCCTTTGAAGGATTCAATGAGATCAGCAGCTATCCGGTACCGCATATAAACAATCCTTATTTAGGTGAAGCCGCGCAGCATATCATAGAGAAAGATCAAAATACGCTCTCTTTATGCCCGCTCACTGATGAACAAGTTTTACTTGTGACAGGCGAACAGACTGAGGTCAAGACGGTCTGAGTTGTTCCTTTCAGCGTGTAGACAAACCCTCGCATTCTTTGTCAGTCCTGCGCTCTGGTGCTCACGAATGTCAAATTCGCTCCGCGCCAGTACTCGTCCTTCCTAGGGCTGCAAAGGTTTTCTATCACGCTGAAAAGAAGACAAAGGGCTAAAATAAAGTTCATTTTAGCCCTTTGTCAACAATCTGAAAGGAACAGGAGCATATGCCCTGTTCCTTTTTTAATCTTGAAACACATCACTTGATAAATAGCGTTCACCCGTGTCTGCTGTCATACAAATGACAATGTGATCCTTTGGCATTTGCTTGGCTGCTTCAATGGCTGCATAGCATGCTGCGCCAGATGATGGACCGACTAAAATACCTTCAAGACGGGCGAGCTTTCGTGTGATGTCGTAAGCATCTTCATCACTCACTTGCACAATCTCATCATACACCTGTTCGTTTAAAATATGTGGGATAAATCCTGGACTTGTGCCAACAAGCTTATGTTTGCCAGGTTTCCCGCCTGATAAAACAGGTGACCCCTTTGGCTCTGCCACATGTATCGTCAATTCCGGGAATGCTTTTTTGAGTTCCTCTCCAGTGCCTGTAATGGTTCCGCCAGTTCCAGCAGTTGCGACAAAAGCGGCAAGCGGCTGCCCAATCTGTTGCACTGCATCAATAATTTCTACAGCCGTTGTCCCTCTATGAGCATCGGGGTTCGCACCATTGTCAAATTGCATGGGAATAAAGCTGTTAGGAATTTGAGCAGCTAATTCTTCTGCCTTGCGAATACAGCCTGGCATTTTTTCCTCCCCCGGGGTTAAGACGACCTGTGCGCCGTATGCCTTTAAAATATTGATTCTTTCTTGGGTCATCGTATCAGGCATGATCAGAATGGCTTTGTAGCCTCTTGCAGCAGCGTTCATCGCTAAGCCAATTCCTGTATTCCCGCTTGTTGGTTCAATAATCGTTGCCCCTTTTGTGAGCTTTCCTTGTTTTTCTGCCTCAAGGATCATATTGTAAGCAGCCCGATCTTTTACACTTCCGCTAGGATTAAATGATTCCAGTTTTAAATAAATAGCAGCGCCATGTTCTGGCTGAAGGCGCTGTAATTTTACAAGTGGTGTATGACCTATTAATTCAGCTATATTTTGTGCAACCTTCATCATGTGACACCCTTTCTTCTCATTCCGCATTACTTTAGTTATACTATCATCAATGGGGATTCGTAAAGTTTGTTAAAAAGGACAGGTGAAAATATGGCCGAAAGCCGTCATTATTTTATCGGGATTCCAATCCCTGAACAACTCGCGTATCAAATGAAAGCGGATATAGACAAGAGGAGCGGACTTTCCTTTCAAAAATGGACAGCACCCATTGATTATCATGTCACCCTTGTGTTTTTAGGTGCGATTCCAGAGGACCGTTTAAATAAGATTTCTGAGCTACTTGCACAGCTGTCTCCTGAGGTGTCTGCTTTCCCGCTGAAGCTGAATGAAGTAGGGATATTTGGCCAAAAGGAGCGGCCGAGAGTCTTTTTTGCAAAGCCTAGTGAAAGTAAGCCTTTGATGGATCTAAGAGAAAAAGTGAAAGCAGCCGTTTTGACAGCAGGTCATCCTGTCGAAAAGAGACCCTTTCATCCACATATGACGATTGCGCGCAAATGGAATAGGGAACAGTCCTATATAGAACAAGCACCCTTACGGAAAGTACCATATTCGATGGAGGTTTCTAGTATCGCTTTATTTGAAATCCGTCTAAAAGAAACCCCGCGTTATCACGCGATCAAACAATTTACACTACATAAATGATTCTAGAGGTTGGAGTGAGCAGCAGATGGCGCAAATTATTAAAATCCAAGATTATATATCACGATATGAACAAGACCCGCATCATTACATCAATCAGTTTATTCGGTTGAAAAAACAAAGATGGGACGAGTTAAAAAAGGCTTCCAAAGAGCAGGTGCAAAAGCAGGCTGACCAAGCCATCGAGCAAGCACCTGAACAAGAGGAAGAAAAGAGAAAGAAATTCTCCTTAAAAAGAAAGCAAAAAGAAGCCGATATGAAAAAGGAACGGGACCTGAGTCTTTTTAACGAGCCAACAGATATAGAACAAGGTGTCTTTACAAACGTTCCTACCGATGAAACGAAGCTGATTCACTTTTTTAAAGATCATCTTTACGATGTTCAGTTAAAATGGGCCAGCTCGACGATCTCTCATATTTCAACTGTCTCCCATCACATTCGCTATGATGAAAAGCTGCGGATGCTTGCAAGGCAGCTGCCAGATTCTTATTTTGTGATGTACAAGCCGGTGCTGCTCATTCAAAAAGCTGAGATGGAATTGTGTCCAGTGCTCATTACACCGCTTGAAGTCATCTGTTTATCTTTCTTAGAAGCAGAGCCAGACAGCGTATATATTGGGTCGAAGGAACGTTTTTGGGAAAAGCGGGCGACGGGAAAAGCTGTTCAATCCGTTTTAAACCCTTGTGCAAGCCTTCTTCGCTCTGGAACTGTTGTGTCAAAAATTTTACAGCAAAGTGGTGTAGAGCTTCCTGTGAAAAAAATCCTCATCAGCCGCACCTCGTATATTGATTTGCCCGAAGTTCCATTCGGGATGGAGGTTGTCGATAAGAAGAAAGCGGAGGATTGGTTTGACAAGCAGCGGAAAAACACGGCGCCGACAAAGCACCAGCAATTCAAAGCGACAAAGGCATTGCTCGCTTATGGTGAATCAGACAGCAAGAGAAGGCAGGAATGGCTCGATTAAAGGCATATCAAGGTCACCAAAAAATGAGACCTGAGTGGAGCTAATATATGAATGAATGGTACTTTATCGTCAATCCAGCAGCAGGACAAGGAAAAGGACTCCGCACTTGGAGAAGCATAGAGAAAGAATTACAAAAGGTAGAGATCTCATACAGATCGTTTCTTACCCAGCATGAAGGACATGCCGAAGTTTTGGCGAGACAGATTAGCGCTATGCAAGACGACAGATTGAAACGGCTGATCGTCATTGGCGGTGACGGCACATTTCATGAAGTACTGAATGGTTTGAAAGAAATTGATCATGTGCAGCTAAGCTTTGTCCCAGCAGGTCATTGGAATGATGCTGCGAAGGGGCTGAGCATCCAGCGTCATGATGTGATCAAAGAAGTGAGAAAACAAAAGAGGATGCTGACGAAAACATTTTCTCTCGGCTCCTTTCAAGATCATGCAGAAAGTCCGCAATCTGTTCTTTTTCTCAATCATATTGGTGTTGGTTTTGATGCGCATGTCTTGAAGAGAACGGTCCATTTTAGAGGGAAAAAGTGGCTCAACCGACTCAAACTCGGATTTATCATCTACCCGCTGTCCTTTCTACATTCGTTATGGTCTTTCAAACCGTTTGACCTTGCTCTTTTTATTGAAAATGAGAGAAAAGTTTTTCGCCAAGTGTGGTTTGTGATCGTATGTAATCACCCATATTATGGAGGCGGGCTGGAAGCAGCGCCGGAAGCAAGTGCGAGGCAATCAGGATTTCAAACAATCGTTGTCACGGATTTGAATCCATTGAAAGTCCTCTTATTTTTAAGTGCAATGGTTTTTAAAAAGCACCTTGTAATGGAGGGAGTCACCCTTTTTCAGCATGAAGAAGCCTACTTGGAGGCAGATGAAAAAATCCTATTTCACGCCGATGGAGAAGTGATTGGCGCCACTCCAGTGTTTGTTAAGGCTAGTGAGCGATCGTTAAAATTACGTGGTTAAGAAGCAGCCAGTGTGCGCACGAGCAAAAGAAACATGAAAAAAGACTTCCCTTTTCATAAGGTTCTTGTCCTGTTTTTCTAGTTTTGCTTGACGAGTATAAGAAGGTAGCGATAAAATCTATAGGACGGCTATTGTTTAGCATCTCATTCTCAATAGCTGTCCTTTTTGTTTTTATGATCATATAAATAAAAAATAAACAGCCAATTGATCTCAATCGGCTGAATTTTGTCGACTAAAAAAGCATGATTTAAAATATTTTAAGAAATGATGGGTTGAAAATTGATATGAACTGGTTGGGACAAATATTAGGTAGCGAATGGCACATCTCTCCTGCTGGAGGCGCTACGGGAGATGCGTACTTCGCAACACACAATGACCAAAAGCTATTTTTAAAACGCAATACGTCACCGTTTCTTGCGGTTTTGTCAGCTGAAGGCATTGTGCCGAAGCTTGTCTGGACAAAACGGATGGAAAATGGGGATGTCATTACTGCGCAGCACTGGCTGAGCGGCAGAGAGCTGAAGCCAAAGGACATGAATGACCGTCCTGTAGCGGAGCAGCTAAGAAAAATTCATACATCAAAAGAGCTGCTCGATATGCTGAAACGATTAGAAAAGCACTCGCTTGACCCGGCATCGATCTTGATGCATCTCAAGGCATCGATCTTAAAAGAGCAGATTGACTCACATGATATCACGCGCGCCATCCAGTATTTAGAGAAACATGTGGAGGCAGTTCATTTCGAGGATAAGGTCGTATGCCATTGTGACCTCAACCATAATAATTGGCTGCTGACAGATGAAAACCAGCTCTATTTAATTGATTGGGACGGGGCAATGATTGCGGATCCAGCGATTGATCTTGGACCGCTCTTATACCATTATGTTGAAGAAGAGAACTGGGAAAGCTGGCTCTCTATGTATGGTGCTCCGCTGACCGACAACTTGCGAAAACGCATGGCATGGTATGTGCTGGCTGAAACCGTCTCGTTTGTCGTTTGGCATAAAAGAAAAGGAAATGAAAAGGCGCAAAAAGAAGTGCAAGCCGAGCTACATGCACTCTTAAAACGGTTAAACATCCATTAAGACAGTGGAATGTTCTCGACCCATTCAGATAAATGCGATTGATGCGCTTCGATATGTGCATCAATTGAACTGACAGAGGTACCTTTTTGGCTGTAATCATAAATATCTGTTAGTAGCTGACGAACGTCAGCATCCAAATCTTCTTTTTCCAGCATTAATTGAATCACGCGTCCCACCTGTTCATATTCTGCAACAGTCCCGCAGCAATCCAGCTGGTGATCAGTTAAAATATCTTTGATTAATTGAAGCTGATGTTGGCGGTTTAATCCCATACGTATGCTCCTTTCAGGGCGTGTCATTTATGTGGTTAAACTGTGCATTCAGCTTTGATTTTATACATGAAGCAGACCAGCCCAATTAGCAGCTGGTCTTTTTCATATGTGCGGATAAGATGCTGTCTTGCGGCTCTTTATGTTTCATGGTATCTTGATAAAATGTAAAGAAAATAGAGGTGTATCAAATTGAGAATGCGACATAAACCATGGGCGGATGATTACTTAGCTGAAAATGCTCATATTGCTTTAGCCAACCCTGAACAATACAAAGGGAAATGGCATGAGCTGTTTGGAAATGATCATCCAATCCATATCGAAGTCGGTACAGGAAAAGGGAGTTTTATTGCCGGAATGGGCAAGCTTCATCCTGAGATAAACTATATCGGCATTGAATTATTTAAAAGTGTCATTGTGACGGCAGTCGATAAAATCAAAGAAACAGATGTAGAAAACGTAAAGCTTCTAAACATCAACGCAGAGACACTGACAGATGTCTTTGCGGAAAATGAGATTGACCGGGTGTATTTGAACTTCTCTGATCCGTGGCCAAAATCAAGGCATGAAAAACGTAGGTTGACGTTTAAAGCCTTTTTAAAGCGATATGAACAGATCCTCCGTCCCGGCGGTGAATTACATTTCAAAACCGATAACCGCGGACTATTTGAATATTCCTTGAAAAGTTTTTCGTCTTACGGACTCCTTTTAACATATGTGAGCCTTGATTTACATGAGGATGGTCTCGAAGGAAATGTCATGACAGAATATGAAGAGAAATTCTCTTCCATGGGACAACCGATCTATCGATCAGAAGTAAAATTTCCTGAATAACAAGCGAACAAAGCTGGCTGCAACGAACGATTGCGGTCAGCTTTTTTTGATAAAAGATTAGCACATGCGATTTTCCTTTGTATTTGCTACGATAGAAAAAGGAGGGATGACAGCAATGGAGACAATGAAAATAGGTGAAATGGAACTGTTCTGGTTAAATGGGGGAGATACACACATGGATGGCGGTGCCATGTTTGGCGTGGTGCCAAAGCCATTATGGTCAAAAAAATACCCTGTGAATGATCGAAATCAAATTGAATTACGGTGTGATCCAATGCTCATACGGTGGAACGGTCTTCATCTGTTAGTAGATTCCGGCATCGGGTCAGGGAAGCTGACAGAGAAACAAAAACGCAATTATGGAGTCACAGAGGAAACGAAAATAGAAGAATCACTTGCGGCTCTCGGTTTGCGCCCATCTGATATAGATTACGTCTTAATGACTCATTTGCATTTTGATCATGCAAGCGGGCTGACAAAACGTGAAGGCGATAAGCTTGTGTCTGTTTTTCAGCAAGCAAAAATCATCACGTCCAAAATTGAATGGGACGAAATGAGAGCACCGAACATCCGCTCAAGAAATACATATTGGAAAGAAAACTGGGAGCCTGTTGCCGATCAAGTCATGACATTTGAAGATAGCATCGAAGTAACAGAAGGCATTCGCCTGCATCATACAGGTGGACATAGCAATGGGCATAGCATCTTAACGCTCACAAGTCAGGGAGAAACAGCTATTCATTTAGCGGATATCATGCCGACACACGCTCATAAAAACCCGCTTTGGGTCTTGGCATACGATGATTATCCAATGACCTCGATCCCAGCGAAACAAAAATGGCAGGCATTTGCCGAAGAAAACAATGCATGGTACTTGTTTTATCATGATGCCATCTACCGTGCTGTCAAGTGGGATGAAGACGGAACAATGACCCATGAGGTCAAAAGAGAAACCGGAAGATAAAAGATCATCTGTATGTTTTTGCGCCTTTCACACAAAATAACGACAAAATGAACTTGTGAAAGGAAGAGTGCAGGTGAATCAATTTTATCGTGTACATGGTGATGTCATCGAGACACCGTTAAGAGGGATGGAAGTCATGTCTGTCCCTTATTTAAACAAAGGGGTCGCATTTACAAAGGAAGAGCGGGAAGAGCTTGGGTTAAAGGGATTTCTGCCGCCGAAGGTGTTAACACTAGAAGATCAAGCAAAGCGTGCATATGAACAGTTCAAAGCACAGCCAGACGCACTTGGGAAAAATGTGTATTTAACTGCGCTTCATGACAGAAATGAAGTGCTCTTTTATAAATTATTAAATGAGCATTTGGCAGAAATGCTGCCGATTGTTTACACACCGACCGTAGGAACAGCGATTCAGCGTTACAGCCACGAGTATAGAAAGCCAAGAGGAATTTATTTATCCATTGATGACCTAGAAGGAATGGAAGAAATTTTTGCATCTTACGGAGTGGATGAATCAATTGATCTCATTGTCGCAACAGATGCAGAAGGAATTTTAGGCATCGGTGACTGGGGTGTAGGCGGAATCGCCATTTCAGTCGGGAAGCTGGCTGTTTATACAGCCGCAGCAGGTATTGATCCTAGCCGTGTACTGGCAGTGGTGCTTGATGCTGGAACCAACCAAGAAAGCCTTTTAAATGATCCGCTTTATGTGGGAAATCAGCACTCCCGCGTTCGAGGAGAGCGCTATAATCAATTTATTGATCAATATGTTGAGCTTGCCCGTGCGACTTTTCCAAATGCACTTCTTCACTGGGAAGACTTCGGTACAAAAAATGCCCGCGCCATTTTGGAAAAATATAAGGACCGTATTTGTACATTTAATGATGATATTCAAGGAACTGGAGCCGTTTCACTTGCTGCCGTTCTGGCTTGTGCAAAAGCATCGAAGGTTCCGCTGAAAGATCACCGAATCGTGATCTTTGGAGCAGGTACAGCAGGGATTGGTATAGCCGAGCAAATTCGTGATGCCATCGTGAGAGATGGTGTCAAAGAAGAGGAATCATATGATCATTTCTGGTGTATTGATAAAACGGGATTGCTCACAGATGATTCACCCGACATTCAGCCATTCCAAAAGCCGTATGCAAGACGTTCTGATGAAGTGAAGGATTATGCACGTAATGGTCCAAAGCATTCGATTGATTTGTTAGAGGTCGTGAAGCAGGCGAAACCTACGATCTTAATTGGTACCTCAACTGTAGGTGGGGCATTTACAGAGGAAATAGTGAAAGAAATGGCGTCACATGTAGAGCGGCCAGCGATTTTACCGATGTCAAACCCGACACCCCTTTCAGAGGCAAAGCCGGAAGATCTCATTGAGTGGACAGAAGGACGTGCGCTTGTCACAACGGGAAGCCCGTTTGATCCAGTTGAATATGGCGGTGTGACATATGAAATTGGGCAGGCAAATAATGCTCTTGTGTTTCCAGGGCTTGGTCTTGGAACGATTGTGTGTAAAGCCCGTCTCATGACAGACAGCATGTTTGTTGCGAGTGCTGAAGCGATTGCGAGCATGGTCAATGTCGGAAAACCGGGTGCTGCGATGCTTCCAAGTGTTGATCAGCTCAGAACGGTTTCAGCGACAGTGGCTGTCCGTGTGGCACAAGCAGCGATTGACGAAGGAATTGCGGAAGAAACCCCTGATGACCTCATTCAGGCTGTGCAAGACGCCATGTGGCACCCTGTATACAAAAAAATCAAAGCCATCTAAAAAAAGCTTCGCAAGGACTTGTCTTTGCGAAGCTTTCTTATTAAGCAACAGAATCAATGACATCAACGATCATGCCTGTTTTTGCATCAATCATGACTTCATACTGTTCCAGCTCGCCAAAGGCGGAGCGTGTAATGCCAGATTTGTACACATCAATCGTTTCACCATTTACGGTATACGGTTCTGGTACAGTATAAATCCAAGAGCCATCAATCGGACCGCGCTGTTTAAAAGCGGATTTCACAATTTTTAACGCTTTTTCAGACGAGATATACGTCGGGAAAAAGACTTTCTTTGCAACAATTGCAGCGGCTACGCCAATACTCGCACCAATCAGAACATGTTTTAACTTCAACGTGCTGCACCTCCGTATTGCTGTTTTTTCCATTATACAAAACTTGTCCAGCGATGTTAAGAAATCCGAATACTTGAAAGCATATTCAAAATTTCTGGAGAGATACTTGGAAAACCGAAAGAATTCTTATAGTATAAAGTGAGTGTTATTTTTATAGGAATTTATATGGTCATTACATAGAAATGAGGGTAACTGTCAAATGAACGAAGAAACAATGTCGCTTTTCCGAAATTTAACAGAACTACAAGGAACTCCAGGTAATGAGCACCATGTGCGTGCTTTTATGAAAAAGGAACTTGAGAAATATTCCGATGAACTCATACAGGATCGTCTTGGCGGAGTGTTTGGTGTCCGTAAAGGCCCAGAGAACGCGCCGAAGATTATGGTGGCTGGTCATATGGATGAAGTCGGCTTTATGGTGTCATCCATTACGAAAAACGGAATGATTCGTTTTCAAACACTTGGCGGCTGGTGGAGTCAAGTGATGCTTGCGCAGCGTGTGGATGTTCATACGGATCACGGGCCAATTCCGGGCGTTGTATCGAGCACACCTCCTCACCTTCTGACACCAGAACAAAAAAGCAAACCAGTAAAACCGTCAGATATGCTGATTGATATTGGTGCAGACAGTGAAGAAGAAGCGAAAGAGCTTGGTGTTCGCCCAGGGCAGCAAATCGTTCCTGCAACGGTCTTTACCCCAATGGCCAATCCGAAAAAGATTTTAGCCAAAGCTTGGGATAACCGCTATGGGTGCGGACTTGCCATTGAATTATTGAAAGAATTAAAAGACGAAGCTCTTTCATGTCAGCTATATTCAGGCGCCACCGTACAAGAGGAAGTAGGGCTCAGAGGGGCTGAGGTAGCTGCGAATATGATTCAGCCTGATCTGTTCTTTGCTCTAGATGCGAGTCCCGCAAATGATGTGACGGGAGACAAATCACAATTTGGCCAGCTTGGAAAAGGTGCACTTCTTCGTATTTATGATCGCACGATGATTACGCATCGAGGCATGAGAGAATTTGTTCTCGATACAGCCGAAACAAACAATATTCCATATCAATATTTCGTATCGCCAGGCGGTACGGATGCTGGACGTGTCCATATCTCAAATCAAGGTGTACCGTCTGCTGTTATTGGTGTATGTGCGCGTTACATTCATACAAGTCACTCTGTCTTGCATGTGGATGATTATGCAGCGGCAAAAGAATTAATTGTTCGTCTTGTTAAAAATTGTGATCAAAGCACGGTGGATTCGATTTATCAACAAGTGTAAACGATAAGAAAAAGGCTGCCTCTTTTAAGAGCACAGCCTTCAGCGTGTAGACAAATCCTCGCATTCTTTGTCAGTCCTGCGTGCGGGTGCTCACGAATGTCAAATTCGCTCCGCGCCGGTACTCGACCTTCCTAGGGCTGCAAAGGTTTTCTATCACGCTGAAAAGAAGAAAAAGGGCTAAAATCAAGTTCATTTTAGCCCTTTTTCTTATTCTTGTTCAAACACGTATGACAACGCCTTAATTGCTTGATTCACTGTTTCGACAGTGATATTTGCTTTGTTTGATAGTTCCTTTAGTGGATGATGTAATTCTTTAGGACGAATCAAAATAAGGGGTTTTCCTTTGGCGATGGCAGAAGAAGCATCCATTGCCGTGTTCCACTGTTTATATTTCTCACCAAAGCGGGCGATGACAACGTCTGCCTTATTTAATAATAGTTCGGTGCGGAAATTGTTCAAATCAGAAGCCGCATCGTCTTTTAAGATGGCATTTGGCTGCCCGCCTAAAATATCTTCTCCGATGTTATCTGATCGGTCATGATTCTCCATTGGACCAACAAACGTCACTGGTAGTTTCAAAGACTGGCTTTTTTCCTTAATTTCATCGCGCCACTGGCTATGAATTTCTCCAGCTAAATAAACCGTTAATTGCATAACAATCTCCTCCTTGTGCACAAACTTAGTAAAGGTTTGCCCTGTTTCTTTTCATGTTACACAAGAAGTGCTTGATAAAGCAAAAAAAATATGATTATGATATTCATGGTAGAGACTATTTTTCATCGTAAGAAGACTACATATAATGGGAAGGACAGGCCTCTTCGTCTTTCCTATGAGAAAGCAGGAAGACGACGTTGATGACTTATTTAAAAAGAAAGGGTATTTCCCTTTCGCCAAAGGTCTATTTTATTGATGCACTCTCTTATATGGCTTTAGGTCTATTTGCTACATTAGTGGTAGGGCTGATTTTAAAAACAGCAGGCGGCCTGTTATCATTTCCTCTCATCGTGGAAATGGGAACGCTCGCAATGGGGCTGATGGGACCAGCAATTGGCGTAGCGGTTGCTTATCGCTTAAACGCTTCTCCTTTAATTATTTTCGCAAGTGTTGTTTCAGGTGCCGCCGGAGCAGAGCTTGGGGGACCTGCTGGAAGCTTCGTGGCTGCTCTCGTTGGTGTGGAATTAGGCAAACTGATCAGTGGTGAGACAAGAATTGATATTATTTTAACGCCGCTTGTGACCATTATCACAGGTTTTCTCACTGCTGCTTTCATCGGCCCTGGGATTCAGGCGGTGATGACAGGGCTCGGCAGGCTGATCGTATGGGGGACTGACCAAAGTCCACTCATCATGGGCATGCTGGTTGCAACCATTGTTGGACTTGCTCTTAGCTCACCGATTTCAAGTGCTGCGCTTGCGCTGATGCTTGATTTAAGCGGTCTTGCTGCTGGTGCGGCGACGATTGGCTGCTGCGCGCAGATGGTCGGCTTTGCTGCTGCAGGATTTAGGGAAAATCGTTTTGGCGGTCTTGCTGCGGTAGGCATTGGAACATCAAAACTACAGCTGCCGAACATTGTGAAAAATCCGCTCATTCTCATTCCGCCGACGATTGCAGGACTGATTCTTGCACCAATTGGTATCATTGGCTTTGGGATGGTCAATAATGCGGCAGGAGCGGGTATGGGAACGAGCGGACTTGTCGGCCAGCTCATGACACTCACAGTCATGGGATTTCATCCTTCCGTTTTCCTCGCTATTGCTCTCTTGCATATCGTTGGCCCGGCAGTGATTAGTTTGGTAGTATCAGAATGGATGAGAAAGAAAGGCTATATACAATTCGGAGATTTAAGTATACAAACTGGAGGAATCAAACATGAAAAAAATTGAATCAAACGAAGAATTACAAAAAGTGATTCAAGAAGACTTAACCGTATTACTATTTTCAGCTGACTGGTGCCCGGACTGCACATTTATTGAGCCGTTTTTGCCAGAGCTTGAAGCAAACTATCCAGAATTTGAATACTTCTATGTGGATAGAGATCAGTTCATCGACACTTGTGCAGAGTGGGAAATTTACGGAATTCCAAGCTTTTTAGTCTTTAAAAACGGACAAGAGATCAACCGTTTTGTCAGCAAAGATCGTAAGACAAAGGAAGAGATTGAAGCATTTTTAACAGATTCTCTTTCTAAATAACGAAAGGAGAGTCTTATCATGGCGAAAATGACATCAAGACAGCTTGCCAATCAATTGAAAAGCCGTCTGACGAACGACAGCTGGACCCACCAGTTTGACAGGGAAAAAGATACGCTTCGTGTGGAAGATAAACATACAGGAAAGGGAATCACGCTTGAGCTCCCACCGATTATTGCAAAGTGGGAAGTAAAGCCTGATGAAACACTGGATGAGATCGTTTATTATGTGAAAGAGGCGCTCAGCGCTATGAAAGGTGAAGCGCAGCACATCTCAGGTAAAGAGAAGCACATTTATCCGGTCATTCGTTCAACGTCCTTTCCAGAAACATCAAGTGATGAGATTCCGCTCGTTTTTGATGAGCATACAGCAGAGACAAGAATCTACTATGCACTTGACCTTGGAAGCACCTACAGATTAATTGACGAGAAGATGCTGCAAAAGGAAAACTGGACAAAAGAACGAATCAGAGAAACTGCAAGTTTTAACGTCCGTTCACTAAAGACTGTCGTGAAAATGGATGAAGTGGCGGGCAACCGTTTTTATTTCTTCCGTGCAAATGACGGGTACGATGCAAGCAGAATATTAAATGAATCGATTTTACAAGAATACGCGCAAAAAGTAGAGGGGCAAATGGCCATTTCCGTTCCCCATCAAGATGTGTTCATCATTGCAGATGTACGCAATGAATCAGGCTATGATATTTTAGGGCAAATGTCGATGAGCTTCTTCGCCAGCGGCACGGTTCCGATTACGGCCTTGTCATTTTTATATGACGAAGGCAAGCTTGAACCGATCTTTATTCTTGCAAAAAGCAGACCAAAACAGCAGTAGAAGGGAATTTTGAAGAATGAACGTTTTTTATAATGCAGAAGGTGTCGGCGACACACTCCTTATTTCATTGAAAGATGTAACAAGAGAAGAAGTAGGTCATGAAACGTTTGGAGATGTCGTAAGAATCTTCAATCAAGACACAAAAGAAACAACAGGTTTTAATATTTTCAATGCATCTTCTTACATGAAAATTGAAGAAAACGGATCTGTACCGCTTTCTGAAACGCTTGTTCAAGATATCAATGAAATTTTAAACCGCAACGGTGTCAGTGAAACATTAACAGTTGATCTATCACCTAAGTTTGTGGTCGGTTATGTGAAGGAAAAAGAAAAACATCCGAATGCAGATAAACTGAACATTTGCCAAGTAGATGTTGGCGATGAAACCTTACAAATCGTGTGCGGTGCACCAAACGTTGATCAAGGTCAATATGTTGTGGTTGCAAAGGTCGGTGCTGTGATGCCGAGCGGTTTGGTGATCAAAGATGCTGAACTAAGAGGTGTTCCTTCAAGCGGAATGATTTGTTCTGCAAAAGAATTAGATCTTCCGAATGCGCCTGCTGAAAAAGGAATCCTTGTTCTAGAAGGAAGCCGCCAAGCTGGCGAACCATTTGAAGCGTAACCTCCCATAAACGGGTACAAATGAGCGAAGAATGTGTTATACCAAAAGTCACTAAGTACGTACTTAGTGACTTTTTTTCATCTACAGACAGCATGAACAGCAAAGCGTAGCACTTTTCTCGCTTTTCTGCATGAAAAAGCAATGGTATACTAAAAATCGCCCAAGAAAACGTAAGGGGAGTTAAAGTGAGTGATAAATGATGAGTTGGTTAGATAAATTTTTTAGTGTATTTTTAGGAGAAGAAAAAAAAGAAGAAAAAGCTGAGAGGCCTGAAACAGGTCCGATTGCACCAAAGCAGCCAGCTGTTGAACAACATAAAGAATATAAAAAAGTTGAAGATACGAAAGTGTATTATGAATATCCAAAAGGCAATTTCCGCTTTCCTCTCGTTCCAGATGAACCTGCACGTGAGGCAGCAAAGCAACAAGAAAGAAGGCGCACGCGGCCAAGTCAGCCAAAGGCAAAGCAGACGACCTATCAGCCAAAACAAACAGTGCAGCCTGATCTCAATAAAAAGCCTTTTAAACCAGAGCAAATCCCTTCACCTATCTATGGCTACCACCAGGATATGCGTCCAAAACATGCAGCAGCCAAAGAAGACACATCTTCTGTCAAAATGAAATCGGCAGAAGAAACGTCACAGCGTGTCACACTGTTATCAGAAGAAGCAGAGCGTGAACGGAATTTAAGACAGCAAATGAACATCCCGTCTATACGAAAAGAACAACGTATGGAAGACATGATGTCAGCCCAAACAGAAGAACAAGCAGAGAAGCAACCTGTCACGACGCCGCTTACTTTGCAAGAGGAACTCGCTTATCAAGATCACGTTCAATCAACGATGGAACGTTTATATGACGAGCCTTTCAGTGAGACAGAGGAGCAAGATCAAGCTTTGTCACAGACCAAAGACGACCGGGAAGCATCCTTACATATGGAGCAAGCTGAAGCATCTAACGAGCCTCTAGAGATGGAGCAAGAACAGGCAGTCACCGTTGAACAAGAAGAGCCGATGATTCCGCTTGAAGATGATGCTGAGAAAAAAGAGAGCTTTACATTTGAAACAGCTGAAAGCCCATCACCAGCACTCGACATGGAGATAGAAAGCCCAGTAGAAGAAACTGCGATGCTGGAAGAGAATGAAGTAGAGGCTATGGAGGAAACAACAGAGGCTGCATGGATAGAAGAAAGTCAAACAGACGTGTCAGCGGCAGCATTTGAACAAGAAGAACCGGTGATCATACAAGATTCGCAAGATGATGATTCTCTGCCGGAAGAAAAATTAACAGATGATGAAGTCATGCCAGTTGAAGAAGCATCAGATGAATTTGCTGACTCTGGACAAGCAGAGATCGCCGGGGATATGGCAGAAGAGCTTGAGGAAACACCTGAAGAAACGCCTGAAATAAAACGTGAAGAACCAAAACCGTCTTCTCCACAGCCAAAGCGCTCAAGCGGTCAAACCTCCACCGTTCCTTTTAACGTCATGATGTTAAAAAGTGATCAGCGCGTGCAAGGACAGAAGAAAACGGCAGATGCACAAGGATATGTATTTCCGAGTTTAGCCCTTCTAGACGTTCCACCAGCACAAAAAGAAGAGGACGGAACATGGGTGAAAGAACGGGCAGAACTGCTCAATGCCACACTGAAAAATTTCAATGTCAGAGCAAGTGTTGTTCATGTGACGCAAGGTCCTTCTGTTACAAGATTTGAAGTGCATCCTGAACCAGGCGTGAAAGTGAACAAAATTACAAACCTGTCAGATGATATCAAACTCAGTTTGTCTGCAAAAGATATTCGCATCGAAGCGCCGATTCCTGGGAAGAACACGATTGGAATCGAAGTGCCGAACCTTCACAGTAAAATGGTTTTCTTAAGAGAAATGATCAGAAGCAGTGCCTTTAGAGACAACCCATCTCCATTAACGGCAGCGCTCGGATTGGATATTTCCGGTCAGCCCGTTGTGGTTGATTTGCAAAAAATGCCGCACGGCTTAATTGCCGGAGCAACAGGTTCAGGGAAAAGTGTCTGTATTAATACCATTCTCGTAAGCCTGATGTTTAAAGCCTCACCTGATGAAGTGAAAATGCTGTTAATCGACCCTAAAATGGTAGAACTGGCGCCATATAATCACATTCCGCATCTTGTGAGCCCAGTTATTACTGATGCCAAGACAGCAACAGCTGCCCTGAAATGGGTAGTAGATGAAATGGAAAGACGCTATGAACTGTTTGCACACTCTGGTGTGAGAGAAATCAAACGATTTAACGAACTGGTGAAAGAAAAACAAATGGGTGAAAAACTACCATATCTCGTCGTTGTCATTGATGAGTTGGCTGATTTAATGATGGTCGCACCAAATGAAGTCGAAGAAAGCATTTGCCGAATTGCCCAAAAAGCAAGAGCATGCGGGATTCACTTACTCATTGCGACGCAAAGACCTTCTGTTGATGTCATTACAGGCCTCATTAAAGCAAACATCCCAACAAGAATTGCTTTCTCTGTTTCAAGCCAAGTGGATTCAAGAACCATTATTGATATGGCAGGTGCTGAAAAGCTTCTCGGAAAAGGAGACATGCTGTTCTTAGAAAATGGCTCTGGCAAACCGACAAGGCTGCAAGGGAACTTTGTATCAGATCGAGAGATTGATGAAGTGGTAGCGCATGTGAGAAAACAGCGCAAACCTGTGTTCCTTTTTGAACAGGAAGAATTGATGCTCCAAGGCTCTGCCATTACAGACGAAGATGAATTGTTTATGGACGCATGCAGATTCGCCATCGAGCAAAATAGTGCAAGTACATCCAGTTTGCAAAGAAGATTTAGAATTGGCTACAATCGAGCAGCGAGATTGATTGATATGATGGAACGTGAAGGAATGATCTCTGGGGCAAAAGGCAGTAAGCCAAGAGAGGTCCTCATGACACTGAGTGATTTAGAACAATTGATCTAAACAAACCACTTCATTTTTTTGATAAACATGGTATGATAGCACATAGGTGCAATTTTTGAATTGGACGCTTTTCGCATGCCTGTCTGAACGCTTTTTAACGAAAATGAGCGAAAGCAGGTGTTAGAAATGGGAAAGTTGTCGGATACTAATCATAGTTAATATTGATTAGAATAGGAAGATCGGAAAAAATCTTTATTTGGAGCTGCGATTTGTGATCAGCTAGAGACAAAAATCACAAGTTGCAAATTGAAATGAGCGTCATATACTGTAAGTCAGATAGACGTTTGTTGGAGGTACAATTATGACTGTTTATCATTTTGTTGGAATAAAAGGGACAGGTATGAGTCCACTGGCCCAAATTCTTCATGATACTGGGTATACTGTCCAAGGATCGGATATCGAAAAACATATCTTTACACAAAAAGCATTAGAAGAACGAAATATTAAAATTCTTCCATTTGACCCAGATAATATTCAGCCAGGGATGACGGTGATTGCAGGAAATGCATTCCCAGATACACACCCTGAGATTGAGCGTGCTCTTTCTGAAGGGATTCCTGTCATTCGTTATCATAAATTTCTTGGAGAATACATGGATTCATTCACAAACGTTGCAATTACGGGTGCTCATGGTAAAACATCGACAACAGGTCTGCTTGCACATGTGATGCAAGCGGCAAAACCAACTTCCTATTTAATCGGTGATGGATCTGGAATGGGGAAAGAAAACAGCGAGTATTTTGTATTTGAAGCGTGCGAATACCGCAGACATTTCCTCAGCTACCATCCAGACTATGCGATCATGACCAATATTGATTTTGATCACCCTGATTATTTCACGGATATTGATGACGTGTTTGATGCGTTTCAAAACATGGCACTTCAAGTGAAAAAAGCCATCATCGCTTGCGGTGATGACGAGCATCTGCTCAAGATCCAAGCAAAAGTACCTGTTGTGTACTACGGATTCAATGAAGAAAATGATTTCCAAGCACGAAATGTTGTGAAAAACACAGAAGGCACCACATTTGATGTATTTGTACGTAATACGTTTTATGATACCTTCTACATTCCTGCTTACGGAAACCACAATGTCCTTAACTCATTAGCGGTTATTGCATTATGCCACTATGAGGCCATTGATGTAGAGCTCATCAAAGGTGCTTTAACGACATTTGGCGGTGTGAAACGACGCTTTAATGAAAAAGTAGTCGGTGAACAAGTCTTAATTGACGACTATGCGCACCATCCGACTGAAATTGAAGTCACGATCGAAGCAGCTCGCCAGAAGTATCCAGACCGTGATATTGTAGCAGTCTTCCAGCCGCACACTTTCACTCGTACACAGCAATTTTTAAGTGAATTTGCGGACAGTCTGAAAAAAGCAGACTATGTATATCTCTGTGATATTTTCGGCTCAGCTCGTGAAAACATTGGGAAACTAAGCATTGAAGATTTGCGGGAAAAAATTCCGCAAGCCCAATTGATTGAAGAAGAAGAGACATCTGTGCTGAAAGCACATGAAAATGCGATCTTGGTCTTTATGGGAGCAGGAGATATTCAAAAGTATCTTCGTGCTTATGAGAAAGTCGCAGTATAATTGCCTGTCAAAAAGTGCCGATTCAATCGGCGCTTTTTTATTTTGAATAAAATGTGACAAAGGGGCTAAATGTGACAAGATGTGCCGCTTTTTTTCGTTCGCTGTGGACAGGAATTGGCGAATAAGTGTAGAATTATTATTCAATCGGTCATTCTAGGCGATGTTTGAATGATACAACGAGAGGGTATTGAATTGAATATGCCCGCAGCAAAGGAGGTATCAGATGATTATTATTCTCTATTTAAGCGTTGCACTCATCGCAATCGCTTTCCTCATTCTTGTCATCTACTTGTCCAAAACATTGAAATCCTTACAGCTGACATTAAAGAATGTCGCATCAACTTTAGAAGGTCTTGAAGGACAGATGCAAGGCATCACCACAGAGACAGCACAGTTGCTACATAAGACCAATCAGCTTGCTGAAGATATTCAAGACAAATCGGCAAAACTTAACACAGTTGTGGATGCGGTGCAGGGAATTGGTGGCTCGATCAACCAATTTAATACAAGCATAAAGCAGGCAGCTGGTGCGGTTTCTTCATCCGTTGAACGAAATCAAGAGAAAGTCACGGATGTGGTAAGCTGGAGTAACGCAGCACTTGAAATCTATAAAAAATGGAAACAGCGTAAACAACAATAAACAACCATTTTCGCATAGGAGGAATAATCATGAGCAAAGACGGAATCAATAGCAAAGACTTTTTGATCGGAACACTTATCGGTGGCATTATCGGTGCAACAACGGCATTATTTTTAGCACCAAAGTCAGGGAAAGAGCTTCGCGATGATTTGAACACCCAAGCGAATGCCCTAAAAGAAAAAACAGATCGTCTTACAACAGATGCAAAGGAAAAAGGCACTGAATATGTGACGATTGCGAAAGACAAAACATCTGAATTGTCTCAGCTCGTAGCAGAGCAGTCAAACCAGATTTTAGACAAAGTAAAAGACATAAAAGATCGTACAGCTGGAAAAGCTAAACAAGTAAAAAGCGAAGCAGAAGATGCTGCAGCAAATATAGCGGATGAAGCTTCAGATGTAGCAGACGAAGCAAAAGTTAGAGCACAAGAAGCAAAAGCAGACATTGAAGACGGCATCAAAGATGTCAAAGAAAAAGTAGAACAATCTACGAAAGGCTAACTCACTGTTTAAGTGTGGAAGGAGCACATCATGTCTAAACAACTCATAGAAACAGAAGAACAGTTTGATCAACTAACGAATCAAGACGGAACCTTTGTCTTTTTTAAGCACAGTTTGACATGTCCAATCAGCCAAGCTGCTTTTCAAGAGTTTGAAGCGTTTGCGTCAGAACATGAGGATGTTCCTGCTTATTTCTTGCAAATTCAAAACACAAGAGAGCTTTCATCCTATGTGACTGAAAAGTCAGGGATCAAGCACGAAAGCCCGCAGGCATTCATCTTTAGCGATGGCAAAGTAAAGTGGCATGCTTCTCACTCAACCATTACAAAAGAAGCGCTTGAACATAACATGTAGAAAAACGTCAGCGATTGCTGACGTTCAAGATTGTGGACAAAGGGCTAAAATGAATTTTATTTTAGCCCTTTGTCTTCTTTTCAGCGTGATAGAAAACCTTTGCAGTCTAGGAAGGACAGCTACTTTTACGGAGCGAATTTGTCATTCGTGAGTACCAGCGCGCAGGACTGACAAAGAATGCGAGGGTTTGTCTACCCGCTGAAACGTCAGCGATTGCTGACGTTTTTTTTATAAAAAAGGTTTACTTGCATCAAAAGTATGCTATAATCTTACACATAATACTTTATCGCTTAAAAGCGTTTGGGTAATAAAGAATTTTTTCGTGACAATTCCGAAATCTTTGTTTATAATAAACCCTATTATAAGAGATCAAAAATAAAAAGCGAGAGCGGGCAGAGGAAAGGATGACAAAAATGAGCAACAATGAATTGGAACAATTGAGACAGCAAGCAGATGAACTAAATCTTCAAATCTTAAAACTGATCAATGAAAGAGGAAACATTGTAAAAGAAATTGGAAAGGCAAAAGAAGCGCAAGGTGTCAACCGTTATGACCCTGTCAGAGAGCGCACAATGCTTAATCAAATTCTTGAAGAAAATGATGGCCCATTTGAAAATTCAACGATTCAACATATTTTCAAAGAAATTTTCAAAGCAGGTTTAGAGCTTCAAGAAGATGACCACAGCAAAGCACTTCTTGTTTCTCGTAAGAAAAAACCTGAAAATACAATTGTAAATATCAATGGAGAAGCGATCGGTGACGGAAAACAACGTTTCATCGTTGGACCATGTGCCGTTGAAAGCTACGAGCAAGTTGCAGAAGTAGCGGCAGCAGCGAAACAGCAGGGACTAAAACTTCTTCGTGGTGGCGCATTTAAGCCTCGCACAAGTCCATACGACTTCCAAGGACTTGGCGTAGACGGTCTAAAAATTCTAAAACGTGTAGCAGATGAATACGGTCTTGCAGTTATTAGTGAAATCGTGAACCCTGCTCATATTGAAGAAGCAATTGAGCATATCGATGTCATCCAAATTGGAGCTCGTAACATGCAGAACTTCGAGCTTTTAAAAGAAGCTGGATCAGTGAACAAACCAGTTCTTTTAAAACGCGGTCTAGCAGCAACAATTTCAGAATTCATCAATGCAGCTGAATACATCATCGCACAAGGAAATGACCAAATCATCCTTTGCGAGCGAGGCATCCGCACATACGAAACAGCCACAAGAAATACACTAGATATCTCGGCTGTGCCAATCTTGAAACAAGAGACACATTTACCAGTCTTTGTTGACGTGACACACTCAACAGGACGCAGAGATCTACTCCTTCCAACAGCTAAAGCAGCTCTTGCGATTGGAGCAGACGGTGTGATGGCAGAAGTGCATCCAGATCCATCTGTTGCCCTATCTGATTCAGCGCAGCAAATGGACATTCCACAATTCGAAAAATGGTTAGATGCGTTAAGACCACTTGTCAACATTCACGCGTAACCATAAATAGAAAAGCCGCCGGATGACAGCCCGGCGGTTTTTTCATGAAAAAATACGATCAAAATTGGCAATGAAAGGAAAAGAGCGCATTGCAAGCTAAAAATACGCTTGTTCACAATGTTTTCATTTTTAAAATTCGATAGAATCTGCTAAGATCATTGTCATAGCTGACGTTCGCAACGATTTTTGGTGAAATATGATTCAATTTACAGGTAACAAGCTCATTAAAGTTTGTTTAATTTAGTTATAAAAAGAAAGGGAACGTTTTCATATGAAGAAAAAACGTGTATAATTTCATAAAAGAATGTCATTTTGATGTAGATTGAAAAATTATGTGTCTCTTTTCATCGTTTTAATGACAAATAGGATATTATTTTCCTCGTATCTGACATGTCTCTATCCAATTGGTGAATGCTATAGATATGAAGTGTATTTGAAGGAGTGATTTATGTGAATAATGTTACAATATATGATGTAGCAAGAGAAGCAAACGTAAGTATGGCAACGGTATCACGCGTTGTTAATGGTAATCCAAACGTAAAACCAACAACAAGAAAAAAGGTGCTTGAAGCAATTGATCGTCTCGGCTACCGTCCAAACGCAGTCGCACGAGGCCTTGCAAGTAAAAAGACCACAACAGTTGGGGTCATCATCCCTGATATTTCAAGTATCTTCTATTCAGAGCTTGCACGAGGAATTGAAGATATTGCGACGATGTACAAGTACAACATTATTTTGAGCAACTCAGACCAAAATACTGATAAAGAACTGCATTTGTTAAACACAATGCTTGGCAAACAAGTAGATGGAATCGTTTTTATGGGCGGAAACATTACAGATGTGCATGTGGAAGAATTTAAGCGCTCTCCTGTACCCATTGTACTTGCAGCATCTGTTGAAGAGCAGGCACAAACACCATCAGTCAACATTAACTATGAACAAGCCATTTATGATTCAGTTCAGCTATTAGTTGAAAAAGGACATAAACGAATTGCGTTTGTATCTGGACCAATGTCAGAACCAATTAACTCTATGAGAAAGCTTGCTGGTTATAAGCGTGCGCTTGAAGAAGCTGGTATCGTGTTTGACGAAGCGCTTGTTGCTGAAGGAGACTACTCATATGACTCTGGTATTGAAGCGCTCGCTAATCTGCTTGATCAATCTGACAAGCCGACGGCTGTGATTGCAGCTACTGACGAAATGGCGCTAGGTGTCATTCATGGAGCGCAGGACAGAGGCGTATCAATTCCTGAAGATTTAGAAGTGATTGGTTTTGATAACACAAGACTATCCCTCATGGTTCGCCCTCAATTGACAACAGTTGTTCAGCCGACTTACGATATTGGCGCTGTTGCGATGAGACTTTTGACAAAGCTCATGAACAAAGAACAAGTAGAAGATCAAATTGTTGAATTGCCACATAGAATCGAAGAAAGACAATCGACGAAATAAAAAAGAAAGCAGGCTCACTTGATCAGTGGACGCCTGCTTTTTTTTATGCCTTTTTCTTTTCTCGTCGAACAGGCATGAGTGCTTTTTCTACCGTTTGTGCATTTTTTTCTGTAATTTCTGCTCTTCTTGGAATCGGTGGATATAAATCGTCAGGATCTAGCCATGTGGATGGAAGCGGAACAGGCGATTGTTTTTCCCATGCCCGAATCCATTCCTGAGGAAGTGCATCTGGTGGTGTAATGCCTTTCATCTCAAGCCAAATGCGGCTCCATGCTCTTGGGACGACACGCCAAATATCATAGCCGCCTCCGCCCACAGCGATCCATTTTCCATCACAATATTGATGCGCCAGCTCATGGGCAATTCTAGGAATTTCCTCATATATTTTCATGGTAGCAGATAAATGCGTCAAAGGGTCATAATAGTGGGCATCTGCTCCATTTTGCGTCAAAATGACATCTGGTTTAAAAAAAGCAGCAATCTCTGTCACTGCTGTTCGATAGGCTTCTAAAAATGATTCGTCTTCTGTAAATGCGTCAAGCGGGATATTATATGCATAGCCATAGCCTTTATCATGACCCCTTTCCTGTACTTGTCCAGTTCCAGGGAACAAATAGCGCCCTGTTTCATGAATGGAAACAGTACATACCTCTGGATCATCATAGAAGCTAAACTGTACACCATCGCCATGATGAGCATCTGTATCAATATATAAAATTCTAGCGCCATATGTCTTTTGAATATACTGAATGGCTACAGAGCTGTCATTATAAATACAAAAGCCAGAAGCACGCCCTTTAAATCCATGGTGAAGCCCGCCGCCAAGATTGAGCGCATGCTGCGAATGCCCAAGCATCACTTGATCAACCGCTGTTAATGTCCCGCCAACTAGGAGAGAAGCTGCCTCATGCATCCCTGCAAACATCGGGGTATCCTCAGTGCCAAGACCATAACGTTCCCCCTCTGCGGTGGACAGTTTTCCTTCACTTGCCCGCTGTACTGCTTGAATGTAGTCTGTTGTATGGACGAGCTTTAATTCCTCCAGCGTCGCCATACGAGGTGCGACAATCTCATCATCCGTTAATGCCTTCATTTTTTGAAGAAGATCATAAGTTAAGTAGACGCGAAGCTGATTGAAGGGATGATCTTGGTGAAACTGGTACGTTTGAAAAGATGGTGAAAAAACAAAGGTCGCTTCCTTCATTTGATCGTCTGCTCCATAGGCCAGAGCACTTTATAGCCTTTTGCACGAATCAGCTTCATCACATGATCTGCATGCATCGTTTGAAGGCGGAAGACGAGCACTTTAGAGGCTTCATTGGCATGTGGGTACACGAGTACACTCAGCATTTGAATATGCTGCTCTTTTAAAATGGACGTAATGTCTGCAAGACCCTCTGTCACTTGCGCTACTTCAACCTCTAAATGTGATCCAGGCTGATCTGCACCTGTTAGTCTTACAAATGTACGAAGTAAATCTGTTTTTGTGATGATCCCTACAAGCTTGCCACGTCTCACAACGGGAAGACAGCCAATTCCGTGTTCAAAAAAGACACTTGAAATCTCCTCAACGAAATCAAGCGGATGAGCGGTAATCGTCTCTAGCACCATGATGTCTTCAACCGGCCGCTGAATAAAAAGCTGCCTTTTCTCTGTTTCAAAAATACTTGGACTGGCATTTTTAATATCCCGATCTGTCACCATCCCAATGACAGATCCCTGCTCAGATACGATGGGAATATGCCGAATGTGATGTGCACTCATTTTTTGAATGGCTTCTTCAATCGTATCGGTTTTGCGTAGCGTGATCACATCACGCTCCATAATTTGTTCAATCATCATGTTTACCAATCCCCTTTGCCAAAAAAACGAATTGAACGTTAATACATAAAGCGCTGATGGAAGCGAAGACGATCGAAACGCTCGATCGAATCAGGACTCACATTTTTTCCGATCCGTGCCATTAAACAATTGGCTGGATGTGAGCTAATCTCTGGCTCGTCTGTTGCAAACCAGACAAGACCGCCGGCGTTCATCATTTTCTCCATCATTTTGCGGTACTCCCACACGTTTTTCTTTGTCCCCTTTAAATCCCAATGCCAGTAATATTCAGTTGTAATGATAATGTAATTCTCCATTTGCTCATCCATCATGCTCACATCCAGTAAATGCTTGCCAAGTGAGCAGCCTCTGAATGGAGGAGCGACTTCAATGGCACCGAGCTCAATTAAATTGTCCATGTTGCCTTCTGACCAGCGTTCAAGCGGATCAGGGTACAAATACGTGACATAGCCTACGACAAGCTCATCCACCCTAGCAATGATAATACGTCCTTCAGGAAGATCTGCTATTTCAACAAGTGCTTGTTTCTGTTCCTCAGGCGTGCGAAATGCCGTTAGTCCTTCATGAAACGTATAGTTCGCAAGCTCTGATGCAGGTACCGGTCCTTCAATCAGGATGGAACCTGTTTCTCGCTCAATGGTTTTTGAATAATAAGTTTTAGGATGCTCCACGTATCCACCGCCTCAAATTCTAGTGAGTCGTCTCTATTCTATCTTAAATCTTGCAATAATTAAAACGGTTTCATCAGAAGTTTTTTAAAAATTGAGAAAAAAAGTCATCTATACTATAATGGTCATTGTAAACGTATGCAAAGGGGGACTGTTTGATGAAAGTGGAAACGCTACCATCAGTAAAAGGGGACTATCATTTAAATGATTATGAGCAAGCATACAAAGAATTTTCATGGGAGGAAGCGAGAAAAAATTTCTCTTGGTATGAAACAGGAAAAGTAAATGCAGCTTATGAAGCGATTGACAGACATGCGGACTCGTTTCGTAAAAACAAGGTGGCGCTTCACTACAAAGATTCAGAGCGGGATGAAAAGTATACGTTCAGGGATATGAAAATCAAGACAAACAAAGCAGGAAATCTATTAAGAGAACAGGCACATGTGCAAAAAGGGGATCGCGTGTTTATCTTTATGCCAAGATCACCTGAGCTCTATTTTCTACTGCTTGGTGCTGTCAAAATTGGTGCGATCGTCGGTCCGTTATTTGAGGCATTTATGGAAGGTGCCGTCAAAGATCGTTTAGAAAATAGTGAGGCAAAAGTGATTGTGACAACGCCTGATCTGCTTGAGCGGATTCCGTTTGCAGAACTTCCAAAGCTTGAATCCGTCATCATTGTCGGCGGTGAAAAAGAGGATGCAGGTGATGTGCGGACGATTCACTTTGAAGAAGCATTTGAACAGGCAGCGAAGGAACTTGAAATCGAGTGGATGGATGAAAAAGATGGATACCTGCTTCATTACACGTCAGGGTCCACTGGTACGCCAAAAGGTGTGCTCCATGTTCATGGCGCAATGGTGCAGCAAGGCCAGACGGGTAAATGGGTACTTGATTTGACAGAAGAAGATGTCTACTGGTGTACAGCTGATCCAGGCTGGGTAACAGGGACGGTGTACGGTATTTTTTCTCCGTGGCTGAATGGAGCGACGAATGTCATTTTAGGCGGCAGGTTCAATCCTGATACGTGGTACGAAACCATTGAATCGCTTGGTGTGACCGTTTGGTACAGTGCACCGACAGCCTTCAGAATGCTGATGGGAGCAGGAGACGATCTCATTCAAAAATATGATCTCAGCTCACTCCGTCATGTGTTAAGTGTAGGAGAGCCACTAAATCCAGAAGTGATCCGCTGGGGAGACGCTGTATTCGGTAAACGAATTCATGACACTTGGTGGATGACAGAAACAGGTGCACAGCTGATTTGTAACTATCCATGCATGGATATCAAACCAGGTTCGATGGGGAAACCAATTCCAGGCGTTGAAGCCGCGATTGTAGATAATGCCGGAAATGAACTTCCGCCATACCGGATGGGGAACCTTGCCATCAAAAAGGGCTGGCCGTCTATGATGCATACGATCTGGAACAATCCTGAAAAATATGAATCTTACTTTATGCCGGGAGATTGGTATGTTTCAGGAGATTCAGCTTATATGGATGAAGATGGATACTTCTGGTTCCAGGGACGTGTCGACGATGTCATTATGACGTCAGGAGAGCGGGTCGGTCCATTTGAGGTAGAAAGTAAACTGGTGGAACATCCGGCCATTGCAGAGGCTGGTGTTATCGGAAAACCAGATCCTGTGCGCGGTGAAATTATTAAAGCATTTATAGCGCTTAGAAGCGGATACGAACCGACAGATGAGCTGAAAGAAGAGATTCGCACGTTTGTGAAAAAAGGACTCGCTGCACATGCAGCACCGAGAGAAATTGAGTTTAAAGACAAACTGCCAAAAACACGCAGCGGTAAAATTATGAGACGTGTGCTAAAAGCGTGGGAACTGAATTTACCTGCTGGCGATCTCTCGACAATGGAAGATTAATCGCTTCCGTCAGTTGACTTGATATCAAAAGTATGTTAAAAATGACTTTAGTTGAATATGAAAAGGTTTTGACTGAGATTCAGTAGAATCATCTTTCCCTGTCCAAGAGAGCTGACGGCTGGTGCGAGTCAGTACAAAGAGATATTCGAATTACCCTCACGAACCGCTTTTACGAAAAGGAGCATACATGTTGCCTGATTAGTGAAAGAACGGATCTGTCCGTTATCAGTGTAAGTGAAAAGACGTGTTGTTTTGTCTTTTAAGCAGGGTGGTACCGCGATATATATCGTCCCTTCGTTCATTCGAAGGGGCGTTTTTTATGTTGAATTGTAAAAAAAGGAGATTTGGATATGAGTCAATTGATGG
Source organism: Bacillus sp. iso_77 (assembly GCF_056173625.1). Classification (NCBI taxonomy): domain Bacteria; kingdom Bacillati; phylum Bacillota; class Bacilli; order Caryophanales; family Bacillaceae; genus Bacillus; species Bacillus sp. iso_77. The sequence goes on along the minus strand of NZ_CM149683.1, from coordinate 2,639,825 downwards.
AAGAATTATCGTTCAGAGGATTAATTCAGCAGCAAACAGATGAAGAAGGTTTAACAAAATTATTAGCAGAAGAAAAAATCAAGCTATACTCCGGTTTTGATCCAACAGCTGACAGCTTGCACATTGGTCACTTACTGCCAATTTTAACATTGCGCAGATTCCAAGAAGCAGGTCATCATCCGATTGCACTTGTTGGCGGCGCAACTGGACTGATTGGTGACCCAAGTTTCAAAAAAGCAGAACGTTCACTAAACCCAGCAGAAATCGTCGAACAGTGGTCAGAGAAAATCAAAGGCCAGCTCTCTCAATTCCTTGATTTTGAAGCAGGTGACAACCCAGCTGTCATCGTCAATAACTATGACTGGATCAGTCAAATGAATGTCATCACGTTCCTTCGTGATATTGGAAAGAACTTCGGTGTCAACTTCATGCTCGCAAAAGATATCGTCAGCTCACGGATTGAGACAGGAATTTCGTACACAGAGTTCAGCTACGTTATCCTGCAATCTTTAGACTTTTTAAACCTTTACAGAAATGAAAACTGTAAACTGCAAATTGGCGGAAGCGACCAGTGGGGAAATATCACATCTGGCCTTGAGTTGATCCGTAAGTCTGAAGCAGAAGGTGCAAAAGCATTCGGTCTCACAATGCCGCTTGTGACAAAAGCAGATGGCACGAAGTTTGGTAAAACAGAAGGCGGCGCCATTTGGTTAGATAAAGAAAAAACATCACCATATGAATTCTACCAATTCTGGATCAACACAGATGACCGTGATGTCGTGAAATACTTAAAATACTTTACGTTCCTATCAAAAGAAGAGATCGCATCGTATGAAGAAAAAGTGCAAACAGCTCCTGAAAAACGTGAAGCACAGCGCCGTTTGGCAGAAGAAGTCACAACACTTGTGCATGGCCGTGAATCACTAGAACAGGCTGTCAACATCTCAAATGCGCTATTTAAAGGTGAGATTAAATCTCTTACAGCAGAAGAAGTGAAAGTAGGCTTTAAAGATGTGCCATCAATGGAGAAAGACAGTGCAGAAGAATTAACACTGGTTGATGTTCTTGTCGAATCAAAACTGTCTCCATCAAAACGCCAAGCACGTGAAGATATCACGAATGGCGCAGTTTCCATCAACGGAGAGAGACAAACCGACAAAGACTACGTCCTTTCAGCTGAAGATAGAATTGAAAACCAATTTACCGTCTTAAGAAGAGGGAAAAAGAAATATTTCCTTGTGACGTATAAATAAATCCTTATGAAACAGTAAGTATCATGAAAAGCACCTCAAATGTTCATATACATTGAGGTGCTTTTCTTTTTTATTCAGAAGTAGGAATTAAGCTTTTACAGAGCGGTTTTCTCTCATTTGTCTGTTTCTTACTCAAGGAGTGAATCTTCGTTTGTATAAGCATGTTCTACCTTACAAATTCGGGTTGTATAGGATTCATACCAATCTTTTTTTCCTTTTTTTTGAACACGCTGATGTGCTGTATGTGCTTTCCATTCTTTGATGGCTGTTAATGAATCCCAGTAAGAGACAGTGATTCCAACACCATGTTCATCTCGTACACTTTCTATTCCAAGAAACCCGTCTAGTTCTTTCGCTAATTCTTCCATTTTTTGAGCAGCCACGGCGTATTCTTTCTGCTCGACATTTGTTCGTTTTGATGTGAAAATCACGGCATAATAGGGTAGTGCAGGTGTTTGAGTAAACAGCATCTAGCAGAACCTCCTTTTGTCTATTCACATTATATATGAAAGATAGAGGGGCTCGTAGTCTTTTTGTTTTAATTTAAAAAAGTCCAAGGTGCTTTATGATTATTTATATTTCTGTAAAATCATCTTATAAACATTACCTTGTTCACTTTTCTGACATATTTTTCTTGTATAAAATAGAGTCGAATAAGATGAATAAGGGGGAATGAAAGTGATTCGATTTAAGAAAAAGAGTTTGCAAATTCTTGTTGCCCTTGCCTTAGTGCTAGGTTCAATAGCCTTCATCCAGCCGAAAGAAGCCAAAGCGGCTGAGCATAATCCGGTTGTAATGGTACACGGCATGGGTGGTGCGTCTTATAACTTTGCTTCGATCAAACGATACTTGGTATCACAGGGATGGGATCAAAACCAACTTTTTGCAATCGATTTCATAGACAAAACGGGCAATAACCTGAACAATGGCCCGAGGCTCTCTAGATTCGTCAAAGATGTACTAGCCAAAACGGGCGCCAAAAAAGTAGATATTGTGGCTCATAGTATGGGCGGTGCGAACACGTTATACTATATTAAGAACCTAGACGGCGGAGATAAAATTGAAAACGTCGTCACACTTGGTGGAGCGAATGGACTCGTTTCACTCAGAGCATTACCAGGCACCGATCCAAATCAAAAAATTCTTTACACTTCTGTCTATAGCTCAGCCGATCTCATCGTCGTCAACAGTCTCTCTCGCTTAATTGGCGCAAGAAACGTCCTCATCCACGGCGTTGGACATATCGGTCTATTAACCTCAAGCCAAGTCAAAGGCTATGTGAAAGAAGGATTGAATGGCGGAGGACAGAATACGAATTAAATCATGAAAAAAGACAGCGATTTGTGCTGTCTTTTTTGATGTCATGGTTATATAGGATCTGCTAGGTGTTGCAGAAGGTTTTTAGGAGGATAAAAGATGACGCAAAAACTCAAATATGCTTTCTTGGGCTACTTTCTCTATTTCCCATGTTCATTTCTGATCATCTATATGATCTGGATGGCAATCGTCAAATCAGTGCAATGGGCAGAAGTCATATCTAATTGTACATCCATCATTGGTATCTATTACTTAATAGCCAGTGTGTGGTTTGTCTTTTTACTGCAAAAACAGACAAAACATCGTACATAGCCAAATAAAAACATGTACAAATCAACCGCCATTCCTTACACTACATATAATGAACGAGAATCTTCGGAGGTGGGTATTTGTGCAACATCATCAAAAGGCTTTGATTATGGTTGATGTACAGAAAGCATTCGAGCACGAAAAATGGGGAGAACGGAATAATCTAGATGCAGAGAAGAATATCAGTCGTCTATTGACGTTTTGGAGAGAAAAAGGATGGACAGTCATTCATATTCAGCATACATCGGATCAGCCGCACTCCTTATTTCATCCAGCAAATGAAGGGCACTCCTTCAAAGAGATCGCTAAACCGCTAGATGAAGAAACGGTCATACAAAAGAAAGTCAACAGCAGCTTTATAGGTACAAACTTAGAGGAACAACTAAGATCAAACGAGATCAACACTGTTGTGATTGCTGGACTCACAACACCGCACTGCGTATCTACCACAACAAGAATGAGTGGAAACCTAGGCTTTGATACTTACCTCATGTCAGATGCAACAGCCGCCTTTGGACTCGCAGATCAAACCGGTACATACTATGATCCAGAAACGATCCATCGCCTTTCACTTGCAACACTGCATGACGAATTTGCGACTGTCCTGACAACAGAGCAGCTGATCACAAATTGGGCAAGCAAAAGCTCCTAGAATCATCTCTAGGAGCTTTTTGCTTGTTCATCCAGCGGCTGTTTTCGTTGTTCAATACTTGAGTAGATGAGATCAATTCCAATAAATAAGAAGCTGACAAAGAAAGATAAAATGAGTGTGCCGTGCTCCCAAATTGAGATATTTACTAGTTTTATGTAAAGGACATACTTAATCGAGAGGTGTAAAACGATCCAAGAACTGATCCACTCCAAAGCAAAAGTCAGCCATGAAGGGAATTTGAGTAAATAAGCCAGCCCTTTTCCTATGAAAAGAAGAAAAGGTGACCAAAAAACCACGATTCCACTCACCAATAAAGAGAACGAGATGAAAGAAAAAAATGAATCATATGTGATGTAATCTCCAAAAAGATAGTTTATCCCTAAAGCGACGATGCACAGCATGACACTTGGAACAGCGATCACGAGGCAAAGAGAAAAATAAAGCAGTAATATGAACGATATCGTAGCCAGTAGGTTTGGTGGTGCATCTATGACCTGCTTTTTTCTTAAAAGAGAATAGGCGAAAATAGACAAGAAAAAGAGAACGAAAATCATGACTATGGTAAAAAACATGGAATTCCTCCAGCTTAGTGAGTTAGAAAAAAACCTCTATCATCATTGTAACAATAGACAAACGGCAGCTAAATGATATTTTTTTCCTATAGTTGCATGTGGGAATGACAATCACGTAATGAAGCGTGAAGGTGGTTATGCTGCAAAGAAAGGTTTTTAAATATGGAAGGTAACTTCCAATGTTTTCATGAATAATAGAGAGCGTACAAATTTACGGCGTACTCAATGGTGGTCTTGGCTAAATCCCCTTGAAAGGGGGTGCAGCCTATGTCAACTTTTCAAGCGTTGTCCCTTATGTTTTTATTTGGGATGTTTATACTTGCTTTGTTGACGTATATAGACAAAAAGAAATAGACCACCCTTTGAGCCTAGACAACTTGTAGGGTAGGTCCATTTATTGTGTACCTTCTAGCCAGCTCACTTTGAGCCAAGCATTTGTGCATTGCCGGGATGTGACAGCATCCTGGCTTCTTTTAATTTACGCTACATCTATTTGTATTATAACATAAAAAGGATTTTGTTAAACACTGTCATACATCCACTCTCATCTAGTTAGGTGTTAGAACATGATAGAATACAAACAAAAAACCCTAGAAATCCTTGAACAATCAAGGTCTCTAGGGTTTGTTTGATCACTCTCTGAGAGAGTCATGAAATTAACGAGAGTAGAACTCAACGATTAGTTGTTCGCTGATTTCAGGCGCTAATTCAGAACGCTCTGGAAGACGAGTGAAAGTTCCTTCAAGCTTTTCAGCATCGAAAGTAAGGTATTCAGGTACGAAGTTGTTCACTTCAACTGATTCTTTCACAACTGCAAGGTTTTGAGATTTCTCACGAAGAGCAATCGTTTGACCTGGTTTCACAGAGAAAGATGGGATATCTACACGGCTTCCATCAACAAGGATGTGACCATGGTTTACTAGCTGACGAGCTTGGCGGCGCGTACGAGCAAGGCCAAGACGGTATACTAGGTTGTCAAGGCGAGTTTCAAGAAGGATCATGAAGTTTTCACCTTGTTTACCAGGAAGTTTAGCAGCTCTGTCAAATAGTGTACGGAATTGACGTTCGTTGACACCGTACATGTGACGAAGCTTTTGCTTCTCTTGTAATTGTAAACCGTATTCAGATAGTTTTTTGCGTTGTCCTGGACCATGTGGGCCTGGAGCGTAAGGGCGTTTTTCAAGTTCCTTACCTGTTCCGCTTAATGAAATGCCTAAACGGCGGGAAATCTTCCAACTTGGACCTGTATAGCGAGCCATAATGTGACTCCTCCTTATTGTTTTTATTTGTGAAAAATAAAAACCGTCTGTTCTTTGTCTTTTCCGTCATTATGTTTTCATGCATCCTCGCTCCAGCAGCAGGGAGTTACAAGATGCACCTCCATATAGAAGGAACAAAATGATACAAAAAAGCCGAACAAAAAGGCTGCCATATTTCACACAAACTCTATTATATGACGCCAGATAGGAGAAGTCAACCTATTTAAAGAGGAGAATGTCAAACACGGCCGGCTTTTACCGAGAAAGAAAGCAAAACAAAAAAGCAGACACATTGTCTGCTTTTCAAGCATCATGACGCATCAGTAGAGGCTGATAACGCATTTTGGAGAACCTCTGTAAATTGAACTAAGTACGTTTCATCCACTTCATTGAAACGATCTTTCACTGGACTGTCAATATCGAGTACCCCAATGATTTGTCCATTTACTTTAAGTGGGATCACAATTTCAGATTGCGATGCTGCATCACATGCAATATGACCAGGGAATGCATGGACATCAGCGATACGCTGTACATCACCTGTCGCAAATGCTGTACCGCAAACCCCTTTTCCAGAAGGAATGCGTACACATGCGGGCAGTCCGTTGAATGGACCAAGCACAAGTTCTCCGCCTTTTGCTAAATAAAATCCTGCCCAATTGACTTCAGGAAGCGAGTGATAAAGCAGCGCCGCAGCATTGGCTAGGTTGGCAATGAGATCAGGTTCACCATCCGTAATCGCTTCTACTTGCTTGATGAGTAATTGATAGTCTTTCGATGGATCACCAGACTGTTTTTCGACATGAAACATGAAAATCTCCTACTTTCTATCTCAAAAATACATAACTTGCGCTTCGCATGTGGGATTTGTCGAGCAATGATTAAAGGAACTTCCGCCTTCACCTTGAAGTATGTACACATGAAGAGGGGTGAGCGGATGAAAACATCAACAACCGTGCAAACAAAAGACCGTATTATTGAAGCTGCCATCAGACTTTTTAACCAAAAAGGATTTTCTGGAACCTCTGTCCGTGAGATTGCGAAGGAAGCAAACGTCAACGTTGCCCATATATCTTATTACTTTCAAGGAAAAGGAGGGCTGCTCGAGCAACTCGTATCCGATTTTTATGAAGGCTATATTCAGATGATTGAATCGCACATCCAGCACATGGAAACCCGTCATGCAAAAGAATGTTTACTTCATGTGGTTTTTGATATTTTATCTTATCAGCATGAAAATCGTCAATTAACCCGTTTCGTTTATCGAGAGGTGACCATTGATTCAACGCTGATCAGGGAAATCATGTCCACCTATTTAACAAAGGAAAAATACTTGTTTCAGCTCATCATTGAAAAAGGAAAAAGCACCCATGTGATTTGTAAGCAGCTGTCACTCTCATCATTTATGATCCAGCTAAAATCACTTCTGATGATGCCATATTTACAGCCGCAATATTTAACAGAGGTGCTTTATATCAACCCAAATGAGCCTTACTTTTATCAAACGTACTATAAGGAACTGAGCCGGTCGCTTCATCATCTGTTAGAACCAAACGAACCCGCACTTGATCCTCACCTGAAACTCATGATGTCTTCAAATTGATCATACGCATACCCGAGATCTTCCGCTTGATGGGCATCAGACCCGAATATGAGCGGAATTTTTTTCTGTTTTGCAAGATCGATCATCCATTGATCTAAATAGATACTTCTGGCATATGTTTTACGAAGACCTGATGTATTAAAATCTAAGGACATGCCTTTTTTTGCCGTTTCTTCAAGACAAAGGGTGACCCTTTGACATAGTTCTGGCGACATTTCGTATGGAAAAAGCTGTTTGAATTTCTGGACAAGGGTGATATGACCGATTCTCTTTGGCTTATATGGACCTAAAGATGATAGAATAGAAGAATGAATTTGGTCATAGTAGCTTTGATAGACGTGTTCGGTGCTGCCATAGATGCTGATCAGCTGCTTGAAGGCGTGCTCATCAAAATCAAGACAAATATAATCATTGCCAGCAGGAAGAAAGTGAACAGATAAAATGCTATCGTCTAGTTCAGGGCCGTAGCAGTCTAAAAAGGCACTTGTTTCCTCTTCATACTCTTTGATATAGTCGACCTCAAGCCCAGTTTTTACTATTAACTGTCCTTTGTATTCCTGTTTCAGCTGATCCAGCTTCGTCAAATAGGCTTCAAGGTCTCGAAGCTTCATGGCGCTATCCTGCTCAGGCGTTGGATCTCGAAACGAAGGAGGCAGCGGGGCATGCTCGGTAAAGGTGATGGAATCAAATCCCTTTTTCATTGCTTTTTCAATATAAGAATGAAAAGGATCAAGCGTACCGTGCGGGCAAAATGGCGTATGTAAATGTGCATCTTGTTTCAACATGTCGTCACCTCTTGTCGATATTTTGAAAAACGTCATGTTTATCAGCGAAAATAATGAAAAATCATGACCAAAAATGCTGGTTACATGGTATCATAATAACAATGAAAACGACAGCTTCCGCATACATAAAAACAGGTCACATCAATACATGTGATCAAATGATAGAAAGCCTGAATGACTTTCTTGAAAAAACATACATAAAACCGTGAATGGATCGTATTGGGAAAAATACAATCCTGCTTATAAAAAACAAATGCAAAGCGGACACGAAAGGGTTCTCAGGTCTACTCGGGACACTACCCTGACATCACTTAGATCACAACAAGGGGGCTCATTATGGAGTTTATCATCGGTTTAATTGTCATTTTGCTTGCTTTGTTTTCAGTCGGTTATTTCCTCAGAAAAAATATATATAAAGAGATTGACCGATTGGAAGCATGGAAAATTGAAATTTTAAACAGATCAATTGTAGAAGAAATTTCAAAAATCAAACATTTAAAAATGACCGGAGAAACAGAGCAGTTTTTTGAAAGATGGCGTGCAGAGTGGGACGATATCGTCACAGCCCATCTTCCAAAGGTAGAGGAGCTATTATATGATGCAGAGGAGTATTCTGATAAATATCGATTCTCCAAAGCGAAGCAAGTTCTTGCACATATAGGAGATCTGCTCACCGCTGCTGATTCAAACATCGAAGACATTTTAAAAGAGATTGCAGACCTTGTCACAAGTGAAGAGCAAAACCGAAAAGACATCGAGAAGGTCAAAGAGCAATATCAAACGGTACGAAAAAATCTACTTGCTTACAGCCATTTATACGGCACCCTTTATGACAAAATGGAGCAGGACTTAGATGAGGCCTGGGAAGGGATCAAGCAGTACGAGGAAGAAACAGAAAACGGAAACTACATGACAGCAAGGAAAATTTTGCTTGAGCAAGACCGCAGACTCGATCAGCTGCAATTATATATCAATGATGTACCGAAGCTCATCGCAGACTGCAAACAAACGGTGCCAGGTCAGCTGACGAAGCTGAAAGACGGTTATAAAGAAATGACAGACAAAGGCTACAAGCTAGAGCACATCCAGATCACAAAAGAGCTGGAGAACTTGAATAAACAGCTGACCCGGGCGGAGAAACTGCTGATTGATGAACTCAACTTAGATGAAGCATCAAGCATTCTGCAAATGATTGATGATGCGATTCAGACGCTGTATGATCAGTTAGAAGCAGAAGTAGAAGCAGGTCAGGAAATCAAGAGCAAAATGCCTGAGCTGACCGAAGCATTTGAAAAACTTGAACAAGACCACACGCAGACAAAGGCAGAAACGGCTCTTGTGAAAGAAAGCTACAAGCTGACAGCGGGAGAGCTGGATCAGCAGAAAGCCTTCGAAAAACGATTAGAAGAAATTGAAAAGCTCATGAAGCAAATACGAGAGAAGCTTGATCGTGACCATGTCGCATACACATTATTAATGGATGAAATCAATCAGCTTGAGACCTTTATTGAGGAAGCCAAAACGCTTCATGAAGCGTTTAAAGATCACCTTCAATCGTTACGAAAAGAAGAATTACAGGCAAGAGAAACATTGGCTGAACTTAAAACCATGCTGACAGATACAGTGCGCCAGCTGCACAAAAGCAACATTCCAGGTGTACCTGCTGACATCAAAGACCGTGCTGAAAAAGCGCAGGAGATGATTCAGCAAGTGCAGGAGCAGCTAGAGAATTTGCCGCTGAATATGCCAGCAGTGAACCAGCAATTAAAAGAAGCCTCTGAAACAGTCAGACAAGTGGTTGATGAAACACATGACATGCTTCGTAAAGTGGATCAAATTGAACGGATTATACAATACGGCAACCGGTTTAGAAGTCAAAACCACATTCTTTCAGAGCAATTAAAAGAGGCAGAACGAAGATTTTATGCCTATGATTACAACGGTTCATTTGATGTGGCAGCAGCTGCTGTCGAAAAAGCATCACCTGGAGCCGTTCAGAAGCTTTTAACTCAGCAAGAAAAAGAATATCAGCATCAATAAAAAAGCTGAAGTCCATTTTGGGACTTCAGCTTTTTCCATGTTATGAAGCTTGCTTTTGGCGTTCTTCTGAAGCAGAAGAAGTGAATAGAGAGATAACAAATCCAATCACGATTCCGAGTATGGCAGGTACAATCCAGCCAATGCCAAGGTCATATAGCGGCAAGATCGTTTGAAAGAGATCTTTCACAGGACCAATCGGCAGTTTCGCCGCTGCTAAGCCGTCAAACAGACTGACGCAGCCAGTTAAAATCAAAGTAAGGACATACACAGGTCTTCTATGACCAAGCCATTTGTCAGCAAGTGATAAGACGATAATCACAATCGCTAACGGATAAATCGCAGTTAAAACAGGTACTGAAAAAGCGATAATATGAGCAAGTCCAAAATTTGAAATGATAAAACTGAATAATGTCACAAGCGTCACAACTGTTTTATAAGAAAGCTTAGGTAATAACTTTGAGAAATACTCTCCGCACGAAGTCACGAGACCGATACTTGTTGTTAAACAAGCAACCGTAATCGCAGCACCTAACACAATATTTCCTAAACTGCCAAAAAGGAATTGTGAAGACTGAGCCAAGATTTTACTGCCATCTCCAACAAAACCAATGGCGTGTGTACTTGAAGCGCCTAAATACGCAAGTGATAAATAAACAAATGTTAATCCGCAAGCTGCAATCAGACCTGCTTTGATACAAGCAGATGTGAGTGCTTTTTTACTTGTTACACCACGTCCTTTAATGGCGTTGATGACAACAACCCCAAACACAATAGATGCAAGAGCGTCCATGGTTTTATAGCCTTCTAAAAACCCTTTGAAAAATGATCCATTGCTATAGGACACATCAGGTGTGCCAATGACGCCCATTGGTGTCAAAATGGCTTTGACGATAATAATCAAAATGATCGTAAATTTAATCGGTGTTAACACTTTCCCTACACGATCCACAATTTTCGTTGGATTTAGTGCAAGATAATACGTAATACCAAAAAAGGCCAGTGTAAATAAAAGAAGTGAGAGCCAAGCTGGTACACCAGCTAAAAAGGGTAGTGCACCAATTTCATATGAAACCGTTCCTGTACGAGGAATAGCGAAAAGTGGCCCGATGGATAAATATAAAATGACGGTAAACGCTGTTCCAAAAGCTGGGTGAGCTTTATCAGCTAATCCTTTCGCATCTCGACCTGTCAAAGCGATTGCAATAATCCCTAGAAGAGGTAAACCGACACCTGTTAATAAAAATCCGCCCATTGCTTTCCACACATTTTGCCCAGCATATTGCCCAAGCTCTGGTGGATAAATCATATTACCGGCGCCGAAGAATAGAGCAAACAGCATAAAACCTATGATAACCGTATCTTTCGTCGACAAAGTTGCCTTCATTGCATTTAAAGCCTCCATTATTATGTTGAAATATTCTGTTAATTAGTTGCTAGGTAACCGTTCATCATTAACAATCACTAATTATAAAGGATGTACGCCTGATGTCAACATGTGTTTTCGTACAAAAGTCATGAATTTTTCTATTTTAGTATATGAAGAACAATAAAAAAACATCCCCTTCTTCTTTGGAAGGGGATGTTTTGGCTTGTGATGATTATGAGGCAAGTTGCTTTGGTGGGCTGGTAAACATGGAAATAAGTACACCAATCAGAGCACCGATAATAGCTGGTATGATCCAGCCAATGCCTAAATCGTAAAACGGAACAATTGATTTCAAGATGCCAGGCAATCCGCCTAGATTCACTTTGGCAGCTAATAATCCATCAGTGATGGCAAAGAAACCAGTAAAGATGAGAGAAGTGATATAAATGACTCTTCTGCCGTTAATCCAGCGGTCAAGGAACGATAATAAAATAATGACAATGGCCAGTGGATAGATCGCTACGAGTACAGGCACCGACAGAGAAATGATTTGTGCCAGTCCGAGGTTTGCAACGAATGTGCTAAATAAAGAAACAATTAGAACGACAGTACGATAAGAAAGTGCTGGGAAGAGCTTTGAAAAGTATTCTCCACAAGATGAAATAAGTCCAACACTAGTCGTTAAACAAGCGAATAAAATGGCTGCGCCAAGAACAATGTTACCAGCAGAACCGAATAAAAAGTTGGCAGAAAGTGAAAGCAGTTTGCCGCCATCATTTGCTCCAACCATTCCCGTGGCATCGGGGCTTGAAGCACCCACATAAGCAAGTGAAATGTACACGAGTGCCAGTCCAACAGCTGCTACGATTCCTGCCTTAATACAAGCTGCTGCAAGAGATTTTCGCTCTGTGATGCCTCTGTCCTTAACAGCTGTCACCACGACGATTCCAAATACGATAGAAGCAAGTGCATCCATTGTTTTATAGCCTTCTAAAAATCCAGTGAAAAGCGGATTTGCCTCATATGTTTTATCTGGAGCACCGATCATTCCCATTGGCGTAGCAATGGCTTTAATGACAATAATAGCAATAACAGTTAATAAGATCGGTGTCAAAATTTTACCAATACGATCAACCAGCTTTGAAGGATTTAACGCAAGCAAGTATGAAATAGTGAAAAACACTACGGTAAAGATGAATAGTGGTACCCATGAAGTGGCTTGGGCACCTGAGAGAAATGGAGCTAATCCAATCTCATACGAAACCGTACCAGTTCGCGGAATGGCGAAAAATGGTCCAATGGATAAATACAGAATAACGGTAAAGATAGTCCCGAATTTAGGGTGTGCTTTATCGGCAAGACCTTTGGCGCCGGTACCTGTAAGGGCGACAGCAATAACCCCTAATAGTGGAAGACCTACGCCTGTAAGTAGGAATCCGCCGATGGCAAGCCATACGTTTTCACCAGCATATTGTCCAAGAACAGGCGGGAAAATCATATTTCCTGCACCAAAGAATAATGCAAAAAGCATTAGTCCAATAGCCAATGTCTCTTTTATACTTAAACTATTATTCAAAATAGTCCCTCCTCAATCAGTGTATTGTGTCAAATTTAAATATTCTGACAATTTAGGTGTTTATATGACAATTGCACTATGGATGATATAGTGAAAATAAAAAGTTGTCAACTGCCATTTTCAGAAAATTCTCTGTCTGACTTCATTATGGTAACATATAAATGCATTTATTTTTTAAGTTTTTTTGTAAGGAGTTTAAGATATGATTTATCTTGATAATAGTGCTACAACAAAGCCTTATCCAGAGGTTTTACAAGTACATCAGCAAGTGAGTGAGCGTTTTTTTGGGAATCCGTCTTCGCTGCATCAACTTGGAATTGATGCGAGCCGTCTATTAAGTGAAACGCGAAAACAAATCCTTCACTATACAGGTTTTACACAATATGAGATTATTTTTACTTCAGGTGCAACAGAAGCAAATAACATTGCCATCAAAGGGGCTGCTCTTGCCAAGATGAACCGAGGCAGACATATTGTCACAACAGCGATTGAGCATCCATCTGTCATCGAATCGTTTGAACAGCTGAAAACATTATTTGGCTTTGATATTTCCTATATTCAAGTAAATGAGCATGGCCGTGCAGATATGACGCATTTAAAAGAAGTGCTTCGCCCTGATACAGTGCTTGTCAGTCTCATGCATGTAAACAATGAAACAGGCGCGATTCAGCCGATAGAGGAAGCGGCCAGCATCATTCGGAAGTATGCCAAAGAGGCGATTTTTCATGTTGACGGCGTACAAGGAATTGGCAAGGTTCCGCTGCCTAAAGAGATGGATATTGATCTTTTAACGATGTCAGGCCACAAGATTCACGGCCTGAAGGGAACAGGTGCCCTCTTTTTAAAGAGAGAGATCGTACTTGCACCTTTTATCACAGGAGGAGAGCAAGAACTAGGCCTTCGCTCAGGGACTGAGAACCCTGCTGGAGCTGTCAGTTTAGCAAAAGCCATAAAGCAATCATTTGAATATTTAAACAAGCATCATGATGAGATGATCGCCTTAAAAACGGAGCTAGAGCAGCAGCTTGGAAAGATAGAAGGCGTCGTCATAAACACACCGCTGACGCATAGCGCACCGCACATTGTGAATTTTTCAGTGCCAGGTATTCAGATCGAAGTCCTTCTGCATATGCTCGAAAAAGAAGGCATTTACGTTTCGACAACGTCTGCTTGTTCTGCTAAGAAAAAGGAACCAAGCCGTGTCCTGCTCGCGATGGGAAAATCAGAAGAAGCAGCCAAAAGCAGCATGAGAATCAGTTTGACATATGGACAAGGACCAGAGCTAGCGCCACAAATCATCACATCGATCGCACAAAGTGTGAAAAAATTAAAAGGAATGAGATAACAACATGAAGTATGACCATATTTTAGTCCGTTTTGGTGAGATTTCAACAAAAGGGAAAAATAGAAAGAAATTTATCGAAAAACTAAGACAGCATATCCGGTTTGTATTAAAAGACTTTGAAGCATTAAAGTATGCATCTGACAGAGACCGCATTACGATCATGCTAAACGGAGAAGATCCTGAACCGATTTCAGAACAGCTTAAAGGTGTATTTGGCATTCAAAGCTTTAGCCTGGCTGTGAAATGTGAGACAAATCTTGATGCCATCAAAGAAGCGGCACTCTCAGCGGTTCAGGAAGTGTATAAACAAGGAAATACATTTAAGGTCTCAACGAAACGCTCTTATAAACAATTTGAGCTTGATTCAAATGAAATGAACCGAGAAATTGGTGGACATGTTTTAAGGAATACAGACAACTTAACCGTTAATGTGAAACAGCCAGATGTTCACTTGCGAATTGAAATAAGAGAACACGCGACGTACATTACATTTAAAGATGTAAAAGGTGCAGGCGGACTGCCAGTTGGTTCAAGTGGAAGAGCGATGCTGATGCTCTCTGGCGGTTTTGACAGCCCAGTGGCCGGCTATCAGGCAATGAAACGAGGCATTCAAATTGAAGCTGTTCATTTCTTTAGCCCACCTTATACAAGTGAACGTGCCAAGCAAAAGGTCATTGATCTAGCGGAATGCTTAGCTGCCTATGGAGGCGAAGTCAAGCTTCACATCGTTCCTTTTACGAAAATCCAAGAGCTCATTCACAAACAAGTACCAGAAAACTATACGATGACTTCAACGAGAAGAATGATGCTCAAAATTGCAGATAAAATAAGAGCCAAGCGTGATGCGCTTGCCATTATTACAGGGGAAAGCCTTGGTCAAGTGGCAAGTCAGACACTTGAAAGCATGTATGCCATTAATCATGTCACAAACACACCGATCATTCGCCCGCTGATTGCCGTGGATAAGAATGACATTATCGAAGAAGCGAGACGAATTGGCACATATGAGACAAGCATTCAGCCATTTGAGGATTGCTGCACGATCTTTACGCCGCCATCTCCAAAAACAAAACCAAAGCTTGAAAAAGTAGAACGCTACGAAAGCTTTGCTGAATTCGAGCCAATGCTTGATGAGGCAGTGGAGCAGATCGAAACAATCGTTGTCACAAATGAAAAGAAAGCAGCTGACAAATTCGCTGATTTATTCTAAATAAAAAATTTCATAATAATTACCATAAAATCAATCGCATGAAGTCATGTGTTTCTACACATTCTATATTCACAAGGAGGTGAGAACACATGGCTCAACAAAACAGACAAAGCAGTTCTAATCAATTAGTCGTTCCAGGCGCTGCACAAGCGATCGACCAAATGAAGTACGAAATCGCTTCAGAATTTGGCGTAAACCTTGGACCAGAAACAACAGCTCGCGCTAACGGATCAGTTGGTGGAGAAATCACTAAGCGTCTTGTATCTTACGCTCAACAACATATGGGTGGCGGATCTTTCTAAGACACACAATTAAAAAGCTATGGCTTATGAGCGGGTTCATTCCCGCTCTTTTTTTGTACATAAATTGTTAGAATATTTTTAAAAAAGAAGACGAAATGAAAAAATTATGGCATAATACTAGGAGTAGGTCCTAATTCAAGCATTTTTCAGTTATGAGTGTTAGAATAGGTAAATTGAAACATGATTCGTTTCATAGAAAGAGGCTAAAAGGAGCTGTACCATGAAAAGAGAAGACTTAATTGCACCAGAACAATATAACTTAGTCAGTGAGATTGAAGCGTTCAGTCATGACCAGAAGAAAATCGCCCTGCACTGGCAGGACGGAAATGGCCATGAAGCACATGTGACATATGCAGCATTAGTGGAAGAGGCGAATAAAATTGGTCATGTTCTATTAAATGCAGGCTTTAAAAAAGGCGATAAAATCATTGTGATGGTGCCTCGTATGCTAGAGGCATACAGCATTTATTTAGCCATTCTAAAAACAGGAATGGTTGTGATTCCTTGTTCAGAAATGCTTCGCGCTAAAGATATAGATTACCGAATTGAACATGCAGAAGCAAAAGGAGCGATTGTTTACGCATCATTCATTCAATCGTTTGAAGGAACCAACCAGCCAAAAGATTTCAAAACATTCTCGATTGGTGAGAATGATCATGGCTGGACAAACATTGTTGCGCAAAAGGAAGAGCAGTCAAGCGAGTTGAAATTGGCAGACACAACACGTACAGACATGGCGTTTCTCTCTTATACATCAGGCACAACAGGTAACCCAAAAGGGGTTGTTCATACACATGGCTGGGCGTATGCACATTTACGTACTGCGGCCAAAGCATGGCTCTCCATTAATGAAGGGGATAAAGTATGGGCAACAGCAGGACCAGGCTGGCAAAAATGGGTGTGGAGTCCTCTCTTATCTGTTTTAGGAAGCGGAGCAGAAGGTTTTGTTTATGGAGGGAAATTTAATCCGAATACGTACTTAGAGCTGCTTCAAAAAAATGAAATCAATGTTCTATGCTGTACACCAACAGAATATCGATTTATGGCAAAAGTGGATGACCTCAGTCAGTACGAGCTACCCAAATTGCATAGTGCTGTTTCTGCGGGAGAGCCGCTCAACCGTGAAGTCATCGATACGTTCAAAAAACATTTCGATATCGAAGTGCGAGATGGTTACGGGCAAACAGAAAGCACGCTGCTAGTCGGGGTGCTGAAAGGAATGGACATCAAGCCAGGTAGCATGGGCAAACCAACACCTGGAAATGAAGTAGAGATCATTGATGAGAATGGCCAGATCTGTGCTCCAGGAGAAATAGGTGACATTGCCGTTCATCTTGAAACGCCGGCTTTATTCAAGGAATACTACAAAGATGCAGAGCGTACAAAGGCGCAGCGCCGCGGGGATTACTTTATTACCGGTGACCGTGCGAAAAAAGATGAAGACGGGTATTTTTGGTTTGAAAGCCGCAGGGATGACATCATTGTCAGCTCAGGTTATACAATTGGTCCATTTGAAGTCGAAGATGCACTGATTAAGCACCCAGCAGTGAAAGAATGTGCGGTTGTGGCAAGTCCAGATGAAATCAGAGGATCAATCGTGAAAGCATACGTCGTCCTGCGTGATGCATCTGCACAAAGCGATGAGCTGATTAAAGAGCTGCAAACACACGTGAAAAATACAACAGCACCGTACAAATATCCAAGAGAAATCGAATTCATTGACGAGCTACCAAAAACTCCGTCAGCGAAAATTCGACGTGTCGAGCTGAGAGAAAGAGAGCTTGCACGAAAATCATCATAACAGTAGAAACAATAAGCGTCTGGATGGAAAATCATCCAGCGCTTTTTTTATTGGACAAATCAAATATGTAAAATTCGTTCATGATGTTTTATGTTAAAATGTGTAAGGATGACTTGAAAAGGAGAATGTTCTGAAAATGTCGATTGCGATAATTCATGGGATTGTGCTTGCCTTTGGTCTTATTTTACCTTTGGGCGCACAAAATGTATTTGTATTTCAGCAAGGAGCCCTTCAGCCTCGATTATATCGCGTACTGCCTGTGGTCATTACAGCTGCTCTCTGCGACACACTTTTAATTACTTTAGCTGTCATTGGGGTTTCGGTTGTTGTACTCACCATTCCTATCTTGCAAATGGGTCTTTTTATCATTGGATTTTTCTTTTTACTTTATATGGGTTGGTCGGTTTGGAACACGAGCTCCGCAACAGGTAATCAAGAAACGATAGACCTGATGCCTGTGAGAAAACAAATCATATTTGCCTGTTCCGTTTCACTTTTAAATCCTCACGCGATTCTCGATACAATAGGAGTGATAGGAACGAACTCTCTTCAATATCATGGGGCGGAAAAGGTGGCATTTACCGCAGCCTGTATCATTGTCTCGTGGTTATGGTTTATGGGTCTTGCCCTTCTCGGGAAAATGTTAGGAAAGCTAGATACAAACGGCAAGTGGATGAACCGGATCAATAAAGCCTCTGCGGTCATGATCTGGCTGGTTGCATTATATATCGCCTATCAGCTTATTGGATAAAGGATACATAGAGCAAAAGAGACGTGATGCATGAAAATGAGTGCTGAACATGTCATGGGAAAAAGCGTTGGATGGAAAACATCTGGCGCTTTTTTGTTGACTACTATCTCGGTAGAAGCTTCAGTTACATCCTGTTCATTTTTATCAGACATGCTGACGGTTCAATTACCTGGAGGAAATGATCAAAATAGAATGTATGCTACACTATAAAAATGTATTTTATTGGATGTGGAGGTTTTCAAATGGCTCATAAAGAACAGCGTAAAGGGGCAGTGCTTGCTGTCTTTGATACATTGACGTTTGGTGTACCAGTCTTGTTGTGGAATTTATATAAGAATACGAATAAAACATTGAAGCTGATGATCCCGATTATTCCAATAGTAGGTTTCATCACGTATCTTTTAGCATCTCTTTACTAATGTGTTCAAAAATCATTTGCATGAGCGATACGCTCATGCTTTTTTCATTCGATCATTTTTTGAAGATGGTTTGATTTAATAGACGAAGAGCTTGTACGATATCATCCATTTGATTTTGGTCAGAGGAAGAAAGGCTGTCCATGAGCATGGATTCAATTTGTTGAAATGCTTTGTCCATACACGCACGACCTTTTTTAGACAGCATAATGACATGTTTTCGCTTGTCATCTTTATCTGCTTGTCTATCAATGAATTGTTTTTCGTGAAGCTTTTTCAATTCTCTGCTGACATTCGGAAGAGACATGTGCTGACAATCGGCGATTTCACTAGGTGTTAGCGGCTCACTGACGGCTAACTGCTCCAGAATCAAATATTGTAGAGTGGTTAGATCAGATGGTTTGATCTTGCTCATCATAGAATGTTTCAGCTCAGAAAAAGTAGAAGCAAATGTGACAAACTCTTTGAAAAAATGTGGGTTTTTCATCATTTTTCACCTCCTACGTACCATACCAAATTTGTTATTAAAAAACAATTATCATTTGACAACTAAAAAAGAGAGGCGTATGCTTTTTATTATCAAATGATAACTAAAGGAGACAAGCCATGAATGTACTCATTATTTATACTCACCCCCATCACAATAGTTTAAATGGTGCTTTTTTTAAAGAAATCCTAAAGGGCAGTGAAGAAAATCCAAACGTTCAAGAAGTGAGAATCATAGATTTATACCAAGACAAATTTGATCCTGTACTTATTTTTAATGAAGAGAAAAAAAGACGTGATATGCATAAGGACCCTGAGATTCAAGAATATCAAGAGAAAATCAAATGGGCAGACAACATCGTGTTTGTTTATCCGATTTGGTGGGGGCGGCCGCCAGCCATGCTGCTTGGTTTTATTGATCGCATGTTTGCAGCGAATTTTGCTTACCGTCAAACAGGCGGGCTGCTTCCAGAAGGCTTGTTAAAAGGAAAGAGGGCTGTATGTGTATCGACAATGCAAGGACCGACCCACTACCCTTTCTTCTTTTTGCAAAATGCCCACAAGGTGTTAATGAAACGAGCTCTTTTGCAATATGTAGGGATTAAGCCGGTGAAGTTCTTTGAATTTGGCATGATGGAAAGTCCGAAAGGGAAGCATGACGTGAAATTAAAACGGATATACAACTATTTTCGGAATATATCAGCTCATAAAACCACATTCCTTGAGTCACTTTTCTTCTAATTTGAACCTGTTATGTCTTAAAATGACAGAGAGGGTGAGTGACTCATTCTCTTTATTTGAAAAGGGGGATATGGATGAAGAAAACATTGTTTAAAGATGCGGCTCTTATCACACTTGATCCATCTTTAGGTTTTCTGGAGAAGGGAGATCTATTAATTGAAGGGGCACATATTTTAGAAGTCGGACCTTCGATTGAAGTAAGCGGTGCTGATGTTGTGGATGCGTCTGACATGGTCATCATGCCAGGGCTTGTGGATACCCATCGTCATGTGTGGCAGTCTGTCATACGGGGAATCGGAACAGATTGGTCTTTGCAAACGTATTTGAGCAAAATTTATTATGGCAACTATGGGGCGATGAGACGTCCATCAGATGATCGAATTGCTAATTATTTAGGCGCATTAGAGGCATTAGATGCAGGAGTAACCACGTTTTTCGACTGGACGATGATCAATTCTATGGATCATACAGAAGAACTCATTGGAGGTTTAAAAGATGCGGGTATTCGAGCGGTCTTTGGTTTTGGTACCTCTGGAGATGCAGCGTATTGGGACAGAGAGAGTACGCTCACGAATATGGAAGACGCAGCCCGCGTGAAACAAAAACATTTTCAATCATCGGATCAGCTGTTGACGATGGGACTTGCCATTCGTGGACCTGAATTTTCTTCATGGGAGACGACCGTCTTTGAAATTGAAACAGCGAGATCACTAGATGCATTATGCAGTATGCACATTGGCTTTGGAAATTGGGGAGCAGCGGATCGATCGATTGAGCGGCTTCATCAAGCAGGGCTGCTCGGGCCTGATTTGAATATGGTGCATATCAATGCAATTGATGCAGATCAAATGAAGATGTTAGCTGACAGCGGAAGCTCCATCTCTATTACACCTGAGATTGAAATGATGATGGGACACGGATATCCTGTCACAGGGCTCGCCATTGAAAATGGCGTTCTGCCAACGCTTGGTGTAGATGTGGTGACAGCGACAGGCGGAGATTTATTTACCCAAATGAAATTCGGACTACAGGCGGAGCGGGCGATTCAAAATCAATCTTTATTGATGGAAGGGACGATGCCAGGGCCTGAACTTGGATTGTCTGCACAGCAAATGCTTGAAGCAGCCACAATAAACGGGGCTCGTGCCTTGAAGCTTGATGACAAAATCGGCTCACTCACACCTGGAAAAGAAGCTGATTTTATCTTAATTGATCGGACAAGCATGAATCTTCTTCCGATGACAGATCCAGCTGGGGCAGTTGTGCAAACGGCACACCCTTCAAATGTTGATTCTGTCTATGTGGCTGGAAAAGCAGTGAAACAAAATGGGAAGCTAGTTGGAGTGAACGTAGAAGAGATCAAACAAAAAGCTTATGCGGCAAGAGATCATATTTTATCGCATCAGTTTGAATCAACAAAATGACGTGCAATATCCCCATAGGCCACTGCCTATGGGGAATACTTTACAACGATTCTTTAATGACTTTTTTATAATATTGGACAGATAGGAATCCGAAGACGGAGTATAAAACGGTATAAATCGCCATGACAATCAGCATAGGTGTCCACAGTTCGCTGCCAAATAAAAACCAGCCAGATTGTACAGCAAAGTAGCTGTGCAAGAGCCCGACGAGAAGCGGAATGCCAAAGTTGAAAAGCTGTTTGAGCCGAATGCCTTTTAAGAGATCTGTCTCCGTAAAACCAAGCTTACGCAGAATCGTGTATGAGCTTTGTTCCTCTTCGCTCTCATTCATCTGTTTGAAGTATAAAATACAGCCTGATGTCACAAGGAAGCTGAGGCCTAAAAATCCGACTACAAACATCATCAGTCCGATGGTTTGTTTTTGCTGCTGAGTGGTAGCAAATCTAGACATGCTTTCATCACTCAATTTCACAGACATAAAGACGTCATTGGCTTGTTCAACTTTTCCTTCATCTTTTATATTGATCGCAATATATTGGTTATTCTCACGCTGCAGCTTAGGGTCTTTGTTTTGATCAAGCTGCTCAAAGACGTTTTGACTGACGACAGCAACAGGTAGGCCGCCAAAAGTAAACTGGTAAGAGATTAAATGATCCTTTTTCATATCAATTACTTTTAAATCAATTGGTTTTTTTATTAAAAGTTTCACATCACCAGAGCTTTTAATCGGCATGAATTTTTTCAATATATCATTGTAGCCACTTAACATGACTTCGTTGTTCTCTACATGAATATTTGGTACGTTTTTCTCGCTGATCACAGGTAGTGTCAAGACTCCTGGAGCTTTATTCACACTGCTTAACTTTGTATCGATGATCTGATTTGCATCAAAATCGGCTTGAATGACCTCGAACTGCTTTTTCTCATAGGCAATATGCTGATTAGAAAGTGCACGAGTGAATGTGCCAGCATCTTTCTCTGATCCCATGACAAAATGTGCTGGAATTTGCTGTTCAGCTGTTTTTTCTGCTGAGTAGTAGGAAATATAGCTGAGTGATAACAAACCGATGGCAAGTGCAGATACGGTAGTAATAATCGTTAACAGCAATGCATTTGATTTTAAACGGAACATGATCGACGATAAAGACAAGACTTCATGAATGGCAAGGTAGCCATTTTTTCTTTTTCGTACGATATTGGCAATGAATGAAACAGAGCCTTTATAGAACAGGAAAGTACCAATAATGACAGAAGCTAAAATATAGATCATGGCTAAAGATAACGAAAACATCGATGTGTATGAGCCACTAAAAAGCTGAGAAGAAATGTAATAGCCTGAGCTGATAAAGGCAATGCCTAGAACCCCGATGATGATTTCAAAGACAGAGATTTTTTTAATACGCTGCTCTGTAGAAGAGGTTGTTCTAAACAAAGCTAAGATCGTTTGCTTCTGAATAAAACGTCTATTTCTTAGCATGATGACAACATAAATCAAGAGAAACACGATGATTGTTTGCAAAAGAGCCGTGCCAGAAAAATGAAGATTGGCAATTGCATGAACACCTGTCACTTTAAATAGAACCATCAGCATCAGCTTTGAACCGATAAATCCGGCCAATATTCCAATAGCCATCGAAATCATATAGAGGATAAAATTTTCTGCATGGAGCAGCTTGGCAATTTTTTGTTTCGTCATTCCAATGAGCTGCAAGAGACCGATTTCTTTTCCTCTACGTTTGATGAAAATGCTATTTGCATATAAAAGGAAGATGCCGACGATGGCGATCAGCAGAATAGAAGCGGCTTTAATGGACGCACCGCCTTTAATAGACCCTTTCACATCATCAAGTGCTGGTGAATACTGCAAGGTGACAAAGGAAAAATAGAGCGCCACACTAAATACAAGTGCAAACACGTATAAATAGTAATTTTTTAAGTTTTTCTTCAGATTGCGGAAGACGAGCTGATTAATGTTCATGCTTCACACCGCCTAAAACACCTTGCGTTTTCATAATATCCTCGAAAAACATCTTTCTCTCTAATGTGCCTTTATTCAATTGTGTATAGATCTGTCCATCTTTGATAAAAATCACTCGTCTTGAATAACTGGCTGCAACAGGGTCATGCGTCACCATGACAATGGTTGCTTTGCGCTTGTGATTGAATTCTTGCAGCTTGTTCAGTAAGTCAGACGCAGATTTGGAATCAAGTGCTCCAGTTGGTTCATCAGCAAAAATGAGGCTTGGTTCGTGAATAAAGGCACGTACCGCAGATGTCCGTTGCTTTTGTCCCCCAGACAGTTCATTTGGATATTTGTCTCTTAGTTCATAAATCCCCATATCCTCTGCAAGCTGTTGAAAGCGTTCAAAAGCTTCTTTTTTAGGCGTTTTGGAGATGGATAATGGCAAGAGGATGTTCTCTTTAACTGTGAGTGTATCAAGTAAGTTATAATCCTGAAAAACAAAGCCAAGCTGTTTCTTTCTAAATTCAGCGAGCTGCTGATCTTTCATTTGCGTCATTTCTGCATCTGCGATCCGAATCGATCCGCTGGACACATGATCAATCGATGACAATACGTTCAAAAGGGTCGTTTTCCCCGAGCCTGATGGCCCCATGATGCTGACAAATTCTCCAGCTTCTATCGTCAAATCAATGCCTTTCAGCACCTCTTGTTTATTGAATTTATTTCCATAGCTTTTATATAACTTGCGAGCTTCTAAAATGTTCATCTGTCGAACCCCTTTTTTATTTAATTGATATCTCTAGTATAAAAAGAAGCCGATCAGACTTCCTGCGATTTGGCGAACAAAACAGACGAGCATGTGACATTGTTGTCACATGCTCGCAATATGCACAAAATCATTCTTTTTCGGAAAGATAAAGGTGAAAGTTGTCCCTTGATCTAATGTGGAGTTGACCTCGATTGTGATATGAAGAGCGTCAGCTCCCTTTTTTGTTAAATAGAGCCCCATGCCTGTGGAGGCCGTGTCATTGTGATGTCTTGTGGAGGTAAAGCCTTTTTCAAAAATACGGGACACGTCTCTTGGGTCAATTCCTCTGCCTTGATCTGTGATGGTGAGCACCACTTGTTCGTTCATTTGTTTGCTTTCGATGATAATGTCAGATGATTGGCTGTACTTGACGGCGTTTGTCAGCACTTGTCTGATCATAAAGGATAACCATTTTGTATCACTTAATACATCTCGCTCTTCTAATAAAAGGTCAAAGCCAATTCCTTTTTGCATACACCACGATTGGAGCGCTTTGATTTCTTTCGTTAGCATGTTTTGGAGATCCAGTTTTTCAATAAATAAATCATTTTCAATATGTTGGATCCTGCTTTGATGCAGCTGTGCATCAAGGAGTAAATGTATTCTAAGCCATTCATATGTCATATTTGATTTGAGCGGCTGTTCTGTTATGCGGTCAATCATTAAGTGCATCGCCGTGAGCGGCGTTTTCACCTCGTGTATCCATGAGAGCAGTTCATCTTTTTCTTCTTCCAGCGCAGTTTTTTGCTTAGCCGTCATCTGGCGGTATCGGTCGATTTGCTCTGACGTTGCCTCCTGTACAATTTGTTCAAAGGGGGAAGAGGGTTTGAGACGTATTTGATGGTCTATGTTTTCATCCCATTCTTTCAGTTGCATGTAATAAGCAGTTTCTTTCCGATAACGAAAAAAAAGAAAAACAATGAAGAGTAATGTAGACAAAAGCACGATATAAAAAAGAGAAGCGAGTGGAATCGTTGTATCCAAATATGCAACAAAGAGAATGAGAAGCTGCAAACTAAGAAAGAACAAGATCCAGCTTCGTCGTTCTTTTAGAAATGCTTGCAGCATCATTGATCATCCTTTTCTTTTGCAAGATAACCTTGACCCACCTTTGTTTCAATGAAGGCGCCAAGAGAGATTTCGTCTAGTTTTTTTCTAAGGCGGTTGACGTTTACAGTGAGTGTATTGTCACTCACGAATCGTTCATCGTCCCATAAAGCTTGGATGAGAGATTCCCTTTTGACAATATGGTTTTTATGCTGAATTAATTCTTTGAGAATAAAAAACTCATTTTTTGTTAATTCAATCTCACCGTTTTCATTTGTCACTGTATTATTTTCGAGGTCAAGGGTAGCGCCGCACCAAACTTTTAAGTTGGCTGGTTCCGCATTATAATCATGGACTCGGCGAAGGACAGCACTTACTTTGGCGATGAGAACGTCAAAGTGAAAGGGCTTTTGTACAAAATCATCAGCTCCAAGCTGCATCGACATGACCATATCAGCAGGATGATCACGAGAGGAAAGAAAGATGATGGGCACATTAGAATGATGCCGAATCATCCGGCACCAATGAAATCCGTCGTACTTTGGCAGCTGAATATCAATAATGACTAAATCAGGCTGGATGGAAGTGAACTCCTGCATGACCTGTTGAAAATTGTTGATCCCATACACATCATAAGACCAGTTGACTAAACGTTCTTTGATTTCTTGGAAGAGGGTTGTATCATCCTCAATCAGCAAAATTTTAAACAAAACGAGCACCACACTTTTTGAATTACTTGTACATCATTGTAGCGGAAAACAGGCACTCCCGCTAGAAGCAGACAGCAAAAAAGCAAGGGAAGAGATCCCTTGCTTCAGTTTATTTACCTAAAAAGTGCTTTTTAAAGAATGATAATTGATATTCAAGTGTGAGCGGGTCATTAAAGTAAAACTCTTCCGCATTTGCTTCATACACACGATGTTTTTTCACAGCAGGAATGGACTTATAGATTTCACTGTTTTGATAAGAATTGTCCATTTCGCTGTTTTTGCTAATGATCATATAGTCTCCGGCAAATTCAGGGATGACCTCTTGTGATACCGCATAATAGCCAGCTTTTAATGCTTTTTCTTTTACTTTTTCAGGCATTTTTAGTTTCATTGCTTGGTAGAGGATTTCTGTTCCCCGTCCCCACGCATCTCCAAAGACGTAAAGATCTTTTGTGCCGCTTTCAAAGACAGATACGGTTGCATCTTCACCAATTTTTGCTTTGATTTCTTTGCCAGCTTCAGCTGCACGCTGTTTGAAATCCTTGACCCATGCTTTTGCTTCTTTTTCTTTGTTTAAGACTTTTCCAATTTCAATATGCTGCTGAAGGTAATCGACTTTGTTATACGTGAATAAAACGGTAGGGGCGATTTTTTTTAGTTTTTCTACATTTTTTGCACCGCTTAAACCGATGATGACATCAGGTTTTAGCTTCATGATTTTTTCTACATTTTCATCGGATACTTCTTCCACATTTTTTAATTTCTTTTTGAAACGTGGATTCTTTTTTGACCAAGAGTCAACGCCCACAAGGTTCACACCAAGTGACAAGACATTTCCTGTATAAGAGGCGAGAACAACAACACGTTTTGGATTTGCTGGCAGCTTCACAGGTCCATTTTCAGATTGATATGTAATCGTGTCCGATGACGTTGATTGCTTTCCTTTATTTGAGGAAGAGTTGCTGCTATTGCCACATGCGCTCAACGCAAGTACGAAGATGAGCATCAGAGGGAACAATATTTTCTTCATGAATGTAAACTCCTTTGAAATCGGCACATCAGCCGTGTATTTGGTTGTATGAGTGATAATGATAATTATTATCACTCAGATATCATACCATAGAAGTGAGGTTTGTTGTCAATGATATTTTAGCAGTGGATAGAGGAATAATGATAGAAAGAAAAAAAGATCAAGGCAGTGTATGACCTGATCTTTTTTCTTATTTAAACCAGCCTTTTTCTTTGGAACGAGTAATGGCCTCAATTCGGTTTTTGACTTCTAGTTTATCTAAAATAACGGATATGTAGTTTCGGACAGTGCCGCTTTTAATGCTGAGTTCCTTGGCGATTTCTTTTGTGTTTTTTCCGTCTGCGACGAGTTCTAGAACCGACTTTTCTCGTTCAGTTAAAGGATTTTCGTCGCTGTACAAGTCTTCCATTAATTCAGGGGCGTACACCTTTTTCCCTTTCATCACGCTGCGGATGGCACTTGCTAAATCCTCGCTTGGGCTGTCTTTCAGCATGTAGCCGCTAACGCCAGCTTTCAGTGCTCTTTGAAAATAGCCAGAACGGGCAAAGGTTGTTAAAATGATGATTTTCACATCAGACTTTTTGAGTTCTTCAGCGGCATCGAGACCAGATTTTCCTGGCATTTCAATATCCATTAAACAAATATCGACCGGATGTTTTTGAGCAAAATCAATGGCGTCCTGGCCGTTTGTCCCTTTTCCAACAACGGTCATATCGTCTTCTAAATCGAGAAGCGACCCAAGAGCACCAAGCAGCATTTGCTGATCCTCTGCGATAAAGATGTTAATCATTTTATTTCCTCCTTATCTTTCGCTGCTGAATCATTTGGAATACTCATGATCAGCTTCGTCCCGTCTTTTGTTTCAATGTGCAGGCGTCCATTTGCAAATTCCAATCTTTCTCTAATCCCTAAAAGGCCATGTCCCTTCGTTTGAGAGGATGGATCACCGCCTTTAAATGTGCCGTTATCCTCAACTGTAATGACAACTTCCTTTGACTTTTGATGAATGGTGATTTGACAGACAGTGGCATCGCTGTGTTTGACGACATTCGTTACGGCTTCTTTGATGCACATGCTCACAATGTTTTCGTTCAGAAGAGAGATGTATTTCGGCGCTTCCTTTTCATCATAAATCATGTCAATATCGGCGGCTTCAAGGATTTGCTTGATGTTCAATTTCTCATCTTTGATCCGAATGCCTTTCATGGAAGAAACAATTTTCCGCACTTCATTTAGAGACGTTCTAGCTGTCTGTTGGACGCTTTTTAGTTCGGCGCGTGCCTGTTCAGGGTCTTTATACACGAGTTTACGGGCAAGGTCACTCTTTAAACCGATAAGAGAGAGTTTTTGTCCAAGTGTATCATGTAGATCACGAGCAATGCGCTGTCTTTCTTCAAGTTTGACAAGATCGGCGATCCGTTCATTGGCATTTTCTAATTTCTCTTCAAGGCGTTCACGTTCTTTTCGGCTTCGAATGCTGAGAGGGAGGAGAATGGCGCTAATAAGTGTGATCACAACAAAAGGAATTTGTGTGAGAAACCATCCCTTTTTTAAAATCAAGCTAAAGTTCACTGCTACGGCGGCGCTCCCTAGATGAATATAGTATAAGATATAAAAAGGGACTTTTCTTTTAATGTGCCCATTGAAATAGGCGATGCAAAAAGCGAAATAAATATAGCTGTAGAGCATCACATAGCCTGTAGAAATCGCAATCAATAAAAGACCGAAGACATATAAAGACCAGCCTTTTGCGACAAAGGCAAAACGATACACTCCGAAAAAAACCACGTTCAAAATAATGCCAATGACAATACCTAAAGTCGTAGGCGTCTTTAAGATAAAATAGAAGGGCAGGATGAAAAAAATGGCCCATATATAGGGGGAAATCCCATGCAATTTTTGAATTTTAAACTGTTTTTTCATCCGTGTGCCACCTTTTCCGTTTTCGTTCTTTTCCTTACTTTATCAAATTCAACTTACGGTTGCATCCTGTAAATGGCAACAAGCTCCTTCTAGAGTAAGAAAGAGCTTGCACCAATTATGCATTTTTCTTCAGAATGTCTCCTTTAATGACAGGTGCGGGCATCTTCTTAGATTGCCGTGCTTCTTTAAAGGTAACGAATGCTTTCGTTTCTTCATCCCAAAGTCTAAATTTCATTGATTCGATACTTGTTTTTAAAGTGATGGTTGGAACATTTTGAAGCGGCTCACTATGATCATGTGCATGCTCCAAGTGATAATTCGGTACCCTCGGACTTAAATGATGAACATGGTGATAGCCGATATTGCCTGTTAACCATTGAAGAAGCTTTGGTAATTTGTAAAAAGAACTGCCTTCTACTGCCGCCTGCACATAATTCCAATGTTCATCTGCTTCAAAGTAAGAATCTTCAAATGTATGCTGCACATAAAACAGCCATACGCCGATTGATCCTGAGATCAGGAAGATTGGACCTTGGACAAGCAGGAACTCCTGCCAGCCAAAAAGAAGACACGTTGCAGTTGCTAGTGCAATGATGCTCACGTTTGTGAAATACGTGTTCCAGCGCTCTTTTTTACGAGCATTTTTGACGTTGAAACGGTTTTTTAAGAGAAAAACAAAGATCGGTCCTAAAATAAACATCACAAAAGGATTACGGTAAAATCTGTAGCGAAATTTCGTCCAAGCTGATGCTTCTTGATATTCTTTGACTGTCAGGAGCCAAATGTCGCCAGTACCTCGTTTGTCTAGATTACTGCTTGTGGCATGGTGAATTGAATGATCTCTTTGCCATTGAAGATAAGGGAAAAGGGTGAGTACGCCCGTTACAAAACCGAACAGGTGATTCAGCGGCTTCTGTTTAAAAAAGGATTGATGGCAGCAGTCGTGAAAAATAATAAAGACACGTACTAAAAAACCAGCTGCAATCACCGCAAAGAAGAGGGTTAAAAGGTAGGAGATGTTCAGGCTATAATAGGCAAGAAACCAAAGCCCCAAAAATGGAATGAATGTATTAAAGAGTTGAATGATACTTTTTTTCGAATTAGCACCAGAGAATTGGCCAACTTGTTTTCTTAAAGTGGCTTGCTGCTGTGTGTTTGTTGAAGTCGTCATGAACGTTCAAGTCCTTTCCGTTTCTTTCTACTTCAAAGTATAGAAGGAAAGGTGTCATGCTCATAGTAGCACCCATCATGTATTCAATATGACATTTGTCATGTTGGACGCGGGAAAGGCTGATGGTTCAAGGGTTGTAAGCTTATTTTATTTTAAATAAAAAAAGTAAAGGCGCTTAGCCTTCACTTTTTATGCACGTGCTTCATGTACTTTTAACTGCTTGCCTTTAATCGTTGTGTGGCGCATGGCATTTAGCACAAGAGGGCCTTTGCCATTTAAAATATCGACATATGTTTTCGTTTCCTGAATGGTAATAATCCCAATGTCATCAAACGCAACGCCATCTATTTTGGCGATTGTTCCAACGAAATCAACTGCCCGGAGTTTCTTTTTCTTCCCGCCGTTAAAATAAAGCTTCATAATATCCTTTTCAACGCCAGCTTGTTTATTTTCCTTTTGAATCGGCGTTTCAATCTTTTCTTCAAAGCTTTCTACATGCTGTTCTGCGTCTTCTTTTGTAGGATAAGGCTGAGTCTGAAAATGAATGCCAGCTTCCTGCTTTAATTCTTCAATGAGCTGCTGCCCGTGCCTTGTCATAAACGCAATCGTTTTTCCGCTTTTACCCGCTCTGCCAGTTCTTCCGGTCCGATGAATATAGCGTTCTTTTTCATATGGCAAGTCGTAATGAATGACATGTGTCATATCACTGACATCAATTCCTCGGGCTGCTATATCGGTTGCGATCAAATAACGGAATTCCCCGTTTTTGAATTCATCCATTACAGCAAAGCGGTCTTCCTGCCTCATGCCTCCGTGAATTTTGTCACAAGGCACATCCCATTCATCCAGCTTCATTGTGAGTTCGTTCACTCGGTCCTGTGTATTACAGAAAATAATGCAGCTATCTGGGTTTTCAATCACGATCGTACGCTGAAGAAGAGAGAATTTCGCTTCTTCCTCCGTTTCAATCACGGTGTGAGTGATTTGTGGTACAGACGTTTCTTCCCGTGCAATTTCAATTACTTTTGGTGAATGTAAAAACTGTTCACTTAATTTCTTCATCTCATCAGACATGGTCGCTGAAAACAGCATTGACATGCGCTTTGGCGGCAGATACTGAATAATAGAAGAGACTTGATCAATAAACCCCATGTTCAGCATTTCATCCGCTTCATCTAATACAAAAAATTTAAGGTTTTCTAAGGAAAGAGTACCTTTCTCAAGGTGATCCAAGACTCGTCCCGGTGTTCCGCACACAATGTGGTTTTTTTGTGCAAGCTCTACTTTTTGAGCTTGAAAAGGGGCTTTTCCATAAATGGCTGCGGCTTTAATTCGTTTCAATCGTCCAAGACTTGTGAGATCCTGTTTGACCTGCATGGCGAGTTCTCGCGTTGGAACGAGGATGAGGGCTTGAGGTTTATTTTCAGCCCAATCGACCATTTCACAAATCGGCAGACCATAGGCTGCCGTCTTGCCGCTGCCAGTTTGAGATTTGACGATCAGATCCTGTTTTGAAAAAGCAACGGATAAGGTCTCGTGCTGAACAGGTGTAGGTGTATGGAAGTGAAGTGCTTTTAGCGCTTGTTTTAAATCATCGCTTAATGGATATTGATCAAATTGTTGTAATGTCATAGTGTTCTCCTTTTCGTACATTCATACTTGTGACATCATACCATAATCATGACCGTGAATGAAAAGACACGAAAAAAAGCCCCGTAAAGGAGCTTTCAGCGTGTAGACAAACCCTCGCATTCGGTGTCAGATTTGCGCTCCGGTACTCACGAATGTCAAATTCGCTCCGTTCCGGTGCTCACTCTTCCTAGACTTCAAAGGTTTTCTATCACGCTGAAAAGAAAATAAAAGCCCCTTAAAGGAGCTTTTTGATTAAAGGAATCTGCGTTTTACTTTTTCCCAATAGGAGTTATCTTTTAATTTGACCGTTTTGATCACTTTACCAGAAAGGCCAATATCAATTTGTTTGACATGTTTTGTACCTAGCGCTTCGTTATCAAGACCGATAATCGGATGGTCGTTACCGTCCTGAACAACCTTTAGTGTCAGCTTGCGGTCACTGCTTAAAATGAAAGGAGCTCCAAGTGTACGGTATGAGTTGTTATTCAGCGATGCCAGCTCGGTTACTTGCATACACGGAAGCATCGGATCCACCACGGCGCCGTTGACAGATTTATTGTAGGCCGTTGAACCGGTTGGAGTGGAAATAATCATCCCGTCGCCTCTAAATGTTTCAAAATGGAAATCATCTATATACACATCGATGACAAATGTTTTAATGATGCTTGAGCGGATCGACAGTTCGTTTAAGCAATGGAACTGGTTTGTACTGTCAACGCTTACATCGATGATCGGATATTTTCTCACTTCAATCTGTTCAGTGTTCATGGCATCAATCATTTTATCAAAATGTTCTAACGAAAAATCGCAGTATAGGTGCGAATTCTCTGTTTTTGATACCCCTACATACAAGCAGTCATCCCGGAAGTTCGTTTTGCGAACCGCTTGAAGAAATGTACCATCTCCACCAATTGAAGCAATGATATGGGCATCTTCTGCACGCTTTACGACGTGAAAGCCTTGATCGGTAGCGAGCTTCTCCAGAGAAGAAATGTGTCCATCCAATTCATGATCTTTTTTGTAAAAGAAAAATACATTGCGACGATTGTCTGTCATTGACGTTCTCCCCTTTGTTGTCAAAAATAGATTTCGAGTAGTAAAGGGCTTACATAGAAAACCCTTGCTCACATTTTACACTTTTTTCATATGAAAGTAAAAATATTAGAAAGACGCTTCATCATGATAGAGGCTTCCATTTAAGAAATGAGTCATTGTAAGTGATTAGACAACGCTGACTTTGAGCATAATTTAATAGCTCATTTTGGAAGAAAGAGAGGTCTGGGCGTTTCGTTGTGAAGATGGTCTGAGCTATTAGATATAGGAAGAGGATAAAATCGCCAATTTTTCGTCATGATGAGCAAATGATAGAAGATGTAAAGTTGATCGTCATTTCACATCGATGCTATCATATGTTGAAATGAAATGTAAAAAAACCACAGTTCCTGTGAAACATTTCATGTGTGTATTCGTATGAACGAAGTGAGACAAAAAGGAGGAGAAAGAAATGAATGCGAAAAGATGGGTAGCCTTAATCATTGCACTTGGTGTTTTCGGCTTTTCGATTGTGATTAGTATCACGACGGCCTTGTATGAAAGCTTCAATGATAATAAGATGAGCTATCAATTCGGGGACGAAATCGAAGAAAAGGTACTAGAAGATGGGAGCGGTGCGAGTAAAATTGCTGTACTTGAGATTAATGGCACGATTCAAGATAACGGCGGTGCATCCAGCCTTCTAGGCGGGGAAGCATATGATCATCGTGCGTTCTTAAAGGAATTAGATAAAGCAAAAGACGATGCGTCTGTGAAAGGTGTCTTGCTGCGCGTCAACTCTCCTGGCGGCGGTGTCTATGAAAGTGCTGAAATACATAAAAAATTAGAAGAAGTAAAGAAAGCGAAGAAGCCAATTTATGTTTCCATGGGTTCAATGGCGGCTTCTGGCGGCTATTATGTATCCACTCCAGCGAAAAAAATCTTTGCTTCACCTGAAACGTTAACAGGGTCTCTAGGGGTCATCATGCAAAGTTTGAATTATGCAAAGCTGGCAGATAATTTAGGCATCAAATATGAAACCATTAAAAGTGGAAAATTCAAAGACATCATGTCCCCAAATCGTGATATGACAAAAGATGAGCGAGACATCATGCAAAGCATGGTTGACAACTCCTATGAAGGCTTTGTGAAAGTCATCTCAGAAGGACGTGGCATGTCTAAGCAGGACGTCAAGAAAATTGCTGACGGCCGAATCTATGACGGAACACAGGCGAAATCGAACGGATTAGTGGATGAGCTTGGATACTATGAAGATGCTCTAAAAGCAATGAAGAAAAATGAAAAAGGGTTAAAAGGAGCGACAGTGATCAGCTATTCTCAAAGCTTCGGCTGGAACTCTCTCTTCAATATGAGTGCAAGTAAGCTCTTTAAAAGCGAAATTGATTTTCTGAACTTAAAAGAAACACTGGCTGGCTCCAATGGGTCTAAACCGATGTATCTCTATTCAAAATAAAGGAGGGATCATAGATGGATTCTACATTCGATGAAGTAACGGAAAGTCGCAGCCAAGAGGGAGAATCAAGGCCGACTCTTGCGAAGCGCACTTCAATTGAAGCGCAGGCTTTTGCAGGTTTCTGGATTAGATTCTGGGCATTTATCCTAGATTGGCTCGTCGTATGGGGTGTTAACCATTTGACGGTTTCTCCAATCTTTAGTCTCTTTGGCTGGTCAAAAGGTGGAGGTTGGTTTTCCCCATTTTCCGTCACAACGACAATTGTTTTTCTGCTTTATTTTGCGATCATGACGAAGATTTTCCAACAAACACTTGGAAAGATGGTGTTTGGAATCAAAGTCGTCTCACTTCAGCCGGAGAAGAAGCTGCCATGGGATGTCATTTTCTTTAGAGAAATTGTGGGGCGATATATTAATACGCTTTTTGTTCTCTATGCTGTGGTTGGGTTCACGCCGAAAAAGCAAGGGGTTCATGACTACTTTGCAGATACGGTGGTTGTTCATGAACATTTATATGAAAAAACAGAAGCAAACGCATAATCAAAGAGAGTTTGGCCGGGTACCGGTCAAACTCTTTTTTTGGTGATTGGGTATAAAATCCAGAAGGAGAGCCATAATCGTAGAGGAAGCATCATTTGTTATGGAGGAAGTGAGCACAGTGCTGTACGTTTGGATCGCAGCTTTTTTGTTCCTTGTGATCTTATTGATCTTTATGAAAGTGACCATTTCACTGGACTATTCACATGCAAATGACAATGACCATATTGCGGTGAAGATCATCACGTTATATGGAATCGTCAGACTGAAGAAAGACATTCCGATGGTGAAAGTGAATACGGAAGATCAAACGATTGATATTCGTGAAAAGAAAATGGCCAGCACCAAAACGCCTAATCAAGAAAAAGAAACCATGCATAAAAAAGTGGGAAAACGTGATGTAAAGGAAATCCTTCATCAAATGGAGCGTATTACAAAAGAAATTGTCGATCTAAACCGGATCATGCGAACGTTTTTCATTCATATAAAAATCGTCTCATTTCACTGGTCCACATGGATTGGTTTTCATGACGCAGCTTTAACAGGTGTAGCAGCCGGTGGTGTGTGGTCAGTCAAAGGAGCACTTCTTGCCTTTATGCAGGAGCATCTCACCTTTAAGCACAAACCCGTCTATGAAGTGATTCCCGCTTTTCAGCACAAAGTATCACAGACACACTTTGCATGTATAGCTTATTTTCGGATTGGACATGCTATGCTTGCAGCCATTCGATTACTTGTCCATTGGTTAAAAGGGAGAAAGGCGAGAAAAAATGCCTCTCTTCAAGCAACGAAGAATGAATCATCTGTTTAAGGAGGAACCCGAAAATGGCAGATCATCCAATCCAAGGTCTGATGAAGACAGCGATGGAAAACTTAAAAGAAATGATTGATGTGAACACGATCATCGGCGATCCAGTCGAAACCCCTGACGGCAGTGTCATTCTCACTGTGTCAAAGGTTGGTTTTGGATTTGCAGCCGGCGGCAGTGAATTCAACGGTAACCAAAAGAAAGAAAAACGGTCTGATGAACAAGAACGAAAAGAACCGAGACTCCCATTTGGAGGCGGAAGCGGTGGGGGAGTATCGATTACACCAATCGCCTTTTTAATTGTGGGAACAAATGGCGTAAGAATGCTTCATTTGGATGAACACACACATCTGCTCGATAAAATATTGGATTCTGCTCCTCAAGCAATTGAACGTCTTCAGCACATGTTTAAGAAGGATGAACGGGAGCATCGTCACAAAGAACGAAAACTAGATGACATAGACCTTTAAAAAGTTAGCTGCCCTGCAGTTAACTTTTTTTTCAAAATGGACGATTAGGCTTTGCAGTTTTTTGCTTTCTCTACTATGATAGAACCATACATTTGATAAGGGAGGAATTGTTTTGGCATCGATCACATTTAAAGGGAGCCCAGTAACGCTTGTAGGAAATGAAGTGAAAGTAGGCGAGCAGGCTCCAGATTTCACGGTATTAACGAACTCACTAGGGGAAGTTTCACTTTCTGATTTAACAGGAAAAGTGACGATTATCTCAGTGATTCCTTCTATTGATACAGGTGTGTGTGACGCACAAACAAGACGTTTCAATGAAGAGGCAGCCGGTTTAGGTCCGGTCAATATCTATACCATTAGTGCAGACCTACCATTTGCACAAGCACGCTGGTGCGGAGCAAACGGAATTGAAAATGTCGAAACATTATCTGATCATAGAGATATGTCATTTGGTGAAGCGTTTGGTTTATATATGAAAGAATTGCGTTTATTGGCGCGTGCGGTCTTCGTATTAGACCCAAGCGGAAAAGTGGTTTACACTGAGTACGTAAGCGAAGCAACCAATCATCCAAATTATGAAAAAGCCATTGAGGCTGCGAAATCACTGTTATAAAAGCAGCATCGACAAGAGCTCCGGCTTCATACTGGGGCTCTTTTCAATGAGAACATATAGCTTTTAACAAAGCGAGGAGAGAAAAGCATTGCAGAAAGATCAAGTGAGTACGATTTTTGAGCTGCTCGATACAGCTTCAATTCGTTTAAAAAAGGAACAGAACATTTCCTATATTGAAGCATTGGCAGAAGCAGGAGAAGCCTTTTTCCAGGCAAATGATCGAAACGGTTTACTAAAAGATTTAATAGAGAAAGCAGATTTCGCCTCTTATGATCATGAGCAGATTCGTAAAGCGTTTCAGCTCGCCGTATTAAAAGGACAAAAGGATATTTCACATCCAAACCGGCAGATGACACCTGATACAATTGGTCTGTTTGTCAGCTATTTGGTCAATAAATTTTTAGAAGGACAAAAAGAGCTGGTTGTCTTTGATCCAGCAGCGGGAACAGGGAATTTACTGCTTGCGGTCCTCAACAATGTAACAGCAGAAACAACACGCGGTTTTGCCTCTGAAATTGATGACGTGCTCATTAAAATTGCGTGGGCACAAGCGAACTTAGAAGAAAAAGAAGTAGAGCTTTTCCACCAGGACAGCTTAGAGCCGCTTCTTATCTCACCAGCAGATGTTGCTGTATGTAGTCTTCCTGTCGGGTTTTATCCAAATGATGAGCGCGCTAAAGACTATGAATTAAAGGCAAAAGAAGGTCATTCCTTTGCGCATTATTTATTCATTGAGCAAAGTCTGCGTCACACGAAAGAAGGCGGCTTCTTATTCTTCATCATTCCAAACGATTTGTTTGAAGGAAAAGAAAGCGTACAATTAAAGGATTTCATCAAAGAACATGCATATATGAATGCGTTAATTCAGCTGCCAGTCTCTATGTTCAAAGACAAAAAGCATGCCAAAAGCTTATTTGTGATGCAAAAGAAAAAAGAGGGGCTCGAAGCACCGAAACGTATGCTATTTGCCAATCTGCCATCTTTCTCACAGAAAGAAGCAATGGTTGGCGTCATGAGAAAATTAGACCAATGGTTTATAGAAGAAAAAGAAACGAAAGAATAGCCAGAGTGATGTCTGGCTATTTTATTATTCAGAAAATAACGACTTATTGATGTAAGCGGTAACAGTTCGAAGGTGTACTTGAAATGCAAAGTTTTCAATGTTTAAATGAAAAAGTCAGATATTTTTCGGACTTATCGTTAAACTATAAAAGACCCGTTCAAACAGGTTGAATATAGCACCGAAAAAACGTGAAACCTTATATAACAACTGAGTAAAAGGAGCGACAGTAATGTCCAAAATTATTGCAATCAACGCAGGAAGCTCATCTCTTAAATTCCAATTGTTCGACATGCCAGAAGAAACCGTTTTAACAAAAGGTCTTGTTGAAAGAATCGGAATGGACAACAGTATCTTCACGATTTCTGTAGATGGAGAAAAGAAAACAGAAGTCACAGATATTCCAGATCATGCAGTAGCGGTTAAAATGCTGCTTGAAAAACTAATTGAATTTAACATCATCAAAGACTTTAATGAAATTGATGGCGTAGGACACCGCGTCGTTCACGGCGGAGAAAAATTCAGCGATTCTGTTGTTTTAACAGATGAAGTCATCAAAGACATTGATCAGCTTTCAGAGCTTGCACCACTTCACAACCCTGCAAACGTTGTAGGAATCAAAGCATTCAAACAAATTCTGCCTGACGTACCAGCGATTGCTGTGTTCGATACAGCGTTCCACCAAACAATGCCAGAGCAGTCTTACCTATACAGCCTTCCGTACGACTACTACAAAAACTTTGGTATTCGTAAATACGGATTCCACGGGACAAGCCATAAGTTCGTAACAGAGCGTGCAGCAGAGCTATTAGGCCGTCCTCTTGAAGAGCTTCGTTTGATTTCTTGCCACCTTGGAAATGGTGCAAGTATCGCAGCAGTTGAAGGCGGAAAATCAATCGATACGTCAATGGGCTTCACACCACTTGCGGGTGTTGCAATGGGAACACGTTCAGGTAACATTGACCCTGCCCTTATTCCATTTATTATGGAGAAAACAGGACATACAGCTGAAGAAGTACTTTCTACTTTGAATAAGAAGAGTGGTCTTTTAGGTGTGTCTGGTCTTTCAAGTGATCTTCGTGATATCGAAGAAGCGACAGAAGAAGGAAACGACCGTGCTGAAGTAGCACTAGATATTTTTGCAAGCCGTATTCATAAATACATCGGTTCTTATGCAGCGAGAATGAATGGTGTAGATGCCATCATCTTCACAGCTGGAATCGGTGAAAACAGCTCAGAAGTGAGAGCACGTGTACTTCGTGGTCTAGAATTCATGGGCGTATATTGGGATCCATCTCTTAACAACATGAGAGGCGAAGAAGCATTCATCAGCTACCCTCACTCTCCTGTAAAAGTCATCGTGATTCCAACGAACGAAGAAGTTATGATTGCAAGAGACGTTATGCGTTTAGCGTAATATCCTTTTGAAGCTCTTTTCCTCAGCGGAAAAGGGCTTTTTTCTATTGAAATCAGCATGCTATAATGTGAGGCAATATGAAAGGAGCGGTGTGAAGATATGAGCGTCGAAGAACATAAACGCGAAGCGAAAACGAGGCTTCATGTAAAAGTCATTACCGTCAGTGATACAAGGACAAAAGAAACAGATAAAAGCGGCCGTCTGATGATTGATTTGCTCAAAGAACAAGGGCACCTTATTCTTGCATACGATATTGTGAAAGATCACATTGGAGCGATTCAAGATGCCGTTTTAGAAGGAACAAGTGAAGCGAAGATTGATGCCGTCTTGTTAAACGGGGGAACTGGTATTGCAGCAAGGGACGTCACGATTGAATCCATTACACCTCTTTTCTCAAAAGAGCTGCCGGGCTTTGGAGAAATTTTTCGCATGCTGAGCTATACAGAAGATATTGGATCAGCCGCTATCTTATCTAGAGCGACGGCAGGGGTGATTAACCAAAAAGCCGTTTTTGCCACACCAGGCTCTACCGGAGCAGTTCGGTTAGCCATGACCAAACTCATTATTCCAGAGCTTCCTCATGTCTTGCGAGAGCTTGAAAAAGATCAAAAATAGCCCAAAATGACTCTGCCAAGAAAATTTGGCAGAGTTTTTTTCATAAAGGGGTTGAAAAAACAATTTTTCCTTGTTACAGTGTATACATACTAAATGCATGTTTATAAATTAAAACTTATTTTTATGCAAAAAACATTCACAGAATCAAAACAAGCGAGAGGAGCTTTTCAAACATGTCACAAAATAAAAAAGTCGTATTAGCATATTCCGGAGGTCTTGATACCTCTGTTGCAGTTAAATGGTTACAGGAGCAAGGTTACGAAGTTGTTGCTTGCTGCCTGGACGTAGGTGAAGGAAAAGATTTAGCATTCGTTCAACAAAAAGCACTTCAAGTCGGAGCTGTTCAATCTTACATGATCGACGCAAAAGAAGAGTTTGCTGAAGAATTTGCACTTGCTGCACTGCAAGCACACACGATGTACGAAGGGAAATATCCACTCGTGTCTGCACTATCTCGTCCGCTCATTGCCAAAAAGTTAGTGGAAGTCGCAGAGAAAGAAAACGCCGTAGCCGTTGCACACGGATGTACAGGTAAAGGAAACGACCAAGTTCGTTTTGAAGTATCAATCAAAGCATTGAATCCAGACCTAGAAGTTCTTGCACCAGTGCGTGAATGGAAATGGTCTCGTGATGAAGAAATCGACTATGCACAAAAGCACGGGATTCCAATTCCGATTAACTTAGACAGCCCATATTCAATTGACCAAAACCTTTGGGGCAGAAGTAACGAATGTGGTATTTTAGAAGATCCTTGGGCAGCGCCGCCAGAAGGTGCTTATGATCTAACAAATCCACTTGAAAAAACACCAGACACACCTGAAATCATTGAAATCACGTTTGAAAAAGGAAAACCAACAGCTATTGACGGAATCCAGTATTCATTATCTGATCTCATCCTTCATTTAAATGAAGTTGCTGGCCAGCATGGTGTAGGCAGAATCGATCATGTTGAAAACCGTCTTGTTGGAATCAAATCTCGTGAAGTGTATGAGTGCCCAGGTGCAGTTACCCTATTAAAAGCACACAAAGAACTTGAAGACTTAACGCTTGTTAAAGAAGTGGCACACTTTAAGCCAATCGTGGAACAAAAAATGGCTGAATTAATATACAACGGCTTATGGTTCTCACCACTTAAAGGAGCACTAGATGCATTCTTACAAGAAACGCAAAAGAACGTAACAGGTGTTGTACGTGTGAAACTATTTAAAGGCCATGCCATTGTAGAAGGACGTAAATCACCATATTCACTTTATGATGAAAATCTAGCAACTTACACAAAAGCAGATGAATTCGATCATGATGCAGCTGTAGGATTTATTAACCTTTGGGGTTTACCAACAAAAGTAAACAGCATCGTGAACAAAAAGGAGCAGGTTAAAGCATGAAAAAGCTTTGGGGAGGCAGATTTCAAAAAACACCAGAAAAATGGGTCGATGAGTTTGGTGCATCCATTCATTTCGACAAACAATTAGTCAAAGAAGATCTGACCGGCTCCCTTGCCCATGCAAGTATGCTGAATAAATGCGGTATCATCGGTGATGAGGAGGCCGCTGCAATCAAAGACGGACTGAATACGCTCATGAAAAAGGCAGAGGCGGATGAACTCGATTTCTCAGTAGATTATGAGGACATTCATTTAAACCTTGAAAAAATGCTCATTGATGAGATTGGTCCGCTTGGCGGCAAATTGCACACAGCGAGAAGCCGGAATGATCAGGTCGCAACCGATATGCATTTATATTTGAATAACCAAGTAGAGCATATCATTGAGCTGATCTCTTCTTTTCAAACAGTGCTTGTAGAAAAAGCTGAACAACACGTTGAAACGATTTTTCCAGGATATACGCACTTACAGCGTGCACAGCCTATCTCCTTTGCTCACCATATGCTCGCCTACTTTTGGATGCTTGAGCGGGACAAAGCGCGTTTTCAAGATTCATTGAAGCGGATTAATGTGTCACCACTTGGATGCGGGGCGTTAGCAGGAACGACATTCCCAATTGATCGTGAATATACAGCAGAGCTTCTGGGCTTTGACCATATTTACGAGAACAGCCTTGATGGCGTGAGTGATCGTGATTTCATTTTAGAGTTCTTGTCTAATAGCAGTCTTGTGATGATGCACCTCTCACGTCTTTGTGAAGAAATCATTTTATGGTGCTCTCAAGAATTCAAATTCATTGAGCTTGATGACACGTACGCAACAGGTAGCAGCATGATGCCGCAAAAGAAAAACCCGGATATGGCTGAATTGATCCGCGGAAAAACAGGCAGGGTATATGGCAACCTGATGGGGCTGCTCACGATTATGAAAGGCTTACCGCTTACGTATAACAAAGACTTGCAAGAAGATAAAGAAGGCATGTTTGATACGGTGAAAACGATCGCTGGCAGCCTGCAAATCTTCACAGGCATGATTCAAACGATGACAGTGAACGAAGATGTCATGAAAAAAGCAACAAAAGAAGATTTCTCAAATGCGACCGAAGTGGCTGACTACCTTGCGAAAAAAGGTATGCCATTCCGTGAAGCACACGAAATCGTTGGGAAGCTTGTGTATACATGCATTCAAAAAGGCATCTATTTAAGTGACCTTCCATTTGAAACATTTACAGAAGCAAGCGGCCTCTTTGAACAAGACATTTACACTGTTCTTGATCCGTATGTTGCTGTTGAAAAAAGAACAAGTGCAGGTGGAACTGGATTCAAACAAATTCAGCTCGCTTTAGAAAAAGCAAAAGCCTGCCTAGCATAATTCGCCAAAACCATTCGTTTATACGGATGGTTTTTTTCATGGGAAAAAGGAGATTGATCTTCACTGGAGAAAATGAAAGCATACCAGTGTCAAGCTGAATAAGGAGTGACAACAGTTCATGAAGAAAACGCTTCAGGCTTTGTTTGATCAGCCTATCGTATCAGTGAAAACGTTAGGAGAACCATACGACGGCCGGGCTAATGATGTGTGGCTGATTTCCTTACAAGACCAGACGGAATATGTAGTGAAATCTCCTAAAACTGCAAGAGAAGAAAGTGAATTTGTGTATGGGATCAACATGATTTATGGAGTAGATGCCCGTACTGTACAGGAGCATCTTGATGAAATCAATGAAAAGCTGGCTCATACGAATTCCTTTCATATTCCGAAAGTTGTTCGTAAAGTGAAGAAGGCGGGGAAACACTTTTATGTCATGGAAAAAGTAGAAGGAATCCCTTTAACATCTTTTGAGGGCCGTTCAGCACAATTCTATAGGGATTACGGGAGGAAACTAGCGCATCTTCATTCATATCAAACAAACTTTTTCGGTGCAGTATACGGGGGAGAAAAGAGACATTTGAGAGAATTCCATGCGCTGTTAAAAAAGACTGTCTCCAAACTCATCAGCCACTATTACGCTGATCAGCCTGAATATCAGAATTATGCAGAAAAGGTGCAGCAAAAGCTTGAAAAGCTAAGTCCTCCTGATGCAGCTAGTCTCATTTTAATTGATTTAGACCCATCGCAATATATTGAAGACGATGATCAAGTGACGAGTCTAGTTGATACGGAATATGTCGTATTTGGACCAGCTACGTTTGATTTGATTGCACTCGAATACCTTTTGACGAAAGAAGCTGCACAAGCGGTTCAATTAGGGTATGAAGAGATTTGCCCGCTTCCTCGCCAGCTTCATGAGGTGAGAGAATGCTATCGGTTTGTTTCGCTACTTCTCGATATCCATGGTTCATGGGATATGAAAAAGTGGATGAATCACCCTATACGGTTTTCCCCTCACTGTTAAAGGGTTCAAAAGTGCGAAGGAAGCCGGTTTATAGTAAAGTAAAGATAACAAAAGAAACACATGAACTTGCAACCTTTGCTTTAGGAGGAGATTGTGTGCGACACGCATTAATAACAGCGGGTTCTAAAGGACTTGGCAGGAAAGTCACCGAGTCTTTACTGAATATGGGGTATTCTGTGACGGTGAATTATCGAAGTGATGATGAAGCTGTCCGGCAGATGAAAGAAGAACTGCAAGAATACGAAGAAAAGCTTCAATTTGTCCAAGGCGATGTGACAAACAAAGAAGATTTAAAAAACATGGTCGAGCTGGCAGCAGAGCGATTTGGGCGGATTGACGCCTTGATCAATAATGCTGGACCTTATATTTTTGAACGAAAAAAACTCGCGGATTACTCTGAAGACGAATGGTATCAAATGATGGAAGGCAACCTATCCGCAGTGTTCCATTTGTTCCGAATGGTGATCCCTATGATGAGAAAACAAGGCTTTGGCCGGATTATCACGTATGGCTTCCAAGGAGCAGACCATGCGCCAGGCTGGATGCACAGATCAGCCTTCGGAGCGGCAAAAGTGGGGCTTGCGTCATTGACGAAAACCATTGCGATTGAAGAAGCCGAAAACGGCATCACCGCTAATATGGTGTGTCCAGGTAAAATCGTTGGAGACATGAAAGAATCAACGATAGAGGAAGCACGTCAGATAAAAGACGATGAAACACCGATTGGTCGGTCTGGGACAGGTGAGGATATCGGTCGTATCATTTCATTTCTATGTGATGATCGTTCAGACCTCATTACAGGAACCGTCATTGAAGCAACAGGTGGTCTTAACGTAATTCACAGGCACTAAGTTTTTCAGCTTTTTATAGAGGGAATAGACAAAATGAGATCAAATTCGAAAGGTGGATATATTTACATGAAAGCTACATATCATGGACATTCAGTCGTACACATTGAAACAAACGGATACCATATTTGGATTGATCCATTTTTAAATGGAAATAAGCATACAGAGATCAAACCGCAAGATGTGAAAGCAGATGTGATTTTGCTCACGCACGGGCATGGAGATCACGTCGGAGACACGATTGAAATCGCTAAAAACAATGACGCACTCGTGATTGCGCCATTCGAACTTGCCACTTATTTAGGCTGGCAAGGGGTGAAGACACACCCGCTTTCTATTGGTGGCGGACGTGAATTTGAATTTGGTAAAGTCAAGCTGACGCAAGCGTTCCATGGCTCAGCGGTCATTGATGAAGAATCCAAAACGATTACGTATACAGGGATGCCATCCGGTATTTTATTTACTGCTGAAGGCAAAACAATTTATCATGCTGGAGACACGGCTCTCTTCTCGGATATGAAACTCATTGGGGAGCTGAATCATATTGAGCTCGCCTTCCTGCCAATAGGTGATAACTTCACAATGGGACCAGACGATGCGAGAATCGCAGCAGAGTGGCTTCGTGCGAAACAAGTCGTACCGATTCATTACAGTACATTCCCGCCGATTGAGCAAGATCCTCATGCGTTTGCAGACAGCTTGCATGGCGGCGTGGGTCACGTATTAAACAGCGGAGAATCCATCGAGATTTAATCAATAGAAAGAAAAGCCGGCAC
Organism: Bacillus sp. iso_77; assembly: GCF_056173625.1. Lineage (NCBI taxonomy): Bacteria > Bacillati > Bacillota > Bacilli > Caryophanales > Bacillaceae > Bacillus > Bacillus sp. iso_77. The sequence continues at coordinate 2,594,905 of NZ_CM149683.1, read as the reverse complement.
TCTACCGGCTTTTTTATTTGCCTGTATCGTGCTCGTGTAAAAGACAAATTGCTATTAAAAGCCTCCTGCCTTTATAATGAAATATAGATGAAAACGCTGAAAACAAAAAGGGTGAACGGGATTGGCGACAAAGCATGAGCAAATTTTATCGTATATTGATTCATTGGATGTCGGAGAGAAAATTTCTGTCCGGCGTATAGCGAAAGAAATGAAAGTCAGTGAAGGCACGGCTTACCGGGCTATTAAGGATGCTGAAAATAAAGGGTTCGTGAGCACCATTGAACGAGTCGGTACCATTCGAATTGAACAGAAGAAAAAAGAAAATATTGAAAAGCTGACATATGCGGAAGTCGTCAATGTCATTGATGGTCAGGTACTTGGCGGACGAGCCGGCTTACATAAAACGTTAAATAAATTTGTCATCGGTGCAATGGAACTGGATGCGATGATGCGATACACAGCAGCAGGCAACCTGTTAATCGTCGGAAACCGAATCAATGCTCACCGGCAAGCATTAGAGGCGGGAGCGGCTGTGCTGGTCACGGGCGGATTCTCAACAGATGATGAAATTATTCAGCTCGCAGATGAGCTTGAGCTGCCCATTTTATCAACAAGCTACGATACATTTACCGTAGCGGCTCTCATTAACCGGGCCATTTATGACCAGTTGATTAAAAAAGAAATTGTGCTTGTGGAGGATATTTTAACGCCGATAGAACGGACCGTCTATTTATCGCCAGAAGACAAGCTTGAGAAATGGTATGAAAAGAATTATGAAACCGGACACGGCCGGTTCCCGGTAGCAGACGATCAAATGAAAATTCACGGCATTTTGACCTCAAAGGATATTGCAGGCCATGACCGTTCTACACCGATTGAAAAGGTGATGACAAAAAATCCGCTGACCGTTATTGGCAAAACATCTGTCGCTTCAGCTGCACAAATGATGGTGTGGGAAGGTATTGAGGTGCTGCCAGTTGTAAATGATCATGCGAAGCTTATTGGGATGATTAGCCGTCAGGACGTGCTGAAGGCGCTGCAAATGATTCAAAAGCAGCCGCAGGTCGGTGAAAAGCTGGATGATGTCGTTTCTAGAGGGTTTAAGGAAGCCGATACAGAAAAACCAAAAACAGATGCGGTGTACCAATATGAAGTCTCACCACAAATGACAAATCAGCTCGGCAATATTTCGTACGGGGTGTTTACACAAATTTTAATCGAATCAGCCAACCGCTTCTTAAAGTCTCATAAAAAAGGTGAACTAATTGTAGAAAGTCTTTCTGTCTATTTCTTAAAACCGGTTCAAATGGAATCCACGATACAGATCAAACCGAATATTTTAGAAGTTGGGCGCAAGTTTGGAAAGCTGGAAGTGGAAGTTTACCATCAGTCAAATATTGTAGGCAAAGCGATGTTGATGGTTCAGCTGATGGAGAGAGGATAAATGGCAAAAAAGGGCGGCATGAATGCGCCCTTTCAGCGTGTAAACAAACCCTCGTATTCTTTATCAGTCCTGCGTGCTGGTGCTCACGAATGACAAATTCGCTCCGTAAAAGTAGCTGTCCTTCCTAGACTGCAAAGGTTTTCTAACACGCTGAAAAGAAGAGAAAGGGCTAAAATCAAGTTCATTTTAGCCCTTTTTCTATTATGCGTGGTCTTTTTCGCCTTCCTTTAAAAAGAGCGGAAGATAGTGCTTATAGGCTTTATATCCGGCCCATGTACTGCCGATACCAACTGCAACAAAAATAAACCCAATGACAAATGCGAGTGACGAGCGGTTTAAAAATAATTGATTCACACCGAAGAGCAGGACAAAGCAGCCAAGTGCCATACTTGATTTAGCAGACCAGAATTTCTTTTCGACCGGCCGGTTCGTACGGACATTCTTTGCTTTGTAGTATAAATAAAACATGGCAGAACAAATAATAAACACAATCAAAACAAGCATGTGCCAAGCCTCCATTGTAAGTGGTTACAACCCTATTTTAAACGTAAATAGGCTTGCTTACTAGAATAAATTGTCTATTCCTCACTTTTCTGTCTGGGTAGATTATGATTTAATAATAAAAAGAGTATCGCATAAGAAGGAGTATTTATGAAAAAAGAACTGATTAGAACCATATCATTATATGACACCATCATCATTCATAGACATGTAAGACCTGATCCAGACGCCTATGGATCGCAGTGCGGCCTTACGGAAATCTTGCGTGCCACCTATCCAGAAAAAAATATTTATGCGACAGGAACCCCTGAGCCATCTCTTTCATTTTTATATGAATTAGATGACGTGCCGGATGAAGTGTACAAAGGTGCCCTTGTCATTGTCTGTGACACTGCGAATCAAGCAAGAATTGATGATCAGCGCTATTCAATGGGCAATAAACTGATGAAAATTGATCATCATCCGAATGAAGATCCGTATGGTGATTTGCTTTGGGTTGATACAGAAGCAAGCTCTGTCAGTGAAATGATTTATGAGCTGTATTTAGAGGGGAAAGAAGAAGGATATCAGCTGAATACAAAGGCGGCAGAACTCATTTATGCCGGCATTGTAGGAGACACAGGCCGTTTCCTTTTCCCAAACACAACGAAAAAGACACTCAAATATGCGGGTGAACTCATCGAATATCCGTTTTCATCATCAGACCTTTTCAATCAATTGTATGAGACAGATTTGAATGTCGTGAAATTAAATGGCTATATTTTTCAACATATCTCTTTATCAGAGAATGGCGTAGCTTCTGTTTTTATTAAACGTGACATTTTGGAGTCGTTCCAAACAACAGCGCAGCAAGCCTCACAGCTTGTTGGGACACTTGGAAATATTGCAGGGATTAAGGCATGGGTCTTTTTTGTGGAAGAGAACGATCAGATTCGTGTGAGATTCCGCTCAAAAGGCGTCGTCATTAACACCATTGCTAAAAAATATCATGGCGGAGGTCACCCGCTTGCAGCCGGTGCGTCCATATATGATTGGGCAGTTGCAGATGAGATTTTGCGTGATTTAGAAGAAGTATGTAAATCATCATCGTGAGAGAGGGGCTTCAAGTCCCCCTCTCTTTTTTTGAGCTTTGAGAAAAGGGTTACTTGGATACAGGGATGAACCAGCAGCCGATGTCAGTTGAATCTTCATAGGCTTGGAGATTTTGATGCTTTAATTCTTTTTTAATTAAATGGGCCATCATTTCTGTCTCAGCATAAGCACACATGCCGTCTTTAATCCGGCTTGCTTTGTCTCGTGCCATTTGACGATAGCTGTAAACCTCCATTGTTCTCACCTCTTTCTTATGATCATCTCGTTCTTCTTTTAGTGTATAAAAATAACAAGTGAAAAGCGATCATTGAGTGCAGAAATTCATAAAAATTCCACATCATCTATTATTCAGCAAAGGAAATACGCACTTCAAGCGAAAGCTTTGTATAGATGGTCAGTTCGGTGACTTTGGCGCGGTATGCCTTTTCTCTAATCGTATATTCTTTATTTTCCACGGTCCGTTTTAAGAGCTCTTTTGTTTTATAGACACTTTCAATATCCTTTGTGATCACCTCTGAGATATCTTCTTTCACCTGATCTTCAAATTTCAAGGTATCTGGCTCCGGAATTTTGTACTGCTCACGGTTGACGAGGTGAACGTCTACGCTCTGAATAAGCAGACGCTGCTTATTGTCTTCATTTAATTTATGCAAATCTTCCCGATAGAGTGTGATTTGTTCTTTCAGACTGTCCATGTGGTGCTGCTGGCTTCTGAGCAGTGTCACCTGCTTCTCCTGAAAGGTGCCATACGTAAAGAGAAAAATCAGCCAGCTGATAATTGCGCCGAACATCATCCCAGCAAAAAAACGCTGCCAGCCTGGACGTTTATACAGCTCAGGCACCCTCATGATGACACATGCTCCTGAGTGAGCCACGTAATCAGGAGATACCCCGTTTGCGCACCGCCCATAGCAGAGATAATGAGCAAGATCTGCTTGAAAATATCACGTGTGTTCCCTTCGAAAATCCCTCTTTCAAAACTATAAACCGCATCAAAAGTTCCACCGATTGCCGCAACAAGTGCCCAAATTTTTAAGCGGTTGGCAAGACTTGAAATAATTGATAGCGGCGGCTGACCAGATAAATATGCACCTACCCCGCCTATAATGGCACCGCCCAAAATAACCCCTAGTGCGATAAAATAACAGCTAATAAAGTTTGGAATAAAGGCTTCCTTCACATCCATTTTTCCCACCTCACTCTATTCAATATATGGCGAATGCTGGACAAGTATGAACGAGCGGAAAAGAAAGAACATTTGTTTCTCACCGCATCGCGATTTATAATGAAAGAATGAATTTAGACGAAAGGAGTGGATTAAGCATGTCCTATGTTCATCTTCAGGTCCACAGTGGATACAGCTTGTTGAGCAGTGCAGCGAAGGTCAAGGAGCTCGTATTAAAGGCGAAAGAACTTGGCTATCAAGCGCTCGCTCTTACCGATGACCATGTGATGTATGGAACGGTTGAATTTTATAAGGAATGTAAAACACATGGCATCAAACCGATTATCGGTTTAACAGCTTCTGTCTTCATAGATGAACAAGAGACAGAGGCTTATCCTTTGATCCTCCTTGCCAAAAACAATGAAGGCTATCAAAACTTGATCAAAATTAGCAGTGTCTTGAAATCAAAATCAAAAACCGGCCTGAAAGAGAAATGGCTGAAAGCCTATCATCATGGCCTTATTGCCATCACACCAGGCGTATCCGGCTATATTGAAACGCTGCTGCAACATGATCAGCTAGATGAAGCAAGGGATGCGGCCAGCCATTTAAAAGATCTTTTTGGTGAGGAACATGTGTATTTAGCCGTTCAGCCGTTTCAGCAGGACGAAGAGCTGTCTCATAAGCTCAGGGAACTCTCAAAAAGGGCGAACATCCCGCTTGTGGCAACAGGTGACGTCCACTATATCCATCAAGAGGACAAAACCGCATATACATGTTTAAAAGCCATTAAAGCAGGCCAGCAGCTATCAGAAATTGAGGAAGACCAAGCAGACAAGCATTTCAGATCGATCGAAGAAATGATGAAGTGGTATGGTGATGATCCAGAATTGCTGGCAAGAACGGTTGAGATTGCAAACCGCTGCGAGGTCGATTTAAATCTTGGCCAGACGAAACTGCCAACCTATCCGACGCCTGATCAATCAACAGCTGATCAATTTTTACGAAGAGTGTGCCAAGAAGGCATGAAACGAAGACAGATTGCTTCAAATGACACATATATCAAAAGGCTTGAGTATGAGCTGAGCATCATTCAAAAAATGAATTTCAGTGATTATTTCCTCATTGTGTGGGATTTTATGAAGTATGCTCATGATCATGGCATTGTCACAGGTCCTGGCAGGGGATCAGCAGCAGGCTCTTTAGTTGCGTATGTTCTGTTTATTACAGATGTCGATCCGATCCGTCACGGGCTTTTATTTGAGCGTTTTTTAAATCCTGAACGAATCAGCATGCCAGATATAGATATCGATTTTCCTGACACGAGAAGAGATGAAATCATTTCATATGTAAAAGACAAATATGGGGATATGCATGTGGCGCAAATTGTCACGTTTGGAACACTTGCCGCAAAGGCAGCTTTAAGAGATGTCGGACGTGTGATGGGAATTGATTCAAAAGCAGCAGACCGCCTTGCAAAGCTCATCCCATCAAAGCCAGGGACGACACTGAAAGAAGCGGTGACAGTCTCCTCAGAATTAAAAACACTGCTCCAGCAATCTGAGGAGCTGCAAAGAGTGTTTCAAACCGCTTTAAAGGTAGAAGGATTACCAAGACATACGTCAACACATGCAGCCGGCGTTGTCCTAAGTGAGGAGCCGCTCACACAAGTCGTGCCTATTCAAGAAGGGCATGATGGAGTGTATTTGACGCAATATGCGATGAATTATTTAGAAGATCTCGGTCTTTTAAAAATGGATTTTTTAGGTTTGAGAAACTTAACATTAATTGAATCCATTAAAAACCAGATTGAAAGACAGGAAAACGTCCACATTAACTTTAGTGACATTTCATATGAAGATCAGAAAACGTTTGATTTGTTATCAGCGGGAGATACAACGGGGATTTTCCAGCTGGAGTCACAAGGTATGCGTCAGGTGCTGAGACGACTGAAACCTTCTAGTCTAGAAGATATCGTGGCTGTCAATGCCTTATACCGCCCAGGTCCGATGGAGAATATCCCGCTCTTTATCGACCGAAAGCATGGCAGAGTGAAAGTCTCCTACCCGCATCCAGATTTGTATGACATCTTAAAGGATACATATGGGGTCATCGTCTATCAGGAGCAAATCATGCTGATTGCAGCAAAGATGGCAGGCTTTAAGCTGGGCGAGGCCGATCTACTAAGAAGAGCCGTTTCAAAGAAGGATAAAAAGGTGCTTGATGAAGAGCGAAGCCATTTTGTTGAAGGATGCCTAAAAAAGGAGTATCCTGTTAACATTGCAAATGACGTTTATGACCTAATCGTCAAATTTGCAAACTATGGTTTTAATAGAAGCCATGCTGTTGCATATAGCATGATCGGCTTTCAGCTTGCTTATTTAAAAGCGCATTATCCGTTATATTTTATGTGCGGTCTTTTAACGAGTGTGATTGGAAATGAAGACAAAGTGGCTCAATATTTCTATGAGGCAAAGGAAAAAGGGATATCGGTGTTGAAGCCTTCTATTAATAAGAGCGAATTTCCATTCACGGTTGAAAAAGGGGAGATCCGCTACAGCTTAAGAGCGATTAAAAATGTCGGAGTGTCAGCTGTAAAGGATATATACAGAGCAAGACAGGAAAAGCCATTTGAAGATTTATTTGATTTTTGCGCAAGGGTATCAACAAAGAGTGTCAACCGAAAAACGATTGAAGCCCTCATTTTCTCAGGGGCAATGGATGAGCTTCATCCAAATCGTGCTTCGTTATTAGCATCGATAGATATTGCGTTAGACCATGTGTCATTTTTAACACCTGAGGATCAGCTGGACTTTCTTGGGGATACAACGTTCTCCATTAAGCCAAAATATGCGGAGATAGACGAACTGCCGCTTGTTGATCTCCTGCAATTTGAAAAAGAGGCACTTGGGTTATATTTATCAAATCACCCTATACAAGCGTATCGAGATCGCTTAAGAGAGAATGGTGCGGTGGAAATCATCAGACTTTCTTCCTATATAAAGCGAAAGATCTCAATGGGTGGTCTTTTGACAAAGGTGAAATCGATTCGGACAAAAAATGGACAATCGATGGCATTTGTCACATTCGGGGATGAAACGGGAGAAATGGAAGGTGTCGTCTTTCCAGAGCAATTTAGAAAGCTGTCCCCCTTACTTGAGGAGGGCGCAATGCTTTATGTTGAAGGCAGAATAGATGTCAGAAATGAGAGCAGTCAAATCATCGTGCAAGAAGCTGTTCTACTGGAAGAGATGGGCTCTAAAAGAAAAGAATCTGTCTACATTCGAGTCAAAGAAGAGAACCATACGCAGGAGCTGCTAGAACAAGTGAAGCGAGTGATCTCCATGCACAGGGGAGAAGCAGATGTCTATTTGTATTATGAAAAGCAAAAAAAGACGATGAGACTTCCAGATGCATACAAAGTTCATGCAGATCATGCGGTCATTTTCCAGTTAAAAGAGCTGCTAGGTGAACAAAACGTTGTGATTAAATGATGACAAATTGTCTGAATATGTTTTACAATTTCACCTATTGTGTTATCATTTTAAAGATTCTGTGTATTTAAACTGCCAAGTATGTGCTTATCAACTTAGCAATTCATTAAATCATTTTCCACTTGAAGGAGTGTTCATCACATGTCATTAAGAGAAGAAGCATTACATATGCACAAAGAGAATCAAGGCAAACTCGAATCAAAATCAAAGGTACAAGTGAAAAATGCGAAAGACTTGAGCTTGGCTTACTCACCAGGTGTGGCAGAGCCATGTAAAGATATTTATGACGACACAAGCAAAGTGTATGATTATACAATGAAAGGCAATATGGTCGCTGTTGTCACAGACGGAAGTGCTGTATTAGGGCTTGGAAACATTGGGGCAGAAGCATCTCTTCCAGTAATGGAAGGAAAAGCTGTCTTATTCAAAAGCTTTGCAGGTGTTGATGCATTCCCAATCGCGCTTGCAACAAACGATGTAGACAAAATCGTTGAAACAGTGAAGCTTCTTGAGCCGACGTTTGGCGGCGTGAACCTTGAAGATATTGCAGCACCAAACTGCTTTATCATTGAAGAGCGTTTGAAAAAAGAGACAAACATTCCTGTTTTCCACGATGATCAGCACGGGACAGCGATTGTAACAGTGGCAGGACTTGTGAATGCACTGAAGCTGTCTGGAAAATCAATGTCTTCAATTAAAGTGGTTGCAAACGGCGCTGGAGCAGCAGGAATTGCGATTATCAAACTTCTTTATCATTTCGGTGTACGTGATATCATCATGTGTGATACAAAAGGCGCTATTTATGAAGGCCGTCCGAATGGTATGAATGCAGTGAAAAATGAAGTAGCTAAATTCACGAACCAAGATCGTAAAGAAGGTTCTTTAGAAGAAGTGATTGAAGGCGCAGATGTCTTTATCGGCGTTTCAGTAGCAGGTGCTTTAACTAAAGAAATGGTTGGAAAAATGGCAAAAGATCCTGTCATCTTCGCAATGGCGAATCCAAACCCAGAGATCATGCCAGAAGACGCACATGCAGCAGGTGCAAGTGTTGTAGGAACTGGCCGTTCTGACTTCCCGAACCAAGTGAACAACGTCCTTGCATTCCCTGGTATTTTCCGTGGAGCGCTTGATGTACGTGCGACACACATTAACGAAGAAATGAAAATTGCAGCTGTTGAAGCGATTGCTTCCCTTGTATCAGATGAAGAATTGTCAGCGGAATACGTTATCCCTGCACCATTTGATGCACGAGTAGCGCCAGCAGTAGCCAAAGCAGTGGCAAAAGCAGCAATGGAAACGGGCGTTTCAAGAATCAAAGTAGACCCAGAAGCTGTTGCAGAAAAAACAAGAAAATTAACGATTATCGGCGAGTAATCGAATTGGAAAAGTGTGCACGTTCTTTCTGAATTTGGAGGAAAAACGTGCACCATTTCCTCTCTTACACGAAATTTTTTTCATCCTAAATGAGATTTTTTTGTAGACGTTCACAATTCACATATACCAACTACTCAGCGCCCCAAACCTATACTCATTTCTCCTCAATTCCCCACTGAAAAAATTGAATGAAGGATGACAGCGTTTGACAAAAAAAGTACAATAGTTTCGGTACAGTTATGACATGTCCTATAATAGTGGATGTGCGTGTAAAGAAAAAACCCTTCAAAAAGGGAGGTAGTCATTTGTCAATCAAGAATATTTTCAGTAAAAAGAAAAAATATGCATCTGTACCCTCTGAACAGGCAAGTCAAGATGTGCCTGAAGGCATCATGACCAAATGTCCGCAATGTAAAAAAATAATGCTCACCAAAGAACTAGATAAAAATTTACGTGTTTGCATGAATTGCGGCAGACATTTGCAAATGAATGCAAAACAACGTATTGAAAGCCTTGTAGACGAAGGCACATTTGAAGAATTTAACGGTCACCTCATTTCTGAGAACCCGCTCGGTTTCCCAGGCTACGAAGAAAAGCTTCAGAAAGACAGAGAAAAAACATCTTTGAATGAAGCCATCGTAACAGGAAAAGGTGAAATTAAAGGTCAAAGTGCTGTCATTGCTGTCATGGATGCCACGTTCCGTATGGGCAGCATGGGCTCAGTCGTTGGTGAAAAGATTACATTAGCTATTGAGAAAGCAAAAGCGGACAAGGTGCCATTTATCATCTTCACTGCATCTGGAGGAGCAAGAATGCAAGAGGGAATTCTTAGTCTGATGCAGATGGCAAAAACAAGTTCAGCATTAAAGCTGTTCAGCGAGGATCAAGGTCTGATTATCTCTGTGATGACCAATCCGACAACTGGCGGTGTATCAGCTAGTTTCGCATCTCTCGGTGATTACAACTTTGCAGAGCCTGGTGCATTAATTGGTTTTGCTGGTCGCAGAATCATTGAACAAACCATTCGTGAAGACCTACCAGAGGACTTCCAAACGGCTGAATTTTTAATGAAGCATGGTCAGTTAGATGCTGTGATTCACCGTGCAGAAATGAAAGAAACATTAGGCCAAATCTTAGCATTACACAGCACAGGAGGTGAACGAGAGTGGCTGGAGAACTAGAATTTGAAAAACCTGTCATTGAACTCCGAGCGAAAATTGATGAATTGAAAAAGTTCACACAAAACTCAGAGATGGATTTAAGTGCGGAAATTGAGCGCCTTGAAACGCGTCTGAGTAAGCTTGAAGCAGACATTTATACAAATTTAAAGCCGTGGGACAGAGTACAAATTGCTCGTCATGCGATGCGCCCAACAACTCTCGATTACATTCAAGAGCTGTTTGATAACTTTTTCGAATGTCACGGTGACCGTTTTTATGGCGACGATGAAGCCATCGTTGGAGGAATTGCTACGTTTAAAGGACTTCCTGTCACAGTCATTGGTCATCAGCGCGGAAAAGACACAAAAGAAAACTTGCGCCGTAATTTCGGGATGCCGCATCCAGAAGGTTACCGTAAAGCATTGCGCTTGATGAAACAAGCAGATAAATTTAATCGTCCAATCATTTGCTTTATTGATACAAAAGGAGCTTATCCTGGTAAAGCAGCTGAAGAACGCGGGCAAAGTGAAGCAATTGCGAAAAACCTTTTCGAAATGGCAGGACTTCGTGTACCGGTTGTCTGTATTGTCATTGGAGAAGGCGGAAGTGGCGGAGCACTAGGCTTAGGCGTAGGAAACCACCTATTTATGCTAGAGAACTCAACATATTCAGTGATTTCACCTGAAGGTGCAGCAGCACTGCTCTGGAAGGACTCATCACTTGCGAAAAAAGCTGCAGAATCAATGAAAATTACCGCTCCAGACCTAAAAGAATTAGATATTATAGATGATGTTATTAAAGAAGTGCAAGGTGGAGCACACCGAGACGTGAAACAACAAGCAGCCTACATTGAAAAAACAATAAAACAGTCACTTACATCTTTGCTCAAACAATCGCCTGAAGAATTAGTCGAACAAAGATATCAAAAATACAAAGCAATCGGCAAAGTATCGATTGAAAATCAATATATTGGGGTAAACTAAATAAACGTACAGCCTTTTGGCTGGCGTTTATTTTTTTCGTCTTTTTTCATCAAAACGATCTCATGTAAGCGCTATTTGAAAATAATTTTCTTTTGTTTTCATAAAATTTGAAACGTCTGAAAACGTTGATTTGACAAGGTTTAGAGCACTTGGATCAACTGTTTTTTGAACAAAGTGCTTTCATGACTTTCTTAACTTTTGTTTAAAAACATTTTATTTAATTGTATAATAAGTACGGTTTTAGAAATTCGTATTGAAAACATCCGGTTTTGCTCATGATTGTTTTCAAGCAGTGGAAATGGTATGTTTAATTCATATATGGTCTCTGAGGTGAAAAAGATGAAGCGTATAGGAGTTTTAACGAGCGGTGGGGATTCCCCAGGAATGAATGCAGCTGTGCGCGCAGTTGTAAGGAAAGCAATTTACCATAATGTAGAAGTTTACGGTATTTATAATGGATATTCAGGTCTAATTAACGGTAAAATTGAGAAACTCGAAATAGGTTCAGTAGGCGATATCATTCATCGTGGAGGAACAAAACTTTACACGGCAAGATGTCCTGAATTCAAGACAGTTGAAGGTCGTGAAAAAGGGATTGAGAACTTAAAAAAATTCGGTATTGAAGGACTTGTTGTCATCGGTGGAGATGGCTCATTCATGGGAGCGAAGAAATTAACAGAGCTCGGTTTTCCATGTGTAGGTGTCCCTGGCACGATTGACAATGACATTCCTGGTACTGATTTCACTATTGGCTTTGATACAGCACTAAATACAGTCATTGATGCCATTGATAAAATTCGTGATACAGCCACATCTCATGAACGTACATACGTAGTGGAAGTAATGGGAAGACATGCAGGGGATATTGCCCTGTGGTCAGGTCTTGCAGGCGGAGCTGAATCGATTTTGATTCCTGAAGCAGACTATGACATGGACGAAATTATTGCCAGATTGAGAAGAGGACATGAGCGCGGCAAGAAGCACAGTATCATCATCGTCGCAGAAGGCGTAGGCAGCGGTGTCGAATTTGGTAAGAGAATTGAAGAGGAGACAAGCCTTGAAACGCGTGTATCTGTCTTAGGACATATTCAACGTGGAGGTTCTCCAAGTGCGTTTGACCGAGTGCTCGCAAGTCGCCTAGGAGCGTATGCAGTAGAACTTCTTCTTGAAGGAAGAGGCGGACGCTGTGTAGGTATTCAAAGCAACGAACTCGTTCATCACGATATTTTAGACATCTTAGATAAAAAGCATACAGTCGATCAAAATATGTACCGACTTTCACAAGAGCTCTCTATATAAAACGAGAAGACCTTAGGAGGAACAGTAATGAGAAAGACAAAAATCGTTTGTACAATCGGTCCAGCAAGTGAAAGCATTGAAAAGCTGACTGAATTGATTGAAGCAGGAATGAATGTAGCCAGACTAAACTTCTCTCATGGAGATTTTGAAGAGCATGGTGCACGTATTGAAAACATTCGCAAAGCAGGTAAAACTTTAGGCAAGGACATTGCGATCCTTCTTGATACAAAAGGTCCAGAGATTCGTACACGCACAGTTGAAAACGGCTCAATTGAGTTAGTTGCTGGTGCTGATCTTATCGTGAGTATGGAAGACATTGTGGGAAACACTGAAAAAATCAGTGTGACGTACGAAGATTTAATTCATGATGTAGAAGTGGGCTCAACCATCTTATTAGATGATGGTCTGATTGGTCTAGAAGTAAAAGAGTTAAATAAGGACCGAAAAGAAATCGTCACAAAAGTAATGAATACAGGCACACTGAAAAACAAAAAAGGTGTCAACGTACCAGGTGTGAGTGTGAACTTGCCGGGTATTACAGAAAAGGATGCCAATGATATTCTGTTTGGAATTGAACAAGGTGTCGATTTCATCGCAGCTTCTTTTGTGAGACGAGCTTCTGATGTTCTTGAAATTCGTGAGCTACTTGAAAAGAACAACGCAGCTGACATTCAAATCATTCCGAAGATTGAAAACCAAGAGGGCGTTGATAACATCGATGAAATCCTTGAGGTATCAGATGGACTGATGGTCGCGCGTGGAGATCTTGGTGTAGAGATTCCGGCAGAAGAAGTACCACTTGTTCAAAAAATGCTAATCAAAAAATGCAACCGTTTAGGCAAGCCTGTCATCACAGCAACTCAAATGCTGGATAGCATGCAGCGTAATCCGCGTCCAACACGTGCGGAAGCAAGTGACGTGGCAAATGCTATTTTTGACGGTACAGATGCGATCATGCTATCTGGTGAAACAGCAGCAGGAACATATCCGGTTGAAGCTGTGCAAACGATGCACAACATTGCCTCACGTTCAGAGGAAGCACTTAACTATAAAGCAATCCTTTCTCGCAGAAGCGAAGAAGTAGAGGTCAGCATTACAGATGCAATCGGTCAATCTGTTGCGCACACTGCTATGAAGCTTGATGTGGCAGCGATTGTGACACCTACTGAGAGTGGTCATACAGCAAGAATGATTTCAAAATATAGACCTAAAGCACCAATCGTTGCAGTCACAGCAAACGAATCAGTAGCAAGAAAGCTATCTCTCGTATTCGGTGTATTTGCGAAGAGTGGATCAAATACGTCATCTACTGATGAAATGCTAGAGAATGCAGTAGAAAAATCTATTGAATCTGGCTATGTAAGACATGGCGACTTGATTGTCATTACAGCTGGTGTGCCGGTTGGAGAAGCTGGTACAACGAACTTAATGAAAGTGTATGTTGTCGGTGACATCATTGCGAAGGGTCAAGGAATTGGCCGCAAATCTGCATTTGGACCGGTTGTTATTGCACAAAGCGGAAAAGAAGCAGAGGAAAAAATGTATGATGGTGCGATTCTTGTCGCAAACTGCACAGATCGTGATATGATGGGTGCTTTAGAAAAAGCGTCTGCCCTTATCACGGAAGAAGGCGGTCTAACAAGCCATGCAGCAGTCGTTGGGCTTAGTCTTGGCATTCCAGTCATTGTCGGTCTTGACAGTGCCACAACACTTCTAAAAGAAGGCGAAGAGATTACAGTAGATCCAGCACGCGGAGCGATCTACAAAGGCCGTGCAAGCGTCCTTTAAATCACACACGAGGGGAGTTATCTGACTCCTCTCTTTTTTTATGTTACACTAAAAAAAGTAAACAGCTTTCGATGAAAGAGACCCCATGAGGTGATATGGTTGAAAAAATATTTTCTACTATTATTGATTCTGTTCCCGGCAGTGGAAATTAGTTTATTTTTAATCTCAAGTAACATCATTGGTATTTTACCAACGATGCTAGTCATTGTGCTGACAAGTGCACTAGGTGCTTACTTTGCAAGGAAACAAGGAATAGAAGCATTTCAGAAAGTGCAGCGAGATTTACAGTATGGCAAAATGCCAGGGGCCACCATTGTCGATGGCTTTTGCATTCTGATCGGTGGTTTGCTGCTGCTCATACCTGGATTCCTTTCAGATCTGATTGGGGCTGTGCTGCTCATTCCCATGACAAGAAAACGGATCAAACCGCTCTTTGAGCGCTGGCTTAGAAATATGTCTAATCGCAAACGCTATACGATTATTCGCTAAAGAGACCTTCGCATCAGGTCTCTTTTACTTTTGCGCACCATACCGAATGTACTGATAAAGGTCTCTGAAAACCCCTGCATTACGAAACGCCTGCCAAACGACAAGAGAAGCGGGACCGAGTGCAAGTCCAAGAAAACCAAAGCATTTTAACCCGACAAACAGTGCCACAAGTGTTGCTAAAGGATTAAGACCGATTGATTTACTTAAGACTTTTGGCTCTGATATTTGTCTTTGAATGAGCACCACAATATACAAAATGCCCAGTCCAATGGCGAGTGAAAGATTTCCTGTCATCGCGGAGTAAATGATCCACGGAAGAAAAACCGTGCCACTCCCGATGTAAGGAAGTAAATCAACTAGACCAATACATAGAGCAATCACAATCGCATGCTCGACCTTTAAGATGAAAAGTCCAATCAGCACGATCCCAATGGTCATGGCAACAAGGAGAAGCTGGGCTTTCATAAAGCCAGAAATGGCTTTTTTGATTTCAGATAAAATGGCACGTGTATGAAGCATCCATTTGGCGGGAAAGATACGAGAACCATATTTTTTTAACGTAAACCAGTCTTTTGTGATAAAAAAAGTCGCTAGTGCGGAAAATAAAAGTGTCGCTGCTGCATCAGGCAAAAGACCTAAAAAAACTGGAATGAATTCAAGAGTTTTTGAAAGGAAAGTCCCGATTTTTGCCGCTGCTTCGTCACCAAGTGCTTGGATTTGTCCTAAAATCGATTCCTTTTGACCTGCTTGAAGTGTATTAAATTGAGCAGTCAAATCATGATATAAAGGCAAAATCTGATCTGTGAAAAAACGTTCCACGATCCCAATCAGTTGATCAAGATGACCTGGCAGTACCTTTGCTAAATAAGCACTTCCTGAAATGATTTCCGCTACTAAAAGTGTCATGAATCCAGCTGCTGCCACTAAAAAGAGTAATAGCACAATGATGACAACAAAACCTCTTGGCATCCCGGTCATGTTTTCGATTTTGCATACGGCTGGATGAATCAAACACGACACGGCAAATGCAATCCAAAATGGATATAAAAACGGAAAAGACTGATATAAAAAAACAACCGCACAAACGGCGATGCTGAAAATCATCAAACTTCGCAAAAAAATGCCCACATAAGTGTGATTCACACAATCCCCTCCAAAAAACAAGCATGTCCGATACTTCATTTTATTCAAAAAGATTAGTAATATGAAAAGGTCGCAATAAAAAGAAAGAAAGGAGCGGCGTATGTTTACTCAAGCAAATTTGTTTTTGGTTCTTTTACTCGTTATTGCACTTATTGCAAAAAACAATTCCTTAATTTTAGCGGTCTCTGTGCTGATTGCCATTAAGCTGATTGGCCTGGATCAAAAAATATTCCCGGTTCTGCAATCAAAAGGTATCAATTGGGGTGTGACGGTCATCACGATCGCTGTGCTTGTACCGATCGCAACAGGGGACATTGGATTTAAACAGCTTGGAGAAGCGATGAAATCTTCCTATGCTTGGATAGCTCTTGGAGCGGGTATATTAGTAGCATTAATTGCAAAAAACGGCATTGTGCTACTCGAAAACGATCCGCATATCACAGCAGCACTTGTATTCGGTACGATTTTGGCAGTTAGTTTATTCAAAGGTGTGGCTGTTGGCCCGCTGATTGGTGCTGGAATTGCCTATTTAGCGATGCAAGCAGTGAAATTTTTCAGCGGTTAAAAAGAGAGTGGCACATGCCACTTTCTTTTGATTTTTTTTCTGGCGTGAGCTTTTGCAAAAAAACATAATTAAATATATTAAAAGAAGCAAAATCCCTTTATTCCATGCCCGAACCGGAAGGCTGGAAAAAAAAATATCAAAAAAAATTATAGTTAAACATTTAACAAATGTCTGATTATTGTTTATAATGGGAATAGGCTTAATTTTGAACTCATTGATCAAACACGAGATATGAGGCTAAAAGCGCTCTAACCGTATAGGTAAATGTAAGCATTTTCTTTTCTAAACCTGCCAGCCTATTTTGGTTGGATAGCGCTTTCAAAAAGCGAGAATTTTGCAACGAAGGGGAATCTTTTTAAAAAGGGGAGATTGAACATGACAGCAACAAGAGGTCTTGAAGGTATCGTGGCAACAACTTCATCCGTAAGCTCAATTATTGATGATACTCTTACTTATGTAGGGTACAATATCGATGATTTAACTGAAAAAGCGACTTTCGAAGAAATTGTCTACCTGTTATGGCACTTAAAGCTGCCGAATGAGCAGGAGCTAAGCGAGTTAAAGCAGCAGCTCAATGAAAATGCTCATATTCCGCAAGAGATCATTGAGCACTTTAAATCTTATTCGCTGGATGGGGTTCATCCAATGTCTGCGATTCGTACAGCGGTATCCTTATTAGGTTTACTTGATGACGAATCAGAGATTATGGACAAAGAAGCGAATTACAGAAAAGCCATTCGCTTACAAGCGAAAATTTCTGGACTTGTCGCTGCATTCTCACGTATTCGAAAGGGACTTGAGCCTGTACAGCCAAAAGAAGAATACAGCTATGCTGCAAACTTCTTATATATGCTAAACGGCGAAGAGCCTTCACCAGTAGAAATTGAAGCGATTGATAAAGCGCTCATTCTACATGCGGATCACGAATTAAACGCATCGACATTTACAGCACGTGTATGTGTTGCTACACTATCAGATATCTACTCTGGTGTAACAGCGGCTATCGGCGCATTGAAAGGACCACTTCATGGCGGCGCAAATGAAGGCGTAATGAAGATGCTCTCAGAAATTGGCGAAGTTGAAAACGTAGATTCCTATATTCATGGTAAGCTAGAGAAGAAAGAGAAAATTATGGGCTTTGGCCACCGCGTTTACCGTCAAGGTGACCCGCGTGCAAAACATTTAAAAGAAATGAGCCAGCGCTTAACAAATCTCACAGGCGAGCCAAAATGGTATGAAATGTCTGTACGCGCAGAGGAAATCGTGACATCAGAGAAAAATCTTCCACCAAATGTTGATTTTTATTCTGCTTCTGTCTATCACAGTCTTGGGATTGATCATGACTTGTTTACACCAATTTTCGTGATCAGCCGATTCTCTGGATGGATTGCTCACATTTTAGAGCAATATGACAACAACCGTCTGATCCGTCCAAGAGCTGACTATATTGGACCTGATCTTCAAACGTTTGTTCCGATCAGTGAAAGAGACTAATGTTTATAGAATAGCGGAGGCTGATCCATCTAAACCAATCAGCCTCCATATCAACAAAAATCGAATCACGTGAAAAACTTCTTGGCTTGCAGACATCAAGCTTGGAAGTTTCAAATATTCACTACATAACCTGGGAGGTAATATCATTGTCACAAGGCGAAAAAATTACAGTTACTGGCGGCGTATTGAATGTACCAAATAATCCAATTATCCCGTTTATCGAAGGGGACGGAATCGGTCCTGACATTTGGAAAGCAGCATCAAGAGTTCTTGAAGCAGCTGTAGAAAAAGCATATAAAGGTGAAAAGCAAATCACTTGGAAAGAAGTATATGCAGGTGAAAAAGCTTACAATAAAACTGGCGAGTGGCTTCCAGAGCAAACACTTGAAGACATTCGTGAATATTTAATCGCGATCAAAGGACCACTGACAACACCAATTGGCGGAGGAATCCGTTCATTGAACGTGGCACTAAGACAAGAGCTTGATTTATTCACATGCTTACGTCCAGTTCGCTGGTTCAAAGGTGTACCGTCTCCTGTGAAACGTCCAGAAGACACAGACATGGTTATCTTCCGTGAAAACACTGAAGATATCTATGCAGGAATCGAGTATGCAAAAGGATCAGACGAAGTAAAGAAGTTAATCGACTTCTTGAAAAACGAATTAGGTGTGAATAAAATCCGTTTCCCAGAAACATCAGGTATCGGAATCAAACCAGTTTCTGAAGAAGGAACATCTCGTCTTGTCAGAGCAGCGATCCAATATGCGATTGACCAAGGCCGTAAATCTGTGACACTTGTTCACAAAGGAAACATCATGAAATTTACAGAAGGAGCCTTCAAAAACTGGGGCTACGAAGTGGCTGAAAAAGAGTTTGGCGACAAAGTCTTTACATGGGCACAATATGATCGTATTGTAGAACAAGATGGAAAAGATGCGGCAAACAAAGCGCAAAGTGAAGCAGAAGCTGCTGGCAAAATCATTGTCAAAGACAGCATTGCAGATATTTTCCTTCAACAAATTTTAACTCGTCCAGCTGAGTTCGATGTTGTCGCAACAATGAACTTAAACGGAGACTACATCTCTGATGCACTTGCAGCACAAGTTGGTGGAATTGGTATCGCACCTGGTGCAAATATCAACTACGAAACAGGACACGCTATTTTTGAAGCGACTCACGGAACAGCACCGAAATATGCTGGTCTTGATAAAGTGAATCCATCTTCTGTTCTTCTATCAGGCGTGCTTTTACTTGAGCACCTTGGATGGCAAGAAGCTGCTGATCTAGTGATTCAATCTGTTGAAAAAACAATTGCATCTAAAGTCGTCACGTACGATTTTGCTAGATTAATGGATGGTGCAACAGAAGTGAAATGTTCTGAGTTTGCTGACGAGCTCATCAAAAACTTGTCTTGATTCTTAAACTTTAAAGTTAAAGGGGAAAAAGGAAATGGCAAACAAGCGTAAAAAAGTATCTGTCATCGGAGCAGGCTTTACTGGAGCAACTACAGCATTTCTAACAGCTCAAAAAGAATTAGCGGATGTCGTATTAGTGGATATCCCTCAGCTTGAGAACCCGACAAAAGGGAAAGCACTTGACATGCTGGAAGCAAGTCCTGTTCAAGGCTTCGATGCGAATATTACAGGAACTTCTAACTACGAAGATACAGCCGGTTCTGATGTCGTGGTCATTACGGCAGGAATTGCAAGAAAGCCGGGAATGAGCCGTGACGACCTCGTGTCAACAAATGAAAAAATCATGCGCAGTGTGACACGTGAAATCGTTAAATATTCTCCAGAAGCGATCATTGTTGTGTTAACAAACCCTGTTGATGCAATGACATATGCAGTTTATAAAGAATCAGGATTACCAAAAGAAAAAGTCATCGGACAATCAGGAATTCTTGATACAGCACGTTTCCGTACGTTCGTTGCTCAAGAATTAAACCTATCTGTGAAAGATGTGACGGGCTTTGTTCTTGGTGGACATGGGGACGACATGGTTCCTCTTGTACGTTACTCTTATGCAGGCGGTATCCCGCTGGAAACATTAATTCCTAAAGAGCGAATTGATGCAATTGTTGAAAGAACAAGAAAAGGCGGCGGTGAAATCGTCAACCTATTAGGTAACGGTAGTGCGTATTATGCACCTGCTGCTTCACTCGTTGAAATGGTTGAGGCGATCTTAAAAGATCAACGCCGCGTCATGCCGACGATTGCATACCTTGAAGGTGAATATGGCTACGAAGGCATTTACCTTGGAGTTCCAACAATCGTAGGTGGAAACGGCCTTGAGCAGATCATCGAGCTTGAGCTGACAGAAGAAGAAAGAAGTCAGCTTGACCGTTCTGTTGAATCTGTAAAGAACGTCATGAAAGTATTGTCTTAATATGAATAAAAAAGAAGGCTTCTCGTATGAGGAGTCTTCTTTTTGTTTACAAAGCCAATCTTGTCGAAATTTTAAATTGTTCTCTTGTTAAGCTTTCGTTAAAATGAAAGAGAAAGCATGACTTCTCGCTTTTCACATAAGATACAAAAAACCGGATGCAGGGGAAATCACTAATTGGAGGCACAACATGAATAAAAAAATATTAGTTGTGGATGATGAAGAATCAATTGTAACACTTCTAAGCTATAACCTTGAAAGGGCGGGCTACGATGTCGTCACAGCAAGAGACGGAGAAGAAGCGCTTGAAAAAGCAGCAAGTGAACAGCCTGATCTGATTGTGCTTGATTTAATGCTTCCGAAAATGGACGGCATTGAAGTGTGCAAACAACTGAGAATTCAAAAAATGATGTTCCCTATTTTAATGCTGACAGCAAAGGACGATGAATTTGATAAGGTGCTCGGTCTTGAACTTGGAGCCGATGATTACATGACAAAACCTTTCAGTCCTAGAGAAGTGGGTGCTCGGGTAAAAGCCATTTTGAGAAGAGCACAGCAATCTCAGCCGGCTCCCGTGCAAGAAGAGAAGGAAGAGATCATTGCAGACCAAATCAAAATTGGAGACCTGCGCATTTTACCTGAACATTACGAAGTCTATTTCCAAGAAGAACGTCTAGAGCTCACGCCAAAGGAATTTGAACTGCTTCTTTATTTGGCTAAGCATAAAGGCCGTGTCCTTACGCGTGATCTATTGTTAAGTGCGGTTTGGAATTATGACTTTGCAGGTGATACTCGTATTGTGGATGTGCATATCAGCCACTTGCGGGACAAAATTGAAAAGAACACGAAAAAACCAACATATATTAAAACCATTCGAGGCTTAGGCTACAAATTGGAGGAGCCAAAGCCAAATGAGTAAAGTGAGAACCCGCCTTTTTTCTGGGCTCATTTTTCTCCTGTTTATTGTGTTTGTTGCGCTTGGTCTTTTCTTGGATCATATGTTTCATATTTTCTATGAAACAAAATTAACCGAACGAATGGAAAAGGAATCGAGTTTTCTCCTTTCTTCTATGAATGTTGAAGATTTGAATGCGGAGCAAAACAAGAAGATTCTCAATCAAGCAAAGCAGCATCTCGATATGAATGCGTCGATTGTGGACGTGAAGGGGAATATCATACATACAACGGGTCAAGCAGAACAAAGGGCTGTCATTTTAAACACACTGAAAAGTGAGCAGCTCCAAACAAAAGGAACGTTCATTGAGGATGAGAAGGATGCGCTGTTTCATTATGCAGTCCCAATGATGAAACAAAACGAACCGGCGGGATATTTATTTCTTCATGCTTCATTCCAGCCTTTGAATGAGATTGATGGTCAGCTCTGGCTTGCATTAGCCTTTTGTCTTGGTTCGGCCATCATTATCATCGTCTTCTTTGGCTATCGCATGTCGATGAAGTATGTAAAGCCGATTGATTATGCCACAAAGGTGGCCAAACAGCTTGAACGAGGGAACTATGATACAAATAACTATGAAGAGCTGATCATTGAAACAAGTGAACTCAATACATCAATGAAGCGTCTGGCAGAAAGTCTTCAAGACATGACAAGCGCTGGCGAAATGCAGCGAGATCGTCTGCAAACAGTCATTGAAAACATTGGAGCGGGGATCATTTTGATTGATAAAATGGGCTATATCCACTTAGTCAATCGAACATTCCGCAAGCAATTCAAAGTGCAAAAACATATTTACATGCACAAGCTGTATCATGAAGCCTTTACCCATGAAGAGATTATTGAGTTAATAGACGAAATTTTCATGACAGAAACCAAGGTCCGAAAGTTTTTACGTCTCGCTGTTGACATCGAGCGCCGTTATTTCCAAGTCGATGGTGTTCCGATCTTAAGTACAGACGATGAATGGAAAGGGATTGTTCTTGTCTTTCATGATGTGACAGAAACAAAGCAGCTAGAACAGATGCGAAAAGACTTTGTCGCTAACGTGTCACATGAATTAAAGACACCGATCACGTCAATTAAAGGCTTTTCTGAAACACTTCTGGATGGTGCCATTGACGATAAAGAAGCGCTGACACAATTTTTGTCCATCATCCTAAAAGAGAGTATTCGTTTAGAAACGCTCATCCAAGACTTACTTGATCTCTCGAAAATTGAACAGCAGCATTTTAAGCTGAATATTCAAGAAGCCAATGCGACAGAAATCATTCAAGAGATTGAAGTACTGCTAAAACAAAAGGCTGCTGAAAAAGGCATTGACCTACAAGTGCGTGTCCCGAAAGAGCCGGTCTATGTCATGGCAGATCCGCTGAGATTAAAACAAATTTTCCTCAACCTGATCAATAATGCCCTCACCTATACACCAGAGGGAGGAAGTGTCACGATCACAGCAAGACAGAGGAAAGACAGCTATGAATTTGATGTAGCAGATACAGGGATCGGTATGAAAAAGAGTGAGATTCCAAGAATATTCGAGAGGTTTTATCGAATTGATAAAGATAGAAGTAGAAACTCAGGCGGTACAGGGCTTGGTCTTGCCATTGTCAAACACCTTGTCGAAGCACATGAAGGAACGATTTCTGTTCATAGCAAACAAGGCAAAGGGACGACGTTTACCGTGAGTTTAAAGTCAAAATAGAGAAGAATGGAAAGTGGCGTTAAAATTTACATGATCTTTACAATGAATTCATGTTTTGTTAATCAATCATTGGTAGGATGAATAGGAACCCCTTCATCCAAGGAGCCAATTTTGGAAGGACGAAAACACTTGTTGTTTTCGTCCATTTTTTATGCAGGCTTGTCTATTTTCTTTTCAAAATAAACTTTGATAAAATGAACATACAATGTGCGAAAGAGACGGCTGAGCCGGCTCAGTCGATGGAGGATTAAAAGATGACAGATCAAAAGAAATTAGTACTTGTGGATGGAAACAGTCTCGCTTATCGAGCTTTTTTTGCTTTACCGCTATTATCCAATGATAAAGGCGTACATACAAATGCCATTTATGGCTTTGCGATGATCTTAATGAAGATGCTGGAAGACGAGAAGCCGACTCATATGCTCGTAGCATTTGATGCGGGTAAAACCACCTTCCGTCACGAGACCTTTAAGGAATATAAAGGCGGAAGACAAAAAACTCCGCCAGAACTATCAGAACAAATGCCGTTCATCCGTGAGCTATTAGATGCTTATCAAGTGAAAAGGTACGAGCTTCCGCAATACGAGGCGGATGACATTATCGGCACACTGGCTGTAGAGGCAGAAAAGGACGGCTTTGAGGTCAAAATCTTCTCAGGAGATAAAGACTTAACGCAGCTTTCAACAGACCATACAACAGTAGCCATTACGAAAAAAGGCATCACAGAAGTAGAATATTACACACCGGCCCATATTGAAGAGAAATACGGCCTCAGACCAGATCAAATCATCGACATGAAAGGGCTGATGGGAGACTCATCAGACAATATCCCTGGCGTGCCTGGTGTCGGTGAAAAAACAGCGATCAAATTACTAAAGCAGTTTGAAAGCCTTGAAAATCTGCTTGATCATATTGACGAAGTCAGCGGGAAAAAGCTAAAAGAAAAGCTTGAAGAATATAAAGAACAAGCGGTGATGAGTAAAAAGCTGGCGACGATTCTCGTAGAAGCACCAATAGATGTGTCAAGCAAAGAGCTCGCCTATGAAGGTCCTTACATGGAGCAGGTCATCTCTCTTTATAAAGAACTGGGCTTTCAAACGCTGCTAGAGCGTTTAGGAGAAGCGCCAGAATCAGATGAACCAGTAGAAATAGACGAACTAGACGTGAAGAAAATGACAGATGTCACGGAGGACATGCTGACAGATCACGCTGCACTTGTGGTAGAACAGCTAGGAGACAATTATCACGAAGCCGATTTGATAGGGTTTGCGATCCATAATGAGAACGGTGCATTTTTTATGACAAAAGAAGATGCTCTGCAATCTGAAGCGTTTAAACAATGGGTACAGGATGAAACGAAGAAGAAATGGGTCTTTGATTCCAAAAGAGCGGTTGTTGCCCTTAGATGGCATGATGTTGATCTAAAAGGTGTCGATAACGACGTCCTGCTCGCTTCCTATGTGGTCAATCCGCAGAAATCCTATGAGGACGTTGCAAGTGTGGCGAAGGAATATGGCCTGAACATAGCCCTTTCCGATGAAAAAGTTTACGGAAAAGGAGCGAAACAGGCGATTCCACCTGAAGAAGAGCTAAAAGACCATCTTGGAAGAAAAGCAGCAGCGATCTCTGCGCTGCATGATTTGACCCTTGAAGCGTTAGAAAAAAATGATCAGCATGAGCTGTATGAAGATTTAGAGTTGCCACTTGCCCTCATCTTAGGTGAAATGGAATCTCTTGGAGTAAAAGTGGATGTTGAACGTCTTCAGAAAATGGGTGAAGAACTCACGAAGAAGCTGAAGGAATATGAAGAAACCATTCATCGGTTAGCAGGAGAAACATTTAACATCAATTCACCGAAGCAACTTGGTGTGATTTTATTTGAAAAATTAGGACTGCCGGTTATCAAAAAGACCAAAACAGGCTACTCTACGTCTGCGGATGTCCTTGAAAAGCTTGAAGATAAGCACGAAATTATTCGGTCCATTCTGCATTACCGTCAAATAGGAAAGCTGCAATCCACTTATGTGGAAGGCTTAATGAAAGTGACGCGCAAAGATACGCATAAAGTGCACACAAGATTTAATCAGGCACTTACACAAACAGGAAGATTAAGCTCAACAGACCCAAACCTTCAAAACATCCCGATTCGTTTAGAAGAAGGCCGAAAAATTCGTCAAGCGTTCGTTCCGTCAAAAGAAGGCTGGCTCATGTTTGCAGCTGACTATTCTCAAATTGAGCTGCGTGTACTCGCGCACATTTCTCAAGATGAGAACTTAATTGAAGCCTTTACGCAAGATATGGATATTCACACGAAAACAGCCATGGATGTGTTCCATGTCTCAGAAGAAGAAGTGACTTCCTCTATGAGAAGACAGGCCAAAGCTGTCAACTTCGGAATCGTATATGGAATTAGTGATTATGGACTGTCTCAAAACCTTGGGATTACAAGAAAAGAAGCAGCGGCCTTCATTGAGCGTTATTTAACAAGCTTTAAAGGCGTGAAAACCTATATGGAGGACATCGTGCAGGAAGCAAAACAAAAAGGGTATGTGACCACGCTTCTTAAACGCAGACGATATATCCCAGATATCACAAGCCGTAATTTTAATGTGAAAAGTTTTGCGGAAAGAACGGCAATGAATACACCGATCCAAGGCAGTGCCGCCGATATCATCAAAAAAGCGATGATTGATATGGCACGAAAGTTAAAAGAAGAGAATCTGCAGGCAAATCTGTTATTGCAAGTGCACGATGAACTGATCTTTGAAGCGCCAAAAGAAGAAATCGCCATATTAGAAAAAATCGTCCCTGAAGTCATGGAAAGCGCACTTCAGCTCGATGTGCCGCTAAAAGTCGATTTCGCTTCAGGTCCATCTTGGTACGACGCAAAATAAAGAGAGAGAAAAAGGAGCGAGGAGCATGCCGGAATTACCAGAGGTTGAGACCGTCCGGCGCACTCTTCAGCGGTTAGTCAAAGGAAAAACGATTGAAACGGTCGATATCAAATGGCCAAATATCATCAAACGTCCTGGGGAACCGGAAGAGTTCGCTAGAAGGATGGTAGGAGAAACCATTCAAACCATTGAAAGAAGAGGGAAGTTTCTACTCTTTCATTTAGACCACTATGTGATGGTCTCCCATTTAAGAATGGAAGGGAAATACCGTGTACATGAAATTGGTGAGCCTTATGATAAACATGTACACGTCGTCTTTACGTTCACAGATGGTACCGAACTTCGGTATCATGATGTCCGTAAATTTGGGACGATGCACCTATTTCAGCCAGGTGAAGAAGAAAAAGAACTTCCACTATCACAGCTGGGGTATGAACCTTTTTCAGACTCATTTACACCAGACTATTTATGGGAGCAATTAAAGAAAACCTCCCGCGTGGTCAAAACGGCTTTACTTGATCAAAAAATCGTGGTTGGTCTCGGTAATATTTATGTAGATGAAGTGCTGTTTAAATCAGGCATTCATCCAGAAACAAAAGCGAATCAGCTAAGTCTTGCATCTTGCAAGGTGCTCCACAAACATATTATTGACACGCTTCAAGTGGCTGTTGATGCAGGAGGCAGCACCATTCGCTCCTACATCAATTCACAAGGTGATATTGGGACTTTTCAATTACAGCTTCTTGTATATGACCGGCGGGGAGAACCTTGCCAGACGTGCGGCAGTATCATAGAAAAAACAGTGGTGGGAGGGCGCGGCACTCATTTTTGTGTGACCTGCCAAAAACGCCCTTCATAAAGGTAAGCCGTCAGCATGCTTCCTTTTTGCCATGCATACGATAAAAAACATTCTTTTTTCAGCAAGGTGTAGACTGACACACAGCCCACCTGCTCTTCATATAGTGAAGAAGAGTCTAAGGACGCCTAGAGACTCTTGATCATCGTTGCATGAACAGAAAGGAAGAGTACAGGTATGATTTCGTTTTCGCTTCTGTTTTTAGCTATTGCCGTCAGCATTGACAGCTTTTCTGTAGGTTTTACGTATGGTCTTCGCAAGATGAGGATTCCATTTAAAGCCATCGTTATTATTGCTTGCTGTTCAGGAATTGTGTTGCTCATTTCCATGCTGATTGGCAGCCTGCTCACGACATTCCTCCCTGTCTCAGTGACAGATAAACTGGGTGGAGGCATCTTAATTGCCATCGGACTTTGGGTTCTGTATCAATTTTATAAACCAGCGAAAGAGCGTGATTTGCTCCTTCATGAAAAAACACTTCTCAATGTAGAAGTGCAGTCTCTTGGGCTTGTCATTCATATTTTGCGAAAGCCTACAAGTGCAGATATTGACCGCTCTGGCACCATTAATGGAATGGAAGCGGTGCTTCTTGGAATTGCTTTATCCATCGATGCATTTGGTGCAGGGATTGGTGCAGCGATTCTTGGTTTTTCTCCAATTGTCATGAGCATCACGGTCGCTGTGATGAGTTCTCTTTTTGTATGCATCGGCCTGCGTGCAGGTCATTATTTGGCCAATTGGCGCTGGATCGATAAACTCGCATGCTTACCAGGGCTGTTGCTCATTTTAATTGGGGTGTGGAAGCTGTAAAGGAGGAAACGAATTGACGCTCGTCATTGGATTAACAGGCGGGATTGCTAGCGGAAAAAGCACAGTCTCGCAGATGATAAAAGAGAAAGGCATTCGGGTGGTGGATGCTGATATCATTGCAAAAGAAGCGGTTTCTAAAGGATCGGCTGCCCTTCATCAAATCGTTCAAACTTTTGGTGAAGAGGTTCTTCTGCCAAATGGTGAACTGAACCGGCAGCAGCTTGGTGCGATCATTTTTTCTGATGAAGAGAAAAGAAAAAAGCTCAATGCCATCGTTCATCCTGAAGTCAGAAAGGAAATGCTCGAGCAGCGTGATGAAGGGGTGAGCAACAATGAAACATTTGTTGTGCTTGATATCCCGCTCCTATTTGAGAGCAAGCTGGAAGGGCTAGTCGACCGCATCATCGTTGTGTACACGACGCCTGAATTGCAGCTGTCGCGGCTCATGAATCGAAACGACCTGAGCGAGGAAGAAGCACTGAATCGCATTCACTCCCAGCAGCCTCTTGAGGAAAAATGCCAAAAAGCAGACCGCGTGATAGAAAACACAAAAGATCTTGCTTTTATTAGAAAGCAATTAGAGAACATATTAAACGAATGGGAACATACAGATAAGTAAGAGTACATACAGTACTCTTCTTTTTTTATGCTTTTTTCGTCAATTTCATTGCAAAAAGCAGCCCTTTTTTGAAAATATACGTTTATATACTGGCAATTACATTCTAATGTGATATACTAATTTCATAAATAAATTTATTGAGTATAACACATAATAGAGGAGTGACCTGTTCATGAAGGTAAAAGCAGCGATCAATGGGTTTGGCAGAATTGGACGCATGGTCTTCAGAAAAGCAATGCTTGATGATCAAATTCAAATTGTAGCGGTGAACGCAAGCTATCCTGCCGAAACGCTAGCACATTTAATTAAATATGACACAAATCATGGACGTTACGAATGCGATGTGACAGCAGAAGATGACGCTTTGATTGTCAATGGCAAAAGAGTGCTTTTGCTCAATAATAGAGACCCAAAGCAGCTCCCATGGGGAGAGCTTGGGATTGATATCGTGATCGAAGCAACAGGGAAATTTAATTCAAAAGATCAAGCGATGGGCCATATAGATGCCGGAGCGAAAAAGGTCGTACTTACAGCTCCAGGTAAAAATGAAGACGTTACAATTGTAATGGGTGTCAATGAGGATGATCTTGATCCTGAAAAGCACGTCGTTATTTCAAACGCATCTTGTACAACAAACTGCTTAGCACCAGTTGTCAAGCTGTTAGATGATGAATTTGGCATCGACAACGGCTTAATGACAACGGTTCATGCTTATACAAATGATCAAAAAAATATCGACAACCCCCACAAGGATTTGCGCCGGGCAAGAGCATGTGCCCAGTCCATCATTCCAACGACGACGGGTGCCGCTAAAGCGCTTTCTTTAGTGCTGCCGCACATGAAAGGGAAATTACATGGACTTGCACTTCGAGTGCCAGTTTCTAATGTATCGATGGTTGATCTTGTGGTCGACTTGAAAAAAGATGTCACAGCAGAAGAGGTCAATGCTGCCTTTGCAACGGCTTCAAAAACATCTCTTGCTGGCATATTAGATTACACCGATGAACCACTTGTCTCCACAGACTTTAACACAAACCCTTATTCTGCTGTCGTTGATGGACTTACAACGATGGTGATGGAAGGCAGAAAAGTAAAAGTTCTTGCATGGTATGACAATGAATGGGGCTATTCTTGCAGAGTGGTTGATCTTGTAAAGTTTGTTGGTTCCCAGATGAAAGAGCTTTCAGCTGTTTGAAATGAAGAAGACTGAACGTCCCTTTTCAAGAAATGAGAGAAAATCCCACTAAAAACACAGCTTGCAAAATGGGTCTAAACAAAGTATACTATTTTTCGTGAACTTCTTGTTCGCAGACTCATTCGGGTATACTTAAAGGGTTAGGACCTCTTTGGACTAACTTTCCCCCGTGGTATATGTCCGGTCCGGCTGCTTAGAACTTCACTCTTTCATTCTTGTTTAAGGGGGGTCCATGATGGAAACAATCGGACGTCACGTTATCTCCGAGTTATGGGGATGCGACTGTGATAAACTGAACGACATGGATTTTATTGAAAAAACGTTTGTAAATGCAGCTTTGAAATCAGGAGCTGAAGTAAGAGAGGTTGCTTTTCACAAATTTGCACCTCAAGGAGTAAGTGGAGTTGTCATTATTTCTGAATCTCATCTGACAATTCACAGCTTTCCTGAACATGGTTATGCGAGCATAGATGTTTATACTTGCGGCGATCTAGATCCGAATATTGCAGCAGATCATATCGGAGATGAACTAGGTGCTGAAACAAGAGAAAACATCGAAATTCCTCGAGGCATGGGACCTGTACAAGTGAAACAGGCGCAAGCCAAAGCACTGTAAACATAAAAAAGATTGCAATGGGAGCTGGCCAAAAGCATTAAATGCCTTTGTGTTATGCTCCTTTTTATATTTGTTCTATACACGACATCCAGCATGATCCAACCTGTCTATACTTTTGTTCTAGGAAAACAAAGGTTTTTTTTATAAAATAAAGAAGAGGGTTTATGACAAAGGGGATACGTGTATGACTTTAGGACAAAAGCTCAAACGATTCATTTCAAATCATACAGAAACATCTGACCATCATCCAGTGTCAGAGCTGAAAAGCCATTACTACAAATCGACACAAACTCAAGTTTTCCAAGCGGTAGAAGCCGTTCTTTCAAGAAACGATTCCTATCAAGTGACATCTGTTTCAGCAGAACGAGGTGAAATCAGCGCAAACATACGAACGCCGAAAAAAGCTTTTCTCGTGGCGACTGTCATTTCAATTCGTCCTTTTGAAACAGCTGTCGATTTTAATGTGACAACAGAAACAGCACTGCCAACAGACTTTGGCTACAGTCAAAAGGCTGTTTTGTCCCTCTATAAAGAACTAGACAAACAACTTCCAAGAAGAGATCGGAGCTGATGAAATGAAATGTCCCACATGTCAGCACCTTGGCACAAGGGTGCTTGATTCAAGACCAGTAGATGAAGGGAAGTCCATCCGTCGGAGAAGAGAGTGTGAAAGCTGTCAATATCGCTTTACGACGTTTGAAAAATTAGAAGAATTGCCATTGATTGTGGTGAAAAAAGAAGGAATTCGAGAAGAATTCAGCCGGGAAAAGATGCTGAGAGGCCTCATCAAAGCATGTGAAAAACGTCCTGTCGCTTTAAAACAGCTCGAGGATGTCTGCTTTAACATCGAGAAGGAATTGCGTAACCAAGGCATGTCAGAGGTGAAAAGCGAGCTTGTAGGGGAAATGGTGATGGACGAGCTGGCGAAAATCGATGAAGTGTCTTACGTCAGGTTTGCCTCGGTTTACCGTCAATTTAAAGATATCAATGTATTTATTGATGAATTAAAAGATTTATTAAAGAAAGAACGCTAAAAAAGAGCTGAAGATTCTTCATGCTCTTTTTCCTGCGTAAAGCGTAAAACGCAAAAAGAGTGTACAATGAAGACAACCGTATTAAGGGAGGATCAGCATATGACAGAGCATTGGAAGGAAGTGCTAGCCGTCGATCCGTATGTCGTCAAAAGCGCTTCATTGCTCGGTGACATCGATAGACAGCTTATTACTCTTTTATATCAGCCGCTTATTGGCATGTCCGCTTTCAGTTTATACATGACGCTGTGGGGAGAGCTGGAACAAAATCGAATGTGGGGGAAACCCGCACCTCACCGTCAGCTGATGGTGATGCTGCAAACGAATTTAAATGATATTTTTGAGGAGCGTTTAAAGCTTGAAGCGATCGGATTACTCCGCACATATGAACAGGAAACGGAAGAAGGCAGACTGTTTACATATGAGCTCGTGCCGCCGCTGAGACCGGATGAATTTTTCCAAGACGGTATGCTGAATGTCCTTTTGTATCATCGGGTAGAGAAAGCAAAATATATGCAGCTTCGTGATTATTTTTCTTATCCAGGAGTTCCTGCTGATGCAAAGAACATCTCCCGATCGTTTGAAGAAGTGTTTCACGTCTTGCAGCCAGGAGAGCGCAAGATGACAGAGGAAATCAATCAGGCGTCATCGCTTGACGAGGGCTACGAATATGTGACAGTTGGCTCAAGTCAGCCTGCACCGCTTTCAGATGAATCTTTTGATTTTGATCTATTGTTAGCAGGCATGTCGGACATGATGATTCCAAGAAAAGCTTTGACAAAGCAAGTGAAAGAGACAATTAAGAAGTTAGCGGTCGTCTATGGCATCACCCCGCTGCAAATGCAAAATATTGTCGCAGGTGCCTGTGGTTCAGATCAGATGATATCAACTGAGGATCTGCGAAAAGCAGCGAGAGACTGGTATCAAATTGAATACAGAGGCGAACAGCCGAAGCTGATTGATCAAAAACAGCCAAGACATTTACGTCACAATGTCACGCAGAATTCAGGTGCAGATGCACCTGATGCGAAATTGATTGAAAAGCTTGATCATATTTCGCCTAGAGAGCTTCTAAAAGATATGGCAGATGGCATTGAGCCGACGTATGCAGACTTAAGAATTGTTGAAGATATTATGCTTGAGCAGCAGCTAGAGCCTGGGGTCATGAATGTCCTGATCTACTATACACTGCTAAAAACGGATATGAAGCTGTCCAAAACATATATGCAGAAAATCGCCGCCCACTGGGTGCGAAAGAAAATCAAAACCGTGGCAGCTGCTATGAAAATTGCAAAAGAAGAAAATAGGCAAATGACAGAATGGGCACAGCAAAAAAATAAGCGTCAATCATATGGATCAGGAAAAGTGATCCGCGAGGAGAAGCTGCCTGACTGGATGAAAGAAGCTGAAACGAAAGAACAGCCAAAAGAACAGACAGATAACTTATCTACAGAGGACCTCGAACGAGAAAAAGAAAAATTGTTAGATCAGTTTAATAATATGAAAAAGTACAATGCACATTAATGTGAGGTGAGATGGAGATGAAACCGATCGGTCGTTCATTTGATCAGCTAAAAGGACGGGTAGATTTTCGCGTGAGATACAATCAGATTAAAGAAAGTGTCCTAGCTGATGAAGATGTAAAAGCTTTTTTAAAGGAGCATCAAGAGGACATCCAAGAAGACATGATCAATCGCAGCTTGAACAGGCTCTTTGAATATGTACAACAATCAAAGGGTTGTTCTTACTGCTTAGAGGAAGAGAATGTAAATGTCATTTTAGACGGGTATCACCCGAAGCTTGTGATCAAAGGTCAGAGCATTGATATTGAATATTCCCCTTGTCCTGTCAAACTGCGGCTTGATAGACAGAAAAAACAGCAAGAACTCATGAAAAGCATGTACATTCCGCAGAATGTTCTTCAAGCGACGTTTGCTGATTTAAATGTGGTTGGAAGACAAGAAGTCATTCAAAAAGTAGGTCAATTCTTGCAAAGTTATGATGAAACAGGTAAGGGAAAAGGCCTCTATTTACATGGAAAGTTTGGGGTCGGAAAAACATTTATTCTGGCAGCAATTGCGCAGCAGTTAGCGGTAAAAGAGTATCCATCTCTCCTTGTATACGTGCCTGAATTTGTGAGAGAGTTAAAAAATTCGTTAGCCGATCATACACTCGAAGAGAAGCTGAATATGGTCAAATCAACACCAATTTTAATGCTTGATGATATTGGAGCAGAGTCGATGACAAGCTGGGTACGAGATGAACTTTTAGGAACAATCTTGCAATACCGCATGGCAGAGCAGCTGCCGACTTTTTTCTCTTCTAATTTCTCACCGAATGAGTTAAAACATCACTTTACGTACTCGCAGCGCGGGGAAAAAGAAGAGGTGAAGGCAGCTCGATTAATGGAACGTATTCTCTACCTAGCTGAACCAGTTCTGCTTGAAGGGGAAAATCGCCGTCATTTATAAAAAGATAGGTCACGTGAAGGGGAGCGGATGAAATGAATAAAAGAAAATGGCTGCTTTTCCTCGTGATTGGCGTCCTAGCTGCTGTGCTATGGTGGCTCAACAAACAGCATTTTCAACTGTCGCCGAAAGATGTGAAGAATTGGATTCTTCAATTTGGGATGCTAGCTCCCTTTGTCTTTCTTTTCTTATCGCTTTTTCGTCCATTTGTGCTTGTCCCTCTCACCGTCTTTTCGATAGCAGCAGGTTTGGCATTCGGCAGTGTCCTTGGGACCATTTATGCCTTAGCTGGTGCGACAGCAGGTGCAACAGGATCTTTCCTGCTTGCCTCAACCTTCCGTTCAAACAAGCAGGAAACCGAATCAAGCAATCGGAAGCTAAAAGCGGTGACGTCCCGTATTCAAGAGCATGGATTTCTTTATATCCTCTTATTACGCATTGCGCCCATTCACTTTGATTTTGTCAGTTATGCCGCAGCAGCTTCACGTGCGAATTATCGTGCATTTGCGGCGGCGACTTTTTTAGGGTTAATACCTGGTACTGTGGCGTTAAATGTCCTTGGATCAAGCTTTGTGAGCGGAAATTATGCCGCCTTAGCGATTGTTTGTTTGATTTATTTGATCTTTATCTCAGTGCCACTGATTTTAAAAAGAAAGATGCCTGATTTATTTTAGGCGTCTATTTTTTATGTTCCCCCCATATATATGTAACAGATGTCGTTAGGGGGGACAAACATGCTTGAAATAATCTTTGAAGATGAATATGATACCGCCGCTTTTTTACATCTTGCTGAACACTTGGACAGTCGGCATCACATTTCGATTCAACAAGGGAAAGACCGGCTTCTCATAGAAGCGAAGAAATCAGGAGAAGCCATAGAGCACATTGTGCGGACATTACTGATTCACTTTTTTTTGGAATGCAAAGAAAATGAACGCATGCGCAGCATCCTTGAAAACACATACTTATTTAAAGATCCAGAAGAGCAGCACCAAATTCTTTCAATCGCCCATAGCATCATGAAAGGGGATCTAGATGATATTCCTGGAATTCATCAAGACCCACCGAGGGAGGATCTGTTAAAAAAAGAGCTTGAGACGATTTCTTTACAGAAAGGTGTTTTTTCCATTGGTTCATTTATGACATTTAGGCTCTCAGCGTATGACAGAAGGCTGAAGAACTATGTTGAAGTATCCATTGAAGAATATAAAATGGAACAAGAATATCAAAACTTTATTCAATCCCTTCGAGACTATGTGATGTCAAGAGAACCTAAGCTTGAAAAAGTACATGTTGTGCATCAGGACCGCCTGATGATTTGGGAATTTCGGTACGCTTCTGAGCGTGATCAAAAACAATACATAGACAGACAGTTTGTAAGAGAGCATCCAATGTATATTGATTCGCAGTTGATTGCACCGCTTGTATCCATTGCGCCACAAAAGATTGACCTATTTACAGATGATACAGGTCACTCGATGGTGCAAACCATTCAAAATATTTTTCAAGAAAGAGTTGAGGTATTCCCTTCTCATTCGTTTCAGGAACAGCATGTTCAATTTGTTCCTAGTCATTTGGAAAAGAAAAGTGAAAAGCTTTCTTGATTTTCACGAAAAAACGTTTTATAATACGGTGTAACTTCATACAGAGACCGTATTGATAAGGACATGAACAAATGAACACCCGCTTAAAGAGAGGGAAGCCGTGGCTGAAAGCTTCCTAGCAGAGGACCATTTGCTTTACCACCTTTGAACATCAGCTGTGAACTGTTTAGTAATAGCTGACGGGAATTCCCGTTATTGAACCACAAGCCGTATTTGCTTTTGACAAAGCAAGCTGCAAATACGGGAAAAAGGGTGGAACCACGATTCCGTTTATTCAACCTCGTCCCTTTCCAGGGGGCGGGGTTTTTATATTGCCAAAAAAGGAGTGACTAGAGATGTCAGAACAAATTCAACTTACATTTCCAGATGGAGCAGTCAAGGAGTTTGACAAAACAGCTACAACAGAAGACATCGCGGCATCAATTAGCCCAGGCCTAAAGAAAAAAGCGCTTGCCGGTAAATTGAACGGCAAAGAAATAGATCTGCGTACGCCGCTGTTAGAAAGTGGAACAATCGAGATCATCACAGATAAGAGTGAAGAAGCGCTCGATATTATGCGCCACAGCACAGCGCATTTACTAGCACAGGCAATCAAACGCATTTATGGAAAAGAGCATCACGTCCAGTTTGGCGTAGGCCCTGTCATCGAAAATGGCTTTTACTATGATGTCGACATCGATGTAGCGATTACACCTGAAGATTTACCAAAGATTGAAAAAGAAATGAAAAAAATCATTAACAGCAATTTGCCGATTGAGCGCATTGAAGTTTCAAGAGAAGAAGCGAAAGCACGCTTTGAAGCAATTGGCGATGAATTGAAGCTAGAGCTGTTAGAAGCAATCCCAGAAGGCGAAGCCGTCACAATTTATGAGCAAGGTGAATTCTTCGATCTATGTCGTGGTATTCACTTGCCGTCTACAGGGAAAATCAAAGAATTCAAGCTGTTAAGCCTTGCAGGTGCTTACTGGAGAGGCGACAGTAACAACCAAATGCTTCAGCGTATTTACGGAACAGCTTTCTTCAGCAAAGAAGAATTAAACGAGCATTTACGTCTGCTTGAAGAAGCAAAAGAGCGTGATCACCGTAAACTAGGCAAAGAATTAAAACTGTTTGCGAACTCTCAAAAGGTGGGCCAAGGTCTTCCGCTCTGGCTGCCAAAAGGGGCCACAATTCGCCGCGTCATTGAGCGTTATATTGTTGATAAAGAAGTACGCCTTGGTTATGAGCATGTGTATACACCCGTTCTTGCGAGTGTAGAATTGTATAAAACGTCAGGCCACTGGGCGCATTATCAAGAAGACATGTTCCCTGTGATGGAAATGGACAATGAAGATCTTGTTCTCCGTCCAATGAACTGTCCGCACCATATGATGATTTACAAAAACGAGCCGCATAGCTATCGCGAATTGCCAATTCGGATTGCAGAGCTTGGTACAATGCACCGTTATGAAATGTCAGGTGCTTTATCCGGCCTTCAACGTGTTCGCGGGATGACATTAAACGATGCCCATATCTTTGTTCGTCCAGATCAAATCAAAGACGAATTCATTCGTACAGTTCGCCTAATTGAAGAAGTGTATCAAGACTTCGGCTTAAATGATTATACGTTCCGCTTATCTTACCGTGATCCAGAAGATACTGAGAAGTATTTTGACGATGATGCAATGTGGAATAAAGCACAGTCTATGCTGAAAGATGCAATGGACGAGCTTGGACATGACTACTATGAAGCAGAAGGCGAAGCGGCATTTTATGGTCCGAAGCTTGACGTCCAAGTAAAGACAGCTCTTGGAAAAGAAGAGACTTTGTCTACTGTACAGCTAGACTTCTTACTTCCAGAGCGTTTCGATCTCACATATATCGGAGAAGATGGAAAACACCATCGTCCAGTTGTCATTCATAGAGGAGTTGTGTCCACAATGGAACGCTTCGTTGCCTTCTTAATTGAAGAATACAAAGGAGCTCTTCCAACATGGCTGGCACCTGTACAATTCCAAGTCATCCCGGTTTCACCATCTGTCCATCTAGATTACGCGAAAAAAGTGCAAGAACGTTTGCAGCTTGAAGGACTGCGTGTAGAACTAGACAGTCGTGATGAAAAAATAGGATACAAAATTAGAGAAGCGCAAATGCAAAAGATCCCGTACATGCTGGTTGTCGGTGATCAAGAAGCAGAAAATGGCGCGGTCAATGTAAGAAAATATGGGGAACAAGATTCAGAAACAATGGACCTCGAAGCTTTTGTGAAACATGCAGTAGCAGAAGCAAAAAAATAATGAAGGCGAACGAAACAGTCAGTGATCTCATCTATTGAGGTTGCTGGCTTTTTTCTTATGGAAAAAAATTCTCCACTAGTGATCCAAGTACGCAAATGATACGTTTAGATAGTACGAAAGTATGGGTAAGTATGTACTATTAGAGAGAGGCAAATTGGGGGAATGAAAGCGATGATTCAAACAACAAACACTTTATCAACACAAGTATTAGAGCAATCAGCTGTGCTTCGTGCGCTAGAACACTCACTGGCGATGATTGAATTTGATGTCACAGGTAAGGTCCTATGGGTCAATGATATTTTTGCAAAAGCCATGAAGTATTCAAAGGATGAAATGATTGGTTTAAAGCATAGACAGTTTTGTCCTCCGCATATTGCAGAAGACGCAAGTTATCAAATGTTTTGGAAGCGTTTGAAGAATGGTCAAGTGTTTCAGGAAAAGGTGCAGAGGATCACGAAGTACGGTGACACCTTATGGCTTGAAGCGACGTATACGCCAGTGCTCGATGAAGAGGGGAATGTAGTGGCTGTCGTGAAAGTGGCAACAGATATTACAGAGAGAGAAAACACAATGAAGCAGGTAGTAGAAGACCTAAAGGATATGTCTGCAAAATTAATGGAGCGAGCGGAAATCGGCATCCAGCATAGTCAAAGTGTAAATGCTTCTTTTGAACATATCGCGAATGAAACTGATCAAAACATGAGTTTGCTAGAAGGGTTAACAGAGCAGGTGGAGTCGATCAGCTCAATTGCTACAACGATTAACAGTATCGCTTCCCAAACGCAGCTGCTCGCATTGAACGCGGCCATAGAAGCTGCGCATGCGGGTTCCTATGGAAATGGCTTTAGTGTCGTCGCAGCAGAAATCCGTAAGCTTGCGACAGATTCAAAGGAAGCGATCGTAAAGGTGGATCGTTATGTGAAGGCGATCCATTTAGAAGTTGAAAAGGTCAGCAACGGAACAAGCCGTGCAAAGACAAGCGTGTTTACAAACCGGGATCTTGTCAAGCAAGCAAGCGAAGAATTCATGAATGTAGGAGAAGCAGCACGCGGCTTAGATCGTCAAGCACAAAGTTTAGCAGCAATTGTATAGCCGAAAACGAAAAAACACCCAATCTCGATCAGGAGAAGGGTGTTTTTCCTATGGTTTATTTTAAAATATCAAACAATTCGTGTAAGTCTTTAATTTCATAATCTGGTGTCACATCTGTTTCATTTTTCTTGCCATGACGATTGATCCAAACGGTTTGGATGCCAGCGCGAGAAGCGCCGAGAATATCTGTTTTTGGATTATCTCCTACCATGATGACGTCATCTTTTGTGAGATTTAACAGCTGAAGGCAGTGCTCAAAGATGCCAGGATCAGGCTTTCCTTTTCCGTAATCTCCTGAAATC
This sequence comes from Bacillus sp. iso_77, assembly GCF_056173625.1. NCBI lineage: Bacteria > Bacillati > Bacillota > Bacilli > Caryophanales > Bacillaceae > Bacillus > Bacillus sp. iso_77. The sequence goes on along the minus strand of NZ_CM149683.1, from coordinate 2,556,109 downwards.
ACAATTTCATTAAAGTAAGGGGCAAGTTCCGGAACACCTGCAAGTTTTTCTTTTTGCAGACTAGGATCTCCATTTGTTAAAAGGAGTAATTCATAAGTGCCCTTCAGGCGCTCTAAAACAGGGTACGTTTCTTCATAGACATACGGGCGTTTTCTGCGCTCTGCTGAGAAGAAATCTGCTAAGTATTGACCAAATGCTTCATCGTCAATTCCTGCCTCTTTTAAGCCGTTCGTCCAAGCATTTTTGCGATACTCTGGTGCAAGGGCGTTCAGCTTTTGAAAGCCTTCGCTAATCGGCTCACTAAAATTAGACCACAGTCCTTCAAAAGGATTAATGCCAATCATAACAGTATAATCATATGTTTCATAAGAAGAGTATAGCTTTCTTGCTTCTTCACGCACAATCTGTTCAAACGATTCTGGATCAAGTCCATATTTCTTTTCCGCTTCCCTGCATGTTTCCTGAAAAGTGGTATGAATGCTTTTTTCATCCCAAAGCAAAGTATCATCTAAATCGAAAAATACGGCTTTCATGATCTTCTCCCTTGTTATGTATGTAGTTACCCTCAATTGCATGTGACAGGCTCATGTTCATTTTACAATAGAAGGAGAGGGCAATAAAGAAAAGATTTGAGAGATTTTTGAGCATTGACCGTGCATGATAGAATAGATAGACAGTAGATATCACATACATCAATTGAGGTGGCCGGTTTGCTTCATTTAATTATTATGATGATTGAGCGTGTAGGAATCATCGTTATTTTGGGATTTGTGCTTGCCCATGTCAAGGGCTTTCGCAATCTCTTACTACATAATCAAGGGTTTCGAAAAAAGGCAATCCTTGTCTTTATCTTTGCTTCTTTTAGTATCATCAGCAATTACACTGGAATTGAAATCCAGCAGCAGATTGTGATGAACCACGAATTTTCATATCACTTAGGCTCATCAAGTTCTATCGCCAATACGAGAATTATGGGGATCGAAATGGGCGGCTTAATAGGGGGGCCGTTTGTTGGGATTGGTGCTGGGCTTTTAGCTGGCATTCATCGCTATTCACTAGGAGGGAGCACCGCGCTTAGCTGTGCAATTTCTTCCATTTTAGCCGGTGTGATTGCAGGCTATGTCGGCAGGCGATTTAAGCGGAAGAATCGAATGGTCACACCGCGGCAAGCAGCGATTTTTGGTGTAGCGATGGAATCTTTACAAATGGTCATTATCCTTCTGTTTACGAAGCCATTTGCTGATGCTTGGGGCCTTGTGAGTATTATTGCGCTGCCAATGATCTTTGTGAATGGAATCGGGAGTTTTATCTTTTTATCTATTTTACAGTCAGTGATTCGTCAGGAAGAGCAGGCAAAAGCGATGCAGACGCATCGGGTATTTTCTATCGCAGATCAGACACTTCCTTATTTCCGGCAAGGGCTAAACGAACAATCATGTAAAAGTGTGGCAGAAATCATTCATCGTTTAACAGAAACAGATGCTGTCTTCTTAACAGATACGGAAAAGATTTTAGCGCATGTCGGTGATGGAACAGATCATCATATTCCATCGAAAAGCCTGATTACAGGACTGTCTAAGCAAGTGTTGATAAGTGGGAAGATTATGAAGGCGCACTCAAAAGATGAAATCAATTGTTCAGTCGCCCACTGCCCGCTTGAAGCAGCCATAGTGCTTCCTCTCACGTCTAATGGTCAAACAATTGGAACATTAAAAATGTATTTCAATTCTCCAGTCGGATTAAGCAGAGTAGAAGAGGAGCTTGCAGAAGGTTTGGCGATGCTCTTTTCCACACAGCTTGAGCTTGGGGAGGCTGAGACCCAAAGCCGTCTGCTGAAAGATGCAGAGATCAAGGCGCTTCAGGCCCAGGTGAATCCGCACTTTTTATTTAACTCCATTAACACCATCTCCGTTTTGTGTAGAACGAATGTAGAGATGGCAAGGAAGTTGCTACTACAGCTGAGTATTTATTTTCGATCGAATTTACAAGGTGCTCGCCAGCTGCTTATTCCAATGCATAAAGAAATTCAGCATGTGGAGGCTTATTTATCACTGGAGCAAGCGAGATTTCCAAATAAATATCTAGTGACCTTTCAAATTGAAAAAGAGCTGGAACAGGTCATGATCCCTCCCTTTGTGCTTCAAGTGCTTGTTGAAAATGCAGTGAGACATGCTTTTCCTAAACATCAAACAAATTGTGAAGTCATCGTATCCGCTTTGATAAAAGATGGGCATGTCTATATGAAAGTCACAGATAATGGCCAGGGGATTGAAGACGACAAGATGGCTCAATTATTAAAATCGCCAGTTGAATCAAAAGAAGGAACAGGTACAGCACTTTATAATTTAGACCAGCGGCTAAGAGGAATTTTTGGCCGGCCAGCTGCTTTATCCATTCATAGCGGCAATGGTACTGACATCTCATTTCGCATTCCAATGGATTATGTAAAAAAGGATGATTCTCGTTGATAAAGGTATTGATTGTAGATGATGAAGTTTTAGCAAGAGACGAATTAAAATATTTGTTACAAAGAACAAAAGAGAATGTTCAAATAGAGGAAGCGGAAAATATAGAATCTGCTTTTGACCGGATGGTCGATCATAAGCCCGATTTGCTCTTTTTAGATATCGATTTATCAGGCGAGAATGGGTTTGATATTGCCAAAAGACTCAACCGAATGTCTGATCCGCCGGCGATTGTATTTGCTACAGCATTTGATCAATATGCGCTGAAGGCGTTTGAGGTGAGTGCACTAGATTACTTAACAAAACCTTTTGATGAAGAGCGGCTGTTGCAAACGATGCAAAAGTTTAAGAAGTGGAAAGCTATTGAGACGCAGGAACCGTCTCTTTCAGAAGACAAATTTTCTCACAACCAAAAATTAGCGATCTCTGTCGATGAGTCTATTGTGATCTTGCAGGTTGACGAGATTATGTATGTAGGGCTTAGTGAAGGAAAAAAGGTTGTGAAAACAAGAGATCATATGTATGAGGTGACAGAACCGCTTGTGGTCATTGAAAAGAAATTACCTGAGGCTTATTTTATGAGAGTTCACCGAAGCTATATCGTCAACACGTCTCATATGAAAGAAGTGCAGCCTTGGTTTAATTCAACGTATAATCTTCATATGACAGACGGGTCTATCGTCCCTGTCAGCCTAACATATGCGAAAGAACTAAAGAAGTCGCTCCTATTAGAATAGGGCGGCTTTTTTCATTTGCATTTCAATCCTCATTTTCTGCATTTCAGTCAGGATATTAGGTGAGTTTTATTGTAAACGCTTCATTTGTTTGTTTCATGCCATATACTGAGGGCAGTCGAAGAAAGAGGTGAAAGGGCATGAGTGCCACAAAAGTATATGGATTTCTATCTCAAGCATTTATCTTTGCAACGGTAATGTTCGTTTCTAATCTCATTTCAATGTATTTACCGATTCCGATGCCAGCATCTGTTATTGGTTTGGTTCTATTATTTATTTTATTAACAACAAAGATTGTGAAACTAGAGCAAGTAGAGCAATTAGGTAGCTCATTGACAGGTCTTATTAGTTTTCTATTTGTTCCTTCTGGTATCTCAGTCATTCAATCATTAGGTGTCATGCAAGAAGTAGGGGTACAGGTAGTGGGTGTGATTATCATTGCAACCATTATGTTACTTGCCGCCACTGGGCTGTTCTCTCAGCTTCTGATGCAGTTATCAGAAAGACCACAGCGTCAAAAGACAAAGGAGAGCAAATCCACTCCTTCTCATTCAAATAAACCAGCTTCAACTACGCATTAAAGGAGAGGTGTAAGATGGGTACAAGTACTATGAGTCCTTATTTTGGCATTGTCGTCTCATTAGTGGCCTTTGGAATTGGCACATTTTTATTTAAAAAGTCTAAAGGTTTCTTCTTATTCACCCCGCTATTTGTTGCCATGGTGTTAGGCATTTTGTTTTTGAAAATTGGCGGTTTTTCCTATGCAGATTATAATGAAGGCGGTAAGATTATCAAGTTTTTCTTAGAGCCTGCGACCATCGCGTTTGCGATTCCTCTTTATAAACAGCGAGCACTGCTGAAGAAATACTGGTGGCAAATTCTATCCGCTATTTTTGTCGGCTCACTTTGTTCTATTACGATTGTTTATGTAGTAGCAAAAGGGATTCATCTTGATGCTGCTGTTATGAAAAGCATGCTCCCACAAGCAGCGACGACAGCGATTGCTTTGCCAATTGCAAAAGATATTGGCGGAATTGCAGATATTACAGCCTTTGCAGTCATTTTTAATGCGGTGATTGTCTATGCGCTAGGTGCCTTCTTCTTAAAATTGTTTCGGATTAAAAACCCAGTGGCCAAAGGCCTTGCACTTGGTACATCTGGACATGCGCTTGGCGTTTCTGTTGGGATTGAGATGGGGGAAGTGGAAGCGGCAATGGCGAGTATCGCTGTGGTGGTAGTAGGGGTTGTCACCGTAATTGTCATCCCAATCTTCTTGCAATTGATTCTTTAATCGCAGCATTGTTTGAAAAAAGCTTGCCCAAATCGTTTCGTCATGCTAAAATGAAAAAGTTGTTTCAAGAGTTCGGTTACTTGACGGACAAATGAAAATTGTGTAGAATAGTTAACGAATTGAATAGATATCACAAGCAGAAGCACCCGCTTCTCACCTGATTGACACATGTTTGTAGTTGACAGGTTGACCGTACATTTATTTTTTCATGCAAATGTTCGCAGTGTGGGTGTTTTATATGCCCACACTTTTTGTTTGCCTGTAAAACATACAACGAAATGGTCAAAATGAATTGTGAACTCAATTCAAAATCTCATGGAGGTGGCTCACTATTAGCAAAGATCAATTAGTTAATGAAGGTATTCGTGCGCGTGAAGTTCGTTTGATCGGACAAAATGGCGATCAGCTGGGGATTAAAACCCGCCAGGAAGCTCTGGAAATTGCTACGAAAGCCAATCTTGACCTTGTGTTAGTTGCTGCAAACGCAAAACCACCTGTTTGCCGAATCATGGACTACGGTAAGTTCCGATTCGAACAACAGAAGAAGGAAAAAGAGGCACGTAAGAATCAAAAAATCATTAGCTTAAAAGAAGTTCGGTTGAGCCCGACAATCGATGAACATGATTTTAACACGAAGCTCCGTAATGCAATCAAATTCCTTGAAAAGGGAGATAAAGTGAAAGCTTCTATCCGCTTTAAAGGCCGTGCGATTACGCATAAAGAAATCGGACAGCGCGTGTTAGACCGTTTCTCTGAAGCTTGCGCTGAAGTAGCAACAGTAGAAACAAAACCTAAGATGGACGGACGCAGCATGTTCCTCATGCTTGCACCAAAAGTCGAAAAGTAAAAGTAACAGAGGGAGGAAACATCCAATGCCAAAAATGAAAACTCACCGCGGATCTGCTAAACGTTTCAAAAAAACAGGTTCTGGTAAACTTAAACGTTCTCATGCGTACACAAGTCACTTGTTCGCTAACAAATCTACAAAGCAAAAACGTAAATTGCGTAAGAGCGCAATCGTAAGTGCTGGAGATTTCAAACGTATCAAACAACAACTTGCAAACATCAAGTAATCTGGAATAGGAAACATAGGAGGGAATTACAATGCCAAGAGTAAAAGGCGGAACTGTGTCGCGTCAGCGTCGTAAAAAGGTTCTTAAATTAGCAAAAGGTTATTTCGGTTCAAAACATAGATTATATAAAGTAGCAAACCAACAGGTGATGAAATCTGGAAACTACGCTTTCCGTGACCGTCGTCAGAAAAAACGTGACTTCCGTAAACTATGGATCACTCGTATCAATGCTGCAGCTCGTATGAACGGTCTTTCTTACAGCCGTTTAATGCATGGCTTAAAGCTTTCTGGTATCGAAGTAAACCGCAAAATGCTTGCTGATCTTGCTGTGAATGACCTAAACGCATTCAACCAGCTTGCTGATGCTGCAAAAGCACAACTAGACAAGTAAGTCATATAAAAGATCATTCCGCCAAGGAGTGATCTTTTTTTCTCATCATGTGAGGTGAAATCAATGAATATCGCTCTGATCGTGCTGCTCATCTTGGTCAATGTCTATGGGTTTTGTCTCATGGGAGAGGATAAACGCCGGGCGAAAGCACACAAATGGAGAATATCAGAAGCGCACTTATGGAGTGCTGCAGTACTTTTTGGTGCTGCTGGGTCATTTCTTGGCATGCAGTATTTCCGTCATAAAACAAAGCATCCTGCCTTTCAAATGGGTATGCCTGCTTTAATTGTTGTCCAATTGGTGATATTGGTCTATCTCAATCTCATCTGAAAAGGGAGCAGACGCCGTTAAATCGGCGTGTCTGCTCCCTTTTTTTGTTTGATTTTTTTGATGGGCTGATCCCAATCAATTTTTGTTTGAGGATACCGTTCAATGATGTTTTCCTCAAGTTTTTCAAAGTCTTCTAATGTGAATTCATTTAGCTTCTCAGGTGACTCCGTCCAAACGTAAATGGAGTGGACAAACAGAGGATGATCCTTAGAAGGAACATGCTTCTCCCCTTCAAACAAGACACCTTTATAGACGAAATTAAAATTTTTACGGGCATTTTGCTGTTCGTCCATAAAATAAAAGCCTTCTTTTAATTGTGCTTGTTTCAGCTTTCTTCTCGGGTTTGAGAAGAATTTTACCGCCATGTAGAAAATATAGACAAGCAATGCAACAAGAGCAAGTCTAATGAGGATGACAAACATGACAGGATGCACCTCCAATACCGTTATCTGATGTACTACGAATGAGAAAGACAAAAGGTTTCAACTTTTTTTTAAAAAATATTTCGATTAACGAAAAAATATTCATAAAAAGATCGTATTGAACGAAAGAGGTTTTGTATAATAAGAATGCACCATGAAGAAAAAGGAGGATACACAGAATGACAAAACTAGATCAAACATTAACTATGCTGAAAGACCTAACGGATGCAAAAGGGATTCCAGGAAATGAACGTGATGTAAAAAAAGTCATGCAGTCATACATAGAAACATATGCGGATGAAGTCTCTACAGACCGCCTTGGCAGTTTAATTGCTAAGAAGGAAGGAAATGCAAACGGGCCTAAAGTGATGCTTGCTGGTCACTTAGATGAAGTAGGATTCATGGTGACAAAAATCGATGACAAAGGCTATATTCGTTTTCAAACGGTCGGTGGCTGGTGGTCACAAGTTATGCTGGCGCAGCGTGTCACCATTGTGACGAAAAAAGGAGACATTACAGGTGTGATTGGTTCTAAACCGCCACATGTCTTATCACCAGAAGCACGAAAGAAATCAATCGAAATCACAGATATGTTCATTGATATTGGGGCTTCGAGCAAAGAACAGGCAATGGAATGGGGCGTCCTCCCTGGAGATCAAATCGTACCTTACTTTGAGTTTACGGTAATGAATGACGAAAAAATGCTTCTTGCAAAAGCCTGGGACAACCGTATCGGCTGTGCAGTAGCGATTGATGTCATGAAGAATTTAAAGGATACTCAGCATGAAAATATTGCATACAGTGTAGCAACTGTCCAAGAGGAAGTTGGCTTGCGAGGAGCTAAAACAGCTGCAGCTACCATCCAGCCTGATATTGGATTTGCTATTGATGTTGGAGTAGCAGGTGATACACCAGGTATTACTGAAAAAGAAGCAACAAGCAAACTTGGCAAAGGACCAACGATTGTCGTATTCGACGCTTCCATGGTTTCTCATAAAGGGCTTCGCGATTTTGTTGTCCAAACTGCAGATGAATTAAACATCCCTTATCAATATGATTCCATGCCAGGTGGAGGAACAGATGCTGGAGGTATTCACTTAACAGGTCATGGCGTTCCATCACTATCCATCGGGATTCCAAGCAGATATATTCATACCCATGCAGCCATGATTCATCGAGATGATTATGAAAATGCGGTGAAGCTTTTAACAGAAGTCATCAAAAGACTTGATCAAAAAACGGTCGAACAAATTACGTACGGTTCTTAATGATGAAACCTTTCCTCAGTATGGGGAAAGGTTTTTTAATTGCGTTGAATTTCCCAGGAAATGAAATCTGGAATGTAAGTTGTGTCAAAAGAACTGTTTTCAGTAAATGAAGTGATATTTTTCTAGTGAGGAAGGCACATGTGATCCATCTTGTATTTATGTAAGATGAAATCAATAAAAAGGACAGAGCCAATTGAGGCTCTGTCAAAAGAGAGTTTATGGAAGTAGGTGAAGCTTATTTTAGATTAAATCAATTATTCCTATTTGTCAACTTGGTTTTAAAAGAAAGAAAAATCACTCAATTTATGTTATATTTGTAACAAATTGTTTATACAAAGGGGATGGTTAAATGAATGCGGTTTCAATTGTGATAGGATCGATGTGTATTTTAGCGATTGCCTATCGCCTCTATGGCACGTTTATGATGGTGAAGGTATTAAAGGTCACAGATGATCATCCTACACCGGCTCATGCACTCGAGGATGGGAAAGATTATGTGCCAACAAACAAATGGGTCACATTTGGGCATCACTTTGCTGCAATTGCCGCTGCTGGTCCATTAGTTGGTCCGATTTTAGCCGCACAATTTGGGTATTTACCTGGTCTCCTTTGGCTCTTAATTGGAGCGGTGATTGGCGGAGCTGTTCATGATCTTGTGGTCTTGTTTGCTTCGATGCGAAAAAAGGGGAAATCACTATCCGAGGTAGCGAAAGAGGAGCTTGGTCCTGTGGCAGGATTTTGCACAGGGCTCGCCATGTTATTTATTATTACAATTACAATGGCAGGACTGTCCATGGTTGTGCTTCATGCTTTAGAACGAAATCCTTGGGGAACCTTTGCAGTTGGTATTACCATTCCAATAGCGATGGGAGTCGGCCTTTATTATAAAAAGACTGGCAATTTAAAGCTGGCGACATCTGCGGGATTCATATTACTGATGTTGGGGGTATTCCTTGGGCCGAATATTCAAGGAACAGCACTTGGAGATTTGTTAACACTTGATACAAAAACGCTTGCTCTTGCCCTGCCAATCTATGCTTTTTTTGCTGCGGCCCTGCCGGTTTGGTTGCTTTTGGCACCAAGAGACTATTTAAGCAGTTTTATGAAAATTGGTGTTTTCATCGCGCTGATTGCGGGAATCTTTGTGGTTAATCCAACCATCCAATTTCCGGCGTTTACGGAGTTTGTAAATGGAGGAGGGCCTGTCTTAGCTGGACCTGTATGGCCTTTTATTTCGATTACCATTGCTTGTGGTGCGATTTCTGGTTTTCATGCATTTGTTGGCTCTGGCACAACGCCAAAAATGCTAGATCGTTGGAGTGATATGAAGCCGGTTGCGTTTGGCGCGATGCTCGTAGAATGTTTAGTGGGAATCATGGCGTTAATTGCCGCTACTGCGCTTCATCCGGGAGATTATTTTGCAATTAATAGTACACCTGAAGTGTTCCGTACGCTTGGTATGAGTGTCGAGAATCTTCCTCAACTAAGCAAAGAAATCGGTCTTGACTTAGAAGGAAGAACAGGTGGAGCTGTTACATTAGCTGTAGGGATGGCGTACATCTTTACGGGTATTCCGTTCTTTAGTCATTTGGCCTCTTATTTCTTCCAATTCGTGATTATGTTTGAAGCCGTCTTTATTTTAACGGCGATTGACGCAGGAACCCGTGTCGCGCGATATTTGATCCAAGACTTCTTTGGAGAAGCATATAAACCGCTGAAACGAAATGACTGGGTACCAGGGTCAGTCTTTGCAAGTGCACTTGCTTGTTTTATGTGGGGATACTTGCTTTACTCTGGAGACATTGGATCCATTTGGGCACTCTTTGGCGTGTCAAACCAATTAATGGCCTCGGTCGGATTAATCATTGGGGCGACGGTTGTATTAAAAATTGCGGATAAAAGACGGTATATGTTGACTTGTTTAATTCCACTTGCTTACTTATATGTGACGGTGAATTATGCGGGTTATTGGATGGTTGCGAATGTCTATCTCAATCCTGAAGCATCTGGCTACAGTGTACTGAACGCCGTGCTTTCGATGATTATGCTGATTTTAGGTTTTGTCATTATCGTGTTCGCTATTAAAAAATGGATCGAGATTTGGCGCGATCCAGCTCTTCGAATGGAGACGCCAATCACTGGCTAAATGAACAAAGCCGGCTTGCTCATAGATAAGCAAACCGGCTTCTTGTTATTGCTGATGCTCAGGCTTTAAGCCCTGCTCTAATGTTTCAAGAATTTCATTTTTTTCATCTTCTGATGCCTCTTGCCATAACACCTCAAACAAAACGCCAAGCCCTGGCAGCATTTTTTCCTCGCCACTTTGAATCGCATCTAAAATCGTATGCTCAAGCTGCTCTTGATTATGGCCAGTAATGTTTTGAATCACTGCGCCTCTTAAATTAAAATCCATTGCCCACACTCCTTTTTTGATGGTGATAGCCCTATTCTGTCTCAAAGACAGGTTTATTATGTAGTGTGCTTGAGATATAATAAATTCATGATATTTAAAGGAGTTAAAGTCGCTTGAAATATATAGAATCAGCTAAAAACGCACACATTAAACAATGGAAAAAGCTCCATACAAAAAAAGAAAGAACGAAAACAGGGCTATTCCTTGTTGAAGGAAAACACTTAGTAGAAGAAGCATTGAAAAGCGGGGTTGTAAAAGAGTTAATGGTCGCAACGCCTGACATGCTCCCTGCTGACATCGAGCCTGACATTGAGCTGTATGAATTAAGTGAAGAGGCTTTTACTGCGATGACGGAAACGGAAACACCTCAGCAAATCGCAGCGGTTTGTACAATTCCTGTATTTGAGGAGAAAAAGTATGAACGAATGCTTCTGTTGGATGCAGTGCAGGATCCGGGGAATTTAGGCACACTCATTCGGACAGCAGATGCAGCGGGGCTTGATGCTGTGATTCTAGGGGATGGAACCGTTGATGCGTTTAACGGAAAAACGCTCCGTTCAGCACAAGGGTCTCATTTTCACCTGCCTATCTTCAAACAAACACTACAACAGACAATTCTAGCATTAAAGGCGCAAGGTATACCCGTATATGGGAGTGCTTTAAAAGATGCGAAAGAGTATAGACACATAGCATCAGAAGGTCCATTTGCGTTAATTGTAGGCAACGAGGGAGCAGGTATTGATCCAGAGATTCTTCAAATGACAGATCAAAATTTATATGTTCCAATGTACGGACAAGCGGAATCATTAAATGTGGCTGTGGCAGCAGCGGTTCTTGTCTATCATTTGCGCGGATAGTGTTGCATCACGTCCTATTTTTCACTATAATGAAACTAATATTTTAAAAACCATGATAGAGGAAGATTGTTTCACGGAGCGTCCTATTAGGGAGAATGCATCGTAGACTGAAAGTGCATTTAAGGAATGCTGAAACAGGAATTCACCTCTGGAGTTGTCACCGGGACCGCAGGTTTTGCGTAAAGGTGAACCGGATTCGTTTGATTCCGTTATGTCAATGAAGCTTATTCGCACATATATTTGTGCTTAACAAGGGTGGTACCGCGACCACAACTCGTCCCTTCTTTTTTGGAGGGGCGGGTTTTTTTATTGTCTTCAAACAATCAAACACCCGTTTATTCAGACGGTTTTGTATATTAAAAGGAGGATAACACTCATGCAAGAAACGTTAAAACAGCTTGAAACAGAAGCGATAGCGAAGGTAGAAGCAGCCAGCTCGCTCAAAGAAGTCAATGATATTCGTGTTCAATATTTAGGGAAAAAAGGTCCGATTACAGAAGTGCTGCGCGGAATGGGCAAGCTTTCCGCTGAAGAAAGACCAAAAATGGGCGCACTTGCAAATGAAGTGAGAGAGCAGATTGCTGGTGCCATTGCTGAAAAAAATGAGCAGCTAGAAGCAGAAGAAGTGAAAAAGAAACTGGCTTCTCAAACCATTGATGTCACATTACCAGCAAGTCCGATCAAAATTGGGGCAAGACATCCATTAACGATTGTCGTAGAAGATATTGAAGATTTATTTATCGGCATGGGCTATACCGTTGAAGAGGGCCCAGAGGTGGAAACAGATTACTATAACTTTGAAGCGCTCAATCTTCCAAAAGAACATCCGGCACGTGATATGCAGGACAGCTTCTATATTACTGAAGACACACTCATGAGAACGCAAACATCACCCGTTCAAGCACGTACACTTGAGAAATATAAAGGCCAAGGCCCTGTGAAAATCATCTGCCCTGGTAAGGTGTATAGACGTGACAGCGATGATGCCACTCACTCCCATCAATTCATGCAAATTGAAGGACTTGTGGTCGATCACAATATTAGCATGAGTGACCTCAAAGGAACGCTTGAGACAGTCGCAAGAAAAATGTTTGGTGAAGATCGTGAAATTAGACTGCGCCCAAGCTTTTTCCCATTCACAGAACCTTCCGTTGAAGTTGATGTGTCATGCTTTAAATGCGGCGGGAAAGGCTGTTCTGTATGTAAAGGAACAGGCTGGATTGAAATTTTAGGTGCAGGAATGGTACACCCGAATGTATTGAAAATGAGCGGATTTGATCCAGATACTTATCAAGGCTTTGCTTTTGGAATGGGTGTTGAACGTATTGCGATGCTGAAATACGGCATAGATGACATTCGTCATTTCTACACAAATGATATTAGATTCACGAAGCAATTTAAGCAGGACTAAGAGGAGGAAATCAACATGTTTGTTTCATATAAATGGTTAGAGGACTATGTCGATTTAGAAGGCATTCAGCCGGATGAATTAGCAGAGAAAATCACAAGAAGCGGAATTGAAGTGGAAGCCGTTGAGTATAAAGGCGAAGGCATCAAAGGTGTTGTCGTTGGACACGTCATTGAACGTGAACAGCATCCGAATGCGGATAAATTAAACAAATGTCTTGTTGATATCGGCGAAGACGCACCGGTGCAAATTATATGTGGGGCTCCAAATGTGGATAAAGGACAGCATGTGGCCGTCGCAACGGTTGGTGCAGTCCTTCCTGGAAACTTTAAAATTAAAAAAGCAAAACTGCGCGGTGAAGAGTCTCATGGCATGATTTGTTCTCTGCAAGAATTAGGCGTAGAGAGCAAGCTCGTACCAAAAGAATATGCAGAAGGTATCTTTGTTTTCCCGAATGACGTGAAACCAGGAGATGATGCCCTTCAAGCGCTTCAATTAGATGACGCGGTACTTGAACTTGGCTTAACACCAAACCGTGCCGATGCCCTTAATATGCTAGGAGTGGCTTATGAGGTTGCTGCCATTTTAGGGAGAGACATCAAGCTTCCTGATACAGCGCATGACACTTCTTCTGAAAAAGCAGCAGACTATATTTCTGTTAAAATTGAGGATCAAGAAGCGAATCCACTTTATGCAGCGAAGATCATTAAAAATGTAAAGATTGGACCAGCACCACTTTGGATGCAAACAAGATTGATGAATGCAGGTATCCGCCCAATTAACAACGTCGTGGATATTACGAATTTTGTCTTACTTGAATACGGTCAACCTCTACATGCCTTTGATTATGACCGGTTTGGTTCAAAGCAGGTGGTCGTTCGTAAAGCGGCTGAAAATGAAATGATTCAAACTCTGGATGAACAAGAACGTACATTGTCTTCGAAGCATCTTGTCATTACAAATGGCACAAAAGCGCATGCTGTTGCAGGTGTCATGGGCGGTTTTGAATCAGAGGTGCGTGATGAGACGACAACGATTCTTTTAGAAGCGGCATATTTCAACGGTCAAACCGTCCGTCAAGCATCTAGAGACTTAGGGCTTCGCAGTGAATCAAGCACACGATTTGAAAAAGGGCTCGATCCGCAGCGGACGAAATCAGCAGCCGAAAGAGCAGCGCAATTGATCAGTATGTATGCAGGTGGCGAAGTGCTAAGTGGTACAGTTGAGGAAAACCACCTTGAAACAAGTATGAATGTCATCCACGTATCAACTGAGCGTGTGAACAAGGTGCTTGGCATGAGCATTTCAAAAGAAGATATGATTCAGATTTTCAACAAACTAGGCTTTACTGTGGGTGAATCAAATGATGTGCTTGTCGTAACGGTTCCTTCCCGCAGAATGGATATTACGATTGAAGAGGACCTCATTGAAGAAGTCGCGAGATTATACGGATACGACAATATTCCATCTACACTGCCTGCGACAGCTGGTACCGTTGGCGGTCTCACGCCATACCAAGTGAAGCGCAGAAAGGTGAGACGTTTCTTAGAGGGCGCAGGGCTTTCTCAAGCGATTACGTATTCATTAACGAATCAGCATAAGTCCACAGCCTTTGCTTTAAATTCAGCTTATCAAACAAGACTTTCCCTGCCAATGAGTGAGGAACGCAGTGTGCTGAGACAAAGCCTTCTGCCAAACTTACTTGATTCTGTCGCATATAACTTAGCAAGACAAGCTGATTCTTTTGCCTTTTACGAAACAGGTTCTGTTTTCTTAGCGGAAACGGAAGGCGCAAAACCAGTAGAGAAAGAGCATGTGGCAGGTGCTCTGACAGGTCTTTGGCATAAAAATCTTTGGCAGGGCGAGAAAAAAGCTGTCGATTTTTATGTAGCGAAGGGTATTGCAGAAGGGCTGTTTGAAAAGCTTGGTGTATCAGAAGAGATCACGTATGTTCAAGCAGAGCGTGAGGGCCTTCACCCAGGACGTACAGCCGATGTTCATTTAAATGGAAAAGTGATTGGCTTTGTAGCTGCACTTCATCCAGTAGTGGAAAAGGAATTAGATTTAAAAGAAACGTATGTATTTGAATTTGATTTAACAGATGTAATGACGTCTGAAACAGAGGATATGAAATATACGGCTATTCCGAGATTCCCAGCAGTGACAAGAGACATCGCACTTGTCGTAGATCAGCATATTTCAAGCGGACAGCTTGAGCAAGTCATTTATGAAGCTGGCGGCCAATTGCTCACAGACCTTTCCGTCTTTGATGTGTATGAGGGTGAGCATATGGAAGAAGGCAAGAAATCTGTTGCATTCTCTCTGCAATATTTAAACCCAGAACAAACGTTGACCGAGGAAGAAGTCACGGCTGTTCATACAAACGTATTGAAAGCATTAGAAGATACGTATCAAGCCGTCTTGCGCGGATAATAAAAAGAGCTATCGCTTTATGCGCGATAGCTCTTTTTTGATTATAACCATTTTTTCGCTTTTTGGGTGTTGGCAAAATGAAGTTTTGTAAATTGGCGTAAAGCCTCTTCGCCGTGCTGTTTCATCAGCTTTGCTGCCGCTTTGTCAACATGCGGACCGGCCCCTTTTGGAATGTCAAAGCCCGCTGCTTTTGATAATTTATCCATTTCAATTAAAAAAGCATACCTTGCAATAATAGAAGCTGCAGCAACCGATAAGTGGATGCCTTCTGCTTTCGTACTAAAATATGTACGCTCCCGAATAATCTTTTTCCCCGCAAGGTGCCTGAAATAAATGCCTGGTTCGGCAAATTGGTCAATGAGAATGGCTTCTGGTTTCTTGCCATCCAGTTTTTCTAGCACGGAGGTGATGACTTGGTTATGAAGCAGTGCCTTCATTTTCCCTTGGCTCATGCCCTTTTCTTGCATCGCATTGTATTTTTCATTCCGAAGCACGAGAAGGCTGAAGGGGATGGTTTTGATCAAGTCTTTGGCAATGTTGATAATCTGCGGATCTTTTAGTCCTTTTGAGTCTTTCACCCCGAGCTCTTTCATGAGAGCAAGCTGACTGGAATCAACATAAGCCGCACAGACCGTAATGGGTCCAAAATAATCGCCAGTACCGACCTCATCTGAGCCAATAACCGACATGGAAGCAATGCCGGGTGGTGGGCTGTACTGTGTGATGGATGGTGTTTTTTTGCTTTTTGTTTCAGCTGCTTGTAAATTGTTGAACTGACTCGCTTCAGCTTCTGCCTTTTGTCCTTGGAACAGTACTTTTCCAGATTTGTAGGCTGTAATCGTACAGCCGGGAACCTTTGCTTGAAAAAGAGCGCCTGGCGGCAAAATGTCAGTTAAATGCTGAGCGTACACGCTCTTCATTTTTTTCATGTCTTCTGATGTTGCTTTTAAGACGGATTGGGGCACAGTGGATAACTCCTTTTTACCTTGATATCATTGATTTCTAAAGTGTACCATAACAGGGAAGGGCTCGTCTTTCCATTCAATGTCTAAACATGTTATGATAGAGACTAGGATTCTCGTGGAATGGAGGAGAAACGTTGTCTGACGGCGGTAAAACGAAAACAACAGTTGAGATTTACGGACAGTCCTATACGATCATCGGCCAAGAAACGAAGATGCATATGCGACATGTTGCTTCAATTGTTGATGATAAAATGAGAGAAATCAATGAAAAAAATCCATACCTTGATATAAACAAATTAGCTGTACTGACAGCAGTCAATGTCGTCCACGACTACTTGAAATTAAAAGAGCAATACGAAAAACTAGAGCTTCATCTAAAAGAAAAGGAATGAAATTACCGTGATCGATATCATCATTTTGTTTTTGCTTCTTATGGGAACGCTTGTCGGTCTAAAACGCGGGTTTATTCTTCAATTTATTAAATTGATTAGCTTTGTTGTTTCTATTTTAGTGGCTTCTATGTTTTATCAGTCACTTGCACCACAGCTTACGTGGATTCCAGCACCTAATTTTAGCGGCGGTCAAGCGCAGCTCGCTTTCTTTAGTGGGAATCTAGAAACAGCTTATTATAATACCATTGCGTTTATCATTCTGTTTATCTTGACCAAAATCCTGCTCGCTATCATCGGCGGATTGCTCACAACCATTGCAAGTATCCCTGTGATTAAACAGGTCAACAAACTGCTTGGCGCTGTTTTAGGATTTCTTGAAACCTATCTATTTGTGTTTATTCTATTGTTTGTGGCTGCATTACTTCCAGTCGATGCGCTTCAAGCCATGATGAGCAAATCAATGTTAGCAGATGTGATCGTAAATAGCACCCCTTACCTGTCCGGTCTTGTCAAAGACCTCTGGTCGACGTATGGAGTTTAAGAACTTCTCCTTTCTTGGAGAAGTTTTTTCTCATTCCATGACAGAAAGTTGTAGGATGAAGGGAAAGTTTGTATATTTATATAGGAAGATGCCAAAGCGGCTGGAGGATGAGAGATGAATAAAAAAGATATTATCAAACTTCTTGAAACAATTGCAGTCTATATGGAGCTAAAAGGAGATAATCCTTTTAAAATTTCTGCCTTTCGTAAAGCAGCTGCGGCACTGGAACAAGATGACCGCAGTCTTTCTCAAATAGATGACCTATTAGCATTACCCGGCATTGGAAAAGGAACCTTTGCTGTGATCACAGAGTATATCGAAAAAGGACAGTCTGAAACACTCGAACAATTAAAAAAAGAAGTGCCTGAAGGACTTGTCCCGCTCTTAAAATTGCAAGGACTCGGTGGGAAGAAGATTGCTAAGCTCTACCAAGAGCTTGGTGTTCACGATGCACAGTCTTTAAAAGAAGCATGTGAAGCGGAAAAAGTACAAACGCTTGCTGGGTTTGGCAAAAAAACAGAAGAAAAGATTCTTGCCGCTCTTGAGGAGGCGGGAAAGCAGCCAGAACGACTGCCAATTGGTTTTGCATTAGATGTGGCAGAACGAATTGATCATGCGCTGGAACAGATGGAGGGAATCATCCGTTTTTCAAGAGCGGGCAGTTTAAGACGTGCGCGTGAAACAGTCAAAGATTTAGATTACATCATTGCGACTGATAATCCTGAACAAGTGAGAGAACAACTTGTTGCTCTTGATGATGTCAAAGATGTCATTGCGAGCGGTGATACGAAGGTATCGGTCATGCTTGCACTTGATTTTGAAATCAGTGTAGATTTCCGGCTTGTGACAACAGACCAATTTGCAACAACGCTGCACCATTTCACTGGCTCAAAAGATCATAACATTCGTATGCGACAGCTTGCGAAGGAGCGCGGTGAGCGTATTAGTGAATATGGGGTTGAAACGATCGAAACTGGGGATGTGAAAACATTTGAAGACGAAAGCGCTTTTTATGCACATTTCCAACTACCGCTCATTCCGCCAGAAATTCGTGAAACCGGAGCAGAGATTGATTCGTATAAAGAAAGTATGCAATTTGTAGACCGAAAAGATATCAAAGGCGACCTTCATATGCACTCGACATGGAGTGATGGCGCTTTTTCTATTCGCGAAATGGCAGAGGCATGTATCGCAAAAGGCTATGAATACATGGCGATCACAGACCACTCACAATATTTAAAAGTAGCAAACGGTTTAACAAAAGAACGTTTGCGTTTGCAAGCAAAAGAAATTGACAAGCTGAATCAAGAATTCGAGCATTTTCACATTTTCAAAGGGGTCGAAATGGATATTCTGCCGGATGGATCGTTAGATTATGATGATGACTTTCTAGCAGACATGGATTTTGTCATTGCGTCTATTCATTCTAGCTTCTCTCAGCCGGAGGAAGTCATTATGGAGCGCCTAGAAAATGCCTTGAATAATCAGCATGTGGATTTAATTGCCCATCCAACTGGCCGTTTGATCGGTAGACGAGACGGCTATGCCTTAAATATTGATCAGCTCATAGAGCTTGCGAAAAAAACGGGCACTGCACTGGAACTCAACAGCAACCCGTCAAGACTTGATTTAAAAACAGAGCATTTAATGAAAGCAAACGAAGCGGGTGTGAACATCATGATCAATACAGATGCACACAACATCGCTATGCTCGATCATATGGACGTCGGTGTCACAGCTGCAAGAAAAGGATGGACACCAAAAGCAAATGTCGTGAATACATTTTCACTCAATGAGATGAAAAAGTTTTTAACGCGTGACAGGTAGTCGTTAGGAGGCTGGACCATGCTGCAACAAAAAGTGTTAGCATCATTAGAATTTCATAAAGTAAAAGAAAAAGTCATGTCCTATACTGCTTCGACTTTAGGGAAAGAAAAAGCGCAGGACTTAATACCACTCACAGATATCGAGAGCATTCAGCATCTGCTAGAAGAGGTAGCAGAAGCGCAAGATGTGATTCGTTTAAAAGGATCTGCGCCATTTGGCGGGTTAACGGATATTAGACGAGGAGTCAAACGAGCAGAAATAGGCAGTATATTAAGCCCTTCTGAGCTGATGGAAATTGCGGCGCTGTTATATACCACAAAAAACATGAAGCACTTTCTCGCCTCTATGTATGAGGACGGAGTAGAGATACCCCGTCTTCATACATATGCAGAATCGCTGATTTTACTGCCAGACGTGAGAAAAGAAATCGAAAGCTGTATTGGTGATAATGGAGAAGTGCTTGATCACGCAACGCCAGCCCTCCGCACCATACGAACGCAGTTACGATCACTAGAATCAAAAGTACGAGATAAATTAGAATCAATGATTCGTTCACAATCTGCCTCGAAAATGCTGTCAGACACCATTGTGACGATTCGTAATGATCGGTTTGTCATTCCCGTAAAACAAGAGTACCGCTCGAATTATGGAGGGATTGTTCACGATCAATCTTCTTCAGGCGCAACTCTTTTTATTGAGCCGCAGGTGGTCGTAGATTTAAATAACACCTTGCAGCAAACTCGCCTAAAAGAAAAGCAAGAGATTGAAAAGATTTTGCAAATGCTGACAGCGAGTGTGTCAGAGCACATTGATGAATTGCTTCATAATGTGAATGAACTTCAGACATTAGATTTTATTTTCGCCAAAGCCAAATATGCAAAAGCAGAAAAAGCCACAAAACCTACTGTGAATAACCAAGGGGAGATTTATTTAAAACGGGCAAGACATCCCCTATTGCCCCGAGATCAGGTTGTGGCAAATGATATTGAGCTAGGGAAAGATTTTTCTACGATCGTCATCACAGGTCCAAATACAGGCGGTAAGACCGTCACTTTAAAAACACTCGGACTTCTTACGCTGATGACGCAGGCAGGTCTTCATATTCCAGTCGAAGAAGGATCAGAAGTGGCTGTATTCGATCAAGTCTTTGCTGATATTGGAGACGAGCAGTCTATTGAACAGAGCTTGAGTACTTTCTCATCTCATATGGTCAATATTGTGGATATCTTAAAGCATTTGACGTCTAATTCACTCGTGTTATTTGATGAATTAGGTGCAGGAACAGATCCTGCTGAAGGTGCAGCACTTGCGATGAGCATCTTAGATGAAGTTCATCAAACAAATGCGCGCGTCATCGCAACGACTCACTATCCTGAGCTGAAGGCATACGGGTATAACCGAGAAGGCGTCACAAATGCGAGTGTAGAGTTTGATATTGAAACCTTATCCCCTACATATCGCTTGCTCATCGGGGTGCCGGGACGAAGTAATGCATTTGAAATTTCCAAGCGTCTAGGACTGCCTCATCATTTAATTGACCGTGCAAAAGCAGATATGCACGCAGAACATAATGAAGTCGATCAGATGATTGCTTCATTAGAAGACAGCAAAAAACAAGCAGAAGAAGAACTGCATGAGACGGAATTCTATAGAAAAGAAGCAGAGAAGCTCCATAAAGAACTGCAAAAACAAATCCTTGAATGGAATGAACAAAAGGACAAACTGCTTGAAGAAGCCGAACAAAAAGCGGCAGAAAAAATTGAACAAGCAACAAAAGAAGCAGAAGAGATTATTCAAGAGCTTCGGTCCATTAAAAGTGAGCATCGTTCATTCAAAGAACATGAACTCATTGATGCGAGAAAGCGTCTTGAAGAAGCTGTCCCTGAGTTTGACCGTAAGAAAAAACCAGAGCCAGTGAAAAAAGCAGCAAGACAGCTAAAGCCAGGCGA
The DNA here is from genome assembly GCF_056173625.1 of Bacillus sp. iso_77. Classification (NCBI taxonomy): domain Bacteria; kingdom Bacillati; phylum Bacillota; class Bacilli; order Caryophanales; family Bacillaceae; genus Bacillus; species Bacillus sp. iso_77. Next base: position 2,535,350 of record NZ_CM149683.1, on the reverse strand, counting down.
TGAAGTCAAAGTGCTGACGTTTGGCCAAAAAGGAACGCTCATCGAACAAACGGGTAACAAAGAATGGAGTGTCCAAATGGGCATTCTAAAAATGAAAGTAAAAGAAAAAGATATGGAATTTATCAAATCAGCACCGGAATTTAAACAAGAGAAAGCCATCACGGCGGTCAAAGGAAAAGACTATCATGTATCACTTGAGCTTGATTTAAGAGGAGAGCGTTATGAGAATGCCTTAAGCAGAGTCGAGAAATACTTAGATGATGCCGTCTTAGCTGGCTATCCGCGCGTGTCGATCATTCACGGTAAAGGCACTGGCGCCTTGAGAAAAGGGGTCCAGGAATTATTAAAACAGCACCGTAGTGTAAAAAATGCTCGTTTTGGAGAACAAGGCGAGGGAGGATCAGGCGTCACCATCGTCGAATTAAAGTAAAAAGGAGAAAACGCATGAAAGCCTTTTGGGAAAATGAACTTGTGGAAATTGCCGCCTATTACAGCGTGGCCGTCCTATGTCTTGTCTTATTTCTTACCATATTTGAACTCGTGACCTCCTATAAAAACTGGGAAGAGATTCAGCGGGGGAACTTAGCTGTTGCTATGGCAACCGGCGGGAAGATTTTTGGGATTGCCAATGTCTTTCAGCATTCCATCGCCCAGCACAACTCGCTTCTTCAAATGGTCGGATGGGGCGTATACGGCTTTGTGATGCTGCTCGTCAGCTATTTCATTTTTGAATTTTTAACACCACGATTTAAAGTAGACAAAGAGATTGAGAATGATAATAGAGCGGTCGGGTTTATTTCACTCATTATTTCTGTTGGGCTGTCTTATGTAGTAGCAGCCGGCATTTAAGGAGACGACATGGAAAAACTAGCCAAAGTATTAATTGTAGTTGCCTGCACTTTTGCGGTTATTGGTGCCGTTTACATGTTCCTGTAAAATGAAGAATACATTCTAGAAAGCTGTCAGGGAAAACCTTGACAGCTTTTCACTCATCAAAGGCGGCGAATCAGAATGAATCAAATTTTGCAAAAAGACGAACTCATAAAGCGCATTGACAGTTGTCTCAAAAAGACATCTCTTCCCCAAGACATATATGAACCGTATATTGCACGTCCTTTTCAAACGACTGGTTTTTTTGATGATTTGAGCCCCTATATTGAAATTGATCCAGCCGGCTATATTCTTATTCAATATGAACGAGGGATTAAAGTGCTTCATAAAAGAACAAAAGAGGCGGATGAAGTCGTTTATTGGATTTTAGAAGACACCATCTTTCTAACTGTGTATCTAGACATGATGAGACAATATCAAGTGGACAACATCCACACACATTTACCTAATGACCCTAGTATCCATAAACAGATTGTGGAGAGAGTCCATGAGTCATTTCGTGCGATCGGTGGATTATACGAAAAGTGGCATCATGAAGGGAAAAGAGCCTCTATAGAAACACCGGCGAAAAAATGAAGATGTGTCATGGAACGAGCTCGATTTGAAAAAAGCAAACAGCCATAAGGAAAAGTTTGCTATAATAAAATAGTACGAAAGTTCAGGAAGGAGGGTTTTTATGCAGTCAGATAAACGTTGGCTTCTGCATTACCCGAATCAAATTCCCCACGAACTCACCATCCCAAATGAAACGTTGCAATCTTACTTATTCAGCTCCGCAGAGGCAGCACCTGAGCATACAGCCATTCATTTTTTAGGAAAAAACATCACCTACCAGCAGTTACAAGAAGATGCACTGAAATTAGCCAGTCACTTGATTGACATCGGTGTCAAAAAAGGCGACAGAGTAGCGATTATGCTGCCAAACTGCCCGCAATCGGTGATTTCTTATTATGCGGTTTTAATAGCAGGCGGCATTGTCGTTCAAACCAATCCGCTTTATACGGAGAAAGAACTGGAATATCAAATGGAGGACAGCGGCTCTAAGGTGCTGATCACTCTCGATCTACTGTATCCAAAGGCCTATAAAATGAAAGCGCTGACAAGCATGGAACATTTGATCATCACAAAATTACAAGATTACTTGCCATTTCCGAAAAACATATTGTTTCCGATTGTCCAGCGAAGGAAAAACAACATGGTCATCCAAGTGGAGAAGAGTGAGACCATTCATCATTTCTCACAGATCATGAAAGAATCGTCAGGAGAACGGATTCCGCAAATATCCTTTCAACCGAAAGAGGATGTCGCAGTTTTGCAATATACAGGCGGAACGACCGGGTTACCAAAAGGGGTCATGCTCACACACGAAAATATAGTAGCCAATACAGAAATGTGTGCATCCTGGATGTATAAAACGAACCGTGGAAAAGAGCGGATTCTTGGGATCATTCCGTTTTTTCATGTATACGGCATGACGACCGTGCTAAACCTTGCAGTCAAAGAAGGTCATCAAATGATTCTTCTTCCGCGTTTTGATGCAGCGGATGCCTTGAAGACCATTGAAAAACAGAAACCGACGCTGTTCCCAGGAGCACCAACGATGTATATTGCCCTGCTTCATCATCCGAATATTGAAAAGTATGACCTATCATCCATCACCGCATGCTTAAGCGGATCGGCCGCTCTTCCTGTTGAAGTCAAACAGAGTTTTGAAAAACTAACAGGAGGAAGGCTGGTGGAAGGGTATGGACTTTCAGAAACTTCTCCTGTCACTCATGCCAATTTCTTATGGGGAGCGAACAAAATAGGAAGTATCGGGTGCCCTTGGCCGAATACAGATGCCGGTATTTATTGTGAAGAAACGGGTGGACTCAAAGCGCCATATGAGCACGGAGAGATTATCGTCAAAGGTCCTCAAATCATGAAAGGATACTGGAATCAGCCGGAGGAGACAGCGGCAGTGTTAAGAGACGGCTGGTTTTTCACAGGAGACATTGGGTATATGGATGAGGATGGTTTTTTCTATATCGTAGACCGGAAAAAGGATGTCATCATCGCGAGCGGCTATAATATTTACCCAAGAGAGGTTGAAGAAGCCCTTTATGAGCATGAGCTTGTACAAGAAGTTGTTGTGGCGGGTATTCCAGATCCGTATAGAGGGGAAACAGTAAAAGCCTTTGTTGTCCCGAAAAAGGATGCCTATGTAACAGAGGATGAACTGGATCGTTTTGTAAGAACAAGAATTGCCTCATTTAAAGTGCCGCGTGTCTACGAATTTAAGGAATCACTGCCTAAAACGGCTGTAGGGAAAATCTTGCGCAGAGTGTTAATTGAAGAAGAAAAAAGAAAGCAATCATCTTCAACAGAAGAACCAGTCGATCAATGAGAGAATGAACCAGCATCATCCGGTCAAGCGGCCGGATGATTTGAATTGTAGGTGTCTGCTCTGGTATGCTAAAGGTTGAAAAGAAAGAAGAACATCACTTGACAAATCACTCGTTTCTTTTTAACATAAAGTTATGAATGAATGCTCATTCAATTTAGAAAGGGACGAAGCACATTGAAGCAGAAAAGACCGAAGTACATGCAAATTATTGATGCAGCCGTTGTGGTGATTGCAGAGAACGGCTACCATCAATCACAAGTTTCAAAGATTGCCAAACAAGCAGGGGTAGCAGACGGAACCATTTATCTCTATTTCAAAAACAAAGAGGACATTTTGATCTCGTTGTTCAAAGAAAAAATGGGACAATTCATCGAACGGATGGAAAACGATATTCAAAAGAAACCGTCTGCCAAAGAAAAGCTTCTTCTCCTCATTCGAGAACACTTTCGCCTGCTATCGCAAGACCATCATTTGGCCCTTGTGACACAGCTTGAACTCAGGCAGTCAAACCTTGAACTGCGCCAAAAAATCAATGAGGTGCTGAAAGGGTATTTAAATATGCTAGACTCCATTTTAACCGAAGGAAAGAAGACAGGAGAATTTAGACAAAATCTAGATGTCCGCTTAGCGAGACAAATGGTATTTGGGACGATTGACGAAACCGCTACAACATGGGTCATGAATGATCAAAAGTATGACCTGCCTGCACTCGCAGAAAGTGTACATGATCTTCTCTTAAACGGAATACATCAATCTTAAAGACAATTGAAAAAGGATGATTGACATGGAAAAAATACTTAGCTTACACCAAGACGAACAGACAGCACTCATCACGATTCAACACCCACCTGCAAATGCCTTATCCTCTCAGCTTCTCACTGAACTCAACGACATGTTTGATCAGCTTGAACAAAACAGTGAAGTGAGAGCTATTGTCATTCATGGAGAAGGTAGATTTTTCTCAGCAGGTGCTGATATTAAAGAATTTACGACCTTGCAGGAAGAATCTGATTATGCCAGCCTTGCAGACAGAGGACAGCAAGTGTTTGAACGAATTGAACAATGTCCAAAGCCGGTGATTGCTTCCATTCACGGGGCAGCATTAGGCGGCGGGCTTGAGTTGGCGATGTCATGTGATATTCGAATCGCAACAAAAGATGCAAAGCTGGGACTGCCGGAATTAAATCTCGGTATTATCCCAGGATTCGGCGGAACGCAGCGCCTGCCTCGCTATGTTGGATCAGCTAAAGCACTTGAAATGATGGGAACAGCTGAGCCGATTACAGGGGAAGAAGCATTTGCTTGCGGACTTGTTTCAAAACTTGCGGAAACAGAAGAAGAAGCGCTGGAAACAGCCAAAACATTGGCGGCGAAATTTGCAGCGAAAAGCCCTAAAACACTTGAGTATGTGCTTGAGTTATTGAATGCGACAAAAGTGTACTCATATGATGGCGGAATGAAGCTGGAAGCCAAAAAGTTTGCTGAGGTGTTTCAGTCGAATGATGCCAAAGAAGGCATCCAAGCTTTTATCGAAAAGCGTAAACCGAATTTTAAAGGGGAATAAGGGATTAGTACGACACAAGGGGGAGAAATGAATGAATATTTTTGTTTTAATGAAGCGTACGTTTGACACGGAAGAGAAAATCTCTATTCAGTCTGGTGCTATTCAAGAAGATGGGGCAGAGTTCATTATTAATCCTTATGATGAGTACGCAATTGAAGAAGCGATTCAGCTTCGGGATGAGCATGGGGGAGAAGTAACGGTCGTGACAGTTGGCAATGAAGATGCGGAGAAACAGCTTAGAACAGCACTTGCAATGGGCTGCGATCAAGCCGTTTTATTAAATGTTGAAGATGATTTGGAGGAGTGGGATCAGTTTTCCGCTTCTACGATTCTATATCACTATCTCAAGGATAAAGAAGCTTCCTTGATCTTAGCAGGGAATGTAGCGATTGACGGCGGGTCTGGACAGGTGGCCCCGCGTCTTGCTGAATTACTCGGTTTTCCATATGTCACAACCATTACAAGTATTCAAATCGACGGCGGCTCAGCTTCAATTGAGCGAGATGCAGAGGGTGATGTGGAAGTGATTTCTGCCGAGCTCCCGCTAGTGGTCACCGCGCAGCAAGGTCTCAATGAGCCTCGTTATCCATCGTTACCAGGCATCATGAAGGCAAAGAAAAAGCCTTTAGAAGAATTAGAATTAGACGATCTAGATCTAGATGAAGACGATGTGCCATATAAAATCAAAACAATCGAACGTTTCTTACCGGAGAAAAAAGAGGGTGGCAAGGTGCTGAGCGGCGAGCTTCAGGATCAGGTCAAGGAACTGACAGACCTGCTAAGAAATGAAGCAAAAGTCATCTAAACATCCACTTTACGATATCACGAGAACAAGGGGGAGCTTAAAGGATGAGTAAAAAAGTTGTTGTACTTGGAGAAAGTCGTGACGGTAAATTAAGAAATGTGACGTTTGAAGCGATTGCTGCCGCTCGCGAGGTGGCTGATGGCGGTGAAGTGATTGGCGTTTTAATAGGGGATCACGTCAAAGATCAAGCGGATGAACTGCTTTATTATGGAGCGGATCATGTGATGATCGTCGAGCACCCGCATCTTTCTTATTATACGTCTGATGGTTTTGCGCAGGCGCTTCAAGCAATATTAGATCAAGTCAATCCTGATGCAGTGCTGTTCGGTCATACATCGATCGGAAAAGACTTGTCACCAAAAATAGCTGCACGCCTGCAAACAGGCTTAATTTCAGATGCAATAGATGTAAGCGTTACCGGTGAACATCTTGTTTTCACTAGACCGATTTATTCAGGAAAAGCTTTTGAAAAAGTCATTTCAACAGATCGTCTGCTTTTGGCTACTATCCGTCCAAACAACGTGGCACCGCTGGAGCGTGATGCGTCACGCAGCGGAGAAGTGACGCCAGTTTCTGTCGATATTCAAAACCTAAGAACGATCGTGAAGGAAGTCATTAAAAAAACATCAGAAGGTGTAGATTTATCTGAAGCGAAGGTCATTGTCGCAGGAGGCAGGGGGGTCAAGAGCAAAGAAGGCTTTGAACCGCTGAAAGAACTTGCCCAAACGCTTGGCGCAGCAGTCGGTGCCTCGCGTGGTGCATGTGACGCTGACTACTGCGATTATGCCCTGCAAATTGGTCAAACCGGTAAAGTGGTCACACCTGACCTTTACATTGCCTGCGGGATTTCAGGAGCTATTCAGCATTTAGCCGGTATGTCCAACAGTAAAGTCATTGTTGCAATCAACAAAGACCCTGAAGCTGAAATCTTCAAAATTGCCGATTACGGAATTGTCGGTGACTTATTCGAAGTCGTTCCGCTTTTAAATGAAGAGTTAAAAAAGATGAATATCCATTCTTAACGCTCATACACTCAGAATGCCTAGGTATTCTGGGTTTTTTTGTATGTCATCGCGAAACAAAGGAGCGGTTTACAAGTGAATGGGACAGTAAAAGCGAATGAAGTGATTGGACGCATTTCTAAACACATCTATGGACACTTTCAAGAGCATTTAGGAAGAGGAATTTATGACGGCATTTGGGTAGGGAAAGACTCATCGATTGACCATATTGAAGGGATACGTACCGATGTACTAAAGGCACTTCAAGCCTTACATATCCCGGTGCTGAGGTGGCCGGGCGGCTGTTTTGCAGACGAGTATCATTGGGCAAACGGCGTCGGTGATCTGAGTGAACGAAAGCCGATGGTGAATACTCATTGGGGTGGCACCGTTGAATCAAATGCGTTTGGTACACATGAATTTATGAGACTGTGTGAATTACTTGAATGTGAGCCTTATATTTGTGGAAACGTTGGAAGCGGCTCTGTTCAAGAATTAGCAGAATGGATTGAATATATCACATTTCCTAAAGGGACACCTATGTCGGATTGGCGGATTCAAAATGGAAAACAAGAACCGTGGGAGCTGACGTACGTTGGTGTAGGCAATGAAAGCTGGGGATGTGGTGGAAATATGACGCCAGAGTATTATGCAGACTTATATAAACGCTACCAAACGTATGTGAGAGAATTTGCTGGTCAGCGCATTTACAAAATCGCATGCGGTGCGAATTCAAATGATGTGAATTGGACAAAAGTATTAATGGAGCGCGCAGCGCCTTGGATGGATGGGCTCAGTTTGCATTACTATACGGTCCCAGGAACATGGGATAAGAAAGGGTCAGCGACCGATTTTGATGAGGATGAGTGGTTTACAACGCTGAAAAAGGCGTCTGAAATGGAGCGGCTTGTCGTGGAACACGGAAAAATCATGGATCGTTATGATCCAGACAAGCGAATCGGGATGATTATTGATGAATGGGGGACATGGTATGATCCAGAACCGGGGACAAATCCAGGGTTTTTGTATCAGCAAAACACATTAAGAGATGCTCTAGTCTGTGCCTTGCATTTTCATATTTTTCATCGCCATTGCCAGCGGATTCATATGGCGAATATTGCCCAGACCGTCAATGTGCTGCAAGCGATGGTGTTAACGCAGGACGAAAAGATGCTCCTGACACCTACCTATCACGTATTTAACATGTTTCAAGTGCATCAAGAAGAAGAAGCGCTTGAAGTAGAATTGAATGTCCCTTCATATGAACGCCGGGGTGAAAAAATCCCTCAAGTCAGTGTATCAGCCTCGCGGTCATCTGACAAGATGCATATTAGTTTATGTCATGTGAATCCCCATGAAAAAGCAGACGTATCTCTTGCGATAGAGGGAATCGATGCAAAAACGAAGGTCACTGGCCGTGTGCTGACTGCTGATCGGATGAATGCGCACAACACGTTCGATGATCCTCATTCCGTTCAGCCTGCGGACTTTCGGCAATTTGCTGTTAAGCACGGCGAGCTGACTATTGATCTGCCGCCTATGTCGGTTGTAATGTTGACCGTCGATCTGGCTTGATCGCATATTTCAATGTTTGATGAGAAGAATGTTGGGGCATCATACATTGTAAATGAAGCGGAAAGGGAGTCATGTCATATGCTTAGAACCATTCTGATGATCATTGGTGCGATTGTTGTTATTGGTGCGATTATACGGTTTGTTTTTTAATTCATTTCATAAAAAATGATTCGTAAGCATTTCATTCGCAAGTCACATTGGTAGATGCTATACTAAAAAGCATAATTTACATTGGAGGAATGAATAATGGCAATCGTAAAAGCTACTGACGCAACATTTTCACAAGAAACTGCAGAAGGTGTTGTTCTTGCAGACTTTTGGGCACCTTGGTGCGGACCTTGTAAAATGATTGCTCCAGTTCTTGAAGAACTTGATCAAGAAATGGGCGATAAAATGAAAATTGTAAAAATTGATGTGGATGATAACCAAGAAACTGCTGGTAAATACGGCGTTATGAGTATCCCAACACTTCTTGTTTTAAAAGACGGTGAAGTCGTCGAAACGTCTGTTGGTTTCAAACCAAAAGAAGCACTAGCTGAGCTTGTAAACAAACATCTATAAACCGATCTATGCCCGCGTGGCATGATCTCAAAAGCGGTTCTCGTATAGTCGAGAGCCGCTTTTCTTTCATCGTGGTATAAAACAAATGTTCGTGATACACTAGAAGGAGTGAAAGTGGAAAACAAGGACGGATGAAAATATGAACAAATTGATTAAAGAAAAGCTGTCAGTCTTACCTGATCAACCAGGCTGTTACTTAATGAAAGATAGACAAAATACGATCATTTATGTGGGAAAGGCAAAGGTATTAAAAAATAGGGTCCGCTCTTATTTTACAGGATCTCATGATGCCAAAACGCAGCGGCTTGTCAGTGAAATCGAAGACTTTGAATACATTGTCACCTCTTCAAATATTGAGGCACTTATTTTAGAGCTGAATTTAATCAAAAAATATGACCCGAAATACAATGTCATGCTCAAGGATGACAAAACGTACCCTTTTATTAAAATTACGAATGAACGTCACCCTAAGCTGATTGTCACCCGCAATGTGAAAAAGGATAAAGGGAAATACTTCGGTCCATATCCGAACGTACAAGCAGCAAGAGAAACGAAAAAGCTGCTCGACCGTTTATATCCACTTAGAAAATGTGCGACACTCCCTGACCGAGTCTGCCTTTATTATCATCTTGGACAATGTCTTGCTCCGTGTGTGTATGACATTTCTGAAGAAACGAATAAACAGCTCGTCGACGAAATCACAAGATTTCTAAACGGAGGACATCAGCAAATCAAGAAAGAATTAACAGAAAAGATGCAAGAAGCGGCCGAACAATTAGAATTTGAGCGGGCAAAAGAACTGAGAGATCAAATCGCATACATTGACTCAACGATGGAAAAGCAAAAGATGACGATGAGTGACTTATCCGATCGTGATGTGTTTGCCTATGCTTATGATAAGGGCTGGATGTGTGTCCAAGTCTTCTTCATCAGACAGGGGAAATTAATCGAACGTGATGTCAGCCTATTTCCGATGTATCAAGACCCTGAGGAAGAATTTCTCACGTTTATGGGGCAGTTTTATGAGAAGAACAACCATTTTCTGCCGAAGGAAATTTTGGTGCCAGACAGCGTCGATCAAGAGATGATTGAGCAATTGCTTGAAACGAATGTTCATCAGCCGAAAAAAGGAAAGAAGAAGGATTTGCTTTTACTTGCCCACCAAAACGCCAAAATTGCTCTCAAAGAAAAGTTCTCGCTTATAGAGCGTGATGAGGAACGAACAATTGGTGCAGTGGAGCAGCTTGGCGATGCACTCAATATTTATATGCCATACCGGATTGAGGCGTTTGATAACTCCAATATCCAAGGAGCAGACCCCGTATCCGCTATGGTTGTCTTCCAAGACGGGAAGCCGTATAAAAAGGAATACCGAAAATACAAAATTAAAACCGTTGAGGGGCCCGATGATTATGCTTCCATGCGTGAAGTCATTAGAAGGCGGTATACCCGTGTGTTAAAGGATGAACTGCCGCTTCCTGACTTGATTTTAATCGACGGAGGAAAAGGACAAATCAACGCAGCCATAGATGTGCTCGAAAATGAATTAAATCTGTCTGTTCCTGTGGCAGGTCTAGTGAAAGATGAAAAACACAGGACATCGAATCTTATGATGGGTGATACGCTTGAAATTGTTGCGCTGGAGCGGAATAGTCAGGCCTTTTATTTATTGCAGCGTATTCAAGATGAAGTGCACCGATTTGCGATTAGTTTTCATCGGCAGCTGCGCGGGAAGAATGCATTCCAGTCTATTCTAGACGATGTCCCAGGTATCGGGGAAAAGCGCAAAAAGCAGTTGCTGAAACATTTTGGCTCTGTGAAAAAGATGAAAGAAGCCTCTATCCAGGATTTTCAGGACGCTGGTATTCCGAAACAAACGGCTGAACTTTTAATGGAGGCATTAAAAAAATAGATTGTACTTTTTCCAAAAGTCTGTTAAGATGTGACTAATTTAATAAATGAACGTGTTGTTTGTTGAAGATAGAGGTGCGAACTTCAAGAGTAAGCCTTCAGAGATCGAGGGGATCTAGGAAGAGGGCTGAAAGGGGAGCGTCGCCGAAGTGAATAAAATCCACTCATTTTATTCGCTGGCTGTACATTGAAGAAATGTAGGGCTGTCAAGAATTCATTTCTTGGAGGGCTATCTCATTGTTTGCATCGTTTGATGATGATTTTAAAGCAATGGGAGATTTGTTCTCTCATTGCTTTTTTATTTGCAGTGAACAGAGCAGTCTCCGCAGCCTCTTCTCTCACACGTGATCTTTTGAAAAAGGGTGGTAGACATGGGACTAATTGTACAAAAATTTGGTGGAACATCTGTTGGATCGACAGAAAAAATTCGCAATGTCGCAGAGAGAGTCATCGCTGAACGCGAGGCAGGAAATGATGTGGTCGTGGTTGTGTCTGCGATGGGCAAATCAACGGATGTTCTAGTAGACCTAGCGAAAGAACTCACAGATGATCCAAGCAAAAGAGAAATGGATATGCTACTGACAACTGGTGAGCAGGTGACCATTTCATTATTAGCAATGGCACTCCAAGCAAAAGGTTATGATGCCATTTCCTTTACAGGCTGGCAAGCTGGGATGAAAACAGAGAAGGTGCACGGAAATGCAAGAATCGTGGACATCGATGAAGCAAGAATCAAAGAAGAACTGAGTGCGGGAAAAGTCGTCGTTGTAGCAGGTTTCCAAGGAATTGCGGATGATCTACATATTACAACACTTGGGCGTGGTGGATCAGACACGACTGCTGTGGCACTAGCTGCGGCACTCAAAGCGGACAAATGTGATATTTATACGGACGTACCAGGTGTGTTTACAACAGATCCTCGTTATGTGCCATCTGCGCGAAAACTTGCAGGAATTTCATACGATGAAATGCTTGAGTTAGCCAATTTAGGAGCAGGTGTGCTGCATCCGAGAGCGGTCGAATTTGCAAAAAATTATCAAATCCCACTAGAAGTCCGTTCTAGTATTGAAAATGAATCGGGTACGTTAATTGAGGAGGAATCATCCATGGAACAAAATTTAGTTGTAAGAGGCATTGCATTTGAAGATCAGATGACACGCGTGACGGTATGCGGCCTTTCAAGCGGTTTAACAACGCTATCGACGATTTTTACGACACTTGCAAAGCAAAATATCAATGTCGATATTATCATTCAGTCTGTCACAAGCACCAATCAGACCTCTATCTCTTTCTCTGTGAAAACGGATGATTTGTCTAAAACAGTTGAAGTATTAGAAGAATACAAAGGTGCGCTTGGTTATGAGCAGATTGAGACAGAAAGCAAATTAGCCAAAGTATCTATCGTTGGCTCTGGTATGGTCTCAAACCCAGGTGTTGCGGCTGAAATGTTCGCTGTGTTAGCTCAAAAAGACATTCAAGTGAAAATGGTCAGTACGTCTGAGATCAAAGTCTCAACAGTCGTTGATCGTGAAGATATGGTGAAAGCGGTAGAAGCCCTTCATGATGCGTTTGAATTATCAAAGGTGAGCGCCGCTGCTCATTCTTAAACAACAAAAGAGGTGTACCCATTGTAGCGGGTACACCTCTTTTTTATTGTGCTGTTGGAATGGCAACCCAGTGATCTTTTGATATTTCTACTAACTCTGCATTCTGTAAATGATAAGGATCTTCGTCCATCTGTTCTGCCGAAACGAACCTTTCCTTCTTTGCTTCCACTTTAGGATCAGGTATAGGGATAGCTGAAAGTAACGATTTTGTGTAGGGGTGCTGCGGATTGTTGTAAAGCTCCTCACTTTCGGCTAATTCAACAATTTTACCAGCATACATCACAGCCACTCGGTCACTAATATGTTTCACCATCGACAAATCGTGTGCAATGAATAAATAAGTCAACCCAAGCTTTTTCTGAAGATCCTCTAATAAGCGTACGATTTGCGCTTGGATAGAAACATCAAGTGCAGACAGAGGTTCATCACATACAATCAATTGTGGTTCGACGGCAAGCGCCCTTGCGATTCCAATTCTCTGGCGCTGTCCTCCGGAGAATTCATGAGGGTACCGATCGGCATGTGACGGCTTGAGGCCAACCATCTCAAGCAGTGCTTCCACCCTTTTTCTTCTTTCGGTGTTGTTTGTGCTTAACCTGTGGAGATCAAGCGCCTGTCCGATAATATCCAGCACTTTAAAGCGAGGATTTAGAGATGAATAAGGGTCTTGAAAAATCATCTGCATATGCCGCCGCATCGTTTTCATTTCTTTTTTCGACAGACGGTGGACTGGAATGCCTTGAAATAAGATATCTCCATCTGTTGGTTCGTTTAAGCGCAGGATCGCTCGGCCAGTGGTTGATTTCCCTGAACCTGATTCGCCAACAAGCCCCAGTGTCTCTCCGCGTTTAATCAAAAAATCAATCTGATCAACCGCTTTTAGCACATGCCCTTTACCGATTTGAAAGTGCTGAGATAATGATTTAACTTTCAGTAAAGGCGGATGATGTTTGATATGTATGGCATCAAAATCTTTCTTGTTTTTTTTCTTTTCATGTAAACGAGGCAAAGAATTGAGAAGCTGTTTTGTATATTCATGCTGAGGGTTCTCAAACAATTCTTCTGTTGTATTGGATTCGACAATTTTTCCTTCTTTCATCACAACCACCCGATCACACATTCCGGCAACAACGCCTAGGTCGTGTGTGATGAAAATAATCGATGTCCCAAATCGTTCTTGAATATCCTTCATCACATGTAAAATTTGGGCTTGTATCGTCACATCGAGTGCAGTTGTTGGTTCATCTGCGATAAGCAAGGCTGGCTGAGAGGCTAAAGCGATGGCAATGACGATCCGTTGACGCATACCGCCAGAAAATTCATGCGGATATTGCTGATAGCGCTCCTTACTATGCTGAATTCCTACAAGTTTCATCAGGTCAATGGCCTGTCGTTTGGCTTCTTCTTTTGAAAGCTTCTTGCGTTTAATCAAGCTTTCAGCGATTTGGGGGCCGATCCGTATCGTTGGATTGAGAGAAGTCATAGGGTCTTGAAAAATCATGCCAATATCCCGCCCTCTTACAGCCTGCATTTCTTTTTCCGTTTTTGTTGTGAGTTCTTCCCCCTGAAAGGTTATGCGTCCTGATTTTAAAAAAGAAGGAGGTGATGGAAGGAGTTGTAAAATACTCCGGGCTGTTACGCTTTTCCCGCTTCCTGATTCCCCGACAATACCAAGTGTTTCTCCTTTGTTTACTTCAAAGCTAATGCCACGGACAGCTTCTAATTCGCCATCTCGTGTGTGAAAAGATATATGTAAATCCTTCACTGTTAGAAGAGGTGCTAAATCCTTCAATTTTTTCCACCACCTGTATGATATGGATATTGACTTTCAAATGAAGCTAGCATAAACTTTACTATACAGATCGGAATAATGCAATTAACTTTTTGGAACGAACATTCATGTGAAAGGGGGAACGATGGGTTGTCGAGAATGGTAGCTGTAAAACATGATGAGATTGGCGGCGTATCTCATCCATCCTGGGTTAGTCGAATATTTCAAGACATTCAATCGCGCCGCGCATATCAATTAGTGCTGTGGATTGTTGGTTTACCCGTGCATTTGTTTGTGTTTTTTTATTATTTACATAAGAGTAAACAAGATACATATATTCATGTATTAGAAGAAGTGAAGGCTCGTTTAGATGTTTCCGGTGTTAAAGAGAAAATGAGAGCGGATATTCAGCAGCAAGTGTTGAGGAAAAAAGAATTCTTCCATGAAAAAATAGATCCACATGAGATCGACAGCCTCACTCACCAGTGGACAGAAGAAGCCTTTCAAAAAACAGTGAAATTGAAGGTTGAGGAAGAGCTGAAAAAACAAGGTCAGTCGAAAGTCACGTTTCACACGGTTTTTGCTTCACTATTATCTAACCGGCTTTTTCTTATGGTGACATTGATTCCAGGCTTACCAATGTACATTCTGCTTTTTTTATACCGGCATGCATTCTTGAAATATGTTGTTGAACGGCTGCTTATGAGTGTATTGGTGATTATCGGTGTAGTCATTCTTGTCTTTACCATTCTCTATTTCTCTCCATTTGATCCAGCAGTAAATATTCTTGGAGAATCCGCAACAAAGGAGCAAATCGCAGCTTTTAATCACCTATATGGTCTAGATCAACCATATATCCAACAGCTTTGGAATGCTTTAAAAGGACTTTTCACATTTGATCTAGGAAAATCGTTTACCGGAAATGAAGAAGTGGCAACAAGCATAGCGAGTAAATTTCCTATCACGCTCACATTAGCTGTTTGGTCACTCGTCATGGCGATTGTGATTGCCATTCCAATAGGGATTATTTCTGCAACAAGACCGTATTCATTTTTTGATTATTCGTTCATGTTTATCGCATTACTTGGGTTGTCTATTCCAAATTTTTGGCAAGGACTCATTTTCATTTTGAACTTTTCGATTAAATGGAAATGGCTTCCCGCCACGTATTCCCCAGAAAATTGGTTATCGTTACTCATGCCAGTCATTGTCCTTGGTACGGGGTTAACTGCCTCGATTGCTCGGATGACCAGGTCATCTATGCTCGAAGTTATTCATGAAGATTACATGATTACAGCAAAAGCAAAGGGGCTAAGTCAGCAGTATATTCTATGGCGACATGGAATTGGCAATGCCATGATTCCGATTATTACCGTCATTGGACTGCTTTTCGGCGGCATGCTTGGAGGAGCGGCTGTTACAGAAAAGGTATTCAACATTAGTGGGATTGGAAGCTATATTGTTGATAAGCAGTTTATTCCTGATATTCCGAGTATTTTGGGAGGGGTTGTATATGTGGCGATTACCATCTCCGTCGTGAATGTCATCATTGATATTTTATATGCATTTTTTGATCCTCGTATTAGATCAAAGATGAAACAATATTGAAGTAGGTGTAGGAATGTCAGCAACGATGAAGTCGATTCATTCTCATGAGCAGCATCACGTGAAAAAGCGGTCTATCGAGTATATTGGCGCAAAATTCACATCTGTTGCATCAATTGTCATGACCATTCTTTTCTTTATAAACAGCGTTGATATTGCGAATCAAACCGTGAAGCCACTGATGTTCAGTGTATCTTTTATTTACCTTTTCTTTTCGCTTATTCAAGTCAGTATTACATGGAAAATGAAGAATGATCTAGAAAAGACAGGTGTAATTCAAACCTTCACGAGGCGTCTAGGTTATGTGCAGCTGTTGAGTCTTTTGGTTGGTCATCTCATCATCACCGTTTTTGCCTTTAGTCTCATAAAAGAAAGAAAATCTCTGGCATATATATTTGCTTTTTACATGCTGATCAATCATATCGTGATCATGGCTTTGTCCGCTCTTAATTTATTCAAACCCTATGTAACGGATTCCTTTCCACTTGCTATGCTGATTCTGCTTGTCATCGGTCTCTTTTATACGGCAGTATTTGTGTTTGTCATCAAGCAGGAGGATAGAAAGATATCACCGGTAGCGGGAACATATTTTGCCATTGTCCTTGTGCTTTCATCTGTGATGGGCAACGTATTTGCTCTTCTTCTGGCGATACAGCTTGCGGTGAAAACAGGACATATCAAAAAATATCGTTTTGAAAAATGGCGTTCCATCTGGGAGAAAATAACGAGAAACCAAGCAGCGATGCTAGGACTGTTGTTCATTGTTTTTGTTTTTTCTCTGTCAATGTGGAGTGTGTTTACCTTCGATTATGACTTGGCGGTTGAAAATCAATATGGTGCTATTTTGCAAACACCAAGTCTTGCTTATCCACTTGGAACTGATCAATTTGGCCGTGATGTATTTTCGCAAATTGTCTTTGGGGCAAGAATTTCCTTACTCGTTGGCTGCATTTCAACACTTATTCCAGCTGTCATTGGAGGTTTTTTTGGGGCGATTGCAGGATACTACACGCCAAAAATAGATCATGTCATTATGCGGCTGCTGGATGTTCTTTATGCCATCCCTGGCATATTGCTGGCAATCGCGATCATTGCAGCATTTGGAGCCAATATTGTGAACTTGATCATTGCTCTTAGTGTAGGAGCGATTCCGACCTATGCCAGAACAATGCGTGCCAACGTCATGATGATTTCTAATCTCGAATATGTTCACTCAGCCCGTGCATTAGGTGCTAGTGATTGGTCTATTATTTTTAAAGAAATTGTCCCCAATGCACTGGCGCCGATGATTGTGAAAGCCACTTTGACAATTGGGTCGGCAGTGATTGCGACAAGTAGTTTGAGTTACTTGGGCCTTGGTGTTGAACCTCATATTCCGGAATGGGGAAATATATTAAAAGCGGGGAGTACCTATCTAGAATCTCATGCCTATCTAGCAATTTTTCCAGGGCTCGCCATTATCATACTTGTCTTATCATTTAACTTTTTAGGTGACGCATTACGGGATGCGTTAGATCCAAAATTAGATGAAATGTAAAAACACAAGGGGGAAATATTATGAAAAAAAGTGTATTACCATTGCTCATCATATTGCTTCTCGTATTAGCAGGCTGTGTCAATACGAAGTCAAGTGTAGGAAATGAAGAAGGTAGTCAAGCGTCGAAAGAAACCATTGAATTACTTGGAATGAGTAGCAGTGAAGATGACCTGAATATTGTTCGAGATCAATTGGTCAAGAGTGGATTTAAAGTAAAACTCAATATTCAGCCTGATTATGGCAGCTATACAGCTCAAAAGGATGCCGGGAATTATGACATTGTTCTTTCGAGTTGGACGACTGTGACGGGGAACCCTGATTATGCGGTTCGTGGCCTGTTTAAAACCGGTGCTGATAACAGCATCATGTCAGATAAACAAATCGATCAATTGATTGACAAAGCAGCAACAGAAACGCCTGTCGAATACATTCAAACGTATCAAGAATTAGAAAAGCGTCTCGTCTTTGATAAGGCCTATATTGCGCCGCTTTACAATTCATTGAAAGCTCAAGGTGTGAACAAAGGTGTGATCAATGAGAAGACCGTTCGTCTAGCTAAATCTCGGGCAGTTGCATGGGAATCAATTGATTTTAACGATTCATCCAAAAGAAATAAAGATCCGCTCATCACGCAGCAGGCACTGGCTTCCCTTACATCGCTTGATCCGATCAAAGGCAATGATGGATCAATTAATACACTGAATACAAATATGTATGTAAGACTTGTGAATTTGACAGATGATGATAAAGTCACATCAAAAGGTTCACTTTCTTGGAATCATGCCGCAGCAAAAGATAAAACACATTATTACTTCTTATTAAGAGACGATATCCGTTTTGCAAAGGTGGAGAATAAAAAAGCGATGGATTCGGGTGAACGCGTAGGTGCAGATGATGTGGTTTTTTCGCTGAACAGAGCTAAGGATAAAAACGCAGTACCAGACCATCGTACATACTCATTGCATGAGCATATTCAAAGCGCAGAGGTTGTTACCGATCTATCTGAACTGAAAGCAACATCTGGTAATGGCGGTACGATCAAAGAAGAATTAGAAAAAGATGTGCAACAGAAGGTGCAAAAGCTCGTAAAAGATAAAGAAGATGCAGACAATCAAGCAGGTGCGTATCAAGTGGTCAAGATCACGACAACAGAGCCATTCCCGCAAGTATTAAATTATTTAGCCCATCAATCAGCAGGAATTGTTTCTAAGAAACAGATAGAGCGTGTAAACACATATGATATGGATGCCTTTGATCCAGCAAAGGATATCCCATATGGTGATCAGCGTACAATCACGGAAGGAAAAATGTATAACAATCAATTGTTTGCGAGTGGTCCATACATTTTATCGTATAAAAACGATTATGAAGCCGTTTTTTATAAAAACCCTGCATATATGAAAGGCACAGAGAACGAGCCAAACATTTCTCAAGTCACCGTTCGATTTATTGAAAATCCTGATAGTGCACTGTCTGCACTTCGAAATGGTGAAATTCATATTTTTAATGGTATTCCTGAAACAAAATATGATGTGGTCGAGAAAGACAGCAAGCTCGCCTTGCAAAAAAATCAGAGCAATGCGGTTGCTTATCTATTATTTAACACATCTAAACGCGAAGTGGCAAAAAGTGAAGAATTACGAAAAGCCATCCTTTACTCAATCAATCAAGAGGAATTCGTCAACTTCTATCAAGGTCATAAAAACAAGGCTTCATCCACAGTCAGTCCGCTTGTCGAAACAAAAAATGAGTTAAAGCCAGACGCAGAAAAGATGAAGGGATACTTAACGACATATCAAAAAAGTAAAAAATGAACAAGGAGCATCTACTCCGAATGGGGGTAGATGTTTTTCTGATGAAAGGAAATCCAGCTTCTGTGTGTATGCTATGATAGAAGGGCATATAAAAAAGGCGTGACACGAAGTCATCGCCTTTCATAAGCAGTGTTAGCTAGGGTCTCTTAAATCCCATTTAACGGTTAAAATGACTTTATCAGCACGCTTTTTTACTTGTTCATAGGATTCAGCCACGTGCTCATTGAGAAGCTGAATCTGTTCAGCGATAAAACCTGCTTCCATTTGAAAGCATGGCTCCTTTTGATAGCTGAGTCGATTCGATACAAGTGGACCTTCGAGCTCAAACTCAATTTCCTGTTTTTTAGAATGGACCATCGTGAGAGTTCCCCATCCGGCATCATGGAAAAATTCGGGGATCTTTTCCCATGACTCTTGAGGAAATTTACGAGCAAGCAGTTTACCCGCAAAATACATCATAGATGAATGATCCTGACCAAGAATGTCAGGCAGCAGAACTTCGCGTATCAGCTCGTAGGCAAATCCATTGACTTCAATTTCTTTTAGCTGTTCTAAGTTAGATTCGAATTTATTCATTGTATGGCTCCCCTCTTTCAACAATTTATTATAGCTTATGTGGGCATATGATGACAGAGTTTTCCCTGAAGTCTAAGAAATTCTTATTGTAGTAAAACGAATTTTGATTTAAAACTTTTAAATTTCGGAAAATTTTAATTTATGTACGCGGTTTCTTGACGCTTTTTTGACATAGGAGTAAAATGAAATTGTCAATAAATTTGAATAAAGTGCTTACAATTGAAAGAAGCGGGGGTAAGACAATTTTCAAGCAATTGCACTTTTTTTACTAGGGGGTAAAGTAATGTCGGGGAACAAAGAATTTTTTTATCGGAGATTGCATTCTTTGCTTGGCGTCATTCCGGTCGGTCTATTTTTAGTACAGCACTTAGTGATTAACCACTTTGCGACGAATGGACCAGAGGCGTTTAACAAAGCTGCACACTTTATGGAACAGCTTCCATTCAGATATGCACTTGAGCTGTTCGTGATTTTCTTACCACTGATCTATCATGCTGTTTATGGGGTGTACATAGCCTTTACGGCACAAAACAACACGTCTCGCTTCAGTTACTTAAGAAACTGGTTGTTCAGACTGCAACGGATTACAGGTATCATCACATTGATTTTTGTCACTTGGCACGTATGGGAAACACGCATTCAAGCGCAGCTTGGAGCTGAAGTAAACTATGACATGATGGCGAATATTTTAAGCTCTCCATTTATGCTAGGTTTCTATATTGTCGGCGTTTTATCTACTATTTTCCACTTTGCTAATGGCTTGTGGTCATTTGCTGTCAGCTGGGGAATTACAGTTTCACCACGCTCACAAAGAATCTCCACATATGTGACATTAGGTATATTTATAGCGCTTTCATATGTAGGGATAAGAGCAATTTTCGCTTTTGTTTAAGAGGAAATAGATTAGTAGAAGAGGGAGAGGGGCTACAATGAGTAATTCTAGCATCATCGTTGTCGGAGGCGGCTTAGCTGGTCTCATGGCAACTATCAAAGCAGCAGAAGCGGGAACAGCTGTTAAACTATTTTCAATCGTACCTGTGAAACGTTCGCATTCTGTTTGTGCACAGGGCGGAATTAACGGAGCGGTCAATACAAAAGGTGAAGGAGATTCACCTTATGAGCATTTTGATGACACGGTATATGGCGGAGACTTTTTAGCTAACCAGCCGCCAGTAAAGGCAATGTGTGAAGCAGCGCCGTCCATTATCCACTTACTTGATCGTATGGGTGTAATGTTTAACAGAACACCAGAAGGATTACTGGACTTCCGCCGTTTCGGGGGAACACAGCACCACCGTACAGCATTTGCTGGTGCGACAACAGGTCAGCAGTTATTATATGCACTAGATGAGCAGGTTCGCCGTTATGAAGTAGCGGGGCTTGTGACGAAATATGAAGGCTGGGAATTCCTTGGCGCTGTCTTAGATGACGAGGAAGTATGCCGAGGCATTGTCGCGCAGAACTTGACGACAATGGAAATCGAATCCTTCCGTTCAGATGCTGTCATCATGGCAACAGGCGGCCCTGGTATCGTATTCGGTAAATCAACGAACTCCATGATTAATACCGGATCAGCTGCATCGATCGTTTATCAGCAAGGTGCTCATTATGCTAATGGAGAATTCATTCAAATTCACCCAACAGCGATCCCAGGAGATGACAAGCTGCGTCTCATGAGTGAATCAGCTCGTGGTGAAGGTGGACGTGTTTGGACATATAAAGACGGAAAACCTTGGTACTTCCTTGAAGAAAAGTACCCAGCATACGGGAACCTTGTACCGCGTGACATTGCAACGCGTGAAATTTTCGACGTATGTGTGGAGCAAAAGCTTGGGATCAACGGAGAGAACATGGTATACCTTGATCTTTCTCACAAAGATCCAAAAGAGCTTGATATTAAGCTTGGTGGAATCATTGAAATCTATGAAAAATTCATGGGTGATGACCCGCGTAAGCTTCCGATGAAAATTTTCCCGGCTGTTCATTATTCAATGGGCGGATTATGGGTTGATTATGATCAAATGACGAATATCAAAGGCTTGTTTGCTGCCGGAGAATGTGATTACTCTATGCACGGCGGAAACAGACTTGGTGCAAACTCATTGCTTTCTGCGATTTACGGTGGAATGGTTGCTGGACCAAATGCTGTGAAATACATTAGCGGTCTTGAAAAGTCTGCAGAAGATTTATCATCTGCAACATTCGACAGTGCCGTGAAGAAAGAGCAGGAGAAATGGGACAACATCCTTAGCATGGATGGCACAGAAAATGCATATGTGCTTCATAAAGAGCTTGGAGAATGGATGACGGACAACGTTACAGTCGTTCGTTACAACGAGAAGCTCTTAAAAACAGATGAGAAGATTGAAGAACTGATGGAGCGCTATAAGCATATTAACATCAACGATACAGCTTCATGGAGCAACCAAGGCGCTGCCTTCACGCGTCAGCTTGACAACATGCTTCAGCTGGCACGAGTGATTACGATTGGGGCTTACAACCGGAATGAAAGCCGAGGCGCACACTATAAACCGGAATTCCCAGAAAGAAACGATGAAGAATTCCTAAAAACAACGATGGCTACGTTCAAAGGGAAAAACCAAAAACCTGCATTCCACTATGAGGACGTCGATGTATCGTTAATTGCACCTCGTAAACGAGATTACTCGAAGAAAAAGGTGGAGAAATAAGATGAGTGAAAAAAACACGATTCAATTTATTATCACACGTCAAGATACAGCAGATGGCAAGCCTTATGATGAGGAATTCGAAATCCCTTACCGTCCGAATATGAACGTCATTTCTGCACTCATGGAAATTAGACGTAACCCGGTCAATAAAAAAGGTGAAAAAACAACGGCTATTAACTGGGACATGAACTGTCTTGAAGAAGTATGCGGCGCTTGTTCCATGGTCATTAATGGAAAGCCTCGCCAGTCATGTACAGCACTGATCGATAAGTTAGAGCAGCCGATTCGTCTTCAGCCGATGAAAACTTTCCCGGTTGTGAGAGACTTGCAGGTTGATCGAAGCCGTATGTTCAATTCATTGAAAAAAGTCAAAGCATGGGTGCCAATCGATGGCACATATGATCTTGGACCTGGACCAAGAATGCCTGAGAAAAAGCGTCAATGGGCGTATGAGCTTTCAAAGTGTATGACATGTGGTGTCTGCCTTGAAGCTTGTCCAAACGTAAATGATAAGTCTTCCTTTATGGGCCCTGCACCGCTTTCACAAGTTCGTCTATTTAACGCACATCCGACAGGTGCAATGAATAAGTCTGACCGCTTAGAAGAAATTATGGGTGACGGTGGTCTTGCAAACTGCGGGAACTCTCAAAACTGTGTGCAGGCTTGTCCGAAAGGAATCCCGCTCACAACATCAATTGCAGCACTTAACCGAGATACAACATTACAAGCTTTCCGTAATTTCTTCGGAAGCGATCACGCAGAATAACATCACATTCAGTCCTCCTTGCCAATCATGATGAGTGTTTACAAGAGGCTGGATGCAATAACATAACAAACGCCTCTTCCAATACGGGAGAGGCGTTTTGTTTGCGAATAAGGAGTGGATCAAATGAGGCTGCCGTCATATATTGAAGAACCGTTTGAAGAGTGGAGGGCATCGTTTCGATTTTATGTGGAAACAACCGTCCGTTTTTCAGAAACGGATATGTTTGGTCACATGAACAATGTCACCCCGTTTGTGTATTTTGAAGAGGCGCGGATTGCCTTCTTTCAAAAAACGGGAATTGTAGATAAGCGAATGAAGCGAGCGCGAGAGACGATTACGGTCGTGGCAAACCTTCAATGTGATTACATCAAGCAAGTGGAAATCGGTGAGAGGCTGCGTGTGTATGTAAAGCCAGAAAAGGTTGGATCAAGCTCGCTCATCCTTCATTATTTAGGAGAAAATGAACAGCAAGAACCGTGTTTTACAGGCTCAGTCACGATGGTGCAAATAAGTAAAGACACCGGTGCCCCTGTACCGTTTACAGAAGAGGAAAAAGAGACTTTTCAGGCACAGCGACATTAAAGAATCACGGTCACATGTTTCATTTTGTTATAATAAAAGAATCAAAATGAAGAAGAAACAAAGGAGAGCACATGAAGATCTTTCAATACGACACCATTGATAGTACAAATAATGAAGCGAAAAGGCTTATTCAGCAAGGAGAAACCCCTTCATTTGCTGTATATGCCCGGCAGCAGACAGCAGGGAGAGGCAGGCTTGGCAGACCGTGGGAAACGCCTACAGGGAATGTGGCTGTCACGATGACAGTAAAACCGCCAGTAGATATCTCCACCCAATCAACGATTGCCCCGCTGACGGCACTCGCCATTTATGATGTACTCAAACCACTCATGAGAGCAGAGGATCAACTGGCAATCAAATGGCCAAATGATCTATTGATTAATGAAGCGAAAGTATCTGGCACATTAATTGAAGCAGACCGCAGCGCCATTTACATCGGTGTGGGCATCAATGTAGAGACAAAGCCGGAGCACGTTCCGTATAAAACCGTTTGCCTATCAGAACTGACTGAGGTGAAAGCGGACCAGCTAGTGAAAGATTTGGCAGCGGCCTTTGAAAAATACCATGCACGCTGGCAAATGGAAGGATTTGAAGCCCTCATAGCTCTCTATAACAAACGATTATATCGGCTGAATCAACCGCTTCGTATTTCATTAGATCGTGAAAAGCAAACATGGCAGGAAGGGATTTGCTGTGGTGTGAACCGTTATGGTCATATTCAGTTAAAAGATGATCAAGGACATATAAAAGCCCATTCAGCAGGAGATATTGATGCACCGCCCAAGTAGACAATTTCTTGTTCTATGAGTGTGTAGACAAACCGTTGCATTCGGTGTTAGAACGGAGTTGCTTTAAGATCTTCAAACTGAAAAAAGACAAAGAGCTAAAATCAGTTCATTTTAGCTCTTTGTCGACATGATGACGTCTCATTTATGCTTCTCTTTTTATTTGAGGTTGAACCATGTAGTCTTTTTTTGTAAAGACCACTCCATCTAGGATTTCTCTTGCGGTTCGAATGACTTTCACTCTGTTTTGTGAGATATCAATTTCAGTTTGCATAATACCAGCAGGATGACCAATTCGAAGTGTATCATCTTGACCTTGAAAAAGCTGTGCCGGAAGCGTTTGATCCATGAAACAGCTGGCTGACACACAGACAGATCCGGTAATGGCAAGTGCTTGGTGCGGTCTTTGCATCGATAGCATCCGAACGATGATGTCCATATCTGCTGCTCTTCTCAATATTCCATTTGTATCTACATAATCAGCAGGCTCGCTAATAATTGCAAGCTTAGGAACAGCTGGAGACTGTAATGTGGCCAGTTCTTTTGGTGCAAAGTGGCACATTTCAGCAGCGATGGAACGAATCTCTTCTAAATCATCCAGCAATTCGTCTGTAAACTCCTCAGGCAATTCAGTTCCTTTTAATTGAATATCTTTGGCACGGATAAAGGCGATTGGATTTGCAATGTCAACGATTGAGATCGGAATCTCTCCAAACTTTGTCTGGATCGTATCCATTTTGTTTCCAGTCGGAAAGGTTTTACCTGTGACAGCGCCTTCAGGTTTTTCAAAGGATAAATAAATGGGAGAACCTGTTCCTTTCACTCCTGGAATTTCTGCCTGTCCTTCAAATTTCACTTCTCCGTTCTCGACTTCTACCTCTGCCACAATGATTTTATTCGTGTTGGTATTCAGAATACGTACTGTTGTGACAGGCTCAACTGCTTGGACAAGTCCTTTAATGATGGCATACGGCCCAACTGCTGATGAGATATTCCCGCAGTTTCCTTTAAAGTCCACAAATCTTTCATTGATGCTGACTTGTGCAAACGTATAGTTCACATCCACATCTGGACGAGTGGCTTTGTCGATAATGGCCACCTTGCTTGTTAAAGAATTGCCGCCCCCGATTCCATCAACCTGTAGCCGGTCAGGGCTGCCCATAATGTCTAATAAAAATGCTTCGAGCTCATCGTGTTCATATGGTGCATCATTGGCTTGAATGAAGACCCCTTTGCTTGTACCGCCTCGCATGATTGTGATTGGAACTTTTCTCATTGCTCTCACCCTCAATTGTTTAGTTACTATTTATCTAATCAAAATGGTAAAGTATAATAAGAAATAAGTTAAATACATTATTTTAAGAGAAATCGATAAAATATTTTTATAACAAGGTCAAAAGGAGGGCACACAATGGATGAGAAAGATTGGCGGTTTTTAAAGGTGCTATATGAAGAGAAGAACATCACAAAAGCGGCAGAAAAATTATTTGTCTCGCAGCCTGCCTTAAGTTATCGATTGAAACAGCTTGAAGAGGAATTTGACATGAAGCTTTTCTTTAAAAGAAAACGAGGGATTGAATTTACATCAGAGGGCGAATATTTGGCTAAATACGCAAATGACATGCTCAAGCAGCTCCAGCAAACGAAAGATGGCATGCTCAATATGCAAAAAAAGGTCAAAGGAACGATCCGACTAGGGGTGTCGAGTAACTTTGCTCAATATAAACTGCCGGAAATTTTAAGAGAGTTTTCTAAGCAGTATCCACATGTTCAATTTATGGTGAACACAGGATGGAGCACAAAAGTCATGGATTTATTAGGGACATCAAGTGTACATTTAGGGATTTTAAGAGGAGATTACGACTGGAATGGAGAGCGATTTTTGCTTGATAAAGAACGGCTTTGTATCATTTCAAAATCAGAAATACAGCTAAAGGATCTTCCTAAGTTGCCGCTCATTGACTATCACACGGATAGTTCATTAAAACGATTGATTAACAGATGGTGGCAGGAGACGTTCACGATGCCTCCGCTTGTGACAATGGAGACAGACAGGCAAGATACATCAAAAGAGATGGTGAAGCATGGTTTAGGTTATGCCATTGTCCCGGAAATTTGCCTTAGACCAAGTGATGAGCTATTTGTAAAAGGTCTTTCGTATAAAGATGGACAGCCTGTTTTAAGAGATACATGGCTCATGTACCAGCCGGATTCCCTTCATTTATCTGTTGTGAAAGCATTCATTGAGTTTTTAAGAAGTCAGCAAGGCTAATTATAAAAAAAATTTATCGAATAAACGAAAAAATCGATATTTTCATTATAAAAAAAGCTATTATATCCTTGAAATAGAAAGCGCTAACATTTCGGGCCGCAAGTGCAAAAGGGGCGCTTGTGGATCGTGTAAAGAAGAGGATGGAGGGATATGAAGTGCTAGCTATTTTAGGGATCTTGATGGTCGTGACTTTTACATTTCTTATTATGACAAAACGTATGCATCCGGTGGTGGCTCTCACCGTTGTGCCAATCATCTTTGCATTAATCGGTGGATTTTACAGCGGATTAGGGGGCATGATGCTTGATGGACTCAAGACCGTTGCACCATCTGCTGCTTTATTGTTATTTGCCATCTTATTTTTCGGTGTCATGCTGGATGCTGGATTGTTTGACCCATTGATCAAACTGATTTTACGTCTTGTGAAAGGCGATCCGGTCAAAATTGCTTTTGGGGTAGCGATTTTGTCTATGCTTGTTGCATTAGATGGTGATGGGACGACAACGTACATGATTACCGTATCAGCTATGTTGCCACTTTTCTTAAGAATTGGGATGAACCCACTGATTTTAGGGACGATTTCATTATTATCACTAGGCATTATGAGTGGAATGACGCCTTGGGGTGGTCCAGCTACTCGTGCGATTGCTGCACTTGGTTTAGATGCAGCGGAATTCTTCATTCCATTACTCCCGACGATGATAGGGGGCGGTCTTTTTATCCTTTTTACAGCGTATGTTCTTGGAAAAAAAGAACGGAAGCGCATTGGGGTTGCCGAGATTCAGTATAAAGAAGAGGTCTCGATCTCTCCTGAATTGGCGGCATCAATTGAAGATGGCGTAGCGGATATGAAGAGACCAAACTTGATTTGGGTCAACTTCTTCCTGACGATTGCTGTCATGGCCACACTTGTATTGGATATCGTACCGATTCCTGTACTCTTTCTCATTGGCTTTGTCATTGCGCTTATGATCAACTATCCAAAAGTTGAAGATCAGCGCGAGCGGATTTTATCGCATGCAGGAAATGCCTTAACGGTCATTACCCTTGTGTTTGCAGCAGGAATTTTCACAGGCATTTTTTCGGGAACAAAAATGGTGGAATCCATTGCTAACTTGGTCATTTACATGATTCCGGATTCATACAGCTCATTTTTTCCACTCATTGTCGCTTTGACCAGTATGCCATTTACATTTGTTCTTTCAAATGATGCTTATTATTTCGGGGTGCTGCCAATCTTAGCTGAAGCCGGCGCAGCTTACGGGATTGATCCAGTAGAAATTGCGCGCGCCTCTATTATCGGACAGCCTGTCCATTTGCTGAGTCCGCTTGTCGCTTCCACATTACTGCTTGTGAGTATGTTGAATAAAGATATTGGTGATTTGCAAAAGTACGCACTGCTATGGACCGTACTCACAGCCCTGTTTACAACACTTATTGCTCTTTTAACAGGAGCCATTTCGATATTTTAAAAGCTTGTTTGATAAAGGACGATGTCTCTATAGGGGACTCGTCCTTTTTTGTGCGGTTTGAAGGCGAGGAAATTGGACGCTGCTCTGCGGGAATTCTCGATTTTAACGTCACCTACCTCAAGTACCCGGCATATGATATCTCGACTATACAGAATCCCATTCTATAGAGACTAGAGCTCTCACCTTAGCAAGGAGGGTTACAATACTTGAAGGAGAAAGAGTTTCAATCCAAGCCGCTATTAACCAAAAGAGAAAGAGAAGTATTCGAATTGCTCGTCCAAGATAAAACAACAAAAGAAATTGCAAGCGAGCTTTTTATTAGCGAAAAGACTGTTCGAAATCATATTTCGAATGCCATGCAAAAGCTAGGAGTTAAAGGTCGTTCACAGGCCGTAGTCGAGCTTCTGCGTATGGGTGAGCTAGAGCTCTAACGTCAGCCGGTTTTCCTTCCGCACCAGGGAGGAGCCGGTTATTTCTATATCGTTTCCATGAGTCTCTTCTTGCAATTTCTTTGAAAAACGAGGAAAATAGGAATGTACGTTTTAATCAAAGTGAGATGCTATAGTGAGGTATCAATGAAATGGAAACGAATGAGTCAGGCCATGTTGCAGAAATTGAAAAATCATTGCGCCATATTGCTGCAATCATTAAGCAAAAAGGCAGAGAAATTCTGAATCAATATACGATTACACCTCCTCAATTTGTAGGGCTCCAGTGGCTTTATGAATTCGGAGATATGACAATAGGTGAGTTATCACAAAAGATGTATTTGGCTTGCAGCACGACGACCGATTTAATTGATCGAATGGAAAAAAGTGAACTTGTTGAACGGGTAAAAGATCCGTCTGACCGCCGCGTGGTTCGCATTCATTTATTGCCTGAAGGTGAGCGGATCATTCAAGAAGTGATTGTCAAACGCCAAGAATACGTCAGTGAACTTCTAGGGGCTTTCTCAGAAGAAGAAGCCATCGTTTTCAACCAATCTTTAACGAAACTACAGCAGCAAATGAAAAGAAAATGAGGCGATTTTGTTGGATCAACCCATCGGCGTGATTGATTCCGGCGTAGGCGGTTTAACCGTTGCGAAGGAAATCATGAGACAACTGCCAAAAGAAAAAATTATTTATGTAGGCGACACAAAACGATGTCCATACGGCCCTCGAGCAGAAGAAGAGGTTCTTCAATATACATGGGAAATGGCGCACTACCTGTTAAGACATCACCATATTAAAATGCTAGTCATTGCGTGTAACACTGCGACGGCGATAGCACTTGATGAAATTAAAGCAACACTTGATATCCCGGTTATTGGCGTGATCCAGCCCGGAGCCCGCACAGCGATCAAGGTCACAAACAATCAGCATATTGGCGTCATCGGCACAGCCAATACGATCAAAAGTGAAGCCTATAAAGAAGCACTGCTTTCTTTAAAAGCAGGACTAACTGTTCAAAGTCTGGCATGTCCAATGCTTGTACCGTTTGTGGAAAGTGGTACGTTTTTAGATCATACAGCAGATGAAGTCGTAAAAGCTTCTCTTGAACCGATGAAAGAAACAGGCATTGATACGCTTATTCTTGGCTGCACACACTACCCGATTTTAAAAGAACCGATTCAGCGCTTTATGGGCAGTGGCGTCAACATCATTTCTTCAGGAGATGAGACAGCGAGAGAAGCGAGCACCATTCTTTCATATAAAGGGCTGTTAAATGATTCGAAGGAAGAGCCTGTTCATACTTTTTATACAACAGGGGAGCAGCAAAACTTTCAAAACATCGCTCAAGACTGGTTCGGCTACCTGCCAGGAAAGGTCGAAACGGTTTCGCTTGAACACGTATATCAGCAATAACCTACTTCTCATGGAAGTGGGTTATTTTTTTATGAAAAGGGTCTAATCCTCTGAGGGAGCTCGTATACATACTAGTACAAACCACTAGAGGAGGGTGAAGTATGCTGAAAAAAGGAACTACAGCAGCTGTTACGTGTATTGCGTCAGCCATGCTTTTATCAGGATGCGGATTGTTTCAAACAGACCAAGCGAAAACAGAGATTGATCCACCACAAAATGTCACGTTTGTGAAAGAAAATAAAGAAGAGAAACAAACAGCGAAAGAAGGAAAAGAAGAGAAGCAAGCAGATACCGTCATGAGAGAATTATATTTAATTGATAAAAATGGATATGTTGTCTCTCAATCCATTCCGCTGCCGAAAAACGAAGGAAGTGCGAAACAAACACTTGAATACCTCGTAGACGGGGGACCGATTTCTAACCTGATGCCAAATGGGTTCAGAGCCGTGCTGCCGGCGGACACGAGCGTATCTGTCGATATTAAAAATGGCACTGCGGTTGTGGATTTCTCAAATGAATTCAAAAACTATAAAAAAGAAGACGAACAGCGCATTTTGCAATCAGTCACTTGGACATTAACGCAGTTTGATTCAGTAGCCAAAGTCAAATTAAAGATGAATGGCCATGAATTAAAAGAGATGCCTGTGAATGGGACGCCGATTTCAGATGATTTAAGCAGAGAGGACGGCATTAATATTCAGCACGAGGCTGCGGCTGATATGACATCGACAAAGCCTGTGACCGTCTACTATTTAGCTGAATCTGATAAACAGACGTACTATGTCCCGGTGACCAAAAGAGCACCAAAAGACGATGATGATCCAATTACAGCAGCCATTGATGAGCTCGTCTCTGGGCCAAGCAAAACAAGCCAATTGCTGACAGACTTTGATCAAGATGTGAAGCTGAATGATGTCCCGAAAGTAAAAGACGGTCATGTGACACTAGATTTCAATGAATCCATTTTTGGCAGTGCAGATGAAAAGAAAAAAGTCATTTCACAAAAAGTTCTTGATAGCATTGTGCTGACATTAACAGAGCTGCCAGATGTGAAAAGCGTGTCTGTAAAGGTAAACGGAAAGGCAGAGCTTGTGAATGAAAAAGGAACAGAACTCACAAAGCCAGTTTCAAGACCAGAACAAGTGAATACAGGTAGTTTTTAACGTCACACATTGATATAATGGAGAAAAAGAGGCATGCACATTCGCTGCCTCTTTTTTATTCCAAGCGATTAGAACGGATCGAGGTTGTCAAAGTTAATAGGAGAACCCCGCTGACACCCGCGCGGAATGTATATTGTAACGGAGGTAAAACATGAGATTAGATGAAAGACAATACGACGAATTAAGAAAAATTGAAATACAGGCAGGCTACATCACGCACCCAGAAGGCTCTGTCTTAATCTCAGCGGGAAATACGAAGGTGATTTGTAACGCATCTATCGAGGACCGCGTACCTCCTTTTTTAAGAGGAGAAGGAAAAGGCTGGATTACAGCAGAATATAGCATGCTTCCTAGAGCAACGGCTCAAAGAACGATAAGAGAATCATCTAAAGGAAAAGTCACAGGACGTACAATGGAGATCCAGCGTTTAATTGGACGTGCTCTGCGCGCAGTCGTTGACTTAGAAAAGCTTGGTGAGCGCACCATTTGGATTGATTGTGATGTCATTCAAGCAGACGGCGGAACACGCACAGCTTCTATCACAGGTGCATTTGTGGCCATGACACTAGCGATTCAAAAGCTTCAATCAGCAGGCGTTTTGAAAGAAAATCCGATCACTGATTATTTAGCCGCGATATCCGTCGGAATTGATTCTAAACAGGGACTTCTGTTAGATTTAAATTATGAAGAAGATTCTTCAGCTGAAGTAGATATGAATGTCATCATGACAGGCGCTGGACGCTTTGTTGAACTTCAAGGTACTGGCGAAGAAGCGACATTCTCAAGAGAACAACTAAACGGACTGCTTGATTTAGCCGAAAAAGGCATCAAAGAATTAATTAAAAAGCAAAAAGCAGTGACAGGAGAAGTTATCGAATAAAGAGAAGGGTTTGATCAGGATGAAAACTGCCATCATCGCAACGCACAATGCGGGCAAAGCGAAAGAATTCAAAGCCATTCTTGAGCCAAAAGGATTCACGGTCAAAACACTAGCGGACATCGGATTTACGGAAGAGATTGAAGAAACAGGACATACCTTTGAAGAAAATGCGATCATCAAAGCCGAGGCCATTCAAGCCAAAGCAGGTGAAATGGTGATTGCAGACGACTCGGGTCTGTCGATTGATTACCTTGGCGGAAAGCCTGGCGTCTATTCAGCGAGGTACGCGGGCGAGCATAAAGACGATGCCGAGAACGTGGAAAAGGTGTTAAGTGAGCTGCAAGGTATCGAAAAAGAAGACCGCACTGCTAGATTTAGATGTGCCCTGGCTGTCAGTATACCGGGGAAAGAAACAAAAACGGTAGAAGGATCAGTAGAAGGCTTTATCGCAGAAGAACCGATCGGCGAAAACGGCTTCGGATACGACCCAATTTTCATCGTCAAAGACAAAGACCAGACGATGGCCGAGTTATCACCAGAGAAAAAAAACAAGATCAGCCATCGAGCGGTCGCGCTTCAAAAGCTTTCATCACTGCTAGACGCAAATGAATAAGGGGGAATGAAGCCATGAAGATACTCATCATTAGTGACAGTCATGGACTCACAGACGAACTTCAAACCATTGCCAAACGGCATGCGGCTGAAGTGGACATGATGATTCACTGCGGAGATTCAGAACTCGAAACGAACCACCCAGCACTCGAAGGATACAAAGTCGTCAAAGGAAATTGTGACTTTATGGGCGATTTTGAAGAAGAACTCCTGCTCCCATTGGATGGAGGCGGAAAACTATTTCTCACTCACGGACATCTGCATGGCATCAAACAATCCTTGCTTCAAGTCTACTACCGTGCAGAAGAGCTAGGCGCAGACATTATCTGCTTTGGCCACTCGCACATCCCAGGCAGTGAACTGCTAAGAGGAAAACTCCTCATTAACCCAGGCAGCGTGCACCTGCCAAGAGTGCGCAAAGAGCGCAGCTATGCTATACTGACACTAGATGGAAGCGAAGCAAACGTACAGTTTTTCACGGACGAAGGTCACGTCATACAAGACCTCGAAAACACTGTCACATTGGAAGGTATTTCATAAGGGTGCAGCATTTGCCCCTTATGAAAAAACTTTCGAAAAACCGTTGACTTTAAAGAACAATAGTAATATAATAAATCTTGTCGCTGAGGTAATACGCCAAAGCACACTACATAACAACATGTCCCAGTAGCTCAGCAGGATAGAGCAACGGCCTTCTAAGCCGTCGGTCGGGAGTTCGAATCTCTCCTGGGACGTCATTTAAATCGGGTGCTAAAGCCCGTCAAGTCAACCTCTTATATCGTTTAGTGAAACGGTCAGTATAGCGGAAACGTAAGAAATTACACCTGTTATTGGCTTATATCACTTTCGGTATAGGAGGTTTTTTGTATGATTAAATGAAAAGGTTTATTTGATGTTGAAGTAGATGTGATAGGAATATAAAGGTAGACCAAAACTTAAAGAAGATGCAACAAACACATAATAACATCCAGAAGCGATTAAATAAGTATTCCAAGAAGACGATTGAAAAACATCAATCCCCGCGCATTAAGAAGAAACTTTGTAAAATCATTGCTTGATAAAAGGGCAAATGTTGCAGTGATATCAAAGGCATTGGGGGCATAGTGACATATCTTTTACAACTTAAATGTTTGCATTTAAATGTCTTATACACCCTTGTGAATGGAGTTTTCTTGTCTCGTAACTCCTCCATTTTTCGTTCAGAGTTTACTGTATAAGTAGGGTACTGTCCGACCCACCTTGATGTTTACCCTAGCTCAATGGGATTAGCTATATTTCTTCGCATCAAGTTCTCCTTTTACGCTTCTTCATAAAATAAAAGAACCTTTTAACCATGAATGTATCAAATAACAATTGTTAAAGGGTATATTTTAGTCCATGGGCACTTTATTTACAAAGGTTATCCGACACTGTACTCGAAAGGGTCTAGTGCATAAATCAATTTTAATGTTATTATAGAACGTACAAAATGAAAAAAGAAAAAGTCAAGAAGCTTGAAAAGAGAATGCAGCTAGTCAATAAAAACCAAAAGAAACAAGAAAAAGCGGTGGCTCGCATTAGGAGTTGGAAAAAACAAATGTTTTATGGATACGGTTACAGAGAATTTATCAAAAAAGGAGAACACAAATTAACTATAAAAAAACATATAACAAAAGAAGAATACGACAATCACACTACAAGGTTAAGTGAAATCAATAAATTAAACGCTATGACGAATGTATATAACCTACTTGATAGGAATGGAAAAGAGTTTTTAACTTACTCCACTAAAATAAAAGAACAATTAGAAAAATATAATGAAGATTCAATAGGTTTGGAAGCGAATCGATTACTAATAAACTATTTATCTTCTTTATCGATGTTTATCGATTATGGAGAAAAATATAACAAAAAATACTTTGATAAAGAAAAACTAAAAGAGTTTCAAAAAAATACAAATGAATTTTATGATGGACATGTTTCTTATCGGTTCATGGTATTAATGAGAAATTACGCTTTACATTATGGTTTTCCGTTGTCAATTATTAAACAAAGTATTTCAGGACTTAATGGCATTTTTGCCTCAAAAGAAGCATTATTGCAATTCAAAGCATGGAAACATGTCAAAGAGGATATTGAAAAAATGCCTAATTTAATCTCATTAGACATTCACGTTGAAATTTCTATGATGTTCATTAAACATCTATATGACAATTATGTTTACGATATTGCTCCTGTTGTATTAAAAGGTATTGAACATTTGAACAACATGATAAAAACTAACGAAGAAAAAATACCTATTCTTGTAACTTTTAAAAACAAAGAAGAATTTAAAAGGGGAAACATCTCCGTCAATTTCATAAAAACAAAGCCATATCAAGACGCTTTGAAAATAATAGATAATCATCCAAGTATAAACATTATCAAAAAATAAAATTTAAGGAACGGCTTGGCCGTCTTCATAAAAAATACGTATATGAAACTTTCAATGCATTCGAGGGAGATGAACGTATTTATTTTATCGAAAGTTATTAAACAAGTTTATATTCTTACGAAGATGCAGATAAAGAGACAAGTAGCACTTACTGGGATTTTAAAGAAAAGAAGTACAAAAACTAGATAAGTCCAAGACGGAGAGCCTGCGGACACTGATCTACACCTATTAAGGGTCTTGATCAGTGTCCGTTTTTTAATTGTAAGGAAAGGAGCTGCGCCATGAAAAAGGAAAAATTTTAAGCAAGGTTATAGGGAAAAACATACAGCGGTTAAAAAAGTCAAAGGCGGGGCAGTGCGCAGAAAATAAAGGGGGAATTATCTTGAACCAAACAAGTTTAGACATTCCGCAGATAGACGAGGGGAAAAGGTTCGAAATAGAAAAATTAAGGAAAAATATAAAATACTTACATTACGTTGCAAACGCCAGAAGACTTTCTTCCAAAGATCACAACAACATATAACATTACGCTGCCTAGCTTTTCCAATCAAGGGCATTAATCGTCTTACGCAAAAAGAGCGCAGCATCTTAGTAATGCTCTATATGTAGGATGAAGAAATGTTTGATTACGAGATTTATGTTGGAAATGGGTCTCAGCCAAAGGAATTTATAGACTGGCCTTTGCTTTGAGAGAAGAAGTGTATAAGCAGGGGGATAAAACATGAATTTTGTGCAGCCGATAAGGAACTTGATCAGATCCATTATATTAACAAATATCTTGGAGAGCGAACAAAAGGAACTTGCTGCTTTTTGTGGCGGGTATTAACCTGGGCTTGCGTATATCTGATTTGCTGAAATTAAGGGTGAAGAATGTGAGAAAATAGTTCGTATCCCTTAGAGAAAGACAGGTAAAGAGAAAAGAATCAAAATAAACAAGACGCTTCGAAAAGCGATAGATCAATATATTAAAGACAAAAATGATCAAGAGTATCTCTTTAAGAGTAGAGAAGGACTTAACAAACCAATCAGCCGCAGCAGTGCATACATCATTTTGAGAGAGGCAGCGGAGTATGTTGGCCTTGATAGTATAGGCACACACACTTTACGTAAAACATTTGGTTACTGGCACTATAAGAAATTCAAGGATGTGGCCTTACTGCAAGAAATATTTAACCACTCAAGCCCAGATATTACATTGAGATATAGCGGGATCAAACAAGACACAATGGACAAAGCGATGGACAATTTTGGATTATAGGTTTATTTTCTCAAAAATATATCTTAAAATAAAATGAGTTTATGAAAATACAAAAAGTAGGGAGATATTTTATGCATTTAACAGGAGTATACGGTTTTGAAATTTTTGTGAAATATATTATGAGGGATTTTCTTGAGAAGGCACGACCAAAAGAGGTTTTCCACTATACAAATATTTATGGATTAGACGGCATATTAAGAAAAGGTGATTTTTGGGTTTCTGATGCCGATTTTTTAAACGATAAAAATGAAATTAAATATACATTTGAATTGAGCAAAGAAATATTCCCATCAATCTGTAAAGAGCGAGGGTTGTCAGATGAGAAACTAAGAGATTATACTGAATTATTTAATGCAAATATTCGCTCAATGTTTGAAACTAATAAAAATAATTTCTATTCTCTATCTTTTTGTATTAATCCAGATTCTAATTTATTATGGGCAAATTATTCTCAAAATGATGGGTATTGTATTGCATTTGATTTGTATGAATTTAATAAATCTCTGAATAGAAATGAAAATTTCACACCTGTTCCAGGCTATGTAATTTATGATAATTTAGAACAAATTAATAAACTTGAAAAACTTCTAAATGATATTATTGATATTTTTGAAGAGGGAACCCATTTAGATTCCAAATTACCAAGTGTCTTTACGGCCTTAGAATTTTATTCTCTCTTTTTTAAAGACAAATGTTTTTCTCAAGAAGAAGAGTATAGAATTATTTTTTATCCTAAAGGTAATAAAGAAATTTATAAGTGTCGTATATCAAATGGGGCTTTTATTCCTTATGTGGAGACTGAATTCGATACAGGTTCTGTGATTGGTGTGACTATAGGGCCTAAAAATAATATGGATATTAACTCTGAAGGATTGTACAAATTCCTTCATCAAATAAAAGAATTTGATTATTCTAAAGTCAAGATTGGAAAATCTAAGATTCCTTATAGATTCTAACCTATAAAGTCTTTATTATTGCGAAAATAAATTAACGCTAGAAAATTCATTCATAAGGTTAATATACTAAGACTCATTTGCTCTAATGACAGATGAGTTTTTTTAATTTCTTCATCAATTATACATATTGAAAAAATATCCAACTCATTTTAAGGGAATGGCTCTAAGCAAGAGGGACAAAGGATTCAGCGATTTCCTGAGTTAGACACAATAATAGATATGGTGAATTGGATTGTGTGGATAATTGTCGGAAAATATAGGTAAATGTTGTATAATAAGTTGAATTTAATTGAGGAGGTGTGGTCATGAGTCAGGAAATCATAATTGCAGTTATTGGCGGTGTAGTGACTATAATAGTTGGTCTTATAACCGCTGGAGCTACGTACCTTGGTGTAAGGATTCAAATTAATAAGAATGAAGAAACTTTGGAAAAAAACGTGTACAACAAGAGGTTGAACGAAAACAACTAGAACAAGAATCTTTTGAATATCAAAAACAAATAATTGAAAGATTTATTGATTTTGAGATTCATGAAAATTTTAATAAAATTAAAAGAAATCATATGGATGAACTAATCTTTGACACTAAGAATCTAAGAAAGGAATACATTAAACATGAAGGTCTTAATTTTAAAGAATTTGATAAAAACAAATATGATCTAATAAAGTATAAAAGTGACACGATTAATGAAGTGATAGAGATTTATGATGCTTTTCGTCTTCTAGCTATTTACGATGGTTTAAGCGAAAATATGCCGGACGATGAATTTCATAGATTTAAAAAAGGTTATCAACTTTGTTTAAACAGATTTGAAAAAGATCAGATACACAATTTTGTGAAATTATTTTAGATGCAAATGGCATACTTTTGGCAAAGCATTTTGTCTGAGAGCGGTTATGATGGTATTAGGTGATAAATTGAGAGCGGCTTCCATTGCGGAGGGCGCTTTTCGTTCGACAAAGTTTGCATGCTCTTAAAATTAACTCTTTTAGTTCGATATAACAATATGAACTTATGTATTGGGGGAATTTGAAATGAGAGAAAAGTTTCGAGAATTTTATTTTGACAAAGATGATAAAAAAATATGGGAAGAATCCATCATTATTTTAGATACAAATGTCTTACTTAACTTATATAGATACACTAAAGAAACATCGGATCAAATTATAGGGTTATTAGATAAATATAGAGATAACTTATGGATGCCTCATCAGGTTGCATTGGAATATCATTATAATAGGAAATCAGTATTAATAGAACAGAGTGGGTCATATAAGAAAGTCTGTAACGCTTTAAAGGATATTCCAGATAAAGTAAGAGATATACTTAATCAAGATTTGAGTAACTATAAGAAACGGCACAAAGATGATGTGGAAAATTTCATTGAAATTATTAAGTCTGCAACGAATAAACACATAGAAGAATTAAATGCAAAAAACGGAAAAGATACTGAATACAATTTTACTGATAAAGATTCAATTAAGTTGAAAATCACTAACCTTTATAATGGAAAAGTAGGCGACCCTTATACCAAAGATGAAATGAAAGAATTAGAAAAAGAAGCTGATGACCGTTTGAAAAAGGAAATACCACCAGGATATAAAGATTATAATAAGAAGAAAGGTCATAAAGTTCATAATGGTGTTACAATTCAAAATAAATATGGTGACTTAATTCTTTGGAAGCAATTATTGCGTTTTGCTAAAGAGAAGAACACCAGTGTTATATTTCTGACTGATGAACAGAAAGAAGATTGGTGGTATGATTTAAAAAGTAGAATAATAGGTCCTAAAGTGGAGTTACTAAATGAATTCACTAGTGAAACTAATATGGAATTCCATATGTTTAACTCTTTAGGTTTCGTGAAAAGACATCGAGATGATGTTAACGATGATACGGTTTCCGAAGTGAAGGAATTAGATGAATATAACAGATTATCAGAAAACCGTAAGATTTTTGGTAGAAGATTTTCAGTAAATGGTCGTTATGAAGGTTATTCGAGAGAGTCTAGGGTACCACCAAATTTAGATAATAAAAAGCCATTTATACCGGAGTATTTAGATTCAGATACTCTTGCTACATTTTGCTTTTGGTTTTATAACAATTTTTCAAAATCAGTTTCCAAAAAAATCAGATTCAGTACTTTTTATGAAATTATTGAGGATGAGTTTGGTGATTCTACGGCTAAAAACATTATGAATTTCTTATACAAAGAGAAGTTAGTGAAAGAAGACGTTATAAAACAGGAAATGTATATTAAGGTGGATCTATTAAAAGCTAGAGTGTACTTAACTGTAATGGATTTAACTGTTGAGTAATTAAGACTAATAAAAGAATATAACATAAAGATACTTAAGCATCCTTTGGGGTGCTTTTTATTTTGGGGAGGGACACAGCATAGACAACTCACTCAGGGAATTAATCGTTAACACAGCAATTGGACACGCAATAAGGACAGACCAATTGTATAACGGTCTTAAAGCCCTTAATAAAAGGGGATGCAAATGGGCGGATGGGGAGATCATCAGGGGGTTAGGGATGCTTGGGTCTTATGGTGTGAGGGATAGGCAAGCTATATACAGTCTCCTACATGTCAGCCAGACTCTGACCTATGAAGCAGCTCGATCCTATCTAGCATCATATCAACGGGAGTACAGGGAGTTTTATGCTGTACAGAAAGTGGGGCATCTTCATGCCTTTGTTTTGTTTGCGATGATAGATGAGAGGAAAGCTGGTGAATCCAATGCCACCTAAACCATTGAGGGAGTGTAAGGTGCGTGGATGTAGAGATTTAACAAGGGATGGTTATTGTCCTGCTCATGCTGATGGTAAGCAACAGGAAGCGAAGTATTACGACAAACATGTTCGAGATAAACAATCAACAAGTTTTTATAAATCAAGAGAATGGAAACAGACAAGACAACTTGTTCTAATGCGAGACAATTACCTTTGTCAGAGCTGTTTAAAATAAAATCGTGTTATACCTACTGACATGGTTCATCACATAGTGGAACTAGACTTAAACAAACGCCTAGACTAAACAACCTTGAAAGCATGTGTATATCACGTCTGCATCTGAATATCACGATGGGTAACAATAGTAAACTGAAAAGCCCTTCCATAATAATGAAGGGACTTTTTTGTTATTTAACACGATCGATGTTAGTATCTACTTCCGAGATCCATTTTTTTGTTGTGGTTGTTTTGTATTTGCCGTTAACATATATTTTTGTGGTTGCTTGGTATTCAGCCTTAGTATACTTCTTAAGCCATCTATACTTTTGGACTGCTTTTAATTTTATTTCACCTTTTGCCGAGACATAACCAGATACCATCCCAGCAAACGCAGCAGCTGCAGCAGGTCCAAGCTGTAAAGTTGCAGTTAAGTATCTTGTAATATGAAACATCCCATAGGTGGCAGCTGATGCAACTACATAAGAAGGTATAGTGTAATTAGATGAGAATTGTCCGTCCCATTTTGCTCGAGCTTCCAATTCATTGTTTAATAAGTTCTCATTAGTAACATATAGGGGAGGTTCATAGTTTATTTGATTTTTAGAAATCACTTCATTCTGCGCCAATAAAGGAGTGCTGCTGACAGAAAGCATTAACACCAAAGACAAACTAACAAGAAACAAAGATCTAAAGATTTTCATCAACCTTCTTTATGTAAAAAATGTAATTTATTTCATTATAAGCAAAAAAGTGTTTTAATTCCAACTTTTATGTAATAAAATGTATATGATTTAAACAAAGGGGTGAGATGGCGATGAAGCATTTTTTAACGGCAATCGTAGTAGCTATCATTGTGGGGATCATTGTTTATGTTGCAGATAATCGTTTAGGTATGTTTCCGTTAATGCTAATTTTAGCTGTTGCAATCTATATCGTAAGCAGGATTAGTGAATCATTGATAAAAAAATACTCCAAAGAAAATAGTTAATAACACAGCCCCTCCCACTGGAAGGGCGTTTTTTAATGAACCTTCATTTTTCTTCTCTTTATCTCATTCTAATACAACATTAATTAAGACAAGCTTCCGAACAGACTTACGAATCTCCTGCTCAGTTATCCAAGGTTTATCTAAGCCTGATCAATTTTCCCGAAGGTCAACTCAAGCGCAATTATTCACCATTTATTTTCAACTAATGAAACAGACACCGCAGAGATTAATGTTAAATAGAAAGAACATTCTTTCTCTAACTTAAAAAATTAAGGTGTATAGTAGAAGGAGAATATGAAATGAGTAAGGAGGAATTCTGGGGTGTAAAATATCACTCCAACAAACCTACTATATGAAAATGGAGAGACAACAAACCGCTCAGAAGGTAATCAATTATTTGCCAAACAGATCGGTCATATCGAAATCACAAGCGGTCAAATCGTTGCCTGTGATCCTTTTGTTTCAGAAGGTGACCAATCTTTTACGAGGAAGGTTGCTATAGGAAATATCCTATTCTACTTCTAGTGAAACGGTTAGAAAGCGGAGACGAACGCGTAGCCTATGCAATGATCATGTTTACAAACGAGCAAGCAATAGAGTGGGAGCTTGCTACAAGAGCGGGGCAGGAACTCAAACATTTGAAAGAAGACGAGTTTTACGGTTACGGTGTAAATACGGGTATGGGCTGTTTCATGGATGCTGAGGCTGCATTAGATTTACAAGCTTATAAGGATAAGCGCTATAAAGAGGACAATGATTTTTATTTTTATGAGGAATTTGCAGAAGCGCTTGAGAAAAACTACAAGCACACATGGGACTGGCTTGTCACCCGTTTTCATGAAAAGGTGGACATTGCCATGTTTACAACAGGCTTCGGTGACGGGATGTACCCAAGCTTTTGAGGGCTGGATGAAAACGGAGAACCTGCTTGTCTTGTGACGGATTTTCTTATAGTGGACTGATGAGAAACCCATGAAACTATGGGTTTTTTTATTTGTTTCTGAATATCGTGTCTTTATAGAAATCGTGAAGGAGATAAAGTTGAAATAAATAAAAGTTGAACGGAAGTAAAATATATAAACATACAACGATTAGTGAATCGGTATTAGATAATAAAGTGTTAAATTATTAAAAATATAACAAAAGTATGAAGAAAGTCATAAAAAAACCGATAAATGTTGAGTACACAATTTTAAGGAGTGATTTTCTTGAAAAGATTAGGATTAATATTCTTCCTATTAATCTCGTCATTAATTTATCCGTTACATTCAGTAAAAGCAGACACAGTAGAATGGAAAGAACAAGCAGATTTGCCAGAGGCACGTGTTGGTGCTAGTAGTGGAGTAGTTGACGGCAAGATATATATCATAGGTGGTCAGGGGCCAACTCAACGACAAGGTGCAGATCAAACTTTTGTTTATGATCCTGAGAAAAATGAATGGTCAAGTAAAACATCAATGCCAACTCCTAGATATGGGGCTGCTACGGCAATTTTAAATGACCAAATATATGTCATAGGTGGAATGTCTATAGATGGAGTAGTAAAGACAGTAGAAGTTTATAATACTAAAAATGATTCGTGGGAAAAGCTTGAAGATATTCCGTTGGAAACAAAAGTCTCACCATATAGAATATATGCGAGCAGTGTAAAAGGGAAAATTTTAGTTGTCGCAAAAGAAGGTAACTATCAAATGAAAACATACAGCTATGACCCAGACACGAAAAAATGGGAAAAGAAAAGTTCTTTAGATTATATTGTGACTGCCGGAACGTTAAATGAGATAGATGGTAAGTTATATTTATCTGGGGGAACAGAGGGTTTAAATAAAATGATCGGTGAATACGATCCTGACACAGATACGTGGATGAAAAAGCAAGGTGGTTGGTCAGCGGGGTATTATGCGACAGCTGTTTACAATAATAAAGTTTTACTTACAGGTGGAACTGCTAGATTATCGGTACATGATGTAATGTTAGGAACAAGGTATAGCGTTCAAACACCTAAAACCTTTTATAGAAAGGGACACTCCGCTGCTATTGTCAATGATAATCTTTATATCATTGGGGGAGAAGAAAACACAAATGGTGATATGCCTCGTGCAAGAGAAAAATTTAAATCTGTCATATCACTTTCTCTAAAAGACGCATTACCTCAAGAAAACAACACCGAAACCCCAGGCGACAAAGACCCAGAACCAACCACACCACCAAAAGACGATGCGACAGATGAAGACGGCGATGCTCTCCTCATCATCACAATGGTCAATGGTTTACAAAAAGAGTATGACCTCTCCATGAAAGAAGTCAATGCTTTCCTATCCTGGTACAAAAAACGTGATGCCGGCGAAGGTCCTGGGTTTTATGAAATTGACGAGCATGACAACAACAAAGGTCCCTTTGAAAGTAAAAAGGATTACG
This sequence comes from Bacillus sp. iso_77, assembly GCF_056173625.1. Taxonomy (NCBI): domain Bacteria; kingdom Bacillati; phylum Bacillota; class Bacilli; order Caryophanales; family Bacillaceae; genus Bacillus; species Bacillus sp. iso_77. Next base: position 2,491,689 of record NZ_CM149683.1, on the reverse strand, counting down.
TGGTATTCAACAACATTCTCATGTTCGAAGTGAATAAATATAAAAAGTAAATAACATCAAAGCCATCTAGTCTAACTAGGTGGCTTTTACGTTTGTTCGACAGTTTCCGGCAATTTTAAGGCAAATTTAAGCTTCCATTTCATTTCAATTATATTAAATCTTTGTTACAATAAGACAGCTTTGCCTGAAGACACGTTCATACTTTGGACATCTTTTTTTCATCAATTCTTAAAATTTTTATGTTTTGATATGAAACTCTTTTGATGATCCATGCGTCTTTATAAGTGTCAAAAGAAAAGAGGTTATCAATATGCTATTCAAAAAGCTATCAGAAAATAAGTCTGTAAAATGGATAGGATATACAAGCTTTTACTTACTTATTTTGCTATTATTGTTCTTTATTTACGGATTCCATACAGCAAATACGGGATCATTCATTTACAACGATTTTTAATTGGAGATTAAACTATGAAACTATTACACACGATTCATGAATACCAACAAACGAAACCGACACAGCCAGCATTTGTTTCTCAACATGCTTCGATCACATATGATGAGCTTTGGCGTCTATCAGACCAAATGGCTGGTGCGATCGATGCAGTCGCAGCTGGCAGTGAACCTGTCATTGTCTACGGTCATATGGAGCCAGAGATGCTGATTTCTTTCTTAGGCAGTGTGAAATCAGGCAGACCTTATATACCGGTCGACATCTCAATCCCTACCGAGCGCATCGTCTCAATCATTGAAAGCTCAAAAGCCAGTCTATTGATATGTGCAAATGAGCAGAATGTATTAGATGTAGAAGAACACATTGAAGTGAAGAGTGCGGCATCGCTTTTAGCACTTGAAAAAGAAGCACCGCCATCCACGCAGTGGGTTCAACAAGATGATGTTTTCTACATTATTTATACGTCTGGCAGTACCGGAAAACCGAAAGGCGTTCAGGTAACAGCCAGCAATTTAGAAAGCTTTACAGGGTGGATGTGCAGCGACTTCCCAATCGGCGAGGGACGCACGTTCTTAAATCAAGCGCCGTTTTCTTTTGACTTATCAGTGATGGATCTCTATCCAGCGCTTCAATCAGGCGGAACGCTTTACTGTTTAGTGAAAGATCTTGTGAATAAGCCGAAGGATATGTTTGCAGCGCTTGGTCAATCTGACGTTGAAGTGTGGACATCCACACCTTCCTTTGTGCAAATGTGTTTAATGGACCCTTCCTTTACAGGGGAGCTATTACCAAAACTAAACGTTTTCCTTTTCTGCGGTGAGGCGCTTCCTGTATCTGTAGCAAGTGCACTTCTTGAGCGTTTTCCTAAAGCGCAGGTCTTTAATACGTATGGTCCAACTGAAGCAACTGTTGCGATCACATCGATTGAAGTCACGCAGGCCATTCTTGATCAGCACGATTCTTTGCCAGTGGGTTATGCCAAACCGGATACAGAAATCGTCATATTAGATGAAGAAGGCAAGACACTCCCTGATGGGGAAAAAGGAGAAATTGTTATCGTGGGGCCAAGCGTCACGAGAGGCTACTTAGGTGAACAGGCTTTAACGGATAAAGTGTTCTTTGAATACGAAGGACGCCCTGCTTACCGCACGGGTGATGCAGGTGTGGCGCAGGATGGTTTGATTACGTGCCATGGTCGTCTGGACTATCAAATTAAGCTGCATGGATACCGAATGGAGCTTGAAGAAATTGAATATCATGTGAGCGAGACAACCTATGTCAATGCTTGTGTGATTGTGCCGTTTCAGCCGAACGGGCATGTGGACTACTTAATTGCAGTAATTGTCCCAACTGAGCATTCTTTTGAAAAAGAATATCAGCTGACAAGTGCAATTAAGAAAGAAATGGCGGATTCACTTCCTGCGTACATGATTCCAAGAAAGTTTGTCTATCTTGAGCAGCTGTACATGACGCCAAACGGGAAGGTTGATCGTAAAAGAATCGCGAAAGAGGTTCTTCTATGATTCCGTTTAGTTCATTCTTTTTCTTCATTCTAATTGGTATTCTTCTTCTGCCGACGATGATTCTTGGTCTTCGCGGCAAAAGAATGCAGGGCTACAACATGTTTGCAACGGTTGTGGCACTCGCGCTTATTTTCTCAAAGGATGCACATGGCGCATTGCTGCTGTTCTTGTTTACAGTGTGGCAAGTCTTGATCATCCGCCTATACCTTGCGTACCGGCTGAAGGCGAACCGTGCGTCTGTCTTCTATATGGCAGTGGTGGCATCGATTTTGCCGCTTGTGCTATCAAAGATTTTACCGTTCTTTTTAACTCATCAGCCGCACCAACCGCCGCCAATGAACTGGCTGAGCTTTTTGGGGATCTCGTACTTAACATTTAAAGGTGTTCAGTTAGTTATCGAGACAAGAGACGGCTTGATTAAAAAGAAAATCCCGATTCACCGTTTGGTCTATTTCATCGTCTTTTTCCCGACGATTTCATCAGGTCCGATCGATCGTTATCGCCGTTTTGAAAAGGATATGGATACACCGCCTGAAAAAGAAGCGTACAGTGACCTTCTATATGCAGGGATTCATAAAATTTTTATTGGGTTCTTATATAAGTTCATTATTGGTTATCTCATTCACACATATATTCTCATGAATATTCATCACATTAGTAGCAGTCACTTTGTTCAACAGTTAACGTATATGTATGCGTACAGTATGTATTTGTTCTTTGACTTTGCTGGATATACAGCATTTGCTGTAGGTGTGAGTTATATCATGGGCATTAAATCACCAGAAAACTTTAACAAACCGTTTATCAGCCGGAATATTAAAGACTTCTGGAATCGCTGGCACATGTCGCTATCCTTCTGGTTCAGAGATTACGTGTTTATGAGATTTGTGTTCTTTATGACAAAAAAGAAGTGGATCAAGAACCGCATGGCTGTATCAAATATTGGGTACTTTGTCCTCTTTCTATTGATGGGTGCTTGGCATGGTCTCGCCCTTCAATACATTATTTACGGACTATACCATGCAGTTGTGATGTCCGGTTACAATTTATTTGAGAAGTGGAATAAAAAGCACAAGTGGTGGCCGGATAATAAGGTCACAATGGTTGTGTCGATCATTATTACATTCCATGTGATTTGTTTCGGATTTTATATTTTTTCAGGAAAACCATTTCATCATTAATGATTAAGGGAGTAGAAAATTATGGAATTTAAAAATCAAGTATACGGTATTATTGCAGAGGTTTGTCAGGACGACGTTGTGAAAGAAAATCCAGAGATTGCAATTTTTGACGAAGGTCTTCTAGATTCATTTGGTACAGTAGAACTACTTATGGCAATTGAAAGTCAACTTGGAATTACTGTTCCGATTACAGAGTTTGATCGTGATGTGTGGGATACACCGAATCACATTGCTGAGCAGCTGGCAGAGATGAAGTAATGAAAAAGCGTTTTTTTGGGCCGCTTATTTTAGCGGCTGTTCTATTCATTGGTGTTCTTCTTGTACCAAATGCATGGCTCTCACATCTGATCCCAAAAGACAAATTACAAAAGTCAGCCACAGAATTAGATCCAGGGATGTTCCAAGGGCTTTATTTACAAGATGAAATGCTAAAAGATCCAACTTATTTGCCGATCTATGGATCTTCTGAACTATCCCGTTTTGATCCATATCACCCTTCGAATTTCTTTCATGAAAATCCTCAAGGGTTTACACCTTATCTTGTTGGAAAAGGTGGATCGCAATCATTAATTCATGCCATGAACTTTGCAGCGCATATGAATGAATTAAAAGGGAAAAAGCTTGTGTTTATCGTGTCCCCGCAGTGGTTTGTCAAAGGGGGATCAGACGAGAATCACTTTGCTCCTAACTATTCAGCGCTTCAGGCGCTTGATCTTGCTTATAATAAAGAAATTGATCCAGCTGTGAAAAAAAAGCTCATCAAAAGAATCATGAAGTTTAAGGCAGTAAAGAACGACATGGTCATCACAGAGCTTTTTAAAGCAGAGCTTTCTGGGAACAAATTCGCTTATGGCGCGATTTCTCCTATTGCAAAAATGTATTATGGCATGCTTCAAAAGAAAGACATGTACTATACGATCGGGTCTGGGCATGAGCGCAAGCATCGTCCGTCTCCTTCAGTGAAAGGGAAAACATGGACTGAGCTTGAAAAAGAAGCGAGCGTCTTAGGATCCGAAAAAGCAGGGGACAACCCGTTTTATATTGATCAGAGACTGTTTGATCGTAAGCTGAAGCCGATCATGAAAAAGATGAAGGATTCTCGTCGTGACAATTCTTATGCAGCATCACCTGAATATAAAGATTTCCAGATCATGCTGGATATTTTAAAACAGGCAGGGGCGAAGCCTTTATTTGTGACGATTCCCGTCAACGGAAAATGGTATGATTACACTGGTTTTCCGAAAGAGGGGCGTACAGATTATTATCAAAAAATCAATCGTCAAATTCGAGATAATGGGTATGAAGTCGCAGATTTGACTTCGCATGAGTATGACCCATATTTCTTTAAGGATACGATTCATGTGTCGTATAAAGGATGGGTATACATCGATAAGGCGATCGAAAAGTTTTACAAAGAGCAGTAGATTGCAGCAGCTTTCTGCTGCTTTTTGTTTGTCGAATGAGTGGATTTCTTGTATAAATAAGGTGGAAGGGCTATGCTGAATATGGAGGCGATACGATGAATCGTTCTGAGAAAAAAGAACTATTAAAGCATTCAAAGAAGCATTTTAATGATCATGCCTTTTGGGAAAAGTTAAAAAAGACGGCACAAAAAGCTGGAGTTTCTCTTGTCTATGCTGTGTTATTACTTTATTATACATTGCAAAAACCCGAAGTACCGGTTAAAGCGAAGACCCTCATCATTGGGGCGCTAGGGTATTTTATCCTTCCGATTGACCTAATCCCTGATACATTGGTGGGGATCGGCTACACAGATGATCTAGGCGCCATCACATTTGCTCTGCTTCAAGTCGCAATGTACATTGATGACGATGTCAAAGGAAAAGCAAAAGACTGGCTGGGAAAATGGTTCGGTGAAAAAAGCGATACGTCTTTCATTGATCAAAAGCTTGAAGATGGCGGTATGCCGTCTGCTTAAAGAAAAGGCTCCTAAACGGAGGCTTCAGCGTGTAGACAAACCCTCGCATTCTTTGTCAGTCCTGTGCTTCGGTGCTCACGAATGTCAAATTCGCTCCGCTCCGGTGCTCGTTCTTCCTAGACTTCAAGGGTTTTCAACTACGCTGAAAAAAAGACAAAGGGCTAAAATAAAGTTCATTTTAGCCCTTTGTCAACAATCTATTGCCTCCTAAACGGAGGCTTTTTTCATTGTCCTAAAAATTTCACGCAAACCGGATGCGGAACGGTGATGTCTGATTGTAAGACAGTGAGTCGACCGGTTTCTTTGTCACGTTTGTATAACACAAGGTTGCTAGATTCTTGGTTTGAGCCGACGAGAAATTCTTCTGTTGGATCAAGGACAAAGTCTCTAGGCCAATTTCCTTCAGAAGAAGCAATGTCGACAAGGCTTAGTTTGCCATCATGATCTGCTTTGAAAATGGCAATGCTGTCATGTCCACGATTTCCTGCATACACAAATTGACCGTCAGAAGACACATGAATGGCGCTGCCTTGATTATTCTCTGTGAAGTCATTAGGAATGGTTGCGATCGTTTGGATCTCTTCGAAATGACCATCTTCAAAGTAACGAAGTACAATGACCTCTGAGCTGAGCTCTGTCATCACATAGGCCACAGGTTTCGTTGGGTGGAATGTGATATGACGAGGGCCGCTGCCTGGTTTTGTTTCAAATGTATGGGCAAGCTCAAGTTTGCCGTTTTCTTTCTTATACGTATAAATTCCGTCTGTTCCAAGGTCAACAGCTACTGCAAATTGTTCATCAGGTGTCAAACCCATAAAGTGAGTGTGCGGTTTTTCTTGACGGTCTTCGTTTGGTCCAGTGCCTTCATGTTGCGCCTGTGATAGCGTGCGGATCACTGAGCCATTTTCAGCATCGATTTCATACATCTCTGCTGTTCCTTTATGATAGTTTGCTGTAAACGCCGTTTTCGTTTGGCTGTCCACGCTGACGTGACAAGGAGAAGCCCCATCGGCAAGCTCTTGGTTGATGAAACGAAGTGCGCCGGTGTCGGCATCAATTTGATACGCAGCAAGACCGCCCTGTGCTCCTTCTTTCACAACAGCATACACAAACTTTTGAGAATCTGAGACAGTTAAATATGTAGGATTTTCAAGTTCTGCAGCCACTTCTACTTGTTCAATCTGCTGCTTGTCCGTATTTAAAGTAAAAGAATAGATTCCTTTGCTGTCTCCCTTTGTATACGTTCCGATATAACCTCTGATGTTAGCCATGTATTGCCCTCCTTCTATTAGATGCTCTCATTCTATCATAAATTCATAGGAAAACGCTTTAGAAAGGCATGCTGAAGGAAAAAACAAACGCAATGAAATCTCACAATATTCTTCAAAAACCGTGTGAAAAAATCTCACAAAAGCTTGTTCAAAAGAAAACCGTTCATGTAGAGTAAATAAATTGAAGAAAAAATACAAAAAATTTTAAGTTTTTTCATTCCTTGTCTAGCAAAGGTGTAAGCGTATACATTTTATTTTGATTAGTCTAAATTGTCTAATAATTTTAAAAATGCTGTTGACACTGTATGGAAAGCGGCGTAAGATGGGTTCAACAAAAGCAAACAGACACGCAGAGTAAGCGTGAGACACTTCAATATAAAGTGTCTGAAAATTCAACTACTTTTTGTTTGAAAGAGAGGGTGCTCACTGAAGATGGAAGACCAAAAGGAACAGTGGATCTTTTTAAACGATGAACTCGTGAAAAAAGAGGATGCGAAAATTTCAGTTTATGATCATGGCTTCTTATATGGTGACGGTGTGTTCGAAGGAATACGTGTATATAACGGAAATATCTTTCGAATGAAAGAACATTTAGACCGCCTGTATGATTCCGCTAGATCGATTATGCTGAACATTCCATATTCACTTGAGGAGCTCACTGAAAAAATGATTCATACAGTTGAAAGGAACGGCCTAAAAGATGCCTATATCCGCCTTGTTGTCTCAAGAGGAGCCGGTGATCTTGGCTTAGATCCAAACAACTGTGGGAGAGCCAACACAGTGATCATTGTAGAGCCGCTGGCCATCTTTCCAAAGCACCTATATGAAACAGGTATTGATATTGTGACAGTACCGACAAGGCGAAATCGTCCAGACGTACTAAGTCCAAAAGTGAAATCATTAAACTATTTGAATAACATCCTTGTCCGAATCGAAGCCCATATGGCCGGTGTCAGTGAAGCGCTCATGCTGAACGATCAAGGGTACGTGGCAGAAGGTTCTGCAGACAATGTGTTTATTTATAAAAAAGGTAAGCTCTATACACCGCCAGGTTATATCGGCGCTCTTGAAGGCATCACAAGAAATGCCATCATGGAGATTGCAGAAGACTTAGGCTACGAAGTGAAAGAAGAACCTTTCACAAGACATGATGTGTATACAGCTGAAGAAGTCTTCCTGACAGGAACTGCTGCCGAAGTCATCGCTGTTGTAAAAGTTGACGGCCGTATCATTGGCGAAGGAAAACCAGGGTTCCACACAAACAAACTTCTTGAACAATTCCGCAAGCGAGTCGTTGAAGAAGGAGAAAAAGTAGTCTTTACCGATGAAAACATTCACGCAAGCTAAATAGATATCGATAAACGTTGAAGAGGACTAGTAGCTTTAGAGTCAGTATCTACAGAGAGCCGGTGCTAGCTGGAAACCGGTGTTACTTTCTAAAGTGAACTCACCTCTGAGTGTCTGCTTGAAAAGATAGTAGGGCAGACCGAGTGACATTGCATCACTCGTTACCAAAATGGATGAAAGATGTCCATGAGACGGCAGCATGATTTGCCGTGAACAAGGGTGGTACCGCGAAAAACAAAGCTTTTTCGCCCCTTTGACCTAGTGAAAAGTAGTGTCATTGTGGGGTGAGAAGGCTTTTTTATATGGTCTCATATCTCTATCTTGAATGGAAAAGGGTGAAAGGACTTGACTGAAGCAAGACAAAGAGGAGGAAATCAAATGGGGACAAATGTACAAATGGAGACGGAAAAATCAAATGCACCACAAACGATGAACGGTGCACTCATGTTAATTGAAGCACTCAAAAGAGAAAAAGTAGAAGTCATTTTTGGTTATCCTGGCGGAGCTGTTTTACCGATCTACGATAAAATTTACGATTCTGGTTTATTTCATGTCCTGCCAAGACATGAGCAAGGAGCGATTCACGCAGCGGAGGGATACGCAAGAGTATCTGGTAAACCAGGCGTTGTTATTGCCACATCAGGACCGGGGGCAACCAACCTAGTCACAGGAATTGCGGATGCGATGATTGATTCACTACCTATGGTTATCTTCACTGGACAGGTGGCAACCTCAGTCATTGGATCAGATGCTTTCCAAGAAGCAGATGTACTTGGTATCACAATGCCAATCACAAAACACAGCTATCAAGTGAGACGTCCAGAAGAGTTACCGGGTGTCATTAAAGAGGCATTTCACATCGCAACAACCGGCAGACCTGGTCCAGTCTTGATTGATATTCCAAAAGATGTCGCTGGCATTGAAGGGACATTTGAATACGATCAGCCAATCGACTTGCCTGGTTATCAGCCGAAAATTGAGCCGAATTATTTGCAAATTCGCAAGTTAGTAGAAGCTGTAAGCAGAGCAAAGAAACCAGTTATTCTAGCAGGAGCTGGCGTTCTTCACGGCAAAGCGTCGGAAGAATTAAGGCAATATGTAGAGCAGCAGCAAATCCCTGTCGCTCATACATTGCTTGGGCTTGGTGGATTCCCAGCGAAGCACCCTCTTTTCCTAGGAATGGCGGGTATGCACGGCACATATGCAGCGAACATGGCACTACATCAATGTGACTTACTCATTTCAATCGGAGCGAGATTTGATGACAGGGTAACCGGCAACCTCAATCATTTTGCAAAGCATGCGAAGGTGGCTCATATTGACATCGACCCAGCGGAAATTGGTAAAAACATTCACACCCATATCCCAGTTGTTGGTGACAGTAAGCTAGTGCTTCAAGAACTGATCAAGCAGGACGGGAAACAAGGTGAATCAGACGAGTGGAAGAGCCAGCTAAATCAGTGGAAGGAAGAATATCCACTCTGGTATGTCGAAAACGAAGCTGAAGGCTTTAAGCCTCAAAAGCTGATCGAATACATTCATCAATTTACAAAAGGTGAAGCCATTGTGGCAACTGATGTCGGACAGCACCAAATGTGGGCTGCACAGTTCTATCCATTCGAAAATGCCGATAAATGGGTGACATCTGGTGGGCTTGGCACAATGGGATTTGGTTTACCGGCAGCGATTGGCGCGCAGCTAGCTGATCAAGAGGCAACGGTTGTAGCGATTTTAGGAGACGGAGGTTTCCAAATGACCCTGCAAGAACTTGCCGTTATCCGTGAGCTGAACCTTCCAGTGAAAGTGATTGTTCTCAATAATCACAGTCTTGGAATGGTAAGACAATGGCAAGAAATTTTTTACGAAGAACGCTACTCGCATTCTAAATTTTCAGAGCAGCCAGACTTCGTGAAATTATCTGAAGCTTATGGCATTAAAGGGATCAGAATCTCATCAGACGAAGAGGCGCAAGAAAAGCTAGAAGAAGCATTAACGTCTAGAGAGCCTGTTTTCATCGATGTCAATGTAGCGAGAGATGAGAAAGTATTCCCGATGGTAGCACCGGGGAAAGGACTTCATGAGATGGTGGGGGTGAAACCTTGAAAAGAATTATTGTGTTGACTGTATTAAATCGATCAGGCGTACTGAACAGAATCACAGGCCTTTTTACCAAAAGACACTACAACATTGAAAGCATTACGGTCGGCCATTCTGAGATTCAAGATGTATCACGCATCACGTTCGTCGTCCATGTAGACCAGGAGAAAGACATCGAACAGCTGACAAAACAGCTGAACAAACAAATCGATGTCCTCAAAGTAACGGATATTACAAACCAATCAATCGTTCAGCGAGAGCTGGCTTTGATAAAAGTCGTATCTGCACCAGCATCTAGAATGGAGATCACGGGGGTCATTGAACCGTTTAGGGCTTCTATTGTAGATGTGAGCAGAGAAAGTGTCGTCATTCAGGTGACAGGTGAGTCTTCAAAAATTGAAGCACTCATTGAATTACTTAAGCCATACGGCATTAAAGAAGTCGCCAGAACTGGCACCACGGCCTTTGCGAGAGATAATCAGCAAAAGCCGCAAACAAATAAAACAATTTCAATTGTCTAAACAAAAGGAGAGAGTCAAATGGTAAAAGTATATTATAACGGTGATATTCAAGAAAACGTATTAAACGGTCAAAAGGTAGCTATCATTGGTTACGGATCACAAGGTCATGCACATGCATTGAACTTAAAAGAGAGCGGCGTAGATGTCATTGTCGGCGTAAGAAAAGGCGGATCTTATACAAAAGCACAAGAAGACGGTCATCAAGTATTCACAGTAAAAGAAGCAGCAGCCCAAGCAGATGTCGTCATGGTATTACTTCCAGATGAGCAGCAAAAGAAAGTATATGATGAAGAAATCAAAGATCAATTAGAAGCAGGGAATTCACTTGTATTCGCACACGGATTCAACGTTCACTTCCATCAAATTGTTCCGCCAAGTGACGTAGATGTGTATCTTGTGGCTCCAAAAGGTCCAGGACATCTTGTAAGAAGAACATATGAGCAAGGCGCTGGTGTACCTGCACTATTTGCTATCTATCAAGATGTATCAGGTCAAGCGAAAGACAAAGCACTTGCTTATGCAAAAGCAATCGGCGGAGCAAGAGCGGGCGTTCTTGAAACAACATTTAAAGAAGAAACAGAAACGGATCTATTCGGTGAGCAGGCAGTTCTTTGTGGAGGTCTTACTTCATTAGTAAAAGCAGGTTTTGAAACATTAACAGAAGCTGGTTATCAGCCGGAGCTTGCATACTTCGAGTGTCTGCATGAACTGAAATTGATCGTTGACCTTATGTATGAAGAAGGATTAGAAGGTATGAGATATTCCATCTCTGATACAGCGCAGTGGGGTGACTTCGTATCAGGACCACGCGTTGTGGATGCAAAAGTAAAAGAATCAATGAAAGCAGTCTTGACTGACATCCAAAACGGAACATTCGCGAAAGAATGGATTGTTGAAAACCAAGTGAATCGTCCACGTTTCAATGCGATCAATGCAAATGAAAATGAGCACCAAATTGAAATCGTCGGAAGAAAGCTTCGTGAAATGATGCCTTTCGTTAAACAAGGAAAGAAAAAGGAAGCGGTGAGCGTCGGTGCGAAAAATTAATTTTTTTGACACAACACTTCGAGATGGAGAGCAATCACCAGGAGTGAACTTAAATGCACAAGAAAAGCTAATCATTGCTAAGCAGCTTGAGCGCCTTGGGGTTAATATCATTGAAGCGGGTTTTCCCGCTTCATCCCGAGGGGATTTCTTAGGCGTACAAGAAATTGCAAGAACGATTAAGAACTGTTCAGTTGCAGGACTTGCACGATGTGTGAAAGGTGACATTGATGCTGCATGGGACGCATTAAAAGATGGAGCTCAACCAAGAATACACGTCTTTATTGCGACTTCTGACATTCACCTCAAGCATAAGCTAAAGAAAACACGTGAAGAAGTGGTTGAACAAGCTGTTTCAATGGTGAAATACGCGAAAGAGCGCTTCCCAGTTGTTCAGTGGTCAGCAGAAGATGCATGCCGGACAGATCTTTCTTTCCTAGCAGAAATTGTAGAAAAAGTGATCGACGCAGGCGCAAGTGTCATTAACTTGCCTGACACTGTTGGATACCTAGCACCAAAAGAGTACGGAAATATCTTTAAATATATGAAGGAACACGTTCCAAATATCGATCAAGTCATATTGTCAGCACACTGTCATGATGATTTAGGAATGGCTGTAGCGAACTCACTTGCTGCCATTGAAAATGGAGCAGATCAAATTGAAACAGCTGTCAACGGTATTGGAGAGCGCGCAGGAAATGCTGCTTTAGAAGAAATTGCAGTTGCCCTTCATATTCGCAAAGACTTTTACCAAGTCGAATCAACCATTCAGTTGAATGAAATTAAGCGCACAAGTGATGTAGTGAGCAAATACTCAGGTATGATTGTACCGCGTAATAAAGCAGTCGTTGGAAACAATGCATTTGCCCATGAATCAGGTATTCACCAAGATGGATTCCTCAAAGAAAAAACAACCTATGAAATTATCTCTCCAGAGCTTGTAGGCGTCACAACAGATGTGCTTGTCCTTGGTAAACACTCCGGAAGACACGCGTTTAAAGACCGCTTAAAAACACTCGGCTTTAAATTGACTGAAGAAGAAATCAATAAGTTCTTCGAAACGTTTAAGAACTTAACAGAGAAGAAGAAAGAAATCACAGATGATGATTTAATCTCTATTATATTAGAAGAAAAAGTAGCAGACCGTAAAATTGGCTATGAATTTGAAAGTCTTCAAGTTCACTATGGGACAGAGCAAATGCCGACAGCAACAGTCTCTCTTAAAAATCAAGAAACGCAGGAAGTCATTCAAGAAGCAGCTACAGGTGCAGGCAGTGTAGAAGCTGTGTACAACACGCTTGAGCGCTGTATGGAGGAAAGAATTCATTTGCTAGATTATCGTATTCAATCCAATGGAAAAGGCAGAGACGCACTAGCGGAAGTATATGTCACTGTTTCAATAGAAGGAAAAGAAACAGCAGGACGCGGTGTAGCGCAAGATGTGCTGGAAGCATCGGCTAAAGCTTACGTCAATGCAGTGAATAGACATTTAATCTTTAAATCAAACCTAATAGAAATTGAGAAACATCACGCCATCTCATAAGAAAGGAGGAAGGGACTCATGAAAAAGAAAATTGCACTTTTGCCCGGCGATGGAATCGGACCGGAAGTCGTCACATCAGCCGTCGCTGTCCTGAAAGAGACAGCGGCTCAATTTCAACACGAATTTGAATTCGAAACAGCTCTCATTGGCGGTATAGCGATAGATGAAAAAAACAATCCGCTCCCTAAAGAAACAGTAGAAGTGTGCAAAAGCGCAGATGCGATTTTATTAGGAGCCGTTGGCGGACCAAAGTGGGATCAAAACCCGCCAGAGCTTCGCCCAGAAAAAGGCTTGCTCTCCATTCGCAAGCAGCTGGACTTATTTGCGAACATCCGCCCTGTCAAAGTATTTGATAGCTTGAGTGAGGCTTCACCGTTAAAACAAGATCACATTAGCGGAGTAGATTTCGTCATCGTTCGTGAATTAACTGGAGGCCTCTACTTTGGCGAACCAAGTGAGCGCTACACGGATGATGAAGGAAAAGAAGCTGCGGTTGATACACTTCTTTATACAAAGGAAGAGATTGTTCGTGTATTAAAAGAAGCGTTCGACATGGCGTTAACGAGACGGAAAAAAGTAACGTCTGTGGATAAAGCAAATGTTCTCGCTTCGAGTAAACTATGGCGGGATGCGGTAGAAGAAGTTGCATCCCAGTATCCAGATGTCGCATATGAGCACATGCTCGTCGATAATGCCGCGATGCAGCTGATTTATAAGCCCGCTCAATTTGATGTCATCGTGACAGAGAATATGTTTGGTGACATTTTAAGTGACGAAGCATCTATGATTACTGGCTCACTCGGCATGCTGCCATCTGCTAGTTTATCAAGCACCGGCCTTCATTTATATGAGCCGATTCATGGTTCAGCACCCGATATTGCGGGGCAAAATGTCGCAAACCCTCTGGCTACTATATTGTCAGCAGCCAGCTTGCTTAGAACATCCTTTGCTCTAGAAGAAGAAGCGGCTGCAATTGAAGCAGCTGTGGAAGCCGTTCTTGCCTCTGGCAAACGAACAAAGGACCTAGCAGCAAAAGAGGGAACGTATGAAACGACTGATGATATCACGCGAGCCGTTGTAGATGCACTCAAACAACGTACGAAAACCATTGTATAAATAGAAATCTTGTTGAATTAGGTAGAGGGAGGAAAAAGGGTTATGCCTCGAACAATCATCGAAAAAATATGGGATCAGCATGTTGTCAAAAATGGCGAGGGAAAACCAGACCTTTTATATATTGATCTGCACTTGGTGCATGAGGTGACGTCACCTCAAGCATTTGAAGGATTAAGACAAAAAGGGCGCAAGGTGCGAAGACCACAAAACACATTTGCGACGATGGATCATAACATTCCGACTGTGAATCGATTTGTGATCAAAGATGAGATTGCGAAGAAGCAAGTCAGTGCTCTAGAGCGCAACTGTGCTGAATTCGGGGTCCGTCTAGCTGACCTTCACAGTGTAGACCAAGGAATCGTTCATGTCGTTGGACCAGAGCTTGGTTTAACACTTCCGGGGAAAACAATCGTGTGTGGAGATAGTCATACATCTACTCATGGCGCATTTGGTGCACTTGCCTTTGGGATTGGCACAAGTGAGGTTGAGCATGTGCTTTCCACACAAACACTTTGGCAGCAGCGTCCGAAGACACTAGAAATTAGAGTAGACGGAACGCTTCAAAAAGGGGTAACAGCCAAAGATGTCATTTTAGCAGTCATTGGCGCACATGGCGTGAAGTTCGGTTCAGGTTATGTCATTGAATACACTGGGGAAGTATTCAGAAACATGTCAATGGATGAGCGGATGACCGTTTGTAATATGTCAATTGAAGCAGGCGCAAGAGCAGGATTGATCGCACCTGATGAAGTGACCTTTGAATATTGCCGCGGACGCAAATACGCACCGCAGGGTGAAGATTTCGAAGCAGCGATAAAAGAATGGAAAGAACTAAGAACAGATCCGGGTGCGACCTATGATAAAACCATTGTTTTAGATGGAAATCATATTTCACCAATGGTCACGTGGGGAATTAACCCAGGAATGGTGCTCCCTGTGGATGCAGCAATTCCAGGACCTGAAGATTTTGCACAAGAAGATGACCAAAAAGAAGCAAAACGTGCTTATGAATACATGGGGGTTCACCCGCATCAGCGTATTGAAGATATTACGATTGAGCATGTGTTTATTGGCTCATGTACGAACTCAAGAATGACTGATTTACGCCAAGCCGCTTCTATGATTGAAGGACAAAAAGTAGCTGATCATGTCAGAGCGATTGTGGTTCCCGGCTCACAAAGTGTCAAACTGCAAGCAGAAGAAGAAGGTCTTCATAAAATTTTCCTAGAAGCAGGATTTGAATGGAGAGAATCTGGCTGTAGTATGTGCCTCAGCATGAATAACGATGTGGTGCCAGAAGGTGAACGCTGTGCATCTACATCAAACCGTAACTTTGAGGGACGTCAAGGGAAGGGTGCAAGAACGCATCTTGTCAGCCCGGCAATGGCTGCAATGGCTGCCATACATGGCCGATTTGTCGATGTCAGGAAGTTTAATCAAGAGAAAACAGTCGTGTAAGGAGTTGTGTCATAGATGGAGCCTTTAGTCACTCATAAAGGAAAAGCCGCTGTGCTTAACCGTATAAATGTAGATACAGATCAAATCATTCCGAAACAATTTTTGAAAAGAATCGAACGAACAGGATATGGCCGATTTGCCTTTTTTGACTGGCGATATTTGGCAGATGGTAGTCCGAATCCAGATTTTGAACTCAATCAGCCGATTTATGAAGGAGCCTCTATTTTGATCGCAGGCGAAAACTTTGGCTGCGGATCATCAAGGGAACATGCGCCTTGGGCACTTGATGATTATGGATTCAAAATTGTCATTGCCCCATCTTTCGCCGATATTTTTCATCAAAACTGTTTTAAAAACGGGATGCTTCCAATCCGCCTTGATTATGATGTGTGGAAAACGTTTGCTGCATCATATGAAAACAAAGGATATGAAATGACAGTTGATCTGGAAAAACAACAGATTCAAGACCATGAAGGGAATGTTACTCCTTTCGATGTAGATCCACACTGGAGAGAAATGCTCCTGAATGGCTATGATGAGATTTCATTAACATTGTTACTAGAAGATGAGATTCAAGCATTTGAAGAAAAACGTAGCAGCTGGCTGCGTGCATAAACAACGAGAAGCCGTCCCCGTGGTGTGACGGCTTCTTTTTTGCATGAAAACCTCTCGTTACTTGTGTTTACTAACCTTCGTTGGTAAACTGATAAAAAATATGCGCCCGAAAGGAACGTAAGCATGAAACATGACAAGAAGAAAGATAATGTCATTTTGTTTCCTGGTCTGAAAGAAAGACTGATTGAAAAAGGAATGGCAGCATTAAAAGATAAACAGTATCAAGAGGCGCTTCACTTATTTTCAGAAGCGAAATCGTATGATGACGATGAAGAATCCGATATTCATCTCGGTATGGCGATTTGTTTTCTAGAGCTTGGTGAGCTGCAGGATGCAAAGCGAGTCTGTGAAAAGATGCTACATGAAGGATATGGCCACTATTTCACTGTGCTTCAAGTATATATGACCATCTTAATTCAGCTGAAAGAGTACGAGGAAGTCAAACAAACAATTGAGGCAGTCCTTGAAGAAAATCACCTTCCAGCAGAAAGCGCGGAGCATTTTTATAAGCTGCTTGAATTTAGCAGAAAGATGATTGAATCACCAGAAGAGATTTTAGACGAAGACGAGGAAGGCAGCGGAGAAATCAATATAGATGAAATGCTCGAGCGGCCAGAAGAGCAGGTGCAGTTCATCCATTCGCTGAAAGACCGAAACATCACGCCGCATATGGGTCTATTAAATACGATCCTACAAAAGCCTGATGGAAACCCTTTGGTCAAATCATTGATCCTGCAACTTCTGTCAGATCATGATGTGGCAAAGCCGGTTCATGTGACGAAGTTCGGTGATTCTTTAACGCTTGTTCCTTCTGAGGCTGTCAAGCCAGAGCAAATGCCACTGCTTCAGCAAGTCCTTCGAAAGCTCGATGACACACTTGGCAATGAGAACCCAACCCTTTACCAAGGAGTTGAAGAGTTATGGCGCCGGCACTTATTTGTGCTATATCCATTTCTTCCTAAATATACGGATCCGAATCTTTGGGCTGCGGCACTTCATAAAGTCGGCTATGAAATGCATGGAATCGAGATTGACCTCGAAGAATTGCATTTATTGTATGATTTTAACGAACGAGAGCTGAGAGAAGCTTGTACAATGCTGAAAGATATTGAAGAAATTTCTTATTTGTAATTTGTCGATTTAGTTGAAAGACGGACTTGTTATGTTATAATATAATGGTTGTATTTGTGCATATATCGTGCGGTTGTAAGATTCCAACGGTTGAAAGACGTTATGTATAATCAAGTCAAATGTTGTATACATAAGACCGCTTCTTTAGCGGAGTGCGTGGTTTTTGATTGGACGAAGTCTTTATGATGCTTTAGAATGTAACAACGCACAATCTGAATAGATTTTTGGAGGGAAACACACATGTCAGTAAAATGGGAAAAACAAGAAGGTAACGAAGGTGTCTTAACAGTAGAAGTTGACGCTGAAACATTTAACAAAGCACTTGATGATGCATTTAAGAAAGTAGTTAAGCAAGTATCAATCCCTGGATTCCGTAAAGGGAAAGTACCACGTGGTCTTTTCGAGCAGCGTTTTGGAGTAGAATCTCTTTATCAAGATGCACTAGATATTCTTCTTCCAGTTGAATATCCGAAAGCAATCGACGAAGCTGGTATCGAGCCGGTTGATCGCCCTGAAATCGATGTTGAGAAAATCGAAAAAGGCGAAAGCTTAATCTTCACTGCAAAAGTAACAGTGAAGCCAGAAGTAAAACTTGGTGACTACAAAGGTCTTAACGTAGAAAAAGACGACACATCTGTATCTGATGAAGATGTCCAAGAAGAGTTAAAAGCTATGCAAAACCGTCAAGCTGAGCTTGTTGTCAAAGAAGAAGGCGCAATCGAAAACGGCGATACAGTTGTTCTAGATTTCGAAGGATTCGTTGATGGAGAAGCATTCGAAGGCGGAAAAGCTGAGAACTACTCTCTTGAAGTAGGTTCTGGTTCATTCATCCCTGGTTTCGAAGAGCAATTGGTTGGTCTTGAAGCAGGGGCAGAAAAAGACGTTGAAGTGACATTCCCAGAAGAATATCATGCTGAAGACCTTGCAGGTAAACCAGCTGTATTCAAAGTGAAAATTCATGAAATCAAAGCAAAAGAACTTCCAGCACTTGACGATGAGTTCGCTAAAGATGTTGATGAAGAAGTTGAAACGATTGCTGAATTAACTGAAAAAACGAAGAAACGTCTTGAAGAAGCAAAAGAAAACGAAGCAGAAGGCAAACTTCGTGAAGAGTTAGTAGCAAAAGCTTCTGAAAATGCGGAAGTTGACGTTCCTCAAGCGATGGTTGACACTGAGCTAGACCGCATGATGAAAGAATTCGAACAACGTCTTCAAATGCAAGGGATGAACCTTGAGCTTTACTTCCAGTTCTCTGGACAAGATGAAGATGCGCTAAAAGAGCAAATGAAAGAAGATGCTGCTAAACGCGTAAAATCTAATCTTACTCTTGAAGCAATTGCTGCTGCAGAAGACCTACAAGTGTCTGATGAAGAAGTGGAAGAAGAACTTTCAAAAATGGCTGAAGCATACAACATGCCAGTTGAAAATATCAAACAAGCGATCGGTTCTACTGAAGCAATGAAAGAAGATTTAAAAGTTCGTAAAGCAATTGATTTTCTTGTAGAAAACCGTTAATATGGTGCATAATAATAAAACAGGGCGCGAGTGACTCGTGCCTTGTTTTGTACAATTTTTGACTTATCATCGCTTCTTTTGGAAACGATAGTGTAAGTCGCATCTTTCTGTCATACATATCTCAATGTGCAGTGTTACAAACACATCATTACCGTCTTTTAGGAAAGTATGGTAAAATGCATACATACTGGACCCAGAAGGGTAGCTGACTGTTAGCTACAGGCAAGTGAAGAAGAATAAGGGGTGAAAGAATGTTTAAATTCAACGAGGAAAAAGGTCAATTAAAATGCTCGTTTTGCGGAAAAACGCAAGATCAAGTGCGTAAACTGGTCGCAGGACCTGGCGTATATATATGTGATGAATGTATCGAGCTTTGCACGGAAATAGTTGAAGAAGAGCTCGGTACTGAGGAAGAAGTTGAATTCAAGGATGTTCCGAAACCTCATGAAATCCGGGAAATTCTTGATGAATATGTCATCGGACAAGAGAATGCGAAGAAATCCTTAGCTGTAGCGGTTTATAACCATTACAAGCGGATTAATTCCAACAGTAAGATTGATGATGTTGAGCTTTCGAAAAGTAACATTTCTATGATTGGACCTACAGGAAGTGGTAAAACATTACTTGCTCAAACGCTTGCACGTATTTTAAATGTTCCATTTGCGATTGCAGATGCGACGTCTTTAACAGAAGCAGGTTACGTTGGGGAAGACGTAGAGAATATTTTACTAAAGCTGATTCAAGCAGCAGATTATGATGTAGAAAAAGCTGAAAAAGGCATTATCTACATCGATGAGATCGATAAAGTAGCAAGAAAATCAGAAAACCCTTCTATCACTCGTGATGTATCTGGGGAAGGTGTACAGCAAGCCCTTTTGAAAATTCTTGAAGGAACAGTCGCTAGTGTACCGCCTCAAGGTGGACGTAAGCATCCTCATCAAGAATTCATTCAAATTGATACAACAAATATCCTCTTCATTTGTGGTGGAGCCTTTGACGGCATTGAGCAAATCATCAAACGCCGCCTAGGTCAAAAAGTCATTGGATTCGGTGCGGAAAATAAAATTGAAGATCTTGAAAAAGAAGTCCTTCTATCAAAAGTTCTGCCAGAAGACTTACTTCGCTTCGGTTTAATCCCAGAATTCATCGGTCGTCTTCCGGTTATTGCAAGCCTAGAGCCGTTAGATGAAAAAGCACTTGTAGAAATCTTGACGAAGCCTAAAAATGCGCTCGTTAAGCAATATACAAAAATGCTTGAGCTTGATGATGTTGAGCTTGAGTTTGAAGAAGATGCTCTTAGCGAAATTGCGAAAAAAGCAATTGAGCGTAAAACAGGAGCTCGTGGTCTTCGCTCCATCATTGAAGGCATCATGCTTGATGTGATGTTTGATCTTCCATCTCGTGATGATATTGAGAAATGTGTCATTACTGGTGAAACGGTTGCTGATGGTGAGCCGCCACGTCTTGTCTTAAAAGACGGTACAGTCGTGAATAAAGATACAAAAACATCAGCATAAGCCCATTTGAATGACTCCTGAATCTTTTGATTCAGGAGTTTTTTATTTATCGTGGAAGTTGTGTTTATTCCGTCCAGCTCTAGGAAATACTAGCAGACAGAAACCAATACATAACGATAGATGAAGGAGGGAGCACCGATTGAGCTGGACAGGAATCGTATTATTCATACAACTGTTCTTTGGTATCGTCATCGGGTTGTACTTTTGGAACTTACTGAAAAATCAGCGCACACAAAAGGTGACGATCGATAAAGAATCGAAGAAAGAAATGGAAGCACTCAGAAAGATGCGATCCATTAAACTGAGTGAACCTTTATCAGAGAGAGTCCGGCCAAAGGGGTTTCAAGATATTGTAGGGCAGGAAGACGGTATACGTGCACTTAAAGCTGCCCTGTGTGGACCGAACCCGCAACATGTCATCGTCTACGGGCCGCCTGGTGTTGGAAAAACAGCTGCTGCCCGTCTAGTGATGGAAGAGGCGAAGCGCCACGCTGATTCACCATTTAAAAAAGATGCAGTATTTGTTGAGCTTGATGCCACAACGGCAAGATTTGATGAACGAGGCATCGCAGACCCCTTGATTGGTTCCGTACATGATCCCATTTATCAAGGAGCAGGGGCCATGGGACAGGCAGGCATTCCGCAGCCGAAACAAGGAGCCGTCACACATGCTCATGGCGGCGTTCTCTTTATCGATGAAATTGGAGAACTGCATCCGATTCAAATGAACAAAATGCTCAAAGTGCTAGAAGATCGAAAAGTGTTTTTAGATAGTGCTTATTACAGTGAAGAAAATACGCAAATCCCGAATCACATCCATGATATTTTTCAAAATGGGTTGCCCGCTGATTTTCGACTGATTGGCGCCACGACAAGAACACCGGACGAAATTCCGCCGGCTATTCGATCAAGATGTTTGGAGATTTTCTTCAAGGATTTGGATCAGCATGAGCTGAAAATTGTTGCAGCTAAAGCAGTCGAGAAAATACAGAAGGAATTAAGTGACGAAGGACTGAACCTGTTAACATCCTATGTGAAAAATGGACGTGAAGCGGTCAACATGGTACAGATCGCCGCAGGTATGGCTGTCACTGAAAACCGAAAAGATATTACGATCGCCGATGTAGAATGGGTCATTCATTCAAGCCAGCTGACACCAAGATATGAACAAAAAGTACCGGAAAAGCCAAAGGTAGGAGTAGTAAATGGTCTTGCCGTGTATGGACCGAACAGCGGGGCTCTGCTTGAAATTGAAGTGAACATTTGTAAAGCGCTTGAAAAAGGCAGTATCAATATTACTGGTATTGCGGAAGAAGAAAGCATCGGCAATCAGTCGAAATCGATCAGACGGAAAAGTATGGCGAAGGGCTCAGTTGAAAATGTCTTAACCGTGCTTCGAAACTTAGGCATACGAACAAATGAATATGATATCCACATTAATTTTCCGGCTGGTGCCCCGATTGATGGGCCGTCTGCTGGAATTGCGATGGCCACAGCCATTTTCTCAGCCATTCATCAAATTCCGATTGATCATTTAACGGCGATGACCGGTGAGATTGGATTACAAGGTCAGGTGAAGCCGATCGGCGGTGTCATACCAAAAATCAAGGCAGCCAAACAAGCGGGTGTCAAAACAGTGATCATCCCTTATGACAATCAGCAGTCGATCTTAAAAGAGATTGAAGGGGTTACGATTGTGCCTGTGAAGCATTTCCAAGAAGTGCTGGATCAGTGTTTGGTCAATCCGCCAGATGAGAAGAAAGATGGACTAGAAGAAGAAATGAAAAGGAAATCTGTTTAATCCCCATCTCATATGGGGATTTTTTAGTGAAATAGATCTTTTTTTCTTTTTCAAGATAAAAAGAAAGGGTATACTACGGTAAGATCATCATTTCTCAAGTCTTTTACATTGTACAAGACTGAAACAGGTATATTATAATGATTCATACTAGTGACGGAGGTGTCTATCAACATGGCAGATGAAATCAAAAAGAATGTTCCGCTCCTTCCATTGCGAGGCTTGCTTGTTTATCCAACAATGGTCTTGCATTTGGACGTTGGGCGCGAAAAGTCTGTTCAAGCATTAGAACAGGCCATGATGAACGATCATATGATTTTTCTAGCAACACAGCGGGAAATTTCAATAGATGAACCAGGTGAAGAGGAAATTTTCAAAGTCGGCACCTACACAAAAATTAAACAAATGCTGAAGCTGCCAAATGGAACGATCCGTGTGCTCGTCGAAGGCTTAAATCGAGCGCAGATCGAATCCTACATGGAGCTAGAAGACTATACGTCAGTCGATATTAAAGAGTTGACAGAAGAAGAATTAAAGGACGCAGAAGCAGAAGCACTCATGCGCACTTTGTTAGATCACTTTGATCAGTACATAAAAATTTCAAAAAAAATCTCAGCTGAAACATATGCAACGGTGACGGATATTGAAGAACCTGGAAGAATGGCGGATATCGTCGCTTCCCACCTTCCTTTGAAATTAAAAGACAAGCAAGAAGTGCTGGAAACAGTCGATGTCAAAAAACGATTGAATCGGGTCATCAGTCTCATTCACAATGAAAAAGAAGTGCTAGAGATTGAAAAGAAAATTGGCCAGCGTGTCAAACGTTCAATGGAGCGAACGCAAAAAGAATATTATTTGCGCGAACAAATGAAAGCTATTCAAAAAGAGCTTGGAGACAAAGAGGGAAAAACAGGCGAAGTCAGTACGCTTATGGCTAAAATTGAAGAGTCCGGCATGCCAGATTCCGTTCGTGAAACGGCTTTAAAAGAACTGAACCGTTATGAAAAAATCCCTTCAAGCTCTGCTGAGAGTTCTGTCATTCGCAATTATATTGATTGGCTGATCAATCTGCCGTGGGGCACTTATACAGAAGATCGTCTAGATTTAAAGCTTGCAAGCGAAATTTTAGATGACGAGCACCACGGGCTTGAAAAAGTAAAAGAGCGGGTACTCGAATATCTTGCTGTTCAGAAACTGACAAATTCATTAAAGGGACCGATTCTTTGCTTAGCAGGACCTCCTGGGGTAGGGAAGACGTCACTTGCTAAATCCATTGCCAAATCACTCGATCGAAAGTTTATCCGTATCTCTCTTGGCGGTGTACGTGATGAATCTGAGATCCGTGGTCATCGAAGAACTTATGTAGGTGCGATGCCTGGCCGTATCATTCGCGGGATGAGCAAGGCGGGCACGATGAATCCGGTCTTTCTTTTAGATGAAATTGATAAAATGTCTTCTGACTTTAGGGGAGATCCGTCTTCTGCGATGCTTGAAGTGTTAGATCCAGAGCAAAATCATAACTTTAGCGATCATTATATTGAAGAGACATTTGATTTATCTCAAGTCTTATTTATCGCAACTGCCAACAATTTAGCAACCATTCCAGGTCCACTTCGTGATAGAATGGAGATTATCACGATTGCAGGGTATACGGAAGTTGAAAAAGCAGAAATTGTGAAAGATCACCTTCTGCCGAAGCAGCTAAAGGAGCACGGATTAAAGAAAGGGAACTTGCAGCTTCGTGAAGCAGCGATTTACGATATGATTCGCTATTACACGAGAGAAGCAGGAGTCCGCGGGTTAGAGCGTCAGCTTGCGGCGATTTGCCGAAAAGCGGCAAGAGCAATTGTGGCTGAAGACCGCAAACGCATCACAGTGACGGAAAAGAACTTATCTGAATTCCTCGGAAAAAGACTTTACCGTTATGGTCAGGCGGAAACGACAGATCAGGTCGGCGTTGTCACAGGGCTTGCATATACCACAGTTGGCGGAGACACCTTGTCCATCGAGGTCTCACTCTCACCGGGTAAAGGTAAGCTTTTGCTAACAGGTAAGCTCGGTGATGTCATGAGAGAATCTGCGCAGGCGGCATTCAGTTATATTCGTTCAAAAGCAGATGAACTGAACATTGATCCTCAATTTAATGAAAAGCACGATATTCATATCCATGTTCCAGAGGGTGCAGTTCCAAAGGACGGGCCATCAGCTGGTATTACCATTGCGACGGCTCTTGTATCAGCACTCACAGGACGTCCTGTTTCAAAAGAGGTTGGCATGACAGGAGAAATTACGTTAAGAGGAAGAGTGCTTCCGATTGGCGGATTAAAAGAAAAAGCATTAGGCGCACATCGTGCAGGACTGAAAACGATTATTCTTCCAAAGGACAATGAGAAGGATATTGATGATATTCCTGAAAGTGTGAGAGAAGGATTAACTTTTATTCCGGTTTCACATTTAGATGAGGTGCTTGAGAAAGCGTTAGTAGGAGAGGGAAGATGAAAGTAACAAAATCAGATATCGTCATTAGTGCGGTGAAACCAGAGCAGTACCCGAGCGGGGGACTGCCTGAGATCGCACTTGCTGGACGGTCAAATGTTGGAAAGTCCTCGTTCATTAACTCATTGATTAATCGGAAAAATTTAGCGCGTACGTCTTCTAAACCAGGAAAGACCCAGACGCTTAATTTTTACATTATTAATGATATGCTCCATTTTGTGGACGTCCCAGGTTATGGCTTTGCAAAAGTATCAAAAACAGAGCGCGAAGCATGGGGGAGAATGATCGAAACGTATATTACAATGCGTGAAGAGTTAAAAGCAGTCGTCCAAATTGTGGATCTGCGTCATAAGCCATCCGCAGATGATGTGAACATGTATGAATTCCTTAAATATTATGGAGTTCCTGTGATCATTATTGCGACAAAGGCCGATAAAATTCCAAAAGGCAAATGGGAAAAACATGCGAAAGTCGTCAAACAGACACTCGACATCGACCCATCAGATGAATTAATCCTTTTCTCTTCTGAAACAAAAAAGGGAAAAGATGAAGCATGGAATGCGATCCTTGCGAAGATTAACAGTTAAAAGAAAGGCATCTGCACAAAGCAGATGCCTCAGCGTGAAGACAAACCCTCGCATTCGTTGTCAGTCCTGCGCGCTGGTGCTCACGAATGTCAAATTCGCTCCGCGCCAGTACTCGTCCTTCCTAGACTGCAAAGGTTTTCTATCACGCTGAAAAGAAGACAAATGGCTAAAATCAAGTTCATTTTAGCCATTTATCAACATTCTAAGGCATCTGCACATAGCAGATGCCTTTTTATTGTATAAGTTATTTCCTTTTTAAAAATAATAAGAGGAGACTGACGGCAATCAATACATATGGCCAGTACAATTCAAAACCGGAAGTAGGGATCGAAAGTGTGCTAAGTTGCTTTGTAATTTGTTGAAAGAAATAAAGGAATAGACCGAGTGCAATGAGAACAACACTTTCTATTCGATATTCCTTTTTCTGTGATGATTTCATCAAAAGCGCGAGGCCGACGATGAACACAATCATCGTAAATGTATCTGGCCAGTGTTCTAATTTCGGCTGAAGGATAAAGTGTAGCGCAAGGCCTGTCATGAGCATACCGATAAACACATGAGAGGTTTCCTGTTCCTTCTTTCCTTGATATAAGAAAGCAAGGCCAAAAAGCAGTACAAGTGTATACCATTTCTCCTGATCTTTCCAAATGTCAAATTGATCTCCTGAGAGAATGGCATATAGTGCTACAGCCAGCAAAGTGAGCGGCAGCAAAATAGATTTCTTCTTCAAAGATGTCACCTTCTTATAAGCAGATCATTTGTCCGCACGCGCCAAATCTGGTAAATTGCTTGAAGTGATGATATGGCATTCGATGTCGAACATTTTTCTACTATATCACAACATTTTTGAAATCTGTTCACAATTTTTATCCAGTTAAAAATGAATATATGTTATAATCATTATAAATAATAAATTCTATATTGTAATTATTATAAATTAGACAGGGCGTTGGGGGTGCAAGCTGAAGTTATGCATATTCTTGTTGTGGGTTTAGATTATAAAACAGCCCCTGTTGAGATACGGGAACAGCTGAGCTTTGAACCGAGCGAGCTCGGAACAGCGATGTCCAAGCTTAAAGAAGAAAAAAGCATTCTAGAGAATATCGTCATCTCAACATGTAATCGAACAGAGATCTACGCAGTTGTAGATCAGCTTCATACTGGTCGGTTTTATATAAAAAGATTTTTAGCAGATTGGTTCGGTTTAGAAAAAGAAGATGTCTCTCCATATTTGAAGTTTTATGAAAATGATGGAGCGGTTGAGCATTTATTCCGGGTTGCCTGTGGACTTGATTCTATGGTCATTGGTGAAACACAAATACTCGGTCAAGTGCGCTCAAGCTTTAAAGTCGCTCAAGAGGAGAAGACCATTGGTACCGTTTTCAATTATTTGTTTAAGCAGGCGGTAACAGTTGCGAAGCGCTCTCATGCGGAAACAGATATTGCGTCTAATGCTGTATCTGTCAGCTATGCGGCAGTGGAACTTGCCAAAAAAATCTTTGGACGTCTTTCTGATAAACATGTCCTTATTCTTGGTGCGGGTAAAATGGGCGAGCTGGCGGCTCAAAACCTTCAAGGTCAAGGGATTGGCCAGGTAACAGTCATCAATCGAACGTTTGAAAAGGCCAAAGAACTGGCCGGCCGCTTTTCAGGAGAGCCTAAGAGCTTGAATCAATTAGAAAAAACTTTATCTGAAGCGGATATTTTAATTAGCTCTACTGGGGCTAAACAATTTGTGATTACAAAAGAAATGGTCGAAAAAGCGAACAAACAGAGAAAAGGCAGACCTCTATTCATGGTGGATATTGCAGTACCACGTGATTTAGATCCAGCTATTTCTGAAGTAGAAGGTGCTTTTTTGTATGACATTGATGACCTTGAGGGCATTGTGGCAGCTAACCTGAAAGAGCGCCGTGCAGTAGCTGAAGAGGTGGAGCTTCTCATCGAAGCTGAAATTGTGGAATTTAAGCAATGGCTTAATACGCTCGGAGTGGTTCCTGTGATTTCTGCTTTAAGAGAAAAAGCACTCTCGATTCAAGCGGATACGATGCAAAGCATCGAACGAAAGCTTCCAAACCTCACAAATCGTGAAATGAAGCTGTTAAATAAACATACGAAAAGCATCATCAATCAAATGCTGAAAGATCCTATCTTAAAGGCCAAAGAAATTGCCGGGGAGCCGAATGCAGAGGAAAAACTTTTACTCTTTAAAGAAATCTTTGATTTACAGGTTGAAGATGAAGAGCAAAAGGCAGAGCCGATGCAGGTGGAGCAAGGGGCATTTCAGCTGTTTAAAACAAATATGGCACAAGGCCTTGCTACAGTTGCCAGTGAGTGATTAGGCGATGATGGAATCCATTGTAGCGAGACTAGGTGAAGCGACGACCTTGATCTATGCACTCAGTGTCTTGTTCTATTTCATAGATTTTCTTCAACACAACCGGAAGGCTGGAAAAATGGCTTTCTGGTTGCTTTCTATTGTCTGGCTGCTGCAAACAGTCTACATGTTTTATATTATGATGGAAACAGACCGATTCCCTGTGTTGAATGTAGCAGAGGGGTTATATTTTTATACGTGGGTGCTTGTGACATTGTCACTTGTTTTGACAAAAGTATTACGCGTTGAATTTATTGTCTTTTTTACAAATGTGATTGGTTTTTCCATGATGGCGATTCACACCTTTACACCATCCGATCTTCATTCTGCCGAACTGACGGGAAAGCTGACGAGTGAGCTGCTCGTCATTCATATTACGATGGCCATTTTATCATACGGCGCTTTTTCACTTTCATTTGCTTTTTCACTACTCTACCTATTTCAATATCGTTTGCTGAAAAAGAAAAAATGGGGAAAATGGCTTTTGAGAATTGAAGACTTATCAAAGCTTGATCATATGGCGTATGTCTTAAATATTATTGGCGTACCGATGCTCTTGCTTAGTTTAATTCTTGGCATTATATGGGCATATATTTCGTATGATACGTTGTACTGGACAGATGCAAAGGTGCTCGGTTCGTTTATTATGCTGTTTTTATACGGCTTTTACTTATACATTAGACTGGTGAGAAATATGCAGGGCAAAATCGTGGCGCGATGGAATGTCGCTTCATTTCTTGTGCTGATGATCAATTATTTTCTGCTTGGTAGCTTATCAACCTTTCATTGGTTTCAATAATGATGAGTCTTAAGGGCATTGTCGGGAGGAAGACGTAATGCGTACAATTAAAGTAGGTTCTAGACGAAGCAAACTTGCGATTACACAAACAAAATGGGTCATTCAAAAGTTGTCTGAACTAAACCCTTCTTATTCTTTTGAAATTAAAGAGATTGTGACAAAGGGTGATCAAATTTTAGATGTGACCTTATCAAAGGTTGGCGGAAAAGGTCTGTTTGTTAAAGAGATTGAACAGGCAATGCTGAACCATGACATTGACATGGCGGTACACAGCATGAAAGATATGCCGGCCTCTCTTCCGGAAGGTTTAGTCATCGGCTGTATTCCTGAGCGTGAAGATGTGCGGGATGCATTGATTTCAAAGGATCATCTCCGTCTTCATGAACTGCCAAAGGGAGCGGTTGTGGGAACGAGCAGCTTACGGCGCAGTGCCCAGCTTCTTCAGGAGAGACCAGATCTTGAGATTAAATGGATCCGTGGAAACATTGATACGAGACTTGAAAAACTGAAAAATGAAGAATATGATGCGATTATTCTAGCGGCTGCCGGATTGTCTAGAATGGGCTGGAGTCAAGAAGTCGTGTCGGAATTTTTATCTCCTGATACTTGCCTTCCTGCTGTAGGGCAGGGCGCATTGTCGATAGAATGCCGAGGAGATGACGAAGAGCTATTGCAGCTGTTAGCTCAATTCACAAATGAGTATACAAAGAAAACGGTCCTTGCTGAAAGAGCTTTCCTTCAACAAATGGATGGAAGCTGTCAAGTGCCGATCGCTGGTTACGCAACGATGAATGAGCGTGATGAAATTGAATTGACAGGTCTTGTGGCATCTGCGGATGGGCATACGATTATTCGAGAAACCGTAACAGGTACTGATCCTGAGGCAATCGGAACAGCATGTGCGAAGCAGATGGCTGATAAGGGAGCAAAGGATTTGATCGACAAGGTGAAAAAGGATCTGTCTTCCCAATGACGATAGCCAAATCGCTTTACGGACAGACGGTGCTTGTCACTCGAAATGAACGTCAAGCGGGTGCGTTTCAGCAGAAAATTGAAGCGCTGAACGGCCATGCTGTTTTAACCTCTCTTATCAGGTTTGAGCCAACGCTGACAAAAGAAAAAGCGAAGGCATTTTTAGAAGATTTAGAAGCAAGCCATTGGCTTGTGTTTACGAGTGTAAATGGTGCGTCTTTTTTTCTCAGTTATATAGAGAAGCATCAATTACATCAAAGCTTATCCCACTTGAAAGTGGCGGCCGTAGGTGAAAAAACATCTGCCTATCTGATGCAGCACGGCTTAAAAGTGGATGTGGTTCCAGAACGTTTTATAGCAGAAGAACTGGCAGATGCTTTAATTGAACATGTACACCCAGAAGAATGTGTCTTTGTAGCAAAAGGTCACCTGTCACGAGATGTGGTGAAGAATACCCTCGTTCCGCTTGGCATTGACGTAAAAGAGTGGATTATATATGAAACAGTGAAGGATGAGGACGGAATTATCGCACTCAAGTCGGCAATGATGGAGCAATCATTTGATTTTATTACATTTACAAGCTCCTCCACTGTTCATTCTTTTATGCACGCCATGGAGGCTGATATCGATAGATTAGCTGCATCAGACACATGTTTTGTGAGCATCGGTCCTCTTACACAAGAGGCACTGCTTCAATACGGGATTTCTTCTGAAACCCCAGATACTTATACGATAGACGGGATGCTTGATTTGATGTGCCGTTTATCTGAAAGGAAGTTGAACCAATGATGAAATTTAACAGACACCGCAGATTGCGTACAAGCGCAGGAATGAGAGAATTGGTGAGAGAAACATTTTTAAGACCCTCTGATTTCATTTATCCCATCTTTTTTGTAGAGGGAGAGAATGTCCGGAAAGAAGTCCCTTCAATGCCGGGTGTCTATCACATTTCAGTTGATCTTGTGAAAGAAGAAGTCCAAGAGCTTGTTGACCTTGGGATTAAATCTATCATTGTTTTTGGGGTACCAGACCATAAAGACCATGTAGGCAGTGAAGCTTATCACGATCATGGGATTGTTCAAAGAGCAACGCTTGAAATCAAAAAGCATTTCCCAGAGCTTGTGGTCATTGCTGATACTTGCTTATGCCAATATACAGATCACGGACATTGCGGAATCGTTGAAGATGGAGAAATTTTAAATGATGAATCTCTTCAGCTCTTAGCGAAAACCGCTGTCAGTCAGGCTCGTGCAGGTGCAGATATCATTGCTCCATCAAACATGATGGATGGCTTTGTTATCGCAATTCGTGAGGCGCTTGATGAGGCCGGCTTTGTTCATGTGCCTGTGATGTCATATGCTGTGAAATATGCAAGTGCTTTTTACGGTCCGTTTCGTGATGCGGCGCATAGCACACCGCAGTTTGGAGATCGTAAAACGTATCAAATGGACCCTGCAAACCGCTTAGAAGCACTGAGAGAAGCGCAGTCTGATGTAGAAGAAGGCGCTGACTTCCTGATCGTGAAGCCGTCACTCTCATACTTAGATATCATGCGTGATGTGAAAAATGAATTTACACTTCCTGTTGTTGCGTACAATGTGAGCGGAGAGTATGCAATGGTGAAAGCAGCAGCTCAAAATGGCTGGATTTCTGAAAAAGAGCTTGTTCTTGAAATGCTGACTAGCATGAAACGTGCAGGCGCAGAATTAATCATTACGTATCATGCAAAAGATGCAGCGAAATGGCTCTCAGAATAAAGAACGGATAGACAGGAGGACATTGAAATGGGACGTAGCTATGAAAAGTCAAAGCAAGCATTTAAAGAAGCGCAGCAGTTAATGCCGGGTGGTGTGAACAGCCCTGTGCGCGCATTTAAATCAGTCAATACAGACCCGATTTTTATGGAACGAGGAAAAGGCGCAAAAATATACGATATTGACGGAAATGAATATATTGATTATGTCTTATCGTGGGGACCGCTTATTTTAGGGCATACGAATGACCGTGTGGTTGAAAGCATTCAGCGAGTAGCTGAACATGGTACAAGCTTCGGTGCTTCTACTTTAGTTGAAAATGAATTAGCTAAGCTTGTATCAGAACGAGTTCCTTCTATTGAGGTCATTCGTATGGTCAGCTCTGGAACAGAGGCGACGATGAGTGCGCTTCGTCTAGCACGTGGTTTTACAGGCAGAAACAAAATTGTGAAATTTGAAGGCTGTTATCATGGCCACGGTGATTCTTTGCTCATTAAAGCTGGTTCGGGTGTGGCAACGCTTGGACTTCCGGATAGCCCTGGTGTCCCTGAAGGTACAGCAAGCAATACGATCACCGTTCCATACAATGATTTAGAAAGCATCAAAGTCGCTTTTCAAGAATTTGGAGACGACATTGCAGGTGTCATTGTAGAACCAGTTGCAGGAAATATGGGGGTTGTCCCTCCACAAGAAGGTTTCTTGCAAGGATTGAGAGACATCACTGAGCAATATGGCTCTTTACTCATTTTTGATGAGGTCATGACAGGCTTCCGTGTGGATTATCATTGTGCCCAAGGCTATTTTGGCATTACGCCTGATCTGACATGTCTTGGTAAAGTCATCGGAGGCGGCTTGCCAGTTGGTGCTTATGGCGGTAGAGCGGACATTATGAGACAAATTGCGCCAAGCGGCCCGATTTATCAAGCAGGAACGTTATCCGGTAACCCGCTTGCGATGACAGCAGGTCTTGAAACATTAAAACAGCTGACACCTGAGTCTTATGAAGAGTTTAGACGCAAAGGAGATCGTTTGGAAGAAGGCATTTCAAAAGCGGCGAAAGCACATGGGATTCCATTAACATTTAACCGTGCCGGTTCCATGATCGGATTCTTCTTTACAAACGAACAAGTCGTCAATTACGATACAGCGAAAACAGCTGACCTCGCTTTATTCGCTGAATTCTACAAGGAAATGGCTGATCACGGCATCTTCCTTCCACCTTCACAATTCGAAGGGCTGTTCCTCTCAACTGCTCATACGGATGAAGACATCGAGTATACAATTGAGACAGTTGAAAAGGTATTTCAAAAATTAGCTCAGTAACCAAAAGCCGATATGGAGACATATCGGCTTAGATCGTTGACAAAGGGTTAAAATGAACTTTATTTTAGCCCTTTGTCTTCTTTTCAGCGTGAAAGAAAACCTTTGCAGTCTAGGAAGGACGAGTACTGGAGCGGAGCGAATTTGACATTCGTGAGCACCAGCGCGCAGGACTGACACCGAATGCGAGGGTTTGTCTACACGCTGAGCCGATATGGAGACATATCGGCTTTTTGCTTTGCATAAAACCAATCATATTTTCACCGCCTTCTTCATACACCTGTATTGACATCTAATTTTATTTTGAAGGATTAGATGAAAGGAGGACACCGACTTGTCTCAAAACAATCGATTACAGTTTTCGGTAGAAGAGTCCATTTATTTCAAAAACGGACAGGAAGTCAGTGAGCTACTGTCAATTTCTCTCGATCCTGACATTCTCGTTCAAGAAGTGAATGATTATGTTTCCATTAGAGGTTCACTCGAGCTAACAGGAGAATACAACATAAATCAAGAGGAGCTAATGGGTGAATCCAGTTCCTATGCATCATACAGGCAGGCTGATGAGGTGAAGGTAAGAGAGGACGGAACGGCGGAGCTGCTGCATCAATTTCCGGTGGATATCACGATCCCAAAGAACAAAATTAGTCATTTAAATGATGTATTTGTGTTTATTGATGCATTTGATTACCAGCTGACAGAAAGTCGTTTGCTCACGATTCAGGCTGATTTGGCCATTGAAGGTCTGTTAGATGAAGGAACGCCTGAACCGCTTGTAGAAGGGCCATATGAATTTGTCCATCGTGCTGAAGAGGAATATGGCGATGTCACCTATGAATATCAGGCGCAGCCTGAATATGAAGAGCAAGAAATGCTCCCACGTGAAGAGCATGAAGAAAATGCAGAACAGCAGGCCGCTTTGCAACATGAAGCGCGAACTGAACAAGAAGAGGATGAAATAGACATCGAGACGGTGATGGTGGAAGAAGCAGAAGAAGAAGAGGAGGAATACGAGGAAGAAGAAGCCGTGGCGCTTGGGTATCGTTCCTTCCCAGAAGCTCAAGTACAAGAGTCGCCATTCTTTGACCCGCCTAAGCTGCTAGAAGAAGAGGAGCGGGATGATACGTTCTTTGAGGTGGAAGTGAGGAAAGACCCTGAAGCAGAGAGCAAGGAAGAAGAAGAGCCGCCAGTTTATCCAGCCTTTGAATCACCTGCTTATCAGATGGAACAGACGCAGGAAGAGCGGGATGACAGCTATCAGTTCGAACGATTATATGAACGTGAAGCACCAAAGGTGTATGAATCAGCTCAAGAAGCTGAGGAGTTTGAACATGACCAGAGAGAAGCGTCTGGCAGTGAGAATTCTCTTTATTTAACGAAGCTGTTCGCTAAGCAGGAGGAGGAAGATTTTTCTCGCATGAAAATATGTATAGTTCAGCAAGAAGATACGGTCGATCGTATTTGTGAGCGATATCAGTTGAATGTGCAGCAGCTCCTTCGAACGAATTCATTGTCGGTGGATGCAGAGCTTGAAGAAGGGCAGATTCTTTATATTCCTGAATATCAAAAAAGCAACGCATAGTATGAGATGATGGACCGAGAAAATGTGGTGAGAGAACGTGGATGAAATCCAATCTGTCCTATACGAATACGGGCTTGAGGCTGAATATATCGAACCTGTCAGTCCAGCTGTCGTTAGAGTGTATACAAAGCAGGGCGTATTTGCACTAAAGCGGGTAAAGCCCCATCGACACATGCAGTTTACAGAGCAAATGCTTGAACTAGAATCAAAAGGCTATCGCTCGTTTGTGCCGATTTATCGCACGAAGAGCGGTTCCTTTTTCTCTAATCATCGGGAAAGCCAGTACACGTATTATCTCATGCCATGGCTGACCAATGAAAAGAGAGAAGAGCAGGACGATAAACATGAATATTTATTTCAAGAGATTGCAAGACTTCATAAACGAACAGAAGTTATGATGGACATTAATGAGCAGGAAATAGAGGCTCACTACACCCAAATGAAAAGCAAATGGGAAACAGAGAAAGACATGTATGAACGATTTATCGAGCGGGCAGAACAAACATGGTATATGTCGCCATTTGAGCTGGCTGCTGCTATGTATTTTTCAGAAGCGATGTCTGCAAGTGAATTTGCACTTGAACGTTTAGAGGATTGGCATGAGGAAATGAAAGACCAAGAGACGACACGTATTGTGTTAAACCATGGGCAATTGTCAATCCATCACTTTTTGTACAATGATGTAGGTACAGGACATTTCACCAATTTTGAGCGGTCCAAAAAGGCTGCCCCCATTTATGACCTTTTGACTTTTTACTATCGCACATTCAAAACCTACCCTACTCCTTGTCCTGAATGCACATCTTTGTTTTATACGTATCAAAAGGGAAATAAACTTCGTGAGGAAGAGATTCATTTGTTCTTGAGCTACCTCGCTTATCCGCAAGGTTTGTTTGATACGGTGAAAGCCTATGAAGCAGGCGGACAGGATGAGATGGAAAGTTGTCAAGAGCTGTTAAGGGCGTATTGGCAAATGAAAAATTCTGAGCCGACCGTCATGAAAATACACGAAATTGAGCAGGCTAGACGCCTTGAAGAAGAACAAAATGCCTCGTCATCAGAAGAGTGACGAGGTTGTTTGCTGTTGCGCTATGAAATGTCTAACGAGGGACCTATACATAAGAGTGAGCCTGCAGCTTTCAGCTCTCTTAAAACCAATCAAGGTGAAAGGCACAGGCGAGAAATATAAGAATTCCTAAGATGAGGACGTCAAATGTTGTGGGAAAAATGATCGTGCGAAAGCCTTGAAATATGGCAATCGGGAGAACGACTTGGGAGGCAACTGCCCGAATTTGTCTAAGCCATGGGGGGAGTGTGTAAGGATTGATCTTTTTCAAAATAAAACGCCCTCCTTCTTTATTTTGTTATTATCATATGGGCAAAGAGGCAAAGGGTGCCTGCCCAATTTGTATAAAGAAGAAGAAAAGCGGAAAAGATGATTGACGAAAACAAAAGGCATTTAGTAATATTAATAAAAGATGAGTATAAGCTGATGAACGTGATATATCGTAAGCGTGGATCAGGAAGAGTACGAGCAAGCCCCTAAAGAGAGGGAAACCAATAGCTGAAAGGTTTTCTAGGATGCACTTGTTTGGAAGGTCGCCTGTGAGCTTAATTTCTTGAAACATGTAGTAGAGAAATTCGGGAGATCCCCGTTATCCTTTAGAGAGTACGGGACACGTCTAAGTGTTTCGTGAAAAAAGGTGGTACCGCGAAAAAGCTTTTTCGTCCTTTTATAAGGATGAAAAGGCTTTTTTTATGTTTCATCAGCCGAAAAAATGTGGAGGTAACACAAATGGGAACAAATAATCAAGAAATGCCAACAAAGTACGATCCAAATGCGATTGAAAAAGACCGCTATACGTACTGGCTTGAAGGGAAATTCTTCGAAGCACAAAATGACAAAACGAAAGATCCATATACAGTCGTCATTCCTCCACCAAACGTGACAGGAAAATTACACTTAGGGCATGCTTGGGATTCAACCCTTCAAGACATCGTGACTCGTATGAAACGGATGCAGGGCTATGATGTTTTATGGCTGCCAGGAATGGACCATGCGGGTATTGCAACACAAGCAAAGGTCGAGGCGAAGCTTCGCGAAGAAGGTGTGAGCCGCTATGATCTCGGACGTGAAAAATTTGTAGAAGAAACGTGGAAGTGGAAAGAAGAGTATGCCGATTTTATTCGCAGCCAGTGGGCGAAAATGGGTCTAGGTCTAGACTATTCGCGTGAGCGTTTTACATTAGATGAAGGCTTGAATAAAGCAGTCCGCCAAGTGTTTGTTCAATTGTATGAAAAAGGATTGATCTATCGCGGAGAATACATCATTAACTGGGACCCAGCAACAAAAACGGCCCTTTCTGATATTGAAGTCATCTACAAGGATGTGCAAGGTGCGTTTTATCACTTGAGATATCCGCTTGCAGATGGATCAGGTTCGATTGAAATTGCGACAACAAGACCTGAAACGATGCTTGGAGATACGGCAGTCGCTGTACATCCTGAAGATGAACGCTATCAGCATTTGATTGGGAAAACAGTTGTATTACCAATTACAGGCCGAGAGATTCCAATCGTTGGGGATGACTATGTCGATATGGAATTTGGATCAGGAGCTGTAAAAATAACGCCGGCTCATGACCCGAATGACTTCGAGCTTGGAAACCGTCATAACCTAGAGCGCATTCTTGTGATGAATGAAGATGGCACAATGAATGGAAATGCGCTTCAATACAAAGGAATGGACCGCTTCGAATGTCGTAAACAGCTTGTGAAAGATCTTCAAGAAGAAGGCATTTTGTTCAAAATTGAGGACCACATGCATTCAGTTGGTCACAGTGAGCGCAGTGGAGCTGTAGTGGAGCCATATTTATCAACACAATGGTTTGTGAAAATGCAGCCGCTCGCAGATGAAGCCATCAATCTGCAAAAAGGTGATGAGCAAGTTCAATTTGTTCCAGACCGATTTGAAAAGACGTATTTACACTGGATGGAAAATATCCGTGACTGGTGTATTTCTCGTCAACTATGGTGGGGACATCGCATCCCGGCTTGGTATCATAAAGAAACGAAGGAAGTATACGTGGGACTTGATGCGCCAGAAGATATTGAAAACTGGGAGCAAGATAACGATGTACTTGATACATGGTTTAGTTCAGCGCTTTGGCCTTTCTCTACAATGGGCTGGCCAGATGCAGACAGTGAAGACTTCAAGCGCTACTACCCAACCAATCTGCTTGTAACAGGCTATGACATCATCTTCTTCTGGGTATCTCGTATGATCTTCCAAGGTCTTGAATTCACAGGAGAAAAACCATTTAAAGATGTCCTCATTCATGGTCTTATCCGCGATGAACAAGGGCGTAAAATGAGTAAGTCACTTGGCAACGGAATTGATCCAATGGAGGTTATCGACAAGTACGGAGCAGATTCATTGAGATATTTCTTAGCGACTGGAAGCTCTCCAGGTCAAGATTTACGTTTTAGCTTTGAAAAGGTTGAATCCACTTGGAACTTTGCGAACAAAATTTGGAACGCATCCCGTTTTGCTCTCATGAATATGGATGGTTTAACGTACGATGAGCTTGATTTGACAGGAGAAAAATCAGTTGCTGATCAATGGATTTTGACACGCTTAAATGAAACAATTGAAAGTGTCACACAGCTTGCTGACAAGTATGAATTCGGTGAAGTAGGCAGACATTTATACAACTTCATTTGGGATGATTTCTGTGATTGGTACATTGAAATGGCGAAACTTCCGCTTTATGGAGAAGATGAAGCAGCGAAGAAAACGACTCGTTCGATCCTTGCGTATGTATTAGATCAAACGATGAGACTTCTACATCCGTTTATGCCGTTCTTAACAGAAGAAATCTGGCAGCATCTACCTCATGAAGGTGAGTCCATTACTGTAGCGGCATGGCCTGAAGTGAAGCCGGAGCTTTCCAACGAACAAGCTTCTGCTGATATGAAACTGCTTGTTGAACTGATTCGTTCTGTTCGTAACATTCGCAGTGAAGTGAACACGCCAATGAGCAAACAAGTTGAGCTTTACATTAAAGCATCTACGTCTGATGTTCAGGAACGTTTAGAGAAAAATCGTTCATATATTGAGCGCTTCACGAACCCAAGTGTTCTTGAAATTGGCACAGATGTCCCAGCTAGTGATAAAGCGATGACGGCTGTTATTTCTGGAGCAGAACTCATTCTGCCGCTTGAAGGCTTAATCAACTTAGATGAAGAAATTGCCCGTCTGCAAAAAGAGCTTGATAAACTGACAAAAGAAGTGGAACGAGTTCAGAAAAAGCTTGGCAATGAAGGCTTTATGAAAAAAGCGCCTGAAAGTGTCGTAGAAGAAGAGCGTGCGAAAGAACGTGATTATGTCGCAAAACGCGAAGCTGTTCAAAAGCGTATTGAAGAGCTGAAAGCATAAGAGTGAAAAGACGGCTCCTAATGAATTGGAGTCGTCTTTTTTGAAAATTTCGTATGAAATGAGAGATGACATTGTTTACAACCTATCATGAAGCCATTGAATGGATTCATAGCAGACTCGCTTTCGGTGTCAAACCGGGACTTGAACGAATGAAATGGCTGATGGACAGACTAGACCATCCTGAACAAAAAATAAAAGCGGTGCATGTAGCTGGAACAAATGGAAAAGGATCAACGATTGCATTTACGCGATCCATTTTACAGTCAGCGGGCTATTCAGTTGGAACCTTCACCTCGCCATTTATTTTAACGTTCAATGAACGAATTAGTGTTAATGGGGAGCCGATTTTGGACGAAGAGTGGCTGAGTTTGGTGAACGAAATCAAGCCTTTAGTTGATGAATTAGATGATACAGAGCTTGGTGTAGCAACAGAGTTTGAGATCATTACAGCATGTGCGTTTGCTTATTTTGCCCATGTGCACCAAGTAGACTTTGTCCTCTTGGAAACAGGACTTGGCGGAAGACTTGATTCTACAAATGTGACAGCGCCCATCTTAACAGCAATTACGTCGATTGGTCACGATCATATGGCCATTTTAGGCGACACACTTGATCAGATTGCAGCAGAAAAAGCTGGCATTATTAAAACTGGGATTCCGATGATCACGGCCGTTCATCAAGCGGAAGCTCTTACTGTGATTCAACACAAAGCCGAAGAAAAGAATGCGCCGTTTATCTCGTTACATGATACTTGTACCTTTAAGGACCAGCAGCCGACGGAAACAGGTGAACGCTTCACATTCACTACCCCAAAAAGGGAGTACTCGCAGCTAGAGACAGGGTTAATCGGAACGCATCAAATGCAGAACGCCTCCCTTGCCGTTCTACTGATCGAATGGCTTGAGCAAGAAGGATATATCCATGTGCTAAATGAGCAAGTGTATGAAGGAATTCGGCAAGCAGTGTGGGCTGGAAGATTTGAAAAGATCCAAGATCAGCCTCTTGTTTATTTAGATGGTGCTCATAACGAAGAAGGAATGGACCGTTTAATCGAAACTGTACAAGCTCATTTTTCTAGTAAACAGGTTCATGTATGTTTTAGTGCGTTAAAAGATAAACCTTACAAACAAATGATCGAAAAGCTTGAAAGGATTAGTTCATCGATTCATTTTGTTTCCTTTGACTTTCCAAGAGCTGAATCAGCGGAAAAGCTTTATGCTTGCAGTCATTTAGAAGCAAAATCGTTTGATGAAGACCCTTGTGCAGTGCTTGACTTCATTCAGAAGAAAAGAGATGACCCTTCAGCAATGATTCTGGTGACAGGTTCCCTTTATTTTATCTCAGATGTACGAAGTCGTATTTTACAGTAAGGAAAAGACGCACATTGCTTCTATGCAATGTGCGTCTTTTTTCTTTTGATATGTAGAAGAGGGGGAAAATCACTTTTTCGCAAGGTGATCAAAGGTGAATCGCTATGGTACAATCCGGTCTATTCTATTTCCGGAAGGAGTCACCTAATTTGATTGATTTTTTTATGTTTTTCACAGGCATGGTCATGGGGTCATTTTTTCATCTTGTTGGTGAGAGGCTTCCAATGAAGCGGTCTATTCTTTTTCCTCGTTCACACTGCGGAGCTTGTAAAGAGCCGCTTTCTTTTCACGACATGCTCCCGCTTTTTTCTTATATTGTATTGAAAGGGTCATGTAAGCATTGTAGAACCCGGCTCTCTTTGCTTTATCCAATGGTTGAGTTGTTGACAGGCGGCCTTTTTTTACTCGTTTATAGACATGCTGGTTTCTTTTTTGAGGGCCTTTTTCTTGTGAGTCTATGTAGTTTATTCGTGATTGCTGTCGTGAGCGATCTTTTTTATATGAGAGTACCCAACGAGCTCTTTCTCTTCTTTTTTCCTCTTTTCGTCATATACCGCACGCTAGAACCGCTTTTTATTTGGTGGGAAGGAGCGGCATCTCTTCTTATTTGTCTTCTTTTGTTTTATAGTTTAGAACATTTCAAGCCAAATAGTATGGGGGGAGCGGATGTCAAACTATTTGGTGTGCTTGCATTTTGCTTCGGATTTAAGCCGTTTCTGATCATTCTTTTTCTTTCGTCTGTCACGGGAATGGTTTACGCAAAGGTGTTTTCTTACAAGGCAAATGAACCCTTTCCTTTTGTTCCTGCCATCGCTTGTTCTTTCTGGTTTTATCTTTTTTGTGGTGATCTGTTAAACCCAATTCGCGATTTTTTCGGATGAGAAAATTGGCGAACACTTTTTGAACCTGCCGACAAAAGTCTTGTTCTTTTTTTTATTGGCTATGTTAAAGTGTGAAACAGAAAGAAGGACGGGTTACATTCGCGCTATTTCATTGGACAGAAAGGTCTTTCTTACAAACAATGTCAGAAAGCGGGGAATGACAGTGAAAAAAAGGCAGGCAAAAAAACAAGGGTTAAAGGTCAATATTAATGGCAAGGAAGAAATGCTGCATGGAGAAGAGCATCAGCCTCAAAAACAGCAAGAGGATCAAGTGACGTTTTCGAACTGGGAGGAAAAGAGGCAGTCGGAACAGGAGACAGCCGCTTCCGGGGAAGAACCGTCTAAACCGAAAGAAGAAGATTTTCAATGGGACGATGCAGCTGATCACATTTACCATTCGGATCCAAAGGTTGTCACACCTTATCAAAAGAAAAAAGGTTCTTTTGACCAGAAGTTCAGTAAAAACCGCGGTCCCTTCAAACGAGTGATGACAACGATTGTGTTTGCAGTCGTTCTAGGGACAGGCCTCGGTGTATTTGCACTAAGTTTAAGCAAAGATGGATCTGCCAATCCATCAGGAGGCGATCATATCAGCGTCTCAGCATCTGGAAGCGGGCCTTCGGCGAAAGCTGGGGGAGATGCACCACCGGCTGATCTTGCAGATACGTCAAAGGACAATGAAGGTGAAAAAAGTGCATCAGGTCATTTTTCAACCTTTGTGGTGCAGGCTGGAAAGTTTTCTTCTGAAAAAGGAGCAGATGACTTAGTTGACAGTTTAAAAGAGGCAGGATATGCAGGTAAAAAGGTATCAATGGATGATGGCTATTATGTTATTGCCGGACTTGCCACAGAACAAGGCATGACAAGTGCCGTTGGGAAAAAATTGATCGATCAGCATTTTGAAGCATGGGGAGGAAAAGAGCTCTCATTTCAAGTGCCGGATGAGCTGACAGGTTTAATAGAGAAGGCATCTGTCTTATCCTCTAAGGTGATTGCAGGAGAAGATGTGGATCAAAAAGAAGTCACTCAGTTGATTTCTGAGCTTGAAAATGCCAAAACAACCGACGCACCAGCCAAAAGCAGTTTGCTGAAAGCTGTACAGCTTTTAAATGACCCATCTGCTGAAAATGGCTGGAAATCTCAGCAAGCGCTATTAGATCAACTAAATACGTAAAATCATGTTTTTAACAGCCAAACTAGTCAAAAAATGACTAGTTTTTTTCTTTTGCTTCCAACATAATGATGTAGGAACATGAAAATGGCATTTTCGTTAATTGTCGGTAAGATGTTCATTTGATAGGATGAATGGGTATCTTACTTCTTAGGCTAACCCCTGAAAGGATGAACAAACATGAACCAGTTAATACTCGCATCTCAATCACCTAGAAGAAAAGAATTGCTTGATTTAGCAGGGTTTTCTTATGACATTCAAGCAAGTGATTTAAAAGAAGAAATAAATCGAAACCTTTCTCCTGCTGAGAACGTCCAATGGTTGGCAGAACAAAAAGCAAATGATATTCAAAAAATACATCCCAAAGCTGTGATCATTGGTGCAGATACAATTGTTGCAATTGATGGCAAATGTCTTGGAAAGCCAAAAGACAAGGAAGATGCAGCCTCAATGCTTCAATTATTGTCAGGTAAGACACATCAAGTCTTGACTGGTGTCACGATTCAATCAGAGAATAGAAAAGAAACATTTTATGAACAGACAGACGTGACATTTTGGCCGCTTACACAAGATGAAATAGACCGCTATATTGAAACCGGTGAGCCTCTTGATAAAGCTGGAAGCTACGGCATTCAAGGAAAAGGTGCCCTGTTTGTACAAAAAATAGACGGTGATTATTTTTCCGTTGTAGGACTCCCTATTGCTAAAACAGTCAGAGTGCTTGAAACATTTGGTATCACCCCTTTTTGATGACGGGAAGGAATCAAAAAAGGAGTGTAGATCTTGAATCATTTCCCTATGCTGCTGAAGCATTTTCCTCATGATGAAAAGCCGCGCGAACGATTTGTCAAATATGGCCCAAGCAGCTTATCAAACCATGAACTTGTCGCGATTCTTTTGAGAACAGGCACAAAAAAGGAATCAGTTCTTCAAGTGTCCGCAAGACTTTTGCAAACATTTGGTGGTCTTCGTTCTGTGAAGGAAGCTTC
This sequence comes from Bacillus sp. iso_77, assembly GCF_056173625.1. Classification (NCBI taxonomy): domain Bacteria; kingdom Bacillati; phylum Bacillota; class Bacilli; order Caryophanales; family Bacillaceae; genus Bacillus; species Bacillus sp. iso_77. The sequence goes on along the minus strand of NZ_CM149683.1, from coordinate 2,448,886 downwards.
TATTGAAGAATTGTCAAAGATTCGAGGAGTTGGAAAAGCGAAGGCGATCTCTCTTTTAGCTGCTTTAGAACTCGGCACTAGATTACACCATCAAACGACGGACAATCGTTATGTGATCCGCACGCCGGAGGATGGTGCGAATTTTGTGATGGAAGATATGAGATTTTTGACGCAGGAGAATTTCGTTTGTCTTTATCTCAATACCAAAAATCAAGTTCTTCATAAACATACTGTGTTTATCGGAAGTCTAAATTCGTCGATTGTTCACCCGCGCGAAATTTTTAAAGAGGCCTTTAAACGTTCGGCCGCTTCATTTATATGTGTGCACAACCATCCATCTGGAGATCCGACGCCCAGCAGGGAAGATATTGAAGTCACACAGCGACTTTTTGAATGTGGGAAGCTGATTGGAATACAGCTGCTTGATCATCTAGTGATCGGTGATCAAAAATTTGTGAGTTTGAAGGAAAAAGGGTATTTGTAACACTTTTTTTTTCAATGTTTTACGATATAATAGAGTTTATGAGTTTTTCCCTAAAGGGAATTTTGGTTTAAGAAAGGAAGATACATACATATGTTTGGAATTGGTACAAAAGACCTTGGAATAGATCTTGGAACAGCGAATACGCTTGTTTTTATTAAAGGAAAAGGCATTGTTGTGAGAGAACCTTCGGTCGTAGCTTTGGAAACTGATACGAAGTCTATAGTGGCGGTTGGAAATGACGCTAGAAACATGATCGGTCGTACACCTGGTAATGTTGTGGCACTGCGCCCAATGAAAGACGGAGTCATTGCAGACTACGAGACGACAGCAACAATGATGAAATATTACATTAATCAAGCATTAAAAGGTAAAGGGCTTTTTGCTCGTAAACCGTACGTGATGGTGTGTGTACCATCTGGTATTACAGCAGTAGAAGAGCGTGCTGTCATTGATGCAACAAGACAAGCTGGTGCTCGTGACGCATACCCTATTGAAGAGCCATTTGCTGCGGCAATCGGTGCTAACCTTCCTGTATGGGAGCCAACTGGAAGCATGGTTGTTGATATTGGCGGCGGTACAACAGAAGTAGCCATTATTTCACTTGGCGGTATTGTGACATCTCAATCGATCCGTGTTGCAGGAGACGAGATGGATGATGCGATCAGCAGCTACATTCGTAAAACGTATAATCTTATGATTGGTGATCGCACGTCAGAAGCGATTAAAATGGAAATCGGTTCTGCGCAGCCTGACGTACATGACGAGATGGACATTCGCGGCCGTGACCTTTTAACAGGTCTGCCAAAAACGATCTCTATTACGGCAGAAGAAATTGCAAAAGCGCTTCGCGATACGGTGGAAACAATTGTCGATGCGGTCAAAATGACACTTGAAAAAACGCCACCTGAGCTGGCAGCAGATATTATGGACCGTGGAATCGTTTTAACAGGCGGTGGTGCATTGCTACGTAATCTTGACAAAGTCATTAGTGATGAAACAAAAATGCCGGTCATTATTGCTGAAGATCCGCTTGACTGTGTGGCGATCGGAACAGGGAAAGCACTAGAACATATTCACTTGTTCAAAGGAAAATCTAAAGATAATCGATAATTGGGCGTAAATAAAGAGGTGTAAGACATGCCGCAGTTTTTTATGAATAAAAGATTAATGTTGCTCCTTGTCTGTGTCATCGTACTGGTGGCCATGATTGGTTTTTCAGTGAAAAGCGGCAGAGGTGCTTCATGGCCGGAAAAATTAGTGGGGGATACGACAGGCTTTTTTCAAGGTGTCTTTCATAAACCATCACAATTTATTGCCGGTATTTATGGGAACGTACAAGATTTAAAGAACACATATGATGAAAACGAGCGTCTTCGAAAAAAACTTGATGGACAAACCCAATATGAGGCGAAACTTCAAGAACTAGAAGATGAGAACAAAAAGCTTCGCAAGCAGCTCGGATATGTGAACTCTATTCGTGACTACACGCCCATTCTTTCAACAGTCATTGCGAGAAACCCGTCCCTTTGGGATAGTTTTGTCATGATTGATAAAGGGAAAAAACAAGGCGTTGAAAAAGATATGGCGGTCACCAATGAGAGTGGTGCGTTAATTGGGAAAATTGAAAGTGATAAGCTCAACAATTTTACGTCGACTGTAAGGTTGCTAAGCTCTACAGATCAAAATAATAGAATTTCAACGAAAATTTTTGCGAAAAAGGGCAAAGAAGAACTCAATGGAATTATTAACGGTTATGACAGCAAGAAAAAAATGCTGACAATGAACATTTTAAAATCCGATGCTGATGGGGATGTCAAAAAAGGAGATCTTGTTGAAACATCTGGAGCAGGGGGCGTATTCCCGCAGGGCTTGACCATTGGAAAGGTAAGCGAAATTGAGCCGGACCATTACGGACTGACAAAAATTATTTATGTAGAACCAGCTGCTGAACTCAATAATTTAGACCGCGTGATTGTTGTGAATCGCAGCACAAGTACGGCAGATGCATCTCAATTAACGAAGGAGGAAGGCTCGTGAAACGTGTCCTTCTTGCTTTCGTCATGTTGTTTATTTTCGTATTTGACAGTATTTTTGTCGATTTAGTGAAGCTCCCATTTGTTTCAGATAATCAAATTTTAGCACCTCATTTCATCTTACTCGCACTTGTATTTATGACAGCTTTTGTGAATCAAAAATATGGTGTGATTTATGGATTTATCTTTGGACTTTTATATGATATTTCGTATACAGGTATTCTTGGTGTTCATATGTTTGGCTTTGGTGCGCTCTGCTATTTGTTAGCAAAAGCCTTCAAAGTTCTCCAAACGAATATGTTAGTCGTTGTCTTTCTATCGATGATTGCTGTTGCAGTGATGGAGTTTTATGTGTACGGCGTTCAAGCGACGATTCAACCAGGTATTATGCCTTTTAATACGTATGTCATCGAACGCTTTATTCCAACGATTCTTTTAAATACTGCTGCGTCTCTCATACTTGTTGTGCCGCTTAGGCTCTTTTTCATCAATGTGAAACAAGGACTGATCGACGAATAAAAGCAGGAGTTTGTCCAATTACGGCGAAATGAGTATGTTGTTGAGGTGAGCATCTTGAAAACTCAAAAACAGCAGTATGTGACAATAAAAGGTACAAAAAACGGATTAACATTACAGTTAAATGATGACTGTTCGTTTGAAGACCTTCTTTCTGGCTTGCGAGAGGTTCTTTTACTTGAGCAATATACAGATGGAAGAGAAGGACATAAAGTCAATGTGCATATTAAACTTGGTTTTCGATATTTAACAGAGGATCAAGAGGCGCGTTTAACTGAAGCGGTGTCTGAAAATGAACATCTCGTCATTCACTCTATTGAAAGTGACGTCATGTCAACTGAAGAAGCGAGACGTTTAAAAGCAGAGGCTGAGATTACTTCTGTAGCAAAAATTGTACGCTCTGGACAGGTGCTTTATGTCGAAGGGGATCTTTTATTAATAGGAGATGTCAACCCTGGCGGCACCATTCGTGCAGGGGGGAATATTTTTGTGCTCGGTGCGTTAAAAGGTGTAGCGCATGCTGGATGTAATGGAAACAAACAAGCTGTGATTGCGGCATCTCATATGATTCCAACTCAGCTCCGCATCGCACAGGTGTTTAACCGTGCACCGGATCAAAAAGAAGATGGAAATGAAATGGAATGTGCTTATTTAGATATAGATGGCAATATGATCATTGAACGCCTGCAGCAATTGGCTCATATAAGACCTAATCTGACAAGGCTTGAGGGAGGAATGTGAAATTGGGCGAGGCTATTGTGATTACCTCAGGAAAAGGCGGCGTTGGCAAAACAACAACATCTGCAAACTTAGGCACAGCACTAGCAATTCAAGGAAAAAAAGTGTGTCTAGTTGATACCGACATCGGCCTTCGGAATTTAGATGTCGTGATGGGGCTTGAAAACCGCATTATTTATGATCTAGTCGATGTAGTAGAAGGAAGATGCAAGATTCACCAAGCGCTTGTGAAGGATAAGCGGTTCGAGGATCTGTTGTATCTTTTACCTGCTGCTCAAACAAGCGATAAAACGGCGGTAGAGCCGGAGCAGATCAAAGAATTAATTCAATCATTGAAACAAGACTTTGATTATGTTGTCATTGATTGCCCTGCTGGAATTGAGCAAGGCTTTAAAAATGCTGTATCAGGTGCTGACAAAGCGATTGTGGTCACGACACCTGAAATCTCAGCTGTGAGAGATGCAGACCGAATTATCGGCTTGCTGGAACAAGAGGATATTGAACCGCCTCGTTTGATTGTGAACCGCATTCGTACTCACATGGCGAAAAATGGCGATTCGATGGATGTGGATGAAGTTGTCCATCATTTATCAATTGATCTTCTCGGCATTGTAGCCGATGATGATGATGTCATTAAGGCTTCAAACAATGGTGAACCGATTGTCATGGATGCTAAAAATAAAGTTTCCATTGCGTATCGCAATATTGCTCGCCGCGTACTAGGTGAATCTGTTCCTCTTCAATCCTTTGAAGAAGAAAACAAAGGGATGTTTGCAAAGCTGAAAGCATTTTTCGGTGTAAGAGCATAATGATTCACGTGAGATGAGACCGATTCGATGAGAATCGGTCTTTTTGTTGCATATCATATGAGGTCGCCACATAAAATGTACAAACTGTTTGTATGTAAAGGGTGATCTTATGAAAAGAGTGGACGAGTATCGAAAGAAAATAGCGCAGCGCCGCAAAATGAAGCAGCCAGCTGCTGCCCCTAAGAAGGCAGCTTTCAAGAAGAAAGATGATATTCCGCCATGGGTCATGTTAACAGAAGAAGAAAAGCATTCTGGCTCGGCTTCCTACGAGTCAACTTCTCATCAGCCGAAAAAATTTCGCCATCCGTTATTTCATTCAAATACATTTGTGCTTAAATGTTTACTTTCTGCCTCTCTTGTACTGATTGCCGCTATTTCATTTAAAGGGCAGGCGGGGCCTTTTCAGCAGCTGAAGCCGATGATCAGTCAAACTTTTGAACAAGATTTTCAATTTGCCGCCGCCAACCGGTGGTTTGAGAAGACTGTCGGAAACCCACTTGCCTTTTTAACCGATAAAAAAGAAGGACAAAAGGACGTACAAGCCAATCAAGAGCTGGCTGTACCTGCCTCTGGAAAAGTGCAGGAATCCTTTACGCAAAATGGTGCCGGAGTGAAAGTTGAAACATCTGCTGAAGCCATCGATAGTATGAAAGAAGGCTATGTCGTAGAAGTGAAAAAGAAAAGTGATACGGGGCTCACAGTCGTGGTGCAGCATGCAGATAACAGCTACAGCTGGTACGGCCAACTAAAAGAAGCTGATGTGGCTTTATACGATTTTGTCGATAAAGGGGAAAAAATTGGTCAAATTGCGCTTGATAAACAAGGCAAGGGGACATATTACTTCGCCATTAAGCAAAATGAACAGTTTATTGATCCCATTCAGGTGATGACCTTTGAATAGATGGCTGCTCATGCTGACAAAGGTCCATGTTCACCCGCTCCTTTGGATAGTCATGGCATTTGCCATGCTATCAGGTCAAATTAAGCCGTTGCTTTGTCTGCTCATCATCGTCTGTGTCCATGAGCTTGGACATGCAGCGGCTGCTTGTTATTATCACTGGCGGATTCGGCGGATTTTTTTACTGCCATTTGGCGGGGCGGTAGAAGTAGAAGAGCATGGGAACCGTCCGCTAAAAGAAGAGTTGGCGGTCATTTTATGCGGACCGCTTCAGCATGTCCCGCTCCAGCTCGTCGCCTGGCTTCTCATGGAAGCCTCACTTATCTCATATGATGTCTTTACGATGTTTACTTTTTATAATGTAGCGATTTTTTTAGTGAACCTTTTGCCCATTTGGCCACTTGATGGCGGGAAATTATTCTTTTTGCTCTTATCTGTTTTTTATCCTTTCCAACAGGCACATGCCCTTGCAATAAAAGGCTCTCTCATTTTTTTCGGTCTTTTGACAGCAGGGTTACTCTGTTTTGCTCCGCTGCAATTCAACGGCTGGATCCTGCTCACTTTTTTAGCCTACTCGCTTGTGATGGAGCACCGGCAGCGGCATTATATCAGGGTACGTTTTTTACTAGAACGTTATTACGGTAAAAAAGAGCAAAAGGTAGAGAAACTCATTCCGCTGAGAGCGGGTGCTGAGGAGAAAATATATGAAGTGATGGCGCGATTCCAAAGGGGCTGTAAGCATCCCATTATTATCGAACGGAATGGTGTGAAAATGAGCCAGCTCGATGAAAATGAATTGCTCCATGCTTATTTTTCAGATCGAAGAACCACCTCTTCTATGGAAGATCTTCTTTTGCCGTACTAATGGTGAAAATACATTGACATTCAGCGTCTAATTTGATATATTTTTTAATGTTATGGATATGTAGCACCCGTGCTACAACCGCGCGGAGCAGGTGTAAAGTGCCTATTGGCCCCCTGTATTCGGCGAGTCTGAGTTTATTAGGAGGTGCAGAGATGTACGCAATTATCGAAACTGGTGGTAAACAAGTAAAAGTTGAAGAAGGTCAAACTGTTTATGTTGAAAAACTAGCTGCTGAAGCAGGTGAAACAGTTACTTTCGAAAACGTATTGTTTGTCGGCGGAGACACTGTCAAAGTGGGTAACCCTTCAGTTGCTGGAGCAACAGTAACGGCTAAAGTTGAAAAACAAGGTCGCGGTAAGAAAATTACTGTGTTCAAGTACAAACCGAAGAAAAACAACCACAAAAAACAAGGTCATCGTCAACCTTACACTAAAGTTGTTATCGAAAAAATCAACGCTTAAGGCGTGTGAGTGATATGATCAAAGCAACCATTACTCGGTCGCCGGCAGATGAAAGCATTACGTCTTTTCAGATGACTGGACATGCCGAGTTTGCTGAAAAAGGTCAGGATCTCGTTTGTGCAGGTGTATCTGCTGTTGTTTTCGGATCAGTCAATTCAATTATTGCACTGACAGGAATGGATCCACTGCTTGATATTGGAGATGAAGGCGGGTATTTCTCTTTTGAACTGCCAGCTGATACAGATCCAGTCACCTTTGAAAAAGCCCAGTTGCTTTTAGAAGGCATGGTCGTTTCCTTAGAAACAATTGAACGAGATTATCACGATTATGTGAGAATATCTACAAAAAAATAGGAGGTGAACTTCATGCTTAGATTAGATCTTCAATTTTTCGCATCTAAAAAAGGGGTAGGTTCTACAAAGAACGGACGTGACTCTGAGTCTAAACGTTTAGGCGCTAAACGTGCTGATGGTCAATTCGTAACTGGTGGTTCTATCCTTTATCGTCAACGTGGAACGAAAATCTATCCAGGTGAAAACGTTGGACGCGGAGGCGACGACACTCTTTTCGCTAAAATCGACGGAACAGTTAAATTCGAACGTTTCGGTCGTGACCGTAAAAAAGTGAGCGTATATCCTGCGGCACAATAATTGCTAAAAACTCCGGTCATTGACTGGAGTTTTTTTCACTATTCAGGGAGCTTTTGCGCTTTTTACAAGTAGTATCGAAGATGATAAAAGAAGATGCACTCCATAAATATCAAAGAATGTTTGCTGACTTTGCCTCATTTTCTCCTATACGATCAGAAAAAACAACCTTTCCTCACATAACTAGTGTTTTTCTATGCTGTCTTCTCTGTTATAATTCAGGGAGACATATTGATGATAAGACTCCTAAAAGAGAGACCAAACGATTGGGAGTGCGATAATGGAAGAGATACCAAGTAAACAAAACGAAAAATTAACTCACGTTGCATTAACGAATGAATTGATCCATTTGCTTAGTCGTTCAAGACACGACTGGATGAATAAATTGCAGTTAATCAAAGGCAACTTGACATTAGAAAAATATGACCGAGTGTTCGAAATAATAGAAGAAATGGTCATTGAAGCACAGCATGAATCCAAACTCTCAAATTTAAAAATTCCCCAATTGGCCTATTACTTTCTAACCTTTAATTGGGAGTCGCATTTTATCACCCTAGAATATGAAGTGCTTGGTGAAACCCGAGACTTATCAGCATATGAATCGCAGCTGCTAACGGTATCACGGGAGTTGTTTTCGATATTCGATCAATCAGTTTGCCAAAAAACTGAAAATCATTTAACGGTCACTTTCCAAACGGATCATGAAGAGAATGATGTGATCTTATATTTTGATTTCAAAGGAAAATTAACAAGTTTGGATGCGTTAAATGCGTTTCATGACGCAAACTATCCATGTATGAGTATAACGCAATTTCATGTGACGAATCACGAGTCCATGATTGAGCTTTGTTTGAGGCAAGAACGAGATATGTGATGCAGAGAAACGGAGGAAGTTATGTTTGTAGATCAGGTTAAAGTGTATGTTAAAGGCGGTGACGGCGGAAACGGTATGGTGGCGTTCCGTCGTGAAAAATATGTGCCAAAAGGCGGGCCAGCAGGCGGCGACGGCGGAAATGGTGCAGATGTAGTATTTGAAGTAGACGAAGGACTCAGAACGTTAATGGACTTTCGTTATAAGCGTCATTTCAAGGCGGACCGCGGTGAGCATGGAATGAGTAAAAACCAGCATGGTCGAAATGCGGAAGAAATGATTGTTAAAGTTCCGCCGGGTACAGTGGTGACAGATGCTGAGACGGAACAAGTACTAGCTGACTTGACAGAGCATGGACAGCGGGCTGTGATTGCCAAAGGTGGACGTGGCGGACGTGGAAATTCACGCTTCGCAACACCAGCAAACCCTGCACCACAGCTGTCTGAAAACGGTGAGCCAGGTAAAGAACGTGACGTCATCTTAGAATTAAAAGTACTTGCAGATGTTGGACTTGTTGGTTTCCCAAGTGTCGGGAAGTCAACACTGCTTTCGATTGTCTCTTCTGCGAAACCAAAAATTGCGGATTATCATTTTACAACGCTTGTGCCAAACCTCGGAGTTGTTGAAACAGACGATAACCGAAGCTTTGTCATGGCGGATCTGCCAGGACTGATCGAAGGAGCGCACGAAGGTGTTGGCTTAGGTCATCAATTTTTACGCCACATTGAACGTACACGTGTCATTGTCCATGTCATTGATATGTCTGGACTTGAAGGGCGTGACCCATACGAAGATTACGTGACGATTAACGAAGAGCTTGAGCAATACAACATGAGATTGACAGAGCGTCCGCAAATCATTGTAGCGAACAAAATGGACATGCCGGATGCAGCTGACAATCTAGCGGCATTTAAAGAAAAATTAACAGATGACTATAAAGTGTTCCCAATTAGTGCGATCACAAGAGAAGGGCTTCGTGAGCTCTTATTTGAAATTGCCAATCAGCTTGAAACAACACCGGAATTCCCGCTCTACAATGAAGAAGAGCTCTCTGATAACCGTGTGATGTACAAGTTTGATGAAGGAGAAGCAGCATTTGAGATCTCAAGAGATCCTGATGGTACGTTTGTCTTAACTGGTAAAGCACTTGAGCGACTGTTTAAGATGACAGATTTCTCAAGAGACGAGTCAGTGAAACGATTCTCTAGACAGCTGCGCGGAATGGGCGTTGATGATGCCCTGCGTGAACGTGGTGCTAAAGATGGAGACATCATTCGTCTGCTTGAATTTGAATTTGAATTTATCGATTGATCAAAAGGAGGGTCCAGTTCATGGGCTCTCCCGTTTTTAAAAGGGGAGAAAACAGGTGAAAGAAGAAACGTTCTATTTAGTAAGAGAGGATGTACTTCCGGATGCGATGCGAAAAACGCTTGAAGTCAAAAAGCTTCTCGATCGCAAAAAAGCGGATTCAGTTGCCGATGCTGTTCAAAAAGCGGATTTAAGCCGCAGTGCTTTTTATAAATATCGAGATGCTGTTTTTCCATTTTATACTATGGTCAAAGAGCAGATCATCACATTGTTTTTCCACCTGGAGGATCGGTCTGGGGCTCTGTCTAGGCTGCTGCAAATTGTGGCTGACTCTGGCTGTAATGTGTTATCCATTCACCAAACGATTCCGCTGCAAGGAAGAGCGAATGTTACCCTGTCGATCAGTACGGCCGGCATGGCAGATGATATCAATACAGTCATGAATCAATTAAGAAAACTTGAATTTGTCGAAAAAGTTGAAATTCTAGGTTCTGGGGCGTAAAAGGAGAGATCATAGCAGATGAAGCAATTAACGGTAGGTTACTTTGGACCAGAGGCCACATTTACTCATTTGGCTGTCTGTTCTTGTTTTCCAAAAGAAGCAGAGCAACGGGCTTATGCAACCATTCCGCAATGTATGGATGCCGTGTCAAAGGGAGAAGTAGATTTGGCGGTCGTTCCACTTGAAAATGCACTCGAAGGATCTGTGAACTTAACGATTGATTATTTAATTCATGAGGACGCTTTGTCCATTGTGGGCGAAATGACAGCACCGATTCGTCAGCACCTGCTTGTCCATCCATCGAGAGCGGAGAGCTGGGAGACATTAGATGTGATTCAGTCACATCCGCACGCCATTGCGCAGTGTCATCAATTTTTGAAGAGGCAGTTCCCTGATATTCCGCATCGGCCAGTGGAATCAACAGGCTATGCAGCAAAATACATCAGTGAGCATCCAGATGAAGCTGTTGGTGCGATTGCGAATGAAATCGCCGCAAAAACGTACGGATTGACGATTGCGAAAAAAGACATTCATGATTATCCGCACAATCATACACGTTTTGTTATTTTACATAAAGAGGCGAAGGCATCGTTCCCAATGAATTCTGGTTTTTCTTCAAAGCCAAAAACGACCATTGTTGTCAGCCTGCCAAAGGATGATCAGTCAGGTGCATTGCACCGCGTGTTATCAGCTTTTTCATGGCGGAATCTCAATTTGTCCAAAATTGAATCGCGTCCGACAAAAACAGGCCTTGGACACTATTTATTTATCATTGATATCGAAAAAGAGATGGATGATGTACTTGTCCCTGGCGCCATTCAAGAATTAGAAGCGATTGGCTGTGAAGTGAAACTACTCGGCAGCTATCAAACATATGAATTAACGAATGAAAAATAGTGTCCTGCAGGGGACACTATTTTTTTAGTCTTTAATGAGAAATCCAGCGTCATCAAGCGCTTGAATGGCTTGGTCAAGCTGCTTTTGGCTGAAGGAAGTAAGGGTATGTAAGTGTACGCCGTCTGTCAGCTCTGATAAGTAGGAGGCGCCTGTATTAGAAATATGATGAACGAAGTCAGCCACTTGTTTGCGCGTACTCACTCGAATAGAGGCCGTTAGCTCCCCGTAGACAGGGTGCTCAATCATCACGTCTTTCACCGTTACACCGTAGTCTACAATCAGTGTCAGCTCCTCTTCTGTACGATGAGGATCGTGCTTGCAAGCGATAATCTGTTCAATTTCAGTTTCCGGTGTATGCTGCGCCATATACACATAGCCTTGGCTTGTGGCAATAATGGGTTCGTTTTTTGCTTTGAGTAATGAAATATCTTGTACAATGACTTGTCGTGAGACAGCGGCTTTTTTGGCTAAAAAACTTCCGGTGAGTGGTGTATCAGTCTCTTTCAGCCACTTTAAAATGGCGTTTCTTCTTTCTTCGCCAATGAGTTTTCTCTCTTGTTCCACGTTTTATGCTCCTTTCTTCTCCTTTTGCAAGCGTTCAAATGTATGCAAAAGCTGATCGATGTCATCCTTTGATGATCCTCGTCCAAATGATAGTCGAATGAATTGAAGGGCATCACGATCTGATACATGTAATGCCTTTACAGCAGGGGAAGGGTGATGATAACCAGAAGCGCATGCACTTCCAGTAGATATACAAATTCCCTGCCGATTACAAGCTAACATTACATATTGTCCTTCAAACCCTTCAAAAAAACAACCAATAATATGAGGGAGCGTGCGGCGCTGGTCATTTTCTTGCAGCATGCGGACAGGCAGCTGCCTTTTTTTTAGCTGCTGAAGAAAATAATCACGAAGCTGAATATCCAGCTGCTGCTGATGCTCTATTTTCAGCATGATTTGCTCGCTCGCGGCAACAAAAGCACCGATACATGGAACGTTCACTGTCCCTGGGCGTAGACCATTTTCCTGTACAGTATGTTGATATATAGGCTTCCAAGGGACATGTGCTCCCATATAGACAGCACCGGCGCCCTTAGGTGCATACACTTTATGACTCGAAATGGAGAGGGCATCAACCCCAAGTTCTTTAATCGACACATGCATTTTTCCGAATGTCTGCACTGCATCTGTATGAAAAAGAATATCTCTTTCTTTTAAGAGCGTCGCTAATTCAGCTAATGGCTGAATAATCCCAGTTTCTGAGTTGGCATGCTGGATGGATACTAGTCCGGTTTCAGGCAATAGAGCCTGTTTGAGAATCTCCTTTGTGATAATTCCTTCTTGATTCGGGTCTATGACCGTCACCTTCACACCGAGACGCTTCAAGGCATTGACCGCATGATGAACGGAAGGGTGCTCTACTGATGTGGTAATGACATGCTGTTTATGTGGAGGCAGCCCATTTATGATCGATTGAATCGCAAGGATATTGGATTCAGTTCCGCCACTTGTAAAGTAAATGCCATCAGGTTCGCCCCCTAGAATCGTTGCAAGTGATTGTCTGCTGTAAGCCAAGATTTCATTTGCTCTTCCTCCTGCATCATGCAGGCTGCTCGCATTTCCGTAACATTCTTTGCTCAACTGCTGAAATACATGCAGTGATTCCTCAGAAACAGGTGTAGAAGCTGCATAATCTAAATAAATCAAATCCATCCATCTCCTGTGTGAAAATTTTTTCTTGTATTTATTGTAGTGTTGTGTAATGATATGTGTCAAGACAGGTGTAAATGACAGGAGGGGCAATTGTGTCATCTATTAAAAAAGTCATTGTGGTGGGGTCGGGCATTGCGGCTCTTTCCTTTGTGAATACGATCTCAGAGAACTGCCAAGTCATCATGATGACAAAAAAACAATTTTCCTCTAGTAATTCCATGCTCGCACAAGGGGGAATCGCTGCAGCCTTTTCCGCACATGATTCTGTCGATCAGCATGTGCAAGACACTTTAGCTGCGGGGTGTGGTCACAATGATGACAAAACTGTACAGGAGATCGTCCGTCATGGAAAAGATCTTGTAAAGAAGCTCGTAGAAGAGGGCTGCCCATTTGATCGAGATGAAACGGGAATCCCGCAGTTAGGTAAAGAGGGAGCCCATACGACCCATCGTATTCTGCATGCAGGAGGAGATCAAACGGGAAAAACCCTCGTGCAGTTTTTGAAAGGGAAGCTCGGCTCACACATTCATGTATACGAAAATCATCATGTCATGGATCTATTGGTTCATGATGGGGTATGTACAGGTGTTGTGTGGAAAGACGAAAAAGGTCATGTACATACAATGACCGCAGATGCAGTTGTATTATCCACTGGCGGCTGTGGATCCTTATATGAGACAAACACAAATGATCCGTCTGTGACAGGAGATGGTCTGATGATGGCCTATCGCGCAGGGGCACAGCTAGTAGATCTCGAATTTGTGCAATTCCATCCGACCCTTTTGACCACTTCAGGTAAAGCGATCGGGCTCGTATCAGAGGCAGTCAGGGGAGAGGGCGCCTATTTAGAAGATGAATCAGGCAGGCGGATCATGAAAGGAATCCACCCACAGAGCGATTTAGCGCCTAGAGATGTGGTGGCAAGGACCATTTTCCATGAGCAGCAACTCGGTCATTCCATTTATCTGAACATCCGTGATATTCCGCATTTTTCTGCACGTTTTCCTGCGATTGCTTCGATGTGTCAGCGTGCGGGAGTTGTTATGGCAAGCGGAAGGCTGCCAGTTTCACCCGGTATGCACTTTTTAATGGGTGGAATTAAGGTGAATGAACATGGAGAAACAACAGTTCCATCACTTTTTGCCATTGGTGAAGCAGCTTGTACAGGTTTACACGGCGCCAATCGACTGGCAAGTAATTCGCTCTTAGAAGGTCTCGTTTTAGGAAACAACGCAGCACGGTATATTGAGCGGTTGCAAACCTGGCAAGATAAAAACCTTGCTCCTTCCATTCAAGAAGTATGGTCTGTCCCAACGGTGTCACTGGCTCAGCTCAGAAAATGGATGACGGCATATGCCGCAATTGTGAGAGATGAGAAAGGCTTACAGACTTTGCTCGATCATTTAGAACAAGTCTCTTTTCAGCAAATCAATGTGAAGAATATCACAAATGAACAGATCGAAATAACTAATCAATGGGCTTTAGCCATATGCCTTGTCAAATCTGCATTACTCCGAACAGAAAGCAGGGGCGGTCATTATCGCACAGATTATCCTAATCGGCATGATGCTTCGTGGCGAACAAAACAGATTGTACATGAACAGGGCTATATTTATATCGTAAAAAATGAAAGGATTGGTGCCAAATGGAACGTTTACAGTTAAAGCAAATGCTCACTCATTTTTTAAAAGAAGATATTGGGTTTGGAGATGTATCCGCTGATGCCATCTTTGGAGACAAGAAAGGAACAGCTTACATCATGGCGAAACAATCAGGCGTATTGGCCGGGACGCAAGTCATTGATATGGGATACAAACTGCTGAATGAACAAGTTCAAACTGAGCTGTTCTTCCAAGAAGGTGATTGGATTCATGAAGGGGCTGTACTGGCACAAATAACTGGCCCCGTCAACGACTTGCTGAAAGGGGAGCGGGTGGTGTTGAATATCCTGCAAAGAATGACAGGGATTGCTACACTAACGCATGAAGCAGTAGAGCGATTAGCTGATCCATCTATTACGATTTGTGATACGAGAAAGACGACACCCGGTTTGCGCATGCTGGAGAAGTACGCAGTAAAAGTCGGAGGCGGAAAGAATCATCGTTTCGGCTTATCCGATGGGGTGATGATTAAAGATAATCATATTGCGGCTTGTGGTTCTATCAGGGAAGCTGTGGAGAAAGCAAGAGCATACGCCGGTCATATGGTGAAAATTGAAGTGGAAATTGAATCAGAAGCACAGCTGATGGAAGCCATTGATGCCAAAGCAGATGTCATCATGTTTGACAACTGCTCTCCAGACGAAGTGAAGCGCTTTAAACAAATGACCCCTGAAACCATATTGACAGAGGCATCAGGCGGTATCACGTTGGAGAATGTGGCTAACTACCGGGGGACAGGTGTAGACCTTATTTCACTTGGATTCCTCACACATTCTGCTCCATCATTCGATTTTAGTATGAATATGGAATTCAGCCATAAAGGGGGAACGACTCATGTCAATGCTTGATGTGTTAGCAGCGCAGCATACAGCCATGATGCCAGATGAATATAAACGGCGCTCTTATGATGAAATGAAAGAGAGAGTATTAGAGATTAAACGCGCCTTTGGATCAAAGCTTTTTATACCGGGTCATCATTATCAAAAAGATGAAGTCATCCAATTTGCTGATGTGACAGGTGATTCATTGCAGCTTGCACAAATTGCTGCTGACAATCACGAAGCAGAATACATTGTATTTTGCGGGGTTCATTTTATGGCAGAAACGGCCGATATGCTATCAAAAAAGAATCAGCACGTCTTTTTGCCAGATATGAGAGCTGGCTGTTCAATGGCAGATATGGCGAATATGAAACAAACAGACAGGGCGTGGGATAAGCTCACTGAGCTGTTTGGAGATACGATCCTTCCGCTGACTTATGTAAACTCAACGGCTGATATTAAAGCATTTGTCGGCAAACATGGCGGATCGACTGTCACATCTTCAAACGCTAAAAAAGTATTGGAGTGGGCGCTGACCCAAAAAGAGCGGATTCTTTTTCTTCCTGATCAGCATTTAGGGCGTAACACGGCCTATGATTTAGGGATTCCGCTAGAGGAAATGGCTGTCTGGGATCAAATAGAAGAAAAGCTCATCACCGACCAACCGCTTCATCGAATCAAAATGATTTTATGGAAAGGTCATTGCTCTGTTCATGAGAAATTTACCATTGAGAATATTGAACAAACGAGAAAACGAGACCGTGACATACAGATTCTTGTTCATCCAGAGTGTACACATGAAGTTGTAAAGGCTTCTGATCTAGCTGGTTCAACGAAATTTATTATTGATACGATCAAGCAGGCACCAGCAGGAAGCAAGTGGGCCATTGGAACAGAAATGAATTTAGTGAAACGCATCATTGACCAGCACCCTGACAAACAAATCGAATCCCTTAATCCAGATATGTGTCCATGTTTGACAATGAACCGTATTGATCTGCCTCATCTACTATGGTCACTTGAAAGCATTGAAAAAGGGGAGCCGGTCGGTTTGATTCAAGTGAATGAAGAGACGACAAAAGAGGCATTGCTCGCTTTAAATAAGATGCTCACCATTAAATAATGAAGTGTCCCCTCCTATCAGAAAACAAGTTTTTATCATATCGGCTTGTAAATAGGCATAAATTTATGTTGAAACATATTGTACTTCTGACATAACCGCTACGTTCACGTTTTGCATAGGAGGGGAAAACGTTGAAAATTCATATTGTGCAAAAAGGAGACTCCCTTTGGAAAATTTCAAAGAAGTACGGAGTCGACTTTCAAGAATTGAAAAAATTAAATTCGCAGCTCAGTAATCCAGATTTGATCATGCCAGGAATGAAAATCAAAATTCCATCTAGTGGTGTTCCTGTAAAAACCGATCATCACAAAGCAAAAGAAATGCCAAAAGCAAAAGAACACCCGTATGTAAAAGAAAAGCCAAAGGATGTCGTGCAAGTTCAAGATACGAAGCCGAAGGAAAAGCCGAATGAACCGGTACCTTATGTGCCACCAGTACCAAAGATTGAACAGCCAGTTTTTCCACAAGTTGATGTAAACTATTATCAGACGAATCTCTACCAGCCATTCACGCCTCCTCCCAAAAAAGAACATCATGAGAAAAAAGATCACGTTCATGAAAAGAAAGATCATGTTCATGAGAAAAAGGATCATAAAGATCACAAGGACCATTTTCATCATGAAAATAAGGATCATTTCAAAGATGAAGTGGCGAAGGGATATGATCCATTCATTCATATCCCACATCAAAAAGAGGAGGGAAAAGATATGGAACATAGTAATTACCCAAACCTTCCTAATTTCCCGCAAATGCCGAATGTTGGAGGGGCAGCAGTAGGGGGCATGGCTGAAAATAAAGAGCATCACCACCATCATCAAGAGTCATATGATCCTTATTATGGTTATGGTCATTACATGCCAGCAATGTATCCATATCCGCAGCAAATGGTACCCGCTTCTCCTATTTTACCGGGATCAGGCCTTTGTTATCCGGTACAGCCGTATTATCACCATCACATGATGCCGTATCCTTACCCGGCGGCTCAGCCTTATTATCCTGCGTATCAAGCACCGGCTTATTACGGTGAACATCATGAGCATCATGCAAACGATGGGCATCACTGGCACCACCATATGCATCCAAATGCAGGCGCAAATGCAAATGCAAATGCAAATGCCAATCAAGGCTTTTATCCAAACGCTCCAAATGAAGCATATGGCAAGGAAGACTGCGGATGCGATGATGGCATGAAGCATCATCAACCATGGCCTGGACATTATCCAACCCCTGTTCCATATGGTCAAATGGGTGCTTATCCAGCACAGCCTTATATGCAGCAGCCTTATCAAAACCCATCTGTCTTTGCAAGACCAGAAGAAGACGAAGAAGATTAATGACACAAGGGACGATCTCAATCGTTCCTTTTTTTGTTTATAACTGACAGCTTGTTTTTGTCCTCAACTGTACATGCTAAAACAGAGCCTGTTTTGCGCTCATGAGATTCAATTTGTACAGGGGGTTTTTCGTTTGAGACAAAAATGGCAAAAAACAATCGCCTTAGTGCTTCTACCTATTGGATTAACGGCATGTGGTACAAATAACAATGCGGGTGTAGATACACGTCATAATCAATCAGGTCAGCCAGTTGGATACCACTCCAATCAACAGGCAACAGACAACAACCAAGATCATCAAGGACCGGTTTCTGAGCTTATGGAGGGAATGAACGGAAGAAATACAACGAATGTTGATTATCGTTCACGCCCTACACAGGATCAAGTGAGAATGCCACTTACTGGTGGAGATGGACGCTACAGTCATGGAGATATGAACTATCATAACCAAATGTCGTTCTCTGGCTACGATAAACAAGAGAACATCCAGCGTTCAAGAAAAATCGCTAACCGAGTGAACAAAATGAACCATGTGACAGACTCACAAGTTATGGTGACGGATGAAAATGTGTATATTGCTCTTAAAACAGATGGGCGCTTGACATCAGAGGGTGTATCACAAGTAGAAGAAGCAGCGACTCGTTATGCAGATGGTAGAGCTGTCCAAGTCATTAAAGACGAAGGCGCATTTACACGCTTCAGAGATATGAGAAAAACGCAATTTGAAACAGGTCAGACAGGCATGACCCGATAAGCTGGAATAAAAAAGGCTAAAGTTCATGACGAACTTTAGCCTTTCTTTAAAAATAAACTTTGATCCCGATATAAAATTCATAAAAGAAATAACAGCCAAATCCAAGTAATAAAATACCGGCAATAATGGATGTCCACTTAATCATTGTTCGGTTCATCACTTTTCTTGTTAGGGAAACAATCGTGAGAAGACCGATGTCATGAAGAAGAATCCCTGCCAAAATACCCGTAGCAGCCAATATAAATTCAGATGAATTTGTATTTTTATAAGCATCTGCCAGTACAGCACCAAACACAGATACCCAGAACACAAGGTTTCCAGGGGATACTGCGACGAGCAGCCCATTTCGGTATGTTTTAGCGAATGATTTATTCACTTTTTCTCCTGCTAAATGGATGTCTTGATCCGCATTTTTAATCGAATCGTAGGCAAGAATCATTAAAAAGATGGCACCGATCAGCCAGAGCGGAATTTGGATAAAGGGCAAAGATAAAAATTGAGCAAATCCAGCATATAAAGCCAAGATGAGCAATATATCGATGGTCATACCACCAGCGCCTACAGTTAATCCATGAAAGAATCCGTTTTTTAATCCCTGCTTTGTCATTTCAACCGTGATCGCTCCAACAGGTAGAGCAATTGAGAATCCAACGACGATAAATGTAAGAAATGTTTGCAATCGACTAGAACTTCCTTTGAATCATGTTTGTATAAAAATTCTCCGTTTAGATTAATTATACATAATAGGAGAAAAGGATCAATGATTATTTCTGATTTAATCGAAATGAGAGAGATAGATCGTGTATATAAAGATGTATATCGTGAAGATCATGTATTCATTGTAGGGGAAAGGAACTATTTTCCTGAAACTTCTTTTTTTCATTTCTCAGCTATGCTACACTGTTGTGGAAATCAATATAAGTGACTAGGGGTGCCCGGAAATGCGGGCTGAGAGAGAAGACAAGCTTCTTAACCCTTTGGACCTGATCTGGCTCGTACCAGCGTGGGGAAGTTGAAGATGATACATGTGCCATATGAATGGCATACATGTTTTTTTCTGACGACGAAACCAGGTTCTTTACATAGAATCTGGTTTTTTGCTGGTGCTGATTCCATCCTGACCGGTCACACGAAAAGAAGGAGAGAACAGCAAATGAATGAAAAGACAAATGTTCCATCATCGCAATCTTTATTATCAAATTTTGAAGGCAGTCGAAAGGTATATGAACAAGGTTCAAGACCTGACATTTTGGTGCCAAAAAGAGAAATCGTGCTCACAAATACAGTGACACAAGCAGGTGATATCCAAAATGAACCGATTCGTGTGTACGATACAAGTGGACCGTATACAGATGAGGAGGCTCATATTGATGTCACAAAGGGATTAAAGCGCCTGAGATCAAAATGGATTAAAGAAAGAGAAGATACTGAAAGCTATGAAGGGCGTCAAGTAAAGCCAGAAGATAATGGATATCGCTTGAATGGGAAAGAATCCTTTCAAGCTGCCCATACAGATTTTCATCATGTGCCGCTCCGCGGGAAACAAGGTGCTTGTGTGACGCAAATGCATTATGCAAAAAAGGGGATCATTACGCCTGAAATGGAGTTTATCGCTTTGAGAGAACAGCTAAGTCCTGAGTTTGTTAGAGAGGAAGTGGCTAGTGGAAGAGCGGTCATTCCAGCGAATATCAACCATCCTGAAAGTGAGCCGATGATCATCGGGAAGAATTTTCACGTGAAAATTAATGCGAATATTGGCAATTCAGCTGTGACGTCGTCCATTGAAGAAGAGGTGGAGAAGATGACATGGGCAATTAGATGGGGGGCAGATACGATGATGGACCTGTCTACAGGAAAGGATATTCATACAACGAGAGAATGGATTATCCGCAATTGCCCAGTCCCAGTAGGAACTGTCCCGATTTATCAGGCACTTGAAAAAGTGAATGGAATCGCAGAAAATTTGACGTGGGAAGTATACCGAGACACATTAATTGAACAGGCAGAGCAAGGGGTTGACTACTTCACCATTCATGCGGGCGTCCTGTTAAGGTATATTCCGCTCACAGTCGATCGGGTCACAGGAATTGTTTCAAGAGGCGGAGCCATTATGGCAAGATGGTGTCTCGCTCATCATCAAGAGAACTTTCTGTATACCCATTTTGAAGAAATTTGTGAAATCATGAAAACGTATGACATTGCCTTTTCGCTTGGGGACGGGCTCAGACCGGGATCCATTGCGGACGCAAATGACGAAGCGCAGTTTGCAGAGCTGGAAACGTTAGGGGAATTGACAGAGATCGCTTGGAAACATGATGTACAGGTCATGATTGAAGGACCTGGTCATGTTCCAATGGATAAAATCAAAGAGAATGTCGATAAGCAGATGGAGATATGCAAAGAGGCACCTTTTTATACGTTAGGTCCTCTAACAACAGATATTGCACCGGGATATGATCATATTACATCCGCGATCGGTGCGGCGATGATTGGCTGGTACGGAACCGCCATGCTGTGCTATGTGACACCAAAAGAGCATTTAGGTCTGCCGAACAAAGAAGATGTAAGAGAAGGCGTCATCGCCTATAAAATTGCCGCACATGCAGCTGATGTAGCAAAAGGACATCCTGCTGCTCAAAAGCGTGATGATGCCTTATCGAAAGCGAGATTTGAATTCAAATGGCGGGATCAATTTCACCTGTCACTTGACCCAGAACGAGCGCTGGCATTCCATGATGAAACATTGCCTGCTGAAGGTGCTAAAACCGCTCATTTCTGTTCCATGTGTGGACCAAAGTTTTGCAGTATGAAAATTTCCCATGACATCCGCAACCAATCAGAAGAAGTGAAAAGAGAGATGGAGAAGAAGGCAAAAGAGTTTATCAATCAAGGCAGCCAAATCTATCAATCCTAAAAAAAACCTCGCACTCCTCTAGTGCGGGGTTTTATAAAACGGCTGAAATGGCTTTTCTTACGAGGTGCAAAAATGCTCTTACTGCAATCGCCATCGTTTCAACACTTGGGATGAGGGCATCTGTTAAATGAAACAGGACTGTTTGTCTCTCTGGAGATGTTCGTTTTTTCTTTTGTTTCATAAAGGTAGCCTCCTTTTCATTCAATATACTTCTTTTGAAGAGTACATAGATAGATATGTTGTGCGAATTTAAACAAAATTTAAACTTCTTGTGTTTAGAAGGAAAGAAGCAGGGGAAACGGATTGAATAGAGAATGAATGAAAAGAGCTGACCGATTCGGTTAGTGAACAAGACAGAGTGGAAGGTGATCTTATGATGAAAGTATTTAAGGTAACATTTCATATGAACAATGGGGAAGTGCTCGATTTCGAGCTGAAACGTCCAGCTACCTATGATGTGTATAAAAAAATTGAGGAAGCCAATCATTGGTTTAAGCTGAATAATGAAATCATTAACCTATTAAATGTGAATAGTATCCATGTAGAAACAGAATAAAACAGAAAGCCGCTCAAAGAGAGCGGCTTTCAGCGTGTAGACAAACCCTCGCATTCTTTGTCAGTCCTGCGTGCCGATGCTCACGAATGTCAAATTCGCTCCGCGCCGGTACTCGTCCTTCCTAGAATTCAAAGGTTTTCTATCACGCTGAAAAGAAGACAAAGGGCTAAAATCAAGTTCATTTTAGCCCTTTGTCAACAATCTGAAAGCCGCTCTTTTCGAGCGGCTTTCATTATGCAGTAAAATCATTTCGGTTGTTCAGCTGACCTCGAGACAGCCAGTTTTTCTTATACAAATAGGCAATCACTTCAAGCCACAGCCGCGGCGCTTTTTTAGGGAAAAAAGGTTTTTGATAATAGGCGTATGCAGCTTTTAAATCATCCCATTGATGACATGTTTTCGTTTGCGTGAAGCGGGCGACGTCAATGACCCTGACGCGGCCATCCTTTGTTAAAATTAAATTCCGCAGATGAATATCAGAAGGATTTAAACCTTTCGCGCGTGCTTCTTCCAATGCATCATCTACTTGTTCAATCATTTGTTTTTTGATCGGAATTCCTTTTGTCAGGCATTCATAGAAAGTATAACCTTTAATATATTCCATTAAAATATACTGATCCCCAGACTCGTAAATCTCAGGATAATAGGAGGAGCCGGAAAGTTTTTCATAAATTGCAGCCTCTTTGCGGGCGATGTTTCGATAAGAAGGAAAAAAGACTTTTAACGCCATTTTCTTGCCGTCTTTTTTGTATGAAAATACATAGGCACTTCTTCCTTTGCCGCACAGCTCAAGCTCAGCCGGTTTAAAGACGAGCTTATTAAAACGCTTTTCTTCTTGATACTGAATCGATTCGGCTAATCTTTTGACATCTGACATTGACTTCACCTTCTTTGGTTTCAGTTTATGCGGCTGAAAAACGAATGATGAAAAAACCATGTAATTCGGTAGAGCAATGGATTGTATAAAACATAACATTTACGCACGAAGGATACAACGAAAGACTCTCAATATGTGTCAAGACATCGATTTGGTTAATGTGTAGCAAAATGGGTCAAACTACATATGTCATGCATCGATCTTATGTTCTAAAGAGGTGTAAATAGTGAAAGTGAAAATAAAGTATTTCGTTACAGGACTTATCATGACAAGTGTACTCTTTTTCGCTGTTGATATGGAAGCAGCAGAACACTTGCAAAAAGAGTCAAAAACCATCAACGTTCAGCTTGAAAAGGTCTATCTAGACGGCGATGTAAGTATTGAAAGACAGCGGGCATCATTAGAAGACAAAGACACATTTTGGGCCCAGTATAAGGGCTGGACATTGGTAGAACAGCGAGAGGATTTTGCCCTTTTTAGAAAGCAAATTGACGATATATCGCCTTTGAGTAAAGCAAATGGATATATCGGATTATCAGAAGACGGCGTGATTTCTACGTTTCATGGAAGGCCTGACGGGTGGGCGGAGCCTATTCATCTCTTTTTTCAAATTGATACGTCCCGCTTGGAAAGTCATGTAGAGCAGCAGCTTGCACAAGGCATTCCGTTTCGAACAAAAGATGAATTTGAGCATGTGCTTGAAGTCATGAAACCTTACCGAAATGAACAATCGTTTTAATCGTATGACAGCTTGCTGGTGTGAAGACCGCAAGCTCTTTTTCATGGGTTGACTATGAAAAAAGGCTGAGCGAACGTATGTTAACTTTTATTACGGTTTTCTCTTCGATTTATGTTACAATGGAGAACAGTCAAAGAGGTGAAAACGGTGATAGAGTTTGTAAAAGGGACCATTGATTATGTGTGCCCGCAATATGTTGTCATTGAAAACGGCGGAGTGGGATATCAAGTCTATACCCCAAATCCGTTTATCTATCGAGTATCAAAACAAGAAACGATTTATACGTATCATTACATAAAGGAAGACGCTTTTTCGTTATATGGATTCCAAACACGAGAAGAAAAAGCGTTGTTCACAAAACTGTTAAATGTCACAGGGATTGGACCGAAGGGGGCGCTTGCGATTCTTGCTTCCGGTGACCCTGGCGCTGTCATTTCAGCGATCGAACGAGAGGATGAAGCTTTCCTCATTAAATTCCCGGGTGTTGGCAAAAAAACAGCACGTCAGATCATTCTAGATCTGAAAGGGAAGCTCGCAGATGTGGTGCCTGAAATGATAGGAAACTTATTTAACCACGAGGATCATATTCAGGTTGAAACACAGCAAAGCGCTTTAGATGAAGCGGTTGAAGCTTTAAGTGTCCTTGGGTATGGTGATCGTGAAATCAAAAAGGTTCTTCCTTTATTAAAAGAAGAGAAGAATCTTACAACCGATCAATATGTGAAAAAAGCTTTACAAAAAATGTTGAAATAGGGTGATGTCTCATGGATGAACGGCTCGTCTCAACTGAAGCAGACAACCATGAATCAGCCATTGAGCAAAGTCTGCGTCCACAGACGCTTAGTCAATATATTGGCCAGCAGAAAGTAAAGGATAATCTCAGCGTATTTATTGAAGCTGCCCGAATGAGGCAGGAAACACTGGATCACGTCCTTTTATATGGACCGCCGGGACTTGGGAAAACAACGCTTGCGTCGATCATTGCCAATGAAATGAATGTTCAGCTGCGTACAACGTCTGGACCGGCGATTGAACGTCCTGGCGATTTGGCGGCGATCTTAACATCTCTTGAACCTGGCGATGTTCTGTTTATTGATGAAATTCATCGCTTGCAGCGTTCAATAGAGGAAGTGCTATATCCAGCGATGGAGGACTTTTGTCTAGATATCGTGATTGGAAAAGGAGATACAGCACGCTCTGTGCGGCTTGATTTACCGCCATTTACGCTTGTAGGTGCTACAACCCGTGTTGGGCTTTTAACAGCGCCGCTTCGTGATAGGTTTGGAGTTCATGCAAGATTGGAATACTATGAGCAAAGAGATTTGGCTCACATTGTAGCAAGAACAGCCGAGCTGTTTGAGATTGGGATCGACATTCGTTCAGCTGAAGAGATTGCAAGAAGATCTAGAGGCACACCGAGGGTCGCCAATCGTCTGCTCAGAAGAGTAAGAGATTTTGCGCAGGTGCTTGGAAATCATGCGATCACACAAGACATTGCAGAAGATGCTCTTGAGCGTCTGCAAGTTGACAGACTCGGACTTGATCATATCGATCATAAGCTGCTTTTAAGTATGATTGAAAAATTTAGAGGCGGTCCTGTTGGACTTGATACGATCTCAGCGACAATTGGAGAAGAATCACATACGATTGAAGATGTGTACGAACCGTATTTACTGCAAATTGGTTTTCTGCAAAGAACACCAAGAGGGCGGGTCGTCACAAGAGAAGCGTATGAACATTTTCATATGGAGGTTCCGATTCGTGACTGAATTCCCTAAAATGTTGATGATTTTAGGTGGTGTCCTTTTTGCCGCAGGTTTAGTGTTTCAATTGGTTGGGAAACTTCCTGGCGATATTTTCGTGAAAAAAGGGAACGTAACGTTCTTTTTTCCTGTGATTACATGCATTGTCATTAGCATCGTCCTAACCATTTTACTCAATGTCTTCGGACGGATGAAATAACGTTAACTAGTTAACTACAGAATAGGTGAAGGAAATGAAGTTAGAACTATTTGATTTTGATTTACCAGAAAGATTGATTGCACAAGTCCCCCTTGAAAAACGAGATGCATCAAGACTGATGGTCTTAAATAAACAAACAGGTGACATCACACATGATACATTCTCGCAAATCACAGATTACTTTCAAAAGGGTGATTGTCTCGTTTTAAACAATACACGTGTATTGCCTGCACGTCTGTTTGGAACGAAAGAGGATACGGGTGCTAAAGTGGAGCTGCTTCTTTTGAAACAAGAAGAAGGAGACAAATGGGAAACGCTCGTGAAACCAGCAAAACGTGTGAAAAACGGAACAGTCATTACATTTGGTGATGGACGATTAAAAGCGGTATGTACAGAAGAACTGGAACATGGCGGAAGAAAAGTTGAGTTTCAGTATACAGGCATTTTTTATGAAGTACTTGAATCCTTAGGTGAAATGCCACTGCCTCCGTACATTAAAGAGCAGCTTGACGATCGTGAGCGTTATCAAACCGTTTATTCCAAAGAGGTTGGTTCGGCTGCTGCGCCTACTGCCGGTCTTCACTTTACAAATGAACTGCTGGATGCACTGAAAGCAAAAGGAGTGCATATTGCGTTTATTACGCTCCATGTAGGACTTGGCACATTTCGACCGGTCAGTGCTGAACGCATTGAAGAACATGAAATGCACGCAGAGTTTTACGAAATGAATGAAGAAACGGCGGAAGAACTTAATCGAGTGCGCAAAGAAGGCGGACGGATTATTTCAGTCGGAACAACTTCGACAAGAACGCTTGAAACCATTGCAAGTGCTTATGATGGTGAATTCAAAGCGTCAAGCGGCTGGACGTCGATTTTTATTTATCCAGGCTATACATTTAAGGCAATTGATGGCATGATCACGAATTTCCACTTGCCAAAATCGTCTTTAATTATGCTTGTCAGTGCATTAGCTGGACGAGAACACGTCCTAAAAGCGTACAATGAGGCTGTAAAAGAGGAATACCGATTCTTCAGTTTTGGCGATGCCATGCTGATTCAATAACATCATACAACAAAGACAGGAGGGCTCATTTTTGTCGCAATTACCGATACGTTATGAGTTCATTAAATCATGCAAACAAACAGGTGCACGTCTTGGACGCGTTCATACACCGCACGGCTCCTTTGAAACACCTGTATTTATGCCAGTTGGTACACTGGCTACAGTGAAAACAATGGCGCCTGAAGAGTTAAAAGCGATGGAAGCAGGCATCATTTTAAGCAATACGTATCATCTATGGCTGCGCCCGGGGCATGACATTGTCAAAGAAGCAGGCGGCCTGCACAAATTTATGAACTGGGATCGAGCGATTCTCACTGATTCAGGCGGTTTCCAAGTGTTTTCTTTAAGTGAATTTAGAAAAATTGAAGAAGAAGGCGTTCACTTCCGTAATCACTTAAATGGAGATAAGTTGTTCCTTTCTCCTGAAAAAGCGATGGAGATTCAAAATGCGCTCGGCTCAGATATTATGATGGCATTTGACGAATGCCCTCCATACCCAGCAGAGTACGATTATATGAAACGTTCTGTAGAGCGGACAAGCAGATGGGCAGAGCGCTGCTTAACAGCGCACCAGCGTCCAGAGGATCAAGGACTGTTTGGCATTGTACAGGGCGGAGAATACGAAGAGCTTCGTAAACAAAGTGCAAAAGATCTTGTTTCACTTGATTTCCCAGGCTATGCCATTGGAGGTTTATCTGTTGGTGAACCAAAAGACGTGATGAACCGAGTACTGGAGTTCACAACGCCATTTTTACCGGATGACAAGCCGAGGTACTTAATGGGTGTCGGCTCACCAGATTCATTAATTGACGGCGCGATTCGCGGTGTCGATATGTTTGACTGTGTACTGCCAACGCGAATTGCAAGAAATGGTACGCTCATGACAAGTGAAGGACGCCTTGTTGTGAAAAATGCTAAATATGAGCGTGATTTCAGACCAATCGATGAAAACTGTGACTGCTACACATGTAAAAATTACACACGCGCTTATATTAGACATTTGATCCGTACAAATGAGACGTTCGGAATTCGATTAACAACTTATCATAATCTTCATTTTCTGTTAAAATTAATGGAGCAAGTGAGAGAAGCTATCCGTGAGGATCGTTTAGGTGATTTTAGAGAAGAGTTTTTTGAGCGTTATGGCTTTAACAAACCGAATGCGAAAAACTTTTAACGCATAAACGAAAAGCTTTACAATGCTTTAGAAAGGGGTGAGATAGAATGGATGGTGGTATGGGTTCAATCATTATGATTGTTGTCATGTTTGCTGTGCTTTACTTCTTGTTAATCCGTCCACAGCAAAAGCAACAAAAAGCTGTGCGTCAGATGCAGCAATCTTTATCAAAAGGCGATAAAATCGTCACAATCGGTGGTTTACACGGTGAAATCGACTACATTGATGAATCAAAAGTGGTCATCAAAACAAGCGAAAACAACCGTTTAACTTTCGACCGACGTGCTATTAGAGAATTAGCTGACAAAGGTTAATCCTCCAATACATAGCGATAAAAAAAGAGCGATATCATTCGCTCTTTTTTTATTTGCCCCGAAGATTAACGCCAATCATTCCCCCTAGCATACAAATTCCCAAAAAGGCTGCATGATAGATGAATTGTTCTGGTGAAAAGGTTTCTCCAAACCCTAAATATTGAAATAAAAAAACAGTGAGTGAAAAGATAAAAGAGGTCATGGCGCCAATGAGCCAGCCCCGTTCCTTTGCTTTCCCTCCAGAAATCATTCCTCCTAGAAAAAGTGCCGCAAAGGACAAGATCATGATCATCCATTTAAACGATGATTCCTGCATACTTGTGAAGGTAAGCATCAGTGATACAAGTAAGCTTGTGACAATCATCACGACAAAAATAGCAATTAAGCCAGATAAAATGCCTTTTCCTATTTGTTTCGTTTCCTGCATGTGATTCGTCTCCTCTCCAATTGACCGAAGCTTGTCTTTTACTAAAATGTATTCACGGAGAAGAAAAAATAGACATGTTTCTCGTGATAAAAACCGAGGCTTTCTTTTCTACATAAATAAAGTGTTTTAACACAAGCTATGGTGGAGAAGGAGGGTTTACATCATATGCAGGACATCTTAATTATCTCCATGAGAACGATCATTTTATATTTTCTCATTTGGTTTATCTTTCGTTTAATGGGCAAAAGGGAGATTGGGGAACTGAGTATTTTAGATCTTGTTATTTTTATGATGATCGCTGAAATTGCGGTGCTCGCCATAGAAGAAGTAGAGGATCACATGTTACATACAGTATGGCCGATCCTGCTGTTAACCTTCATTCAAATCACCCTTGCCTATTTGTCACTAAAATTCCAAGGTGTCCGTCGTTTTCTCGACGGTAAGCCGGCCCTGCTCATCATCAACGGAAAAATAGACGAGGGTGCGATGAGAAAACAGCGATACAATTTTGATGATTTGCTGATTCAATTAAGAGAAAATAACATCGATAGTATCCAGGATGTCTCATATGCCATCTTAGAGCCTTCAGGAAAGCTCGCCGTTGTTGAAAAAGAAAACAAGCGCAAACATGCAGCGCTTGAGCTCCCGCTTATTGCAGACGGTGTGGTTCAGCATGATCATCTCAAGCAGATCAACCATGATGAACAGTGGCTGATAAAGGAGCTTGCCAAAAGAGGCTATCATGATATCGAGCAAATCTCTTACTGCAGCTTTAATCAGAAGAATTTTTATATTGATTTGAAAGATGAAATTATAAAGAAAAGATGAGCTACAGCAGCTTCCCAATAAACGGGATGCGGCGCAGCTCTTCTCGTTTCACTAGCCCAAGACAGATTAATAGAATGACATACAGCACGCACGTCAAAAAGATCATCATGACAAGCTCTAAAGGTGCGGAAAAGAGTCCGCTCGCTTGATGTTTCATCCATAAGCTGACTGCCCCAGTGCCGATGATCACAAGGACGCAAAGTCCATATTCTTTTAATGGTAAATGAATAGGCAGCACTTTACCGACAGTTGCCGCATGGAGCAACGTGACAAGAACGATGCCAATGAGGATCGCAAGCGCTGCGCCCATAATGCCAAAGCTTGGCTGTGAAGCAAGAACAAAGATCATGCCTGTTTTCACAACAGCTCCTATCAAACTGTTGGTCATCGCTGCCCCCGCTAAATTTAATGCTTGAAGGACAGCCTGCAGCGGCCCTTGAAAGTAATAGAGCAAAAAGAAGGGCGCCATGAATTTTACATAGACAGCGGCATGAGATGAACCATACATGAAGAGGGTTAAATTTTCTGCATACACGAAAAGGATAATACATGAAATGCCCCCGCTTAATAAACAAAGGCGCATCGCCTGCTTGAGCCGGTATTCGACCGTTTTGCGTTTGTTCTGTTCCATCCCCTCACTAATCGCTGGAACTAGTGCGGTGGAGAGAGAATACGTGATAAAACTAGGAAGTGTCAAAAGGGTGAGCGCAAGTCCCGTCAATTCTCCATACTGCCTTGTTGCTTCCACAGCTGCATAACCGGCAATCGCAAGGCTTTGCGCGACTACAATCGGTTCTAAAAACCAAGAGATATTGCCGATGAAACGGCTACCTGTCGTTGGCAGGGCAATACTCATGAGCTGCTTAAACGTGTCCTTCCCATCATGAATTGCCTTGAAAAAACGTTTTCGGATACGGATGGTCTTTTTATAACGAAAGGCAATCAGTAAGTAAGCAAGTGAAATCATTTCGCCGATGACAGATGAAATCATAGCGCCTGCTGCTGCGTATTCAATTCCATAAGGCAGGAACGCTGTTGTACATACTGCCACGAGTGAAATTCTTGCGACCTGTTCTAGTACTTGCGACATCGCAAGCGGGCTCATTTGCTGTCTTCCTTGGAAATAGCCCCTTAACACACTAGAGATCGCAATAACGGGTACGACTGGTGTAATGGCAAGCAGAGGATAGACCGTTCTAGGATCTGTCAGCATATTTTCCGCCATAATAGGGGCAAACCATAAAAAGAGCGGCGTGAAAATCAGGCTGAGTGTTCCTGTTATCGCAAGGGACATCACTAGAATGTGTTTTGTTTTTTGTTTGTCACCACGGGCTTCTGCTTCTGCGACTAGCTTACTAATAGCAACAGGAAGTCCGAATTGTGTCAGCGTCACGGCGAGAAAAAAGGTAGGCGCTGCCATCATATAAAGCCCTACGCCTTCTTCACCAATGAACCTTGCAATCACAATTCGATTGACAAAACCCAATATTCTTGTAATAAAACCTGCTAAAATTAAAATAATCGTCCCTTTTAAAAACGTTTGCTTCGTCAAATCACAGATCACCTGCCTTCTCAAACGACATAGAATCATATACAATAAGATATGCGTGTATATCGTCCAAGCATGACAAGTCTCTCGATAAAAAACTGAAAAGGGGGAGCCTCACATTGACACAACATCCGGCTGCTATATACAAAGACCATTTAAAGCCTTTTCTGTTCAGTAAGCTTGAAGAATTCATCGTTTTGGGCTATAAAGATGTAGATTTAGAGGAATTATGGTCATACTTAGAGAATAAGAAGTGGAAGAAAAAACAAGAGTATCCGATTCATGAAATGGTTGCAGATATTTTATCTGTGAAAATTGGCGAATTTATGAACTATGCAACCGTTCAGTCGTTTAAAACGTCTGCTTTTTTGGACAGTGAAGATGGCAAGAATATGCTGGACGAACTGTTGAAATAAGCCATCTAAATGGATTCAGGTGTTTAAGGAGGAAATACATAATGAAAAAAGGGCGCATACTTGCGTTTTTCTTAGTGGTTCTGTTAATCGGAACTGGTGTGGGCTTATTAACGAAGCCCGTTGCGAAAGATATGACGCTAGGGCTGGACTTACAGGGTGGATTTGAGGTTCTGTATGATGTACACCCAGTGAAAAAAGAAGACAAGATCACAAATGGTGTTCTCGTCAGTACAGTAGAGGCTTTAAACCGAAGAGCCAACGTGCTTGGGGTCAGTGAGCCGAACATTTCGATTGAAGGAAACAACCGCATTCGCGTACAGCTTGCGGGTGTAAAAGATCAAAACAGAGCACGGGAGATTCTATCGACTGAAGCACAGCTTTCCTTCAGAGATACGAATGACAAAGAACTCCTAAACGGATCTGATCTTGTTGAAAATGGTGCAAAACAAACATTCAATCAAACGAATGAGCCGATCGTGACGGTCAAACTAAAGGATGCGAAAAAGTTTGGTGACGTGACAAAAAAAGTAGCGGCGATGGCACCAAACAATCAGCTTGTCATTTGGCTTGATTATCATAAGGGAGATTCTTTCAAAAAAGAAGTCTCTAAATCAAAACATAAGTATGTATCTGCGCCGAATGTAAACCAAGAAATTAACAGCAGTGACGTACAAATCGAAGGAAACTTTACGGTTCAAGAGGCAAAAGACCTTGCGAGCATTTTAAATGCCGGCGCATTGCCAGTAAAATTAACCGAAAAATATTCAACATCTGTGAGTGCACAGTTTGGTGAGCAAGCACTAAACGAAACAGTCTTCGCAGGAATTGTAGGAATAGCATTTATCTTCTTATTCATGCTGTTTTATTACCGATTACCAGGTCTTGTTGCTGTCATTACACTGTCAGCTTATATCTATATCACACTGCAAGTCTTTGACTGGATGGGGGCGGTCATGACACTGCCTGGAATCGCTGCATTGATTCTTGGGGTAGGGATGGCTGTCGATGCCAACATTATTACGTATGAGCGGATTAAAGAAGAGCTTAAGCTCGGTAAATCTGTCCGTTCTGCTTTCAGATCGGGTAACCGCAGATCGTTTGCCACGATCTTTGATGCAAACTTAACAAGTATTATTGCCGGCGGGGTTCTATTCTTCTTTGGAACAAGCTCTGTCAAAGGGTTTGCAACCATGCTTATCCTATCAATTTTGACAAGCTTTATCACGGCTGTCTTCCTATCAAGATTCCTTCTTGGCTTACTTGTAGAAAGCCGTTATCTCGATCGCAGAAAAGGCTGGTTTGGTGTTCGTCAGAAAGACATCATTGATATTCATGAAACAATTGAAAATACTGAACCGAAAACACCATTTGATAAATGGGATTTCGTCAGCAAACGTAAAGGCTTTATGATTTTCTCAGCAGCCATTACCATTGCTGGAATCATTGTGCTGTCAATCTTCAAGCTCAATGCAGGTATTGACTTTGCAAGCGGTACTAGAGTTGATATTCAAAGTGACCATAAACTGTCAACAGAACAGGTGGAGCAAGACTTTAAAAAGCTAGACCTTGAGACAGACAGTGTTGTGTTATCGGGGCAAAAAGAAAATCAAGCAGCAGCTCGATTTGTCGGTGTTCCGAATAAAGAAAAAATTGCTGAAGTGAAAGATTACTTCAAAGATAAATACGGAACGGAGCCTAACGTAAGTACAGTGTCTCCGACAGTCGGAAAAGAGCTTGCGCGTAACGCATTATACGCTGTCATCATTGCTTCGATCGGGATTATCTTATATGTATCCGTCCGATTTGAGTATAAAATGGCGATTGCAGCGATTGTCTCTCTGCTTTACGATGCATTCTTTATCGTTGCCTTCTTTAGTATTACGCGCTTAGAGGTGGATGTCACCTTCATTGCAGCGATACTCACGGTCATTGGGTACTCGATCAATGACACGATTGTCACCTTCGACAGGGTGCGTGAGCAAATGAAGAAACGCAAACCGAAAACGATCGAAGATTTATCGTACATTGTGAATTTAAGTTTACAGCAAACCTTTACGCGTTCTGTGAACACCGTGCTTACCGTACTTGTAGTGGTGATTGCACTTCTCATTTTCGGTTCAGCATCTATTACAAACTTCTCCATTGCCTTACTTGTCGGCCTATTAACAGGGGTGTATTCATCCCTTTACATTGCGGCACAAATTTGGCTGATATGGAAAGGTCGTGAGCTGAAAAAGCCGGCTAAAATCGACACAGAACAAGATATTTAAACAAGAAAGACTGCCAGCTTGGCAGTCTTTTTTTCATGCATCATATTTGTCATCGTCACAACAATAAGATGATATGTAAAAACATTTCGGGTTTCATTGATCTTGAAATGGTCTTTTGCTATAATGACATACGTTTAGATCAGTATAGAAAGCAAGTGTCCGTTTGGGGCATTTCGCTTTTATTCATTGGAGGGGCTGTTATGAAGGTTCGGGAAACTGAACTGCCAGGTATCGGTCACAAAGCCGAAATGATCACAAGAAATAATGAGAAGCTTGCCATTATCACACATGATGACGGCAGAAGAGAGATGTATCATTTTCAAGAAGATGATCACGAAGAATGTATTTCTGGTATCTTGCTTAGCGATGAAGAAGCAAGACAAATCTCGGCTATTTTAGGCGGCATGGTCTATAAACCTAAAGCGCTTGAGACAGTGGAGGTGGCCATTGATGAACTCATCATTGAATGGTTTAAGATTGAAAAGAACGCACCGGCTGTTAACCAGACGATCGGAGACCTGAGTGTTCGCCAAAACTATCAAGTAACAGTCATCGCCATTGTGAGAAAATCACATGAGAAAATTTTAAATCCAGGACCAGATACGGTGATTGAAGAAGGTGACACCCTTGTCATCTCTGGAGAAAGAAAAGAATTAAAGAGCCTCATTAAAGAAAAACTCAGCAGCTAAACGCCCATGCTGATAGAAAACCTTCCGCCATGTTCTTTCGGTGTTTAAAAAGGACAAGAAAGAGGGAAGAATAAAAGAAAAAGCTTGGGGGATTTGTAGATGAATAAACAACAATGGACCATCATACTCGCATTTATTTTCGTATTAATTGTCTCAGTATTTGCTGTTATTAACGTGCGGCCTGTACAGGTAGACTACTTATTTGGAACGGCTGAATGGCCGCTGATCCTTGTCATTATCGGTTCTGTTCTGATGGGCGGACTCATTGTGGCTTTTGCGGGGATTTTCCAAATTGTGAAACTAAAACGTGAATTAAAAGCATTAAAAGCTGAACGTGCAGCCGCTGTGACTGCCCCTACTGCTTCTCCAAAAAAGGTAGACAAAGACGTTCAAAAGAAAACGAATGTCACACCTTTAAAAGAACAGCCAGCGTCTTTTGACCGGAAGGAAAAATAATCTTCCAGTACAATTTCATAAAATAAAAATTGAAACCCCTCAGTCCACTCTAGTATAATAGTGTGGTTGAGGGGTGAATTTATGTTATTATCCAAAATGCGTTGGGAATATGAACATCCTAGCGAAGAAAAAGTGAAATCACTCTCTGAAAATCTGAATATTTCAGCGCTGACTGCATCACTTCTTGTACAAAGAGGGCTCGAAGAAGTAGAAGAAGCGAGGTCTTTTTTATTTGATCAAAAAGCCGAATTTCATGATCCATTCTTATTAAAAGGAATGAAAGAAGCAGTAGAGCGCATCAACAAAGCGATCGAAGAGCAGGAATCGATTGTGATCTTCGGAGATTATGATGCAGATGGTGTGACAAGTACTTCTGTACTTTTACATACACTTAAAGAACGATCTGCGAAGGTAGACTTTTATATTCCAGATCGATTTAAAGAAGGATATGGGCCAAACGAACAGGCTTTCCGATATATCAAAGAGCAAGGAGCGTCGCTTGTCATCACTGTGGATACAGGGATCGCTGCTGTAAATGAAGCACGTATTGCAAAAGAAATAGGATTAGACCTGATCATCACAGATCACCATGAACCAAGCGAGGAACTGCCTGAGGCACTTGCGATTGTACATCCTAAGCAGCCTGGGTGTGAGTATCCGTTTAAAGAGCTGGCGGGTGTCGGTGTGGCGTTTAAAGTGGCACATGCACTCCTCGGTAAACTCCCAGTAGAATTATTAGATCTTGCTGCAATCGGTACAATTGCGGATCTTGTCCCGCTGCATGATGAAAATAGATGGATTGCCAAAAAAGGTCTGATGCAGCTTCGTCAATCTAGACGGCCTGGGTTAAAAGCGTTATTAAAAGAGGCAGGCGCCACTCTTGAAGAAGCAAATGAGGAAACGGTCGGCTTTCAAATTGCGCCAAGGCTGAATGCTGTTGGACGAATTGAGCAGGCAGATCCGGCTGTTCATCTTCTCATGACTGAGGATATGGATGAAGCAGAAGAACTCGCTCGTTTTGTACAAGAATTGAACAAAGAACGGCAGAAAATTGTGAGTACGATCACGGAAGAAGCCATTCAAATGGTCGAAGAGACAGGTGCTGACCAGTCTGCTATCGTCGTAGCAAAAGCTGGCTGGAATCCAGGCGTTGTCGGCATTGTTGCCTCAAAATTGACGGATACATTTTCTCGTCCGGCTATTGTGCTTGGAATAGATGAAGAAACGCAGATGGCGAAAGGGTCAGCCCGAAGTATTCCTGGCTTTGATTTATTTTTCCATTTGAGCAAGTGCCGTGACATCCTGCCGCATTTCGGTGGACACCCGATGGCAGCAGGAATGACACTTCGAGCGGATGATGTTCCTTTACTTAGGGAAAGATTGAATCAATATGCAAATGAAACGTTGACAGAAGAAGATTTCATTCCAATTCAACGGGTCGATGCAGTATGTAAAGTGGACGAAATGACGGTGCAAGCCATTGAAGAAGTGGGGCTGCTGTCCCCGTTTGGCATGCAGAATCCTAAGCCGTTCATTATGATTGAAGACGCCCAGCTTGAAGACATCCGAACGATCGGGGCCAATCAAAATCACATTAAAATGTCACTAAAAGACGAAGACAAGCTGCTCGACTGTGTCGGTTTTCACCAAGGCAAACTAAAAGAAGAACTTGTCCCAGGGAGTCAAATTTCTGTCGTTGGTGAGGTCTCGATTAATGAATGGAATAACCGAAAGAAACCTCAGCTCATGCTAAAAGACGCTAGAGTCGATGAATGGCAGCTGTTTGATTTACGCGGGAAAAAAGATTGGGAAAAGAAAGTATCAACACTTGATCCAGCAAAAACGATGGTCTTCTGTTTTGACGAAGAAACAAAAAAGCAATCGGAGCTGGTGGATATTCCGATTCATCTTATTGATGCAGAAAATGTATCCACGTTTGATGTGCAGGAAAAGTATGTGATCTTTGCCGATGTTCCTGCCGATGAACACTTGCTCAAGCTGCTTTTAGAAAATCAACAACCAGCAAGAATTTATACGGTGTTTCAGCGGAAAGAAGATCACTTTATGTCCTCATTCCCGAGCCGTGATCAATTCAAATGGTTTTATGGGTTCTTGTTCAAACGGGGAAGTTTTCCTATTAAAGAACAAGGCATGGAGCTTGCCAAACATAGAGGTTGGACAAAAGATACAATCATTTTTATGACAAAGGTGTTTTTTGAACTCGGTTTTGTTAAAATAGAGAATGGTGTGCTGTCAATAGTGCGTGATGCCCCTAAAAAAGATTTAACGGCATCATCGTCTTATACAGCAAAACAACGATTGATGGAACTCGATCAAACACTAACATATTCCTCAGCCAAAGAGCTGAAGGAATGGCTGAATAGCATGATGAGCGAAGTCTCACCTGTGCTTTGACGTACGAGGAGGAAAAGGAAAAGATGGATTTAAAACAATATGTGACAGTTGTACCTGACTACCCAAAGGAAGGTGTACAATTTAAAGATATTACAACGTTAATGGATAAAGGCGAAGTGTACCGTTATGCAACGGATCAAATCGTTGAATACGCGAAGGAAAGAGATATTGATCTCATTGTTGGACCTGAAGCGCGTGGATTCATTATTGGCTGCCCTGTAGCATACGCACTTGGTGTAGGTTTTGCCCCAGTTCGTAAAGAAGGAAAGCTTCCTCGTGAAGTCATCAAAGTCGATTACGGTTTGGAATACGGTAAAGATGTATTAACGATTCATAAAGATGCAATTCGTCCTGGTCAGCGTGTACTGATCACAGATGATTTGCTTGCGACAGGTGGAACGATTGAAGCATCCATCAAGCTGGTTGAGGAATTAGGCGGCGTTGTGGCAGGGATTGCATTTTTAATTGAGCTGACGTATCTTGATGGCAGAAAGAAGCTTGACGGTTACGACATCTTGACGTTAATGCAATACTAATGGAGTTTTACGAAAAAAGCACTCAGTAAGAAGGGTGCTTTTTTCCTATCAAAAATCTTTTAGCGGACTTCTTCTCTTTACATCTATCGAATTTTTCTTGATAATAAACTACAATACAGTTTTCATTTAAAAAGGTGATTCCATGGCGAACGAACAAGTTTTAACGGCGCAGCAGGTCATTGATAAGGCAAGAGAATACCTGTCCGCTGAACATATTCAATTTATAGAGCGTGCATACGAATATGCTGAAAATGCTCACAAGGAGCAATACCGGAAATCCGGTGAGCCCTATATTATCCATCCTATTCAAGTGGCGGGAATTCTTGTTGATCTTGAAATGGACCCTTCGACCATTGCTGGCGGCTTCTTGCATGATGTTGTCGAAGACACGGATGTGACATTAGAAGATTTAAAAGAGCATTTTAACGAAGAAGTAGCCATGCTTGTTGATGGTGTGACAAAGCTCGGAAAGATTAAATATAAATCACAAGAAGAACAACAGGCTGAAAACCATCGTAAAATGTTTGTTGCAATGGCGCAGGATATTCGCGTCATCTTAATTAAGCTGGCAGACCGTCTTCACAATATGAGAACACTCAAACATCTTCCGCAGGAAAAGCAGCGAAGAATTTCAAATGAAACCCTTGATATTTTGCACCGCTTGCGCACAGATTAGGGATTTCAAAGATTAAGTGGGAGCTTGAAGATACAGCCCTCCGCTATTTAAATCCGCAGCAATACTACCGGATTGTGAATCTCATGAAGCGTAAACGAGCGGAACGTGAGGAATACTTGGACGAGGTTGTCAATGAAGTAAAAGACCGCGTGTCTGAGGTGAACATTAAGGCTGAATTCTCCGGCAGACCGAAACATATTTATAGTATTTATCGAAAAATGGTCATGCAAAATAAGCAATTTAATGAAATATATGATTTGCTGGCTGTACGTATTTTGGTTGACAGCATTAAAGACTGCTATGCGGTACTTGGTATTATCCATACATGCTGGAAGCCGATGCCAGGCAGATTTAAGGATTATATTGCGATGCCAAAGCCGAACATGTATCAGTCTCTTCATACAACGGTGATTGGTCCAAAAGGGGACCCGCTTGAAGTTCAGATTCGTACAGTGGAAATGCACGAAATTGCGGAATACGGAATTGCGGCACACTGGGCGTATAAAGAAGGCAAAGAGTCAGCAGAATCGACGGAAGAAGCCGTTTTCCAGAAGAAGCTGTCTTGGTTTAGAGAAATCCTTGAATTCCAAAATGAATCCACAGATGCGGAAGAATTTATGGAATCGTTAAAAATCGATCTCTTCTCTGATATGGTGTTTGTATTTACACCAAAAGGTGACGTCATCGAGCTGCCGTCTGGTTCCGTACCAATTGATTTCTCATACCGGATTCATTCGGAAATTGGGAATAAAACAATCGGAGCCAAGGTCAACGGTAAAATGGTCACACTTGATCATAAGCTAAAAACAGGTGACATTATTGAAATTCTGACATCTAAGCATAGCTATGGACCAAGCCAGGATTGGGTCAAACTTGCCCAAACCTCCCAAGCGAAGCACAAGATCAGACAGTTTTTCAAGAAACAGCGCCGTGAAGAAAATGTCGAAAAAGGCCGAGAACTTGTGGAGAAAGAAATTAAAAACCTTGAGTTCGATGTTAAAGACATCTTGACCGCTGAAAATCTGCAAAAAGTGGCCGATAAATTTAATTTCTCAAATGAAGAGGACATGTATGCAGCTGTCGGTTATAACGGAATTACGGCACTCCAAGTGGCGAATCGTTTAACGGAAAAAGAAAGAAAACAAAGAGATCAGGAAGAACAAGAGAAAACCGTTCAAGAAGTGTCTGTAGAGTCAAAACCATATCACGGGAAAAAACGGGAAGCTGGCGTGCGAGTGAAAGGCATTGATAACTTGCTTGTCCGTTTATCTAAGTGTTGTAATCCTGTTCCTGGTGATAGCATTGTTGGCTTTATTACAAAAGGCCGTGGCGTATCTGTTCACCGTGATGACTGTCCGAACGTGAAGACAGGAGAAGCGCAGGAACGGTTAATCCCGGTTGAGTGGGAGCATGAACAGCCTGCTCGAAACCGTAAAGAATACAATGTGGAAATCGAAATATTAGGATATGACAGACGCGGCTTACTTAATGAGGTGCTTCAAGCAGTCAACGAAACCAAAACGAACATCTCGTCGGTTTCTGGTAAGTCTGATCGTAACAAAGTGGCGACGATCCATATGGCGATCTTTATCCAAAATATTAACCATTTGCACAAAGTGGTCGAACGCATCAAACAAATCAAAGACATTTACTCAGTTCGCCGATTTATGAATTAGAAAGGAAGTATATCGTCTATGAGGCTTGTTGTTCAGCGTGTGACGAGTGCATCTGTGAAAGTAGAAGAAGAGATCACAGGTGCCATCAATGAAGGCTATATGGTGCTCGTTGGGGTTACACATGAAGACACAGAAGAAGATGTGCATTACTTAGCTGAAAAGCTCGCACACTTGCGTATTTTTGAAGATGAAAACGGGAAAATGAATCGTTCTTTGTTAGATGTAAAAGGAAGTGTACTGTCTGTGTCTCAATTTACCCTTTATGGTGATACGAGAAAAGGCAGACGGCCGAACTTTATGAAAGCTGCCAAACCGGATGTAGCGAATTCACTTTACGAATGCTTCAATGAAACGCTTAGAGAAAAAGGCATCCATGTTGAAACTGGACGTTTTGGGGCGATGATGGACGTCTCATTGACCAATTCAGGACCCGTCACCATCTGGATGGATAGCAAAGAATAGATTCACTTTAGACTGTAGATAAACTCTTGCTGAGAGTTTGTTTAGAGTCTTTTTCTTTTGCGATCAAACAAAAAAGAGGCGCGCGGCCTCTTTTTTCTATCGGAAATATTGTTTTAATCCTTCTGTCATTCCTTCTGTCACTCGTTCTTGGTAAGAGGCGCTATAAATGATCGCTTCTTCTTGAGGATTGCTTAAATAGCCGAGTTCATATAAAAGGGAAGGGCGCTTGTTTTCTCTTAAAACAAAATAATCTCCAAATTTGACTCCTTTATCAGGGATCTGTGATCGTTTTGCGACTTCCGTATGAACGCTTGTCGCCAGACGTTGATCTTTGGATGCCTGATAATAAT
The DNA here is from genome assembly GCF_056173625.1 of Bacillus sp. iso_77. Classification (NCBI taxonomy): domain Bacteria; kingdom Bacillati; phylum Bacillota; class Bacilli; order Caryophanales; family Bacillaceae; genus Bacillus; species Bacillus sp. iso_77. The sequence continues at coordinate 2,408,096 of NZ_CM149683.1, read as the reverse complement.
ATGCGGTGCTCCCTCTGATACTTGGGTCCATAAAGCTATCATAATGAAGACTAATAAATGCATCTGCATTTCGGTAATGTGAAGTGGCAACCCTCGATTGAAGGCTGATGAATGTATCATCACTTCTTGTTAAATAGACATTTGCTCCAGAAGCTCTTAACTTACCCGCCAGCAAATGAGCGGTTTTGATCGTGATATTCTTTTCAAATGCACCGTCTGCGCCGATCGTGCCGCTGTCTTTTCCGCCATGCCCAGGATCAAGAACAATTGTTTTGCCTTTTAAAGATCCAGTGCCAGACGATGAATCCTGCTGAGGTCTTGGTGCTTCGCTGCTATTTTTCTTTGTTTGAACGACCCAGCTGGCCACGTAGCCTGTTCCGCCGTTTGATAATGTCACCTCGTACCAGTCACCTTGCGTACGAACAATTTGATAAGCAGCTCCTTTTGTTGCTCTTTCTGCAATTCCAGCAGAGGTAGAAGCGCTTTTTCTAATATTCGTCCCATCATAAACGATGTACGCTTTCTGATGAGATGACGAAGAGGATGAATTCTTTTCAGGTGCTGCACTTGCTCCCTGGTTTGAGACAATATAATAACTTGCAACCCAGCCTTTAACGCCTTTTGCTTCGATTTCATACCAGCCATTTTGCTCCCGTAAAATGGTGACTTGAGTGTTGCGGGAAAGTGAAGCGGCCACTTGTGCGTTTGGTGCCGCCGATTTTCGAACATTCAAGCTTGATACGCCAACTGTGCCGGACTGTTTAGAACGAGCGGGCTCAGCTGAACTGGATGAAGAAGCGTTTTGTCCGCCAGAAATATAATCAGAGTGGACCCAGCCTTCCGCTTGTTTGTACGATATTTTTGTCCATTCGCCGCTTGTGTCCAGCTTTTTAGCGGAAGCGCCCTGCGGGAAAGTGCCAATGACTTGATAGGAAGTCCCTGGGCCTGTCCGAATGCGAAGGTCAGAGGCTGTTGACGTAATTGAACTGCTTCCTTGCGTACTTTGACCTTGCGTCTTTTGCTTAGCAGGCTTTTGTGCATCAGATGACTTGGTAATCAGCCATGAGACGACCCAGCCTTTTTGTCCGTTCGATAGCCCGATCTGTACCCATTCTCCTTGTTCAGTGAGAATCGGGTAGCTTTCTCCTCGTTTCACAACTGCTGCGATCCCGTAGCTTAAACCTGGTCCGGTTCGCACATTGATTTCATCTGTTGCAACGACAGCTTGATCTGTTTGAGCCGTCGCATGTGTCATTGGCCAAGTGCTGGCAATGAGGACAAAACAGGTGAGCAGCAACATCATGTGATGGTGTGTTTTCAGATTCAAAACGGTGTTTTCCCCTCCCTTGTAAAACCGATGAATGTTAATTCGTTATGTAATGGATGAATTCCTTGCAGTTTCCCTAATAAAATTGAATCAATCTGTTTATACTAGATAAAAATGTGATAAAAGGATGTACAAACATGAGATTAAGCAGAAAATTAGGACGAGTGCAATATAATGGACATCGTGATATCGACCGCTGGCAGCACGACGAAATGGATCAACCAGGCTTCCTTGAAGAAACAGCATCTGAATACGGATGCACATCAAAAGAAGAGCTGGAAAAGAAAAAGAGACACGGCAAGGGTTGACAGAGTGGCAGCACCGACCTTATTATAATATAAATCAACACACTTGAAAATTTAAAATGTGGAACTGATGATAGAGAATAGTAGGGTAAATTGCGTGAGCAGAGAGGAATCGCCTTAGGCTGAAAGCGAATCCGCATGGCATTTATCACGAAAGAACACTCTGTAGGTTTCCTGCTGAACACTCAAAAAATGAGTCATTAGGCGGAGAACGTGAATCTGCGTTAAGGATTTGAGCGGGAACATGGCTAGATCATGTTCCAACTAGGGTGGCACCACGGGTATAACTCTCGTCCCTACTATACACATAGTAGAGGCGGGGGTTTTTTATATGTCCACATAAAAAATGAATGATGGTCGTAGGAGGACGAAAAATGAGTTTTAATATTCCAAGAGGCACACAGGATATTTTACCGGGAGAATCAGAACGCTGGCAGTATGTTGAACAAATTGCGAGAGATACATGTGCAGCCTTTCAATACAAAGAAATCCGCACACCGATTTTTGAGCATACGGAACTATTTGCACGAGGAGTAGGCGAGTCAACAGATATCGTTCAAAAAGAGATGTACACATTTGAAGACAAAAAAGGACGTAGCATCACACTTCGCCCAGAAGGAACAGCTTCGACTGTCCGTTCTTATGTTGAAAATAAACTGTTTGCACAGCCTGCACAGCCTACAAAGCTGTACTACATTGGACCAATGTTCCGCTATGAGCGTCCACAAACGGGAAGATATCGTCAATTTTATCAATTCGGAATTGAAGCGATCGGTTCAAAAGATCCTGCCATTGATGCAGAGGTCATTTCATTAGCGATGAGTGTGTATGAGAAAGCGGGTCTTTCCAACTTAAAACTCGTCATTAACAGCCTTGGTGACAAAGAAAGCCGTGCAGATTACCGTCAAGCACTTGTCGAGCATTTTGAACCAAGAATTGATGAATTCTGTCACGACTGCCAAATTCGTTTACATCAAAATCCATTACGTATTCTTGATTGTAAAAAGGACCGCGATCACGAACTGATGGCAACGGCACCATCCATTCAAGATTACTTAAATGAAGAATCACGGACTTATTTTGAAAAAGTAAAACAATACTTAACCGATCTAGGCATTGAATATGTCGTCGATCCGAACTTAGTGCGCGGTCTTGATTATTACAATCACACTGCCTTTGAGATTATGAGTAATGCAGAAGGCTTTGGCGCGATCACAACATTAGCCGGTGGCGGCCGTTATGATGGACTTGTTGAAGGAATTGGCGGTCCTGAATCACCAGGTATCGGCTTTGCGATGAGTATTGAACGTTTCCTATCAGCGATTGATGCAGAGAAGATTGAGCTTCCTGTTCAAGACGGCATTGATTTATATATTGCGGCATTAGGAGATCAAGCAAAAGATTATGCTGTTGGCTTATTGAATCGCCTAAGAAAAGAAGGCATTTCAAGTGAAATGGACTATACAGCGAAAAAGCTAAAAGCACAATTTAAAGCGGCAGACCGCTTGAAAGCCAAGTTTATTGCAGTTCTTGGTGAAGATGAGCTGGCGCAGCAAATTGTAAACGTAAAAGATACGACAACGGGTGAACAAATTGAAGTGAAGCTTGATGAGCTGATTCAAATGATGAAAGCCCACCAGAAAGCGTAAAGAAGGAGTGGAATGTTTGTGTTTGGTAGAACTTTTTATTGTGGAGAAGTAACAGAAGACCAAATCGGTCAAACCGTTGTATTAAAAGGATGGGTACAAAAACGTCGTGACCTTGGCGGATTAATCTTTATTGATCTGCGTGATCGCACAGGCATTGTGCAAGTTGTCTTTCATCCAGACCAATCAAAAGAGGCTCTTGAGACAGCAGAATCGATTCGGAATGAATATGTCCTTGATATTAAAGGGACAGTGGTCGCAAGAGAAGAAGCCACGATCAACCCAAATTTAAAAACAGGCAAAATTGAAATTCAAGTCGACACAGTCACTGTTTTAAATGAAGCCAAGACGCCTCCATTTGTGATTTCTGATCAAGCAGATGAGGTATCAGAAGATGTGCGCTTAAAATACCGCTACCTAGATCTTCGCCGTCCTGCGATGTTTGAAACGATGAAAATGCGACATGAAGTCACAAAAGCATTCCGCCATTTCTTAGATGATCACGGCTTTCTAGACATTGAAACGCCAATTTTAACAAAAAGTACGCCAGAAGGTGCGCGTGACTATCTTGTGCCAAGCCGTGTACACGAAGGAGAATTCTATGCGTTGCCGCAGTCTCCGCAATTATTTAAGCAATTGCTCATGGTGTCTGGGATGGACCGCTACTATCAAATCGCTCGTTGCTTTAGAGATGAAGACTTGCGTGCTGACCGTCAGCCGGAATTTACACAAGTCGATATTGAAATGTCCTTTATGAGCCAAGAAGACATCATGACGCTTGCTGAAGAGATGATGGCAAAGGTGATGAAAGATGTCAAAGGTGTTGACCTGACATTGCCATTACCTCGTATGACGTACGATGAAGCGATGAATTCCTATGGTTCTGACAAGCCAGATACCCGATTTGACATGAAGCTTGTCAACATTTCAGACACGGTAAAAGACTCAGATTTCAAAGTCTTCAGCGGTGCTGTAAACAATGGCGGAGCTGTCAAAGCGATTAATGTCAAAGGGGCTGCAGCAAACTACTCAAGAAAAGACATCGATGCACTTGGTGCATTTGCAGCGAACTATGGTGCAAAAGGTCTTGCTTGGCTAAAAGCTGAAGGGACAGAGTTAAAAGGACCAATCGCTAAATTCTTTGATGAGTCAAAACAAGCAGAATTAAAAGAACAGCTTCAAGTTGAAGAGGGAGACCTTTTACTTTTTGTCGCTGACAAAACGTCTGTTGTCCATGATGCGCTTGGCGCACTTCGTTTAAAACTTGGCAAAGAGCTTAAACTCATCGATGAGTCTGTCTTCAATTTCTTATGGGTAGTCGACTGGCCGCTCCTTGAAAAAGATGAAGAAGAAGGCCGCTTCTATGCTGCCCACCATCCTTTCACAATGCCAGTTCGGGATGATCTTGAATTAATTGAAACAAGTCCAGAAGATATGAAAGCTCAAGCGTATGATCTTGTGCTGAACGGCTATGAGCTTGGCGGAGGTTCTATTCGTATTTTTGAAAAGGACATTCAAGAGAAAATGTTTGGTTTACTTGGCTTTTCTAAAGAAGAAGCGTACGATCAGTTCGGCTTCCTTCTTGATGCATTTGAGCATGGTGTGCCTCCGCACGGCGGAATTGCGCTTGGGCTTGACCGCTTAGTGATGCTGCTTGCCGGCCGATCTAACCTAAGAGATACCATTGCGTTCCCGAAAACGGCAAGTGCAAGCTGTGTTCTCACAGATGCTCCTGGCACTGTAAGCGCAGCGCAGCTAGATGAACTGAGCTTGGCTATTAAAACAAAAGTAAAACAGTAAAATAGGCGCATGTTTATAGGCATGTAAACGCTTGAAAAAGGGACATGCCTATGATATGCTTTCATCAACCAATAAATAAAGTCCTGATACGTACGGTGGTTACCTAGTTTTGACCGAACATTTTTTTCTACGGGAGCTTGCCTTTCCTTTCTGCATAAATGCCTCTTCTGAGGACTTATAAAGTGAGGAAGAAAGCACCCACCTGCATGGTGCGGGGTTCAAAACGAAGGAAAAGCTGGCGGCGTGATCGGGACTTTTTTGTGTTTTTTTCTATTTGAGAAGGATGACGGAGAACGCTGAATATGATATGATTCTTTCGATTCATTTTAAATAAAGGTGGAGTGAGGCACTTGTTACATCAGTTTTCAAGAAACGAGCTTGCCATTGGCAAGGAAGGCTTAAATATATTAAAAAACAGTACAGTTGCAGTGCTTGGAGTAGGCGGCGTAGGTTCTTTTGCAGTAGAAGCCCTTGCTCGTTCAGGTGTTGGCCGTATTGTTCTTGTTGATAAAGATGATATTGATATTACAAATGTAAACCGGCAGCTGCCAGCTCTGCTATCAACGGTTGGGCAGCCTAAAGTTGACTTAATGCAGGCAAGAATTGCTGACATCAACCCAGAATGTGAAGTTGTTGCGCTCAAAATGTTCTATACAGAAGAAACATATGAACAATTCTTTGAGTATCCACTTGATTATGTCATTGATGCATCAGATACAATTCATTATAAAATTCATTTAATGAAAGAGTGCCTGAAACGCGATGTGAACATTATTTCGAGTATGGGTGCTGCAAATAAAACAGATCCGACACGCTTTAAAATTGATGACATCTCGAAAACACATACAGACCCAATTGCGAAAGTCGTCAGAACACGCCTGCGGAAGGAAGGCATTCGTAAGGGAATTGAAGTTATTTTCTCTGATGAAAGTCCGATTGTCATTCGTGAAGATGTGAGAAAAGAAGTTGGAAATGATGAAGCGAAAATTCGTAAGGCACAAATGCCGCCATCATCCAATGCGTTTGTTCCATCTGTGGCTGGACTGATCATGGGTGGTCATGTCATTATGAAATTGTTAAAAGACATTCCGATTACACGTGTGAAAGATAAATAAACAGCCCGCCTGCTTAGAGCAGGGGGCTGTTTTTATTTTTGCCGTCTTAAATTTTCATACACTTGCTTTAGTGCACCTTCAAATTTTCCAGTTTGCTTTGGTTCATAATATTGTTTGTTTTTCAGCGGATCAGGTAAATATTGCTGCTTCACCCAGCCATTTTCATAATCGTGCGGATATAAGTAATCGGCGCCCCTTCCAAGTGCTGCTGCTCCTTTATAGTGGGCGTCTTTTAAATGAACGGGAACTTCACCAATTTTCCCCGTGCGAATATCATGCAGTGCCGCATCAATCGCTTGGTAAGCGGAGTTTGACTTTGGAGAAAGACACAGTTCAATCACGGCATTAGCGAGTGGAATTCGTGCTTCTGGAAAACCAACTCTCTCAGCTGTTTGAATAGCGCTTAACACACGTGGCCCTGCCTGCGGACTGGCTAGGCCAATATCTTCATAAGCCATCACAAGTAATCGTCTCGAAATGCTTTCAAGGTCTCCCGCTTCAATGAGTCTTGCAAGGTAATGAAGCGCAGCATCTGCGTCAGATCCTCTAATGGATTTTTGAAAAGCCGAGAGGACATCATAATGGGCATCACCGTTTTTATCATGCGAGAAGCTCTTTTTTTGTAAACATTCTTCTGCTGCAGCTAGAGTGATCGTGATCTGTCCAGATTCATCCGCTTTTGTCGATAAGACGGCTAGTTCAAGCGCATTTAAAGCGGAACGCACATCTCCTCCGCATCCATTTGCAAAATGATTCATTGCCTCCTCATCAACTTTGACCGAATAACCGCCAAGCCCGCGATGTTCATCCTGTAAAGCTCGAGATAATGCAGCTTTAATTTGCTCTGTTTCCAGCGGCTTCAGCTCAAATATTTGTGTCCGGCTGCGGATGGCTGGGTTAATCGCATGATACGGATTAGCTGTTGTCGCGCCAATTAAAATGATCATGCCATTTTCTAAATACGGCAGAAGGAAATCCTGCTTCCCTTTATCGAGTCTGTGGACTTCGTCTAAAATCAAGATGACCTGACCACTCATTTTCGCTTCAGCGGCGACAGCTTCCATATCTTTTTTGTTATGAATCACCGCATTCAATGTACGGAAGGCAATGCTTGTACTGCCAGCGATTGCAGTTGCAATGGATGTTTTGCCGATTCCCGGCGGTCCGTATAAAATCATCGAGGACAAATGTTTCGCCTCGACCATTCGTCTAATAATTTGACCTTCCCCAACGAGATGCTCCTGCCCAATAATGTCTCCAATATGACTTGGGCGCATCCGATACGCTAAAGGTTTCATGATTATCTCTCCTAAAGCAATGTCTTGTTTGTATAGAGTACCGAAATTTCTTCAAATAGAAAAGGGATGCGTCCTCGTTTTGAGCTCAGAACCCGCAAATGAAAGTTGGCTAAAAGTATGATATAATTGCTTTTGGTCTATATAAGCGTATATGAAATCAGAAAAATAATTGATGACATAGAAATAGAAAACGCAGAGGTGTTTAACTTGAAAATTTCTACTAAAGGCAGATATGGTCTGACGATCATGATCGAATTAGCCAAAAAACATGGCGAAGGCCCTACATCATTAAAATCAATCGCTCAAAACAATGATTTGTCTGAGCATTATTTAGAGCAGCTTGTATCACCACTTCGCAATGCACGTCTTGTGAAAAGTATCCGCGGAGCGTATGGCGGCTATGTGCTTGCCCATGAGCCAAACGAGATTACAGCCGGTGATATTATTCGTGTATTAGAAGGACCTATTAGTCCTGTTGAAGTGATTGAAAACGAAGAACCAGCAAAGCGTGCACTTTGGATTCGTATTCGTGATGCAGTAAAAGACGTACTAGACAATACAACTCTTGAAGACTTGGCAAGCTATAAAGATGACGAGGATCAAGAGGCGTATATGTTCTATATTTAGATCAGAGGTGTACCGGAAATGGAACGTATCTATTTAGATCATGCAGCCACAACGCCGATGGATCAGCGAATTGTGGACAAGATGATGCCTTACTTTACAGAGATATTTGGCAATCCCTCTAGTATTCATTCATATGGGCGCGAGGCAAGAAAGTGGCTCGATGAAGCAAGGGAAGTCATTGCAGGAGAATTACACTGTAAGCAGCAGGAGATCATCCTCACAAGCGGAGGAACAGAGGCAGACAACTTGGCCATTACAGGTGTGGCAATGGCAAGGCAGCATGAAGGAAAACATATCATCACAACAAAAACTGAGCATCATGCAGTGCTGCATACATGCGAACGCTTAGAGAAGCTTGGTTTTGATGTGACGTATTTAGATGTGGATCACACTGGATTGATTCATCTTGATCAATTAAAACAAGCACTAAGAGACGATACAATTCTTGTGACCATCATGTATGGCAATAATGAAACGGGTGTGATTCAGCCAATTAAAGAAATTGGTCAACTTTTACACGAACACACTGCTTATTTTCATACAGACGCAGTACAGGCATTTGGGACAATATCAATTGATGTCACAGAACTTCATATCGACCTCTTATCTGCGTCCGGTCATAAACTAAATGGCCCGATGGGAACAGGCTTTTTATACGTGAATGAGCGTGTAAAACTTTCACCGCAGCTATTCGGAGGAGAACAAGAGAGAAAACGCCGTGCTGGCACTGAAAATGTAGCGGGAATCATTGGACTTGCAGAAGCAGTTCAATTAACAAAGCAAAATAGAAGAGAAAAAGCAGTGCATTATGGTAAGCTCAAAGAAGCGATGCTGCAAGTATTCGAAGAGGAATCACTCAATTTCTCTATCAATGGACATCCGAAAGAGACATTGCCGCATATTTTAAATGTCCACTTCCCGGGCGTTTCCATTGAATCGTTACTTGTGAACTTAGATATGGAAGGGATTGCTGTTTCAAGCGGGTCAGCATGTACGGCTGGATCTGTCCTTCCTTCGCACGTATTAAGCGCCATGTATGGTGAAGAAGCAAAAGAGCTGACATCCTCAGTCAGAATAAGCTTCGGTCTTGGAAATGAAGAGGAACATGTGAAGCAGGCGGCGCATAAGATAGCGGCTGTCGTGAAACGCCTAGCCAAATAAATGCTTCCTTTTGTTCGTGTGTGAAAAATGAAACAGCTAGGCACCTGAAGAACGAAACGCGCACGTTGTTTCATTGAAATTGGAGTTGATGAAGATGACAAAAAGACCTGAAGACACAAGAGTTGTGGTCGGTATGTCCGGAGGCGTCGATTCATCAGTTGCTGCGCTCATGTTAAAGGAGCAAGGCTATGATGTGATCGGCATATTTATGAAAAACTGGGATGACACAGATGAAAATGGTGTATGTACAGCAACGGAGGACTATGAGGATGTCATTCGTGTTTGTAACCAGATTGGAATCCCATATTATGCAGTGAATTTCGAGAAACAGTATTGGGACAAAGTGTTTCAATATTTTCTTGATGAATATAAAGCAGGCAGAACGCCGAATCCAGATGTCATGTGTAATAAAGAAATTAAGTTCAAAGCATTTCTTGAGCATGCATTGTCGCTTGGAGCGGATTATTTGGCAACAGGCCACTATGCCCGTGTCGACAGAACCGGCGATGAAGTGAAAATGCTAAGAGGTCTTGATACAAACAAAGACCAAACTTATTTCTTGAATCAGCTGACTCAAGAACAGCTTGAAAAAGTGTTGTTCCCAATCGGCGATTTAGAGAAAAAAAGAGTGCGTGAATTAGCGAAAGAAGCAGAGCTCGCAACAGCAACGAAAAAAGATTCTACGGGCATCTGCTTTATTGGGGAAAGAAACTTTAAAACGTTCCTTAGCCAATATTTACCTGCACAGCCCGGTGTGATGCAGACAATGGACGGAGAAGTAAAAGGTGAACATGATGGACTCATGTATTACACGATCGGTCAACGCCAAGGACTTGGCATTGGCGGAAGCGGTGATCCGTGGTTCGTTGTTGGGAAGGACTTAGAGAAAAATATCTTATTTGTTGAACAAGGCTTCCACAATCCGCTTTTATACTCTGAAAGTATTTCAGCTGTTAACATCAGCTGGACGCGTCCTCATATTGTCGGCGAAAACGGTGAACTCACATGCACAGCGAAATTCCGATACCGTCAAGAAGACCATCATGTAAAAGTCAAAATGACAGGTGAGCAGGAAGCAATGGTGATCTTTGATGAACCCGTTCGTGCTGTCACTCCAGGACAAGCTGTTGTTTTTTATGATGGCGAAGAATGTCTTGGCGGCGGGACCATTGACGATGTCTTTAAAGATGGCCAAAAGCTGTCGTATGTGTAACATGTGTTAAAAACCTCAACGTCGCTGTTGAGGTTTTTTAATGAAAGGATGAAGAGAGCGAATGAATCATAACGAAATCGGTATTGAAGCTTTAAATCAAGGGAACATCGAACAGGCAGCTGAAGCTTTTACGAAAGCCATTGAAGAAAGCCCAAAGGACCCGGTTCCATATATCAACTTTGCGAATTTACTTTCAAGTGTTCATGAATTTGAACGTGCTTTGAACTTCTTTCAAAAAGCCATTGAACTTGATCATACAGCAGCTGCAGCCTATTACGGAGCAGGAAATGTTTACACGATGAAAGAAGACTTTATGAAAGCGAAAGACTATTTTGAGCAAGCGCTACAAGCTGGAATGGAAAACAGTGATTTGTTTTATATGTTAGGGCAGACACTGATGAAATTAGAGCAGCCAAAGCTTGCGATGCCTTATCTTCAGCGTGCAGTTGAGCTAAACGAAGAAGACAACGAAGCAAGATTTCAATTTGGCATGTGCTTAGCGAATGAACATCTGCTGGAGGAAGCGGTCGCAGTCTTTACTGAAGTGATTACGCGAGATCCGCAGCATGCAGACGCCTTTTATAATGCAGGCGTTGCGTATGCGTATTTAGAGAAAAAGGACGAAGCGCTTGAAATGCTAGGAAAAGCCATTGACGTGCAGCCTGATCATATGCTTGCATTGCATGCGCAAAAGCTGATTCAAGAGGCAGAATAACCGGAAGGAGGGAAGACCTGTGCAGGAACATCCAGATCAAATGAAGCTTGAAGATGAACCGTTTTTAAAAGGGACGGTTCAAGCCGTTATTTTCCATAACGAAAGTAATTTATACTCGGTGTTAAAAGTAAAAATCATTGAAACATCAGAGAATTTAGAGGAAAAGACAGCATCTGTCACAGGGTACTTCCCAGCACTTCATGAGGATGAAACCTACACCTTCTATGGCAAAGTCACAAGTCATCCGAAGTTTGGCGAGCAGTTTCAAGCCACTCATTTTCAAAAGGAAGTCCCTACAACAAAGCAAGGCATCATTCATTATCTCTCTAGTGACTTGTTTGAAGGGATTGGAAAAAAGACGGCGGAAGAAATCGTCGGCAAGCTTGGCAATCAGACGCTTCATCAAATTATGCGTGATCCGTCTGTGTTGTATGACGTCCCTCGCCTGTCAAAAAAGAAGGCAGATAAGCTGGCTGCCGCTCTTCAAGAGCATCAAGGGCTTGAGCAAATCATGATTAGCCTGAATCAATATGGTTTTGGTCCTCAGCTTAGCATGAAGATTTACCAAGTATACGAGAGTGAAACGTTGCAGAAAATTGAAGAAAACCCTTATCAGCTCGTCAAAGACGTCGAGGGGATTGGCTTTATTAAAGCAGATGAACTCGGCGCTAGAACAGGGATATCTGGAAATGATCCAGACCGCATTCGTGCAGCCCTTTTGTATACCGTTGAGACAGCAAGCCTGCAGGACGGTCATACGTACATACAAACGAAAGATCTGATCGTCGAAACCCGTAAACTGCTGAATCAAACCGGCAATGACTACAAAGTGACTGAAATGGACGTTGCCAATCAGATCATTGCACTTGGTGAAGGGAAAGAAATGATTATTGAAGATGAGCGCTGTTATCATCCGTCGCTCTTTTATGCGGAGCAAAGTGTGGCAAAACGCATTCAAAAAATTGTCGCTCAAACGGAATATGCAGATCAATTTCCTGAATCAGAATTTCTGCTTGCACTCGGTGAACTGGAGGAACGGCTTGGTGTCCAGTATGCACCAACCCAAAAAGAAGCCATTCAAAAGGCACTCATGTCTCCAATGCTGCTTTTAACAGGCGGACCGGGTACAGGGAAAACGACGGTCATTAAAGGGATTGTCGAGCTTTATAGCGATCTTCACGGCGTATCTCTTGACCCGGGTGATTATAAAAAAGATGAAGCATTTCCGTTCGTGCTTGCCGCACCAACTGGACGTGCTGCGAAACGAATGACAGAATCCACTGGACTTCCTGCTGTGACCATTCACCGGCTGCTAGGCTGGAATGGATCAGAAGGCTTCTCACATGATGAAGACCAGCCGATTGAAGGAAAACTTGTCATCATTGATGAATCGAGTATGCTGGATATTTGGCTGGCGAACCATTTGTTTAAGGCGATCCCAGATCATATTCAAGTCATTATGGTTGGAGACGAACATCAACTTCCATCTGTCGGACCTGGTCAAGTGTTAAGAGACCTGCTTGCGTCACAAGCTATACCGGCAGTTACACTAACTGATATTTACCGGCAGGCAGACGGTTCAACAATTGTTGAGCTTGCGCATGATATGAAAAATGGCGTCCTGCCAAAAGATATTACTGCACGTTCAAAAGACCGATCCTTTATAAAATGCTCAGCTGATCAAATGAAAGAAGTCATTGAGAAAGTCGTCAGCAATGCTGCTCAAAAAGGCTATTCAGCTAAAGACATTCAGGTACTTGCGCCCATGTATAAAGGAAAAGCAGGCATTAATGAGCTCAATAAAATGCTGCAGCACATTTTGAATCCTAAAAAACCAAAGGGCAGAGAAATCCCGTTTGGTGATGTGGTGTACCGGACCGGTGATAAAGTGCTTCAGCTTGTGAATCAGCCGGAGAACAATATTTTTAACGGTGATATTGGCGAAATTGTCTCGATCTTTTATGCGAAAGAAAACACGGAAAAAGAAGATATGGCGGTCATCTCCTTTGATGGAAACGAAATCACGTTTACGAAAAAAGATTTTCATCAATTTACACACGCTTATTGTTGCTCGATTCATAAATCCCAGGGCAGTGAATTCCCAATCGTGGTGCTGCCAGTCGTGAGAAGTTATTATCGAATGCTTCGAAGAAATTTGCTTTACACGGCCATAACACGAAGTAAAAAGTTTTTAATTTTGTGCGGTGAGGAATCAGCATTAGAGTGGGGCGTGAAAAATAATGAAGACTCCCTCAGACAAACATCTTTAACCATGCGTCTTACTGAAACGGAAGAAATCATGGACGCTGAGCTAGCAGCCCTCCAAAAAGAACTTCCTTTCAGCGTACACGATGCCAATATTGGCATGGAGGGAATCACCCCGTTTGATTTTATGCAAGAGTAAATGGCTTCCTTCATGGAAGCCATTTCTTCGTATGAGTCATAGAGGAAACGCACACGATAAGACTGTTCCGAAAAGGTGGTTGATCACATTTTGAGAACATGTCGAGAGCTTGAAGGACTGACGATCTATACAGACGAGCTGTCTCATTCACTTGGGGCGATCAAAGATATTTGCTTTTTAGCCGGCGGCAGCTGCGGGGGATATGTTTTAGATGGGAAAAAGAAAGACTGTGCTTTCATTCCATTCTCAGCTGGCGACAAACTGACAGACAAAGGTCTATATGTGAGCTGCCAGAAGGGCATCGAGATAGATACCTCCGCCCCATCCTTCTTCTTTTCGAAATTAAAAAAGAAAATGATCCGTACGCCAGATGGTGAAACATTAGGTGTTTTGGAAGATGTATACTTTTGTACAAATTCGGGCACAATCGTAGCATATGAACTCTCGGACGGCTTCTTTACAGAGCTATCAGGGATTCGAAAGCAGCTGCATGCTGCCGGAACCTTGATGGATATTCAAAAAGAAGCACTTGTTCTAAACCGAACGTAAAGAGGTGCTGAGTATGCTCATTTGCCCAAATTGCAAATGTAAAGACATCGGAAAAATTGGGGTCAATCAATATTATTGCTGGGGCTGTTTTATTGAATTGACACTGTCAAAAGGCAAAATATCTACTCACCAAGTGGAGGAAGACGGTACACTAAGCAGTTTAGACGACCTGTTTAGTGACGATGAACGTTCAATTCAACTATAAGTGTTAAGGGGGAATTTCGAATGGGCAAAATGACTTCTTCACTATTAACGCTTGGTGCAGGTGCACTCGCATATCACTTTGCAAGTCGATATGATATGCCATCTAAGCGGGATATGAAAAAGATGAGAAAACGAGTTATGCGAATGCTTTAAACAAAAAGGGACATCCACCATGAGCGGATGTCCTTTTTTTATGCCTGCCTGTACTCTAATCTCCGTGCAAGTATAGACAAGCTGAAGTTCACAACAAAATACATCATGGCCGCCAAGAGGAAAATAGGAAGTAAATAAGATTGGCTTTGACCATTTAAAATCTGCGCGTGATGCAATAGTTCTGGAAGGGCAATCACAACGGCAAGCGATGTATCTTTTAAAAGAGAAATAAATTGACTGACAATCGGCGGGACCATTCGGCGTAATGCCTGTGGCATGATAATCATTTTTAATGTTTGTATATAGGTTAAACCAGAGGATCTGGCCGCTTCGATTTGTCCTTTATCAATTGATTTTAATCCGCTGCGAATAATTTCTGACAGCATGGCAGATTCAAACACGGTTAAAGCCGCAATGGCAGAGGCTGTAATGCTTAGCTTAATGCCGATTTCAGGCAGGGCGAAATACGTAAAAAAGATGATCAGCAAAAGCGGCAGGTTCCGAACGGTTTCAACAATGACCGCAAGCACCTTTGATAAAATAGGGATTTGTGCGAACCTCAATGTGCCAACGACTAATCCGATGATAAAGCTTAAAATGATGGAGATAAAAGCCACTTTTAAGGTGACAGCAAATCCTTCAAGTAAAAAGGCGAGATGATCGGGCTGGTAGGCACCTATAAAATCCATTGTGTTTTCCTCCTTTCTAGTGGCTTCGGGCTAATCTTTTTTCTAAATAACCAACGCCTAGACTAAGCGGAATGGTCAATAGAAGATAGAACATGGCAACAAAGATGTATACATCAAATGTCACAAACGTTCTCGAAGCGATAAGGTCTCCTTGGTACATCAGATCAAACCCTGCAATGACACCTAAAATAGACGAGTTTTTCACAAGGTTGATAAATTGATTCCCAAGTGGTGGAATGACAATTTTGATTGCTTGCGGCAGAATAATATATCGCATCGTTCCGCTATATGACAGACCAGAAGCTCTAGCTGCTTCCATTTGTCCAAGCGGTACAGCTTGTATACCTGCACGAATGGCTTCAGCGATAAAAGCAGACGTATAAATGGAGAGGGCAATGGTTCCTGCTGTAAAGCCATCTGCCACAATGCCAAGTACCGGTAAACCAAAAAAGAACACAAAGGTGATCAATAATAACGGAATATTCCGAATAAATTCCACGTAAGCCGTCCCTAACCAGTTGAGCGGCCTTAGTGGCGCAATTCTCATAATGGCAATGAGTGTACCGATGAAAAAGCTTCCAATCAACGCAATGACACTTGCACCAATCGTATATTTAAACCCTTCTAAATAAAGATGGAAGTTCTCAGTTAAAATGGAAAACCGCAGCAATCAGTTCACTTCCTTCCTAATCAATAGAGGAGCCGGCAAGCGGCTCTCCTGAGGGTGTTGAGATTGATCGAGTCAATTGATTATTCTTTGATCCATTTTTTATGAATCTTGTCATACTCTCCATTATCTTTTAATGCCTTTAACGCTTTATTAATGGCTTCTGTCAATTTTTCATCGCCTTTTTTCACAGCGATGCCATAAGGCTCATCGGTAAATGTTCCGCCAACGACTTCATAATTTGAATCTTCGTCTGCCATGCCAAATAAAATTGCATTATCAGTTGTCAGAACTTGCCCTTGATTTGATTTTAAGGCTGTAAAGGCTTCTTGGTAATTTTCAAATTCTAAAACGGATGCTTCTGGTGCTTTTTCGCGAATGTTTTGAGAAGAAGTGGACCCTTTCACTGCAAGCACCTTCGTACCTTTTTTAAGATCATCAATCGATTGAATGTCGCTGCCTTTTTTCACAAGCAGTGATTGTCCTGCTTCAAAGTAAACATCTGAGAAATTGACCTCTTTTTTACGCTCTTCTGTGATCGTCATTGTGGCAACAATGGCATGAATATCTCCTTTTTGCAGTAAAGGAATTCTTGTTTTAGATGTCACTTCTTTGAATTCTGCTTTTCCTTCATCACCGAGCATTTCTTTAGTGATCGCTTTTGCGATATCAATATCAAACCCTTCAATATCCCCGCTACTAGGATTTTTTAGACCGAATAAACGAGTATCGTTTTTCACACCGAAAACGATTTTTTTGTCTTTCTTAATGGCTTCTAATGAGCTGCCTTGTTTTGCATCAGTTGAGCCTTTCTCGGCAGATCCACAAGCAGCGAGAGCGATCATACAGAAAGTCATCAACAGTAATAGGCCAAAGCGTTTCATTTTTTTCATCAAATTCATTCCCCCTAGTGATTTAAAATACGGCTTAAAAAGAGCTGAGCGCGTTTCTCGCGCGGTTTTTCATAAAAGGCAGCTGGTGTAGATTCTTCAAGAATTCTTCCTTCATCAATAAACACAATGCGGTCTGCGACTTCACGGGCAAATCCCATCTCGTGCGTGACAACGACCATTGTCATTCCTTCCCTTGCCAGCTGTTTCATCACATCTAGCACCTCACCGATCATCTCTGGATCAAGAGCTGATGTTGGTTCATCGAAAAGCATGACCTCAGGTTTCATTGCAAGTCCCCTTGCGATTGCCACACGCTGCTGCTGTCCTCCTGAGAGTCTAGAAGGGTAGGTGTCTGCTTTTTCAGGAATGCCAACTTTATTTAAATAAAATTCAGCTGTTTCCTTTGCTTCTTCTTTGCTCACTTTTTTAACCTTCATCGGCGCAAGCATAATGTTTTCAAGCACCGTCTTATGCGGATAAAGATGGAAGTGCTGAAACACCATCCCGATATTTTGCCTGATGAGATTGATGTTGGTTTTCGGATGCTGAACAGACACTTGATTGACAAGGACTTTTCCTTCATCAATGCTTTCAAGACGATTGATACATCTGAGCATCGTGCTTTTTCCAGACCCTGAAGGACCGATGATCACAACAACCTCACCTTTTTGAATATGTAGGTTAATGTCCTTAAGTACATGGAACTGGCCGTAATGCTTGTTGACTTCTTCGAATGTGATCATGAAGAACCTCCTCTTCTAATGATTGAGTTAAAGCGGATTCTAGCATAAATGAGGCAGAAATAAGAAAATAATGGAATATTTTCTAACGAGATTTTACAGCAAACAGTGACTTTGGATGGAGCCGTATGTTTCATGTGTATTCATTTTTAACAAAGTTAGGACAAATTTTATTTACATGGATAATTGCAGAAGTTGGTTAAACAATAAGAAGAGAGGTGAAAAAGGTGAAGAAACGTCCGATCGAGTTTCTAATATATGCTGCAGGTGTACTGCTTGTCCTTGCGTCTTTACTCATTTTGGTTCAGCTAGACGAGTTATGGATGCCTATTTTTTTATTGCTCAAAGCGGTTTTGATCCCGCTTCTTATCGCTATTTTTATTTCTTATCTTCTTTATCCCATTGTTGAAAGACTACATAAGCGAGGTTTGCCAAGGACGGTCAGTCTCTTATTGATATATGTGCTGTTTTTTGGCGGCATTGGTTTGGCTGTGTATAAAGGGGCACCGGTTTTAATCGCTCAGTTAAATGAATTGTCGGAGCAAATTCCCATGCTTGCCGAAACGTATAATGGTGCTTTATCGCATGTTCATCGTCATACAAGCCACTGGCCTGATGGACTACATGAACGACTGGATCGTTTTATTGTCCAATCTGAGACGTATGCCGCAAATGGGGCAGAGCGGATGATTCTTAGCTGTAAAGTACTGCTTGATTACGCCTTAGTTGCTGCACTTATTCCTTTTCTTGTCTTTTATATGGTGAAAGATATGAACACGATGAAGCGGGCAGCATGGTATTTAACCCCGCCAAGCTTCCGAAAAAGGGGACATGCCTTTGTGAAAGCAGTGGATGACTCACTTGGGGATTATATTAGAGGGCAATTGCTTGTCTGTTCTTTAATTGGGGGAGCTGCTGCCATTGTTCTTTGGCTGTTTCATATTCCATATCCGCTTGTACTAGGTATGTTAATCGGTGCAACGAATGTCATTCCGTATTTTGGCCCGATTATTGGAGCGATTCCAGCTGTCTTTATCGCTTTTACCATCTCAGTGAAGTCAGTGATCATTGTGCTAATTACAGTAGCCGTGCTTCAATTTTTAGAAAGCAATGTACTGAGTCCGATCATTGTCGGGAGAAGCCTGCATATGCATCCTGTCGTAATCATGCTGGTGTTACTCGCTGGAGGTGAGCTGTTTGGCTTGATTGGAATGATTTTAGCCGTGCCGTCCGCAGCTATTATGAGGGTCATCATTGTGCAATATATTCACATGAGACGAAGCGTTCATTGACAAGACGAGCCGAGTTGTCTATAATAATTTCGATTCATACATATTGAATTCAATGACGGACCCGAGTACGTTAAAAAGCTGTTGCAGAGAGAGGCTTTGTTTGCTGAGAAAAGCCTTATCAGACCTTTAACGGAAGCTAGTCCCGAGTGCAGATAAACACTGCCGCTCTCTTCCGGCGTTATCGGATGTGAAGGTGATAGACGCATATGTCTATAATCAGGGTGGTACCGCGAGAGCATCTCGTCCCTGTGTAAGTAGTTTTTTGCTTGCATAGGGCGGGATGTTTTTTCGTTTGTGTGAAGATTGAGGAATAAAAAAGGAGGATTTATGATGAAAACTTTAACTTCAGCTCAAGTACGTCAAATGTTTTTAGATTTTTTTAAAGAAAAAGGACATGCTGTCGAACCGAGTGCGTCCCTCGTACCGCATGACGATCCAACACTTTTATGGATTAACAGCGGGGTGGCAACATTAAAGAAATACTTCGATGGCCGCGTCGTGCCTGAGAATCCGCGTATTTGCAACGCACAAAAATCAATTCGTACAAATGACATTGAAAATGTAGGGAAAACAGCACGCCATCATACGTTTTTTGAAATGCTGGGCAACTTCTCTATTGGAGACTATTTCAAAGAAGAGGCAATCGAATGGGCTTGGGAATTCCTCACAAGTGACGAGTGGATTGGCTTTGATCCGAATCTGTTATCTGTAACGGTACATCCAGAGGATGAAGAAGCGTATGTTCTTTGGAGAGATAAAATTGGTGTCCCTGAGGAACGAATTATTCGTCTAGAGGGCAACTTCTGGGATATTGGCGAGGGGCCAAGTGGTCCGAATACAGAAATTTTCTATGATCGCGGCGAAGCATATGGCAACGACATGAACGACCCTGAATTATATCCAGGCGGAGAAAATGAACGTTATCTAGAAGTATGGAATCTTGTTTTTTCTGAATTTAACCATAATCCAGATGGTACATACACACCGCTTCCGAAGAAAAACATTGATACAGGAATGGGTCTTGAGCGTATGGTCTCTGTGATTCAAAACGTACCGACGAACTTTGACACAGACCTATTCATGCCGATTATCCGTGCGGTAGAAACAATTTCTGGAGAAAGCTACGGTGAGTCGAAAGAAAAGGATACAGCATTTAAAGTCATTGCTGATCACATTCGTACTGTTGCCTTTGCCGTAAGTGACGGAGCACTTCCTTCTAATGAAGGCCGAGGTTATGTGTTAAGACGTTTGCTGCGCCGTGCTGTGCGTTATGCAAAAACGATCCATATCCACCGTCCATTTATGTATGACCTAGTTCCAGTTGTTGCGGAGATCATGAAGGATTTCTATCCAGATGTTCAAGCAAAAGAAGAATTTATTGCAAAAGTGATCAAAAATGAAGAAGAGCGTTTCCATGAGACACTGAATGAAGGGTTAGCCATTTTATCAGAAGTGATCAAAAAAGAACGAGACAATGGCAGCTCACAAATTTCCGGTAAAGATGTGTTTAAGCTTTATGACACATATGGATTCCCGGTCGAACTCACAGAAGAATATGCAGAAGATGAGAACATGACAGTCGATCGTGAAGGCTTCCAGCTAGAAATGGAGAAGCAGCGTGAACGTGCAAGAAATGCTAGACAAGATGTAGGTAGTATGCAGGTTCAAGGCGGGGCTTTAGGCGATATTAAAGCAGAAA
Source organism: Bacillus sp. iso_77 (assembly GCF_056173625.1). NCBI lineage: Bacteria > Bacillati > Bacillota > Bacilli > Caryophanales > Bacillaceae > Bacillus > Bacillus sp. iso_77. The sequence continues at coordinate 2,387,599 of NZ_CM149683.1, read as the reverse complement.
GTACGTTTGTGGGCTATGAAAATTTAACTGCAGATGCTCGTATTATCGAATTGCTTCAAAACGGTGAAATTGTCACAGAAGCTCACGAAGGGGAAACGGTGCAAATTTTATTAGATGAAACACCTTTCTATGCGGAAAGCGGCGGACAAGTGGCGGATAAAGGAACGTTAAAAAGTGCCGAAGCGATCATTGATATCAAAGATGTGAAAAAGGCGCCAAACGGCCAGCATGTCCACGAAGGAGTCGTCGTAAGTGGTACGGTTCAAAAAGGCATTGAAGTCACTGCGGAAGTCGAATCAGCGCTTCGAAAAGGCATTGTGAAAAATCACACAGCGACACATCTTTTGCACCAAGCGCTAAAAGATGTATTGGGCAGCCACGTTAACCAAGCGGGTTCACTTGTGAATGAAAACAGACTTCGCTTTGACTTTTCTCACTTTGGACAAGTAACAAAAGAAGAATTGTCACAAATTGAAAAAATCGTCAACGAAAAGATTTGGGAAGGCATTTCGGTTGCCATTGACCTGAAACCAATTGCTGAAGCAAAAGAAATGGGCGCAATGGCGCTGTTTGGCGAGAAGTATGGCGATATTGTCCGTGTGGTGCAAGTGGGTGATTACAGCATCGAGTTATGCGGAGGCTGTCACGTTCAAAACACTGCGGAGATCGGATTGTTTAAAATTGCATCTGAATCGGGTATTGGTGCTGGAACACGCCGTATTGAGGCTGTAACAGGTAAAGGTGCTTATGAAGAATTAAATGATCAGCTTGCGATTTTAGAAAAGGCAGCTAATGAACTGAAATCAAATACAAAAGATGTACCAAAACGCATCGCTTCCTTGCAGGCTGATTTAAAAGAAGTTCAAAGAGAAAACGAATCACTTCTTGCGAAATTAAGTCAAGCAGAAGCTGGCTCTATTTTAGAAAAAGTCATCGAAGTTGGCGGAGTGAACGTGTTAACTGAAAAAGTAAACGCCAAAGACATGAACCATTTAAGAACGATGGTTGATGACTTAAAAGCGAAATTAGGTTCAGCTGTCATCGTACTTGGTGCCGTTCAAAATGGAAAAGTCAACATTTCAGCCGGTGTGACGAAAGACGTCATTGAAAAAGGTCTTCATGCAGGAAAACTTGTGAAGCAGGCAGCTGAAATTTGCGGCGGAGGCGGAGGCGGACGCCCAGATATGGCACAAGCAGGCGGTAAACAGCCAGAAAAGCTTGAAGAAGCACTGGCAACTGTCGAAGAATCTGTCAAATCCGTTTTATAATCAGTCAATGTAGTGTAGAATAATGGTATTAGATGAGCGGTTAGAAAAAAGCTTGCTAGTAGAATGTTGGAAGAGAGGTGCAAGAAGCAGTGAGTTCATTTGATAAGACAATGAAGTTTAACTTCTCTGATGATTCAGCTGAAACCAATGTGAATGAAGTGCTCATAACAGTTTATGACGCACTCCAAGAAAAAGGATACAACCCGATCAATCAAATTGTCGGATACTTGCTGTCAGGCGACCCTGCTTATATTCCAAGACATCAGGATGCACGCAACCTAATTCGTAAACTAGAACGAGACGAATTAATTGAGGAATTGGTTAAATCGTACTTAGAGACACATAAAGAGGCGTAAAACATGAGAATTTTAGGCTTAGATTTAGGCACGAAAACCCTTGGTGTGGCAATCAGTGATGAAATGGGATGGACAGCTCAAGGGATTGAAACCATTAAAATTGATGAAGCAGGCGGAGACTTTGGTCTCAGCCGCCTGTCTGAGATCGTCTCGCAATATGGAACGGATAAAATTGTACTTGGTTTTCCAAAAAATATGAACGGTACGGTCGGTCCAAGAGGCGAGGCCAGCCAATCATTTGCGAAAGTGTTAGAAAACACGTACAATGTTCCTGTTGTGCTTTGGGACGAGCGTCTGTCAACGATGGCAGCAGAAAAAATGCTCATCTCTGCAGATGTGAGCAGACAAAAGCGTAAAAAAGTCATTGATAAAATGGCGGCTGTTATGATCCTTCAAGGATACTTAGACAGCTTAAATTAAAATGAGGTGAATCAAATGGAACACGGAGAAAAGCAAATTACAATCGTTGATGATAATGGAAATGAGCAGCTTTGCGAAGTACTATTTACTTTTGAAAGCGACCATTTTAACAAATCATATGTTCTTTACTACCCAATTTCTGAACAAGATAACGAAGAGATTGAAATTCATGCATCAAGCTTCACACCAAACGAAGACGGTGAAGATGGCGAATTAGAGCCAATTGAAACGGATGAAGAGTGGGACATGATTGAAGAAACGTTAAATACGTTCTTAGATCAAGAAGACGAAGAAGAATAGAACGAATAAAAGGCCTGTGAACATGATCTCTGTGATCTTTCTTCACAGGTCTTTTTTTACATTCTATATGTAAACTATTATTGAAATTTAGTTGACATATATCACTCGACCTTTTACGCTATTTTTATCAAAAACATCGAGTGAGGGGTATGAAAATTGAAAATTCACGATATGATGCAAATGGCATTCATGACAGCAGTTATTGGGATGTTAGGATTGATTCCGCCTATTTTTCTTGCGTTTACACCTGTACCAATCACCTTACAAACCGCAGGTCTTTTGCTTGCTGGAGGGCTGTTAAAACCAAAGCAAGCCCTGATTAGTTTACTTCTGTTTCTTCTAATAGTGGCAGCAGGCGCACCTCTTTTATCTGGAGGGAGAGGCGGAATAGGGGTCTTTTTTGGGCCAAGCGGTGGTTTTTTACTTGCTTATCCAGTGGCTGCCTTTATGATCAGTCTGTGGCTGAACCGGCTGAAGAAAGTGACGGCCTTACGACTATTTTTAATCTATGCGGTATGCAGTATCGGGATATTATATATAGCCGGAATTCCCTTTCAAGCCATGATGATGCATATAAAGATCACGCAAGCAGCTCTGTTCAGCGTCATTTATTTACCGGGTGATCTGATCAAAGCAGGGATATGTGCCGTCTTCACGGTGAAAATCATTCAAGCGATGTCATATCGAAAAAGGGACTTACATAGAGGGAGGCGAGCAGTTTGATGAGAATAACGGAAAGCTATGCAGCTCATGCAAAAGTGAAGCCAGATCAGATGGCGATCAGAGATGAAAAAGAGAAGATCACTTATGAAGAATGGCATGAGCGTGTGAAGTCATCTGCACAATGGTTAAAAGAAACGCCTCATCAGCAAAAAAGAGTCGCTTTTTTATTATCAAATGGTGTTCCGTTTCTCCAACTATTTGCTGGCGCAGCTTCTGCAGGATGGACAGCGGTGCCTCTTGATCCGCGGTGGAGTGATAAGGAATGCGCGGAAAAGCTCTTATTAAGCGAGGCAGACCTTGTCATTGTGGAAGATCGATATATCAAAAGAATTGAAAAGTACAAGCTGGATATGCCAGTGCTCTCTTTATCTGAATGGAAAGAAAGAATCAGTCTCAGCATAAACGTTCAATCGAACAAAAGTAATACGGAGGAAGATCCTGCTTTTTATATGGGTTTTACTTCAGGATCAACGGGATCACCCAAAGCCTTTATAAGACGCCAGCAGTCATGGATTGAGAGCTTTCGCATGACAGCTTCCATCTTTGGGATCACACATAAAGATCATGTACTGATTTTGGGCACACTTTTATCCTCTCATTTTTTATACGGTGCGATCAGCACACTTTATTTCGGGGGCACCGTGACATTGTTAGAAAAATTTGTGCCAGATAAAGCAAAGAACATCTTAGAAAGAGGAGACATCACGGCTATTTATACGGTTCCGACCATGACAGAATCGTTACTGCAAATGGATGCTTTCGGAAAGAATCCGCTTCTTGTCCTGTCGTCTGGTGCAGATTGGGGAAACTCTTCAAAAAAACAGCTCGTCAACCGCAATCCCCACATCACATTTTTTGATTTTTATGGAACATCAGAATTGAGTTTTATCTCCTATTTATCTTCAGATGATTTTTTGCAAAAGCCTACTTCTGTCGGAAAGCCTTTTCCTTCTATTCAGGTTGAAGTCAGAAGGGCAGATCAAACCGTTTGCAAGCCAAATGAAATAGGGAGAATTTATGTGAAAAGCCCAATGTCTTTTTCAGGCTATTTACAAGATGAAAAGCCGCCCGAAGAGTGGCTGACCGTATATGACATGGGGTGGCTCGACGAGGATGGTTACTTGTATATGAGCGGTCGCGAGAATGGCATGATTGTCTATGGGGGACTGAATATTTTTCCAGAGGAAATTGAGCGTGTGCTGAATGAACAGCCAGAGGTGAATCGGTCAATCGTGATTGGACTTCCTGATCCTTATTGGGGCGAAATCCCTGTTGCCATTATTGAGAATGTACAGCAAACAAAAATCATTCGGCAAGCTGTAAAAGAAACATTAGCGGCATACAAAGTACCAAAAAAATGGCTCGTCACGGACAAAATGATCGAAACATCAGGAGGGAAAATCGCTCGTGCCAGTATGAAAAAGTGGGCGGAGGAACAATTATCATGCAAGCCGTGATCGTACAAGCGAAGCGGACGCCCTTCGGTGAGAAAAATGGAATGTTGAAGGATTACCGGCCAGAGCATCTAGCTGCGCCCTTGATCCAGCATTTTTCAAACGTGACCAAGCCAGATGACATCATTTTAGGCAATGTCGTCGGGGGTGGTGGCAACATTGCCCGTCTGTCCTCGTTAGAAGCAGGGCTTTCATTACATATTCCGGGTATGACCATTGATAGGCAGTGTGCTTCCGGTCTTGAAGCCATTAGAACAGCGTGCATCATGATTCAGTCGGGGGAGGGATCAATGTATATCGCTGGTGGAACGGAAAGCATTTCTCGGTCACCAATGAAAGAAAGGGCCCGCTTTTCTCCAGAGTGGATAGGGGACCCTCATATGGGGGAAGCGGCAGAGCTGACGGCGTCGAGATTTTCAGTTGCGAGACAAGAGCAAGATGACTATGCACTTTTAAGCTGGGAACGAAGTATAAGCGCATTCAAGCAAGGAACGTATTCAGAAGAAATTGTTCCGATTGGCGGGATGAGTACAGATGAAGCGGCAGCTAAAATAAGACCGATTGCAAGCTTGATAAAGCGGGCAAAACCTGTCTTTTTACCAGGCAAAGGTACTGTGACTGTGACCAATAGCTGTAAAGAAGCAGATGGTGCAGCTGCCGTGGTTGTGATGGAAAGAGCGGAAGCGGAGGCAAAAGGCTTCAGCCCTATGCTGCGGTATATCGGGAGTGCCGTGACCGCTATGGACCCGCATTATCCTGCTGCTTCACCAATTGATGCAATCAATAAACTTTTACATAAAGAACAGGTGAAGATAGAAGATGTTGCACTTTTTGAAATCAATGAAGCGTTTGCGCTCAAAGTAGTACTCATTGCCCGGACACTAGGTATTCCTTATGACCGTATCAATAAAAGAGGCGGTGCGCTTTGTCTTGGTCATCCATATAGCGCCTCGGGAGCTGCTATGATGGTGAGACTGTTTTACGAAGCCCGCGCCTTACCGAATGGAAGTTATGTCATGGCTGCAATTGGCAGTGGAGGCGGTGTCGGTTTAGCCACACTATGGCAAGTTCTGTCATGACATGCATGAGCAAGTAATTGCCGAACTCCGTCGAATCATGTACTATAAAAGCTAGATGTGAGGAGGGCCATGCATGTTTTCAGAACAAAAGAAACGACCATTTTTTAAACGAAAAATGGGGATCGTCCTGTTATCTGTACTTGCTGTGATTATCATTGCAGCATTATCAGGTTTTTTATATGTAAAATCAGCACTCGGGCCGGTCGATCAAAAAAGCAAACAAACCATTAATATTCATATTCCAAATGGGACATCTGTCAGTGGAATTGCGAGCATTTTAAAAGAAAATGAGCTGATTTCAAATGACACGATTTTCACTTACTATGCAAAGTACAAAAAAGCGTCAGGCTTTAAAGCGGGCTATTTTCATCTCAAACAAACAATGGATGCGGATCAGCTAATTCAAAAGCTGACATCTGGCGGGACAGATTACGCATTTCAGCTTGTGATACCTGAAGGGAAACAGTTGTCTGATATTGCAACTATTATCGCAAACCAGACGAATTTTTCAGCGAAGGAAGTTGAAGCGAAGCTGGATGATCCAGCCTTTATTAAAAAATTGATGAAAAAATACCCGAAAACGGTGACATCACAAGTGAACGGGAAACAGGTCAAGCATCCGTTAGAGGGATATTTATTCCCGGCGACGTATCCGTTTTATCGTGAGGATGAATCACTTGAAACCATCATTGACACGATGATTAAACAAACAGATCAATATGTGAAAACGTATGAAAAGGACATGAAAAAGAGAAAGATGTCCATCCATGATGTCCTAACGATGGCATCCCTGATAGAAATGGAAGCAACCGAAAAAACAGACCGGTCAAAAATCTCAAGTGTGTTTTATAACCGGTTGAAAAAGGACATGCCGCTTCAAACAGATCCAACCGTTCTTTATGCGCTTGGCGAGCATAAGTCCCGTGTTTATTACAAAGATTTAAAAGTGAAATCACCTTATAATACGTATACAAACAAAGGGCTGCCGCCTGGACCTATTGCCAATGCTGGAGAATCTTCTTGGAAAGCAGCACTCCATCCAGAGAAAACAGATTTTGTTTACTTCCTAGCAAAGAAAAATGGGGAAGTCGTCTTTACGAAAACGTTAAATGAGCACAACAAAGCAAAAGCGAAATACATCACTGGCAGCAACTAGCGCTCATGTGAAAGGAAAAAGACTGTAGACAATGGTGAAATTGCCTGCAGTTTTTTTCGTTGTTATATCCATTTTATAGGTTCGCAATTACCACATCTTTGTGGTAAAATATATCGGGTTGTTTTTACTTAGATGAACGAAAGATTGACGAGAAAGAGAGCTGCAGCAGGCAGGACTCTTCTTTTTCAGGTCATGAAGGAGCTAGACATATAATGACAATCGAAGATGATCAAATAAATGATTATATTGAAGATTTAATTGAGCCGAGTCCTGATGCCATCGCTCAATTAGAGGAGTATGCGAAAGAGCATCATGTGCCAATCATGGAAAAGGTGAGCATTGAACTGTTATTGCAGCTGCTTTCTTTGAAAAAACCAAAGAAGATTCTTGAGGTTGGGACAGCGATTGGCTATTCAGCGATTCGAATGGCAGAAGCTTTGCCAGATGCTGAAATCTATACGATTGAGCGAAATGCGAAACGTTATGAGGAAGCGACACGAAATATTGAAGAATTACATTTCAAAGATAGAATTCACGTGTTTTTTGGCGATGCGATCGAATCAGCTAAAACGGTTCAGACGATGGCGCCCTATGATGTGATCTTCATTGATGCGGCAAAAGGCCAGTATCAACGCTTTTTTGAGCTGTTTGAACCGATGCTGTCCGATGACGGAATGATTATTACAGACAACGTATTATTTAAAGGCTTAGTTGCGACAAATTATGAAGAAGAAATTGAAGATAAACGAAAAAAACAATTAATAGGCAAAATTGATCGATACAATCAATGGCTGATGTCAAATCCTGACTACCAAACGTGTATCATTCCGGTTGGAGATGGGATCGCTATTAGTACAAAAAGAGGTGACCAATCATGAAAAAACCAGAATTGCTTGTGACGCCAAGCAAGGTGTCGGATGTACTGCCACTCATTGAAGCGGGTGCTGACGCATTTTTAATAGGTGAACAAACATATGGAATCCGTCTTGCAGGTGAGTTTTCAAGAGAAGATGTGAAACAAACGGTTCAACTCGCACATGCACATCACAAAAAAGTATATGTCGCCATGAATGCGATTTTTCATAATGACCGTGTGGCACTGCTTGGAGATTATTTAACCTTTCTCGATGGGTTAAACGTGGATGGTGTCGTTTTTGGAGATCCGGCAGTGATCATGGCCGCAAAAGAAACAGGTGTCAACTTGAATCTGCACTGGAGTACAGAAACAACTGGGACAAACTATTACACTTGTAACTACTGGGGCAGAAAAGGCGCAACACGTGCTGTTCTTGCCAAAGAACTCAATATGGATAGCGTGATTGATATCAAAGAAAACGCCGAAGTGGAGATTGAAATTCAAGTCCACGGCATGACCTGTATGTTCCAATCCAAACGGACACTTGTTGGCAACTATTTTGAATATCAAGGTAAACAAATGGACGTGGAAGGCAGAAATATGGAAGAAGGTCTATTCCTTCACGACCAGGAGCGTCAAAACAAATATCCTATTTTTGAGGATGAAAATGGCACACACATTATGAGTCCAAATGATGTATGTATGATTGATGAATTAGAAGAATTTGTCGACGCAGGCATTGACTCATTTAAAATTGACGGAATTTTAAAGTCACTTTCTTATATGACAGAGGTGACATCCCTCTATCGAAAAGCCATTGATTTACTAGTGACTGATAAGGAAGCCTATGAAGATCAGAAAGATGAATGGGTGGAGCGTATTGAAGAGATCCAGCCTGTCAACCGTTCAATCGATACAGGGTTCTTCTTTAAAGAAACGGTTTATTAAGATAAAAGGAGGCAGAGGAAATGGCACTTTTAAAAGATGGAATTTCTGAAGTGATCGATGGAAAACGTGTCATTACAAAAAAACCAGAACTGCTAGCGCCAGCAGGTAACTTAGAAAAACTAAAAATTGCTGTGCATTATGGAGCAGACGCTGTTTTTATTGGCGGGAAAGAATTTGGACTTCGTTCAAATGCAGATAACTTTTCAATTGAAGAAATGGCAGAAGGTGTCGCATTTGCGAACAAATACGGTGCTCGTATTTATGTGACAACGAATATTTTCGCCCACAACGAAAACATGGACGGGCTGGAAGAATATCTTCAAGGGATTGAAGGAGCCGGTGTAGCGGGAATTATTGTCGCTGATCCACTCATCATTGAAACATGCAAACGAGTAGCTCCAAAGCTTGAAGTTCACTTGAGCACACAGCAGTCTCTTTCAAATTGGAAAGCGGTGCAGTTTTGGAAGGAAGAAGGGCTTGAGCGTGTGGTCCTTGCACGTGAAACAAGCGCCCTAGAGATTAAAGAAATGAAAGAAAAAGTGGATATTGAAATCGAAACGTTCATTCACGGGGCGATGTGTATTGCTTATTCTGGCCGCTGCGTGCTCAGTAACCATATGACAGCGAGAGATTCAAACCGCGGAGGCTGCTGCCAATCTTGCCGCTGGGATTATGATCTTTATAAACTAGAAGGCTCTGAGGAAGCGCCTTTATTCGGTGAAGAAGATGCTCCATTTGCGATGAGTCCAAAAGATTTAAAACTCATCGAATCCATACCGCAAATGATCGAAATGGGAATTGATAGCTTAAAGATCGAAGGACGAATGAAGTCCATTCATTATGTAGCAACAGTTGTCAGTGTCTATCGTAAAGTCATTGATGCTTACTGTGCGGATCCAGACAATTTCGTCATTCAACAAGAATGGCTCGATGAATTAGACAAATGTGCCAACCGTGACACGGCTCCTGCCTTTTTTGAAGGTGTACCAGGAACGGATGAACAAATGTTTGGCATTCACGGAAAGAAAACGACCTTTGATTTCGTCGGTCTTGTACTTCATTATGATGAACAAGAACAAATTGTCACATTACAGCAGCGTAATTTCTTTAAAGCTGGCGACGAAGTTGAATTTTTCGGTCCAGAAATCGAAAATTTCACATGCAAGATTGAGACGATTTGGGACGAAAAAGGGAACGAACTCGATGCCGCTCGTCATCCACTGCAAATTGTGAAATTTAAGCTTGATCAAAAAGTATACCCTAGCAACATGATGAGAAAGGGGAAATAACCGGCACATGGGGAAAAAACCAGTGGTGATTGGAATCGCTGGCGGCTCGGGTTCAGGTAAAACGAGCGTCACCAATTCCATTTACGAAAAATTTAAAGGACATTCAATCCTCATGCTTCAGCAAGATTTATATTATAAAAATCAAAGTCATATGCCATTTGAAGAGCGCCTGCTGACCAATTATGATCATCCGCTTGCTTTTGACAATGACCTGATGATTGAGCATGTAGAAGCGCTGCTAAAGTACGAGTCCATTGAAAAACCAATTTATGATTTTAAACTAAACACACGTTCAGAAGAGACGGTACATGTTGAGCCCAAAGATGTCATCATCGTTGAAGGAATCTTTGCTCTTGAAAATGAACGTCTAAGAAACTTAATGGATATTAAACTGTATGTGGATACAGATGCAATCTTCGGATCATTCGCCGTATTTTACGTGATACGAAAGAAAGAGGCAGATCGATTGATTCCGTGATTGAACAATATGTATCTGTCGTCAGACCGATGCACAATCAATTCATTGAACCGTCAAAACGATACGCGGATATCATCATTCCAGAAGGTGGACAAAACCATGTCGCAATAGACCTCATGGTGACAAAAATTCAAACGATTCTTCAAAACCGCGGAGAGTAAATGGTGGAGAAGAACAAAGACCTTTACGACGTAAAGGTCTTTTCAACATCCTGCTCTTGTAGTCAATACTTTAGTAATGGCTAGTCCGAAATCATCGGTGAGCATTGTAAGAAGCAGTCCTCTGAATAAAAGATTTGATATGATAGGAAAACAATGCTGCGAAATGGAGACAGGAAAATCACGATGGGATGCTGAAAGTTTCAGTTATTCCTGCTTTGTAAAAGTATATTAAAAAAACGACAAACAAATCATCACAAATTTTCAAACAATTCTTGATCAAAATGCAATTTTGTAATAATATAGCATAGACATATCGTACACTGACCATATTATGTATTGGAAGATGGAGAATGGATAAGCTATTCTTCTACATATGATCGAAATGGCCGAACGAGGTACAGGAGCTTCCTGTGCCTTTCCACAGTTTGTGCGATGAAGATAATATATCATCATGAGACCGCTGCTGTTCCTGCCTAATAAAAAGGCATAATAGTTGCATCTAAAAGGGACGCCATGTAAGATGGACTTTTACGAATATGGGACAGAAGGAATGAGGGCCGGAATATGTCCTCATTCTTGTATATTTCAGTCGTCACTCACATGCAGAAAGCTTGTATGATGAGGATTAATAGAAGGAGTGAATGATTCATGGCACAAGAGAAAGTATTTCCAATGACAGAAGAAGGAAAGCGCAAATTAGAAGAAGAGCTTGAATATTTGAAAACGGTTAAACGTAAAGAGGTTGTAGAGCGTATTAAAATCGCTAGAAGTTTTGGAGACCTCTCTGAAAATTCGGAATATGATTCTGCTAAAGAAGAGCAAGCGTTTGTAGAAGGTCGTATTACAACGCTTGATAATATGATTCGTAATGCCAAAATTATTGAAGATGAAGGTAACTCAAATATTGTTTCACTCGGTAAAACGGTGACATTCGTTGAATTACCGGACGGTGAAGAAGAGTCTTATACGATTGTAGGAAGTGCAGAAGCGATCCGTTTGAAGGTAAAATTTCAAACGATTCTCCAATTGCAAAAAGCCTTTTAGGCAAACAAGTAGACGACAAAGTCACGGTTCAAACACCTGGCGGAGAAATGTTCGTCCAAATTGTAAAAATTTCATAATTACGTTTATACGATCAACACCTCGTCCACAATAGGGACGAGGTGTTTTTATGCTGAAAACAAGAAGAATCCAATGGACAAGTGTCATTATTTTTATCTTATTGCTCGGTCTCCTATTTAGACTAGCGGAAATTCAGTTGTTTTTCACAGAATCTTTTTCAAAGCTTGATATTAATTTGATCCAAGAAAGTGTCAGGCAGCGGACAGAAGAAGTAGTCATTTCAGACGGACGCGGCGAATTTTTAGATCGAAACGGCGAGGCACTTCTCACAAAAGAAGAGCCTGCGGTCATCATATTTCCTTTCCTGCAATATGACCTCCCTCACTTAAAACAAACCGCTTCTATACTTGAGATGGAAGAAGATGAATTGAAGAGCCAGCTGACAGAAACGAAGAAACCACTCATTTTAAAAGATGATATCACGAAAAAAAAGCTAAAAGACATCAATGATATGAAATATTCAGGTGTTTACGGCGTATATATGAAAGAGAAGGACAAAAAAAGACTTGCCCTCCACACATTAGGTTTCACAAGCGAGAATCCAGAACTCTTGAGAAAACGTTATCCGGACAAAAAAGAGCTTTCGATTCGCACTGAGATCGGTACATTCGGTTTGGAAAGTACATTTGACGAATTTCTATTACCAGAGCAAGACACAAAATTGTTATATCATGTGGACGGAAGGGGAAACCCTTTGTTTGGGATGGACGTCAAATATACAGCAGAAGCTCATTCGTTTTATCCGCTGCAAGTGCAGACAACCATGGACGAAGACATGCAGAGGGAAATGGAGAATGTTTTCAAAGCACAAGGTCTTGAAAAAGGCGGAGCGATTCTGCTCGACATTCAAAATAGCAGTGTGCTGGCGATGGCGAGTGTTCCAAATGTGACCAGCAAAAACCGGCATGAGGCAAGAAATTACATGCTGACCGCAATGGCTCCCGGTTCTGTATTTAAAACGGTCGTACTTGCCGCAGCGATTGAAAAAAACTTGAACCAACCACAAACGATGTATGATTGTCGAAAGAATTTATATGGAGAGCCAGAAGGAAAGCAGGAAGTACTGAATCTGTCTGAAAGCTTTGCGCAAAGCTGTAATTATACATTTGCGACACTCGCTGAGCAGCTCATCCAAACAGATGATCAAATCCTTGAAAAGACAGCTTCAAAGCTGGGGCTTGTGGATCGAGCCGGCTGGGAAGGGGATGTATACCATAAGCAACAATTCAAACAGTTTGATCGTGAAGAAACAGGCAGTGTGTGGGGAGATAAAAGAGACAAGCATGTCAAAAAAGCCATTGCGCAAACGGCAATTGGTCAAAAAAATGTCAAAACAACCCCCTTACAAATTGCCAATATGATGGCAACGATTGCAAGGGGTGGAGAACGAAAAGAAGTGAGGATTGCAGATAAAGTGATGTATCAAAACGGAACAACGATGCTATCCTTTCAAAACAAACGACCTGATGGTGACAGTATTGACCGCTATACAGCTCAAACCTTGCAAAAGTACTTAAGGCAGGTGGTGACGTCTGACAAAGGAACAGGAAGAAGATTTCAAGACCTGCCGTTCCATATAGCAGGGAAATCAGGCACTGCCCAAACCGGCAGCAAAGACAAACAGGGGAATCCACTTTATCACAAGTGGTTTGCCGGATACTTTCCGGCAGAAAAACCAACATACGCTCTCGTCGTTGTTCACCTTGATGAGGCAAGTGGCCGGGCTAAGACAAATGAAGCGTTTTATGATATTGTAAAAAAGGTCAATGAAATTGAAAAGAAACAGACATAGAACATCCCTTCATGTCATGTTAGAATAGTAACGACTTAGGGAACAGAGGCAAAGGAGTGCAGAGATTTTGAGTAGAAATTCTCGATTTGAACATCGTGATAAGCGCAGAAAGGCGAATATGGTGCTTAACATATTAATTGGTATCGTTGTGGTGCTTATTTTGGTTGTCGCATCGAGTTTGTTAATTTTTAATAGACCACCGAAAGATGTAGCCAACGAACCATCCAAAACAGCACCTGCATCGAGTGAAAATAAACAAAACTCAGAAGAAGATGTGAAAGATCAAAAGAAAGATACATCCGATGATGCGGATGCGAAAAAAGACGATTCATCTGACAAAAAAGACGATACAAAGAAAACAGATGATGAAGAAGAGCCAAACAAAGATGCGTTAAAAGATGCCACAGAAACAGATGGCGGTAAAACAAGTGACGTAGACAAAACATATGAAAACGATAACTGGGAGCCTGTAGGAACAGAGCAATCGGGATCACATACAGCAACCTATGATGCTAACTCAAAAGACTGGAAAGAAATGATCAAAGCCATGTCCTATGCGACAGGAATCTCAGAAGATCAAATGACTGTTATTTGGTTAGGAAATAACGGAGGACCTCAAGATGCAAAAGGAACCATCCGTGATAAATCAACAGGTGAACGCTACCGTGTAGAAATTACGTGGGTGGACGAAAAAGGCTGGAAACCTGTGAAGGTTGAAAAATTAAAATAAAATAAAAACATGCATGCAAAAAGGCTAAAATGAAACTCATTTTAGCCTTTTTCTTCTTTTTAGCGTGATAGAAAACCTTTGCAGTCTAGGAAGGACTAGCACCGGCGTACAGACCTGACTGCCTACACGCTGATCTTTTTTTATGAGACATTCGCTTTAAAATGAACAACTGCTGTATACAAAATCTTATCATCAATGACAGTCGTTTGATGACTCACAGAATGAACAGTCAGCAAGATCGCCTGATTATGTTCAATTTGTTTTTGGATCTTTTGTTCAAGTTCTTTTAAAGACGTTGCTTCAAAAAATTCAATTTTGTCCTTTAAAAAATCCAGTTGAAAATCCATTTCATTCATCCCTCCATGCTCTAGATTCATCATAATCTCTCCCATTCAAAAGGGCAAATATTTTTCTACCCCACTCAGTATTTTTTAGTAGGAAAGAATCAGAAGATGTGGTAGGATAGGAACTGTTCGATGGAATAAAACATACTATACGCATAGGAATAAATAGATAAAGTGGAGGGAAAGAAAAATGGGACGTGAGTTTCTTTCTTTATTTGATCATTGGGCTGAATCTTATGATGACACTGTAAGTGGTCATGACGAGCAGTATAAAGAAGTGTTTCGCCGGTATCCGGCCATTCTAAAAGAGATTACTCGCCGTGCAGGTCAACATGTCATTGAGTTTGGAAGCGGCACAGGAAACCTAACAGCGGCACTGCTTCAAGCAGATAAGAAAGTGTTTGGCGTTGAACCTTCAGAGGCCATGAAGAAAGCGGCTCTTCAAAAAGGAATACCAAATGTATTTCATGACGGAGATTTTTTATCGTTTCCAGCCCCACCTTTTGAGCTTGATACGATCGTCAGTTCATATGCTTTCCATCATTTAACGGACGAAGAAAAAAAACAAGCCATCCACACCTATGGCAACATCCTTCCCTCAGGTGGTAAAATAGTCTTTGCTGATACAATGTTTCAAAATCAAGCAGCACATCAAGCTGCAACGAACAAAGCGAAAGCCGCTGGGTTCGATCAGCTTGCAGAGGATTTAGAAACGGAATATTATCCATCCATAGGTGTGTTAAAGCAAATCTTTGAAGAAGAAGGTTTTAGCACATCTTTTCATCAAATGAATGATTTTGTGTGGATCGTAGAAGCGAAGAAAAGGGAATGAAAGGATGTTTTTGATTTGAAAATCGCAGTGATAGGTGCAATGGAAGAAGAAGTGACGATTTTAAGAGACCAACTAAAGAATGCCACACAAGAAAACATCGCTGGGTGTGAATTTACAACAGGTGTTTATGAAGATAAAGAAGTGATTTTATTAAAATCAGGGATTGGAAAAGTAAATGCAGCGGTCAGCACAACACTTCTGCTTGACCGCTTTCAGCCAGATTATGTGATCAATACAGGATCAGCTGGCGGTTTCCATCACTCATTAAATGTAGGTGATATTGTCATCTCTACAGATGTTAGACATCATGATGTGGACGTGACGATCTTTAATTACGAATATGGACAAGTGCCAGGATTACCAGCTGCTTTCATCGCAGATGATCAGCTTGTGAAGCTGGCAGAGGAATCTGCTTCAGAAATCGATCATATTCAAGTGGCAAAAGGAACGATTGCAACAGGAGATTCATTTATGGATGATCCTAGTCGTGTCGCGTTTGTGAGAGAGAAATTTCCAGAGCTGTATGCAGTGGAAATGGAGGCAGCAGCAGTTGCGCAAGTTTGCCATCTATTTGAAACGCCATTTGTGGTCGTTCGAGCGTTGTCAGATATTGCTGGGAAAGAATCCAATATCTCTTTTGATCAATTTCTAGAGCAAGCAGCGATTCACTCAACAGACCTTGTCCTGCGTATGATAAAGCAAACACAATAAAAGAAGGGGTTTCCCCTTCTTTTCCATACAAAGGAAGGGATTTATATGGCTGTCATACATGATATTACGGAATTAATTGGCCACACACCGCTTTTAAAACTGTCAGGGATGGGTGTGCCGGCAGGTGTTGATGTTTATGCAAAACTTGAAATGATGAACCCAGGCGGAAGTATTAAGGATCGCTTAGGTGATATGCTGATTAAAGAAGCGTTGGCATCGGGCAAACTGCGCCCAGGCGGAACCATTATTGAAGCAACTGCAGGAAACACAGGCATCGGGCTTGCGCTAAGTGCAAGAAAACATCAATTGCATCCGATCTTCTGTGTACCAGAACATTTTAGTCAAGAGAAACAACAGCTCATGAAGGCGCTTGGTGCAGAGATTATTCATACACCAAGAAAAGATGGGATGAAGGGTGCGATTGATCGAGCCCTTGAACTAGAGGCAAGCCTTGACAATGCTTATTGCGTCTTACAATTTAAAAACCAAGTAAATCCATTGACTTACTATAAAACGCTCGGGCCAGAAATATGGTCTGACCTCCAGGGAAACATAGACGTGTTTGTAGCAGGAGCGGGCTCTGGCGGAACGTTTCAAGGCTGTGCTGCCTATTTAAAAGAGCAGAAAGAAGCGCTAAAAACAGTGATCGTGGAACCAGAAGGATCTATTTTAAATGGCGGAAAGCCGGGACCGCATAGAACGGAAGGAATTGGCCTTGAATTTATTCCAGATTATATGGAATCGACTTTATTTGACGAGATTTATACCGTCAGTGACGATGATGCTTTCCGAATGGTGAAAGAAGCAGCTGAAAAGGAAGGTGTTCTGCTCGGAAGCTCGTCTGGAGCCGCTCTATTTGCCGCTTTAGAGGAAGCGAAAAAGGCATCACCTGGGACGGTGATCGTGACTATTTTTCCTGATAGCAGTGAGCGTTATCTAAGTAAAGGTATTTATGAGGGAGGAAAATAAAATGAAGCCAAAAACAATGATGATTCATAGTGGAATCACTGGTGATGAAAAAACAGGAGCCGTGTCTGTTCCCATTTACCAAGTCAGCACCTATAAGCAGCCTAAAGCAGGCGAGCACACAGGATATGAATATTCCAGAACTGCGAATCCAACAAGAACAGCACTGGAAATAGTCATTCGTGATCTTGAAGGCGGGGCAAACGGCTATGCATTCGGTTCAGGGATGGCTGCAATTACAGCTGTGATGATGCTGTTTAACAGCGGAGATCATATCGTACTGACTGATGACGTGTACGGCGGAACCTATCGTGTGATGACAAAGGTGCTCAACCGGATTGGCATTAAAGCCACATTTGTAGACACAAGTGATCCTGAAGCGGTGAAAAAAGCAATTTTACCAGAAACAAAAGCTGTCTATATTGAATCTCCAACCAATCCATTGCTGAAAATGACCGATCTACAAGCCATAAGCCGGATCACAAAAGAAGTTGGCATCTTGATGATTGTCGATAATACGTTTTTTACCCCATATTTTCAAAAGCCGATTTCATATGGGGCTGACATTGTCTTGCACAGTGCCACAAAATATTTAGGCGGCCATAGTGATGTGGTGGGCGGACTTGTCGTGACAGCTACTGAAGAGCTTGGTGAAGAATTGCACTTTGTTCAAAACTCTACAGGCGGTATTCTTGGACCGCAAGATGCGTGGCTTCTAATGCGAGGAATGAAAACGCTCGGGCTAAGAATGGAAGCACATCAACAAAACGCGCAGAAAATCGCTGAGTTTTTAGAACAGCATCCTGCGATTACACGTGTCTATTACCCAGGTTTAAGCGCTCACCCAGGTCATGAGCTTGCAAAAACTCAAGCAACAGGCTTTGGCGGTATGATTTCTTTTGATATTGGAAAAGAAGAAAATGTCGACGTGTTTTTAAGCCAATTGAAATTGTTTACAATCGCAGAAAGCCTAGGGGCGGTTGAAAGTTTAATCTCTGTTCCTGCTCGCATGACCCATGCATCTATTCCAAAAGAGCGCAGAGAAGAGCTTGGTATCACAGATGGTTTAATCCGTATTTCTGTCGGTATTGAGGATATTGATGACTTATTACATGATATTGAACAAGGGCTCGACGCAGTAACGAATGGATAGATTTACATGCCCCTCGCTTTCTCTCACTATGGTAAGCTATCAATAGACATTGATAACGGGAAGGTGAATCAAGTGAAGAAAAAGTGGGATGGTTTAGTGACAGATTACAAGCAATACGCTTTTATTTTGCTTGCTGTCAGCACCTTTTTATATATTGGTACGATTTTACCGAATCAACACCTAGAAGCATCACCAAAAATGCTGATGCTGGCAGTTGATTGTGTTTTCCTATTAGCTGCTTTTCTTTGCGTGAAACGTGCGATCTTTTTTCAAAAAAAGCTACAAGAACTAGATGAAGATTAAGTAAAAAGTCTCCTCATATGATGAGGAGACTTTTTTGATTACACTGGATAATCGGACAAGAATCACTGTAGAAATTTAGTCAAACACACAAAAATCATCTAATTTACTAAAAACAGGTTTACAAAATGGTGCTTGCTGGATATACTTACAAAGTAATTAAAAACGTAAAGGAGGCTGAAGAATATGTTATTCGTATCTACTTGTGATCAATTCAACAACCAATTTCATCATGTCATCAGCCTGTGGAAGAGCTCGTGTCCTTCCTTTACCTTTTACGGTTCACGCTACAAAACTGTTTAAGTAAACGAGGATTTCACGTATCATCCATCGCAGGTTAGAAGACACTGTCTTTTGATCTGCATTTTTGTGTGCCCGCAGGTCAACTGATAAAGAAGATCTGCGGGCTATTTCGCGTGCTGCGAACTGAAGGGAGGTGAGCGTATATGACAATCCATTTATTTTTTATTACTTTGACGATCCAACGTAAATACAAGGACATTGAAACCGTTCTTTATGAACAACAAGTCGAAACGTTTTATGAAGAAATGAAGCAGAAACAACTAAAGTACATGAACTAAAAAGGACAATAAAAACATGAAAAGGAGGAGATTGACATGTTTATGATGCTTGCAATGCTTGATTGTTATACAAGGGAGAAGGACCAGGTTTAGACACGCTCCACATTGATCACCTGCACATATGATAACCGTAAAAGGAGATTGTGAGGTGATCAATGAATGTCGATGTCACCATATATGAGGTTTCCGTCAGTGGGGCACGGGTATGCGTCTATTCCGCATTCTTTAAAGCACGGATACGGCAATCCATACAGAATGCAAAGAGAGCAAGAAGAAATGCTCAGACGCTATATGTACAATTATCCAACCTATTGGTATTAAAGAAAAGGAGCAGGAAACGTTATCGTTTCCTGCTCCTTTTACATTAGCAAATCCAGCTTGCACCGATGATGATTAACAAAATGAACAGTACAACAAGCAATGCGAATCCGCCTGCAAAACCGCCACCGTAGCCACCGCAGTAGCCTCCAGAATAACCGCCAAAGCCCATAATCTAGCACCACCTTTATCTAATCAAGATACATTCATAAAATATGCAGCTCATGCGGAAAACGAAATCAATCTGAGCACAATTAATGAAAATGCCTATTTGTTTAAATATTTTTCATTACGTGCGAAACATTTTCAGAAAAGGTGCCGTCTAATAAAAGACAAAGAAATTAGGACTAGGTCTTAACTTTTGTTAGGCGAGAGCCGATATGAAAAGTAAGAAAATTCGTAAATAGTTTTATTTACTGGTGTAAAGCAGGTGTTGACATTGATTCAAAGCTGGATTGGAAAACAAATGAGGGAACCAAAGGGCTTGTTCTCAAAATGGGTTGCCCGCTATATGGAAAAAAATCATCATAATATCAATCAATGGACGATTCAACTCTTAAATATACAAGAAAACGACCGGATTTTAGAAATTGGTACTGGAAGAGGTATGACATTATCTAAAGTAGCGGAAAAACTTGACCGAGGGAAAGTATATGGAATCGATGCTTCGCGTCATATGGTAAAATACGCGAAAAGAAAACATAAGAGGCTTGTCGAGCAGGAAAAAGCCGTTATCACACTTGGAAAAGCTGAGCAATTACCTTTTGAAGACAGATCATTCAATAAATTATTCACAGTGCAGACCATCTATTACTTGCCAGATATCGAACAAGTCATGAAAGAGGTATATCGTGTTCTTCAAGTGGATGGAGAAGTATTCTTATCTTTTCAAAAGCAGGAACTGATGAAGGAACAAAAACGCTCACAGTCTCTTTCAACGTACAGTGAAGAAGACATCAGCTGTCTTTTTTCAGCGTATCACTTTAGAGACGTCTCTGTTTACCATTATGATACATACATCTGTATCAAAGCCTTAAAATGATGAAAATATTTCCCAGGTAATGAACAAGCACTCAAAAAAAGGCTCTTCGCCAGAAGGGCCTTTTTTGCATGTGGGAATTGATCATTCATCAATAAAAAAGACTCTTCACAAGAAGAGTCTTTTGCATTCATTTCATATGTAGGGGCCAGCCAGGTGTGTAAGGAATGATAGTATATATAAGGAATTTGTTTGTCGATTAAGGATACCTGTCTGGCTTATTCCTTATATCGACAATGTTCTGCAAATGTTTAGCTTTTTTTTCAATATTTTCTTTTTTATTTGACTGGAAAATACATTTTTCTCTCCTAGATAGACATTTGTCACTTATTTTTTGAGTCAATGTGCGGTTAAAAGAAGGAAAAAGCCCGAGAAAGAGAGAATTTTGGAGAGACTTCATTTTTAAACAAAAAGGGAGGAATGAAAACATGTCGGGAAACAAAGGTGTCGTTTACAAAGGAGCAGGAAATGTAGCAGTTGAGGATATTGGATACCCTGATTTGGTTTTAAGGGATGGCCCTGGTGTACCTAAAGCCAATGTTGGACGTAAGTGTGAGCATGGCGTCATTTTAAAAGTGGTGACAACAAACATTTGCGGGAGCGACCAGCATATGGTAAGAGGGCGTACAACTGCGCCTGAAGGACTTGTCCTTGGTCATGAAATTACTGGTGAAGTCGTTGAAGTTGGACGAGATGTAGAGTTTATCCAAAAGGGTGATCTCGTATCAGTTCCATTTAATATTGCCTGTGGTCGCTGCGTCATGTGTAAAGAACAAAAAACCCATGTGTGTTTAAATGTGAACCCCGATCGACCTGGCTCAGCTTATGGATATGTAGATATGGGCGGATGGGTTGGCGGCCAATCGGAGTACGTCATGGTGCCATATGCTGATTTCCAGCTACTCAAATTTCCGGACAAAGATCAGGCGATGGAAAAAATACTTGATTTGACGATGCTTTCTGATATTTTCCCGACAGGTTTTCATGGTGCGTATTCGGCTGGCGTAAAACCAGGCTCTACTGTCTATATTGCTGGTGCAGGGCCAGTAGGTCTTGCAGCAGCACATTCCGCTCAGCTACTTGGCGCTTCTGCTGTCATCGTCGGCGATCTCAATGAACAAAGGCTCGAGCAGGCGAGAAGCTTTGGCTGCGAAACGATTAATTTACGAAAACATGATCGAATCGGTGAACAAATGACAAACATCCTTGGAGAGCCAGAAGTCGACTGTGCGGTCGATTGTGTCGGTTTTGAAGCTTCAGGTCATGGAGATCAAGGAGAAGCACCAGCCACCGTTTTAAATACAATTATGGATATTACCAAAGTTGGCGGTAAACTTGGAATTCCAGGACTTTACGTCACAGAAGATCCAGGTGCTGTGGATGAAGATGCAAAAGTTGGATCTCTGAAAGTGCGAATTGGACTTGGCTGGGCCAAAGCCCATACTTTTGTGACAGGCCAAACCCCTGTCATGCAATATCACCGCAGCTTGATGAAATCTATTTTAAGCGGAAGGGCACAAATCGCCAAAGCCGTTAATGCAACCGTCATTTCCCTTGATCAAGCCCCTAAAGGATATAGCGATTTTGATTCGGGTGTGGCGAAGAAATTTGTGATTGACCCGCATGGCATGATTTCTAAATAATGATCCATCGAAAAAAACTTACAGGATTTTTCCTGTAAGTTTTTTTGTTTATAAATATAAAAAGACCTATACTGTTCTTCTACATTTCATAACGTGATAAAATGAGTAAATTGGAAAAAATGATCTTTAGTTGAAAGACATACCATAAAACGGTTGGCAATGATTGGACAGGATTATGATAGATAGGAAGAATAGAGGAGAGATTGCGATTGCTAAAAGTACAAAACATCATCAAAAATTATGAAGGTAAACAAGTATTAAAAGGGGTTAGCTTCCACTTAAAACAAGGTGAATCATTTGGACTGTTGGGCCCTAATGGTGCAGGGAAATCAACCTTAATCGGTATCATGACAGGACTTATACATGCAACGAGCGGGACTATTACGATTGGAGGCATTGATCTACATAAAGAAACAAAGCATGCACAGCAATTGATTGGCATTGTTCCGCAAGAGATCGCTTTATATTTAGATATGTCAGCAAAAGAAAATTTAACGTTTTGGGGGAAAATGTATGGACTTAAAGGAGAAGAATTAAAAAGCAGAGTACAAGAAATCCTTGAATTAATTGGTCTGGGCAATAGAGCGAATGATAAGGTGAAAGTATTCTCAGGAGGGATGAAAAGAAGAGTGAATATCGGATGTGCGATTTTGCATCGGCCAAAACTATTAATAATGGATGAGCCTACAGTGGGTATAGATCCGCAATCCAGAAATCATATATTAGAAACAGTTAAAACGCTAAATAGTGAAGGAATGACGATTATTTATACGAGTCATTACATGGAGGAAGTCGAATATCTATGTGAAAAAATAGCTATTATGGATCAAGGTTCTTTCATTAAGGTAGGTGATTTAAGTGAATTGGCTGAGTTTGTTGGAGAAAAAAGAGAAATCATTTTTACGATTAAATGTGAACAAGGACAAAAGGATATGGAGCGAGTGTGCCAATATATAAATGAATACCACCCACTTAATGACTTTATGGTGCAGGAAAATCAAATCAAATTATTTGATGACAATCCTCAGCATTTACTAAGTCAACTTATTCAAGGTGTAACCGCATTAAATGTTCAATTAATTTCAGCAGAAGTTGTAGAACCAAATTTAGAAAATGTATTCTTGTATTTAACAGGTAAGAAATTACGAGACTAGACCGAATAGAGGTGAGCATATGAGCATTTGGGTTGTACTGAAAGATCTATTATTGTTTTTTAGGGATAAGAAAAGCTTTTTTACACTTTTTTTTATGCCTATCATATTAATTGCTATATTAGGTGCAGCATTTGGAGATAACATGAAGAAAGATAGCGAAATTAGGATCAATTCATTTCGAGTAGGAATAACAGATCAAGATAAGTCCGCTACAAGTAAAATGTTTCTTTCAACATTGTCTAAGAGTGAACTCAGTGACATATTTGAAGTGAAGGTCACCTCGAAAAATCAGCTAGAGAAAGATTTAAATAGTAGAGACATTACAATGGGTATAATCATCAAGCCGAATTTTGAAAAAAGCATATTAAATCACGATCATGTGCAATTGAATATTTTGAAAGGACCTAATTCAAGCTTACAGGAAATGGTCCTAGAAAATGTGGTTTTGCAATTCTTTCAAAATTATCATATGAATCGTATTCTGATGCCGTTGAATCAAGGTAAAGAAGTGGAGGTCGTGTCTGATCAACTGAAAAATGAACTAGTGAACGAAAGGAATATTCATATCAACAGCCAGCCGATTACATCCTTCCAATACTACGCAGGCGGGATGGGTGTGCTTTTTTTATTAATGACTGTTGTTTTCTTGGTTGGCAGTATGATAGAGGAAAAAGAAGAAGAAGTCTATAAAAGACTATTAGTATCAAAGTTAAGCAATACTAGTTATATCATTGGAAAGTTATTGGGCATTTTTTTAATGAGTATGATTCAACTTGCGGTCGTTATTTTATTTACTAGTTTTGTCTTTAAGGTGAATTGGGGAGAGCCTTTTACTGTTGTTATGATCGGATTTAGTTTTATATTAAATGCTGCGGGTTTAGGGGTGCTGATTGGTTCTTTTATCAATAGAGAAAAAACGTTTAACAGTGTGGGGATTTTAGGAACTCAAGTGTTAGCTGCTTTAGGTGGGAGTATGGTGCCCTTATACTTATTCCCACAATGGTTGATGAATATCAGCTATTTTTTACCTAATTCTCTTGCACTTCAAATGTTTTTGAAAAGTATGGCAGGTGCTGATTTTAGTGAAATTCAAAGCGGATTATTACTTAGCTGTGGGATGGGACTAGCTTTCTTCATCATTGCTTTATTAAGAATGTCTTTTGAAAGGAAGCATCGCTATGCATAAAATATTAGCCATTATCACGTTAAAGTTAAAAGAAACATTAAAGTCTCCATTGGCTCTCATTTTTTTATTTGTTATGCCAATCATATTTAGTTTTATCTTTGGCAGCGCGGCATCAGATACAAAAAAACCCACAGTTGCTTTTGTTCAAAATCCTCAACAA
The DNA here is from genome assembly GCF_056173625.1 of Bacillus sp. iso_77. NCBI lineage: Bacteria > Bacillati > Bacillota > Bacilli > Caryophanales > Bacillaceae > Bacillus > Bacillus sp. iso_77. The sequence continues at coordinate 2,363,080 of NZ_CM149683.1, read as the reverse complement.
GACGAACTCAATCAGGAAATATTAAAAATGCTCAAAAAGAACACGACATTTCTTTGGATAAAGGCGTCTGAAATTGAAGCGGAAGAATTAGTATCTGATGAAAAGGTAATTGCGTCGGTTAAAGTCTCTGATCAATTAGAGTCCCATTTAAAAGAAAATAAAGAGATTTTTGATGTGACAGTTTATAAGAAAACTGAGGAATATGCAGTCTTATCTCCCTATTTAAAAGAGGCAGCAGCGATCATTTATCAGATCAATTACGGTGTGAAAGATCAGAGAAGTGCTTCTCTCACCACTGCATTGAATAAGTTAAATGAATCTGGCACCATTTCGTTGGTTGAAAAAAAACAAGATGGTCAAGCAAACCAGCAACCAAATTTAATACCGCTTGGCTTTACCATTATGTTTATGATGTTTGCGATTTCAAGCTCTTTGTCATCTATACATTTGGAGTATAAAAATTATACGTGGCAAAGATTGCTTTCGAGTCCCATCCATAAAATATATGTACTTCTGGGCTATTTAATGGCATATTTCCTTCTTGGATGGATACAATTAGGTGTTCTTTTGACCATCTTATCTATTTTCTTTAATGTCTACTTAGGCAACCTGTTTCTTATTTTATTGTTCGGATCATTTGTTATAGGCCTTGTCGTAAGTTTAGGATTTATGATAGCTACTTTATCTCAAACAAAAAAACAAGCTGAAATCTTTAGTGCAATTGTCATTGTAGGATCGTGCATGCTGGGTGGTATTTATTGGCCTCTAGATATCGTTCCAGACATTATGAAGAAGATTTCTCTGGCTATACCGCAAACATGGATGATGTCTGGTTTTGGTGAGATCATGAGCGGCAATGTTAATCTTTCTATCTTATTATTAAATGCGACGGTTTTAATTGCTTTTACGGTGATCTTTATGATCATTGGTTTGAAGAGTATCAGATCCTATTAATCCTTTGTTCTTCTAAAAAGCCCTCTATAGCTATGTAGAGGGCTTTTTGTATACACGTGATTTACTTTAAATGATTGGATAACTCGTTAATATTTAATGGTGAAAGAAATTGAAGGCTGCCCAAATAAATATTTCACATTACCCATTGAGAAGGATATATTCCTCTGTTAAATCAACAAACGCCTTCAAAGCAGGAGACATCCATTTATTTTTATGCCAGAATAGTTGGATTTTCGTTGTGAGACAGGGTCCCATCCAATTGATTTTAATCATATGGCCTTCTGTTATTTCTCTTTTTATAGAAATTTCGGGAAGTACAGCAATTCCTAGACCAGCCATTACACATTTTTTAATGGCTTCTACATCTGCTAGTTCTAGTTTGCTTCTCGGTTTTGCTCCTGCCTGTGTCAAAGAGTGTTCGAAGGCATAACGATAATCGCAGTCTTCAGTTAACAACAATCTTTGCTCGTCTAAATCGATAGGATATATTTTTTGTTTTTTGCTCAATGGATTTGTTGGACAGCATACAATGGCCATCGGTTCATCTTTTAATTCTTTTACAATTAAATGTGAGGATACGACAGGATTCATCGATAATAGGGCGACATCAATTTGTCCTTCCAGTAATAGATTTAAAACATCCTTTTCAGCTATTCCGGGACGAAAAATCAGTTCTACTTTAGGATACGTTGTTTGAAAGTCCGTTAAAATATGAGGAAGTCGATAGGTACATTGTGTTTCAGATGCACATATTCTCAAAATGCCGCTTGGCTCACTCATTCCGCCAACAGCCTCTAATGCTTCTCCTGTTAAACCTAAAATCTTATCCGTATAATCTTGAAACTTCATGCCAGCTTCTGTTAAAATCACCCTTTTTCCAAGCCTTTCAAAAAGAGGGGTTCCTAACTCTTCTTCTAATGCAGCGATATTTGCTGTGATACTAGATTGAGCATAGCCAAGTATTTGTGCTGTTTTTGTAAAGTTTAATACTTTTGATGCTGTTTGGAACATCATCAGTTGCTTTATTTCCAACGTCAATCCCTCCTAAATCGGATGAGCCGATTGATGCAATCAGAAAACTTCTATAGATAGATCATAACATTTTTACTATGATAAAAGTAGGCGCTTTCATTATTTAGAATGTTCAGATTTTATAGGGGGGATGGCTTTGTTTGAAACGATTGTCAATTCAATAAATGACTTTTTATGGACATATATTTTAGTCGTTATGTTAATAGGGATTGGAATCTACTTTACGGTGAGAATGAAGTTTATGCAAATTGTCTTACTAAAAGAGATCTTCCGTTCTATTTTTGAAAAAGCCCCAAAAATAAAAGGGAGTCAAGACATTTCTTCAATGCAAGCTTTCTTTATCGGAGCAGCGACGAGGATTGGAACTGGAAATATGGCAGGTGTTGCTATTGCCATCACAGTTGGTGGTCCTGGAGCTATTTTTTGGATGTGGTTTGCAGCAGTTTTAGGGGGAGCTTCTGCATTTGTCGAAAGCACACTCGCTCAAATATATAAAGTGAGAACAAGTGATGGTTTTAAAGGGGGGCCAGGCTATTATATACAAAAGCAATTTGGACTGAAATGGCCAAGTAGGATCTTTGCCTTTTCTGTTATTCTTAGTTTTGGCTTGATTTTTAATGCAGTACAAACGAACACCATCACAAATGCCTTTCGATATTCATTTGGTATCAGTCCAATTGGCATGGGGGTATTCGTAACCATTCTTACGGCTCTCATCATTTTTGGTGGTGTAAAGAGAATTGCCCGCTTTACCCAAATCATTGTGCCAATCATGTCCTCGTTTTATATTATCTTAGCACTTTATGTGATTTTCACAAATATCGCTGATGTACCCGCAGCATTAGCAAGTATTATGAAAAGTGCGTTTGGATTAGAGCAAATGGTTGGAGGCGGAATCGGCGCTGCAATAATGAACGGTGTCAAACGTGGTTTATTTTCCAATGAAGCAGGAATGGGAAGTGCGCCAAATGCAGCAGCTGCTGCCCATGTTTCACACCCAGTAAAACAAGGGTTTGTTCAATTATTAGGCGTATTTTTTGATACATTAGTTGTTTGTAGTTGTACAGCATTTATTATTATGCTATCAACAGTAGAAACAGCAGGTGATTTGTCAGGTATTGAAATTACTCAAGCTGCAATGGCGCAGCATTTCGGTTCTTGGGCTAGTATTTTCTTAGCATTTGCGATCTTTACTTTTGCATTTAGCTCCATTGTAGGTGGCTACTATTACGGTGAAGCCAATATCGGTTTTATTCATCACAGTGTAACCGCGCTATTCGTGTATCGAATCACTGTTTTAATGATGATCATGTTTGGTGCTCTCGCCAACTTACAAATCGTTTGGACGTTAGCGGACTTGTCGATGGCGATTATGGCTATTGTTAACTTGGTTGCCATTGCGATTTTAGGCAAATTTGCTTTTGCGGCTCTAAATGATTACATGGGACAAAGAAAGGTAGGAAAAAACCCTGTTTTTTACGCTTCTACCATTCCAGGTTTAAAAGGAATAGAATGGTGGGGAGCAGAAAAACAAGCGATTAAATCAACAAATGAAGGGGTAGAAAATCAATGATAAATTTTGAATATGATTGTCATACGAAAATGATCATGGGGACTGGAAAATCTAAAGATATTGCCTCTATTGTAGAGGACATTGTTTTGCCTAGTGCTACAATTATGATTGTGACTGACCCTGGTGTAAAAAGCGCAGGATTGGTGACGCCTATTGAAGCATATTTGCAAGAAGCTGGTTATTCAGTTGTCGTCTTTGATCAAGTATCTCCAAACCCAAGAGATCATGAATGTCTAACGGGTGCAGAGCTCTTTAGAAAAGTACAAGCATCAGCGGTTATTGCGATTGGTGGAGGCAGCCCGATGGATACGGCAAAAGCCATTGCTTTATTAGGTCCAAATGGCGGTAATCCTGAAGAGTATATAGCAGGGAAGAAGGCGTACACAAATGTATCACCCTTAATTTGTATTCCAACCACGGCTGGAACTGGCTCTGAGGTGACCCGTTCATCTGTGATTACGTTAGCTGCTTCACATAAAAAAATCACCTTAAAACATGCCTTGCTTCGACCAACTATTGCGATTTTGGATCCTGCTCTTACTTCTACTGTGCCAAAAAGTATAACAGCGGCAACAGGTGTTGATGCACTGGTCCATGCGATTGAAGGCTATACATGTAAAGAAACAAACCCTATATCTAAGGCGATGGGGGCAAGCGCAATGAAAACCATTGTGACCTATTTACCGAAGGCGTATGAAGACGGGTCTGATTTAGAAGCAAGATACAAAATGCAGGAAGGCAGTTTACTCGCTGGCTTATGCTTCGGTTCCGCTGATGTAGCAGCCGTGCATTGTTTAGCCGAAGCGCTCGGCAGTCTTTATGATACGCCTCATGGTATCGCAAATGCTGTGTTTTTACCTTATGTCATACAATTTAATGCAACTGAAAACAAATCATTGCACATAGAGCTTGCAAACATCATGGGCTTTGCAGATAAAACGGATGCAGATGATGTGGCGATTCAAAAATTAATGGATGGTATGTATACATTCACAAAGAATTTAGGTATTCCATCACTAAAAGAATTATCTTATGTAAAAGTAGAAGATTTTGAAAAAATGGCTGAACTAGCAGAACAAAACAACTCTACAAAAAGCAATGTTCGTGCCGTTACGAAAGCGGACTACTTAGATATACTAAAGGCTGCTTTTTAAGTCATACAGAAAAAGAGCCGAATAGAATGACTGAATGATATACACAAACTTTCCCAGACTTTACACAAGAAGCAAACGACTATGTCGTCAATATGGAGAATTACAAATATACCACCCTCCTAATGTATGATTTAGGTGGTGGTTTTTCTATGTCCCATTTGACTAGGTATCATGTATACATGAGTGGTATGATAGACGACAACATCTCAAGAGAGAAAGGATAGGATAAACGATGAACTTTCACAATAAAACAGTTGTCATCACTGGCGCAGCCAATGGAATTGGTGAGTCGATTGCGTATGGCTATGCGAAAGAAGGGGCGCGTGTTGTGCTTGCGGATATTGACGAAGAGAAGGGCAAGCGCTTGGAAGATCAGCTGAAAAAGGAGTCCTTTGAGGCTTTTTTTAAAAAGACGGATGTGAAACAAGAGAAGGATATTCAAGACATCATGTCGGCTGCTGTGGCTCGTTATCAAACGATCGATATTCTCATCAATAATGCAGGGGTTATGTGTACAAAATCGCCTTATGAGCTAACGGTTGATGAGTTTGATCATGTGCTGCATACAAACCTACGAGGTGCTTTTTTATGTGCAAGGGAAGCGGCACGTTATATCAAAGAGAATCCAAACGGCGGTTCCATTGTGAATATTTCATCTACCCGTGCGACCATGTCAGAGCCTCATACAGAAGCGTATGCTGCATCAAAAGGCGGGATATCAGCACTTACTCATGCGCTGGCTGCTTCTTTTAGTCAGGATCACATAACAGTAAACAGCATTTCCCCTGGATGGATTGAAACGAAGGATGAGAAAAGCCTGCGAGAAATTGACCATCAGCAGCATCTTTCCAATCGAGTAGGAACACCAAAGGATATTGTCAAAGCTTGTTTTTATTTAACAGACGAAGACAATCAATTTGTGACAGGAACCGATTTGGTTGTTGATGGCGGTATGACGAGAAAAATGATTTATGCGGATTAACATGAAAAAACATTGACGTCTTGACGGAGGCGAAGTACAATATAGAACAATTCAGCTGAAGATCGTGATGAAAAAAAGATAAAGCGCAAATAGAGAAGAGTATGTAATGGCTGCCTCACACAGAGAACTCCGTGAAGCTGAGAAGGAGCTGGGAAGCGTTACAGAACCAAGCCTCTTAGCTCTGCACCGGATTCATTGTGATGGTGGTGCAGCGGCATTCTCCCGTTATAGAGAAGGGTTAGCGATAACCTGCTAAGGTTCATCTGGTAACAGGTGAATGAACTGAGGTGGCAACGCGGAGTCAATCCCGTCCTCAAGACAGAAATGTCTTGGGGGCGGGATTTTTTTATGACAAAAAGGAGGGAATCATAGTGAAAAAACATTGGCGGGATATGAGCATGTTACTTGGAGCGATTGGTATTGCGAACATAGGAGAATGGATTTATATGATTGCTCTCCATCTGCTGATTTTTCAGGAAACGGGCTCCGTTCTTGCTGTAACAGCCGTCTATATGTTAAGACCTGTCTCGGCTCTTTTAACAAATAGCTGGTCTGGTAGTTTAATAGATAGACTGAATCAGCGGAATGTCATGATCAGTCTAGATCTATGCCGGGCCATTCTGATTGCTTGTTTACCCTTTGCCTTATTTTCAGGCCACTTATTGATCGTATATGTGATGCTATTTCTCATTCATATGGCACAAGCCATGTTTCATCCAGCTTCGATGGTGTATATGACAGCACTAATCCCGGCGGATAAACGAAAACGGTTTAATTCCATTCGATCTTTGCTTCAGTCTGGTGGATTTTTACTCGGACCCGCCGTAGCAGGGTTGCTTTTTCTCATTGGTACACCAGTCCTTTCAATTTATGTAAATGCAATCTGCCTTTTGATATCTGCTGTTTTGACGATGTGTTTACCGATTTTGTCAAAAGCAGCCGGGGCACAAAAGGGCTTTTCTCTCTCGGTATTAAAGGAAGATGCAAAACTTGTATTTCGTTTCAGTCTCACATCCAGGCAAGTGATGGCCGTGTATTTATTATTTAGTGCCGCCATCACGGTGCTGCCGACTGCGATTGACTCACTTGAAGCAGCTTTTGCAAAGGAAGTGCTGATGTTGACCAATACCGAATATGGATTTCTTGTCAGTGTAGCTGGAGCAGGGATTATCGCAGGGGCATGTCTCAATACGGTCATTGTCGAAAGGCTGCCTATTTCAGTGATGCTTGGTGCGGGAAGTTTGTTTGTGGCTTTTGGATACTTGATCTATGCTTTTTCAAGCACATTGACTGTCGCAGCAGCTGGCTTTTTTGTTCTCGCTTTCTTTTTAGCATTTGCAAACACCGGTTTTATGACTTTTTATCAAACGAATATCCCGGTAGAGGTTATGGGGAGAGTGGCAAGTTTTTATGCGTTATGTGAAGCTGTTCTGACGATGATGATGACAGGAATATGCGGCGCATTGGCGCATGTTTTATCGATACGTACTTCTGTCATGATTGGCTGCCTATGTATGCTTCTTATTTGTCTGTTGCTATGTTTTGTCATTTTTCGTCCATTGACTGTCAAAAAAATAGTGCATCTTACTTAGAAAATTAAAAAAATTATGTTATCATTATTTAAGTAAGTTAATTAAATTGATGAGAAAAGGAGTCTTACAAATGAAAGCACTACGCTGGCACGATCAAAAGGACATTCGACTAGAGGAAATTGACGAACCAACAGTTGCTCCAGGAAAAGTGAAACTGAAAGTAAAATGGTGCGGCATTTGTGGTAGTGATTTACATGAATATTTAGGCGGACCAATCTTCATTCCTGTGAATGAACCTCATCCACTTACAAAAGAAAAAGCACCCATTACACTGGGACACGAGTTCTCTGGTGAAATTGTAGAAGTTGGAGAAGGCGTGAGTAATTACAAAGTAGGCGATCGAGTGGTTGTTGAACCTATTTTTGCAACTCACGGGCACCAAGGTGCTTACAACTTAGATGAAAACATGGGCTTCTTAGGACTTGCTGGTGGCGGTGGAGGATTCTCTGAATATGTATCTGTCGATGAAGAATTACTTCATTTGTTACCAGACGAAATTTCATATGAGCAAGGTGCACTTGTTGAACCTTCTGCAGTTGCTTTATATGCCGTTCGTTCTAGTAAAGTACAAGCTGGGGATACAGCAGCTGTGTTTGGCTGTGGACCAATCGGTTTACTTGTCATTGAAGCATTAAAAGCAGCTGGTGCTACTGACATTTATGCAGTGGAATTATCAAAAGAGCGCCAAGAAAAAGCAAAAGAACTTGGAGCGATCATTGTTGATCCTTCTCAGTATGAAGATGTTGTTCAAGAAATCGCACGTCGTACAAATGGTGGAGTCGATGTTTCTTTTGAAGTGACAGGTGTACCAGTTGTATTGAAGCAAGCAATCCAATCAACTAGAATTTCAGGTGAGACAGTCATTGTAAGCATTTGGGAAAAAGGCGCAGAAATTATGCCGAATGACATTGTCATTAAAGAACGTACAGTCAAAGGAATCATCGGCTACAGAGATGTTTTCCCATCTGTATTAAACTTAATGAGAAAAGGCTATTTCTCTGCAGATACACTCGTCACGAAGAAAATCAAGCTGGACGATGTGATCGAAGATGGCTTCCATGCATTAATCAATGAAAAAGATCAAGTGAAAATTTTAGTCAGTGCTGAATAAGTAGGACGATAAAGAGAATGGCAGATGCCGTTCTCTTTTTTTTATAAGAGCATGCGATTTTTCATAAAGAGGGAATCGGCTGAATAGTGATAAGTGCAAAGGTGTTTGTAAATAAAGGAGATGACATCATGTTTTATCACATTAAAGAACTGCAATATGAAGCAAAGCCCTCTAAGCCGGACCCTCTTTATGCGAAAAAATTGCAAGAGGTGTTAGGCGGTCAATATGGAGAAATCAGCGTGATGATGCAATATTTATTTCAAGGGTTTAACTGCCGAGCGGATCAAAAATATAAAGATTTGCTCCATGACATTGGAACGGAGGAAATCGGTCATGTCGAAATGCTGGCAACGATGATTGCTCGATTACTTGATAATGCCCCAGTTAAAGAACAAGAAGAAGCGTATCAAAGTGATCCAGCACTTGCAGCCGTCATGGGCGGAATGAATCCTCAACATGCAATTGTTGCAGGCTTAGGGGCAATGGCAGCAGATAGTCAAGGGTATCCGTGGAATGCAAAATATATCATTGCAAGTGGAAATTTAATGGCTGACTTCCGGGCAAATTTGAACGCGGAGTCACAAGGCAGACTTCAGGTTACACGGCTTTATGAGATGACCGATGACCGCGGAGTGAAGGATATGCTCTCCTTTCTCATTGCTCGTGATACATATCATCAAAATATGTGGCTGGCTGCAATTAAGGAATTGGAAGAACGAGAAGGGGATGTTGTTGTCCCAACCACCTTCCCGCGCTCACTGGAAAAACAGCAAGTATCCTATGATTTGTTTAACTTCTCAAGAGGAGAAGAAAGCAAAGAAGGCAGATGGGCACATGGCCGAAGTATGGATGGAAAGGGAGAATTCAGATATATTTCTGCTCCTGTCGTGTTCGGCTCTGCGCCTAAACTCAAACCAGCACCGAAAGAACTATATAACACACCGAAAAAAGGAGAATAAAAAAGTCGATCAGGGTTTGTACCTGATCGGCTTTTTTAACGTCCAAGAGATTTTCCGTACACGCTGACTCGTTTCTCTAACAAAGCAAAAGCGAGTTCAAAGAAAATACTAAGCATCCAATAGATCAAAGCAGAGACAAGATACGTTTCTAAAAATTTGTAGCCGTCATTTGCAATGATTCGAGAGATCCCCATGATTTCCAGTACACCAATTGTAAACGAAAGGGATGTGGCTTTTAACAGCTGAATGAGCTGATTCCCTAGGTTTGGCAGGGCAACCACAAACGCTTGCGGTAAAATAATGCGAATCATCGCCTGTCTGGTGGTCATGCCAACGATTTTCGCCGCTTCAAGCTGCCCTCTGTCTACCGCAAGGAGTGCGCTGCGGACCACTTCTGTTAAATGTGCGGCTGAATGCAGGCTGAAGGTGATAAGGGCAACGGTAAGCGGGGAGACCATATCCGGGTGAAAGGTCAACCCAAAAGTGCTATTCATTTTGGTCAGAACAAATGGAATGCCATAAAAGAAAGCAAACAACTGAACAATGAGAGGTGTTCCTCTAAAAAATGAGACATAGAGCGTGACCAGCTGGCGGAGCACAGGGATACGAAAGAGGCGAATGAAAGCAAAAACAGATCCAATCAAAAGGCTCACAGCCATAGAAACAAGTGCAATCAATAAGGTAAAGGGAACGCCTTTTAGAATATGTGGTATTTGGTCAATCGCAAATGATATATCAATGGTTTGCATCAAATCGCCTCCTTAGCGTGACAGGCTGGTGCGGCCTTTCACAAATTTTCTTTCCAGTAGCATCGTGATCAGTTCAATACTGATGCAAATCAGCCAATACACAATTGCAATGATGACGTACACTTCAAACATCCCTATCCCGTAGTTATTACCTAGGATGATTTTGACCTGTCCCATCATATCAATGAGTCCGATTGTAAATGCAATGGCGGTATCTTTCACGAGATCAATGGTGTAATTTCCGAGGTTCGGAAGTGCAATGAGAAAGGCTTGCGGAATAATGATCCTCATTAATGCCTGCGAATCTGTCATCCCAACAATGTAAGCTGCTTCAAGCTGATCTTTCCCAACAGAGGAATATGCACTGCGAAAGACTTCAGATAAATAAGCGCCCGTATGTAACGAGAATGTGATCATCACAAATAACACACGATCCCAATGATTGATTTGGATTCCGGCCATGAGTAAAAGCTGAGGCAGGCCAAAATAAATCAGAAATAACTGAACAATGAGCGGCGTACTTCGTGTAAATGACAAATAAATGACCGCCAATTGTTTCAGCACTGGAATTTGTTTGATTCGAATGCAAGCAAACAGCAATCCGATGATGATGGCAAAAAACAATGACACCACAATCATCAGAAATGTGAGTGGCAGACGATCCACCACTTGTAAAAAGATTCTTAGCCAATCTCCAGCTGTAAACGTCATGGCGTTTCCTTCCTTTCTTCATATTGATAGCCTTGCTCTGATATATAGTCAATATCTTGAAAGAAATCAACACCAAACCATTTCTTCGCAAGGTCAGGTAATGTTCCGTCTTCTATCATCTCTTGTGTCACTCGGTCCAATTGTGATGCTAGTTTCTTTTGACTAGGCTGTAAGACAAGATAAATAGGTTCCTTTGAGACAATGCCGCCCACTTTGACTTTCAGGTGAAGATGTTTTTGAATCGTATCAAAGGTCGAAATATTCATAAAAGCCGCATCGGACCGTCCACTTTCGACTCGTTTTAAATTGAGTTCGTTTGAAGGGCTTTCAATGGTCGTGAGCGGAATTTTCCGATCATTTTCTTCATTATATTGATTTAATATGGAACGAAGGCCGCCGCTAGGACTGACGGGAGCGAGCTTTTTTGATGTCATATCGTCTAGAGATTCAATATCTTGCTCTGATTCATTCACAATTAAACCTGTCATCGAATAGCCGTATGGAACCTTAGGATAAAGAAAGCGTTTTTCACGTTCAGGATTACTAAAAAACCAATTAGCCGCCATTTCAAATTTCCCAGCGCCGATCCCAATTAAATTGGATTCTTCCTCGCCAAAGATATAATCAAAATGAATGTGTGACAAACGTTTCTCGACTTCATTTAAATAATCGATGTTATAGCCAATCGGTTCGTTGCGGTCATTTGTGGCTAAAAAAGGCGGATTGACTTCTGCGCTTAGTGCAACTTTGACAATTTGTCTGCCATCATCTGTTGTCGTTTTCACACTGCTGCAGCCAATGAGAGAGAGGAGAAACAGAAGGATACTAGCGGCGGTGAATAAAGTCTTGCGCTTCATCTGTCTTCCTCCAATCCTTGCCACATCCCGCGATGAATTCTTGATAAAAATTGTTTCGTCCGTTCATGCTGAGGCTTCATCAGGACGTCTTCTGGTGAGCCTTTTTCAACGATTTCCCCATCTGCCATAAAGATCACTGTATCCGCTACATCTTTTGCAAACGAGATTTCATGCGTCACAATGACCATCGTCATGCCTTGGCTCGCAATATCTTTCATCATTTCAAGGATTTCTCCGACCATCTCTGGGTCTAGTGCGGACGTTGGTTCATCAAACAAAAGCACCGCAGGATTCATGGCAAGAGCACGGGCAATCCCAATCCGCTGCTGTTGACCGCCGGATAATTCACTTGGAAACGCATCTTTTTTATGAAGCAGCCCAATTCGCGTTAACAATTGCTCTCCGATTTTTTCCGCCTCTTTTTTAGACATGTTTTGAGACACAATCAATCCTTCTGTGATGTTTTCAAGTGCTCGTTTATTTTGAAACAAGTGATAATGCTGAAACACCATAGACGATTGCTGTCTGAGTTTTAGAAGATCTTTTTTTCGATATTGTTCAAATTGAATCGTGGCTTCTCCAACTGTCAGCGTTCCTTTGTCTGGGATATCAAGGCTGTTTAAACTGCGGAGAAGGGTTGTTTTTCCTGATCCGCTCGGTCCAATAATGGCGACCACTTCACCTTCTTGTACGGTGAAATCAATTCCTTTTAACACATGAGTTGACCCATAGGATTTATGTAGATTAGTAGCAGAAATCATAAAAGCATCACGTTCCTTTGACATATGTACTTAATATTGATAAAATTTAACACATTAAATCCTATAAGTAAAGTGTGTTTTAATAATACCTATTGGATAAATCGGATATGATAGATTGCGAGAAACAGAGGAGTTGGATACGTTTTGTCTAAAGCATTATTTGTCGATACAGATTTTCAAAAAAATTGGCTAAATCAACTAGAATCCCTTCGTGAAACGATCGAACAATCTGCAAAAGAACATGATGAGGGTGCCTATTTTCCTAAACAGAATATCGAATCATTAGTAGAACTGGGCTATACAACGTTGTCTCTGCCTGTTGAGTACGGGGGCGGGGGTCAATCTGTAAAGGATATGGTCCTTTTTCAAGAAACACTAGGAAGTATGGATGGAGCAACTGCCTTATCGATCGGCTGGCACCAAGGAGTTGTTGGTGAAATTTATGAAAAGAAACTATGGAATGAGAAGCAGCTGCAATTTTTTGCTGAAGAAATCAAAAATGGGGCTCTTGTGAACCGGGCCGTCAGTGAAGCGCAAACAGGGAGTCCAACAAGAGGAGGCAAACCTGGAACAACTGCAACGAGATCAGGAGATCAATGGGTGATCAGTGGCAGGAAAACATTCACAACGATGTCACCAGCACTCACATATTTTCTCGTCGGTGTATGGATCGAAGAAAAAGAAGCGATGGGCTTCTTCTTAATTCACCGTAATACAAAAGGTGTTTCTATAGAAGAAACGTGGGATGTTGTTGGCATGAGAGGAACAGAGAGCCATGATTTAATTCTAGATCATGTGGAAGTTCCAGATGACATGTTGGTTGAAGTGCAAAAAGGACCTCGGGGCGGTACGTTAAACCCTTGGATCGCACATATTCCTTCCTGCTATTTAGGGATTGCACAAGCGGCAAGAGACTATGCTGTTCAGTATGCCATCACCCATTCACCGAACAGTATTAGCGGAACGATTAGCGAACTGCCAAATATCCAAACACTGATTGGCGAAATTGATTTACTACTAAAGCAAGCACGCCATGTCATCTATTCAACGACAACATTATATGAGCAGCCAGAGAAAAGAGAGCTGTTAATCAATGAATTCGGTGCTGTGAAGCATACAGTCGTTAATGATAGTCTGCAAGTGGTCGATAAAGCCATGCGTTTAGTCGGTGCAAAAAGCTTAAGCCTTAGCTGCCCGCTTCAACGTTACTATCGAGACATTCGTGCTGGGCTTCATAACCCACCAATGGACGATATGACGATTTCGAAAATTGCAAAGCAAGCGATTGAAGAGAAAAAATTGAACGTACAATAAACAGAAAGCCGGATAAAACCGGCTTTTTTTATTGAAAAAGAGGACGAGCGGCTCTTATTTCTGATCAGTCAGCATGCTACAATCGATTGCAATCATGAGCAAAGAGGGTGATTGTTTGCAAAAAAAGAAGATGAAATGGCTGATTGCTGGCGTGATGCTTGCAGCACTTTGTATGAGCAAGCCTGCATCAAGTGAAGGAACATCTCCAAAATGGTCCGTCGATGAATTCATGAAAGAGCGGGAAGGCACATTTGTGATTCAAGAAGTAAAAGAAAAATCACCATGGGTGTATAACAAAAAAAGAGCGAACAAGCGCTTTGCACCTCAATCAACGTTTAAAATAGCAAATGCCTTAATCGGACTTCAAACTGGCGCAGTTAAAGATGAATACGACATCAAATATTGGGACGGAGTAAAAAGAGAGATTGATAACTGGAATAAGGACCATACACTGGGCTCAGGCATGAGAGATTCAGTCGTCTGGTATTATCAAGCCATGGCACGTGACATCGGGGAAGAACGCATGGGCCATTGGATAAAAGCCATTCAGTATGGGAATCAAGACATATCTGGCGGAATTGATCAGTTTTGGCTAAGCAGTACGCTACGCATTTCTCCAGTAGAACAAGTCCATTTCCTTAAACAGCTATATGAAGAAAGTCTCCCATTTGACCTATCTGTTATGAGAATCGTCAAACGAATGATGATACAAGAAGAAGAGAAACACGCCACGCTATACGGAAAAACAGGCTCCGGATCAGGAATCGGCTGGTACGCAGGCTTCATTAAATATGAAAACAAAACCTACATCTTCACCACAAATATCGAAGGCACCGGAATAGAAGCAAAAGAAATTACCTATCGTATTTTGAAAAAATATCATTTGGTAGAAGCATCCGTTTAGGGTGCTTTTTTTATGAGTAGAAATGGAGACTTTTTGATAAAATGATGATATATGGATTCGTTTGGATATGTCATATAAACGACATAATTAGTATAATTGTCTAAATATCTTAAATGGGATAATGACGAGAAAAGAAGTTTCTATTATTGGAAAACTGTAAGAAACAGAGAAAGAATTAAATAAACTACTAGATCGTCTTAAAAGGTGAAAAGAGAGGAGCAAAGATTTGAAACGGCTTGAACACTTATTTATGCATTCAGAAAAAGAATTCAAATCCTATCAGTCTTTAGTCGAGAATGTGTTTTATCAAAATGAACATCTGCCACAACAAGTATTCCAAAAGAATTTTGATTGTTTTTTGTTTCAAGAGTTTGATTGGGCATTGAGTGATGAGGTTTTAACAACAATAAAAAAGCTATCAGTTTTAACACAAGATAAGGACTTTTTAACGGCGGTCCTTAAGCCAGATCCAGTAGAATACTATATGAAGGAATTTGGTTATTATAATTGGCTGAGGACGAGTGTTGACATTTCTGGTGAGGACTATGCAAATGCCTTATGGACCAGTCCAGAAAGCTCCATAGCTGATGCTATTATCACTAACTCAAATATCGTTGTTTGGTTATCTCATTCTTTGGAGTGGGCAATTTGGGGAGATAGAGAGCTGGAAATTTGTATATTAGGTTTGGCATCTAAAAAAGCACCAAAGACATTCTTAGAAGAAGGATGGAAACCATTAGATCATCCTAGCTTAACAGCTTGGTTAGAGCTATTATTAAATGACAAAAAGAAAGTCAATGATTATGTCACTCAATTTGCAACTCATTATTCTTCAAAAGGGGCATAAAATTGTTTATCACTAATCCGAAAGAATTTGAACATTATTTATCATTTATTCATTCGCTAGTTCATTGTAAAAAAACATTCCCTGAACAAGTGTTTAAAACAGGACAGCATGATTATTTATTTGAAGAATTTCATTGGTTATTATCTGATGACAGCTGGGTTATGTTAAAGCATGTGGCTTTGATTCATGGTGACGACAATATATTTATGGCTGTATTAGAAGATCAGAAAAGTATGGATCATTTTTATCAGGATTTTGGTTATTATCCTTGGGTGAAAATATCGTTACATATCTCATCTAGTGATTACCTTGATATTTTAGCGGATTACCCGCAGCAGAGTTTGAATGACAGCATCATGAATACTGCATCTCGCATCTTATGGGTGTCTCCTTCTGCGAAATGGATGATTTATGGAGAAAGAAATTATGAAATCGGGGTATTAGCAACTCATAAAATTGAAATCAAGGACAATCATATGTTGAAAACGTGGAGACCTTTAGATGAGGTTGTATTAGGTTGGGTTTCAGTTGTATTTCCGAATCAAAAACTTCCTGATGATTTTAAAAATAAACTCTTTAGAAACTATAAAATTTAGATCGTAAATTTCACGATCTACATTGTTCTGTGTATTCAAATATTAGGTTCCTTTCATTTAAACAGAGGTTACTATTACAGGAAAGTAGAAAATTTTAAATGAATTTGTAAAAAGGTGGACTTTATTTCATTTGAAGAATATTTACAAACCCTGTGACAGAATAGGATTCATTATCAAAAAACAAGAGAATACGTTAGAGAGTGAATGAGTTGTTTAGTAGTGTAGAAAAATGGATCGATTATCTAGATGGGGGTTTTAATGTACTCGGAGTCACATTTGATTTGTTTCAAAAAGAATTAGTACTGAGCTTAAAAGTATCAGAATTAAATAAAGTTACTCAACATGAAATACGATTTATGAATGTGGCGAGTCTTTATTATAATGGGGGTGAAGGTAATGATAGATTTGAAGAATTGATACAAGAAGAGATGAATTGGAAAATTTTTGAATGCAGTTACCATCCTAATGGGATAGGGAACCTTAAAAATGTACTTCTTGAAGAATTTGATTCAAATACAAATTTTCTATTTAACATCAATGGGATGTTACTCGCAATAGAATCGAAAAACGTATGTTTCGATTCACAAGAATTTATTTGCAGTGTATAGGAAGATCTCATTAGCGTCTAAATAAGAATTAAAAACAATGAGAGATTGGGGAAAAATCCATGAAAATCAGCCGTGATAAACAAGGTTTATTCGATGATGTAAAACAACGTTATCAATACTTATTAGATTCTGCTTATCCAGATGAAATCATCTCTTTTGAAGAAGAAACCGGTATGTACTCAGATGATTTTTATATGTTTTTTTCACTTGTTGCAGGCAGCTTAAGTTATGTGGTCGATCATAAACGAATACCGAAAAAACAGTTAAACGTGCTGCGTCAGTCATTTGAAGAGCAATATCCTCAGATCAAAACGTATCAACATATCCTCGAGTCATATCCTTTATTGCATTACTATGTTCTATACCATGAAGAAACAAGAAAAAGAATCATTGCACTGATACAATAACCTTTTGGAGGACAAACGATGACATAGTTTTTAGATGAAAAAATCCAGAAACAAATCCCGATTTCAATATCAAGCATCTAAAGCAAATCAATGAATTTCACTACTTTAAAGAGTATAATGAACATTACGACTTGATCAACTGTATTGTAATGTACATCCCATATGATTCCCCGAATCTGCAAGCAGACATTCATCTGAAATTTACCAACGTCTCTTCTGTTCAAATCAAAGATTTGGAGTTAACAAACGATTCCTATCTTTTTTTGAACATTCAACTTTTGGATAGAGGCTGGGAATATTTGAATTACTTTGTCGAAGATTATGAAGAACAGTATTTTTCTTTTTACTGTCAAACGGTTCAAGTCATACAAGTCGTATAAAAGGAATCAGGGTAGTCTCTCTACATATATGCGAATCATGCTTCCCCATCCCAACACAGAAAGGTGCAATGACATTGAATCGAATCATGAAATGGCTCTTATTTGCGGCGGTCATCGCTGGATTATTGGTATGCGCATTCTTTGTGTTCCGTTTCAACCAGCCTAAGCCGACGACGAACATCCATTATGCAGACACACAAAATAAACAGCAAACACTGGATATATATATGCCAAAGGGAAAAGATGAAGACAAAAAGAAGAAGCATCCAGTCATGATCTATCTCCATGGCGGCGGCTGGACAGGCGGCGATAAGAATAGAGTCGCTTCAAAGGCTGATTATTTTACGGGTCAAGGGTATGTGTTTGTTTCAATGAATTACAGGCTTCACCCCGATGCCAACTTCGAGCAGATGGCAGATGATACGGCGAATGCTATTAAGTGGGTCAAGGATCATGCAGATGAATATCAAATCGATTCGTCAAAAATCAATGTCATGGGACACTCAGCGGGCGGTCATTTGACAGCATTGGTTGCTACAGATTCGACTTACTTAAAACGTGTGGGGCTGTCGCCAAAAACGATCAATTCTATCGTGATTTTAGATGGGCCGTTAAACATCAATCAATTTATACAAGCCATTCCATCGTATAAAAAAGTGTTTGGCAAACACGAGAAGAACTGGACAAAGGCATCACCTGTCACTTATATGAATCAAACGAATGTACCGCCTGTTTATTTGGTCACAGGCTGGGAAAACCCTGAGGTGTACCGATTTGCAGAAAAACTGAACCATGATCAAGGCTCACGGTTTGTTTTTCGGGTTCATTCGCTGAGCCACAGTGATTTAAATAAATGGTTTGGATCTGACAGAGCGCCAAAAGAAGCGCAAGAGATGACAAAGGCTGTGATGGCTTTCGTCAAAAAACAAAATCAATAACAAAGACTGTATGCTAGGGCAATCCATTTTGCCGAAGTATATGATAAAGTGGTTTGAAATTAAAGGAGTGTATGTTGTTGTCATCACGTATGGAAAATAAAGTGTTCAATTGCGAAAAAGAGCTGACGCTGAATATTATCGGCGGTAAGTGGAAAATGTTGATCTTATGGCACCTTGGCAGAGAAGGAACAAAACGGTTTGGTGAGTTAAAGTCGTTAATGCCTGGGATTACGCAAAGAATGCTTGTCAATCAGCTAAGAGAATTAGAGGAAGATCACATTGTGCACCGAGAGGTTTATCCTGTCGTTCCGCCAAAGGTTGAGTATTCTCTCACAGAACTCGGAGAAAGCTTAATGCCAATTTTAGAGGCGATGTATGATTGGGGCAAACAATATCTCGACAGCAATTTCTTAAAGGATGATAAATAGAATTACCTACAATAGATACTGGTCGAAAGACAGTATCTTTTTTGTGCCCATATGCGAAAAAGTATAGTATGTAAAAAAAAAGTGCGTACTAGGATTGCGCCATTCCTGTTGTTATACTCGTTTCATGCAAGAAAGATTCAAGATGCATCATCCGCGGAGCTCTTGAAGATGACATGATGAAACAGGAGTGAATGTAGATGAAATTACAATTAGCGTTAGATTTAGTGAATATACCAGAAGCGATCGAGCTGATCAAAGAAGTAGAAGCGTCTATTGATGTGGTGGAAATTGGGACACCTGTTGTGATCAACGAAGGACTTCGTGCTGTAAAAGAAGTTAAACAGGCGTTTCCGAATTTACGTGTGCTGGCGGATCTCAAAATTATGGATGCTGCCGGTTATGAAGTGCAGCAGGCATCCGAGGCTGGAGCGGATATTGTGACCATTCTTGCGGCGGCAGAAGATATGTCCATTCAAGGAGCGGTGAAGGAAGCAAAAGCAAGAGGGAAACAAATTTTAGTCGATATGATTGGTATCAAAGATATCGCCGGCCGTGCGAAAGAGCTTGATGAGCTTGGGGTAGATTATATTTGTGTGCACACAGGCTATGACCTGCAAGCGGTTGGTCAAAACTCATTTGCTGATCTCATGACCATTAAACAAGTGGTCAAACAGGCGAAAACAGCGATTGCAGGCGGTATTAAGCTTGATACATTGCCTGAAGTCGTCAAATTAAACCCTGATTTGATTATTGTCGGCGGCGGTATTGCGAGCCAAGACAATAAAGCAGAAGTGGCTGCGCAAATGAAGCAGTTGATTGCACAATCATGAAAACAAGTGACTATGTGAGAGCGATTCTAAGCGAGCTTTCTGAGCACTCGCCCGCGATTCAAGACGAACAAGCAGAGCAGCTTGTCAAAAGCATTTTAGCGGCTCGAAAGGTCTTCGTCGCAGGGGCTGGCAGGTCTGGTTTGATGGGGAAATCGTTTGCGATGAGACTCACGCATATTGGTGTCGAAGCTTATGTGATCGGTGAAACGAATACGCCTGCTTTTACATCTGAGGATTTATTGATTGTAGGGAGCGGTTCTGGCCGAACAGAGACGCTGCTTGTGCTCGCGAAAAAGGCAAGGGCGATTGGCGGAAGCGTGGCGTCGTTCACGCTTTCAGCTGAGTCACCTATAGCTGATCTATCGGATGAAGTCATCTTACTGTCAGGTGCGCCAAAGGATCAACATGAAGGAAACCATCATACGATTCAGCCGATGGGCTCATTATTTGAGCAAACTTTGCTTCTTATGTACGATGCGGTCATCTTGAGATTGATGGAAATGAAAGAGCTCGACACCCATAAAATGTACGGTCACCATGCGAATTTAGAATAGCCGTGATGAAAACCTTTCCTTTTTTGAAGGAAAGGTTTTTTTAATACATGGTACTTAAAAAGAAGGATCACTTGACATAAAGGATAAGATGTAACTATAATAGTTACATCTTGAAAGAAAAAACGTAAGCAACGGAAGGAAGATGAAGATGAAAGTGCAAATTTGGTCAGATATCGCCTGTCCTTTTTGTTATATAGGAAAAAAACAGTTGGAAACAGCGCTTGAGCAATTCCCTCATAAAGAACAGGTAGAAGTAGAGTTTAAAAGCTTTGAGCTTGATCCGAATGCACCTGTTGCAGTGGATTATGATGTGCATGATATGCTTGTCAAAAAATATGGCATGAGCCGTAGCCGGGCCATCGCAATGAATGAACAGGTGAAACAGGCGGGCAAGGAGAAAGGAATCGATTTTCAATTCGATCCACTCGTTTTGACAAACACCTTTGATGCCCACCAGCTCGCACAATATGCTGGAAAAATGGGAAAAGGCGATCTTGTCATGGGAGAGCTGTTTCAAGCGTATTTTACAGATGGAAAGCATGTTGGTGATCGTCAAACCCTTTTAGATATCGCAGAAAAAGCAGGTCTTGATCAGAACGAAGTACAAAAGGTTCTAGACGGGCAAGAATTTGCAGACGATGTACGAGAAGATGAAAAAGAAGCAAGACAGCTCGGGATTTCTGCTGTGCCTTTTTTCTTGATCAATGATCAATATTCGGTTGCTGGTGCACAGCCAGCAGATACGTTCCTTCGTGCACTTGAAACGGCTTGGACAGAAGAGGCAGCGCAAACGGAGAAAGCGGCTGATGCTTCATTTGAAGAAGCATGTGCAGATGGCGTATGTGCAGTACCTTCACCTAAAGAAGAAGTATAATCGGCATTTTCCCTATCTTTGATAAAAGATAGGGATTTTTGTTGATTAATAATTAATATACCTTTATACTTAAATTATCTTAATTATGAAGGTGATGACAGTGACATCCAAAACAACGATGATCCAAGAGTTAAACCAAATCGAAGCGCGCATCCATCAAAAGCTCCGATTAGAGTTTGAAGAGTTATTTGTAGATGAGTTAACTGATAAGCAGCATATTGTCCTTGATTTCGTAGAGCGAAAAGGGGGAAGCTCACCTATTCAAATTGCTCAGCAACTAGGCATCACCCAAAGTGCTGTGAGCCAGTTGTTAAACACGCTTGAAAAAAAAGAATGGGTTCGCCGCACCATCAACCCGCAAAATCGTCGGGAATTGCACGTTGAACTTTCTGAAAAGGCAAAGACGTACTTGGAGAATATGAGAAAGATAGAACTTGCGATCATTGAAAAATACTATTCAAAATTAAGCCTCGAAGAGATCAACACATTGACATCCATTTATACAAAGCTTGATCAATTGATTGTAGATCAAAATGAAGGGGAAGGATGATGATCCATTGATGATGCTCAAACAAGAAGTACAGCGAATTGCCTCTTCTTATACGGAGAAAAAGAAACAGGCACTGCTTGTGATCGGACTGATTCATCAAGGAGAAAGACACGTTTTTCATTTCGGAGATCACCCCATACAGCAGCGCGTGCAGCCTGAGGAGGTCATTTTTGAAATCGGCTCTATTTCAAAAGTCTTTACGACAAGTATATTAGCAAGCATGATTCAAAAAGGGCAGATGAAGCTAGACGATTCCATTTCACTGTATTGTCCCGAAATAAGAAAGAATCACCCTATCCAATTGGAACAGCTGGCAACCCATACGTCTGGACTTCCTTCACATCGTTTTCTCAGAGATTTACAACTAAGGTTCCTTCCAAAAGTGAGAAGAGATATGTACTGTCAATACTCCCTTGATGAATTAATGAAACTGTTACACTCGAAAAAATGGAATGAGCGAAAAGAATACCCATCTCGTTACTCCAATGTAGGGATGGGACTCCTCGGGTTGATCATGGGATGGTCTCTTCACAAAACATATGAAGAGCTGCTGACTGAATATATCGTGGATGAGCTGAAACTATCGAACACCTTTATTACGATCAAGGAGGATGTCAAAGAGAAGATGATCCTCGGTCATCAAGAGAATGGAAAAGAGGTTCCTCCGCTTCAGATGCATGACTATCAAGGGGCTGGTGCGATTCGTTCGACGATCACTGATTTGCTTTCATTTCTCTCTGCACATATGAGTGCAGACGTCGCTTCTCCATGGAAAATGACCCACGAGCCAAAGGTGAAGATAGGGAAAAACATGTCAATGGGACTCGGGTGGGTCATAGATGATACGGGATTGATTTGCCATAATGGTGCAACTTCTGGTTTCTCCAGCTTCATGGGTTTCCGCCCGCATTCAAAAACAGGAGTGGTCGTCTTGTCTAACTATCGCAATCGTATCACGCAAGATTCTCCCGACCGAATTGCCTATGACGTGATGAATATGCTTGAACAAGAGCTTAAAGCAAAATGAGCCTCCTATGAAGAGGGCTCATTTTTTCTTGCGTTCAGCGCTTTAATCGTTTCACCAGGAACGAGTTCAGGCTCATAAAAAGTTTGATCAGGGAGATTCTTTTTCCCTTGTACTTTTTTAATCATCCAGTCTGCCGCATCTCGTCCCATTTGCTCTTGAGGGTGTGTCAGCGTTGTCAGTTTCACATGGGCATTTTTTTGGGCAATATACGAGTTATCCTGTCCAATAATGGAAAGATCATCTGGAATAGATAAACCCATTTCACTACATACATTTGCTACTTCTAACCCGACTTCATCGTTATAGCAAACAAGGGCGGTCAGCTCATGCTGGTGTGCTTGTAAAAAGGTTTTGATATGATCCCCTAAATACTGTTTCGATTCTGTATCGAAAAAAAGGACATGCTCTGGTAGGAAATTGAGCTTCGCTTCACCGAGTGCCTGAATATAGCCTTTCATTCGATATTTTCCTTGTAAATCATCTGTTTTTGAAATCAGTCCAATGTGCTGATGTCCAGAGGTGATCAGCTCCTTTGTCGCTAAATAGCTGGACTTCACATCATCCAAACAAAGGAAGGGAACCTCTAACTGCTCATAGTAGGCATTGATCATTATAAGCGGGACATCCTGCTCTTTAAAGGATAGGTAGTACGAAATGTTTGGATTATATAAATTGCTTTTTGTCGGTTCGACAATTAATCCGTCCACACCAAAGGACAGCATCATTTCAAGCGCTTTTTTCTCCTGCTCCACATCGTTATTTGTACTCGCCAGTAACAAAGAATAGTTCTCTTCATTTAATCGGCTTTCGATGCCCCGAATGATCGACGGGAAAATGTAATCGGATATGTATGTGGTGATGACGCCAATCGTTTTCATATGAGCATGTCCAGCAGGTTTTGTTTGATATTGATTGGTGACAAATGTGCCCGAGCCTTTTTCGCTTCGTAAAAAACCTTCACTCGATAATTCTAAGATGGCTTTTCGCACCGTATGCCGGCTTACTTGATACATCTCTTGTAAGCTTGATTCGGTTGGAATACGCTCCCCGATCCGGTAATCCCCTGTCAGTATTTTGCTTTTTATATCATCCATAATGATCTGGTACTTCTTTTTCATCGTTTCACTTCTTTCACAGTTGATCCTCTACTCGGATTGAGAAGAACTTGTATGGACATATTTTAACATGGTTGCTTAATCAAAAACAGGCGCTTGCAGTGTCTACCGTCTAATCCTTAGAGAATATGAAAGTTTTTGTCTGATTTTGTATGCACAACTATATTTATTATTGACATATGTACGTACAAATATTATATTGTTTTTGTGCACAGGTAAAGATGGATCAAACGAAATAGATATTTGAAACCGCTATCATCATGGGGGTGAACAAAATGAATCGTGAAGAGACGGCCAAAGCCATTAGAGAAGGCAGGACATCTTTGGGCATTGAATTTGGTTCGACACGAATTAAAGCCATTTTAATAGATGAAGAGTTTCAGCCAATTGCGCAAGGTGCATTTGAATGGGAAAGTTCTCTTCAAGAAGGAATATGGACGTACAACTTAATTGAGATCATTACAGGTCTTCAAGTGGCGTACCGTCAGATGAAAGAACAGGCTGCACAATTGTATGGGGTGACGATTCAAACCATTGGCTCCATCGGGATATCTGCGATGATGCATGGCTACGTCGCCTGTCATCATACAGGAGAGCTCCTCGTCCCGTTTCGAACGTGGCGGAATGGAACAACGACCGAGGCGAGTCAAAAGCTAACAGATGTATTCCAATTTCATATTCCAGAAAGATGGAGTATCGCTCACTTATACCAAGCGATACTAGGAGAGGAAAAACATCTGTCCCGGTTAGAGTATGTGACCACTTTGTCCGGCTACATTCACTGGCTGTTAACAGGGAAGCAGGCCATCGGAATTGGCGATGCGTCGGGAATGTTCCCCATTGATGAAAAAACGAAGGATTACAACGAAGTGATGCTTCATCAATTTGAAGCATTGATTGCAGAAAAAGGCTACCCGTGGAAGCTTCGTCATCTTTTGCCGCGCATCTATTTAGCAGGAGAAGAAGCTGGTGTGTTAACAGCAGCTGGAGCAGCGATTTTAGACCAAGGCAAACAGTTGCAACCAGGTATCCCTTTTTGCCCGCCAGAGGGTGATGCAGGAACAGGGATGGTCGCAACAAACAGTGTGGAAAAGAGAACTGGGAATATTTCAGTTGGGACATCTGTATTTGCCATGATTGTGTTAGAGCAACATCTAAAAGGTGTGTACCCAGAAGTGGACCTTGTCACGACACCAGATGGCCTGCCAGTCGCGATGGTTCATGCCAACAATTGTACAAGTGACCTCAACGCTTGGATGAATCTATTCAGAGAAGCGTTTGAAGCAATGGGTCAGCCAGTTGAAACAGAAAGATTGTACGAAACCCTATTGAATCAGGCTTTAGAAGCAGATCGTGATGGGGGCGGGCTTTTAAGCTATGGCTATTATTCTGGTGAAAATATTACGAGACTAAAAGAAGGAAGACCCCTTTTTGTTAGATCTCCTCAAAGTCGGTTTACCCTTGCTAATTTCATTCGGACTCATCTCTTCTCTGCATTTGGCGCAATGAAAATCGGAATGGATCGGTTAAAAGCACATGAACAAGTCAAGATTGATCGCTTACTAGGACATGGCGGTTTATTTAAAACACCGATAGTTGGGCAAAAAATGGTCGCTGCTGCACTCGGGACACCTGTATCCGTCGTATCAACGGCGGGAGAAGGCGGTGCGTTTGGGATGGCGGTCCTTGCTTCATATATGATCAATCACCAGCAGCAAACACTGAGCCATTTTCTCAAGCATCAAGTGTTTGCCCATACATTAGAAGAGCTTATTGATCCTGATCCACTGGATGTTAAAGGTTTTGAGGAATTTATAAAGCGCTATCAAGAAGGACTCCCGATAGAAAAAGCGGCAGTAGAACATTTGACGCCACAGAAAGGAGCGGCACCTGTATGTTAGAGCGGTTAAAAGAAGAAGTGTTTCAAGCGAATCTAGATCTACCAAAGTACGGACTTGTGAAATTTACATGGGGCAATGTCAGTGCGTGCGATCGTGACAGTGGACTGTTTGTCATTAAGCCAAGCGGCATAGCGTATGACAAATTATCAGCAAAAGACATGGTCGTGGTCGATTTTGACGGTCAAGTGGTAGAGGGAGAATTCAATCCTTCTTCCGATACTGCCACACATGCTGTTCTTTACAAACATTTTGAGGAAATTGGCGGCATTTCACATAGCCATTCAATGTGGGCAACGGTATGGGCGCAAGCTGGACTTGATTTACCAGCAATGGGCACAACACATGCAGATACATTTTACGGACCTGTTCCGTGCGCTCGATTTCTCACAGAAGAAGAGGTGAATCGCGGGTATGAGGTGGAAACAGGACACTTGATCATTGAAACGTTTGAGAAAAGACAAATAGATGTCATGGCGGTTCCTGGTATTTTGCTACAAGGTCATGGTCCCTTTACGTGGGGAAAAGATGCAAAAAGTGCGGTAACGAACAGTGTCATTTTAGATGAAGTAGCGAAAATGAACCTGTTTGCAAAGCAATTGAACGAATATGCAGAGCCTCTTCCGCAGGTGATTTTAGATAAACATTATTTAAGAAAACATGGAACACATGCGTATTACGGACAAAAACCTTCAAGATAAAGAAAAGAGGGATTTCTATGTTAACAAGTCAGAAGAAAGAATGTTGGTTTGTCGTTGGGTCACAGCACTTATATGGGGACGATGCACTGAAGCAAGTGAAGGCAGATGCGCAAAAGATAACAGATGCCTTAAATGAGAGCGGTTTGCTGCCTTATCCAATTATTCTGCAGGAACTGGCGGTCAGTGCGGATCAAATCACACAGCTGATGAAAGAGGTCAACTATCGTGATGAGGTCATCGGTGTGATGACTTGGATGCATACGTTTTCTCCAGCAAAAATGTGGATACGTGGTACGTCTCTTTTGCAAAAGCCTCTTTTGCATCTCGTCACGCAATACTATGAAAACATTCCATGGGACACGATTGATATGGACTATATGAATCTCCATCAATCGGCACATGGAGACAGAGAGTACGGCTATATCAATGCACGTTTAAATAAGCAAAACCAAATCGTTGCAGGTCATTGGTCGAAGCAGGAGGTGAAGCAGCAAATCGCTGATTGGATGGACGTTGCGGCTGCCTATCATGAGAGCTTCCACATTAAAGTGGCTCGGTTTGGTGACAATATGCGCCACGTTGCTGTGACAGAAGGAGATAAAATTGAAGCGCAATCCAGCTGGGATGGACCGTTGATTACTTTGGAATTGGCGATCTTGTGAACTATGTAAATGCTGTGGAAGAAGCAGAAGTTGATGCTCTGTTTGCTGAGTACTTAACATTATATGACGTGGATTATGGGAGCTATTCGGCGGAAGAATGGGAACAAAGTGTGAAAGTGCAGGCACGATATGAAATTGCCATCAAACGTTTTTTAGATGAAGGCGGCTACAATGCCTTTACGACAAACTTTGAAGATTTACATGGCATGAAGCAGCTTCCGGGTTTAGCCGTTCAGCGGCTGATGGCAAAGGGATATGGCTTTGCGGGTGAAGGGGATTGGAAAACCGCCGCACTGGATCGTTTATTAAAGGTGATGAGCCATCATCAATCGACTGGTTTTATGGAAGATTACACATATGAAATGACTGCTGGTCAGGAAGCGGTGCTG
The DNA here is from genome assembly GCF_056173625.1 of Bacillus sp. iso_77. Lineage (NCBI taxonomy): Bacteria > Bacillati > Bacillota > Bacilli > Caryophanales > Bacillaceae > Bacillus > Bacillus sp. iso_77. Next base: position 2,335,623 of record NZ_CM149683.1, on the reverse strand, counting down.
CAATCTCATATGCTAGAAGTAGATCCTGCGCTTGCACATACAAAACCTGTCATTGTCGTATCTCCGCTAGGCATTGGAAACCGGGAAGACCCAGCACGTCTTGTGTTTGATGGAAAAGCAGGCGAGGGCATTGTTGTCTCCATTGCTGATTTTGGAACACATTTCAAATGGCTGATTCAAGAAGTGGAAGCCTTTGAGCCGCAGGAAGCAGCACCTCATTTACCGGTGGCACGAGTCCTCTGGAAAATCAAACCGAACTTTCAAGATGGCATCAAAGCATGGATTAAGCACGGCGGAGGTCATCATACAGTCGTATCTCTCAATTTAACGGTTGATCAAATTGTTCATTTTGCAAAGCTTGTGAATGCAGAATATGTGGTTTTATAAAGAAGGGTGAAATGCATTCTACTGTGAACGGTAGAATGGCAGGGAGAAATGAAAGCGGTTTATTAAGTGAGGGGGGTCATCCACTTGGAGAAAAAAGTATCAAGTAAATTTATCTTCTTTTTCGGGTCCTTTGCAGGTATCTTATTTGGATATGATATTGGTATTATCGCAGGGGCAGAAGGGCACATTCAGGAAGAATTTCAGCTCAGCCCGTTATGGCTTGGCATCGTCGTTTCTTCATTAATGGGCGGGGCGATCATTGGTTCCATTTTAAGCGGTCTGATGGGGGATAAGTTTGGCCGCAGAAAACTCATTTTGGTGTCATCGATTATCTTTTTTGTCGGTGCGCTTGGCTCAGCCATTGCACCAGAAGAAATCTCATTAACCATTGCCCGGATTTTCTTAGGAACAGCTGTAGGGACAGCCTCATCGCTCGTGCCTGCTTACATGTCTGAAATCGCTCCGGCCAAAATTCGTGGGAAATTGTCCGGCCTGAATCAGCTGATGATTGTGAGTGGATTATTGCTTAGCTATATCGTCGCATTTGTGTTTGAACCAATTCCAGACAGCTGGCGCTGGATGCTGGGAAGTGCTGCTTTATTTGCGATCGTGCTTTATATTGGCATGCTGAAACTTCCTGAATCTCCAAGATATTTAATTAAACACGGAATGGCTCATAAGGCACGTGAAGTATTAGGATCACTTCGTTCATCACGTGAAGAGATTGAAGCAGAAATGCAAGAAATTTTAGAAGTGGCAAAAGAAGAACGCTCAGGCATTCGTGAATTATTTCAAAAGAAATTCCGAATGGCTCTCTTTATTGGGGTCGGAATGGCGACACTCCAGCAAATACAGGGGGCAAACTCCATTGTGTATTATGCAACGAGTATCGCAAGAAATGTAGGTCTTGCTCCGCAAGTTGCCGCAGGTTTTACCGTCATTGTTGGTGTCATATTTGTTGTGACGACCGTGATCTTTTTACAATTCGTCGACCGGTTTGACCGCCGAACGATTCTCACAGTTGGGGGAACGGGGATGGCCCTGTCTTTCTTTGCACCAGCGGCATTAGGTGCGCTCGGAGTGAGTGAAGGCATATTAAACTGGGTCACATTGATTTCACTTTGCTGCTTTATTTTGTGCTATGCCTTCTCATGGGCACCGATCACATGGATTATCATTGGTGAAATTTTCCCGCTTTCTGTCAGGGGTATTGGAGCGGGCATTTCCTCTGCCTTTAACTGGACGGGATCATTAGCAGTTGGCCTTGTGTTCCCTATCTTGGCTGACCAATTCAGCTTTGGCGTCATTTTCTCCTCATTTGGTGTCATCTGCTTAATTGGCCTGTTGTTCACGCGCTTTGTATTAGTTGAAACAAAAGGAAGAAGCTTAGAACAAATCGAAACCGATATGGCTGCACGTGTCTAAAGGAAACCATCTATCCTGTGTGGATAGATGGTTTCAGCGTGTAGACAAACCCTCGCATTCGGTGTCAGTCCTGCGTGCCAGTGCTCACGAATGTCAAATTCGCTCCGCGCCGGTACTCGTCCTTCCTAGAATTCAAAGGTTTTCTATCACGCTGAAAAGAAGACAAAGGGCTAAAATCAAGTTCATTTTAGCCCTTTGTCAACAATCTGAACCATCTATCCTGTGCGGATAGATGGCTTTTTTAATCAAGTATTTGTTTCAGTTCATCTGGCAGTAAATCCATTAATTGATCAGATGAGGATACGTCCAGTACTTCAAGAAGCGCATAATATTTCGCATAAATTTCACTCAGCTGATCAGGATGATTTGCTTCATATCGATTCAAATGCAATTGCGTCAGTTCAAGTGCAATGTCCAGTTTGTTTCGTTCGATGGTTTGTGTTGTGTTGATCAAATCGTTCACCTCTAATTTTAAAGTTATTGAAAAATGTTATGGTGCAGTTCCGCAGCTGACCTTATATTCATGGTCTTCTATCTTTTTTGAATAACAGACGGAAGGTGTCATTCCTGTCTCGCTTTTCCAAGCCTGCCAATACACATCATACAGCTGACCATATTGAGGGTCTACATCGTCCTTTTTTTGCAAAATAGCAAAATAGCTTTGGTAAGGGTAGCCTTCTTGATAGATCGCCTGCCGTATCGCTCCTCTTTCAGTCGCATTTGTAAAAACCATAGGCGACAGCAGTGGAAGAGCAATAATGATGACAAGTAATATAATGAATAAAAAAAGCTTATGTTTTGTTTTCATGGATGTCCTTTCTCGCAAGATATCATTTGTATAATATGTTAAAATTGCCCTTTTGTAAAGAAAGAGAAAACGAGATGGATAGTGGATTTTTTAAAAAATAGACAAGCATCTAGTCACGAAGGAGCTTTCTTACATACGATAGAGTGTAAGTGAAAGACAACTTGAAGGGGTGTTGAGAATGAGCCGGAATCGATTAGACAATTTTTTCTTTGGGCCTCGCAGAGGGAATCATGGAGAAGTTGAAACGGTTGTATCCCCTACACGTCAAATTGTCAACACGACAACAAATGAACAAACGATTAGAAAAATTCATCCAACTCATATCACAAACGTCAATAAAAACATCAAAAGAATTGAAAACTACTACCCTGTGACGCAATCTACTCGAAATGAGTATATTGTGGAAGAATATGACTGTGGCAGTGATATCAAGAACCCTTGCTGCCGCCCGGTCAAACGCTGTAAATGGTAAGATAATGGTATAAAGAAGTGAGGCATCCTGTGATGGGATGCCTTTTGTATGTTTAACGCTCTATTTCATTTAGTTGTCCGTGATCAAGCTCGAAAAAACGATTTCCTAATTCTGAATAAAGGTAGCGCTGATGGCTTGTAAATAAAACACATTGATCAGAGAATTCTTCTTTTAATAAAGAAATAGACTGCATTTGAGATGCCTCATCAAGAGATGTAAAAGGTTCATCAAGAATGATTAGCTCTGGTGATCTGGCCGCCATACAATTAAAGAAAAGCTTATATCTCATACCTAGTGAATATTGTTTGACAGGCATCTTGAGTGCATGAGTTAAATCAAATGCATCACAAAGTGAGAGAAAGGTCTTTTTGTATACCTCTTTTTCTGACTGATTCATTTTCCATAGCGACTGTATAAGAGTCATATGCTCGATACCAGTCAGCGCATCATAAACCAAAGGCTTATCTGGGATGTACGCGACCAACCCTTTATAAAGAGCTGACCCAGGATGATGCTGTTCGTTGAGTAATACCGTTTCGGATACTGAAGGAAGCAGACCTGCGATGATCTTTAAAAGTGTCGATTTACCGCTGCCGTTTTTTCCGATAATACAAGCACGATCACCTTCTTTCAGATGAAAGGATACTTGATCAAGGAGGGGAGAGCTTTCTTCAGTTGTTTCATAACGAAAAGATAGCTGAGACACTTGCAAACTAGCCATTGATAAATCCTCCAATAACAAAAACGGTGGTCACCAGCATATACAAGATGACGGTCGCAAGGGCGGCTTTTTTTGATCCTTTAGCATAATAAATGATCCCATCATATAGGATGCGTAATAGGTACAAGTTGATCAAAAACGAAACCGCTTGGATGAAGATAAAATAATGATCTAAATCGAGTACCATCACACAATAGATTGCTGCGCTATTCACTAATAGAAGCAACGCATTATAAAGCAAGATCACAAAATACATTTTGCGCAAAATAAACGTTTTATGAAAAAAGCACATATAAATTGAAGTCACGACAGTACCGAGAAAATTCAATATGAAATAAAGTGGGATTGTCAGCAAAAAGATAAACACAATGCTGGCTAATTGTTTTCCCGCAGATAAAGGCTCCTCTACTAATAAATCAATGATAAAAAAAGTTAAAAAAACAGTCGAAACAAATAAAGATAGTAAGACAAGACCTACAATGGTTTTGATCGATTGATGTTGGTTAAAAAATTGCTTAGGGCGTAGAAGTAGCTCCATAGAACCACATTCTCCTTTCTTCTAAGATAGATGTACATGGCTGACATATTCCTCTAAAAGAGAGGCAATCAACAAGAGCACTACAGCGGCAAAGATTAACTGAATCACAGTCCGAGTCAGCTTTCTTACATCAATGGCCTTACCTTTCATAAACCGGTAAAGATAAATAAATGGAAAAGCACTGACGATTGAAAATAGGATCAAACCAAGAACCTCAACAAAAGCATGTGGCATGAGGCCAGTGAATAACTGCTGCACTTCATGCTGAGCTATCAAAAACTGAATGAGTTTTCCAATGATATAGCCATTATAAAAAAGAATGCCAGCAGACATAATGCCGCCAGTAAAAGCCCCGATACCTAGAATGGCAAGCCCAACCTGTAAATTGTTTGAAAAAATAGAGAGAAAAAACATGTCTTCATCCTTTTTTAAATAAGGAATCTGATCATAAGGAAGGAGACTTCCAATGAGCAAAGCTACAATAAATACACCGGCGTAAAGATAGCCGAGGCGTAGAATCAATCTATTCTCCGATAGAAAATATCTTATTTTTTTCAACATACTCAATTCCTTTATAAATGGTCTTGCGGCATAATATCCAGCAAATCACTGAAACGATCACAAAATATATAGCGAACAGCACGTTTACGAGCCCTGAGGATTGCTGCAATATAGGGAGAAAAGAGGTCAAAATCAAATAGTACATAAAAGGCAGAACAAGAAAGTTTCTTGCAAATGCCTGACCTTTATCGATGATCTCTAGTTCCTCATTTGTTGTCCCTATTTCATGCTCATGAATAAAATTGAATTTCGTTGTGAATGGAAACAAGTAAAGCTGAATCAAAGGAAAAATGAAAAAGCCAACCCCTAATACCACCAGTTGAATGAGCATCTGAACATGAAACAGTTGATACACAGTCATAATAGATAGATTAATGAATAGTAAAAAGAGCGCTGGTATGGAAAATAAACAATAAAATAACTGGATTTTTGATAAGAAAAATTGCAAAAGAGATATTTGAGAAAGCTCGTAAAGCCAAATGTTCTTTTTTTCAGCACTTAAAGCAAAAATAGAAGGTGTCAGCATTCTCATCTCATAAGATTGATTCGCTAGTATCATAATATTGAGTGTGAATAGCAGCTGAATTTGCAAGGCTTGATGATCGATGATCGAGATCAATCCGGTAAAAACACCAATATAAAAGAAGGCTTCATATGACATGAACATATAATTAAAAAATTCTTTAGATAAGAGCCACCTTTTTTCTTCCAGCAGCTTGATGTCTTTTTGGATCAACACATTTTGTCTAAACAGCGAACCCTGAATTTTATGCAGTACTTGAAAGTACCAATAAAATAAATCCCGAAAATGCTTTGAGCTTTGGTCTTGATCTTTTTCCGTTGGAATCCATCGAACAGGACTTCTCATGACAAGCGCACTACCTAGTATCACAACAATCAATGTAATAGGTGAATTAAAAAGGGCTTGAAATTGTAGAAAAACAGAGCCATCTGAAAATAAAGCATGATGCATTTGCTGAAGATCATGTTGATATAAAGAGATCAGCTTGTTGGAAAGAGTGATCCAAAACGAATCCTCTGCAAGCGATGAGATCGATTGAAATAGTTTTTGGAAGGTGTGATAAAAAGGGAAAATGATGTTTAATATGAGAACCCTTCCGAAAAAGAAAAAAAGCAAAGCGATGCTTGCAAAAAAGAGGACACGAATGGCCCCGATTTTTTTCACGACGATGTTATAGATATAAGCACCGAATATCTTATTGCTGATGATAAATAGGAAGATACTTGTCAGCATCACATTGACATGTTTTAACCAGAATGCCAGATCGTGTGTTTGAACAATATCATATTGGAACAAAAAATAGATCAAATAAGTGCTCAAACTCGTAAACACAAGCCAAATCAATTCTGAAAACAGAAGCGTTTGAAAAAGTTGTCTAGAGGAAACAGGTGCTAGCTGTATCAATTCTTTAAAAGGAAGAAGATGAGTTCTTCTATAAGATTCAATTCCTTTGACGATAGAAAATAAAAATAAAAACATCACAAAAGCACTTTCCCATTCTATTTGATAGACGGGGGAGTAAAGAAATGAAGAAATCACGAATACAATCATGCATCCGAATATGATATCAAGAATACAAGAAAAAAATATGTACTGTTTTGAAGAAAACGACTTAAGAAATGGAATTTTTCGTATAACGAACTGAGCGATATTAGAATACTGTTGCTTCAGTCTAATGGATAGAAGTAGTGATAATAATGGATATAACATCTTCTCACCTGCACTAAAATTTAAATAGAAGGAGAACAGAGTCTCCTTCTATTGAGTCGTTAAATAAATTACCAAGCGATAACGGCTTTACGGCCTTTTTTCTTAATTTCGTTTTTAAGGTATTGACGAATTGTCTCTTTACCAGCCGCAGCAATAAGAGAAAGACCGCCTGAACCTACAGCAGTTAAAATGGAGACAATTGTAGTGACAGCTCCACCCGCTTCAACCACATTAAGAACTACAGCGGCAACACTGCCTGGAATACCAAATTCTTTTGCTAGATCAGCAACTGGCAGTACTTGTAGCGAGAAGGAAAAAAGAGCTAGCATAAGGAATCCTACTGCTAAAGCACCAAAAAGAACATGTAGTTTGATTTCATTTCTTGTTTCTGTCATATCAAATTCCTCCCTTTTTTGTCTTTTTATTACTATTCTATCTTATGATATGTTTTTGTTCATATCAATCCTTTTTTTTCTTTTTTTTATGAATTAGTTATAGGTTAATATAAAAAAAGTGAAAAGATAAGTGAGAAAAGAATCGTTTTGGATAGGAAATATCGAGTGAACATGATCAAAATGACCTTGTTTTCACAAAAACGAAAGAGAGCCTAAAAGTCTATAAGAAATGTGCTATATGTAAATGAACCAATATTCTTTGATCAAAAGCGCCTTTCAAGATAAAATTGGAAGTATCAATTCATTCTGATGGAGGCGATTTTCTGAATATTCGATTGTTAACACCAGAAGATGCTCAAGAATATGCGAACTTGAGATTAGAAGCACTCCGATTAAATCCAGAGAGTTTTGCTATGAGTTACGAGGAAGAGAAGCTAGATACGAAGAATAAATATAAGGCTCGTTTTGCCTCTACACAATCTATGTGGACATTCGGCGCCTTTCATCAAGGTCAGCTGGTCGGCTCGGTTACACTCATACAAGAAACCTTGCAGAAATTAAAGCACCGTGCCAATGTGGCAGCGATGTATGTAAAGGCTAATGGCCGTGGAAAAGGAATTGGGAAAGCGCTCCTGACAAAAGTTCTTTCTTTTGCGCGCGAAAGAAAAGATATCGAACAACTGTATTTAACAGTGGTCACAACAAACGACTCAGCCAAACATCTTTACAAGTCTGTTGGATTTAAGTCGTATGTGGTAGAGGAAAAAGCACTAAAAATAAATGGTGCTTATGTAGATGAGGAAAAAATGGTGCTATGTTTATCATCGTTTGGAGGGGATATAAATGAGCCAGCCAGTCATGCGCATCACATTGGCAGCCGGACCAAATAGTGAGCTGGAATCCTTTGCGCTGCGTGCCGCACTTGAAAACTTTGGTGCAAAAGTCGATATGCATTGGATAGGCCGACCGAATGACCTGATTGATGTTTTATCAGGGAAAAATAGAGGCGAGACGGACTTCATTCTTTTATCCTTTCACGGGGAAGAAGGAGCGTTTCTCATACCGGAGTTAGGAGAAGATGTATACGAAGAGGGTGAGCCGAGAGGTGCTGCTTTTGGTGCGGATGACATAAAGCGGTATGCTTCGTTAAATGGAGTCCACATTATATGTACAGGCTGTACATTAGGCGAAAAAAAGGTGGCAGAAGCTTTTTTAGAAACAGGGGCGATATCCTATACAGCGCCCGATGACTACATTGATGGAAATGCGTCATTTATTTTTGTTCTCACCATGCTGTATGAGCTGGTGAACAACTCAAAGACAGTCAGAGCAGCTTTTGACCAGGCACGCTCTATTGATGAAGAAACAAAGTTATTCCAACTGTATATGCAAAAATAAGGGCTGAGTGATCAAGCCCTTTTTATATGTCTCTCGTAAAATATGTCGAAAATGTGACAAATGTGTTTTTTGCAAACTAAAAAGGGGCTGCGAAAAGTCTATCCTACAAACACACGTCATCCAGACAGGACGGCATCACGAGAGGAGAATCATTGTGTCAATCAAAGGGAAAGTCATTCTTGTTCTATGCGGTCTTGCGATTGTCATCGGAATCGCTGGATTTTATCATAATCAGCAAGCAAGCGGGACAGAGAGAAAAAAAGTAGAACAAGATGCGAGCTACAAACAAGTTGAAATAGTTACACTTGTGAATGACGGGAAATTCATGAGATATGCTGTCAACTATCCGCTGTTTCATCAAGAAAAACTAGATCAGGAGATCAAAAGATTTGCAGAGACAGCATTAGAAAGGTTTAAAACATCGTTTAGTCAAGCGAGTGATGTCAATGAAGAGAAACGATACGAACTAAACATCGATTATGAGATCATTCATTATGCCAAGCAAACAGTCGCAATCAAATTCAATACATATGAAGTGAAGGGCGGAAAGCAAGGCGTCAATCAAACGAAGGTGATGAACTTTGATTTCAAGAAACAGACATTTTTATCAATCAACGATATCTTTCTATCAAAGAAGGACAATCTTCAAAAATTATCTCATATGACTTTTGAGGAATTAAAAAAAGATCGAACGCTAGCTGAAAATCAGCCGCTGCTCAAACAGGGAACGTCTCCTGTGGCGAAGAACTATCAGTATTTTGCCATCAAGGATCGCTATATCGAATTCTACTTTCCAAGAGGACAAATCGCTCCAAATCATCAAGGCCCTCAAGTGTTAGCGATTAAGAAAACACTGCTGAAAGGAATATTAAAACCTGAATATATGAAGAAAGAAATGAACAAAAACGAGAAAAAAGAACCGATTCCAACAAGAAAGATTGTGAAACTGCCGAAAACATCCACATTTCATCCGAATCAAAAAGCCATTGCACTCACATTTGATGATGGGCCCAATCCATCAACGACCTCAAAAATTTTAACAGCATTAAAAGAGAACAAAGGACATGCCACATTTTTTGTATTAGGCAGCAGGGTTCAGTATTATCCCGATATGTTAAGTGAAATCAGAAAGGGTGGAAATGAAATTGGAAACCATTCCTATAACCACCCTTTGCTCACAAGACTTCCTTTAAAACAAGCGGTCAAACAAGTAGAAGACACGCAGCAAATCATTGAAAAAGCGAGCGGGTTCACACCGACTCATTTTAGACCACCATATGGCGGGACAAACGGGCAAATCAACGAAGCTCTTCACATGAAAGTGACCCTTTGGGATGTGGATCCTGAAGACTGGAAATATCGAAACAGCCAATACGTCGCGAACTACATTCTAACTCATGCATCTAGCGGTGAAACGATTTTAATGCACGACATCTATGACACCTCAGCCAACGCAGCCGTCACGATTATCAAAGAACTCACCAAACAAGGATATCAATTATTGACGGTGTCTGAGCTTGAGCAGTGGAAGGAAGCGCGTGAGAAGAGAAGTGAGTCGAATAGGTAATACCCCTTTTGGTGTGAATCTTAGCGGATTCGCATCTTTTTTTAGGCAGGTCATGAAAATAAAGGGAAAATCTGTTATGGTGAATATGAAGGGGGACTTCAAGTGGTATTGATAAGATTTTTAAGTCTCGTTATGCTGACAGTGGTTGGTTTGGCTTTTGTCATAAACAATGTACCTAGTTTGATGCTGCCCATCTATATACTTTCAATGATCGGGCTTATGTTCTGTCTCGGTTATATTGCGCTCCATTATCTACAGCGGATCAGATATTTGTTATACGATGAGAAACAATTGAAAGAGAATCAAATAAACAAACCTCCCGCTAAATGAAGGAGGTTTTTTACTTGTCTGTTTTTCAATGATTTTCTCGTTTGACTCCTTGAATTGTCTCAAAAGAGAGACGATGTTCCTCGTAAATCTGATTTGGACAATCAATAAGAGCATAATAATCCACGAGCTAAGCCCTCCAATCTTTCGTAACAAGGATACAGTATAATGAGAAAAGATTGATATGAACAGCTCGTTTTATATTTTCGACAATGGGTGAGGAGGATTCAGTTGAAGAGAGTAGACGTGGTGTCAGCTTTGATTTATGACATGGATGAACATATTCTCATGGTGAAAAATGTGAAAGGTTATTGGGAGTTTCCCGGTGGTGCAGTGGAAAAAGGAGAACATCTGCAGCAAGCTGTGATCCGTGAGGTGAGAGAAGAAACAGGATATGTGATCAAAGTAAATGAACTTCATTCTGTTAGAGAAATACTTTTTCAAGATAACATGCATCATGCACTTATTTTTACGTTTTTTGGGGAAATCATCGGGGGAGAGATGAATATTCTAGATCCTGATCATGATATTGAAGAAGTAAAATGGGTAAGCATCCAGGATGCTGAAAAATTAAATCCACAGTTATTCAGCATGCTAAAATTAAATAAACAGACGTGTGGATTTTACACATTTGAAGGAAAGAGAACAAGGGATCAATAAATGAATAAGGAGAGAATGGAATGTTTTTGTATTATGGACCAACCGGTGCTCCAGTGGAAAATCCAGGAGAAGAATGGATGAAAGAAATCTTCTTCCATAAGGGTGAAGACTATTGGAAACAAGGGAATGGAGAATCTTCTATTGAAGTGGACGAAGAATGGGAAACGGAAAGTCTTGTTTTCTTTTATCATGAACCTTATGGCTTTTTTCTCATGAGATATCCGGATTTTTTGGTTCCTTTTAAAAAAGTAGAGAAGATAGAAACGATCAAGCATGTCGTTGCAGGCGCACCATTGTATGTACCTTCATGCAGCTACGTCGATCGACATCAAGCTTATGAAATCGTTCAACATTTTCTAAAAACAAAATCGATACCTGATAGTGTTGAATGGGTGGAGTTGAGGACGATTGATTTTCAGCAAGATCTATAAATTCTTACGGGGAACAAGAAGGAGAATAAAATGTGTCGTTTAGATGATACCATGCATGTACATGTTGGCTATTACGAACAGGGTCTTGATGTTGAAGGAGTGTTTTTTAAGAGTTTAGAAACAGGAAAGTGGCAATTATTCTTTGATCATACATGGTATGGGATAACGCTTTTAAAGCATTATGAAAAATATGAAGATTTAGGGCTGTTGATTGGCGAGTATTCTATTGAAGATGACAAAATTGAAGGTGAAGGAAATCAGCTGTTTGAGCGTTTTTTAAAAGAAAACGGGGTAGTGAGATAAATACAGAATGTGAAACATCACTCAATGAAAATGACGAGTGATGTTTTTTTATGTTGGATACTGATTTTATAAAATTTTGCTCTATGTAATCTAAAGAACATCTAATACAAATCTGCATTGATTGTTTAAAAATTCAAAAAATAGATAGACAAATGCTTGCAAGAATTGTATAGTGTTCTCATAAATTACTTGTCATACAAGTGAACAAGTAACTAAGAATATAAGATTGGATTTCAAATAATAAAATGAGGTGATCCAGTGAAAGATGTAAGTTTGGCGAATTTAAAAGCAAAAGCGATTGAACTTAGACAAACGGCGATTACGATGATTTATGAAGCGCAATCGGGGCATCCTGGCGGCTCTTTATCAGCTGCTGATATCATCACGGCCCTTTATTTCAAAGAGATGAATATCGATCCTCAAAATCCTAACTGGGAAGATCGAGATCGTTTTGTTTTATCGAAAGGCCATGTTGCACCTATTCAATATGCTGCCTTAGCGCTAAAAGGTTATGTCCCTTTTGAAAACGTATACAAATTGAGACAGTACGGTTCACCGTTCCAAGGTCATCCTGATATGAAGAAATGCCCTGGAATTGATATTTCAACAGGTTCATTAGGCCAAGGACTTTCTTGTGGGGTTGGTATGGCGCTTGCGGGTAAACGGGATGAAAAAGATTATCGGGTATTTGCGATGGTAGGCGATGGCGAATGTCAAGAAGGACAAATTTGGGAAGCGGTTCAAACCGCAGTCAAATACCGTCTTGATAATTTAATTGTTTTTGTTGACAATAACCGTCTGCAAATTGATGGTTTCTGCGAGGAAATCATGCCGCTGCAAGACATAGAAATGAAGTTTGAAGTATTCGGGTTTGAAACAAAGCGAATTGACGGACATTCGATGGAAGAGATAGTCGAAACATTGAATCAAGTGAAAAACATGAAAAATGGAAAGCCGAAATGTATTGTAGCAGACACGATTAAAGGCAAAGGCGTTTCCTACATGGAAAATATCTGCTCATGGCACGGTGTTGCGCCAAATGAGAAAGAGTATGAACAGGCATTAGAAGAATTAGCAGGAGGTTTGAGATCATGAGCCAAACTGAAAAAGCGGTCATTAAGAAAAAAGCGACACGTGAAGCCTTCGGTGATGAAATTGTTAAGTTAGGAAAAGAGAATCAACATATTTACGTGATTGATATTGATATCGGCAAATCATGCAAAACAGGAGAATTCATTAAGCAGCTTCCCAATCAGCATGTGAACGTTGGAATTGCCGAACAAAATGGTGCCGGGCTGGCAGCTGGTCTTGCGACAACTGGAAAAATTCCATTTGTAAGCACTTACGCAGTTTTTGGCTCGCTGCGCATGGCAGAGCAAATCCGTCAAGAAATATGCTATCCGAATTTGAATGTAAAGATTGCCTGCTCGCACGGAGGATTGACACCGGGAAATGACGGTGGAAGTCATCAAGCGATAGAAGATATGGGCGTTTTAAGAACATTTCCCAACATGACAGTCATCATGGGCTCTGATTACTATTCGACGAGAAAATTGATCAAAGAGGCAGCGAATACGTATGGCCCCATGTATTTGCGCTTTACCCGAGATGCTGTGCCGATGATTTATGATGAACATGAGGAGTTTGTGATTGGAAAAGCCAAAAAATTAAGGTCTGGCAAAGATATTGCGATCATTGCAAATGGTGATACAGTATATCTTGCTTTGGAAGCGGTTAAAAAACTAGAAGAACAAGGGATTGAAGCATCACTTTTAGATATGCATACGATCAAACCTCTAGATCGAGAGGCGGTTTTGGAGTGTCTTGATATTGGACGTATGATCACTGTAGAGGATCATAACATTTTGAACGGATTAGGCAGTGCTGTATGTGAAGTAGTAGCAGAAGAAGGTCGAGGAAAAGTCAAACGGATCGGAGTGCAAGACCGTTTTGGAGAATCTGCACCTTACGAAAAGCTTTTAGAAATAAATGGAATAACAATCGAAAACATCATAAATACAGCAAAAGACATGCTGAACAATCACATTTGAAAGTAGGTTATTTACAATGTTTACATTAAACAATCAAGTAGCTATTGTAACAGGGAGCGGTTCTGAAAAAGGAATTGGCCGAACAATCGCTCTAACACTTGCTAAACAGGGTGCTGCTGTCGTGGTAGCAGATATCAATGAAGAAGGGATTCGCTTCACAGTAGAAGCCATTCAAAAAGCCGGAGGAAAAGCGTTAGGCGTAGTAGTAAATGTAACAAATAAGGAATCAATTGATCAAATGGTGGCTGTAACGCTTGAGGCGTTTGGCCGCATTGACATATTGGTGAATAATGCAGGTATTTCTCAAAAAGTAACCGTTCAGAACATGACACTTGAAGATATGACAAGAGTATTTAATGTAAATATGTTTGGTTTGTTCTTGTGTACACAAGCCGTGCTAGAACCAATGATCAAGCAGCAATATGGGCGTATTATCAACCTGTCTTCTGTATCGGCTAAAAGGGGAGGAGGCGTATTTGGAGGAGCACATTACTCAGCTTCCAAAGCAGCAGTATTAGGTTTTTCTAAAAACCTTGCCCGTGAAGTAGGGAAAGATGGTATCACAGTGAATTGTGTGGCACCAGGCCTTGTGAATACGGATATTTGGAAGTCACTTCCTATCGATGAAGCCGAAAAAGTAATTGATAATATACCACTTGGCCGACCAGGTGAAACGAAAGAAATCGCAGCCGCTATTACATTTTTGGCTACTAAAGAAGCATCCTACATTACAGGAGAAGAAATCGATATCAATGGTGGTTCACATATGGACTAGTAGAAAGAAATGGAGCAGGCACATGAACATGCCTGACTCTATTTTAAATAAAAAGGAAGTAGAGTCACAGTCAAAATGATTGATGAAATGATATTTTGTAAGCGCTTAATAAAGATGTGTCATGCCATTTAGACATCTTCACGCAGTTGGCCAAAGCAACTTGAAGGGGGAATCATGTTGAATCAACAAGCATTAGAAAAGTCGACGACTCGTAAAGTTACACTTCGCCTTATCCCATTTTTATCCTTATGTTTTGTTATCGCTATTTTAGATCGTGTGAATATTGGATTTGCTGCTCTTCAAATGAATGAAGATTTAGGGTTTTCAAATGCTGTATTTGGACTTGGGGCTGGAATATTCTTTTTAGGGTATTTTTTATTAGAAGTTCCGGGAAGTGCCATTATGGCAAAGATCGGTGCGAGTAAATGGATCAGCCGAATTATGGTGACATGGGCAATTATTGCGATTTTAATGGCTTTTGTCCAAGAACCATGGCAGTTTTATACAGCACGTTTCTTATTGGGTGCGGCAGAAGCTAGTTTTTATCCATGTATGGTGTTTTATTTGAGCGGTTTTTATCAAACCAAACATCATGCCAAAGCCATTGCTGGATTTATGCTGGCGATTCCGGGAGCGAATGCCCTAGGTGCACCACTTTCTACATTTCTATTAGGTGTTGATTGGCTGGATATGTCTGGGTGGCAGTGGCTGTTTATTTTAGAAGCGATTCCAGCACTCATTCTTGGAGTAATTGCATTCTTTTATTTGGATGACAAACTTGAAGATGTAAAATGGCTGAATCAAGATGAAAAAGAGTGGCTGATTCATGTCACAACAAAAGAAAAGCTTGAAAAAGAACAGGTCAAGCGATATACATTCACTCAAGCTTTAAAAGATCGAGATGTACTCATTTTATCGGCAGGCTATTTCTGCTGGATGGTTGGATTTTACGGCATCAATATGTTTTTGCCGACAATCTCTAAAGGATTATCTGACACCATTTCCTTAAGTACGCAGGGAATGGGCTGGCTGTTAGGTTTCATGTATACCGTCGCTATCATTGTAATGGTGCTGGTCGGGAATCATTCTGACAAGAAAAACGAGAGGCGATGGCATGTATCTGCCTGCTTAACTGTCAGTGCGATGGCCATGATCATTAGCAGTTATATAGCAAATTCCAGTGTGATCTTATCCTTTGTGTTTTTAACCATTGCCTTGTGCGGAGCCTTTGGTGCTTATTCTCCATTTTGGGCCATTCCCCCTTCTTTTCTAACAGGAGCAGCCGCCGGTGGAGCGATCGCACTAATCAACAGTATTGGCAATCTTGGCGGTTTCTTTGGGCCATATATAGTCGGGTACATTAAGGATGTCACAGGTTCTTTTCACATCAGTATGATTTTTTTAGGTATTAGTATGATACTGGCTTCTTTTATTATTGTGTTTTTAGTTAAACAGTCAGGAAAAGCACTAGTTGTAAAAGCAAGTACAGAAAAATCCAGTATAGAAAAGTCTATTTAAACGAGGGTCATAAAAAACTATGATGGAAGTAGTAAGGGGAAATATTGTGGTGATTTAGCTGTCAGGAGAAGTTCTGAAAGAAAACGAGACAATACATGAGAATAAAACGATTGGAGCTGAAATTTTCATGGAAAAAGAGACAAATGTACCACAAAATACGATCGTTTGCCGGGAATGTGGAGAAATCATTGACATCGCTTATGGCTCTGAAGGGGTTAAAGTCTTATACGGAATATGCGAAGGGTGCCGAGCATCGGAAAATAAATGAACTTAAAAAGACAAAGACGCATAACAGCAAGGCTTCTACTTGTTGTATGCGTCTTATTTTTCGATTAAATAAAAAGAAGCTTCTCATATCGTATTTGGAAGTGGAAGATCCTAGCTTTTCCAATATCGATCATATAGGTTTTGCATGTGGGCAGTCATACGTTTCACAGCTTCTGCTGCGTTCCGTTCTTCGAGTGCTTCTATAATCAGTTTATGCTCCTGAAAGTTGACCTCACGATAGTCAGAACGGGTAACGGTTCGATCACGTATAAACCTCCACATTTCCTGCTGCTTCATAGCATTCGTAATGGAAGACATAAAGGTAATGAATAAATCATTATGTGACGCTTTTGCAATTCCCATATGTAGCTGCTCGTCAGTTGCCGGGACGTATACACCTGAATGTGTTTCTTCTTCCATTTTTTTGATGGTTTGTTTCAGTTCTAAAATATCTTCGTCAGTCGCTCTCAAAGCCGCAAAATGAATAATTAAAGGCTCGATATGCATTCTAGCTTCCACGATATCCTCAGGTGATGCCGATGTCATAGAGATGGACCCTTCATTGTGTATGGTCGTACTCTTAACGAAAACACCTTCTCCTTGACGTGAATAAATAATACCATTCATTTCTAGTGCACTGAGGGCTTGTCTAACAGGTGCGCGGCTGACACCAAATTGTTCGCATAATTCCCTTTCTGAAGGAAGTTTATCTCCTATTTGAAAAGAGCCTAACTGTATTTCAGAAAGGATCTGATTATAAATTTGTATGTATAATTTTTTATTGGAAACAGGATTGAATGTAATAGAAATCACCCCTCTTTATTTGTCATACAAGTATATTAATTATATACTTTTCAGATTTGAAGGGCAAAAAAATATACAAAAACCATATTTAAAATTAAAAGATAATCCATAAATGGTAAGAGCCTAAACAAATAAAAACAGACCTTATAAGGCCTGTTCTGTTGCAAAATGTTTTCTATTAAAATTCCCTGCTCAATTCGCCTTCTCTTTCTTTAACTTCAAACCGGACCGGTCATGTAGAGCTGAATGGTATCAGTCACATCTTCATTTTCAGATGTTAAGAAGGCAATTAGTGAAATTTCGTTGCCTTCTTTAGCCTGACTGATGTCATGCAATGGAGATTGTCATAAATGTACAACACAAATATGGCTGATAGTCAGTTCTAGATGCAGTTTCTTATACAGCGTATCAACGAGAAGCTTGAATAGAGGCATAAAAAGCAATGCAGAGAGACAGTAGTATAGAGCTAAAATAAAAAAACAGACCTAATGCGGTCTGTTGTTTCTCACACAAAATGAAGTGGTTCTTTTACATCTTTCAAATCACTTCCCCTTCTCCCGCTTCCGTTTCTCCTTCTCCGCCCGGTAAAATTCATGAAACATTTTCATCAGCGCTCGCTTCTCAATCCGGGACACATAACTCCGCGATATGCCAAGTTCTTTGGCTATTTCCCGCTGCGTTTTCTCTTTCTTTAAGTCCAAACCGAACCGGCCGACGATGACTTCTTTTTCCCGGCCGTCGAGAATGTCGATATATTCTTTTACTTTTTCAAGCTCCATGTTGAGCTGAATGGTATCAATCACGTCTTCATTTTCTGATTTTAAGACGTCAATTAATGAAATTTCGTTGCCTTCTTTATCCTGACCGATGGGGTCATGCAGAGAGACGTCCTTTTTTGTTTTTTTGAGTGCGCGTAAATGCATGAGGATTTCGTTCTCAATACACCGCGCCGCATATGTTGCCAGCTTTGTTCCTTTTCCAGAGGAATAGCTTTCGATGGCTTTAATGAGTCCGATCGTCCCGATGGAGATGAGGTCTTCAGCGTCTTCCCCGGTATTTTCAAATTTCTTGACAATATGGGCGACGAGCCGAAGGTTATGTTCAATCAGCATGTTTCTTGCGTGTTCATCGCCCTCTGCCATAAGGGCTAAGTATTTTTTCTCATCATCTCCCGAAAGGGGTTGTGGAAAGGCATTGTTTTTGACATAGGACACTAAAAACACCAATTCTTTGACCATCAATCCCATCGCTGTAAATACTCCTGCCACGATTTTCACCTCCACCATGTTTAGGCCGTTGCCTATATCCTCAAATGTATGTGAAGGAAGGATTGTCTGTGTCTGTACGATGAAAAAATCATCTTTTTCGAAAGAAACGTGCTTATGCGTATGTTTTTGCTGCCCCTCTCATATGTTTGCGGTTTCTTTGCGGTGCTTGGCGGTCTAGAAGCGTGCTAAAATATGTAATATTAGACCGAAAAGGAAGGGGTTTTTTCGGAACATGGGGAAGGTTCTTTCTTCACATGTCGGTATGAAAATTAATGAATGGTATCGAATGATACGGCAGTTCAGTGTTCCAGATGCGGAAATCTTGAAAGCGGAAGTAGAAGCGGAAATTGAACGTATGGAAGAGGACCAGCATTTACTGATTTATTATCAGCTCATGTGTTTTCGGCACCAAATTATGCTCGACTATATACACCCTTCAAAATATCAACCTTTCTCAGTATCTAACCTTGTCGATAAAATCGAAAATTCCAATCATGAGTTATCTGATATGCTGCATTATTACCATGCATTTTTTCGTGGCATGCATGAGTTTAGTCAAAAAGAATATTTGGAGGCCGTCAAATATTATCGCATGGCAGAAAAACAGCTGTCTATGGTATTTGATGATATTGAGCAGGCCGAGTTTCATTTTAAAGTAGCAGAAGCCTACTATATAATGAAACAAACGCATGTCTCCATGCACCATATTTTAAAAGCGCTTGAAATATACGATCAACATGATGCATATTCCATTCGCATTATTCAGTGCCTCTTTGTCATCTCGGGAAATTATCAAGATTTAAAACGTAAAGATCGAGCACTGCCTCACTTGAAAAAGGCGAAACAACTCGCATCCGAAATTGACCACCCGCGCATTTATAGCTCAGCACTCTATAATTTAGGGAAATGTTACGGGGAGTTAGGTTATCGAGAAGAAGCAGAACGATATTTAACCGAATCGGCTGACCTCGCCAAAAAAGAACTGCTTCCCACGCTGCCTCATACACTTTATACACTGGCCAAGCTGCTTTTTAGACAAAATGAGCAGACTGAAGCAAGGCGCATATTAGAGGATGGGAAATTGGCCGCAAAGAAGCATGAAGACCAGCTGTTCTGTCATATGTTTGAGTATCTGGATGCTTTATATGTTCAGGAAATCAATGAAGAACAACTGCAAAAAACCATTGATTATTTGGAAAAACTTAGCCTATACTCTTATATAGAGGATATCTCACTAGAAATTGCGACAGCCTTAGAAACCTCTCAACAATACCAGAAGTCCAACCAGTATTATCAAAAATTGCTATGGGCTCAAAATCAAATCCAAGAAGGAGAGTGTCTGTATGAATTCTAAGCAACGTTCGACAGTTGAAGAGAGAAACCAAACGTGAGACAAAAAGCGGGCCTGATGGGCCGGCTTTTTTATGTGAAAAAGAAGCGTAGACGTTCACGAAACTTGAATGAATTCATCAGAAAGCGGGCAATTTAATGTGTAATGATGTTCTGTGGAGGCGGTCTGATGAAAGGGTTGCATATCTTGTTATGTATATTGGTAATATGCGCTTTTGTTCCTGGTAACATAGAGGCGCGTACATTAAAAAGAATCGACCTAGAAAAAACGGGACGAGCCTTTTGGGACATGAGAGAGGAACGGAAAAAGATTGCGTTAACCTTTGATGATGGGCCTCATCCGGTATACACAAATCAAATACTAGATGTACTGAGAGAGCATGAAGTGAATGCCAGCTTTTTTGTCATCGGAAGCCGTATTCATGCATATCCCCTGCTCGCAGAGCGGATTGTGAGCGAAGGAAATGAGCTTGGCAATCACACGATGAACCATACGTATTTTGACCTTTTGTCATCGAAAGAAATTAAGCAAGAATTAAAAGAATCAGCGGCTCATATCGCTTCTCTCCAGCCTGGCGGACCCTTATTATTTCGTCCCCCGGGCGGGCGCTTGACGATGAAGTCATTCCGCATTCTTTCAAAGCAAGGATACGATGTCGTGATGTGGTCCTTTACGCAAGATCCGAAGGACTGGTCTAGGCCAGGTGCACACAAAATTGCCAGCCGTATTATTGAGAATATTCAGGGCGGTGATATCATCCTTCTACATGATGGCGGAGGAAATCGTAAGCAGACAGTAGAAGCGCTGAAACAAGTCGTACCTGAACTAAAGAAAAGGGGCTATGAGTTTGTGAAAGTGAGCGAACTGGTGCACCATGACAGAGATTATCTGCCGGTTCAATTACAATAAGAAAACAGTCATTCATTGAAACCAAAAGTCTTGTCGTTTACTATATGAAGAGGGCTTTTGGAGGTGAATGTTGTGAAGAAATTTGTTTTCCTTTTCATCCTGTTATGTGTTGCGGCTGGGTGCTCAAAACCAGTGCAGGAAAGCGTGATTGCATTTGGTGACAGTAACACAAGAGGATCGAACTGGGATTTTCGAGATTATCCCACATCTGAAAAATGGGTGAATCTCATGAAAAACGTCGAGCGTGGCCAAATCAAGGTACAGAATGCCGGGATTGGCGGGCAGACAACAGAAGATGCGAAGCTGCGCTTTGAGCAGGATATTTTAAAACAAAAACCAACTTACGTCCTCATCATGTTCGGTACAAATGATGCGGCGATTCTAGATGGGAAACATCCCCGTGTGACCAAAAAACGATTTAAAGAAAACTTATCCTACTTCATTTCTGAAAGTAGGAAAGAGGGAATTACCCCGATCCTCATGACGTGCGTGCCTGTGGTGGAAGGAGGCAAAAAGGGCTTGTATTATTATTCTAGATATAAGTCATCTTATTTTGCTGAGAGAGGCGGGGCGAGAGCTTGGCAAAACTCATATAATGACATCACAAGACAAGTAGCTGAAAAACAGCAAGTGCCGCTTGTCGACAATTGGAAAGCGTTCATCCGAGAAGCGGGTGAAGATAGTGACAACGCCTTGATTCAGTCTGGCCTCATTGACCCTTCTGGCAATCATATGACACCAAAAGGGGCAAGAATCATTTATAACGAAATCAAAGAGCGTGATGTCATTAAACATTTTTAAATGCAGGCCATCAGCCTAAACAAGACGATCCACCTTGCATATTCTAACAGTATATCTTCCTAGAAGGAGGTAACTGATATGTGGGGATGTCCTTATCCTTACCCTGCGTGTTCGCCTTATCCAGCTCAAGGAGCAGGAATCGGTTACGCTTTTCTTGTTGTGTTCCTTGTCGTCATTTTGGTCGTAGGTGGAGGGTTATGGTTTTGGAATGAACAGCCTTGCAAATAAGACACCTCTTCTTTGATCAGAAGGGGTGTTTTTTACGGAAAATAGTAGTAAGCCTATAGCGCAAGTGATATAATATCAGTCACCTGAGTTTAAAAAAGGAGAGTGCTCGGGAGGCATGGTTCCTGGATATATGGAATTAAGAGGAAACAGAGAGCATATGCCCGAGCGAACGTCTTTTCATTTCTGTCTCAATTAATTCAATGAAGTCGCGATTTAAGTTCATTTCATTTGCTTTATAATACGATTCTATAAGTAAATCATCTGACAGCTTTTTCATACTAGAAACCCATATGATGGGAAAAACACCTCCCCTGAAAAAGTTGGCATAAAACTTGAGGAAAAGACATATCATCATAGGTTGATCGAATGTCTTTGAAGTACCTTTAATCTACCATGAATGGGAAACAAGAACAATCGTTCTGTTATCCACATGGTTAAGTGGATAACTTGTGGGTAGAGTGTTTATAATTGAATGAAAGCGTGATGAAATATAGGTGGATAATGTGTGTAAAATTATCCACACCTGTTGAAGGTCCTCATCATATGTCGAAAACTTTTTCATTGTATTCGATAGACAGACAAATTGTGATTTGATTCGACACAATCGCTGAAAAACCAATGGAAGAAAGGGTGCAAATTGTGCTAAAGAAGTATTTCTTACCGGATGAATTTGTGAAAAGTATTTTCCACATTTCGCCGCAAAAACTAAAAGAACGAAATGTAAAAGGAATTATTACGGATTTAGATAACACACTAGTAGAATGGGATCGTCCAAGTGCGACCCCGCGTTTAATTGAATGGTTTCAAGAGATGAAAGATCACGGGATACAGGTGACGATTGTATCGAACAATAATGAAAAAAGGGTCAAGCTTTTTTCTGAGCCTGTTCATATCCCGTTTATTTATAAAGCGAGAAAACCGATGGGAAGAGCCTTTAATAAGGCCGTCGCTGATATGCAATTGAAGAAAGAAGATGTGGTTGTCATTGGCGATCAGCTTATGACAGATGTGCTTGGCGGAAACAGGCATGGCTTCCATACCATTTTAGTTGTTCCTGTTGCGGCATCGGACGGATTTTTCACGAAGTTTAACAGGCAGATTGAACGCAGAATTTTAGGAGCCTTAAAGCGTAAGGGCCACATTCAGTGGGAGGAAGAGTAATAATGGAAAAGGTTGTTTGTATTGGCTGCGGTGTAGCCATTCAGACGGAAGATAAAGATCAATTAGGATATGCGCCGGCAGCATCTCTATTGAAAGAAGATGTGATCTGTCAGCGCTGTTTTAGGTTAAAGAACTACAATGAAATTCAGGATGTATCTTTAACAGAAGACGACTTTTTAAATATTTTACACAGCATTGGCGAGACTGATTCTCTGATCGTCAAGGTCGTTGATATTTTTGACTTTAACGGAAGCTGGATTAATGGACTGAGCCGTATTGTTGGTGGTAATCCCATTTTACTTGTCGGCAACAAGGTAGATATTTTACCGAAATCCGTGAAAAAAGATCGTCTTGTTCAATGGATGAAGCGGGAAGCAAAAGAAAATGGGCTCAATCCGATTGATGTGTTTTTAATCAGTGCGAGCAGAGGACAAGGTGTGCCTGAGGTTATGGAGGCCATTGATCATTACCGTGAGGGCAGAAATGTCTATGTTGTCGGCTGTACAAATGTTGGGAAATCAACATTTATTAACCGCATTATCAAAGAGGTGTCTGGAGAAGAGAATGTGATCACCACATCCCAATACCCAGGGACAACACTTGATGCGATTGAAATCCCGCTTGATGACGGGTCTGCTTTATTCGATACACCGGGGATCATCAACCGCCATCAAATGGCGCACTATGTCGGCAAAAATGACTTAAAGATTTTAACGCCGAAAAAAGAATTGAAACCGAGAACGTTCCAGTTAAATGAAGCTCAAACGCTTTACTTTGGCGGACTGGCTCGATTTGATTATGTAAAAGGCGGCAGAACATCCTTTGTTTGCTACATGCCAAATGAACTCAACATTCACAGGACAAAGATGGAGAATGCAGATGACTTATATGAAAAGCATGCAGGTGAGCTGCTTTCACCGCCATCAAAAGAGGGAATGGAAGATTTCCCGCCGCTCGTTCCGCACACTTTCACCATCGATCAGCCAAAAATGGACATTGTCTTTTCAGGATTAGGCTGGGTGACGGCAAATGATGCTGGGAAACAAATCAAAGTGTATGCGCCAAAAGGCGTGCACGTGTTTATGAGACGTTCGTTAATTTAAATGTTCAGAGGGGGAGAGACCTTGAAACCTTTATACGGAGTAATCGGTAACCCTGTTGGCCATTCAATGTCTCCAGATATTCATAATGCAGCATTAAAGGATGCTGGAATTGATGGACATTATCATGGCTTTCAAGTAGAAGAAAACGACCTGAAAGATGCCATTAGCGGTATGAAAGCCTTAGGAATCAGCGGCTTTAACGTCACTGTTCCGCACAAGGTAGACATCATGCAGTACCTTGACAAAATTGATGTGACAGCTGAACGTCTGCGTGCCGTCAATACGGTTCGCCTCGAAAATGGTCAACTCGTTGGGTACAATACAGATGGAGAGGGTTTTCTTCATTCATTGCTTGAAGCGTTGGATCAGCCGTTATCAGAGCTGTCATTTCTCCTGCTTGGTGCTGGTGGAGCAGCAAGAGCGATTTACACGACAATTGCTGAGTATGCACCGAAACAATTTGATATCGCCAACCGCACCATTGAAAAAGCTGAGGCTTTAATTGAAAGTGCCGATGGGAAAATTACATCTCGTGCGATAGCATTAAATACAGCAGAAGAGCGGCTTGGGGAATATGATGTCATCATCCATACGACCTCGATTGGTATGTATCCGAATGTTGAAGAAACCCCCATTTCTTTAGCGAACGCAAAAAAAACAGCGGTCGTTTGTGATATTGTGTATAATCCAATAGAAACAAAGCTGCTAAGCGAAGCAGCCGGGTTAGGTTTGAAAACAGTCGATGGCGTCGGCATGTTTGTTGGTCAGGCGGTAAGAGCCTTTGAACTGTGGACTGGCATTACACCTGACGCCCGAAAAATGAAGTCAATTGTCATAGAGAAATTAGGAGGAACACCATGTTAAAAGGTAAGCAAAAACGTTTTTTACGTGCGCAAGCACATCATTTATCACCTATTTTTCAAGTTGGAAAAGGCGGGGTAAATGACAATATGGTCAAGCAAATTTCCGAGGCGCTTGAAGCAAGAGAACTTTTGAAAGTTAGCGTATTGCAAAACTGCGACGAGGACAAAACAGAGGTTGCAAAAGCACTTGTAAAAGGTGCAAAAGCTGAACTCGTTCAAACGATCGGAAATGTGATTGTCCTTTATAAGGAATCAAAGGAAAATAAACAAATTAAGCTGCCGTAAAGGTGGATATGATATGAAAAAAATAGGATTGTTCGGCGGTACGTTTGATCCCCCGCATAATGGGCATTTGCTGATGGCAAGTGAGGTGCGTTTCCAAGTAGGGCTTGATGAAATTTGGTTTATCCCAAATCACCAGCCCCCTCATAAAACGGGCCGAAAACGAGCAGAGAGTCATCACCGCGTAAAAATGGTGGAAAAAGCGATTCAGACAAATCCTCATTTTCGAGTTGAGCTTATTGAAATGGAGCGGGAGGGCCCATCTTATACAGTAGATACGGTTGAGCTGTTAAAGAAGCGCCATCCTGAAGATGAGTTCTTTTTTATGATTGGAGCGGACATGGTCGAGTATTTGCCGAAATGGCATAGAATCGATGATTTGCTTCAGATGATCACCTTTATTGGGATGAAAAGACCAGGTTATGAAGGAAGTACGGCGTATCCTCTTTTGTTTGCAGATGTTCCGGCTTTTGATGTATCATCGACATTGATTAGGCAGCGAATGAAGCAGGGGAAACCTGTTGATTATTTGATTCCGAAAGCTGTTGAGTGTTATATAAAGGAGCATCATTTATATGAATCGTGAAGAAGCTTTAAACTGTGTCAAACAGCAGTTAACAGAGCATAGATATACACATACAATTGGGGTAATGGAGACGGCCATTTCATTAGCTGAACGTTTTGGTGCAGATGTGAAAAAAGCAGAGGTCGCGGCTATTTTCCACGATTATGCTAAATTTAGACCGAAAGAAGAAATGAAGGGCATCATCCAGCAAGAACAGATGAACCCTCTATTGCTTAAATATTCACCTGAGCTTTGGCATGCCCCAGTTGGTGCCTATTTGGTCAAAAAAGAAGTTGGAATTGACGACCAAGATATTTTAACAGCCATTGAATTCCATACATCCGGCAGACCGAATATGACATTGCTTGAAAAAGTCATTTATGTCGCTGACTATATAGAGCCAGGACGCCATTTTCCTGGTGTAGAGGAAGTAAGAGAGTTAGCAGAGCAGGATTTGGACCTTGCCTTGATTCAATCTTTAAAAAACACCGTCAGCTTTTTAATGAAAAAGAATCAGCCAGTTTTCCCAGATACACTTGCTACTTATAACTCACTTGTGCAAAAGAACAACTAAGGAGGAATTTTGATGGATGCATCATCAATTTTAAACATCGCAGCAGGAGCGTGCGATGATAAACGGGCAGAGGACATTATTGCCCTGAATATGCAAGGGATCTCACTTGTTGCAGATTATTTTCTTATTTGTCACGGGAATTCTGACAAACAAGTACAGGCCATTGCAAGAGAAGTGAAACACCTTGCAGAAGAAGGCGGCATCGAAGTTAAAAAGATGGAGGGCTTTGACGAAGCAAGATGGGTCTTGATTGATTTAGGAGATGTCATTGCTCATGTGTTCCACAAAGAGGAAAGAGGATACTATAACTTAGAGAAGCTTTGGGGAGATGCGCCGAGAGAAACGCTTTCACTTGGCATTAACTCATGATTTATCAAGGGTTTGCAGGTGTGTATGATGAGCTCATGACACATGCCCCTTATGATGAATGGGTTCAGTGGATACAGCGGTATATCAAGCCGAATAGTGCGATTATCGATGTAGGTTGTGGAACTGGAGAGATCTCTCTTCGGTTAGCTGCAAAAGGCCACATGGTCACAGGAATTGACCTAAGTGAAGAGATGCTGGCATTTGCGCAGCAAAAAGCACAGGCTCATAAGCAGTCTATTCAATTTTTACATCAAGATATGAGAGAGCTTGAGGGGTTTGAACAAACTTTTCAAGCAGCGGTTATTTGCTGTGATTCTTTGAATTATCTAAAAAACGAAAATGACGTCAAAAAAACCTTTAAAAACATGTTTCAGCTTTTAGAGACAGGTGGGGTTTTATTGTTTGATGTTCATACCCCTTATAAAATGGAAGAGGTATTTCCTGGCTCTACTTATGCCGATCAAGATGAAGAAATCAGCTACATTTGGCAGAGTGATAAAGGAGATCATCCATATTCGATCATTCATGATTTAAGCTTCTTTGTAAAAGACGGAGACGTGTATGAACGTTATGATGAAACGCACGAACAACGTACATTTCCTTTTGAGACATATGCAGCGTTCCTTGAGTCCGCTGGCTTTGAACAGATTGAAGTGACCGCTGATTTTACAAATGAAGCACCTCAAGAATGTGCAGAAAGATATTTTATTTCAGCGAAGAAACCAAAAACCATCGTTTAATGGACGATGGTTTTTTTAAAACCCTTTTTTCGCTTGTTGCGAACATGTTTAATTTCTGAGATCATCAGTAAACACACTCGGTGGGTATTGATGCGCAACCGCTTCTACATCCTCATCGAACTTGTCATGAGTGTTCTGGAAAAGCTGATGGAACATATCTTGAACACCTGCTTCAAGTGCTTTAATGCCCTCGCCGGTGACGCCGCCTTTTACACACACCTTCTCTTGCAGTGTAGGCAGGGTATACACCCTTTTTTCAATCAAACGGCCAAGTCCTACAAGCATATCTTCTGATAATGTGGTGGCTTCTTCTTTTGAAATATCCGTTTCTTCAACAGCGGCTTCAATCATTTTCTGAACAAGAAAGCTAATAAAGGCAGGACCGCAGCTGACAATATCTGAGGCTGCCCGTGTGATTGAATGATGAATTTCTATTGGTGTTGAAATGCGGGAAGCGAGTTGTCTGAGCGCTGCTTTTGTCGTGACATTGCATGATGAACCAAATGTTAAAAGTGATGCGCCTGATAATGCGCGGTTGGTGATGCTTGGGATCAGTCTGGCTGTTTGACAAGGAACAATGTCTTGAAGCTGTTCAGGATGAACCGGACTTGTAATGATGACAATGGTTTGCTGTTCTTTTAAAAGTGGGCTCAGCTCTTTTAAAAGCGGATAAATATCAAGTGGTTTGACACAAACAAAGATGAAATCTTTATCTGTTACAGCTCCTGAAAGCTGTTTCGTCACTTCGACCTCTGGGTGATTCTTTTTTATATTGAACGCTTTTTCGATGGTCCGATTTGTAATGGTGATGGATGAGGGATTGACTGCTTTTGATTCAATAAATGCCTCAGTAAGTATGGTACCCATGTTTCCTGTACCGATTAACCCTATATTCAAACGTTCTCCCTCCTTAGACGCATAGGATCTGTTATCTTCTAAACAGTATGTGAAGCAGCGTGAAAATATGATTGAAAGAAGCGTGAACAAGTGAAGCAGCTCAATTCGTTGAAAAAATACAGTCTTTATCTGATAGCGGGAATTATCATCCTTATCATCATCTGTTTCTGCTTTTTAGTAGGAAAAGAGAAAGGCAGCGCCGAGCCAAGTGTATTGAAAGAACAACATGAAACGCGGGTCACATTAGAAGAAAAACAAGAGAGTGCAGAAAAAGAGCCAACATCCATCGTAGTAGAGGTCAAAGGAGCTGTACGGAAGCCGGGCGTGTATGCATTTATGGCTGAGGACAGAGTTGAAGAAGCGATTAAAAGAGCAGGTGGTTTTACGAGTAAGGCAGATACAGTTGACATCAATCAAGCAGCAAAATTAGAGGACAGTATGATGATTTATGTACGAAAGAAGGGGGAAGGTGACAAGCAGGGACAAACAGCAGCGGTTGATACGCCGCCCGGAAATGAACAGAGTCAAGGGGTGAATGTCAATCAAGCTGATGCAGCGGAATTGCAGACCATTAACGGAATAGGCCCAGCCAAAGCGGAAGCCATCATTGCGTATAGAGAAGAACATGGAGAATTTCAGCAAATTGAAGATTTGCGGAATATTTCGGGTTTTGGAGAGAAGACCATTGAACGACTAAAAAATCAACTGACGGTTAAGTAGAATTGACGGTATAGAAGAAAGGCATGTACACTTAATACCATACATCATTCTGGAGGGATCAGCTCGTGGAGAGAATTTCATGGAATCAATATTTTATGGCTCAAAGCCATTTGCTTGCTTTGCGAAGCACCTGTGAGCGGCTAGCTGTTGGGGCAACGATCGTAAGAGACAAGCGCATTATCGCAGGTGGATATAATGGATCCATTGCCGGCGACGTACATTGTGCAGATGTAGGATGCTATGTGATAGATCATCACTGCGTTCGTACAATCCATGCGGAGATGAACGCTATTTTACAATGTGCCAAATTTGGTGCACCAACGGCTGATGCTGAAATATATGTGACGCACTTTCCTTGCTTGCAGTGCTGTAAAGCGATTATTCAAGCAGGTATTCGAACAGTGTATTATGCGAAGGATTATAAAAATCATCCATATGCTGTTGATTTATTTGAACAGGCCGGAGTTCAAACAGAACAGGTTGAACTAGATGAGATGATTATTGACTTAAAAAACCAAGAAAAATTAGCCTTTGTTGCGGATTTAATAGGCAAACTAAGTGAATCAGGACGTAGCGAAACAGAAATTCGTCAAATGCATGAAAAGGCGAATCAATTATTTACTTCCTATGTTTAAGTATTTGCCGTTCGGGGCGATTTCAGCAGCTGTTGGAATTGCTCTGGCCGCATATCATCTTCATTTGTATTTTCTCCTTTTTCTTCTTGTATGTCTTCTTTTCAGTTTGCTGAAAAAAACACCCCAGCTCTTTCTGATGGTCAGTTTTTGTGGAACGATCTATATGCTCATTTTTATGGTGCATCAGTCTTTTGAAACGGATCATCCCGTACAAGAAAAATCATTTTCTCATTCGGTTGTGATTGAAACGATTCCGAAAATAGATGGCAATCGCTTTTCAGCGACTGTTTCATCAGAGAATCGTCGACTAGCGGCTTTTTATACGATTCAAACGGAGCGTGAAAAAGAAGCGCTAAAAGATGTTGGGCCAGGTATGAGCTGTCATATGACAGGTGAGATGCGGTTGCCTAAACATGCAACCATACCGAATGGCTTTCAATATGATCAATTTCTAAAAACAAAAGGCATTGATGCTATTTTCCTAACGCAGTCTATGAAAAGCTGCACGAAACATGACAGCCCTTCACATTACCTTTCATCTATTAGGCAGAAGGGGTTGAAATTTCTAGAAGATCACGTTCCGAAGAGTTCTGTTGGGATTGTGCAGGCACTTATTTTTGGCGATCGTGATTTAATAGACCCTGATACATTAAGAGATTATCAAATGCTTGGCATCATTCATTTATTAGCCATTTCAGGACTTCATGTTCAAACATTGCTCGCTTGTCTATTTTGGTGTCTACTCCGCGCTGGCGTGACAAGAGAGACAGCGCGTATTCTTTTATTATCCTTTTTGCCGGTTTATGCTTGTTTAACAGGTGCTGCACCGTCTGTGTTAAGAGCCTGTCTCATGGCTGGAATTTATTTAGTCATCACAAGCCTGCCAAAAGAAATGAAACAGCCTTCTGCGGTCGTGTTAAGTGCAGCGTTCTTGCTTTTATTAGCCATTCAACCACTTTATATATTTGATGTCGGTTTTCAACTGTCATTTGTGGTGACCTTATTTATTTTGCTATCCACTAGTATTTTATCAAAAGCAAAAAGTTCGGTGATGCAGTTATTCCTCATTTCCTTGATTGCACAGCTTGCTTCGCTTCCTGTTCTTTTATATTATTTTCAACAATTTTCCTTGCTGAGTGTTCCTTTAAATATGATGTTTGTTCCTTTTTATACAATGGTTGTCATGCCTCTGTCCTTATTCTTTTTTCTTTTATCTATCATTTATCTTCCGCTTGGACAAACACTGTTTCAGCTGCTTGATTGGGTGATCCAGTTTAGTCATCAATTGTCTGCACATATGGCTGCTTACGATAGTCTTACTCTCATTTTTATGAAATCGACATGGTGGCATGTTCTCCTAGAGGTCTCCTCCATTGTTTTTCTATTCATTGTGATGGAATGTAAAACTTCTATCAAATCTTATCTTGTTCCGATTTTGATTCTCGTTTGTGTGCTGGCTGTACACTATTTCACGCCGAATTTTCTTCAAAAAGGAGAGGTCACGATGTTAGATGTAGGACAAGGGGATAGTTTGTTTATTCAGCTACCTTATCGAACCGGGCATATATTAGTCGATACAGGAGGCAGACTTTCTTTTGAAGAAGAGCCATGGAAAAAAAGACGTAAAGTATCTACAATTGGGGATCAAACGCTTATTCCATTTCTGCATTCTAAAGGCATAGCAAAACTTGATGTCCTCATCCTTACCCATGCTGATCAAGATCATATGGGAGAAGCGATGCGGTTAATAAAGCGAAATAAAGTCAAGCGCCTTGCAATCCCAAAAGGCTTTGCTCGAAATCCAGAGGATGCGCAGCTTTTAAAGGAAGCGGCTGATCAAAGGATTCCTGTAGATGAGTTGGAAAGAGGGGATCAGCTGAGAATTGGAGGACAAAAATTCGACGTTCTGCATCCCGCACGTGACCAGGTGACGAGTAAAAATAATGATTCACTGGTCCTCACCTTTACGCTTGGCGGCAAGCGTTTTATGCTGACTGGGGATCTTGAACAAGAAGGGGAACGAGACATCATTCAAGCTTACCCCAAGCTACGAGCGGATGTCTTGAAGGTTGGGCATCACGGGAGTAAAGGATCAACAAGTGAAGAATGGCTTCAGCATTTGAACCCGTCATATGCACTGATTTCAGCAGGTGAACGAAATCGGTATCACCATCCTCATCAAGAAGTTTTGAAAAAATTAAATGATCATCAAACAAAGGTGTATCGTACAGATATCGATGGAAGTGTGACCTATGAATTTCTTGAAGAGGATGGAACATTTTACGCTCATCCTCCATATGATATCTTACAAAATCAATAAAAAAACTGCCAAAACGGCAGTCATCTTGCATTCATGTAGTTAAGATCCAACGAGGTGTATCACTGTTGCCAAAATAAACATTGAGGCGAAAAATCCGAATGTGACGATAAAACCAACAGCTGAGTCGGTCACATCATTCCGCTTGCTTTGAACATTCTTTTCAAATTCATTCATTTTCATCCCTCCTGGCTATTTTTAGTATACTTGAACTCATTTGGAATTGCTAGAAGGTAAAGTAACCGTTTTCCATTTTCATGATCATTTTGTGAATATCGTCTGACTGTAAGCTGACCCGGGAGCTTACGTGAGACGTTTACTATAAATGAGGAGGCGGCACTTTCAGCTTCCTCTTTACTAATGTCTCTACACGCTTTAGGATAGAGGAGGAAGTGAAAGAGAGGGATTTAAGCGAATGGTCTTTGAAGTATGGAACAATTTAAAAAAAGGGGATATCCATCCCGTTTATTGCTTATATGGAAAAGAAACGTATTTACTTCAAGAGACAGCTGCAAAATTGAGACAAGCTGTCGTCGACGAAGAAACAAAGGATTTTAATTACTCTGTCTTCGATATGGAAGAGGTGCCGCTTGAGCAGGCTGTGACGGACGCAGAAACATTTCCGTTTATGGGAGAGCGGCGTCTCGTTGTGATCAAAAACCCTTATTTCCTCACTGCAGAAAAGAAAAAAGAAAAGATCGAGCATCAGCTTTCTGTGTTAGAAGCTTATTTAGAAAAGCCAGCACCCTACACGATTCTCGTGTTATTAGCACCATATGAAAAACTGGACGAACGTAAGAAAATCACCAAATTGTTAAAAAAGAAAGCGGCTGTGGTTGAGGCGAAAGAGTTAAATCCGAAAGAAACAACAGATTTCACCATTACATTAGTGAAAACAGAAGGAAAAACAATCTCGGCTGAAGCGGCAGAACAGCTTGTCATGTTATGTGGCGGGAGCCTGTCCTCACTTTTTCAAGAGGTTCGAAAGCTAAGTACATATATTGGGCAGCGAGAGGAAATTGAGCTGGCGGATGTCAATCAGCTCGTTGCACGAAGTTTGGAGCAGAATATTTTCGAACTGATTAACCAAATCGTGAACAGGCGCCGGTCTGAAGCGATGCAAATGTTTTATGATCTCCTAAAGCAAAATGAGGAGCCCATTAAAATATTGGCACTCATTTCAAATCAATTTCGGTTGATATTGCAGACAAAGTACTTTGCTCAGCAGGGATACGGGCAAAAACAAATTGCGTCAAACTTGAAAGTCCACCCATTTCGGGTCAAACTCGCGATGGATCAGGCAAGACTGTTTTCAGAAGAAGAGCTAAAGTACATCGTCAAAGAGCTCTCCACGATTGATTATGAAATGAAAACGGGTAAAAAGGACAAGCAGCTATTATTAGAATTGTTCCTGCTTCGGTTATTAGGGGCTTGAACATAAAAAAACGACCTTCTCAAAAGAGGGTCGTTTTTGTTTAGATGTATAATTGCCAGTCTGTCCTTATGGCTGAGCCGTTCAGGACGGACGTACAGTTAAACAGGTGCCTCATCACTGAGGCGTTGCAAACATTATGCAGAAAGTCCGTTTACTTGTTTCGCAAGTCTTGATTTGTAACGCGCAGCTGCGTTTTTGTGTACAAGACCAGTTTTAACGGCTTTGTCAATGCGTTTTGCAGCAGAAGAAAGAGCAGCTTTTGCTTGCTCAGCATCGTTGTTAGCTACAGAAACTTCAACTTGTTTAATCGCAGTACGCATCGCAGACTTGATTGTTGCGTTGTGTGCACGGCGTTCGTTATTCGTTTTTGTACGTTTGATCGCTGATTTAATATTTGGCATGTGTTTCACCTCCTAAGATACAACCTAAACACAATTGTCTTAAGGTTAAATCTTCACAATAGAACAAATTGTATTCTATCAAACACACCTTTAGAATGCAATATAAATGTAAAGTATTTTTCGTTGATGAAGCGCTCGAATGTTTCTTGAAAGAGATGGAAAGACTACTGTTAATTACTTGATGGAAGGAGCCTTTTCATGAAGAAACAGAAACTCGATTTAAGCGCTTATCAAATCCGGACCGATTTGGCCGTTGAAACAAAAGAGATACTAGAACAAGAGAACGATCCGAATGTGGTCAAAAAGGACGGTATTCAAGGAATTGTTGAGAAGGAGAAGGAAGAGCACGGCATCCGCATCCGCACTGTGGAGATTACGACAGAAGGAGAAGAGTTGACCGGAAAAAAGGCAGGGACATACTTGACGCTTGAGGCGCAAGGAATTCGGGAGAAAGACTCTGAGATGCAAGAAAAAGTGGTTGAAGTTTTTGCCCATCATTTTGCTCAGTTTTTAAAAGATCACGGCATTCAGCCAGATGCGAGCTGTCTTGTCGTAGGACTCGGAAACTGGAATGTCACGCCGGATGCTTTAGGGCCGCTCACAGTTGAGAATTTGCTGGTGACACGCCATTTATTTGAATTACAGCCTGAGAATGTGCAGGAAGGCTATCGCCCAGTGTCTTCATTATCGCCTGGTGTCATGGGGCTGACTGGTATAGAAACAAGTGACATTATACAAGGTGTCATTGAACGATCTAAACCAGATTTTGTGATCGCCATCGATGCACTAGCTGCACGTGCAGTAGAACGGGTGAATACGACGATTCAAATTTCTGATACAGGTATACATCCAGGATCGGGTGTCGGAAATAAACGAAAAGAATTAAGCAAAGAGACCTTGGGTATTCCAGTCATTGCCATTGGTGTACCGACAGTGGTCGATGCAGTGACGATCGCAAGTGACACGATTGATTACGTGTTAAAGCATTTTGGTAGAGAACTGAAAGATGATAGACCTTCCCGATCTTTAGTACCAGCGGGTCTGACATTTGGGAAGAAAAAAGTGCTGAATGAAGAAGATTTGCCAGATGATGAAACGCGTCAATCCTTTTTAGGAATCGTCGGAACGCTTCCTGAAGAAGAAAAAAGACAGTTGATCCATGAAGTGCTTGCACCGCTTGGACAAAATCTAATGGTCACACCGAAGGAAGTGGATACATTCATTGATGACATGGCGAACGTACTCGCCAATGGGTTAAATACAGCACTTCATCAAAAAATCTCTCAAGACAACATGGGTTCTTATAATCATTAATCAGTTCTACTTTCTCTAGCTCGCTCATAGTGTAATTACTAGAAAGCGTGCTGGAGGGAGTAAATCATGAAAAAAAGACCTCGCCGTCCTCGACAGTTGGTCGTTGCGATTAATGGAACAAAAGTAGTGAAGAGTATTTTTTTGTTTATTGTCTCTCTGGTGGTTGTGTTTGTCATGTCAGGGGCTTTGACGTCTTTAAAACCTGAGCTTAGGCCTCAAGCATCATTATATGGTGTAGCAGATGAGCTGTCAGGGGCATTCTTTGCAACTCTAATGGGGATGGAAAATCAATATTTTGCCTCAGCAGTCCCTGAAGATCAAAAAGGATTTCATTTCTCCGGGCTGTCACTCAAACTTGCCACAAGTATCAATTTAGAAGACCCCCGCAGTTTTCTAGGAAGAGAGCTGCCGGGCTTTGAACATTTTGATACAAAAATCATCCTAGCAGGTGAAGGTACAGACTATACGAATATGCCAATGGAATCGCCGCCTCCAAGTGAAGTCATCAAAGATGAAAAAGAAGCAAATCTAGCTGAGCTGGACAAGCTTGATGAAGATGAACCGAAAACGCCTGCAAAAGAGCCGGACCAGTCGACAGGAAAACGAAAAGCTGTGTACATTTATCACACACATAATACGGAATCATATTTACCATTTTTAAAAGGAGAAACAAACCCAAACAATGCGCGTCACTCAAAAGTGAACGTCACCCTTGTCGGGGAGATGTTTGGTAAAGCGCTCGATCAGCAAGGAATCGGCAACACAGTGGATAAAACAGAAATCGAAAAAAGACTGCTAAAAAAAGGATTGAAGTACCCACAATCGTATAATGAATCCAGATTGGTTGTAAAAGAAGCTCTCGCTAAAAATGATGACCTAGATTACTTAATCGATATTCACCGGGATTCAAGAAGAAAGAAAGATACGACAGTAGAAATCAAAGGCAAGAAATATGCGAGAATCGCGTTTGTTGTAGGGAAGAAGAATCAAAGCTATGAGAAAAACTTAAAGCTGGCGACAGAGTTCCACCATTTGATGGAGAAAAAATATAAAGGACTTAGTGTCGGTGTGTTTGCCAAAGGAGAAATTGGTGATAATGGAATCTATAATCAAGATTTATCTGACAAAGCCCTTCTATTAGAATTTGGCGGTGTGGATAATAATATGGAAGAACTGAAAAACGCATCCAATGCTGCAGCTGATGTGTTCAGTGAAATTTTCTGGGACGCAGAAAAGGTAGACGGCAAAGCAAAGGATGAGAAAAAACGGTCTTAAGGTGGTGGAGGATATGGGCTCATTTATCGGAAAAACCATTATTTTATCGCTCGTATTGCTATTCGGTGTCTTTTTAGGAATGCAGCAAGCCAATAATGGCATGCTGCAAATGAAAGGGTATCATGATCCGCAATTAAAAGGGGCCTTCACTGTCCAAACGAATGATGATCAAGAAAAAGAAGCTTCTATCCTCGGAACAGCTGTCACACAAAAAGACTTAGCAGAAAAACAAAAGCAGCTAGAAGAAATGGAGAGCTTTAATGCCTTCTCTAAGGCTGGAAAAGCATTATCAGATGGTATGACGCATGCAGCCCGTACACTTTATGATTGGGTGAATGGTAAATAAACTGTTGTAAGCATCATGTTGGATGTTATTTCATAAGATATCACACCTTTTCGTGAAAGCCGCTAACCGATGAGCGGCTTTTCTTGATTTCGATTGAATCTTTACAGCCCTATTGATATAATCTAACCTAGCGCAACCCGCGTTTTATAGTAGGAGTGATAGATTGTGACAGATAAAGAAAAACGATTAGAACGGCAATCAAGAATTCGAAATTTCTCCATTATCGCCCATATTGACCATGGGAAATCCACATTGGCTGACCGTATTTTGGAAAAAACAGCGGCGATTACGCAACGAGAAATGAAAGAACAATTACTTGATTCCATGGACTTAGAGCGTGAACGCGGCATTACGATCAAATTAAACTCTGTCCAGCTGAAATATCAGGCGAAGGATGGAGAAGAATATATAATGCACCTGATTGATACACCAGGGCATGTCGACTTCACCTATGAGGTATCTCGAAGCCTAGCTGCCTGTGAAGGTGCAATTCTTGTGGTGGATGCAGCACAAGGCATTGAAGCACAGACACTTGCGAACGTTTATTTAGCTCTTGATAACAACTTAGAAATCCTGCCGATCATTAACAAAATTGATCTGCCGAGTGCAGAACCTGAACGTGTAAGACAAGAAATTGAAGATGTCATCGGGTTGGATGCATCTGAAGCTGTTCTTACCTCTGCTAAGGCGGGCATCGGGATCGAGGATATTTTAGAACAAATCGTCGAAAAGGTGCCGGCACCAGCTGGAGATCCAGAAGCACCACTTCAAGCCCTCATTTTTGATTCTCTCTACGATGCGTATCGTGGCGTCATTGCTTACATACGAATTGTCGAAGGAACCGTCAAACCGGGTCAAAAAATCAAGATGATGGCGACAGGCAAAGAATTTGAAGTGCTTGAAGTCGGCGTATTTACACCGAAAGCAATGCCAACAGACGAACTCACTGTTGGAGATGTTGGCTATTTAACAGCTGCTATTAAAAATGTTGGCGATACACGTGTAGGGGATACGATCACAAGTGCGGTAAACCCTGCGAAAGAAGCTCTACCTGGATATAGAAAGCTGAACCCAATGGTGTACTGCGGCCTTTATCCAATTGACACAGCGAAATATAACGACTTGCGTGAAGCGTTAGAAAAGCTTGAATTAAACGATTCTTCACTTCAATATGAGGCAGAGACATCCCAAGCACTGGGCTTCGGTTTCCGCTGCGGCTTCCTTGGCATGCTTCATATGGAAATCATCCAAGAACGGATTGAGCGTGAATTTAAAATCGACCTTATTACGACAGCGCCAAGTGTTATTTACGATGTGTATATGACAGACGGAGAAAAAATCGTCGTAGATAACCCGTCCAATTTGCCTGATCCGCAAAAGATTGAGCGAATTGAAGAGCCATACGTGAAGGCAACAATGATGGTGCCAAATGATTATGTTGGTTCTGTGATGGAGCTTTGCCAAGGAAAGCGCGGCAATTTCATTGATATGCAATATCTTGATGCAAACCGCGTGAGCATTGTGTACGAAATTCCTCTGGCAGAGATCGTATACGAATTCTTTGATCAATTAAAGTCCAATACAAAAGGGTATGCATCCTTTGATTACGAGCTGATCGGCTATCGCCCATCCACTCTAGTGAAAATGGATATCATGCTCAATGGCGAAAAAATCGATGCGCTATCCTTTATTGTTCACCGCGACTATGCATATGAACGCGGAAAGATCATTGTAGAAAAGCTGAAAGAACTGATTCCGCGCCAGCACTTTGAAGTACCAGTTCAGGCAGCGATCGGTCAAAAAATTGTTGCTCGGTCTACCATTAAAGCAATGCGCAAGAACGTACTAGCGAAGTGTTATGGTGGAGATATTTCCCGGAAAAGAAAGCTTCTTGAGAAGCAAAAAGAAGGGAAAAAGCGCATGAAGCAAGTGGGTTCTGTAGAAGTCCCACAAGAAGCATTTATGGCCGTGCTGAAAATGGACGACAGCACACCGAAAAAATAACATCCTCAAGGCAACCTGCTTTACAATGCTCGCCTTGACGTTTATAGTCGAAAACAAACGAAGAGGCCGCAGCGATAAACTGCGGCTCTTTACCTGTAAAGAAGGTGTCAACAAATGAAAGCAGCATACATTCACATTCCATTTTGTGAGCACATTTGTCACTATTGTGATTTTAATAAATTTTTCATTAAAACCCAGCCGGTCGATGAATACTTAGTCGCTCTTGAAAAAGAAATGCAGCACACGATCGATCAAAAAGGGGAGCAAGAACTAAAGACGATCTTTATTGGCGGAGGAACCCCGACATCACTGACAACCAGCCAGTTAGATCAGCTTATGGACAGCATTCACCGCGTATTAAAACCAACCAAAAACTTAATCGAGTTTGCAGTAGAAGCAAACCCAGACGAACTATCGCTTGAGAAATTGAATGTCTTAAAATCAGCAGGCGTTAATCGGCTGAGCTTTGGTGTTCAAACATTTGAAGATGACCTGCTCAAAAAAATCGGACGGGTTCATCAAAAGAAAGATGTTCTCACATCTTTCGAGCGAGCAAGAGCAGTTGGGTTTGACAACATTAGTCTTGATCTTATGTTTGGTTTGCCTCATCAAGAGAAGCATCATGTCATGCATTCACTAGAGACCGCTTTTTCATTAGGTGCAGAACATTATTCGGTTTATTCGCTGATTGTCGAGCCAAAGACGGTCTTTTACAATTTGATGCAAAAAGGGAAACTGCATTTACCACCGCAAGAACGTGAGGCTGAAATGTATGAGCTCGTCATGGATGAAATGAAGCGGCACGGACTCAAACAATATGAGATTAGCAATTACGCCAAACCAGGTTTTGAAAGCCAGCATAACCTCACCTATTGGAGCAACGAAGATTACTTTGGTTTTGGCGCAGGAGCGCACGGGTATGTAGATGGCGTCCGCAATGTGAACGCTGGACCAGTGAAGCATTACTTAGAGCTCATTGAACAAACAGGGTTTCCATATAAGGAAACGCATCAGGTGACAAAAGCAGAACAGATCGAAGAGGAAATGTTCTTAGGTTTGCGGAAAATTGAAGGCGTGAAAAGTGCTCACTTTCAAACGAAATTTGGAGCATCACCAGAAGCACTCTTTCCCGCCGTTCTTGAAGAATTAGCAGAAAAAGGTCTCATTGAACAGGATGAGATTGGCATTCGTTTAACAAGAAAAGGAAAATTGTTAGGGAATGAAGTATTTCAAGCGTTTCTCGGTGAGTTATAATTGACATTTTAATTTGAGTTTGGTAATTTTGTTTATACAATTAGCACTCGTTGAAAGAGAGTGCTAACAGGGGTGATGATGATGTTAACAAATCGTCAGCTTTTGATTCTACAAGTCATTATTAATGACTTTATTCGTTCGGCGCAGCCAGTTGGATCAAGGACTCTTTCCAAAAAAGAAGACATTACATTCAGCTCTGCGACGATTAGAAACGAAATGGCTGATTTGGAGGAACTCGGTTTTATTGAAAAGACCCATTCTTCATCAGGAAGAATTCCTTCCGAAAAAGGATATCGTTATTATGTAGATCATTTGCTCTCTCCGCGAAAACTGTCATCTAAAGAGCTTGTGCTCATCCAGTCAGTATTTCAGGAGAAAATTTTTGAGCTGGAAAAAACAGTTCAAAAATCGGCGGAAATTTTATCAGATCTCACAAACTACACATCGATTGTCCTTGGTCCAAAGCTAAGTGAAAATCGATTGAAGCAAATTCAGCTTGTCCCTGTCCAGCCTAATAAAGCAGTAGCGATTATGATTACAGACAGCGGGCATGTTGAAAACAAAACCATTACCTTCTCTGAGCATCTTGATGTCTCCGATATTGAGAAGCTGATGAATATTTTAAACAGCCGCTTAGCCGGAGTCCCGATGGATCAGCTGAAGGACAGGATGTATAAAGAAGTAGTGATGCTCCTTCGCACGCATTTAAAAGACTATGATCATATTTTAGATGCGCTTGGTAACACATTCACTTCAACACAAAATGAATCAAAACTTTTCTTTGGCGGGAAGATTAATATGTTGAACCAGCCAGAGTTTCATGACATTGACCGCATTCGTTCACTCATGATGCTGATTGAACAAAAGAATGATGTCATGCAGCTGTTTCATCCAAATCAGCAAGGAATCACCATTAAAATCGGTTCAGAAAACAATTTGGAAGCAATGGAGAACTGCAGTTTAATCACAGCAACTTATGCGATTGATCAAAAATCACTCGGCTCCATCGCTGTCATTGGTCCAACCCGTATGGATTACGGGCGAGTCGTTAGTCTTTTGCATCATGTATCAAAAGACTTGTCAAACGCACTTTCCAATTTGTATGATGAGTAGGGTGATAAAAGGTGGGGGCACAGCCCCTTCGTATAATTGAATCTTTTGAGGGAGGTGAACACAATGTCAGAAGAAAAACAGACACCTGAGCAAGCAGCAGAGGTTGAAGCACAAGAAGAAGCAGTTCAAGCAGAAACTGAGGAAGTAAAGCACGATGAACAGTCTGCCTTCCAAGAGAAGATTGATGAATTGCAGCAGCTTCTAGATGAAAAAGAAAACAAAATTCTGCGTGTTCAAGCAGATTTTGAAAACTATAAACGCCGTGCTCGAACTGAAGTGGAGACCGTGCAAAAATATCGTTCTCAACATGTTGTCAGCGACCTTCTCCCAGCTCTCGACAACTTTGAAAGAGCGCTTGGAATCGATCCAGACAATGAGCAGACGAAAAGTTTGTTAGAAGGTATGCAAATGGTTTACCGCCAGCTGGTAGAAGCGTTGAAAAATGAAGGCGTTGAACCAATTGAAGCTGTCGGCAAAGAGTTCGATCCAAACCTTCATCAAGCCGTCATGCAAGTTGAAGATGAAAACTACGATTCAAACATCGTTGTAGAAGAATTGCAAAAGGGCTATAAACTCAAAGACCGAGTTATTCGTCCATCAATGGTAAAAGTAAATCAATAACTACATAATGGGAGGTCATCGAATATGAGTAAAATCATTGGTATTGACTTAGGAACAACAAACTCATGTGTTGCAGTACTCGAAGGCGGCGAGCCAAAAGTTATTGCAAACGCTGAAGGAGCACGTACAACACCATCTGTTGTCGCTTTTAAAAATGGAGAGCGCCAAGTAGGTGAAGTAGCAAAACGTCAATCAATTACAAACCCAAACACTATCATGTCTGTTAAAAGACATATGGGTACAGATTATAAAGTAGAAGTTGAGGGCAAGAACTACACGCCGCAGGAAATCTCTGCAATCATCCTTCAACACCTTAAATCTTACGCTGAAGCTTATCTTGGCGAAGAAGTAACAAAAGCGGTTATTACAGTTCCTGCTTACTTCAACGATGCAGAGCGCCAAGCAACAAAAGATGCTGGTAAAATTGCTGGTCTTGAAGTAGAACGTATCATCAACGAACCAACAGCAGCTGCACTTGCTTATGGTTTAGATAAAACAGATGAAGATCAAACGATTCTTGTATATGACCTTGGTGGCGGTACATTTGACGTATCAGTCCTTGAGCTTGGAGATGGCGTCTTTGAAGTACGCTCAACTGCTGGGGACAACCGTCTAGGTGGAGACGATTTTGACCAAGTCATCATCGATCATCTAGTGGCTGAGTTCAAAAAAGAAAACGGCATTGATCTTTCTAAAGATAAAATGGCGCTTCAGCGTTTAAAAGATGCTGCTGAAAAAGCGAAAAAAGATCTTTCTGGTGTATCTTCTACACAAATCTCACTGCCATTTATCACAGCTGGAGATGCAGGTCCTCTTCACCTAGAATTAACGCTAACGCGTGCTAAATTCGAAGAGCTTTCTGCAGACCTTGTAGAGCGTACAATGACACCTGTACGTCAATCACTGAAAGATGCTGGTCTATCTGCTAGCGAGATTGATAAAG
This sequence comes from Bacillus sp. iso_77, assembly GCF_056173625.1. NCBI lineage: Bacteria > Bacillati > Bacillota > Bacilli > Caryophanales > Bacillaceae > Bacillus > Bacillus sp. iso_77. The sequence goes on along the minus strand of NZ_CM149683.1, from coordinate 2,292,994 downwards.
TTATCCTTGTTGGTGGATCAACTCGTATTCCTGCAGTACAAGAAGCAATCAAAAAAGAAACAGGTAAAGAGCCTCATAAAGGCGTAAACCCTGATGAAGTGGTTGCACTTGGTGCGGCAATTCAAGGTGGAGTTATCACGGGAGATGTCAAAGACGTTGTTCTTCTTGACGTCACACCACTTTCTTTAGGAATTGAAACAATGGGCGGCGTATTCACAAAGCTGATTGAACGTAATACAACCATTCCAACAAGTAAATCTCAAGTATTCTCAACGGCTGCTGACAACCAAACTGCTGTAGACATTCACGTCTTACAAGGTGAGCGTCCAATGGCAGCAGACAACAAAACATTAGGTCGTTTCCAATTGACTGACATTCCACCAGCACCACGCGGCGTACCACAAATCGAAGTATCTTTTGATATCGATAAAAACGGTATCGTCAACGTACGTGCGAAAGATATGGGTACTGGAAAAGAACAAAACATCACAATCAAATCTTCTTCAGGTCTTTCTGATGATGAGATCGAAAAAATGGTCAAAGAAGCAGAAGAAAATGCTGAAGCAGATGCGAAGAAAAAAGAAGAAATCGAAGTGCGCAATGAAGCAGATCAATTAGTGTTTACAACAGAAAAAACATTAAAAGATCTTGAAGGCAAAATCGATGAAGAGCAAGTGAAAAAAGCAAACGACGCGAAAGATGCACTAAAAGCTGCGATCGAAAAAGGCGAGCTTGAAGACATCAAAGCGAAAAAAGATGAGCTTCAAACAATCGTTCAAGAATTAACGACAAAGCTCTATGAAGAAGCTGCAAAACAAGCACAAGCTCAGCAAGAAGGCGCTGAAGGTGCTCAAAAAGCAGATGACAATGTAGTGGATGCAGAATACGAAGAAGTAAACGACGATCAAGAGAAAAAATAATCACCTTTACTTTTGAAAAAGACTGCTGAAACGTATTCGTCAGAAAGTCAAAGTCAGGATCTCTTGGCTTTGACTTTTTTCTTTTCAACGATGAAAAGGAATTGAAAAAGATCAATTTAAAATGATACAATCGTATTTATGTGAGAAAATCGGGAGTGTGAAGAGATGAGTAAGCGTGATTACTATGAAGTGCTTGGCGTGAGTAAGAGCGCCTCAAAGGACGAAATCAAAAAGGCATACCGCAAGCTTTCAAAAAAGTATCACCCTGATATTAATAAAGAAGCTGGCTCAGATGAGAAATTCAAAGAAGTAAAAGAAGCCTATGAAACCCTTTCTGACGATCAAAAACGTTCACATTATGACCAGTTCGGTCACACCGATCCAAACCAAGGATTTGGTGGCGGCGGATTTGGCGGTGGAGGAGACTTTGGCGGCTTCGGCGGATTTGATGACATCTTCTCTAGTATTTTTGGCGGCGGAGCCAGAAGAAGAGATCCAAATGCACCGCGTCAAGGAGCGGACCTTCAATATACAATGACCCTTTCATTTGAAGAAGCGGCATTTGGGAAAGAAGCAACGATCGAGATTCCCCGCGAGGAATCATGTGAAACGTGTCATGGATCAGGTGCAAAACCTGGAACACAGGCGAAGACATGCTCACATTGCGGCGGATCAGGTCAACTAAATGTCGAGCAATCCACGCCATTTGGTAAAGTAGTCAACCGCAGAGTATGTAACTACTGTAGCGGAACTGGTAAACAAATTGAACATAAGTGTTCAACATGTGGTGGATCTGGTAAAGTGCGTAAGCGTAAGAAAATCAATGTGACGATCCCAGCAGGTGTGGACGATGGTCAGCAGCTTAGAGTATCTGGTCAAGGTGAACCAGGTGTAAATGGAGGACCTCCAGGCGATCTATTTGTTGTTTTCCATGTGAGAGCACATGAATTCTTCGAACGAGATGGAGATGACATCTACTGCGAAATGCCGCTTACCTTTGCGCAGGCTGCACTAGGTGATGAAATTGAAGTGCCGACATTACATGGGAAAGTCAAATTAAAAGTTCCTGCGGGCACACAAACGGGTACGAAGTTTAGACTCAAAGGAAAAGGTGTAAAAAATGTACGCGGTTATGGTCAAGGCGATCAGCATATCGTTGTACGCGTCGTAACACCGACGAATTTAACTGAAAATCAAAAAGATATCATTAGAAAATTTGCTGAAGTGAGCGGAAATAAACCGGACGAACAAGAAATGAGCTTTTTCGATAAGGTGAAACGCGCATTTAAAGGCGAGTAAGACGGATAAGGAGTTGGTAGTATTGAAGTGGTCAGAAATTAGCGTCCATACAACAAATGAAGCGGTGGAACCGATCACCAATATTTTGCATGAAGCAGGTGCAAGTGGTGTCGTGATTGAGGACCCGCTTGATTTAGTCAAGGAACGTGAAAATGTATACGGTGAGATCTACCAGCTCGATCCGAATGATTATCCTGAGGAAGGGGTCATCGTCAAAGCCTACCTTCCGATGAATAGCTTTTTGATGGAAACGGTAGATGAGATCAAAGAAGCCATCAATAATCTTCTTCTATACGATATTGACCTTGGACGAAATACACTGTCAATTTGTGAAGTAAACGAAGAAGAATGGGCGACTGCATGGAGGAAATACTATCATCCTGTGAAAATCTCTGAGAAATTTACCATCGTCCCAACATGGGAAGAGTACACACCCGTTCATTCTGATGAATTGATCATCGAAATGGACCCTGGAATGGCATTTGGAACCGGTACACATCCAACAACGGTTCTTTGTATTCAGGCGCTTGAGCGCTATGTGAAGGAAAACGACACGGTGATTGACGTTGGAACAGGATCTGGCATTTTAAGTGTTGCTGCTGCAATGCTCGGTGCAAAAGACATTCATGCATTTGATCTCGACACCGTTGCAGTGGAAAGTGCAAAGCAGAACATCGAATTAAATGGTGTGAGCGAGCAAGTAACGGTAAAACAAAATAATTTACTTGATGGGATTTCAGGTGAACGCGATGTGATTGTGGCCAACATCCTCGCAGAGGTCATCATGCGCTTTACAGATCAAGCGTATGATCTATTGAAGAAAGACGGTTACTTTATTACATCAGGCATTATCGGACAAAAGAAATTACAAGTCAAAACTGCTTTAGAAGAAGCCGGTTTTGAGATTGTTGAAGTGCTGTCAATGGAAGATTGGGTCAGCATCATAGCGAAAAAATAAAGCGAGTAGGTGTCAGGACACGTATGCAACGATATTTTATCGACCTCACAAAAGAAGAAGTGACGGAAAAGGGAAACATCGTCATAAAGGGTGAAGATGTACATCACCTTGCAAACGTCATGCGGATGAAAGCAGGAGAAGACATCCTTTGCTTAACGACAGACGGCTTTGAAGCGCTCAGTAAAATTGATACAATAACAAAGGAAGAAGTGATTTGTCACTTGGAAGGCTGGACGAATCAGAATCGAGAACTTCCGATCAAGGTGACGATTGCAAGCGGTCTGCCAAAAGGGGATAAGCTTGAATGGATTATCCAAAAAGGCACCGAGCTTGGCGCAAGTGCTTTTATTCCGTTTCAAGCGACTCGTTCGATTACAAAACTTGACCAAAAAAAGTCATTAAAAAAACGAGATCGCTGGGAAAAAATTGCGAAAGAAGCTGCCGAGCAGTCTTACCGGAATATCATTCCGCGCGTTTATCCAGTATCAACATTTAAAGAGCTGATTCAACTGGCCGGTGAATTCGATAAATGTGTCGTTGCATACGAAGAATCATCGAAAGAAGGCGAGCAAAGCCGGTTTCAAACGGTGCTCCAACAGATGAAGGGCGGACAAACCTTATTAGTGGTTTTTGGTCCAGAAGGCGGTTTAGCAGAAAAGGAGATTGAAGAACTTGAAGCGCATGGTGCAGTCATTTGCGGGCTTGGACCACGCATTTTAAGAACAGAAACAGCTCCTCTTTACGCGCTTTCTGCTATATCTTATCAAACAGAGTTATTAAGAGGTGAATCATGATGGGAACAGTAGCGTTCCATACACTTGGCTGTAAGGTCAATCACTACGAAACAGAAGCCATCTGGCAGCTGTTTAAAGAAGCTGGCTATGAAAGAAAAGATTATGAATCAAAAGCAGACGTATATGTCATTAATACATGTACCGTCACCAATACAGGCGATAAAAAAAGCCGCCAAGTCATTAGAAGAGCCATTCGTCATAATCCGGATGGTGTCATTTGTGTAACAGGCTGTTACGCACAAACGTCTCCGGCAGAAATCATGGCGATTCCTGGTGTTGATATTGTGGTTGGCACACAAGACAGACATAAACTGCTTGGTTATATTGAAGAATACAGAAGAGAAAGACAGCCGATCAACGGAGTTGGCAATATCATGAAAGCACGGGTCTTTGAAGAACTAGATGTTCCTGCGTTTACTGACAGAACACGTGCTTCATTAAAAATCCAAGAAGGCTGTAACAATTTCTGTACATTCTGCATTATCCCTTGGGCTCGCGGATTACTGCGTTCTCGCGATCCAGAAGAAGTCATCAATCAAGCGCAGCAGCTTGTCGATGCTGGCTACAAAGAAATTGTATTAACAGGTATTCATACAGGTGGATACGGTGAAGATTTAAAGGATTATAACTTTGCTAAGCTTCTGAAAGAATTAGATGAACGTGTGGCGGGATTAAAACGAATCCGCATTTCATCCATTGAAGCAAGTCAAATTACAGACGAAGTAATTGAAGTGCTCGATCAGTCAGATAAAATTGTGAGACACTTGCACATTCCGCTTCAATCTGGCTCTAATACTGTACTGAAAAGAATGCGCCGTAAATACACAATGGAATTCTTTGCAGAGCGTTTAACGAAGCTCAAAAAAGCATTGCCAGGTCTTGCTGTCACTTCAGATGTGATCGTTGGATTCCCAGGAGAAACAGAAGAAGAATTTATGGAAACATACAATTTTGTCAAAGACCATCAATTCTCTGAGCTCCATGTGTTCCCTTACAGCAAACGGACAGGTACGCCTGCTGCAAGAATGGAAGATCAAGTAGATGAGAATGTGAAAAACGAGCGCGTTCACCGCCTCATTGCTCTTTCTGATCAGCTTGCAAAAGAATATGCATCGGCATATGAAGGCGACGTCTTAGAGATTATTCCAGAAGAATCGTTCAAAGAACAAGACGGAACGCACAATCTGTATGTAGGATATACTGATAACTACATGAAGGTCGTATTTGAAGGAACAGAGGACATGATCGGCCGTTTGGTAAAAGTGAAGATTACGAAAGCAGGCTATCCTTATAACGAAGGACAATTCGTCCGTATAAGTGATGACGTGCAGACGGATCAAGTGAAAATGACCTCATAATGAATGAAAAACCGGCAGCCATTAGGCAAGCCGGTTTCTTTTATGTTGACCGATTCGGAAGAAGGAACAAAATCAAGGCGTGAAAAGGGCGGATGAACGGGAAAAAGAGGAGAGAACTTGCAACATTAAACAGCAGACTAAAGTGCGCAATCTGCTGGGCAGGAGAGCTTGCTAAAAGCGCAACAAACTCTGTAATAAAGGCGAGAAAAGGAAGACATAAAAGTACACCTAGAACATTAAACACGACGTGTGCATACGCGGTTTGGCGGGCTGCATAACCGCCAGAGATAGCAGCCATCACGGCAGTAATACATGTTCCGATATTGGACCCTAAAACAAAGCTGATGCCTTCTTTTAGAGCGACAGTCCCTTCATTCATAAATCCCATCAAAATACCGATACATACAGAACTTGAATGAACAATCGCCGTGAACACTGTACCAGAGAGAAGAGCTGTCCAATCGGAATGCTGCATCATTTCAAGGAAACGCAGTGTCTCTGGCTGACTGGTCATCATACCTGCAATTTTTGAAAAACCTTGAATACAAAAAAAGATCATGCCAAGCCCAAATAAACTTTTTCCTGCATATCGAAAAGACTTCCTGCCCAAAATGATACATAAAAGACCAGCTGCAATCAGAACCCACATAAACACGTCCATCTTAATTGCAATAAATTCTGTCGTAAATGTTGAGCCGATATTCGTTCCAAGAATCATGGGTATGGATTTTTTAAACGTGAGAATGCCTGTACTCACAAAGCCGATAACGATGACCATAAACGCCGAACTGCTTTGAAGAACCCCTGTAAACACAATACTGACCAAGAATGCTTTGACTGGATGATCTGTAAAGAGAAGAAGAGATTTCTCAATACGAGACGACGTGAGCGCCATTAATCCATTCCTAAGCAAACCCATTGCCCATAAAAAAATGAAAATAAGTGCACAAAAATAAATGATCGCCATCATAGAAAAGTCCTCCTCTTACCAATGAATATATGGACTTGTCTACCTGCTCATGACGAAAATATATTTCCAAATCACTTAGTTGACCTCAACCTAGGCTTATATTATAATGTCTAGGTACATGTTTTGCATATGTATATCTTTTTTTAATGCAGTCGATTGGTGTATTCGGAGGGAGGGAAAGAGAATGTCAAAAACGGTCGTTAGAAAAAACGAATCGCTTGAAGATGCTCTTCGTCGCTTTAAACGCAGTGTATCCAAAACTGGAACATTGCAAGAAGCAAGAAAGCGTGAATTTTATGAAAAGCCTAGCGTAAAGCGTAAGAAAAAGTCTGAAGCTGCTAGAAAACGTAAATTCTAAAGAGGGTGGATTTTATGAGTCTTCTTGAGCAATTAAATTCTGATATGAAGCTTTTTATGAAAAACCGAGAGAAAGACAAGCTTATTGTCATTCGTATGGTAAAGGCTTCACTGCAAAATGAAGCAATAAAGCTTAAGAAAGACAGTTTGACCGGAGATGAGGAACTAACCGTCCTTTCCCGCGAGATTAAGCAACGTAAAGACTCCCTCCATGAATTTTCGAAAGCTAATCGCTTAGATTTAGTAGATAAAGTTCAAAAAGAGATTGACATTTTAGACGTTTATTTACCTGAACAGCTTTCTGAAGAAGAACTGCAGGCGGTTGTGAAAGAAACAATTGCCGAAACCGGTGCTTCATCGAAAGCTGATATGGGTAAAGTGATGAGCGCTATTATGCCAAAAGTAAAAGGTAAAGCTGATGGTGCTGTGATTAACAGACTTGTCAGCGAGCAACTGTCTCAATAAAAAAGTATCCTTCTCATGTTAGAAGGGTACTTTTTTTATGCCTCCATAAACCTGTCATATAAAAATGAAACCTATGATACATTTGTAACGTATGTAAAGGAACGGTAAAATGAAAGAAAGAGAGGGGGGATCACCAAATAGATGAAAAAAATGAAAATTTCTATTGCTCTCTTCAGTTGTTTTATAATATGCTTGTTATTAGGGGTTCAATTGACCGCGAAATCAGCAGATCAGAAAGTTCATGTTATCCCAATTGAAGATACAGTAGAAAAAGGACTTTCTAAATTCATTGAACGATCATTTGAGCAGGCAAAGTCGGAACGGGCGAAGCACATCATTCTCGACATCAATACACCAGGTGGTGCAGTCGATGCGGCACTTGAAATAGCCGATACCATTCGTGCATCCGACATCCCAGTGACAGCGTTTGTGAATCATAGAGCGCTTTCAGCCGGGGCATTCATTGCCTTAAATGCCGATCAAATTTATATGACCCCAAACGGAAAGATGGGGGCTGCTGCGATCATTGACGGTGAAGGCAACGCTGCCGATCAAAAATCTGAATCTCTATGGCTTGCTGAAATGAGTGACGCTGCTGAAAAGCAGGGGCGTGATCCAAAATATGCTCTTGCGATGGCAGATGTAGATATAGACGCAAAAGAAGCTGGTGCACCAAAAGGAGAACTGCTGACCTTTAACACAGATCGGGCGCTTCAGTTCGGTTATGCAGAAGGAGAAGCGAAAAATATGGATGACTTGCTTCAGAAGCTGAACTTAGCAGATGCATCTGTTCAATACGATGAAGTGAGCTTTGCTGAAAAGGTTGCGCGTTTTCTCACGCATCCGATCGTCATTCCTATCCTTTTATCCATTGCGAGCTTAGGATTAATTGTTGAATTATATTCTCCCGGCTTTGGGGTCCCAGGCACCATGGGAGTCACAGCGCTTCTTCTATTCTTTTATGGTCATCTCGTGGCAGGTTTCGCAGGATATGAGACATTGTTCCTGTTTTTGGCAGGGATTGTGTTGATCATTCTGGAATTATTTTTGCCAGGGGGAATCGTGGGTGTCATTGGACTAATCTGTGTCGTTGTCAGCTTATTTTTAGCAGCTGGAAGCTTTACAGAAATGGCGATTTCCATCTTGATTGCCACTGCTGTTTCAATCATAGCAGTTATTTTATTGACAAAGGTGTTGGGGAAACGTATGAAATTTTTTAAAAAGTTCATTTTAACCGATTCAACCAATAAAGAAAGTGGTTATGTCTCAAATGAAACAAGAGATGATCTTGTAGGACAAATCGCAGTGACAGCAACAGCACTTCGTCCATCTGGTACGATTGTATTCGGAGACGAGCGCATTGATGTTGTGTCAGAAGGTGCTTTTATCGATAAGGATGTACAAGTAAAAATTGTGAAAGCGGAAGGCTCACGCATTGTCGTGAGGAAAGTATAGATATACTGATTTTATAGGAGGAATAAAATGGATCCATCTACTTTACTATTATTCGTGATTATCGCAGCAGGTTTGATCGTTCTATCGATCTTCTTCACCTTTGTACCGGTGATGCTGTGGATTTCTGCCCTAGCGGCTGGCGTAAGAGTGAGCATTTTTACACTTGTAGGAATGAGACTTCGCCGAGTGATTCCAAACCGAGTGGTCAACCCGCTCATCAAAGCGCATAAAGCAGGTCTTGATGCGACGATTAACCAATTAGAAAGCCACTATCTTGCAGGTGGTAACGTAGACCGAGTTGTCAACGCACTGATCGCAGCTCAGCGTGCGAATATCGAATTGAACTTTGCTCGCTGTGCGGCAATCGACCTAGCAGGCCGTGACGTACTTGAAGCTGTCCAAATGAGTGTAAACCCTAAAGTCATTGAAACACCATTTATCTCAGGTGTTGCGATGGACGGGATTGAAGTAAAAGCAAAAGCACGTATTACAGTTCGTGCAAACATTGACAGGCTTGTCGGTGGTGCAGGGGAAGAAACAATCATTGCTCGTGTAGGTGAAGGGATTGTTTCGACAATCGGTTCATCAGATAATCATAAAAAGGTTCTTGAAAATCCTGATATGATTTCTCAAACGGTTCTTGGTAAAGGATTAGATTCAGGTACAGCATTTGAAATTCTCTCGATTGATATCGCAGATGTTGATATCGGTAAGAACATCGGGGCGATCCTGCAGACAGACCAAGCAGAAGCCGACAAAAACATTGCACAGGCGAAAGCAGAAGAACGCCGCGCGATGGCTGTTGCACAAGAACAAGAAATGCGTGCGAGAGTTGAAGAAATGCGCGCGAAAGTAGTAGAAGCAGAGGCTGAAGTACCACTTGCAATGGCCGAAGCACTACGTGAAGGTAATATCGGTGTCATGGACTACATGAACATTAAGAATATCGATGCTGATACGGATATGAGAGATTCATTTGGCAAAATGACAAAAGGTCCATCTGATAATGAAAACAAATAAGCATCCTCTCACGCTTTAAGGAGGGAGCCCATTGGACATTCTATTTGAAAATCCGCTATTAATCGCGATTATCATCGGTATCATTTCTGCGGTCTTTGGGAAAATTGGTAAACAAGAGGAGAACGAACAAAAAAACCAGCAAAACAAACCGGCTCCTCAGCGTAAACCAGTGCCGCAAAAGCAAACAAAACAAACAAGTCCAGATCCGGTCGTAACGGACCAGCTTGACGATTTTGGCGATGTACATGATCATGGCGGGATGAAGAAACAAGGTTCACAGTCCTTACAGGATCGTTATACAGCTACACTTGCCGAAATGGAAGAAAGAAAAAGCGAGCTGAATAAAGAGTTTCAATCGCTTGAAAGAGAACTTACAAGGCCAAAAGCAGCATCTGCTGGAATGAAGCCAAAAATGATTGAGAAGCTCAACCAAGATACGGTCGTTCAAGGGATGATCCTTGGTGAAGTATTTGGAGAGCCTCGTGCCAAAAAGCCGCATCGAACGATGAAACGACCATATAAAAGATAAAGAAGTAAGCCCCCTCATCCTTAAGGGGGCTTTTTGTTGTGTAATGGAGACTTTTCTTAGTCAAAATGATGAAACGGCTGTTTTACGGGATTCATTAGCATGATATGAACCGCTGAGGAATAGGATGATATAGAGGCTTTCTCATCAGTCTCACCATCTTTCAGTTTGATCTCATACACATGAGGTGGGAAGGGGTTCTTATTGAATGGGAAAAAGAAAAAATCGACTTAAAGCATGGCTGACAAGAACACTTGAAATCCCTCCGGACGTGATGATGGATCTTCCCCGTATTACGATGGTTGGCAGACTCCACATTTACATAGAGAACCATAAAGGGCTTTTACTTTTCAGTGATCAAGAGGTAAGGCTGATGCTCAAGCAAGGACAGTGCATTATTTCAGGAAAAGACTTTGTGATTAAAACGATTTTGCCAGAAGAGATCTTATTAGAGGGGAAAATCGATGAGGTCCGTTATATTGATTCTTAACTGACGGAGGGGAGAAACGTGAAGAACAAATGGTTTGCCTATTTTATTGGCAGAGTGGAAGTGGAGATAAGAGGAAGTGGTATTGAGCGGCTAATCAATGAGTGCACGAGACAGGGGATCACAATTTTTCAAGTGAGCCGCCGTCAAGACAGCGTGCGCTTATTTATTCGCCTCTCAGATGTACATGCCTTTAGAAAAGTGCGCAGACATCATGAGGTGAAATGTTCATTTCATCAAAAGAAAGGGTTCCCGTTTCTTCTTCTATGGTCGAGAAGAAATATTGGATTCACCCTCGGGATGGCTTTTTTCCTAGTGACGATATTGGCTCTTTCAAATATGGTGTGGAAAATTGAGATTAAAGGTGCGAATCCAGAAACAGAACACCAAATGAGAATGCATCTGGACGAAATAGGGGTACAAAAAGGGCGTTTTCAGTTTCTTATGGGGACCCCTGAAAAAATACAAAAGTCATTGACGACCAATATTCAGAGCATTACATGGGTCGGAGTTGAACTGAACGGAACGACGTTTCAAATGAAAGTGGTCGAAAAAAATGAACCTGAAAAGGAGAAATATACGAGTCCTCAGCACATCGTTGCCAAGAAAAAGGCGGTCATCACGAGAATGTATGTAGAAAAGGGGGAACCGCTTGCCCAGGTCGATGAGCATGTGAAAAAAGGGCAGATGCTCGTCTCAGGTTTAATTGGGAGTGAAGATCAGAAAAAAACGGTCGGAGCCAAAGCGAAAATCTATGGTGAAACATGGTACCGATCTGAAGTTTCTGTCCCTCTCCGAACATCTTTTGATGTCTTTACGGGTAAAATGAAGACAAAGCACAAGCTCTCCTTATTTGGAGGCTCCATCCCATTTTGGGGATTTTCCTTTAAAAAAGATGATTTTCAGCAGCCGAAAACAGAAACAGAAGTTCACCCGCTTCATTTTTTGAATATGCAGCTACCGTTCTCCTATGAAAAGGAAATTACACGAGAAAGTGAAAAAATAAATCGAGAATACACAAATAAAGAAGCGGTTCAAGCAGGGATTAAAATGGGTAAAAAAGAATTAGAAGAAAAGCTAGGTCAAACAGGTGAGGTGAAAAGTGAAAAAGTTTTGCACGAGACAACAGGGAATGGTAAAGTTAAGTTAATCATCCTTTACCAAGTAATAGAAGATATTGTTCAACCAACACCTATTGTTCAGGGAGACTAGAGAATGACAGAACATTTACTTGAGATTCAACAAAAATTGGATAGCCCAAACGAAGCCATTGCTTTATTTGGCAATCAAGATGCTTATCTGAAACTGATGGAAAACGAGCTGAATGTCTCCATTATCACACGTGGAGAGAAAGTGTATGTTTCTGGTCAGGAAGCATCGAGAGATACTGTGAGCCGTTTGATAACATCTCTCTTACATCTCATTCGTAAAGGAATTGAGATTTCTGAACGGGATGTCGTCTATGCCATTAAAATGGCGCAAAAAGACAAGCTCAATTATTTTGAAAATATGTATGAAGATGAAATTACGAAAAATGCCAAAGGAAAGTCGATCAGAGTCAAAACGATCGGCCAGCGTGAATATGCTGCGGCAATGAAAAAAGATGATCTGGTCTTTGGGATTGGACCTGCTGGTACAGGTAAAACGTATTTGGCAGTGGTCAACGCCGTACATGCCCTGAAAAATGGACATGTCAAACGGATTATCCTGACAAGACCAGCTGTTGAAGCAGGAGAAAGTCTTGGCTTTTTGCCAGGAGATTTAAAAGAAAAAGTCGATCCTTATTTAAGACCGCTATATGATGCTTTGCACGATGTGCTTGGTAGTGATCATACGGAACGTTTAATTGAGCGAGGTGTCATTGAAATTGCCCCTCTTGCCTATATGAGAGGGCGGACGCTTGATGATGCATTTGTGATTTTAGATGAAGCGCAGAATACAACGCCAGCTCAAATGAAAATGTTTTTGACGAGACTAGGCTTTGGTTCTAAAATGGTCATTACAGGAGATATTACACAAATTGATCTGCCTAAAGGTATGCAGTCAGGTCTTGCAGCTGCAAAGGACATGCTTGCTGAGATCAAGGGTATCTCATTCATTGAATTAGATCAGACAGATGTGGTCAGACACCCGCTTGTGGCGAAGATCATTGGAGCATACGAAAAGCAAAAATGAACTGAGTGACCCGATCGCCTTAATCGGGTCATTTTGTTTCGATCGTGGTTTAAAGTAAAAAAGGAGGTACTTTCCTTGAGAAAGAATCAGAAAGGCAGTAAGCGAAAAAGACTGCTGTCTAAAAAAGAACCTCAAAAAATGGAGCGCTCACGCTATTTAAACGTACTGCTATACGCTGGTTTAGCAGCCATCATGTTTGTGGTGCTCTTCTTCCATGTAAAGCCTGAATCGCTCGACCTAGATTTGTTTTCAGTGAGCGAACAGACCATCTATTCTCCGTCTACCGTTGATGATCAAGAAGCAACAGAAGAAAAGAAACAAGAAGCAACGGATCAAGTGGAAGACCAATATACACTCAAAAAAGCGTATTCTGATAATCGTGTTGACCTCATTTCATCCCTCTTTGAAGCCATTAAAGAAGAGAAGAAAGCAGCAGCTGATGACAAAGAGAACCCGCCAACAGATCAAGAGATGGTGAAGCGTGTAAAAGAGAAACTCACAACGGATATGCAGGAAGCTGTTTCGGATCAATCGATTAAAGCACTGCTCCAAGCAAGCGACGAAAACCTTTCTTTTACAAAGGACTCCATCATCACAGTGGTCAATTCTCTCATGAGTAAAGAAATCACAGCTTCTAAGCTGCAAGATGAAAAGAAACAAGTGAAAGCAGAGCTTGAAAACAATTCGATTCCGTCAAAATATTTAAATGCAGCGAAAGAAATTGGTGAATTTGCGATTATTCCAAACTATGTATTTGACCCGGTCGCAACAGAGAAGAAAAGACAAGAAGCAGCTGATAATATCCAGCCAGTTCAAATCAAGCAAGGGCAAATTTTAGTAGAAGAAGGCGAGCTCATTGACCGTGAAGTGTATCGTAAATTAGAACTGACGGGTCTTTTAAACAGTTCCAATTTGTTTAAGCCTGTAAGCGGTCTTATCATCTTAATCGGTCTCTTCTTAGCGGCGATTGTCCATTCACTGGAATCGAGGAAAAAGTCGCTCGTCCATAAGAATAAATCGTTACTGCTGTACTCGCTCATTTTCACCATTATTTTAATCATCATGGAAGTATTCAGTCTCTTCCAGGAAACGAAGTATACGACCATAGGCTATGTCGTGCCTGTTGCACTTGGTACGATGCTGATTAAGCTGCTGATCAATGAGCGGCTGGCAATCTTCTCCGGTCTTGTATTTGCCCTTTGCGGCAGTATGATGTTTAATCAAGGAGTAACAGGTGTCTTTAACTATGTCATCTGTGCTTATTATCTAATAAGCGGGATGGCAGGAATTTTATTTTTGAGAAAACATAATGCGAGATCGAAAATTTTGCAGGCGGGGCTTTGGGTAGCTTTGGTGAATGTACTTGTCGTGCTGTCCATTACGCTGATTCAAAATTCTTCTCCATCAGGGCTTGAAATAGGTGTAAACCTCATCATGGCGATTGTGTCAGGGTTTGCATCGGCTATTTTGGTTATCGGGTTAATGCCAGTCTTTGAGAGCATGTTTGGCATTCTTTCGACCATGAAGCTTATTGAATTATCGAACCCGAATCATCCGCTGCTGAAAAAGATCTTAACAGAGACGCCAGGTACATATCATCATAGTGTCATGGTGGCGAATTTAGCGGATGCTGCATGTGAAGCAGTCGGTGCAAATGGATTGTTAGCAAGGGTTGGAGCTTATTATCATGACATTGGGAAAACGAAAAGGCCACAATACTTTATTGAAAACCAAATGAACATTGATAATCCGCACGATAAGCTTTCTCCTCAGCTGAGCAAGAATATTATTATTGCCCATACGACAGATGGTGCTGAAATGCTGAGAGAAAAGAAGTTTCCAGAGGAACTTGTGGACATTGCAGAACAGCATCACGGAAAGTCCCTGCTGAAGTTCTTTTACTATAAGGCAAAAGAACGGGATGATCAGGTAACAGAAGAAGAATTTCGTTATCCTGGTCCAAAACCGCAATCGAAAGAAGCGGCCATTATTTCTGTAGCTGACAGCGTGGAGGCGGCGGTTCGTTCGATGCATAATCCAAACCCTGAGCGGATTGAAAAGCTTGTGAAAGGCATTATTTCAGATAAGATGCAGGATGGGCAATTTAGTGAATGTGATCTGACATTTAAAGAATTAAATATTATTAGCCAAACAATTTGTACAACATTAAAGGGGATTTTCCATTCTCGGATTGAATATCCAGATGCCCCGAAGCAGAAGGTGAAGTAAATGACATTGTTAATCGATTTAATAGATGAAACAGGACAAGTATCGAAAGAGCAGCTTGAAGAAGTGGAAAAGCTTCTTCAATTTGCTGCGGATGCTCTTGAAGTAAAAGATCAAGCAGAAGTATCAGTATCGATCGTTTCAAATGAAGAAATACATCAAATTAATAAAGAATACCGAGGAAAAGATGCACCAACAGATGTAATTTCATTTGCCCTTGAGGAAGAAGGCGAAGGGGAAATTGAAATCATTGGAGCTGATGACATTCCGCCTGTACTTGGTGACATTATCATTAGTGTTGATCGTACGAAAGAGCAAGCAGAGGAATATGGACATTCCTTCATGAGAGAGCTAGGATTTTTAACGATTCATGGTTTTCTTCATTTGCTTGGTTATGATCATATGACAGAAGAAGATGAAAAAGAAATGTTCGCCAAACAGACAAAAATCTTGGATGATTATGGCCTTTCGGAATCATCGTAAGAAGCGAACGCCGCTTGTCCGTTTTTTTCGGAGTTTTTATTATGCATTTAGAGGAATATGGCGAACTTTCTTGAATGAACGGAATTTTCGGTTTCACACAGTCGCAGCCATCATCGTGGTGATTTGCGGCTTTTGGTTTCACATTCATCCGGTTGAATGGATGATCATTCTGCTTTTATGCGGCGGGATGTTTGCGTTAGAACTTGTGAATACAGCGATTGAACATACAGTAGATCTTTTCACAGAAGAGAAGCATCCTCTTGCTGAGAGAGCGAAGGACGCGGCAGCAGGCGCTGTTTGCGTTTACGCCGCCATTTCGGTTATGATTGGGTTGATGGTCTTCTTACCGAAGATCATGCAATAGAACAATATTACTATTTATTAACATTTTTAGAAATGGGCGTGAAAATGTCACGTGAATTATGTAAAATATAAATGTGACAGTGGTACCATTTCTTCTGAAAGTGGGAACTAGAATGAACAAACAAGAGTTGATTTCAGAAGCAGTCAAAGCAAGAGATTTTGCATATGTACCCTATTCTAAATTCAAAGTCGGTGCAGCATTATTATCGCATGACGGAAAAGTGTATGGCGGCTGCAATATTGAAAATGCAGCATATGGTATGTGTAATTGTGCGGAAAGAACAGCACTTTTTAAAGCTTACTCAGAGGGCATCACATCTTTTCAAATGCTTGCAGTAGTGGCTGATACAGATCGACCTGTTTCACCATGCGGCGCATGCAGACAGGTCATTTCAGAGCTATGTGCACCTGATATGCCAGTGATTCTAACGAACTTAAAAGGACATATATACGAAACGACAGTAAACGAACTATTGCCAGGCGCATTTTCACCGGAGGATTTAAATGACTAACGAAAGCTTCAAATCAGGATTTGTATCAATTATTGGAAGACCAAATGTAGGGAAATCGACCTTTCTTAATCGTGTGATTGGGCAAAAGATTGCGATTATGAGTGATAAGCCCCAAACGACTCGAAACAAAGTGCAAGGTGTTCTGACAACGAACACGTCACAAACGATTTTTATCGATACACCAGGAATTCATAAACCGAAGCACAAACTTGGTGATTTTATGATGAGGGTGGCTCAAAATACACTCAAGGAAGTCGACCTGATCTTGTTTATGATCAACGCACAGGAAGGCTATGGAAAAGGTGATGAATTCATCATTGAACGACTAAAGCAAACATCGACACCGGTGTTCCTTGTCGTCAATAAAATTGACCAAATTCATCCGGATGAATTGTTCCTTTTAATTGATGAATACCGCACACGTTACCCATTTAAGGAAATTGTGCCAATTTCAGCACTTGAAGGCAACAACATTGATACGCTTCTTCAGCAAATTGAAGGTTATCTTCCAGAAGGCCCTCAATTTTATCCGGCAGATCAAGTAACAGATCACCCAGAGCGATTTATTATTTCTGAATTAATTCGTGAAAAAGTGCTGCATTTAACGAGAGAAGAGATCCCTCACAGTATTGCGGTTGCGATTGAATCGATCAAGCCAGATGAAAACGGCAAGATTCATGTTGCAGCGACCATCGTCGTCGAACGTGATTCACAAAAAGGGATTGTGATTGGTAAGCGCGGCAGCTTATTAAAAGAAGTGGGACAAAAAGCGCGCAGAGACATTGAAGCACTTTTAGGCTCAAAGGTGTATTTAGAGCTTTGGGTAAAAGTGCAGAAGGACTGGCGTAATAAATCCACACATCTTCGTGATTTCGGATTTAGAGAAGACGAATATTAAAAACCGATACAGTTGTTAGTAGATCTGACAATGGTGCGGTTCGATTAGTAAAAATTGTTTATCATGAAATGGAGGTAGCCTGGTCAAGATAAAGTTAATATGTTGGATGTAGCGTTGCTGCTTCTAATAAAGAAAGGTGGGGTTTTTATGTTGAATTTTACATGGAACGTATTTTCACAAACAGGAAGCGTTGACACGTATCTGCTTTTCAAAGAGTTAGAAAAGGAGAACCTGGAAAGACCCGATGTACTTGAAGAAGAAATAGCACGACTTGATTTTCCAATCTTATAATTCTTGACCCCCTCCAATGCTCGGAGTGTAGACAAATGCTCATTAAAAGTGAAGGAATCGTCCTTAGAACAACAGATTATGGCGAAACAAACAAAATTGTCACGCTGCTCACTAGAGAACATGGGAAAATTGGTGTGATGGCAAGAGGCGCTAAGAAATCGAACAGCCGCCTGTCAGCCATAAGCCAGCCGTTTTTATACGGAACCTTCCTGATCCAATCATCAACAGGACTTGGAACGCTCCAGCAAGGTGAAATGATGGAAAGCATGCGAACCATTCGGGAAGATTTATTTCTGACCGCATATGCCGCATATATGACAGAATTACTTGATAAAGGAACAGAAGAAAAGAAGCCAAACCCTTACTTGTTTGAACTTCTTCTTCAATCTTTACGCCATCTCAATGAAGGCACAGATGCTGATATTATTTTATTTATCGTAGAGGTTAAAATGCTGTCAGTGATGGGGTTGAAGCCTGAACTGGACCAATGTGTACACTGCGGTCAAAAAGAAGGGCAGTTCCATTTCTCAATTAGAGATAACGGATTCATCTGTAGGCAATGCTTTTCTAAAGATCCATATAAACTGTCCTTATCCCCAGCAGCAGCAAGACTGCTCCGTTTGTTTCATTATTTTGATTTATCAAGGCTTGGTCAGGTTGACGTGAAACCACAGACGAAACAAGAAATTCGTCAAGTGCTCGATCATTATTATGAAGAGTATTCAGGTCTTTATTTAAAATCAAAAAAATTCATGAATCAAATGGAATCCATGAAAAAGCTAATGGACGGTGAAAACAAAAGTTGACATCTCTCGTGACTTTTTGTAAGATCATCTAAGATCAAATATGTTGCATTGACAGAAAGAAGTACTTACGTATCAGCCATAAAAGCGACCTTAGGGCGGTGTGAGCTAAGGATGGACACGTAACGAAAGGCATTCTTGAGCAACGTAAAACAAAGCGGCTGGGTGCTACGACACCAGCAAATAGGGTGGAACCGCGGGAAAAACTCTCGTCCCTATGTTTGCAAGGAACCTTGTGAGCATAGAGACGGGAGTTTTTGTGTTTTGCAAAAAGGTTCTAGGCCCCACCGCCATACATAGCGGATGGTGTAAAAAAGATGGAGGTGCGATCATTGAATATTCAAGACATGATTTTGACACTGCAAAAGCATTGGTCAAATGAAGGCTGCGTATTAATGCAGGCATATGACACAGAAAAAGGTGCTGGAACGATGAGCCCATACACGTTCCTCAGAAGCATTGGGCCAGAGCCATGGAAGGTAGCCTATGTAGAACCTTCAAGACGCCCGGCTGATGGCAGATATGGAGAAAACCCAAACAGATTGTATCAACATCATCAATTTCAAGTGATCATTAAGCCATCACCTGACAATATTCAAGAACTGTATCTGGAATCATTGAAGGCGCTTGGCATTGACCCGCTGAAACATGATATTCGTTTTGTTGAAGACAACTGGGAGAACCCATCTCTTGGCTGCGCAGGACTTGGTTGGGAAGTTTGGCTTGATGGAATGGAAATTACGCAATTTACGTATTTCCAGCAAGTCGGCGGTTTAGAATGTAAGCCAGTTTCTGTTGAAATCACATATGGAATTGAGCGTCTTGCTTCTTACATCCAGGACAAAGAAAATGTATTTGACCTTGAATGGACAGATGGCTTTACTGTAAGAGATTTATTCTTAATGGCTGAATACGAGCATTCTGTGTATACGTTTGAAACATCTAATACGGATATGCTGTTCGATTTATTTACAACATATGAAAAAGAAGCACATAGCCAAATGGACAAAGGGCTTGTTCACCCGGCATATGATTATGTACTCAAATGTTCTCACACATTTAACCTGCTTGATGCCAAAGGCGCGATTTCTGTGACTGAGCGAACAGGTTATATCGGAAGAGTACGTCAGTTAGCGAGAAAAGTAGCCAAAACATATTACGAAGAACGAGAAAAACTAGGATTCCCTATGCTAAAAGAGGAGGCGGCTTCTCATGAATAAACAAGATGTATTACTTGAAATCGGCTTAGAAGAGATGCCGGCTCGTTTCATGCCAGAAAGCACAAAGCAGCTAGGTGACAAAGTAAAAGCTTGGTTCGTAGCGCAAAATATTTCATTCGAAGACGTTGCTTTATTTAATTCACCAAGACGTCTAGCTGTACTCGTCAAAGGTGTTGCAGAAAAACAAGAGGACATCAAAGAAGAAGCAAAAGGACCGGCTAAAAAGATTGCTCAAGATGCTGAAGGCAATTGGACAAAAGCTGCCGAAGGTTTTGCCCGCGGACAAGGCGCTTCAACAGATGATCTGTATTTCAAAGACATCAAAGGTGTGGATTATGTTCATGTCCAAAAGTTTCAAGAAGGTAAGCAAGTCAAAGACCTTCTTCCAGCATTGGGGGACATTGCCGCTTCATTGAGTTTTCCAAAGAACATGAGATGGGGAAGCGAGGATTTACGCTATATCCGTCCAATTAAATGGATTGTTTGTTTATTTGGTCAAGAGATCATTCCTGTCGAAATTGCAGGAGTGAAAAGCGGACGGGAGACTAGAGGACATCGTTTCCTAGGGACGACAGCCAGCATTGACACACCAGCTTCTTATGAGCAAACATTAAGAGATCAATTTGTCATTGTTGATTCAGATAAAAGAAAACAATTAATTACTGAGCAATTACATGCCCTTTCTTCCGAAAAAGGCTGGGTCATTCCAGTTGATCCTGAGCTTCTAGAAGAAGTGAACGATCTCGTTGAATATCCAACCGTTCTATTTGGTTCTTTTGAAGAAGAATTTCTTGCGCTGCCAGAAGAAGTGCTTGTCACGACAATGAAAGAGCATCAGCGTTATTTCCCAGTGAAAAATGAACAAGGGGAATTACTGCCGCACTTTATTACGGTCAGAAACGGGAACAGTGAGGCACTTGAAAATGTGGCAAGAGGGAACGAAAAGGTCCTTCGTGCACGTTTATCAGATGCGGCATTTTTCTATAAAGAAGACGAAAAACTCGTCATTGAAGACAATATTCAAAAGCTTGATAAAGTCGTATTCCATGAGAAACTTGGCACGATTGGCGACAAGCTGAAAAGAGTAACAGACATTGCCGTCCGCCTTGCTAGTCATGTGGGTGCAGATGAAGAAACGTCTAAACGCGCTGCAAGAGCAGCCAGTATTTCTAAATTTGACCTTGTGACTCAGATGGTCTATGAATTCCCAGAACTGCAAGGAATCATGGGTGAAAAATATGCTAGAGCACTTGGCGAGCATGAAGAAGTGGCAAAGAGTATCAACGAGCACTATATGCCGCGTTTTGCCGGTGACGATGCGCCGTCAACACTTATTGGGGCGATTGTTGCAGTGGCGGATAAGCTAGATTCTATTTGTTCATTCTTCTCAATTGATGTCATTCCAACGGGCTCTCAAGATCCTTATGGATTAAGAAGACAAGCGAGCGGTATCGTTCAAATCCTGCTCGACCGCCAATGGAATCTTTCATTTAAAGAGCTTTTAGCACTAGCTCAAGTAGATGAAAAACATGAAGCGGCTCTCATTGAATTTTTAACACACCGTTTGAAATATGTCCTTCAAGCAGAACATATCCGTCATGACGTGGTGGAAGCAGTCCTTGATGTTGAAAATATTGAACCATATGCGGTTGTGAAAAAAGCGGCTGTTCTTGAAGAGAGCGTGAAACAGGAGAGTTTCAAAGAAACGGCTGAGGCACTAGGTCGCGTCATTTCAATCAGTAAAAAAGGGGAAGACGTACAGATTCAGCCTGAACTGTTTGAAAATGAACACGAACAAAAGCTATTTGAAGCGTATCAGCAAGCGGAAAAAGCCGTCAACGAGTATATGGCAAAAGGTCAGTACCAATCAGCACTTGAAGCGCTAGATACATTAAAAGCACCAATTGTTCATTATTTCGACCATACCATGGTTCATGCGGATGATGAAAAACTGAAACAAAATCGTTTGGCACAAATGGTCAAACTTGCAAAAGTCATTCAATCATTTGCGAATATGAACAATTTAATTGTAAAATAAATACCTAAGAACGGTTGCCTTTTTCGAAGGGCAATCGTTTTTTACTCATTTAATTCACGGTTTTTGAGTGGATTTTTGTTTCATTCGGACGAAGATGCGCTATAATATGATGAGTTATGAAATTGATATACATAAAGTAAGGATTCGCTCTCTCTATTTAAAGGTGGTGAGTACAATCGAGTTAAATAAACGGCAAGAGCAGATTTTACAGATTGTCAAAGAGAATGGTCCGATCACTGGAGAGCATATCGCCGATCGGCTGAACTTAACAAGGGCTACCCTCAGACCGGATTTAGCCATTTTAACGATGTCTGGCTTTTTAGAAGCAAGACCAAGGGTCGGCTACTTTTTTACAGGCAAAACAGGCACGCAGCTTCTGGCAGATAAGCTGAAAAAACTTCAAGTGAAAGATTTTCAGTCCATTCCGGTCGTGATACACGAAAATGTTTCGGTTTATGATGCGATTTGTACGATGTTTTTAGAGGATGTGGGCACATTATTCGTTGTGGACGATCACTCTATTTTAACAGGCGTGTTATCAAGAAAAGACCTCCTTCGAGCAAGTATTGGGAAACAAGAGCTTCCATCTATACCTGTCCATATTATTATGACAAGAATGCCGAACATTACCGTTTGCCGCAAAGAAGATTTTATTATGGATGTGGCCAAGCACTTGATTGAAAAGCAAATAGATGCACTTCCTGTTATAAAAGATACGGATAAAGGCTTTGAAGTGGTCGGCAGAATTACGAAAACAAACATGACGAAAATACTTGTTAGCTTATCAGAGAACGAAATTATCTAATTACAGAAGACTGCGAGGGGATGTTATGAGTAATCGCGTAATTTTTGTTGTATCAGATTCAGTAGGAGAAACGGCAGAGCTCGTGGTCAAAGCGGCACTTAGCCAATTTGATGGCGGCTCATCCGACCATTCAAATATTAGAAGAATCCCATATGTAGAGGATGTCGGTACGATTAAAGAAGTGATTTCATTGGCGAAAGCAGATAATGGGATCGTTTGCTTTACTCTTGTTGTGCCAGAAATGCGCCAATTCTTAATAGAAGAAGCAGAAGCGAATGGCGTCGTGTACTATGACATTATCGGTCCACTTATTGATAAAATGGAGACGGCATATGGAAATGAAGCGAAACATGAGCCAGGTCGTGTACGTCAATTAGATGAGGACTATTTTAAAAAGGTAGAAGCCATTGAGTTCGCTGTGAAATATGATGATGGCCGGGACCCAAGAGGTATTCTAAAGGCTGATATTGTGCTGATTGGTGTATCGCGTACGTCTAAGACACCACTTTCTCAATACTTAGCACATAAACGCTTGAAGGTAGCAAACGTTCCGATAGTTCCTGAAGTTGATCCGCCAGAGGAGTTATTCTCAGTTGATCCAAAAAAATGCATCGGCCTGAAAATTAGTCCAGACAAACTAAATCATATCCGTAAAGAACGTTTAAAGTCACTCGGTTTAAATGACCGTGCCATTTATGCGAATATCGAGCGGATTAAAGAGGAACTAGAATATTTTGAAAAAGTGGTTGACCGCATTAACTGTCAAGTTGTTGATGTATCGAATAAAGCAGTTGAGGAGACAGCAAATGTCATTCATCAAATGCTGACCAAAAGAGGTTCCGAATAAACTCAGGATGCTCCTCCTGGGTTTTTCCTATGGTGGGAAACGGGTAAACAAAAACAATAGCATATTTGCTGCATTTGTATTATAATAAAAAATTGTGATAAAATGATTGATTTTAGGTTTAAGTTAAGTCAAGAACGAATAAACTAATATTGGCAGAAGTCAAGTGATTCTGAACATAACTTTTCGACAAAATGAGTTTTACTGTTGATTGCTTTATGGGGGAAAAGTATGGTCTTTTTGCTTCTCTAAAGCAGGAATAAGGTGGAGGGATGGAGAATTAGTCACCTGAATGAACGTAAAAAAGAAAGGACGATTTATGTCGATGCAGATGCTTGTCCTGTAAAAGACGAAATCCTTTCTGTCGCATCTCAATTTCAAGTACCTGTGACTTTCATTGCTTCATATGAGCATTTTCAAACCAAACGATCACCACTTGAAGATTGGCGGTTTGTTGATACACATAAGGAAGCAGCAGATTTAGTCATTGCGAACTTAGCTGTCAAGCACGATATTGTTGTCACCCAGGATATTGGTCTGGCCTCCTTACTGCTTCCAAGACAAGTCATTGTTCTGTCTGAAAGAGGACGAATGTACACAAACGAAACAATTGATTTTGATTTGGAACGCAGGCATGTTTCCAGTAAACAGC
Organism: Bacillus sp. iso_77; assembly: GCF_056173625.1. NCBI lineage: Bacteria > Bacillati > Bacillota > Bacilli > Caryophanales > Bacillaceae > Bacillus > Bacillus sp. iso_77. The sequence goes on along the minus strand of NZ_CM149683.1, from coordinate 2,269,075 downwards.
GAAGAAAAGGTGTATACGGAAAAGGTCCCAAAAAGCTTTTAGAAGAGGATAAAAAGCGATTTATTGCCCAACTACAAAAAATCCTGTCGAATCATGAAGGATTTTTGAATTAAAAGGCGAATAATGTACGACGGAGTGTTATTAGGATGAGCAAACGTATACCAGATGAACTTTTGGAGCAAATCCAAAAAAACGCAGACATTGTCGAAGTGATTGGAGAATACGTACAGCTTAGAAAACAAGGTCGGAATTACTTCGGTCTTTGTCCATTCCATGGTGAAAATACTCCTTCATTCTCTGTTTCAGCAGATAAGCAAATCTTCCATTGTTTTGGCTGTGGTGCAGGAGGCAATGTATTTTCGTTCCTCAGACAAATGGAAGGCTACTCATTTATTGAAGCCGTTTCACATGTTGCTGATAAGTACCATATTGATTTGCCGGATCATGTAGCGAATGCGCAGATCAGTTCCTCACAACAAGAGGATACAGCAGATCATAAAATGATTGAGGCGCATGAGCTTCTTAAGAAATTTTACCACCATTTGCTGGTAAATACAAAGGAAGGTCAAAACGCACTCGATTATTTAAGGTCCAGGGGCTTTACGGATGAAACAATTGCCAAGTTTGAGATCGGGTATGCTCTCGACTCGTGGGATTTCGTGACCAAGTTTTTAGAAAAACGAGGGTTTGATCCTGCGATGATGGAGAAGGCTGGTCTTTTGATTCAACGAGAAAACGGCACAGGTTTTTTTGACCGCTTTAGAGATCGTGTCATGTTTCCAATTCATGATCATCACGGGACGGTCGTCGCTTTTTCTGGAAGATCACTTGGTGATCAGCAGCCAAAGTATATGAATAGTCCTGAAACGCCACTTTTTCATAAAAGTAAGCTGCTTTATCACTTTCATGACGCGCGTATGCATATTAGAAAACGCGAACGTGCAGTCCTTTTCGAAGGATTTGCTGACGTCATCTCGGCTGTCACAAGTGGTGTTGGCGAAAGTGTTGCAACAATGGGTACGTCTTTAACAGAAGAGCACGTAAAGCTTCTTAGGCGGAACGTTGAAGAGATCATTTTATGTTATGACTCGGACACGGCCGGGTATGAAGCGACCATGAAAGCATCAGATTTGCTTGGAAAAAGAGGATGTAAAGTTCGCGTTGCCATGATACCAGATGGACTTGATCCAGATGATTACATTCGTAAATATGGCGGCGAGAAATTTAGGAATGACATCATAGATGCAAGTGTGACATTAATGACATTTAAGATGAACTTTTTCCGAAGAGGAAAGAATTTGTCTGACGAAGGAGACCGCCTGACTTACATGAAGCAGGTTCTCCGAGAAATTAGCCGATTAAACGGTTCCTTGGAACAAGAGATTTACATGAAGCAGCTGGCTGGGGAGTTCTCCATTTCACTTGACTCATTAAAGGAGCAATTGGAGCTTTTTGAAAAGCAGCAGCGACAAGAGGCCAAGAGCTCGCAAGAAGAAAATGGACTTGAAAAGCGGCGTGCACATCTGTCAACACAGGTAAGACGAAAACGTCTAAGGCCGGCATATGAAAACGCAGAGCGAATGCTCCTTGCACATATGTTGAAAAATGATGACGTGATCCGAAAAGTGCTTGATAGGATAGGGTTTGAATTTAATATAGATTCGCACAGAGCGCTGGCAACATACATTTATGCATTGTATGAAGAAGGCAAGGAGCCGACCCCGCAGCATCTGATGAACCGTATAGAAGATGATGTGATCAATCAGCTCCTGACGGATATATTCATGATTCAAGTTGGAGACGAACTAAGTGAAGCTGAATTAAGTGATTATGTAAAAAAAGTGTTGAATCATCGGAATTTGTCAATGATAAAGGAAAAAGAACTAGAACGTGCAGAGGCGGAGAGGCAAAAAGATTTCTTCAAAGCGGCAACACTTGCAAAAGAAATTATTCAGTTGAACCGTTCGCTGAAGTAATACGTCTACTATTTATGACAAGACTTACGGCTGGCAATGAATCCTTTAATGGGAGGAGCATAAGACCGCAAGCATCTTGCCTTCATCATTATTTATTTTTATTCCTATTTGCTCATTCTGTTTGATAGAGAGAGAAAGGCAGAGCAGAAGCAAATCGCAAGTTACTTTAGAATTCGTTGCAAGCTTTGGAAGGAGGGATCCATAATGGCTGATAAACAAGCCCACGAAACTGAAACTGAATTAACCTTTGAACAGGTGAGAGATAAGCTCACTGAAACGGGTAAAAAACGGGGCGTTTTAACATACGAAGAAATTGCAGAGCGTATGTCTAGCTTTGAAATTGAATCAGACCAGATGGATGAATACTATGAATACTTAGGCGAACAGGGTGTAGAACTCATCAGTGAAAATGAAGAGACTGAAGACCCAAATGTTCAGCAGCTGGCTAAGGCAGAAGAGGAATTTGACCTGAATGATTTAAGCGTACCACCAGGTGTCAAAATTAATGATCCTGTTCGTATGTACTTAAAAGAGATCGGGCGCGTCAATTTGCTATCTGCTAAAGAAGAGATTACGTATGCTCAAAAGATTGAAGAAGGCGATGAGGAATCAAAAAGAAGATTAGCGGAAGCGAACCTTCGTCTCGTTGTCAGCATTGCGAAACGTTATGTTGGTCGTGGTATGCTGTTCCTTGACTTGATTCAAGAAGGAAACATGGGGCTCATGAAGGCGGTTGAGAAGTTTGATTACCGCAAAGGATACAAATTCTCAACATATGCGACTTGGTGGATTAGACAGGCGATCACACGTGCGATTGCCGATCAGGCGAGAACAATCCGGATCCCGGTTCATATGGTGGAAACCATTAATAAATTAATCCGTGTTCAAAGACAGCTTCTACAAGATCTAGGTAGAGAACCAACGCCAGAAGAAATTGCGGAAGACATGGATTTAACACCAGAGAAAGTAAGAGAAATTCTTAAAATTGCGCAAGAGCCAGTATCTTTAGAAACACCTATTGGTGAGGAAGATGACTCGCATCTTGGTGATTTTATCGAAGACCAAGAGGCGACTTCTCCATCAGACCATGCTGCCTATGAGCTCTTAAAAGAGCAGCTTGAAGATGTATTAGATACGCTAACGGACCGTGAAGAAAATGTGCTGAGACTGCGTTTCGGACTGGATGACGGAAGAACACGCACATTAGAAGAGGTAGGAAAGGTGTTTGGCGTAACAAGAGAACGTATTCGCCAAATTGAAGCGAAAGCTCTTCGTAAATTAAGACACCCAAGCAGAAGTAAACGATTAAAAGACTTCTTAGAATAGAAACCGGACGGATTTTGAGAGAGATCCGTTCTTTCTTCATCAAAATGAAAACGCTTTTTTGATCTGATTATATTTTACTGAATAACAAATGAATTTGCAACGTTCTTAGAGAAAAGATGTATAAAAAATACATCTAAATGTGCTGAAGGCTTCATTTCTCATTTTGAATCATTTTTGTCTAATCTGTGAACTTGACCAAAGTTTTGTATCATAATTCGTTTACTTTTTGTAAAATTAAAGTAGAATTAGAATTGTTTGCATAGTCTCAAAGGGGTTTTTCACAAAGGGGAGGATGAAAGAAATGAAACGGAATCCACTTATACCATTCTTATTGATTGCCATTTTAGGTATTGGACTCACTTTTTTCTTATCAATGAAGGGGCTGAAAGATGAAGACAAAATTGCCTCTGGGGGCAAAGAGCAAAAGCAAGAAGAGACCGCAAATGCGACGCCGGAAGAATTGTATAAGCAGAACTGTATTAGCTGTCATGGGGAAAACTACGAAGGTGGCGCTGGTCCTGCATTAAAAGGTGTTGGCGACAAGCTTGAAGTGGCAGACATCAAGAAGAAAATTCAAGAAGGCGGAAATGGGATGCCGGGCGGGCTAATTCCGAATGAAAAGCTCGATGAAATGTCAGAATGGGTATCCAAAATTAAATAATAAAGCGCAAAAAGCTCTTTTTCATCAGAAGAGCTTTTTTCATTTGAAAACGACTTTTAAAAAGTCCATAATTTATATAAGATAGACAAGTATGAACATTAAAGAAAAGTAGTGATATGGATGAATGAAATGAATTTGTCAAAACGATTAAAAAGAGTCGCAGACTTTTTACCAAAAGAGGCGGTCTTTGCTGATATCGGCTCAGATCATGCCTATTTGCCATGTTATGCGATATTACATCATAAAGCATTGAAAGCCATTGCTGGTGAAATTACTGATGGACCGCTTCAATCTGCGAAGCAGCAAGTACATAGGCTTGAATTAGATGAGCAGATTTCAGTCAGAAAAGGCAATGGCCTTGAAGTGATTGAAAAAGGCGAGGTGAATGCTGTCACAATTGCAGGAATGGGCGGAGCACTCATTGCAAGCATTCTAAATGAAGGTAAACACAAGCTCACAGGGCAGGAGCGGCTTATTCTTCAGCCTAATATTCATGCCCACCATATTCGTTTATGGCTCTATCAAGAGGGGTATGAACTGATGGATGAAGTGATTTTAGAAGAAGATGGCAAAATATACGAAATCATCATTGCCGAAACTGGCGACAAAGATAAAGCCTATGAAGGCATGTCGATTGAAACAGGCATGCTCGTTGGTCCGTTTCTTGCCAAAGAGCAAAATGATGTCTTCCGGCGCAAATGGATGAATGAGCTTCAACACATGGAGCATATAGAAGGCCAGATTCAACAAGCAGCGCTGACGGAAGAGAACAAAGAACGTCTCAAAGAGCTGAATGCGAAAATAAAAATTCTAAAGGAGGTTTTGACTGTTGGCTAAAACAGTGAACGGGCATGAAATCATCCAATTATTTGAGCAATTTTCACCAAAGGCATATGCGGTGGAAGGTGATAAAATCGGGCTCCAGATTGGAACGCTGAATAAAAAAGTGACCAATGTCATGATCACCTTAGATGTATTAGAAAATGTGGTAGATGAGGCAATTGAGCGGAAGGTGGATCTCATTATTGCCCACCATCCGCCAATTTTCCGTCCATTAAAACATGTGGCGACAGATCAGCCGGCAGGACGGATCATTGAGAAATGCATCAAACATGATATTGCGGTGTATGTAGCACATACAAACCTGGATGTGGCTGATGGAGGAGTCAATGACTTGCTTGCAGACGCTTTAGAGCTCGGGGAAACAAAAGTGCTAGTTCCAACATACGAAGATCCAATTAAGCAGCTAGCCTTGTATGTTCCAGTGGAATTTGAAGAGGCCATCAGGACGGCTTTAGGAAATGCGGGAGCTGGCCATATTGGCAACTACAGTCATTGCGCTTTTTCAAATGAAGGGACAGGCAGTTTTCTGCCATCAGAAGAAGCTGTGCCATTTATTGGTGAGACGGGTAAATTGGAATTTGTGAAAGAAGTACGAATCGAAACCATTTTCCCAGCAAGTATTGAAAAACAAGTGATTCGTGAAATGATCAAAGCACACCCTTATGAAGAAGTGGCTTACAGTGTACACACGACAGATCTTCCTCCTATTCAAAAAGGCCTTGGTCGTATTGGTGAATTAAAAGAACCTATGACACTTAAAGACTTCACTCAATTTGTGAAAACGAAGTTAGATGTGAATGGAGCGCGTTTTGTAGGAGATCAGGAAGCGGTCGTGAAAAAAGTAGCTGTGCTTGGAGGAGACGGAAATAAATATATCCATCAAGCGAAAAGAATGGGTGCAGATGTGTACGTGACTGGCGACCTTTATTTCCATGTCGCTCACGATGCCATGATGCTCGGACTGAATGTAGTGGACCCAGGTCATTACGCAGAAAAGATCATGAAAGAGGGCGTGAAGACAAAGCTAGAATCGCTATGTACAGATAAAAAATATGATGTGCAGTTCTTTGTATCAGAATCAAACACAAACCCGTTTAAATTTGTGTAAGCAAAAACGTCAGAGCATAGCAGCTCTGACGTTTTTTTATTTCTTTGTTTTCACACGAGGTAATATCTTAGAAAGAGGAACCGTCCGTTCAATTTTCCATGTCGATTCATCATCAGGTTCGTAGTTTTCTAAGAAACGAATGACTTCTTTTGTAATAGGTGTTGGTGTGGAAGCACCTGCAGTAACCGCAACTGTTTTTACCCCTTGGAGCCATTCAAGCTTTAACTCACTGAGATCACCAATTCGGTAAGCCTGCGTTCCTGCAATCTCCATTGACACTTGCGCCAGACGATTTGAGTTATTGCTTTTTGGATCGCCGACCACAATGGTCAGATCGGCTTGGCCTGCTTGCTGTGACACAGCTTCCTGACGTACCTGTGTCGCAAGGCAGATCTCTTGATGGTACTCGACGTGAGGATATTTTTCTTTAATGAGCTCCATCAGATCATGAACATCCCACTGAGACATTGTCGTCTGATTGGTGATGAGCAGTTTATCTGACGTTAAATCGAGCGCTTTAATATCAGCTTCTGTTTCGACAAGGTGCACTTTGTCAGGTGCAACACCGACGGCTCCTTCTGGCTCAGGGTGACCCTTTTTCCCGATATAAATAATGTCATATCCATCAGCTGTTTTTTCTGAAATGAGTTCATGTGTTTTCGTGACATCTGGACAGGTCGCATCAATGGCGACAAGGCCTTTTTCTTCTGCAATTTGACGGACTTCAGGAGATACGCCGTGAGCGGTGAAAATCACTGTGCCACTTTCAACCTGTTTTAAAATATCCAGACGGTTTGGTCCGTCCAGTGTGTATATTCCATCTTCTTCGAAGGCATCTGTGACATGTTTGTTGTGCACAATCATACCTAATATATAAATTGGGCGTGGCAAGTTTTTATCAAGTGCGGCATTTTTAGCAATGACCATTGCATCTACAACGCCATAGCAATAGCCACGCGGCGAAATTTTAATTACATTCATAAATTCGTCCTCCTGTAGGGAAGTGCTGCTAGAGAAGAACAATATAAAAAGCCGTGAAAAACGGCTTTTGATCATTCTCTTCCTTCATTATAGCCAAAGTAAGCGCATATATCAAAGATTGTTATACATGGGAAACACTTCGCCTTTAAAAGATCACTAGACATATAGTTTCGGAATGGAACTACCCGATCTTTTTTTCGGTTTTGCTTCAGGAGCAGCTGATGTGTGTACAGTCCCTTTTTTGACAAGGATGTCCTCTGGTTCTTCTTCTTTTCCTTCTTCTATTTCATCATCAACTGGTTCGTGCGGAACGTCTGTTTCTGCAGTGATTTCTTTTGGTTCTTCGTCTGCATCATTCGTATTTGTTTCATCGTCATCCGCACTGCCAAGCTGGCTATAGAGTTTAATCATGGCAGGCAAATTTCTGACTAAAGGACCGTATTGCTGAATCATAGGCGTGAATTGCTGCGCCATTCCGAGTACTTTTTGAACATTTCCTAACATGCTTGAAAGGTTCGCAGGGTTTGCGAAGCTCTGGATTCCTTGTAATCCCGCACCACCTCCAGCTCCAGAGATCCCTGCTCCTCCAGCTCCAGGAAGAAATTTTGCCAGCATGCCCTTAATTCCGGCTCCGCCGCCTAGTGCACGGCTTTCGCCTCCAGGAATGCCACCCATCCCGCGTAGACCGCCGCCTTGTACAGACGGAGAGCGAGGCATCATTTGTTGAAATTGGTTGCCTTGCCCTTGAAAAGGCTGTTCGATCGGAGCCTGCTGTCTCCGTTGAAAAATCCCGGGCTGTCCGCCATTTCCAAGGTGCCGGCGTGAGGGGCGATGCGGCTGAAAATCGCCCATAGGCCTTTGCCCTAACATACTTGTACCTCCCTTACTGCATTCTCTTTCTCTTCATAGGTTATGCAGGGAAGTATCATTTGGTTTCCTGTGAGAAAAGCGGACATGGTTTTTTTGCGGAAAATCAGCTATAATGAGGAGATGAGCAAAAAGGCATTGCCTTAAGGAGTGAAAACATGAAAGAAACGAAATTTACGACATATGAATTAAAGTCTTTTATTATAGATGCTATTCATGAACTGGGCTTTTATGAGCCGACTGATATTCAAAAAAGAATCATCCCTGCTGTTTTAAAAGGTGAAAGCGTGATTGGACAGTCTCAAACAGGGACAGGGAAAACCCATGCGTATTTATTGCCGCTTATTCATTCAATTGATCCAAGCAAAGAGCAAGTACAAGTGGTCATTACTGCACCAACACGAGAATTAGCGAATCAAATTTTTAAAGAAGCACAAACGATCTTAAAAAATACGCCTCCAGAAGAAGAAATCAAGGCAAAGCTTTACATTGGCGGAACGGACAAGCAGAAATCCATTCAAAAGCTAAAGAATCAGCCGCACTTAGTGGTCGGCACTCCTGGACGTATTGCTGATCTTATTCATGAGCAAGCGCTGAATGTGTACAAAGCAACATCTCTTGTCATTGATGAAGCAGACCTGATGCTGGATATGGGCTTTTTAGAAGATGTGGATCGTATTGGCTCACAAATGCCAGAACAGCTGCAAATGCTCGTGTTCTCAGCAACTATTCCAGAAAAATTAAAACCTTTCCTCAAAAAATATATGGATAATCCGAAATATGCACATGTTGAACCGAAACGCATTACGGCTGAAAACATTCAGCATATTTTAGTTCCATCTAAACAGCGTGATAAATTAAAATTACTTCATGAAATGGTGACGAATGTACAGCCTTATTTAGGGATCATCTTTGCCAATACGAAATCAACTGTTGATGAAATTGCCTCATTCCTACAGGAAAAAGGAATGAAAATTGGGGTACTTCATGGTGGTTTAACGCCTCGTGAACGTAAAAAAGTGATGAAACAAATTGAAGATTTGGAGTTCACATATATTGTGGCATCTGATCTTGCTGCCCGTGGGATTGATATTAAGGGCGTCAGCCACGTGATTAACTATGAGCTCCCATCCGATCTTGATTTTTATGTTCATCGTGTGGGAAGAACGGCTCGCGCTGGTTCATCTGGCATTGCGATGACCATTTATGATCTTGCTGATGAGGATGCACTCGTTCAAATTGAAAAAATGGGTGTTGTGTTTGAAAACAAAACGATTGTTCATGGCGAATGGCGAGATGCAGATGATCGTTTGAAGCGTCAAAGACGTAAAAAAGCACCAAATGAAATTGAAGAAAAAGCAAAACGTCTTGTCAGAAAACCGAAAGCCGTCAAACCTGGATATAAAAAGAAAATGACACGTGAGATGGATAAGATCAAAAGACAAGAACGTAGAAAGTCAAAGCGTAACGGAAAGTAGGGGGACACATTGTTGAAGATTGGATCACATGTATCCATGAGCGGAAAACATATGCTACTTGCAGCGAGTGAGGAAGCTGCCTCTTATGGTTCAAATACTTTTATGATTTATACAGGTGCACCGCAAAATACGCGCCGCAAAAAAATTGAAGATCTCAATATTGAAGCTGGACAAGCGCATATGAAAGAGCATGGTATGACAGATATCGTCGTTCATGCACCGTATATTATCAATATTGGGAACACAGTGAATCCAGCGACATTTGAGCTTGGAGTGGACTTCCTTCGCTCTGAGATAGAGCGTACAGAAGCGCTAGGTGCAAGACAAATTGTTCTTCATCCAGGTGCGCATGTCGGAGCAGGTGCAGATGCTGGAATTCAAAAAATCATTGAAGGTCTCAATGAAGTCATTGTGAAGGGGCAGGAGGTTCAAATTGCGCTGGAAACAATGGCGGGAAAAGGATCAGAATGCGGAAGAAGCTTTGAAGAGCTTGCCCAAATTATTGACGGTGTGACACATAACGAAGCACTTTCTGTTTGCTTTGATACGTGTCACACGCACGATGCAGGTTATCCCATTGTGAGTGATTTTGATGGAGTTTTAGAAGAATTTGATCGAATTGTCGGGATCGACCGAATCAAAGTTCTTCATATTAATGACAGTAAAAATGTACAAGGCGCAAGAAAAGACCGACATGAAAATATCGGTTTTGGAGAAATTGGTTTTGATGCCCTGAGCTATATCGTTCATCATCCACAGCTTCAAGATGTGCCGAAGATTCTAGAAACGCCTTATGTAGGTGAAGATAAAAAGAACAAGAAACCACCTTATAAATTCGAAATTGCGATGCTGAAAGAAAAGCAATTTGATGAAGGTTTACTAGATAAGATTACGGGTCAATAAAAAGTGCATGCAATGTGATGAGGTGCCGCTAAATGCGGCCCTTTTTTGCCTAATTTGTGAATTGATTAAACAGATCATTGACGGTCTGTGCTGTCTGTTTAGACGTAATCGCTTCCACTTGCTTAAGCAGCCGGTTGCGCTCTGCATCATTAAAAATATTGATGTTTTTCCCATTCATGAGTTTGGCGACCTCAGCAGCCTGATTGGATGTTAAGCTGACCCCATACTGTTTCGCATACTTTAACAAGTCATTTGCTGTGATCTGATTCAGACGCTGCAACACAATTTTTTGAATTAAAATCAATTCCATTCCTCCCCTCTGTATCAATGTATGGGCGAAAACGGAAAATGTGCAAAAAATTTTATTTTACTCTGTGAAATGATAAAATAGTAAAGTGAATAAAATGTTCATTGAAAACTAAACATGTGTAGAAGGGAGAACGTATGGCAAATAGTAAACAGCATAAAAAGGAATCAGTGCCTCATTTTATTTTGAGAATTTTTCTGATTCTAGTAGGAGCTGCATGTGCAGCAGTCAGCATTGAATTATTTTTAGTGCCAAACAATATTATTGATGGAGGCATCATCGGTATTTCGCTTATTTTGGATTATCTTTTTACGGATAACCCATTCATTAATTTTGCGACGATTGTTGTCATTTTAAATATTCCATTTATGATATCAGGATACAAACATATTGGGAAAACCTTCTTGATTTCCACTGTGATTGGGATTGTCAGCTTGGCCGTGATTGAATCTTCACTTCATCATGTAGAAGCATTTACGACGCAGCCGATTTTAGCTACTGTATTTGGAGGGCTGTTACTCGGGTTTGGCGTTGGGCTTGTGATACGGAATGGAGGCTCAATGGACGGAACGGAAATCTTAGGAATTCTTCTGACCAAAAAAATTCCTTTCTCCGTCGGTGAGTTTGTCATGATCGTCAATGTGTTCATTTTTATTTGGGCGGGCTTTGTCTTCGGGCCGGAGCAAGCTATGTATTCTGTCATGACATATTATTTGGCAATGAAAACAATTGATGCTGTCATTCAAGGACTAGATGAAACAAAAGCTGTTATTATCGTTTCGGATTATTATGATGAAATTTCAGATGCGATCCTTCATCGTCTCGGCAGGGGAACCACCAAACTTAGAGGAAAAGGCGGCTATACCGATGAAGAAAAAGATGTCATTTACGCCGTCGTGACAAGACTTGAAATTACGAAGCTGAAATCTATCGTGTTTGAAATTGATGGTCAAGCCTTTATTACGATTATGGATACGCATGAAACAAAAGGCGGTAAATTCAAAACAGCCATTCATTAGCTTTTATTTTACTTTTTTATCTTTCTTTTATATAATGAAATGTATGTATGGACAAAGAAAATGGCTTTTGCCATTTTCTTTTTGTTGTATAAATCGTAATCATTCTTTTTATATTGGATTAAAGGTGGAAAGATTTATGGCAAAGCCAATTATTGAAATGAAGGACATTTCGTATTCATATGGACAGCGAAATGTCATCGATCACATTCATTTAACGGTAGAGGAAGGAAACTTTCTAGCACTTGTTGGACCGAATGGATCTGGTAAAACAACCTTATTAAAATGCCTGCTTGGCTTGATTAAACCCCAGCAGGGAGAATTGAAGCTGTTTGGCACACCTGCTCAAAAATTTAAAGACTGGGATCAAATTGGATTTGTATCTCAAAAAGCGAATAGCTTTAATACAGGGTTTCCTGCTTCTGTATACGAGGTCGTGGCAAGTGGTTTAACGGCGAAGATTGGTTTATTCAAACGCATGAGTAAGCAGGATAAGCTTCAAGTAGATGAGGCGATCCGCTCAGTTGGCATACAAGACTTAAAACATCAAAACATTGGTGAGCTTTCAGGCGGTCAGCAGCAGCGTACATTTATTGCCCGTGCACTCGTCAGTCAGCCGAAGCTGCTTATTTTAGATGAGCCGACTGTGGGTGTAGACCAAAGAACAGTAGAGGGCTTTTATCAGCTGTTAGAAACATTGAACAAAGAAAAAGGAATGTCTTTAATTCTCGTTACACATGATGTAGGAACCGTTTCTGACAAAGTCACGCATGTGGCTTGTTTAAATCAGACACTTCATTTTCATGGAGATGCGGAAACGTTTGATTCGATGGATGATCAGGCGCTTTCTCAGTTTTACGGGCATGACATTCAAGTGATTCATCACGATCATCACCATCATGGGGGACATGAATAATGCTATTTCCATTTTTTCATTATGAATTTTTACAAAATGCGTTTATCGCAGGTATGCTGATCGGCTTTATTGCGCCCTTACTTGGTGTATTTATTGTTGTGAGAAGGCTCTCTCTCATCGCAGATGCGCTTAGTCACGTGTCACTTGCTGGGATAGCGGCAAGTTTATTCCTTGATAAAAAGTTTGGACTTTTGACAGGGGTTAGCCCGCTTTACTTAGGAATGGCTTTTTCTGTGGCTGGCTCATTGTTTATTGAACGTCTGCGCTCTGTGTATAAACATTATCAGGAGCTGGCGATTCCCATTATTTTATCGGGTGGTATTGGGATCTCTGTTATTTTCATTTCACTTGCAAATGGTTTTAATACAGATTTGTTCAGTTATTTGTTCGGAAGTGTCAGTGCGGTTTCAAGGCTCGATCTTTGGATTATTGTTGGGATCTCACTTGTCGTTGTATTAGTGGTTGTGCTCTTGTATAAAGAATTGTTTTTGCTTTCTTTTGATGAAGAACATGCGAAGGCTTCTGGTATTTCAGCTAAGTGGATTCATTTTATTTTTATTTTAGTTGTTGCACTTGTCATCGCAGCATCGATGCGTATTGTCGGTACACTCCTAGTGTCCGCACTCATGACACTGCCAGTTGCGGCAAGTATTCGGATTGCCAAAGGGTTTAAACAGGCGATTTTCCTTTCCATCTTATTTGGGGAATTGTCTGTTATGGTCGGCTTGATTTTAAGTTATTATCTTGATTTAGCGCCGGGTGGAACCATTGTGATGCTGTCTATCTTGATTTTAATCGGGTGTATTAGTATTGGGAAATTCAGAAGGGGGAATCATCATGAACGTACAAGAAGCGCTTGATTTATTAAAGGAAAAAGGCTATAAATATACAAGCAAACGTGAAGATATGCTTCAATTGTTTTCTGATTCTGATAAATACTTGACCGCTAAAAATGTATTAACAGCATTAAGTGAAGATTACCCAGGGCTTAGTTTTGATACGATTTATCGAAACCTGTCTTTATATGAAGATCTTGGGATATTAGAGACAACGGAATTATCAGGGGAGAAACTGTTCCGTTTTAAATGTTCGTTTTCCCACCATCACCATCACTTTATTTGTTTGACGTGTGGTAAAACAAAGGAAATCGACGCTTGCCCTATGGACAAGCTTGATGCTGATCTAGAGGATTATCACATTAGCGGACATAAATTTGAAATTTACGGAACGTGTCCTTCTTGCGAACCGAAAGAAGTTCATTCATGAAAGAAGCCAGCCGATGGGCTGGCTTTTTGTTTTGTCATATTGAAAACGTTTTACAAAGGGTAGCTGTTTCATTAAAATGAGAACAACAGATCATCTATTGAAACATATTTGAGTCTTTTGAAATAGGGGAGTGGTCAAAGGTGGCACATTATGTTGTTTTCGATGTAGGCGGAACAAAAACAAAGCATGGGGTCATGGATCGAAATGGTGAGCTGATCACGAGCGGCGACTACGAAACAAACTGCCGACAGCTTGAGCCGTTTTTAGAGGACATGGAGAACGTGGTGAAAGAGTATCAAAGGACTTGGGATATCAAAGGGATTGCGATGAGTCTTCCGGGTTTTGTTGACAGTCAAACGGGTTATACGGAATTTGCAGGAGCGATTATTGCTTTAAATGGCCAAAATGTCAAAACGCTTTTGGAAGAAAAAACATCACTTCGTGTAGAAGTAGAAAATGATGCGAACTGTGCAGCGCTGGCTGAAAAATTTAGTGGTCATGCGAAAGAGTGTGACAGCTTTATATGTATGACGCTTGGGACTGGTGTCGGCGGCGGTATTTTTGCTGGTGGCGAGCTTGTTCGCGGTGCCTCTTTTCGCGGCGGTGAATTTGGTATGATGCTGACAGAAACAGAAAATGGTCAGTTTACCACACTCAACAGCAGTGCTTCGACAGCTGGATTGATACGAAGTTACAAAGAGCAGCAGGGCATTCCACAAAGTCAGCAAATCGACGGTCAAGAAATCTTTGAAAAAGCCAAGCATGATCCGGCCATTGAGAAGATGATCGATCAGTGGTACAAACGAATCGCAATTGGCATTTACAATGTGGCAACAGTTCTCAATCCAGAGAAAATCCTCATTGGCGGGGGCGTGAGTGCAAGGCCCGATTTGATTCCAAACATTGAGAAACATTTACATACTTTGCATGCATGGAAAAACATACAGGTGACACTGGAAACGTGCTATTACTTCAATCAGGCAGGTATGATGGGTGCACTTTATCATTTTTTAATAAAAGAAGGACATCATCGTACAATCAAAAAGCCGATACATTAAACGTATCGGCTTTTGATCTGTTTTAGTAAGCAGTTTGCAGACGCTTTTCATATTGTTTGATCCATTGGGATGCTTCTTGCCAGTTATTAACGCGAATGATCCGTTCATCAATTGGCATTTGATTATACGGTGAGTTAAACAGAATCACTGGAATGTCAGCTTCTTTTGCAATCATTGTGGCATTGCCATGGTGATCTTCAAAAAACACATCGATCTTATGTTTTTGAACAGCTTCCACCTTATGATGTCCGCCAACAAGCTCGATATCGTCGTAATGGACATGATTCTCCTCAAACCATTTGTAGGTGATGTCTGAGTGATGCTGCCTTCTGGCTGTGATATAAATCAATTGATGATGATGTTTCATTTGATTGAGGATTTCTTTTGCACCCTCGGCAGGCTTTGCCTGTTTATAAATAAGAGGCTCATACTCATTCATCCAGCCCCAAAATTCTTCATTTGAAATCTTTAAAAGCTTCGTCAAATCATATTCCGTCATATCATCTAGTGTGATGTCACATTGAAACGACTCATTTAAGTAGGGGACAAAGGTGTCCTGCGCCGTGACTGTGCCATCGATATCAATTCCTAAACGTAACATGCCCACACTCCTCATATTTATCCTCTTAAAGTGTAACATAATCAATTCACAATTCCAGCAAGTTTTAGCAAACATGAAACAGACATTTTTGCTCATACTAAAAAAGCTCCTTTCTATTAACCAAAAGGGGGAATTGATCATGGAAAGAGACGAAGATTTCAGAAGAAATGATCGTGAAATCGACACACACTTTAGTAATGATGATGGCTATTTAGAGGAAACAGCTGCTGAAATAGCAGAGCCATATCAAGCATCAAGAGATCGTGAAGACAGAAGAGAACGTGACCATGTAGGTGACGATTCAGGCAGTAAGGGGATAGGCTATACAGCACTCGCGATTGCGATTATCTCATTATTTGTCTTGCCGGTGCTATTAGGCGTAGCGGCAATCGTCGTTGGTTATATTGCAAGAAGAAAAGGAGCACATGCGCTTGGCGCGTGGTCAATCGGGATCGGAATCGTTTCCGTCATCCTCGGCATCTTTATCACCCCGTTCTTTTAACAGGGCAGGAACAGAAAAACGCCTGACAGTGATGTCAGGCGTTCTTTGTTATGCGTTCGCTTGTTTTGCTTTTTCAGCTTCCATTTTTGCATAATGTTCTTCAGCGATTTTATCGATTTCTTTTTTCAGTTCTTCGACCATTGTTTCTTCTGGCACTTTCCGAACGATTTCACCTTTGCGGAATAAGAGGCCTTCACCTCTAGCGCCAGCGATGCCGATATCAGCTTCACGCGCTTCACCTGGACCGTTTACAGCACATCCGAGAACAGCTACTTTGATCGGTGCTTTAATTTTAGAAATATATTCTTCGACTTCATTTGCAATGCTAATGAGGTCAATTTCAATTCGTCCACAAGTTGGACATGAGATGAGTGTTGCTGCATTAGATGCAAGGCCAAATGATTTTAATAATTCACGTGCCACTTTGACCTCTTCGACCGGGTCAGCACTTAATGAAATACGGAGTGTGTTACCAATCCCCATATTCAAGATTGCGCCAAGACCAGCTGCACTTTTGACCGTACCTGCAAATAACGTACCTGATTCTGTAATCCCAAGATGAAGAGGATAATCAAAGGCTTTTGCTGCTTTTTCGTATGCCTCAATCGCAAGGTTTACATCAGATGCTTTCATACTGACAATGATGTCATGAAAGTCTAGGTCTTCTAAAATTTTAATGTGATGCAGTGCACTTTCAACCATACCATCTGCGGTTGGATAGCCGTATTTATCAAGAATCTTTTTCTCGAGCGAACCGGCGTTTACCCCAATACGAATTGGAATGCCTTTTTCTTTTGCCGCTTTCACAACAGCTTCGACTTTTTCTCGTCTTCCGATGTTTCCTGGGTTGATACGAATTTTGTCTGCACCTGCTTCAATCGCTTTCAGTGCAAGCTTGTAGTCAAAATGAATGTCGACAACAAGGGGGATGTTGATTTGTTTTTTAATGTCCGCAATCGCATTTGCTGCACGCTCATCTGGGCATGCGACACGCACGATTTGACAGCCAGCTTCTTCTAAACGTTTAATTTCAGCTACTGTCGCTTCGACATCATGTGTTTTGGTTGTCGCCATACTTTGAATGACGACTTCATTGTTTCCACCTATAGTTAAAGGTCCCACTTTGACGGGACGCGTTTTTGTACGATGTGTGACTTCACTCACTTGTCAATCGCTCCTTAGTGTACATGCAATTCGTTTGCAGTGTACGACGTGTTTTACATCTCATATTGTAACAGTCTCTTTGTATGAATGACAAGGAATTAACGTTTTATCTCTTATAGACCGGAAACTTGTATGTGCTGCCTGCCCGAATTTCGTTCGCTTTGACGCCTTGATTCAGTGCTTCAAAGTCTTCGATCACTTCATCTAATGGCTTACTTGTATGTACGATAGAGACGACGGTTTGCCCTTGTTTAACAGTGACAGTTTTATATGCCTGTTTTTCAGCTGTTTGAAAGGCGCTGGCGGGAACAGCAGGGCCATCCTGAACGGGGATCGTTCCATTTTTTAAATCAAAAAAGATAATAAAGAGGACAAACAAACTGACTAGTAAAAAAATAATTCGCCGCATTTTACTCACCGCTTTTAAGAGTTTACTTCAGATTATGCATGTCCCTGAGTTGATAGAACAAAAAAGAGTGAAAAAGCTAGGAAGGGTGGTTCTAGTGAGTTCTAGTATGACTTGTAAGTGAAAAAAGTTTGGAAAAAGCAAGCCTAAGCCCTTTCTTTATTATGATAAAATCAAAACAGGGGGAGAGTATATGAAGAAAATCAGTCAGCATATATATGTAAGAACACTAACAGAAAGTGATGCAGAAGCACTATTAACACTTGAACGAGAAAACCGCACTTATTTTCAGCAATTTACTCCTTTGGTTCAGGATGATTTTTTTACTGTACCTCGTCAAAAGGAACGGATAAACCGCAGTATGCACAGGCGTGCAAAAGATGAAGCCTATATGCACGGTATTTTCTTAAATGAAACAGATGCATTAATTGGAACAATCTCACTCAATTCTGTTGAAAGAGGACCGATTCAAGGGGCTTTGCTTGGATATGTACTTGATGAAAAGCAAGGCGGGAAGGGGTATATGACAGAGGCGATTCGTTTGATTATCGATTATGCCTTTTATGAACTGTACCTTCACCGCATTGAGGCTGGCGTAAAACCATCTAACATTGGTTCCATTCGTGTGCTTGAGAAGACAGGGTTTGAAAATGAGGGACTTCATCGTAAAAAAGTAAAGATCAATGATAAGTGGGAAGATCACTATTTGTTTGCGATCATCCATCCAGATGAGTCATAGGGTCAAAACAAATAAAAAAGCTCCCCAAAATGAGGGAGCTTATTTTTTTGCAGGTATTTCTTTAACGACAAGATATAAGAAAATAAAGTTAATCACCCAATTTAATAAAAATGAGTTCGCAACCGGCGTGTTTAATGCACTCATGATGGCGAAAAAGACGGTTGTTAATGTGAGTGAATAGGCAGAGAGCTTCCAAAGCATTTGAAAGGACAGCTCTTTTTGCTGCATTCGTTTAATAAATGTGCCAAGCATGGCTAGGAATGTTGCGCTGATGAACATGAGAGCAGCAGTAGATAGGTACAGCAGGACACAAATGACAGGGATAATGATCGCTTGATTCTGGTTTGTGACGCTGGCAAGTTCATCTTTTGTGAGTGTTCCGCCAAGCAGCTGGTATGGAATATCTGTCATTTGTCCGTCAATGGCAATCACTGCTTTTTCTTTCAATAACGCAATGGCTGTTTGTTTTGATTCAAGCTCACTTGATTTTATTTTTTCAGCGGGATCAAAGATAATCGTGATGCCATTTTCTTCTTTTTCGATCGGCGTGCTTTGATCCGCTTGAAGCGTTCCTTTTTCAATGGAAAAGTCGGGTAAATCTTTTTTAATCACATGTTGAAATCCTGACATCGCATTTGAAATCTCTTGGCTCATATGATAGCCCTGGGGGACAGCTGCGATGATCGAAAGGATAAAGATGAATAAAATGGCCTTTCCAATCCCAGTAAAACGTGCTCTGGCAATATCTTTTGGTGAATAAATTCCTTTTAACAATAAACTAAATACGTTCAACCGATTCACTTCCTACATTCTTTTCTATTTCTCACATTGTATCAATGTCTATCCATCCAGTACAAGTACGGCCTTCATTACTGGTTAAGATAGAAGGAATGAGGCATAATGTATACAGCATATAAAAAGGAGGCGGCAGCGGATTGGACGTGCTGTATTGGATTTTGATCGGCTGTGCATTTATCATTGCGTTTGTGGGACTTGTCTATCCAATCATTCCTAGTGTGGTTTTCATGGTTCTTGGGTTTATTTTATATGGGCTCTTTTTTAGCTTTGAGAAATTGACGCTCACCTTTTGGCTCATTCAAGCCATGTTTACAGCTGTGTTATTTGCAGCGGATTATGTCTCCAATCTGATTGGGGTGAAACGCTTTGGCGGCAGCCGGGCGGCCATTTGGGGAAGTACCATTGGGCTTTTAGCCGGTCCTTTTGTGATTCCGATTGCTGGAATTATCATTGGTCCATTTATCGGCAGTGTCATCGCAGAGCTGCTCGTTCATCAAAAAGATCTGAAGACAAGTGTGAAAGTTGGGCTTGGCTCATTAATTGGTTTTGTGTCAGGCGTATTTGCAAAAGGGTTGATTCAAGCACTGATGCTGGGAATCTTTTTATTTTATGTGCTTCGCTAAATGGAAAATTGGTGTGTTTAACACTCTTTCTGAAGGGTTAAATACAAAATAAACACTGAAATGTTTCAATCATGAGCAATAACGTTGAAACAAGCCGTTTCTTTTGATACTCTTTGATTAGGGTGAATTGCTTGCTTACTAAGGAAGCATTTCAGTACATACATTTCTAAGGAGGAATTTAACCATGGCTTTTAAACTTCCAGAATTACCATATGCTTACGATGCATTAGAACCACATATCGACAAGGAAACAATGACGATTCACCACACAAAACACCATAACACTTATGTAACAAACTTAAACAAAGCAATCGAAGGTGTATCAGCTCTTGAAGATCAATCAATTGAAGAGCTAGTGGCTAACTTGAACTCTGTGCCTGAAAACATTCGTACAGCTGTACGTAACAATGGCGGAGGACATGCGAACCACTCATTATTCTGGACGCTTCTTTCACCAAACGGTGGCGGCGCACCAACTGGTGAACTTGCAGATGCGATCGAAAAAGAATTAGGCGGATTTGAAAAATTCAAATCTGATTTCGCTGCAGCAGCTGCAGGACGCTTTGGTTCTGGTTGGGCATGGCTTGTTGTGAACAATGGCAAACTTGAAATCACAAGCACACCAAACCAAGATTCTCCTTTAACTGAAGGAAAAACACCAATCCTAGGACTAGACGTTTGGGAGCATGCTTACTACCTAAACTACCAAAACCGTCGTCCTGATTACATTTCAGCATTCTGGAATGTTGTGAACTGGGATGAAGTGGCTCGCCTTTACAGCGAAGCTAAATAAATGATTTGATTTGAAAAGACCTGCTTCTCTCTGAGAGCGGGTCTTTTTATATTTTCCCTCCTTTTTTTACATATCTGCCTTTTGATGAGACAGACTATTGTGTAGAAAAGGAGAATGAATGATATGAGCAGATTAAAGAAAATGTTCGGGGACATGGATGTCACAAGAGATTTATTGCTCCTCCTCACGATTGGCGGATTATACGCACTTGCGATTGCGCTTTCGAATACGTTTGTGAACGTGTATTTATGGAAACAGTCTGGGCGATTTACAGACCTTGCGATTTATAACTTGGCGATAGTAGTCCTTCAGCCCATTACCTTTTTATTTGCTGGTCGGCTCGCTAAAAAAATAGATCGTGCATTTGTCCTTCGTTTCGGTGTCATCTTCTTAGCCGCTTTTTACTTAATTGTTCTCATGGCAGGAGAGCAAGCGGCAGCTCGGCTCGTGTTATTAGGCAGTGTGCTTGGAATCGGCTATGGTTTTTACTGGCTTGCCTTTAACGTGCTCACTTTTGAGATCACTGAACCTGAAACAAGGGATTTCTTTAATGGATTTTTAGGAGTGCTTACCTCTACAGCCGGTATGATTGGGCCGCTCATTGCAGGAATTGTGATTTCTCAATTAACGGATGATACAGGCTATACAGTGATTTTCACTTTATCGCTTTTTTTGTTTTCACTAGCGGTGGTGATGAGTTTTTTCCTCAAGAGGAGACAATCAAAAGGAAAATTTATCATTAAGCAAATTTGGAAAGAGCGCCATGCGGACGAGAATTGGCGTAAGATCACAACTGCTCACTTTTTTCAGGGGCTCCGTGAAGGCGTGTTTGTCTTTTTAATCAGTGTCTTTGTGTTTATTGCAACAAACAGTGAGCTTGCTTTAGGCACATTTGGTCTAGTCAATTCAGGTGTTGCCTTTTTCGCCTATTTTTTTGCTACCCGTTTGATTAAGAAAAAATGGCGTAAAAAAGCGATTATGTTTGGCGGGCTTATTTTATACGGCGCTTTATTTTTAATCGTCTTTCACTTGTCCTATGTATCACTGCTTATGTACGCTGTAGCCATTGCGATCGGCTACCCGCTTCTGCTTGTTCCGTATGTCTCTTTAACTTACGATGTCATCGGTCATGCCAGATATGCAAGAAAAGCCCGAATTGAATATATTGTCGTCAGAGAACTATTTTTAAATGCAGGGCGTATTTGTTCGATTGTCTTTTTTCTTTTATCTGTCACCTTACTGGGCGATCGGCTTGGGATTCCTGCTTCACTTGTCGTACTCGGAGCGGGGCACACCCTTATTTATTATTTTGTAAAGGACATTCATTTAAAAGAGAAAACAGCTGATATAGAAGAGGCTGACGGTCAAAAGCCTGTTTCTCAAACGAACCTTATGAAGGGAGAAAGGTAAAATTTCTTACCAATGGAACATCAAATTTCTAGATAAATGATAGAAAAACCGCTAAAATGATGATGGCACCTTTTATACACAAAAAGGGGTGCCATTTCTTTCTTGATAGAAAAGGTGATGTGATGAGAAACAAGAAAAACAAAAAAGACGCGAAGGAAGGGCGCAAAACACTTCCGATCCGGCTGAATTTATTATTTTTAGCTGCGTTCATTATTTTTACCGGTGTTGTGGTCAGACTCGGTTTTGTGCAGATTGTGAATGGAGAAGATTATAAAAAGCAGGCAGAAAAACAAGAAGACGTGAATGTCAGCTCATCTGCTCCGCGCGGAAAAATTTATGATCGAAACTATAACACGATTGTCAGCAATAAAGCGCTAAATGCCATTACATATACGAGAACCTCGACGACTTCACAAGAAGAGCGGCTCAAAGTGGCAACAAAATTAGCAGATATGATTCATGTAAGTACGAAGAAAATCACAGATCGTGATAAAAAAGATTTCTGGATCTTAACCCATCCGAATGAAGCGAAAAAGCTTGTTCAAAAAGAAGCCGATTTAAAGGGTGACGAAAAGGTCTCTGATGATAAACTATACGAGCTCCAGCTGAAACGCATCACAGACAAGGAATTAAATCAACTGACGAAAAATGATTTGCAAGTGCTTGCGATTAAAAGACAAATGGATGCAGGCTATGCACTTACGCCTCAATTCATTAAAAACGAAGATGTTAAACCAAGTGAAATTGCTTACGTCTCTGAGCATTTGGACGAGCTGCCAGGTGTAGATGTCACAACAGACTGGTCACGCAGCTATCCTTATAAAGGACTGCTCCGCAGTATGCTCGGCAGTGTGTCTTCAAGTGATGAAGGTCTTCCGTCGTCACTGCTTGAACATTATCTATCACTCGGCTACAGCCGAAATGATCGTGTAGGAAAAAGCTATCTTGAATATCAATATGAAGATGTCCTGCAAGGTCAAAAAGAAAAAGAACAAAGTACAACGGATAAAGAAGGCAATGTCACAAGCTCTAAAGTGTTAACAGAAGGAAAGAGCGGGAAAGACCTTGTGCTGACGATTGATATTCAGCTGCAAAAAGCGGTGGAAAAAATCATCGAAAAGAACTTGAAAAGTGCGAAGCAAAGAGGCGGCACAGAACTTCTTGATCGTGCGTTTGTTGTCATGATGGACCCGAGAAATGGGGAAGTGCTCTCGATTGCGGGTAAACAGATTACCAATAAGAATGGGACATACAAATTTGATGACTATGCACTAGGAACGATGACATCATCATATGCGATGGGATCAGCAGTAAAAGGGGCAACTGTGCTGACAGGTTATAAAACAGGCGTCCTTCATATTGGAAGCACCCAATACGATGAACCGCTCTATATCGCTCAGTCACCGCCGAAAAAATCCTATCAAAATATGGGACTCATTAATGATTTAACCGCACTAGAACGTTCATCAAACGTGTATATGTTTAAAACAGCGATTGCAATTGGGAAAGGGGAATATCGTAAGAATCAGCCGCTCCCAATTGATACAAAGGCGTTTGATACGTTCCGTTACAATTTTAGTAAATTTGGTCTTGGAGTGGAGACAGGTATTGACCTGCCAAACGAAGCAACTGGCTATCGTGGAACGTCTACACAATCCGGTCTCTTACTTGACTATGCGATTGGACAATATGACACGTTTACACCGCTGCAAATGGCGCAATACGTCTCAACGATTGCCAATGGCGGCTATCGTTTACGTCCTCAGCTCGTAAAAGAAGTGAGAGAGCCAGATCCGCAAAGAGGCATTGGGGCTGTAACGGAGTCCGTCAAGCCGGATGTACTGAATAAGCTCGATATGACAAGTGATGAGATCAAACGCGTACAGCAAGGATTCAAGCTTGTGATGCAGAACCCAAGAGGGACAGCATATTCGAATTTTGGCAACAAAAAATACAATCCAGCTGGCAAAACAGGGACCGCTCAATCATTCTATGACGGCCCGATTAAAAGTAAACGCGGCACACCAACGTATAACACAACACTTGTTGCGTATGCGCCTGCTGATAATCCAGAAGTAGCGATTTCAGTTGTCGTGCCTTGGGTGTATCAAGATTACAACCAGCGCTATCCGATTACAAATGATATTGGTGAACAAGTATTAGACAAGTACTTTGAACTGAAATCAAAACAGGAAAGCAATGATACACAAGCGAAGAACAAAAACAAAATTGAAAATGAAGCAGAAACAAATAACTAGACCTTTTCTAGGTAAAAACGCTCACTTTTTGTGGGCGTTTTTTTATATTTTCTTCAAACTTTTCGATATAAATTGACAAAAATCATAAAAAACCCCGCAATTTCTCTACAAATCTTCGACATTTACAAAACCTTAACATTCCATTTAAACGAAATTAATAAAGAACCTTTAATGTATTACTCGTAGGACAAATTATTCAGGGGGTATTCTTGAAATGAAAAAGAACAAATTATGGCTGCTTACTTTCCTTACTATCGCATTGTTAGCATTCGTCACAGCATGCGGAAACAGCAGCTCAAGCGGAGATTCAAAAGACAGTAAAGGAAATGCTTCAAACAAAGATGAGGCATCAGGTTCCATTACCATCTCAGGATCATCTGCGATGCAGCCTTTAGTTCTTGCGGCAGCAGAAAAATTCATGGATAAACATCCAAAAGCCGATATTCAAGTACAAGCCGGCGGTTCAGGAACAGGACTTTCTCAAGTATCAGAAGGATCTGTACAAATTGGGAACTCAGATGTATTCGCAGAAGAGAAAGACGGAATCGACGCAAAAGCTTTAAAAGACCACAAAGTAGCAGTTGTTGGAATGGCGGCAGCTGTTAACCCTGAAGTTGGTGTCAAAGACATCACAAAGGACGAATTGAAAAAAATCTTCACTGGTAAAATCAAAAACTGGAAAGAGCTTGGCGGGAAAGACCAAAAAATCACACTTGTGAACAGACCAGACTCATCAGGAACTCGTGCAACATTTGTGAAATATGCACTTGACGGCGCGACACCTGCAGAAGGAATCACAGAGGATTCTTCAAACACAGTGAAAAAGTTGATTGCAGAAACACCAGGTGCGATTGGGTACCTAGCATTCTCTTATTTAACAGATGACAAAATTACACCGCTTAGCATTGATGGTGTGAAACCAGAAGAAAGCAATGTAGAAAGCGGTAAATATACAATTTGGGCATATGAGCACTCTTATACAAAAGGTGAGCCAGAAGGTTTAGCAAAACAATTTTTAGATTACTTGATGAGTGACGAAGTACAAAAAGAAATCGTTAAAGACCAAGGCTACATCTCAGTCTCTAATATGAAAGTAGAAAGAGACGCAACAGGCAAACAAACAGATAAGTAAAAGGTCTTGAATTGATGATGAAGGAAAAGTGGAGCTTTTCACTTTTCCTTTTATGACATTCATAGGAGTGTAGAAAAAGATGAAACAGATAGAACATACAGAAGCGAGCGATCGACTGATCAGCTCGAAAAAAAATAGGCAAATGGATGAAGTAAGAGGAAGTATTTTGGTGAAATTTTGCGCATTCTTAATGATTGCTGTATCAATTGCCATCACAATCTTCCTTGGCATTAAGGGTTTACAATCTTTCATCGTAAATGGTGTAAGCCCAATTGAGTTCTTAACCAGTATCAATTGGAACCCTACAGCGGAAAATCCGCAATACGGCGCATTTCCATTTATCTTTGGATCAATCGCTGTCACGCTTCTATCAGCACTCATAGCAGCACCGCTAGGCATCGCAGGAGCGATCTTCATGACAGAAATTGCACCTGCATGGGGACGGAAAATTCTCCAGCCAGTGATTGAACTGCTTGTAGGGATTCCATCCGTTGTTTACGGATTCATAGGTCTTACAGTATTGGTGCCGTTTATTGGACACTTTAAGTCAAGCGGTTCAGGGCACAGTGTGTTAGCAGGAACGATTGTCCTTTCTATTATGATTCTGCCAACTGTTACATCCATTGCAACTGACGCAATGGCTTCACTTCCAAAAAGTTTACGTGAGGGATCGTATGCATTAGGCGCAACAAGATGGCAAACGATCAGACGTGTTCTTGTACCTGCAGCGCTGCCAACATTAATGACAGCAGTCGTGCTTGGAATGGCAAGAGCATTTGGAGAAGCCCTTGCCGTTCAGATGGTCATTGGAAACACGCGTAATCTACCAGAAAGTATTATGGACACAGCTGGTACATTAACAACCATTATTACGTTAAACATGGGACATACAACGTATGGAAGTGTTGAAAACAATACACTTTGGTCAATGGGACTTGTCCTTCTAGTTGTATCATTTATGTTCATACTCATTATCAGATACTTGTCATCTAGGAGGAAGATTTAATGAATAGCAAAATGACCGATCGTTTTGCCACAATCGTTTTTGGATTATGTGCCGCCATTATTACGGCGATACTTGTTGGCTTGTTTTCTTATATCATCTTCAACGGTGCCAAAGAATTAAATTTTGACTTTTTGACTACCCGCTCAAGTGCGATTGGCTCTGGTGGCGGTATTAGGGATCAGCTGTTTAACTCGTTTTACATTCTATTTATTACGATGCTGTTTACCGTGCCTCTTGGCGTGGGCGGCGGGGTGTACATGGCAGAATATGCACCTCAAAACAAAGTGACTGATTTTATTCGTACATGTATTGAAGTGTTATCTTCTCTGCCATCGATCGTCATCGGTATGTTTGGTTTGCTGATGTTTGTTAATTTAACAGGATGGGGCTATACGATCATCGGAGGAGCCCTTGCGCTGACAGTCTTTAACCTGCCAGTGATGGTCAGGGTGACAGAAGATGCACTTCGATCTGTACCGAAGGATCAAAAGGAAGCATCGCTTGCGCTCGGTGTGACAAAGTGGCATACAGTGAAGACGGTTCTGATCCCAGGTGCGATTCCATCCATTATAACTGGAGCAATTTTAGCATCGGGAAGAGTTTTCGGTGAGGCGGCTGCTCTTCTTTTCACAGCAGGTCTTTCAACACCGCGTCTTGATTTTACAAACTGGAGTCCTTTCTCCGATACGTCACCACTCAATATTTTTAGACCGGCAGAAACATTAGCCGTTCATATATGGAACGTCAATACACAGGGGATTATTCCAGATGCAGAGGCCATTGCAAATGGTGCATCAGCCGTACTTGTGCTCTCTGTATTAGTATTCAACTTAGCAGCTAGATGGCTTGGTTCATTTATTCATAAGAAGCTTACGTCAAAATAAATAGTGAGAGGTGTGAAGGGGATATGGTTCAAATGCTAGCAGAAAAAAAAGAGATTGAAGCAAAAAAGGCTCCACTTCAAGCGGAACAGATTCTACAGGTGCAGGATTTAAGTATTTATTATGGTGAAAAAAGAGCAGTCAATCAAATTTCATTTGAAATTGAAAAAAATGCAATTACTGCATTAATCGGCCCATCAGGGTGCGGAAAATCGACTTTTTTACGCAGCATTAACCGCATGAACGACCTAATTCCAGGTGCACGAAGTGAAGGGGCGATCATGTACGAAGGGTTAAATATTTTGGATGACCGTATTAATGTGGTGAATTTAAGAAGAGAAATCGGGATGGTCTTCCAAAAGCCAAATCCATTTCCTAAATCCATCTACAACAACATTACGCATGCGCTAAAATATGCGGGTGAAAAAAGGAAATCAGTGCTTGATGATGCGGTAGAAGAAAGCTTAACAAAGGCAGCGCTATGGGATGAGGTCAAAGATCGCTTGCACCGCTCTGCCTTATCATTATCAGGAGGCCAGCAGCAGCGCCTCTGTATTGCACGTACCCTTGCGATGAAACCTAGCGTGCTTTTATTAGATGAACCGGCTTCTGCCTTAGACCCGATCTCAAATGCAAAAATTGAAGAACTATTATCGGAATTAAAACATGATTATTCGATTGTCATTGTCACACACAATATGCAGCAAGCGTTACGTGTATCTGATCATACAGCCTTTTTCCTGAACGGTGATCTAGTGGAATACGATGCGACTGAACGTATCTTTACACGTCCTGCGCAGCAAAAAACAGAAGACTATATTAATGGTCGATTCGGATAAGGCGGGTGGATTTTGATGAATGCAGTAGCAACTGAAACAGTCAAAAAAGAAGTGTTTCGTGTGAATGATATGAACCTTTGGTACGGACAGCATCACGCACTGAAGCATATTGATTTAGACATTAAAGAGCATGAGGTCACAGCGATTATCGGTCCGTCCGGCTGCGGAAAGTCAACTTTTATAAAGACCTTAAATCTCATGGTCAAAACAGTGCCAGGTGTGAAAATCACCGGGGATATGATGTATAACGGTGACAATATTTTAAAAGGCCGTGTCGATCTAGTGGAACTGCGTAAAAACGTCGGGATGGTCTTTCAAAAAGGAAACCCATTCCCTCAATCTATCTTTGATAATGTCGTCTACGGGCCAAGAATTCACGGGGTGAAGAGCAAGCAGCAATTGAAAGAAATCGCTGAAAAAGCGCTTCGTGATGTTGCCCTTTGGGATGAAGTGAAAGATCGATTAAGTGCGCCTGCATTAGGTCTTTCAGGCGGTCAGCAGCAGCGTCTTTGCATCGCAAGAGCCATTGCCACAAGCCCGGATATTCTATTAATGGATGAACCAACATCTGCGCTTGATCCTGTTTCAACATTAAAGATTGAAGAATTAATCATGAAACTGAAAGAGAAATATACGATTGCCATTGTGACGCATAATATGCAGCAAGCGGCAAGGGTATCAGACCGAACAGCGTTCTTCTTAATGGGCGAGCTTGTTGAGGTCAATGATACGAATGTGATGTTCTCAGAGCCAAATGATCAAAGAACAAATGATTATATATCAGGACGATTTGGATAATCAAAAACCCCCTGGAGGTCAATGCCGCCAGGGGGTTTTTGATGTTATTTTGTTAAGGCTTTGACGATTTGTTTGAATGTCATACCTGTTTTTAAATTGAATTTGCCGGCACGAATTTCTTTATGGTAGCCTGCGTCTATCACGTAATCATTAAAATCTTTAGACGAGTTGATGATTCCGTCTTTTTCAAGCATGTCTGAAACATCACTTGTGCTCATACCATTTTTAATCACGAATTTAACCGTTTTGCCTTTTGGCTTGTCCGTTGTTTGTTTATCGTTCTGAGAATCGCCGTCTTCATTTGCTTTCAGCGCTTTTTCTTTATAATCAAGAAGTTGTTGATATGTTTCACGGCTGACGGAGACTTCTTTTTTAGAGTCTAAGTAATTTTTCACGTCAGTGTCTGTCACTTTCGCTGCGAAGGTTTCTTTTGTTGTAGAATCAGCCGCCGCTTCATCTTTTCCAGTAAGGAAAAAGACGATCGCCAGAACACCAGTTGCAAGAATCATACCTGCTGCAAACGTTTGGATGCTTTTTTTCGTCATACAAGCACCCTCTCGTTGTCTTTAATGATCATGTTCACATCTTCTACAGATACATGCTCAGCGCGCGCAATCGCCTCAGGAGACATGCCATTTTGATGCTTTGAAATGATTTGTCTTGCAATAGATGGATCAATTTCTGAATGCTTGCGGACAACGATGTTTGTTTCAAGCAATTCTTCTTCAAGAACCTTCATTTTCTTTTTCAGTTTATAGATTTCTTGCATTGCAGATAGTTGAAGTGTTTCAAGTTCCTGTTCGACTTCTTTAATCGGCTCTCTTTGAAAATATGAGAATGCGATCAGTACAATACTGACAACAAGCAATCCGATAATTGCAATTTCCATGTTTCATCACCTTTTATTCATATTTTAATGCTGAAAGCCAAAAAAGGCTCTCATGATTGTTTCAGACAGTTTTCGACCCTTCTTTTTTATACCATAAAAAAGCTAGTTTCAAAAGGAATTGCTGAAAAAATCACCTTTTTTTCATCATTTTTCTTTTTATAGAGAAACCAAGTATGAAAACCTTGCCCGCTGTTAAAATAAAAGAAGACGGATCAGATGAAAAAAAGCTGTGGAACAAAGAGGGGGTTCTCATGTATACAGTACGACAAAGAACGTGTTTTTATAGGGGAGAAGGCGATTTTTCATCACATGACCAGACAATATGGATCAGGATGCGGGTGGAATGCATTGAAAAATGAAATTGGTGAAAAAACATTCTAGCATTCCTTAGCTAGAAGTGGTATTATAGTTAGGTCTGAATGTGAATTGATTTTAGTTTGGAGGGAAAAACATGCGCGTAAATATTACTCTAGCTTGCACTGAATGCGGTGAGCGTAACTATATTACTAAAAAGAATAAGCGAAACAATCCAGATCGCGTTGAATTCAAAAAGTATTGCTCACGTGATAAAAAACAAACTTTACATCGTGAAACAAAGTAAGCAGCAGGGAATTTTCCTGCTGTTTTTTTATGATGGGAGATGAACCTGTATGAAAAAGGAGCTCCGCCTTCAAACATTAGCCATGCTTGATCAGATAGGCGCTGAAGAGTTCAATCGCTACGCCGCTCTAATTCATGAACACGTGCTACAGCTGTCAGAATGGAAACAGGCGAAAACGATTGCTTTGACTATGTCTAGGGGAAAAGAAATACCGACAATGCCTCTGATTGAAAAAGCGTGGGAAGAAGGAAAAACAGTTTGTATTCCCACCTGTTTTCCGAAAACAAAAGAGATGGTGTTTTATGAATATACACCTGAAACAAAGATGACATCCAGCTACTTTGGACTATTGGAGCCAGACCCTCTTGAGTCTAAAGCTGTACATAAAGAAGCCATTGATTTGATCATTGTCCCTGGGGTGTGCTTCGATCAACGTGGTTACCGGATTGGGTTTGGTGGGGGCTATTATGATCGCTACTTAGCGGACTACCACGGCGTAACCATTGCCCTTTGTTTGTCTTTACAGCAGACGAGGCATATTCCGGCTGAAGCGCACGACATACCGGTATCTATGATTGTCAGTGAAAAAGGTACGTTATATCAAAAGTGAAAGCCCGCTCATTGTCCAAAAACGGGCTTTTTGTGTTGAGCTCGTTTCATTAGCTCAGGGCATTTTAGCTAGTAGGAGTCATATATTGAAAAAATTTCGAGGAAAGAAAAGATACTTCCGTAATTTGTGGGAGGAAGTGAATACTTTTGACTTACAACTTGATCATGATTCATGGGTTTATTTTTGGCATACGCACCTTGATTTTTTTTGGAGTCGGAAAAATAAGAAGAGAGCATATCAAAGCGTTCAAAGATTTAATCGCCCTTCATCAATTTGACGTTTCTTATGATCAATCAGAGTGTGAAGAGGTCTATTATATTCAATCAAAAGAACAAGGGATTAGAGTGTGAAAGTAGATCGCATGGTAAGAGATAAAAATGATGGTTCATGCATAAACAAATCCTATTTAAGCCACGATACGAACATAGGAGGGAATATGATGAATAAAATGATTTGGAGCATTGTGTTCACACTGTTTGCATTCGTTCTTGTGCAAAATCGTTATCGGCTCATGAATTTGATCTTAGGTCAAAACCAAGTGCGTCACTTTTTTATTAAATGGCTGATGAAAATTCCATATTTTCGGACGAAATTTATTCGCCAAGCATTCTAATCCCGCAAAAGCCGGGATTTTTTTGTTGAGAAATGCGTATAAGAGTAATTCTTGCTATAATAATGTAAAAAATGGAGCGCGAATGAATGAATGTCATAGATAGTCTATTTTGGCGAGTGATTGATGAACTCAGACAAAAAGGATACGAGATGATTCAAAGTCCGTACCCAGAAGATGAAATCTTTTTTGAAGCACCACGAAACTCAGGATATGATCTCATCCGTCTCTATAGAAGAGATGTGAATTTTAGACAGGAGATCGTTCGAGATATGGAAGAGCAGGCCTTTCGGATGAATCAGTTGAGAGAAGCCATGCGTAAACGTTCTCTTCATCTCCTGCAACTACAATTTACAGCTGACCATCCAGTAGATGATTGGGAAGACATAAACGGTCAACCGCAAAAACAGCAAAAGGTGACGGTGACACCTGTTTTACTGAATGAAGAAACCCTTCAAAACGATGGACACGAGCTGCAAAAATGGCTGAATACATCACTCTCGATTGATGTAGAAGAGGCGAAGGCAGATACAGCCGAAGATGTAATGCAGCTTAAAATGAACGTGCTTCAGGCATTTCAAGATCAGGAAAAGCAACGTGAACGAGAACGGGCCGTTTTTCAAAATGGCAGACCGATTTTTACCTACTTGTTAATCGCAGTTCAAGTGGTGATGTTTCTTTTACTCGAATTATCTGGTGGAAGTACCAATACAGCCACTTTAACAGCATTCGGTGCGAAAAATAATGTGCTGATTTTAGAGGGTGAATGGTGGCGTTTTGTGACACCTATGTTTTTACACATTGGTTTGACGCATTTACTCTTTAATACATTTGCTCTTTGGTCCGTTGGAGCGGCTGTTGAGAGAATTTATGGTTCAGGAAGATTTTTGCTGATTTATTTAGTTTCCGGCATCTTTGGCTCCATAGCGAGCTTTGTGTTTAATACAGCCATCGCAGCAGGAGCATCAGGTGCAATCTTTGGCTGTTTAGGCGCATTGCTATATTTAGCGATCTCTAACCGGAAGCTCTTCTTTCGTACGATGGGGACAAATATTATCGTGATTATCCTCATCAATTTAGGGATAGGTTTCACTGTATCAGGGATTGATAATGCAGGGCATCTTGGGGGGCTCGCTGGGGGATTTTTAGCCGCTTTAGCGGTCCGTCTTCCTAAACAGTTTCAGCCTGTCAAAATGCTTCTTGCTAGTTTTCTTCTCCTCCTTATTGGCGGCTTTGGATTGTATACAGGGTTTCATTCAGACGATCAAAAAGAAGCGGCGGCAACTAGCGAGGCAGCGAGTTTATTTGATGAAAAGAACTATAGCGAAGCAAGTCAGCGTCTAGAGGAATATGTAAAGCAAAAGGATGCCTCAGCTGAAGCACTTCATATATATGCGCTTTCCGAAGCACAGCTTGGACATCTTGACAAGGCCATTGAGTATTTGCAAAAGTCGCTTGAAAAAGATCCAAATGAGCCGAATAAATTGTATCACTTATCGTTGTTGTATGTAGAAAAAGGCGAGACAGCGGAAGCAGACGACTTCATCGAAAAAGCATTAAAACAAGATCCGCAAAATGACCAATTTTTAAAGTTGAAACAATATATTGAAAACACTCAAACACGTTGAATGACTTGACTGAAAGCGTATTTATGAATACGCTTATCCTATCTGTTGATTTAGAGAAATGGTGAAAATAATGAAAACGTTATATGATGTACAGCAGCTGCTCATGAGATTTGGAAATTACGTGTATTTCGGAGATCGTGAAGTGGAATTAGAATTTATGGCAGATGAATTGAAGGAAATGTATACATCGGGCATCATCGATCGAACTGAATGGTCAAACGCAATGACCATCCTTCAAATGGAACTAGCCAAATTAAATCGAAAAACAATGTGAAGGTGGAGGACATATGACAGGGGATTGGTTTGTAGGAGTTGATCTTGGCGGTACGACAATTAAGCTTGCGTTTATTAATCTTTATGGTGAAATTCAGCATAAGTGGGAGATTCCTACGGATAAATCTGGGCAGACAATTACAGTCGACATTGCCAAGTCAATTGACCATAAACTAGTTGAGATCAGCATGCCGAAATCAGCCCTAATTGGGATCGGTATGGGGGCACCTGGACCAGTGGATAAAGTATCCGGAATTGTCTATAAAACAACGAATCTGGGCTGGACAAACTATCCCTTAAAAGACCATTTAGAGGCAGAGACAGGACTTCCATCTGTCATCGAAAATGATGCGAACATTGCTGCACTCGGTGAAATGTGGAAGGGTGCAGGTGATGGCGCCAAAAACATCCTGATGGTTACACTGGGCACAGGGGTTGGCGGCGGTATTATTGTCAATGGAGAAGTGGTTCAAGGCGAAACAGGTGCTGGTGGAGAAATTGGTCATATTTGTGCCGTTCCATTTCAAGGAGCACCATGTAACTGCGGGAGAACAGGCTGTATTGAAACCATTGCGTCTGCCACAGGTATCGTCCGAATCGCAAAAGATACATTACAAACAAAGAGCCATACATCATCACTTGGCTCACTTACTTCGCTGTCTGCAAAGGATGTATTTGAGGCAGCAGAAAACGGAGACGAACTTGGGATGCATGTCGTAGATGAAGTAACAACCCATCTTGGTCTTGTCCTTGCGAATCTAGCCAGTGCCTTAAACCCAACAAAAATCGTCATTGGCGGCGGTGTATCTAAAGCGGGCGAGCTTCTTCGCAGTAAAGTAGAGCGTGTCGTCAAACATCATGCCTTCCCGCCATGTGCTGAGGATGTTGAAGTGGTGATTGCCTCACTAGGAAACGATGCAGGCGTGATCGGTGGTGCATGGATGGCAAAAAACAAGTGGTTGTCTTGAACAAAAATGTCATAATGATGTCATTTTTATTAAAATCAGCGATAGATAGGCATGAAATTGAATGTTTAGCATATTCATAAGTTTGTCATGGGGAAAAAGACATTGATTTTCCATCATAGACAGGATAAGATATACTTTAGTTATTTTTGAAGAAGCACCAATAATTGGGGATGTCCCTAACCTGAGTGCGTTTTTAGCATAAGGAGGTTACAATGCGAAAGAAAAGATTAAAGGCGATTTCATTTTTACTGATTGCGACTTTGTTAATGTGGGTGAAAACCTATGTTATCTATAAATCTAGTTTTAATATCAAAATTGAAAATTTCATGCAGGAATTTATCCTGTTTATTAATCCGCTTAGCTTTCTCTTGTTTATCTTCGGTATCGGTTTATTCTTTAAAGAAAAAAATCGCAATCGATATATCATCGTGACGAGTTTTGTTCTGACATTTATTTTGTTAGCTAACATTGTATTTTATCGATTCTACAGTGATTTTCTAACCATCCCCGTCCTATTTCAAACAAACAATATGGGTGACCTCGGGTCAAGTATTACCTCTTTAATTGAACCAGTTGATTTTCTGATGTTTGTTGATATCATCATTTTAATTTGGCTCTATAAAAAACAGCCTTCCTTTAGAACAGATGTAACGATTTCACGTAAGGGACGTGCAGCTTATTATTTATTTGTGGCAGCCACTTTCTTTTTTAACCTTGGTTTGGCTGAAACAGAAAGACCAGAGCTGTTAACTCGTTCATTTGACCGTGAGATGCTAGTGAAAAACATCAGCTTATATAACTTCCATATTTATGATGGGGTTCTGCAATCGAAGCAATCCGCTCAGCGAGCACTTGCCGACAGCAATAGCTTAACTGAAATTGAAAACTATGTAAGCGCAAATCAAACAGACCGTAATGAAAAGACGTTTGGTCAAGCAAAAGGACGAAATGTCATTCTAGTATCGCTTGAGTCTACCCAGAGCTTTGTGATCAATGAAAAATTGAATGGGAAAGAGATCACGCCGTTCTTAAACAAATTGATCAAGAAAAGCTACCATTTCAGTAATTTCTATCATCAAACGGGTCAAGGGAAAACATCGGACTCCGAGTTTATTGTTGATAATTCACTCTATCCGCTTGGAAGAGGAGCTGTATTTTTCACAAATCCAAGCAACGAGTTCAAAGCCGCACCTGAGTTGTTAAAAGAGGAAGGCTATCATTCTTCTGTTATTCATGCGAATAACAAAAGTTTCTGGAACCGTGACCTGATCTATGACAGCTTTGGCTACGACAAATTTTTTGATATTAAATCATTCGATGTAAATGAAGAAAATTCAGTTGGCTGGGGACTAAAAGATGGTCCGTTTTTTGAGCAGTCAGTAGATTTAATGAAAACGATCCCGCAACCGTTCTATACGAGATTGATTACATTAACGAACCATTTTCCATTTGACTTAGATGAAGAAGATAAGCTCATTGATGAATATGACTCAAAGAGCAAAACGTTGAACAAATACTTCCCTACAGTGCGTTATCAAGATGAGGCACTAAAGCTTTTCTTTAAAAAAATGAAGGAAGCAGGGTTATACGACAACTCCATTTTTGTGTTATATGGTGATCACTACGGGATTTCTGAAAACCATAACGAAGCAATGGGACAATTCTTAAACAAAGACATTACACCTTTTGAAGAAGTTCAGCTTCAAAAAGTACCATTTGTTGTACACATTCCAGGTATCACGGATAAACATCCAAAAGAGATTGATACAGTTGGCGGGCAAGTAGATATCCGTCCAACAGTCATGAACCTTCTAGGAATCGATACAAGCAAGCAAATTCAATTTGGTCATGACCTATTATCAAAAGATACAAATGACTTCACAGTGCTTCGAGATGGAAGTTTTATTACGAAGGACAGTGTTTTCACAGCTGGTGTGTGCTACAACAAAGAAACGGGTGAGCCGAGAGAAGATGAGTCTGTTTGTCAGTCTTATGAAGAAAAGGCAAAACAAGAGCTTCAATTCTCTGATCAAATTATCTATGGAGATCTCCTTAGATTTTATGACCGAAACAACTCGGACCATTCACCATCTAAAAAAGAAGATGACACTGAGCTAAAAAAGGCGTCTTAATTTAAAAGAAAACCTCTGCTATTTACATGCAGAGGTTTTCTTTTTTTACTTACTGGTTCATATAGTGTAAGAGGAGGGATGTAAATGAAAAAGTCGTTTGGCACAATTGAATGGCATCTGGATGAGGCAAGGAAGGAGGATGTGGCAAAGCAGCTTGGTATAGGGAAAGAAGCTTTCCGTTTGTCCAATCAGTCAAATACGGAGCACCTCCTTTTACCGGGGTATAGACTTCCAGAAGGGACCCATTCATTTCAATCGGTAGGTGAGGTGCAAAGCTTCATTGCGCCTTACCGGCTCCAGCAATCAGATGATTGGATCAGCGGCACATTTGAATATGATAGCGCTCACTTAGAACGAGAGCTTCAATATTTGAAAGCTGTTTTTCCTTTTCTTCAGATGAGTGTGATTGGTCAATCAGTGCTTGATACGCCCATTTATGAAATCCGTACGGAGCCTGTACAACATTTACATTCCATACATGTTAATGCCTCTTTTCATGCAAATGAATGGATCACGACCTCTGTTTTATTAAAATGGCTTAAATCACTTTGTTTAGCGGCCTCGGACCCAGTGCAAGCAAGACATCATGAAGCGGTTCGTATATTGCAGACCACTGCTTTGTCTATTGTCCCGATGGTAAATCCAGACGGTGTTGATTTGGTTCGCAATGGTCCAGAATCTTTAGGGTTGTGCCGTGAGGAGTTCGCGCCGCTAAATGGTGGATTTTCCGATTATCGAGAATGGAAGGCGAATATTCGAGGAATTGATTTAAACAATCAATTTCCTGCTTATTGGGAAATCGAATATTATCGTAATAAGCCGAAGGCACCGTCTTATAGGGATTTCCCAGGGCATCAGCCGTTAACAGAACCAGAAGCGAAAGCAATGGCACATCTCGCCTTACGAAAACGCTTTGATCGGCTAATTGCCCTTCATACACAAGGAGAAGAGATATACTGGGGTTTTCTTGGCCACGAACCGGCCATTTCAAAAGAGACGGTCGAACGGTTAGAACGGGTGAGCGGTTACAAAGCGATTCAATATCTTGATAGCTATGCAGGTTATCGTGATTGGTTTATTTATCAATGTAAAAGTGAGGGATATACGGTGGAACTTGGGCGAGGAAAGAACCCGCTTTCTATGAGTCAATTTGATTCGATCTATGAAAAAACAAAGCGGTTATTGTGGGAAGCATGTAAGTATTAAAAGCACCTAATCGGTGCTTTCAGCGTGTAGACAAACCCTCGCATTCTTTGTTAGTCCTGCGTGCCGGTGCTCACGAATGCGCCAGTACTCGTCCTTCCTAGGGCTGCAAAGGTTTTCTATCACGCTGACAAGAAGACAAAGGGCTAAAATCAAGTTCATTTTCGCCCTTTGTCAACAATCATTTAATACGTTCAAACCAATCAATTTCTTATGGTCAATAAAAACCGTGCTGATGTGATTGACGAGAGCATTCCTGTAAGCTATTGTGAAAGAGTGGATGTAAAAAAAAGGATATGAATTAGGGAGATGTCGATGATTGAATGCTCAAAGCCTGTGGAAACGGAATTTTACTTATCTATTTGTTTCTAAAATGTGTAAAATTACTGCTGATAGTTTATCTTTTAACACCATTTTGTGGCTTTTAGTGCTAGGGGGAAAAGGAGCAATTGGAACAGCATTTTTTATTGCCGTTAGTTTTGTCCCTCAAGCCATTATTGGGCCGTTTATTACCCCAATGATGAAGCCGCATCAATTGAAATTTTGGATGTGCTTTGCTGATTTAACTCGGGCGGCGATTATACTTGTGATTGTGGTGAGTTACTTTTATGATTTTTCTCCTTTGGCACTCATCATTGGCGGTATGTTGCTGCATTCAGCGACTGGTGGTTCCTATGAACCAGCTTCGGTGTCCATTATTCCAAAGCTTGTGCATGAAGATGTGATACAAAAGGCGAATGCAACCATTCAATCAGCCAGTCATGTGGTCAGGCTTGTGACTGTGACGATTTGTGGTGTCATGATTGCATTTGTAGGGGTAGGATATACAATGCTTGTCATTATTCCTCTTTACCTCATGTCCGCTTTGCTGGTTTTGCTGATTACATATAAAACGGAAGCGATCATGGATAAAGGTAAAAAAGGATTATCTTACGGAAAACGATTAATAAGAGGATTTTCACTTGTGAAAAGTCATCATATTTTGTTTCCATTAGCCATTTTTTGTGTCTGCTCCAATTTTGCTGCGGCACCGTGGGAGGCATTGTCGGTTATTTATTTAACAGAAGATTTACATAGTGGACCAGTAGTATATTCATTCATCAAAGTGACCACGGCATTGGGTGCATTTTTGATGGGATTCGTTTTAACAAAGGTGAAAGTGAATCGATACGGTCTGTTGTTTATCGGGGCAGGGATCGTTGATGGAATTGCATTTTTCATTACAGGGATGAATGCCTTATTACCACTTGTGTTTATATCTGCATTTGCCTTAGGTGCAGCCATCAGTGCAGTCAATGTACCTGAACATACGATGATTCAATTGTCAGTAAAAGCGGAGGATCAGCCGCAAGTGTATGCGATTATTAACATGATCTCGTATTTAATGATACCGTTAGGCGCTCTCATTGGTGGTTATATGGCGACGTTATTCGGTTCAGGTTATGTCATTGCAGCAGGAGGACTGATCGAAGCCATTTCAGGTATATGCTTGCTCCTTTTCACAAATATTGGGAAGGTAGAGAGAGCAGATTTGACGATAGAACGGGACAAACCAAGCTTAAACGCCACATGATCATGGCATTTTTGAATCACGATGGGTTACAATGAGAACGAGAAAGAAATAGGATGTCATTGAAAGGAGCAAGAACCATGGCAATAGCAGATGTCACCATCATTCCAATAGGCACTGAGACACCAAGCGTGAGTGCATATGTAGCAGACGTACAAAGATTGTTAGAGGGCTTTCAACAAGAAGGGAAAATCAAATATCAGCTCACACCAATGAATACATTAATTGAAGGGGAGCTATCCGTTTTATTTGAGGTCATTCAGCGTATTCATGAAGCTCCGTTTGAAAAGGGTTTACACCGAGTAGCAACCAATATCCGCATAGATGACAGAAGAGATCAAACGACCACCCTTTCAAGCAAATTAGAAAGCGTGAATAAACATTTGAATCAATAGAAAAAGCCTGCTTATTGCAGGCTTTTAATGTGCAGTTGGATAACCGCTATAGATGATGGTCATGACGGTAAACCATCCAAAAACCAAAAATGTGGCGCCAGCGAAAGCAATGGCCAGTACGTTCACTTTTTTGAGTGAGCGATAGATGCCGAGAGCGGCTAAAATCGTGACTAGACCAAAAATAATGACGAGCATCATATGAAAGTCCCCCTTTGTCATCAATCCCCTTGATTTCCTTTCTTTTCATTTTAACCGTTTTCATAAAGCTTGTCGAGTACATTCAAGTTGACGATTGTTTGAATTTTTATTGAATAGCCTTCATAATAAAAAAGAATGAAAAAAGTAGTAGGTGATGAAAATGAATTGGAGAAGAATGCCGCTAGGCTATGTGCAAGCGAACGCATATATTTGGAAAAATGAACAGGGAGAATGTTTAATTTTTGATCCAGGCGGCGAAGCGCAAAAGCTAATTTCTTATGTGAAAGAAAAACAGCTGAAACCACTTGCTGTTTTATTGACACATGCCCATTTTGATCATATTGGTGCAGCAGATGAGGTGCGTCAAGAATGGGGAATTCCGCTTTATGTCCATGAAAAGGAAAAAGAATGGCTGACAAATGCTCAGTTAAACGGTTCAGCTCGACTAATTGGTAACGGAATTACGGTCAAAGAAGCTGAACAATTGATTACGTCAGAAGGACCTCTTCAAATTGGATCGTTTACATTAGAAATGTTCCACACACCAGGTCATTCACCTGGCAGTGTGTCTTACTATTCAGCGGAAGAGGGATTTGTGATTTCTGGTGATACTCTATTCCAAGGTGGTATCGGGAGAACTGATTTAACGGGCGGTAATCAAGACGTGTTGCTTCAATCGATACATGACAAATTGTTGACATTGCCAGAATCAACTCTTGTGTTAAGTGGACATGGCGAGGAAACAACTGTGCTTACAGAACAGGAGCAAAATCCGTTTATCAATGGGTTTTCTTTATAATAGCACGCACGAAAAAAGCATCTCTTTCAAAAGAGATGCTTTTTTCTATTAATGTCCGGTACCGGGAACCATGATGAAAATCGAATAATATGTAAATCCGGCAAAGAAAATCGTCAAGTACGCTCCGAAAATGTAAATATACATTCTTTCGGATAAATTCAAGTAGGATAAAAATACAAAAAGAACGGTTTGACCGAAGAACAGCAAGGATGCATCTTTCATATGTCCTAAATAGAACATGACAGCAAAAATACCCGTCCAAAACCCAAGAACGCGGAACATGCGATTCATTTCTTTCCCTCCCCTTAAAAAACCCCTTTGATTCATATTATAGCTGATGATCACTTGTTATGTAAACATTTACATTTTTGACAACGTGTGAACATTCATTCTTTCGTTAGAAAAAATTTTTTTGAAAAAGTGATGAAAAAGTGTTTATGCCTAAATGCATGAGGGTACTTAGTCCATAAGAGAAAAGGTTAACGACCTAAGGAGGAAGACTAATGAGTGACATTACTTTTTATTCATACCCAAGCTGCACGTCTTGCCGCAAAACAAAACATTGGTTAAAGGCGAATCAAATTGATTTTAAAGAGCGTCACCTTTTCAGAGAAACGCCAACACTAGACGAATTGAAAAAAATCCTGTCCTTAACAACAGAAGGAATGGATGAAATTTTAGCTACTCGAAGCCAAGCTTTTAAAAGCTTAAATTTAAATATTAATGATCTAAAAGTAAATGAGGTACTTCAGCTTCTCATTGAAAAACCAAAGCTGCTCCGGAGACCTATTATCATTGATGGAAATAAATTAGTGGTCGGCTATAATCCAGGGGAACTCATGAAAATTTCAAAAAAGAAAGCGATTCATCAATCGGTTTCCTAATCAAAAACGAAGATCAGCTGAATGATGTTTCAGCCGTCTTCGTTTTTGTGCTGAACTGGGCTAGCTGGGTTCGAACCAACGATCACGGAGTCAAAGTCCATTGCCTTACCACTTGGCTATAGCCCAATATGAAACGTGTAATGCTATTGTTCACCATCTGCGGTCATTTATACATAAAAAGTTGGTTGTCACTAGTTGTAAGTGAAAAAGGAGCGAACGACAGAAATGAAAAATGAAAAATCTGAGCTATTATATGAATTTATTCTTAAAGAAGCCCCTGTCATGACCGAAGAATGGCTGAAAACAAGAACAGAAGAAGGCTCATTATATTCCAAACATGCTTCAGAGGAGACAGAAAAGAAGCTGAAAGAACAAAACACAGCATTTATTCAAACGATTGCAGCAACGTTAGTCACGCTATCAGATAAAGTAGAAGACCATCTAAAAAAGTGGTCAGTTGATATTGCCCGCGATCGAGCTGTTCATGAAGTACCTTTATATGAAATCATCGGACAATTTAAGGTGTTCCGCCACATTTTTTGTTCCAGAATTGAGACCTTTACACAACAAACGGAGCTTAAAGTGACACTCAAAGATGTGTGCGATTGGAATCAGCATTTTCACGCCACATTTGATGACATGATTGCACGTTTATCAGAAGAGTATGACCGCGTGACAATCAATCAGCTTAATGCACAAAGAGAAATGATTCAAGAGCTTAGTGCGCCTGTTATTCCAGTTTCAAAAGAGATCGGTATTTTGCCGCTGATTGGTGAAATTGATACGTACCGGGCGAAAATCATTTTGGAATCAGTACTAGAACAGGCATCTAGACTGCGTCTAACCCATTTATTTATTGATATATCTGGCGTTCCCGTTGTTGATACGATGGTTGCATATCAGCTGTTTAAAGTGGTTGATAGTGCGAAGTTGCTAGGAATTGAGACGATTATATCAGGTATTCGTCCAGAAATCGCTCAAACTGTAGTGAAACTCGGCATTGATTTCTCAAAAGTAAATACTGAACACAGCCTTGCAAAAGCTTTAGAAAAAAGAGGCTTTCGTATCTTTGAAGAGCAGCAGCAAGAAGCAACGTGAACCAAAAAATGTTACTAGTAAAAGTAACAGGTTCGTTCACAAGGAGAAACAATATAATGAGCATATGAATGAGATGACCAATTCGCATACAGATTTGGTCTCTTTTTTTATCCATAAATCAGACACGAAAGGATATTCTTTATCTTCAAATCAGTAATCTATTAAGGAGGAATAAATTTGGAGACACCTCCTTGTAACAGATCATCCATAATAAAAGAACCAAATGAAATGATCATCAAAAAAGAGGTGCCAATAGCACTTCTTTTTTTTCTCCTCTGAATGGAACCCGCTGTTGTAAAAGTCAAATTTTTTGATTTGTCCTTCTGTTATTTATAGATGAAATACACCTCTAATTGAACATTTTTAACCCTTTTCAGTCATGAAAACCATGAAATACGCTTTTGTCAGGCACGTTCCGCCATCATACAATATGGTCACTGAAAGGAGTGAATCACTTGTATGGTATTGAATATTTGGGGCAAGAGCTGCTAGAAGAGGCGTGCCGCATGAGAGCATCTGATGTGCATATTGTTCCGAGAGAAAAGGAAGCTTCAGTCTCTTTTCGTGTAGACGCTGACCTCATTCAGCAGCGGATCATTGACAAAAAGAGCGGAGAGCGGCTCATTGCTCATTTCAAATTTTTATCTTCTATGGATATTGGTGAAAGAAGGAGACCACAAAATGGATCATTGGCTGTGATGTTAAGACGCGGTCAAGTGTTTGTTCGGCTCTCTACACTACCAACTGTCAATGATGAAAGTCTAGTGATTCGGATTTTACCGCAGGATCATGTGCCGAAAACAAAGTATTTGTCACTGTTCCCGAAGGCTTCAGCGAGATTATTATCGTTTCTGAATCATTCGCATGGGCTCATTTTATTTACAGGACCAACAAATTCAGGGAAAACGACAACACTTTATTCATTGATTCAGTTTGCCAAAAAACATTTTAATCGAAATATTATTACCCTTGAAGATCCTGTGGAAACAAGAAATGAAGAAGTGCTGCAGGTTCAAGTAAATGAA
Organism: Bacillus sp. iso_77; assembly: GCF_056173625.1. Taxonomy (NCBI): domain Bacteria; kingdom Bacillati; phylum Bacillota; class Bacilli; order Caryophanales; family Bacillaceae; genus Bacillus; species Bacillus sp. iso_77. The sequence continues at coordinate 2,225,536 of NZ_CM149683.1, read as the reverse complement.
AAAGCTGGTATCACGTATGCGGCAGGTTTACGCGCTATTTTAAGACATGATCCAGATATGATTGTGCTTGGAGAAATAAGAGATGCGGAAACAGCCAGAACAGCTATTAGAGCAGCTTTGACAGGTCATTTAGTCATGAGCACATTGCACGCAAAGAATGCAAAAGGAGCTCTTTATCGAATGCTCGAATTTGGTGTGACAATGAATGAACTCGAACAAACAATGGTTGCTATTGCTGCTCAGCGGTTAATCGAACTCGCATGTCCATTTTGCGGCGAAACGTGTGAGCTTTATTGCAAACTAAATCGGCCAGTCAGACGAACAAATGTATTTGAATTGCTTTACGGAAAGGAGCTTGGTGAGTGTATCAAAGAGGCAAAAGGAGAATACGCTCATTCGTCATACGAAACACTGCAAAGATTAATTCGGAAAGGAGTGGCACTCGGCTATTTATCAAAAAGCACATATCATCGCTGGGTTTATGAAGAAGCGAACCTCTAAACCCTGGTCTAAAAAAGAACAAGCTGAATTCTTATCGAAACTGGCTCAGTTGATTCAAGCTGGATATACATTGGTTGACGCACTAACGATGGTGAATATTCAGTTATCAAAAAAACAGCAGCAGCGATTAACGCCAGGCATTCAGTGGCTGCTTGAAGGGGAGCCTTTTTACGTTGTACTTGAGCGACTTCATTTTCAGCGGGAAGCCGTCGCTATTCTTTGTTTTTCAGAGAAACATGGCAGCCTAGCGCGAGCTCTTGAACAAAGCGCCCGTTTTCTAGAGAAAAAAATCATGCAGGTTGACACATTCAAGCGTATGTTACGATATCCGATTTTTCTTATGTTTACGGTTTTTGTTGTGCTCATCATTGTTCAGCAAATGATCGTCCCTCAATTTTCTTTATTATATTCATCTATGAATACAAGCATGACATGGCTGATTCAAGGGATGTTTGGCCTCTTCCAATTCCTACACGCTTTGTTGCTTATGATCGGTTGTATATGTATCTGTCTTTTTGGATATTATGAGCTCTTTTTTAAGAAAAAATCGACCCTTGAGAAACTGAAAGTCATCAGCAGGCTGCCGGTGGTATTTAAAGGGGTGCAGCTGATGCATACGTATCTTTTTTCCCTTCAGCTAAGCGGACTTCTTCAAGCTGGGTTATCGATTTACGAAAGTTTGCAAGCTTTTAAACAGCAGACCTATTTACCTTTCCTTCAAGAAATGTCTGAACAAATGATAGGGGAGTTAAGAAAAGGTGAGAGTATGGAACATCAAATAAGCCGGTCTCCTTTTTTCGAAAGGCATTTTGCGGCTGTCATTAAGCATGGGGAAGCAAGTGGGATGCTAGCAAGAGAGATGTACACATATAGTCAATTTCTTTTAGAGAATGCAGAATTAAAAATTGAAAAATGGGTTTCATGGCTGCAACCTGTCATCTATGGCTTAACAGCATTTCTTATACTCATTGTGTATTTATCTATTCTTTTACCAATGTATCAACTAATGGAACAAGTGTGAAAAGGAGGACTAAGGCATGAATGATAAAGGATTTACACTGTTAGAAATGTTAATTGTCATGCTTGTGATCTCCATTCTTTTATTGATCACCATTCCAAATATCACTCGGCATCATCAAAGCATTCAAGCAAAGGGCTGTGAAGGGCTGAAATCAATGGTGAGTACACAGGTAATGGCATATGAATTAGAACATGACGGCAAGACGCCATCTTTAGCTGAATTAGAAAAAGAAGGCTATGTCAAAAAAGGATTAACTTGTCCAAATGGAAAGGCAATTTTCATTCAAAACGGGGATGTGAAAAATGAATAAATCGCTTTTCCAGGAGAAAGGATTTACACTCATTGAGCAGCTCTTGATCGTCATGATTTTCTCTATCTTATTATCGATAATAGGTGGAAAAGTGCCCAATATATTAGAAAGTGCTGAAGCAAAAAAGCAAGTGAACTTGCTAAAACAAGATCTTCAATTGGCATCTTATACTGCATTTATTAAAAAAACACGAGTAACTGTTGAGTTTCACCCGCCCAATGTATCTTATCAAGTCATCGAACAGAATAGTGAGCAGATCATTGCTTCTAATCCACACAAAAAAGGCACCATCAAGCAATCCACATTTCAACAAGGCCTTCACTTTAATAAAAACGGACATCCAAATAGTGGCGGTTCTCTCATTATTCAATTTGGTAGTCAAATATATAAACTCACGATTTACTTAGGGAGCGGGCGGATTCATGTTCAGCAACAATAAAGGATTTAGTACGTTTGAGATGCTCTTTTCTTGCCACCTCTTTCTATTTGCTGCTCTTGTGCTCGTGCCATCCTTTGAAAAACTGACAATTGGGAAAGAAGAATTAAGGGCTAAACTGGAAGCTTATCAAATCTTACATGAGTATATGAATAAAGCTTTTATAGAAGGTCAAAATGAATCAAGTACAAAGAAACGAGGCGAGATCACATATGAATTCATTTGGGGTCAGGAGAAGGGATGTGTTTCATACAAAGTACAAAAAAAGAAGACGATTTGCTTTCGACATTTGGAGCGATGAACAAGGCTTTACACTCGCTCAAGCAATATGGCAATTGCAGCTATTTTTGCTGCTTTCTTTTGGCTGCATGTTGCTTTTATCAATTGCTGAAAAAGCTCATCCGTTTGCAGAAATCAACAAATTTTCGCAAATGGAGTGGAAACAAACGGTCCTGCAATTAGAGGAGGAGCTAAATTGTGCTGTCGCTGTAAGAGCGGTGAAAAATGGAACAGCACTGGAGTATATTTCAAATCAAGGGCGAGTGGTGACGATTGAGCCGTATCAAGAGATGCTTCGTAAACGAATGGATCAGGCAGGCCATCTCCCTTTATTACAAAAGGTGAAACAATTCTATGTAAGAACAAAAGAGCAAACCACCACTCTCCAAGTCACAGATGTATTTGGTCAAGTACATGAAGCTGTTTTTTTCACTTACAAAGGAGTGATTCCTAAAACGTGAAAAGAGAAGACGGGTTTATTTATCCACACGTATTTGCTGTCATTCTTTTATTTTTATTGATTCTAGGATCGATGACCATTGGGTTTCAAAAAGAGTTGAAAAGTGCAGAGCTCGCGATTTCTTTTTATCAAAAACAGCAGTTATTTCGTTTAGGTCTAAGTGAAGCTGCAAACAAATTAAATCGTATTTGTGATCAGCCATTGAGCCCAATTGTCACAGAAGAAGGTCGAGTGACGTTGAAGCGAATTGGGTGCGATGACAGAAAAAAGCTAGTCCGGCTCTTGGTTAATATCGAGACAAAGGGTGGTGTAACTGACGAGCGGGAACTAGAGATGAATAAGGAGACAGGAGAAATCAATCAATGGATCAGCACTTATTAGCGAGTGTATAAAACGATACTCTTCTTGGTAACACTTTAAGGAAGAAGAGGTGAGTGTTCGATGAAGACAAATGATTATGTAAAATATATGACGCAGGAAATCATTAAATATATGAATACACCACGTGACGAGCGGAAAGAACATAAACAGGAAAAAATGGAGACAAAACCACCATTTTCTCAGCGTTTATTCGGTGTTCTGCCTTTTGGCTTCTCAATGATGCTAAAAAAACGTCAACGTCATCGACGAAAGTAAAAAGCCGCCAGCAGGCGGTTTTTTTCATGCCATTTTAGCTGTATTCTTCCACAACAATGACTTTATTGACCTTGTTCGAGTAAGGGTTATAGGAAATGGTGACATATACCCCAAATTCTTTGGCCTGATCTTTCAACATAATATGATATTGCTTCACGGATTCTTTCTCCCGGTGCCGATCCCACACTTTTTGTTTGAATAAAACATGTGCTAACGGATACCGTTTTTTTGCTTCTTTGACTGCCCTTGTTTCCCATTGATCTGCGGCAGCAGTGATTCCTTTTGCCTCAGCTAGATGGGCGCTTTGGATCAAAGGGCTTAACAGTAAACTGAGCATGATCATGATTCTTCCATATTTCAACTAACATCACCTCACCAATTATTATCCTGACCAAATCCTGCACTTTTATGTAAATTTTTAAGAAGTACAAATGTCACAGAAAAAAATATTGAATATGGCGAAAGAATGAGAAAATGGAAGAATTTTCTCGGTAATGTTCTTGTTTAAGAACAAAATGGACTAATTTGACGTTTTGGATTTTATAGGTAATTCCTTATACTGAGTGTAATCGTTCTTTTTAAAGAACAATTGTTCAAGGAGTTGAAAGATTCAATGAAACAGCCGCTCTTTGTACTATTTTGTGCTATTTGTTTGATTTTCACTTCTTTTTTTATTACGTCTACTAATGCTTCTTTTAACGATGTTGAGCATTCGAATTTTGTCATGAAAACATGTGAAAATTTCGAAGAGACAGATCAGCATTGCCAGCCGAAGAAATGGGATAGAAGCCATTTGAAACTGATCGATCAAACGATCATTGAGGGGACAGTCTGTGCGCCTCAAAAGCTGAGCATGTCACTAAAAAATATTGGACAACCCATCGCGCACTCTGAATGGAAGTGGGAACTACATAAAGTAGAGAGTGTTCAGGTGCCATTACAAGATGGCCATGTTATTGAAAAAGGTGCTATACAGTCCCTCTCATCAGAAGAAACGACGACTGTCACGGCAGTTAAAGCAAAAACAAATGGAATCTATTTGTTTAAAATCTATTATCCTAAAGGGTTTGGTGGTTCTGAAAAGCCATTCTTTACGTCTCAACATATGCAGCTTTCAAACTGTCAAGAAAAGGCGTCCTAAATAGGGGTTGCCTGCTGAATGAAACATGATATGTAAAGGGGAGAAAGGTATGAAAAAGTGGATGAAAATGTCTGGGAGTATTCTTTACGCGCTGGTCTTCACGATGATGATTGTGTGTATTATTGTCGTGTTGTCATCAAGGACAACAGGCGGAGATCCTCAGATTTTTGGTTATGAGTTCAAGCAAGTATTATCTGGATCAATGGAACCGGAATTTTCGACTGGTTCATTGATTGTTGTGAAACATGTCACCTCACCTGAAACACTCAAAAAAGGGGATATTATTACGTTTCAAACGAAGCAAGACCAATCCTTTGTGACTCACCGCATTGTTGGGGTGAAAGGAAAAGGAGTAAATAAAGCCTTTGAGACAAAAGGAGACCACAATATGTATCAAGACGGCACGCTCGTCAAAGCGAATCAAGTGACTGCGCAGTATACGGGCGTGAACATTCCTTATGCAGGAAAGCTTCTTTCGTATGCAGGAACTTCTGCTGGGACCGCTCTTTTGCTCATTATTCCAGGGGTGATGCTGCTTGTTTATTCAACCATTCATTTTGTTGGTGCTGCCAAACATCGAAGACATACGGCTGAGTTACACATGTCAGAGGAACAAGCATAAATTTTCGTTTGTAACCTAAATCAGGTTTCAATAAAACAATTTATTAGGGGGTTCAATCATGGCAATGAAAAAATCAATTCGTTTAGGTGTTTTATCGGGAGCGTTAGGTCTTGCTTTAATTGGCGGGGGAACGTGGGCTGCATTTAATGATGTTGAGACGGCAAACGCGGTCTACTCTACAGGAGAGCTGAATCTATCTGCAAAAGAGAATTCCGGCGCCATCAACCTTGCGAACATAAAACCCGGTGACCGTATAAAGAAGGAATTTAATTTTGAAAATAAAGGGTCTCTTGCAATTAATCAAGTGCTGATGAGTCTTGATTATAGCCAGTTTCAAGATGGAACATCAGCGAAGAATGGCGGGAAGAATACAGCTGAAGAATTCCTCAGCCAATTTCAGGTGAGTGTTCTAACGGTTGGAGCCGAAGGTGGGAATGGATACCCGAAAAATATTATTTTAGACCATGCAAACCTGCTTGATCTGCATCTATTAACGTCAAAGCAGGATCAGACCGCATTTGAAAAGCTTCGTCATGCCGTCGATGAGAAGTTTTTACATGAAAGTGGTAAAATTAATGTTGCCACCGTTGATGGATCAACAGCTCCAGAGTATGACGGCATTCCAAAGAATCCGTTTGATTACGATAAAATGGAAATGATCATTGAATTTGTCAATGACCAGACGAAGGATAAAGCGGGTAACTATATCCAAAATAAATACCAAGGCGATGCGATTCAAGTTGATCTTTCCTTCGAAGCGACTCAGTGGAATGGTTTAACGATCAATCCAAAAAAGCATACGGATGAAAAAGGCTACGTGAAAGAAAACGAAAAAGCACACAGCGAAGATAAAAAATAAAGTCAGTCTTTAGACTGATAACAAGATCTGCATAGCAATTGGAGGAGTATGCGCTAAAATATGCGCATTACTCCTCTTCTTGCTTTTTTTTCCAGATTTGATAATCTAAAAATTCACGAAATTGCTTTTTCGAAACCCCTGATGTCATTGCATCTCGAACTAGTTTTTCCCATTCACTATCTAATTGACCATCGTATTCGGTTTCATCATTTTCGTTTAACAGTGTATGAACCGAGACGTCCAGAACAGCGGAGACTTTTTCAAGAAATTGAATGGAGGGGTTTGTTTGCAAGTTTCTTTCTATTGAACTTAAATAAGACTTCGCTACCCCAGCCTTTTCGGCCAGTTCTGATAGTGAGTAGCCTTTTTCATTGCGGTATTGTTTAATACGCTGGCCAATCAATGTCATCACCTTCCTTTCGATATTATAGCACATTCAGAAAGGTTTGATAGAATGACTTCTTGCCATAGGGGGAGACTCAGAGGACTTTTCGCGTGATTTGAGAAAATGACGGACTTCTTCTACTGTTAGTCCTGCTTTGCGCGCTTCGCGTAATAATTGAACCCATTCACTGTCTAATAACTTCGTTTTCTTTTCCATACAAATACCCTCCTAAAATACTGAATCGTGTATTTCAGGCACTTAACGCATGAAATGGAAAAACACAGGTGATAAGACCTCATAGATTGCTTGCGTCATGTTTCCGCCCAATACAAACAGACAAACGTTGCTTTTGATTGATCGAAAATTTGATATCACATGAAAGGGAGGGAGACTCGCTAAGTCAGCCTCCTCTTTTTTGCTGTAAGTAAAAAAGTCCGCCATTTTCAATCGTAAGACTGATTTTTGGTTCGTATAAAGTTTTAAGTGCTTGTCTTTCTATTTCATATTCTACAGATGTGTCTGAAGTCCCTTCATAAAATTGGTTTAAAAGTTCCGAGTCTTCTTTCCACTTTTGAACAGCTCTTACCGCCCAATCATCCGGCTCTTCATTGGCATAACGTTCCATCAGGCTGTAAAGCCGTTTGACGCCGCTCTCTGGCTTAATCATCGTACTCATTGTGAAGCAATAATCAGGAATTTGAGACGATAGCTCACGCGCTTCCAGCTTCTCTTGAAATTGTTCGATGACTTCTCCGCGTATTAGATGAAGTCCAAGAGACAGCAGTTTGTCTTTTTTACGGTCTGCCAGATAGGATATTTTGACATTGAGACCAAGCCACGGCTCCAGTGCGATCTGGCTGTTTGTGAGCGGTCTGACTTTTTCGTACAGCCGAATAAAACGGCCTTGCTGTTTCACAACCTCGAATATTTGGAATAAACGAGGGGAGCCGAAGTGGACAAATTCTCCTTCGACCGTGTCATCAGCTTTTTTTTGATCGGTGATCAAAGTCAATTGCCGTGGCTCAGGTACGCCTCCCGTTTTTTCGAGCCAATGCCAATAAAAAGGACGGTTCATGATCAATTTATCCATTTCGATTGTCAGCTGTACGGTCATGTGCCCTGCACTTTCTTCAAGTATGTCGCATTGATTTGCCTGAAAGAAACGGAGAAGAAATGTGTGAATCTCGCGCTGCTCCATTGGTCAACTCTCCTTTATGAACCTTGCTGTCTTTCTTCTAAAAGCGGTGTTTGTGCTTCTGTTAAATAGGAAGCAAATTGGGTTAATTTCTTTTTCATGTCTACGTCAGACTCGTGCTGGAAGAGAATTTGATGCAATTCTGTTTCAGCATCTTGGATATCAATTCGGGTTAAAATATCATCTAGATCACCAATGACGTTTTCAAACAGCTGAATTTTTTCATATAAAAGTTTTAAAATATGTTCTTCAACTGTCCCGCTAGTTGCCATATTGTAAATGTGGACATCCCGCTCTTGACCGAGCCGGTGAATACGTCCAATTCTTTGTTCCAAGCGCATTGGGTTCCACGGAAGGTCGTAGTTGATGATTTGGTTGCAAAACTGAAGGTTGATCCCTTCGCCGCCTGCTTCTGTCGCAATGAGCACTTGCGCCCGCTCTCTAAATAAATCTTTCATCCAGTCTTTTTTACTCCGTTTAAACCCACCTCGAAAAGGAACCGAACTGATGCCGTTTTGCTGGAGAAACCATTGCAAATAAATTTGTGTCGCACGGTATTCAGTGAAGATAATGACTTTTTCATTTAATTGCTGAATGAGTTTAACGACTTCAAGTGCTTTAGAATTTTGTTCTACCTGGTTGATTTTCTCCATGATGTGCATCATCGCAGAAGCACCTAGAATGTGTTTTTCCTCTTCTTGCATTTTTTTAATGGTCATATAGACGGCCTCACGACTCGAACAGCATTCTCGTTCTAAGGTCATAATTGAAAACATGTGCTTCGTATAGGAAGGGTTTTCTTTTAACTTGCAAATTTCATCATATAGTGCTTGTTCTGTCGGGGAGAAATCAATAGAAATCGTCTTTACATGACGCTTTGACCATTCGATGCCAGTGTCTTGTCGCCGGTTCCGAATCATCACTTTATTGACTAACTGTTTTAGCCGGTCATGGTCCTCAAGTTGAAGGTCTTTTTTGGCAAATAGGTCTTTAAACTGTGTTTCATTACCTAAATGGCCTGGCTTCAACAGAGAAACGAGATTAAAAATTTCTCCTATTCGATTTTGAATAGGTGTGGCTGTGAGCAGTAAGCAGAACTTTTTATTCAAATTTCTCACAAACTCATAGTTTTTCGTTTTATTGTTTTTCAGTTTGTGTGCTTCATCAATAATGACCATATCGTAGGAGATGGATAAGATCGTGTCCCGATGTGGTTGTCTTTTGGCTGTATCAATTGAGGAAACCACAACATCGCACTGCTCCCACACATAGCTCTTCTTTTGCTCGACAGCATCTATGTAAAATTTCGTCCGCAGTTCTTGTACCCATTGGGACACAAGGGAGGCGGGTACGAGAATGAGAATCTTCTTGGCAAGTCCGCGAATCATGTATTCTTTGATAATCAGTCCTGCTTCAACGGTTTTTCCAAGACCCACTTCATCTGCTAAAATGGCTTTCCCATTCATCTCTTCTACGACTCTTCTAGCGACTTCGAGCTGGTGTTTTAAAGGAGTAAATGCAGGCAGGTGCGCAGGTGCTTGCAGTCCTTCAAATGAATCAATGGCTGTCACTTTTTGTACCTGTGCTGCTAAACGGTACATATCCCAATTCGCCCAGGGACCGTCTGCTGTAAGCCGCTTTTGAAATTCACTTGCCCATTTTTGATCAAATATCGTTTGAATATTCAATGTGACCGCCTGCCTTTCTGGTAGAGTGATGATAAAATCGTTCTGTTTTTAAACGCTTCATTTTTTCATAGCGATTTAAAAGATGTTATATATCAATAAAAGCGAACGATAATGAATGATTATTTTAAAAATGTTAATGATTTTTCTGTTGCTCTTCATCCATTTCTAATGGTAGGATGTTGGTAAGTGATCTAGAGAATAAGTCACCCATTTTGATAGTATGTCCAATAAAGGTGAAGAATATGAGCGGATGATGGTATGGGGAGAGACCTAGCGGTTATTTTGCACTGACAGGCGCCGAAGGAGCAAGCTGAATTGGTTCAGTGAATCTCTCAGGCAAAAGTACTCTTACCGGACGCAACTCTGGAGAGTGTTTGCGCAGCGATTTTTAGCAAACCACCAAAGGGGAAAACGCACAATGATGTTGTGCTGTAAACTTTCAGGTGCAAGGACAGAGACTTCTTTTTGATAAAAGGGAGCGCTCTGTCCTTTTTTGCTGTGATTTTTTTCTGAAAATTCAGCTTGTGATGTGCACTGTAAGAAAAAAGGGGGAAACGATTGATGTTGAAACGAACACCGCTTTTTCATGCGTATGAAACGTTTGGCGCAAAAACCATTGACTTCGGGGGCTGGGAATTACCTGTCCAATTTTCTTCCATTAAAGAAGAACATGAAGCTGTTCGAACAAAAGCAGGGCTGTTTGACGTGTCTCACATGGGTGAGGTGGAAGTCACAGGTCAGGGAGCCCTTCCTTTTTTACAAAGGTTATTAACCAATGATCTGTCAAAGCTGACAGACGGTAAGGCACTATATACAGCCATGTGTTATGAGGATGGCGGAACGGTGGATGATCTGCTTGTCTACCAAAAAGAAAAGAACAACTATTTACTTGTGATCAATGCTTCAAATATTGAAAAAGATGTGGATTGGCTGCTGAAACATCAAGGTGAGGAAGACGTTTTCATTAAAAATGTCTCTGATCAAACCGCCTTGTTAGCCCTTCAAGGGCCTCTTGCTGCTGACATCATCAAAGATGTTGCGGATGAAGAGGTAACATCACTGAAGCCATTTACATTTTTATCAAAAGCGATAATTGCGCAAAAAGAGGTGCTTGTCTCAAGAACCGGCTACACAGGAGAAGATGGCTTTGAAATCTACTGCCAGTCAGAAGATGCTGTTCACCTTTGGACCGCTTTATTAGAAGCCGGACAGCCGAAAGGACTGATCCCATGTGGACTCGGTGCACGTGACACCTTAAGATTTGAAGCAAGACTCCCGCTTTATGGCCAAGAGCTCACGAAGGATATTTCTCCTTTAGAAGGCGGCATTGGTTTTGCTGTTAAAACGGATAAAGAAGCAGATTTTATCGGAAAAGATGCACTTAAAAAACAAAAAGAAGAAGGACCGAAGCGAAAGCTTGTCGGGATTGAAATGATAGATAAGGGGATTCCGCGGACAGACTATCCGGTCTTCTCAGGAGATAAGCAGATTGGTGTAGTCACAACCGGTACACAATCTCCAACATTAAAGAAAAATATTGGGCTTGCCTTGATTGAAACATCAGAGGCGCAGCTTGGGACAGAAGTGGAAGTGCAAGTTCGTAAAAAACGTCTAAAAGCCAAAATCGTCGCCACACCATTTTATAAAAGAGCCAAATAACGAGGAGGAATAGAGGATGAAGCACAGGTATTTGCCGCAAACAGAGCAAGATCAAAAAGAAATGCTGGATGTCATCGGTGTTCAGTCAATTGATGAGCTTTTCTCAGATATCCCAGAGAAAGTCAGATTCAAAGGTGCGTACAACATCAAAGAAGCCGCATCTGAAACAGAGCTAGTGCGGGAATTGTCTCGTCTTGCTGCAAAAAATAAAGATACAGTGGCCTATGCCTCGTTTTTAGGTGCTGGTGTGTATGATCATTACCAGCCTGTGATTGTCGACCATGTGATTTCACGTTCTGAATTTTATACAGCGTACACACCTTATCAGCCTGAAATTTCTCAAGGTGAATTGCAGGCAATCTTTGAATTTCAAACAATGATCGCTGAGCTGACCGGTATGGATCTTGCCAACTCCTCGATGTATGATGGCGGAACGGCATTAGCTGAAGCGGCGATGCTGGCAGCAGGACATACAAAAAAGAAAAAGATTGTGGTATCTGAGACGGTTCATCCTGAATCAAGAGCGGTGCTGAAAACATATGCGAAAGGACAGCATATTGAAGTCGTCGAGGTACCTGCGCGAAAAGGTCAGACCGATCTAGCCGCATTAGAAGAAGCCGTCTGCGACGAAACAGCAGCGGTCCTTGTACAATACCCAAACTTCTTCGGTGTTGTTGAACCATTAAAGGACATTGAACCGATTGCGCATAAAGGGAAAAGTTTATTCATCGTCTCAAGTAACCCGCTTGCACTTGGTTTACTGACACCACCAGGAAAGCTTGGGGCAGATATTGTCGTTGGTGATGCGCAGCCATTTGGCATTCCAGCTGCATTTGGCGGACCTCATTGTGGATATTTCGCTGTGACGAAAAAATTAATGCGAAAAGTGCCGGGACGTTTAGTCGGGCAAACAGAAGACGAGAACGGTGTGCGAGGATTTGTGCTGACCCTTCAAGCGCGCGAGCAGCATATCCGAAGAGACAAAGCGACTTCAAATATTTGTTCAAATCAAGCATTAAATGCGTTAGCCGCTTCTGTTGCGATGACGGCGCTTGGGAAAACAGGTATCAAAGACATTGCCTATCAAAACGTACAAAAGGCCCATTATGCCAAGACGCAGGCAGAAAAACATGGGTTACAGGCTGAAATAGAGGGTGCTCATTTTAATGAATTTGTGTTGAAACTGAATGAACCTGTGAAAGAAGCGAATGAGCGATTGCTTAAAAAAGGAATCATCGGCGGATATGACTTGGGACGGGATTATCCAGAGCTTCAGCAGCATATGCTCGTCGCTGTGACAGAACTAAGAACAAAAGAAGAAATTGATACGTTCATCAAGGAATTGGGGGATCGTCATGAATAAACAAGATCAGCCGCTTATTTTTGAATTATCCAAAGAAGGAAGAATTGGTTACAGCCTGCCTGATTTAGACGTACCTGAGGAGAAGCTCCCAGATTTATTTGATGAAGCGTATATCCGCCATGAAGATGCTAAGCTGCCAGAGGTTTCTGAACTGGATATTATGCGTCACTACACAGCATTATCTAGGCGTAATCACGGGGTCGATTCTGGCTTTTATCCTCTAGGCTCTTGTACGATGAAATATAATCCAAAGATTAACGAAAAGGTGGCACGTCTTGCAGGTTTCTCGCATGTGCATCCACTTCAAGAGGCAGACACTGTGCAAGGTGCATTAGAGTTACTTTATGATTTAGGTGACCATTTAGAAGAAATTACAGGAATGGACGCCGTGACATTACAGCCTGCGGCAGGAGCACATGGCGAATGGACGGGGCTCATGATGATTCGTGCATACCATGAAGCAAGAGGAGATCTTAAACGAACAAAAGTCATCGTGCCTGATTCTGCTCATGGAACAAATCCCGCATCTGCAACAGTAGCAGGATTTGAAACGATTACGGTGGCATCTAATGAACATGGGCTTGTCGATTTAGACGACCTGCGCCGTGTTGTCAATGAAGAAACGGCGGCTCTCATGCTCACAAATCCAAATACACTCGGCCTTTTTGAAGAAAATATTTTAGAAATGGCTGAAATCGTTCACGGAGCAGGCGGGAAGCTTTATTATGATGGAGCGAACTTAAATGCTGTATTAAGCAGAGCAAGACCGGGGGATATGGGATTTGATGTGGTTCACTTAAATCTTCATAAAACCTTTACAGGTCCACACGGAGGAGGAGGCCCTGGTTCAGGTCCAGTTGGTGTGAAAAAGGATTTGATTCCATATTTGCCAAAGCCAGTGCTTGTGAAGAAAGAAGGTCGTTATTTCTTTGATTACGATCGTCCAGAATCTATTGGCCGTGTGAAACCGTTCTATGGGAACTTTGGTATCAATGTCAGAGCGTATGCGTATATCCGCTCTATGGGACCAGACGGCTTAAAAGCTGTAACTGATCATGCGGTGTTGAATGCAAACTATATGATGCGCCGCTTATGTGCTCATTATGATTTGCCATTTGACCGCCACTGTAAGCATGAATTTGTCCTTTCAGGTAAACGTCAAAAGAAACTAGGTGTGCGGACACTTGATATTGCCAAACGATTACTTGATTTTGGCTATCATCCGCCAACGATTTACTTCCCACTAAATGTAGAGGAATGTATCATGATTGAACCAACTGAAACAGAATCAAAAGAAACCCTTGATGCATTTATTGAAGCGATGATTCAAATTGCAAAAGAAGCGGAAGAGAACCCAGAAATCGTACAGGAAGCACCACATACAACCGTTGTGAAACGAATGGATGAAACAAAGGCTGCACGGAATCCAGTGCTGGTTTTTGAAAGAAAATAAAAAGACTCATGGGGGCAATAGCTCCCAGAGTCTTTTTTGTTAGTTCTTTGTTTTAATGCGGCCGCCCCATTTTTTAAAGCCGCCCTTTAAATTATAAATCTCACGACAGCCATTTTTACGTAACGTTTGAGCAGCTTTTCCGCTTCTCAAATTATTTTGGCAATAGAGATAAACAGGCTTGTCAGGGCGTATTTCATTTTTGCGCTGCTTTAATTGTGAAAGGGGAATGTTTCTTGCGCCTAAAATATGTCCACCTTCAAACTCATTTGGTTCTCTCACATCAATGAGTTGGGCTTTGCGGTAACCTTTGATAAATTCTGCTTCCGTCAGCGTTTTCATTATGCGCTGCTGATAAATGTAACTGCCGATGGAATAAAGAACGAAAAGTCCACAAAGTGAGAGGACGATATAGTTGAATATTGGCAATACGACTCGACTCCTTCTTGAGCATCAGCACAGTCACCTGTCTGATGGTACGTTTTAGACAAATACTATTATAGTAAAGCAAAAGAAACTTGTCATCATAAATGGTAAGAATTATTTTCAATTCCTTCCCTATTTGATAGACTGATGAAGAGAGAAAATCGGTGGTCACCACCATTATCTAACATTGACTACGTAAAAGAGAAGGGATTTTATATGCAAAAAGAGAAATGGTGTTTCATTGATACAGGAAACCAAGACCCAGCCTTTAACATGGCCATGGACGAAGCCTTGCTTTATTGGCATAGCGAGAAGCTGATCCCGCCTGTGATCCGTTTTTATGGTTGGAATCCAGCGACATTATCTGTTGGATATTTTCAACATGTTGAAAAAGAAATCAACATGGAAGCGGTTGAGCGCTATGGTCTTGGATTTGTTCGCAGGCCTACAGGAGGCCGCGGCGTTCTTCATGATCAGGAATTGACCTACAGTGTCATCGTGTCAGAAGAGCACCCAGAGATGCCGGCGACGGTGACAGAGGCATACCGCGTCATTTCAGAAGGGATTTTAGAGGGATTTAAAGAACTGGGACTCGATGCGTATTTTGCCATTCCTCGTACAGAAAAAGAAAAAGAAAGCTTAAAAAATCCAAGATCGTCTGTATGTTTTGATGCGCCTTCATGGTACGAACTTGTTGTAGAAGGCAGAAAAGTAGCAGGCAGTGCGCAAACAAGACAAAAAGGTGTGATCCTCCAGCATGGCTCGATTTTAATTGATCTTGATGAGGACAAATTGTTTGATTTATTTCTGTATCCAAACGACCGGGTGAGAGAGCGGATGCAGCGCAGCTTTAAAAACAAAGCGGTGGCGATCAATGAAATTTCAGATCGAACATGTACGATAGACGATGCGCGTGTTGCATTTAAACGAGGGTTTGAAAAAGGATTAAATATCGAGCTTGTGCCTTATGAGCTGACAGATGAAGAGTTGGCATTTGTTCATCACCTCGCCAAAACGAAATACGCCACAGATGATTGGAATTACAAGCGTTAAGACGAAGGACTCTTCTTGTTTTTTAATGGGCGATGGTGTAGAATTGTTATGATTATTAAGTAAAGGTGCATTTTGGAGGGGTTTTATGACTACACCTAGTATGGAAGATTATATTGAACAAATTTATATGCTGATAGAAGAAAAAGGATATGCAAGAGTATCTGATATTGCAGAAGCCCTCGCTGTCCATCCCTCCTCTGTAACAAAAATGGTTCAGAAGCTAGATAAAGATGAATACCTCATTTATGAGAAATATCGTGGTCTAATTTTAACCCCGAAAGGCAAAAAAATTGGAAAACGTCTCGTATACAGACATGAACTGCTAGAGCAATTTTTAAGAATCATTGGTGTAGATGAAGAGAAAATTTATGATGATGTAGAAGGTATTGAGCATCATCTCAGCTGGAACAGCATTGACCGCATCGGCGACCTCGTCCAATTCTTTGAAGAAAACGATGAGCGATCCGTTCAGCTGAAAGCGATTCAAAAGAAAAACGAACAAACAAATCAAGAATCTTAAGAAAAAGGACACCCTTAGCATGGGTGTCCTTTTTGAATATAGTTCTAATGAAAGGCAAATGCTCCTACACTATTAATAGTGTGACAGAAAAGGGGGCTCCTTGATGAAGATAGATGGTGTGTTCTCAGGTGGAGGCATTAAGGGTGCAGCACTTGCAGGCGCCTATGAAGCGCTTGAAGCAAGAGGATTTCAATTTGTCCGTCTCGCTGGAACAAGTGCGGGAGCGATCATTGCTTCACTCATCGCAGCGGGTTTTACGAGTCAGGAGATTCGGGAGCTGTTAGACGAAATGGATGAGCATCAATTGCTTGACCGAAGGTGTCAATTCATCCCGTTTAAAATGCTCAGGTGGGTGTCTATTTATTGGCGTCTTGGCCTTTACAAAGGTGACCGTCTAGAAAAATGGCTGACAGACGTGTTAAAACGAAAAGGCGTCACCGTATTCGGAGATCTGAAAAAAGATACGCTCAAAATCGTCGCTTCTGATTTAACAAATGGCAAAATCCTTGTCCTTCCAGATGACCTTCCTTCCTATGGGTTAAATCCAGAGCGGTTTTCTGTCGCCAGAGCCATTCGGATGAGCTGCAGTTTGCCTTATTTTTTCGAACCTGTGAAACTAAGGTCTTCAAAAGGAATTTGTACCATAGTGGATGGCGGCGTGCTCAGCAACTTTCCGATTTGGCTTTTTGCTGAAGAGAAAAAAAGACCGTTTGTCGGTGTCACATTAACCCCAAACGAAAAAGAACGCCCTCAAAATTCCATCCGCAATGCGTTTGAACTGTTTGGCGCTCTATTTGAAACGATGCGTGGTGCTCATGACGAAAGACATATTGCCACAAAACACGAACGTCATATTATTTTTATCCCTGTAGAACACGTCATTGCCACTGATTTTCATCTCATGACAGAAAAGAAAAAGGCGCTCGTCGATCTAGGCAGACAGAAGGCCGAGCAATTTTTAAAGAGCTGGACATTTTAAAATAAGGCGCGATTTTTCTTTTTGTTTTTCTTGCCTTCAATGACTGTCAAATGTGTTTGGCTTTTCTTTTTGAGAAGGACGGGCTTAGACTTGTGGTCAGTCGGCACGCTTCGCAAATGAGTGACCCGGTTTTTCATCTGGCTTTTCGTTTTTGGTTTAGGCTGCTGGTAGCGACGTTTTGATTGTTTGACTGCTTTACGATAAAGATTTCCTTCTGTTCCAGTTCTTCGATTCATCAGCCATCTAAATAAGAAAAATAGAACCGCTCCAATGATCACAACTGATAGCAGCATCGTAAAGAGTCTGCCTGGATTCGTTGTGAGTAAATACACAAATCCCAAAACACCTAAAGCGAAAATAATGGTAAAAGCAGGATGTACTCGGCGATTCATAACTGTCCACCTCCGAAAGAATTTACCGGATTTATAAACTAGATCACTTGATGAGCAGAATCTGATGCTTGTTTCGCAGATGCTTCCTCTAAACGAAGAAGTTCATTAAAACTTGCAATGGCTACCTCGACTTGATCATCAGAGGGTTCTTTTGTTGTGAGCAATTGCAGCCAAAGGCCAGGATAGCCAAGCACTTTAAGCACTGGCACGTCACGGAGTTTGTTTGTGAGCTGAAGCACTTCAAATGAAATGCCCAGAACAACCGGAATAAGCGCCAAGCGATTCAGAACTCTCACCCATAAAGGATCTGTCGGTACGAGTAAATAGACGAACATGCCGACAATGACAGTGAATAAAATAAAGCTGCTGCCGCATCGATAATGCAGGCGAGATTGGCTTTGGACATTTTCCACTGTGATGTCAAGATTCTGTTCATAGCAGTTTATGACTTTATGTTCTGCCCCATGATATTGAAATACCCTTTTAATTAAAGGGGTCATGGAAATAAAGTAAATATAGCCTAATAACAGGATCAATTTAAAGAATGTTTCCACTGCAATTTGTGCGAAGTTTCCAGAAAACACCGGACGCACAAGTTCGGCTAAAAAGACAGGCACTAAAGTAAAGACAAATTTACTAAAAAGAAGAGAGAGAACTCCGATCACAGCAATGCCAAAGATCATTGATAATTTCGAGCTTTTTTGTTCTTTTTCAAGAGAATGATCTTCAGAAGGATCTAAGTCATAGCGCTCGCTGGAGAAGTTTAAGTGCTTACTGCCGTTTGCGCTTGCTTCAACAAGTGCAGCAACACCCCTGACAAAAGGGATTTTCTTAAGAAAGGCGGTTCGTTTATTGGAGGTCCGGGGAAGCTTTAAAAACTCAATCGACTCATCCTTACGCCGAATCGCTGTCACATAGTTCTTTTTACCTCCGAACATGACACCTTCCACAACTGCCTGCCCTCCATATGCTGGAGGTTTTGTTTGATTGGACATATTTCATCAACCTGCCTGTTTCCTGTAATTTACATGCATTTCCTTATACCTTTATTGTACAGGAAAAGAGGGGAAATCACTAGCTCACAGGTCGATTATCTACTAGAATTCTATCTACCTCTTTTTAGCCAGTATACCCTGTTATAAAAATTTTACACTCTCGCACGGAAATCCTTTTTTTTCATGACATTTTGGACATACTACTTGCTGGAGGTGTTCATATGAAACGTGATGAAAAGAAAAACCAAGAAGAAAAAAATCAATCAGTACAAACGTCTTCAATGGTGGCAAGGGCAGCAGCCACAGGTTTTGTCGGCGGAGTTTTTTGGGGCTTTATCGGATTTCTGACCCATATGTTTCATTTTTCAGAGGTGAGTCCAAATATGCTGTTGCAGCCATTTGTGCTTGGTGAATGGAAAAAAGGCGGACTTGGTACATTTATGAGTATTGTACTTTTAGGGATTTTATCTATTGGAGCAGCCTTTATTTATTATGGACTGCTCAAACGGATCAAAGGTTTTTGGATGGGACTGATTTATGGAGGAATTTTGTGGCTGCTTGTTTTTTATGTATTTAATCCTATATTCCCCGATGTGAAGCAAGTGCAAGATTTGCAGCAAAGCACCATTGTGACGACATTTTGTCTATATATTTTATATGGCATGTTTGTCGGATACAGTATTTCATTTGAATACAATGAATTAACGAGTCAGAAGCTTGCAAGGGCACTCGGGAAAAAGACAGAATAAAGTGTAAATCCACCATTCATATGATAAAATTATTTTTGGAAACGAAAGGTTTCTAAGGAAAAAGAAACAGACATCGATATAGAGTGAATTAGGGTGAAGGAGTGGTCATATGCCTCATTTTCTAGTGCTGAATGGGCCCAACTTAAATAGGCTCGGCAAGAGAGAGCCAGGAGTTTATGGAAGTAAAACACTAACAGATTTAGAAACAGATTTGTTTCAGTTTGCAGAAAGAGCAAATATTCAATTGACGTTCTTTCAATCGAATCACGAGGGAGATCTGGTCGATGCGCTCCATGAAGCAGAAGATCAGTACGATGGCGTCGTATTTAACCCGGGTGCTTTTACCCACTATAGCTATGCACTGAGAGATGCCATTGCAAGTATTACGTTACCTGTCATCGAAGTACATATCACAAATGTTCATAAGAGAGAGGAATTCCGCCATCATTCGGTTCTTGCTCCAGTATGCCAAGGTCAAATCGTTGGACTTGGTTTAGAAGGATATAAATTGGCGATTCGTTATTTAGTCAGTGAAGGGGGAGCAGTATCATGAAACTTGAAAAACTAAGAAAACTTTTAGCCGAATTAGACATAGATGGTTTAGTGATTACGAGCAGCTTTAATTTACATTATATGACGAGTTTTACTGGATCAGCCGGTCTTGCCATCGTTTCAAAGGATCGAGCCGCCTTTATTACGGATTTTCGTTACACGGAGCAAGCCAAGGATCAAGTAAAGGGCTATGACATCATTGAACATAAAGGAAACATTGTGGAAACTGCTGTCCAAACGGCAAACGAATTTGGGGTGAAACGTCTTGGTTTTGAACAAAACCATATGACATTTGCCACCTACCAGCAGTACTCGGGGAAAGCAAGCGGTTTCGAGCTTGTTCCAGTCTCGGAATCAGTTGAAAAGTTGCGCTTGATTAAGTCTAATGAAGAGATTAAGATATTAGAGGAAGCTGCGAAGATTGCAGATCATGCCTTTGATCATATTCTCACGTACATCAAGCCGGGCCTGACAGAAATTGCGGTCATGAACGAGCTTGAATTTTTCATGAGAAAAGAAGGGGCAGAAGGATCTTCATTCGATATGATTGTTGCCTCTGGCGTTCGTTCAAGCCTGCCACACGGGAGAGCGAGCGAAAAGGTGATTGAATCTGGCGACTTGGTGACACTGGATTTCGGTGCCTATTATAAAGGCTATTGCTCAGACATGACAAGAACCATTGCTGTAGGAACACCAAGCGACAAATTAAAGGAAATTTATCATATCGTATTAGAAGCAGAAAACGCTGGTGTGGATAAAATCAAGCCAGGCTTAACAGGAAAAGAAGCTGATCGCATCACACGAGACATCATTGAAAAGTATGGCTACGGTCAATACTTCGGGCATTCGACTGGACATGGTCTTGGTATGGAAGTACATGAAGCACCTGGCCTTTCCTCACGCTCAGATGTCGTGTTAGAAGAGGGAATGGTTGTGACAGTTGAACCAGGCATTTACTTGCCGGATGTCGGCGGCGTGAGAATTGAGGATGATATTGTCCTGACAGCTGACGGCAATAAACGATTGACCCACTCACCGAAAGAACTTATCATATTATGATGGTGAAATGTAGGAGGATGACAAAATGATTTCAGTAAACGATTTTCGTACAGGCCTGACAATTGAAGTGGACGGCGGTATTTGGCGTGTAGTGGATTTCCAACACGTAAAACCAGGAAAAGGCGCAGCGTTTGTCCGTTCGAAACTGCGTAACCTGCGTACAGGTGCGATTCAAGAGAAAACATTCCGTGCAGGTGAAAAAGTAGCGAAAGCTCAAATTGAAACAAAAACAATGCAGTATTTATATGCAAATGGCGATCAGCATGTATTCATGGATACAAGCTCATACGAACAACTTGAACTAAGCGAAGCGCAAATCAAAGATGAGCTGAAATATTTGCTTGAAAATATGTCGGTTCAAATCGTCATGTACGGTGATGAAACACTTGGAGTAGAACTTCCAAACACTGTAGAACTAGAAGTAGTAGAAACAGAGCCTGGTATTAAAGGTGATACGACATCAGGTGGATCAAAACCTGCAAAAACAGAAACTGGTTTAATCGTGAACGTTCCTTTCTTTGTGAACCAAGGTGATAAACTAGTGATCAATACATCTGACGGTTCATACGTTTCAAGAGCGTAATGAACGGAGAGAGACTGTAAACCTCGTGTTTACAGTCTCAGCGTGTAGGCAAACCCTCGCATTCTTTGTCAGTCCTGCGTGCTGGTGCTCACGAATGTCAAATTCGCTCCGCGCCAGTACTCGTTCTTCCTAGACTGCAAAGGTTTTCTATCACGCTGAAAAGAAGACAAAGGGATAAAATCAAGTTCATTTTATCCCTTTGTCAACTATCTGAGACTGTAAACTTCGTGTTTACAGTCTTTTTTTATTTGAAAAATAGGACGCCTCGTTATGACACCCCTTACTCTATTCTCTCATCCATCTCTCTTCCTTTTGAAAAACAAGACTACTTCTAGCTAGTGAAGCATATAGTGTAAAAAAAGCTGGAGGTTCTATATGAAACAATTTCTCCCGGGTATACACCCATCAGTCGCTGCCATGGCAGGGATGAGGTTTTTATCTGCCGCGATTGAACTGACGGCCGCCATCCTCATTTTAGTGACAAATGATGTGCGTAAAGCGGTTGTCATCAATAGTATATTAGCGATCATCGGGCCGCTCATTTTTATTATTACGATGACGATTGGAATCTACCAAATTGCAGGGCAGTTATCCTATGCGAAGCTTGTGTTTATTTTCATTGGTGTCGTATTTATTCTTGTTGGAATTTATAAGTGAAATGGCTTGGCATAATTAACGGCATGCATCATACATTTTAGAGAAGAAAAAAAGGAGGGGAATTCGTTGCGGAGTTTGTTGGATATTCTCCCGCACTCAATTGGACAAGAACTCAGCATGTTAAAAGAAGCAGAGTGGGCGCAAATAGAGGAAATCCGCATTCGCACCGATCGCCCAATTGAGCTGATGCAAGGAGGAAAACCCCGCTTTCTTTCCTATCATACAACAGGTGAAGATGCGGCTCAGCTATTAGGCAGGCTTAGTAATTACAGCATGTACACACTGGAGGAAGAGTTAAAACAGGGCTATATCACCATATCGGGCGGACATCGGGTTGGGCTTGCTGGAAAGGTCATCGTCGAAAATGGATTCGTCAAAGGCTTAAGAGATATTTCTTCATTTAATATTCGTATCGCAAAAGAGAAGATCGGAATTGCTCTGCCGTTTCTCCCTTATTTATATGAAAAACATTGGTGTAACACACTGATTATAGGTCCGCCGCAAACCGGGAAAACGACATTGCTGCGTGATCTAGCCCGTCTTGTCAGTACAGGAACAACAGCCATTTCTCCTAGAAAAACAGGGATTGTAGATGAACGCTCTGAAATCGCAGGTTGTATAAGAGGAGTGCCGCAGCATTCTTTTGGGCACCGGATTGATGTACTTGATGCGTGCCCAAAGGCTGAAGGGTTAATGATGATGATCAGATCCATGAGCCCAGAAGTCATCATTGTCGATGAAATCGGAAAAAGTGAAGATGTACAGGCACTGTTAGAAGCAATCCATGCTGGAGTCACCATTATCGTCTCAGCTCATGGGTATTCTCTTGAAGACTTATCTAAACGGCCATCATTTGAACCGTTATGGCAGCTTCGTGTGTTTGATCGATATGTGGAATTAAATAGAGAAAAAGGGCCTGGCACGATCGGACGGATATTTGACCAAGAGGGACAAGAGCTGAAGCGGAGGCGGGGAGTGGACGTATGTTAAAGCTTATTGGTGCTATTTTCATTGTTGCGGCTACGACATGGGGAGGATTCGAGTTTGCGAAGCGGTACAGTGATCGGCCAAAGCAAATCCGCCAGCTCCGGTTTGCACTCCAATCTCTTGAAGCTGAAATTATGTATGGTCAAACACCTTTAGCTAGAGCCGCTGACCAAATTGCGTCCCAAGTAGGACCGCCTGTGAATCGGCTATTTGAACAATTTGCAGAAAAACTCAACGTCGGAACCTTTTCTGCGAGGCATGCATGGAATGAAAGTCTAGAGGATGTATGGAAAAAAACCGTATTAAAAAAAGGCGAATATGAGGCGCTGAAGCACTTTGGAGAAACCCTTGGTCAGCATGATGTGACGGCTCAGCAAAAATATATCAAGCTAGCTTTAGGCCATTTGGAATCAGAGGAAAAAGAAGCTGAAGTTGCCCAAGCGAAAAATGAAAAAATGGTGAGAAGCCTTGGTTTTCTAAGTGGGTTACTACTGATTCTGTTATTGATGTGAGAGGAAGGGAGTCGAGAGCATGGGCGTTGATGTAAACGTCATTTTCCAAATTGCGGGAGTGGGTATCGTCGTGGCTTTTCTTCATACGATTTTAGATCAAATGGGGAAAAAAGAGTACGCACAGTGGGTGACACTGCTTGGATTTATCTACATTTTATTTATGGTTGCTACCATTGTGGATGATTTGTTTAAGAAGATTAAAGCCGTATTTCTATTTCAAGGATAGGGGAGGGCTTACAAATCGAAATTATTCAAATTGTTGGACTTGGTTTAATCGCTACTTTTCTAGCATTAATCGTCAAAGAACAAAAGCCAACCTTCGCCTTTATGCTTGTTGTGTTTACTGGGTGTGTCATTTTCCTTTATTTAATCGATCAAATCTATGCCATTATCTCCATGATTGAAAAAATTGCAGCAAGTGCAGGCGTCAATATGAAATACGTGGAAACCATTTTGAAAATCATTGGCATTGCCTATATTGCAGAATTTGGTGCCCAGCTCACAAAGGATGCTGGACAAGGCGCCATCGCTTCAAAAATAGAGCTTGGCGGCAAGATTCTTATTTTGGTCATGGCGGTACCGATTTTAACGGTCATCATTGAGACGATCCTAGGTATGATCCCGTCCATGACTTGATGGAAAAGAGGTGATGATGATGAAACGGGTGACAGCTGTGCTGGGGTTTATGATGTTCTTTTGGATGATCGTTCCGTATGCAGGTGCAGAAGAAAGTGTGCCTTTATCAAGTGAAGAACCGGTCGCAGAAGAAGTTGCGGGTGGACAGGCTGATGCCTTGGAGCTTCATTCTATCAGTGACTTTTGGGAAACGATATTGGACGAGTATGGCGGCTTTCTGCCTGAAAGCCAAAAAGGTACAGTGAAGGAAATGATCGATGGCGATAAAGAGCTGTCTCCCCAAACGTGGCTGAAGGCTTTTGTTCATTATCTGTTTCATGAGCTGATTGCCAATGGAAAGCTCTTAGGCACACTTATATTACTCACCATCTTTTGTTCGCTTTTGCAGCTTTTGCAAAATGCGTTTGAGCAAAGCACTGTTAGTAAAGTTGCATACGCTCTTGTTTATATGGTGCTTATCATTATTGCATTAAACAGTTTTCATGTTGCGATCTCTTATGCAACAGAAGCCATTCAAACGATGACTAGTTTTATTCTTGCTCTTATTCCTCTTTTATTAGCACTTATTGCCTCATCAGGCGGGCTTGTCTCAGCCGGATTCTTTCATCCTGTGATTTTGTTTTTAATGAACACGAGCGGTGTTTTTATTCAATATGTCGTTCTTCCGCTCATCTTTTTATCAGCGATCTTGAGCATAGTCAGTACATTGACCGAACAATACAAAGTGACCCAGCTTGCCCAGCTGTTAAGAAATGTCGCCATTGGCGGGCTCGCTGTTTTTTTAACTGTATTCCTCGGCGTCATTTCTGTACAGGGGGCATCTGCTGCTATCACTGATGGAATCGCTCTTCGCACAGCCAAGTTTATTACCGGAAATTTCATCCCTGTCCTTGGCAGAATGTTTACTGATGCGACAGATACCGTTATCAGCGCCTCTGTGCTGCTGAAAAATACGGTTGGCCTTGTAGGCGTCGCCATTTTGATTTCAATTGCGGCTTTCCCAGCGATTAAAGTGCTGTCGCTCGCTCTCATTTATAAACTGGCCGCTGCGATTCTTCAGCCTTTAGGGGGCGGGCCGATTATTAGCTGCCTTGATGTCATTTCGAAAAGTGTTCTTTATATATTTGCTGCATTAGCTGTTGTATCGCTTATGTTCTTTTTAAGCATTACCGTTATCATCACAGCTGGCAACCTCACCATGATGATGAAGTAAGGAGGGGACACCATTTGAGTTTTCTCACAGAATGGATCACAAGTATTATCCTATTTATTTTATTTGCGATTGTGATTGATCTTTTGCTTCCCAATTCAAGCATGCAGAAGTATGCAAAAATGGTCGTCAGCTTATTGTTAATTGTCGTGATGCTCAATCCGATCTTTGCGTTATTCCGGGCAGATCCGGACCAAATTTTCTCAGAAATCATGAAAGGGAAGGACCAAGCGCAATCAGAAGAAATAAAAAATCAGATGAATTTAGAAAAAAAAGAAATACAAGCTTCACAGCGTGCATATATTTTAAAGCAAATGGCTGTCCAACTAGAAAAAAGCGCAAAGGAGCCACTGGAGAAGGAGAGCTATGAAATGAAACACGTAGAAGTGTTGGCAGATGAGGAGCACCTTGATCAGAATATGGAGGCAAATCAATTTCGCATCAAAGCAGTCCTTGTCCCGCTCACAGGTGATGCTGTAGAAACGGTGGCAAAGGTCGACATTGATCTCTCCAGGCAAAAGGAGGAAAGCGCCGAGACGTCAGCAAAAGAGATGGCGAGGGTGAAAGAGACGCTTGCAGATGTTTGGAATACACGGCCTGAACACATTGCGCTCAACATTGAGGGAGGTGACGCAGCAGATCATGAATAACAAGGACTGGAGACAAAAACTGAAATCAATGTTCCAAGCACCTGAAAAAGGTGAAGGGAAACCAAAATTAACGAAGCACCATTACTTACTGCTTGTCTTCATCATCGGCGTGTCATTCATGTTAGTCAGTCAAATTCTGTCACCGCCATCAAGCAAACAAGAGGCTGCTGTTCCTGCGTCTAAAAAAACATCCTCAGAAGAGCAGGCGGTGTTCAAACCATCCTCTTCAGGTAAGTCAAACAACTCGATAGAGGATGTTGAACAAGAATACGAAAATCAGCTGAAAGAGATTTTAGAAACGATCATTGGTGTTGAGGATGTATCCATTGTGGTAAATGTAGACGCAACTTCTTTAAAAGTGTTTGAAAAAAACAAATCCAATAAAAGCACTACGACCGAGGAAACAGACAAAGAAGGCGGCGTGCGAAGTGTCACGGATCAAACAAAAGAAGAAGAGATTGTCATTATTAAAAATGGAAATGAAGAAACACCTGTTGTTGTCCAAACGAAAAAGCCAGACATTCGAGGTGTTCTCGTTGTTGCTCAAGGAGTAGACAACGTTCAAATAAAGAAAACCATCATTGAAGCGGTTACACGAGTGCTTGATGTACCGAGCCATAGAGTGGCTGTTGCCCCTAAAAAAATCAAGGAGGATTCGGAATGATGTTAAAAAAACAAACGGTTTGGCTATTAACGATGCTAAGTTTAGTTGTCGTATTAAGTGTGTACTATATCATGTCCCCACAAGGTGAGAATGCTGTGACAGTAGAAGATACAAAATCAAAAGGAATGGAAGAGAAAAAGGCTGAGCCAGAAAAAGGGACTGATAAAGGAACCGAAAAGAATGCAGAAGAGAAATCAACTGACAAAGAAACCAATGCGAAACAAGAAGATGTTGAAACAAGTGGAGAAGAAGGAAAGGCTGTTTCAGAGCAGACCGACGATGAACTTTTCACAACCTACAGACTTGAACTGGAAGATAAGCGCAGCAAGCAGCGTGAAGAGTATAACGAAATCGTGTCTAGCGATGATGCAACAGCGCAAGAAAAAAGTGAAGCTTATGATCAAATGACAGCGCTTAGTGAGGCAGAAGGAACAGAGCGTCAGCTGGAGACATTAATCAAAACAAAAGGATATAAAGATGCGCTCGTCAGTGCAGAAGGAGATAAAGTGAACATCACGGTTCGTTCTGATAAAAAATCAAAGTCCCAAGCAGCAGATATTATTGATTTGGTCACAAAAGAAATGAGAGGGCTTGATAACGTAGCCGTCACTTTTGAGCCATCGAATCAATAAAAAATGCACAAGCGCCCTTTTCTGAAAAGGGCGTTTTTTCATGCGGGTTGACGCCCTTTTTCAGGTGCTTGCGCGAGGTGTCTCATCACATTAATAGTTGAATTCAACGAAATCCTCCTGTAAGATGGTTATAGTATGTACTTTTAGTACTAGCCTATAAAAAAAGATAAATCCATACATAGGGGTGCAAATCCATGTTAAAAATTGAAGAGATTCATGAACTAATTAAATTAATTGACGAATCAACAATTGATGAATTTACGTACGAAAATGAAGGCGCAAAAATCAAGTTAAAGAAAAATAAAGAAGTCGTTCAGCAAGTTGCGGCACAAGCACCAGTGGCTCCTGTCCAAGCAGCTCCAGCTCAACAAGCTCCTAAAGCACAAGCTCCAGCTCAGACCGAAGCCCCTGCACAAGAGGGAGCCGCGTCTGAAAACCTGCATAAAATCACATCCCCAATGGTTGGCACATTTTACGCTTCTTCTTCACCAGAAGCAGATCCGTATGTGACAACAGGTTCTAAAGTGAAGGAAAACTCAGTTGTATGTATCGTTGAAGCGATGAAACTGTTTAATGAAATCGAAGCAGAAGTAAAAGGCGAAATCGTCGAAGTATTAGCTGAAAACGGTCAGCTTGTAGAATTCGGACAACCCCTCTTTCTAGTGAAAGCAGAGTAAGGAGTACGATCATGATTAAAAAGCTATTAATTGCAAACAGAGGAGAAATCGCAGTTAGAATCATCCGTGCTTGTAAAGAGCTTGGAATTGAAACAGTTGCGGTATTTTCTGAAGCGGATCGTGATGCGCTGCATGTTCAAATGGCTGATGAAGCATATTGCATCGGACCGACTGCTTCAAAAGATAGTTATTTAAATGTGACAAATATTGTCAGTGTGGCAAAACTAACAGGTACTGATGCCATCCATCCAGGATATGGTTTCCTTGCTGAAAATGCAGACTTTGCAGAGCTTTGCGAGGAATGTAATGTCATCTTTGTTGGACCAACTGCGTCAGCAATTTCCAAAATGGGAACGAAAGATGTGGCAAGAGAAACAATGAAGCAAGCTGGAGTTCCAATTGTCCCTGGTTCTCAAGGAATTGTAAAAGATCTTGATGATGCTGTTTCAACAGCAGCTGGTATTGGGTATCCTGTCATTATTAAAGCAACTGCAGGCGGCGGTGGTAAAGGTATCCGTGTGGCTCGCACAGAAGAAGAGCTCATTAACGGTGTCACCATTACGCAGCAGGAAGCAGCACAAAACTTCGGGAACCCAGGTGTCTATTTGGAGAAATTCATTGAAGACTTTAGACACGTTGAAATTCAAGTCCTTGCTGATCAGCATGGGAATACCATTCACTTAGGTGAACGTGATTGTTCTATCCAAAGAAGAATGCAAAAGCTTCTGGAAGAAACGCCATCACCTGCACTAAATGCAGATATTCGTGAGCAAATGGGTGAAGCTGCCGTAAAAGCAGCCGAAGCTGTTGAATACACAGGTGCCGGAACGGTTGAATTCATTTACGATTATAATGAAGAGAAGTTTTACTTCATGGAAATGAATACACGTATCCAAGTAGAGCATCCTGTAACGGAAATGGTCACTGGTGTTGATTTGATCAAAGAACAGATCAAAGTAGCTTCAGGTGAAAAGCTTTCCCTTACGCAAGAGGATGTCGTATACGAAGGCTGGGCGATTGAATGTCGTATTAACGCAGAGAACCCTGAGAAAAATTTCATGCCTTCTGCTGGTGAAATTAAAATGTACCTTCCGCCAGGCGGTTTAGGAGTACGTATTGATTCTGCCGCTTACCCTGGTTATGTGATTCCGCCATATTACGATAGTATGATTGCGAAAGTGATCACATATGGTAAAACGAGAGAAGAAGCAATTGCAAGAATGAAACGTGCGCTTCAAGAATTCGTCATTGAAGGAGTCTACACAACGATTCCATTCCACCTCAGATTACTAGAGCACGAAACATTTGTGAGCGGTAATTTTAATACGAAGTTTTTAGAAACGTATCAAATTATGAAATAATAACAGCTTTTGGAGGTGAATGATCGTGTCAGAAAACAATTTGCTTGAAATGAACCTTGATGAAGATCAATTGGGAAAAGTGCAAATTGCGCCAGAAGTGATTGAAGTCATTGCTGGGATCGCTGCATCAGAGGTCGAAGGAATTGCGGAAATGCGCGGCAACTTCGCTGCTGATGTGGCAGAACGCTTTGGGAAGAAAAATCACCGTAAAGGTGTGAAAGTAGATGTCTCTGATGAAGGCATCACAATTGATGTGTATTGTGTGGTTGAATTTGGCCTATCCATTCCAAAGGTATCCACTGCTGTTCAAGAAAATATCCGTCAAACCCTTTTAAACATGACGGCCTTAACGATTAATGAAATCAACATTCATGTCGTTGGCATTCAATTTGATACAAAAACAGCTGAAGCTGAAGTTGATCAAGAAATGTAAAAAGGGTTGAAGTGAAACCAAGGAGGCATTGCCTCTTTGGTTTTTTAAAGCCCATTTTTGGGAAAATTCCGCATGATGATTACGTCACGCATGGAGTGATTCGTTTTTCGTCACAGCTCGCATGGATCTTGGTGCGACTACGGTCAAAATATGTTATGATCTCTGTATGGCTTAACGACAAGCGGATAAAGTGGTTAAAGGAGTAAATAATGAAAAGAAGAACTGCAAGAGAAAAGGCACTACAAACATTATTTCAAATTGATGTCAGCAATATTGATCCGAAAGAGGCCATTACACATGCGCTGGATGAACAAGAATCAGATCCTTTTTTCGAGGAACTGGTTTTCGGTGTGCTCGAACAAAAGGACAAGCTCGATGACATGATTTCACAGCATCTTGTGAATTGGAAACTTGATCGTATTGCGAACGTAGACAGAGCCATTTTAAGGCTGTCTGTGTACGAAATGGTATATCAAGAAGATATCCCGGTGAGTGTTTCAATGAATGAAGCCATTGAACTGGCTAAATTGTTCGGTGACGATAAGGCGCCGAAATTTGTAAATGGTGTACTTTCAAACATTAAAAACGACCTAAAGCAGCAATAGGAGGATTCGACATGACAGCAACAATCATCGATGGGAAAGAAACAGCAAAAGAAAAGCGTGAACAATTAGCAAAAGAAGTAAAAGAGCTAAAACAAAAAGGAGTCACACCTGGTCTTGCCGTTATTCTAATCGGTGATGATCCGGCTTCACTTTCTTACGTACGCGGGAAGAAAAAAGCAGCAGAAGCCATGGGCATGCATTTCCAGCTTGATCATTTAGATGCTTCTTTAACAGAAGAGGAATTGCTAAAGATGATTGATCAGTACAATGCGAATGATCAATTCCACGGAATTCTTGTTCAGCTTCCACTGCCAAAACATATTTCTGAAAAAGCCGTCATTGAACGAATTTCACCAGAGAAAGACGTAGATGGTTTTCATCCGCTGAATATCGGGAAAATGCTACTTGGGGAAGACACATTCCTCCCTTGCACACCAGCAGGTATTGTTGAATTATTGAACAAAACAGGTGTGGATCTCTCTGGCAAAGAAGTGGTCGTTGTAGGACGAAGCAATATCGTCGGCAAACCAGTTGGACAATTGCTATTAAACGAAAATGCAACCGTCACCTACTGTCATTCAAGAACGGCGAACATTTCAGAACATACGTTAAAAGCGGACATTTTAGTTGTTGCCGTCGGTCGAGCAAACTTTATTAAAGCTGACCAAATTAAAGAAGGCGCTATTGTCATTGATGTAGGAGTCAATCGTCTAGAAACAGGGAAACTTGTAGGGGATGTTGACTTTGAAGCAGCAAAAGAAAAAGCTTCTTACATCACACCAGTCCCTGGCGGAGTGGGCCCAATGACAATTACGATGCTTGCACACAATACGGTTAAATCAGCAAAACGTACATTATCATAAGCTTGATCCATTCATCCACCTGCGTGCTGCCGGTGGATGAATGTGCGTTTTTGAAGAGGAGGAATACGTCATGAGTGAAAAAGCCTTTGTGACGGTCACAGCCCTTACAAAATACATAAAAAGAAAATTTGATGTTGACCCTCATTTAGAAGATATTTGGATCAAAGGTGAGTTATCAAATGTGAAGATTCATTCAAGAGGTCATGTTTATTTCACCTTAAAGGACGAAAATGCACGTATGCAAGCTGTTATGTTCCAGCGCTCCGCGTCCAAGCTACCTTTTTCACCAAAGAGCGGAATGAAAGTGTTCGTACGTGGCGGAATTCAAGTCTACGAACCGAGCGGAAGCTATCAATTATATGCAAAAGAAATGCAGCCTGATGGTGTTGGTGCTCTTCATCTTGCCTATGAAGAGCTGAAGAAGAAACTAGCAAGTGAAGGCTTATTTGATGAGCGCTATAAAAAAACAATTCCTGAATATCCAGAGGTTGTTGGTGTCATTACATCCCCAACAGGAGCAGCTGTTCGAGATGTCATTACCACGATCAATCGGCGCTATCAGCAGGCCAAGATCATTGTGCTTCCGGCATTAGTCCAAGGAGAAAATGCTCCGCGTTCGATTGTGGAACGGATTAAAGAAGCCAATGAAAAACAGCTTTGTGATGTCTTGATTGTCGGGAGAGGCGGAGGATCAATTGAAGAACTTTGGGCCTTTAATGAAGAAGCAGTCGCAAGAGCGATCTTCGCATCAGACATTCCAATCATTTCTGCCGTTGGGCACGAAACAGACTTTACTATTAGTGATTTCACTGCAGACATGAGAGCACCCACACCAACAGGAGCAGCAGAACTAGCTGTTCCAAGCACCGCTGATTTAATTGAACGAATCAAATCAATCGACATTCGGTTAACAAGAGCAGTAAAAAATCGAACGTCACAAGCAAAAGACCGTCTTGTGGCACTTCAATCCTCTTATGCTTTCCGATTTCCAAAACGATTACAAGAGCAAAAAGAGCAGCAATTCGATATGATATTTGATCGTTTTCAAAAACAGCTGACAAGACAAATGGAACAAAAACGCAGTCAACTTGACCGCCAAACATATAGACTGAAGCCGCTTCATCCAAAAGAGCAGCTGCTTCAGGCGAAAAAACGTCACGCCAATGAAACAGAACAGCTCGTTCGGAGCATGAATGTGCAAATGAAAACAATTCATTCGCAGTTCCAATCGGTTCTTGGTAAACTAAATGCATTAAATCCGCTTCAAGTCATGGAAAGAGGCTATAGTTTAGCTTATAAAGAAGATGAGCTCATTAAAAGTGTGAATCAAGTAGAAACGAAGGATCAACTGACGATTACAATGAAGGATGGACGTCTGATTTGTGAGGTTATTGAGAAGGAGGGCAATCATCATGACAGAATCAAATAAACAAAAAGAAGAACAAATGACATTTGAAGAGGCCATGAAAGGACTTGAAGAGATTGTGGGAAAGCTCGAAGAAGGCGATGTACCGCTAGAACAAGCTATCCACTATTTCCAAGAGGGTATGACGCTCTCAAAACTTTGCCATGAAAAATTACAGCATGTTGAAAAGCAAATGGATTTCATTTTAAAAGAGGACGGTGAACTGGCTCCTTTTTCTGTGAAGGAGGCAGATGCTGGTGACAAGTAACTTAAACGAATTTTTAACAACACGAAAACAAGCAATTGAAGACTATTTATTTACATATGTGCAGGAATTGTCTATTCCAGAAGACCTGAAATCTTCTATGCTTTATTCTCTGAAAGCTGGCGGAAAAAGACTGCGTCCTGTGCTTGTTCTTGCTCTTTTAAATGCGTATGGAAAAAGGGAAGAAGAGGGTATACCAGTAGGCTGTGCAGTGGAAATGATTCATACATATTCCTTGATACACGATGATCTTCCTTGTATGGACGATGATGATCTGCGCCGAGGAAAGCCGACCAACCATAAAGTATACGGCGAGGCAACAGCCGTTCTTGCAGGTGATGCGCTGCTCACTGAAAGCTTCCGTCTGATTACATCGCAATTATCTGACGATGTACCTGCTGATCAAAAGCTTCGAATCATCGATGAACTTGTTACATCAGCAGGTGCACTCGGAATGGTTGGCGGGCAATTTGATGATATGGAAGCAGAACAGAAACAAATCCCTCTTTCTGAATTAGAATCGATTCATGCCCGCAAAACAGGAAAGCTACTCACCTTTAGTGTGGTTGCAGGTGCGATACTGGCAGGTGCATCTGATGATGAGATCGAAAAGCTGAGAGAATTCAGCTATCATATTGGCATTGCTTTTCAAATCCGTGATGATATTTTAGATCTTGAAGGCAGCGAAGAGAAAATAGGAAAGCGGATCGGCTCCGATACAGCAAATGAAAAGTCGACATATCCTTCTTTATTAACGCTTTCAGGAGCAAAAGAAAAGCTGGATGAACATATCACTCGTGCGAAAGAAATTGTCTCAAATCTTGAGTTGGAGCAAAACTTGCTGCATGATTTATGCGATCTGATTGCCTCACGAGATCACTAAAAACAGCCTAGATTTGAGGGTCCTCGAGCAATTGTGGTAAACTGTAAACAGTTTATCATGATGAGACAACTCTTATTCCTGAATTGGTTTTCATAGGAATAAGGCATTATATATGTAGATAGAAATTTTGTTGAAAGCGAGTTGATCCTGATTGGATCTTTTATCAATAAAAAATCCAACGTTTCTAAAAGGAATGTCAAATGCAGAATTAGAGGAGCTGAGTGCGGACATTCGCACGTTTTTAATTGAGTCGTTAGCGAACTCTGGTGGGCACATTGGTCCAAACCTTGGTGTCGTTGAACTTACTGTTGCACTTCACAAAGTATTTGACAGCCCGAAAGACAAATTTCTTTGGGATGTTGGACATCAGTCTTACGTTCACAAGCTGTTAACTGGAAGAGGCGCCGAGTTTGATACGCTTCGTCAATATAAAGGGCTCTGCGGTTTCCCTAAACGAAATGAAAGTGAACATGATGTTTGGGAGACTGGACACAGTTCAACCTCATTATCTGGTGCAATGGGAATGGCGGCAGCGCGTGACATTAAAGGAACAGATGAATACATTCTCCCGATTATCGGCGATGGTGCACTAACCGGCGGTATGGCGTTAGAAGCACTGAACCATATCGGGGATGAAAAAAAAGACATGATTGTGATCTTAAACGACAATGAAATGAGTATTGCGCCAAACGTTGGTGCAATCCATACAATGCTTGGCAGACTACGTACAGCTGGTAAATACCAATGGGTAAAGGACGAGCTTGAATATTTATTCAAGCGTATCCCAGCAGTAGGCGGGAAGCTTGCTGCAACAGCAGAACGTATCAAGGACAGTCTGAAATATTTGCTTGTCTCTGGTATGTTCTTTGAGGAAATGGGCTTTACTTACTTAGGACCAGTAGATGGACATTCCTATGAAGATTTGTTTGAGAATCTTGAGTACGCAAAGAAAACAAAAGGCCCGGTTCTCCTTCATGTCATCACGAAAAAAGGAAAAGGCTATAAGCCGGCCGAATCTGATAAGATCGGCACATGGCACGGAACAGGCCCATACAAAATCGACACAGGTGACTTTGTAAAACCGACAGCAGCTGCACCGTCGTGGAGTGGTCTCGTCAGTGAAACCGTCAGAAAGCTGGCACGGGAAGATGAGCGGATTGTCGCGATTACACCTGCAATGCCCGTTGGCTCAAAGCTTGAAGGATTTGCAAAAGAATTCCCTGAGCGAATGTTTGATGTTGGAATTGCAGAGCAGCACGCTGCAACAATGGCAGCTGGACTTGCTACACAGGACATGAAGCCATTTTTAGCGATTTATTCAACGTTCCTTCAAAGAGCCTATGACCAAGTGTTGCATGATATTTGCCGTCAAAATCTCAATGTGTTCATTGGAATTGACCGTGCAGGTCTTGTCGGTGCAGATGGAGAAACACATCAAGGTGTGTTTGACATTGCTTTCATGCGTCATATGCCGAATATGGTTCTCATGATGCCAAAGGATGAAAATGAAGGACAGCATATGGTCAACACAGCCATTCAATATGATGATGGTCCAATCGCCATGCGCTTCCCGCGTGGAAATGGACTAGGCGTCAAAATGGATGAACAGCTGAAAACCATCCCAATTGGTTCTTGGGAAGTTCTTCGTCCCGGGAAAGATGCTGTCATTTTAACATTCGGTACAACCATTAAAATGGCGCTGCAGGCAGCAGAAGAACTGCAAAAAGAAGGTAAATCAATCCGTGTTGTCAATGCACGTTTCATTAAGCCTCTTGATGAAGGCATGTTAAATGAGATACTGTCTGAAGGTTTGCCAATTTTAACAATAGAAGAAGCGGTGCTTCAGGGTGGATTTGGCAGCAGCGTTTTAGAATATATACACGATAAGAAAGCATCTCATATCAAAGTAGAACGTATGGGCATTCCAGATGAATTTATTGAGCATGGAAGTGTCGATGCGCTACTTGAGGAAATTGGACTGACGAAAACACAGGTTGCTGAAACATTGCGTGACCTGCTTCCCGCAGCACCAAGAAAAGGAATTGGATCATGACATCAAAGAAAGAACGACTTGACGTTTTATTAGTCGAACAAGGACTAATGGAAACGAGAGAGAAAGCAAAACGCGCCATTATGGCAGGGATCGTTTACTCAAATGAAAACCGTTTGGATAAGCCAGGAGAAAAAATCGCTCGTGATACCCCGCTGACTGTGAAGGGGAATCCGCTGAAATATGTCAGCCGAGGTGGGCTAAAGCTCGAAAAGGCACTTCAGGAATTTGATTTAACCGTTGAAGGAAAGCTTTTAATTGATATCGGCTCATCAACAGGGGGATTTACAGATTGCGCACTCCAAAATGGAGCAGTCAAATCCTATGCTGTGGATGTTGGTTACAATCAGCTTGCGTGGAAATTACGACAGGATGATCGGGTGATCGTCATGGAACGCACCAACTTCCGCCATTCTGTTCCGGCAGATTTCACCGAAGGATTACCAGAGGTTGCATCTATTGATGTATCATTTATCTCGCTCAAACTCATTCTTCCCGCACTAAAGCATATTCTTATCCCAGGCGGCGACTGTATTGCGCTAGTGAAGCCGCAGTTTGAAGCGGGCAGAGAGCTTGTTGGAAAAAAAGGCATTGTGCGAGAACCTTCTGTACATCTTGGTGTGCTAGAAGAAATGAATCAATTTGCTGCAAAAGAAGGCTATGATGTAAAGGATGTTTCGTTTTCACCGATTACAGGCGGAGATGGAAATATCGAATTTCTCCTCCACTTGGTCCTGCATCCCGATCAAGAAGAGAATACGGCACTTCCAGTATCTGAACTTGAAAAAGTCGTCAAAGAAGCCCATGCCGTATTGAAAGAAAAGAAAAACAGTCCTGAGCCGGCTGACACATGAATTATTGAAACAAAAGGAATAATAGCTCGCTATTATTCCTTTTAGATTGTTGACAAAGGGCTAAAATGAACTTGATTTTAGCCCTTTGTCTTCTTTTCAGCGTGATAGAAAACCTTTGCAGCCCTAGGAAGGACGAGTACTGGCGCGGAGCGAATTTGGGATTCGTGAGCACCAGAGCGCAGGACTGACAAAGAATGCGAGGGTTTGTCTACATGCTGAACGGAATAATCGCTCGCTATTATTCCTTTTTACATGGTCAAAAGATCAGAATTGACCGTTTCTCACGTAATGCTTGTTTTTTGAAGTGTGCATCATATAACATAGAACGTAAAGACAAACTGAGATTCTAACGCCTAGGGGGGTCAAAATGAACAAAGGTCAAAGACATATTAAGATTAGAGAAATTATCGCAAGCCAAGAAATCGAAACACAAGACGAATTAGTCGATATTTTGAAAGCGGATGGATATAACATCACACAGGCGACCGTATCAAGAGATATCAAAGAACTGCATTTAGTCAAAGTGCCAACAAATAACGGAACATATAAATACAGCCTTCCTGCAATCAGCGGTTTAACCCGCTATCGAAATTAAAGCGTTCCTTAATGGACGCATTTATTAAAATGGATGCTGCCAGTCATTTAATCGTTTTAAAAACAATGCCTGGGAACGCTCAAGCCATCGGTGCTTTAATGGATAATTTAGATTGGGAAGAAATTATGGGAACCATTTGTGGGGATGATACCATCTTAATCATTTGCCGCACGCCAGATGATACGGATACCGTTTCGTCCAAAATTTTAGAGCTTCTATAAAGAGATCAGGTTTACAAAAAGAGGTGTCAAATGAGTGTTAGCAGAACTAACCATTAAAAACTTTGCAATCATTGAGGAGTTAACGGTTTCGTTTGAAAAAGGACTCACAGTTCTAACAGGGGAAACAGGTGCCGGAAAATCAATCATGATTGACGCTGTCTCACTTCTCGTAGGGGGAAGAGGATCATCCGAATTTGTCCGTTATGGCGAAAAAAAAGCAGAGCTGGAAGGTCTTTTTCTTGTACCAGCAGATCATCCTGTATTTGCCCTTTGTGAGGAGCAAGGCATTGATGCATCTGATGAAATGATGATTCTTCGCCGTGATATCAATCAAAGCGGGAAAAGCATTTGCCGCATTAATGGTAAGCTTGTCACCATCTCGCTTTTAAGAGAAGTTGGCCGGCTTTTGCTTGATATACATGGACAGCACGATAATCAGCTGTTAATGGAGGATGAAAATCATTTGCATTTGCTTGATCAATTTGGAGCAGAAGAAATTGCACCTGCTCTCTCGCAGTATCAAGAAGCGTATGATCAATATATGAAGACGGCGCAAAAACTCAAACAGCTGTCTGAAAATGAACAAGAAATGGTTCACCGGTTAGACTTATTGCAATTTCAGCTGGAAGAGATTGAAGCGGCACAATTAGAGCCTGGGGAAGATGAGAAGCTTCAAGAGGAACGTCATCAAATCAGCAATTTTGAAAAAATCTTTTCCTCGCTTCAAAACGCGTATAATGCTCTGCGTAATGAGCAGGGAGGACTTGATTGGGTTGGGATGGCTTCAAGCGAGCTTGAGCAAGTTTCTGAGATCAATGACGATCTGAAAAAGCTCTCTGAGCAAGTGTCAAACTCCTATTATTTATTAGAAGATTCTACTTTTCAAATGCGCAGCATGCTTGATCAATTAGAATTTGACCCAGCCCGTCTTGATTTTATTGAGTCTAGGCTAAATGAGATGAAGCAGCTGAAGCGAAAGTACGGCACAACCGTTGAGGAAATTTTAGAATATGCGGCTAAGATTGAAGAGGAGATAGACCAAATCCAAAATCGAGACAGCCATTTGCAGACACTTAAAAACAAACTTGATGCGATAAGCCGGGATGCATTGCTTGAAGCGCTTAACGTGTCAGAGCTCCGTAAAAAATGGGCGAAAAAACTGGCGAAGCACATTCAAGCTGAATTGAAGGATTTATATATGGAGAAGTCTTCTTTTGATACCGCTTTTACGATTCGATATGCACCTTTTGGCAGTACGGACTGCCCGCTTTTAGATGGAAAACCCGTACAGCTCGGGAAAAATGGCATAGATCAAGCGCAATTTGTCATTTCTACAAATCCGGGTGAACCGATGAAATCTTTGTCAAAAGTAGCATCTGGAGGAGAAATTTCACGTGTCATGCTGGCAGTGAAAAGTATTTTCTCAGCGAAACAAGAAGTGACGTCCATTATATTTGATGAAGTGGATACGGGTGTTAGCGGCAGAGTCGCACAAGCCATTGCTGAAAAAATTTATAAAGTAGCAGCAGGCTCACAAGTACTCTGTATTACCCATCTGCCGCAAGTTGCAGCAATGGCTGATACACATCTTTTTATTTCTAAACGCGCTAAAGCTGGTAGAACAATGACGAACGTCAAACCACTCAGTGATGATGAAAAAGTGAGTGAAATTGGCCGAATGATTGCTGGTGTAGAAGTCACTGAGCTCACAAAACAGCATGCAAAAGAATTACTGCACCAAGCAAATGATGTCAAAACGACAGGGTAGCTGAAACAACAGCTGCCTTTTTTATATTGTCTCATAATCACTGTATATACGCATGAAATCGTCTTTTTCTTTTATCAATTTATCCAATCATTTTCTAAAGGTGTCGGTTATAAATCCTCGCTAAGAAGGCAAAAGTAAAGATGTAGCCAAAACATTAATGTTCTGGTGTGGGTAAGGAGCGAGGAGAGTGAAAAATGAATGCCCGAAAAGATGAGAAAAGCCATTGGTGTGATTCTCCTTGTTTCTTTAATAAGTACAGGGTTTATGAGCATAGTGAAGGAATATATCAGCATTCCAACAACTGTCGCAGTATTTGAACACGAGAAGCATTCGATTGATACATCCATTGAAGCGTCAGCCAATGCTTCTTCACCAGCCTTTAGTCTTTCAGAGAAAAAGAATCAACTTGAAGTAACGGGACAAAAGGCGGGAAAAGCCGAAATTGTTTATGATTTTAAAGGATTTCCTATTAAGAAAACAAAAGTCGATGTTCTTCCCGAATTAAAAGTCATTCCTGGAGGACAATCCATTGGCGTCAAACTCCATTCTGTCGGAGTTCTCGTTGTCGGTTTTCATCAAATCACAACAGCAGACGGCAAAAAATCACCAGGTGAAGCTGCAGGCATTCAATCAGGGGATATGATCATTGAGATCAATGGTCAGAAAATGGAGAAGATGAACGACCTCACCCCATTTATTCAGAAAGCAGGAAAAACGGGGGAAACCCTTCATTTACTCATAAAAAGAGACCATAAAACCTTTCAAACGACATTAACACCCGCTAAAGATGCAAGTGAAGGTACTTATCGAATCGGTCTTTATATTCGTGATTCCGCAGCAGGGATCGGGACGATGACCTTCTTTGAACCATCTTCTAAAAAATATGGCGCCCTTGGGCATGTGATTTCTGACATGGATACAAAAAAACCAATCGTGGTCGACAATGGTGAAATTGTCA
The DNA here is from genome assembly GCF_056173625.1 of Bacillus sp. iso_77. Lineage (NCBI taxonomy): Bacteria > Bacillati > Bacillota > Bacilli > Caryophanales > Bacillaceae > Bacillus > Bacillus sp. iso_77. The sequence continues at coordinate 2,185,337 of NZ_CM149683.1, read as the reverse complement.
GATCAACTGTCACATCCATTGAAAAAGGGACAGGAGGCAACCCTGGAGAAAAATTGGCCAGGTTTTCTTCCGAAAGAAAAACGATAGGTGATATTTCACGTAACAGTCCATTCGGTATATTTGGTACGTTAACCGAAAAACTTGAAAATCATGTAGCAGACAAACCACTTCCAGTCGCATTATCAAATGAAGTAAAAGAAGGTCCAGCCGAAATATTAACGGTTGTGGACCATGATAAAGTAGAGAAATTTGATATTAAAATCGTCAGCACAACACCACAAAAATTCCCGGCAACAAAAGGAATGGTGCTTAAAGTAACAGATGAACGCTTATTAAGCAAAACAGGCGGGATCGTTCAAGGAATGAGCGGAAGTCCGATCATCCAAAATGGCAAAGTCATTGGAGCGGTCACTCACGTGTTCGTCAATGACCCGACAAGCGGATACGGCGTACACATTGAATGGATGCTGTCAGAAGCAGGAATTGATCTTTATCAAAAAAACAAAAAAGCAAGCTGATGAAAAACTGCCGCGAATCTTCCGGCAGTTTTTTTCTACCCTTTCTTTCTCTTCCATCATGTTATAAAATAAGGAAAAAGAGATTTTTCGACAAAATGGAAAACAGTGTGTTGTCAAATTGCAATAATCGTCGATTCATTAAGAAAAACGTAGAAAAAGCTAGATAATGCTCTATTATTCGGAAAATTAAACTTTTTTAAAGGGGATAGCATGGTTTTGTCGAATTGAACACTCAGAAGAGAAATGCAAAAGACTAAGGAATCGACATTGGGGAGGAAAGAACGTGGAGAAAATTAAAGTGTGTGTAGCTGATGACAATCGAGAACTTGTTGGCCTTTTGACAGAGTATATTGAGGGACAGGAAGATATGGAAGTACTTGGCGTGGCGTATAATGGTCAGGAATGTCTGACATTATTTAAAGATAAAGAGCCCGACGTTCTCCTCTTAGATATTATCATGCCTCATTTAGACGGTCTTGCTGTACTGGAACGCCTCCGTGAAAACAATGAAATGACCAAACAGCCAAGTGTCATTATGCTGACGGCTTTCGGACAAGAAGACGTAACGAAAAAAGCAGTCGATTTGGGCGCATCCTATTTCATTTTGAAACCATTCGATATGGAAAACCTCGTAGGTCATATTCGTCAAGTCAGTGGAAACGGCACACAAGTCAGCCATCGATCTTCATCTATCCAAAACAGTGTCCTTCGCAGCAAACCTGAACCGAAACGTAAGAACTTAGATGCGAGCATTACGACGATTATTCATGAGATTGGCGTGCCAGCTCATATTAAAGGCTATTTATACTTAAGAGAAGCCATTTCGATGGTGTACAATGATATTGAACTACTTGGCAGTATTACAAAAGTATTGTACCCAGACATTGCAAAGAAATTTAACACGACAGCCAGCAGGGTAGAACGAGCGATTCGTCATGCCATTGAAGTGGCTTGGAGCAGAGGGAATATTGACTCCATTTCGTCACTCTTTGGCTACACAGTCAGCATGTCAAAAGCCAAACCGACCAATTCCGAATTTATTGCCATGGTGGCTGATCGTCTGCGTTTAGAGCATAGAGCAAGCTAAGTCACCTTCCATAAAAAAACGTTTCTTCAATGAGGCGTTTTTTTATTTTCGTAAAATATTGCTAAAAAATGGTTATGTTGATAAAATCATCTTTAATGTTTAAATTGGACAAACGGGTCACTTTATTTTCAGAATAAAATGAAAATAAAGCATGAAAGAAATGAATAGGACATAAAATAGTGGTAATCAGCTACGCTAATCAATTGGCTTATAGAAGAAGAAAACGCTCATTCGTAAGAAAAAGGATGAGAGGAAAAGGTCTTATGAAATTAGTAAATAAAGTAAATGAGATCGAAAGTTCTATTTCTATTGACCTGATTGGTTGGCGTTTTAAAGTCACTGGCTTCTTAGAGATTGTGCCATTTGAACTGAATATTCCCATTGTCGAATTTAATAATTTTCACATTCTTTTACTATGCTATAATAATGAAAAGAAGAGGGTGAGGTTATGGGAAAGCTGAAAATCCACTCTGCTGAGGTTGCGAACGAAATTAGCAAGTGGACTAGGGTCATTTCTCAGAATGACCTAGAAAAATCTGCTGTCTATAAAGAGAAAATTCAGAATTTGCTAAAAAATACAGATGAGGATCGAGAAGTTCTTCTTTATTATCAGCTAGTCGACGGCAGACATGAAATGTTACTTGGAAATATTGAAAAAGCCAATCAGATTATGAAAAGTGTCGGAACGCTGGATGAAAAAGCAGATGACATTATTAATTTTTATTTTTACTTTTATAAAGGCCAATATGCTGCCTATGTCAAAAAATATGATGAGGCGATTAGTTTTTATAAGATTGCTGAGCAGCGGCTAAAACGTGTGAATGAAGATCTTGAAGTCGGAACTTTTCATCATAAAGTCGCTTCCATTTATTACGAACTGAAGCAAAATTTCATTTCCATTAATCATATTAAAAAAGCCATTGATACGTTTAAAGCGCATGAAGAATATACCGCACAGGCGATTGACAGCTTGATTTTGCATGCGAGCAACTGTATTGATTTACTACAATTTGATGAAGCTGAGGAAAAGTACCAAGAGGCACTTGAGAAAAGTAAGCGCATTAACAATGAAGTGCTGATTGGGAAGTGCTATCACAATTTAGCGGTTCTTTATTACGCAAAACCTGATTATGAAAAAAGTGCGCAATACGCCAAAAAAGGGATGAGCATTCAAATTCATCGCGACAATAGCCATTATTTCATCCAATCTTTATATGTTCTCGCAAATGCCTTAGTTCATTTAGGAGATCATGAGGCGAAAGAATATATTAAAGAGGGGATTCAATATAGCTGTGATATCCAAAATAATGAATATATAGTAAAATTTGAAATTTTAGATTTAATGTGCGAAAATAGTGGAGCAGCAGACGTATTCTCTGAAAAATTAGACTACATAGAAAAAAATAGATTATATGTGGAGCTTGAGGATTTGTCTGAACAAATATCGAAATACTTCAAGGAACGAAATGATTATCAAAATGCCATTCGTTTTCTTGAAAAGAAATTCGATGCACAAATACTTCAAAAGAAAGTGGAGGTTATCTTATGAAAAAGTTGTTGTTAGGTGTAACAATCGTTACAGCAGTCGCAGTTGTTTCTTCCCTTTTTGCTCTTGACGCAGAGACGACAGAGCAAGCCATCAGAGCGATTACGTGATCGAATTTACCTGTCAACCTCTTCTCTCTTATTAGAAGAGGTTTTTTTATGTGCTCAAACTGGCAAAACGAAAAAAGACACGTCATAATATAGGTAATCATCATATTTAGAGGTGGCATATGACGAAAATTTTTGCACATAGAGGCTTTAAAGGAAACTATCCAGAGAACACCATGATTGCCTTTGAGCACGCAATCCATTCTGGAGCGGATGGGATTGAGCTTGATGTTCAGCTCACCAAAGACGGCAGGCTGGCTGTCATTCACGATGAAAAGCTGAACCGAACGACCAATATGAAAGGGTTAGTGAAAGACTATACATATGAAGAGTTAAAAAGAGGAGATGCCAGTCATTCTTTCTATGAAGAAACGGGTGCGGTCTCCATTCCTCTTTTAGAAGAAGTATTAGAGCTAGTGACGCAGAGACCATCCTTTATGATCAACATCGAATTAAAAAACTCTATTTATCGATATCCAGGGATTGAAGAAAAAGTAAAAGAGCAAATTGAGCACTTTCAAATAGAGGATCGAGTACTTGTCTCATCATTTCATCACGGCAGTTTAGCTCTTTTTCACAAGCTGATGCCGCACATTGAACTGGCGGTCCTCACGATGGATGTGATTCATCAGCCGGACATGTATTTAAAAACAATCCCGGCAAAGGGCTACCATCCGAATATAAAGGGCGCTGGGGTGACAAAAGAAGTAGTAGCCGCTCTCCATGCGGACCAACAAGTGATTAGACCGTTTACTGTAAACAGTGAGAAGCAAATAAAAAATATGTTGAGATTGGGTGTTGATGGAATCTTTACTGATTTTCCTGATCGAGCCGTCAAAATAAGAGAAGAAATGAAATAAAGACCCGCTATCAACAGCGGGTCTTTTTCATGATTACCTTTGCTTAAAACGAGTTGTTACTTTATTTCGTTTACGGTCCCTATATAAAATAAATCCTGCAACAACATAAAGACCTCCCCCTAAAAATAACAACCCTGCAATTCCTTGCAGCCATAAATATGGAAATGGTGCAATGATGATGCCGAAAACAGTGTCACGCAGCAGCTTAATGCCAAGTGCTGCAAAGGATCCAGGTATTAAAATAATCACTAATGCCAGTATTCTCCCCATCAAATGTCCCCTTAAACGTCATTTACTTCCATTGTCTAATTCAAAAAATATTTTGTCAAGAAAGGAAAACGTGGTAATATAGGTGTTGTGCAATTTTTTGCAACGGAAAAATATGGTGTGCAAAATTTTTCATATAAAGGGGTAACGGGATGCAGAGAGTCTTGATTGTCGGTGCAGGACAAGGTGGATCAGCACTGCTTGAAACATTGCTGAAAACAAATACGGTTCAAATCATTGCGATCGCCGACCTTGATCTCGAGGCACCGGGGATGGATGAAGCGAAAAAGAATGGAATTGAGACGACGACGGATTGGAAAGAATACATAAAAGATGACATTGATATCATCATTGAAACCACAGGCAGTTCTGCTGTACTGAAGGAACTAATTGAACAAAAACCAGAGCATGCTGTGATTGTGCCTAGCTCGATGGCATACGTCATTTCAGAATTAATGGCAGAGAAACAACAGCTTATTCAAATATTGAAGGAACAAACCTATAAACATGACCGCATTTTTAATGCAACGAATGATGGCATGATTTTTATTAATATGGATGAAGAAGTGGTCCTGTTTAATCGATCGGCTGCCAAAATGGTGGGGTGTTCGCAAAAGGATGCGATTGGCCGTCACATTCGAGAAGTGATTCCGAACACGAAACTTCCCGATATATTAAGGTCAAGGGAGCCAGAATTTAACCAAAAGCAATTTTTGAATCAGCAAATTCAAATTGTGACCACCCGTCTGCCGATTATTGATGACGCGGGGAGAATGTTAGGTGCTTTATCCATCTTTAAAGACATTACAGATGCGGTGGAGCTTGCGGAGGAAGTAACGAACCTCAAAGAAGTAAGAACGATGCTTGAGGCCATTATTCAATCATCAGATGAAGCCATATCGGTTGTCGATGAGCAGGGAAAAGGTATTTTGATCAACCGTGCTTATACGAAAATGACCGGTTTAACGGATAAAGAGGTCGTGGGGAAACCGGCAGGCGCTGATATTTCCGAAGGGGAAAGCATGCACTTAAAGGTGCTTGAAACAAGAAGACCAGTTCGAGGCGTCAGAATGAAGGTTGGTCCAAATAAAAAAGATGTCATCGTCAATGTAGCACCTGTTATTGTTGACGGCATTCTAAAAGGCAGTGTCGGGGTCATTCACGATGTATCCGAAATTCAATCATTGACGAATGAATTAAATAAAGCAAGACAGCTCATCCGAACACTTGAAGCAAAGTACACATTTGAAGACATTATTGGAGAAAGTGAACAAATGCTTGTCGCACTTGAGCAGGCAAAGCTGGGTGCAAAAACGCCGGCAACCATTTTACTCCGTGGAGAATCAGGTACTGGGAAAGAGCTGTTTGCGCATGCCATTCACAATGAAAGTGATCGCAAGTACAACCGCTTTGTCCGTGTCAACTGTGCTGCCTTATCAGAAACTCTTTTAGAGTCAGAACTGTTTGGCTACGAGGAAGGAGCGTTTTCTGGTGCAAGGCGTGGCGGGAAAAAAGGGCTGTTTGAAGAAGCCAATCACGGCAGTATCTTTTTAGATGAAATCGGTGAAATGACGCCAAGTACACAAGCGAAATTGCTGCGTGTCATGCAGGAAAAAGAAATTGTTCGGGTAGGCGGAACGAAAGCGATACCGGTCGATGTGCGTGTGATCACAGCGACAAATGTCAATATTGAAAAGGCGATGGCAGAAGGGAAGTTCAGAGAGGATTTATATTATCGAATGAACAGATACCCGATATCGATCCCACCGCTCAGACAGCGTCTCGAAGATATTGAATCATTAAGTAAACGCCTCATCCAAAAGATCAATTTAGACTATGGGCGAAACGTCAGCGGCTTAACAGATCGTGCGCTTAAAAGACTTCGATCATATAGCTGGCCAGGCAATGTGAGAGAGCTTGAAAATGTGCTTGGACGAGCGATGATCTTTTTGAATCCGCAAGAAGAATGGATCGATGAAGCGCATATCGCCTTCATGGAGTCAGACGAGCATGAGGAAAAAGAGCAGCAGGAACTGGCTGTTAGTCAATTTGAGGGGGAGACGCTCTCAGATGCTGTAGAAGCATTTGAAGCGCAGCTGATCAAACAAACCCTTGAAAAACATCAATTCAATCGCACAAAAACAGCGAAAACGTTAGGGATCAGCATTCGAAATCTTTACTATAAAATGGATAAGTATCAGCTTGCAAAAGATAGCATGCAGTAACATGCACGTAAACTGCAAAGAATTGCATGATTTCTTTGCGAAAAGGCTAATTTTTCACACATTTCAAGCTGGCACGGAACTTGCATATAAAAAGAGGAACCGAGCACAAGGAAAGGTGGGCAAGTATGAAGCTTGACGATCTGATTATCAAAGCCTCGCAGCTGCAGAATAAAACAGCGGCTGTGGCTCATGCAGAAGACGAAGAAGTGCTTCATGCCATCAAAATGGCAATCGAACGAAAAGTCGCTCGCTTCCTGCTGGTTGGAAACAAACGCAACCTAAAGGAGCTAGTCAAACAGCATGAGATCAACGAAGACTGGATAGATATTATTCATTCAGATTCACCCGAAGAATCTGCCAAAATTGCCGTTCAGGCAGTAAGTGAAAATCATGCAGATATTCTCATGAAGGGTCATGTCCCGACAGCCGTACTGTTAAAAGCTGTCCTAAATAAAGAATATGGACTTCGGACAGCGAGTGTCCTTTCACATGTTGCTGCCTTCGAAGTACCGGGCTTTGACCGTTTTATCTATGTGACGGACTCTGCGATGAACATTGCGCCTGATTTAAATATGCTGAAAGAAATTACGGTGAATTCCGTTCAAGTCGCACAAGCTGTCGGAAATGATATGCCCAAAGTGGCGGTATTATCAGCGGTAGAAGTCGTAAACCCAGCGATGGATTCGACGCTCACAGCTGCAAGCCTTGCGCAAATGAATCGAAGAGGTCAAATTTCTGGCTGTCTGATTGATGGGCCGCTTGCTTTAGATAATGCCATTTCTCAAACGGCAGCTTCTCATAAAAATATTACGAGTGATGTGGCTGGTCATGCAGATATTTTGCTTGTGCCAACCATTGAAGCAGGCAACATTCTTTATAAATCTCTCATCTATTTTGCTCATGCAAAAGTGGGAGCTGTGGTGGCAGGAGCGAAAGCACCGATTGCTTTAACAAGTCGGTCTGATTCAGCTGAAAGCAAGCTCTATTCAATTGCACTTGCCATCTGTACATCAAATTAAGTGAAAGTATTAGGAGGAATAGAAAATGGAACTTTTTAAATATATGGAACGATACGATTATGAACAGCTTGTATTTTGTCAGGATGAACAGTCTGGTTTAAAAGCCATCATTGCCATTCATGATACAACACTTGGGCCGGCACTCGGCGGAACAAGAATGTGGACATATGAAAATGAAGAAGCAGCTATCGAAGATGCCTTGCGTCTTGCAAGAGGTATGACTTATAAAAATGCGGCGGCAGGGCTTAACCTTGGCGGCGGTAAAACGGTCATCATTGGTGATCCGAGAAAAGAAAAAAATGAAGAAATGTTCCGTGCTTTTGGCCGTTACATTCAAGGATTAAATGGCCGTTATATCACCGCTGAAGATGTCGGTACAACGGTAGAAGATATGGATCTTATCCATGAAGAAACAGACTTTGTCACAGGCATCTCTCCTGCATTTGGTTCTTCAGGAAATCCATCTCCAGTGACTGCTTACGGTGTATATAAAGGGATGAAAGCAGCTGCAAAAGCAGCATTCGGTACAGATTCATTAGAAGGAAAAACAATTGCCGTTCAAGGTGTTGGAAACGTGGCTTACAACCTATGTAAACACCTGCATGAAGAAGGCGCACAGCTCATCGTCACTGATATCAACAAAGACTCAGTTCAGCGAGCTGTAGAAGACTTCGGTGCAAAAGCGGTAGACCCTGATGATATTTATGATCAAGAATGTGATATTTACGCACCATGTGCACTCGGTGCAACCATTAACGATGTGACAATTCCTAAATTAAAGGCAAAAGTCATCGCAGGTGCAGCGAATAACCAGCTGAGAGAAACACATCATGGAGATCTTATTCATGAAATGGGCATTGTGTATGCACCGGATTATGTGATCAATGCAGGCGGTGTGATTAACGTTGCAGATGAGCTTTATGGCTATAATGCAGATCGTGCAATGAAAAAAGTAGAAGGCATTTACCAAAACATTGAGCGAGTGATTGAAATCTCTAACCGTGATGCCATTCCAACTTATAAAGCGGCAGACCGATTGGCTGAAGAGCGAATTGAAAGAATGCGCAAATCAAGAAGCCAATTCCTGCAAAATGGTCAACATATTTTAAGTCGTCGCTAAATGGATGAATGAGTTGAAACGGAGGTTTTGTTTTTGCTGACAAAAGAATGGCGTATTCTCACTATTAATCCTGGCTCTACTTCAACAAAAATCGGTGTGTTTCATAATGAACGATCTATTTTTGAAACGACATTAAGACATACAGATGAGGAAATCAAGCAGTTTCCTCATATCATTGATCAATTTTCATTCCGTAAAGAAACCATTTTGAAAACACTGCATGAACAGGGGATGAACATCTCAAAGTTTGATGCAGTTTGCGCACGCGGTGGTCTTCTGCGTCCGATTGAAGGTGGCACATATGAAGTAAATGAGCAAATGGTTGAAGATCTAAAAGAAGGGTATGCTGGCCAGCACGCCTCTAATCTAGGCGGAATTATTGCCCGAGAAATTGCACTTGGCCTTAACATCCCAGCTTTTATTGTTGATCCCGTAGTCGTAGATGAACTGCAGCCGATTGCTCGTATTTCAGGACTGCCAACAATTGAGCGGAAAAGCATTTTTCATGCGTTAAATCAAAAAGCAGTCGCAAGAAAAACGGCTGCTTCGTTTGGAAAGCGTTACGAAGATTTGAACATGATCATTACCCATATGGGCGGCGGAATTACGATTGGTGTACATCAAAAAGGAAAAGTCATTGATGTGAATAACGGTCTTCATGGCGAGGGTCCTTTCAGCCCAGAGCGGGCAGGTACTCTTCCAACAGGTGACCTTGTTAATTTATGCTTTTCTGGTGAATATTCGCAAGAGGAAATGCTCAAACGTATTATTGGCGAAGGCGGACTTGCGGGCTATCTTGGTACGACAGATGCAGTAAAAGTAGAGCGCATGATTGAAGCAGGCGATGAGCGTGCGGCGCTTATTTATGAAGCGATGTGCTATCAAATTGCCAAAGAAATTGGTGCGGCTAGTGCGGTTTTAAAAGGAGCTGTTGACGTCATTGTGTTAACAGGAGGCCTTGCGTACAGCAAACAAATTACGTCAAGCATTAGAGGATACATTGACTGGATTTCAGATGTTGTTGTGTACCCAGGTGAAAATGAATTGCAATCCTTAGCAGAAGGGGCGCTTCGCATTTTAAAAGAAGAAGAATCACCAAAAGAATACCCAAATGATCAAAAGGCGGAGAAAGGAGTGACAAGTCATGGCAACTGAATATGACCTCGTCATTCTTGGTGGAGGCACAGGCGGCTATGTAGCGGCCATTCGTGCCTCTCAACTTGGATTGAAAACAGCAGTCGTAGAAAAATCAAAACTCGGTGGAACATGTCTTCATAAAGGCTGTATCCCATCTAAAGCGCTTCTTAGAAGTGCAGAAGTCTATCAAACGGTCAAACGTGCCGCTGATTTTGGCGTTGAAGCAAGCGGAATTGCCTTACAATTTGCCAACGTACAAAAAAGAAAAACAGAGATTGTCGACAAATTAGCAGGCGGCGTCAAACACTTAATGAAACAAGGGAAAATTGATGTATACGAAGGAATAGGCCGTATCCTAGGCCCTTCGATCTTTTCGCCAATGCCAGGAACCATCTCGGTAGAAATGGCGAATGGCGATGAAAATGAAATGCTGATTCCAAAGCAGGTTATCATTGCGACTGGGTCAAGACCGCGCGTCCTGCCTGGGCTTGAAGCGGATGGAACACACATCCTTACATCAGACGAAGCACTTGAACTGCAAGAACTCCCTCAGTCCATGCTAATTGTCGGCGGAGGCGTGATTGGGATCGAATGGGCTTCCATGCTTAACGATTTTGGCGTGAAAGTCACAGTGATCGAATTTGCAGATCGCATTTTACCAACAGAGGATCAAGATATTTCTAAAGAAATGGAAAAGCTTTTAACGAAAAAGGGCATCACCTTAGTGACAAATGCGAAGGTGATGCCAGATACTGCCGAAAAGCACGAGAATCTCGTCAAGATCCAAGTGGAACAAGGTGGAGACACTCAGTCGTTTGAAGCAGAGAAACTGCTTCTCTCAGTTGGCCGAGTGCCAAACGTGGAAGGCATAGGACTTGAAAACACAGACATCCAGACAGAAAAGCAAGGCATTGTCGTGAATGAGCATTATCAAACGAAAGAGTCGCATATTTACGCAATAGGTGATGTCATTGGCGGTCTTCAGCTGGCACATGTCGCATCACATGAAGGCATGATTGCAGTGGAACATATGGCTGGTCAAGATCCAAAGCCGCTTGATGAAACGCTCGTGTCTAAATGTGTTTACTCTCACCCAGAAACCGCTAGTGTTGGACTGACTGAACAGGCGGCAAAAGAGCAAGGCTACGAAGTCAAGATTGGGAAGTTTCCCTTCATGGCCATCGGAAAAGCGCTTGTATTTGGAGAGTCTGATGGATTTGTCAAAATCATTGCTGACCAAAAGACAGATGATATCTTAGGGATTCATATGATTGGTCCTCATGTAACAGATATGATATCTGAAGCTGGATTAGCCAAAGTACTAGATGCAACTCCGTGGGAAGTGGGGCAGACGATCCACCCGCACCCAACCTTGTCAGAAGCAATTGGCGAGGCAGCACTGGCTGTTGACGGAAAGGCGATCCATTTTTAATCAAGGAGGGAAACATGATGAGTAACATGCGTCATCAGGAATTAGGATTATCAGATGAACAAGCGATTGACATATATAGAACCATGCTTTTAGCAAGAAAAATTGATGAACGGATGTGGCTTTTAAACCGTTCTGGAAAAATTCCATTCGTCATCTCTTGTCAAGGACAGGAAGCGCAGCAAGTCGGTGCCGCTTTTGCCCTCAATAGGGAAGAGGATTACGTTTTACCTTATTACCGTGATATGGGGGTTGTCCTTGCATTCGGGATGACGGCGAAAGATTTAATGATGTCTGGTTTTGCGAAAAAAGACGATCCAAACTCAGGCGGGAGACAGATGCCAGGTCATTTTGGGCAAAGATCAAACCGAATTGTGACTGGATCATCACCTGTGACAACACAGGTTCCTCATGCGGTTGGCATCGCACTTGCCGGGCGTCTAGAGCAAAAGAATTTTGTTAGCTTTGTCACGTTCGGTGAAGGTTCTTCAAACCAAGGAGACTTCCACGAAGGCGCCAACTTTGCTGCGGTGCATAAGCTGCCTGTTATTTTCATGTGTGAAAACAATAAGTATGCGATTTCTGTCCCGTATGACAAACAAGTGGCATGTGAACGTATTTCAGATCGTGCAATAGGGTACGGAATGCCTGGTGTGACGGTGGATGGAAATGATCCGCTTGAAGTGTATGCAGCGGTCAAAGAAGCGAGAGACCGTGCGGCAAGAGGCGAAGGCCCAACATTGATCGAAACCATTTCTTACCGGTTAACTGCGCATTCAAGTGATGACGATGATTCTAGCTATCGAGAAAAAGAAGAAGTGCTCGAAGCAAGAAAGAAAGATCCGCTCATTCAATATGAAACGTACTTAATCGAAGGAAATGTCATGACTTCTGAAATGAAAGAAGAGATGACAAAAGAAATCATGCAAATCGTAAACGAAGCCACTGATGAAGCGGAAAACGCAGCTTATGCCGATGCAGAAAGCGCACTTCGTTACGTGTATGCGGAGTAAGGGGGAAGAAAAATGCCTGTTATGTCATATATAGACGCTATCACATTAGCGATGAAAGAAGAAATGGAGCGAGATCCGAAAGTGTTTGTGCTCGGAGAGGATGTCGGGAAAAAAGGCGGCGTATTTAAAGCAACAGCGGGTCTTTACGAGCAATTTGGAGAAGCGCGCGTCATGGATACACCTCTTGCCGAATCAGCGATTGCAGGTGTAGGTATTGGGGCTGCTATGTATGGAATGCGTCCGATCGCGGAGATGCAATTTGCGGATTTTATAATGCCAGCCATCAACCAAATCATTTCAGAGGCTGCAAAAATTAGATATCGTTCCAATAATGATTGGAGCTGCCCAATGGTCATTCGTGCTCCTTACGGGGGCGGCGTACACGGGGCGCTTTATCATTCACAATCGGTCGAAGCTATTTTTGCCAATCAGCCAGGCTTAAAGATTGTGATGCCTTCTACACCTTATGATGTCAAAGGGTTGTTAAAAGCCGCAGTGCGTGATCCAGATCCTGTATTGTTCTTTGAACACAAACGTGCATACCGTCTCATTAAAGGAGAAGTGCCTGAAGAGGATTATACGCTCCCTATTGGAAAAGCGGATGTGAAACGAGAAGGCGATGACATTACGGTCATTACATATGGCCTTTGTGTTCATTTTGCCCTCCAAGCAGCAGAGCGCCTTGCGAAGGACGGAATTTCTGCTCATATTCTCGATTTACGTACAGTGTACCCGCTTGATCAAGAAGCGATTATTGAAGCGGCATCAAAAACAGGGAAAGTACTCTTGTTAACAGAAGATACAAAAGAAGGAAGCATCATGAGTGAAGTGGCGGCCATCATTTCAGAGCATTGCTTGTTTGATTTAGATGCGCCAATTAAACGTCTAGCAGGACCTGATATCCCTGCAATGCCATATGCACCGACAATGGAGAAATTCTTCATGGTTAATCCGGATAAGGTAGAAGCTGAAATGAGAGAACTAGCGGCGTTTTAAGAAAGAGGAGGGTTTCAAAGTGGCAACTGAACAAATGAAAATGCCTCAGCTTGGTGAAAGTGTAACAGAAGGAACCATTAGCAAATGGCTCGTTTCACCTGGCGATCATGTGAATAAATACGATCCGATTGCGGAAGTCATGACAGATAAAGTAAATGCAGAGGTTCCATCATCCTTTACAGGAACAATCACTAAACTAGCGGCTGCAGAGGGTGATACACTTCAAGTAGGAGAAGTGTTTTGTGAAATTGAAGTAGAAGGCAGTGCTCAGCAGAGTGCGAAAATAGAAGAGGCACCTGCGCAAGATGAAGCACCAGCACCTGACCAAACAAATGTGGATCAGAGTCAAAAGAAACGATACTCTCCGGCAGTCCTGCGTTTAGCAGATGAGCACGGAATTGATTTAATGGCTGTTCAAGGAACGGGAGCTGGCGGCAGAATCACAAGAAAAGATTTGCTGAAGCTTATCGAAAGTGGAGGCGCAAAAGAAACAGCAGCACCTGTGAGTGAAGGTGCGGGTCAAACAGAACCTTCGCAACCGTCACAAGCAAAAGCGGCTCCTTCCATCTCTTCAATGCCTGGAGATGTTGAACTGCCGGTCACTCCGATTAGACAGGCGATTGCCGCAAACATGCTAAGAAGCAAGCATGAAATTCCACATGCCTGGACGATGATGGAAGTGGATGTGACAAACCTTGTGACAAGAAGAAATCAGCTAAAAGATCAATTCAAAGCAAAAGAAGGCTTTAATTTGACGTTCTTTGCGTTCTTTGTCAAAGCAGTGGCTCAGGCCTTAAAGGAATTCCCTGAAATGAACAGCATGTGGGCTGGTGATAAAATTGTTCAAAAGAAAGCGATCAATGTCTCCATTGCTGTTGCGACAGATGACGCTCTTTTTGTCCCAGTGATTAAAGATGCGGATGAGAAAACGATTAAGGGAATCGCCAAAGAAATTCATGAACTTGCTTTCAAGGTCAGACAAGGCAAACTGAAGCAAAGTGACATGGAAGGTGGCACTTTCACTGTGAACAACACAGGATCATTTGGTTCGGTTCAATCAATGGGGATTATTAACTATCCGCAAGCAGCCATTTTACAAGTAGAATCTATTGTAAAGCGCCCGATGATTGTAAATGGAATGATTGCCGCAAGAGATATGGTGAATCTTTGTCTTTCATTAGATCATAGAGTACTCGATGGTCTTGTATGCGGTAGATTCCTGCAAAGAATCAAACAAATTCTTGAAGGCATTGACGAAGAGACGTCCGTCTATTAAGCTCATTTATATGTCCCCTTCTCACAATGAGAGGGGGATTTCCATATCAATCAGAAAGGAGCGATGAGATGTCTGGACTAGATTTTTTTGCTTTTCTTACGATCGGTCTGATGTTTATCACAGCCATTGCGTTCGCTTTTCTTCGGTATATTTCCAAATCACGCAATCATCCTGAACGCTTACTGCTCATCATATCGATCGTTTCAATCATTCAAATCGCCTATTGCTTGTTGATGATAGGAGGATTTAAAGGAGTCGCCAATAGTTTATTAGGCATTTCCCTTCTGATAGGCACACTGCTAGGGTATGCACTTGAATATTTATACAGACGCTATATCAAAAAAACGCCCGCATCGAAATGATGCAGGCGTTTTCTTTATTCTGCCGGAACGATAAAGGTCAAATGCTGTTTTAATACTTCAAGGGAAGAAGGAGCGGTCATGTATACTTCACCATCTGTATCTGCATCCATTTCCTCTTTAGTATGAATATGAATGCGGGATGCTTGTATAAGAGACAGGTCACCTTTAAAATCTTCTAGCTCTTCGCGGTTCATTGAAAAAATCTCTTTTAAAGCAGAGAAACTCGTATTTCTGCAAATTAAAATTTCGGCTTTTCCATCATCAATTGAAGCATTTGGCAGATCTATTTTATTTGTACCGATAAAGTGCCCATTCATGACAAGGACAATCACAGCTTCTTCTTCCCAGTTTTCCTCTTCGGTTTCAATGCGTACGTAGAAAGGTTCTGTCTGCTGAAGGGTTCGAAGAGCGCTCGTGAAGTAGCTGATTTTTCCGAGGACAGCTTTTTCTTTATCATTAATATTGTTTGAGGTATCTGCGATGAGACCAATCCCCCAAAAATTTAAAAGGTATCGATCCTCTGCTTTGATTAAATCGACCTTTTTTTCAGTGCCATCTATCACCATTTGAGCGGCCTTTGGCATCTGCTGAGGGATGCCCAGCGTTCTAGAAAAGTCATTGCACGTCCCGCCAGGTAAGATCGCTACAGTCGGCCTTTTTTCTAAACCGCCAATTCCATTCATACATTCATGGACGGTTCCGTCTCCGCCTAGTATAATCAGCAATTCAACCGACTCATCCATTTCACGGCAGAAATGATAGGCATCATTCGGCTGTTTTGTAGGCTTAAGGATGAGTTCATCAATATGTAAAGAAAGAAGAGGCACTGTTTGACCTAGTGTTTTTTCCATGTTTTTTTGTCCAGCATTTCCGTTATAAATGAGTATCGCTTTTTTGAATTGTGCCATCACGCAGTTCTCCCTTTCATCACTTTACTATCACTTTTCCCCAATTCCACAGGTCATAAACGACGTTTGAAAAAAGTGAAGGGGGCGAAACAAGACATTTGCCCGCCGGCGTTTTCCTTGATATGATGTAGTTAAAATGGTTTGGTCGTAGAAGGAGTGGACGGTTATGAATATTGATTTTAATTTATTTATGAATGATATTGTGAAACAAGCACGAGAAGAGATTAAACAGGCAGGTTATACGGAACTGACAACAGCTGAAGAAGTCGATGAAGCGCTGACGAAAAAAGGAACGACACTTGTCATGGTGAATTCAGTGTGCGGCTGTGCAGGCGGTATTGCTAGACCAGCGGCTGGTTATTCTGTTCATTACGATAAGCGTCCAGATCAATTGCTCACAGTGTTTGCTGGACAGGACAAAGAAGCAACCGCAAGAGCACGTGAATACTTTGAAGGCTTCCCGCCATCTTCACCATCATTTGCTCTATTAAAAGACGGGAAAATCATTAAAATGGTCGAACGTCACGAAATCGAAGGACATGAACCGATGGAAGTGGTGTCAAAACTTCAAGCCGCTTTCGATGAGTATTGCGAAGAAGTGTAACATGTTACTTTTGAATGAATCATTTAGAGGCAGTCCGGTCTTTTGATCGGTCTGTTTTTTTGTTTTATATGACATATGAATCAAAATAATTTTAGCAAAATACTATTGCATATCAAAAAGAAAGTGTTTAAAATACATTATAGTGAATAAATATTCAAATCTACTCAAGATTTTAAATACTAGGAGGCATTATCATATGAAAAAGTGGTTATTATTACTTATGACAGCTGGTCTTGCAGCTGCATTAGCAGCATGCGGAACTTCTTCTAATAATTCAAACGCATCAGGAGACGACAAAACACTCATTATGGCGACTTCAGCAGATTATCCGCCATTTGAATCAAAAGACGGTGATAAAATTATCGGTTTTGATGTCGACCTTGCTACAGCTCTAGCGAAAAAGAACGGCTATAAGCTAGAAATTCAAGATATGGACTTTGCAAGCCTCGTGTCAGCTCTTAAAACAAATAAAGCTGATATTGTGCTTGCAGGCATGACACCTACTGAAAAGCGTAAAAAACAAGTTGATTTCTCAGATGTTTACTACAATGCTGAAAACTTGGTTGTATCAAAAAAATCTAGCGGTATAAAAACAGAGAAAGATTTAAAAGACAAAACGGTTGGCGTTCAATTAGGTTCTATCCAGCAAGATGAAGCAAACGGATTGCAAAAGAAATATAACTTAACGGTTGAAGATCGTAATAAAATCTCTGATATCATTCAAGAAATTAAAGCAGGCCGTTTTGATGCAGCCATTATTGAAGATAAAGTAGCGGCTGGCTACTTGAAAAAGGAAAAAGATTTCCAAGCATTTGGATTGAATAGCTCAAACGAAGGATCAGCCATTGCATTCAAAAAAAATAGCGACTTAACAGCGAAATTCAATAAATCATTAAAAGAAATGAAGGATAATGGCGAACTTGATAAACTCATTAAAAAATGGTTTGCTGATGAAAAGTAAGTCAGGAAAAGGATCAGCGTCATTCATGAAAATCAAGTAGAAAGCGCTGAAAAGTTCAACATGTGTTGAACTTTTTTCCTGTTTATTCTTTAATTTTATCTGAAGGAAAAAAGGAGAATATCATGATGGATTTTAAAGATGTAATACCTCAGATGCCCTTTATTTTAGAAGGTCTTAAAGTAACGCTTTCTATTGTTGTGGTATCACTGTTCCTTGGTTTTATTTTAGGAATCTTATTAACGCTCTGTAAAATTAGTGTATTTAAGCCGCTTATCTGGCTTGCCGATTTTTATACGTCAATCTTCCGAGGCACACCGCTTGTGCTTCAGCTTTTGATTATTTATTTTGGTCTTCCCCAGCTGCTCGGCTTTCAAATTGATCAATACTGGGCTGCTGTAGCCGCCTTTTCACTAAACTCGGCGGCGTACGTTTCTGAGATCATTCGTGCGGGAATCAATGCCATTGATAAAGGGCAAAAAGAAGCAGCCGTTGCTTTAGGTATCCCGTATGCTAAAATGATGAAGGACTTATTGCTTCCGCAAGCATTCAAAAATATTTCCCCAGCACTCGTGAACGAAACGATTACACTGACAAAAGAATCAGCGATTGTCACAGTCATTGGACTGGGCGATGTCATGAGACGAGCCTATCAAGCAGGTGCCGTCACCTATAACTATCTTGAACCGCTTATTTTTGCGGGTCTCATCTATTATGTCATCGTGCTTATTCTTACCTTCGTCGGCAAATCGGTGGAAAGGAAGTTAAAATCAAATGATTAAAATAGAGAAACTCACAAAATCTTTCGGTAAAAATGAAGTGTTGAAAGGGATTGATACCACGATTAAAGAAGGCGAAGTGGTAGCTGTCATCGGGCCGTCTGGTTCAGGAAAATCAACATTTCTTCGCTGTATTAACTTACTTGAAAAACCGACTTCTGGAGTGATTACGATTCAGGGGACGGAAATTACCAATCCAAAAACAAATGCACTAAAAGTGCGCGAGAATATTGGTATGGTGTTTCAACATTTTCATTTATTCCCGCACAAAACAGTGCTAGAAAATATTACGTATGCGCCAATGAATGTAAAGAACCAATCGAAGGAAGACAGCATCAAGCAGGCAGAGGATCTTTTAAAAAAGGTCGGACTTTTAGAGAAAAAAGATGATTATCCGAATCGGTTGTCAGGTGGTCAAAAGCAACGTGTCGCCATTGCACGTGCCCTTGCGATGACACCAGACATCATGCTTTTTGACGAGCCGACGTCTGCTCTTGATCCAGAAATGGTAAAGGAAGTATTAGAGGTCATGAAAGAGCTCGCTCAATCTGGGATGACGCTGATGATCGTCACACATGAAATGGGCTTTGCAAAAGAAGTGGCAGACCGTGTGATCTTTATGGATGATGGGAAAATTGTAGAGGATGCAAATCCTGTAGAATTCTTTGAATCTCCGTCTTCACAGCGTGCTCAAGATTTCTTGCAAAAAATATTATAATGAAAAAAACGAGGGGGAGACTTAACATCTCCTTCTTTTTTTGATTATAATGGGGAAAGTAAAAAAAAGTTCATCATTTCACAAAAGTAGACAGAAAAGAGTGAATCACATCATGTTTAAAATCGGCTACCGAACGCTGAAAACAGCATTAGGAACAGCTCTAGCCATTTACATTGCACAAATGCTCGGTCTGCAAAACTATTCAGCTGCCGGCATTATTACGATCCTTTGTATTCAGGTGACGAAAAAAAGGTCACTCCTCGCATCTGGGGCCCGCTTTGCCGCATGCAGTCTTGCCATCTTATTTTCTTATTTGTTTTTTGATCTGATTGGGTATCATCCTTTCGTCATTGGACTGATGCTGCTCGTCTTTATTCCAACAACGGTCTTGCTTCGGATTAAAGAAGGGATTGTCACAAGTTCAGTGATCATCCTTCATTTGTATATGTCTGGAGGCATTACGCTTCATCTCATCTGGAATGAGCTTTTACTTATCACCATTGGTGTAGGGGTCGCACTCATTATGAATCTGTATATGCCTAGCGTTGATAAAAAGCTGAAACAATACAGTGAACAAATTGAAGCGAATTTTGCGAAAATCTTTGAAGAAATCGAGCAATATTTAATGACCGGAAAACAAGACTGGACAGGAAAAGAAATACCAGAGACGCATCAATTGATTAAAGAAGCGAAAGCTCTTGCATACCGTGATGTTGAAAATCATGTCTTAAGACATGAAAATCTCTATTATCATTATTTCAACATGAGACAAAAGCAATTTGAAATCATTGAGCGGGTGCTTCCGAAAATTACGTCCATATCTGTTACAACGGAGCATGGGCAAATCATTGCAGAATATATTAGAGATTTACGAGAACATATTCACCCAGGGAACACGGCGCATAAGTTCTTAAGACGCCTGATTGATATGAAAGAAGAGTTTGATGCACTGCCGCTTCCGCAAACACGTGAAGAATTTGAGGCTAGAGCCGCACTCTTTCATTTTCTCGGAGAAATGGAACAATATTTGGTGCTGAAAAGCTATTTTAAAGGGATGAAAGAATAAAGACGCATGAGTTCCTCCTTCATTGGTCAATCTAATGAAAAAGGAGGAGCCTATGCGTCTTTTATTTTATACTGTGCTGACCATGTCCCTTTCACCCATCTGGCCGCTCGGGCAAAACCCGCTTCCAGGAGACCCGTATGTCATTATTAATAAACAAACGAATGAGCTTGCGTATATTGATCATGGGAAAATTCAAAAAGTCTACCCGGCTTCTACTGGCAAAACAGCTGATTTAACGCCAGAAGGTGAATTTACGATTATGATCAAAGCGAAAGATCCTTATTACAGAAGAAAAAATATTGAAGGCGGCGCGAAGAATAACCCACTCGGCCGAAGGTGGATTGGATTTGATGCGCGAGGAACCGACGGGAGAACCTATGGCATTCATGGAACAAGTGATGAGACATCGATAGGGAAATTTATTACGGCAGGCTGTGTACGTCTTCATAATCAAGATGTAGAACGGCTATTTGATCAGCTTCCAGTTGGTACAAAGGTATGGATCACGACATCAAGCGATGCATTTGAGAAACTGGCCAAAGACAAACAGGCCATTCGTTAAAAAACGAATCACCTGCTTGTCTGCTTTTTTATCAACGCTTTATAAAAAGGCTGCCGCTCCTGCTAAAAGTGAAGAAATTAACAGTAAGCTAATCATGAGCAATACCATAAATTTCATGAATTTCTGAGACATATCGCACCCCTATAATCAAATGTTTTTGCGACGAGCGCACCTTTCTTTATTCTAGCTCGTTTTTACGCAGGCGACAAGTGATGTACAAAGGAAGTGAACGGATGAATCAAATCGATCATATTGCTATTGCCGTTTTTTCAATTCAAAAAACAGCACGTACGTTCTCTAGGCTGTTTAACTGGGAATTTTCAGACATAGAAGTACTTCCGAATCAAGGGGTCAAAGTATCTTTTGCTTCCCTAGGTGATCTGCACATTGAGTTGATTGAACCGATGTCGGATCACAGCACATTACATACCTTTTTAATAAAAAGAGGAGAGGGGCTTCATCATATTGCATTAAAGTCAGGTGACATTCAGGCTGATCTCAGTCAACTTGACGAGCTCGGTGTACAGCTCATTCAAAAGGGCGCACAAAATGGTGCGAACGGAAAGCGCATTGCGTTTATTTCACCAAAAGAAACGTCAGGTGTGCTAATTGAATTGTGTGAGCCTTTGAAAGGAGAGAAACAGAAAGATGCATGAATCGTTCAATGACTTGACTGAATGGCGCAAGAAAGCTTTATGGGGCGGCGGTGAAAAACGAGCAGCGGCTCACCGAAACAAAGGAAAGCTGACTGTTCGGCAGCGGCTTCATGAACTTCTTGATGAAGGCAGCTTTATGGAAATTCAGTCATTTGCTAAAGGCTCCCGCTCAGAACATTTAGGGGATGGCGTGGTCACTGGGACGGGACTGATTCATGGGAGACAAGTAGGCGTTTATGCACAAGATGCGACCGTGTACGGGGGTTCGCTAGGGGACATGCATGCGAAAAAAATAGCGGCTTTAATGGATTTGGCTGCTAAAAATCAAATGCCTGTTATCGGTCTAAAAGACTCAGGTGGTGCGAGAATTCAAGAGGGTGTGGTATCATTAGAAGGATACGGTCAGATTTTTAAACGGAATGTGCTGTACTCTGGTCAAATTCCGCAAATATCCGTTATTTTAGGCTCCTGTGCGGGAGGTGCAGTATATTCACCTGCATTGACGGATTTTGTATTCATGACGGAGCAAACAGCTCATATGTTTTTAACTGGTCCGAAAGTGATAGAAAAAGCAACAGGAGAGACGGTCTGTCCTGACCGGCTTGGAGGTGCAGCGGTTCAGCATCAAACAAGCGGGAATGTGCACTATACAGGGAAAGATGAGAGAGACGTGTTAAAAGCAGTTCGAACGCTTTTAACGTACATACCAACGAAACGACGGCCTGTCATTCATCGTAAGGTGCAAAAGCATGATGCGAGCGATCTTGGGAACATCTTGCCAAAGGAGCCATCACGTACTTATGATGTCAAACAAGTGGTGACAGCGATCACCGACCACGGCTCATTTTTTGAAACGCAGCGTTGTTTCTCCAAAAATATCGTCACAGGTTTTGCCAGATTACAAGGGTCTTCCATTGGTCTTGTAGCCAATCAGCCTAAGGTGCTGGCAGGAAGCCTTGACCTCAATGCTGCTGATAAAGCGGCTCGGTTTATTCGATTTTGCGATGCATTTCATATTCCCATTTTAACCCTTGTGGACGTTCCTGGTTTTTTGCCAGGTGAGAAAGCTGAGCATGCAGGCATTATCCGCCACGGCGCAAAGCTTCTGTATGCGTACGCTGAGGCGACCGTTCCAAAGATCACTGTGATTTTGCGAAAGGCGTTTGGCGGTGCATACGTTGCGATGAATAGTAAGGGCTTAGGTGCTGACTTTGTCTATGCATGGCCAGAGGCAGAAATTGATGTCATGGGAAAATCGTTCGCAGACGAAATTGTTCATCCTGCTTTGCGTGAGGTGGACAATGAACCTAGTGTCATGAAGGCAGCACAATTAGGATTAATCGACGATATTTTAATGCCAGATGAAACGAGAGAGCGGCTCATTCGCTCATTTGACCTGCTTCGCAGTAAGGAAGAAGATAGACCGTTAAAAAAGCATGGAAACATGCCGCTATAAGAGGAGGAACATCATCATGATCAATGAGAAACGCTTATTAGACGAATTTTTAGAACTTGTTCAAATCGATTCAGAAACGAAACATGAAGAAAAAATTGTTGAAGTCCTAAAAGAGAAATTTACTGGTTTAGGGCTTAATGTAGTTGAAGATGATTCAAAAGAGACAACCGGTCATGGAGCAGGCAATCTTATTTGCACACTTGAAGGGAATCAAGAGGCAGATACGATTTATTTTACTTCTCATATGGATACAGTTGTACCAGGTAATGGTGTTAAGCCAGTCATTGAAGACGGCTATGTCAAGACAGATGGCACAACCATTCTTGGTGCTGACGATAAAACAGGGCTTGCTGCGATGTTTGAAGCGATCCGTGTCCTAAAAGAGAAAAATGTACCGCATGGCAAGATTGAATTTGTCATTACAGCTGGTGAAGAATCAGGACTTGTAGGAGCAAAAGCGTTAGATCCGAAACTGATGACAGCAAAATATGGTTATGCCCTTGATTCAGATGGCAAGGTCGGTACCATTATCGTGGCTGCGCCAACACAGGCGAAAGTACGTGCAACCATTTACGGAAAAACAGCTCACGCAGGTGTGGCACCTGAAAAAGGCGTCTCTGCGATTACGATTGCATCAAAAGCGATCGCGAGCATGCCGCTTGGCCGTATTGATGAAGAAACAACGGCGAATATCGGCCGTTTTGAAGGCGGAACACAAACGAATATTGTCTGTGATCAAGTGGATATTTTGGCAGAGGCACGTTCTTTAGAACCGGCAAAAATGGAAGCGCAAGTAGCGAAAATGAAAGAAGCCTTTGAAGAAACCGCTAAAGAAATGGGCGGAAGTGCCGATGTACAAATTGACATCATGTATCCAGGCTTTAAATTCTCACACGGCGATCAAGTCGTTGAAGTGGCGAAAAAAGCGGC
Source organism: Bacillus sp. iso_77 (assembly GCF_056173625.1). NCBI lineage: Bacteria > Bacillati > Bacillota > Bacilli > Caryophanales > Bacillaceae > Bacillus > Bacillus sp. iso_77. The sequence continues at coordinate 2,161,738 of NZ_CM149683.1, read as the reverse complement.
TGCGAAAATTGGCCGAACTTCAGAACTACAGACAAGCGGGGGAGGCAGTGATGCAAACGTCATTGCTGGAAACGGCATCCCGACCGTCAACCTAGCTGTTGGATATGAAGATATTCATACGAAAAATGAGAAAATGCCGATTGAAGAATTAGTCAAGACAGCTGAAATGGTTCTCGCCATTATCGAAGAAACGACAAATCCATCGTAAAGGCAGGAGACTCTGTGAGCACGCAAAAGATCATTATTTTCCAGGTGGGACAAGAGGATTTTGGTATCAGCGTAGAACATATACGCTCAATTGAGAAGGTCCCTTATTTACAAGAAGTATCGAACCTTCCAAAAGAGATTAAAGGACTCATGTCGTTAAGAGGAGAGGTCATTCCAGTCAGTGACACAGGTGTCATGCTGCACGGAAAACCTCTGGATGTAACCGAACAGTCTAAGGTTCTACTATTTGAATTAAACGATCAAATGATTGGCTGCCTTGTTTCTGATGCAAAAGATATCATTGATATCGAGCTAAGTGAAATCAAGCCATTTCATATGAACACAAAAGCATCTGAATATTTCTTCGGCGTCGTTGAGAGAGACAACAAGATGATTTTACAAGTGGACCCTAATAAGTTTCTAGGGAAAATTGAGGATCTTGATCAATTGCCTGAGCGATTGAAAGAGGAATTGGCATAAACAAAGGCCCCTTATCCATGGATAAGGGGTCATTTTGCGTGCCGGAGCTCACGCATCTTTTATTTGTTGCGCTCTACAGAAGACAAATAAAGCCCCCTTATCATGTTCGGGTAAGGGGGCTATCATTTATTCAGCTGCTGGGTTAATTGAATCGTTTGCCGCAGCTTTTGTTTTTGATTTTTGGTACATCACATTTAAAATAATCGTTTGAATGGTGAGTAAAAGTCCACTTGTCATCCAATATAAAGGAAGAGCAGCGGGAGCATTAATTGATAGAAACAGCATCATGACTGGGAAAATCATGCCCATGATTTTTGCTTGTTTCAGTGCAGCTTCTGTTTGGGTGCCTGATTGCTTTGCGAATTTTTGTGTGACATAAAATTGCAAGAAATACATGGCCCCTGCAAAGATCGCCACCAAAAGATCAGTTTGTCCTAAGTTAAACCATAAGAACGAATGTGTTGCGATCTCAGGTGTTGAGCGGATTGCTGAGTAAAAGCCAAGAACAATTGGGATTTGAATCAGCATCGGCAGACAGCCCATTGCCAGCGGGTTCACATTGTTGTCTTTATATACTTTCATCATTTCCATTTGCAGTTCTTTTTGTTTTTCAGGTTCTTTTGTTTTTTTCAATTTGCTTTGTATTTGGTCAATCTGAGGCTTAACGAGTGCCATTTTCTCTTGCATCACTCTCTGCTTTTTAAATTGGTTTGCAAAAAGCGGGAAAATAAGCAGTCGGACAATCAATGTTACGAACATAATAGATAAACCGTAGTCATCATGGAAAAAGTTCGCAAGCCAGATAATCAACTCAGAAAAAGGCTGAACAAAATAATGATGGAAAAACCCATCAGAGCTTGTATTTGTTTGCGCACTTGCAGCAAATGCAGGTGACGCTACCATCATAAAAAATAAAGTCGTACAAATTGTCAATAAACGTTTCAATTCGTTTCCTCCTCAATAATAAAATCTAATAAGAGAGAGGAAGCGAATGGTCTTCATCATCATTTGATGATCTTTTCATTCGAATGACTTTACTAATCCAAGTTGTAATGCGATCATATATGATAAACAGAAAGTCTGTTCGATTCAAACAAGATGCATCCAACTCTTCTAAACGATGTCCTCCGAGGTGCTCGTTCATTCGGCAGTCTTTTAATAAGAAGGCAATACCGATGGCGGTCAGCGCTGGAAGAATAATCGTAAAGAATTCAACAAGGAAAAAGACTTCATTGAATGTATCAATAATCATGATTATCACATCCATTTCATTACTCACAGTGTACTATACACCATATGAAATGTCTAATGGAACAAACAGGTGAAATCACGGTGAAGTGAAGGAAAGTAGATCACCTAAGGAGGCAAGCGAATGGCTGATTCTCAAAAGAAGGGGCGAATCATTTTTCATATTGATATGAATAGTTTTTATGCATCGGTAGAAATGGCGTATGATCCTTCTTTGAGAGGGAAACCTTTAGCCATTAGCGGAAATGCAAAAGAGCGCAAAGGGATAGTTGTGACCTGCAGCTACGAGGCAAGAGCACTCGGGGTGAAGCCGCCGATGCCACTCTGGGAAGCGAAGCGGCTATGTCCGGGACTGATTGTGCGTACACCCAACTTCGACCGGTACCGCAGCTCCTCACAAGAAATGTTTACCATACTAAGAGAATATAGTGACTTAGTTGAACCCGTTTCAATTGATGAAGGCTATATTGATTTAACCGATACACCTTATGCTGAGCATGCCGTGAAAACCGCTCATGATATTCAAACGAGGCTCGTAGAAGAGCTCATGCTTCCATCGAGTATTGGCATTGCACCGAATAAATTTCTAGCGAAGATGGCGTCTAATTGGAAAAAGCCAATGGGCATTACCATTTTGCGTAAACGAGATGTCCCGACAATGCTCTGGCCGCTCCCTGCAGGTGACATGCATGGGGTTGGACAGAAAACGGCAGATAAGCTGAAAACCATCGGAATTCATACAATTGAAGATTTAGCGAAAGCGAATGAATATGCGCTAAAAGAGTTATTAGGCATCAATGGACCGAGGTTAAAGCAAAAGGCAAACGGAGAGCATGACGGCATTGTCGACCCAGAAAGAATATACGAATTTAAATCTGTCGGCAATTCTTCCACTCTTCCTCACGATTCTGATGATACAGATGAACTCGTCTCATTAATAGAGAAACTGTCGCAATCGGTGAGTGCCAGATTACGAAGAAAAGAAGTAATGGCAAACCGGCTGCTCATTATGATTCGGTATGCAAGCTGGAAAAATATCACACGGAGCGTCACACTCACGAATCCTACTGATCGAAAGGAAGATCTATTTGAGGCGGCAAAGCAGCTATTCCTAAAGCATTGGAATGACCAGCCAGTAAGACTTTTAGGCGTGACGGGGACCGATCTTGTGGAACGAAAATCAGCCGTCAAGCAACTTGATTTATTCTCTTATACAGAAGATGCAAAAGACGAACCGCTCCAATCTCTTTTAGACGGACTGAAAGAAAAATACGGTAAACCACTCATTCAAAGAGGAGTGACCATTAAGGAAAAAGAGAGCAAAACAAGTGGTACAAGTTTTAATAAAGACTTTTTTCAGGACGAAAGAGGAAATGACTAGCCTGAAAACTTGATAAAAGAGGTGATGTTGTGGTAATTTCAAAGGGTACATCATTTCAGCAGTAATCAATATAGTGTGTTAGAAGGGACGTCAGAATTATGTCAAAACAACAAATCGGTGTCGTTGGACTAGCCGTTATGGGAAAAAACCTTGCCCTAAATATTGAAAGCCGCGGTTTCTCCGTGTCCGTTTATAACAGATCTAGCAGCAAAACAGAAGAGTTTCTTCAAGAATCACAAGGGAAAAACGTTGTAGGCACATACAGCATTGAAGAATTTGTTCAATCGCTTGAAACGCCGCGTAAAATTCTTTTAATGGTAAAAGCAGGTGCAGCAACAGATGCAACCATTCAATCATTACTTCCTCACCTAGAGAAAGGTGACATTTTAATTGATGGTGGAAATACATATTACAAGGATACACAAAGACGTAACCAAGAGCTTGCGGAAAGTGGTATTCACTTCATTGGTACAGGTGTTTCTGGCGGTGAAGAAGGCGCACTTAAAGGTCCTTCTATCATGCCTGGCGGTCAAAAAGAAGCGCACGAGCTAGTGAAACCAATTTTAGAAGCCATCTCTGCGAAAGTAGATGGTGAGCCTTGTACAACGTATATCGGTCCAGATGGAGCAGGACATTATGTCAAAATGGTTCATAACGGTATCGAGTACGGAGACATGCAATTGATCTCTGAATCATACTTTATCTTGAAGCATGTCGCTGGTTTATCAGCAGGGGAGCTTCATGAAGTATTCTCAGAGTGGAATAAAGGAGAACTTGACAGCTACTTAATCGAAATCACAGCTGACATTTTCACAAAAGTGGACGAAGAAACGAACCAGCCGCTAGTAGATGTCATCTTAGATAAAGCTGGCCAAAAAGGAACTGGAAAATGGACAAGCCAAAGCTCACTTGATTTAGGTGTCCCGCTTCCAATCATTACGGAGTCTGTTTTCGCTCGTTTTATTTCTGCGATGAAAGATGAGCGTGTGGAAGCAAGTCAATTAATTCAAGGGCCTGAGCCAACTCAATCAGCTGAAGATAAACAAGCATTAATCGAAGCAGTTAGAAAAGCTCTCTTCATGAGTAAAATCTGCTCATATGCACAAGGTTTTGCGCAAATGAAAGCAGCGTCTGATGAGTATAACTGGGATTTGAAATACGGTGAAATTGCGATGATCTTCCGCGGTGGATGTATCATTCGTGCAGCCTTCCTGCAGCAAATCAAAGAAGCATATGACCGTAACCCTGAATTGAAAAACCTATTACTTGATCCTTACTTCAAGGATATCGTAGAAAGCTATCAATCATCACTTCGTAAAGTGATTTCACTTGCAGTAGAACAAGGTGTTCCTGTTCCTTCATTCTCAAGTGCACTTGCTTACTTTGATAGCTATCGTACAGCTGTCCTTCCAGCTAACTTAATTCAAGCACAGCGTGACTACTTCGGCGCACATACGTATGAGCGCACAGATAAAGAAGGCGTCTTCCATACTGAATGGATGAAATAAGTATACAACCTCAAAAGACCTTACCTTTGGTAAGGTCTTTTTTGTGTTTACATCTATTCGGCTAAAAATCCGAAAAAGAGGGATGCTAAGTAAAAAAGTACAGAAAGTAGGGATAGAAGTGGGCATTTTATATGCACTTCTCCCAGCGATATTTTGGGGAAGTATTGTTCTCATCAGTGTCAAACTTGGCGGGAATGCCTATCAGCAAACACTCGGCATTACCCTCGGCGCTTTTTTGTTTTCAATCGGCGCCTATTTGATCAAAATGCCGGAACTGACACCGCTTATTTTTGCGGTTTCCGTTATCTCTGGGATCTTTTGGAGTATTGGGCAAATGAATCAGCTTTCAAGTGTCGCCTTTCTAGGGGTGTCAAAGGCTGTTCCTTTATCAACGGGTATGCAGCTTGTGAGCACGACATTATTTGGTGTCATCGTTTTCAAAGAATGGCAAACCATGACGGTCATACTTATTGGTTCTTGTGCCATTTTATTTATTATTGCTGGCGTTGTCATGACATCCCTCGGTCAAAAAAAGAGTGGCGGAAACGAAGGCGGCAATTTTAAAAAGGGAATCATCATTTTGCTCATCTCAACCGTAGGCTACGTCGGATATGTCGTCATTTTAAGATGGTTTCATATAGATGGCTGGTCTGCGCTCGTTCCACAATCTGTCGGCATGCTGCTTTCATCGTTAGCGATTAGTCTAAAGCAAGACCCGTTTAGCAAATATACGTTCAGAAATATCATTGCTGGTCTTGTGTGGTCGACAGGAAATCTAGGACTTCTTTTGGCGATTCCACTCATTGGCGTAGCAGTAAGTTTTTCCATGTCTCAAACAGGAATTGTCATCTCGACTTTAGGCGGTATTTATTTATTAAAAGAGAAAGCATCAAAAACAAGCTTTGTCATTGCAGGCTGCTTGATGATTATCGCAGGCGGTGTGCTACTAGGTTTTACAAAATAGGAGGTTTAAGCGAATGTATCCAGATTTGGAAGGAAAAACAGTTCTCATCACAGGAGCAGGTACAGGGATAGGTCAGGCGATGGCACGCCGGTTTGGACAAGAAAAAGCCAATGTAGTGATCAATTATTTCTCAGATAAAGAAAACCCGGACGACACGATTGCTGAGATTCAAAAAAGTGGCGGACAGGCTGTCAAAATTCAAGGGGATGTTTCAAAAGAAGAGGACATGAAGGCGATGATTGATCAAGCTGTTGATACATATGGCAGTCTTGATGTCATGATCAATAATGCAGGAATTGAAAATGAAGTTCCTTCAACTGAAATGACGCTAGATAACTGGAACAAAGTGATGTCCACCAATTTAACAGGTATGTTTTTAGGGTGCCGTGATGCATTAAAGTATATGACAGAACACGGAATGAGGGGTCGATTATTAATATGTCGTCGGTCCATCAGCAAATTCCGTGGCCTCATTTTGTCCATTATGCAGCAAGTAAAGGAGGCGCCAAGCTTTTGACGGAAACGCTGGCACTAGAATATGCGCCTAAAAAAATTCGTGTAAACAGCATTGCACCAGGCGCAATTGATACCCCGATCAATGCCGAAAAATTTGATGATCCAGCATTGAAAAAGGGCGTCATTGAGCTGATACCGATTGGTTATATCGGAAAACCGGAAGAAGTGGCAGCATGTGCTGTCTGGCTTGCATCAAAAGAGGCGAGCTATGTGACAGGGTTGACGTTATATGTAGACGGCGGTATGACCAAGTACCCTGGATTCCAAGCAGGAAAAGGATAATCGTGATAATCACGGGCTGGGCCCAGAGGATAACACAACACCAAATTATGATCTAGTATGTGCATGTGAAGACTAGTGAAAAGCGTGTGTATAAACATTCACACGCTTTTATCCGTTTATACGCCCTATTCAAATATGCTCGTTTCTTTTACAGGCTTTACACAAATTTTGATTGCAAAGATATGAATAGATTCGAAAAGTAGCAGCAAAAGACGTTTACCTATCTATCAAATTGAGTGGGAATAGCATCTGTTTCCATCTCGGGGCAGTTACTTCTCATGATTTATGGGTTTTTGAATGAGCTAAGTCATTAGCACTTATTTTAACAAAGTTCTCAAAGACTGTCTTCTGAAGAAGAAGCTACTTTATGGTTCATTCGGAGAGTATTTTTTAAAAGAAAAGGGGCCTCGTTCATATCTGGATGAGATCTCTTTTGTTCTGAAAGCTTGTTATGAATAATGATACGGTCATTTTTAAAATAAAATACATACATATAAAATTAAATGTCTAGACATTTAAAAATAAAAATATATAATATTAACTGGAAGCGCTTTTATTACAACAATGGGGTGAGAGAAATGAAACGTATTTTATTAGCATGCAGTTCAGGTATGTCTACGAGTTTACTAGTCACAAAGATGAAAGCACATGCTGAGTCTATAGGGGAAGAAGCAGAGATTTGGGCAGTCGGACAAGACCAAGCGAAAAAAGAAATAGCACATGCCGATGTTGTATTAATTGGACCGCAAATGAGCTTTTTAAAAGGGGATCTTCAAAAAGAAGCTCAAAAATATGGGATTGAAGTAGAGGTCATCGATATGCAGGCGTATGGGCTAGCAGATGGACAAAAAGCGTATGAACAAGCGGTTTCATTGATGGGGGAATCTTAAAGGATGGAAAAGAAAACGCTCGAAGGACTCACGGAAGAACAAATCAGTTTTCAATTGATCTTACACAGCGGAAATGCACGAAGCAAATTGCTTCAATCTCTTAAACAATTTAGAGAAGGTCATGAAACAGTAGCATCTGACCTTCTCAAAGAAGCGGAAGATGACTTGCGGAATGCACATGATATCCATTTTCAGATGGTACAGCAAGAGGCAAGCGGAGAAACGATTTCATTCTCCTTGCTGCTCATGCATGCCGAAGATCATTTCATGTCAACGATGACAATAAAAGAGCTTGTGGGAGAGCTCTTACCGATATTGCAATCACTGAAACAATAAAGGGTGTAAACAAGGGGGGAAACCAATGTTTGATAAAATAAGTGCGATTTTGGTTCCGATTGCTGGGAGATTGAACAACAATCGCTATCTAGGGGTATTAAGGGATGCCTTTATGCTTGCGTTCCCATTAACAATTTTTGGTTCCATCATGGTCGTATTAATGAATTTGCCATTTTTAGATAAGATCATGAGTCAAACAGCACTGGAAGGTGTTCAGTCTGCACTGAATATTGCACCTAGTGCGACCATCAGCATTATGAGTGTGTTTGTTGTATTTGGGATTGGCTACTATTTATCGAAAAGCTATGATGTGGAAGCTGTCTTTGGCGGTGTGATCGCTTTAGCCTCTTTTCTGCTCCTTACGCCATTTTTACTAGAACAAGAGGGCGGTGCATCCATTGCAGGCGTCATCCCAGTCGATCGTTTAGGCGCAAAGGGAATGTTCCTTGGAATGATCACAGGCTTTTTGTCAGCTGAAATTTATCGCTATTTTGTCCAAAAGAAATTTGTCATCAATATGCCGCAAGGGGTTCCGCCAGCTGTTTCTAAGTCTTTTGCTGCACTTATCCCGGCTACTTTGACACTCACAACCTTTTTACTGATCAATATCATCATTACACAAGGGTTCAAAACCAACATGCATGACTTGATTTACAATGCGATTCAGGCGCCGCTTGTCGGACTTGGAAGCGGTATCATTCCGACCTTGATCGCTATTTTCTTTATACAAATTCTTTGGTTCTTTGGGCTCCACGGCCAAATTATTATTAACTCTGTCATGGACCCGATTTGGAATACATTGTCCATTCAAAATCTAGAAAGCTACACAAAAACAGGTGAGGTTCCAAACATTATCAGCAAGCAGTTTATCGAAATCTATACAGTGGGTATGGGTGGAACCGGTATGACGCTAGCTGTTGTGTTTACGATTTTAATTTTCCTTAAAAGTAAGCAATTGAAACAAGTAGCAAAGCTCGGCTTAGGACCAGGTTTATTTAACGTCAATGAACCCATTATCTTCGGTTTACCGATTGTGATGAACCCGCTTATTCTCATTCCATGGATTTTGGCGCCAATGGTGATTACTTGTATTTCTTATTTTGCGATGGCCGCAGGTATTGTGCCGCCTCCGACGGGCGTGAATATTCCTTGGACAGTCCCGATCTTTATTAGCGGAGTCATGGCAACAAATTCATTAGCGGGCGGTCTGCTTCAGCTGTTTAATTTAATGATTGTGTTTGTCATTTGGTTCCCGTTCCTAAAATTTATTGATCGTATGAATGTGAAAAATGAAAAAATAGTCCCGACAGAAAAAACGAAACAAACAAACATCAAAGGTGAAGGAGACTCAATACATGTCGATGGAAACTAACAGTCAATCATATACATTTCCAGAAGGTTTCTGGTGGGGATCTTCTGCCTCTGCTACGCAAACAGAAGGCAGTTATCCAGGAGATGGAAAGGGACCGAACATTTGGGATCACTGGTTTGAAAAAGAGCCGAATCGTTTTTTTCAGGGCGTCGGTCCAGGCGTCACCTCGCAATTTTATCGTAAATACAAAGAGGATATCCGCCTCATGAAGGAGATTGGGCACAACTCGTTTCGTCTATCTATTTCATGGTCACGCCTTTTACCTGAGGGAAAAGGGGCTGTTAATGAAGAAGCTGTGGCTTTTTACAATGATGTGATCAATGAACTGATAGCGAGTGACATTGAACCGTTTGTGAACTTGTATCATTTTGATATGCCAATGGCGTTGCAGGAGACGGGAGGATGGGTAAACAGGCAGGTCGTAGACGATTATGTCAGCTATGCGACATTGTGTTTTCAGCTTTTTGGCGACCGGGTGAAAAAATGGTTTACCCATAACGAGCCGATTGTCCCTGTAGAGGGTGGATATATGTATAGCTTCCATTATCCAAACGAAGTTGATTTCCAAAAGGCAGTGCAAGTTGGATTTCATGAGATTTTATCAAATGCTAAGGCCATTGCGGCTTATAAAGAGATGAAGCAGGATGGGAAAATAGGCATTATCCTGAACCTTACTCCTTCGTATCCGCGAAGCCAGAATCCGCGGGATGTCGAAGCAGCTGAGATGGCTGACGCCTTCTTTAACCGGTCCTTCCTAGATCCAGCAGTGAAAGGACATTTCCCTGAAAAGCTAGTGGACGTGTTAAAGAAAGAAGGATTGATGCCGGCTATGGAGGAAGGAGACCTTGAACTCATTCAAGAGAACACGATCGACCTTCTCGGCATCAACTATTATCAGCCAAGAAGAGTGAAAGCAAAGGAACATATGCCTCACCCTGATGCACCATTTATGCCAGATCATTATTTCGATTCTTTTGAAATGCCGGGTAGAAAAATGAATGTGTACCGCGGCTGGGAAATCTATGAAAAGGGTATTTACGATATATTGAAAAAAGTCCAGACAGACTATGGGAATATTGAATGCTTTATTTCTGAAAATGGAATGGGTGTTGAAGGAGAAGAGCGGTTTCAAGATGAAAAGGGAATGATTCATGACGATTACCGCATTGATTTTATTTCTGAGCATCTTAAATGGGTGCATCAAGCCATTCAAGAAGGAAGTCATGTAAAAGGCTATCATCTGTGGACGTTTATGGATAATTGGTCATGGTCGAATGCCTATAAAAATCGCTATGGATTTGTCTCAGTGGACCTTGAGGAAGACGGGAAACGTACCATCAAAAAAAGTGGCTACTGGTTTCAATCGGTTTCAGAGAATAATGGTTTCTAATCAAGATACTTGCTCTTTCCTTGAAAAGGGCAAGTATTTTTCTTATGTAAAGATGAAAGGGGTGAAATGAAAGTGGCTCGAACCTTTTAAGCGCACTAGGCTTAGTGTAGAATGAGAGGAAGGCTAGAAAGCGCTATAATAGGATATGAAAAAACAAGTCAGTTGGTGGTGTGAGATGACAAAGTACGAACTCATTTCAGAAGAAATTAGAAAAAGAATAGGAACAGCATATTATCCAGAAGATCAACCCATTCCAGATGAAAACTCGCTTGCCGCTGAATTTAAATGCAGCAGAATGACGATGAAGCGTGCGCTCGATCTTTTAGTGGCGGAAGGTCTGCTCTTTAGAAAAAGAGGTCATGGCACATTTATTGTGAAGGCAGCACTAAATCAAGGTGCGATCAACGTATCAGGTCATGAAAATAAAGGGTTCACGAAAGTGATGGCAGATAAAAACGTGACGAGCCAAATCATTCGCTTTGATGTGCATTTTCCAAGTGAAGAGGTGGCAGCTCATTTATCCATTGACTCAAGCACACCTGTCTATGACATTATTCGGCTCCGTTTGGTAGAAGAAGAGCCATATGTATTAGAAAAAACCTTTATGCCTGTCAATGTCATTAAGGGAATAGATGAACAGGTTTTATTGGGTTCCATCTATAGCTACATTACAAACACACTGCAATTAAAAGTAGCAGGAGCGCACAAAAAAATTAGAGCGGCTAAATCAGATCAGCTTGATCAGCAATATTTAGGCTGTGACCCTACGGATCCGGTGCTAGAAGTGGAGCAGGTGGCTTATTTAAACACAGGCCGGCCGTTTGAATATTCCTTTAGCCACCATCGCTATGATAAATTTGATTTTTCAACGGTTGAAATTACGAAAACACGACTTTAAAAAAAGAGCAGAACCCCCTCAATCGGGAGACTGCTCTTTTTTTGTTGATTTTATATATTCCACCAGTGATATCCATCTTTTTCAAGAAGCTGATCTGCTTCTTTTGGTCCCATAGAACCAGCAGGATAATTTGGTTTTAACGTTTTGGTTTCAGCCCATTTTTCTGAAATTGGATCAACAAAGTTCCAAGACAGTGCTACTTCATCCCAGTGGGCAAAGTTTGTTGCATCACCTAGCAAACAGTCATGAATTAGCTTTTCATACGCTTCTGGTGTATTCATGATGTCGTTGTAATTTGTTTGATAGTCAAGCTTAATTGGTTTAGCATACGTTCCGCCATCAAGCTTGCGAGCATTCAGGTGAAGGGTGATGCCTTCGTCTGGCTGAATGTGAATCACAAGTAAGTTTGGATGCATGGAATTCCCGTTTCCGTAGTACAGGTTCATCGGAATGTCTTTAAATTGCACCACGATTTGAGTGGATTTCTTTTCTAGACGTTTTCCTGTACGAATGTAAAATGGTACCCCGGCCCATCTGAAGTTATCGATGAGAAGTTTTCCTGCAACAAATGTTTCTGTGTTGGAGTTTGGGTCCACATTATGCTCTTCAAGATAGGAAGGAACCATATTGCCATCAATCGTTCCTGCATCATACTGTCCGCGGACAAAGAATTGATCCACTTCATCTTTCGAGAATGGACGAAGCGCACGCAATGCTTTCCGTTTTTCGCTACGGATTTCCTCTGTATTGAGCTTAATCGGTGGCTCCATGGCTAGTAGTGCAACCATTTGAAGCATATGGTTTTGTACCATATCTCTCAGTGCACCAGAACTCTCGTAATATCTAGCACGGTCTTCGACACCTAATGATTCACTCGATGTGATTTGAATGTTTGAAATATAGCGGTTTGTCCAAAGCGGTTCAAAGATCGCATTCGCAAAACGAATTACCTCAATGTTTTGCACCATCTGTTTACCAAGATAGTGGTCAATACGATAAATTTGATCCTCTGTAAATGCATCTCGGATCTCTTCATTTAATGTTTTGGCACTAGGCAGGTCATGACCAAACGGTTTTTCAATGACAAGTCGAGACCATCCAGTCGTTTCTGATACGCCTTCACTTTTTAAAAACTTCGCAATGGTTCCGAAGAATTCTGGTGCCATCGCTAAATAGAACATCCGGTTATTCGGGATACTGTATGTATCTTCAAGACCAGAAAGAAGCGTGTTCAGTGCTTGATAGGAAGCAGGGCTTGAGACATCAAAATCATGGTAATAGAAATGAGAAATAAATTCCTCTGCTTTTGCTTCTGCATCATCAGAAGAGACCGACTCTTTTACCACAGCTCTTAGGTCTTCATGAGACCAAGGACGACGTCCAACACCTACAACGGCGAATTGATCTCCAAGCTTTCCGCTATGATAAAGTCTATGTATAGAAGGGTAGAGCTTGCGTTTTGCAAGGTCTCCTGTTGCGCCAAAAATGACAATGACTGCTTTTGGATAGTTAGTTTCTGTATTCACGAAAAGTACCTCACTTTATTCGTAGCATTGTTGTAAAAACCGAGAATGTATGTACATTTTCTTTATTTTAAAGGTTCATTGTTCGTAAAGCAAACATTTGATTCGACTTTTTCTGCCCGAGTTTGACTTTTTTCAAAAATTCCGCTGAATTCACATTTATCCTGTCTTCATGTATTCTATATGAATGAAGAGATTGTATACCGGCTGTAGGAGGAAATCGTAATGGAACTGCTCTTTTTAGGAACAGGTGCAGGCATTCCTGCAAAAACAAGAAACGTCACTTGCACTGCGCTGAAGCTTTTAGAAGAGAGAAAAGCCGTGTGGCTTTTTGATTGCGGAGAAGCGACGCAGCATCAAATATTACATACAACGATTAAACCAAGAAAAATTGAGAAGATCTTTATCACGCATATGCACGGTGATCATGTATATGGTCTCCCGGGTCTGCTTGGCAGCAGGTCCTTTCAAGGCGGAGAGGATGAATTGACGATATATGGTCCAAGCGGCATTAAAGCTTTTGTAAACGCGGCACTTTCAGCGACACAAACGCATTTGACTTATCCGCTGCATATCATAGAAATAGAGGAAGGGATCGTTTTTGAAGATGAGACCTTTCAAGTAGAAGCAAGACGAGTGTCTCATGGGATCCCAGCTTACGGTTATCGGGTCGTGGAAAAAGATGTACCCGGCGCACTAAAAGCCGAAGACCTAAAAAAAATCGGTGTAAAACCTGGACCTTTGTATCAGAAGTTGAAAAATGGGGAAACCGTTACACTCGAAGATGGAAGAATGATTGATGGAACCGATTATTTGGAACCCCCTAAAAAAGGGAGAATCGTTGCATTTTCAGGAGATACCCGTTTGTGCGAGAATATAACAAGGCTTGCCAAGAATGCGGATGTGTTAGTCCATGAAGCAACATTTGGGAAAGAAGATGCAGAACTAGCCTATAATTATTATCACAGTACGACAGAACAGGCAGCAAAAACAGCGCAGGAAGCAGGCGCAAAAAGACTGATTTTGACCCATATTAGTGCACGGTACCAAGGGGAAGAGTCACTGAAACAATTACTCAAAGAAGCCCGCGATATATTCCCGCTGACTGAAGCTGCACATGATTTCTTTTCTTTTCCTATTGACCGTACCCTGTAAAAATTGGATGAATCGTCAAAAAAAGTTGTGTGATTTTTTTGATATTTATGATGACGCTCTTTTTCAGGTAGTGGTAAAATGGTGAAGAAAAAACAAATGACGAATTACACTATGAAGAATACGGGAGGCACAATCAAAGATGAGCGGTTTTACAGCGTTAAGTGAAGCAGAATTAAATGACCTATATGCAGCACGACAAAAAGAATATGAAACGTACAAAAGTAAAAACTTACACTTAGACATGTCTAGAGGGAAACCTTCACCAAAACAGCTCGATTTATCTATGGGCATGCTCGATGTCGTGACATCAAAGGATGCAATGACAGCTGAGGATGGTACAGATGTGCGAAACTATGGCGGCTTGACAGGCCTTCCTGAAACAAAGAAATTTTTTGCAAGTGTGCTCAATCTGAAGCCAGAACAAATCATCATTGGCGGTAATTCTAGTCTGAATATGATGCATGACACAATTGCACGTGCTATGACTCACGGCGTATATGGCAGCAAAACACCTTGGGGAGAGCTTCCAAAGGTAAAATTCCTTGCACCGAGCCCAGGATATGATCGTCATTTTGCCATTTGTGAGCATTTTAACATAGAGATGATTACGGTAGATATGAAGTCGGATGGACCTGACATGGATCAGGTGGAAAAATTGGTTGCAGAAGATGAAGCCATCAAAGGGATTTGGTGTGTACCGAAATATAGTAACCCTGACGGCATTACGTATTCAGATGAGGTTGTTGACCGTCTTGCTTCCATGCAGACAAAAGCAGGCGACTTCCGTATTTTTTGGGATGATGCCTATGCAGTCCACCATCTAACAGATACGCCTGATACGTTAAAAGATATTTTTCAAGCAGTAGAGAAAGCAGGACATGCAAACCGTGTGTTTATGTTCGCCTCTACTTCTAAAATTACGTTCCCAGGCTCGGGTGTTGCACTAATGGCATCTAGTCAGGACAACGTCAGCTTTATTCAAAAGCAGCTATCAGTTCAAACCATTGGGCCAGATAAAATCAATCAATTAAGACACCTTCGTTTCTTCAAGAATCCAGAAGGATTGAAGGAACATATGAAAAAGCATGCAGCGATTATTAAGCCGAAATTTGACCTCGTTCTTTCGATCCTTGATGAAAAGCTTGGTGGAACAGGCATCGCTGAGTGGCACAAACCAAATGGCGGATATTTTATCAGCTTAAATACACTTGATCATTGTGCAAAAGCTGTTGTGCAAAAAGCGAAAGAAGCCGGTGTGACACTAACAGGTGCAGGGGCGACATATCCTTATGGAAACGACCCGCTTGATCGGAACATCCGTATTGCGCCAACGTTCCCAACACTTGAAGAACTAGAGCAGGCGATTGACATCTTTACGTTATGCGTTCAGCTTGTCAGCATTGAAAAGTTGCTGTCTGAGAAAAGTCAATCAGCACCAACGGTATAATGAAAAAACTCCTTGACTGATGTCCGGTCAAGGAGTTTTTGTTTTTAGTTAGCTGTTTGATAATAAGAGACAGGCTGTTTTGCTGCACACCATACATCATAAATCGCAAGCTGCACAATATGTGGTTCATCGTGATGAATATAGTGCGAGCTGTTCTGCGCCTGAATCCATCCGCTTTGGGATGACAATGTGAGCATTCGTTTATGAAGCCTGAGCCAAGCTTCATGTGCTGGATGAAACAAGCGGCTTTTGCCTGATGAAATGACAAGAAGGGGCATCATCCCATAATGCGTTTGCTCCTCTTTGATCGTACGCAGCATTTGCTCAAAGTCCTCATGTGTACATTCTGCTGTGAACTGCGCCATATATGAAGTGCGTTCTTCCTTTGATAAGAGTGGCAGAATGACCTGCTCTTGCTCCTCACTTGCTGGGTCTAGAAGGACCATACCGATAACATCTTCTTTTCTGCGGCTTGCCCATAAGCGGCTGACAAGAGAGCCAAATGAGTGCGCCACAATGAGAAATGGCGGCTGAATATTGGCTTGATGTAAGAGTGTATCTAAATCATCCGCAAGATCATGCAAAGTTCTTCCTTCTTTGCTTTCACTGCTTTTTCCATTACCTAAACGGTCA
Source organism: Bacillus sp. iso_77 (assembly GCF_056173625.1). Taxonomy (NCBI): domain Bacteria; kingdom Bacillati; phylum Bacillota; class Bacilli; order Caryophanales; family Bacillaceae; genus Bacillus; species Bacillus sp. iso_77. The sequence goes on along the minus strand of NZ_CM149683.1, from coordinate 2,145,508 downwards.
TATAAGAAAACACCAAGCTCTGGGTCAATATCACGAGCGATATTCGCCCACGTATCGCCTGAAATTCCATATCCTGCTTCAAAAATAATGGTGGCTTGCTTTTTTCCTTGACGATGCCTTGTATAAAAGTGATGTCCATCTATATGATACGTTCTTTCAATCAATGCCGAGTTCATTCTTCCATCTCCTCTAAGTGGTTCTTTAGCTAAAAGACGGCACAAAAGGCAAAGATGTTTCTCTTAAAAACAAAAAAGATGCCTATTTCAAAAAATAGACACCTTTTTGCTTAAAGATGTTACCAAGCGCGATCGTATTGGCGCGGGCTTTCGATGGATGTACGAAGCTCTTTAGCGGCTGTTTTTGGGAAATAAGGATCCCGTAAAAATTCTCTGCCGATAAAGATCAAGTCAGCACGCTGATTTTGTAAAATTTCTTCGGCCTGTACACCAGATGTGATCATACCAACAGCGGCTGTTTGGATGCCGGCACCTTCTCTTATTTTCTCAGCAAAGGTGACTTGGTAGCCGGGGAATGTTTTAATACTGGCTTGCACCACAGCGCCTGAGCTCACATCAATTAAGTCGACTCCTTGCTCTTTCAGCCATGCGGCAATGCCAATATAATCTGCAATATCTAGTCCCTTTGTTGTGTAATCAGAAGCGGATACACGGACAAATAATGGTCCATCCCACACTTCATTGACTGCATCAACAACTTCTCTCAAGAAGCGATAACGATTTTCTGGTGAACCGCCATATTCATCTGTCCGGTGATTGGCAAGCGGTGAGAGAAATTCGTTAATCAAATAGCCATGCGCACCATGAATCTCAATGATGTCAAATCCAGCTTTCTTGGCGCGGACAGCGGCATCTTGAAACGCCTGAACGGTGTCTTTTATTTGATCGATAGACATCTCAAGAGGTGTTTTAGATTGCTCGTCAAATGGAATGCTGGATGGAGCAAGAATGTCACCATCTAGCTCAGCCTTGCGTCCTGCATGGGCTAGCTGGATGGCCGTTTTTGTTCCGTACGCTTTGATTTGTTCGTTTAATGAGGCAAACCCTTCAATGTGCTCATCACTCCAAATTCCGAGGTCCTGATCACTAATTCTTCCCTCAGGTGAAACAGCACTTGCCTCGACCATAATTAATCCGGCCTGACCTTGCGCACGGGAAATATAATGTGCAAAGTGGAAAGGCTGTAATTTTCCATCACGGTCATAGGATGAATACATACACATCGGGGACATGACGATGCGGTTTTTGAGTGTGACACCTTTTAATGTCCAAGGTGAAAAAAGCTTTGTTTCCAATTACCTTCGCCTCCTCATAGAATGGTATAGCCGATTATAACAGTCATTCAAACATTCGTCATAAAAGGTGCTCAAACCATATAGCTTTTGAACATGATTTTGTATAATGAAAGATATGGACATCAAAGGGGGATAAACGGATGAAATGGCAAACGGAAAGTGAACTAAAGGAGCTACTCACAGCTCTGATGCAGTATGAAAGCATATCTGGTACAACGGGAGAAGTCGCATTAGCGGAATATTTATATTACTTGCTGAGGGAGCAACCATATTTTGAGCAGCATCCTGATCACTTGGCTTTGCATCCAATGAAAGATGGCCGGTATTTTTTAACGGCACTTGTCAAACGAAGTACGCTGCCACGTACTGTTTTACTCCTCAGCCATTTTGATGTCGTCGATACAGAGGATTACGGAGAATTTCAAAATATGGCGTGTAAGCCCGAAGAGTTAATGGCCTCCTTTTCTCAAAAAAGTGCACTTCTTCCAAAAAGGGCAAGAGAGGATTTAGCTTCAGGTGACTGGCTGTTTGGGCGAGGGTCCATGGATATGAAAGCAGGCCTGACTGTTCAGCTTTCCATGCTGGAAAGAGCGATGGCGGGGAGGTTTGAAGGAAATATTCTGCTCGTCACAGTGCCAGATGAAGAAGTGAATTCACAGGGAATGCTGGAGGCTGTTCCGAAACTAAAGGAGCTCAAGGAGACGTATGACCTTGAGTATACCGCGTGTTTAAACAGTGAGCCGATGTTTGAAAAGTATCCCGGGGATGCGCACCAATACATCTATACAGGTAGTATAGGGAAGGTACTTGCGGGATTTTTCTGCAAAGGAATTGAAACACATGTAGGTGAGCCCTTCTCAGGATTAAATGCAAATTTTATGGTATCTGAATTAAACAGGCTGTTAGAACTAAATAGTGATTATTGTGAGGAAGTAGATGGTGAAGTGACACCGCCTCCGACCAATTTGATGCAAAAGGATTTGAAAGAAGCTTACTCTGTTCAAACGCCTCACACGGCTGTTTCTTTATTTAATGTGCTGATGATGAACCGCTCTAGTGAAGAGCTTCACGGGCTCCTCTATGAAACTGCGAAACAAGCAGCAGCCCAAATCGAAGCCAATCTCAAACAGAAAACCGCTGCATTTCAACGCTTTAAACATTTTACACCCATCGATACAAACATCACGGTGTTAACGTATCATGAGCTGTACGAAAAAGCTGCTGAACGATCCGGCAAGCAGGAGGTCGAGCGAATTGTCAACTACGCCTTTGCCAACCGGGGTGAGCTTGGGGATCGTGATTTTTCAACCAAAATTGTATCAGAACTGACGACCCTTTGTAAGGAAGATGGAGCACTGGTTGTGTTGTTTTATAGTCCGCCATTTTACCCATCTGTTTCTTCAACAAACGATCTGCATATTCAAACGACCTTAAAGAAGATTCAAAGAGAAGCAAAAGAGATCTATGGAATCGAAGTAGAAGAAGTCAAATATTTTCCTGGTTTATCTGATTTAAGCTACTTACAGCTTGAAAATCAAGATATAGCCGATTATACAGCCAACATGCCGCTATACCAAAAAGGCTACTCGTTACCACAAGGAGAAAAAGAAGCTCTTAACGTTCCTGTCATCAACGTTGGTCCATTAGGAAAGGATGCGCACAAATGGACAGAACGGCTGCATGTCCCATTCTCTTTTGGCGTTTTGCCGTCGCTCTTAGAATCAACAATTCATGCTTTACTAGAAAAGAATTAAGTGAAAGCCCTATCGCCATGATAGGGCTTTTCTTTTTGATTTTAATCACCTTCTGTCTAAAGAAATAGAGTATGATATAGAATGATACTTACATATATTTGAAGGGGGATTGTGAGAGTGAAAACAGGAGTACTAACAAAAACAGAGATCATGACATCACTTCAAGAGAGTTTGCGTAAGCTTGAGGAGTTATTATGGACATGTGATGAGGCTACATTAGATGAATCTTTTGGGGAAGGCAAGTGGTCGATTAAACAAATTGTTGGACATTTGTATGATACAGAAGAAGTCTGGTCAGAGCGGATAGAGCAGGCAATATCAAATGAGCACACGCTTTTCGCATCATATGATCCAGAGATATATGTGAAGGGAAGAGCTTATGAAACGTATACCGCACAAGAGGTCAGTGCATTGATCGAGCGCTTAAAAGAGAGCAGAAACAAAACACTACAACTATTAGAAAAGGATACATGGGATTTTTCAGGTCTCCATCCTGAAGAAGGGATGATGACAGTCCAAATATTAGCTGAAACCATTGCTTTACATGAAATTCATCACCTCGATCAAATCAAAGCCATCATATCCATGAGAGCATCGAGTGATAGATGAAAAGCACCTGTCATCAAGGCAGGTGCTTTTCTATATTATTTATACGTACTCGCTGAAAACATGTCGTTTAATTCTGCTGCGCGTTTTGTCGCTGTTTTCACACAATCGACAATCGCTTCTTCAAATTGATAGGAAGCAAGGGTATTCAGTCCTGCTTCTGTCGTTCCACCTTCGCTCGTAATTTCTTTGCGCAATTCAGCAGGTTCCTTACCGCTATCCTGAAGCATATTTGCAGCGCCTGCAATCATTTGACAAATGAGCAATTTCGCTGTCTCTTGGTCCATCCCAAGTTCCGATGCACCTCGCTCCATTCCTTCAATCAAATGATAAATAAAGGCAGGACCGCTGCCTGCAATGGCTGTGACCGCATTCAGCTGTGATTCATCTAAAACCGTCACATGACCGATCGTTTCAAACAGTTGAACTGCTTTTTCCTTTTGCGCCTCTGTGACTTCATCACTGACAGCAATGCCAGTAGCTGATTGTTGTATGGCTGCTGATGTATTTGGCATCGCACGAACCACCGCCGTTTTTGCGCCAGCATAATGCTGAATGGTTTCAATAGAAATGCCCGCTAAAATAGAAATAATCAGCTGTCCATTTAAATGGGGCCTTACTTCAGAAATTCCACTTTCCGCATCTTTTGGTTTTAAAGCAAACACCAGCATATCGGCTTCTTCATAAATAAAGGAACGAGCGAAATCTGTTTTGACTCCATAACGTGCATTTAATTCTTCTAATCGTTTTTCATTTGTTTTATTTGTGACAATGATATCTTCATTTGACATAATGCCGCTCTTTAAAAGACCTTTAATCATAGACTCGGCCATTGAGCCTGCACCAATAAATCCAATTTTACTCATAAGCTGCTCCTCCTTGTAGAAAATAAAAAAACCTCTCGTCTGCAAAGGACGAAAGGTTTTTCGCGGTACCACCCTCAATTAGCATGCAATGTTGCATACTCAGCTCTAGTCCCTTAACGCGGGAAACGTTTAGGTTTGCCTAACAGCTCAAAGGGCAGGTTCAGCAAATAAGAGGATGGTGAAGTCTTACAGCCGGCGGACCTCACTCTCTTGCATCGTTATTTTGCTTACTAATCCTTGTCATCGCGCATCTTATATTTGTTGTTCATTATGCAACGATGGACAAGTTTGTGTCAATAGGGAGAGATAAAAAAATTGACCATCTAAACCGCATGACAGTCTGCCCTTTGCAAGATACAATGAATAAAGAAGAGTGAGTTCAGATGATCTATGAGACAAAAATCAGGAGATGACGTATAAAAGTGAAAGAAGAAATGATTCAATTATCCATCCCTACACCGTTTGCGGTGGGGGATGTCCATGCATATATATTAAAAGGCGATGCCGTGACCTTAGTCGATTGCGGACCGATGACACAAGAGGCACAGCATGCCTTTGTCACGCAATTAAAGGAACATCATTTATCAATAGATGATATTGATCAAGTGGTTTTGACACATCATCATGCAGATCATGTCGGTCTTTTAGATCTGATGAAATCCCATGTCCGTGTCATCGGACACGAGTTGAATGAGCCCTATATTAGTCAGGATGCAGCGTTTAAACAGCGTCAAATCCATTTTATGAATGATTTTTTTCAGCAGTTAGGTGTGCCGCTTCGTCAAGGTGAGTGTGAAAGAATTGTGAGGCAGTCCTATACATATTCATGTACGGCACATGTCGATGACGTCATAAAAGAAGGCGATCGTTTGAAGGGACATGAGCACTTCCAAGTGCTGGAGACCCCGGGACATGCACAATCTCATCTTTCTTTTTTAGATGAAACAACAGGGAATTTCATCGGCGGTGATCTGCTGCTTACGACCATTTCTTCCAATCCGTTAATGGAAGCGCCAATGAAAGGAACAGAACGTCAAAAATCGTTGCTTCAATATAAAGCATCACTCGAGCGTTTATTGCATTTGCCCATTCAGACGATTTATCCAGGGCATGGCCAGCTCATTACCTCTCATCACGAATTGATCGAAGAAAGATTTAAAAAACAGGAAAAACGGGCAAATACGATGTATCAGCTGCTTCAACGAAAGGAAATGACCGCCTTTCATCTTTGTCGCACCCTATTTCCGGGCCTGTATGAAGAAGCATTATTTTTGACAATGTCTGAGACAGTCGGACAGCTTGATGTGCTTTTAGCGGCTGGACATATTGAAGAAGTGCAAAAAGACGGAATCCTCTACTATCGAGCAAATGAAGGAGTGAAATAAATGGGGCGACTAACAGGAAAGAGAATATGGATTACAGGTGCTTCAGGCGGTATTGGTGAAAAGATGGCGTACTTGGCAGCAGCCGAAGGAGCAGAAATCATTGTGTCGGCAAGACGAATTGAAAAGCTCACAGGTGTAAAAGAAAAGATTATAAGTGCTGGCGGCGTATGTCACATCGTTCAGCTTGATGTCAGTCAGCTTGAGGACATTGATCAAGCCTATCAACAAGTGGGCGCTGTTGATATTTTGGTGAACAATGCCGGCTTTGGTGTGTTCGATCTCGTCGAGGACGCATCCATTGAGGAAATGGTGTCGATGTTTGAGGTCAATGTCTTTGGTTTAATTGCCTGCACAAAAAAGGTCCTTCCTGAGATGAAACAAAGAGGGGAGGGACATATTATCAATATTGCGTCACAGGCAGGCAAAATTGCCACCCCTAAATCCGCCATCTATTCCGCATCAAAGCATGCGGTTCTCGGTTTTTCAAACAGCCTGAGAATGGAGCTGGCAGACAGCGGAATTCATGTCACAACTGTCAATCCAGGACCGATTGCCACAGACTTCTTTACCATTGCAGATCGCAGTGGTGAATATGTGAAAAATGTTGATTTTATGATGCTCAGTGCTGACAAGGTAGCAGGGAAGGTCGTATCCGCCATGATGACAAAAAAAAGAGAGATTAATTTACCAGGATGGATGAATGCTGGCAGTAAATTGTATCAATTATTCCCGTTTTTATTTGAAAAAGCAGCACGTAAAGCGATGATGAAAAAATAACAAAAAAAGAAACCGGTCACAGGCTGGTTTCTTTTTTTGTTTGATGGGGCTTGATATTGGTGACGCCAAAGACATTGCCATCAACATCTTCGAAGCTAAAACCGCCTAAGTCTGGGTTAGCTAATATTTGAATATCCGATACGGTCACTTCATGCTCGCTTAAATACTGGTGAAAGTTTTTTAAATCCTTCACAAATAGATCAATCATACTATGCCGAACTCCTGTAAAAGAGTTCATAAAGTAGATTCGTTTCTCGTGTTTTGTTTTGACGAGATAAAAAGAAGGCCCCTCGCCATGAGTAAAAGTGAGCATGGCGGCTTCTTCTGATTGATGTAGAACGATCATCTCTAAAATCTGTTCATACCAAGAGACAGCCCGGGTGATATCAGTCACAGGAATTTCAATAGTAGCAATTTGTTGAATGGTCAATGGCTTCACTCCTTTTTCTATATTCGTCTTGCCGCTTGCTGAAGTGGATCCCATACACTGTTAAAAGGAGGGGCATAGCTAATATCTAAATCTTCAAGGTCTGTCACAGTCAGCCCTTGATAAAGAGCAGTTGCCATGACATCAATTCGTTTATCAACACCTTCTTTACCAATGATTTGTGCGCCAAGCAAGGTGTGATCATCGCTTCTGTAAATCAGTTTCACTTTTATTTTCTCTGCATCTGGGTAATATCCAGCGTGGTCAGTGCTGTCGATGGTGATGGTGGAGAAAGGAAGGCCCGCGTCTTTTGCTTCTTTCTCTGACAAACCTGTTCGTCCCGCCGTCACGTCCATAAATTTCATCACCGCTGTGCCGGTTACGCCTTGAAACGCACGGTTTGTTCCTGTCATATGAAAGCCTGCGATTCTTCCTTGTTTATTTGCTGTCGTGCCGAGCGGAATATAGTCCAGTTCCTTTTTGATACGGTGGTAGGTCGCTGCGCAGTCACCCGCCGCATAGATATCTTGTACATTCGTCTGCATGTATTCATTCACAACAACTGCACCATTTTGAAGACGCTGAATTCCTGTGCTGTCTAAAAAGGATGTTTGCGGAGTGACGCCAACGGCAATGATGACCATATCTGTTTCAATTGTCTGTTTGTCTGTTTGAACAGCTGTTACATGTGTCTTGCCCTTCAATTTTTGCACTGTTTCACCAAGTACTACTTGAATGCTTTGATTGTCCGCTTCTTCTTTCAGATATTTTGCCATATCGGGATCAAAGCCTGGGCCAAGTGTTGCACCCCGCTGAATGATATGAACATCTTTGCCTAGCCCTTTTAAATTTTCTGCCATTTCTAAGCCGATATATCCTCCTCCGATGATCGTGATATGTGTGACGTCTTTTTTTAGATTGTCTAAAATAGACAGCGCATGCGGGATTGTTTTTAATACGTGGACACCTTCTAATGAATGACTGTCTAGATCAAGTGTGACGGGGCTTGCTCCTGTCGCAATTAACAGACGGTCATACGTTTCTGTAAAGGGCTCTTTTGTTTTAGAATGAATACCCGATACTGTTTTTTGCTCCGGGTCAATTGAGGTCACTTCGTGTAAGCATCTGGCATCAATTCCGTATTTGTCACGAAAAGTTTCAGCGCTGCGTGCGATGAGTTTTCTGTGATGATCAATGAGACCGCCGATCAAGTAGGGGAGTCCGCACTGTCCATATGAGAAAATCTCTCCTTTTTCAAAAGCTACAATTTGCGCGTCTGGATCCTCTCTATATATTTGCATAGCGCAGCTCATTCCTGCTGCATCTCCGCCAATCATCACATATTTCATTTGGTGTGCTCCCTTCTATCTATCAAACTGAATACTCTTATTTACCCTCATTTTCCTTTATTTAATGCTTTTTTTTCGCAAAAGAAGCAAACTTTCGTTGAAAAATAAAGACAGCGCCTTCATTTTAAGCTACAATCGGATTATCGTCTTTTTGGTTATGAGTTTAGTTTAGATTGGTGGGAAAGACTTTGGGTGACGAACGACTAGATTTTAATACACTATATACACGCCATACGAGAGAGGCCTGGGCCGCTCTTGGAGAATATATGCCGGTATCTGTTTCAGAAGAAGAAGTGAGAGCACTTCAAGGATTAAACGACTACTTATCGCTAGAAGAAGTGCGAGATATTTACATACCGCTTATTCGGTTTCTGACATTACATGTCTTTGCAGAAAAACAAAAAAATCAGCATGTCAATGCTTTTTTAAACTACCCGCATCATGCGAAAATCCCTTTTTTAATTGGGATTGCAGGAAGTGTGGCCGTCGGAAAAAGCACGACAGCACGTATTATTGAAACACTTTTATCAAGGCTTGGAGATGGGCTGAAGGTGAGTCTCGTAACAACGGACGGCTTTTTGTATCCTCAAAAAGAGTTAAAAGATCGGGGGCTGATGGAAAAGAAAGGCTTCCCGGAAAGCTATGATGTTAAAGCACTACTTTCGTTTTTAAATGAATTAAAATCAGGGAAACAAACTGTGCATGCACCTGTATATTCACATCTGACCTATGACCGTCTTGAAGGGGTGTATGAAACAGTAGAAGATGCAGATATTGTGATCATTGAAGGGATCAACGTGTTGCAATCACCGGCACTGGATGATCTGAAGGATGAGCCGCGCGTGTTTGTATCAGATTACTTCGATTTTTCGATTTATGTAGATGCCGCTGAGACGCAAATTCAATGCTGGTATAAAGAACGGTTCCGTTTGCTGCGGGAAACAGCCTTCCAAGACCCTGAATCTTTCTTTCATCAATACAAAGATTTGACGGATGAAGAAGCAGATCAGATGGCAAGCACGATTTGGAATACAGTGAACCGGCCAAATTTATATGAAAATATTTTGCCGACAAAATATAGAGCCGATTTGATTTTAAAAAAAGGCGATCAGCATAAGGTGGAAGAGATCGCCATCCGCAGGGTATAAAGAAAACCGCTCAATTGAGAGCGGTTTTTTTTTAATGACCTCCACTTACTTTCACAGCCACGGCAGCCGCCGTTCGTTTTTTTAGGCGGTAGTATCCGATAAGTAAAAACGGAACGCCTGCAGCGGTGACAATCGCCAAGACTGAAAAAATAGAAAGGGGATGGGCTGCGCCAAATAAGTCAATACACAATCCTCCGACAAACGGTCCGACGACGCTGCCGAGCTGAGAAAACCCCATTGCGCCGAAGTATGATCCTTTCACTTCAGGTTTTGCAATATTGTCTACAAACAGATCCATCATCGCAAATAGCAGCACTTCACCAATCGTAAACACGACAATGATAAAAGCAAGCGTACCGAGACTTTGTGAAAAAGCAATGGCAAACAAACTGCCTGCTAGAAGCACGTTCCCAGTCGTTAATGACAAAATCGTTGAATAGCGCTTAGCGATCATAATCAGCGGGTACTGAACGACAATGACAACCACTGCGTTTAAGGATAAAAGATACCCAAACAGTTTAGGGCCATCCTCAATCATAGGGGATGCCGATAAATATTGAGGCAGTGTTGAGCTTAGGTGTGAATAGCCAAATGAACATAAAGTAACGCCAATGAGGATGATGCTAAAGACCGTATCTTTCTGAATAATGGAAAGAGCTTTTTTGACGCCGATTTGTTTGGTGCTTTCTGGAGCAGCCACTGGATGCTTTTGAAATTGCCATGCCAGCGTTAACCCATACAACAAGTAAATGAGGGCAGCGACGAGAAATGGAAAAGTCGTTTTTGATGACCCGAGATATAAGCCAAGCAGCGGGCCGAAAATGACACCAATGTTAATGGCCGTATACCGTAAGTTAAAGACAAACAACCGAATGCTCGATGGGGTGACATCGGATAAGAGTGCTTTAGACGTTGGTTCAAACAGCGCCCGGCACAGTCCATTTAAAGCATTCATAAAAAAGAAGACCCAAATGGCATCTGCAAATGCGAAGCCAACAAAGACAAGTGTCCAGCCAAAGATGGATAAAAGCATGACCTTTTTTCTGCCGATTCGGTCGGAAACATAGCCGCCGTAAAAACTCGCAACAATCCCAATAAGAGAGCTGACGGCAATGATCAATCCAGCTGAAGAGGCTGAGGCGCCTTTGACTTGTGTCAAATAAACGGCTAAAAAGGGAATGCTCATGGATGTCGCCATTCGGCCAAATATCGTGCCGATGATGATCGTCCAACTAAGTGGATGTAAAGTGCGTAAGTTATTTTTCATGCTGTGTCTCCCCTGAGTTTGTAAGATGTTCCAATCATACATGAAAAATTGTGCAAATTAAATACACAATTTGATGGAGGAGTCATCCGTCAAATGACAGAGAAGCTTGAACTGTTCCGTTCATTCGAAGAGCATATGCCTCGTTTTCAAGGTTTTAAGCCTTGATGGGTTTTTTCAGAAAAACGAAGCGTGTTTTTCAATGATCATGTTTTCGTTTTGCGAAAATCAATTGAGATCGATGGCAATAATTTGATGTAAGGAAAGGTTTAGAACATCTTCGTCATTCACGATTTTCATTTGGCGTGTTTCATAATGAATGGCTTTCACCCAGCCCCAAAACTGTGCTTTCATGCCTGATGAGACATATGTCACGCAAATCGCTTGATCCTCGGTAATCGACTGTGTGATCAAAACATTCATTTCCTCTAGCTGATCGGAGCTGAGCGGTAGAGGTGTATATTCTTTTTTCTTTCGTTTTTGAGCAAGTAGTTGCTCCCGGTGCTCTGGTAGCATCATTCGGCTTGATTCCCACATGATGTTGTATCCAGGTGTTAATTTATTGGGATTCATGCTTGTTCGCCTCCGTTATTTGTAATGCCCGCCAATTTTTTCGGCGCGGTGATATGCCTGCCCTGCGCTTGTCAGTGACGAAGCATGCAATAATGCCGCAGGTCCATATTTCAGATGGATTTCATCAAATACTTTGCTGAGTTGATCTTTCTTCAAATGATGATCAAATAAAGTCAGCTGATAGTGGCTGTCAGGCTGCAGCTGTGAGAGGGTAATGCCTACACTGCGAATGGGCTGGCCATCCCAGTGCTGCTGGCATAGCTGAATCGCTGCCTCTGCAATATCTGAGCCATACTGTGTCGGTGAATGAAGCTTCATTTGTCGATGAAAGCCTGTTGGATGTGAAAAATCAGCCCCTCTTACACCAACAGACACCGTTTGACCGAGATAATGCTTAAAACGTGCCCGCCTAGCGACTTCCTCACTCAATTCAAGAAGAGCGACTTTGATATCCTCAAAAGATGCGTAATCACGGGGAAGGGTCATATGATGCCCAACGGCTTTTTGCTGATCATGTGTGTGAATAGTGACTGGGGAGGGATCGTGTCCTAAAGCTGTTCGCTGCAGAAGCTCCCCATTGATTCCCCAGCGTTTTTTTAATCGGTCTAACGGATAAGTAGCAAGTGTGCCAATAGTACTGATGCCCATTCGTTTCAAATGATGCTCCATTCGTTTGCCGACGCCAAATAATTTTCCAATTGGAAGCGGCCATAAATCAGCAGCAACCCGGTCGGCACTCAGTTCGTAGATGCCGGATGTGTTTTTTTTGGCAAAATGGTCACAGGCCATTTTAGCGAGCACTTTATTAGGGCCGATGCCCACACGTGCGTAAATGCCAGTCTGATTCATAATCGTTGTTTGTATATGTTGAGCGATCTCATGTGGAGAGCCGAATAGTGTAAGACTGCCTGTAATATCAAGAAACTGTTCATCAATGGAATATGGCTCGACAAGGTCTGTGTATTGTTCAAGCAGTTCTGTAATCATGACAGAGACATCGAGATAGCGCTGCATACGTGGACGTACAACCACTGCTTCAGGACATTTCTCCTGTGCTTCCCATAACCTTGATGCATTTTGTACGCCACGTTTCTTCGCGAGAGGGCAGGCTGCCAGGACGACTCCGCTTCTTCGTTCTGGATCTCCAGAGACAATGAGCGGCACATTCTCCAAATGAGGCGCCTCCACCTTCTCAACTGATGCATAAAATGACTGCATATCCACAAGCAGAATGGCTCGTTCATTCATTGTACTTCACCTCTAAGAACGTATGTTCTGCATCTATTGTAAACAACATGAGGTGAAATTCATACTGGTAAATCATTCAAAAGCTGTCCATACAAAAAAGACGAAGTGGTGAACACTTCGTCTCGTCTGCTGCAACGATTGTTAGGCATGTGCCATGTTGTGGAATGTTTGGAGCGGTTCAGAACGCAGACGATAAGCCATCAGCTTTTTCTTTGGCTTATGTGTAAACTGCCGAACCACATCCACATGGTCATCATAATGGAACAGATAAAGGGTGACATCATGTTTCCCATGCTTTGTTTGCATAGTAAGCGGCGCTGGCCCTTCATTCGGATGAAGAAAGCGTTCTTCATCACCAGGGTAAATATAATAGCGTTCAATAAAGATCGCATCATTAAAATGTTGAATGATTTCAGATGCTCGCTGCTCATCAAGCGAACGACCTTGAAAAGTAATATTTGTTTGCTCACTTGTTACTTTAGCATGTACGGCGTAGCGGCTAAAAAGGCGCTCAACAACACCAGAAGGCAAAGAGGTGACAAGCAGCTTTAAAAGACTAAATACAACAAGCGAAATAACAACCCAAACCAATCTCATCATCTCCAATAAACATTTGTACCATTTCCTATATGAACCATCTTAACATAACAAATGAATGAAACTTTCGCACAAAAAGTGAACTTTTTGAAATAAGTGTGAAGATTTAAAAGGAGATGACGGCTGAAAGACGAAGAACCAACAAATGAACATGAAAAAAGACAGGCATACTGTCTTTACAACCATTTGATCAGACAGTAGACTATTGAAACAATCGCATTTTTGAGAAAAAACGAATCAAAGGAAAGCCAAAATGGAAAAAGGGGCGAGGCCATCATGATACGTCAAGTGAAACCGTCAGATTTTTACGCAGTCACATCCGTCATTCAAAGCTGGTGGGGAGGCAGAGATTTGCGTGCAAAATTGCCAAAGCTCTTTTTTGAACATTTCCAGCAAACAAGTTTTGTTGTCGTTGAAAAGGGAGAGCTGATCGGCTTTTTGGTTGGTTTTTTATCGCAATCTCATTCGGATGAAGCCTATATTCACTTTGTTGGCGTCCACCCAGATCACCGTAAATTAAAGATAGGTAAAATCCTCTATCAAGCTTTTTATGAAGCGGCTGAAAAGGAAGGAAGAACAACAATTAAAGCTGTCACAGCTCCTATCAATAAAGTCTCCATTGCTTACCATACAAAACTCGGGTTTCAGATAGAAAAGGGAGATAAAACAGTAGATGGCATCTCAGTCTTTTCAGATTACGATGGCATTCATGAAGACCGTGTGTTATTTGTGAAGAAGCTGGAGGCAATGAAATGATTGTTTATTTAGATCACACAATAAGTGATGTAGCAAAGCAGATTTTACATATTCAACTAGCTGCATACCAACAAGAAGCTGAACAAATTGGCTATGCTGATCTTCCGCCATTAAAAGAGACCATTCAAGATGTCATGAAAGCAAAAGAGCAATTTATTGGTTTTCAGCAACATGATCTCTTATTAGGTGTAGTCTCTTATGAAGAGCTGAAAGATTGTTTGATCATTAGTCGATTGGCTGTGCATCCAAAAGCGCTAAAGCAGGGTATTGGAACAAGACTTATGTCCACAATCATAGAGAAGAATGTGCCGATAGAACTGACCACAGGGCAGGAAAACACCCCTGCAAAAAGGCTATATGAAAAATTAGGGTTTTTTGAAACAAATGTCATTCATGTGGAAAAAGAGCTCACCCTATCAAAAATGAAATGGACACCGCGACGCAAGGTTGAGGTTGTCGAATTCAAAAACGAATGGCATGAAGAATTCCGTCAAGAAAAGCAGCGACTCAAGCAAATCATTCAAAAGAGCTGGATAGAAGGATACCATATAGGCAGCACGTCAGTTACAGGACTTGTTGCCAAACCAATTATAGATATATTAATAGAAGTAAGCGATATAGAAGAGATTGATAGAAAAAAAGAGAGATTTGAACACCTTGGATACGAAGCGCTCGGTGAAAATGGTATAAAAGGGAGACGTTTTTTTCAAAAGGGTGGCTTGAATCGTACGCATCATGTCCATGTGTATGAAAGGAATCATCCTGATGTGAAAAGACATTTATTGTTTCGAAATTACTTAAGACTCCACCCAGAACGAGCTGAAGCGTATGCGTCTGTCAAGGAACAATTAGCAAAGCAGTATCCGGAAGATATACAAAGCTATATGGCGGGAAAGAATGAAATCATAAAAGAAATAGAAAATGAGGCATATCGCTGGGATAAAGAAGGAAGAGAGGAAGCTCTTAAATAAGCTGCCTCTTCATCTCGTTAATTAGGAAACTGAACATTGCCTTTTACAATATAGGCCTGTGAAGCAGCAGTAGATGGAAGAGCGGGTAATTGATCCTTTACTATGACCCCGCGAATATCTGTGATTCGAACAGGAAGAGATGTAGACCCCATATGAAAGCCAAGGAAATGGTTGTAGTCTGTCTTTTCCATGTTCACCCATTGTCCATCTTTGTAATATTCCATTTTCATAACCGGATATTTATGATTGCGCACTTGAATCGCAGCCCACCACTCACTGCTACCTTCTTTTATTCTGTAAGCTACATTTCCGCTAATCGGTGCTTTTATAATTTTCCAACTAATTGGGATTTTCCCATCTTCCATATTGCCAATTTTGGCAAAGGCATTAGGAGAAAGATCAAGAGCTCCTTTTGCTCCTTCTGGATATTTATCGGTTACATACACAACGGTCTTTCCTTTTGGCCCCGTTACTTCAAGGTAAGCCCCTGCAAGTGCCGCATTTACCCCTTTATAGTTATAGTCATGGGGATTTAAAGCTGTAATTTCCATGTCAGAGGGAATAGGATCTAATAAAGCGGCGCCCCCTGAGTAACCAGATCCCGTATAAGTCGCATAGCTTTCTCGTACTTCATCAAGGATAGATGCCGCTTTCATGTTGGGCATAGTGAAACTCAACATCAATATCAGCGCCCCGATAAAGCAGAGAGATAATCTTTTTTTCACGATCTAAAACCTCCTGTTTCTTCTTTTAAAATTGATAGCGTCATCAGTATAATTCTAAAAAACAGGATGCAGAAAGAGCCAATAGATAGATATAATCCTAGTGAGAAGAGCGTGTATTTCAAAGAGTATGACTTTCGGATTTAGTCGTGTGTCATGTTTTATGGTGTTTTATGTGTTACAATGTAAGCATCAATTTAAAAAGGATGTTCGCCATGTATATTCACATCACAGAACTGGCTAAAACGTATATAGAAAAACAGCAAACAGGAAACAGGAAACGGAACGAAGGAATTACTGCTTCGCTACGATTCAGAAGGTTGTGGCTGTGCAGTGAGTGGCGTACCGATGCTTTGGTTAACAAGTGAAAGAACAGGTGAATGGGAACCACTTAAAAATAGCCAACATTTAAAACTATATATACACACAGCACAAAAGGTGTTTTTTGACGAGGAAATGACGATTGATTTTAATGAAAAAGCCAATACACTTATGTTGAAAAGTCCTCAACAAATACTCAGCCCGAGAATGGGTATACTTGTAAAGTAAGGTGGAAACGTAGTGGATCAAAAGCTGAAAGTGATACAAAATACGGCACAAAATAAAACGTGGGTGTCGTTTTTAAATAATAATCATCCATATAGCCTTTTGCACTGGTCAATCGGTGGAATGGATTCAGTAAAAAAGGACGTCTGGCTTCTCCAAGATGAAGTCACATTTGAAACGGAAGAATTTCCAACGCTTGAATTAGCAGTCAGTTGGATAAAAGAGAATATGGAACACGTAACAGATGTGTTATAAGCCCTTTGCTGAAGAGGGCTTTTTTTGTGCCATCATCATCTCATCAAACAGGAGAACTGTCTAATTTGAAAAATGAGATTTTTCAACGATAAAAAGTCATTTTTAACAAACATTTAGACAAAATGAGAAAAATAGAAAGAGAAAAATAGAGACTGTAAATGCCGAAAAATCGGCAATGAAAGCGGTTATTGCGGGATACCGAAAACTTTACGAAAAACGACATTTCATATTTCTTCCATTCGAGGAAATATGATAGAATACAACATGTATCGTACATGAGGAGGGAGGTGCTAAGGTGAATTGAAGCTCAAGCTGTCATCGCCTCAGGTTGGAATCAAAATAAACGAATGGTATAGGCAGATTTGCGGATTTCATGTCATGAAAGCAGAGAAGCTAAAAGCCGAGATCGAGCAGGAAATCCTTGAGATGGAGCAAGATCAGAACTTGCTGCTTTTTTACCAGCTGATGGATTTTCGACATAAGGTCATGCTTGAATATTTTGAACCGGCAAAAAAAGCCTCGAATGATGAGGAGATTAAGAAGCTTCTAGAAACAATTGAACATTCGCAGAACAAATTAACAGATATGCTTGAATATTATGTTCATTTTTTTACAGGGATGTTTGAATTTGAACAGAGAAACTATTTGAGCGCCATTGCTTATTACCGTTCCGCAGAAAAAAAGCTCAATCTCATATCAGATGATATAGAAAGAGCAGAATTTTATTTTAAATTAGCAGAAATATACTACCACATGAAACAAACCCACTTTTCGATGCACTATGCTTTGCAAGCGTTAGATACGTACTCTGCCTACAGAACGTACACGCTGAGAATCATCCACTGTGAATTTGTCATAGGTGCAAACTATGATGATTTGAAATGCTATGAACATGCATTGCCCTACTTTAAAAATGCTCTAAAGCGAGCACGCTCAATTGGAAACCCTCGAGTCATAGGTTCGGCCCTTTTCAACTTAGGTAACTGCTATTACCAAATGAACGATCTTGCTACAGCAAGTCGCTATCTCAAAGACTCTCTTGAAGTGTTTGAAAAGGAGAATTTAACCCATCTGAATCGCTCTCTAGACCCACTATTTATGCTGACCCAAATCCTGTTTAAACAAAAACAAATAGAAGAGTCGTTAACCCTCTATCAACAAGGTATTATGAAAGCCTGTGAATTAGAAGATGAAATTTACATCTGCAAGTTTCAGTTTTTAAAAGCATTATACGTTGATGCAGAAATAAAAATCATAGACGATACATTAGATTTGTTGGAGGACAAGCGTTTATACCCAGATATTGAGGAACTGGCACTTGATGCGGCTCATTATTATAATGAGCTTGGATTATTTGAAGTTTCTACCCGGTATTACGAAAGGAAAATTCAAGCCATATCAAAAATTCAAAATGGAGGTCATTTATATGAAAATGAGTTTGATAGTTCTTTTATTGGCAGCAACTGCAGGGTTATCGGTCATGAGTCAGCAGCAATCGGAAGAGAGCCATATGGAGCTGGCGGGCAGACACCATACAACAGTGGTGACTATCGTATAAGTTAGCAAAAAGAGGAGACGAACGGCTGTTCATTCTCCTCTTTCATTTTGATTGAATTGAAATGCTTCCAGAAATGCTTCGACCTCTTGTTCATAGACTTCCTTATTGTCACTATAAGACATCGCATGCGCACCATGTTGCGCAATAAATAGCCGTTTATCACCTTTTTTGCGTGCGTATAACTGCTCGCTTTGCTCACAAGGGATATAGTCATCATGGAGGCTATGAATAAAAAGGATAGGTTCTTTCACCTGATCGATGACATCAAGTGGAGAAACTTGCCGAATGCTGTATCCGTCCCGCCATTTCAACACTTGATCACTTAGTGGAAGAATCCACTGTCCTGAAAGACGAAAATCTGTTTTTAATCGATACAGAAGCTGATCCTCAAAGGAAGCAAAAGGACAATCAGCGATGTAAAAATTGGCGTTTGCATCCGGTTTTGCAGCATATAATAAAGTTGTGACTGCGCCCATCGATTCTCCGTGTATCCCAATGATTGCTTTTTCCCCAAGCCTTTTTCTCAGCCACTTGACGACTTGAGCCAAATCTTCTTTTTCATAATATCCATAGCTCGTTGTTTTTCCGCCGCTCATCCCATGTCTTCTATGATCATAAAGCAGTACATTCCATCCAAGCTTTTGGAATAATTTCATATACTTCACGGAATTGATCAAACTGACTGTAACCCCGTGACAAAGAACGATGGTACGTGTTGTATGAGGGATCGGTACAAAATAGCCATGAAGATCATAACCAAATGCTGAAGGAATACAAACTTTCTCTTTTTGCAGCTGTTGAAACTCCTCGTGATGATAGTGCCCTTCATCTGATTCTCGTTTGATGAGCTCTTCATCCGTTAATTTTCGTATATACATCATTTTATTGGTAAAAAAAATGCCGATTGCAGCGAGTGGAAATAATACCAAGGCGAGTATAGCGAGCCATTTCTTCTTCAAGCTGATTCTTCCTTTCCGAAGGGTTTCTATGAAGATCATACCACATGTTGGGAGTTTGGCGTGACTCTTGCTGAGCAAATAAAACGGATGATACACTAAAGCAAAAGGAGAGAGGCAAAGTGAAAAAGACCAATCAAGATCAAGCAAAGCTAAAGGACGGCATAAAGGATGATGTGAAACAGCAGCTCCTTCAAATGAAGCAGAATCTGGCCGCCGAGACAGAAAAAAGAGAAGAACAAAAACGACAAGACCTCCTTCGGCAACAGAAAGAAAAAGAAAAAAATAAAAGCTTCTCAGAGCTGCTAGATGAAAGTCATTTAGACTGGAGAAAGTATAAAAGTTAAAAAAGGGAGCTATGGTGCTCCCTTTTTTATGTTATATCATTGAGATGAATACATACTACATGAGCTGAGAGAAAACACGTCTGACTCCCTCGTATCACTTCATTTCAAAATCGCACCAATAGGGTTGTACATTAAAACAAAACATAAGTGGCAAGCTGTTCTTCCATTTGTCTTCTATTGATTCAAACGATGCGTCTCATACACAGACTGTTTTGTGAAATATGACAAAGCTTTAACTTCTTGGTCGCTTAATGAACGTGCATTTGCCGCTGCCACATTTTCTTTTAACTGTTTCACCGAGCTTGCGCCAAAAACAACAGAGCTGACTGCAGAATGCTTGAGCAAGTATTGAATGGACAGCTCTGTCAGTGATAGGTCATAAGCGACTTTCTTTAACGAAGGAATGATTTGCTGGAGCTCTTCAAATGAATATTCAAGATACCCGTTCTTTTGAATCGCCGCACTTGCTTGCGAAAGGGGTTTTTCAGTTAATAATCCTTTTGCTAAAGGACCTCTTGCCACGACACTAATGCTTTGTTCTTCAAGAAGAGAGAACCATTCTTCTGGGCGACGATCGAGTAAACTATATTGCATCATCACGCTCACGATATTTGATTTTTTGGCGTATTCTTTAATGACATTCGGACGGATCGACGATATGCCGTAATAGCGAATGACACCTTCTTCAACCAATTCTTCAAATGCCTCGATGGTTTCGTCAATTGGATCGTCAATTGTGCCGCCATGCAATTGATATAAATCAATATAATCTGTTTGAAGTCGTTTCAGGCTTTGTTTCACTGCCTCTTTTATATATGCTTTTGAAGGATCCCAGTCCCAGCCAGGTTTGCCTTTTTCAAAGCGGTTGCCGCCTTTTGTGGCCAAAATCAGATCTTGGCGTCTGTTCTTAATGGCTTCCCCGACGATTTCCTCATTTGTTCCAAAATCATATAAATCAGCTGTATCCAAATAGTTAATCCCAAGATCAATGGCTTCATCTAATAAAGAGAGCGCTTTTTCTTTTTCAGTCCCAAGGGACATACATCCTAGTGCCGCCTCACTAACCAAGAGATCAGAGGTGCCAATTCGTCTTTTTTTCAATTCAATCACACTCCTATCCTTTCACATTAAGTGAAACAATTCTGGAATTCAAGCTAGGTGATTTCAAAAGGCGCATTGAAGCATGCATCCGCATTTTGGCTTCTTCTAAAACATCTATGTTAAAATGAATGAAGTAAAAAGTGAAAGTAGAACGAGGAGCTGACAAAATTGAAGGACTTTGAAGAAAAAACATTATCGTCAAAAACATTATATAACGGAAAAATCATTGACTTGGTTCTTGAAGATGTAGAATTGCCGAACGGAAAACCAGGCAAACGCGAAATCATTAAACATCCAGGTGCAGTAGCCGTCATTGCACGTACAGACGAAAATAAAATCATTTTGGTCAAGCAATACCGTAAAGCACTGGAGAGAGCCATCGTTGAGATTCCGGCTGGAAAACTAGAAAAAGGGGAAGAGCCGGCACATACAGCACTGAGAGAATTAGAAGAAGAAACAGGTTATACAACTCAGGCGCTCCAAAAGCTGACCGCCTTTTATACATCACCAGGGTTTGCGGATGAAATTGTTCATATCTACCTTGCCGATCAGCTGGTCCCGCTTGAAGAGAAACGAGAGCTGGATGAGGATGAATTTGTCGAAGTGATGGAAGTTTCATTAGAAGAAGCGCTGCACCTCATCGAAAAACAGCATATTTATGATGCAAAAACAGCCTATGCCATTCAATACTTACAATTGCAAGAGGTACTTAAGTCTATAAAATGAGGGAATTCTTTGCAGATATCCATATTCATATTGGTCGAACAAGAACAGGCAGGGCTGTCAAAATTACAGGTGCAAGGTCACTGACCATTGACCAAATTCTCATTGAAGCGTCTCAAAGTAAAGGTATGGGGATGATTGGTGTCATTGATGCACAATCTCCTGAAGTACTAGAAGAATTGATAGAAGGTGTAGAGGAAGGCACGTACACTGAACTAACCGATGGCGGTTTATCATTTGGAAAGACCGTTTTGCTTTTAGGCAGTGAGCTAGAAATCAATGATGACCAATCAAAAGGTCCGATTCATGTGCTTGCCTTTATGCCCACGCTTCGCAAAATGTCTGAGTTTTCCGCATGGCTTTCTCTTCATATGAAAAATGTGCATTTGAGTTCACAGCGGTTATATGTGGATGGAAGAACGCTTCAGCATAAGGTGAAGGAACTAGGGGGATTATTTATTCCTGCCCATATTTTTACGCCGCATAAAAGTTTATACGGCAAAGGGGTCAATACGTCTTTAACCGAAGTATTCGATCCAGAACTCATTGATGCTGTTGAGCTTGGCCTTAGCTGTGATACGTCTATGGCCTCCCAGCTAAGTGAGCTAAACCGCTATCCTTTTTTAACAAATTCAGATGCCCATTCTTTAGGGAAAATTGCGCGAGAATATACTAAGATCCGAATGGATCATGCCTCCTTTGCTGAATTCGAGCTAGCGCTTCAAGGAAAAGATGGCAGAAACATCACTGGAAATTATGGGCTCGCTCCGCGGCTCGGAAAGTATTATCATACGACTTGTGAGAAATGCGGAGTAAGACCTGAAAGTCAGGAGCAAGAACAGTGCCAAGCATGCGGCCATACCCGAATGACAAAAGGGGTGAGTGAGCGGTTAAAGGAGCTTGCTGACCAAGAAAGTGACAAAGGAATAAGGCCTCCTTATGTTCACCAGCTTCCCCTTCAATTTATTCCAGGTGTTGGAGCCAAAACGTTAGAAAAGTTAAAAGCTGTCTTTCATACAGAGATGAATATTCTTCATCAAGCAACAGAACAAGAATTAAAAGCGGTCCTGCCTGAGAAAACAGCCGATTACATCATCAAAGCAAGAAGAGGTGAAGTTGGACTGATCGCTGGCGGAGGCGGGGTCTACGGTAAGGTGGATATCAATCATGAATCAACTTAAATGGACATGTCACACATTTGAACAACTGTCTAAAGAGGACCTTTACCTAATTTTAATGGAAAGAGTGAATGTGTTTGTTGTAGAACAAACATGTCCTTATCCTGAAATTGATCATCGTGATCAAGAGGCGCTGCATGTAATCGCCAAAGAGAACGACACGATTGTGGCTTATTGCCGCATTTTCCAAAGCGGGATCATGTACAAAGAGGCATCCATTGGCCGTGTCCTTGTGACGAAGACCGGCCGAAAAAAAGGTTACGGGAAGATCCTGCTCGATCAGGCGATAAAAAAGCTCAGTGAATTAGGCGAAACAAAGATTAAAATCCAAGCACAGGCTTATTTGAAATCGTTCTACGAATCGTTTGGCTTCGAAGCTGTCTCAGATTGTTATGATGAGGATGGAATTCCGCATCTTGATATGGTGAGAATAGAAAGATAGGCGTGTCTACGTCTATCTCAGCGTGTAGACAAACCCTCGCATTCTTTGTCAGTCCTGCGCTCCGGTGCTCACGAATGTCAAATTCGCTCCGCGCCAGTGCTCGTTCTTCCTAGACTGCAAAGGTTTTCTATCACGCTGAAAGAAGACAAAAGGCTAAAATCAAGTACATTTTAGCCTTTTGTCAACAATTTGAGATAGACGTGTATACGTCTATCTTTTTTAGGTTCTTTCATGTATCATAACGACAACGAAAGGGGTTTTGCGAAATGGGAAAAAGCAAAGCAAAGCAAAGAAAAAGAGAGAACACCTTCAAAGGCAGCACAGTCGAAATCCAGAACAATCGAGAGGAAATATACCGCATTTTAGTACACACGAAAGAAAGACAAAAACAAAACAAGAAGCCTTGCAGCATATGATGAAAAAACATAAAGGTAGGAATGCTTATGATCGCTATGAACAGGATCATAAGCATTTTTATTTTGCTTTTTTGTGACAAGTAGATCAAATAATTGGAAAAATTTTAAAAAATAGGACAAACGGTCGTTTCTTTTTGTCTAAAAATGTAGTTAAATGACAAAAAGAAATGAAAGGGAGAGTGGGTATCGTGAAGGTCAAATCATTTGGAGCAGGGCTTTGTATGGCAAGTATGCTGCTGGCATCGATGACATTCGGCGCATCAGATGTATCTGCAAAGGATCAAGCAAAAAAAGAGTATATGATCGGTTTTTCTTCTTCCGTTCAAGACAAAACACAAAAACAGCTTGTTGAAAAAGCTGGCGGTCATGTGAAAGAATCAATAGATAAAATAGATATGATGAAAGTTTCGTTGAACGAAGCATCAAAAGAAAAACTACATCAAGCAAAAGAAGTTACTTTTATTGAGGAAGACCAAAAAGCAAAAACAAGCGGTCAAAGCGTCCCTTATGGTATCAAAAGCATTAAAGCACAAAAGGTACATAAACGAGGATATGCCGGACAGAATGTCAAAGTAGCTGTTCTTGACAGTGGAATCGACGGCAAGCATGAAGATTTACATGTAACTGGTGGTGTCAGCTTTGTTCCAACAGAGTCCGATCCGCTCGTTGACCCGCATGAACATGGAACCCACGTTGCAGGTACGATCGCAGCTTTAGATAATAAGGTAGGCGTCGTTGGTGTGGCACCAAAAGCTTCGATCTATGCGGTGAAAGTGGCAGATGAAAATGGTGACGGCTACTATAGCTGGATCATTAAAGGCATTGAATGGGCGATTGAGAATGAGATGGATGTCATCAATATTAGTATGGGGGGAGCAAGTGAATCGGAGGCGCTGAAAGAAGCGGTCGATCGAGCATATGACAACGGGATTCTCATTGTCGCATCTGCAGGAAATGCTGGGAGCTACGGGTCACTTAATACGATAGATTACCCGGCCAAATACAGCTCTGTCATGGCAGTCGCATCTGTGGATCAACGAAAGCAAAGAGCCTTTGATTCCTCTGTTGGGGAAGAGGTGGAAGTATCAGCACCAGGTGTTTCAACATTAAGTACCATTCCTCATAACGAATATGGATATAAGAGTGGAACGTCTATGGCATCACCTCATGTAGCTGGTGCTGCGGCAGTCATTCTATCAAAACATCCGAATCTCACAAATGATGAATTGCGTGAAAGGCTGACAAAAACGGCCACAAAACTTGGCGAACCTTTTTATTATGGAGCTGGGCTTGTGAACGTACAAAAAGCTGCACGATAAAGGAAACGAGAAAGCAGTGTACAGTTGCTTTCTCGTTTTTCTTTTCATAAAACTGTCATGTTTCGTCTGCTCTCTCATAGAATCTAGTAACCTTTACTATTTGGGAGGAAGGCGCATGCGGAAAAAGTCTTGGAAAGAACATCTTCTTCAGCACGTGAAAGATCATTTATCAATTTATTTGTTTGTTTCTGTACTATTTTTAATGGGCGTCATTTTTGGAGCCATTATCGTCAATAGTATGACAATGAGTCAGAAAGAGGATTTATTCTACTATTTAAATCAATTTTTTGGTCAACTGACGAATGAGAAAGCAGCAGAATCAAAAGAAATGTTTTTGCAAAGCTTTTTGCATCATATGAAATATTTGGGTCTCATGTGGATACTCGGAATTTCCATCATTGGCCTGCCGCTTATTTTTCTGATGATCTTTCTAAAAGGGATTGTAGTTGGGTTTACTGTCGGTTTTTTGGTCAATCAAATGGGGCTTAGCGGTTTTTTTCTATCTTTTGTCTCGGTGCTTCCTCAAAATATCTTGCTCATTCCTGCGTATTTAGTGATCGGAACTTGTGCGATTGCGTTCTCCATTCGTTTAATTGGTCAGCTTTTTATGAAAAAAACCATCAGTCAAGCGCCAATCCATTGGTTTGGCCGGTATGCTTCTGTTCTACTGATGATTTTAACCCTCGCTGCTCTTTCGTCCTTTTTTGAATCATACTTATCATTCATGCTGATGAAAAAGCTGGCAGGTGTTCTGTTTTGATGATTTTATAATCGTTATTAAATAATAATCAATTTATTTATCAATTTAAAATGATTATAGTTGGCTCTCTGCACATCATTTGATATAATGATCAAGTAATGTGGCGTAGGAGGGAAAGTCAATGGAAAATCGGATTGATCGAATTAAGAAACAGCTTCATTCTTCCAGCTATAAGCTCACGCCACAGCGTGAAGCAACAGTAAGAGTACTGCTTGAGAATGAAGAAGACCATTTAAGTGCAGAAGATGTATACCTCCTCGTAAAAGAGAAGTCTCCTGAAATTGGTCTTGCTACTGTTTATCGGACGTTAGAATTGCTTACTGAACTGAAAGTTGTTGATAAAATTAACTTTGGAGACGGCGTTTCGCGATATGATCTTCGCAAAGAAGGAGCCGCTCACTTCCATCACCATCTTGTCTGTATGGAATGCGGAACAGTCGATGAGATAGAAGATGATTTATTAGAAGATGTTGAAGAGATTATTGAACGCGACTGGAAATTTAAAATTAAGGATCATAGATTGACATTCCATGGTATTTGCCACCGGTGTCATGATGATGAATCCGGCAAATAATCCGAATTGGAACCTTTTCATTTAAAATGAAAAGGTTTTTTGCATGTTCGCTGTATATTCCTTGTCCCACCTGGCATATGCTGAAGTAATGAGAACACGAGAAAGGACATGAAGAACATGCGAAAATGGCTCAAAACAACAGGTGAAGTAATGAAAGTATTTATCTTGTTCACTGGTTTTACCGTCCTGTTCTATTATGCTATGATATGGATAAATTCAGAATATGAAAGCTATCATCGTTATGATAAACCAGAAGGTGCAGCGATAAAAGTGATGGAAATGGATCAGCCGAAACAAGACAGGTGGCAGGATCGATTGATTTATTTTTATCAAAACGGGGAGTAGAAACCATTGAAGGATCAATTATCCGACTTTATTCATTTTATGACAGTAGAGAGAGGACTCTCTGAAAATACCATTGTCTCTTATAAAAGAGATTTACAGAACTATTTGTCTTTTTTAATGACGCATGAACAATTGACAGATGTAAAAGACGTCACACGCCTTCATATTATTCATTATTTAAAACAGTTAAAAGACGAGGGGAAATCGAGTAAAACGTCTGTCCGTCATCTATCATCGATACGCTCCTTTCATCAATTTTTGCTCCGTGAAAAAGTGACAACAGATGACCCGTCATGGAACATTGAATCACAAAAAACAGAGCGGAAATTACCGAAAGTTCTATCATTAGATGAGGTAGAAAAGCTGCTCGATACACCTAAGCAGCAAACACCATTTGACTACCGTGACAAAGCCATGCTCGAACTTTTATATGCAACAGGTATTCGCGTAAGTGAAATGCTTGATCTGACTCTTGCAGATGTGCATCTGACCATGGGGTTTATCCGCTGTTTTGGAAAAGGAAGAAAAGAGCGAATCGTGCCTATTGGTGAAGCTGCTGCAAGTGCGATTGAAGCGTATATAGAAAAAGGCAGAAACAAGCTGCTCAAAAAACAGCCGGCCGATGCCTTGTTTCTGAATCATCACGGAAAAAAAATGTCGCGGCAGGGCTTTTGGAAGAACTTAAAGAAACGAGCCATAGAAGCAGGTATTCAAAAAGAATTGACGCCTCATACGCTCAGACATTCATTTGCGACACATTTGCTTGAAAACGGTGCGGATCTTAGAGCCGTACAGGAAATGCTCGGACATGCCGATATTTCTACTACACAAATTTACACACATGTCACAAAAACAAGATTAAAAGACGTGTATCACAAATTCCATCCAAGGGCATAAGTAAAGCATGGCACGGTGAACGTGTATCATGCTTTTTTATGTTTGGACCGTTTATGGTTGTCAATTGACTTGAAAACGGTTTATACTTGAGATGTCTGACCTCTCCAGTTGTGAAAGGTGAAAGGACAAGAATATTGAAGGAGGCGCTTTTTTATGCCTGATTATCAGTATAAACGTATTTTCCTCATTGTGATGGATTCAGTAGGAATCGGGGAAGCACCTGATGCTGCTGATTTTAATGATGTAGGTGCAGATACACTTGGACATATTGCTGAAAAAATGAACGGGCTTCATATGCCGAATATGGCGAAGCTTGGGCTAAGTCATATTAAAGAAATTAAAGGAATTCCAGCGGACGAAAAACCGCTTGCGTATTATGGGAAAATGCAAGAAGCATCCAACGGGAAAGACACAATGACAGGGCATTGGGAAATCATGGGTCTTTACATCGACACACCATTTAAAGTCTTTCCAGACGGCTTTCCAGATGAACTGTTAAATGAATTAAAAGAAAAAACAGGGCGTGGCATCATTGGAAATAAACCAGCGTCTGGTACAGAAATTCTGGATGAGCTTGGCGAAGAGCACATGAAAACAGGCGATTTAATCGTTTATACTTCAGCAGATTCTGTGCTGCAAATTGCTGCACACGAAGAAGTTGTGCCATTAGACGAACTTTACCGCATTTGCGAAATCGCACGTGAACTGACTTTAGATGAAAAATATATGGTAGGGCGCATCATCGCTCGTCCATTTGTCGGGGAGCCGGGGGCATTTGTTAGAACACCAAATCGTCATGACTATGCATTAAAACCATTCGACCGTACCGTCATGAATGAATTGAAAGATGATGGACTTGATGTCATTGCGATCGGAAAAATCTCTGATATTTATGATGGTGAAGGAATCACCTCTTCACTCAGAACGAAATCCAACATGGATGGAATGGACAAGCTAGTGGAGACGCTGAGAACAGACTTTACTGGGCTGAGCTTCTTAAATCTTGTCGACTTTGATGCGCTTTATGGACATAGAAGAGATCCAGAAGGCTACGGTAAGGCACTAGAGGAATTTGACGCACGTCTACCTGAAGTGTTTGATCTATTAAAAGAGGATGATCTGCTTGTGATCACAGCAGATCACGGAAATGACCCGGTTCATCACGGAACAGATCATACAAGAGAATACGTTCCGCTTATTGCTTACAGCAAAAAGCATCAAGAAGCGAATGAGCTGCCAACAGCGAAAACATTTGCTGATCTTGGGGCAACGGTAGCAGATAATTTTAAATCAACGCTGCCAAAATACGGAACAAGCTTTTTATCTCAACTCAAATAGGGGGAAATCACGTGGGAGCACAGTTTTCAGAAGCGGCGGCATATATTAAACAAGCATCGACATATGTACCAACAGTTGGATTGATTTTAGGTTCAGGTCTTGGCATTTTAGCCGATGAGATTGAAAATCCAATCAAATTGAAATATGAAGATATTCCTGGATTCCCTGTTTCAACAGTAGAAGGGCATGCAGGCCAGCTCGTCATTGGAACGCTGAAAGGCACGGTCGTTTGTGCCATGCAAGGACGTTTCCATTACTATGAAGGGTATGATATGAAGCAGGTGACATTTCCTGTCCGTGTAATGAAAGAAATCGGCATTGAAACATGTATTGTGACAAATGCAGCGGGCGGTGTGAATACGTCCTTCCATCCTGGCGATCTTATGTTGATTACAGATCATATCAATATGATGGGAACCAATCCGTTAATTGGACCAAACGACAGTCAAGGGGTTCGTTTCCCTGATATGTCTGCACCGTATGATAAAGATTTGTTGGCACTTGCAGAGAAAACGGCTAAACATTTAGGCATATCTGTGCAGCAAGGGGTTTATGCAGGAATGACAGGCCCTTCATATGAAACACCGGCAGAGGTTCGTTTCCTCAGAACGCTTGGCGCTGATGCAGTCGGTATGTCGACTGTGCCAGAAGTGATTGTGGCACGTCATGCAGGCATAAAAGTACTTGGTATTTCATGCATCTCTAATGCGGCTTCAGGTATTTTAGATCAGCCGCTTTCTCATGATGAAGTGATCGAAGTGACGGAAAAAGTGAAAGCAAGTTTCCTTGATTTAGTGAAAGAAGTTGTCAAACAACTCTCATAGATCGTGTGAAAAAGCCTTCTGTTCATGAAACAGAGGGCTTTTTTTTATGGCAATCAAACGATCTCTGAATAAAACAGCCTTTATGAGGAAAAAATAGAAAGGATTACGATAATGGAGGTCTGCCACTTGAAACGTCATATATGTGCATTGTTTATTTTAATGATCCTTATCTCAATGGTTTCACCATCAGCGATGGCAAAAGAAAAGATTGAAAAGCCAGGAGAAAAACAAACATCAGAATTGGCGCATGAAGCCAAATCAGCAATTTTAATGGAACGTGACACGGGAAAAGTGCTTTACAACAAAAACAGTGATGAAAAGCTTGCCCCTGCAAGTATGACCAAAATCATGACGATGCTTCTCATCATGGAAGCGATGGATCAAGGGAAATTAAAAATGACTGATAAAGTAAGAACGAGCGATCATGCAGCATCTATGGGAGGCTCACAAATTTTCCTTGAACCGGGAGAAGAAATGACGGTTAAAGACATGCTAAAAGGCATTGCGATTGCGTCAGGAAACGATGCTTCAGTTGCCATGGCAGAACATATTGCTGGATCTGAAGAACAGTTTGTTGAGCAAATGAACAAAAAGGCAAAAGAGCTTGGGCTCACCTCAACGGTCTTTCAAAATCCAACAGGACTTCCTGAAAAAGATCATTACAGCACGGCTCATGATATGGCAAAAATGGCGAAAGAGCTGTTGAAATATGAAGAGATCACCAAGTTCACAGGTGTATACGAAGACTATCTTCGTCAGAACACGGATAAAAAATTCTGGCTTGTGAATACAAACCGTCTCATTAAATTTTATCCAGGTGTGGATGGGGTGAAAACAGGCTTTACAGGCGAGGCGAAATACTGTCTAACTGCATCCGCTAAAAAAGGCAACATGCGCGTGATTGCTGTTGTATTCGGCGCAAGTACACCAAAAGACAGAAACGCCCAAGTCGTCAAAATGCTGGATTACGCCTTTAGTCAATATACAACGCATCCTCTGTACAAGCGTGGTCAAGATGTAGCAGAGATCAAAGTGAGCAAAGGGAAAAAGAAAAAAATTCAGCTTGTCACGTCTGAACCGATTTCTCTTCTAACGAAAAAAGGCGAAAATGTCGATCAGATCAAAAAAGAAATTAAATTAACTCAAGATGTCACAGCCCCATTTTCAAAAGGAACGAAACTTGGCACCATCATCTTGAAAAAAGATGGAAAAGTGCTTCATGAAAGTCCTGTTGAAGCGAAAGAAGATATGGAAAAAGCCGGTGTTTGGACGTTCTTCAAACGGGCTATGGCCGAATTTGTTAAATGGAAGTAAAAGGTGAAAGACTGCTGCAACTGGCAGTCTTTTTTGCTATGAACGAAAAGAACATCTAAATGTGACGAATGATCACTAGTTTTGTCATGGTGAAGGATTTGCATGTGAAGAAAGAGAAACATTCTTTATCCGAAAATAGAGCAAGGAGGAAGAAAAGATGAGCCTTGGTATTGATTTTCAAATAAAAGAGAGCGTACTTTGCATTCGGTTGACAGGGGAGCTTGATCATCACTCCGCAGAGACATTGAGACAAAAGGTGACGAATTATTTGGAAACAGAGGACATTCGCCACATCGTGCTGAATTTAGCTGATTTATCGTTTATGGACAGCTCTGGGCTCGGAGTGATTTTAGGAAGATACAAAGAAATTAAACAACTTGGCGGTGAAATGGTCGTCTGTGCGATCTCGCCAGCGGTGAACCGTTTATTTGATATGTCCGGCTTGTTTAAAATTATTCGTATGGAGCCTTCAGAGCAAACTGCGCTGCAAACATTGGGGGTGGCATCATGACAAATGAAATGAATCTGACTTTTTCTGCTTTAAGTCAAAACGAATCTTTTGCGAGAGTAACGGTGGCAGCATTCATCGCTCAGCTCGATCCAACATTAGATGAGCTAACAGAAATCAAAACCGTTGTATCAGAGGCGGTCACGAACTCGATCATTCACGGGTATGACGGGAATCCAGACGGCAAGGTGCACATTAGTGTCACGCTGGATGACCATATTGTGTATCTGACGATTCGAGACGAAGGTATGGGCATTTCAGATCTTGAAGAAGCAAGGCAGCCGCTTTTTACGACGAAACCAGACTTAGAGCGCTCCGGGATGGGCTTTACGATCATGGAGAACTTTATGGATGATGTCATGGTGGACTCATCTCCAGAAATGGGCACAACGATCCGCTTAACAAAGCATCTATCAAAAAGCAAAGCGCTTTGTAATTAAGGAGCTGCTCATATGGATGTGGAGGTAAAAAAGCAAGCAAAAAAAGCACAGCTGTCTAATGATGAAGTGAAACAGCTCATCAAAAAAAGCCAAGACGGAGATCAACAAGCAAGAGACCTCCTCGTAGAAAAAAACATGCGTCTTGTTTGGTCCGTTGTTCAGCGCTTTTTAAATAGAGGATATGAACCAGATGATCTATTCCAAATAGGTTGTATTGGCCTGCTGAAATCTGTTGATAAATTTGATTTATCTTATGATGTGAAGTTTTCGACGTATGCCGTTCCAATGATCATTGGTGAAATTCAGCGTTTCATTCGTGATGATGGAACCGTCAAAGTCAGCAGGTCTTTAAAGGAACTTGGAAATAAAATCAGGCGGGCAAGGGACGAATTGTCTAAATCTCATGGAAGAATGCCGACTGTTCAGGAAATCGCTGAATATCTGGACATCACACCTGAGGATGTCGTCCTTGCTCAAGAAGCGGTCCGCTCACCATCATCTATTCATGAAACCGTGTATGAAAATGACGGCGATCCGATTACGTTGCTCGATCAAATTGCCGATCATTCAGAAGAAAGATGGTTTGATAAAATTGCGCTAAAAGAGGCGATTAAAGAATTAGAAGAGCGTGAGAAACTGATTGTCTATTTAAGGTATTATAAAGACCAAACACAATCAGAAGTAGCAGAAAGACTCGGAATTTCCCAAGTGCAAGTCTCACGGCTTGAAAAGAAAATTTTAAAACAAATTCAAATGCAAATGGATCAAAAAGACAGCTAGCCAATTCGGCTGGCTTTTTTTGTGTGGTAATTACCGGTAAATCAAGTTCTTTCAGTATGAGAACCATTTTTCACCACATACTATTTTTAACCCATCGTATAGGAAGTGACTTGGATGGACGGACAAATCTTTATTCGGCTGCGCCATCGGATTAAGACTGGTAATGATCAGCTTATTTATTTAGAGGATATCGCTCAAATCACTGGAGATGACAGTGCTGTGCAAAAGCTGAGAAAAATGCCGATATACCATGTCAGCAAAAAGGATCGTCACATCGTTGTGTTAGATATCATGCATGTGGTCAAAACGATCAAAAAAACATGGCCTGACATCGACATTCAAACGGTCGGAGGCTCAGAAGCCATTGTTGAAATAGACACAGGCAAACGCCAGCTGTCCCCCGTATTATTCGTGTTTGTATGGCTCCTCTTATTTGTCGGAGCGGCCCTTGCCATCATGAATTTTCATGAGGATGTTAGTATGCGGCTTGTTCATATTCGCCTTTACGAGATGATTACTGGAAACACGGTTGAGCATCCGTATTTATTACAAATTCCATATAGCTTTGGACTCGGTTTTGGCATGATTTTATTTTTCAATCATGTGTTTAAAAAGCGTTTAAACGAAGAGCCAAGCCCGCTTGAAGTGGAAATGTTTAAATATCAGCTCGATCTTGATCATTATGTCGCACTCAATGAAAACAAAGAAACATTGAAAGATATCCATGATCGGTAAATGGCTTTTTGTGGTGCTTGTTGGGCTCGGCGGCGGTTTAACGGTAGGGGCAGGATTTGTGGCGTTTCTCACAGTGCTTGGTATTATCCCTCGATTAATGCAATTAACGAAAACGCAGCGTTTTATTCAAGGATATGAGGCTGCCGTGATAAGTGGAGCGGTCGTTGGCGGCTGGGCTACTTTAAGTCAAGTCCATTTGCATTTATCCAAATGGCTGGCGCTACCGATCGGTCTTTTATCTGGCATTTTTGTCGGCATGCTTGCTGCCGCACTCACTGAAGTGTTAAATGTACTTCCTATCTTAACGAAAAGAATTGGAATGGACGGGAAAATTGTGCTGCTGCTCATGGCCATCGTCTTAGGAAAGGTGTTTGGCTCGCTATTTCATTGGCTTATTTATATTTAAAAATGTGGAGGGAACAACACGTGTCAAGTTTAAAAGAGAACTATCCATCTAAAGTGAAAACGTATCAGCCGAAACCTCCTTATGTACTGAACTGCATCAAGGCTTTTCTTGTCGGCGGTTTGATTTGTGCGATAGGCGAGGGATTGCAAAATTTCTATATTACTTTTTTTGATTTTAATGAGAAGACAGCAGGGAATCCAACGGTGGCGACCCTTATTTTAATTTCTTCTATTTTAACTGGTATTGGTATTTACGATAAAATCGGCCAGTTTGCTGGAGCGGGATCAGCTGTCCCGGTGACAGGATTTGCAAACAGCATGACAAGTGCGGCTCTTGAGCATAAAAGTGAAGGGCTTGTGTTAGGTGTAGCGACCAACATGTTTAAACTGGCTGGGAACGTCATTGTGTTTGGTGTCGTCTCGGCATATGTCGTAGGGATTATTCGATACGTCTTGGAAAAGATGTTTTCGTAGGAGGAATAAAACGTGAAACTAACAGGTAAGCAATCTTGGGTATTTGAACACAAGCTTTATGTGAATGCGGAAGGAACAGCTGCAGGACCGAAAGAAAAAGAAGGCCCAATCGGTCATCTCATTGATAAAACCTATGATGAAATGCACTGTTATCAAAAGAACTGGGAAATGGCTGAAAGGCAGCTCATGGATGATGCCATATCAATGGCCTTATCAAAAGCGAATTTGCAAAAAAGTGATATTGACCTTTTGCTGGCAGGAGATTTACTAAACCAAAACGTGACAGCCAACTATGTGGCAAGAGAACTCAAAATCCCGTTTCTTTGTTTATTTGGTGCCTGCTCCACATCAATGGAATCAGTCGCCATTGCCTCAGCGTTAATAGATGGTGGGTTTGCCAATAGAGCACTTGCTGCGACAAGCAGTCACAATGCGACGGCGGAGCGGCAATTCCGTAATCCAACAGAATATGGCGGGCAAAAACCAGATACAGCCACAAGTACAGTGACAGGGAGCGGTGCTGTCGTCATCAGCCAAGAACCTTCCCAAATTCAAATTACAAGTGCCACCGTTGGACGGGTGATGGATCTTGGGATTACAGATCCATTCGATATGGGTTCGGCTATGGCGCCTGCAGCGGCAGACACAATCAAACAACATTTAGAAGACTTAGGAAGAACAGTAGATGATTACGATCTCATCCTAACAGGAGATCTATCTGGAATTGGATCGCCTATTTTAAAGGATCTTCTGAAAGAAGATGGCATTCAGCTTGGACGGAAGCATGATGATTGCGGATTAATCATATACACACCTGATCAAAATGTATTCGCTGGAGGCAGTGGCTGTGCCTGCTCAGCTGTCGTGACATTCAGTCACATCTTTCAAGAAATGAAAGCAGGGAATTTGCAAAGAGTATTGGTTGTAGCAACCGGGGCGCTTCTCAGCCCAATGATGGTTCAGCAAAAAGAGACCATTCCAACCATTGCGCACGGAGTTGTATTTGAGCGTGCAGGAGGAGAAAGCTAATGGATTATTTGATTGCTTTTGTTGCAGGCGGACTGATTTGCGTGATCGGCCAGCTTTTACTTGATGTACTGAAACTCACACCGGCACATGTCATGACGACCTTTGTTGTGGCGGGGACGATTTTAGACGGGTTTGGTATTTATGATAAATTTATTGAATTTGCAGGAGCGGGTGCTACCGTCCCTATCGTAAGCTTTGGTCATAGCTTGCTTCATGGGGCGATGCATCAGGCCGATGTCCACGGATTTATTGGAATCGGAATTGGGATTTTTGAGTTAACCTCTGCTGGAATATCAGCTGCGATTTTATTTTCATTTATCATTGCACTTATCTTTAAACCGAAAGGATAACCTAATATGGGGCAAAGACGCAAAGTCATTTTAGTGACAGACGGAGATATATATGCTGCCAAAACGATTGAGCTTGTCGCAAAGAAAGTCGGCGGAAGATGTATTTCCAGCTCAAAAGGGAATCCGAGCAAACGAACAGGACCAGAACTGGTCCAGATGATTTTAAAAACGCCGTATGACCCAGTGTTTGTCATGTTTGATGATTCTGGCTTAACAGGTGAAGGAACAGGGGAGACGGCTATGAAGCACGTAGCACGTCACCCTGAAATTGAAGTGATTGGCGCCATTGCAGTGGCATCTAAAACCCATCAAGCGGAATGGACAAAGGTACATGTCTCCATTGACCGGGAAGGTGAACTGACAGAATACGGCGTTGACAAACATGGACTTCCAGAAATGGAACCACACAAAATGAGTGGAGATACAGTGTATTGTCTCGATTCACTACAGCTTCCGATTGTTGTCGGCATTGGAGATATTGGCAAGATGGGACGGAAAGATGATCTAAGCAAAGGGTCCCCCATCACAATGAAGGCAGTCGAATTAATTTTAGAAAGGAGCGGTTTCCATGAAGAAAGACAAGGTGCACGTGTACCGAGATCCGAAGAAAAATGAAGATTTTTTCAAAGACAATGTCGGGATGGGTCTCAGCTTTGACCTTGGCGTTCGGAAAATTTATGTCCATGATCAGGAAATCCAGCTTTACTATGTAAATGGATTATGTGATACACAATATGTGATCTATTTATTAAAAGAACTGATTGAAATCAATGACAACGAACCTGAATCAGATGATCTTGCACGTGTGGTAGAAAACCGTCTTGTCAATCAGCAAGTCTCAAAAGTTGAAACACTTGATGAAGCAGTGGATCAAGTGTTGTCTGGACTTGTGGCAGTCGTTGTCGAAGGTGAAAATTACGCATTTATTATTGACGTCAGGAGCTACCCTGGCAGAATGCCGGAGGAACCGGATACAGAAAAGGTTGTCAGAGGTGCAAGAGACGGCTTTGTTGAAAACATCATTGTGAACACAGCACTCATTCGCAGAAGAGTGCGGGATGAAAAACTGCGATACAAAATGCTTAAAGTAGGCGAGCGTTCTAAAGCAGACGTCTGTGTTTGTTATATTGAAGACATTGCTGACCCTGATCTTGTTGATATTATCGAAAAAGAAGTGTCTGGGATTAAAGTTGACGGACTGACGATGTCTGATAAAACAATAGAAGAATTTATCATTAAGCAAGGATATAATCCCTTCCCGCTTGTGCGATACACCGAGCGCCCAGATGTAGCCGCTAACCATATATTAGAAGGGCATGTCATCATCATTACGGATACATCCCCTAGTGTCATCATTACGCCAACCACTATTTTTCATCACGTTCAACATGCTGAAGAATACCGCCAGGCGCCAGCAGTTGGGACTTTTTTAAGATGGGTGCGTTTTTTAGGCATCTTATGTTCTACTTTTCTTTTGCCGATCTGGTTTCTTTTTATTCTAGAACCGAATCTTCTGCCAGACAATCTAAGCTATATTGGATTTAACAAACCCTCCCATATCCCTGTCATTCTCCAAGTATTCCTTGCTGATTTTGGGGTGGAATTTTTACGAATGGCGGCGATTCATACGCCGACCGCCTTGTCGACTGCCATGGGCTTGATTGCAGCCGTTTTAATTGGACAAATTGCAATTGATGTCGGTTTATTTACACCAGAGGTCATATTATACGTCTCGCTAGCAGCCATCGGTACATTCACCACTCCAAGTTATGAACTGAGTGTCGCTAATAAAATCATCCGACTGATCATATTAGCACTAGTAGCGATCTTTAAGCTGAATGGACTGATCATCGGTTTTACACTGTTACTTATTTACTTAACATCCATTCGTTCCTTACAGACGCCTTATATGTGGCCGTTTATTCCTTTTAATGGAAAGGCTTTGTGGCAAGTGCTCATTCGGACGTCTGTTCCTGGCTCAAAAGTAAGACCAAGCATCGTTCACCCTCAGAACAGATCAAAAATTCCGCCAAATTCTTAACGCTCGTTGAAAGTGGCTGAAGATTGTGATATTGTATTTTTAACTTTGAGAAACGGCAAAAGGCAGCTTGTGCAGCTGTCTTTTTTCAGCCGAGGCGGAGAAAGAGGGAATGACATTGTATTTACACGGCACTTGCAGACAAAATGAACTCGGACATTTAGAAATTGGTGGTGTTGATGCCGTTTCTTTAGCTGAAACGTATGGGACACCACTTTATGTATATGATGTGGCTTTAATACGGGAGCGTGCAAAAAGCTTTCAGAAAGCATTTATTGAAGAAGAACTAAAGGCTCAGGTGGCATATGCGAGTAAGGCGTTTTCTTCTATTGCCATGTTCCAGCTGGCAAAAGAAGAAGGCTTATCACTTGATGTCGTTTCAGGCGGGGAGCTACACACAGCCATTTGTGCCGGGTTTCCAGTAGAAAAAATTCATTTCCATGGTAACAACAAAAGCAGAGAAGAATTAAAGATGGCATTAGCGCATGGAATCGGCTGTATTGTTGTTGATAATTTCTATGAAATCAACCTCATTGAACAGCTTGGGCAAGAGCTGTCAAAACAGGTGAAAGTACTCCTCCGCATCACGCCGGGCGTTGAAG
Organism: Bacillus sp. iso_77; assembly: GCF_056173625.1. Lineage (NCBI taxonomy): Bacteria > Bacillati > Bacillota > Bacilli > Caryophanales > Bacillaceae > Bacillus > Bacillus sp. iso_77. Next base: position 2,107,499 of record NZ_CM149683.1, on the reverse strand, counting down.
CACATACGCATGACTATATTACAACAGGTCAAGAAGATTCAAAATTCGGTTTTGATCTTCATAATGGACAAGCAGACGAAGCGGTCAAACAAGTGCTTAAATCAGAAGTGATCGAGCTCTTAGGTGTTCATTGTCATATCGGCTCACAAATTTTTGATACAGCTGGTTTTGTCCTTGCGGCAGATAAGATTTTCTTGAAGCTAGATGAATGGAGAGAATCATTTGGATTTATTTCCACAGTGCTGAACTTAGGCGGAGGCTTTGGCATCCGTTATACAGAAGAGGACGAACCACTTCCAGCAACTGAATACGTGGAGAAAATTATTCAAGCGGTGAAAGAAAATGTAGCCCGCTATGAGTTTGAGATGCCTGAAATTTGGATTGAGCCAGGCCGCTCCCTTGTTGGAGATGCGGGAACCACTCTTTATACGATTGGTTCATCAAAACATGTACCTGGCATTCGCGATTATGTAGCCATTGACGGCGGAATGAGTGATAACATTCGACCTGCTTTATATCAAGCAAAATATGAAGCAGTGAGCGCCAATAAAATGAGTCAAACGCATGATCAAACTGTGTCCATTGCAGGCAAATGCTGTGAAAGTGGAGATATGCTCATTTGGGATATTGATCTGCCAGAGTTATCACAGGGAGACTTGTTAGCTGTCTTTTGTACAGGAGCTTATGGCTACAGCATGTCAAACAACTATAACCGCATCCCACGCCCGGCTGTAGTATTTGTAGAAGATGGGGAAGCGCAGCTTGTCGTTGAGCGTGAGACATATGAGGACATTGTCAAATTGGATTTACCTTATCAATCAAAAGTGAAATCATCGACTTAAAAAAAACTGCCTGATCATCAGGCAGCTTTTTCTATGACATTTATTTTCCACCAGTAAATACAGAGACGATCGCGTTCCAAATGGAGACAAAGAAATCCCAAATCTTCTGTAGAAGGTTTTTCCCTTCATCTGATTCTATGAATTTTGTAATCTTGTCTTTTGCTTTATCAATTTGAGATCCGACTTGTTTCCAATCGATATTGATATTTTTCATCTTATCAAAGAGAGAGACAAGTTGATCTTTTTGATCTTGTGTTAGATTTAAGTTCAAATCAGAAGCGGCTTGATCTACTTTTTCTTCCACTTCTTTTGTTGTTTTAGGAACTCCATTTTTGGCAATGTCATCTTTGATTTTTGCAATCAGGGCAGAAGCATTGTCTTTTCCAATAGAGTCTCCCAGTTTAGATGTTGTTACAAGTTCTTCGTTTGCCACCTGTTTCACATCTTCGGGAATGGCTTTGTCGCTTGACACTTCATAGGCTTTTAATAGACCTGTCAGTGCTGCTGTACCAGATACTTCAAACGGCGCCGTCACTACAACCTTTGCATCTTTCACGCCTGCGGTCATTAAAGCATTTAAATACATCTCATCTGTAATGGTCTTAATGTTATGTGTATCCACGGTCAGACCCGTACCTGATTTTTCAATGGTGATGGATGAAGATGATAATGCTCTCGTCCCGATAGAAGAACGAGGGATATACTTTCCTAAATATTCGTGCTCTTCTTTATTGGTTACTTCAATTTTTGTCGCATTTTCAGGTGGATTCAACTCGTCAAGCACCTTCTGACGATCAGCCGGTGTTAAGTCTTGCCCGAGTGTGACGATGACATCGCCGACAGCTGCATCCGCTAAGCTGACTTTTGGCGCACCAATCAGTAAAAGGAGCGCTGCCATCATACCAAGCATTGTTTTTTTAAACATGTTGACCTCCTTCAAGTCGAAAGCGTTTCTCGATGGTGAGAAACTCATCTTTTGAGTACATGATTTGAATCGTACTCCATCATATAGACGTAACAAATCAGTCTGACGTTTCAATTTTCTTTTAAAGATGTTTGAAACCTCCAATATGATGAAGTGATTTGCTCAGTCTATGATCATTTCCTTAGGAGAAAAGGATCAAGCTCTTTTATTTTATCAATGATGGCAAAAGAGGTAAATCACATTCGACAAGCAGGGGATGTTTAACATCACCGAAAATGTGCTATAATGAGCGTTGTTTAACCTGAAAGGAGAATGTGAAAAATGGCAAAAAAAGGATACATACAATTAACGAATGGAAAGAAAATTGAGTTTGAACTTTACCCAGAGGCTGCTCCAGGTACAGTAGCAAACTTTGAAAAATTAGCGAATGAAGGCTTCTACGATGGATTGAAATTCCACCGCGTGATCCCAGGGTTCGTAAGCCAAGGCGGCGATCCAAACGGTAATGGAACTGGAGGACCTGGTTACACAATTAAATGTGAAACAGAAGGAAACCCTCATCAGCACGAGAGAGGTTCATTATCAATGGCACACGCTGGTAAAGACACTGGCGGCAGCCAATTCTTTATCGTACATGACCCACAGCCGCACTTAAACGGTGTTCACACTGTTTTTGGCAAAGTAACATCTGGTATCGAAGCTGTTCTTGATATGGAACAAGGACAAGGCATGGAAAAAGTCGAAGTGATCGATGCTTAATCCAAAACACCGCTTAATTGCGGTGTTTTTTTATTTTACATCTGATGTTCCTGTGATCTGTGCCGTGAAGCGGTAGGTGATCATCCAATATAAAAGGGCTAAGGCGCTGATAGAGGCTCCAAATAAACATACCCCATTCCAGCCAGCGTTTGCGTATATGTTAGTTGATACAATAGAACCGAGCGCACTGCCGAGGGAATAAAAAATCATATAAGCAGCAGTCAGCCGGCTTTTCGCCTCAGGCCGGACCATGAAAATCATACTTTGATTGGTCACATGAACGGCCTGCACAGATAGGTCAAGAATGACTATACCAACGATTAATAAAATGAGGGAATATTCAGTGAAAAAGATAAAACACCATGAAAAGAGTAATAGGACAAGGGCGATGCACGTTGTTAACTGTCCTAAGCCTCGATCAGCAAGGCTTCCAGCTCGAGCGGCACCTAATGCTCCGGCAACTCCAGCAAGGCCAAATGCACCAATTGCCGTATGTGACAGATTGTATGGCGTAGTGCTGAGAGGCAGCACAAGTGAAGTCCACAGCGTGCCAAACACAACAAAGATCAGAAAACCCAGTACGCCACGAATACGTAGAATTCGTTCTTGTCTGAACAATATAAACATTGAAGCGAGCAAGTTCACATAGGATATGGAGGCTCTCTTGCTGTCAGCACGCGGAAGATACCGGTACAACACGCCAGTTATGATGAGCATCATCACGCCGGAAACGAGATAGACTGATCTCCAGCCGGCGAGATCGGTTAGTACACCAGCAAACGTTCGTGCGAGAAGAATACCAATCACAATTCCACTTTGAACCAAGCCCACTATGCGGCCACGTTCTTCAGGAGCGGCCCATGTCGCTGCGAATGCTACGAGTACCTGAGTGACTACAGCGAGCAGTCCCACCGCAGCTAGTCCTATGAACAGGACGGTGGCGGTAGGGGCGATACCGACTAGAATGAGAGATAACACGGATACTAGCATTTGAGCTACGATGAGCCGCCGTTGGTTGAACAGATCACCAAGTGGTACGATCAGTAGCAGTCCTAGCGCATAACAAAGCTGAGTAATCGTAATGACCATACCAACGGATGAATAGCTGATACCAAACTCGGCTGCGAGGGAGTCTAATAATGGCTGTGCAAAGTATATGTTTGCAACTGCCATCCCTGAGGCTGTCGAAAACAGTAGAGCCATCTTGCGAGTCATCGTTGATCGGGTGGTTATTTGTAAATGAATCGTTTCCAGATCACAATGTTCATCGGCAGTCATTTTTTCTTTTTTCATGCATTTCATCCTCTCTTTTTGTACTAAATAGTATAATATACTTATTGGTATAAAATGATTCCTGTTAAGGATAACCAGAGAAACGTTTTAAAGTCAAGATGATGTAGTGAAGATCTTGAGAGGGGCAGTCGATTTGACAATGATACGTCAATAAAATAAAATGATAGTGTACCGATAAGTAAAAATATCCTTATAAGAAATAGATGATTGATTTAGTGAAGAGATTTTTATGATAGAAATGAGGGTTGATGATGGTTCGACAACGGGAATTTGATGAGGAAAAAGCGTTAGATGAGGCCTTGTTGCTTTTTTGGGAGAAGGGGTACAGAGCCACTACATTAAGCGACTTAACTGCAAAAATGGGAATACAGCGGCCAAGCTTATACTCAGCGTTCGGTGATAAAGAGGAATTGTTTGAAGCGGCATTACGTAAATATACAACTCAGCATGCTGCCCACATTCGAACAAAACTTCAAAACAATCTATCTGCAAAGGAAGCATTTCATACATTATTTGCTGAATTAATAGAAGAGGAATATGGACATGGGCCGAGTAAAGGGTGCTTCTGCATCAATACAATAGTCGAGCTTGCCCCCCATGAAGAGAAATTTGAAATTCTCACAAGAGAGCATCAGATGTATCTTTCGGTCATTTTTGAAGAAAAAATTGTACAAGGTATTCGCTCGGGTGAGCTCGAAAGCAGTCTGAATGCCAAAGCCTTAGCACAGGCGCTGGTTGTTTCTTTTATTGGACTTACAGTTCTCATGAAATCTCGCCCAGAGCGTTCATTTGTAGATCATTCTGTAGCGACGATCCTATCCATATTGAAATAAATAGTTTATATAAAGAAAGCGTATTTTGATCAATTGATTAAAACACGCTTTTTCTTTTAGGGTGTTATGGACACGTTTTTGTGATATGATAAGAGAACAAACATTCGTATTCGTGAGTGTCACCATATGTAGCTCTAAAAATAAGTGAAAGTGCACATCTAAAAAGCGTGTGATCATGCTGTAAGAAAGCAGGAGATACTTTGAAACCATTAACAAAAGAAGAAAAAAATCAGATGATGATTGCCATTCAGCGTTACTTTGCTGAAGAACGAGAAGAGGAGATTGGTGAATTAGCAGCCATCAATATATTAGAATTTATCACAAAACATCTTGGAAGCTACTATTATAATCAAGGGGTTCGTGACAGCCGAAATATCGCTGTTCAAAGATCTCAATTGTTAGAGGAAGATCTATTCGCATTAGAGAAAAGAATATAATCAAAAAGCTCGTCTTTCTTGTTCACCCTGCTAACAGATAAAGAGGAAAAAAGACCCCCTTAATAAAGAACGCATATTCGTATCATATGTAATGATGAAAAGGTGGAACCAAAAGTCCATTTGAATCGTTATATAAGTAACCATTAATGAAAATCAGCTTTTTTGGTTTTATTTCATCAAAAGAAGGAATAGAACATACAAATAGGCGAAGTGCAGATGATGGAGGTTCTAAATATGGGGAAAATCAAATTAAAAATCGCAATCTTATTTGTTTTACTGCTTTGTTTAGGCGCAGGTTATTTATACATGAATGGCATGAAAATTGAAGATGTGCCAACAGCCATTGGCGAAAGTTTAACGAATAATGATAAAGATTACACCATCTATGAATATACCATTACAAAAATTGATGGTGATGAGTATTACGGTCAAGCCAAAAATGGCACGAAAATCATTTTTAATGGGAAGAAATTTGAAGATGATGTGGCCGATCTGAAAAAAGGCGATCGTATTAAAGCATACTTTAGTAATGAAAAAAGAATAGACGGTCTTATAAAAGTAGTAAAAGTCGTCAATTAACAAGTCTCCTTTCCTATAGGGAGGCTTTTTTTATGAACAGGTGATAAATCTTGATTGTTGCATTTGACCACAAGGATCGCTATAATAGCCCCTAAGGACAGCTAAATATCGATTGTATCCTTCGGGGCAGGGTGAAAATCCCGACCGACGGTAATAAAGCAAATGCTTTACAGCCCGTGACCCGTTAATTTATTAACGGTTGATTCAGTGAGAAGCTGAAGCCGACAGTGAAAGTCTGGATGGGAGAAGGATAACGAAAGCTATGTATGAACAAAAAATATGTGTTGATCATAGTTTTATTTCTAATGCAAAAAAACCACAGCCCCGGAATTTTTCCGGGGCTTTCTGTATGTCAATATAGTCATCGCATGCAGTGTTTATTAGGTGATCCCTCATTTACCTTGTATGGACCATAAAAAGCGACGAAGGTGTTCAATCGATCACATGTCCCAAACATCGCTTTTTCATAAAGTGAGAAATACAAAAGAAAGAGAAAGGGAGGATCACATGTTTACGGGGATTATTGAAGAAGTGGGTACAGTCCAGTCATTGAGCAAAAGATCCGCAGATGCCATGGAAATTATCATCAAGTGCAGTCGTGTACTAGAAGATGTTCACCTAGGCGATAGTATCGCCATCAATGGCGTTTGTCTCACTGTCACAAGCTTCACAAAAGAACAGTTTGCGGCAGATGTGATGCCTGAGACGGTCAAAGCGACATCACTTGATCAGCTTGCGCCAGGCAGCCAAGTGAATTTAGAGCGAGCGATGTCATCAAATGGACGATTCGGCGGTCACTTTGTTTCAGGCCATGTTGATGGAACGGCTGTGATTACCCGTGTAGAAAAGAAGAGTAATGCCTTTTACTATGATTTGAAAATGGACAAGACCCTCACAGATATGCTCACAAAAAAGGGATCGATCGCAATAGACGGCGTCAGCTTGACTATTTTCGATTTGCGAGATGCTCATGTGACAGTTTCTATCATTCCACATACGCTTGAAGGAACTATTTTCCCGACTAAATCTATGGGGGATGTAGTAAATATTGAATGTGACATGATCGGTAAATACATTTATCGCTTTTTAACAAAAGAGCAAAACGAAAAGCAGCCATCACGATTAACCCCATCATTTTTAAAAGAGCACGGATTCTAGGAGGCGATTGTATGTATCATTCAGTTGATGAGGCAGTAAATGCCCTGAAACGAGGAGAAATCATTATCGTAGTAGATGATGAAGACAGAGAAAATGAAGGAGACTTTGTGGCACTTGCTGAGCATGCAACGCCGGAAGTCATTAACTTCATGGCTTTACATGGAAGAGGTCTTATTTGCACACCAGTTCATGCCTCGATTGCGAAACACTTGGATCTGCATCCCATGGTCGAGCGAAATACGGATGCACATCATACAGCATTTACAGTGAGCATCGACCATACGTCAACAACAACTGGTATAAGTGCTTTTGAGCGCTCAACGACCATTTTGGCCATGTTAAATAAAGAGTCAAAACCAGAAGATTTTGCCCGCCCAGGTCATGTTTTCCCTCTTATTGCGAAAGAGGGAGGCGTAGTAGAAAGACCAGGTCATACAGAAGCGGCCGTTGATCTTGCTAAACTTGCGGGTTCAGTGCCAGCGGGTGTCATATGTGAAATTATGAATGCAGATGGAACCATGGCCCGCGTACCCGAACTACAAAAAATTCAAAAAGAACACGATTTAAAGATGCTGACGATTGAAGCATTGCAGGCATATATAAACAAGCAAACAACGACAATGAAAACAAAATAAAAATCACAAAAAAGGATGATGAACATATGAATACAATACAAGGTAATGTAGTAGCAGAAGGATTAAAGTTTGGAATCGTCGTCGCTAGATTTAATGATTTTATTACAAGCAAATTGCTAGATGGAGCAGAAGATACATTGCTCAGACACGGAGCAAACGGTGACGATATTGATGTCGTGTGGGTGCCGGGGGCTTTTGAAATTCCGTATATGGCAAAAAAACTAGCAGAAACAAAAAAATATGATGCAGTCATTACACTTGGAACCGTGATTCGCGGGGCAACATCACATTACGATTATGTTTGTAATGAAGCGGCTAAAGGAATCGCACAAAGTGCCATCTCAACAGGGGTGCCGATTATCTTTGGTGTACTGACAACAGAATCTATTGAACAAGCCATTGAAAGAGCCGGTACAAAGGCTGGAAATAAAGGCAGTGAATCGGCTGCAGCTGCTATTGAAATGGCCAACCTAAATCGAACGTTTCGTTAATTTGATGAAAAAGAGTTTAAAAACAACCTAAAAGTGTTTATAATGTGTGATGAGCAAGTGATTCATAAGACATTTGCTGGAGAATAGGATAATTTTAATATTGAGGGGTATATATGTTAATTCGTTACAAGAGGTCTTTTGAAAAAATTGCCATGGGACTCCTGTCCTTTATGCCGGGTGAGAAAGACGTCAAACAGCTTCAGCAGACGATAAAGTCGTATGAAATGGATGAAGATCGGCAGCTGTTCCTTTGGAAAGATGGTGAGGATATCGTCGGTGCGATTGGTGTGCTGAAAACAGACGACCAAGTACAAATCGAACATATTAGTGTCAATCCGTCCCATCGTGACCAAGGCATCGGCAAGGAAATGGTATTAGCCGTGGAAGAAGTATTCAAAACGAAAACACTCATTCCAAATGAATTAACGCAAGGCTTCTTTCATAAGTGTCACAATGAAACAAACTAAATATCACACATGTAAAAGCAGAGGTTATATGCCTCTGCTTTAGATTGTTGACAAAGGGCTAAAATGAACTTGATTTTAGCCCTTTGTCTTCCTTTTCAGCGTGATAGAAAACCTTTGCAGTCTAGGAAGGACGAGTACTGGAGCGAATTCGATATTCGTGAGCACCGGCACGCAGGACTGACACCGAATGCGAGGGTTTGTCTACACGCTAGAGCAGAGGTTATATGCCTCTGCTTTTTTTACGTTCCATCTGCTTTTCACGTTCAAGCAATACGTCCGTCCGATCACGCAGTCTATGCTTTTCAATTAAGAATGTATGGGATAAGTTGCTCTCCTGTCCGAAGGTTAAGCCTTCTTTTTCCGCCATCTCTTGGCATAAAGAAAGAAGCGTATCATCTCGGATTGGCAGCATCACACTTTCGTAGGGCGTGTCTTCATCGATTTTCTTTTTCAGTGTTCTCAGCAGTAAAAGAAATGCCTCTTCATCAAGACCTAATTCTGTTAGTACGTTCCGGTCCGAATCTAATATATGAAGGCTGTTTGAAATCAGCCGTTTTGCTCCTTTTCCATTTCCTCGTCTTTGATGATACAAAGCAACAGCAAGCTGAATGAGACCCACCCAGTACTTTTTGCGCTGATGAGGAGGATCTTCTTTCCAAAATTCTTCAAGAATTTCATGACACTCAAAATAATCTCTTGTCGTATGAAATTCATGTAAAAAAGCCACGTACGCTTTAGGATACACAGCGGTCATCTCCTTTTCCACTATCAGTCTAACATACCGAAAAGAAAAGAAGAAAGAGCGCCCCTTTATGAAAGGACGCTCTGTTTCTTTAATAAACCCAAGCCGCGCCAACGATGATCAGCAAGATGAACAGCACAACAATAAGCGCAAATCCTCCGCCGAAGTAATAACCATCTCCCATAATGTTACGGCCTCCTTTTTCATCAGTTCTGATTACAATGGTATTCTATGTATAAATGCCCTCATTGGTATGGGCGAATCCACTGTTTTTCTTTTTTTGCCTGCTGCCTCATGGTCGAAATTATATTGGACGAGAGCTTTATCGTGTCTTATACTAAAGGTTAGCCGATGAAAACGGTACTTAGAAGACAGTAGAAATGGTGAGAAAAGAATGCTGGAATATCAGGTGAAAATAGATTCGTTTGAGGGTCCTTTGGACTTGCTTTTACATTTAATTAACCGTTTGGAAATTGATATTTATGATATTCCCGTCGCTAAAATTACGGAGCAGTATTTATTATATGTCCACACGATGAGGGAGCTTGAACTGGATGTTGCAAGTGAGTATTTGGTGATGGCTGCAACTCTCCTCAGCATTAAAAGCAGAATGCTTCTTCCAAAACAAGAGGAAGAGCTGTTTGATGAAGACCTGATGGAAGAAGAAGAGGACCCTCGTGATGAGCTGATTGGCAAATTAATTGAATACCGCAAGTATAAAAATGCAGCGCAAGAACTGAAGGAACGTGAAGAAGAGCGGCAAAACGCCTTCACAAAACCACCAAGTGATTTAAGTGAATTTGCAAAAGAAGCAGAAGCGAAGGACACAAACTTACACGTCACGGTGTATGATATGTTAGGTGCGTTTCAAAAGGTATTGAACCGCAAAAAAATAACAAAACCAGCACCATCAAAGATTACAAGACAAGAAATCCCGATTGAAGACAAAATGAATGAGATTATGAACCATTTAAGAAAAACAAAAAAGCGAACCAATTTCATGACTTTATTTCAACATGATCAAAAGGAACACCTTGTCGTGACGTTTCTTGCTGTTCTCGAATTGATGAAGAGCCATCAAATCATGCTGGAGCAGGAAGGAAACTTTGAAGATATTTATATCATAGGGAGTGAAACGATTCATGACGCTTGATATCGTGAATTGGAAAGCCATCTTAGAAGCGCTGCTATATGCAGCAGGTGACGAAGGCTTAACAAGAAAACAGCTCATGTCTGTTCTTGAAGTTGATGAGGCAGCGTTGCTTGATATTATGTCTGCCGTAAAGGAAGAATATCAAAAACAAGAACGAGGAATTGAGCTCATTGAATATGCAGATTCATACATGCTGCTGACGAAAAAAGAATACAGCGTATATTTAAAAAAATTAGTAGAGACACCATCGAAAGGTTTGTCACAGGCAGCGCTAGAAGTGCTCGCCATTGTCTCGTATAAACAACCGATTACACGCAGCGAAGTCGAGGAGATCAGAGGCGTTAAATCAGAACGAGTGCTGCATAGTTTAGTTGCCAAAGCACTGCTCTGTGAAGTAGGACGTGCCGATGGACCGGGACGAGCGATCCTTTATGGGACAACACCTACCTTTTTAGAGCAATTTGGTTTAAAAGCCTTAGATGAATTACCGCCACTTCCAGAGAATGTGGAAGCAGATGGGGTGCAAGAAGAGGCTGATCTCTTTTTTGAAAACTTCAATCAAACATTTGAAGAGATAAAATAGTTCAAAATAAGGAAAAATGTATGATAAAATATAAAAAAGATTTTAGGTCTAAAATCTTCGTTTGAAAGATAAAATGGTGACAAAGCCATGAGGGGAAGGTAAACACGAAACAAATGGCACATATGAATGTAAAGGCTCAAGTTGATCAAGCAGGCGTTTTTTTATCAAAGGTTGCAGTTGAAGTGAATGATTTTCTGAACGAAGCTACCTTATCAAGCTTGAAACGATTAAACCCGGAAGCGGAAGCCTATTATTGTGACATATTAAGTACATTGCGGAAGCTTGCAGTTTATAGCGAGGATGCCGCGGCGGTTTGTCGGAAAATCAGGCAGCAGCAGACATTCCCGCAGCAAGCCGCCCAGCAGACGCTTCATCGTATTTATCATCAATGTATCGAAGAATTTTTTACACCAAAAAAGGATACTTGGTATGAAAATAGCCGTTCAGCCTACACAGGAAAAAGCTGCATTGTTTTCCATCATGAAGTATCGGCTGAGGTCAAACGTTTGTTTTCTTCATTAGAAAAAGATTTTTTAACGATGAGAGAAGAGCTGGAATATACAACATCTCATCAGCAAATGAAAATGGTATAAAGAAGACAAAGCAACTCTCACAAGAGAGTTGCTTTTTTTTATGGACGAGGCATCATAACTTTTTCAGCCGCGCATACACTTGTACAAAACGGACAAGGACGTGAATGAACATGCCCTATTTAAAAATTGGAACAGCAGTCCTTCTTCTATTAACACTCTTACTGCCTTTTTCCTCACACGCTCAAGCAGACGTCTCATTATCGGTGAGTGCGAGAAGCGCCATTTTAATAGATGGACAGTCAGGCAGAGTCCTATTTGGAAAGGACGAGCACGAAAAAAGAAGAATCGCCAGTATCACAAAAATTATGACGGCTGTATTAGCCATTGAATCAGGAAAAATGAACGACATGGTCAAAGTGTCAAAACGTGCGATTCAAGCGGAAGGTTCTTCGATTTATTTAAAGGAAGGACAGAAGGTGAGTTTAGAAGACTTGACATACGGGCTCATGCTGCGCTCTGGAAATGATGCAGCTGTTGCCATTGCAGAACATGTTGGCGGCAGCTTAGAAGGGTTTATTTTTATGATGAACCAAAAGGCCTCTGAACTAGGCATGGAGAATACGAATTTTCAAAATCCGCATGGACTCGATGATCATAAAAACCATTATTCATCAGCTTATGATATGGCGATCTTAACGAAGTACGCCATGAAGCATCAGCAATATCAAAAAATTGCCGGTACCACCTTTTATAAAGCAAAAACAATCGAGGGTTATTGGAAAAATAAAAACAAGCTGCTCACGGGTTTGTATCAATATTCGACTGGAGGGAAGACAGGATATACAAAACTTGCAAAACGCACACTTGTCTCCACAGCTGCAAAAGGAGATGCTGCGCTCATTGCTGTGACGATTAATGCACCGGATGACTGGAAGGATCATATCTCAATGTTTGAGTATGCATTTGATCACTATAAAACGTATGTGCTTGCTGAAAAAGGCAGGCTCGCTTCGTTAAAAGGGACTTTTTACGAAAAAAAAGCGTTTATTAAGCGGGATGTGGACTATTTACTAAATGAGGATGAGAAAAAACTAGTGGAAATCGAAACGGAAATGCTGACGCCTGAAAAGAAATGGGAGAAAAACAAAGAAGCGATCCCAGATGTAGTAGGGAAAATGACGTTCTTACTGGATGGTCAGGTAATTGAGCAAGTCCCCATTTTTTATGAAAACAAACGCAACCGAATGCCCCAAAAAAGCTTTCAAGAAATGTTTAAGTCTGTCTTTCAGACATCGATAGGCGGATCTTCATGGTCAATCTGATTTGGGTATTCCTCACGGTCATCGGTCTTGTCTATGCAATGTTTAACGGAACGATGCATGAAGTGAATGAAGCGGTCTTTAAAGGATCAAAAGAAGCGGTCACCATTTCAATTGGGTTGATTAGTGTTCTTGTATTCTGGCTAGGATTGATGAAGATCGCAGAAGAAGCGGGGTTGTTACATTTCTTTAGTAAATTATGCCGGCCCTTTATCTCAAAACTATTTCCTGAGATTCCTGCGAATCATCCAGCGATGGGGTATATTCTGTCCAATCTCATGGCAAATTTCTTTGGCCTTGGGAACGCCGCTACACCACTTGGGATTAAGGCGATGGAGCAGATGAAAGCATTAAATGGCGGAAAAAATGAGGCGAGCCGATCTATGATCACTTTTTTAGCAGTCAATACATCTTCTATCACACTTGTGCCAACGACTGTCATTGCCATTCGTATGACCTATGGCGCAGATCAGCCAACAGATATTGTAGGCCCAACCATTTTGGCGACACTTATTTCAGGTATCGGTGCGATTATGATTGATCGCTATTTCCACTATCGCAGAAGCAGGCGGGGGTGATCTTGTGGCATTTATTAACTGGCTGTCACTTGCTTTGATTCCACTGATCATCGCAGGAATATTGATTGCAGGGACGATTAAAAAAGTACCGACGTACGAAACATTTGTAGAAGGCGGGAAAGAAGGCATTCAAATTGCCTTTTCAATTATTCCGTATTTAGTCGGTATGCTTGTCGCCATTACGATTTTCCGAGCATCAGGTGCCCTTGATTTTGTCATGGAATTATTGAAACCTGTGTTTACAGCGATTGGTGTTCCTACAGAAGTGGTGCCGCTTGCGCTTATTCGTCCTATATCAGGAACAGCGGCGCTTGGTATGACATCAGACTTAATTGCGACTTATGGTCCAGACTCTTTTATCGGCAAGCTTGCCGCCGTTATGCAAGGGTCAACGGATACGACCCTTTATATTTTAACCGTCTATTTTGGAGCAGTTGGTATTAAAAAAATGGGAGATGCACTGAAAGTGGGGCTGCTTGCAGACCTGATTGGGATCATTGCATCAATTATTATCGTCAGTTTGTTATTTAGCGGCGCCTAATCAGGTGCTTTTTTTATTTCGTGGATGGAAAACAGCTTTTTTGTTGAAATTAGACAGATGAAACGCTTATTTTTCCACGAATGCTTGTTTGTTTCAAGCCAAGCAAGTAAGATAGTACATGAGGTGAAAGACAAATGGAACGTTTACAGAAAGTAATTGCCCATGCCGGCGTCGCTTCTAGACGAAAGGCTGAAGAATTAATTAAAGAAGGACGAGTTACCGTTAATGGTGAAACAGTGACAGAGCTCGGAGTAAAGGTGGGCTCTTCAGATAAAATTGAAGTCAATGGCTTAAAGCTTGAAAGAGAAGAACCGGTTTACTTTATGCTTTATAAACCGCGCGGCGTCATTTCAGCTGCCGAGGATGATAAAGGACGCAAAGTCGTGACAGACTTCTTTGATGATGTTCCGCAGCGTCTGTATCCAATCGGCCGGTTGGATTATGATACGAGCGGTTTAATTTTGATTACAAATGATGGCGAATTTGCCCATAAGCTCATGCATCCGAAATATCAAATTGATAAAACGTATGCAGCGAAACTAAAAGGCATCCCTTCAAAAGAATTGCTTAGAAAGTTAGAAAAAGGAATCATGTTAGACCATAAAAAAACAGCACCTGCCCGTGCCAAAATGCTTTCGATTGATAAACGAAAGCAAACATGTATTGTGCAATTAACCATTCATGAAGGCAGAAATAGACAGGTTCGTCGCATGTTTGAAGCAATCGGCCACGACGTTCTAAAACTAAAAAGAGAGCAATATGCTTTCCTTCATATTGAAGGCATGAGACCAGGAGATCGCAGAGAATTGACGCCGCATGAAGTAAAACGCCTAAGAGCGATTGCGGATCATGGGAAAAGCGCTTTTTAATTTTCACATAAACTTCAAAAAATGAAGAAGCATCAAAAGAAGGAGAATGCTATAATTTACCTGAATGTCTATGGGGAAGGGGTACTTCAGATGAAGAAAAGACGATTTTTCATACGGACGGGCATTCTCCTCGTGATGCTTGCTGCACTGAGTTATACGATGTATAACTCAGTATTTGCCAAACAGGATCAAATCAAAGAAGGATCTATTGCGCCGAACTTTGTCCTTCAATCGGTAGATGGGGAACGGATTGAATTAAAGGACTTAAAAGGCAAAGGTGTCTTTCTCAATTTTTGGGGTACATGGTGCGGTCCATGTAAGCAGGAATTCCCTTATATGGCAAATCAGTATGAAGTGTTCAAGGATCGCGGTGTCGAAATTGTTGCCGTAAATGTGGGGGAATCCAATATTGCTGTGAAGAACTTTATGGATGCTTATGGCGTGAATTTTCCTGTTGCCATGGACAAAGATCGTCAAGTGACAGAGGCATATGATATTACGCCGCTGCCAACCACATTTTTAATTAATCCTGAAGGCAAAGTAATCAAAGTCATAAAGGGGACGATGACAGAACGTAATGTCTATGAATATATGAATTTGATTAAACCAAAGGGGTCATAGAATGAAAGAGGTAAAGTGCGAGTGTGGACATATTAATCCAATCGGTACTGTTCTATGTGAATCATGCGGGAATCCCATTTCAGTAAAAGAGAAAAATTCATCGAAACTGCTTGATATGAGATATGACGGCAGTGCAAGACGCTCGCAAACATACAACAAAACGATTGTTGATAAAGTATGGAACTTTTTTTCTTCCGTAAAAGTGGGTGTGTGGCTCATTGTCATCACACTGTTAGCTTCTTCGCTAGGAACTATTTTTCCGCAGGAGCGGTTTATTCCGCCAGGTGCATCAGCTTCCACTTATTATGAGGAGCAATATGGGTCGTTTGGCAAGTTATATTACATCCTTGGATTCCATGATCTTTATAATTCTTGGTGGTTTTTAGCCCTTGTCGCATCTATCGGAATTTCCCTCGTGATTTGCAGCCTTGATCGAGTGATTCCACTTTATCGTGCACTCAAAAATCAAGGGGTTGTCAAAAAAGAAGGTTTTATGAGAAGGCAGCGTCTTTTCAGCGAAACAAACCAAACATTAGATCAACATACATATGAAGGCATCGTTAGTAAAATGAAACAAAAGCGTTACCGCGTAAGAGAAGAAGATGGACATATTTTAGCTGAAAAAGGCCGCTTTTCCCGCTGGGGACCTTACGTCAATCATATTGGATTAATTATATTTCTCATTGGATCCATGCTCCGGTTTGTCCCAGGAATGTACGTGGATGAAACATTATGGGTAAGAGAAGGCGAAACGGCACCAATCCCAGGGACGGGAGGCCAATACTTCTTAAAGAATAATGCGTTTTCAATTGACCGCTATGAATCTGAAAAAGAAAAAGAAGTCTTTGAAAATGCTATTGAAAAGGCTGGCGATGGTCAAGTCGTCAAAAGTTATAAAACCGATGCCGTTTTATACAAACGTGAAGGGGAAGTTGTTTTTGGTGAAAAGCCAAAGCTGAAGCAGGTAACAGAACACGATATTAAAGTGAATGAACCGCTTAAGTTTGACAATTTCTCATTATATCAAGTGGATTTTAAACAAAATGAACTCGATCAAATGGTCTTTCAGCTGATTCGAAAAGATACTGAGAAATCTTTCGGAACAGTGAAGATTAATCTGCTGGAGCCTAAGTCAGAATATGATCTTGGTAGCGGTTACAAAGTCAAGGTGATGAGTTATTTGCCTGATTTTTATTTTGACGAAGATGGCACACCTAGTACGAAAACGAGGAATCCGAATAATCCTGCGTTCGTCTTTGAAATGATCTCTCCTGAAAAACCAAAAGGTGAAAAAAGTTTTGTCGCGATTCAAGAGACAGTAGAGGGTTCTGATAACAATCTTTATAAAATGAAATTTGACCGGGTTGAAACAAAAAACGTGACAGGTTTAACGGTTCGAAAAGACTTAACACTCTGGGTACTTATTGTTGGCGGAATGATCTTTATGATTGGTGTCGTACAAGGGATGTACTGGCAGCATAGAAGAATCTGGCTGTCGGCAAAGGATGGAAAAGTGTTTGTGGCAGGACATACAAACAAAAACTGGTTCGGCTTAAAGTCTGATCTCAAGGTGTTACTGCATGGCAGTGGCATCAAACAGCCAGTGGATCAAAAAGAACTGCCTGATACAACAAGTATCAGCAAAAGCAAGGGGGAAGGATTAGATGGCGGCAGTCAGTGAAAACCTGTTATTTGCAGCTTTTCTATTGTATTTAGCGGCAGTTCCTTTTTTTGGAGGGGCCATTAAAGGAAAAAAGAAAGAAGAGGGTCCGCGCAAAAACAAGGCGGCACTTATCGGCATAACGCTCACCATCATCGGTTTTTTGAGTCAATTTGGCTATTTTATTTCAAGGTGGATCGCGTCTGGTCACGCACCAGTCAGTAATCTGTTTGAATTCACCACAGCCTTTGGCATGATGCTGGTGCTCGCATTTATTATTTTATATTTTGTCTATCAAGTGTCTGTGCTAGGTTTATTCACACTTCCAATCGCTTTATTAATCATTGCTTATGCAAGCATGTTTCCATCGGATATTTCACCGTTGATTCCTTCGCTTCAAAGTAATTGGCTATATATTCACGTCACGACAGCAGCGCTTGGTCAAGCCATTTTGGCGATCAGTTTTGTGGCAGGTGTGATTTTTCTTTTGAAGCATGTCGATCAAACAAAACCGGGGAAAAAAACCTTTGGCTTAGAGCTGGTCATGTTTATGATTGTGGTCACCCTTGCATTTATCGCTGTCACGTCCATTTTTAGAATGACAGGGTATGAAGCGAAATTTAATTGGGTAGATAAAAATAAAGAAGAGAGCGTCATGGTCTATGAGCTGCCTGCTTTAGTAGGACCTCATAAAGGAGAACTTATCACAAAAGATCGTTTAGAGCCTGTAGTTGATCTGCCGCCTGTTTTTTCAGGTAGAAAGGTGAATACAGTGCTGTGGTCATTTGGCGTTGGGCTGATTATTTATGGACTGCTAAGATTGATCATTCGCAAACGACTAAGTGCGCTGCTTCAGCCGCTCGTAAGACAGGTGAATCTCGATTTAGTCGATGAAATTGGGTACAGGGCTGTTTCCATAGGATTCCCTGTATTTGCGTTAGGCGGTCTTATTTTTGCGATGATTGGGCGCAAATTGCATGGACGAGATTCTGGGGATGGGACCCGAAGGAAGTATGGGCTTTAATTACATTTTTATTTTACGCCGCCTATCTCCACCTTCGGTTATCACGAGGCTGGCATGGTGAAAAGTCCGCTTGGCTTGCTGTAATCGGATTTGCGATCATTATGTTTAACCTCATCTTTGTCAACCTAGTGATTGCGGGGCTTCATTCTTACGCGTAATCGCATGAAAAAGGCCAACTTTTATGATTCGATTCGGCTTTTTGTTAAAATGTATGTAACAACGGAGAAAGCAGGAGGATTGTCTAATGGAACACACAACTCAAACGAAAATATTAGTCGTCGATGATGAGGCAAGAATTCGTCGCCTTTTAAAAATGTATTTAGAACGGGAAAATTATGAAATTGATGAAGCGGAAAATGGGGATGAAGCCATTCAAAAAGGACTTCAAACCGATTATGACCTCATTTTGCTTGATTTAATGATGCCTGGGACAGATGGGATTGAAGTGTGTAATCAAATCCGAGATAAAAAAGCCACACCAATTATTATGCTGACAGCAAAAGGTGAGGAAGCTAACCGTGTGCAAGGCTTTGAGGCAGGAACGGATGATTATATCGTCAAACCTTTCAGCCCGCGTGAAGTGGTTCTTCGTGTGAAAGCACTGCTAAGAAGATCGTCTCAAACGTCATACCTTAATACTGGAACAACCACAAAAGATGTTCTCGTGTTTTCTCATCTATCCATTGATCATGATGCACACCGGGTCACAGCAGATGGAAAAGAAGTCAGCCTCACGCCGAAAGAATACGAACTTTTGTACTTCTTGGCAAAAACGCCGGATAAGGTCTATGACAGGGAAAAGCTTCTCAAAGAAGTGTGGCAGTATGAATTCTTTGGGGATCTGAGAACAGTGGATACTCACGTCAAAAGGCTTCGTGAAAAACTAAATAAAGTGTCACCAGAAGCAGCGAAAAAAATCGTGACAGTATGGGGTGTCGGGTACAAATTTGAGGTCGGCGCTGAATGAAGCTGTGGAAAAGTGTCGTAGGAAAGCTATGGTTAACCATTCTTTTCCTCGTGCTCATTGTTTTATCGATTTTAACTGTGCTTCTTTTAGAGTTCATTGAGAATTACCATGTGGAAGAAGCAAAGTCTGATTTAACACAAATGGCGAACAAAGTAGCAGTCATTTTAGAAAGCCATGAGGATCAATCGCTTGCAAGATCAATTACATCAGAACTAGCTGATAAATTGACAAGTATCGCGATTGTTCAAGAGGATGGACTAGAATGGTATTCGTCTGAAAAAGGCGGGAAGCTTCCTGCGATCACAAAAGAACAAATTGAAGCAGACAAAGATTTGAACAAAGCACTGACAGAACGAAAAAAAATCAGTAAACGAGCTGAATCTGATACAGGCAATCAGAAGGATGAGCGCATTGTAGTAGGTGTTCCTTACGAGGCGAACGGAAAGAAAGGGATGGTCTTTCTTTCTCAATCCCTCCTCGCAGTAGAGCAGACAACAAAACATACGACGCGTTATATCTTCCTCGCAGCCGGAATTGCGATTGTGCTGACGACGATTTTCGCTTTCTTCTTATCCACTCGTGTCACCTATCCTCTCAGAAAGATGAGAGAGGGAGCACAAGATTTGGCGAAAGGGAAATTTGATACAAAGATTCCTATTTTAACGCAAGATGAAATTGGGGAACTGGCGATCGCCTTTAATCAAATGGGTAAGCAGCTTAAATTTCATATAACCGCTTTAAATCAAGAAAAAGAACATTTGTCCAACATTCTCAGCAGTATGGCAGACGGTGTCATCACGATCAATATTGATGGAACGATCCTCATGACAAACCCTCCTGCAGAAAGATTCTTGCAGGCTTGGTATTACGAGCAAAATATGAAGATCAAAGATGGGGATGAACTGCCGCCGGAAGCGCGTGAATTGTTTCATACTGCCGTCAGTACGGAAAAAGAGCAAATGATCGAAGTCACGCTGCAAGGGCGTACTTGGGTTCTTCTCATGTCTCCGCTTTATAACCAGCAAGATGTCAGAGGGGCGGTAGCGGTACTTCGCGATATGACAGAAGAGAGAAGACTGGATAAGCTCAGAAAAGACTTCATTGCAAATGTCAGTCATGAACTCCGCACACCTATTGCTATGCTCCAGGGCTATAGTGAAGCGATTGTCGATGACATTGCCGGATCAGAAGAGGAAAAGAAAGAGATTGCCCAAATTATCTATGATGAATCACTTCGAATGGGGCGTCTTGTGAATGATCTTCTCGATCTCGCACGTATGGAAGCTGGTCATATTACACTGAATCTTGAATCAACTGATACAGAAGAGCTGACTGAAAAAATCTACCGTAAATTCCTTGGAATTGCGAAAGAAAAACAAATCAACCTGACGTATGAAATTCAAGTAGAAGAACCGTATTTTGTATTTGATCCAGATAAAATAGAACAGGTTTTTACAAATCTCATCGATAATGCCATTCGTCATACACCAGAAGGCGGAGAAGTTCACTTCTCAGTTCAATCGGTGGAGAATGGGCTCAAGATGGATGTGAAAGATTCGGGAAGCGGCATTCCTGAAGAGGATCTCCCGTTTATTTTTGAACGGTTCTATAAAGCAGATAAAGCAAGAACAAGAGGACGTTCCGGTACGGGGCTGGGCCTTGCGATTGTGAAGAACATCGTAGAAGCGCATCAAGGCTCCATTCATGCACATAGTAAAGCTGGAACAGGTACTCACTTCACTTTCTATATTCCGAAAAAAAAGCAGGAACTCGTCTAATCTTGACGAAGAATCTTGTTACATGAGAAACACTTCTTTTCGAAAGAAAATGAAGTGTTTTTTCTATTTTCATATTTTTAAGGAGAAGTTAAACAAAAAGCCCTTTCCAAATTGTCGATCTTGTAATATATTTGTCATAAAGTTGTAATGTAACGTTTTGTGAGAGTCACTCGACAAAAATAAGTGAACGGAGGGGTTTCCTATGCATGAAACCTTTCAAAAAATATATGATTCGTACCATCAAGATTTGTACCAATTTTTATTTTATATGGTAAAAGATAAAAATCAGGCAGAGGATCTCGTGCAGGAGGTTTACATTCGGGTACTTCACTCATATAAAACTTTTGAAGGAAGAAGCAGCGAGAAAACATGGCTGTTTTCAATTGCAAGGCATGTGGCAAT
This sequence comes from Bacillus sp. iso_77, assembly GCF_056173625.1. Taxonomy (NCBI): domain Bacteria; kingdom Bacillati; phylum Bacillota; class Bacilli; order Caryophanales; family Bacillaceae; genus Bacillus; species Bacillus sp. iso_77. The sequence goes on along the minus strand of NZ_CM149683.1, from coordinate 2,086,310 downwards.
TGACTGGTTTCGCAAACAGCAAACCATCAGACAACGGGTGCTCGGCACGTTTGATTGGGATAAACAGGATGTAAAAGATCCAGACCTGCTCCCAGATGAATTGGCTGTACAGGATGAAAATATCAAAGAAATTTATGCCGCACTTGATCATTGCACCATTGATCAACGAGCCGTCATCATTTTAAGGTTTATCCAAGGCTACTCAATCATGGAGACGGCCAAGGCGCTAAAGTTCTCGGAAAGCAAAGTCAAAACAACGCAGCACCGAGGCCTGAAAGTGCTCCGAAAACATATGGAGCTTTTGAAGGAGGAGCTAGTGAATGAAAACGAACAGGTCCAATTGGAGCGAAGAACGAATTAAAGTATTACTCAGTCAGCTTCCAAAGGTGGAGGACAACCGTTCATCTAAGCAGATTTACCAGCAAATGCTGATGGCAAGCGGGAAGAAAAAGAAAAGTGCCAGATGGATCGGTCCAGCGGTCGCAACCGTTGTGGTCCTATTTATGGCGTTTTTGATTTCTCCTCATTTATTTCAGCCGGCTGCTCAAGATATAAAGAAAGTGAAAATGGACTCGAGTGCTGAAAAAGGACAGGTGAATGCTACATTAGAGGCGGTAAAAAACACAAATGATCCTTCACATGTTGCTTACGCATCTGACAAAGAAAAGTATATGACGATTTCATACATAGATGAATCGACTTCTCAAGTTGTCCCAATCAGTATTCAAAAAGAAAATAAGCATGACGATGTGCAGGCGCTTCTTGATACATATGAAAAACTGGAGCTGCCTGAAATGACAAAACCCCTTCAAGCCTATATGGATATGGTGGATGTGAGTGAAAAAGGGGACACACTGATTTTTCAGCTGAAAAATGATTTGTCTCTTGATACATTAAAAGAAGCCAACCGTTTTAAAGACATGGTCAAAGAAACGTTAAAATGGAGCCAATATAAACAAGTACAGGTCAAGTCTGTCAATGGCTCGCACCTTCAATTAGGGACGAATGGCCGTCTTGGTACCATTTCAATTAATAAACAAACAAAGCACGCTTACTACGTTTTAGAAAATAAGAGCGGGACATTTTTGGTGCCGTCAAAAGATGATTATCCTTCTTATAAAGATGCGGTAGAGGCGATGAAGCGGGCGAATGATGCAGGACTCGATCCACTCATTAAAGAAGAGCCTATTCAAAAGGTGACATCAAAAGGAAGACATGCAACCATCACGTTTGGAGCATCAGCACAATTAACGGACTCAATTGATCATATTTTACTTATTGAAGGACTGCTGCTCACAGCGAAAGATTTCGGTTTTACAGATGTCACGATACAAAATGCAGGAACAGATCAAGTAGGCCCATATGAATTAAAAGAACCGCTAGAGGTACCGGCATTGCCAAACCCAGTTGTTATCAAAGAACGCTAAAGGACGCAACTTATTGCGTTCTTTTTTCATGTATAGAAAAGGGCTTCCTTGAGGTATACTAAGCTGTCATGAAAAGAACTTCAAAGAAGGGAAGTCACTGATGAAAAGGTATTGCTACATATGTGCTAGCTGTTTCTTGTTCGTGACCTTATCACCGTTTGCCCGTGCAGAGAAAACAACCGAGTGGGTGGAACCAATCAAAGGTGAAGTCACTGATTTGTTTGGGACAAGAGGTGGTTCGCATAAGGGGTTAGACATTGCTGCACCGGAAGGAGAATCCATTTTGGCTGCTAGCGAAGGTGTGGTCACTCGTTCCTATGTATCTGCTACATATGGTGAAGTTGTATTTATTCGGCATCCAAATGGATATGAAACCGTCTATGCGCATTTAAATGCGCGTTTTGTGAAGAATGGTGACCATGTACAAACAGGACAGCCGATCGGCATCATAGGCAACACAGGCGCTTCTAGGGGCACTCATTTGCATTTTGAGGTGCACAGGGGTCATTGGTCAGTTAGTAAAGAAGATGCAGTAGATCCGCTCACAATCATTGCAAGAGATCGTTTCCAAGAGCCAGCCCTTCATGTAGATGGATATGAGAAACATACATATGTCATACAACAAGGGGACACGCTCTGGTCCATTGCTAAAGCACATCAAATGACCGTTGATCAATTGAAGAAAATCAATGCACTGACAACGCATCTCATACGTACAGGTGAACGTTTAATCGTTTCAACAAAATAAACCTCATGCTTTTGCATGAGGTTTACCATTTTTTATAGGTCAATCAGACGCACAGAAAGAATATCGCTTACTTCAGTTAACGTTTGGACAATTTCATCTTCAAGGTGCTTGTCAAAAGAAAGCATCATGATGGCTTCGCCGCCTTTTTCTTTACGGCCTACTTGCATTGTCGCAATGTTCACATCGTGGTCGCCTAAAATCTTTCCAACTTGACCGATCACACCAGGTGCGTCAGTATGCTGAATATAGACAAGGTGCCCATCTGGGTAAAAGTCAATATTGAAACCATTAATAGAAACGACACGTTCACCTAGATGCGGGATATACGTTGCTTTTAATGTAAAGGTGGAAAGGTCACCTTTGACTTCAATGGAAATGCTGTTCTCATAGCCAGATTCGCTTGAAGAAATTTTCTCGCTAAAGCTAATGCCACGTTCTTTTGCCACCATACCTGCATTGACTTCATTTACAGTCGAATCGACACGCTCTTTCAAAAAGCCAGAAAGCAGACTTTTTGTAATAAATGATGTTTCGAGTTTTGCGATAGATCCTTCATATGAAATGCTGACTTCTTTTACAGGTTCTCTCATCGATTGAGAAACAAGACGTCCAAGTTTTCCCGCAAATTGATGATAAGGCTGGATTTTTTTGAACTCGTCTTTTGTCATCGCTGGTAGATTAATAGATGACATAACCGGGAGTCCTTTTGCAAATTGAAGAACTTCTTCAGAGACTTGTGCCGCCACATTTAATTGTGCTTCTTTTGTAGATGCACCAAGATGCGGAGTGGCAATGACGTTTGGATGATCCACAAGTGGATTCTCAGTAGGTGGTTCTACTTCAAATACATCGAGTGCAGCCCCTGCGACATGACCATTTTCAAGTGCTTCAAGAAGGTCTCGTTCGTCAATGATGCCGCCGCGTGCACAGTTCACTAGACGAACACCTTTTTTCGTTTTTGCGATTGTTTCTTTATTGAGAAGTCCTCTAGTTTCTTTTGTTAAAGGTGTATGTACCGTAATAATATCTGATACTTCAAGCACTTCATCAAGTGATTTTGCATTGACACCAATTTTTTCGGCACGTTCTTTTGTGAGGAAAGGGTCAAATACGTTGACCGTCATGCCAAATGCTCTTGCACGCTGGGCGATTTCACTTCCAATTCTGCCTAAGCCAACAATCCCAAGAGATTTTCCGTAAAGCTCAGCACCAACATATGCGCCTCTGTTCCATTCTTTTGATTTCACAGAAATATTCGCTTGAGGAATATGACGCATGAGAGATGAGATCATCGCAAACGTATGCTCTGCCGTTGAAATCGTATTCCCATTTGGTGCATTGATGACAATCACACCGTGTTTTGTCGCTTCATCAATGTCAATGTTGTCGACTCCCACACCGGCACGGCCAACAATTTTTAATGAAGTCATTTTTTCATAAAGTTCTTTTGTCACTTTTGTGGCACTTCTGACAAGTAAGGCATCAAACGTGTGTAATTCATCTTCTGCTTCTGTTACATTTTTTTGAACAATTTCAACAAAATCTGATTCTAATAGTGGTAAAAGACCATCATTGCTCATCTTATCTGAGACTAATACTCGAAACATCGTAAGATTTCCTCCTAAAATAAACGTCATAAATATCTGATAATTTACCATATTCCTTTTCACTGTGTCAATCAAATTAAAGCAGTAAAGCGAAAAAGAAAACACGAACATTTTTTAGTGTCTTGATCAAGAATGGACACCTTTAAACAAAAGATAACCAATTTTTACGCATTTGTCATTATAAATTTTAGGTTTTTTACGATTTCTTAAAACTGATGAATTTGCTCAGGATTTTTATCTGTACAAATGCTCATATATCATATATAATGATGTCGAATTGAATAATGATCAATCTTCGGGGCAGGGTGTAATTCCCTACCGGCGGTGATGAGGCATAGTCTCTAAGCCCGCGAGCCTTTTTTGGCAGGATTCGGTGTGATTCCGAAGCCGACAGTATAGTCTGGATGGGAGAAGATGGAGGTTCGTAAACGTTGAAAACATGTCTGTTTATACGTTTATTTGTGTAGCCTAAATTTCCCGCTCCTGTGCATCTATTCAGAGCGGTTTTTTTGTGGCTAAAATTGAACAATCCTCTTTTCGAAAGATTTGATCGAAAAGGAGAGAGAATATTGAATCAAAGTAAAGTAAAACGTTTAGTCGTTATCAGCATGCTTAGCAGTATCGCATTTGTATTAATGTTATTGAATTTCCCTTTCCCTGGGCTTCCTGGGTATTTAAAAATTGATTTTAGTGATATTCCTGCGATTATTGCAATTTTAATTTATGGGCCAGGTGCTGGGATTGCTGTTGAAGCTTTAAAGAATCTACTGCACTACCTCATTCATGGTAGCATGTCCGGTGTTCCTGTGGATCAAGTAGCGAATTTTACAGCAGGTGCACTATTCATCTTACCGGTGGCTTTTATTTTTAAAAAGATTAAATCAGCAAGAGGGTTAGCGTGGTCCATGATTCTCGGAACATTACTCATGACAGTCATGATGAGCATCTTAAACTATTTCTTGTTCCTACCTGCTTATACATGGTTTTTGAATGCACCCGTCCTGTCAGATCATGTGCTAAAGGCAACCATTACAGCAGGGATCTTGCCCTTTAACCTGATTAAAGGAATCATCATCACCATCGTCTTTAGTTTCATTTTTGTCAAAATGCGTCCATGGTTTGAAAATAAACGCCGACTTCAAAATAGTTAATATAAAAAAAGCCCCTTTTAAAGGGGCTTTTATCCTATTCATGCTTAAGTGGATCACCATCGAAAGTTTCGTCCGCAACTTTAATTGAGTCAGTTGGGCAACCTTCAAATGCATCAAGCATATCTTCTTCAAGTACTTCTGGAACTTCTACAGTCCCCTGATTGTCATCAAGCGTGACAAATGCAATGCCTTCATCATCATAATCATAAATGTCTGGAGCAGCTGCACCGCATGCGCCGCAAGCAATACATGTGTCTTTGTCTACAATTGTATATTTTGCCATGTTAAAAAAATACCTCCCAGATTGTTCGATGGAACAAATGGTTTAACCTTTTTAGTTTCACCGATAAAAAACCAATTTCCTCAAACCTTATTGTAATGATTTTAAATTCACATTTCAACTGTAAAGTGATTGAGAATGCTTATCACATAAGGGTTTGTTCATAACTTTCCCCCATTAATTGAGTTTAAACATTTCTTCTTCAATGAAATCTGTTAAAATAAAGGGAGAAAATATTCGAATTTTGTCAGGAAGACAGGTGCTTTGGTCAATGACGATTCATTACTTGGATGTCATGTTGATGGACAGCGTACATAAATTGAACGGCGAACGCTCCATTAGTGCTGTCTACCATCTTTTTAAAGGAAAAAAATCATCGCAAACGATACAGGATGCAAGTTTGTTTCAGCTTTCTAGCTACTTCGGCTGCTATCCAGCTTTTACGAGGGATCAGCTGAATCGCTCTGTAAAAAGGCTGCTAGAGCAACACTTTATCAGAAATACAGAGGATACATTCATTGCCACAGATGAAGGAATAAGTATGCTAAGTCAGCGTTTTGCTGAAAAACCGATGCCAGTTTATTTTGATGGTGCCAAGTATCATGATAAAGCAAAGGTGTTATGGATGAGGCTGTCTTTACTTGTGCAGGTCCTTTCACATTATGCAGCGCGGTCACAACACTATGTGCCGATTCAAAGAGATATATCGGTTCAAAACTGGACGAAATCCTTCTTCTCGCAATATCATCAGAAGAAAAAGCTTTCTGAAGATATCCATCATGAGCTTGAAACACTTCTGGCTCATTTAACTGATCAAGAGGCACTGCTTTTTGTTTATTCATTGACTTCCAATGAAAGAATCGGACGGACGTACCAGCAAATGGCGGAATGGATGAAAGAAGATGTATGGTATGTTTACTTGCTTTTTTGGAATGTGCTCCATTATTTTATTCAATGTGCGAAAAAAGGTGAGGCACCGATCATTCAGCGAATGATAGATGATCTTCAATTCAAACGTGTGCTGACCACCTCTACTCATAAAACGCTTGAGCTTGTACAAAAAGGGTTCAGTATTGATCAAATTGCTCATATTCGTTCACTAAAAAAAGCGACAATTGAAGATCATATTGTGGAGCTCTCGATACATGAGCCGAGCTTCTCGATCGAACCATATGTCAGCAGTGAAGCTCAAAAGGCGATACATGAGGTAGCCGGTCAGCTCCAAACCAACAAGATGAAGCTGATCAAAGAAAGTCTCGAGCATTCATTTACTTATTTTCAAATACGATTGGCATTGACAAGGATGGTGAAAGCAAGTGGATAAGCTTCATCAGACGCTGATGCGATACTTTGGTTATGATGCCTTCAAAACAGGTCAGGAGGACATTATTCGAAGTGTACTTCAACAAAAAGATACGGTTGCCATGCTTCCTACTGGTGGCGGGAAGTCACTTTGTTATCAAATTCCGGGCTATTTGACAGACGGGTTAGTGCTGATCATTTCACCTCTTTTATCACTCATGGAAGATCAAGTGGAACGCATGAAAATGCGCGGTGAAAAGCGAGTGGCTGCGCTTAACAGTACACTGTCTTTTCAAGAAAGAAGACATATTATTCGGTATTTGCCATCATATAAATTTTTATTTGTCGCACCTGAGGCGCTTATGTCAGAGGTATTGTTAGAGCAGCTCAAAGCGATGCATGTGGGTCTATTCGTTGTAGATGAAGCTCACTGTATATCGGAATGGGGACATGATTTCCGCCCGGAATACTCCAAGCTTGGGGAATGGAGGGAAGCGCTCGGCAATCCTGTCGCCTTAGCACTAACGGCAACTGCAACGAAACAAACCTTAAAAGATACTGTGCAAACGTTGCGGCTAGAGCATCCAGATGTTCATATTCATTCAGTCAACCGGCCGAATATTGCACTATTAAAAGAGGCACATGAAACGAAAGAAGCAAAAGAGAAACGAGCACTGGAGCTTGTGGAAACCCTTCAAGGGCCTGGGCTGATTTATTGTCCGACCCGGCAAATGACAGAAGATATTTCACGTTTGGTGAAACAAAAAACGCATCAACGTGTAGAGTTTTATCATGGTGGAATGGAGTCAGGAGACCGCATGCTGATCCAGCAGCAATTTATCAGTGGTCAAATTGATCTCATTTGCTGTACAAGTGCTTTTGGAATGGGAATTGATAAAGCAAATATACGCTTTGTGATTCATATGAGTCCGCCTCAGTCAATTGAAGCATTTATGCAGGAAATTGGAAGAGCTGGACGGGACGGGAAAAATAGTGTGAGCGTTCTTTTATATACAGAAGAGGATGCGGATATTCAAAGTCATTTGATTCAAGCTGAAGGTTTTGATGATCCAGAAATTGATTTTTTCTTAGCCCGATTATCACAAATGCCGATAAATGATGAAAAGAAATTACGTGAACAATTGATGGAAGCAGGGCTTCAGGAGACGCGCGCGCGAATGCTCTCGCATTATTACACGATGTACCAAACTGAACAGCCCCGTTTGCTCATGAAGAAGCTGAAAGAAAAGCTGCAGGATAGACAAACAGAAAAGTTAAAAAAAGTGTGGCAGTTTAAAGAGCATATCACTGGCCATCGCTGCTTTAGGCAATCTCTGTTATCATACTTTGATGAGCAGCTTGATCTAACGGAGGACGCTTCCTTTGGGAACTGCTGCTCTTCATGCGGACTTGACCTGTCTGATTACGAAAAAAAAGATCAACCATTGGAGCTGAATGAAATGAAACACTGGAAGACCGAGCTGGATCGTCTGTTTCACCTGACAAAAGAGGCGCAGCATTGATTGAACAACATCGCCGTATTATTGAAAAATTAACCGATCGACAAGTAGTAGAACAGTTGTATTTCACACAGCTGCTCATGCTGATTGTCTCTTTTTTACTAGGGATGTTTATGTTTGATCATTGGACTGATTTTACAGCCTTATGGCAGATCCGAGATATGCGTATCCTGACTTACGGAATTGGCGGCGCTTTGCTTGTGATTATTGTCGACGCTATTGTCATGAAGGTGTTTCCGGCTCATATGTATGATGATGGCGGATTAAATGAAAAAATGTTCAAAAACCGCAGCATCCTGCATATTGTTTGGTTAACGCTGCTCATTGCCTTTTCAGAAGAAATTTTATTTCGCGGGATCGTTCAGCAGCAATTTGGACTGGAGATTGCAAGCATTGTGTTTGCACTTCTTCACTTTCGCTATTTGTCAAAAATACTCTTGTTTATCCTGGTGGTTTCTATTAGTATTTTTTTAGGACTTTTATACGAGTGGACAGGGAATTTATTCGTTCCTGTCATGACACACTTTGTCATTGACCTAGTCTTTGCATGTCAAATTCGTTTTAAATATTGGGGGAGGGATGAACATGGAAGAAATGTCGAGAATGAAGAGAAAAAAGCAGCAGCTGACAAACATCCATGATGATGATGTAGAGAAAAATCTTGAAGAAGAAAAAGTGCATCCTTCAGATGACTCTCACTTTCCTACACGAGAAGATTTTCATGAATATAAAAAGCAGCGAACCAAAAAGGTGCGTAATCCATTGTTTACGACACTGGCTATTATCTTTCCTATTATTGTCGTCACGGTTTTCTTCCTGTTGATTTATTACACATCAAAGGAAATTAACGATAACAACAATCAAGGTGTTTATATTGATAAAACATCGAGTGCTGACACAGATCCAGTCCCGTCAGCACTTGTTGAAACAAAAAATGATTCAAGCGCTGACAAAGCGGATGCGTCTGATGATGAGAAGAAAAAGAAAGATGCTGATAATGAAAAGCAGCGTTCAAAAGAAAAAGCAGAGCAAAAGAAAAAAGAACAAGCCGCTAAAGAGAAGGCTGAGCGTGAAAAGGCCGAAGCTGCAAAAAAGCGTGAGCAGCAACAGCTCGCTCTTCAAAAACAGCAAGAAGAAAAAAAGCGAAAAGAAGCAGAAGAGAAGAAGAAGCAGGAAGAAAAGCCTGTTCGTGTCGTGCAGCATACTGTTGGACCAGAGGAAAACTTGTATCGAATTTCCATGAAGTATTATCAAAACCGATCAGGGGAAGAGAAAATTCGAGCTTACAATCATTTAAAAGGAAATAGCGTGTACAGCGGACAAGTATTGAATATCCCATTAGAAAATTAATATTTGACATGAATGAATCGAAAAGCACATACATATGTAGAAAAAAGGGACAAGGGTGTATGTGATGACTTTGCACGCAATCAGCCGCTATATGGATCAGCCGACACAGAAAATGATTGAAACATTGATCAAAAGGAAACGCAAATACGAGGGATTTGCAAAACAATGCAAAAGGTGGCAATGGACAGCCCTTTTATCACTTGCGATTCTTCTGTTTTATTTTGTGATAACAGCTAATAGCGGGGGCTCCCTGCAGCCGGAAGCGATGATTGCCACATTGCTTGGCCATGAGGTGTTTCTGTTTTGGATCATGGCTGAAGTGTTTGCTTTTTACGCATCGTATTATTATAAGAAAAAAGAAGAAAAGGCTGAGGATGAATATCATAAGCTCAGATGTGAAATTATACAGAAAAGCACAGATTTATGGCCTCAATCAAATCAGTGGAAAGAGCGCGAGGCCGTTTTTCACTTCATGCAGACGCAATATGATATCAACCTCTATTATGAAAGTAAATAAATGAGCAAAAGACGTTTAAACAGTTGAAACGTCTTTTTTCATTCAAGCGTCCTATAAAAGAAAGCTGATACAAGGGAGTCATTCATAATGAAATATGCCATCGGATTTACTGCTGCCATAGCGGCTGTGACAACAGGTGTGTGTGTAACAGCGAAAATGGTGAAAACGGCAAAACAAAACAACATCAAAAAGCATTACTTTACAATAGAAGGACTTCAGTCAGATCGACCTGCAGTCATTTTCTTTATTTCTGATACCCATCGCCGTCTAATTAGTGATACTTTATTAGCGGAAGTGGAAGAGCAGCAGCCTGATGTCATTATGATCGGCGGGGACTTAGCTGAAAAGGGAGTCCCATATGCTAGAGTCGAAGAAAATGTGAAACGTTTAGCAAGGATTGCCCCGGTGTATTTTGTGTGGGGGAATAACGACCATGAGCTGCATCAGCAAAAACTCAAAGACCTCCTCCATACCTATCAGGTGACGACATTGCAAAATGAGACGGCTGTGTGGGATTTTGAAGGACAGCCCATTAAAATAGGCGGAATCGATGATATCCGGCTTGAAAAAGCAGATTATGAAGCGATACGGCCGGAGTTTGTCAAAGAAGACGTGAATATCCTTTTATCACACAACCCAGATGTGCATCACTTGATGAGTGAAGAAGAGGGAATTGATCTCGTTTTGAGCGGTCATACCCATGGGGGTCAAATTCGCATTGGGAAATTTGGTCCGTATGAAAAAGGAAGAACAGGCCAAGTCAAAGGTGCTTTCTTTCTGATTAGTAATGGTTACGGAACAACAAAGATTCCGATGCGTCTTGGAGCAGAACCAGAAACCCATCTGATCTATTTAATGCCGCTAAAAACGCGCTAAGTTGATGCCCCATCAATATTTTCCATAAAAGTCACCGTAAGCATAGCTTCATGCTTGTCTTCCGTCTTGACACAGTGTAAACTGAATACAAAATTAAGAACCTATGACTCATCATCTCATATACTACAGTATGATGTGTGTTAGAAGAGGCAGGAGGGAACGTTATGCGGCTAGAGCGTCTGAATTATAATAAAATCAAAATTTTTCTCACACTAGATGATCTGACAGACCGAGGTCTTACGAAAGAAGACCTTTGGAAAGATTCGTTCAAAGTTCATCAGCTGTTTAAAGACATGATGAACGAAGCGAATCAGGAGCTCGGTTTTGAAGCGAATGGACCGATTGCTGTTGAAGTATTTTCTCTTCAGGCGCAGGGGATGGTCGTCATTGTGACAAAGAGTCAGCAGGAAGATGCTGATGATGAGTTTGATGAAGATTACATTGAGATGCAAGTCAAGCTCGACGAGAGCAAGCATGTGCTCTATCAATTTGCCTCGTTTGAAGATGTGATTCAACTGTCCCATAGTTTAAGTCGTATTGGACTTTTAGGGGGTACAGTTTACCATTATGAAGGTCAATATTTTCTCAGCCTAGATGATTTCGAAGAACTGTCTGCAGATACGGTCATTTCTATTTTAGCGGAGTTCGGTTCACCGACGACATTAACCATTCACCGGTTAAAAGAATACGGAAAAGTGATCATGCAGGAAGATGCAGTGAAAACGATTCAACTGTATTTTTAATCACTTTTTTCTATTATATTTAATACTGTTGTGATGAAACAACAGTATTTTTTTATATCCATTTTTATATTTATAAACGCTGATATTTTATTTTGATAAAAAACGCTTTTTACCTTTGCTTTACCAGTACGAAGGTGTATACTATTGCTTGAAAGGGAGCAGTAGATCATGAAAGATTTCTAGGGGGTTTATTTTAATGGCAGCCGATCAAAACGCCGCTCATAACGCAGAAGATAAGCTAGATGTTTTAAAGTCAACTCAAACCGTCATACATAAAGCGCTTGATAAATTGGGCTATCCGCAAGAAGTGTATGAATTGCTGAAGGAGCCAATTCGCCTATTAACGGTCAAAATTCCAGTACGTATGGATGATGGATCGGTGAAAATTTTCACTGGTTATCGTGCGCAGCATAATGATGCTGTCGGTCCAACAAAAGGCGGAATTCGATTCCACCCGAACGTTACTGAAAAAGAAGTAAAAGCGCTTTCAATTTGGATGAGTTTAAAATGTGGTATTGTGGATCTTCCTTATGGCGGAGGAAAAGGCGGTATTATCTGTGATCCAAGAGAAATGTCATTTAGGGAGCTTGAAAAACTAAGCCGCGGCTATGTACGCGCAATTAGTCAAATCGTTGGACCAACAAAAGATGTTCCAGCACCAGATGTGTTTACAAACTCTCAAATCATGGCATGGATGATGGATGAGTATTCTAGAATTGATGAATTTAACTCGCCAGGATTTATTACAGGAAAACCAATTGTTCTTGGAGGCTCACATGGACGTGATACTGCAACGGCAAAAGGTGTAACGATCTGTATTAAAGAAGCGGCGAAGAAAAAAGGAATTGACATCAATGGGGCTCGTGTTGTCGTTCAGGGATTCGGAAATGCAGGAAGTTACTTGGCTAAATTTATGTATGATGCCGGAGCGAAAATCGTAGGAATTTCAGATGCTTACGGCGGTTTGTATGATGAAGATGGTCTCGATATTGACTACTTGCTTGACCGACGTGACAGCTTTGGAACCGTCACTAAATTATTTAATGATACAATTACAAACCAAGAGCTGCTTGAGCTAGATTGTGATATCTTAGTACCTGCAGCCATTGAAAATCAAATTACAGAAGATAATGCGGCGAACATTAAAGCCAAAATTGTCGTAGAAGCAGCAAATGGACCAACGACATTGGAAGGGACAAAAATTCTTTCAGATCGTGGTGTACTGCTTGTTCCAGACGTACTTGCAAGTGCGGGTGGAGTGACTGTTTCTTACTTTGAATGGGTTCAGAATAACCAAGGGTTCTACTGGACAGAAGAAGAAGTAGAAACTCGTTTAGAAGATATGATGGTGAAATCATTTAATAATATTTATGAAATGGCGCAAAACCGCCGTATTGATATGCGACTAGCAGCATATATGGTCGGTGTACGTAAAATGGCTGAAGCTTCTCGATTCAGAGGCTGGATTTAAGCGACTTATTTGCATCGCGCCTTAAAATCTCCTATCCTTAAATAGGAGATTTTTTTATGGAATCATGCAAAGAATCAAACAGCCCAGCAATTGTTATTGCAGTGAAACGACAGGAGTGGAACAAATGAAACAAGAAAAAGCGATCATAATAGGAGGCGGCCCGTGCGGTCTATCAGCTGCCATTGCATTCAAGCAAATTGGGATTGATGCACTTGTGATTGAAAAGGGCAATGTGGTCAACAGTATTTATCATTACCCTACACACCAAACCTTCTTCAGTACAAGTGAAAAGCTTGAGATCGGTGACGTCGCTTTTATCACTGAAAATCGGAAACCCGTTCGTATTCAGGCGCTTTCCTATTACCGAGAGGTGGTCAGACGAAAAAGCCTTCGTGTGAATGCTTTTGAAAAGGTAAACGCTGTGACGAAAAAAGATGGCCGTTTTACGGTAAATACATCAAAAGACGACTATACATGTGACTATGTTGTGATTGCGACTGGCTACTATGATCATCCTAACTATATGAATGTAAAAGGGGAAGACCTTCCTCATGTGTATCATTATTTTAAAGAAGGACACCCCTACTTTGATAAAGATGTGACGGTGATCGGCGGGAAGAACTCTAGTGTTGATGCTGCCCTGGAACTTGTGAAATGCGGAAGCAGGGTGAGTGTTTTATATAGAGGAACTGAATATTCATCCAGCATCAAACCTTGGATTTTACCAGAGTTTGAAGCGCTTGTTCGAAATGGCACCATTCGAATGGAGTTCGGTGCAGAGGTGAAGGAAATCACAGAACAGGATATTGTCTTTACAAACCAGCAGGGCCAAACGGATCGAGTGAAAAGTGATTATGTGTTTGCGATGACAGGTTATCATCCTGATCATTCATTTTTAGAAAAAATGGGTGTAACAATCGATCCAGAATCAGGCCGCCCAGCATTTGATGAACAAACAATGGAAACAAATGTAGAAGGTATTTTCATTGCAGGGGTCATTGCAGCTGGTAACAACGCCAACGAAATTTTCATTGAAAATGGAAGATTTCATGGCGGGTTAATTGCAGAAGAAATCAACAAAAGAATCAACGGGTAAAAAAAGAACTGGGTCCTTCTAAGGGATTCAGTTCTTTTTTATGTAAATTGGGATTATATAGAAGATTATTTTTGGGAAAATGGGCTCGAGTCATATAAAAAAGGGGTGATTCGTGGTACGATAATAAAGGATAATGTAGGGAAAGAGGTCTGATTATGATCGCAATCATTTCAGCAGGTTTAGCTCCCGGCATCGCACTTTTAAGTTATTTTTATTTGAAAGATCAATACGACAATGAGCCGGTTCATATGGTCATCAGATCTTTTATGCTAGGTGTCATACTTGTGTTTCCAACCATGTTTATTCAGTATGTCCTCCAAGAGGAAAATATCGCCACGAATCCTATCGTGATTTCATTTGTGACATCGGGTTTTTTAGAAGAATCATTAAAGTGGTTTATTTTAATGGTCAGTGTCTATGCGCACGTACAGTTTGATGAACACTATGACGGGATTGTCTATGGAACAAGTGTCTCACTTGGATTTGCGACACTTGAAAATATTTTGTACTTAGTGGGTCATGGGGTAGAGTACGCGTTTACACGTGCCTTGCTGCCTGTATCAAGCCACGCTTTATTTGGTGTGGTGATGGGATTTTATATAGGTAAAGCTCGCTTTTCTGATAAAAAAGAGCAGCGAAAATGGCTGATTCTCTCTTTAATACTTCCTATCCTTTTTCATGGCTTATATGATTTCATTCTTCTTGGCATGAAAAATTGGGGATATATTATGTTGCCGTTCATGATTTTTTTATGGTGGTTTGGTCTGCGGAAAGCCAAAAAAGCCCGTGCGGTGAAGATGGTACAAATTTAAATTGGAAAACGTCCTATACGTCTTTAGGGCGTTTTTTGTCTTTTCCATCCAATTCCCTCCTGTGATGAATGTATAAAAATAGGGATCGGAAGAAACATATATTCAAACATCAAAAGTACAGGAGGATCAAATATGGACAAAGCTCGTTTCATGAAACAAATCGTCCTTATCTTCTCAATTGTTCTGCTCGCGTCTTCATTGATGACAGCTGAAAAAAGTGAAGCTTTCACGAATCAAGTGATTCAGCGGGGAGCTACAGGAGAAGATGTCGTCGAGCTCCAGGCAAGGCTCCAATACAATGGTTTTTACAATGGAAAAATAGACGGGGTGTATGGCTGGGGAACTTACTGGGCCGTGCGCAATTTTCAAAGCCAGTTTGGTGTAAAGAAAGTCGATGGACTCGTAGGGGAAAAAACAAAAAACCTATTAGTTCAAAAGACGAAATACTATAAAGAGTTTGTGCAGCAGCAGCTGCAAAAAGGGAATCAGTTTACGCATTATGGCGGGAAACCTCTTGATCAGCAAACAAAGGCTCCTGCGCAAAGAAACACGCAAAAAAAGACAGCACAAGGTGCAAAAGAGAATCAAAAAAATCAAAGCGGAGGAAACAGCTCGACTGGGAAGCAGTCAGGAAATGGTCAAGCAAATCAAACGCCGAAACAAACAGCAGCCAACATGCCAGGTGGTTTTTCAAGCAATGACATTCAGCTTCTTTCACAAGCTGTTTATAGTGAAGCGAGAGGTGAACCTTATGAAGGACAGGTAGCGATCGCAGCCGTCATCTTAAACCGTTTAAACAACCCGACCTTTCCAAACACGATTGCTGGTGTCATTTTTGAACCGCTTGCGTTTACTGCTGTAGCAGATGGACAATTTTATATGGCGCCAAATGAAACCGCTAAAAAGGCAGTATTTGATGCTATTAATGGCTGGGACCCATCTGAAAGCGCCGTTTATTACTTTAATCCTGATACAGCAACAAGCCCATGGATTTGGGGAAGACCACAAATTAAACGAATCGGGAAACATATTTTCTGTGAATAAAAAGAGGTGTAAATAAATGATCAGAGGAATATTGATTGCTATTTTAGGAATTGCTGTCATCTCAACAGGATACTGGGGCTATAAAGAGCATCAAGAAAAAGATGCAGTACTGCTTCATGCAGAGAACAACTATCAAAGAGCCTTCCATGATTTAACGTATCAAGTCGATCAGCTGCACGATAAACTTGGCGCAACACTTGCGATGAATAGCCAAACATCTATATCTCCAGCACTGGCAGATGTATGGAGAATGTCATCAGAAGCGCATAACAATGTCAGTCAGCTTCCGCTCACATTGATGCCTTTTAACAAAACAGAAGAGTTTCTAGCGAATGTCGGTGACTTTAGCTACAAATCGTCACTTAAATCTTTATCAGATGAACCATTAAACAAAGATACACACAAAACCATTACCACTTTATATGATCAAGCGGCAGATATTCAAAACGAACTTAGACAAGTGCAGCATCTCGTACTCAACAAAAATTTAAAATGGATGGATGTTGAAATGGCACTGGCTGATGGAGATCGAAAAAACGACAACACCATCATTGACGGATTAAAAACCGTTGAAAGAAATGCTGATGCGTTTGCAGATGTTGATCTTGGCCCTACAAATGTGTCAACTGAATCAGAAACGCAAGGCTACAATCACTTAAAAGGGCAAAAGATTTCAAAAAAAGAAGCGATCCGTATCGCCCAGCAATTTGCGCCTGACCATAACAAAGATTTCAAGGTGAGAAAAAGTGGGAGTAAAACGAACCGTGATGTCTACAGCCTGTCAATGTCTGACCCAGACAACCGGGCAAACTTTTATTTAGACTTGACTGAAAAAGGCGGCCATCCTGTCTATCTTCTTCAGAACCGTGAAGTGAAAAAACAAAAAATCAGTTTAAATGATGCCTCAGAAAAAGCACTAAGTTTCTTAAAGAAGCATGGATTCGATACCGAATCATTTCATTTAGATGAGAGTGCGCAATTTGATAATATCGGCGTATTTACCTATGTCCCTTTACAGAATAACGTATTGCTTTATCCAGATAGTATTCGAATGAAAGTCGCTTTAGATGATGGTGAGGTTGTGGGATTCTCAGCGAAAGACTATTTAATGAATCACAGAAAACGTGACATAAAAGCACCAAAGATTTCTCGAAAAGAAGCTGAAAAGACCTTAAATAAACATGTGAAGATCGAGGATACACATGTAGCTCTTGTTCAAAATGATATGTCAGAGGAAGTTCTCTGCTATGAGTTTTTAGGAACCATTAAAAACGACACGTACCGAATGTTCATTAATGCAGATACTGGAAAAGAAGAAAGAGTAGATAAACTAAAAAATGCAGAACCTATATATAAAGACCTATAGAAAAGGAAGCGAGGAAAAGGCGATTAAGCCTTTTCCTTTTGTTTTATACATGGTTTAATATAAGAGAGGATACGATTTCACAGATGAAAAGAGTGATGAGGAATGTTACAAATAGGGGATGCAATCACAATTGAGTATGTCAATGAGAACAAAGAAGTGAAAACTGCAAAATCGAAAGTTTTGGAAAATAATAACGATGATATTTGCATTAATTATCCAGCTGATAAAGAAACGGGGCGCACGATCTATTTAAATCAAGAAACAGAAATCACCGTCTTCTTTTTCGATGAAAATCAAATTCCATACAAATGTACAAGCAAAGTCATTGGGAAAAGAAAAGAAGATATCCCGATGATTGTCGTTTCGATTCCGCCAAAAGAAGAAATGATTCGGCTTCAGCGAAGAGAATATCTTCGAGTGGATACGATGGTGAAAGCGTCCATTACGCAAAATGGTGAAGAAACCTTCGACACATTTATTGTCAATATGAGTGCTGGCGGTGTAGCAATTGCTGTTCCAGAAGGTGTCTCACTAAAAGAATATGGCGAGGTCGTCACAGAGTTTGAACTTTCACTTAAAGAACCAGTGAAAATTAAAGCGATTGCAGAAATGAATCGTGTTTATCAAGATGAACAGACGGGGAAAACAAGAGCGATCATGGAATTTACTGAAATCACAAACGACCACCAGCAACACATCATGAAGTATTGCTTCCAGCAGCAGCTTCTAACACGTGTGAAAAAAGTATAAGAATAAAGGTTGTCAAAAGCTTCCATACTAGAGAGAAAGAATCTAGCGTTGGAGGCTTTTTGTATGAAAACAATGGAAAGATGGCTATTCAAAGCAGTGCTCATTCAGCTCATTCTGCTTTTGGCGGTTCAGGTCACCCTTCACTTGACGAAAGGAGAACTATTTTTGTCAAAAGTCGTACAATACGAGGGTGTGAATAACATGAGCATTGAAGATTGGATTGAGACATTTAAGCAAAAGGATTGATAGAAAATTCCCCCGTTTGAGCGGTGATCGTGTTACAATTCATAAGGGAGATTCAATCAAGGAGAGGTATTATGAAAAAGAAATTATCTATCGCAATTGACGGTCCTGCTGCAGCAGGAAAAAGCACTGTGGCAAAAATTGTCGCAGCGAAAAAATCATATATTTATATCGATACAGGTGCGATGTACCGCGCAATTACACTTGCAGCACTCAATCAAGGCGTAGACCTTGAAGACGAACAGGCACTTGATGCGTTATTGAAAAACACAGTCATTGAACTTGTGTCAACTGACGAAGGTCAAAAAGTACATTTAGACACGATCGATGTCACAGAAGACATCAGAACAGACCGCGTAAGCAATCAAGTCTCTGTTGTTGCAAAGCATAGAGCTGTCCGGGAAGAAATGGTCCGCAGGCAGCAAGAGCTGGGGAACCGAGGCGGTGTCGTCATGGATGGAAGAGACATTGGCACGCATGTTCTTCCAGATGCAGAAGTGAAAATTTTCTTGCTTGCGTCAGTAGAGGAAAGAGCAAAACGTCGTTTTGAAGAAAATCAGAAAAAAGGCTATGATGTCAATTACGATCAGCTGATCGAAGAGATTGCAAGACGTGACAAGCTTGATTCTGAGCGGGAGGTATCACCGCTGAAGAAAGCAGATGATGCCATTGAAATTGACACGACTTCCCTTTCTATTCAAGAGGTTGCAGGTAAAATTTTAGATGCAGCAGAGCGTGTAGAAAAACAGTAAGAAATTTTAGAAAACTTTTATAAGTTAGAGGTTTATCTCTTGACAAACAAGGTCTTTTATTAGAAGTTTATACTAATACTATTTTTATTGATCATTCAAGCAATTCTGTTGATTTGAATGTTTCTATAATACATATTCGGCTGGCAATCATCATGCTAAGGACACATATTCACCCAGTCGTTTTAACTAAGCTGTGTAGGTTTGGACCAAGGAGGTTATCGAAATGACAGAGGAAATGAATCAAATCGATGTTCAGGTACCAGAGGTTGGAGATGTAGTGAAAGGGATTGTTTCTAAAGTTGAGGACAAGCATGTCAATGTAGATATCGTCAATGTGAAACAACCTGGGATCATCCCAATCAGTGAATTATCAAGTCTTCACGTTGAAAAAGCATCAGATGTCGTGAAAGATGGCGACGAGTTAGAGCTTAAAGTAACAAAGGTCGAAGACGATGCTTTGATTTTATCGAAACGTGCTGTTGATGCAGACCGCGCTTGGGAAGACCTAGAGAAAAAGTTTGAAACAAAAGAAGTATTTGAAGCAGAAGTAAAAGACGTTGTCAAAGGTGGTCTAGTGGTCGACATTGGTGTTCGCGGATTTATTCCTGCGTCTCTTGTTGAGGCACACTATGTAGAAGACTTCACTGACTACAAAGGAAAAACACTCTCGCTTGTTGTGGTAGAGCTTGACCGCGAAAAAAACCGCGTGATTCTATCGCATCGTGCAGTCGTTGAGCAAGAACAATTAGACAAGAAGCAAGACTTCCTGCAAAAGCTTGCAGTAGGCAGTGTGATTGATGGAAAAGTGCAGCGCCTGACTGACTTTGGTGCATTTGTTGACATTGGCGGCATTGATGGATTAGTTCACATTTCTCAACTATCCCATGCGCATGTCGAAAAGCCATCTGACGTTGTTGAAGAAGGACAGGAAGTGAAAGTCAAAGTTCTTGCTGTTGACCGCGATAACGAACGTATCTCACTATCTATTAAAGAAACATTACCAGGACCTTGGAGCCAAATTGGCGAAAAGGTAAAACAAGGTGATGTTCTTGAAGGAACCGTTCAACGCCTTGTGAGCTTTGGAGCATTTGTTGAAATTCTGCCAGGTGTAGAAGGACTTGTGCATATTTCCCAAATTTCACACAAACATATCGGTACTCCTCAAGAAGTCCTTGAAGAAGGGCAGACTGTGAAAGTGAAAGTGCTTGATGTCAATGAAGATGAAGAGCGCATTTCACTTAGCATTCGTGAATTAGAAGAGAATCCTGAAAAACAAATCGAAGAGGATTACCGTCAATATCAGGCGAAAGAAGAAAATACAAGCGGATTCCAGCTTGGTGACCTGATTGGTGATAAACTCAATAAACTAAAATAATTTGGTGATCAAAATTGACGCGAGCAGAAAGAAAGAAACAGCATATTGAGCATGCTTTGTCGACTGGCCAGCATGCAGCAACAGGTTTACAAGATGTTTCCTTCGTTCACGCCAGTTTACCAGATCTTGCGACATCACAAATTGATACACATACGACAATTGGCGGACTGACTTTCGGTTCGCCAATTTTTATCAATGCAATGACTGGTGGAGGCGGAGAATCGACCTATGAGATTAATCGCTCTTTATCTATCGCAGCGAAGGAAACCAATATTCCAGTAGCAGTCGGATCACAAATGGCTGCACTGAAAGATGCAGACGAACGTCGTACGTATGAAGTGGTTCGAAAGGTGAATCCAGATGGACTCGTTTTTGCCAATTTGGGCAGTGAGGCGACAATTCAGCAAGCACGGGATGCCGTTGACATGCTGGGGGCAAACATGCTTCAAATTCACTTAAACGTGATTCAAGAGATTGTCATGCCTGAAGGAGATCGTGATTTCAGAGGTGCTGTTGAGCGGATTCAGCCATTGCTGAATCAATTGAGGTGCCTGTTGTCGTCAAAGAAGTTGGATTTGGGATGAGTAAGGAAACAGCAAAGAAATTATTTGATGCTGGAGTTGCTGCTGTTGATGTAGGTGGATTTGGGGGAACGAATTTTTCTAAAATCGAGAACTTGCGCCGTCAAAAAGCACTTCGCTATTTTGACCAGTGGGGAATTCCAACTGCAGCGAGTCTGGCTGAAGTACATACAGCCTTTCCAGATCAAACCGTCCTAGCTTCTGGAGGCATTCAAGATGCACTTGATGTGACAAAATCAATTGCTCTTGGTGCGTCTGCCGTTGGATTAGCCGGCTTTTTCTTAAAATCCCTGACGAGTGGAGGAGAAAAGGGCCTCATCTCTGATATCATTGATCTACAAGATGATGTGAAGATGTTGATGACAGTACTTGGCATGAAAACAATTGAGGAGCTAAGGCAAGCTCCGATTGTGCTTACAGGGGAAACAAGTCATTGGCTGAAAGAAAGAGGCGTGGATACTACGTACTATAGTTTAAGAAATAAGAAGACAAAGGACTAAATGAAATGTAGCCCTTTGTCTTCTTTTCAGCGTGAAAGAAAACTTTTTTTGTCTATGAAAGACAGCTCCTTTTTGCGGAGCGAATTTGACATTCGTGAGCACAATGCGCAGGACTGACACTGAATGCGAGGGTTTGTCTGCACGCTGAGACATGTGGTAATCACATGTCTTTTTTTATTGATTTCTTTTGCGAGCGTCTTCCGGGCCTTCTAAAGTTGTTGCCCCTTTGTGATGAATGGATTGATCGCGGTCAGATTCAACTCTTCTTGATGCCTTTAGGCGTTTTTCCTGTCTATCCTTACCCATCATACATCCCTCCTCAACTATTAGGGTGTCACCTCTTGTTTATTTCATGCAAATCCCGCACCTTCTCATATGTTTAAAAATTGGAGATTTTCCCATAATGTAATTGAGGTGATGAGGGTTGGAGGCATTGTACTATTATTGGTCAATATGGTTCGTTTGGATTATGGTGACATTTATCATGGAGAAAAGCACGTGGCGCAATGTGCTGGGCGTATGTGTTCTCATTCATATTATATGCAGTCATGTCATGGTTTCTATTTTAGACATTAGGATCAATGCAGGATTTTTGATGACCTTTTTATATGCTTGCATGTCATTCGTGATCTTTCGGCCTGCTCATCGAATCATGCGAATCATGCAATTAGGTTCCATGGTCAGTGCGTATGCCTTTTTTATGATTTTTGCATTATATGATCCAGTTTGGTTCACGATAATAAAGGTGGACTGGGTTGTATTTGCCTTGCTGATCTTGATGTGTTTAACATATGGGCATCAGTTAACGGAACGGATCACTTTATGGATGATGGCTATATGTCTGGGGGAAGCCCTTTATGCGCTTACGATTCATCGCCTCACATCTTCCATTGTCATAGGAGATCTCTCGTTTCTTTCCATGGCTGTTCAAGGAGCTGTTTTTCTATTAGGTGTAGGTCAGCTTGAAAAACTCTTGAACACCCGTTCATCTAGAAAACCAGTAAAAGGGGCTGCAAAATCAACATGACGGATTACACGTTTCCTGTGATTATTGGTGTCATCTTTGGGATGGCGGCTAGGCTTTATATGCTAAGAACTGATTATCGGCAATATCCCACATATATTCATGGACAAGTGATTCACATTGCGTTAGGTTTTATCGCATCAGGCCTTGGTGCTATTATTATGCCTGCACTGATCCAGGAAGAATTCACTGCCATTACCTTTCTGACGCTTGCAGCCACGCAATTTCGTGATGTGCGTAATATGGAAAGAAATACATTGACCCAAATGGATTCGTATGAGCTTGTCTCACGAGGCAGTACATATATCGAAGGCATTGCGATCGCCTTTGAAAGTCGAAATTATATTGCCATTCTTACTGCCCTAATTACAACGACCGCCTGTATTTTCTTTTCGCTCGTCGTTGGGACCGTGGTCGGTATTCTTTGTTTTTTCATGGCAAAACTATTAATGTCAGGGAGCCAATTAAAGGATATCGTGAATATTCAAAAAGGGGAACTTCGCTTTGACGGCGCAGGACTTTACGTAAATGATATTTACATTATGAATATCGGGCTGCCTGAAAAGCAAAAATTGATTTTAGAGCATGGAATGGGGTTCATCTTGACTCCGAAGAATTTTAACTCGGCCACAACCATCGCAAACCTTGGGCAGCGGCAAGCTATCTTATTTGATTTATCCAACGTGCTTGGTGTATACCGAGATTCTGGTGAACCATCGCTTTGTCCGCTCGCAAAACGTGATCTGAATAATGGCACACTTGGCGTATTCATTTTACCGCAATGGCAGCGTGAAGATTTAGCTGTCCGTGTATTAGAAGAGGTGCCTATTTTAGAAAATGCCATTAGAATGCCGACAGATTTCATTAAAAAGAAAGTGAGGTAATAGGGCATGGCGAACACCATTGAACAATTTATATTGGCTGTGGCGACAACAAATAAAGAGCGGGTCATTGGCGGAACAGCCGTTTTTTTCTGTGAAAATAAAGAAGAGCTCGACATGTATGCCATGAATTTAGAGGCCATTTTAGATGGAATTGCACACGGCATTGGAGAAGATCTTTACTTGATCGTCAAACATTTTTAAGTTATTCATTGTGGTCTGATTAAAAATTGATATAATATATAAGTTGAACCCTTCATGTTTGAAGGGTTTATTTCATAAAACTGAATGAAAATTATAAATCCCGGTTGAAACATGATGATGAACATATTGAATCGCGGCTGGATTGAAAGGAAGGGTACTATGGGTAAACCTGTCGTAGCCATTGTTGGAAGGCCCAACGTTGGAAAATCTACAATTTTTAATCGAATCGCAGGCGAAAGAATATCGATTGTAGAAGACACACCTGGTGTAACAAGAGATCGAATCTATAGCTCTGCTGAATGGTTAAATTATGACTTTAATTTAATAGATACTGGTGGAATTGATATTGGAGATGAGCCGTTTTTGGCGCAAATTCGCCATCAGGCTGAAATCGCAATGGATGAAGCGGATGTTATTATCTTTATGGTCAATGGAAGAGATGGCGTCACATCTGCGGATGAAGAAGTCGCAAAAATTTTATATCGCACGAAAAAACCTGTCGTACTTGCTGTCAATAAATTGGACAACCCTGAAATGAGAAGCGACGTGTATGACTTTTATGCACTTGGATTTGGCGAACCGTATCCGATTTCTGGAACGCACGGACTCGGTCTAGGTGATCTGCTTGATGCTGTCGCAGAGCATTTCAAAAACTTACCAGATACACAGTATGATGAAGAAGTGGTCCAGTTCTGCTTAATCGGCCGCCCAAATGTAGGGAAATCCTCTTTGGTGAATGCGATGCTCGGTGAAGAACGTGTCATTGTCAGCAACATTGCTGGTACAACAAGAGACGCTGTAGATACAATGTTTACGTACAACCAACGTGACTTTGTCATTGTCGACACAGCCGGTATGAGAAAAAAAGGGAAAGTATATGAAACAACAGAGAAATACAGTGTACTCCGTGCGTTGAAAGCCATTGATCGATCGGATGTTGTCGCTGTTGTTCTTGATGGTGAAGAAGGCATTATTGAACAGGATAAACGTATTGCAGGTTACGCACACGAAGCGGGTAAAGCCGTTGTGATCATTGTGAACAAGTGGGATGCTGTTGAAAAAGACGAGCGTACAATGAAGGAATTTGAGCAAAACATTCGCGAGCATTTTCAATTCCTTGATTATGCACCTGTCTTATTCATGTCTGCTCTTACGAAAAAGAGGATTCACACGTTAATGCCAACAATCATTACCGCTAGTGAAAATCATGCGATGCGCGTTCAAACTAACATTCTAAACGATATTATCATGGATGCCGTAGCAATGAACCCAACGCCGACCCATAACGGACAGCGTCTGAAAATTTACTATGCAACACAAGTGGCGATCAAACCGCCGTCCTTTGTTGTGTTTGTAAATGATCCAGAACTTATGCACTTTTCTTATGAGCGTTTCCTAGAAAACCGAATTCGAGATGCATTTGGTTTTGAAGGAACACCAATTAAAATATTTGCGAGAGCGAGAAAATAAAAAGGGTGAGCAGGATGAAGAAAATTTCAGTACTTGGAGCAGGGAGCTGGGGAACAGCTCTTGCGCTTGTATTAGCTGATAATCATCATGATGTACACATGTGGGGACATAGACAAGAATTAATTGATCAAATCAACGAGAAACATGAAAATCATGATTACTTGCCTAATGTTGCATTGCCAGCGTCTATTCAAGCGACAACAGATATGAAACAGGCACTAGAAGGGACAGATGCGATTATTGTCGCTGTGCCAACAAAGGCTATTCGAGAAGTATTGAAACAGGCCAATGAGTTCATTACGTCAAAGGTGCCATTTGTTCATGTCAGTAAAGGAATTGAACCAGATACGCTTCTTAGAATTTCTCAAATGATTGAACAAGAAGTCCCAGAAGCGAAAAGGGAAGCAGTGGTTGTCCTGTCAGGACCAAGTCACGCTGAAGAAGTTGGCTTGCGTCATCCGACAACTGTTACTGTCTCGTCAGAAAATATTGAAGCAGCTCAATTTGTTCAAGATTTGTTCATGAACAATCATTTTAGAGTGTACACCAACCCTGATGTGATTGGGGTGGAAATTGGCGGGGCGCTGAAAAACATCATCGCTCTTGCGGCAGGGATCACAGACGGACTCGGATATGGCGATAATGCGAAAGCAGCGCTCATCACAAGGGGTCTTGCTGAAATCGCCCGCCTCGGCACAAAAATGGGAGGAAACCCTCTTACGTTTGCCGGATTAACAGGTGTTGGAGATTTGATTGTCACATGTACAAGTGTTCATTCGCGTAACTGGCGCTGCGGGAATTTACTCGGTAAAGGATATAAGCTCGAAGAAGTGCTTGAAAAAATGGGGATGGTTGTCGAAGGCGTCCGCACAACAAAAGGCGCTTATCAGCTCTCCAAAGAATACAAGGTCAGCATGCCGATTACAGAGGCTCTTTACGGCGTCCTATTTGAAGGGAAAAAGGTTGACGATGCTGTAGAATCCTTGATGGCACGTGTGAAAACACATGAGATGGAAGACCTTGTGAACATGTTCGAAAACCAAACAAAGTAATTGGAAGACTGAACTTAGGCGTGTAGAGGATGCAAGAAGGGGAAGACTTGCATAACATAACAATGAAGTTTGAATAGAGCTTTGCCTCTACAGAATGAGGAAAAATAGTCGACCTAATGACTGAAGCAGAGTCCCCCTCTTTGCTTCAGTTTTTTTATTCACTTTTTTCTGAATGATTGGAAAAATGATTGATATTTTACTTAATTTTGGTTTAGAATGAAATATAAACGCTTACAATTCGTTTATATTAAAGGGGGACAGGCACGATGAGTTTTGCTTTAATCAAGATGTGGTTTGCGCTTGGTTCAATGGGGCTCATGTTTTTAGCCGTTGTAACCATTTATTTGAGTAGGTTTAAGCTGAAGAGCCGATTTCTGAAAATAACAGCTTCGACTGTTGCGTACAGCTTGATGCTCATATCAGGTATCATTGTGTTTTTAGTTGTAGTTAGCGGGCCGGTCAATGAATAAAGAAAAAGGAAGAATGTGATGATCAAAGCAAAAATCAGTGTCATGCTGTTAACACTTATTTTACTTACGGGGTGCCTCTATCCAGAGAATCGCAAAGCTGAAAACCGCGTGCCATATAAAGAGCAGCTGCAAAGTGTGCAGACAGCGATTGAAGACTTTCAAAAAGCGACAAATGGCCTTTTACCGATTGAAACAAAAGAAGGCGACACACCTATTTATCAGAAGTATGTCATTGACTTTAAGCGTCTGTCACCAAGATATTTACACGATGTACCGTCGACATCTTTTGAAGGCGGGGGCGAATATATCTATGTCCTCACAGACGTCGAACAAAATCCAACGGTGAAACTGCTTGATGTCAAAATGACACAAACGATCAGTGAATTACGTCTAAGGATCAAAATATATCAAGATGAACATACATATCCGCCATATGGCAAAGTAGTATCCAAAGATTTATATACGTTAAATGAAAAAAAACTAGGGTTAAAAGCACCGCCTACAGTGACGAGCCCTGTCACGGGTGAATCACTTCCATTACTGATTTCCTCAAATGGCGAAATCTATGTTGACTATCGCAGTGATTTTGCCCAGATTTTGAAAAATACGAAACAAAAGCTGAAACCAGGTGAAAATATTCAAGATGTCTATTGGCAGGAAACCCCGTTTGTACCAGCGTTTTCCGTTCCATATACGATCAACAAAAAAGGTGAGCCGGCTTTTTTAGAAAAAAAGACGTCATAAACAAGAATGAACCTTTCTCCTCTGCATATAAATGAGGAGAAAGGTTTTTTTATGGCTAAACATACTCTCAAAACAAAAAAGGTGTCATATTCAAATAGGACAACGTCATACACATATATTGTCCTGACACCTTTCAAGCACCGTTTGATTGAAGTATAGAGTATTTTATTTGAAAACGAGGATAGCAAGTCCGGGAGGGGATCACTTGGAAAAAGTCGATATTTTCAAGGATATCGCTGAACGAACAGGAGGCGATATATATTTAGGAGTCGTTGGAGCTGTTCGTACAGGGAAATCTACGTTTATTAAAAAGTTTATGGAGCTCGTGGTGCTCCCGAATATCAATAATGAGGCAGACCGTGCAAGAGCACAGGATGAATTGCCGCAAAGCGCAGCAGGAAAAACCATTATGACCACAGAGCCAAAATTTGTGCCAAATCAAGCGGCATCCATTCACGTGAGTGACGGCCTGGATGTCAACATTAGGCTTGTCGATTGTGTAGGCTACACCGTGCCTGGTGCACGTGGGTATGAAGATGAAAATGGTCCGAGAATGATTAATACGCCGTGGTATGAAGAGCCAATCCCGTTTCATGAAGCAGCGGAAATTGGTACACGCAAGGTCATTCAAGAGCATTCAACCATTGGTGTTGTGATTACAACAGATGGATCAATTGGGGAAATCCCAAGACATGACTATATTGAATCAGAAGAACGTGTCATTGACGAACTCAAAGAAGTTGGAAAGCCTTTTATTATGGTGATCAACTCTGTGAGACCTTATCACCCTGAAACAGAAGCACTGCGGCAGGAACTTAGTCAAAAATATGATATTCCTGTACTCGCGATGAGTGTCGAAAGTATGAGAGAACAAGACGTCCTCAGTGTACTTCGTGAAGCATTATATGAATTCCCAGTGCTTGAGGTGAATGTGAACCTGCCAAGCTGGGTTATGGTACTAAAAGAAGATCATTGGCTAAGAGAGAGTTATCAGGATTCAGTGAAAGAAACCGTCAAGGATATTAAGAGATTAAGAGATGTTGACCGAGTGGTAGGTCAGTTCAGTGAATTCGATTTTATCGAAAGAGCGGGCTTAGCGGGCATTGAAATGGGTCAGGGGATCGCAGAAATTGATCTGTATGCGCCGGATGATCTATATGATCATATCCTAAAAGAAGTGGTTGGTGTGGAAATTAGGGGCAAAGATCACCTTCTTGAGCTCATGCAAGATTTTGCACATGCGAAAACGGAGTATGATCAAGTGTCTGACGCTTTAAAAATGGTGAAGCAGACTGGTTATGGAATTGCGGCACCAGCTTTGTCGGATATGAGTTTAGATGAGCCGGAAATCATTAGGCAAGGATCAAGATTCGGCGTCAGATTAAAAGCAGTCGCGCCATCTATTCATATGATTAAGGTAGATGTAGAAAGTGAGTTTGCGCCGATTATCGGAACAGAAAAACAAAGTGAAGAGCTCGTCCGATACTTAATGCAAGACTTTGAGGATGATCCGCTTTCTATCTGGAATTCCGATATATTTGGACGCTCACTCAGCTCGCTTGTCAGAGAAGGCATTCAAGCAAAACTCTCGCTGATGCCGGAAAATGCAAGGTATAAACTAAAGGAAACGCTTGAACGAATTATTAACGAAGGATCAGGCGGTCTGATCGCGATTATTCTATAGGATGTGAGACCTCTCATTGATGGGGGTCTTTTTTTGCGTGCGGGTGAAGTCATAAAAAGACAATTGTATAAAGATTAGTCAGATTCAGGCTGAAATTAGGAATATTCGTTCGCAAAAGTGCCCTTAATCCTTGACGAATAAGGATTCTTCCCTTTAAAATGCTTGATATGGTATTTCATATGTGTTAATCTACTTACAGAAAATCTTCACTTTGTTGGACAAACATTCCTTCAAAGAGAAGTTTTCTAATGAAAAGCCATGTATGACGCTTTCTAGACGCTCTTTTTTTCAAAAAAAGTGTATAGAAAGAAGATGAATTGTGAAGAAATGATAACAATCTATTGAATGCATATTTTTGGGAGGAGGTGAAAGGCATGAACAAGACAGAACTTATTAACGCGGTTGCTGAAGCAAGCGAGTTATCTAAAAAAGACGCGACAAAAGCAGTTGATTCTGTTTTTGATACAATTTTAGATGCACTTAAAAATGGTGACAAAATCCAACTTATTGGTTTTGGTAACTTTGAAGTACGTGAGCGTTCAGCTCGTAAAGGACGTAACCCACAAACTGGTGCAGAGATCGAAATCCCTGCAAGCAAAGTACCTGCTTTCAAACCAGGTAAAGCACTTAAAGACGCGGTGGCAGGTAAATAATCGTTATGTGTAATGATCCTATTGAAGGAGTTATACATATACAGTTTCACACTGGTCTAGAAAAGCCCCTTTGATAAGGGGCTTTTCCTTTTGAATCAAATGGTTTGTTTAGAACGCTCTCCTTTGCTTTTAGGATCTGAAGTGTGCTAGAATCTGAATGAAATGTAATCGCCTTTGGAGGATATAATACATGAGTGAAATAAATAAAGAATTAATCGAACACGCGGTACGCGATATATTAAAAGCAATCGGAGAAGATCCAGATCGTGAGGGACTTCTTGATACCCCAAAACGAGTAGCAAAAATGTATGAAGAAGTGTTCTCGGGATTAAATGAAGATCCAAAAGAACATTTTAAAACCATTTTTGGTGAAGATCATGAAGAACTTGTTCTTGTGAAAGATATTGCTTTTCATTCAATGTGTGAACACCATCTTGTGCCATTCTATGGCAAAGCCCATGTCGCTTATATTCCGCGCGGCGGAAAAGTAACGGGACTCAGCAAGCTGGCGAGAGCAGTAGAAGCCGTGGCAAAGCGCCCGCAGCTTCAGGAGCGCATTACATCAACGATTGCAGATAGTATGGTGGAAACTTTAAATCCACATGGTGTGATGATTGTCGTTGAAGCAGAGCATATGTGTATGACGATGCGCGGAGTGAAGAAACCCGGCGCTAAAACAGTCACTTCAGCCGTACGCGGTACATTTGCAAATGATGCGGCAGCAAGAGCAGAAGTGCTTTCATTTATTAAAAACGACTAATCCATAGATGGAAGGTGAACAGATTGAGTGAAAATAAAGCATCTGATTTTGTGGTGATTAAAGCCATTGATAATGGTGTCAATGTGATCGGCTTAACTAGAGGTTCCGATACAAGATTTCACCATTCCGAAAAGCTCGATAAAGGTGAAGTCATTATCGCACAATTTACTGAGCACACATCAGCCATCAAAGTGCGGGGCGATGCTGTCATTCAAACAAGCTTCGGTGAAATTCAAAGCGAAGCAAAGAAATAACGCACGACTATGCACTTGATAGCATGAAAGTTAGGCCTGATATGGTATAATAAATCTCTATACAATGTAGAGAGCTACATATGAAACTGTAATTTTTGGGACAAGGGTGATATCTTTGCAAGACATCTACGGAATTTTATCTAATCTGAATATAAAATTAAACAAAAAGCTTTCTCATCCTTATTTGGCGAAGCATTTGCGTGCGCCGCTCATCGATGAAGATAAGCTCCTTCTTTTTCATGCAATGTTTGATGAAGCTCAAATCGATGCTGAGAAAAAAGAAAATTATATTTTAACGGCGATGCTTGTGCAAATTGCCCTTGATACCCATGACGAAGTCACAACTGCTGCAGCCATCAAACAAGACGAGTTCAAAAATCGTCAGTTGACCATCCTAGCAGGAGACTATTTCAGCGGTCTCTATTACTCTCTTCTCTCTGACATGAAAGATATTTACATGATCCGTACTCTCGCCACGGCGATCAAAGAGATTAATGAACATAAAATTAGACTATATGATCGATCCATTCAAGATGCAGCCCACTTTTATAAAAGTGTTGCTACAGTAGAATCTGCGCTATTCCAAAGAATTTCTGAGCACTTTCAATTGACGCATTGGAATGAAATTGCAAGTCGCTTCCTTGTTTATAAACGTTTTATGAAACAAGCAGAAGACGACAAACATTTAAAACTTTTTTTGAACGATAGCTATACGGACGCCTATACATGTTTTGACAACTTTGAAAGTGAAGGCTATGAAAAGGCCAAACGATCAATCAAGGAGCATCTAGTTTCATCTCCGATCGTTCAAAAAGAGCTATTAAATCGCTTGGATCATATGAAAAATGAACCTGCGTACCATCAGAAAGTGGAAGAAGGGTAAGTCATGCAGCAATCAAAAGAACAGCGAGTACACGGTGTATTTGAAAAAATTTATAAAAACTATGATCAAATGAACTCTGTCATTAGCTTTAAACAGCATAAAAAATGGCGCGATAAAACAATGAAGCTCATGAATGTTCAAAAAGGAGCCAAAGCGCTAGATGTATGCTGCGGAACTGCCGATTGGACGATTGCGCTTGCAGACGCTGTTGGAGAAACAGGCGAGGTCAAAGGCCTTGACTTCAGTAAAAATATGCTGAGTGTTGGCGAAACGAAGGTGAAAACAGGCGGCTACAATCAAATTGAGCTGCTCCACGGCAATGCAATGGAGCTTCCTTTTGAGGACAACTCATTTGATTATGTCACAATCGGTTTTGGCCTTCGAAATGTCCCTGATTACTTAACAGTGCTAAAGGAAATGACACGAGTGGTAAAACCCGGGGGAATGGTTGTCTGCCTTGAAACATCACAGCCTGAGATGATTGGGTTTAAACAAGGGTATTATGTCTATTTCAAATACATCATGCCGCTCTTTGGCAAGCTGTTTGCCAAAAGCTATCAGGAGTATTCATGGCTTCAAGAATCAGCCAAAACGTTCCCTGGCATGAAAGAATTGGCGTCTCTTTTTGAAGAGGCCGGTCTATCTGATGTCTCGTATCATCCATTTACAGGCGGTGTAGCAGCAACACATATCGGAAAGAAGCTTTGAATAAACGATATTTGGGTGAAAATAATGAAACTAAAAGCAATGATTTCTTTTCTAAATCATGATATCGATATAATTGAAAAAGAGCTTGAACAAACCGTTCGCTCTGATTATGCATTATTAAGTGAAGCCGGTCTTCATTTGCTGCAAGCGGGCGGAAAACGAATCCGCCCCGTTTTTGTTCTCCTTTCAGGCATGTTTGGTGACTATGATATTAATAAAATTAAATATGTAGCCGTAGCGCTTGAATTAATCCACATGGCATCACTTGTCCATGATGATGTCATTGATGATGCAGAACTGAGAAGAGGAAAACCGACGATTAAAGCAAAATGGGACAACAGAATTGCGATGTACACGGGGGATTACTTATTTGCAAGGTCACTCGAGTACATGACGAAAATCAATCACCCAATGGCACATGAAATTTTGTCAAAAATGGTCGTCGAGCTCTGTCTTGGGGAAATAGAACAAGTCAAAGATAAATACAACATGGACCAAAACCTTCGTACATATTTAAGAAGAATTAAACGAAAAACAGCCTTGCTTATTGCAGGTAGCTGCCAATTAGGTGCGATTGCAGCTGGAACAGATGAAAAAACACATAAAGCCCTTTACTGGTTTGGGTACTATGTTGGTATGTCGTACCAGATCATTGATGATGTCCTTGATTTTACATCAACTGAAGAAGAATTAGGCAAACCTGTTGGCGGGGACCTTTTACAAGGAAATGTCACTCTTCCCGTTTTATATGCGCTTCAGAACCCGACGTTAGAAGGTCAGTTGAAGCTGATCAATAGTGAAACGACGGAAACGCAGCTGAAACCTGTGATTGAACATCTCAAACAAACAGATGCGATCGACCGTTCCATTCGAGTGAGTGAAATGTATTTGAAAAAAGCATTTGAACAGCTCGATCAACTTCCGCGCGGGCGGGCTAAATCTTCATTAGCGTCGATTGCAAAATATATAGGTAAACGAAAATTCTGATCAACGTTTCGTTGATTGGTTTTTTTGTGAAATTTTTTGTCAAAAATTGATTATTATAAAAAAAAATGATACGATCACTTTGTAACAATGTAAGCCTATACATACATAACGACGGGGTGGAAAACGTATATGGACAAAACATTTCTTATGGTCAAGCCTGATGGTGTGGAAAGACAATTAATCGGTGAAATTGTGTCAAGATTCGAAAAAAAGGGGCTTCAGCTTGTTGGAGCAAAGCTCATGAGCATTCCAAAAGAAGTAGCAGAAACACATTACGGAGAGCATAAAGAAAAACCATTTTTCGGTGAATTGGTTGACTTTATTACGTCAGGACCTGTATTTGCGATGGTATGGCAAGGTGAACAAGTCGTAGACGTAACAAGGCAGATAATTGGAAAGACAAATCCGAAGGAAGCGCTTCCAGGAACAATAAGAGGCGACTATGGATTAACTGTTGGCAAAAACATTATCCATGGCTCAGACTCACCAGAAAGTGCCGAAAGAGAAATCAACCTGTTCTTCAAACAAGAAGAACTGACAAACTGGGATCAAACGATCTCAAGCTGGATTTATTAATGTTCAAGCCAAAGTGTTCATCAAATGATCACTTTGGCTTTTTTATATTGAGATTTCTATCCGAATTTTCGCATGAGATGATACAAATTTATGATAAAAACAGCTATACTAGGACAAAGATAGATGAGACAGGAGAGGACATTGATGGATCAGTATCAAGTATTTGTTGGAAAATGGAAAAAACTAACTGGGGTAGATCTGAATTTATATAAAGAAGCACAAATGAAACGAAGATTAACATCTCTTTATGATAAAAAAGGATATAAAGATTTTGAGGCATTTGCGTCTGCTCTTGAAAAGGACAAAGCACTATTAGATGAAACGATGGATCGAATGACGATCAATGTGTCAGAATTTTACCGAAACTATCAGCGCTGGGAA
This sequence comes from Bacillus sp. iso_77, assembly GCF_056173625.1. NCBI lineage: Bacteria > Bacillati > Bacillota > Bacilli > Caryophanales > Bacillaceae > Bacillus > Bacillus sp. iso_77. The sequence goes on along the minus strand of NZ_CM149683.1, from coordinate 2,052,068 downwards.
GTACTTGATCAAAAAATCCTGCCGCTGCTTTCAAAAAACAGCGGCACCCTAAAAATATGGAGTGCAGCTTGCTCTACTGGAGAAGAACCGTATACACTCTCAATGTTGCTATCAAGCCATCCGCTTGTGAAGGACTTCCAAATTATTGCAACGGATATAGATGATAAAGTCTTGCAATCTGCGCAAAAAGGAAGATATCATGAACGATCTTTGCAAGAGGTGCCAGATCAAATCAAGCAAAAATATTTCACCAAAGAAGATTCTTCATTTTACACGGTGAAGGATGAGATTCGAAAGCACATTCAATTTAAGAAACACAACCTTTTAGCAGATCCATATGAAAAACAGCTGGATCTCATCGTGTGCCGAAATGTCCTCATCTACTTTACAGAAGAGGCGAAAGAAGAAATTTACTTAAAAATGAGCAGCAGTTTAAAGCAAAACGGCGTATTATTTGTTGGTTCTACAGAACAAATTTTTCACCCAGAAAAGTTTGGATTAACCTCTGCTGATACTTTCTTTTATCAAAAGAAGGGGTAGTAGCTGACTTTTTAGTAGGAAGTGTGTTATCATAGTTTTACTTAAAAGCGTTAATGCGATGAAGGGAGAATAAGTCATGAGGTACTTAACAGCAGGTGAATCACATGGTCCACAACTGACCACAATTATTGAAGGAGTTCCAGCGGGACTTTACATAGAGCAGGATGACATCAATTATGAACTGGCTAGAAGACAAAAAGGTCATGGCCGCGGAAGAAGAATGCAGATTGAAAAAGACCAAGCGAAAGTGTTAAGTGGAGTCCGCCACGGGAAAACATTAGGTTCTCCTATTGCACTTGTTGTTGAAAATAATGATTGGAAGCACTGGACAAAGGTCATGGGTGCAGAGCCAATTACTGAAGAAGAAGAGAGTGAAATGAAGCGTCAAATCTCTCGTCCAAGACCAGGGCATGCGGATTTAAATGGTGCGATTAAATATGGTCACCGTGATATGAGAAACGTATTAGAGCGCTCATCAGCACGCGAGACAACGGTTCGTGTAGCAGCAGGTGCAGTAGCGAAACAAATTTTGGCTCACCTTGGAATCAAAGTGGCTGGTCACGTCCTTGAAATAGGTGGAGTAAAAGCTTCCCATACCGCTTATGAATCTATTGAAGATTTGCAAAAAGTAACAGAAGAATCACCTGTTCGCTGCTATGACAGTGAAGCTGGTCAAAAAATGATGGATGCCATTGACGAAGCGAAGCAAAACGGCGATTCAATTGGTGGTATTGTCGAAGTCATCGTTGAAGGGATGCCAGTTGGAGTCGGCAGCTATGTGCACTATGACCGCAAACTGGATAGCAAGCTAGCAGGCGCAGTACTGAGTATCAACGCTTTTAAAGGGGTTGAATTCGGTATTGGCTTTGAGGCGGCTTCTAAAAATGGCAGTGAAGTTCATGATGAAATCATCTGGGATGAAGAAAAAGGCTATACGAGAAAAACAAATCGCTTAGGTGGTCTTGAAGGCGGAATGTCAACTGGCATGCCAATCGTCGTAAGAGGGGTTATGAAACCAATTCCAACCTTATACAAACCATTGCAAAGCGTGGATATTGAGACAAAAGAACCTTTCTCTGCAAGTATTGAGCGTTCTGACAGCTGTGCTGTTCCAGCCGCAAGTGTAGTAGCAGAAGCAGTCGTTGCATGGGAAATCGCCAATGCAGTGGTTGAGCAGTTTGGTCTTGATCAAATTGACCGCATTAAAGAAAATGTGGACAAAATGCGCCAGCTTCAGAGGGAGTTTTAATGAAAACACTGGAAGTGAAGACGTCTTCAGCCACTTATCCTGTATATATCGGTGATGGGATTAGACAAAATATCGTAGACTTGATTACTTCCACTGGGCGATCCTACACGAAGCTCTTTATCGTGACAGATTCAGCCGTCGATGCCCTTTATGGAGATGAAATGGTTCAATTACTTAAACAGAAATGGTCTGTACAAAAAGTAGTGGTGCCAAACGGAGAACAATCAAAATCTTTTGAGCAGTTTGAGCAGATTCATACGAAAGCCATCCAATTTCAACTCGACCGCTCCTCATGCATCATTGCATTAGGAGGCGGGGTGATTGGAGACTTGGCTGGCTTTGCTGCTGCCACTTATATGAGAGGCATTGATTTTATTCAAGTACCGACCACGCTGCTTGCACATGATAGTGCAGTCGGCGGAAAAACTGGAATCAATCATCCGCTCGGCAAAAATTTAATTGGTGCGTTTCATCAACCGGCTGCTGTCATCTATGATACAAGTATGCTAGAGACACTCTCACCAATAGAGCTGAGATCAGGCTTTGCAGAAGTGATAAAACATGCACTGATTTCAAGTGAAGTCTTTTTATCAGAACTGATGTCCATTCGTTCGTTGACAGAATTATCAAGGGATGAACTGGCACATATGCTTTATCAAGGGATTCAAGTGAAAGCATCCATTGTTCAAGAAGATGAAAAAGAACAAGGTGTGCGGGCATACTTGAATTTAGGTCATACACTAGGTCATGCCATTGAAGCGGAGTATGGATACGGTGCGATCACGCATGGAGATGCCATTGCAATTGGCATGCAGTTTGCTTTATATGTCAGTGAAAAAGAGCAAGGACTCAGCCTAGATCGTGAGAAACTTAAAGTGTGGATGAAAGAACTAGGGTTCCCAGTACAAGTCACACAAACGATTTCAACCAAAACATTTGTCGATCGCATGATTGGTGATAAGAAGGCAAGAGGCGGGAGTGTTCAGTTTGTTTTGCTAAAACAAGTTGGAGACGTCACCCTGCAATCTTTCACAAAAGATGAGCTGTATCACTGGCTCGAAGAATGGAAACGGGAGGAGGGCTGTCTATGATGTTTCGCGGGATACGCGGGGCTACAACTGTGACAGAAGATACAGAAACAGAAGTGTTAACCAAAACGAAGCAGCTACTAGAAGCGATCATTTCAAAAAATCAAGTAGATCCAGAGCGTGTCGTGCAGATCTTGATTTCAGCTACACAAGATATTCACTCTGTTTTTCCAGCAAAAGCACTCAGGCAGTTTGAAGGATGGACCTATGTGCCTGTTACTTGTATGCAAGAGCTTGACATTGATGGAGGTCTAAAGAAGTGTATTCGCGTTTTAATGACCGTTCAGACAGATGTCAAGCAGGAAGACATCCAGCACGTATACTTGGAAGAGGCTGTCACGCTTCGGCCTGATTTACAGTTGACAAAAAACAAGGAATTATAATACGATATGAACAGCCGAAGTTTACACACAGGTGTGAACGGCATTGCAAGCTTAGAGAAGATGAGAATGAGACTAGGGTAGTTGAGATGAGTAGAGTTGAGCAGAGATACGATACTTCTATTTAATCATACTGCCTAAAAGAGCGAAGCCTCTTTTAGGCTTATTTCGTATACTCAAACAAATCCTCAAGATGTCCCCTCATTCTCCTTAATTCCATTTAAGGAGTGTGCTTATGAAATCCCAATCAAACCTTACCCAATTTTTAAGAGACAGTCAGTTTTACAAAACCATCCCGATTGTTGAAACCATTACAGTTGATACGCTCTCACCCATTCAAATTGTTGAGAAACTGAAACAGGATATTGTGTATTTGCTAGAAAGCAAAGACGAATCTTCTAGCTGGTCGAGATATTCCTTTATCGGATTACATCCTTTTTTAACATTACATGACGAGCAAGACCATTATATTGCTCGTGACACTGCGGGAAAGTCAGTGATGCAAAAAGCGGAGCTGAAAGAGTTGCTTGACTGGATGAAAGAGCAATATCAAATCAAGACACCTGAAATTGATATTCCATTTACTGGCGGAGCCGTAGGGTACTTAAGTTACGACCTCATTCCCAACATTGAGCCGTCTGTCAAGCCGCATCCGAATGCATCAACAACAGATAATTGCACATTATTTGTATGCCAAACAATGATCGCATTTGATCACGAAACAAACCAAGTTCATTTTATTCAGTACACGCAGCTGAACGGTCATGAAACAGAGGAAGAAAAAATTCTGGTTTATCGAGAAAATCAAAAGCAGCTTGAACTGATGATACAGCAGCTTCATACAAAAATTGATATGAAAGAACTGATTATCTCAGGGAATATGAATGAACCCCCTTCGTTTGAACAGGTGACGTCTACCTATGAAAAAGCAAAATTTTTAAAGGATGTCGAAAAAATCAAGGAGTATATTCGAGCGGGTGATATCTTCCAGGGTGTACTTTCTCAGCGTTTTGACATTCCAGTGACAGTGAGCTCATTTGAATTATATCGTGTGCTTCGGATCGTCAATCCATCACCGTATATGTATTTTATGAAATTAAAAGATCGAGACTTAGTCGGAAGCTCGCCAGAACGATTAATCCATGCGAAAAACGGACACTTAGAAATCCATCCAATTGCTGGTACAAGAAAACGAGGATTGACAAAAGAAGAAGATGATGCACTAGCAAGAGAGTTGCTCGATGATGAAAAAGAAAAAGCAGAACATTACATGCTGGTGGATCTGGCTCGAAATGATGTGGGACGTGTGGCAGAATACGGCAGTGTGTCTGTCCCAACTTTTACAAAAGTCGTGAACTTTTCGCACGTCATGCACATTATTTCTATTGTGACAGGGAAGCTGAAGCAGGATACACATCCAGTAGACGCACTTATGTCCGCTTTTCCAGCAGGCACATTGACAGGCGCCCCCAAAATTAGGGCGATGCAATTATTAAACGAAATGGAGCCTGAGCCAAGAGAGACGTATGGCGGCTGTATTGCCTATATTGGTTTCGACGGCAATATCGATTCCTGTATTACCATTCGCACAATGAGCGTCAAACATCAGACTGCTTCTATACAAGCAGGTGCCGGCATTGTCGCTGATTCCGTTCCAGAAAACGAATGGGAAGAGACATGTAATAAGGCAGGAGCACTTCTAAAAGCCATTCAGCTTGCTGAACATATTTTCTCAGAAAAGGAGAGTGTGCCAAATGAATCAACGACTATCAGCTCTTGTTAATGGAGGAAAACTATCAGAAAAAGAAGCAAATGGCCTGATGCATGATATGATGAGCGGCTCGTTAACAGATGCTGAAGTCGCTGCTAGTCTATCTATTTTAGCGCATCGAGGAGAAACCGCCGAAGAAATGACAGGCTTCGTGAAAGCCATGAGGCAGCATGCAGCACCAGTAGAAAGGTCACTTGATGTCGTTGATACGTGCGGGACAGGAGGCGACGGTTTATCAACATTTAATATATCAACAGCCGCTGCCATCGTTGCTTCGGCTGCTGGGGCGAAAATCGCCAAGCACGGAAATCGTTCCGTCTCCTCTAAAAGCGGGAGTGCTGACGTGCTAGAATGTCTTGGTATTCAAATTCAATCCACACCTGAAGAAACAAGACGGCAAATACAGCAGAAAAACATGGGCTTTTTATTTGCACCGCTCTATCATTCTTCTATGAAACAAGTAGCCGCCGTACGCAAGCAGCTCGGATTTCGGACGGTATTTAACTTATTAGGACCGCTTTGCCACCCGATGCAGGCCAAAAAGCAAATCATCGGTGTGTATGCAAAGGAAAAGGCAAAGCTCATGGCGAAAGCTCTTGCTCCTTTGGAGCCAGAACATGTCCTGTTTGTTTGCGGAGATGATGGGCTGGATGAATTAACCATTACAGCAAATTCATACATCATTGAACTCAAAAAAGGTGTCATGACAGAATATACGTTAAACCCAGAAGACTTCGGACTTGAAAAAGGGCATTTATCAGACATTCAGGTCGAATCACCAGAAGAAAGCGCCAAATTGATTCAGAATATATTGAATTATCAAGCGGGTGGAGCACCGCTTCATATTACAGGGCTTAATGCTGGGGCCGCATTATATGTGGCAGGAAAAGCAGAGAGTCTGATGGCAGGCACAATGAAAGCATTAGAAACGATCAAAAACGGATCAGCTAAAGAACAATTAGCCCGTCTAAAACAAAAAACGAAAGAGGAAGAGATCTATGCTTAATCAAATTATCGCCCGTAAAAAAGAACATGTGCAAACCTTGCAATTACCTGAGGAAGGACATTATGAAAGACAATCATTTAAAGAAGCTCTTATGAATCCTCACCGCTCAATAGGACTGATTGCTGAGGTGAAAAAAGCGTCTCCTTCCAAAGGAATCATTCAGCCTCATTTTGATCCTTTACAGACAGCAAAAGCATACGAAGCATCAAATGCTGATTGTTTATCTGTCTTAACGGATGAACCGTTTTTCCAAGGGAAAAACGAATATTTGTCTCTTATTAAAGAACACATCACACGTCCTATTTTAAGAAAAGATTTCATTATTGACTCTATACAAGTAGAAGAATCGAAACGGATAGGGGCAGATGCCATTTTATTAATCGGAGAGGTGCTTGAGCCGCAAAAGCTGTATGAGCTCTATACAGAAGCGAAAGAAAAAGGACTGGATGTCCTCGTTGAAGTACATGCAGCACATACACTAGAAAAGATCTTACACCTATTCACTCCTGAGATTATCGGTGTGAACAACCGGAATCTCAATACGTTTACAACAACTGTTGAACAAACAAAAGAGATCGCGCCACTTGTTCCAAAAGACGTATTACTAGTAAGTGAAAGCGGGATAAAGACATTTGATGATCTGACCTTTGTGAAACAGCACGGAGCAAATGCCGTTCTTGTTGGTGAATCTTTAATGAGGGAACAATCACAGGAGAAAGCCGTTCAGGCATTGTTCGGAGAATGAAGAAAAGTAAGCCTTACTTAAAATATTGCGGGGCTGTCTCACAAGAGGATGTCGCATGCATCTCGCAATCCCAAGCGGATGCCATCGGTTTTATTTTTGCGCCGAGTAAAAGACGAGTTGATCCAGATCAAGTGAAACACTGGCTGTCACAAGTAAAATGCAAAAAAGAGATAGTGGGGGTATTTGTGAATGAAAAAACACCAAAAGTGTGCGAGATCACAAACAACCTCCCCTTAGATATTGTGCAGCTTCATGGCGATGAGACGCCAGAAGATGCAAGCGACATCAAACAACAAACGAAGGCGCTCGTTTGGAAAGTGTTCCATCACGAGCCCGATGTAAACGACACACTTGAACATATGACGGCATTTGCTCCAAGTGTCGACGGCTTTCTCATTGATGCGAAAGTAAAAGGCATGAGAGGCGGTTCTGGAACAGCTTTTGCATGGGAGGCGGTGCCTTCATATGTTCAGCATGCAAAACAACTGGGAAAAACTTGCGCCATTGCTGGCGGGATCACGCCAGACACCATAATAGATCTGCTTGCTTTTGGTCCAGACGCCATAGACCTTTCAAGCGGTATAGAAGAAAACGGAAAGAAAAGCAGTACAAAGATGAAAGTGCTCGAAGAAAGGATGTTGAACCATGTACGCATATCCAAATGAGATTGGCAGATACGGAGAATTTGGAGGGAAATTCGTTCCTGAAACGCTCATGCAGCCACTAGAAGAGATCGAACAAGCTTTTCGTGAATTAAAAGAAGACCCTGCTTTTCAAAAGGAATATATATCGCTTTTGAAAAACTATTCAGGCAGACCAACTGCACTCACATACGCTGATCAATTATCGGCATATCTCGGCGGTGCTAAAATCTATTTAAAAAGAGAAGATTTAAACCATACAGGCGCTCATAAAATTAACAATGCGCTTGGGCAGGCACTGCTAGCGAAAAAAATGGGGAAATCAAATATCATCGCCGAAACAGGAGCAGGTCAGCACGGTGTAGCTGCTGCAACGGTGGCCGCAAAATTCGGTTTATCCTGCACTGTATTTATGGGAAAAGAAGATGTGGAAAGACAATCACTCAATGTGTTCCGAATGAAACTGCTCGGCGCTGAAGTCATACCTGTCACAAGCGGGAACGGAACATTAAAGGATGCAACCAATGAAGCCATCCGCTATTGGGTCCAGCATTGCAGTGACCACTTTTATATGATCGGCTCAGTCGTTGGACCTCATCCGTATCCTCAAATCGTCAGTGAATTTCAGCGGATGATCGGAGATGAGGCAAAAGCGCAGATACTTGAAAAGGAAGGGCAGCTTCCTCATAAAGTCGTTGCCTGTGTTGGCGGCGGGAGCAATGCGATAGGAATGTACCGGGCATTCTTAGATGAAGAGGTCGATATCATTGGTGTAGAAGCTGCTGGGAAAGGAATCGACACTCCGCTTCATGCAGCGACCATCACGAAAGGGACAAAAGGTGTCATACATGGATCTTTGACATACTTGATCCAAGACGAATTTGGTCAAATTATTGAGCCTTATTCGATTTCAGCTGGATTAGACTATCCGGGGATCGGACCAGAGCATGCGTATTTGCATGCGAGCGGCCGGGTTCAATATGTGAGTGCGACAGATCAAGAAGCACTAGATGCGTTAAAGCTGCTCACAGAAAAAGAAGGAATCCTGCCAGCGATCGAATCTGCACATGCTTTAGCTAAAGCGTTTGAAATGAGCCAGAACATGAGGGAAGACGACATTGTTCTTGTCTGCTTGTCAGGCAGAGGAGATAAGGACGTGCATACATTAATGAATGTGCTTGAAAGTGAGGGTGAAACAAAATGATCACATTTCAATTAGAGCAAGGTCAGAAATTATTTATTCCATTTATTACAGCGGGTGATCCATCAGAAGAGATCACCATTGATTTAGCCCTCGCGCTTCAAGCAGCAGGGGCACATGCGATTGAACTAGGTGTTCCGTATTCCGATCCGTTAGCGGACGGCCCCGTCATTCAAAGAGCTTCTAAAAGAGCACTTCATCATGGTATGAATATCGTAAAAGCGATAGAATTAGCAGGAAAGATGAAAAAAAACGGCGTAAAAATTCCTGTAATTCTATTTACGTATTATAATCCTGTGTTACAATTAGACACAGAATACTTTTTCGCTTTACTGCGCAAAAATCATATTTCGGGACTCTTAACACCCGACTTGCCTTTTGAAGAGAGCAGCGAGCTGCAGAAGAACTGTCAAGCACACGACATTTCATATATATCACTCGTTGCACCAACAAGCAAGGAACGATTAGAAAAAATTGTAGAGCAGGCAGAAGGTTTTGTGTATTGTGTTTCATCTCTCGGCGTCACAGGTGTCAGACAATCTTTCGACGCATCGATTACAGATTTTATTCAACAAGTAAAACAGCTGAGTCAAATACCAGTTGCTGTAGGTTTTGGTATTTCAACAAGAGAACAAGTAGACTCAATGAATAAAATGAGTGATGGTGTCGTTGTCGGCAGTGCGCTTGTCAATAAAATTGAAGAGCTTCAAGAACAATTAGTAGCAAGTGATACACGCCAAGAGGCTTTAAGAGAATTTGAAACATATGCAAAAACATTTAGTCCCCTCTATTCATTCAAATGAGGTGAAACATTTTGCAAATCAAAGATCAATTAAAACAGCTAAAACCGTATCAACCTGGGAAACCAATTGAAGAGGTCAAAAAAGAATATCAATTAGACAAAATTGTGAAATTGGCTTCAAATGAAAACCCTTTTGGATGTTCCACACATGCAAGAGAGGCCATACAAGCTGAACTTGAACATTTAGCGATTTATCCAGACGGATACAGCGCAAGTTTAAGAACGGAACTGGCTGAGTTTCTTCAAGTAAATGAAAAACAATTAATATTCGGGAATGGCTCAGATGAACTTGTGCAAATTATTGCTAGGGCATTCCTTGATCAACATACAAATACGGTGATCCCATCTCCGTCATTCCCGCAATACCGTCACAATGCAGTGATTGAGCATGCAGAGATTAGAGAAGTACCACTTCTAAATGGTGGAGCTCATGATCTAAAGGGAATGCTGGATGCGATGGATGACAACACAAAAGTCGTTTGGGTGTGTAACCCGAACAATCCGACAGGAAATCATTTGTCAGAGTCTGAGCTCGTATCGTTTTTAGATCAAGTGCCTGCTCACGTGCTTGTCGTTCTAGATGAAGCATATTTTGAATATGTTCGCGCGGAAGACTTTCCGAACAGTTTATCTCTATTAAAAGCCTATCAAAATGTCATTGTACTGCGCACGTTCTCTAAAGCATATGGACTTGCGGCACTTCGAGTAGGTTATGGGGTTGCCTCAGAGGAGTTGATTACCGCCATTGAACCTGCGAGGGAGCCCTTTAATACAAGTCGTATCGCTCAGGCAGCTGCACGTGCAGCCATTAAAGATCAAGACTTTATTCAATCGTGCAGACAAAAAAATGAAGCAGGTCTCAAACAATATCAAGATTTTGCAGACCGTTTTGGATTATTTATCTATCCATCTCAAACAAACTTTGTGCTGATTGATTTTAAAAGAGACGCAGAGGAGCTGTTCAATGCACTTTTGAAAAAGGGCTATATCGTTCGATCTGGTCAAGCTCTCGGATTCCCAACTTCTTTACGTATTACTGTTGGAACAAAGGAGCAAAATGAAGAAATCTTAACTACACTTGCCGATTTATTACAAGGCATTCGTGCGTAGCATAACAATGAAGTCATATCCTGTTTATGGGATATGGCTTTCGTTGTAACTCATCCAATATACATATAAGCTATTGAAACAGCTTGTTTAATTTACGCGAAAAATCAGGTGATGAACATGAATGAAGCAAACGAAACCATATTAATCGCTGGGCTTGGTTTAATTGGTGGTTCTATTGCACTGTCGATTAAAAAAGAATTTCCACATAAAAAAATTGTAGGCTATGATGTCTCTAAAGAACAAATGATTGCTGCAACAAAACTAGGAATCATCGACGCGACTGCCGAGTCCTTGATGGAAGGCTTAAAAGCATCAGCAACGATTATTTTGGCAACGCCAGTACAACAAACCGTCAAAATGTTAAGTGATATTGCAGCATCTGGTATTGAAAGAGAGCTCACGATTACGGATGTAGGGAGCACAAAGCAAAAGGTCGTTCACTTTGCTGAAAAAACGTTGCCTGATCATTACCAATTTATTGGCGGGCATCCGATGGCAGGGTCTCATAAGTCAGGTGTCATTGCAGCAAAAGACTTTTTATTTGAAAATGCATTCTACATTTTAACGCCAGCAAAAGTAACAAGTCGTCAGGCTGTTGACCGTTTGAAGGATCTACTGAAGGGAACCAATGCTCATTTCATTGAAATGACACCCGAAGAACATGATGCTGTGACAAGTGTGATTAGTCACTTTCCACACATCGTCGCTGCCAGTCTTGTGCATCAAGCGCATCATTTTGAAGAAGAATATCCTCTTGTAAAACGGTTTGCTGCTGGAGGCTTTCGAGATATTACCCGTATTGCATCAAGTAATCCTGCAATGTGGCGCGATATCCTTTTGCACAATAAAAACAAGATTTTAGACCGATTTCATGAATGGAAAAAAGAGATTGACCGCATTGAATCCTTTGTGCAACAAGAAGATGCTGAGGGGTTATTCTCTTATTTCCAAGAGGCCAAGGAATATCGCGACGGCCTGCCTCTGAGGAAAAAAGGAGCGATCCCTGCTTTTTATGATCTTTATGTCGATGTGCCGGATCATCCTGGTGTTATTTCGGAAATTACAGGATATCTAGCAAATGAAAACATCAGTATTACAAATATCCGTATTATTGAAACGCGAGAAGACATTAACGGGATTTTACGCATTAGTTTTCAAACAGATGACGATCGAAAGCGGGCAGAACTCTGTATAAAAAATAGAGCAAATTACGATACATTTTATGCTGATTGAGGTGAGGAACATGAAAATTCATAAAAGTGCTCCTATGAATGGAGAAATTCATATTCCAGGAGATAAATCCATTTCTCATAGATCTGTGATGTTTGGCGCTATTGCTGACGGGACTACAGTAGTAAAAAATTTTCTTCCTGGCGCTGATTGTTTAAGCACGATTGATTGTTTTAGAAAAATGGGTGTCGACATCGAACAAAAAGGTACAGATGTTGTCATTCATGGTAAGGGACTAAAAGGACTTAAAGAGCCGAGCGATATTCTCGATGTTGGTAACTCTGGCACGACCATTCGTTTAATGATGGGAATCTTGGCTGGCTGTGAGTTCCACAGTACGCTGATTGGAGACGAAAGTATTGCCAAAAGACCGATGAAACGGGTAACAGATCCGCTAAGACAATTGGGAGCCAAGATCGATGGCAGAGCAAATGGCGAGTATACACCGCTTTCTATACGTGGGGGCAATTTAAAAGCTATCTCTTATGAGTCTCCAGTTGCCAGTGCCCAGATTAAGTCGGCTGTCCTTCTAGCTGGACTGCAGGCAAAAGGAACAACGACGTTAACTGAACCGCATAAATCAAGAGACCATACCGAAAGAATGTTATCAATGTTTGGTGTCTCGCTACATGAAGATGCACAAAGTGTTTCAATTGAAGGTGGACAAACGTTAAAAGCAACAGATGTATTTGTCCCTGGAGATATTTCTTCAGCTGCATTTTTCTTAGTGGCTGGATCTATCGTTCCAAACAGCCGGATTGTATTGAGAAATGTCGGTTTGAACAAAACGAGAACTGGTATTATAGATGTGCTAAAACAAATGGGTGCAGACCTCGACATTCAAGAAGTGGATGCTAAAGGCGGAGAACCGTACGGTGATTTAACGATCTCTACCTCTTCATTAAAAGGGATCGACATTTCAGGTGATATGATCTCTAGACTGATCGATGAAATTCCTATTATTGCGCTCCTAGCTACTCAAGCAGAAGGAACAACGATCATTAAAGATGCTGCTGAATTAAAAGTGAAAGAAACCAATCGGATTGATACAGTCGTTTCAGAACTTAAAAAACTAGGTGCTAATATTGAAGCAACAGATGATGGAATGAAGATTCATGGTAAAACGAGCCTTAAAGGCGGTTCAGTCGTCTCAAGCTACGGAGATCATCGAATTGGTATGATGTTAGGAATTGCGGCATGTATAACAGAGCAAGCAATCGAGATTGAAGATACAGATGCAGTACGTGTATCTTACCCAAATTTCTTTGAACACATTGAATACTTAACGCAAACAGTCTGAGGATTTCCTCAGGCTTTTTCTTTCCTTTTGCATATTTGAAAGAACTATAGCATAGCTTGTCTCAAGGTGAAACCTTGAAAAAGAGCATTTTGCTGATTCAAAAACAATTTTTTAGCGTATTCGGTTTACAAATCATCAGTTTAGTAAAGTATTGATTGAAAAAGAGTCTTCAAAACACAAAAATGGCTTCATGTTAAAAGAGCAACATATTTGCTGGATATGCAGCTGTCGATTATGATATGAAGTAACAACAGTTTAGGTTTTTGGAAACAGAAAGGAACGGTTTGATTTGAATAGTTCATTACAAGAAGCCATAAAATTAGTTGAGGCGGGTGAGACTGAAAAGGGACTCCAAACACTTGCTCAAGCAGAGAAGCATCTTCATGATGAAGAAAAAGCGCAGGCAGCTCAGTTATATTATGACTGGGGAGATATTGATAAAGCACGGAATCTAATTAGTGATTTACATGATTTATATCCAGAAGAAACAGGATTAACCTGTTTTTATGCAGAGCTGTTAATAGACTCTGATGAAGAAGAGAAGGCAATAGCAGTTCTTGAAACGATTCCTGAAGATGACGATGCGTATCCAGAGAGTTTATTGTTAATGGCAGATTTGTATCAAATGCAAGGACTATTTGAAGTTAGTGAACAAAAGCTTTTAAAAGCGAAAGAGTTACTACCTCATGAAGCCGTCATTGATTTTGCTTTAGGGGAATTGTATTTTTCCCAAGGTCTTTCAAAGAAAGCAGCCGACTATTTCTACAAAGTGGCCGATCAACAAAATGAAATTGGTGGTGTCAATGTATATCAGCGGCTCGCTGAATCATTAAGCACAGCTGGAGAATTTGAAGATGCCCTTGAATGGTATGAAAAGGCTGTAAAAGATCAAGTGGATCCAAATACACTTTTTGGCTACGGATTTACAGCGATGAGGGCTGGCAGAACGAAAACGGCTATTCAGCAGCTCTCTGAACTAAAAGATATTGATCCTTCGTATTCATCACTTTATATGCCTTTAGCCAAAAGCTATGAGGAAGAAGGACTATATCATGAAGCTTTAGAGATAGTAAAAGAAGGAATTAAAGTGGATGAGTATAACAAAGAGTTATATTTATATGGGGCAAAGATTGATTTGAAAAATGGCCATTCGGAAGATGCGAAAAAATTGCTTCAAGAAGCACTTGCTCTTGATCCAGGATATATTGAAGCGGTTCAAACGCTGCTTGCGATCTATTTAAATGAAGAGCTGTTTGATGAAATTCTGGATGTGATTAAAGAGGTTAAAAGCTTTGGGGAAGAAGATCCAAAATGGAATTGGTATGCTGCTTCTGCTTCTGTCGGACGAGAAGAATACGATGAAGCCGCTGAGTATTTCAAACTTGCTCTGCCTGATTTTGATGAGGAACGTGACTTTTTATATGAATATGCTTCGTTCCTTTTAGAAGAAGGCAGACAAAAAGAAGCCTTGCCGTTATTACGAAAAGTTCTTCAGAAAGATGGCACGAATGAAGAAATTGAAGAAACGATTTTAAGAATTGAAGACGAAATTTCCTTATAGTTTGCAGGAATGAAGAACTGGTTTGTTGAATAATTCATGTATAGCAATTTAATTTACGATAGAGGAGGGAATAACATGCAGACCCCTGTTTCTGTCAATGAAAAGAAGGAATTTATCCGGTGGTTCTTAAACCATTATCAGTTAAAGCGAAGAGAGTGTGTTTGGATATTAAATTATTTAATGAGTCACGACTCTTTGATGGAAAAGGTTCATTTTGTAGAGCAAGCAGAATTTTGCCCAAGGGGAATTATTATGTCAACACACTGTGTGGATGAAGTTCCCTTTAGATTTTATAAAGAAAATATCATGACGACAGATGCAGAAAAATCATTTCATGATATTCGTTTGAATAAACAGCAAGATTTGTTTATTCAATTGAATTTCCGATCTGCATATCGTTCGCCGGAATATGCCGCTGTACTTGAAACAAATCCTCATATTCCTAAAGATCTTTATGAAAATGAAAAAGATAAAGATCTTGCTGAGAAAGTGCTAGAGCATTCTATCGCTACTTTCCAAAAAGAACGGCTGATGAAAGAAATCGATGAAGCGCTTGACCGTCATGATCAAGAAACATTTAATAAGTTAGCAAAAGAATTAAGCCTATTATCATAAACCAAGCCAATAAGCCTTGCCCTATACAGGCAGGGCTTATGTGATGAAAGAGGGGAACTAGATGAAGTTTCAGGCGGAGGACGCGAATCTCTTTTTACAATCTAAAGATTACATTGATACCGCTATCATTCCATTAGTTGGGATAAATGCAAGCCATATCAAACAAACCGTGTCTTTAGGTGAGTTTACAATGCTTGTGTCAGAGGATCTTGAAAGGCAACTGAAAGGCAGAGTGTTTCTTTTTCCTCCATATACATATTTAGAAGTAAACAATCGTAAGCAAGAAGACATACTTGCACTAAAACAATCATTGCAAGAACATTTTCAGCATGTTGTGTTTATCACATCTGATAACAAATGGAAAGAACAGCTAGAAGTGAGCGAATCGGCACTTATATTGCAGTCTGTTCCGCTTGAGCATTTAAAGGTCAATTTAAAGCAAAAAGTCATTCAAGACAGTGTAGAACAAATTTTGAACTTTTTGTTACAAAAATGGAACCCGTCATAAAAACCCTTACATTTGCATTGTACATAGCTTTTTAGGCTGTTGACCTTGTGAATAGATTGATATATTATGAGGGTGTCCTAGTTTTATGAAATTTTTTCTAATTCAGTTATAAAGTAGCTGACGACCTGAGGGGGGGAGAAAAAAATGAGCGAGAAGAGACATGGAGTGTCCAGGCGTCAATTTTTGAATTACACGTTGACCGGCGTGGGGGGATTTATGGCCGCTGGAATGCTCATGCCTATGGTTCGCTTTGCGCTTGACCCTGTGCTAAAAGGAACAGAGGATCAGGATATGGTTCAAGTTGTCAGTGTAGATGAACTGACAAAAGAACCGAAGCGCTTTGACTTTAAAATTGATCAAGTAGATGCATGGTATGAGTCAAAGGAATCTAGGTCTGCATGGGTGTACAAAGAAGGGGATGAAATTGTCGCTTTATCGCCAATCTGTAAACATTTAGGATGTACAGTGAACTGGAACAGTGATCCGAAAAATCCAAACAAATTTTTCTGCCCATGCCATTATGGGCTGTACGACAAGGATGGTACAAACGTACCCGGAACTCCGCCGCTTGCACCGCTTGACCATTATAAGCAGCAAGTGAAGGACGGATACCTCTATCTTGGAAAAGCTGTGCCGAAAGGGGAAGGGTAACGATGCTTAACAAGATTTACGATTGGGTAGATGAGCGGCTGGACATCACACCGATATGGAGAGACATTGCGGATCATGAAGTGCCTGAGCACGTCAATCCAGCACATCATTTCTCTGCTTTTGTGTATTGTTTTGGCGGTTTAACGTTTTTTGTGACGGTCATTCAAGTCCTTTCGGGCATGTTTTTAACGATGTATTATGTACCGGATATTAAAAACGCATGGGAATCTGTCTATTATTTGCAAAATGAAGTGGCATTTGGACAAATTGTAAGAGGGATGCACCACTGGGGTGCGAGTTTAGTCATTGTTATGATGTTTTTACATACGCTGAGGGTCTTTTTCCAAGGGGCGTATAAAAAGCCTAGAGAGTTAAACTGGATTGTCGGTGTGCTCATTTTCTTTGTGATGCTTGGACTTGGTTTTACAGGATATCTTTTACCGTGGGATATGAAGGCGCTATTTGCGACGAAGGTTGGTCTTCAAATTGCAGAGGCGACACCTTTCATTGGGAAAGAGATTAAAACGCTGCTTGCAGGTCATCCTGACATTGTAGGTGCACAAACGCTGACGAGATTTTTCGCTATCCATGTCTTTTTCTTGCCAGCGGCATTATTTGGGCTGATGGCTGCCCACTTTATTATGATTCGTAAGCAAGGAATTTCTGGACCGCTGTAAAATTTTGCGTTTGATGAATGTTCAATGAGGAGGGGATGACTTTGCATAGGGGAAAAGGGATGAAGTTTGTCGGAGATTCCAGAATACCGGCAGAAAGAAAACCTAACATACCTAAAGACTATTCCGAATATCCGGGAAAAACCGAAGCCTTTTGGCCGAACTTTCTTTTAAAGGAATGGCTTGTAGGTGCTGTTTTTTTAATTGGATTTCTTGTCCTAACTGTTGTTCATGCACCTCCGCTTGAGCGGATGGCTGATCCGACAGATACGGGCTATATTCCGCTGCCAGACTGGTATTTCTTATTTTTATACCAGTTGTTAAAATATGAGTTTGCTGCAGGGAGCTATACGGTGGTTGGCGCAATGATTATGCCTGGAATTGCGTTTGGTGCTCTTTTACTCGCACCATTTCTTGATTCTGGTCCTGAACGTAGGCCATATCGAAGACCAATTGCAGTTGGGATGATGATTCTTGCAGTTGGTGCAGCAACCTATTTAACATGGGAGTCTGTTGCTACTCATGACTGGGAAGCAGCAGCGAAGCAAGGTGAAATCAAGAAAGAAGCAGAGATTGATACCTCAGCTGAAGAGTATAAAATCTATCAAGAGCAGACATGTATCTCCTGTCACGGAGATAATATGCAAGGAGGGGCAGCTGGACCGTCACTTGTTGACAATGGCTTAGCACCAGAGGAAATTGCGAAAATCGCTGTAGAAGGAAAAGGCAACATGCCTAAGGGCATTTTTAAAGGCAGCGATGAAGAACTTGAAAAGCTCTCGAAATATTTATCTGAGGTCAAATCTAAATAATTCAGTTGTTTAAATGCAAGTACAAGGATATACTCAAAAGGAGAAAAAAGCTGGCGCTGTCAGCTTTTTTCTGATTTTAACAGATCGTGAGTGAAGAGAAATATGAGATGGATTCAATATCTGCTAGCCACACGCTACATGCTTGTGCTCGTGCTCATTGTCAACTTTCTTGGCACTGCGTACGGCTATTACTGGTATATTCCGCAGCTCGTAGAGACGCCGGCTGTCTTTTTACCTTTTGTACCGGACAGTCCGACGGCAAGCTTTTTCTTTTTATTTGTATTACTAGCCTTTCTAATGAAACGCCATGCTCCTTATTTTGAAGCACTGGCCCTTGTCACCTTGATCAAATATGGATTATGGGCTGTAGGGATGAATCTTTTCGTGCTCGTTTCTGTTGATGATTTTCCGTGGGAAGGATATATGCTAATTGGTTCGCACTTTGCGATGGCGGTACAGGCTGTGTTATTTGCGCCGTATTATCGTTTTCAAATGCGTCATTTGGTTGTAGCAGGCATATGGATTTTACATAATGATGTGATTGATTATGTGTTTGGAATGATGCCGCGTTATTCTATGCTTTCTGCCTATTCAAATGAGATCGGCTACGTGACGTTTTGGTTAAGTATTGCCGTTCTTCTTGTTTCGTATTATCTTGTCCTCTCGAAAAAATCGGTCAAGCTTGAACTCCCTTAACAATGTTGGTCTAACCTTGTCCTTTTCTTCATACGCTGTATGGAGAAAGGCTAGGAGGGACTTGCATGAAACGAAAGTCAATCGCGATGATTCTATTATTATTTCTCGTCTTGCATCCAGCTGCTGCAAAAGGTGAGGAAACAACAGCTGCTAAAGCGCTGCAAGAATTAACGGAACTATCAGATTCAATCTTTCAATTAACGAGACAAGCTAAATATGATGAGGCATTACAAGTCGCATTATATGCTGAAAAGACATTTAAAGCTGAGAATTGGCGTGGAACTCTGACGAATACGCAGGTTCGGCAAATTACACTTGGCTATCAAGATATCATTAAAGGACTCCCGCAGGAAGACTTAAATGAGCGCGAAAAACTTCGGTATGCCTCTCAGTTTAGAATGCTTCTTGATGCGATACAATCAAATTCGGAACCTCTTTGGGGTTCGCTCGAGAAGCCGATTATGGGGTCTTTTCCGACATTAAAGAAAGAAGTAAAAGATCCAGAATCGACGACGTTCTATGAAACTTGGAATGAGCTGGTTTCATTGTATGATATGATTTATCCGAGTTTAACCATTGATATCTCGCCTGAAAAGCTGCAGACGATTAAGCAGCACATGGAAGTAATTGAACAAGGTGAATTTTTAAAAGCATCGAGTGGGACAAAGCTTGAGCGTCTCACGAAACTTGAAGAAGATTTATCAAGTGTGTTTGCGAACGTTGATCAAGATGAAGCGGATCCATCGCTTTTATGGGTCATCTTAACAACAGGAAGTATGATTTTACTCACTCTAACGTATGTTGGGTTTAGGAAATACCGTGCTGAAAAAGAAAAAAAGCAAAAGCGACAAGCCGATTATCCAAAATCATAAAAAAAGAAGCACCGTTATCGGGCTTCTTTTTTTAGTGGGGATTGAGCGGCTTTTTATGTTCATCTAATGTGAAGCCTTCACCGAGTACGTCATGCACGTCACTCACTGATACAAAGGCATGAGGATCGACGGAAGTTACGACGCTCTTGAGGTGGACAAGCTCATTTTTTGGAACGACGCAGTAAAGGACGTTGCGTTCCTGTTTCGTATAGGAGCCGACACCCTTTAAAATGGTCACTCCGCGCTCCATTTCCTCTGTGATTTTCTTTTGAATGATGTCATCCTTTTCAGAAATAATCATCGCTCCTTTGGCAGCGTAAGCGCCTTCTTGCATGAAGTCGATGACTTTTGCAGCAACAAATACGGCAACAAGTGTATACATGGCTTCTTTGTAATTTAAATAGGTGAGAGAGATGGTAATGACGCATGCGTCGAAGATAAACATCGTTCTTCCCATTGCGACTTGATAATGTTTGTTGATCAGTCTTGCAATAATGTCCACGCCGCCTGTTGTCCCGCCGAATTTAAAGATGATTCCGAGGCCTGTTCCGATAAACACACCTGCAAAGAGTGCGGCTAAGGCTAAATCATGCTGAAGAGGCATATGTATTTGAAAGCGCTGGAAGATGGCTAGAAAGACAGAAAGACTGACGGTTCCGACAATTGTATATGTAAACATGGTTTTGCCAAGCATTTTCCAGCCGATAAAAAAGATCGGAATGTTTAACACAAGGTTTGAAATAGATGGATCAATGTGAAATAGAAAATATAAAAGCAGTGTGATACCTGTAAATCCGCCTTCCGCCAAGTTGTTCTGCATATTAAAATGAACAAGGCCGAAAGAAAAAATCGCAGATCCTATTAAAATAAATACGATATTTTTAAGACGAATTTCTTTTAGCAAAAGATCACTCCTTTTTTTGCTTAGACAGCGATAATATTATATGGTATGGAAGAGAAACAAGCAAACTGAGTTTTAAACATTTGTCAAATATTTATGATTTCGCTAACATGTAAGAGATGGATAGGAGGATGAGCTTCATGACGAATGAAAAAACGCTGCGTCACGTGCAGCAAGAAGTCGATGATTACATAGGACAATTTAAAGAAGGCTATTTCAGCCCGCTTGCCATGATGGCCCGTCTGACAGAAGAATTAGGTGAGCTGGCAAGAGAGGTCAACCATTACTATGGAGAAAAGCCGAAAAAAACAACAGAAACAGAAAAAAGCATGGAAGAAGAAATTGGCGATGTGCTGTTTGTGTTAACATGCCTTGCCAATTCACTCAATATATCACTTGAAGAAGCCCATGATCGTGTGATGCATAAATTCAATACAAGAGACAAAGACCGCTGGACGAAAAAAGAAGGGAAGTAGAGAAGATGACGAATCAAACCATCAAAGTTGTAATCGCTGGAGCAAGAGGAAGAATGGGGATAGAGGCTGTCAAGCTGGCAGAAGAAACAAGCCATTTTGAACTAGTAGCAGCACTTGATCACACACATGAGGGGAAAAAGCTATCAGATGTGCTTCTTACAACATCTGATGCGCCCATTTATACGGATATTGACGTGTGTCTTTCAGAAACAGCACCGGATGTATTAATTGATTTGACGACCCCAGAAATCGGGAAAGTACATACAAAAAAAGCCCTTGAACATGGCGTACGTCCAGTCGTAGGCACAACAGGTTTTTCAGAAGACGACCTAAAAGAACTTCAGCAATTAACAGAAGAAAAAGGGATAGGCTGTATTATTGCGCCTAACTTTGCTGTTGGTGCTGTTTTAATGATGAAGTTTGCCAAAATGGCAGCAAATTATTTTCCTGATGTTGAAATCATTGAGCTTCATCATGATAAAAAATTGGACGCTCCGAGCGGTACAGGACTAAAAACGGCTGAAATGATTGCTGAAGTAAGAGAAAGTAAAAAGCAGGGGCACCCTGAAGAAAAAGAACTAATCGAAGGTGCTCGAGGAGCAGATTATGATGGCATCCGTCTTCACAGCGTAAGGCTTCCAGGCATGATTGCTCATCAAGAAGTGCTGTTTGGAATGGACGGGCAGACGCTCACGATTCGTCATGATTCTTATAACCGTGCATCCTTTATGTCAGGTGTGAAGCTTTCTGTTGAACAGGTGATGCATATTGATCAACTCGTCTATGGCTTAGAAAATATTATCGACTAATAAGGAGTGGATCCCTGATGAACATTGCTTTAATCGCTCACGATAAGAAAAAAAGTGACATGATTCAATTCGCCATTGCGTATCGAGATCTTTTGGCAGATCATACACTTTATGCAACAGGAACCACAGGTTTAAGAGTGAAAGAAGCGACTGGGCTGCCCATTCATCGTTTCCAATCAGGACCACTTGGAGGAGATCAGCAGATCGGTGCTATGATTGCTGATAATGCAATGGATCTTGTGCTCTTTTTTAGAGACCCTCTCACTGCACAGCCGCATGAACCGGATGTATCTGCACTCATCCGGCTTTGCGATGTGTATGCCATCCCATTAGCAACCAATATGGGGACCGCCGAAATTTTAGTCAGGAATTTAAATAAAGGTACGTTTGATTTTCGAGATGTAGCAAAAAACGGAGGAACGCATGAAACCACTTGATATCCTTGCATTCGGTGCCCATAGCGATGATGTAGAGATCGGTATGGGTGGAACGATTGCAAAATACGTAAAAAAAGGGGCACGTGTTGGGATTTGTGACTTGACTCAGGCTGAATTATCTTCAAATGGAACGGTTGAAAGCCGAAAAGAAGAGGCCAGAGCAGCCGCTGCCATTTTAGGCGTCACGACTCGAATCCAGCTCACGCTGCCAGATAGAGGACTTTATCTGAATGACGAAGCGATGAAAGAAATTGCAGGTGTCATCCGAACATACAAACCGAGACTTATTTTTGCCCCGCACCACCAAGATCGACATCCTGATCATGGTCATGCGGGTTCACTTGTAGAAGAGGCCGCTTTTTCTGCAGGTATACATAAATTTGAAGATTCATACAAGCAGCCAGCGCATAAAATAAGCCAGATGTATTATTACATGATTAATGGCCACCATCGTCCAGATTTTGTGATCGATATTTCAGACGAGATGAAGCAAAAAATTGATAGCTTACATGCGTATAAAAGCCAATTTGTCAAAACAGAGAGTTCAGTGGAGACACCGCTTGTAAATGGTTATATCGATTTTGTCAAAATGAGAGAGTCGATGTATGGAAGGGAATTCAATAAACCTTTTGCAGAAGGGTTTCTGACAAAGAAGCCACTTTTGATGGACGATGACTTACTTGGGGGGTAATTATGAAAAAATTGAAGATCGGAATCACTTGTTATCCGAGTGTTGGCGGTTCGGGCATTATTGCCACAGAGCTTGGAAAACGTTTAGCTGAAAAAGGGCACGATGTTCATTTCATTACCTCAAGTATTCCGTTTAGACTCAATAAAGTGTATCCGAATATTTATTTTCATGAGGTGGATGTCACTCAATATGCTGTGTTTCAATATCCGCCTTATGACCTTGCACTGGCAAGTAAACTCGCAGAAGTGGCAAAACGAGAGAAGCTTGATATTATTCATGCGCATTATGCGGTCCCTCACGCTGTCTGTGCGTTCTTAGCCAAACAAATGACTGGACAGTCTGTCAAAGTCGTCACCACCCTTCACGGGACGGATATTACGGTTTTAGGCTATGATCCATCTTTAAAGGAAGTTATCCGGTTTGCGATCGAATCATCTGACCGCGTAACGGCTGTATCACATTCATTAGCTGCGCAGACATACGATCTGATTAAACCGAATAAAAAAATTGATACGATCCATAATTTCGTCGATGAGCGCGTATATTTGCGTGAAGATCACGAAGTGCTGAAGACGCATTATGGTCTTCTGCAGGATGAGAAGGTCGTCATCCATGTATCAAATTTCCGTAAAGTGAAGCGGGTGCATGACGTAATCCATGTGTTTAAACAGATTTCTGAACAGGTGAATGCAAAACTGCTACTGATTGGGGACGGACCTGAAAAATCGGTTGTTTGCGAGCTTGTGAAAAAGCTTGGATTAACGGACCGCGTGTTATTTTTAGGAAAACAAGAGAAGGTGGAGGAGCTCTATTCGATTAGTGATTTGAAGCTGCTGCTTTCTGAGAAAGAGAGTTTTGGTCTTGTACTACTTGAAGCAATGGCATGCGGAGTACCTTGTATAGGAACAGACGTTGGAGGAATTCCAGAGGTGATTGCACATGGAGAGACAGGATTCCTTGTTCCGCTTGGTGATGTAGATGGAGCAGCAAAACATGCTATCTCTATTCTGAAAGACAATGCGCTCCATAAGCAAATATCGATGGCAGCCAAGTCTAGTGTTGAAGCCAATTTCTCTTCTGACAAAATTGTGAGAGAGTATGAAGAGCTTTACTTAGAATTGATCGAAGGTGATGTTGAAGATGAATGAACCATTCACACATGCGATCCCTATTTTACATACACTGCATGAACATGGGTATCAAGCTTATTTTGTCGGCGGTGCGGTGAGAGATGTCCTTTTAGGCAGGGAAATTGGGGATATCGATATTGCGACAGATGCCACACCTGATGTGGTGGAGTCTTTATTTGATAAAACAGTAGATGTCGGCAAAGAGCATGGCACTGTTATTGTGTTACTTGACGGAGTCAGCTATGAGGTCACTACGTTTCGGACTGAATCAGAATATGAAGACTTTCGCCGGCCTAAAGAAGTGGCGTTTATTTCATCACTAAAAGAAGATCTTTTAAGAAGAGATTTAACGATCAATGCAGTGGCCATGGATATTCATGGTGACATCATTGACCATGTAGGCGGCAAGCGGGATATGAAGCGAAGACGAATTCAAACGGTTGGAGATCCTGCATGCCGCTTTCAAGAAGATGCGCTTCGGATGATGAGAGCGGTGCGGTTTTTAAGCCAGCTCGGGTTTGAGCTTTCTAAAGAGACGGAAGAAGCAATGAAAAAAGATAAACATCTGCTTGCTAATATATCTGTTGAACGCAAAAAAATCGAAATGGAAAAACTTTTAAAAGGACGCTACTGTGAGCAAGCCATCAAGGTGCTCATCTCCACCAAATTGTATGAAGAATTGCCCGGCCTCAAAAAGGATCAGCTGAATGAAACGTTCCAAGCTTTCCCGTATTATTTATTGGATGGGTTAGATGAGGTGTGGGGAGCCTTTATCCATTTACTTGGTCTAGATGAGGCGGAGGCGGTGTCCTTTTTAAAAGAATGGAAGTTATCAACGAAACTTTTAAAAGAAGCCGTTGCCATTAGCAAATATGTTGATTGTGACTGGGATGCGGAAAAAATGTTTGAAGCTGGTGAACATGTCCTGCTTTCTAGTATGAAAATCACGCAACTCAAACATGAGCGCCGCATTTTCTTTGATGAGCTGGAGGCGGCGAAACGTTCATATGATGCGTTGCCGATTAAACAGCTTCAAGACCTTGCAGTGTCAGGAAAAGATTTAATGGCCTTTCGGCAAAAGCCAGCTGGTAAATGGATTGCAGAAGAGCTTTCTTCTGTAAAAAAAGCCGTTTTGCAAAACCAGCTTGAAAACCGAAAAGAAGCCATAGAGGAGTGGCTCATAGCGTGCGATCAGCGATTAGAAAACGATTAATTGAACTATTTACAGCATCTGAGCAAGATTTTGTCTCAAGCCAGCAAATATGTGATGAGCTTGGCTGCTCCCGAACGGCAGTATGGAAGCATATAGAGGATTTGCGAAAAGAGGGATATGAGGTCGAAGCGGTCAGAAGAAAAGGATACCGGCTGCTTCGTAAACCGGACAAAATTAGTGAAGACGAAATTCTGTTTGGTTTGGAAACAGAGCTGTTTGGCAGGCATATTTATTTTCAAGAAGAAGTCACCTCAACTCAGCTCATTGCCCATGACCTCGTCAATAAAGGAGCCCCGCACGGCTCGCTTGTTGTCAGTGATCATCAGACAAACGGAAAAGGCCGCCTTCAAAGAACGTGGCATTCACCAAATGGGACAGGCATTTGGATGAGTTTGATTCTCCGGCCGGAAATACCGCTGCACAAAGCGCCGCAAATGACGCTTTTAGCATCTGTCGCCATCGCTGAAGCCATAGCGCAGCAAACGGGTCTCAGTCCATCAATCAAATGGCCAAACGATATTTTGCTAAACGGAAAAAAGGTCGTTGGTATTTTGACTGAATTAAAAGCAGAAGCTGACCAAGTTCACGCAGTCATTATTGGTCCAGGCATTAACGTGAATCAGACGGCAAATGATTTTCCTGAAGAATTAAAGGATGTTGCGACGAGTTTGCAAATGGAGCTGGGTGAAAAGGTAGACAGAGCGGCATTGATTCAAACCATCATGTCCACCTTTGAAAAAAGGTATGATGAATATATGACTTATGGTTTTGCTCCGATCAAACAATTATGGGAATCGTATGCGATGACCATTGGAAAGCGTATCATCGCACGCACCGTCAATGGACAATATGCTGGAACGGCGCTTGGGATTAATGATGAAGGCGTTCTTTTACTCGAAACGGAAGACGGAATCCAAAACATCTACTCCGCTGACATTGAGATCAAGTCAACTTAAGTGGAACACCCGGCACATTTTTGATATACTTCGTGTGGGCAGTATCTGAAAAAGAACTGTACCTGTTAGGAAGAAAAATTCGATAAATTTCTGCCTTGATCCTAAGGGACTTGGACAGAGGGATGATTCGTCTGCACATGAGAGATAAAAGCGTGTGAGATCAGACAAGCCATCTCCTCTCCAGAATGAGGAGGAACAAATGAAGACAAAGTTAGATTTTTTCAAAATGAAAGAACAAAACGAACCTATTGTGATGCTGACAGCATACGACTATCCAGCTGCAAAGCAAGCGGAAAAAGCGGAAGTCGACATGATCTTAGTTGGTGACTCACTTGGGATGGTTGTCCTTGGACTTGATTCCACAGTGCAAGTGACGATGGATGATATGATTCATCACACAAAAGCAGTCAAAAGAGGCGCAAAAGACACATTTGTTGTGACGGATATGCCATTTATGTCTTATCATTATTCATTAGAAGAAACGATGAAAAATGGAGCACGCATTATGCGAGAAAGCGGTGCTGATGCCTTAAAGCTTGAAGGTGGAGACGGAGTATTTGAATCCATCCAAGCACTTACAAGAGGCGGTATTCCTGTTGTAAGCCATTTAGGGCTCACCCCCCAATCAGTCGGTGTCCTTGGCGGCTATAAAGTGCAAGGAAAAGACAAAGAGAGTGCACAGAAATTGATTGAAGATAGTCTGAAATGTGAGGAAGCGGGCGCCATCGCTCTTGTGTTAGAGTGTGTACCTGGTGAACTGACAAAACGGATTACTGACATGCTAAAGATTCCTGTGATCGGAATTGGGGCAGGGGCTGAAGCAGATGGACAAGTTCTTGTTTACCATGATGTGGTAGGGTACGGCGTGTCTAGAACACCTAAATTTGTGAAACAATACGCGCAAATCGATGCTGTATTAGAAGAAGCGCTCATACAATATACAAAAGAAGTAAAAGCACGCACATTCCCAGAGGATGCTCATACCTTTCATATGAAAGAAGAAGTCCTTGATGGTTTATATGGGGGATCAAGGAATGAAGGTTGTCTCCCATATTCATGAACTAAAAGAAATGATCAAGCAGCATCAAAAGAAGCAGCATTCCATTGGATTTGTCCCTACAATGGGTTTCCTTCATGAAGGACATCTTACGCTTGCAAAAGAAGCAAGAGATCAAAATGACATCGTAGTGATGAGCATCTTTGTTAATCCATTGCAATTTGGACCGAATGAAGACTTTGAATCCTATCCAAGAGATATGAAAAGAGACCAGCGTCTTGCCGAAGAAACTGGAGTAGATATATTATTTACACCTGATGTGAAGGAAATGTACAAAGACGAGCCATCGATTACGATGACTGTTCAAAAGCGTACAGACGTCTTATGCGGGAAGAAGCGCCCAGGACACTTCGACGGCGTTGTCACGGTGCTGACAAAGCTGTTTCACCTTGTCGCACCAACCAATGTATACTTTGGTCTAAAGGATGCACAGCAAGTCGCTGTTATCGATGCGATGATCAAGGATTTCTTTTTTGATCTTCACCTTGTGTCTGTTCCTACTGTTCGAGAAGAAGACGGTTTAGCGAAAAGTTCAAGGAACGTGAATTTGTCTGAAACAGAAAGGCAAGAAGCACCTGCTTTATACCGGGCATTAAAAAAAGGACAGACAGCTGTAGAAAATGGTGAACATGATGTAAATCGTATTTATCAATTAGTGGAAGAGGAGATTCTTCAAACGAGTGGAGTAATCGATTATATTGACATTTACTCCTACCCAGAACTTGAACCCCTTCAGCACTTAACGGGCCAAGTGATCATTGCCATTGCTGTGAAGTTCTCCCGGGCAAGACTGATTGATAATGTGATTTTCCATGTTCCTGAAAGCGGTGAAAAACATGTATAGAACTTTTATGACCTCGAAACTTCATAAAGCGACAGTGACTGAAGCAAACTTACACTATGTAGGCAGTATTACCATCGACGAAGATTTGCTTGATGCGGCAGGCATGATGGCAAATGAAAAAGTGCAAATTGTCAATAATCACAATGGTGCTAGACTTGAAACATATATCATTCCTGGAGAAAGAAAGAGCGGTGTCATTTGTTTAAACGGTGCGGCAGCAAGATTGGTTCAGCCAGGAGATGAAGTCATTATTATCGCTTATGGGATGTTGTCAGAGGAAGAAGCGAAATCGCACACACCTAAAGTGGTCGTGTTAAATAAACAAAATCAAATTGAACAAATGATTGGGCAAGAGCCTGCGAGAACGATTTTATAACGCACGCTCACATGGAAACAGAACAGTTTCATCATAAGGAAGCTGTTCTGTTTCAGCTATATTGCCCAGAGTGTGTTTCACTATGAGTGGAACGAGGAATTGAGGTGTCCATTTTATGACCGATCAAAGGTTTGTTGTCGTTGATATTGAAACCACCGGGAATTCACCAAAAAAAGGTGATAAAATCATTCAAATTGCTGCGGTGGTCATTGAAAATGGACAAATTGTCGAACGGTATTCAAAATATGTGAACCCAGGGAAAACGATTCCTGGATTTATTGAACAGCTGACAGGTATTAAGCAGCACATGGTTGATGACGCGGTGTTTTTTGAGGACATTGCCCAAGAGGTGTATGATCTCATACAGGGCGCTTATTTTGTTGCGCACAATGTTCATTTTGATTTGAACTTTTTAAACGATGAACTAAAAGCATGCGGGAAACATGAGCTGGATGTGCTAGCGATTGATACGGTTGAAATTTCTAGAATTCTTTATCCTGAGCTTGAAGGTTATAAGCTAACTGAATTAAGCGAAGAGCTCATGCTTCCACATGACCACCCGCACAGAGCGGATAGTGATGCGGAAGTTACTGCCATGTTATTTTTAACCTTATTACATCAATTAAGGAATACACCGCCAAATGTGTTAAAACAGCTGCGCAGATTATCCTCTTATCTTCTAAGTGATATAGGACTTTTAATTAAGCAGCTTGAAACCAATCACTCTAGTCAGGATGATTCGCTTGTAGAAGTAGGATCTTTTGCTGTGAAAGATGTGACCAATCCTATCACTGAATCGACATATGCAGTAGGCGCTGACGACGAGCAACTGTTTGAGGAGATAAAAGAGAAGCTTCCTCAAACATTAGAAGGCTATGAAGTAAGAGAAGGCCAGCTCACGATGATGAACAAAGTAAGAGATGCGTTCCATGAAAGAGCTTATGCGTTAATTGAAGCGGCGCCAGGAATCGGGAAAACACTCGCTTATCTTATACCAGCTGCTTTAGAAGCAAAGAAATCAGGAAAACCTGTCATTATCAGTACATATTCTATTTTACTGCAGCAGCAGATGCTTCAGCGCGATGTTCCGCTACTCAAGCAATTGCTCCCATTTGAGCCAGCCGCCTGTGTGTTTAAAGGGCGGGCACATTATATTTGTTTAGATAAGTTTGAGCATGTCCTGCATGAGGAAGATGATAACTATGATGTTGTCTTAACAAAAGCGCAAATTTTAATGTGGCTTCTTGTCACTGAAACAGGTGATTTGTCTGAACTGAATTTACCGTCAGGAGCTGCAAATATAAAAGACCGTATCTCTTGTGTGCACATGCCATTTACATCGAAAAAACGCCGTTTTAAAGAACATTGTTTTTATGAACGGGCTAAACGAAAGGCTCAAACCGCTGATTTAATTTTGACGAATCACCGTCTGCTTTTATCTCAAACAGAAGGAGCTTCTATCTTTCAGCATGCAGATGTCTATGTGATTGATGAGGCCCACCAATTTGAAAAAACAGCCAATGAAACGCTAGGTGACAGTGCGTCTTATATCCAGCTTCATGCGAAATTAACGCAGCTTGGCTCTTTGCATGGCGGGCTGCTTAAGAAATTGAAAAAGAGATTTCATGGGGCAGGTTTATCAACTGACACCTTTATTGAAATGGACGAGTATCTTCAGCAGCTTCAGATGGAAAGTGACGCATTTTTTAGTACCGTACATTCTTTTGTCAAAAGGACAAAACCAAAAGCGGACATCAATCGTCTCATTCATAGAGTCCGTCATCATTCAAAACATGCTCAGTGGGTCCGAATTAAAGAATCAGCGAGTAAGCTTTGTTCGTTATTGATTGCTTGTGAGAAACTGTATGAGCAGCAAAAAAATGAGTTGCTTCACAAAAGTGATCAGTTCATAGAGCAGTTTGCATTTGAAGCAGAAGAATACGATCAAGTGATGTCATTTATGCAGACATTCTGCAGTACGCTGTACCGGTTTATCTTTGAACCAAACAATGATGAAACCGTTTGGATTGAGATTGATGCAAAGGGTGCCAAGAATGCTGTCTTTATGCACGCGCAGCCGCTGGATACAGGGGAGCTGCTAGCTGATCGGTTCTTCATGAACAAAAAAAGCGTCGTCCTCACATCAGGGACGCTTACCATCAATCAACGCTTTGATTATTGCTTGGAACGATTTGGTCTGCAAGATTTTTACCCACACCTTGTCCAAATTGATTCACCTTTTGAACTTGAAAAACAGCTTAAGGTCGTTGTACCGGCTGACATGCCGCCGATCACAAACCGTGATGAACGCGAATATGTGAAGCAAGCTGCAAATTATATTAAGATCATGGAAAAGCAGGATCAAGCGAAAATATTGGTGTTATTTAATTCACATGAGATGTTAAAAGCAGTGTATGAAGAGCTGAAATCAGAAGGTATGCAATCGGCCTTGTTTGCTCAAGGTTTGACAGGCGGCAGCCCTGTAAAATTGACAAAAATGTTCAAATTGGCTAAGCAGGCCATCTTGCTAGGAACAGGGAGTTTCTGGGAAGGTGTGGATTTTCCTGGCTCAGAGCTAACGACCGTCATTATGGCAAGGCTTCCTTTCCGACCACCCGATTCACCGCTCATTGAAGCAAAATGTGAAGCTGCAAAAAAACAGGGGAAAAATCCGTTTAAAGCCGTCGCTCTCCCGGAAGCTGTGTTAACGTTTAAGCAAGGAGCCGGCCGCTTGCTGCGCTCGGAAAAAGACATCGGAACATTGCTGATTTTAGACCGCCGAGTGAAAACCGCTTCGTATGGAAAACTATTTTTAGAATCACTTCATCATGCGCCAGTTCACGAGATGTCCAAAGAGTCGCTTGAGGCGTATATAGAAAAGCTTAACAACGAAAAGCCGCTGTCATAAGCGGCCTTTCACTGGTGTGGGTTTGGAGTTAATTTATCGTAACGGCTTTTTATGTTCCGTTGTAAAAATAGTATCGGTTCTCACATTGAAAAGTATGACTAACAATATTTACGTACCGAGGAGGAATTAGAAGTGGAAAGTAAAATAGAGGTACTTTCAACTGTTCAAATTAAGCATTCAGAAGACCTATACAAAATCGTCGATTTGCTGAACAGAACGCTTAAAAGGGAAGATCTTATGTTTGGATTAGCATTAGATCAAGAAGATCAAAATCAAGCGATATTTACCATATATCGCACATAGGGGAAGCTTGACATGAAAAAAATAGTTTGGATTATTTCATCCATTGCTGCGCTCGTTTTACTCATTGGCATCATTAGCTTTTCGTGGATTTATCAAATTGCCATGGGACAAAAAGAAGAAGGTCATGAGGCAGCGATTGAACGAGCAAAAAAGCAAGCATCAATAGAACAAGTAGAGCAAGTGGATACCTTTGTTGGGAAAGAAAAGCAATTTATTGTGGAAGGTAAAAACAAACAAAACGAAGCGATCTATGTGTGGGTACCTGCCAGCAAAAAAGAAAAAGTCATTGCTAAAAAAGCAAAAGAAGGCATTACTTCAAACCAAGCAGTACAAGCCGTTCAAAAGGAGAACACCATTTCTAAGCTAAAAAATGTTCAATTAGCACGAGAAGGTGACGTCCTCCTTTGGGAAGTAACGTACTTAAATGAGAACAACCAATATAGTTTCAGCTATGTTGATTTTACGACAGGACGAGTGGAAAAAAATTTAACACCGTAGTTTCTTCTGTCTTGCGTTGACCATGCTGATTTAGAACGGTTATAATAAAATGTATGAAAAAAGAATCACACCTATCTAACAAGGTGAGTTTCTTTCTGGCTTTGGAGGGAAATATGTTGAAAACAACTATTAATCAAGTGTTCAAACACGTCGATGAAGAAGTAACAATCGGCGCATGGATTGCCAATAAACGTTCAAGCGGGAAAATTGCATTCTTGCAGCTTCGCGACGGGACAGGTTTTATTCAAGGAGTCGTTGTAAAAGCAGAGGTAGAAGAGGAAGTCTTTAAGCTTGCGAAATCAGTGACACAAGAGACATCGGTCTATGTCACAGGACAAGTAACTAAAGACGAACGTTCACCACTTGGTTTTGAATTACAAGTGAAATCCATTGAAGTGATTCACGAAGCAACAGATTACCCAATTACACCAAAAGAACATGGAACAGAATTCTTAATGGATCACCGTCATTTATGGCTGCGCTCTAAAAAACAGCATGCCATTATGAAAATCCGTAACGAAATTATTCGTGCTACATATGAGTTTTTCCATCAAGAAGGCTTCGTGAAAGTGGATCCGCCAATCTTAACAGGAAGTGCTCCAGAAGGAACAACAGAGCTGTTTGCTACTAAATATTTTGATGAAGATGCATACCTTTCTCAAAGTGGACAGCTTTACATGGAAGCTGCTGCGATGGCACTCGGAAAAGTATTCTCATTCGGTCCAACATTTAGAGCAGAAAAATCGAAAACAAAACGTCATTTAATCGAGTTCTGGATGATCGAGCCTGAGATGGCATTTGTTGAATTTAATGAGAACCTTGAGTACCAAGAAAATTATGTGTCTCACGTTGTTCAAAGTGTACTTGAAAATTGTAAAGTAGAACTGCACACACTTGGCCGTGATACAGCAAAATTAGAAAACATCAAAGCACCATTCCCGCGCATCACATATGATGAAGCGATTAAATTCTTGCAGGATAAAGGATTTGATGACATTGAATGGGGAGATGATTTCGGTGCGCCGCATGAAACAGCGATCGCCGAAAGCTATGATAAACCAGTCTTTATCACTCATTACCCAACCTCATTAAAACCATTTTATATGCAGCCTGCACCAGACCGTGATGATGTCGTCCTTTGTGCAGATTTAATTGCGCCAGAAGGCTATGGAGAGATTATCGGCGGTTCTGAACGTGTTCATGATTTAGATCTGCTTGAAGCAAGATTAAAAGAACATGGGTTAGATCAAGAAACGTACAAATGGTACACAGAATTAAGACAGTATGGTTCTGTACCACATTCAGGTTTTGGTCTTGGACTTGAACGAACAGTTGCTTGGATTAGCGGAGCGCCGCATGTGCGTGAAACAATTCCATTCCCAAGATTATTAAACCGTTTATATCCTTAAGACGTGAAAGCCTCCAACATATGGAGGCTTTTTCAAACGTCTTAAGGGCAGCACGTATGAGAAAACGTGATATACTGAAAGTGAAGAGGTGTATCCGATGAAAAGGCAGCAATTTATAGATATGCAGAAAATGGGTTCGACCAGTTTGCCTAATTTGCTGATTGCCCATTATGAGCAATTAGGACTGAATGAATCACAAATGATGGTCATGTTAAAGATTAAAATGAATGAAGAACAAGGCGTCTTTTTTCAAACATTTGAAGAGCTTTCACATGGTATGACCATTTCGGCCGAAGAATGTGCTTATATGGTGCAGTATTTGATTCAAAAAGGGTTTATTTCGATCCAGCCGTTTGAAGACAGGTCTGGTATTCAGCATGACCGTTACTCGGTAGAACCCTTATGGGGTGTGCTGTATGACTTTTTAGAAGCAAAACAGGCGAAAGACCTGCAAAAGAATCATGTGCAGGCTGAAAAATCTTTATATGCGCTATTTGAAGATGAGTTTGGCAGACCACTTTCTCCTCTTGAAGGGGAGACACTCTCGATTGGATGGACCAAGACCATCATGATGCTGAGATGATTCGTCTTGCTCTAAGAGAAGCTGTTTTATCAGGGAAATTAAATTTTCGCTATATCGATCGAATATTGTTTGAGTGGAAAAAGAAAGGGCTGAAAACAGCGGAAGAAGCGCAAGAGCATAGCCAGCATTTCCGTTCGCAGCAAAAAGCCCCACCTTCAAAAGAAGAAACATCTTCATATAAAAGACAAGTTCCTTTTTATAATTGGCTGGAACAATAACCAATAAAGGAGAAGGCATGTTATCAAAAAAACAAATCAATGAATGTTTAGATATTATAGGAGATATGTTTCCAGAAGCTGAGTGTGAGCTTGTTCATTCCAATCCATTTGAACTAGTGATTGCTGTCGCACTCTCAGCGCAATGTACAGATGTTTTGGTGAACAAAGTGACCAAACATCTATTTCAAAAATATAAAACACCAGAAGACTATTTAAGTGTGCCGCTTGAAGAGTTGCAGCAGGATATTCGTTCGATCGGTCTTTATCGTAATAAGGCAAAAAACATTCAAAAATTAAGCCAAATGCTGATTGAAGATTATGGCGGTGAAGTGCCAAGAGATCGAGATGAGCTAATCAAGCTCCCAGGGGTTGGACGGAAAACAGCAAATGTCGTTGTGTCTGTCGCTTTTGGAATTCCCGCCATTGCAGTAGATACACATGTCGAGCGCGTCAGCAAACGACTTGGGATTTGCCGCTGGAAGGATTCTGTTCTTGAGGTAGAGCAAACCTTAATGAAGAAGGTGCCAAAAGAGGATTGGTCCGTGACCCATCATCGTCTCATTTTTTTCGGCAGATATCACTGTAAGGCGCAGCGGCCACAGTGTGAATCTTGTCCACTTCTTGATATGTGCAGAGAAGGGCAGAAGAGGCTGAAAAAAGGGCTGGTGAAGCTGGCATGAGCGGAGCAGCTGTTTTCACCTCATATGTCGAAAAGCTAAAAGAGAAAAAGGTAGAGATAAGCGGCGAAAAAAAGGATATATTAAGAATCAATCCACTCGCATTTGATCTATCTTCAGAACCTTTACTAGATGTGCAACCGTGGCAGAAAACGGAAGAATTTGTTCCTTTGATGTTTGATCTGTGGAATGAATTAAAAGACAACATGCTTCCTCGCTTTCAAACGAGAAAATCTCGGTGTGAAGAGGATGATATGCTGCAAGGCATTGTCAGTATGATTGCAATGTTTTACTGGATCAAAGGAGAGAGGCTTCAAACCGTTGATTGGGAGGAAATTAAACAACAGACGTTTCCAGTAGCCCCCATTAACTGGACAGAACGATTAGAGTTTATTTTGCTTAAACCTACTCAATATCATTGCTTTATTCAATTGGACGAGTTATACACAGAGCTCAAAAAGCAGTATGGAAAATACGAAGCACTCAGAAAGTTAAAACAAAATCGTTAAAAAAGCACTTGCCACATAGGGCAAGTGCTTTTTTGTTATTCGTCTTCTTTGCGAGAAGTAGAATTTGACTGAGTATTTGAGCTTTGAGAATTGGCTTTCTCGTCGTCTTTCTTTTTATCTTTATTGGCATCGCTCTGTGAGTTGCTGTTTCCATTTGTACTGTCTGAGCCATCACTTGAACCGCCATTGCCGTTTTCGGTATTTCCGCCTTGATCTTTTTTATCATCAGGCTTCTGCTCATCAGTGCCGCCTTGGTTTTGATTATCATCTGTTTGATCTGTTTGCTCATCATCAGGTTGCTGTGGCTCTTCTTCTTCTTTGTTCTCATCATCTGCTTTTTCTTCCTCTTCTTCGTCATCTTTAATGGTGAGGAAGGTAGAAGCAGCTTTACTTGTGACATCGTCTACAGTCGCTGTCACTTGGAATTTATAGGTGGAACCTGGCTTCACATCAGAGATGACGGCTTCTTTAGAAGAGCTGTTTTGAATGTCTTTATAGCCTCCATCATCGACCGCTTGCTTCACATTAAATGTTGCATCTGCATCGTCATCATAACCCCAAGTGAGTGTAATCGATTTTTTCTCTTCATCATACACCGCTTTTAAGTCAGATGGTTTGTCAGCTTCTTTCTTTTCATATGTGTCAGAAACTTTTGTTGGGACAGTTCCTTTGACGAAGTATTCCGTTGTCTTCTTATCACTTGGTGTGTTTGGTCCAGCTAACTTCGCTGGATCTGATCCTTTTTCAACCGTTGCTTCAACGACACTGTCTGGCTTTTCAAATGAGCCGCTTCCATCATCAATTTGAGAAATTAATTTCTGGAAGACAACTTTGGCAACACGTTGTTCATAATCCGTGAGCCACATTTTGCCGTCTGCATCTTTTGAGTTGCCGATTCCGGTCCACACAGCTGCTGTGTATTGCGGCGTGTAACCGACAAACCATGAATCTTTCGCCCCGCCAGAAGGGATGTTGTATTTATTAATATCATCTTGTGTAAAGTTGGTTGTACCTGTTTTACCAGCTACTTGAACATTCGGTACTTGTGCGAGTGTACCTGTTCCAGATTGTACAGCAGTTTTCAGCATATCTGTGATCATAAATGCAGTGTAATCACTCATGGCTGCTTTAGAGTCTGGTGTTAAGTCAAGCTTCGTCCCGTCATTAAATTCAACAGACGTTACGGCATGCGGTTCATTATAGTATCCGTTGTTACCGAATGCACTAAATGCACCAGCCATTTTAAGAGATGAGACACCTTCGTCAAATCCGCCGATTGAGTAAGACTCAGGAATGTCAGAAGGTAAGTCCAAACCTAAGTTATTGGCGAATTGAACAGCATTGTCTGTACCAGCTTCTTGGAAAGCTTTTAAAGCAGGGATGTTTCGTGATTGTGCCAAAGCACTTCTCATCGACATTTTCCCTAAGTGTCTTCTGTCAAAGTTGTTAATTGGTGTACCGTTAGAGTACGTATAAGGCGCATCATCAATTTGCTGATATGTTGACCATTTTTTGTTTTCAATTACAGGGCCGTAATCTAAAATTGGTTTAATTGTAGATCCCGGCTGGCGTTTTGCATCAGTGGCATAGTTAAAGCCGCCGGCTGGCACATCACGACCACCACCAATGGCACGAATTTCACCATTTTTTGTATCCAGCAGGGTGACTCCAGCTTGCATACCTTTCGTAAATCCGGCTGAATCCCCATTGATGATGTCATCCAGATGATCCTGAGCTTTTCGATCAAGAGAAGTATAGATTTTTAATCCATCTGTTGATACATCTACTTTGGCTTTTTTCTGTACTTCTTCCATGACTTCTTCAATATAAGCAGAGTACTTACTTGAGTTTTGACTCTTATATTTATCAGCTGAAACAACTGTTTTGCTGACAGGTGTTGCTTTTGCTTCCTCATACTCTTTCTCTGAAATATAGCCTTGTTTTTTCATTAGGCCTAAAACGATATTACGGCGTTTTTCCGCTGCCTCTGGATGTTTCACTGGGTTATAGGCAGATGGACTTTGCGGCATACCTGCAAGTGTGGCAGCCTGTGCAACAGTTAGTTTATTTAAATCTGTCACTCCGAAAAATTGTTCAGCCGCTTTCCCAACACCATAAGCATAAGGAGAGAAGAAAATACGGTTTAAATACATTTCTAAAATTTCATCTTTAGAGTATTTTTGCTCAAGCTGAATCGAGAGCCATACTTCCTGTACTTTACGTTTTAACGTCTTTTGATTGTTAAGCAGGGAGTTCTTCACAACCTGCTGTGTAATCGTACTTCCACCTTCTGCTCCAAAACCGTCCTCGACGTTTGCGACAAGAGCACCGCCAATACGGATAGGATCAATCCCGTGGTGTTTATAAAAACGTGCATCTTCAGTTGCAATAAACGCGTCTTTTACCACATCGGGTATATCTTTAATCGAGACATACGTTCTTTTTTCCGCCCCGACTTCTGCAAAGACTTTTTTGTCTTTATCGTAAAGTTTTGAAGAATACGGCGTTTTTAGCTTGCTATCATCAATAGAAGGAGCGCTTGATGCAAAAACGGCAAAAGTTGTGATTCCGGCTACTAAACAAAGAAGACCGATCACGAGTAAAGATAAAAATATTTTTTTAAATAGACCTGCTTTCTTTTTGCCTTTTTTGTTCTTTTGCTTCTTATTGTTTTCTTGACTTGCTTTACGTCGCTGTTCACGACTTGTAAATTGATCAGACATCACATCTCAACCTTTCGTGTTAAACCTTTTTCGAACGTAAATGTTGCTTCCTGTCATCCGAAAAATGAAGTGTCTCCACTACTTTAATATAATCAATTCTTGGCGAATATCCAAGTGTCATGAGGTGACCTGCTTCCATTAATTCATCTTTGCTAATGGATTTACGGCCGTTTTGCTGCTGCCGCTCCCAAAAGAAGAAGAGGTCAGTAGCGGACAAATAATAAACGGAACCAAATGCGGATATAATAACAAAACAAATACCGCCTTGCTTTTCAACCTGTTTCATATGCTCAATTTGATGGTCGTGGAAATTTTTGAGCGGAAACGAGGTGGTGCTTTTGGTTTCCTTTGCTTCAAAATCGATATAACGCCCTTTGTATACCCCGTTGTAGTCTGTTGTGGAGGATTGTTTAAAATAGGCTTCTTTAATGACAGCAGCGCTTCTTTTTGGATAATCCACATTGACAATTTGAACAGGGGTAGGCTTTTTATGAATGACTGCGATCCCGTTGACCAAATAGTACTGGTTCGTTTCATTTAAGTCAGCTTCAAGCGTCATCCCGCGGTTACTATAAGATGATTCGCCGCTGATTCTTTTTTTTGTCCCAATTTGTTGAATGGGCTGATACGATTTTCCGTTAGGATACCGAATCATCAAGTTTCAGCCTCCTTTTAATGCATTTTGTATTGGAGAGATCACCATGTTGTCACAACAAGAGCACATGATTACCCAGCATATTTTACATGAAACGAAA
The DNA here is from genome assembly GCF_056173625.1 of Bacillus sp. iso_77. Taxonomy (NCBI): domain Bacteria; kingdom Bacillati; phylum Bacillota; class Bacilli; order Caryophanales; family Bacillaceae; genus Bacillus; species Bacillus sp. iso_77. Next base: position 2,013,143 of record NZ_CM149683.1, on the reverse strand, counting down.
GCGAAAAATAAGGACAACCTGACAAGGACAAATGCGTACAAGCGCTTTTATGACCGTCATCCAGAGATGAAATGGTCTCTGCTTGCTTCTTTTGTCTCCAGAAATGCTGGATGGTCGATGACAGATTTAAAAGGCGAGCTCTTCCATCCGGGTTTAACGGATCAGCAAGGGCATCTGTTCTTTACAGCATATGAAAGAGCGAATTGGCTGATCTTTTCAGATGCTTACCCGCAGCTTCTCTTGTATGAATGGTCAAAAAGGTGCCGTAAACCTTTATTTCATCTGCTGCCCCATTTCGGTGTGTCTCGTTTTATGAGCGCTGAGTGGGAACGATTTTGGCAAACGCGTGACACAGAGCGACTGCTGCATGCACTCATCATAAATGAACAATATACTATACAATCTCCTATTATACAAAATCCTCTCCTGAAAAAGAATGTTTTTCACTCGATTCAATATCTTTTCAGCGAGTGGGCACATTTTCAAACCGTCGTTTTTCCGACAGTAGACGGGCATTTGTATGGGTTAACCATACGAAAGTTTTCCCAAGTAAAAGAGCGCATTACGTTAGGGAAAAAACTAGCAAAACTATTGTTTCGAGCCGATTTGTTTTCGGATTTTTATCATTTTTTGCATACCGTGCCGCATACGGGATCTCGATTTGATTTTGAACCGTTTTTAGGGATTGCGCGAAGGTCAAGCCCTTTCCTCAGAACGGTGTATCCAGTCATGACACATTCATTAGACGATCAAAGGGAAGATTGGTTTCAAAAGAAATTGAGTCCATCCTTGTTTGAAGCAGAGCGTTTACCAAAACAAATTGAGCTGACCGACTGGTATTTTCATAAAAAAAGGCAGCTTCGTTTTCTTTTCTCATTAGAACACTATTTTTTGCATAAATAAAAAGCAGGGGGTACCTGCTTTTTTTACGTGGATGGACGGTTAGGACCGCCGAGCTTTTTATCAAGCTGATCTGTACTGTTTTCTTTCCCTTTTGTTTTTTGCTCTTTTGGTGCTTGCTGCTTTTTCATGACATCTACCTCCTTTGTCCTTAGAATTTACACAATCGGACGCGATCATACAAAGAAGGACAAGCACGTGTCGAAATGGAAGAAATTGCGCTTATCTTCACTTAGATTGGCGATTTAGTTCTAGTTTTGTCATGTATGAAGGAGGGAGCAAAAGAAAAGAGAATGTAACGAGAGATGATAAAGGAGGAATCTGATGATGAGCGAATTTGTATCAAAAGAATCCATTATGCAGTTGTTAGAGGAAATTGAGCGAAAGATTGATGCGGTGGAAGAAGAACTGTCTTTAGCTGTCAAAAAAACAAAAAACGCTGCCGTAGAGGAGCAAGAACAAATCATTGACCGTCTTGAATCTGAAGTGAAGGAATGTGAATTGAAAATTCATGCAGCAGAGTATAAGCTGCAGGCAAGACCCGCATATCACGCCGGATAGCTTTTCTATTTGAGCAATAAGTAAACGTTTGATAGGATGGTTCATAGAGGTGAACACTTTGGACAATCAAACATTACTTAAACATACACAAGAGTTGATCACGTGGATCGAAGAAGCATACGAGCAGTACCTAAAGGGAAAGGCAGAAGAGGAATACCCAGTTTATGATTTTTACAACGATATTAGCCCGGCCGTTGTCAAATTTGATCAGCAAATGGAAGAGTGGCTTACTGCTGCTACCTCATTTATTCATCAGGCCAAACCTAGATACTTACATCAAGAACAGCTTGAAGCCGTCCAAGAAAATGGAAAAGAGGTTGTGCTGCAATCTTATTTTGGCAAACAGCATGCACCTCGTGTGAAAAATTTAGTTGAGTCAGTGATTTATACACTGAACCTTTTAATAGAAGAAATCAACAAACGCAGCTGATGAAACAGCCTGCGTTTTTCTTATGGCTGCTGTAGGCACATCTTCTGCTTCCTGAACATAATATATCATTGACTTCAATATGTTTTCAGAGCGAGAGGAGCGAGATACATGTTCCCTTATTCAAACCAGCCATCTTATGAAATGAATCAATTTCAGCAACGGCCTTTTCCGTATCCAGATATGCAGCAGCCTCCGCAGCCTCCAGAATATTTCATGCCCCCATATCAAGGTGAAATGAACCAGCCGCCGTCTGCAGGTTATCAGCCGCCTTTTGGATATCAGGAAAACTTCCAGCCTTATCAGCCGCAGCCTGAAGCAATGAATCAGCCGCAAATGCAGCCGCCGGGCATGATGCCTATGCAGCAGCCTATGAATCCTTATCCTTTGCCAAGGCCGCAAAAACAGCAATCATCTCAATTTAAAAGTGTGCTGTCACAATTTAAAAAAACGAATGGGCAATACGATTTTAATAAAATGTTTGATACTGCTGGACAAATGATGAGTACAATGAATCAAGTGGGCTCATTGGCGAAAGGATTTACTAGTATTTTTAAAGCTTAGCAAAACCCAATAGATATTACATCTATTGGGTTGCAGCGTGTAGACAAACCCCCGCATTCGGTGTCAGTCCTGCGCTTCGGTGCTCACGAATGTCAAATTCGCTCCGCGCCGATGCTCGTCCTTCCTAGACTGCAAAGGTTTTCTATCACGCTGAAAAGAAGACAAAGGGCTAAAATAAACAACATTTTAGCCCTTTGTCAACAATCTGAAACCCAATAGATATTACATCTATTGGGTTGTTTGTTTTGGCGCAGTCACACGAAGTGATTGATCTTTCCAAACGCTCTTCATATTGGTTTCATCTATTTTTGCAGGCATTAAAATGGTTTTGGTAAAGCTTGAATAGGAGGAAGTCGTGTCTGTTTTGATTTTTTCCTGTACCGATAAGTGTAAATATTGCGCTTTCACTTCTAGTGCGATATCACCTTCGACAAAATGGTCTGGAAATCGAATCTCAATATATACATATTGATCATCTTCTGTCACATCAGTTGTAATGGATGCAAGTGAATGGCTCGTGGTCATCAGCGCCTCTGCACTATTTAAAATGTCGTGAAACGGCGATGATGCAAAAAATTGTTCAATTGCTTCATATAGAATGTCTTCATTTGCTAACAACTCGTGTTTCTTTTCACTTTCATGTTTCATTTGAATCACCTCTCATCTACAGCCTATGCAAAAGGGGCTCAGGCGGTTATCAATTGATGAGAGGAAAAAATTATGATTAAATAGTGTTGAATGAAGCAAGGTGTATGGGCATGAAGGTTTATACGCTGAATAGATCTAGAAGCAAAGCTTGAAGGGAGCAAATGAACATTGCTGAAAAAAATATTCGGTTTCGGAAAAAACCAAGATGATGTAAAGGAAGAAGTCATTTATTCTCCAGTTGATGGTGAGTTAATGGATATGACCGATGTACCAGATCCCGTTTTTTCTCAAAAGATGATGGGAGACGGCGTAGCTGTAAAACCAAAAAACGGAACCATTGTGTCGCCAGTAGATGGTGAAATTATTCAACTCTTCCATACAAAACATGCAATTGGGATTCGAACACTCTCGGGGCTTGAGCTTCTGATTCATATCGGACTTGAAACGGTTGGATTAAATGGTGAAGGCTTTGAAGCACACATAAAAGAAGGGGATAAAGTGAAAGCAGGTGATCCTCTCATTACATGTGATTTAGCGCTGATTGAAGAAAAAGCGGCAAGCACAGTGACACCAATTGTCATCATGAATGGTGATTTAGTAGAACATCTTGACAAAGAACCTAATGGGTCTGTAGAAAAGCAGACGTCCAAGCTTTTTACAGTGAAAATGAAATAATCCAAAAAAACTACCCTGAGTTGATAGGGTAGTTTTTTTGTTGAGGGGATTAATCCTCCATTGGAACCCAGCCTTTACTTGCTTCCATGACAGTCCATAAACCCTCTGGAATCATGTACTTGTCTTTTTGACTGCGTTTAATGACGGTCTCAATCTCGTTTTCTCTGCCTTCTTTAATCTTTACTGCCCAATCGGGATCAACAATGACTTCTCTTGCAACAGCGATGAGTGGAATCCCTTGATTGTATGCATTCAGTGCATCCTCAGCTGTAATGACGCTACCGACGCCGATGAGTGGAAGCGTGTCACCACAGCGCTCTTTTAATAACTCCATCCGCGTCTTACTTGTATCAGCACCACGTCTTGCCTTAGCGTCAATCTCCATTAAAGAAATATGCAAGTAATCAAGGTTTTTCGTCTTAAGTACGTCCACTAAAGTAAATGTTTCTGTCATGGTTAAACCAGGTGTTTCTGGTTCTTCAGGTGATAATCGATACCCAAAGATAAATGGTTTTGTTACATGCTCTTTGATTGCTTCTTTCACCGCATCTACAACTGCAATTGGAAATGCGAGACGTTTTTCTTCGCTTCCGCCCCATTGATCTGTACGCTGATTACTATGCGGGGAGTAGAATTGCTGTAATAAATATCCGTTCGCTCCATGGATTTCGATCCCATCAAATCCTGCTTGGATTGCGCGCCTTGCTGCTTCTTTAAATGAGTCGATGATGTGAGGAATTTCTTCTTCTGTCAAAGCTCTCGCAATTTGTTTTCCATCTTTAAATACATCACTTGGCGCAACGACATCACCGTTTGGGACTAAATGAGGGAGAGCCTGAGAGCCGCCATGATGAATTTGCATAATGGCTTTTGTTCCTTTCGCTTGAATCGCAGAAGCAAGCTTTTGAAGGCCAGGTATATCTTCATCCCTTGCAATAGAAGGCTGTCCTTCAAACGCCTTACCATCTGGCGTCACGTTTGCACATGCGGTGATGACCATGCCCATTTCGCTTGATCTAGCGGTAATAAAATCAATTTCTTCCTTTGAGATCGTGCCATCCTCATGAGAACCGAAGTGTGTCATTGGTGCAACGACTAAACGGCCATCAATAGAGGCACCCCCTGGGAATGTAAAAGGTTCAAATAAAGGCTTAAATTCGTTTTTCAATCTGATCATCTTCTTCCTTGATAAAATCATTTCACTATAGAAGTGTAATAGATATTGTTACAACACATCAAAATATTTGCTCACAAGCGGTGCATCAAAAAATTGCCGCCTAGTCATGCAAACAAATATTCGGTACACTAGAATGAGAGGTGGATACCAGATGAAGAAGAAAACAATGAATGAACTCATAGAAGATTTAAAAAAAGATGAACAGGTCGAGCATTGGCATGAAATTGAAGCGAAGCCTGCACTGACTTCTCCAATTCCTGAAAGAGTCAATGACAGGCTCAAAGTGGCGCTTGAAAAAAGAGGTGTGAGCGAACTGTACATTCATCAAAAGGAAGCCTTTGAACGTGTGATGGATGGTGAGAATGTGGTGACTGTGACACCTACAGCTTCAGGTAAAACGCTTTGTTACAATCTGCCAGTTCTTCAGTCGATCGCAGAAGATCAGACAAGCCGCTCCCTCTATTTATTTCCAACAAAAGCACTTGCGCAAGATCAAAAAAGTGAATTAAACGAAATCATTCATGAGATGGATGTTCCGATTCACAGTGAAACCTATGACGGGGACACCTCCCCAGCGATTCGCCAGCGCGTCAGACAGGCAGGACATATTGTCATCACAAATCCAGATATGCTGCACTCAGCGATTTTGCCTCATCATACGAAATGGGTCAGTTTATTTGAGAACTTAAAGTATATTGTCATTGATGAACTTCATACATACCGAGGCGTGTTTGGCAGTCATGTCGCCAATGTCATTCGTAGACTAAAGCGAATTTGTGCATTTTACGGAAGTGACCCGACCTTTATTTGTACATCAGCGACCATAGCGAATCCGAAAGAGCTTGCAGAGCAGCTGACCGGAAGCAAGGTGCATCTCATTGAACGAAACGGAGCACCTAGCGGTAAAAAGAATTTTGTCTTTTACAACCCGCCAGTCGTCAATAAGCCATTAAATATTAGACAAAGTGCGGCCACTGTTGTGAATCAGCTCGCTAAAACATTTTTAAAAGAAAAAATTCAAACGATTGTTTTTGCTAGAAGTAGGGTAAGAGTTGAAGTCATCCTAAGTCATATTCAAGAACTAGTGAAAAAAGAAATTGGTCCTAAATCGATCCGTGGTTATCGCGGGGGCTATTTGCCGAAAGAGCGGCGCATGATTGAAAAAGGCTTAAGGGAAGGAGACATTCTCGGTGTTGTCAGCACAAACGCACTAGAATTAGGAGTAGATATTGGACAGCTAAAAGTCTGTATCATGACCGGATATCCTGGCAGTGTAGCGAGTACGTGGCAGCAGGCTGGACGAGCTGGAAGGCGTCATGAGGAAGCACTCATTATCATGGTCGCAAGCTCATCGCCACTTGACCAATATATTGTCAGACACCCTGAATACTTCTTTAACAGACCACCTGAATCGGCAAGAATCAATCCTGAGAACCTTATCATCCTAGTCGATCATCTAAAATGTGCGTCCTACGAGCTACCGTTTCGAGAAGATGAACAGTTTGGCGGTATGGAAGTAGAAGAAATCTTGCAATACTTACATGAAGAAGGGGTTCTCCATTTCAGCGGCAACCGTTATTATTGGTCAGATCAATCGTTCCCGGCTCATGGCATCAGTCTGAGATCTGCAAGTCAGGAAAATGTCGTCATTGTCGATCAATCCGATGTAGCGAATGTTCGAATTATTGGGGAGATGGATCGATTCAGTGCGATGACTTTACTTCATGATGAAGCGATTTATTTACATGAAGGGGTTCAGTATCAAGTGGAAAAGCTAGATTATGAGCATCTTAAGGCTTATGTGAAACAAGTCGATGTAGAATATTATACAGATGCAAATTTAGCAGTTCAGCTCAAGGTGCTTGAAATTGATCAAACAACAGAGAAAGAGGCGGTATCTGTTCACTACGGTGATGTGACCGTCAATGCAATGCCGACTATTTTCAAAAAAATTCGATTATCAACCGGGGAAAATATCGGTTCCGGCCCGATTCACTTACCTGAAGAAGAGATTCATACGAGTGCTGCTTGGTTTGAATTACATGAAGCAGAGCGGACATTTGAAGAAAAAACACTTGAACAGCTCTTGCTCGGTATTGCCAATGTTCTTCAGCATATTGTTCCGGCGTTTGTCATGTGTGACCGTTCAGACATTCATGTCATTTCTCAAATAAAGGCAGCCCATACCGGGAAACCGACCGTATTTTTATATGATCATTACCCAGGTGGAATCGGTTTAAGTAAAGAGGTCCAGGCTCGCTTTGATGAAATTGCCCGTGCAGCCACTCAGCTCATTGAGCGATGCAGCTGCGAGAACGGCTGTCCATCTTGTATTGGCATGGAAATGAAAGAGATCGATGGAAAAAGCAGTATCATTCAATTGATGGCAGGATTTTAAGGGAAGGGGGAAAAGACGTACTCATGTCATTAAAAGGAAAATTAAACAGAATGAAAAAACACCTGTCGCACAATCAGTCAGATGAAAAGCGTGGGGCAGTAAAAGAAGGACAAACGCCCACTGTGACGGCTGAAACCATTCCATTTCTAAAAGAGTGGGGGGAATTAGGTGCAGCTCCTTACTACTTTGAAGACTCTTTCTGCCTCATTCGGGAAGTGACCTATCCACTTGACCATCAGCATGGGCGATATTCATTTGCAGAACTGCCGGAGATGGTGAGTGCATGGAACAAAAGTGAGATTCAGCATTCTCTTTCTGCAAAAGGCTACAAGCCTCACGAGCTATTTTTCTTCGATACAGAAACAACAGGACTATCTGGCGGAACGGGAAATATGATTTTTCTGCTTGGGCATGCGAGAGTTTATTCAGATAAAGTGGTGGTAAAACAACATCTGCTCACGAATCCAGGAAATGAAGCGGCACTTTACAAAAGCTTTCTTAGTGAGGTGGATGTCGAATCACTAGTGACATATAATGGAAAATCATTTGACTGGCCTCAAGTCAAAACGAGGCATACATTATTACGCGATCAAATACCTGCTCTACCTGAATTTGGTCATTTTGACCTTCTGCATGGGTCAAGGAGATTGTGGAAACATAAATATGAGCGTATGGCTCTTTCGGTTGTAGAAAAAGAAGAACTGCACGTCAATCGAGAGGGAGATACACCGGGGTTCCTCGCACCAATGATCTATTTTCACTTTTTAAAGGAACAAAACCCGAAACTGATTGAAGGAATTTTGACTCACAATGAACTTGATGTCTTATCGTTAATCAGTCTCTACATTCATTTGTCTAAAAAAATCTTATCCAAAGATGCGGTGAAGGAAGAAGATGAGAAATATGCATTAGCTAAGTGGCATCTTGCTCACCGTGATGTGCAGGAAGCAACAAAGCACCTGCAAGAATTAACGGGAGCAGCGTTTGAGCATGCGGATCAAGCAGCTTATGATCTATCATTACAGTACAAGCGATTAAAACAATGGGATGAAGCGGCATGCATATGGAGGCGTCTATTTGAATCAAGTGATGTTCATTTAAGATTAAAAGCGGGTGTAGAGCTAGCAAAGTATGAAGAACACCGTCAAAAAGACCCAAAAGCAGCCCTTTCCATTACCCAAACATTGTTATCACAATCGTCTTTAAGTGAACGAGACATTTTGGAACTTGACAAGCGAGAAAAGCGGCTCTTAAGAAAAGCTGGGCAATGAAATTATTGCCTGGGAAAGCGCAAAAAATGACAACGTTCGGCTCTCGGCCGAAAATAAAAATTGTTTAGCACTTTTATTGTAGAAAAGTCACGAATCCTGTAAAATAACGTTAGATATTGAATGAGGAGCGTAGAGCATGTATAAGGGTCTTTTCTACTTGTTTTTTCTTGTTGTCATATTGGTCGCGTTTGTGTTTTCAAACTATAAAGATGTTTTTCTTGCAAACTTTTAAAATAGGTTAATGCATTAGTACATGTACACCTCTTGATTCATACATTATTAATGTAAGAAAATCAAGGAGAGGGGAATGCTACATGTACCATCATCATCATTGCAATCCAAATGTTACACAGCCAATTGTACATCCAACGAATCACTGCTGTACGCACAGTGAGTCAACTACAATTGTGCCGCACATCCACCCGCAGCATGTAACAAATGTTCATCACCAAAATTTCCAACATGTTCACTACTTCCCGCATACGTTTTCTCAGGTGGACCCGGCAACACATCAACACTTTAACTGCGGTGGACCTTGCTGTAACAGATAAAGTGAAATGGGACTTTTATAAGTCCCTTTTTTTAAAAGCAGGTGAAAAAATGAAAATTATTGCTGTCACAGGGTACAAGCCATTTGAGCTTGGGATCTTCAAACAAGACGAGCCTGCACTTCAATACATAAAAGCGGAACTTCGGAAAAGGCTGACGGCACTCATTGAAGACGGGCTGGAATGGGTGCTCATTTCAGGTCAGTTAGGGGCAGAAATATGGACAGCTGAAGTGGTCTTTGAGCTTCAAGAGGAGTTTCCAGATTTAAAACTTGCTGTCATTACACCATTTTATGAACAGGAAGAGCGCTGGAATGAACAAAATAAAGAGCTGTATGAAGGCGTTCTTGCACAAGCTGATTTTGTAGAAAGTGTCACGCATAGACCGTATGAAAGTCCGGCACAATTTAAACAAAAGAACCGCTTTTTTATTGAAAAAACGGACGGCCTTCTCGTCTTATATGATCCCGAGCACGAAGGCTCGCCAAAATATATGATCAAAGAAGCTGAAACCTATACCGACTACCCAATTATGTATATCACAATGGATGATTTAAGAGCACAGGTTGAGGCGGAAGATCCGTTTTTTGACTAAAAGCAAGAGAAAATTTGACAACGTCACGTATTTCTGAAAAAATATACTATGAATTCACGATATGAGGTGAAAAAGATGCTTGCTGATAAAGTAAAGCTTTCTGCGAAAGAAATTTTAGAAAAAGAATTTAAAACAGGTGTCCGAGGGTATAAACAAGAAGAAGTCGATAAATTTCTAGATATGGTTATTAAAGACTATGAGACATTCTATCAAGAAATTGAAAAACTCCAACAAGAAAACCTTCACTTGTCAAAACAGCTTGAAGAAGCGGTTGAGCAAGGGAAAAGACAGCCTGCACAGTCCAATACAACAAACTTTGATATTTTAAAAAGACTATCTAATCTTGAGAAACACGTTTTCGGCAGCAAACTTTATGATTGAGTAATACCAAAAAAGCTTGTGTCAGATGACATTGTCGTTTATAATAACGCATGTTGATTAACGTTCGGGTAATCGCTGTAATGCTTTGACATTGCAGAGGAAAGTCCATGCTCGCACGGTGCTGAGATGCCCGTAGTGTTCGTGCCTGGCGAAAAAATAAGCCAGGGCAGCCTGGGAAAGGCTGACGGCAGGAAAAATGCCTACGTCCTTTTAGGATATGGCAAAGTATCCTTGAAAGTGCCACAGTGACGAAGTCTCACTAGAAATGGTGAGAGTGGAACGCGGTAAACCCCTCGAGCGAGAAACCCAAACTTGGTAGGGGAACTTTCTCAAAGGAACCAAACGGAGAGAAGGACAGAGAATTCTGTAGATAGATGATTACCACCTGAGTACGAGGCTTTTGCCGTTTGCAGTACGATGGAACAAAACATGGCTTACAGAACGTTATATCCGTTATCATAAACATGATGAAATCAAAGCTCTCCTATTTCTACATATGGAGAGCTTTTATCTTGATTAAGAAAAGAACGAGAAAACAGGTGATAAACAAATGAAAACCTATACACTCATCGCAACAGCGCCAATGGGAATTGAAGCGATTGTTGCAAAAGAAGTAAGAGACCTCGGGTATGAGTGCACCGTAGATAACGGAAAAGTTATTTTTCAAGGGGATGCGCTTGCCATCTGCCGTGCGAATCTATGGCTGCGTACAGCAGACCGGATCAAGGTCCAAGTTGCTGAATTTTCGGCTAGAACATTTGATGAGCTTTTTGAACAGACTAAAGCCATTGACTGGGCCGCATTTTTACCGAAAAATAGCACATTTCCCGTCATTGGTAAATCTGTTAAATCTCAGCTTGCCAGTGTGCCGGATTGTCAGCGCATCGTCAAAAAGGCTATCGCGCAAAAACTTAGATCGTCTTACAACATACAGTCTGAATGGCTAGAAGAGACAGGCCCTGAATACAAAATCGAGGTAGCGCTTTTAAAAGATAAAGTATTGCTGACGCTTGATACGTCTGGTGTGGGTCTTCATAAACGTGGATACCGTGCAAATCAAGGAGGCGCGCCGATTAAAGAAACCCTTGCAGCGGCGCTTGTCTTATTAACGAACTGGACACCTGACCGTCCGTTTGTCGATCCTTTTTGCGGATCAGGAACAATTGCTATTGAAGCAGCGATGATTGGACAAAACATTGCTCCTGGATTTAACCGTGAGTTCGCATCTGAATCATGGGAATGGATCGGTGAGGACGTTTGGAACAAAGCACGCCATGAAGTAGAAGAAAAGGCGAACTATGATCAGCCGCTTCACATTATCGCGAGCGATATTGATCATCGTATGGTAGAGATTGCGAAACTGAACGCAGAAGAAGCTGGACTTAGTGAACTGATTCAATTTAAGCAAATGCAAGTGAAAGACTTTCAAACAAAAGATGAGTATGGTGTGATTGTCGGAAATCCGCCTTACGGTGAACGTCTCAGCGATAAGCCAGCTGTGGAAAAAATGTATCAAGGCATGGGCGAAGCATTGAAAAATCTAGATACGTGGTCCATTTACATTTTAACGTCACATGAAAAATTCGAAGAGTGTTTCGGAAGAAAAGCGACGAAAAAGAGAAAACTGTTTAATGGATTTATTAAAACAGACTATTATCAATACTGGGGAAAACGCCGGCCTAGAAAGCAAACAACTGAATCGTAACAAATGTCCACACCACGAGAAGGTGTGGATTTTTTTATGCTAAAAAGGTATAAGTCTTCACGGGGCGGAATAAACTGAACTTGATTTTAAAAAAAGAGGTGTCTTCATGATTCATTATGATCAATTTCAGTTAATTCAAAAAGCACTCGCTTCGACGGCCCGAGAAATAGAGGGGATTGAAACGGGACAATCTGCTAAACTTACGGCAGCCATCGAGAACTTAGCAATGGCTCAAAACTACATAGACCATTCAGAGCACGCATTTTTAATGAAGGAAAGCTACCAGCATCGCCTGCGCTCTTAAAAAAAGATTGTCATACCCCAGCATAAATGTTACTATTGAATGTCTGAATGATTCAAAAGTTGGGGGTTGAAGCAGGTGACAGCATCTCGTTTGCCTTTTTCATTAACAAAAGAACATAATTTTTACGAAGAACTGGGCAACTGGATTGGTGATGTGTTTTATGACATTTTGCCAGAAAAGGGCTTTGATCTTCGAGATGAACAAATATTTATGGCTTTTCAGTTAGAAAGGGCCTTTAAAGAAAAAAGTGTGATGTTTGCCGAAGCTGGGGTAGGCACAGGCAAAACAATCGTTTATCTTTTATTTGCGGTCACATATGCAAGATATACAGGGAAACCTGCGATCATTGCATGTGCAGACGAAACGTTAATTGAACAGCTGGTCAAACAAGAAGGTGATATCTATAAAATTGCCAATCACCTTGATATTCAAATAGATGCGAGATTAAGTAAATCGCATGATCAATATTTATGCTTAAAGAAACTAGAGAAAACGATGCAACGTGAAGATGATGAGAAGTGGCTCGACATTTATGAATCGCTTCCTTCATTTGTTCATGAATCTCATGGGATGCAGACATTTTATCCGTATGGTGATCGAAAAGAGTATCCAGAATTAACAAATGATGAGTGGTCAAGAATTGGTTATGACTCTTTTCAGGACTGCTTAACGTGCGACATGCGGCACCGCTGTGGCTTGAATTTATCAAGAGACCATTACCGAAAAGCAACAGACCTCATCATTTGTTCTCATGACTTTTACATGGAACATGTATGGACAAAGGAGTCACGTAAACGTGAAGGACAGCTGCCGCTCCTTCCTGAGCATAGCTCTGTTGTATTTGATGAAGGACATCTTCTTGAGTTTGCAGCACAAAAAGCGCTAACATACCGAGTGAAACAATCAACACTTGAGACGTTTTTGGAGCGTCTTTTGCAAAATGATATTCGTGAAGAGTTTGCAGAGCTTGTTGAAGATGCACTTGCAACAAACGATCAGTTCTTTTATCTCTTAAAAACGAATGCCAAAGAAATCAAAGGATCACACCGTCTTGAAATTGGTCGTGTAGATGAGGTAAAGCGTTCAGCAAGTGAATTATGTGATTTGCTTGAGAAGATTGGAGAAGCGCTCGTATTTGAATCAGAGATGTACACAATTGATCAATATGAATTGTCTGTTGTAGAAGAGTACATTGAACAGATGGCGTATTCTCTGTCACTTTATCAGAAAAATGCCATTAGCTGGCTGGAGAAACAGGAATTAGATACAACCTTTGTCGTCATGCCAAAAACGGTAGCAGAAGTGCTTGGTGAAAAGGTATTTTCGCAAAAAATCCCTTATATTTTCTCATCTGCTACGTTGTCTGAAAATCAATCATTTGATTATTTAGCTGAAAGCCTTGGGATCAAAGATTATTTATCCATGAGTGTGGCTTCGCCGTATGATTATGAGGAGCAAATGCAAATGTATCTCCACGGAATTCAGCAGCCAATGACAGAGTCAGCTGTAAAAGGTCAGCACGTGCTATCTCAGGTAAAAGAAAATGGCGGTCGATCTCTTATTTTATTCCCTTCATTTGATGAACTGCATGTATTTAGAAAGCAGCTCGATGCATCAAATGAATCACTGCCTTTCCATGTGTATTTTGAAGGAGACGAGGAGATCAGTACCATTGTTCAAAAGTTCCAAGCGGATGAAACATCTGTGTTATGTTCCGTTCACTTGTGGGAAGGGCTGGATATTCCAGGACAGTCTCTAACAAATGTGGTCATTTGGGGACTTCCATATCCACCGCATGACCCAGTATTTGAAGCAAAACGGAATGAAGCGAAAGATGCATTTACTGAAGTGGATCTTCCGTACATGTTGCTTCGTCTAAGGCAGGGCATTGGGAGACTGATTCGGACAAGCCAAGATGCTGGCAGCATTCATATTTACTTTGGCAGTCAGAAAGATATTGAGCTGCAAAGTAAAATTGAATCCGTTCTTCCAGTAAGGCCAGTGATCTCTTAATGATAGAAAACCATTCAATAAGAGGAGGATACGATCAGCGTATCCTCCTTTTTCATTGACAAAAGAACATTTATTGAAGTAGCCTTGAAACGTACATACATATTTTATTGATTGGGGGAACGAACGCATGAGTCTTGAATCAAAAGAGAAAGCGTTTTATCAATTACTAGGAAAAATCGCCCATTATACAGAGGCGCTTCATTTACTTTATTGGGACTCTCGAACACAAGCGCCTAAAAAAAGCGCTGATTTCAGAGCAGAAACCATCGGTCAATTATCCAGCGATATCTTTAATATGAAGACTTCTGATGAAATGAGAGATCTTCTTGAAGCATTAAATAAAGAGAAAGAAAAGCTGTCAAAAGACACGCAGAAGGCACTCGAATTATCGCAAAAAGAATATGATGAAAACAGCAAAATTCCAAAAGAAGAATTTAAAGAATACTCCATTCTACAATCAAAAGCAGAGCATGTTTGGGTAGAAGCAAGGGAGAAATCAGATTTTTCACTCTTTGCACCCTATTTAAAACAGCTGATTGATTTTAACAAGCGTTTCATCCAGTACTGGGGCGTGAAAAAAACACCATATGATGTGCTGCTCAATAATTATGAGCCGGATATGACGGTTGAACAACTCGATCAAAAATTCGGTGCACTTCGAGACGCCATCGTTCCTCTCGTGAAAAAAATTGAAGCTTCGCCAAATAAACCAGATACTTCGTTTTTATCGAAAAGCTTCCCGATCGACAAACAAAAAGAGCTGAGTCTCTTTTTCTTAAAAGAGTTAGGGTATGACTTTGACGCAGGACGACTTGATACAACGGTTCATCCATTTGCTGTGACATTAAGCAGAGGGGATGTACGTGTGACGACGCGTTATGATGAGCACGATTTTCGAATGGCGATCTTTGGCACCATTCACGAATGCGGCCACGCCATTTATGAACAAAATATTGATGAGGCACTGAGCGGAACGCTCTTATGTGACGGCACATCAATGGGTATTCATGAATCACAGTCTCTTTTCTTTGAGAATTTTATCGGCAGACATGAAGATTTCTGGAAAACGTATTATCAAAAGCTGCAAGAGGCATCTCCTGAACAATTTAAAGATGTCACTTTAGAAGAATTTGTGCATGCGGTGAATGAATCGAAGCCGACTTACATTCGAATTGAAGCAGATGAACTCACGTATCCGCTTCACATTATTATTCGCTATGAAATTGAAAAAGCCATTTTCAATGAAGAAGTAGCCGTTGAAGACTTGCCAGCGTTATGGAATGAAAAATATAAAGCATATCTTGGCATTACGCCGCCTAACGATGCGCTTGGTATTTTGCAGGATGTTCACTGGTCAGATGGTAGTTTTGGTTATTTCCCTTCATATGCACTTGGTTATATGTATGCGGCGCAATTAAAGCAGCAAATGATCAAAGATTTACCGAATTTTGATGAACTGATTCAAAATGGGTCTTTTGCACCGATAAAAGAATGGCTAACGGAACATGTCCACAAGCATGGAAAACGGAAAAAGCCATCTGAGATCATTCAAGACGCAACTGGTGAAGAATTAAATGTTCAATACTTAATTGATTATTTAACAGATAAGTACACGAAACTGTATTTATCATAAATGAAAGGCACCCTTTGATCAGAAGGGTGCTTTTTTGCTGGTTGAATATTCTAAAAACGAACGTTTAAAGCTTAATGATTATTTAAGTTCGGTATTTTTCTAGAAAAGTGCTTTCCAAGCGTCTGAAATCTTGTTATAATTTGAACACTATGAAACACTCATATAATCGCGTGATGAAGGCACGCAAGTTTCTACCGGACACCGATACCGTCCGACTATGAGTGAGCAAAATGAAACAGCTTTTGTATGAGCTGAAGATCCCGTGGATCGTTTTCGCATTGCTTGCTCCTTAATGGACAGCAATGCTTTTTTTATGCAAAAAAATGAAAGTTGCTAATATGCTGGGAGGAAGAATGATGGAATTGTTACGTCAAAAGATCGAGAACGAAGGAATCGTTCTGTCAAATCAAGTGCTAAAGGTAGATGCTTTTTTAAATCATCAAATTGATCCTGTGTTAATGCATGAGATCGGTCAAGAGTTTGCTAGATTATTTAAGCATGATGGAATTACTAAAATTATCACAATCGAATCTTCTGGTATTGCACCTGCTGTCATGGCTGGACTTGCCCTTCATGTGCCAGTTGTTTTTGCCCGAAAGCGGCAATCACTGACTTTAACGGATAACCTTTTGACAGCAAGTGTGTATTCTTTTACCAAAAAAGTAGAAAGTACGATCGCTGTCTCTAACACGCACCTTAGTGAGGATGATTGTGTGTTAATCATCGACGACTTTTTAGCAAATGGAGAAGCCGCTAAGGGACTAGCTGCAATCGCAAAGCAAGCGAAAGCAAAAGTAGCTGGTTTTGGAATTGTTATCGAGAAATCATTCCAGCCTGGAAGAAAAGAGCTTGTGCAAATGGGCTATAGAGTCGAGTCACTCGCACGTATCGAATCGCTTGAGGAAGGAAAAGTCACGTTTGTACGCGAGGTACAATCATGAGTGCCACTAAAAAAGCCAAAACCCTTTCGCTAGGGATACAGCATGTACTGGCGATGTATGCAGGTGCGGTTCTTGTCCCGCTCATTGTTGGAGATGCGCTTGGGCTCACGCCAGCCCAGCTGACGTACTTAATTTCGGCAGATATTTTCATGTGCGGTGCCGCCACACTGCTTCAAGTATGGAAAAACCGCTTTTTTGGCATCGGTTTGCCTGTTGTACTAGGCTGTACATTTACTGCGGTCTCTCCTATGATTGCGATTGGCTCTAAATATGGAATTTCATCTATATATGGAAGTATTATCGCCGCAGGGTGTATTGTCATTGCTCTTTCATTTTTCTTTGGGAAGCTTGTGAAATTCTTCCCGCCCGTTGTCACAGGTTCCGTCGTCACGATCATTGGAATTACCTTAATTCCGGTAGCCATGAACAATATGGCAGGTGGTGAAGGAAGTGCAGACTATGGTTCTTTTGAGAATCTTGGACTTGCTTTTCTAGTGTTGTTTATTATTGTCCTTCTCTATCGATTTACAAAGGGATTCATGAAAGCCATTGCCATCTTAATCGGCATTCTACTTGGGACAGCAGTTGCTGCTTTCTTAGGGAAGGTGGAGACGGCAGAAGTGGCGAATGCACAAGTTTTCCGCATCATTGAGCCTTTTTACTTTGGGTTGCCTACTTTTGAATTTGCACCAATCATGACAATGACATTAGTTGCCATTGTGTCATTAGTCGAATCAACGGGTGTATACTTTGCGCTCGGAGATTTAACGAATCGTTCATTAAAAGAGAAGGATTTAGCAAAAGGATATCGTGCAGAGGGAATTGCCGTCTTATTAGGCGGTATCTTCAACGCTTTTCCATACACAGCCTACTCCCAAAACGTTGGATTGATCCAATTAACAGGTGTGAAGAAAAATCAGGTCATTGTGGTGACAGGTGTATTATTAATGGTATTTGGCCTTTTTCCTAAAATCGCGGCATTTACAACGATTATTCCTAAATCCGTTCTAGGCGGTGCAATGGTCGCCATGTTTGGCATGGTCATTGCGTACGGGATTAAAATGCTCTCACGCGTCGATTTTGCAAAACAGGAAAACTTACTCATTGTCGCATGCTCAGTTGGCATCGGGCTCGGAGTAACGGTGGTACCGCAAATGTTTGATCATTTGCCAGAATCGATTAAATTGTTAACAAGTAACGGAATTGTCGCCGGAAGCTTTACCGCTATCTTGCTTCATATTATTTATCACATGATTCCTTTTAAAAAAGAAACAGAGCAGGAGCTAATGGAAGAACCTAAGCAATCTGTTATGTAAACACTTCTCTTGGAGAGGTGAAAGCCCGCATCCTTTGGATACGGGCTTGTTGTGATTAGCGCTATTAATGTTGTACCGGCGGCATTGTTTCGTTAATGACTGCAAAAGTATAGCCCCTTGCTTTTAGTTGTGTAATAAGGCTATCTAAATAGTTCGTGGTAGAGGGTTGATCATGCATTAAAATAACTTTTGGTTCCCATGGTTTATTTTTCTCAAACATTTGCAGTTGATTCAATACCTCTTGAACATATTGTGAGTTTTTATATCTCCAGTCAAGGCTATCAATCGTCCAATCCCAGTAAATAAAGCCATTTTGGTTTAAACGTACTTTTTGATCATATGTTAAATTTGGAACACTGCCATAAGGTGTTCTCACAAGACGGGTGTAAACGCCTGTAACAGAAGCAAGAATGAGCTGAGCTTCTCTCATTTCATTTGCGGGAGACTCACTGTTCTGATAAAAGCGGTTTATATCATGCGTCATGCCATGAAGCCCTAATTGATGTCCTTCTTGATAAAGTCTTTTCACCGCTGCTTGGTGAGCTTGGATTTGTGGTCCAAGCATGAAGAATGTCGCCTTCACTTGATGTGCTTTTAAGACATTTAACAGCTGATTTGATGTAGCAGAAGGGCCATCATCAAATGTTAAAAAGACCGTTTTATTCGTTGCCTGTTGGTTTGGATTGGTCTTAAATTGTTGATCCAATGTTCTTGTAGAATGATCTTTTGCTTTCAGACTGATACTTGTGTCTCGGAAGTCACTGCTAGTAACAATTTTTGCTTGCCCATTTGTCGCCTGCAAATGGGGTTTAGACATATCCCAGATAAAAACGAGAAACAGTGTAAGAAGCACTAAACCAATTATCTTCGAGAGAAATATCGTGTTGTAGGGTGTCTGTTTTTTGGACACCTTTTTCATGACAATCACTCCAGTCAATTAAATTTTGTGCCGACATGTAGTAGATTCTGTCTTTATTCACTATTTTTCATGGTGTTCATATTGATTAAGTATACAGGAAAAAAACACCTTTTTATATATAGTTATCAAATAAATTAGCATTTTATGGTTATTTATTTGTGTTGATCAGAAAAAAAGGTGATCCATTCATGTTTAAATGAAATAATTCTGAATAGTGATCGAAAAGTTGGTATTTATACGCTAAGATAGCAACAGATTTAACCATTAATGCGAAGTGAAAGGAGATTCCGTATGAAAGTGTTGTAAAATGACGATTTCAGTGAAAAAAGGATGCTCATGTGGATATTGGAGATAGAGGCTATCAAACGCGAAATACATAGAGAAAAGTCCTCCCCTACAAAATAAAGAAGAAACAAAAAAAGCAAAGTCAGTACAACTGAATCAGAGATTGGCTACTATGTAAAAGGTGTACGTGAAAAGTCATTTGCTTATTCCTTTCATACAGCACTTTTACTTGAAGTAAAGGTGGGGTTTGTCTACGGTCTGCACTTCTCATTTGAGAGGTGTTTTTTTGCATAAAGCTATGTTAACTAATTCTATTAAAATTGCATAAAAAAAGCAGGTTCGCTTGGCTTGGAACGAACCTGTGAAGGAGGAAAACTACATCATGTTTTCACCTATATTATCCAATATTTATCAATTGTCGTCAAGACAAAAAGTTAGACGGAGGAAAATATTTTGACTGAATTGTGTCGTTTTGGCATGTATATCCTTTTTTTGATTGGGGATATTAACCGAAAAAAGAGGTGAAGCCGATGGCATACATTCTTTCAGTTGGAACAAGTCTGCCAAAACATCATGTGGATCAGCAAGCAGCTGCTCAATTTGCAAGGTCTCAATTTAAACGATCGTTTAAAGATATTGATCGGCTATTAAAAGCTTTTAATAATGGCGAAATAGAGAGCAGGCAGTTTGTACAGCCTATTGATTGGTATCAAGAACATCACTCTTTTGAAGAGAAAAATAATCTCTATATCGAAAAAGCATTGGCTCATGCGAAAGAAGCCGTTTTTCACTGTCTGCATGAAACAGCGTTTCTTACAAAGCCAGTTCCTTTTGATGAGATTGATGCTTTGTTTTTCATCTCTAGTACAGGGTTATCAACACCAAGTCTTGATGCAAAGCTGATGAATGTTCTTCCATTTTCTCCTTATACGAAACGAGTGCCAATTTGGGGGTTAGGATGCGGGGGCGGGGCGGCAGGCTTATCTCGAGCTTATGAATACATCAGGGCGTATCCAGAAGCGAAAGTGCTCGTTGTTGCCTGCGAGCTTTGCAGCCTCACTTTTCAGCCGCAAGATCAATCAAAAAGCAATTTAATTGGAACCTCGCTGTTCGGTGATGGGACTGCGGCCGTTCTTCTAACTGGAGAAAAGGCTGCCTCTAAGTATACGCGGTTAAAAACAGTACCTAAAGTGCTTGGCACGCAGTCAGTGACCATGAAAGATTCTGAGGATGTGATGGGATGGGATTTTACCGCCGACGGATTTCGGGTCATCTTCTCACGTGACATTCCATCCATCATTTCTGGGTGGTTAAAAGAGCAAGTGGATCAATTTTTACATCAGCTAGGGTTTTCAACAGAGGATGTATCCGTATTTCTTGCTCACCCTGGAGGAAAAAAAGTGATTGATGCCTATCTTGAAAGCCTATCTTTACAAGAGCATCAGCTATTTTCTTCAAAAGAGGTTCTGAAACAGCATGGAAACATGTCTTCTGCCACCGTTTTATATGTCATGAAGCATTTTCTTGAACATCAGTCACTAGATGCAGGACAGGTGGGGCTTTGCGGAGCACTTGGTCCAGGCTTTTCGTCAGAATTATTGCTCATGAAATGGGAGGGGCTCTCGTGATGATTTTCTGGATAGTGATTGGCATTTTCATTTGTCAGCGTCTCATTGAAATGCTTGTGGCGAAAAGAAATGAAAAGAAGGTGAAGGCGATTGGAGCAATTGAATTTGGTGCAAGCCATTATCCTTATATGGTCGCTATGCATGCAGCTTTTTTCCTCTCGCTTATTGGAGAGACATGGCTGCTGCATCGTCAACCGTCTCGTTTTTTTCTATTGCTGCTTGTGTTTCTGCTTGCGACCCAGGTGATTCGGTACTGGGCACTATGTTCACTTGGGACGTATTGGAATACAAAAATCTTAGTCGTTCCAAATGCGATGATTGTGAAAAAGGGGCC
The DNA here is from genome assembly GCF_056173625.1 of Bacillus sp. iso_77. Taxonomy (NCBI): domain Bacteria; kingdom Bacillati; phylum Bacillota; class Bacilli; order Caryophanales; family Bacillaceae; genus Bacillus; species Bacillus sp. iso_77. The sequence continues at coordinate 1,991,920 of NZ_CM149683.1, read as the reverse complement.
GTATCGCTGGTTAAAGCATCCTAACTATGTGGTGGTGGCGATTGAACTGATGTTCATTCCGCTGCTATTTAACGCATTTATTACTGCCATTTTGTTTACGTGTTTAAATGGATGGATGATGATGGTCAGAATACAAACAGAGGAAAAAGCACTGAATCAGTATTTATTAAATTAATATTGAAAATCATTATCAATTGTGCTACACTTTCATTAATGATAAACATTCTCAATCATGAAGGATGGACGGTGATCACATGACAATGATTTTCTTACTCGGTACGGTCTGTGTATATAGCTTATTGATTGGCTTCGTATTAAAAGGTGTTTCAAAAAAATCTGCTTCCTGATTGCAGTCCATTGTGACTGATCGGGTAGCAGATTTTTTTATTTCCTCAGATGAGAAGAAAAATCTCTTTATTTTGTGTAAAATGGTACACATACATAACTGACTTTTCTAAAAACAAAGGGGTTTATCGTCATGAAAGACTTGTCTATTCGAGATTCGCTCGTTCAAACTACAGGTGCTTTGTATCAAAGCCTTCTGAAAAGGGATGATCACGAGCGCGCAGCCAAACTTGCATCTATTATGAAAAAGGAAGCTGAAGAAGAAGTATATATCGCATTTACCGGCCACTATTCTGCTGGTAAGTCATCACTAGTGAATCATCTTCTTCATGATCACATCCTGCCCACAAGCCCAATTCCAACGAGTGCAAACTTGGTTGTTGTCAGGAAAGGGGTCAGTGAAGTTCAGCTCCATACGTCTGATGGACGTTTTGCAAAAATGAGCGGTTCTTATGATAAAGAAGCGGTGCAGCGTTTTTGTAAAGATGGGGAACAAATTGAGATGGTGGAAATTAGCGGTGATTATAGTGGACTTGAAGAAAAAGTGGCACTCATTGATACACCGGGAATTGATTCAACGGATCATGCGCACTTTTTATCCGCTGCTTCTATTCTTCATCAAGCGGATGCTCTTTTTTATGTCGTTCATTATAACCATGTCCATTCTGAAGAAAACATTCGCTTCATTCGCTCGATTAAAGAGAAAGTGCCCAATCTTTATTTCATCGTCAATCAAGTGGATCGGCATGATGAACAAGAGACAACTTTTGAAAACTACAAAAAACAAGTCGTTGAGATGCTTTTAAAAGAAGGCATTGAAGAAGAACATCTATATTTTACTTCCGTGACGGATGAGGCACACCCAAAAAACGAAATGATCCGTTTAGTGAAGAAACTACAAGAATTACAAACCATGCCTAAAGCATCACTTCGAGCCTATACAGAGCAGAAAATCGAACATGTTTTAAAAGAACATATAGACTCGTTAAAAGAAGAACTGCATGAAGAGGACCTTGATAAGCAGCTTCAAGAAAAAAGGAATGAAGTGCAAGAACTAGAAGAGAAACGCCGATTTATTGAAAATGGTGCAAAGCAGGTAGAAGATGAAGTGTCTTCTGAAGTAGAGAACATCTTAAAAAATGCAAACCTCACGCCATTTAAGATGCGAGAGCTTGCAAGTGACTATATCGAATCGAAAGCACCTGGCTTTAAAGTGGGTTTACTTTTTGCCAAAAATAAAACCGAGCAGGAAAAGGAAAAGCGGGCAAATGATTTCTTAGCAGATGTAAAAAAGAGAATGAAAGCGGAAGTTGACTGGCACATTGCCGAGCTCCTCAAAAAAGAAATAAAACAGCATCAGCTTGGGGAAGCGTTATTAGACAAAGCCATGGCATTTGAGACACCTATTGAAGAATCCTTGCTTGAAAAGGTCATTCACCAAGGGGCAACTTTTTCTAACGAATATGTTCTTCAATATGCGAAAGATGCTGGTGAAGCATTGAAAAGACAGGCGAAACAGCAAGCGCTTCAATTGATTGAACAGATGATTGAAACCTTGAAAGACCAGCTCAAGAATGAACAGGAGAAGCAAGAGGAAAAATGGGAGCAAGCGAAACAAGAGCTTCAGAGCCTTGAGGGGTATAACGAAAAAAATGAACAAATAAGACAGGATATTCAGCATTTATGGGATATTTGGCAAAACGGAACGGATGAGCATATCCCAGGCGACTGGTTTTCTGCGAAAAAGCAATGGATGCAGCACGACCAGCTGGAGAAGAATCGCGCATCAATTCATGTTGAAGAGAGCGATCAAGCTGCTGAACGGACAGAGCGCAATCAATACCGCCAATCGCAGCATTTAACAACAGCACAATCAATTGCACAATTTAAAGAGCTTTCCCGCATTTTATCGCCTTTAGATATTCTAAAGTCTCAAAGAGATTCCTTTGAAAAACGAACAGAACGGCTGCAGGCAAAAGAATTTACACTCGCATTATTTGGCGCTTTTAGTTCTGGAAAATCTTCTTTTGCCAATGCGCTTGTTGGACGGAAGGTGTTACCATCATCTCCTACGCCAACAACTGCGACAATTAACAAACTGACACGACCTACGGAAGATCATCCTCATGAAAGTGTTAAAGTGGTGTTTAAAACGAAGCAGGACATTCTAGAGGAACTCGATCAGATTCTTGGATTTTCGATCACAACAGAAAAAGGAGATTCGTTTAAGGCAAAGCTGGAAAGAGTGCTGAAAAAACGGCAGCTCGAACAGGATCACCGAATCATTGTAGAACATTTTCTACAAGCCTATGCCAAGTTTCATGATGACATTGACAACCAAACCAATTTACATGTCACACTTCAAGAATTAAAGCCTTATGTAGCGGAAGAATCTGTTTCTTGTGTGGTGAAGGAAGTGACGGTGTATTTAAGTACACCTCTGACAGATAAAGGGCTGACGATTGTCGATACACCAGGTGCTAGCAGTATGAATAAGCGTCATACAGAAATCGCCTTCCAGTATATGAAGGATGCAGACGCCCTTCTTTATTTAACGTATTATCAGCATTCTTTCTCAAAAGCTGATCGCTCATTTTTACGGAAGCTTGGACTCGTAAAAGATTCCTTTAGCATGGATAAAATGTTCTTTATCATCAATGCAGCTGATTTGGCTAAGGATCAAGCAGAGCTTGAAACCGTATTTGACTATGTACGAAGCGAGCTCACAAAAGAAGGTATCCGCAATCCAAACCTGCATCATGTGTCTAGTAAGGAAGAGATCGAAGGGAAAGAGCCGACATCTTATAATCAATATGCAACACTGAGAAAACAGCTCGACTATTTTATTGAGGAAGAATTAACGAAAGATGCCATTGAACTTTTGCATTTTGAAGCTAATACATTATGTACAACGGTCGATAGACTACGTGCGACCTTGCATCAATCAGAAGATGAGAAAGAAGCTGAAAAGAAAAACATCAAGACATCCTATGAAGCCATTCTCGAAAAAATGCAAGATGTGAAACGGTCTAAACTTGTGACTGAAAGCGTAAAAAAAGACGTGCATGAACAGCTCTATCATATTGTACAGCGGCTTTCATTATTTGCGAATGATCTATTAAAGTCGGCTTTTTATCCTGGCATATCTCAAGGGAATTTTGGTCAGCAGTTAAAAATGGCACTTGAGAAAGCGTTAAAGGAGTATGAATTTGAATTTGTGCAGGAGCTCAAGGCACTTGATATCCGAATGGAATCGTTTATCCACCATTATTTCCAGGAGGAGTGGGAAAAAGGGATGCAGGCTGCATGTGCGGAAGATCCTTACTTTTCTCTTAGCCTGTCAGCCCCTGAGGAGAAAAATGCTGAGCTAAAACAAATTGAAGTTGAAGCAGAGATTACACCATTTGAGCCGCTTTTAAAGAAACAAAAATCAGCGAAAGCCTTCTTTGAACAAAATGAAAAGGCTACGTTTATTGAAGCCATTCGAGATGTTCTACATCAAATGACAACACGTTGGGCAGATAACGAAAAAGAAGAGTTGCTGAGCAGATATGAAAAGCTAGTGAAGACCTATACGGAAAGGTACGAACAAGATGCTCTCCAACAGCTCAATGAGCAAAAACAGACATTTATGACGAGCCTTACAACAGATGCTGAAAAACAGGCGATCATTGAACAAGTTTATGAACAAACAAATGAATGGAAGAACCAGTTGAAAACGATATGATTCATGATAGACTATATAAAAAAGAAAGCAGTTGATAGACGATGACGAGCGTACACGAAGAAATTTCTGCACATTCACAGAAACAACATGCCCATATCCAATCTTTTCTTGCACTTGAACAAAAAAGAGAGCAGGCGATTGAATCGGCTGTGAAAAAATGTGAACACAATGAACCATTTTCAACAGATGAGATCAATGCCATTACGTCTAAAATGAATGAGCTTGCTCGAGGCGGAATTGTTCCGCTTCGTAAACATGTCACGATTGAGATGGTGGAGGAATACACCCAGCGTAAACAGAAGTAAAGAGTAACTTTCTCATTTTTGGTCATCTTAACAAATGAACCAGAAAGGGGAATGTTCATGGCAAAAAAGCAAAACGTAAAGCAGCAGGAGGAGCGCATGCCGAAGGAAAAAGGCATGCCATCCTACGCAGAAGCGGAAACGAAAAAAATGCAATATGGTAAAAAGTAATCGGGCTGCCTCTTCTTTATCAAAAGAAGAAGGCGCCTTTTTTATGTTCGTTTCGATGTTCTATGATAGAATAGGAGTATTGTTTATAAAAAGGGAGTTTAGATGAATGAATAAACACGTCTTACTTGTAGATGGCATGGCACTTCTTTTTAGGTCGTTTTATGCGACGGCTGTCCATCGCAATTTTATGATAAATGATCGTGGTGTGCCGACAAATGGAGTGAATGGTTATTTGAAGCATTTGTTAACAGCTGTCCAAACATTTGAGCCGACTCATATCGTATGCTGCTGGGATATGGGGAGCCAGACATACCGGAACGAATTGTTTCAAGATTATAAAGCCAATCGAGGCGAGGCGCCTGTTGAGCTTATCCCACAGTTTGATTTAGCAAAAGAGGCGACAGAAGAACTGGGGATCATGAACATTGGTGTGAAAGGTTTTGAAGCAGATGATTGTATTGGAACGCTTGCATCAATCTATCAAAACGAAGCACATGTGACCGTCTTAACAGGAGATAAAGATTTGCTGCAGATCTTGAATGAACAAGTGACCGTGGCTTTAATGCAAAAAGGCATCGGGAATTATAAGCATTATACAAAAGCCCTTTTTGAAGAGGAAATGGGCATATCTCCAAAGGCGCTGATTGATATGAAAGCGCTGATGGGTGATGCTAGCGATAATTACCCTGGTGTAAAAGGAATCGGCGAAAAAACAGCATTGAAATTTATTCAAACGTATCAAACGATTGATCGACTGTTAGAAAATGTTCATGCATTAACGTCAGCTCAGCAAAAGAAAATGCAAGCAGGATTAGAAGATTTGAAGCTTTCTCGTATACTGGCAGAAATTAAATGTGATGTACCACTCAGCTGTCCGATTGACGAAACAAAAATAAAAATGGACCCAGAGCGGGCAGCGACAATGCTTCGCTTGCATCAAATTAAAGGGATCGAACCAATGGTTAACCGCTTAAGTCAATTAGGAATCAGTTAAGGTTAGAAAAAAAAGAAAGGGCTAAAATCAAGTTCATTTTAGCCCTTTGTGTTGCTTTTTTTCGCCTTATTTTCTAATTGCGATATTGGCTGTTTATCTTTTGTCTGCGCATCACCTTGAGGAGTCGTTCCGTTTGTCACACGGCCTCTGTTCTCTTTATCCAATTCGTATCACCTCACACATTAGCATAACCAAAAGAAAAGCGATTCATCCTTTTGAAAGGTGAATCGCTTTTCTAGCGAGCTGATCAGCCACTTGATTTTCCTTGCTCGGAATCCACTTAATGAAAAATAAATCAAATTCGCTTTGAAGCTGCAGCATTTCTTCGATAAAATGACGAAAAGATGGATTTTTAGCAAATCCTGCATTGGCTGCACGATCCACTACTTGTGAATCAGTGCGGAATGACACGGTCCGTAATCCTTTTTCTACGCAAATTTTCATGCCTTCAATGAGCGCGGAAAACTCTGCTTCATGATTGCTCATGATGCCAAGAGGAATGGAGAAAGACTCAGCTTTTCCGTCATATTTCAAGAATATGCCGATGCCAGATGGACCTGGGTTTCCGGCACTAGCACCGTCAATATATATTTCAGCTGGCAATTTATTTCCCCCTTTCATCAATCGGAACCATTTTTTTCGCCGCATAGGCATAAGGTGTGCCAATGGCAGCGACGATAAATTTAATCACATAAGTCGTAATGAAAATTTCGATCCATATATGGAATGGGTAGGTCCCAAGAAAGGCAATGGTTGTGAAAACGAGTGTATCAAGTAGCTGGCTAATCATTGTACTCCCCGCATTTCGCAGCCAGAGCGCACCATCTGAAGGAAATATCCGGCGAATAAACGAATATACATAAACATCTAACATTTGACTGATGATATAAGCAGCAAGACTACCAAGAGCGACCCTTGGCATAAAGCCAAATATCGTTTCTAATGATGATTGGGAAATGTCAGATGGAGCGGGATGGAAAAGCAAAGCCTCCTGCATGACAACAGTTAATGTTAAAAGGGTGGCAAAGCCAATCCAGACAGCTTTTTTCGCTTCGGTTTGTCCATATTTTTCATTTAGGACGTCCGTTGCAAAGAACACACTGCCATATAAAATGTTGCCAAGTGTTGCTGTTAAGCCAAATAATTCAACGGTTTTGACCACTTGTAAATTGGCAGCAACTGTTGCAAAACCAATCCAGACGAAAAGCCCCATCTTGCCAAATCCTTTATAAAATAGAAGAACAATGATAAAATTAATGATCGCAAATAAGATCCAAATACCTTCATTAAACAAGTGACATGAACTTCCTTTCTAAATGTAAAATGTAACTTTTTGATTATAGCATAACGAACGTTTACCTTAAAAGCACGGGAAGGCGATGTGATCAATGAAACTAAGAGCGCACTATACAATGAAAGTGAAATCGATTGGGTCCATTGCTTTTTTCCAAGAAGATTGGATGGAGCTCAAAGAGGCCTTGCTTTTAGCAAAACATATAGACAAAAAAGAACCGCAGTCACTTCTATCATTTGAAGATGAAAAGGGTGCGATGTGGTCGATGAAAGAACTTGAAAAGCTAAACGAAGAACTTAGGCTTGAACCCGATCAGCTTCAGGTCTATTTTGATGCGAGTTTTCGCAAAGAAACAGGTGATGCTGGGCTTGGAATTGTCGTGTATTATCAGCTCGGACAGGATGCATACCGATTAAGGAAGAATCAGCCTTTTCAGAGCACCACGAACAATGAGGCAGAGTATGCGGCTTTATTTGAAGCGGTAAAAGCTTTAAAAGAACTGGGAGCCAGCAGAAACTCTGTTACGATTAGAGGAGATTCTCTTGTTGTGATGAATCAGCTCAAAGGGGAATGGCCTTGTTATGATGATATACATAACAAATGGCTCGACCGAATTGAGGCTGCGATCAAAGAGCTGAAGCTCACGCCAACATATGAAGTCATCGATCGTAAACAAAATGCAGAAGCAGATCAGCTTGCCAGACAGATACTTGCAGACGTCCCTATCGAAAGTAAGTTGAAATTAGAAGCAGACGGAGCTGAATAAAGTGGATAAAAAAACAGCAGTAAAAGAATTAACAGATCTTCAAGACACGTATTGTTCAGATTGCTTGATTAAAAAGCACTTTCGTAAAGAATTTGGCAAAAAATACGCCCACTCCTTTTGTATACAGCAATGCACGGTAGGAGAGAAGATCAAACAATACGGGAATGAATTACTCAAAAAATAAGCGTACACTCCGGTTTTCCCCTAGATGTATCACGCGTTCACGAAAAAAAAACGAATAGAATGTGTAAAAAAAGAACATATTCTGAAAAATGAGCCGATATAACTATAGAAAGTTTTGGTTGAGTTACTTTTTGACTAAGTGACGGATAATAGAGGAAAAGGGGAAGGCCGGCATGGATAATAAGGATTTTGAAACGGTATTACATCGGACATTTCAAGAGGTGTACAGTGATCTAGAGCAACTGGTAGATGTAGCAAAGAAGGGAAGACCTTTTCTCGAAAAAGATATCTCTGAAATTGAACAAAGATTAAAGCAAAATATTTTAGCGATTGAAATTCAGCTGAAAATCAAATAAGAGAGGCATACGCCTCTCTTTATTTTGTCGTTTCATCATTGATTGAGTTGATTAGATTTTTGTTACGTTTGCAGCTTGAGGTCCACGATTACCTTCAACGATTTCAAAAGAAACTTCTTGTCCTTCTTCTAGAGATTTGTAACCGTCACCTTCGATAGCTGTGAAGTGAACGAATACGTCGTCTCCGCCTTCAACTTCAATGAAGCCGAAACCTTTTTCATTATTGAACCATTTTACTTTACCGTTTTGCATATTGCTTTTTCCTCCTAGTACTGTAGCACACCTTTCGGCATACTAAAAAAAATTTTTCATCACCTAACGACTTAAGAAGTTGTTAAATGATGGTTCCACTATACACCATCAAAAGTAAAGCGTCAAGCAGGCAAGCCAAATTTTGAGCAGAATGTTTGATTTTTTTGTTTTTTTAGTGAATGACATTTATCTATAAAACGTCCTAATCTCATGAAACCTAACGTATAACTTGTCCGTATATAGTAAAAATACAGAAAGAGGTGCGTCATGAATCGTTACACAATTGAGGAGTTTGTTCAGAATACGCAGCAAGAAGACAAAGGGGAAGGGGTTTTTGAACTTGAAACACCAAGATTGTTAGAAATTAATTTAACGGATACCATTTGGGCAAAAACAGGCTCCATGGTTTCATATCGCGGGAAAATAAAGTTTGAACGTGAAGGTGTGTTTGAACACGGTGTGTCAAAGATGTTCAAAAAAATGTTATCAGGAGAAGGAACTTCTTTGATGAAGGCCACAGGTGATGGGAAATTATATGTAGCAGACCAAGGGAAAAAAATTTCGATTCTTCGATTGGCTCAAGGGGAGTCTATTTTCGTTAATGGAAACGACTTGCTCGCATTTGAACCGTCTGTTCGGTGGGATATTAAATTAATGAAAAAGGTGTCTGGCATGCTTGCAGGCGGATTATTTAATGTCAAACTTGAAGGACCAGGTCTTGTGGCAATCACAAGTCATTACGAACCGCTGACGCTGATTGTTCAGCCAGGTGATTCCGTTTATACAGATCCGAATGCGACGGTCGCATGGTCAGGAGATTTGCAGACTGAATTTGTGACAGATGTATCGTTCAAAACGTTTATTGGCAGGGGAAGCGGAGAGTCCATTCAAATGAAGTTTAGCGGAAGCGGCTTTGTTGTCGTGCAGCCGTTTGAAGAAGTGTATACAACGAATGGGAATCAAGGTTAAAAGAAGAAAGGTGTCCGTCAATGACGGACACCTTTTTATGATAATGCTTGAGCATACGATTTGTTGCTCATGATCAGATCTGATTGTTCGACGATATCTTCTAAAATGGTTTGAGAAGACTGTTTTAAGTGTAATTTTTTGATGTTTTGTTTCATGGATTCTAATTTTTCTTCGTCTTGCAGCAAGTTGGTGACAGATTCTAAAATGTCTTCATGTCTGTTGATGACAATGGCAGCACCGTAATCTTCAAAGAAAAGAGCATTTTCTTTTTCTTGTCCTGGAACAGGTTTGTAAAGAATAACTGGGACACCAATTGCTGTTGCTTCTGTTAATGTAATTCCGCCCGGTTTTGTAATCATACAGTCCGTTACTCTGAACAATTCATCAATTTGTTCCACATATCCAAGCGCCTTCAATTGATTTGGGTGTGCTTGTTCAAGTTCGCTAAGCGATTGCTTCAGCGCTGCATTCTTACCGCACACAACAACAATTTGTACTTCACTGTCAAGAAGTAGTGCTTCACACAGTTCCTTCACATTTTTTAGTACACCATGGGCACCCGCCATAATGAGAAGGACTTTTTTGTCTGATGATAATCCATATTTTTTATAGATGATCGATTTAGGCACGTCTACTTCAAATTGTGGTCTAATCGGAATGCCTGTTACCTTGACATCGCTTGGATGTGTGCCGATTTCTACTAGCTTTTGTTTCACATAATCGGTTGCAACATAGTATCGGTCAATGTTTTCATGTACCCAAATTTTATGAAGACAAAAGTCTGTCATCACATTAAATGTTGGAATGACTTTACCTGTTTTGTTTCGGTATTCAGGTACAACAATCATCGGGAATGTAATGATGATGATATCCGGATTGTGTAATTGAATTAATTCATCTAGACGCTTATTTCCCATCTTTAAATAAATGTTAAATTTGCGTTTATTGTAAATTTTATCTACACCGTAATAAAACAAGCGATAAAATTGTTTCCCAATGGAGAAGCTCTTTAAATATAAATATTGAGTCACTTCGGACACAATGGGATTTGATTCTTGATACAAATTAGAAACTATCACATGTTCAAACCCTTGGGATTTGCATTCATCATACAGTGTTTTTGCAACCTGCATATGTCCATTTCCATAATTTGCGGTCAAGATTAATATTTTTTTATTGGTATTCAAGAATATTCACCTCAAATGTAATCAACAACAACAAAACTTCGTACGAAACTATAAATCTCATAGGTCTACATATACATAAAGATAACATATAAACAGCGAGAGCATATCATTCGTTACGAAAGAATTAAACTAATTTTAAAAAACAAACAGACTAAATTGATAATGGAAGACAGAGCCATTTGTATTTTAACACATTTTAAGCATTTATCATCAGACTACAGTCTATTTTATTCCCACACATATGGTGTTTCTTGATAAACATAGTAATTAAGCCAATTCATAAACAGCAAAGTAGCATGGGCTTTCCAGCGGTTCACTGGAACTAATGTGTCTCCATCTTCGATGAAATAGTGGACGGGTTTTTTGACTGTATCATGTTTCAACAAATCTCTTTCATATTCCTGCTTCAATGTATCTGTATCGTATTCAGGATGTCCAGTTAAAAATACTTGTTTATCATCATCTGAAACAATTAAACAAACACCAGCTTCCTCAGACGTGCTCAATACTTTTAGATTCGGCGTGTTTTTTAATTGTTCTGTATTAATATCTGTATGCCTAGAATGTGGGACATAGTATACTTCATCGAAACCTCTTACTAATCTTTCTTTTTTCTCTTTGACAAGATGCTCAAAAACACCGAATTTTTTCTCTGGAAGCTTGATTTTTTCAATGCCATAATGATGATAAAGACCGGCCTGTGCCCCCCAGCATATATGGAGAGTAGACGTCACATTCGTTTTACTCCAGTCCAAAATGTCCTGCAGTTCTTTCCAATAGGAAACTTCTTCGAAAGCTAAATGCTCAATTGGTGCACCTGTAATGATCATGCCATCAAATTTTTTATGGCGAATCGAGTCAAAGGTCGTATAAAATTCATCTAGATGCTCTCTCGATGTATTCTTCGGTGTATGTGTACTTGGAATCAAAAATGTAAAATACACTTGCAAAGGAGAATTTCCGAGCATTCTCAGCAGCTGCGTTTCAGTTTGTATTTTTTTTGGCATTAAATTTAAGATCACGATATTCAAAGGACGGATATCTTGTTTGAATGCCCTTGTCTCATCCATGACGAAAATGTTTTCGCTCTCTAGTATTTGTTTTGCCGGCAGATGAACTGGTATGTTAATAGGCAACTCGCCACCCCCTGAACCAAAGCTAATTTCACTTCATTATAGGAACTTTCTGGCGATATTTCAATGTTTCAATTATGTTACAATGAAAAATAGAGCAAAAAAGAAAGCTGTTTCTGTCAAAAAAGGAGGCCATTAATCATGATCACAAAGCATTTATCAGATATTGACATTGCCCAAAAGGCAAAGCTGAGACCGATTCAAGACATCGCAGCAAAATTACAAATACATGACGAAGAATTAGAATGCTATGGTTTCACAAAAGCGAAAATATCTTTGACTATTTTTGACCGTTTAAAGGAACAAAAAGAAGGAAATGTGATTCTTGTGACTTCGATCAACCCAACGCCAGCAGGTGAGGGGAAGTCCACCGTAACAGTTGGCCTCGGTCAAGCCTTCGAGAAAATTGGGAAAAAAGCGATCATTGCCATGCGTGAACCTTCACTAGGTCCCACAATGGGTATTAAAGGCGGTGCAGCTGGCGGCGGATATTCACAGGTGTTGCCTATGGAAGAAATCAATCTTCATTTCACAGGGGATTTTCATGCGATTACATCTGCACATAACGCTTTATCTGCTTTTATTGATAATCATATCCATCACGGAAATGAGCTTGGGATCGACGCACGCCGAATTGTATGGAAACGAGTGTTAGATTTAAACGATCGTGCTCTAAGACAAGTGGTCGTAGGACTTGGCGGTCAATTAAATGGGTACCCTAGAGAAGATGGATTTGATATTACGGTTGCATCCGAAATGATGGCCATCCTCTGTTTAGCAGACGACTTAAACGATCTAAAAAAACGTCTTTCTTCTATTGTTGTTGCCTACAATCAAGAAGGTGAACCGGTCACAGTTGGAAATCTAGGATATGAAGGCGTATTAACCTTACTTTTAAAAGATGCGCTGAAACCAAACCTTGTTCAAACGATTGAAGGAACTCCAGCCCTTGTTCATGGTGGTCCTTTTGCCAATATTGCACATGGATGCAATAGTTTAATTGCCACAAAAATGGCGGCAAAACTAGCAGATTACGTTGTAACAGAAGCGGGATTTGGTGCAGACCTCGGCGCGGAAAAATTTCTTCACATCAAAACAAGAGCCGGTGATTTTAAACCAGGCGCTGTTGTCATTGTAGCAACTGTCAGGGCGCTAAAAATGCATGGCGGAATGCAGAAAACAGAGCTCAAGGAAGCAAATGCACAGGCTGTATTAGAAGGTATACATAATTTAGAGAAGCATATTGAAACAGTGCAAGCCTTCGGTCTACCATACATCGTTGCAGTGAACCGTTTTATTACCGATACAAAAGAAGAAATTCAAGCAATAGAAAACTGGTGCGAAACGAATGGACATCCAGTCAAAGCCGTCAATGTATGGGAAGAAGGGGGAGCTGGCGGCGTAGCACTTGCCGAAGAGCTCACGACACTCATTGAAAAGAATGAAAACAGCTTTTCTTATTTATATGAGGAGCAAGATTCCATTGAAGAAAAGTTGTCAAAAGTCGCCAAAGTGGTTTATGGTGCAGACGGCATCAACCTTACATCAAAAGCAAGAAAGCAGCTAGCTGCAATTGAGAAAAATGGCTGGGCCCATTTGCCGGTTTGTATGGCAAAAACGCAATATTCACTATCGGATGATCCGGCTTTAATCGGCAGACCAAAAGGCTTCACCGTTACGATTCGAGAGTTAAAACCATCTGTAGGAGCAGGTTTTATTGTTGCACTAACGGGAAGCATTCTGACCATGCCAGGTCTCCCTAAAAAACCTGCAGCACTTGAGATGGATTTATTAGAAGACGGCAGTGTGACTGGACTCTTTTAGCAGGAAGCATAAAAAGCGATTTTCTAAAAGAAGCATGTTACGATAGGAAAAAGTGAATCCTAGGAGGCTATGAGATGTCAATTTATGATATTCAGGTCAAGACCATTAACGGTCAGGAAAAATCAATGGCAGATTACAAAGGGAAAGTACTGATCATCGTGAACACAGCGAGCAAATGTGGACTGACCCCTCAATTTAAACAATTACAAGAGTTATACGATCAATATCATGAAAAGGGCCTTGAAATTTTAGGATTTCCGTGCAATCAATTTATGAATCAAGAGCCAGAAGGGGAAGAAGCAATTCAAGAATTCTGTTCGTTAAACTATGGTGTGACCTTCCCGATGTTTGCAAAAGTAGATGTCAATGGTGACAATGCGCATCCGCTTTTCAAATACTTAACGAGTCATGCGAAAGGTGTGCTTGGTACAAAAACGGTGAAATGGAATTTTACAAAATTTATCGTTGACCAAAACGGAGAAGTGACTGAACGATTCTCTCCTAAAACACCACCAAAAGAATTAGAAAGCTCCATTATCGCTCTTTTGGAGAAATAAGCATGTATTCGAGTAAGCAGCAAGAACAATTGGAGGCAGCTGCCTCCTTTGTTTCAAAACAGCTAAAGAATGAACCGACAGGACACGATGAAGCTCATATCAATCGTGTTCGCCAGCTTGCCGTCCATATTGCACAACAGGAGGGCGGGGCGCTTTTTGTCATTGAAATGGCAGCGATTGTCCATGATGTAATTGATGACAAGCTGTCTAGTGAATGGAAGCTTTCACCGCATGATCTCAAGCAGCAGCTCCTTTTGTGGGAAGTGGACACGCGAGATATTCGCTATATCATGGATATCATTACAACGATGTCTTTTCGTCACCGGCATATGCAGCATAAGCCAGTGACATTAGAAGGGGCCATTGTTCAAGATGCAGATCGACTGGATGCGATAGGTGCAACTGGGATTGCAAGGGTGTTTACATATGCCGGTGCAAAAGGGGAGCCTCACTATACAGAGGGTGCTCACCAAGGCACAGTACTTTTGCATATGCAAGAAAAGCTGCTTCAATTAAAAGACTTGATGAACACACGTGCTGGAAAGCAGCTGGCTCATGAGCGACATGAGTTTATGTGTCTATTTATTAAGACATGGAAAGAAGAATGCGGCCTTACAGATGAGTAGGGTCTTTATGTGTGTAAGGAGGATGTATAGATGAAAATAACTGCCATAGAACCAACGCCAAGCCCGAATACAATGAAAGTCATTTTGACAGAAGCGCTTGCAGGCGGTAAAAGCAATAACTACAAAAAAGATCAAAAAGACGAAGCGCCAGAGATGATTAAGCGCATTTTAACCATTGAAGGTGTAAAAGGTGTTTACCATGTAGCTGATTTCTTAGCGGTTGAGCGCAATGCGAAATTTGACTGGCAAGGTATTTTACAGCAAGTCAGAGAAGCCTTTGGACAAGAAACAGAAGGGCTTCAGGGAGCATCGCAGTCAGGTGATGACACATTTGGAGAAGTCAAAGTGTTTGTTCAAATGTTTAATGGGATTCCGATGCAGGTGAAGCTGACAGACGGTGAAAGAGAAGAACGATTTGGAATGCCTGAACGTTTCCAGGCAGCGATTTTAAAGCTAAGAAGCAGTTCAGATAATGTTGTATTTGAACGTGTGTGGAAAGAACATGGCGTACGTTTTGGAGAATTCGCTGATATCGGTCAAGAAGTCACAGAAGAGCTGCAAGCTGCATATGACGACGAGCGTTTATCCCGTTTAACAGAGGCAGTGAAGGAAGGTCAAGAGGCTGTAGATAAACAAGTGAACCGAAAAGCATATGATGTGACAGAAGAGATGCTGCGCGATGAAGATTGGAAGAAACGTTTTGCTCATTTAGAGCAAATGCAGCCAGAGAAAAAAGATATACCTGTTTTAATGAAAGCGATGGAGGATCCAAAAACATCGATTCGCAGACAAGCTGTTGTGAATGCTGGCATGATTGAAGATCCAGCCATTTTGCCTATTTTGTATAAAGGGCTTGAAGATAAAACAGTGACAGTTAGAAGAACTGCAGGAGATTGTATTTCGGATCTTGGTGATCCTAGTGCGATTGAAGCGATGATCCAAGCCTTAAAGGACCCAAGTAAGCTTGTCCGCTGGCGTGCGGCCATGTTCCTTTATGAAGAAGGTGACGAAACAGCACTAGAAGCTTTAAAAGAAGCGGAGCAGGACCCTGAATTTGAAGTCAGTCTTCAAGTAAAAATGGCCATCGAACGAATTGAGCACGGAGAAGAAGCAAAAGGCTCTGTGTGGAAGCAAATGACAGAAAGTAGAAAAAATGCATCAGAATCATAAGAAAGACGAGCAGGCTGCCAATAAAAGGCAGCTTGTTTTCTGAAAATGGCTTTTTTATTGGCAGAAAAATTTTTTTAGAAAAATTATTTTGAATATTGTTGAAATATGAGAAAAAACTCTATATAGTAGTACCAATATAGAATATTGGAGGTCAGATTTTATGACACAATCCTTGCTGAGCACTTGCTTCAGCAGAGAAATCAGTCACTATCTATTATAGGTGGCTAAATAAACAGAAAATTTGTAAAATAAAATGAACTCAAAATCATACAGTCAACAAGACTAGTAGTATAGGAGGCTTTTTAAACAGATGGCAGAACTTCGCAGTAATATGATTAAACAAGGAATTGACAGAGCACCTCACCGAAGCTTACTAAGAGCAGCTGGGGTAAAAGATGAGGATTTTGGCAAACCGTTTATTGCCGTATGTAATTCCTATATTGATATTGTCCCAGGGCATGTCCATCTTCAGGAATTCGGAAAAATTGTGAAAGAAGCCATTCGTGAAGCTGGCGGTGTTCCATTTGAATTCAATACAATTGGGGTAGATGATGGTATTGCGATGGGGCATATTGGGATGAGATATTCATTGCCAAGCCGTGAAATCATTGCTGATTCAGTAGAGACCGTGGTGTCGGCACACTGGTTTGATGGCATGGTTTGTATTCCTAACTGTGATAAAATCACGCCAGGTATGATGATGGCTGCCATGCGTGTGAATATCCCAACTGTATTTGTCAGTGGTGGACCGATGGAAGCTGGTAGAACAAGTGATGGCAGAAAAATTTCTCTTTCTTCTGTCTTTGAAGGCGTAGGCGCATACCAATCAGGGAAAATTAATGAAGAGGAATTAAACGAATTAGAGCAATTTGGCTGTCCAACATGCGGATCTTGCTCTGGTATGTTTACAGCAAACTCAATGAACTGTTTAGCAGAGGCGCTAGGGATTGCTCTTCCTGGAAATGGAACCATTTTGGCGACTTCACCAGAACGAAGAGAATTTGCGAAGAAGTCAGCAAAACAATTGATGGAGCTAATCAAAAAAGACATTAAACCACGTGATATTGTCACTGAAAAAGCGATTGATAACGCATTTGCTTTAGATATGGCACTTGGTGGTTCAACCAATACAGTTCTTCATACATTGGCGATTGCAAATGAAGCAGGCGTTGAATATTCACTTGAACGCATCAATGAAGTCGCAGAACGTGTACCGCATTTATCGAAACTTGCTCCAGCTTCAGATGTATATATTGAAGATTTACATGAAGCTGGCGGAGTGACCGCTGCACTAAATGAATTGTCCAAAAAAGAGGGGGCTCTTCATTTAGATACCATGACCGTCACAGCGAAAACGTTAGGCGAGAATATTGCAGGTCATGAGGTAAAAGATTATAACGTCATTTATCCAATTGACAAGCCATTTACTGAAAAGGGCGGTTTAGCCGTTTTATTTGGAAACCTTGCGCCAGATGGAGCAATCATTAAAACAGGCGGTGTACAAGACGGCATCACACGTCATGAAGGACCTGCGATCGTATTTGAATCCCAAGAGGAAGCACTTGAAGGAATCATTAATCGAAAAGTAGAAGCAGGACATGTTGTCATTATTCGTTATGAAGGACCTAAAGGCGGTCCCGGTATGCCTGAAATGCTTGCACCAACTTCACAAATTGTTGGAATGGGACTTGGTCCAAAGGTTGCTTTAATTACAGACGGACGATTCTCCGGTGCTTCTCGCGGATTGTCTATTGGACACGTTTCTCCAGAGGCAGCAGAAGGTGGCCCGCTTGCCTTTGTTGAAAATGGTGATCATGTCGTTGTCGATATCGAAAAACGCATTTTAAGCGTAGATGTCCCGGAAGAAGAATGGGAAAAAAGAAAAGCAAACTGGAAAGGCTTTGAGCCAAAAGTAAAAACAGGTTACCTTGCCAGATACTCAAAACTTGTGACATCAGCCAATACAGGCGGAATCATGAAAATTTAATGTGAAATTGAACATTTGAAAATTGGCTCTCTCTATAGTATCCTTTATTCACAACATAAGGATTATAGAGGGGGCTTTTTTATGTCAATGGCATATGAAGAATATATGCGTCAGCTCGTCGTACCAATGCGCCAAGAACTGACAAGTGCAGGGTTTCAAGAATTGACGACTGAAGAAGAAGTAGAAAAAACGATGCAGGAAGCAGAAGGAACAACATTTGTTGTCGTCAATTCCGTATGCGGATGTGCTGCCGGTTTAGCACGCCCTGCTGCTACTCAAGCTGTCATGAAAGCAGAAAAAGCACCAGATCGAATGGTGACGGTCTTTGCTGGTCAGGACCGGGAAGCTACGGCTAAAATGAGAGAATACTTCACAGGTGAGGAGCCATCTTCTCCATCTATGGCACTTTTAAAAGGAAATGAACTCGTTCACTTTATCCCGCGTGACGAAATTGAAGGTCATGAAATGGAAGATATTATGAAGAACGTCTTATCTGCATTTGAAAAACATTGCTAATACAAATGTTGAAATGTCCTGTGATCCATCAGGGCATTTTTTCTTGATTATGATGGAGGAACGTCATGCTCATTACAACAAGCTTTAGAGCAAATGAACAAACAATTGAAACGGCAAAGGCCCTCGCAAAGGACTTGCATGGTGAGTATATCGAGCGGCGCAAACAATCTGTCAAACAGTTTGCGATCAAGCGGGGGGATGTACTGGTTGTTGGGAAAAAACGATTTGAATGGTATCAGCCAAATGGTGAAAAGTTCTTTTTCCATCCAAGCTCAGCGATGTTTAGGGTGAAGCGGGTTCTGCGAGGGGAAAAAGATCCATTAATAGAAGCAGCACAATTAAAGCCGGGCGATTCCTTTTTAGATTGTACGCTTGGCTTAGGATCTGATGCGATTACCGCAAGCTGCGCTACAGGAGCCAATGGAAAAGTGTCCGGTATTGAAAAAAATCCGATGACGGCATTGCTTGTTCGAGAAGGACTCAGCACTTGGGAAACGGGTGTGAAAGAGGCAGACGAAGCGATGAAACGGATATCTGTCATCAGCGGGGATAGTATTGAGCAGTTAAAGAAGCTCCCTGATCGATCCTATGATATCGTCTATTTTGACCCGATGTTTGAAGAAACCATACAAGAGTCTGCTAGTATGATGCCGCTTCGTCATGCAGCTGAGCATCATTTTGACCATGAAACCGCTGTGAAAGAAGCAATGAGAGTGGCTAGAAAAAGAGTGGTTTTAAAAGATCATTGGAAAAGCACACGATTTACCACTGATTCCTATCAATTTCAGGTGATGAAACGTAAAACCGCCCAATTCCATTACGGATATATCTCAATAGAAGAAGACAAATCAACAAAACTTTAATCACTCTTAACAATTAAAAAAGCCCTATTTCAGGGCTTTTAATCGGTGATCTCCATATAGACAAAATAAAATAACGTCAGCAAGGAAGCTGTGATGAAAAACCCTTCAAGCATATCCATTCCTCCCAAATTTTAGTCGTCGTTACTGTCATTGTAAACGTTTTATCATGAAAAAGAAAGTCTCAACTCAATGACCAAATTGAATGACTGAAAATTCATTATATGCTAGAATAGCAGTATGATAACTTATGGAAGGAATTAGATATCATGAAAATGTGGATGAGAAAAACGCTCGTTGCACTCTTTACGATTGCGACTTTTGGTTTAATCTCTCCTCCATCAGCTTTGATGACAGACAAGCCATCTGAACTTTCTTCATCTGATAAATCACCTTATACAGCAGTTTATGATACACCAGATGATACGCGCAGCTGGGAATTATCGCAAGAAGACAACAAAGAGCGGGTAGACCCCTTTGAGCAATATAAGCAAGAGGTTCTATCAAGTGCAGAAAACCAATCCTTTCTCAAATTTGGTCGTAAAATCACACCTGTCATTGAGGACGAGTATAGAGAAGAGATTCAACCAAAAATTGAACAAGTGTTAACCGACTTTTTAACAAATTTCAAAGATGACGAAAAATTTCAAGATGTTGTTTTAACTGATCAGCCTTCAAGCGGAAATGGGGAAAAAATCTTCCACATTTATAATAGAAAGACTGGAGAAGATTTGCTTCGTTTTCATGTCAGGAGAGATCAGCCGCCTCACAGCGGATATTGGTTTAACTTTCACTACCATACAGCAGAAGATGGATTCCAGACGCATCATGAACTCGGTAATATTTACTGGGATAAAAACACCCCGCCGAGCTGGATGAGCCACTAGAAGGAGATGTCATGCCAATTGAAAAAGTATACAATGAACGAAATGGTTCGCATTACAAAACAGATGTTAAACGAGCGTGGAGTGAAAATAGAAGATATTGCACACATTGTGCTGAAACTCCAAGAGAAATACAACCCAAATCTTCCACTTAGTGTCTGCGTTGAAAATGTTGAAAAAGTGCTGAATAAAAGGGAAATTGTCCACGCAGTTTTGACAGGACTTGCTCTAGATCAGCTGGCAGAAAAAAAGCTTTTGCCAGAACCTTTGCAGCATTTAGTTGAAACAGATGAACCGCTATATGGAATTGATGAGATTATTCCGCTTTCCATTGTCAATGTATATGGATCAATCGGTTTGACCAACTTCGGTTATCTAGACAAAGAGAAATTTGGTATTATTAGAGAATTAGATGAAGGTCGTCCTGGTGAAGTACACACCTTCCTTGATGACCTTGTCGCTGCGCTTGCCGCTGCAGCAGCAAGTCGCATAGCTCACTCTCACCAAGATATTAAGGACGAAGAGCAGGATCGAGTGAATCAAGCATAAAAAGAAAAACATGTCTGCTCATCTTGCAGACATGTTTTTTTGGTTTCAACAAAAGCAGAAATAAGGTAAACTACAACAAGAACATAAATAAAGGATGAAAAAAATGAAACAATACAAAGAGTTATGCCGTCATGTATTACAGCACGGGGATGAAAAAGGTGACAGAACAGGAACAGGCACTATCAGCACGTTCGGTTACCAAATGAGATTTGATTTACAGGAAGGGTTTCCTTTATTAACAACAAAGAAATTACACCTGAAATCAATCATTCATGAGTTACTGTGGTTTTTAAAAGGTGATACAAATGTCAAATATCTTCAAGAAAATGGTGTCCGTATTTGGAATGAATGGGCAGATGAAAATGGAGAGCTAGGGCGTGTGTATGGTGCGCAGTGGAGATCATGGGCGAGTGGAGACGGAGAGACAGTAGATCGAATCAGCAAGCTGATCCATGATATTGAGAATCATCCTAATTCGAGAAGATTGATTGTCAGTGCGTGGAATCCAGGAGAAATTGATCAGATGGCGCTGCCTCCTTGTCATTGCTTGTTTCAATTTTATGTATCAAACGGTAAATTATCGTGCCAGCTCTATCAACGTTCGGCAGATATCTTTTTAGGTGTGCCTTTCAATATTGCTTCGTATGCACTTCTAACGATGATGATTGCCAAAGTGACAAACCTTGAGCCAGGAGAGTTTATTCATACGCTAGGAGATGCTCATATTTATCAAAATCATCTTCCGCAGGTCAAAATGCAGTTAGAGCGTGAGGAGCGCACACTTCCGCAGCTTCGCATCACTAGAGATGTCAAAAGTATTTTTGATTTTACGTTTGATGATTTTGTGCTCGAGAACTATGATCCACATCCGCATATTAAAGGAGAAGTCAGTGTATGATTTCCATGATAGTGGCGACAGGAAAAGACAGAGTCATTGGCAAAGATAATCAAATGCCTTGGCATTTACCCGCTGATTTAGCGTATTTTAAAAAAGTCACAAGTGGCCATACCATTGTCATGGGCAGAAAAACGTTTGAATCAATTGGACGAGCACTGCCTAACCGCCGGAATATCGTGTTGACCACAAGTTCTTCTTTTCAAGCTGAAGGATGCGAGGTGGTCCATTCAATCGATGATATTTTAACCATTGCGAAGACCGAGGAAGAATTATTGATCATTGGCGGGTCTAAGCTGTATGAGGAAATGATGCCATACGCAGATCGTCTATATATCACGCACATTCATCATTCATTTGAAGGCGACCGTTTCTTCCCTTATTACGATGAAGAGAATTGGACGGTTGTATCACGTGAAAAAGGCCATCGTGACGAAAAGAACCCCTACAATTATGAATTTGTCGTCTATGACAGAAAAGAAGGATAAGTGAGTAGGAGGAGTACGGTTGTTTCGTTATTGGTTTTTAACGATTTATGTTGTTGTATCCTTTTTTAAAAGTATAAGGCATTTGTATGATCATGAATTAACGGATCCACGCATTTCCTATACGAAACGAATGCATCTCATCCATGAGCATGCAAAAAGGTTTGCCAGAGGGTGTATTGATCAATCAGGGTCGGTCATGACCATTCATCAGCAAAAAAAGCTGCCAGATGGTCCTGTTATTTATGTCACAGAAGCACATCATCCAGTGACGACGACATTGCTGATTGGTCACTTAGAGAAGCCATTTGCTTTTATGGCAAAACCGCATCTGTTTCGCTATCCCATCTTAAAACAATGGTTGAAGAAGATGGCGGTGATCAAGCAGAATCAATCTGATGAGGCGTTATTAGAAGAAGCAAGAGAAAGAGTTCTATCTGGCCAGAGTCTGTTGCTTTCTGAACAGTATCGTGTCATGGCAGAAACGCTTGCTGAAGAATGTAACTGCTCACTTGTTCCGGTTGAAACAAGCGGCACAGACCGTCTTTTAACAGGGAAGATCGTCAAAAGACTTCGTCCAGTTAATGTCGATATCCATATCAAAGCACCGGTCAAGATGAGTGATTACGCACAAAAGCGCGCATAGAAAAAACCAGCATCCACATTCGGATGCTGGTTTTTTGATCATGCTGGGATGTTGACACAATAAAATAGAATGCAGAAGAACATGGATGCACTTCCGCCGAGAACAAAGCTGTGCCAAATCGCATGATGATAGGGAATTTTCCGCCAAATATAAAAGATCGTTCCGACTGAATACAAAATACCGCCTAATAGTAAGAGGCTGAATCCAGCTCCTGTTAATTGAATGTACAGAGGTTTAATTGCGATGATAATCATCCAGCCCATTAATAAATAAACAAGGGTGGATACAATGATAAACCGTTTGACGAAAAAGATTTTAAAAACGATACCGCCTGCAGCAAGCGCCCATACGATTGCAAGAAGAGTATAGCCAAGTGCGCCTTTTAATGGGCCAAGCAAAAATGGCGTATATGTACCAGCAATCAATACATAAATCGCAGAGTGGTCAAGGATTTCAAATACATCTTTTGTTTTTTTGTGCCGAATGCTATGAAGCAAAGTAGAGCTTAAATAAAGCAGCAGCATCGACGCGCCAAATATCGAAAAGCTAATAATGTCAGTGACAGTGCCGTATTGAACAGCGAATAAAACGAGAAAAACAATGGCGGGAATGGATAAAATGACGCCAATGCCATGTGTAATTGCGTTGGCAATTTCTTCTTTTACAGTAAACAATGGATGTCCTCCTTTATTGAACCGGTATATAACCATCAAGCGACTTCAGAAATGAGAGACCTTCAAGTGTAATCTTCGTTCCAGCTCTGCCTTTCCCTTTCGTCACATAGGCTTTTTTCTCAAGATCATCTAATCGACTCCTGACTTGCTGAGGGGTCAGCGGGATGTCGCCTTGTTTGCTTAACTCAGACAAGATACGTCTGCTGGCTGCTTCTCCTTTTTCATTTAGAGACTTAATGGCTTCGAGTAAGAAAACAAATTCTTGTTTCTCCATAAGCGTGAGCTGGTGTTCTTCTTTTTTTCCTTTACCAGCTGTTTGTTGAGGTAATAATACAAAAGGTGGCAAGTGATGCAAGAAAACTGTTTGCCCTTCGAGAATCGCGGCTGCATAATGAACGATATTTTTGAGCTCCTGGACATTCCCTTCAAACGAATATTGCTGTAAGACTTTCCACACACTTGAGTCGATGTCAGGCGTCATGTTCAGTTCTTGAAAGAAAGCAGCGGTTAAAATAGGAATATCTGTTTTTCGATCTTCTAAAGGCGGGAGAGGGATATGAAGCACATTGAGCCGATAAAACAGCTCAGGTAAAAAACTGGACGAAACGCTCATCGCCTCTAATGATAAAGACGAAGAAGCAATGATTTTTGTTGCAGGAGAATCTTCGAGAAAACGAATGACCTGATGCTGCATAGGAATACTAAATGCGCTGACTTCGTCTAAATAAAGCACATGATTTGCCGCATGAGTAAATGTTTCCTGCAAAGTCACTTCATCTACAATGGGGCAATAGATATATTTCATCGAAGCCTGCGCAGCAAATGAATGGGCCATTTCTTGTGCAAAGCGTGATTTGCCTGTTCCAATTTCACCTGTGATCAACACAGGCTGATCGTTTTTCGTGAATTGTTTTGCCAAATGAATGGCGTGTTTTATATCTTGGTGTTCTCCATATATATTAGCAAACGGATGTGTGGTCATCGAGCGATTCCTTTCTTTTGGTTCTAATTGGTTTTATTATAACACCCAATTAGAACAAATGTATAGAAAAACGAAAAAGTTCATGAAATTTATCTCCGATCCATGATCTATTGGTTTATTTTTTGAATATTCATGTTATAATGACAAAT
This sequence comes from Bacillus sp. iso_77, assembly GCF_056173625.1. NCBI lineage: Bacteria > Bacillati > Bacillota > Bacilli > Caryophanales > Bacillaceae > Bacillus > Bacillus sp. iso_77. The sequence goes on along the minus strand of NZ_CM149683.1, from coordinate 1,967,437 downwards.
TAAATAAGGTTAAAGAGAAAGGATCTTGTACATGAAACCGTTGCTCAAAGAAAACACGCTAATTCAAGTGAAAGACATCTTAAAAGCCCATCAAAATTTGAAGGATGTAGTGATTCATACACCACTTCAAAAAAATGAGCGACTTTCTGAACGATATGAATGTAATGTCTACTTAAAAAGAGAGGACCTGCAAGTTGTTCGTTCTTTTAAATTAAGAGGCGCTTTTAATAAAATGAGCCAGTTGCCAAAAGAAAAACTAGAAAACGGCATTGTTTGTGCCAGTGCAGGAAATCACGCACAAGGCGTTGCCTATTCTTGCAAATATTTAGGTATCCACGGGAAAATCTTTATGCCTGCTACCACACCAAGGCAAAAAGTATCTCAAGTGGAGCTTTTCGGAAAAGAATATGTTGACATTATCTTAACCGGAGATACCTTTGATGATTCGTATCATGAAGCAGTCAAATGCGGAGATAAGGAAAAGCGGGAATTTATCCATCCATTTGATGATTTAGATGTCATGGCAGGACAAGGAACAACTGCTGTAGAAATATTAAATGATATCGAAGTGGAGCCTCACTTTTTATTTGCAAGTGTTGGGGGCGGAGGTTTGTTATCTGGCGTTGGCACGTATATGAAAAATATCGCACCAGAAACAGAAATTATTGCAGTCGAGCCGCTTGGTGCCGCCTCACTTCATGCTTCCCACGAGAAAGGGGAGGTTGTCACACTTGATTCAATAGATAAGTTTGTAGATGGAGCAGCGGTTCAGCGGATTGGCGAAAAGACGTTTACGTCGCTTCAGTCTGTTGTCGATAAGATTAGTCTTGTACCAGAAGGAAAAGTATGTACAACCATTTTAGAGCTGTATAATCAATGTGCAATTGTAGCTGAGCCAGCGGGTGCGTTACCGATCGCGGCTTTAGATGCACATCGTGAGGAGATTAAAGGGAAAAATGTCGTTTGTATTGTCAGCGGAGGCAATAATGACATTGGCCGAATGCAAGAAATCAAAGAACGCTCCATGATTTATGAAGGACTCCAGCATTATTTCATCGTTAATTTTCCGCAAAGAGCAGGTGCTCTCAGGGAATTTTTAGATGAAGTGTTAGGGCCAAATGATGATATCTCACGCTTTGAATATACGAAAAAGAATAACCGAAGCAAAGGACCTGCGCTTGTTGGGATCGAATTGAAAGAAAGAGATGACTATGCAGCGCTGATTGACCGAATGAATAAAAAAGGCTTCCACTATGTTGAAGTGAATAAAGATCAAGATTTATTCCACCTATTTATTTAGGCTTAACAGATAATTGGAAAAGAGGATTGATCGTTTGTGCTGCTCAAAACAATATGTTTTAGACGGATGGATGGAGCTCAGATCAAGGTAACAGAAGTCCCTGTTTTAAAGGGAGATGAATCCTATGGTTTCATGCTCACCTTTAGACTTGAAGCTTTCTTGAAAAAAGTCTATGTATCTAAGGGAAAGAGGCATGTGTACTCTTTCAGGGAGGATGTGAAACGTAACGTCAAGTGGAGCACATATGAACAGATCTACCAAGAGCCTACACTAAAACACAATGCGTAAATTGGAATCTTTGCCAAAGAGAGTGAGCGGCCATTTTCAAATGGGGGCTACTCATCTTGGCAAGGATTTTTTACATGAAAAGAAGAAAATGTGACAATTTCAAAAACGTTCTGACAGTTGTTTTCAAGTGTGCACGAAATAAGGTAATATCATATGTAAAGACTAAGACAGCAAGGATGAGACGATAGTGAAACAAATTAAAATTGTAACAGATTCAACTGTGGACCTTCCGCAAGAAAAAATCAATGATCTTTCCATTCATGTCATTCCGCTCAATATCTCCATTTCTGGGGTTGATTATATTGACCGAGTGAACATACAACCAGATGAATTTATTGAAAAAATGGAGGCCGCTGATGAACTGCCGAAAACGTCTCAACCTGCGATCGGTCAATTCGTCGAATTATATGAAAAACTGACGGCAGATGGAAGCGAAGTCATTAGTATCCATTTAACTGGTGGGATGAGTGGTACGGTTCAAACTGCTGAAAGCGCTTCTAAAATGGTAGACGGAAATATCACTGTCATCGATTCGAATTTTATTTCCTATGGTTTAGGGTTTCAAGTCACCAAAGCAGCAGAGCTTGCAAAAAAAGGGGCAAGCCGTGATGACATCCTCAAAGAAATGGACAAAATTCGTCTTAAAACAAAGCTATTTGTCACAATCGATACATTAGAAAATCTCGTGAAAGGTGGACGAATTGGAAGAGGAAAGGCGCTGATCGGTTCACTTCTTCATATTAAACCAATTGCCAGCTTAACAGACGGCATATACACACCAGAAGCGAATGTGAGAAGTTACTCCGCTCTTGTCCGCTATTTGACAAAACAGTATGTACAGGCGGTGAAAGGGAAAACCGTTCAGGCAATTGGGATTGCACATGCAGACGCATTAGAACTTGCAGAAAAGCTTAAAGCAGCACTGCTTGATCACACACCTGATGCACTAGTTGACATCGCTTATACAACACCGATTATTTCCTGTCATACTGGTAAGGGCGCTATAGGCTTTACTTTTTATACCGATTGATTGAAAAGGGGATGTAATTGTCATGTATACAAAAAGGGGAGCCTTATTTGGTGCGCTTACGATTATAAGCGTGCTTCTTTTAGTCTCATGTTCAAATGGACAAATCAAGGATGCATTAAATTATCAAATCCAGCCGTTTGAGTATCAAAACCAGGATGGTCAAAAGGTGTCTCTCGACGATTTAAAGGGGAAAGTCTGGGTGGCAGATTTTATTTTCACAAGCTGTGAAACGATTTGCCCGCCGATGACCGCACATATGACAGAGCTACAAAAACGGTTAAAAGAAGAAAAATTGGATGCGCACATCATTTCATTTAGCGTCGATCCAGAGGTGGATTCACCGAAAAAGCTAAAGGAATTTGCAAAAGCATATCCATTATCCTTTAAAAATTGGGATTTTCTCACTGGTTACTCGCAGTCAGCGATTGAAAAATTTGCAATGAAAAGCTTTAAGACGATTGTGAAAAAACCTGAAGACGAAGACCAAGTGATACACCAATCTCTGTTTTTCCTCGTTGATCAAGAAGGAAAAGTGATGAAAAACTATGATGGTGTTCAAAATACGCCATATGATGAAATCATCAAGGACATCAAAACACTGAATCGAAGCTAGCATAAGGATGTTCAAATGAGCGAAAACATGATACACTTTTTTAATCAGAAAAAGGAGGGACATCATCGTTTGAAGGCTCGTTTGATTTTGATTGTGATGTCTCTAGCTTTTGTTCTTTCTGCATGTTCCGCACAAGAGGCTGGCATAAAGGATAAACTAGAAGACACACAAAACGTAAAAGAACATATTACGATCGCAGCGGTTGGAGATTCCTTAACAGAAGGAATCGGAGATCAAAATAAAAAAGGGTATGCCGGCATCACTCGTGACAAGATAGAAGCGGTGGACGGTGTACAGTCTGTTACATTAAAAAACTATGCCATTAAAGGCAGTAGAACGGTAGATTTATTAAAAAGATTAAAAGAAAAAAAAGTGCAGGATGGACTGAAAGACGCTGATTATATTTTCTTTACGATCGGCGGAAATGACTTAATGCATGTCGTCCGTCAAAATGTGCTCAACTTGACATTTGCTCCTTTTCAAAAAGAGCAAGGTCCTTTTGAAGAGCGTTTTAAGACCATTCTTGCTCAATTAAGAGAGCATAATGACCATGCAAAGATCATGTATGTCAGTATGTACAATCCTTTTAAGTTCAGCTTGTCTGAGCTGAGAGATATTGATGAGGTCGTCAAAGACTGGAATGCTGCTGCCGAAAAAGAACTAAAAAAAGACGGCAATGCTGATATGATCGATGTAGCAGATTTATTTGAAGATGATAAAGATGAAAAATTACTGGCAGATGATGATTTCCACCCAAACCAAAAGGGGTACTCTCTTATGGCAAATCGTTTATTCTCAGAAGTGAAAAAAGAAGGACTGCCGAAGGAATAGGGTGAAAAGATGAAAAAATGGAAGAGTTTATTTTTTATTTTACTGTCAATTAATCTATTGATTGTTCTTGTATGCGGTATTTTTATGCTGCTGCCGAGCGATCAATCCGCTTCGAAAAAAGAAGTGAACAGCGAGTATGCTTTTAACATTTCTAGTTCAAAAGAGTCGCTTACCAGCTTTGTCAATGATTATTTAAAAAACCAAGGATCAAGCGATATGCCCGATTTTCATGTTGCGATTGACCAAGATGTGAAAGTAACAGGTGCAATCAAAGCTTTTTCTTCAACGATTAATGCAAATGTATCATTTACACCATCTGTTGAAGATAATGGGGATGTTCTGCTGAAAGTAGATGACTTTTCAATTGGACAATTAAGCATCCCAATCAGTTTTGTTTTAAGCTACATGGGTCAATTCTATGAACTGCCTGATTTCGTTCATGTGAAACCAGACCAAAAAACAGTGGAAGTGCGCCTTTCAGAAATGCCGCTGACGAATGATATGTATGTCAAAGCGAACAAAATTGATCTTGAGAATGATGAAATTGAATTCTCATATTATCATCCAAAGCAATAGAACGTGTAAGTCAGGAGTGAAACTATGAAGCGAGTCTATCAATATTTTAGTTTACTGTCGCTCTTATTTGCTGCATACTTTGGCATGACAGCTGCCTCTCATTTAAAAGCAGAAAATATCGACCAGTTTTACTTAAATATCGCCTATTGTGCATTATTTTTAGGTACCATGATTCTTGCTTTTGATTTTCAAAAACAAGAAAAAGCTGAAGATGTCTCGTAAATAGCCTTTTCCATTTGGAAAGGCTATTTGTCTTCTTTTCAGCGGAATAGAAAACCTTTGCATTCTAGGAAGGACGAGTACTGGCGCAGAGTGAATGTGACATTCGTGAGCACCGGCACGCAGGACTGACACCGAATGCGAGGCTTTGTCTACACGCTGAGAGCCTTTTCCATTTGGAAAGGCTCTTTTTACATTTGGTGAGACAAGACGACTTTTGCCATTAGCTCTGGCTCTCCGTTTGCAAATCCATGAAGTAAAATAAGATAGGCCCGCTTTGTTTGCAGGTGAACTTTCGGAATATCTAGCAGTACACTTTGAGTACCGGCAGCTTTTAATTCAAAGTGATACTTATTCGGAGAGAAGTGGTGGGTTTGGGTGCCGTTTACATATCCGAGCTCCTTTGATAAGATGCCTTGATTCCGTTCATATATATCAATGAAAGGGAGGTCTGGTGACAGCTGGATAAACGTGAGTGCTGATAGCTCATCTTGCTTAATCAGCGAGTCTTGCTTTTCTGTGAGCAGCGCAAAGCCGGTACGAGCTCCTGTGATACATAGCGTGTAAGTCTCGTTTCCATTAATCATCATACGAGAAGAAAGAATTCTTTCTTTTGTAGCCAGCTTAAATACTTCTATCTCATAAACACCCTCATCCCATTCCATATAAGCAGACAGCTGACCGTATGGCAGCTTTTTTTGGATTGGCTGCTGATTTACAAATACAGCAAGCTCACTTAAATCCGGTGCAGCGTGAAATAATCGAATAACAGCTTTGGAAATGGTGTTTCTCGGATGGTATGGGGGAAAGGTAGCTAATGGACGATATAGAAATTGATTCATCTCGTAGAGCTGCTGCACGTCTTTATCCCTTCTTTCTCTGCAATGTGTTTTTTGTAGCGTATGCAAGAAAGGGACGATCTGTATAGGCAAAAGAAACATAGAAAAAAGCCTGACAAAAAGTGTCAGGCTCTCGTATTAAGAAGGAGATGAATATTGATGATATTCAGCCAACTTAATGAACGTTTTTTCATCCTCAATTAATCCGCAAACGCCGCACTGGACTTTGATTTTCGGTCCTTGATAGTTCATGTGAAAAGGAGAAAGCTGATCTCCTTCATATGTTTCGACAATAGCTCCAGTTGCTGGATCAAGTTTCACAGGTTCTGAATGCTGCTCGATGAGGTTAAAACGCGTTCTGTTGGTTTTGCAGTTCGGACAAAGATATGGACTTGTCATGGTTCATTCCACCTTTTTATCCGTAGCATGTCCTCCACGCTAAATTCTATGCTTAATCCTTTTGACTTTTATCCAGCTTTTTAAATAATTTGATCATCGTTTTCAGTTCTTCATCATCAAATGATTCAAATCGTTCCATGAAGTATTCTGTTTTCTTTTTCTCAAAATGCTCAGTAATTTCCTTACCCTTATCGGTTAAGTGGATTTTGATGATGCGTCGATCCTCTTTTGAACGGATACGAGTGATCCAGCCTTTTTCTACAAGCGTGTCGGTTACAGCTGTAATATGGCTTGCTGATACACCGAGAATTGAGGCGAATTCCGTTACTTTTTTTGCGCCTTGTTCACGCAGCAGATTTAAAATGAGAAATTCATTCCGAGATAATTCGTTTTCAAGCAAGCTGTTAATTTCATAACGTATTTGCTTAAATACGGTTCTCAGTAAAGTATCCATTTCATACATCATTTGTTTTCTTTGTTCCAATCATTAAACCCCCATTATATTTTAAGATACGACAGAATGCTTTCATTTGTTTTTAGGTATACAAGTCGTATCATTTTCATTATTTTTTATCATGTTATAATATGATGATACCATTTTTTAAATGAAGGGGGCACTAATATGTCTGAAAAACAAGAATTAGCCACATTTGCTGGAGGCTGTTTCTGGTGTATGGTTAAACCTTTTGATGAACAGCCAGGCATTATCAAAGTTGAATCAGGGTATACTGGCGGACATACAGTGAATCCAACCTATGAAGAAGTATGTACAAATACGACAGGCCATAGAGAAGCCGTTCAAATTACCTTTGATCCAGATGTTTTTCCGTATGAGAAGCTATTAGAACTATATTGGCAGCAAATAGACCCAACAGATGATGGAGGACAATTTGGTGATAGAGGAGAGTCCTACCGTACAGGGATTTATGTCCACAATGAAAAACAAAGGCAACTTGCAGAAACATCAAAAGAGCAGCTGAGCCAAAGCGGAATTTTCCAAAAGCCAATCGTGACAGAAATTTTAGAGGCTGGTCCTTTTTATCCTGCTGAGGAATATCATCAGCATTATTATAAAAAGAACAAAATGCACTACGAACGATACCATGTCGGTTCGGGCAGAGCAGGTTTTATTCAATCTCATTGGAGTGATAAATAATGGCTAACGAAAAAGAGCAGCGCATCAAAGAATTAAACCGAATGCAGTACGAAGTGACGCAAAATAATGGCACTGAGCCGCCATTTCAAAATGAATTTTGGGATCATAAGGAAGAGGGCATTTATGTAGATATCATTTCAGGCAAGCCATTGTTTTCTTCTTTAGATAAATTTGATGCCCATTGCGGCTGGCCAAGTTTTACAAAGCCGATTGAAGATCAAGAGGTAGAAGAGAAAGTAGATACGAGCCATGGCATGGTGCGGACTGAAGTTCGCAGCAAGACGGCCGACTCTCACCTTGGTCATGTATTCCCTGACGGCCCAGGGCCAAACGGCCTTCGATATTGTATTAATTCTGCCGCTTTAAAGTTTATCCCGAAGGATGATCTTGAAAAAGAAGGCTATGGTCATTTGAAACACATCTTTCAATAATTGATTTTAAAAATCGTCACATGGAAGTCAGCTGCTTCCGTGTGACGATTTTTTTATTTTTTATGGTGGGTATGATGTAATTGTTCAATGATGTGAAACAGCTTCTCTTTTGTAATGAGCGGTGCTTCGTTTGATGTGTAATGGGTCAAATGAACTTTTTGAAAATGAGGGTGAAGATGTGGTCTTGGTAAAATGGCATAAAATTGTTCATGTTCAAACAGTGCATCTGCCTCGTGAGGGAATGTGAGCTCCTCGTGAAGTTTTTCTCCAGGTCTTTTTCCGACAACGAGAATATCAGGAGAAGGAACATTGATCAGATCGGCATATTCATGAAATGCTTTCAATAGATCAGCCAGCTGTAATGACTCCATCTTGAGAATGAATGTTTCGCCGCCTTTCATCATGATAGCTGCTTCAAGCGTGAGAGATACAGCTTCTTCGATAGACATAAAAAAGCGTGTCATCTTAGGATCAGTTACAGTTAGAGGTTGTTCATTTAACAACTGTTGAAGCATGATGGGGATGACGGAACCCCTTGATCCAAGCACATTGCCAAACCGGACAGAGCAAAACCTCGTTTTCTGATTTGAAATACTTTCATTCGCTTGAAAAAACAATTTTTCTGAAATTAATTTTGTAGCTCCCATGGCATTTGTCGGAGAAACCGCTTTGTCGGTTGAAATGTTGACAACATGACTAACTTCATGTTCAAGTGCTGCTTCAATGACATGCTGTCCGCCGATGATGTTGGTTTGGACAGCTTCAAACGGATTATCTTCGCAGGTGGGTACTTGTTTGAGTGCAGCTGCATGGAAGATGATATCTACCCCTTTGGCAAGCTGCCTGACGCGGCTGGCATCCCTCACATCTCCAAGTGCAAATACAACCTCTGGATTTGCCGCATATTCATTTTTCATCATGTATTGTTTACTGTCATCTTTACTGAAGACAATGACCTTTTTAGGAGAGCAGGCTGTTAATTTTTTCACAATCTGCCGGCCAATCGAACCCGTACCGCCTGTGACCAAGATGATTTTGTCACGAAAAAAGGTCTTCAAACTCGTTTCTATTTGTTTGGACATATCTAATCCCCCAACTCTCATTTCTCTACTTTGCATCATATGTGAAAGAGTGGAAGACGTTTGAGGAAAAGAACCACTTCATGCATAAATTAGGTGAACCAATTATAACCATCTGCTTGACGACTTAATAGAATATGTAGAGATAGAAGATTAAGTAGAATAGCGAGGCACCTGAAGAACTTCAGTACGGTGATCAGTTCAGCTCTCAGAATTTATTCTCTGATACTGAGCTGCGCGAGGGGAGAAGATCATACATGTATAGGGGAAATCGTATTTTAGCTATGATACCAGCTTTTAGCAGCAAGCAGGAACATCATGCTGAACACATTCGCGTATTGGCGGAGCGGCCGCTGATCTATTGGACCATTCAGCCATTATTACAAATGATTGAATTAGATGAAGTCATCGTATCTTCAGAGGATGTGAATACTCAAATCATTTCATCTCACTACGGAGCAAATGTGATTGAACTGCCAAGCACACATGTGACGGAACAAACACCTTCTTTAGTAGCTGTGAAGCATGCACTTGCTTATTTAGAACGAGAGGGAAAGACGTTTGATATTGTTTTGTATTTGCATCCATCATCACCACTAAGGCAGACGGCAGATATTGAGAACTGCTTACAGCTTCTAGTAGAGGGTGGATATGATTGTGCGGCTTCTTTTACAGAGGCGTTAGAAAATCCAAATGAAACTTGGACACTTCATGACACCAATGAAGCCAGCCTGTATAAGGACAATCATTATTTTTTTGTACCAACTCAGGAGCACCCTTATACGTATGGACGTTTAAATGGAGCTGTCTATGCGTTTCATGTTCCATATGCAAAAGAATGCATTCATTCCTTTTTAGAAGGATCTGTTGGTGCATATATGATGGATCATGCGCAATCGCTTGTTGTGAAAAGTGAGGAAGATCGGAAAAAGGCAGAGAAGAATTTATTGGCTCGGCAAGATGCAGAAGGAACGGCATAAGATGATGGCAATTAGAAAAAGCGCCCGGTCATAGGGCGCTTTTGACTATTTCATAAAGTCTGTAAGGCAGCGTATCAAATGTGTTCCAGCGAACGACTTGCTCGTAATTGTTCTCTGCAACCGATTGTCTTTGTTGAGGGTTTGTTACATAGTGCTCGACCTGCTTAATCAAATCGTTTTCATGTGTGTAAAAAGCGAAGCTTGAAAATGCCTGTGACGGTTGTAGATCTGTCAACTGAAAGCCTCCGCTTGCAGCGATATCAAATGCTCTGTTGTTGAGGCTCATATTTTGAACATTGGCTTTGTTTTGATTATAGGCAAATTGCGCGGGCCTGTGCGGATTCAGAACAATGGCTGATGTTTGATAGATGTTTGCCATCTGCTCGGGACTCAGCCAGTGGGTCATCAGTGAGAGATCACGATATCGTCTGCGTGATTTATTCAACACGCGATGCCACTCTTTTCCTGCTACGAGAATGCGCCATTTGTTTTGATGTAAGAGTGTATTGATGGCTTTGATGCGGTTTGGATAAGGGTAGCCAATGAGTGCAATGTCATAGATGCACGACTCATGTGGTGATTTTTTTTTCTGAAATACGTGTGTATTGGTTGGAATGGGAAAGTAGTGCGTGTGATCAGCGCCCAGTTGTTTGTAAAATGACAAAGCACCTTCGTCAATCGTTAAGATCAGCTGTGCATCACTTACACATGCAGCTGACACATCTATATAAAAAGGGTCTTCTGTCATCCACAGTACAACGGGGATCTTTTCTTGTTTGAATTGATGAAGCAGTTCTGTTGGAATATGATCACCGATCATCATGAAAACAAAATCCGGAGAAAATGTCCGGATTTTGTGCATATGAGCGGGTAGAGTTTCCCTTTCCACCTTGACGCATGAAAAGGGGGAATCAATCAAGCTATCTTCTATCCATTGATCGAACATCCGATAGATTCCACCGTAGCCAGAGCTGATATAAAGAAGCTTCATGATGGCCCTCTCACATTAAGATGTGAACGTAACACTTTCTACTTTATCTACATCTAATAGAGTCGTTGCAGAGCCCGTAGGTGTCACAGAGCTTTCTTGTGTGACGAAAACAACACCTGTTGAAGCATCGAATGATACGAATTGAACGGGTCCGATTAAGTCACCTGAGTCCATGACAATGCTAATGACTGTTCCAGGTGCAAGTCTTGCGAAAATCCATCTTGCTGGTTGAGATACGTCGAGTGTTGTAGCAGAATCTGAAGGTGATGCTTCAGCAGCTACCTCACTAAATAAATCGTTCAATTTTTCTTCCACTTGAACTCCTCCTTCTTCGAGATTAACTGTTAACGCATGACTAAGCGGTTTGAAAAACAGCTTTAATAGCTCTTTTTTTAATTCGGCACGCTTTTCGCTCATGTTTTCCCCATCCTTTCTTCATCCATTCAAACACACCACTATGTATATGCCGTTCTCTTTTTTTGGTATAAGCAGAATGCTCATTCCTTGCTCTTTTTTTCATTTAATGACTTCACACATTTTTGAAAAATGTTTTCAAATGCTGATGCTAAATGAAGTGATCCTCATACTCTAGTAAAGATCAAACGAGAAGAAAGAGGGAATCTGAATGGAATTTGAACAACTATTAAATGGCTGGAACGAAGAATTACTAGAAACAGAAGGAATACTTGAAGTTGTGTTGATAATACTTCTTCTTCATCTTTTAGAGGAAAGTGAGGAAGGGAATGCGTCAGAGATTAAAGAATTGCTGCGCCCGTGGCTTGAGCTCGGCATTCCGCTGCCGCGTGTTCATTTAGTCAATGGAGATGTGCTGCAAAACGTGGTTGTCGTACAATTGTTTGACTCAGTAGCAGTCTTTAAAAATGCGACAAATCAGCTAAGAGTAAGTGTTCCTTATGTGAACATTGTCAGCTGGGGGGCTTTTTAATCTATTTAAAAAAGGATAATGGTCATGAAAGTATCAGTGATATTAACAAGCTACAACAAACCTGATTTCATTGAACGTGTGCTAAAGAGTGTGGTAGAACAAACGTATCAGCATTGGGAGCTTTTGATCATGGATGATGGCTCTGAACAAGAAACGATCCAAAAGATGCAGCCTTATTTAGTGGATAAGCGTATTCAATTGTATTCTCATCAAATTCATCCTGCAAACCGGCTGAAGACTGTACGTTATGCAACGCTAATTAATGAAGCATTAACACGTATAACAGGTGAGCTGGTTTGTTATGTAACTGATGATACAGTCTACAGAAAAGATCGTTTAGAGAAAATGGTCGAGGTTTTTCAATCGAAGCCTCACATAGATATCGTCTATTCCTCGCAGCGTGTCGTGCATGTGAATCAGCATTTGGTGGAAACGGCGAGCTTCGTTCGAGAAGCAGATCAAGTGTTGGAGCATGCATCCTTTCAAGTCGACCATTGCTCTGTTATGCATAGAAGCCGGCTGCTTTCGCTTATTCATGAAAAATACGGACAATACTGGGCCGACGAACCAAAACATTGGCATCATGCTGACTCTGTGTTTTGGATGAGACTAAATCGTTTTGCTGCGTTCTTTCCATTACAAGAAGTACTTGATACCACATTTAAAACGCCACAATCATTCCATCATATGTTTGCGAGTATGCCCTACGATTTAATTGACGGAGCTGTGATTGAAAGAGAAGGCGCTTATTATCAAATCGCTAGCGGATTTCTTCATCGCATTGACAGGCGCTGGGTGAATGAAAAGAACAGGCGTGCAATTCGTGTTCCTTCCTTATGTACGATGAAATATGAAATGAACGAGCCGCTGACAGTCCCGAATTATACAGTCGTTACCGCAGATAACGGCAGAACATTTTATTATATTGAACATCAGACAAAAAGACGGTTTGCTTCAAGACGTGATGTGCAATATTTTCAGTTTCATCAAAAGGAGATATACACGGTCACAAAACAGCAGCTGGAGACGTTTAAGGATGGCAAGATCATTCAAGTATCTCCTATATTCAGCCCGCCAAATAGACGGCTGTTTAAATGGAAACAAGATGTCTATTTATTTGTGCATGATACCTTTTGCCGAATTGTCCCTGAGGTAGTGAAAATATTTGCGTTTTACCATCAGCCAATCAAACTACAACCTTCTCAATTTACATTTTTTCAAGAAGGAAAGCCAATTGTGCCGCTGTATATGGAGTCTCTTCAGGAATTTGACTTGTCTCTTTATCAAACGTCAGGGCGAAAGCACTCCTCCTAAGAGGGGTGCTTTTTTTAGAATTGACGAAAAAAGCAGGAGATCGACAGGAAAAAGCGAAACGTGAAAAGGATAGGGGAAACACGTTGAATATCATCAAGCCGCTGAAAATTGGGCAATACAGTGCCGAATTTTCGGCATAGAAAGTGAGGGGGAAATAGTGGGGAAGGTTGTCGAAAGAGCGGATTGGTTTGAATTAATTTTAGAAGCCATCGATGAAGCGATTCACGTTGTAGACGATCAAGGGGTCACCATCTTTTATAATCATAATGCAGCGAAGTTCGACTGTTTAGCGAAAGAAGAGGTGATTAGCAAGTACATACTGGATGTGTATCCTTCATTAACTGAAAAGACAAGTACACTCATGCATGTACTTAGAACAGGAAAACCCATTTATCATTCGTTGCAAACCTATTTGAATAAAAATGGAGAAAAAATTGAGACCGTCAACACCACACTGCCCATTATGGAAGGCAGCAAGTTAATTGGGGCGGTAGAAGTAGCGAAGGATGTGTCGAAGCTGTCGGCACTTTCGAATCGTTTAGATCAAAAAAAACGAACGGATGGTGCCGCGGAGACCACTCAAATGCTCGATTTTTCTTCATTTTTAACAAATGATCCACACTTAAAAGAGATGCTGGAGAAAGCGGAAAAAGCTGCTGCATATCCTTCATCGGTTATGGTCTTCGGGGAAACTGGGACAGGAAAAGAGGTACTCGTACAAGCGATTGTTCATGCATCTGATCGGAAAGATCAAGTCTTTATCCCGCAAAACTGCGCTGCTCTTCCAGAATCGCTGCTTGAAAGTCTTTTATTCGGGTCTGTCAAAGGAAGTTATACGGGCGCAATAGATCGCAAGGGGTTGTTTGAGTTAGCAGATGGCGGTACGCTTTTTCTTGATGAGTTGCAAGCGATGCCGCTTACGCTTCAAACAAAATTACTGCGTGTGTTAGAGGATGGTGTTGTCCGCCGGATAGGTGATGCAAAGGCGGTTCAAGTAAATGTCAGAGTGATTACTGCTCTCAATATCGACCCATTTGAAGCCGTTAAAAAACAAATGTTAAGAGAAGACTTATTTTATAGACTGCATGTGTCATCATTTCATATCCCGCCGCTTCGCACAAGGAAGCATGATATCCAGCTGTTATCCCGCCACTTTATTCAAATGTATCATCAGCAATTTTCTAAAAACGTCAACCGCCTTTCTGAAGAAACCGTCCAAGTATTTATGGCCCATCAGTGGCCAGGGAATGTCAGAGAATTAAAACATACGATCGAGCATGCCGTCTTGATGATGCCAAAGGAAGCAGAAGAAATCACCCCAGCATATCTCCCTGCCCATTTGCGGACGCATCAGATAGAAAGTTATCCGCCAGAGTCCTCATTAAAAAGTCAAGTGATGTCATTTGAACAAACGCTGATTCAAGAAGCCTTAAGACAGCACGCAGGGAATATTAAGCAAACGGCAGCCGCTTTAAAAATTCCTCGACAAACATTGCAGTATAAACTAAAAAAATATACAGATGCCGAAAAGTAGGCACTTCAAACAGGTGAATGTGACGGAAAAGCTCCTTTTGTAAAGAATAGGGGCATTTTCCCATGTTGGCACATAACTTGCATAGTATAAAGTGAATGCTGATAGGGGGAATGGATATGAATCAAAAACTGTATCAACCTGCGCGACATTGGAAGGACATTGAACTTTGGAAGGACGTACCCGAGGAAAAGTGGAACGACTGGATTTGGCAGCTGACGCATACGGTCAAAACGCTTGAAGATTTAGAAAAAGTCGTGAACTTAACAGAAGAGGAAAAAGAAGGGGTGAAGATTTCCACGAAAACCATTCCACTCAACATAACACCCTACTATGCCTCACTGATGAATCCAGACGATCCAAGATGTCCAATTCGTATGCAGTCTGTACCGATTGCAGAGGAGCTTCATAAAACAAAATATGACCTCGAAGATCCGCTCCATGAAGATGAGGATTCACCTGTTCCAGGTTTAACGCACCGCTACCCAGATCGTGTGCTGTTTCTTGTCACAAATCAGTGCTCCATGTACTGCCGCTATTGTACGAGAAGGCGCTTTTCCGGTCAGATCGGGATGGGCGTGCCGAAAAAGCAATTAGATGCCGCCATTGGATATATTAGAGAAACCCCTGAAGTGCGGGATGTGTTAATTTCAGGCGGTGACGGGCTGTTAATTAATGATCAAGTGCTTGAATACATTTTGAAAAACTTACGAGACATTCCTCACGTTGAAATCATTCGAATTGGAACACGTGCACCGGTCGTGTTTCCGCAGCGAATTACAGATGAATTGTGTGAGATTTTAAAAAAATATCATCCGGTTTGGCTGAACACTCACTTTAATACAAGCATTGAAATCACAAAAGAAGCGAAAGAAGCGTGTGAGCGACTTGTCAATGCTGGCGTGCCTGTTGGTAATCAGGCGGTGATCCTAGCAGGGATTAACGACAGTGTTCCAATTATGAAGAAGCTGATGCATGATCTCGTCATGATTCGCGTCAGACCTTATTATATTTATCAATGTGATTTATCTGAGGGGATCGGCCACTTTAGAACACCTGTTTCAAAAGGCCTTGAAATCATTGAAGGCTTAAGAGGACATACGAGTGGTTATGCTGTGCCAAGCTTTGTTGTAGATGCACCAGGCGGAGGAGGTAAGATCACCTTACAGCCAAATTATTTATTATCTCAAAGCCCAGAGAAAGTGGTCCTGCGTAACTTTGAAGGTGTGATCACCTCTTATCCAGAGCCGGAACATTACGTCGCAGGCCAAGCAGATGCGTATTTTAATGAAATCTATGAAGAAAAGAAAGAACCCGCCATTGGCATAACAGCACTATTTGAGGATGAAGCAAGATCCTTTACGCCTGAAAATTTAAGCCGAATGAAACGAAGAGAGTCTTATGAAACGAATCCTGAACATGATACGCTCAAAAACAAACGCGAAAAACGAGATGAATTAAAAGAGAAGAAATATCAAGCCCAGCTCAAAAAAGAACAAACCGTAAAGGAGGAGAAATAACGTTGCTGACATGTGATTGGTGTGAGGAGAAGAAAGCGAACGCAGGACAGACCACAGTCTATTGGGAACTCATCACGGGCACACAATCGATTGAGATTTTGGAAACGCCTTCGATTTCTTGCACGCATTGCGGGATGACGTATCAGAAGGATGAGACAGTAAAAGAGATAGAAGATCAATTAATTTTAGTCGATCAAACAAAACTTCCAGAAAAAATCTCATATGAAGAATTAATGAGCATGGAGCGGTTATTAAAGCGTAATTACTTTGATTTTTCTTCATAAGTTGTACCTCCGCCTATACAAGTCATCAAATTCCTGTATAATATAACAACAAAATAGAGTGTCGCGGAGGGAAAAACAGGTGAAGTCGTTTTACCATTATTTAATGAAGTACAGACATCCAAAACCGAAGGATGAAATTAGTCATTTTGCAAATGCTGCTTATGAAGATCACAGCTTTCCTAAAGCATCCACTGATTATCATGAGCTATGTGCCTATTTAGAGTTAAATGGGGACTATTTAAGCTCCATGACGACATTTGATGAGGCTTTTGAGCAATACGAAGTAGAAGTCAAAAAAAAATAACACACACAACCGCTTGTTCCGTATGGAAGAAGCGGTTTTTTCATGAAGAAATAAAATGGCGTTTTGCATGGTGTGGTTGCCCATGCAGAATTCCTTGCGCCGGCATACGATACGTTAAGACCAAAAGTCGGGCAAGGGGGAGACAGAATGAAGGCGAAAGCACCAAAATATAAAGTAGGGGATATTGTCGTCGTTGTCATGTACGGCACAGTTGGAACGATAACAAAAGTCCATCAAATTGACCAACATTATCTATATGAGGTCAATCATAATGAGGTGCTTTATTTTGAAACATCACTTCAGCTTTACGATGAGTACGACGGGGTGATTGTAGATACAGAAAAGCTGGACATTGAATATGAGTTCCTCATTGGCGATGTTGTATATGTAAAGGATTACGGGAAAGAGCTATTTAAAATCATTGGCCATCGGACTGAGATATGGCGCTACCTTGAAGATGGCTGGGAAGATGTCATTTATGAACTGACAAGGTTAAAAGACGGAGAATGGCTGGAAACAGAAGAAGAAGACTTGACGCTTGTCCTAAGAAAATATGAGATGGATCAGTTTGTTCATCAACTTCTTTTTGTGCATTACGTTGGAGAAACCTCAAAAGAAATAGAGGAAGATATGGTGCAAACCGCTCTATTACAGTTAGAAGAGAAACAAGAAAGCGAAGCATCACTAGAATTTCTCGCTGTATCTATAGTGGATGAGCTTCTTGATATTTACAATGATTATAAAATTCTCTATGAATTTTTCAAAGACCCAGAATATAAGGATATGATGGACTTTATTTTGGAAAGTTTAAACGAACATTTTGGTTAAAAGAAGACTTGTCCTAACACGAATAAAAAGTAAGGAACACAGAAAAAAGCAATCACATAAAACCATCCCCTCAAGATACGGCCCATCACCTGATCAAAAGTATGTCCATCTAAAATGCTTAACCATTTCATTGCCTCATGCCCCTTTTCTTTTCGTTTACTGCATTTATATGTATGGAATGAGCCATTATGACAAACTGTAATAAAAATAAGGCAGCGTTCATACATCATAAAAAAGGAGGCGGAAAGCAATGAAAGAAGCAGATTTGGTGATTGATACAGAGGAAATTGCAGAATTCTTCTACACGGAGCTGGTCAAAAGAGGGTACATACCATCTGAGCTGGAAACGTTTGAGCTTGCCGATATTACATTTGAATATATGCTGAGGAAAGCAATGATAGTTGAAGAAGAGGCGCAGTAGGCACTATACTTTGAAGAGATTCTGAGTAGAAAGGGAGGGGAATTGTTTCGCGTGTATGTCATCATTTTTTTCCTTTTGTTTGGCGCCATCGCAGCGCTTATGGTGTCTGGCATGTTCCAGGAGTTGGACAACCAGATCATCTTATCGTTTGAAAACATCAGACTTCCTTTTTTAAATGATGTCATGCTGACTTTGACTGACTTTGGTATCAGTGCGCTGCTTGTCCCAATCATGCTCATCTTTAGCGTGGTGCTGTTTATGTATAAACGCTACCACTCTATTATGCTGCTTTTTCTACTATATATAGCAGAAAAAACGGTCAATCATGAACTGAAAGGACTGTTTGCTAGAGAGCGTCCAGCCTTTGATCATCTAGTGAATGAGACCTATTATAGCTTTCCGAGCGGTCATTCTATGAATGCGGCAACGATCTATCCATTTATCGCCTATCTATTAATTGAAATGATTCCATGGCTGAAAAAGAGACAAAAAGCAGTCTACATGGTGACAGGGTGTTGTGTGCTGATGATCGGCATCAGCAGGATGTATATCGGTGTTCATTATGTCACTGATGTAGCAGGGGGCTTTGCGATAGGACTAGCTTTATTTCTCATATGTAAAAAGATTGACGAAAAATTGTCCGTCATTCGACAAAAATAGAAGAAGGAAATTCATAGATCCCAGCCAATTTTATATAAAAGGGGAGGGATTTGAATGCAATTGACGTTGAGATTTTTTCAAAAGAAACCTTCAGCTTATCACTTAACCATTTATCAAACACCTGAATATGGTGCAGAAAGCGGGCATCAACCTGTATACCGGACAAAGATTGGCGGCAGGACACACCTTGATGTACTAGAAAAAGCATTCTCGACATTTAATGTACAAGATACAGTCCCTAATGATTACAATGCACGGTTTATCACAACAGGAGATATCGTTGTGATTGATGACCAGAAAAAAGGGAAGTGCTACTACCAGCTCTTTCCGGCAGGATGGAAACGCAGTGAACGCCTAATGACGATGAGTTAAATATAAACGACGATGCCAGCTTTACTTTCAGCTGGTATTTTCTTTTTTGATCTCAATCGTTTATAATAAATGGGACTAAACACATGTTAAACGTAAGTGGAGGCTAAAAAATGAGTGTACATATTGGAGCAGAAAAAGGACAAATTGCAGAAACGGTATTGCTGCCAGGCGATCCGCTTCGTGCGAAATATATTGCAGATACATATTTAGAAGATGTTGTGTGCTATAACGAAGTGCGCGGCATGTATGGTTATACTGGAACATATAAAGGAAAACGCATTTCTGTACAAGGTACTGGAATGGGCGTACCGTCTATTTCGATCTATGTGAATGAGCTGATCCAAAGCTATGATGTTCAAAACTTAATCCGTGTTGGTTCTTGCGGAGCGATCAAAAAAGATGTCAATGTACGTGACGTCATTTTAGCTCAAACATCATCAACAGATTCTCAAATGAACCGTGTGGCATTTGGACCGATTGATTACGCACCATGTGCTGATTTTGGTTTACTGAAAAAAGCCTACGACACAGCAGAAGCGAAAAATGTAGCTGTGCGTGTTGGGAATGTATTTACAGCAGACCAATTTTATAATGAAAAACCACTTGAGCTGATGGACCAATATGGAATTCTAGCGATCGAAATGGAGACAACGGCTCTTTATACGCTTGCTGCAAAATTTGGCAGAAAAGCGTTGTCGATTCTGACAGTGAGTGATCATGTGCTAACAGGAGAAGAAACAACTGCTGAAGAGCGTCAAACGACATTTGACGAAATGATCTTAATTGCACTAGATTCTGTTTTATAATAGTATAAAGGGTGTGCTACGATGTAGCGCATCTTTATTTTTTTAGTAGAGCAAAAGGAAGGTATGTCATGAAGAAAAGCTATAAAATACTCTCAATCGCATCGATTCTTGGTTTGACGGCCGCATTATCAGGCTGCCAGTTGCTGGATCAGAAAAGCGGTACCACTGAATCTAACAAAACAAACGAACAAAAGAACGCAGCAAGTTCATCACCCCAGCAAAACTCAAACGATACGGCAGATTCATCTAATCAAGAGCTGACGTTAAAGAGTGAATATTTCAATGACATCAAGGTAGTGAGCGGACTGAAGACCATTCAAAACCCTGAAAATGTGCTTGCTTTAGTGAACAAAGAATATGCACTGCCAGGAACCTATAAACCTTCTGATCTCGTTGTACCAAAAGTGGAATTCTCTTTTTCAGAGGATATTGAAAAACGATATATTCGAAAAGAAGCAGCGGAGGCACTTGCGAAGTTATTCAAAGGTGCTAAAAAGGAAAACTTTGAGCTTGCTGCAGTATCGGGCTATCGTTCCTATGACCGTCAAAAAGTCATTTTTGATAGTGAAGTGAAACTAAAAGGGAAAGAAAAAGCCCAAGAAGCCGTAGCCTTACCAGGCGAAAGTGAACATCAAACAGGTCTAGCTATGGATATTTCCTCAAAAAGTGCCGGCTTTGAAATCTCTGAAAAATTTGGTGAAACACCTGATGGTAAATGGGTAGCCAAAAATGCTTACAAATATGGCTTTATCATCCGTTATCCAAAAGGGAAAGAAGACATCACGAAATATGAATATGAGCCGTGGCACCTGCGCTATGTAGGGAAAGAAGCTGCAAAAGCGATGCATGATCATGATTTAACATTCGAAGAATACATGAACAAAGTGAAGAAAATATAAACAAATAAAAGGCCTCCCGAAGCTGGGAGGCCTTCTTTTATACGCCGTTTTAAAAAAAGAACAAACCTGCTAAAGCGAAGCCGGTAATAAAACCGAGACCGATGCCATAAGCTGCACCCCAGCCATAATAACCTCCGTAATATCCATAACCAAAGCCCCCGCGGGACCCGCCGACTGGACGAATATAAACTTTGCGGTTTGTCACCCGCTCAATACGTCCAACATGTACTCTGCCATTTCGATCAGTAATTCTAGCTACTTTCCCCATATGCTGCTGACAAAGTTTGTAGTAGCGCTCCATGTTTTTCCTCCTTATGACAAACTCTTTTCACTCTTATCCTATGCGAAAGACTTCATAGAGTTTGGACAAAACATATAGGAGATTCGCTCATTTTATACTGTACATTCAAATACAAGGTGACTCAGATGTTCTCGGTGTGTTTGAATCAGGTCATAGTGTGTCTGTAATGTATCATAAAGAGAAGGTGGTATTTCATCTGATAATTCCATTTCGGTCGGCTCCTCCTGCACCATGTGCTCATCGAATGAGAGAATCTGAATGTCACGGAATCCTGCGGACGCTAACTGTTTTTTCCATTCAGAAAATGAAAAGAGGGAGTGAAACCCATAAAACTCCCGAATGGCTGCCTGTTCTTTTGAGGGAAGCGGCACTTTTAACACAGCCTCATTTGCGATCAATTGTTTTCCAGGAGCAAGCACCCGTTTTATCTCAGCAAGCGCAGCAGGTAAATGGGTGAAACTTAAAACAGATTCACTGATCAGTAGAGAGAACGAGTCATCTGCAAATGGTAGGTGTTCGATCGATGCTTGCTGTGCACGGAAAGGTAGTTGTTCCCGCTCGAATCGCAGATTGGCTTTTTCAATCATCAAAGAATGTGTATCAATCGCCTCTACTTCATAACCTAAATGTCCTAAATAGGCGGCTGTTTGTCCTGTGCCGCATCCAACATCCAGTATACGATCGTCAGACGTCAAGTTAAGATGCTCAATCATCGTTTTTGTTAGCTCAATTCCACCAGGATGGGCACCTGATACCCCAAAATAAGCAAGCATTTCTACATAGTCACTCATGGAATCCCTTCTTTCTTTATCATGTTTCTCTCTAAAGATTATGCATTGCAGGGCGAAATGGCTTATCTTTTCAAATAGAAGTTTGATCCTTTGGTTGACGGATGAAGAATCGTCCTTGATAATAATGAAAGGAGATAAAGGTGGTGTTTTTTTGAAAAAACAATTCAAGTTCGTGATAGCCATTCTGGTGACAGCAGCGCTTTCCTCAGTGATTACATTTGTGATCACAAAACAAGGTGCTGTCAGCGTTTCAGGAGATGAGAAGTTTAGTAAACTCATGGCTGCATATACGAAGGTAAAAAACGAGTATTACGAAAAAACGGATGATCAAAAACTAGTAGACGGTGCGATTCAAGGCATGATTGCATCACTTGATGATCCATACTCTACATATATGGATCAGGAGGAAGCCGAAGGGTTTAACAACACCATTTCATCTTCATTTGAAGGAATTGGTGCACAAGTAGAAGAGAAGGATGGACAAATTTTAATTGTCGCACCGATTAAAGGCTCTCCTGCTGAAAAAGCTGGTTTGAAACCTCATGATCGTATTTTAAAAGTGGATAGTAAAAGTACAAAAGGTATGTCAGTGAATAAAGCCGTTTCTCTTATCAGAGGGAAAAAAGGAACGGATGTCAAACTGCATTTGAACCGACAAGGTGTTGGAAATGTGGATGTCACGATCACAAGAGATACGATTCCACTTGAAACGGTGTATGCAAAACTAACAAAAGATAAAATAGGCGAAATCCAAATCACTTCTTTTGCTGAAACCACGTCTAAAGAGTTGGATAAAGCGATTGATGACCTCGAGAAAAAAGGGGCAAAAGGTTTTGTCATTGATCTGAGAGATAATCCAGGCGGCATTATGACAGAAGCAATTGAAATGAGCAATGACTTTATCGATAAAGGAAAAGTCATTATGCAGGTTGAGGAAAAAGGAAAGAAACAAGTGTACAAAGCGGAAAAAGAACGCAAAGTTCATCAGCCGACAGTTGTTCTTATAAACGGCGGTTCAGCGAGTGCTGCTGAAATCATGGCGGGAGCTCTGCACCAATCCTCCAGCATTCAACTTGTTGGAGAAAAGACATTTGGTAAAGGGACTGTTCAGAATGCCCAAAGCTACAATGATGGTTCTAGTGTGAAATTAACCATTGCCAAGTGGCTGACACCAGACGGGTCTTGGATTCACAAAAAAGGAATTGAGCCACAGGTGAAAGCATCTCTGCCGAGTTATGCGAAGCTGCCATACTTAAGTCCGAAAAAGACGTATCAACTGAATGATGATGGAGATGAAGTCAAAGCGGCTCAAAAAATGTTCCAAGCGCTTGGCTACAAAGCAAAAGCCAATGGAGAATATGATCAAGCATTCCAGTCGGTCGTGAAAAGGTTCCAATCAGATCACGATCTAAAGGCTGATGGTATTCTGACAGGGGACACAACGACGGTACTGATGACAAACATCCAAGATAAGCTCAAGAAAAATGATACGCAAATGAAAAAAGCCATTGAAGTGTTGAAAAAAGAAATGAAATAAAAAAACAGTCTCATTAGAGGACTGGTTTCGAACTGTAGATTAACCCCACCTTTACTTTAAGTAAAGTGGGGTTTTTATATTTTTTAAAGTATTTTACGTTGGATATGGTTCTTCCCTTGTATTCATGGCAGTGAAAGTAAGCATTGCATGCACTGAAACCTTTTTGGGATAAGGTAAGAATTTCTTCTTTTTTGCGCCATGTAACACTTGCTAAGTGTGAATATTTGTACGAAAAAAGCTGTGACAAATAATTTATCTTGACAAAATAATTAAATTATGATATAATTTACTTTTATATTTTTTGAGTATATAATAGGGTTCTCCTGGCCAGGAGAACCCTATTTTTTTGTTCTAAAATGAAGGAGTGTGTTTGTATGAAGAAAGATGAATCAAGTGTGACTTCGTTAATATCGGCTTTTGCCAGATCCTATCATAGTCAATTTGATACCCCTAAAATCTTTAATGATTATTTAGCTAAAGAATTCATTTCGGAAAAAGAATTCACTGATATCAAAGAAAATATGGTCCAAGGCATACACTTCTTCAACAAAGATATCGCACAAAAATTCGAGGGAAATACAGAAGAAATATTAAAATGGATTACACAAGTCCAACTTTCTCCAATCACCTTGTCACGAGCTGCGTATTGCGAAAAAGTATTACTTCTTGAGGTAGCGTTAGGATTAAGACAATATGTCATACTTGGTGCTGGATTAGATACTTTTAGTTTCCGACATCCAGAATTGGAAAATAGCTTAGAAATATTCGAAATTGATCATCCCGCTACACAGGAATTTAAAAAGCAAAGGTTGGACGAGGCTAAATTAAAAATCCCAAGTAATCTTCATTTTATTTCTATGGACTTCACCAAAAATTTATCCTATCAAAACCTAAAAGATAGAGGATTTGATAACAAAAAGACGTTTTTTAGTCTTTTAGGTGTTTCTTACTATTTAACTAAAGAGGAAGTTACAAGCTTAATAGATTATCTATTCACCAATGTTCCATCAGGAAGTTCGATCGTTTTTGATTATGCAGACGAAAAACTATTCGAAGAAAAAGGAAGCTCTAATAGAGTTGAGAATATGGTGAAAATGGCTTCAATAGGCGGAGAACCGATGAAATCATGTTTTTCGTACTTTGAAATCGAAAAGATGTTAGAAAAATCAGATCTACTTATTTATGAACATTTATCTCCTGAAAAAGTTAATGAACTGTATTTTAACAATAGAGAAGATTACCTATCAGCTTTTGAGACCATTCATTACATTCATGCTATAAAAAAATAAACCACAACGAACATGGTGTTATACCAAAAATTTGTAGACTTTGTCTACAAGATAAAAGCAGTCCTCATATGAGGACTGCTTTTTTAATCTCACACTTCGTTTACGGTCGTCGCTGTTTTGTCGTGATCTTTTTCAAATAGATCATTCATGACAGAATTAGATGTGACATTCTTCTGGAAGAATGGATTCAAAATCAGGATGACCACAACGTTTGCTAGTAAACCAAGAAATCCTTCATAAAGACCAAACGTGACTTGTGAGATATTGGCTGTAAAGGTGACGATGATGCCAACAACCAAACCCGCAATCGTTGCTTCTCTCGATTGTTTTTTCCAGAACAAGCTGATGGCAATGGCTGGGAAAATTTGAACCATTCCAGAAACACCGATCAGCTGAAGCGTGACAAGCGCAGTCGGGAACAGCATACCGAATAAAAGAGCAAGCCCGATCACGATAAATACCATCGAACGTGTAATGATCGTTAACCGTTTAGGTGACACATTTGGATGGATTAAATCACGGTACAAATTATTGGCAAATAAATTCGATGCCCCAATGGCCATGATCGAACATGGAATGAGAGAAGCAAGTGCAATCGTTGAATACGCAAGCCCCTGCATCACGCCGCCATATGACGTCTGAATTAAATGAAGAAGAGCAAATCTTGGATTTGTATCTTCCGGTAAGACTAAAAAGGCAATGAAGCCAAGGAAGATGACCAAAATCAATACAATGTTGTAAAGAGGTAAAAACATACTGTTTTTACGGATGGCATCTGCGCTTTTGGCTGTGAAAACACCAGTTGCTGCATGAGCCCACATAAATAATGCGAGTGCAGAAACACCTGATGCGGTAATAAACCACAAAATGCCTTTAGGGCCGCTTTCAGGAATCGTCAGAAGCTGTGGGGCTTCCTTAGCTAGCGTATTCATCATTGGTGTCCAGCCGTTAAAATGAATAATCGGGAGGGAAACGACCATAAAGAGCATGATCACCCAAACAAGAATATCTTTAATAATGGCTGTATATGTAGGACCTTTAATACCACTGAAAAATGTATAAAGTGCAACTAAAATAAATGAAATCATAACAACTGCATTCACATTGATATAACTCGTTCCAGCGACAGTTAACGTATCTTGAATCCCGCTTAGCTGAAGACAAATGTATGGAATGAGCATGAGTACACCAACAATGGCAATCAAACTAGATAACAGTTTACTGTCAAATCGCTCACGTGCATAATCAGCAAGTGTTGTCAGCTTGTGATTTTTTGCAACCGTCCAAAGTTTTGGTAAGAAGAAATACGCAATAAAATAAGCAAGAACGGAATAGGGGATAGCGAAAAAAGCAACACTTCCTGCTGTATAAGCTGTACTTGTGAGCCCTAAAAAGGTATAAGCAGTATATAAGTCTGCGCCAACAAGGAACCAGACGAGAAGCCCGCCAAATTTTCTCCCGCCAACAGACCATTCTTCGACTGATTGTCTTGATGATTTATCACGACCAGCGGCAAAACCGATGACCACGACGATGAAAATGATACTTGCAGTAATCAATAAAGCTGTTAAGTTTCCTTGCATTCGTCAGTTCCTCCATTTGAATGTTGCATCCTGTAAATGATAAATGTGCAAACGGGTGTGAGTACAATCCATAGTAAGAGCCAGAAGTGGAAAAAAGGTAGCCCGATGACAAATGGATGAATACGATTCACAAAGGGGAGCAGTGCAAGCTGTCCTATGAATGGAATCGCGATGAGTAGCGCCAGTATCAGTTTTTTGTTCATGTTTTCCTCCTCTAATATTTTGTAATTTCATAATAATAGCAGTTGTCAGATTAGATCACAAGACCATTTTCAGAAAAAACAATCATTTTTATGAATATCATACTAATATAACGCTTTCATTTTTAAAAAGAGGTAAATACTGAAGAATGAGAAAGGAAGACTTGAAAATAAGTATGGAAAAATAATATTTAGAGCAAATAAAAAAGCCCCAGCATGACGCTGAGACTGTGCCGTTTTTTATAGGAAATCAGATACTTCTTCGATGTCAAAACGATTGCTTTTGTGAGCTTCTTTTGCTGCTTTCCCGACAGAAATCAACATCACTGGTTCGTATCGACCACTCACATTGAATTCTTTCACGTACGCTTCTTTGCTGAAACCGCCCATTGCGCATGTATCATATCCCATTGCTTTCGCCGCAATCATTAACTGCATAGCAGCTAACGAAGCGTTTGAATACGCAGCTTCACGTGCATATTGCTCGCTTTGGTATGCACCATTGATTTGCGTCATCAGTGTTTCTTTAATATCTTCTGTGATGAAGCCTTGTTCTGCTAGCTCACTGTAGATTTTTTCACCCTTTAGATTGGCTTCAAGGTCACCTAGCACAGCAATCACAGCTGATGCTTGAGAGACTTGTTTTTGGTTGTAAGCAATTGGAAGAAGTTTTGCTTTTGATTCAGCACTATGGAAAACAGTGAAATGCCAATGCTGAAGGTTCCAAGCAGATGGTGCTTTTGTTGTGATATCAAGAAGCTCTGTTAACTCTTCTTTTGTCATTTCATGAGTTGTATCATACTCTTTTACTGAAGCTCTTTCTTTTAAAATGTCAATCGTTTTTTGATCGCTCGCCATATGGATATTTCCTCCCGTTTTTGTAAATAGTATGGTACAATAAATAAAAAAGTGAGAAACTTACTTATTGTAACTAGAGATATATTTTAAATTGTATACCGTTAGTTTGTCAAACGATTATGAAAAGAAAGGCTGAAATATATGGAATTTCAATTATGTCCAAACATTCAGCAAGCTTTTTTGCTTCTTGGCAAAAGGTGGAATGGTCTCATCATTCATGTATTGCTTGATGGTCCGAAGCGGTTTAAAGACCTGACGGACATTATTCCATCCATCAGTCAAAAAATGCTCGCAGAACGCTTAAAAGAGCTTGAGCAAGAAGGAATCATAAAGCGCACTGTACTTCCTGAAACGCCAGTCAAAGTCATCTATTGTCTAACCGAAAAAGGGAGTGCATTACATGGTGTGTTCGGAGAAGTATCGCGCTGGGCAGGGGAGTATGCTGGATCTCATGTAAAAAAGGAGCAAGCCTAGTTTTAGGTTTGCCCAAACGTTTTGTCTCCTAATGAATATGCTGATGTTAGGCACATGACAAAGGAGGAGAAAAGCATGTACCCTCATACTCCGTATTTTCGAGGCGGTGCCCCTGGCATTCCGCCATATGAATCTAGAGTCCCTTTGTTTTTTGGTTTTGGCGCTCCTTTAGTCGGCGGACTGCTTGGCGGATTTCTAGGAAGTGCGATTTTTAATTATCCTCGTCCATATTACCCGCCACCACCACCGCCTGTTCCACCACCTTATGGCGGCGGATATCCACCATATTATTAAGAAAAAAGAGTAAGCCTGCTTCCATTTCAAAGCAGGCTTTTTATAATGGAATATCAATTTCAGAAATGCCTGGATCATCATGCTTTAAAAACATAATTTCTAAAATACCATCTTGATATGAAGCCTTCGTTCCTTTTCTTTTCACAGCAGCAGGCAGGACAACCTTCTTTTGTTTATTCTCTTCAGGAAAATGATCAATAAACAGCAGATTGGCTGTATGTTTGATTTTTACTTTTTCCGTGTTCGGACGATCTAGCTCTATTTTGACAAACACGTGATCTGTCGTCTCAAATACTTCAACATTCGGCTCTTTCTTTTTTTTATCGTCTGTCTCTCTTGTTTTCTTCTGCTGAGACAGCGGATCCTGAAAGGGGAATTGAGCAGAATAATTGGAGCCGAAAACACTTTCCATGACTTGATTGACATATTGCTCAACGTCTTTAGGATCTGAATTTTTTAACGCTTCTTTTGAAAATTGCTTTTGAAAAGGAAATAATCGGTTCCAGTCAAACATGCAAATCATCCTTTCTAAATGCCCTGAATTAGTATATGCCCATAAAGTGATGTGCGTGCTATAATATACGATAGGTTTAGAAAGGAATGGTTAGATTGAACGAACAACAATCAAAAGGTGTCTTATATACGGCTGCATCTTTTACATTATGGGGATTGTTCCCATTATATTGGAAACTGATGGAGCATATTTCGTCAGGCGAAATTTTAGCGCACAGAATAGTATGGTCCTTTATTTTTATGTGCGGTATTCTTTTATATTTAAAGCAAGTCCGTCCAGCGATGCAGACTGTGAAAGGTCTGATGATAGATGGAAAAGCACTTTTTTCATTACTTTTATCGGCTATTTTAATTTCGGTCAATTGGTATGTATACATTTGGGCGGTAAATCACGATCTTATGCTGGAAGCGAGTTTAGGGTATTATATTAATCCGCTTGTATCAGTTTTACTAGGCATCATTTTCTTAAAAGAACGACTGAATAAAATGCAAACCACCGCCATTCTCATTGCCGCAGCTGGGGTCATCATCTCAACTGTTCAGTACGGCTCATTTCCTGTCGTGGCTTTCGTATTGGCTTTTAGTTTTGGGTTTTATGGGCTGATTAAAAAAAGGATGAGTTTTACGAGTGCCATTGGATTAACCATTGAAACACTGCTTCTTGCACCAGCTGCGCTTGTTTACTTATTCTTCTTCTTAAAAGAACCTGTTGTCACGATGAATCCGAGCAGCTTCGGCTCTCTTGGGCTATTATTTTTTGCAGGTGTCTTTACAGCTGTACCGCTTCTTTTATTTTCTGAAGGGGCCAAAAGAATTCCTTTATATCAAGTTGGTATTTTGCAGTATATTGCACCGACCATTACACTCTTTTTGGGGCTGTTTGTGTATCACGAACACTTATCTGCAGCAAAAATCGTGACATTCCTCTGTATTTGGGTGGCGATTTTACTATTTACAACCTCTCAACTGCGAATGAAAAAAACAGCGAATTCTCATTAAAGAGACGAAGCAGTTTGCTTTTTTTTGCAGGCGGATCATGTCATAATAAGTTGTTACCAAAACTGTAGAGGTGATCACATGTCATCAGTCGATGAGCTTGCACACGCTTATCAATCTTTATGGAAAAATCGGCAGCTTGATGTAGTGGATATGACTTCATTACACGAGGCGATACAAGATGATTTGCTTGATGCACGCACCCATCCTCGCGCAAGAAAGTCATTACATCAAAAGTATGTACTCGCTGTGGAAAGAATTTTAGAAAGCACGATTGAACAGGGTCATCAACTACAGCTGATCAGCTTACATACAAAAAAGCTGCGAGAACTAATTCAAAATGAAGGAAGGAACCACTCATGAAACCAATTCAAACGGAAGATGTCACAGCACATCTTGAATCGTTTTTAAATCGGCCAGTCTTCGTTCATCTTGAAACGACAACTGGTTCTTATTCAGCTCATGTGAATGAGCAAAATATGACGGTCGTGGCGTATATCCGCAACGCAAAAGTCGTCTATTCACAGGCAAAAATAAAAGGACAAGGTCCATACCGTGTCGGGATGAAAACAGAAGATGGCTGGATTTACGCAGAAGGTTTAACCGATTACGTGTTTGATGAACAAGGCCGCCTGCTGTTAGCAGGACACCTGCCAGACGGAAAACTAGCGATCTCATTACAAATTAGTGAAACACCATTTCAGGTGTAGGAGAGAGGGGAACAGTGATGAACGAACATGTACTTGTGATGCTGCCTCACCCCGACGATGAATCCTTCGGGGTCGCAGGGCTCATCGCGCAAAGCAGAAAACGTGGAATTCCAGTGACGTATGCATGCGGGACACTTGGAGAAATGGGAAGAAATATGGGAAGTCCAACATATGCTAACCGTGAGACACTTCCTGAATTAAGAAAACAGGAATTAATCAATGCATGTAAAGAAATGGATGTCACAGACTTGCGTATGCTTGGTCTTCGGGATAAAACGTTGGAATTTGAAGATGATGAGTATTTAGCGGATGTGATGGAAAGTATTATTGATGAAGTGAAACCAACCCTTATTGTCACATTTTATCCAGGTCATGGTGTACACCCTGATCATGACGCGACAGGTGAAGCGGTCATTCGTGCTCTATACCGCAAGAAAAAAGAAGACCGTCCCGTCACATACTGCATGGCCATTACGAAAAATCGAGAAGAAGTGCTAGGAAATGCCGATATTGTGATTGATATTACGGATGTAGCCGATATCAAATTAAATGCACTAAGAGCGCATAGAACACAAACAGAAGGCATGCTAAGAGAGCTTGAACAAAAGTTGAAAAACAAAGAACCAGTCGTTCAAAAATGGTTTGATGAAGAAATTTTCTGGACGTATCAATGGAATGACTAAATGAAAGGCAGCTGACTTCAGTCAGCTGCCTTTTCCTGTTGCAGAATGCATACGTCTTTCAATTAACCTGAGACGAACAAATAGGACGATGGCACCTGCGGCAAGCCCAGTAATCAGACCAATCCAATAACCGAACGCTCCAAATGAGGTATACGTGCCAATCAAGTAGCCAGCTGGAAGGCCGATGACCCAGTAAGAGACAAACGCAGCAATCAGTGTATAATTCACATCTTTATACCCGCGTAGAGCTCCCTGAATTGGTGCGGCGATCGCATCTGACAGCTGGAAAAAGATCGCATACATCAAAAAGTGCTGTGTCATTTGTAAAACAGCTGATTCAGTTGTATATAAACCAGCGATCTCAGGTCTAAATAACAAGATGAGTGCTGCGGTACATAATGAGAACAAAATAGCTGTTGCAATGCCAATATAGCTGTAGCTTTTTGCGTCTTTATACCGCATGGCACCGGCTTCAAAACCTACAACAATCGTTAAAGCCATTGAGATACTAAGCGGCAGGATATATAAAATAGAAGCAAAGTTCATCGCTGCTTGGTGACTGGCGATTGTCACGGTATCAAAGTGACCCATTAAGAGCGTGACAGCTGCAAAAATACTTGTTTCAAAAAAGATCGCAAACCCAATAGGGATACCGATTTTCAGTATTTGACCCATTCGGGAGACGTTAAAGCGAGGTAATGTCTGAAACAACCGAAAGGACGCAAACGGTTCGGCTTTGATGACAATACAAATACTCATGATGAAAATCGCCCAATACGTCAGCGCAGATGCAAGACCTGCCCCTGCACCGCCTAGCTTTGGAAACCCAAAGTTTCCAAAAATAAAGAGATAATTTAAAACAAAATTAATAGGAAGTGCGGTTAACGTAATGAACATCGTCACACGTGTTTTTCCTAATGCATCAATGAACGATCTCATGACTGAATAACCAAAAAGCGGGATGATTCCAATAGCAAGGAAGCTGAGAAAATGACGGGCAATGATTTCTACGGATGGTTCAAGCCCAAGTCTCCCTAAAATAAAAGGAACACACAACGATCCAATGACAATCACCACGATACTTAAAAGAAAAGATAAATAAATGGCCTGAAATACTGCACGAGGAACACCTTCCCTGCGGCCGCCTCCCATCAGCTGAGCCACTATAGGGGTAACAGCCATTAAAATACCAGCGAGACCAGTATAAACAGGTGTCCAAATGCTCGAACCGATGGCTACACCTGCTAGGTCTTCTGCACTCACTTTTCCAGACATCACCGTGTCTAAAAATGTGATGAGCGAAAGACCTGCTTGTGTAATTAAAATCGGAATCAATATGGTTAAAAATTGTGCCAACTTTGCTCGAATACTATTCGTTTCTCTCATCATAAGTTCCTCTCTGAACAGAAATAACGAGAGGAATTATATCACGCTATGTAAAAAAATCAATTCTCCGTCGGATTATTTTTCTTTGAGGGCTTCGTTTTTTTGAACATTTGGGCATAAATAAAAGAAAGACTGACAACACCTAAAATGCTGCAAGCATATTGAATCACTTTTTGAATGGTCATATTGAATTCACCTCCATACAAATAGAATGTGCACAATTTGTTATTTTATGACACAAGCGAAAGAAGGAGGGACATGGTGAGATGATCAATCGCACAAATGAAGAAGCGATGTTTAAGTTAGAAATGAAATCTCATTTAACGCAAATTATGATGGATGCAAGGAAAATCGTCGATTCACTTGACCAGACGGAACAATGCCTTCTTTGTGAACTCGAATCATTGCATGATCAGTTTAATGAAATGCATGCAGAGGCTTCCTCATTTTATTTACAAGCATATATGGAAGAATTCACACCAGGTTTTGCTCAATTTTCTTTAGCCATTGAGAACTTATCAAAACAAAAGCATGGCGCACTGATTGTGATTCAAAGGAGAGATGAGGTGGAGGATTATATACAAAAAGGGACAAACCTCCATGCGAAAATTAGCGCATCATTAATAGAAAGCATTTTCTATCCTGGAAACCCACTTCATGATGGCGCCCTTTTAGTGAAAGAAAACACGCTTGTTTCCGCTGCAAACGTCCTACCGCTCACCTCGAAAAAAGTCAGCCCTTCTCTAGGCACAAGACACCGGGCAGCTATTGGACTTTCTGGCATGACTGATGCCCTTGTTCTTGTGGTATCAGAAGAAACAGGGAAAATGTCGTTTGCGAAAGAAGGCGTCCTCTATCCGTTAACTGTAAAAGATCAAGAAATCAGAAAGTAAACATGAACACAGCATTCTTCATGGGGAAGGGTGCTTTTTTTATTGAGGAGAAAAAACAGGCAATTAAGTAAAAAGTCATTTGATACAGAAAAATTTGTCATGTAGAATAGAACTATGAAACTAGCAACGTGCTTGTTTTGACAAATTTCTAAACGTCAACTTAAAAATTCCTTAAAAAATGTTTATAAATACAGCAAACAGCCGATAGAAACGATATGGCTTTGTTTTAGCATTTTGAGTTTGCTGCTCTAAAACCTATTTAGTATTGCCCAACGTCTTCATGTCGAGTAATATTATAGAAATAAAGATAAAATAGTGCAAGAGAAGCAGAACCATTAAATGCTAAACTCAAAACTAGTACATAAGTCTTATGGTACGAAATCATGAAAGGCGGAGATTCATCTATGAAGAAAAAAGTAGTAACCGGCCTCACAGTTTCAGCGATCGCAGGCTCAGCTGTTATTGCTGCACCGGCAGAAGCACAGACGATCAAGGTGAAAAGCGGTGACTCACTTTGGAAGATTGCCGAACAGTACAACACAAGTATTTCGGAACTTCAATCTCTTAATCAATTAAAAACGACGATGATTTTTGCAGGACAAAGCTTAAAGATTCCTAGTGCAAAAAGTTCAAAATCCAGCTCATCAACAAGTTCAAAAGCAACGAAATCAAGTGCTTCAACAACATCTAGCTATACAGTCAAGCTTGGGGATTCATTATGGCTGATTGCGAAGAATCACAAAATGTCAGTTGCAAGTTTGAAAAGTTTGAACAGCTTAAACAGTGACCTCATTCGTCCTGGACAAAAGCTGAAAGTGTCTGGAACAGCGAAAACGAGCGGCAGCCAGTCCTCAAATTCAAACTCAACATCTAATTCTAGCTCAAGTAACAAATCAACGAATTCTAATAGTTCGTCGTCAGCATCTAGTACATATAAAGTGAAATTAGGCGATTCACTTTGGAAAATTGCCAATTCGTTAAATATGTCGATTGGTGAAATTAAAACATTGAACTCGCTAAAATCTGATACGATTTATCCAAATCAAGTATTGAAGGTAAAAGGAACGGTGACGTCAAAACCAAGTCAACCGAAAGCACCTGCTCAACCTAGCACGCCTTCAAACAGCAATCAGTCTTCAAGTAGTAAAACCACATCTTATACGGTTAAATCAGGTGATTCATTATGGAAAATTGCGAATCAGTTTAAGGTGCAGGTTCAATCAATCCGCACAGCAAACAGCTTGAAAAGTGATGTGCTGAGAATTGGACAAGTATTAAAAATCAACGGAACAGCTTCCGGTTCAACTGGATCTAATGGTTCTACGTCAAATGGTTCAACAACACCGGTCAACAATAATAAAAATGACGTTCCAATGAATGCAAAAATCACGACAATGATTCAAGAAGGTAAAAAGCTCACAGGCATACCTTACAGATGGGGCGGCAATACACCAGCTGGATTTGATTGCAGCGGCTTTGTTTACTATCTCATTAATAAGGTTTCATCAGTATCTAGATTGAGTACAGCAGGATATTGGAATATGATGACACCTGTCAGCACACCACAAGTTGGAGATTTTGTTTATTTCACAACGTACAAAGCAGGTCCTTCTCATATGGGACTATACCTAGGTGGAGGAGATTTCCTTCATGCAAGTGACAGCGGAGTAGGAATTTCAAACTTAAGCAATCCTTATTGGAAAAAAGCCTATCTAGGTGCGAAACGTTTCTTCTAAAAAAGCCGATTTTCGGCTTTTTTTGTTTGCCTTCTCATCAGTTTGTCCATACTGATAGCAAAAGGGGGCAGTCATAAATGAAAAAGTCAGTGTGGATGATCATGATATGTTTGATCTTTACCGCATCAGCATGTCATGCACCGCCGAAAAAAGAAACGACAGAAGAAACAAGAGAAGTTGCCGCACCTAAACAAGCACCAGTCACAACGTCACTCATAAACGAAAGCGGGCAAAAAATAGGGAGCATTGAAATAAGAGAGTCCTCAGAAAATGGGCTGGATCTGCATGTGAAAGCGAAAGGACTGCCGCCAGGTCCTCACGGCTTTCATATTCATGAAACAGGAATATGTGAAACGCCAGATTTTGAAACGGCGGGGGCTCACTTTAATCCGACCCATAGAGAGCATGGCTTCGACAACCCAAAAGGGCATCATGCTGGAGATATGCCTAATTTAGAAGTAGGGGCAAATGGTCAAATTGACGTCGTTGTGAATGTTCCGAATGTGACGGTCAAAGGAGGCCCGAATCAATTGGTTGATCAAAACGGGCGAAGTTTCATCATTCATGCAGAAGCAGATGATTACTTAAGCAACCCTTCTGGCAACTCAGGGAAACGCATTGCTTGCGGAGCCATCACAAAAGAAATGGTAAAATAACAGAAGACGAACCTTTATGTATTGAGTGCATAAAGGTTTTTTTAGTATACTTGGTGAGGAAAATGATCGAAGAGAGGAATTAATCATATATGTTTAACCAACCAGCACTCCCAGAAGAAATTCAAGCAATGATCGAAGCAAAAGGAAAAGTTCTCGAAGAAGAATTTCGTCCGCTTATCGGAACAGGCGGCTATGAATCACAAGATACGTCTATTATTCAAGATGCCATGATTGCACTTGCCCTCGGAAAAAATGTTCTGTTAAAAGGACCGACGGGCTCAGGTAAAACAAAACTAGCAGAAACTTTATCCGCGTTCTTTCAACAGCCGATGCACAGTGTAAACTGCTCAGTTGACCTTGATGCAGAAAGTCTAATTGGCTATAAAACCATCCATAATGATGGACAAGTTGCTTCTATAGAATTCATTGAAGGACCCGTTACAAAAGCAATGAAAAAAGGACACCTTTTATATATTGATGAAATCAACATGGCAAAACCAGAAACACTGCCTATTTTAAACGGTGTACTTGATTACAGAAAAATGATGACAAACCCATTTACAGGTGAAGTCGTTAGAGCAGAAGAAGGTTTTGGCGTGATTGCAGCAATCAATGAGGGATATGTGGGGACAGTGCCGCTCAATGAAGCGCTGAAAAACCGTTTTGTTGTCATTGAAGTTCCTTACATTGGCGGCGGCATTTTAAAAGAAGTACTGCACACTCAATCCGTATTAAAGGATGAGCGGTTAATCGATCAATTCGTACAGCTCTCATCAGATCTCATCGTCCAAGCACACAATGGACAGGTCAGTGAAGAAGCCGCATCCATTCGCGCACTGTTAGATACATGTGATCTTGCGCAATATATCCCGCCGCTTCGTGCAATTGAACGAGGAATTGTAGAGAAGCTAGAAGATGACCGGGAAAAAGCAGCGGTAAGAAATATCGCTCAAACATTATTCGAGTGAGGTTCTGACTTTTGAAATTCATCAAATTTAATGACAGCAGAATCGATTCATTTCTATTTATGGAATTAACGGATTTAGCCAAAACACTTGCCAAAAGTGATGATGTGGAGCTTGAATACGGTGTTCAGTCGTACTATGAACCGTTTGAAAAGAAAATTTTCATCAGCCATTTTTGGGATGATCGTCATCAAGAGGATATGATGGCAGGCCTAAAAAGTGATGTGTTCCTGCGAGCAGTAGGGACGGTGTATAGCGATCTTACAGTATTTGAAGACATCATTCGCTATGCCCACACATTATCCATTCCGGATGTGTGCAAACAATTGTTTATGCTGTTTGAAGATATCCGCATTGAAGAGCGGATTAAACGTGACCGCCCAGGAACAAAAAAGGTATTTAAACGGAGAAGAGAGCTTTACAGACGTCACTTTAAAACACAATTAACGATTAACCAAGAGCGCAGTATTTTAACAGATGCACTCTTTTGTGCGATATACGTGAAGCTGACAGCCGAATCTCCGCTTGAAGAAATTCCACCCCTTCATGAGCGGATAGATCCAATGATTCCGTTTATTGAGTCAAGTCTTGAACGTGTATATGACGCACGCTCGACATCTGATATCGCCATCATTGTGAAGGAATTGACAGAAGGCTTCGATGAGCTCCTTGAAAAGGATATGCTGAACACATACTTTTTCTTCCCAGAATTGGACTATGAAAAAGCGGCAAAAGAACCGCTTTTCCATGACCTCAAAAGAAAGCCTAAATTAAGTGAGGATATAAAAGTTGATCGGGAAAAAGAGGGGGATGAAGACATCCATAGTGAATATATGGAAGTATGGCATAGAGAAACGGAAGCACCATCTAAAAGTTTCCTTCAATTTGATTTAGAACACGGTGGTAAAAGCGATCTCGGTAAAGATGCGGCAAGAGAAGGTGACGATGGAGATCAGGCGCTTGGAACGGTTCAAGGTTCAGCCAAACAAACCCATCGAAAAGACTATTCAAAGCTTGAAGCACTAGAAGAGGCAGAAGGAGAAGAAAGCGGGGCA
The DNA here is from genome assembly GCF_056173625.1 of Bacillus sp. iso_77. Taxonomy (NCBI): domain Bacteria; kingdom Bacillati; phylum Bacillota; class Bacilli; order Caryophanales; family Bacillaceae; genus Bacillus; species Bacillus sp. iso_77. Next base: position 1,929,900 of record NZ_CM149683.1, on the reverse strand, counting down.
GATGCGCATGAGAATGGAAAAGAAAACAAATATGCATTTCCAGTCATGATTTCACCAGAACCTCCTTCACCAGAGCAAATAGATGTGTACAAGCAGCACGCAAAGGCAATCGAGCCTTATCAGAAACGCTTAAAACAAATGATTCAAAAAACACTTGAGCATAAAAAATCATGGCCAAAAACAGATCTTCATGCGGGACGTCTCAGTAAAAAGCTCATTCGTTATTTTACAGAGTCCAATCCTCGACTATTTTATAAAAAACAAGCGCCATCTTCTCAAATTGATGCTGTGTTCACTTTATTAGTTGACTGTTCTGCGAGTATGTTTGACAAGATGGATGAGACAAAAAAAGGGATTGTTCTGTTTCATGAAGCTTTAAAATCAGTGCAGGTACCTCATCAAATTGTAGGGTTCTGGGAAGATACAAATGACGCAACTGAAACAAGTCAGCCGAACTACTTTAACACCGTCGTATCGTTCAAAGATTCCTTATTTGACGCAGGACCATCCATTATGTCACTTGAGCCAGAGGAGGATAACCGGGACGGCTATGCGATTCGCCAAATGACAAAAATGATTTTAAAACGAAGAGAAGAGCAAAAGTTCCTCATTGTTTTCTCAGACGGAGAGCCGGCTGCATTCAGCTACGAACAAAATGGGATCGTGGATACACATGAAGCGGTTCTCGAAGCGAGAAAAAAGGGAATTGAAGTGATCAATGTGTTTTTATCCAATTCTCCGATTGAAGAGGCGCAGATGAAAACGATCCAAGATATGTATGGCAAGTTCAGCATTTTTGTACCGGATGTCGATACATTGCCAGATGTGCTATATCCATTACTCAAGAAATTGCTGCATAAAAGCATTGGGGCATAAGGTTTTGCCCCTTTCTTTAAAATATTTTTCGGAATGATTTAAATTTTTTGTTTTTCTTTGAATTTTTTATCTTTAATTGAACAAAGAATGTAGAAAGTAATCCGAAACAGTGGTAGAATATGATTGGAAGCGTTTTATTACATAAATTTGGTCATTGTGTTCTGGAAGTTATATCGAGATAGTGTTCAATCACTTGATGATCAAAGTTGGGGGTAGTGTTCAAAATGTTTCAAAATGATGTGAAACAACCGTTGAGTTGGGAAGAATTTCATGGTCCGAACCTCGGCTACGTGCTCGAGCTCTACGATCAATATGTCCAGGATCCTACTAGTGTTGATGAAGACATAAGAGGCATATTTGATGAACTTGGTGCACCACCGAGTGAAATGAAGGAGGAAATTGGGAAAAAAGAAAATAGCGTAGTTACTTCTGAACAAATCCAAAAGATAGCATCAGTCGTTAAACTGGCAGAAGACATCAGAACGTATGGCCATTTAAATGCTTCCGTCAATCCTCTTCGCAAAGAAAAGGAATTACAAGAGCTGTTTCCATTAAAGGAATACGGTTTAACTGAAGAAGACGTTAAGAATATTCCAATATCAATTATTAGTCCAGATGCACCTAAACACATTTCAAACGGCATAGAAGCCATTAACCATTTGAGAAATACGTATAAGCGTACCATTTCATTTGAGTTTGATCACGTACATGACTTCGAAGAGCGCAACTGGCTCTCTAAATCTATTGAGTCTGGTGAATTATTTAAGAAAAAACCAGCAGATAAACTAGTTTCTGTATTCAAAAGATTAACAGAAGTCGAGCAATTTGAGCAGTTCCTTCATAAAACATTTGTTGGACAAAAGCGTTTTTCTATTGAAGGATTAGACGCACTTGTTCCAGTACTTGATGAAATTATATCCGAGTCTGTTACACAAGGGACTTCAAATATTAACATTGGAATGGCACATAGAGGCCGTTTAAATGTATTAGCACATGTGTTAGGAAAGCCATATGAGATCATTTTCTCAGAATTCCAGCATGCGCCTAATAAAGAGCTTGTACCATCAGAAGGCTCTATCGGCATCAGCTACGGATGGACAGGGGATGTAAAATATCATCTCGGTGCTGACCGCCAAATCAAAGATGAAGATACAAAGAGTGCAAGAGTCACACTTGCCAATAACCCAAGTCACTTGGAATTTATTGACCCGATTATTGAAGGAAGCACTCGTGCAGCTCAAGAATCGCGTACTCAAAAAGGCTATCCAGTTCAAGACGTTGAAAAAGCGTTAGCCATCTTAATTCATGGGGATGCTGCATTTCCTGGAGAGGGAATTGTCGCAGAAACATTAAATTTAAGTCAATTAGTCGGCTATCAAGTGGGGGGAACGATCCATATCATTGCCAACAATATGATTGGATTTACCACAGAAAGCAATGAATCTCGTTCAACAAAATACGCTAGTGACCTTGCAAAAGGTTTCGAGATTCCAATTGTTCACGTCAATGCAGACGATCCAGAAGCTTGTTTAGCAGCTGTTCAGCTGGCGGTAGAATACCGTAAACGGTTTAAAAAGGATTTCTTAATTGACTTGATTGGCTACCGTAGATATGGCCATAACGAAATGGATGAGCCTTCTACTACTCAGCCAATGCTGTATGATGCGGTCAGAAAGCACAAAACAGTCAAGAATATCTTCGCAGATAAGCTTGTCACTGAGGGCCTTCTGTCAAAAGAACAAAGAGAAGAAATTGAGCAGGCTGTCACGGCAAAAATTGAAGAAGCTTATAAAAAAGTACCTTCAAAGAAAGAACATACAATTCAAGAAATCGAACTGCCAGAGCCTGTATCTAACGGCTTCCCTGCAGTTGATACATCTGTAGAGTTTGATGTATTAAGAAAGCTGAATGAAGAATTAATTAGCTGGCCGAAAGACTTCCAAGTATTCGGTAAGCTAAAGCGGATCCTTGAAAAACGTGCAAAAGTGTTTACAGATGATCGCAAAGTGGAATGGTCACTTGGTGAAGCACTGGCATTTGCATCTATATTAAAAGACGGTACGCCGATTCGAATGACCGGACAGGATTCTGAGCGAGGCACATTTGCTCAAAGAAACCTTGTTCTTCACGACAGTCAAACGGGAGATGAATTCATTGCTCTTCATGAACTGAGTGATGCAAATGCATCATTTACAGTCCATAATAGTCCACTGTCAGAAGGCTCTGTCATCGGGTTTGAATATGGTTATAATGTCTATTCTCCTGAAACATTAGTAATTTGGGAAGCTCAATTTGGAGACTTCGCAAATGCGGCTCAAGTGTATTTTGATCAATTTATTTCAGCAGGCCGCGCCAAGTGGGGACAAAAGTCAGGGCTTGTGATGCTCTTGCCACATGGATATGAAGGACAAGGTCCAGAACATTCTAGTGGAAGAACAGAACGCTTCTTGCAATCAGCTGCTGAGAATAACTGGACAGTTGCGAATCTGACAAGTGCAGCTCAATACTTCCATATTCTTAGAAGACAGGCGAAAATGCTGCTTCGTGAAGAGATTCGTCCTCTTGTCATCATGACACCGAAGAGTCTGCTTCGTAACCCGAACACATTATCCGAAGTCCAAGAACTAACAGATGGACAGTTCCGTCCAGTTCTTGAACAGCCGGGCCTGGTGCATGATCATGAAAAAGTAACACGCCTTGTGCTATCGAGCGGGAAGGTATCGATCGATATTAGTGATCGTTTTACTCAAATGGAAGACTCAAAAGATTGGCTTCATATTGCGAGAGTGGAACAATTATATCCATTCCCAGCCAAAGATATTAAAGCCATTTTATCAAAACTGACAAACTTAGAAGAAATCGTATGGGTGCAAGAAGAACCGCAAAATATGGGCGCTTGGGGATATATTGAGCCATATTTACGTGAAATTGCATCTGAAAAAGTAAAAGTACGTTACATCGGCCGCAGAAGACGTTCAAGTACGGCTGAGGGTGATCCAACTGTTCATAAAAAAGAACAAGAACGAATTGTATCTGATAGCTTGACTCGCAAAAACTAAGGGGGAAATGAAAAATGGCGGAAATTAAAGTACCTGAACTAGCGGAATCAATCTCGGAAGGAACAATTGCTCAGTGGCTAAAACAGCCGGGCGATTATGTTGAGCAGGGGGAATACCTGTTAGAACTTGAAACAGATAAAGTCAATGTCGAATTGACAGCTGAAGAATCTGGTGTTCTAAAAGAAGTACTGAAAGATTCTGGTGACACTGTCCAAGTTGGAGAAGTCATCGGAACGATTGCAGCAGGTGAAGCTGGCGGAAGCGAGTCCGCAGCTCCAGCACCTGAGCAAGATTCTGCATCAGCTTCGAAAGAAGAACCAGCAGCTGAACAAAAAGAAGAGGCAGCAAAAGAAGAGCCGAAATCTGGTAATGGCAGAACGATCGCTTCTCCAGCAGCTAGAAAACTAGCAAGAGAGAAGGGGTTAGACTTATCTGAGATTCCAACCGCAGATCCGCTGGGCAGGGTACGAAAGCAGGATGTAGCTTCTTACCAAAAGAATGAAGCTCCTGCAAGTGCACCGAAAGCTGCGCCAAAAGCAAATGCTGCGGTGCAAAATGATCAAGCAGGGAAACCAGTTGAGCGTGAAAAAATGTCACGCCGCAGACAAACCATTGCAAAACGTTTAGTTGAAGTTCAACAAACGGCAGCGATGCTGACAACATTTAATGAAGTCGATATGACAGCTGTCATGGATCTAAGAAAGCGTCGCAAAGATGCCTTCCTTGAACAAAACGATGTGAAACTGGGCTTCATGTCCTTCTTCACAAAAGCAGTGGTAGCAGCACTTAAAAAATATCCACTTCTCAACGCAGAAATTCAAGGTGATGAGCTTGTCATTAAAAAATTCTATGACATCGGTATTGCTGTAGCCGCCAATGAAGGGCTTGTGGTACCAGTTGTCCGTGATGCAGACAGACTATCGTTTGCTGGAATTGAAAAAGAAATCGGTCATCTTGCGAAAAAAGCAAGAGATAACAAATTATCGCTCAATGAATTACAAGGTGGATCATTCACGATCACAAACGGAGGAACATTTGGTTCTCTGCTTTCAACACCAATTTTAAACAGTCCTCAAGTTGGAATTTTAGGTATGCATAAAATTCAGCTTCGTCCTGTTGCAATTGATGAAGAACGCTTTGAAAACCGTCCAATGATGTATTTAGCTCTTTCATACGACCACCGTATTGTCGATGGTAAAGAAGCTGTTGGGTTCCTTGTCACGATTAAAAATCTACTTGAAGATCCTGAACAGCTATTGCTTGAAGGATAATCGAAAGAAAAAGCTAGTACCGGTGAGGGTACTAGCTTTTTTGGTCTTTATTTTCTGGGTAGCCTCTTTTCGACCAAAATGTTGCCAGCCAAGAGCCAGATAAATTATGCCATACGCTAAAAATGGCACTGGGAACGGCGGCAAGTGGAGAAAAATGTGCGGTTGCAAGGGCTGCACCAAGTCCAGAATTTTGCATCCCTACTTCTATTGAAATTGCTCGTTGAGAAGGAATGTCCATTTTACACCATTTTGCAATGAGGTAACCCAATAATAGACCAAGAGCATTATGTAAAACAACAACGGCAAAAATAAGCAGTCCAGATTGCAGAATCTGTTCTTTATTTGCGCTGACAACAGCTGCAATGATGGCGACAATGCCAGTAACAGATACAAGCGGGAGTGCTTGTACAGCATACGTCACTTGTTTTTTAAAAAACAATTTGACGATAACCCCTAAAATAATCGGAATTAAGACAACTTGGACAATCGACAAAAACAAAGCACCCGGTGATACAGATAACCAAGATTTTGCAAAAATATAAATAAAAACAGGGGTCAAAATGGGAGCAAGTAGTGTCGAGATCGTTGTCACGGCAACGGATAAGGCCGTATTTCCTTTCGCCAAAAAGGTCATTACATTGGATGCAGTCCCGCCTGGACAGCAGCCAACGAGAATGACACCAACAGCGATTTCAGAAGGCAAATGTAACCCATAGGCCAATAAAAATGCAATGAGTGGCATTAATGTATACTGCGCTAAAACCCCGATCAATACATAAAGAGGCTTTCTAAAAAGCTCTTTAAAATCTTCAGAAGACAGCGTCAGCCCCATGCCAAACATAATAATGCCAAGTAAAAAAGGGATATAAGGTCCAATCAAAGAAAATGCCGCAGGAAAAGTAAAACCTAGACAAGCAAAGACAATGACCCATATAGCAAATGTTCTTCCCGCAAAGTGACTAATGTGTAAAAGGGTGTTCATACTATCTTTCAACTCTCTTTCTTTTCATATCTTTTCTATTTTAAATGAATTTTCTGAAAAAACAACCTATGATTTTGCATCTGGTGCTCATAATATTATTATGTAAACTAATAAAAAACCACATAGTATATGAACTATGTGGAGTATGCGATCAAAAAGGTGTCCATTTCACTTGTTGAGCCTGTTTTAGTCTTGCTTCTGGCTCACGCCAGTCAACGACATTCCACCACTGGTCTACATATTGCGCCTTCTCATTTCGATATTGGAGGTAATAGGCATGCTCCCACACATCAAGAGCAAGAAGGGGGATGATGTCCCATTGCGAGAGGAACTGATGGCGCTCTGCTTGTAAAATGTCTAAACGCTGAGATCTCGGGGACCATACAAGGATCGCCCATCCGACACCTTCTACTTGTTTGGCAGCAGCTGAAAAATGTGACTTGAACGCCTCATAGCTGCCAAATGATTGATCAATGAGACGAAGCATTTGACCAGTAGGTTTTCTTTTTCCTGAAGGACTCATTGAAAACCAAAAGATACAATGTAAATAATGTCCTGCCCCATGAAAGGCAAGTTCACGTTCCCAATGCTTGATCATCGTAAAGTCATTGGTTCTTCTTGCTTTTTTTAGCGCAAGTTCAGCTTGATTTAGACCATTAACATAAGTTTGATGATGCTTTTGATGGTGCAAGTACATAATTTCTTTTGAAATATAAGGTTCGAGCGCGTCATACCGATAAGGCAGTGGTGGTAACTGATGATTTCCAGCTGCTACATCGCGCACTTCTTCGTGTGGCTGCATGTCTTCTGCAATCCTTTCGGCTAGTTCGTACCATTCTTGTTCACTCGAATGATCATCCTCCATTTTGAGTCGTAAATTTTCCACTTTTCGATGAATTTTATCATCTTGCCACACATGTTGAATCGTGCTAAGCCACTCTTTGAGCTGTGAGCGATATTCTTCTTTATTCATGTATACGCCTCATTTCGTTTAAAAATGTAGAACAAGCCATCATCGGAAACACAAATGGGTAGCTATGATAGGTGATGTAAAATTGTTTTGGCAGTCCAATGCCGACTGGATAGTACATGGCTTCTTCAGTATGGTGATGGTTCACTAAAAAGGAGACAGCTTTCAAAATGGCTGCGTTATTTGCTTTCTCATATTGGAGGAGCGCCTCGGTCGCCCATGCGGTTTGAACCACTGTGCCAAAGGGAAGCGGGACATAGGTTTTCAGTTCTGCACTTTTACACGATTCTCCGAAACTGCCATCTTCAAGCTGAATCTGCTTTAGAAAACGGCACGCTTTTTGCACAGCAGGGTGTGAGGAGGGGACGCCGGCCGCTTTCAGTCCTGTTAACGCTGCCCAAGTTCCATAAATATAACAAACACCCCATCTGCCAAACCATGATCCATTTTTCTCTTGGTGGTCAATGAGCCATTTTACACATCGATCTTTTTGCCTGAGAATCGAGGGTGAAGCAGTATCTTCTTCTTCTAAACCAATCAAATGGAGCACACGACCAGTAATATCAGGAGTTGACGGATCAATCGCCGCATCCTCCGCAGATTCAAGCGGAAGGTGACGAAGTAGAAAGTGATCTTGATTTTTTTCAAAAGCAGAAAAGCCGCCATCACGGTTTTGCATGGAGAGAAGCCAGTCATATCCTCGTTTCCACTGAAGTGGATCGTATTCTTTTGGGATCGCTTTTAACACAATTTGCGTGTCATCACAATCAGGATTATTCGTATTGATATGTGAGAAACCAAAGCCCCCGGGAGCAGCATGACGGTTATGAACTGCCCAATCCGCTTTCTTCATTTGCTGCCGGTCCAGCAAATAGTTGAAGGAATTCATGATCATGGGATCTTCTCGTTTTCTTCCTGCTCTTTGAGAAGCGTAACTGACAAGCGCTGTATCCCACACAGTCGAGGTGGAATTCTCAGCATATATCTTGCCTTGACAGGAGGTGACGAGCCTTTTCATACCTCTGACTGCTTTTTGGATGAGATGATGTCCAGGGGAGTACCCCAGGCTCATGAGGGCATAGACCATAAAGATGGTTGCACTTAAGTAACTATACAGCGTCCCATCTTTTTCAAGACGGTCAAACATGTATCGCTTTGCCGCTTCATATCCGAAAAAGTCGAGCCGGCTGTCGAGGGCTGTATATGACCGCATATACATGAGGAAGTCATCAGTCGAACGTTCTTCTCTTGCCATAAACCAGTCAAATGGATTTTTAGACATGTTTTCATCAAGATGGGCTAATGATGGAAACGCAGCATGAGAGGTGTACCGTTTGTTCAGTGCGATCATCATGGGTACAAAATGAATCCTTGCATAGGCACTAAGGTGGTAGAAGTGCAGTGGAAAAGCCGTAGGGATGAGTAAAAGGGAAAGAGGTGCATAGAAGTAGGGCCAAGGGTGCATGCCATTTACGGCAAGCATCCATTTTGTCATAAAATGAACGCTCTTTAGTCCACCTTTTGAGCGAATATATTGTGCTGCTTTTTCCATATGGGGCTCGTCTTTTTGAAATCTGCCAGATGCGAGCATGCCGCAATAACCTTGTACTGTAGCTGTGAGATGTCCCGACTGGTCATGATACAAAGAAAAGGAACCATCTTCATTTTGTTTGGCATGTATTGCTTCGGCCAATTGATGGATCAATTGCTGATCAGGGTCACCAACGGCTTTTAACAGCATAATGAAAAAAGCATTTGTCATCATAGTTCCTTCAAAGCAGAAAATAAATGCGCCATCTTCTCTTTGTCTGCGTTCTACCTGCATGTGCAGTTCATCGATATATTCGTTGACTCTCGTTTTAAAATCTTGCATTCGGCCATGCTCCTTTCCTTTATCACTATATTCAGGAGTCGGCCTGTCACATGACAGCACAAAAAAAGCCGATGACATCGTCACCGGCTCTGCGTGTAGACAAACCCTCGCATGCGCCCGCAGTCCTGTGTGCTGGTGCTCACGAATTTCAAATTCGCTCCGCGCCAGTACTCGTCCTTCCTAGGGCTGCAAAGGTTTTCTATCACGCTGAAAAGAAGACAAAGGACTAAAATCAAGTTCATTTTATCCCTTTGTCAACAAATTAAGCCGATGACATCGTCACCGGCTTTAGCGTGATTAGTCTTGCAGATTAATCCACACGCTTTTGACTTCTGTATAGTTGTTAAGGGCATATGATCCCATTTCTCTGCCAAGGCCTGACTGTTTATATCCGCCAAACGGGGAGGCGGCATCAAAGACATTATAGCAGTTGACCCAAATGGTTCCTGCTTCTAGGCGTGCAGCGATATCGTGAGCATGCTTTAAGTTTTCTGTCCAAAGTCCTGCCGCTAACCCATAGTCAGATTGATTGGCCCGTTCGACCACTTCATCAATGGAATCGTAAGGAATCGCAGATAGAACTGGACCGAAGATCTCTTCTTTTGCGATTGTCATTTCATCTTCTACATCTCTAAAGACAGTAGGGGAGACGAAATAGCCTGCTTCATAAGGGCAGTCACCACCGACTACGGCTGTTGCACCTTCTGACTTCCCTTTTTCGATGTAACCTAACACACGTTCATGCTGCTCTTTACTCACTAGAGGCCCAATCTGGGTATCATGATGAAGACCGGCTCCTTGTTTTAATGATGTCGCATATTTAGCCATTTGATCGACGACTTCATCATATTGGCTCCGGTGCACAAAGACCCTTGATCCTGCACAGCACACTTGACCTTGGTTAAACATCACGCCGTTTAATGCACCTGGAATGGCTTTCTTTAAATCAGCATCTGGTAAAATAATATTCGGCGATTTTCCGCCAAGCTCTAAAGTAACACGCTTGATGGATTTGGCTGCTTTCTCCATGATCAATTTCCCAACACTTGTTGATCCAGTGAAAGCCAGCTTATTGACATCAGGGTGATCGGTTAATGCTTCACCGGCTGTTTCACCGAATCCAGGAACGATGTTAATCACGCCTTCTGGGAATCCGGCTTTATCCACTAATTCAGCTAAATATAAAGCAGATAGTGGCGTTTGTTCAGCTGGCTTTAAAACGATGGTGCAGCCTGTTGCTAGTGCAGCACCCATTTTCCACATGGCCATGAGCAGCGGGAAGTTCCAAGGAATGATTTGTCCCACAACGCCCACAGGCTCATGGCGGGTATAATTAAAATATCCCTGGCTGACAGGAAGGGTTTGTCCAGTCATTTTTGTGGTCCACCCTGCATAATAGCGCATGTGCTCAATGGCAAGAGGGATATCCGCATTGGTTGTTTCATTAATTGGTTTTCCATTATCAAGTGTTTCCAGCTGAGCCAGTTCTTCTTGATGTTCTTCCATTAAATCTGCCAGCTTAAACATCAAGCGGGCACGTTCGGCTGCAGACATAGAACGCCAAGGTCCATGGAACGCCTTTTTAGCAGCTTTTACTGCCTCATCAATGTCGGCTGCACCTGCTTCATATACATCAATAAGGGTTTCTCCTGTGGCAGGGTTAGGTGTAGAGAATGTTTTGTTATCATGACTTGTGACAAACTGACCGTTAATGTAGAGTTTTTTCGTCCCTTGGAGAAAAGATTCGAGTTTTGAACTGATTTGAAGTGTTGTAGAGCTCATAAATAAACAAACCTCCTTAAAGATATGGGTTGTTCTGCGAGTTCTAGGTGGAAAAAGTGGACATGAAGCCATTTGTATACGTACACGCATGTAAACGTATACATTTATCATATTACACGACATCTTTGAAAGCAATCGATAACACTCATTGCATTTCACGAAAAATTGGCTACAATAAATGTATAGATGAAAAAAGGAGTTTTTTAATCATGATCCATCAAAACTGGCAAACGGCTGAAACGGTAAAACAAGTAAAATGTGTACATACAAATGCGAAAAAATATATGGTTGACCGGGCATTAACGGTTGGACACACATATGATGTGAAAAATGAAACAGAGGAATTTCTCTTTGTCGTTGATAATACGGGTAAAGTAGGCGGGTACTACAAAGAGTATTTCGAAGACAATTCTGCTGAATGATTTTGATGGTCATCACTCATACTAAGAAAAACAGTAAAGGGTGATGATGATGAAAAAGCAGCAGCAAGAAGAGCAGAAACATCAAAATGCTTGGCATGACAATGAAGATGCTGATATGGCGATTACACTTGAACAAATTTCTGATGTGTATGCCGAAGGAACGATTGATACCCCGAAAGATGAATAGTCATTTAAAACAGTGATTTTACATAATCACTGTTTTTTTATGGTCTCACAACGAATGATTTCTTGAAAAAAACTGAAACTTTTTTCCTGCTTTAACAGTCTAAATAAGTAGAGGAAAGAGCATCGGATCAAAAAGAAAAAGTTAAATGAAATTTAATCTATTCGTAATGGAATAACGACGATTTATAGCGTATTCTATAAGTGAGAATAAAACGTACCCACAGAGCCGTGTGGCCGTTTTGTCATAAAGGAATTTGATGCAGGAAGAGGGGGTTTACGTGGGTATTTTTTCTGTCAGTAAACAAAATGATCATAAAAAATTCGAATCCTTATTAATTGAAGGAGAAAGAATTGAGGCTGTTTACAGACTGCGTCACGACCAAATTTGTTTCACCAATAAACGACTGATCTTTGGCGATAACCGCGTATTTTCTAAAAAGAAAGTCAGGGTCTCCTTGCCGTATCGATCTATTGAAAGTTTTGCCATTCAAGAAGCTGGCGTGTTTGATCAGGACACTGGTATGCTGCTTGTTACAAGCTCAAAAGTATTTGAACTCGATTTTTCTAAAGATACCGATTTGAGTGACGTGCAGGCCATTTTAACCAAACATCTTTGCTGATCAACGATGCGATTACATAGATCACATGCACTTTTCTCATTCTTTGTTCTTATTTTTATCTATCGCATATCCCTTGAGCTTTTCCCATCACAGTGGGGAAGGCTTTTTTCTATTCGTGTGTTTGAATCACATCAAAAAAGGATAAAGATGAAACAGATACAGAAAGGAGAATGAACAATGAAAGTATTAGTTGCTGGAGCAAACGGACATACAGGGAGACTTGTCATTCGATATTTAAAAGAAAAAGGACATGAGCCGCTTGCTCTCATTCGAGATGAAAAACAAGCAGATGCGCTAAAAGAACTTGGTGCAGCGCCTGTCATCGGTGATCTTGAAAAGGATGTGACAGATGCTGTGAAGCAAGCAGAAGCTGTCATCTTTGCAGCTGGTTCAGGCTCAAAAACAGGTGCAGATAAAACCATCGCTGTTGATCAAGAGGGAGCAAAACGCCTAGTTGATACAGCCAAAAAAGAAAATATTCAGCATTTTGTGATGCTGAGTTCTTATAATGCCGACGATCCTCATCAAGGAAAAGGACAAGGCAGTATGGAGCTTTATTATGAAGCGAAAAGAAAAGCCGATGAACATTTAAAACAGTCTGGTCTTTCTTACACCATTGTGCGGCCAGGAGCACTGCTGCATGAGGAGAAGACAGGGAAAATAGAAGCGGCTGCTCATATTCCAGACGATCGTGACATTGAGATTTCAAGAGAAGATGTAGCCACTGTCTTAGTGGAAAGCTTAACGGAATCCAATGTGAAAAATAAAGCCTTTGACTTAATCAAAGGTGATACACCAGTAGAAGAAGCACTTCGCAATCTTTAAATGAAGAAAGCTGCTGCCAAAGGCGGCGGCTTTTTTTGATGTTTTCATTTCACATGGAGCGGGAAGGTAAAGAGAAAGGAGTGATTGACCGTGAGCTTAACGAAAGAGCAAAAAGCTGATTTATATGAAAGACTTATTCAATTAAAAGAAGATGTGAAAGGATCAAAAATGAAAGAAGAATCCATGCTGGTCGAATCGAATGAGATTTCAAATGGTGTTGGAAACCATATCGCAGATCACGGAAGCATCTATTTAGATCGCATGACCGAACAGACGCTGGATCAAGTCGATGATCAGCTCGAAGGTGAAATTGATGCGGCGCTTAAGCGGATGGAAGACGGAACATATGGAATTTGTGAAAAAACAGGAAAAGACATTCCATATGAACGTTTGAAAGCAGTACCCTATACTCGTTATTCAATTGATGCAAAGAAAAATGAAGAAACCAATCAAGATCCAAATGAATTTGACCGTTCGTTCTCTGAGCAAATGCGTGAATTAACAAATAGAGAAACAATGGATCAATTACATTCAGATACGTATGAAAGGCTAGAAGAAGAGCAAGATGTTGATGTAGATGAGGAAAAATAAAATGATGAGAGAAATTTATGTTTTCTCAACATAATGTTTTCCCACGTCTACATGGACAAAAATCTTGTATACATGAGTATTTTTTTAGAAAAAACATATCTTGAAATTTAATAAACTTTCGTGTAGTATAGTTTAAAGGCTGCGATGCGCGTAATGTTAATTAAGTTTTAACCTTTAAGCTGTAATAGGGAGTTTTATATTGAAGCCGGAATGTCACGCCTCCTTTGAGAGGAAGACAGGAACGTTTCTGCAAACACCCACTTTGAGGAGTGGTGGTTTAAAACTTTCTTACTTAGATTACGGCATCCGCAGCTTTTCCTAGGATGATTCAAGCCATTTTCCATTTTTGGAAAATGGCTTTTTATTTTGTCCAAAATACGATTTTGAACAGACCGAATGTGGATGTACAAATGTATGTTAAAATAGACAAAACAAACGACGGAGAGGGAATTGGATGTTACAACAAGCAGAAGCACTTCTTAAACAATATTATGGCTTTGATGTTTTTAGACAAGGACAAAAACAAGCCATTGAATCGATTGTGAATAAACGGAAGGATACGGTCTGCATTATGCCGACAGGCGGAGGGAAATCGGTTTGCTACCAGATTCCTGCCCTTATGATGGAAGGAACGACAATCGTTGTATCTCCGCTTATTTCTTTAATGAAAGATCAGGTTGATGCGTTAAATGAGATGGGAATACGATCGTCCTTTTTAAATAGTACACTTTCAGCAGGTGAAATGAATACAAGGCTGAAAAAATGTGAACAGGGGGAGTATGATTTGCTTTATATCACCCCTGAACGCTTACAAAATGAACGTTTTTTTCAGCTGCTTGATCGATTGACGATTCCTTTAATGGCTATTGATGAAGCGCACTGTATATCTGAGTGGGGACATGATTTTAGACCGAGCTATCGCTTTATACAAGAATGTGTAAACAAGCTTTCAAAAAGGCCTGTTATTGTAGCATTAACAGCCACTGCTACAAAGAAGGTCCAACAGGATATATGTGAGCAACTTGGCATGGACGAAGAAGAAACAATCTTTACTGGTTTTGCTAGAGAAAATTTGTCTTTTCAAGTGGTGAAAGGGCAAAACAGCGACCAATTCATCACACAATATATGAAGAAAAACAGTCTTGAGTCAGGCATTATTTATACAGCCACACGAAAAGAAGCAGATCAAATTTATCATCGTCTAAAAAAGCAAAAGATCAAAGCGGGTGTTTATCACGGAGGATTAGATGATGAAGTGAGAGAAGAACAGCAAAATCTTTTTTTAAATGATGATATTCAAGTAATGGTAGCTACATCTGCATTTGGTATGGGGATTAATAAATCTAATGTACGTTTTGTCATTCATCATCAAATTCCAAGAGATATTGAAAGTTACTACCAAGAAGCAGGACGTGCCGGGAGAGACGGGCTTGAAAGTGAATGCATTTTGCTGTTTTCACCGCAAGGCGTACGCGTGCAGCGCTTTCTCATTGAACAATCAACAGAAGATGAATTGCGGTATCAGCATGAATTGCTCAAGTTGAGACAAATGGTAGACTACTGTCATACGGAACAGTGCCTTCAGCAATTTGTGATGGATTACTTTGACCAATCATCAAGTGCCCCTTGTCAAAAATGCAGCAACTGTCTAGACGAGAGAGAGCGTGAAGACGTCACGAGAGAAGCACAAATGGTTTTGTCGTGTACCGTTAGAATGAACGAACGATTCGGAAAAATGATGATAGCTCAAGTATTAGCCGGCTCTAAAAACAAAAAAGTGCTTGATTTTGGTTTCGACCGGCTTCCTACTTATGCTTTAATGAAACAGCATTCAGCCCAACATATCAGTGATTTCATTGAATTTTTAATTACGGAAGAGTATTTACACATGTCTGAAGGAGCTTTTCCAACACTAAAAGTGACACAAAAAGGAAAGAAAGTGCTAGTGGGGCAGGAGACCGTCTATAAAAAGCAGGCGATAAAGGCAGAGGCTATTCAAGAAAATGATGCATTATTTGAGCAGTTAAGAATGGTCAGAATGAAGTTGGCAAGAGAGCAGGGCGTTCCGCCATTTGTTGTCTTTTCTGATCAAACATTGAAGGAAATGTCAGCAGTAGAGCCTAAAACAGAAGAAGAACTTTTAAATATTAAAGGTGTCGGTGCACAAAAAAGAGAGAAATATGGAGATGTTTTTTTAGAAGAAATTCGTTTATTTATAGAAAAAGAGAAAAAATAAAGAGTTTGAAGAAGGAAAATAAATTTTTTTCGTTTCACTTGGACGCGTTTTCATCATGATGATTTCCATCCCTTTAAAACCTTGATATGATGCGGAATTGAGCCATTAAGTGGGCTGATTTACCAATGGAGAGAGATGTTTCATGTAAAGGAACTGTAATCTAAAACATATCGTTTTGTTATTGAAATGACATTTACATATGTTACGATAGCACTCGTTAGCCGCCATAAAAAGCTAACAAGGGAGGATTTACTTTATGAAGAAGACTATTATGTCCTTGGTTGCTGTTGCAGCAATCTCAACAACAGCATTAGGAGCACAGCAAGCTTCTGCAAAGGAAATCACTGTACAGAAAGGTGATACACTTTGGGGAATCTCTCAAAAAAATGATGTGTCTCTAAAGGACCTAAAGGGTTGGAACAATTTATCTACAGACATGATCTATGTAGGAGATAAATTGACAATCTCTTCAAAAGAGAAAACTCAGGAGCAGTACAAAGTCCAGAAGGGGGACAGCCTCTGGAAAATCGCTCAAAAATTCAATGTGTCAATTAGCGATATTAAGTCTTGGAATAACTTAAACTCAGATATAATTATGATTGGTTCAACATTAAGTGTTGCTGGTCAAAGCTCAGCTCCGGTAAGCTCAGAACCTGTTCAAAAACAGGCACCTGTCCAAAAAGAGCAAACAACGAAAAAAGCTGCTCCTAAAAAGGAAACAGCTAAAGCAGAATCATCTTCTGCTAGTCAAAGTGTTCAAAAGGAAATGACTGTAACGGCTACGGCTTATACAGCAAATGATGGTGGCATCTCAGGTATCACTGCAACAGGGGTAAACTTAAACAAAAACCCAAATGCAAAAGTAATCGCAGTAGATCCTAATGTCATTCCATTAGGAAGTAAGGTTTATGTTGAAGGCTACGGTGAAGCCATCGCAGCAGATACTGGCGGCGCAATTAAAGGTAACAAAATTGATGTACACGTACCAAGCAAATCCCAAGCTAAAAATTGGGGCGTAAAATCAGTCAAAGTGAAAGTACTTAACTAGTAGTCTATTGTTTTTGGAAGAAAGCATCAGGTGGCGGCCTGATGCTTTTATTATACCTTTTTTTGGCCGGAAATACACATATTTTTCTGAAAAATTCGCATTTTCGACAAAAACCAGCGTATAAGTCTATCTCAACGCTGGTTTTTGTGTCGTTAGCTGTCCACCCAATAAATTTCTCCGCTTTGCTCTTTCCAATTAATTTGGACATCAAAATGGTGTTTTTCATAAAAATGAATCAGGCGGTCCACATGGTTCCAATCTCTTTTGACGGAATCCCCAGTAATGACTGGAATGTTTTGCTCTCTTGCGATTTCTTTTAAATGCTTCATACAGATGGATCCATAGCCATTATCAGGCGGGCCTTTAATATCGGCAATGTGAATCTTTCCTTCTTCAGGATATTCCGCAATCAAGGAAAAATCAGATTGTCCGCGAAAAGCTTTTTCACAATCGCTTAACATGATTTTGCACGTATCTGCATTCTCAATTGCAGAGACGATCATCCATTCATCTTCCTTCGCTTGATCAATGCCAATAATCTTTGCTTTTTTTGAAATATCTTTTATATTTTCTTGCATTCGATACATTTGGAACTGCAACTGCTGTAATTCTTGCTCTAATGTCTTCACATCTTTTGTTGTTTCCTGTAAGATTGACAAGTCTATTGCTCCTTTCATAGAAGAGTTGATAAAAACCACACAAATTCCCATTCTAAAGGAAGTGAGTGGATCTTTCAAGCCGCTAGAAGGCAGGCAATCGGCAAGTTTGTCTAAAATTCGACGAAGACAGCGAATTCATTGACTTTAGAGAGAAAGTTAAATAACATACTCTTAGTCGGAACTAATAAAGAGAGGTTTTCAAACATGAACGAACAGAATCAAAAACCGAAAAATTTCACCGGCATTGTTGTCTTTTTAACAATTGCCATAAACGGCTTAATTGCTTTATTATTTTTCATGCCAAAAACAGATAAATTTAGTCATCTGGATATTACATTTCTGCCGTTACTGAATGCCGTGATGAACAGTTTTACGTTTATCTTTTTACTTTCAGCGCTCATTATGATTAAACAAAAGAACATTAAAGCCCATAGACGATTTATCTTTGCGGCTTTTTCAACAACACTTGTCTTTTTAATTTCGTATGTGACGTATCATTCAATGGCAGCTGATACACACTTCGGGGGAGAAGGAATCATTCGTCCGATTTACTTCTTTATTCTCATCACACATATCGTCTTATCTGCCGTCATTGTACCGCTTGCACTGATCACTCTCTTTAGAGGCGCACAAATGCAAGTCGAACGTCATCGTAAAATTGCCAGATGGACCATGCCTCTTTGGCTCTATGTCAGTCTAACAGGTGTCATCGTATATATCATGATTTCTCCATACTACAGCTAACGTATGTCCATCTGGGCATACGTTCTTTTATTTACAAGATGAAGTGCTTTGGATAAAATGGGAATTGGGTATCCGACTTGCACGGTATCTTCCCACCTATAGAATCACATCATGTCTGGCCGTTTGCTCGTTTGGAGAACACAATTGAACGAAACGGGGGTTATATGATGACTGAACAATTGCAGTACAAACCGGGGCTTGAAGACATTGTGGCAAGCGAAACGTCAATTTCGTTCCTAGATGTCCAGCAAGAAGAAATTGTGATTCGCGGTTATGACCTCATCGAGCTGGCACAAAACAAGACGTACTTAGAAACAGCCTATCTGCTCATTTATGGAAGATTACCAGATGCAATGGAATATCACCAATTTCAGCAAGATATTTCCTCACAAACAAGCTTACATCCAACCATTCAAACTATTTTGACAAAACTGCCAAAAACCACTCACCCAATGGATGCCATGAGAACGTGTTTATCAGCTCTTGCAGGGTACGATGAACAACTGAATGATCGATCAGAAGCATGCCAACAAGCGCGTGCCGTTCGATTACTTGGCCAGCTACCAGCGATTGTTGCGGGAAGCTATCATATTCTCACACAAGACACCACACCTACTCCAGACCAGACCAAATCCTACACTGAAAACTTTCTAGCGATGTTAACAGGCCGCACTCCGGCACAAGACGAAATCAAAGCATTTGACCAAACGCTCACGCTTTATAGTGAGCATGAGCTGCCGAATTCAACATTTGCAGCAAGAGTCATTGCATCTACTCATTCTGACATGTATGGTGCTTTTACTGGAGCGATTTCTTCATTAAAAGGTGACTTACACGGAGGCGCAAACGAAGCAGTCATGCACATGCTGCTCGAAGGCAAAACAACAGAAGGTTTCCTTGCGCTCATCGAACGTAAATTAGCCGCAAAAGAAAAAATGATGGGCTTTGGACACCGGGTATATATGAGAAAAATGGACCCAAGAGCGGCTCTTTTAAAACGATCGTTGAAAACGCTTACCGAATCAAAAGGAGACACGACGCTTTATGACATGTGCGTCGCAGGCGAGGCATACATGAAAGAAAAGAAAAACCTCTATCCAAACCTTGATTATTACGCAGCACCTATTTATTACGTGCTCGGCATTCCTATTTCACTTTATACACCGATTTTCTTTGCTGCGAGAGCAAGCGGATTAGCAGCGCATGTCATCGAGCAGCATTCACACAATCGGATTTTTAGACCGAGAGTACGGTATTTAGGACCAAGAGGATTAAAAGTCTCAAATGATGATGGAAAAACGGGGGAATGAATATGAATAAAACAGCAGTAGCCAATCAAACAGACCAACTATTAGCAGATATCGCAGCCTATGCCGTGGATGGAGAAATTACGAGCAAAGAGGCCATTGAAACAGCTCGGTATGTACTCATGGATACACTCGGCTGCGGTATGCTGGCGCTCAACTTTCCAGAATGCACGAAGCATCTTGGACCCATCGTACCTGGAACTGTTGTCCCTAACGGAGCAAGAGTGCCCGGCACTTCATTTGTATTAGATCCTGTTCAAGCGGCTTTTAATATAGGATGTATGATCCGCTGGTTAGATTATAATGACACGTGGCTTGCACAGGAGTGGGGCCATCCCTCAGATAACCTGGGTGGGATATTGGCTGTAAGCGATTATATCAGCAGAACGAGGCTTGCAAACGGAGAAGAACCGCTTTCGATGAATGACGTACTGCATGCGATTGTAAAGGCACATGAAATACAAGGTGTGCTTGCTTTAGAAAATTGTTTGAATCGAAATGGCTTGGATCATGTTCTTTTTGTCAAGGTGGCATCAAGTGCAGTCGTTTGTGCAATGCTTGGCGGAACGAAAGAAGATGTGCAGAATGTGTTATCGCAAGCATTTGTGGATAATTCACCGCTTAGAACGTACCGGCATGCCCCGAACACAGGATCAAGGAAATCGTGGGCAGCAGGGGATGCCACAAGCCGTGCAGTGAGACTAGCGATGATGACATTGAAAGGAGAAATGGGCTATCAGACGCCCCTCAGTGCAGAAAAGTGGGGATTTGAAGATGTGTTAATGAAAGGAAAACCACTCACACTTGCCCAGCCGCTCGGGTCATATGTGATCGAAAATGTACTCTTTAAAATTGCCTATCCAGCAGAATTTCATGCGCAAACTGCCGCTGAGGCCGCTGTCATTCTACATGACGCGGTAAAAGACC
Source organism: Bacillus sp. iso_77 (assembly GCF_056173625.1). Taxonomy (NCBI): domain Bacteria; kingdom Bacillati; phylum Bacillota; class Bacilli; order Caryophanales; family Bacillaceae; genus Bacillus; species Bacillus sp. iso_77. Next base: position 1,909,522 of record NZ_CM149683.1, on the reverse strand, counting down.
GTTTAGATGATATTGACAGGATTGAGATTACGACACATGAATCAGCCATTCGAATTATTGATAAAAAAGGACCGCTTTACAACCCGGCAGACCGTGACCATTGCTTGCAGTATATTACGGCCATTGGGTTAATCTATGGTGAGCTGACTGCTGATCATTATGAAGAAGAGACGGCGCAGAATCCGCTCATTGACCGTTTGCGTGATCAAATGATCGTCAAAGAAGATAAACGGTATACAGAAGACTATTTAGATCCGAAAAAGAGATCAATTGCAAACTGTGTTCAAATCTTCTTTAAAGACGGAACGATGACAGATCGAATTGAAATTGAATATCCGCTTGGTCATCGCAGAAGAAGGCAGGAAGGGATCCCGCTGCTTGAAAAGAAATGGGCATATCATTTGAAAACGAGATTTCCACAAAAACAAGTCGATCAAATTGTTTCACTTTGCCAAAATCCAAATCAATTAAAAACAACGACAGTACCAGCATTTATGGATTTATTTGTCATATAAGGGGGAGCTAGTGTGTGGATCGTGAATGATGAAGTAAATCAAGCTGACTTAGCCGCAGCTTTTAAAGAGCAAATGCACAAATCCGCTTTATTTCAAATTCCAGGCGTTCACGATGGAATGTCTGCGCTCTATGCGAGGAAAATGGGATTTCAAGGGCTTTATTTATCGGGTGCCGCTTTTTGCGCAAGCAAAGGGCTTCCTGACCTCGGGATGATTCATTCCACTGAAATGGCGGAAAAGGCAAAGGAAATCATTCGAGCTTCTCAGCTGCCTCTTTTAGTTGATATGGATACTGGCTATGGCGGGGTATTAAATGCAGCCAGGGCAGCAAAAGAAATGGTGGAGAGCAAGGTAGCGGCTGTTCAAATTGAAGATCAGCAAATGCCGAAGAAATGCGGACATTTAAACGGAAAATCACTCGTTTCTGTAGAAGACATGATGGCGAAAATCAAAGCGATCAAACAAGCGGCACCTACACTTCTCGTCATCGCAAGAACAGATGCGAAGTCAGTAAACGGGATGGAGGATGTCATTCACCGGGCGAATCTCTATCTAGAAGCAGGAGCAGATGCCATTTTTCCTGAAGCGCTGATTACAGCAGAAGATTTCACGTATGCTTCAAACAATATAAAAGGGCCGCTTCTTGCAAACATGACGGAGTTTGGAAAAACACCTTATTATCATACAGACGAATTTTCTATGTTTGGCTTTCAAATGGTGATTTATCCAGTGTCATCCCTGAGAGTTGCTGCAAAAGCGTATGAGCGTTTATTTACAGAGATTAAAGAAAAGGGGACGCAACAGGGAATGCTGGAGGACATGCAAACGAGAAAAGAGCTATATGAAACGATTCATTATGATGAATATGAAGAAATGGATCAGCATTTAGCCAAAACAATCCTGCCGGAAATCGGGAAAGAGCATTCATAAAATGAAAAGCACTTCCTTCATGGAAGTGCTCAGATTGTAGAGAAACTCATGTTTTTCTACAATCTTTTTTATTTTCATCGTAATGATGATGGATGAGATTGAATGAAAAAGGCCTCCCACACACCTAACCTAGCTTCGCTAGATGTGTGGCAATCTTCTTCATGTTCTGACAGGCAGCTGTGAGAAGAACTTGCTCACTCACATTTTGTTTTCCCCTCAACCGGCAGTAGCGAAGCCCGTGCAGTTGTTTTGAATCTGCAAAGCTTCGCTCTATTTTTTCTTTTCTTTTTTTATATAGCTCTTTTCCAGAGACAGATAGACGATTTTGTCTGATCTTTTCTTTATGTTCTTCCCATATGTGTCTTGAGATGACTTTTTGATGATTTTTCGACCTTGTGCAACTTTCAAGGAAAGAACACGATGCACATTTTTTAGGATCTGATTTGTAGAATCGATAACCCTTTCGATCAGTTGTTGTATATAATAGCTTCTCACCATTTGGGCATGTGTAATGATCATGTTCAGAATCATACTTGAATTTCCACTTCTCAAATAAACCTCTTGTTGGATGAAAGCGTCTATGTGCGATGACACCAAAAATACGGCGATCTGATAAACCTTTACAGATTGGGGTCGTCAAATAACCAGAATCAAGGGCAACAGCTTCTACTTGAAAACCAAATCGTGCGATTTGGTGATCCAACCGATCAAGATACGGAACAGAATCATGGACATTACCGGGCGTGATGTGGGCATCCGTGATGATATTGTACTTCATATCTGTTGTACGATGGTCCAGGTAGAAAAAGCCTTCCGGTTTGTTTTCACGATAAAGATAGCCACTTTCAGGGTCTGTCATACTTTGCCGAATGTCTTTTTCCGTTTTCACCTCCTCTTTTACCTTTAAGGGCTTTTTTACGTGTGCCACCCGATCTTTTTGGATCGCTTCTTCTAAATCATTTATATAGTTCTGGGTATCTTGTTCAATCGTTTTTCTCGTATATTTATGTTTATTGGCATTGGCTTTAAGATGAGTTGAATCAGTAAAAAGAACGCGGCCTCCTACCATATCATGATTGATAGCTTGAAGCACAATCTCGTCGAAAATGTCTTGAAAAATCGTTGTATCTTTGAATCGAGTACGACGATTCCAACTAATGGTCGAGTGATGAGGAACGGGGTCATTGATGTTCAAACCTAAAAACCATCTATACGCCATGTTATAGTAAATTTCTTTTTCAAGTTGTCTTTCAGAACGGATACCGTACAGGTATCCGATAAACATCATTTTGAACAAAATAAGTGGATCAAGAGAAGGACGACCTTTATTCTCGCTATAATACGGTCTTACTTTATCTACGATAAATGAAAAATCAATGTACTGATCAATTTTACGAAGCAGGTGATCCTCTTCGACCAGTTGATCTAGCAATACAAATTCAGCTTCGTGCTGAGAAGAATTTCTAGTGTGGAACATGAGAAAAACACCTTCCTTTAGTGGGCTTTTCTCTATTATAAAATGAGGAGATGTAAATTTTAAGGAAAAAAATAGAGCTGTCGAGATTTTCTCGACAGCCTGAGCACTTCCTTCATGGAAGTGCTTTTTTTACGATGATGGTGTGGATGATGAAGCCAATTTCATCTTTTCTTCAACTGTTTTCGTTTTTTCTTTTACTTTTTCAGCATAAGTGAAATCACCGTAGCAATACGGATAGCGGAAGTTATCTTTGTCGCCCCCGCATGTATAGACTTCAGGGTTTCGCTTCACTTGCTTTTTGGAGTATTGCTTTGCCAATTTTTCGGAATGTTTTCCCCCGTTTTTTGCAACAAAATCAATATAGCCGATTCCCATGTTATAGCTTTGAATAATGGTTTCCAAATCAACGCCTTTTTTCTTCCCATGCTTGTACATGGTCGAAAAATGATGGACTCCTTGTTTAATGCTTTTCTGAGGGTCATTGATTTCATTTCGTTTCAAACCAAGAGATTCAGAGGACTGCATTGGATCTCCGCCTCTGCCTTTTGATTCTTGATACATCATACCGAGAATTAACGCGGTATATTGATCTAAATCTTGATCTCTTAACTCTGTTTCTACAAGCGGTTTGTAATCATCCAGTCTCGACAAAACAATTGATTCCGTATCAATCGGCAGCTTTTTTAACTCCTTTTGATTAAAGGAAATGACAATGGCCGCTAATACGCAAACAAACAGAAAAATCGTGAAACAGCCTGAAATGGCAAAACATCCTGTTTTTTTCTTTTTCAAGGTCAGTTCACCCCTGTTTTGCCCCGCTTTTAAAAGGGAAGTACAGCCTTTATATTATGCCATATCCTGCACAGGATACCAAGTGAAAACCTTATATTCAATCATAGCCAAACGTAAATTCTGTTCTTGTTTTCAGTCTATAGCAGAAATAAACAAAACCGATCATGAGCCACACCATGCCGATGATTAATGCATTTGTACTGATGCTTGTTAAGAGCCAAATACAAAAAGCCGTTCCGCAAAGAGGGATGATGGCATACCTCAGTGTGTTTAATACACCTCTTTGTTTTTGTTTGATGAAATAGTAAGCGAAAACAGACAAGTTAACAAACGTAAATCCAATTAATGCCCCGAAGCTGATAAACGAGTAAATGACCTCAAGCTCACCAACAACTGCGGTTAACGAAAAAACACCAATTAATAAAATATTAAATACAGGCGTTTTCAATGTTGGGTGAATATAACCGAAGAAACGCTTTGGTAATGATTGATCTCTTCCCATCGCATACAAGAGTCTTGCGGCACTCGCATGTGATGATAGGGAGGAAGAGATGACAGCGACCATGGTGCCGGCTAAAAAGAATGAGTGGAGAAACGCGCCGCCCACAAATTCTGCAATTTCAAGTGATGCCGCATCTGGATGCTTGAACTGTTGAAAATTTGGAAACACCTGCTGTAAAAAATAAGAGGTGAGGGTAAACAGCACACCTCCAATAGCGACCGTTAAAAATATGGCGAGAGGAATCGTTCTTTTTGGTTTAATTGTTTCCTCAGACATGGTCGAAATCGCATCAAATCCTAGAAAAGAAAAACATAAAATCGTCGCACCGGAAAAAATAAGGGCGGGATCTAAGCTCGCTGAATAAAACGGACGGGTTGACAGTATCTCTCCCGTGCCTGCATGCTGCGTGAGCCCATAAATAATAAACCCAACAAATGTCACAGCGACAATCACCTGAAAGGTCACAAATAGCGCTGTAATGTTGGCTGTAAGACGTATACCGATCACATTGACAGTCGTTATGGCGATAGCAAGTATGATGATCCAAATGTAATGAGGTACATCAGGAAAGGCTGCGGTTAAATATGCACTTCCGATTGCAAAATTCACCATAGGCAAAAATAAATAGTCAAGCAATAGTGTCCATCCTACAAGGAAGCCGACGTGAGGATGAATACTTTTTTGCGCGTATGTATATGCAGATCCTGCTTTTGGAAAAGCCTTCACCATATTCCCATAGCTAAGCGCTGTCAATAGTAATGCCAGTAAAGTAAAGATATAAGCTGCAGCAACGTGTCCTTTCGTCAGCTGAGCAACAATGCCGTATGAATCAAATACGACAAGTGGGTCCATATAAGCAAGCCCGATCACAACAAGTGGAAAAACAGTCAGGCTGCGTTTTAGTCTTGGCTCTTCAGTCAATTTGCCTATCAGCTCCTCTAAAAAAATGAATAAATAATGCTCATTTTAAAAAGAATGCTACCACGTGTCAATGCTATTTGAATAAATCTTTTTTCAAAAGGTGTGGAAGCTTTGCATGCTACACGTTTTGGTATATGATGATACATAGAATAAGTCGTGAGTTGACTGACAAGAAAGGTGAAGCGAAATGAAGGAAGAACTGAATACAAATCAAGAACAGGAACGGATGGAGCTGGACGAAGAAAGTCTATTTCTTGTCTCCCAAACATTTAAAGCCTTATCTGATCCGACGCGTATTCGTATTCTGCATTTGCTGTCTCAAGGTGAACATTCAGTAAATGATATAGCAGAAACACTAAACCTTATGCAATCAACCGTATCTCATCAGCTGCGCTTTTTAAAAAATCTTCGTCTCGTGAAATCTAGACGAGCAGGGACCTCGATTTTTTACAGTCCTGAAGATCAGCATGTGATGGAAGTGCTTGAACAAATGATACACCATGCACAGCATGATTGAGAAAAAACCTTCCTACTTTTATATAGGAAGGTTTTTTATGCATGATGTACTTGGGTTGATCGTTTATTTGCTTTCATCATTTGATAAGAAAACACAATATAGTAAGCCGCTAGAAGGAAAAAGCTGAGTATTGTCAGCGCATCATCACTGACAATATGCTGATACAATTCAACGATATCCATTTTGGTGATCGCATGTGTTGTCAGATTGACCGATTTAAATGCAAGCCTAGATAAAAACAAACATAAAATAAAGCTTTCAATCCATTTACTTGTTTTCATATACAGCCGGCCATTTTCTAATTTCATCTGAATCGTCTGATAGGCGTGAACGGCGAGACTGCTCCCGAAGATCATGCCAATGACGGCATAGATAAAAATACTGTGATTTTGCCATCCTTCTGATAAGAGAATAAGGGCAGTGAGACTAAATACATACATTCTCATGAAAAGATTTACCGGGCGCACAAGCTGATAGCGTCTCATTCGATTCATTCGAATGATGATCCAGACGATCATGACGATCCCGATCATGAACAACTGCCATACGTAATGTGTCATGATGCAACCTCCTCCTGCACAGGCAGGGATGTAAACGAATGCTGGCTGTTACTTATCATTACCATTCTTTCTTTTTTTATCAAATCAAAACCTATATTTATGAAAAAGAGGAAAAGTCATGAAAATCGATCGCATTTTGTCCATTGTGATGATACTGATTAGCAAACGGCAAGTACAGGCGAAAGACCTAGCTGAACTACATGAAGTGAGCGTGAGAACCATATACCGTGACATTGATACGATTAATCAAGCGGGGATTCCAGTTGTCACAAAACAAGGCGCAGGGGGTGGAATTTCACTCGTTGACGACTATCGTCTAGAGAAAAAATTATTCACTGATGATGATATTGAACTGATTTTAACAGCTCTTGAAAGCATTACGAGTGCATACACCTTTAAAGAAAGTGAACATGTACTAAAGAAAATGAAATCCCTGATCCCGCCTCAAAATGAGAAACAGCAACATGTATTTATTGATTTAAGCTCTTGGGGGAAAGACAGCTACTTAGAAAAGAAGCTCCAGCTCATTCATACCGCTGCCTCAGCGCATCAATATATCCAGTTCACCTATCGCAATGCAAAAGGCGAAACACTTCCTAGAAAAGTAGAGCCTTATACACTTGTCTTAAAAGGAAGACACTGGTATTTGTATGCGTATTGCTGCGTGAAAAAAGCGTTTCGCCTGTTTAAACTCAAAAGAATGTCAGACCTTATCACGCATTCAGTATCCTTTCTTCCTAAACGAATAAAAAATGAAGAAAAGCCTTGGAATGATTCTTGGCACGAAGAACCTTCCGTCAGTACACTAACGCTCAGGTTGACTGAAGATTCTGTTGGTAAAGTGAAGGAATGGATAGATGAAAATGAATTCACCGTATGTGCAGATGGTACGTATCTTGCCACAATCACGTTGCCTCAGGATGATTGGTTATATAGCTTTCTTTTTTATTTAGGGCCAGATGTCGAGGTTGTCTCTCCGCCATCCGTTCGGGAAGCATTTGATCTCAAGTTGAAACAATTTCAAAAATCAAAAGGAACTTGACACAATGTTGTCAGGTTTCTTTTTATATGATGGAAAAAAAGGAGATGAGAATGTATGTACGATATCGTGATTTTACAGAAACAATGGATCAAGGGATTGTCTGTTCGAACAACAAACGAAATGGAGCAAACAAACGAGCGGAAGATTGCACCGCTTTGGCAGCAATTTTTCACGCAGCAGCTTCGCGGAGGACATGCGCCAGTCATAGGGCTGTATTCAGATTATGAAAAGGATGAAAATGGCGCTTATTTGTTCACAGCGGGGCAATTGGTTGACCAGCAGCTAGCACAAGATGCAAAAGAGATTCCAGGCTCCACCTACGCAAGATTTCAAACGAGAAAGGGCCCGATTGAAGAGGTTGTGTTTGAAACATGGCAGCAGATTTGGAGTTGGGATCAGCGTTATTTGCGAACATATACTGGCGATTTTGAATGGTACGACGAACGATCGATTGATCCAAAAGAAGCGCAAATTGATATTTATATTGCAGTCGATGAAAAAATAGTTGCTAAAACTAATGCTATTAGTTAATATAAAACTAACGACATTAGTTTTAGGGGGAAAACAAGATGAGATTGACAACATTTGACCGTTTGCACCAGCTTACATTAATGCCGCGTATTTTTCCGGTAAATTGTTATGTATTTGAGGAAGAGAATGAACTCATCTTAATTGATGCAGCTTTGAAAATGGCAGCAAGCTCGATAATTGAATTTGCACATCAATTAAACAAACCCATTAACAAAATTATTCTGACTCATAGTCATATGGATCATATTGGCGCACTAGATGAAGTGAAAAAGGCTTTTCCAGAGGCAGTTGTTTATTTATCGAAACGAGATGCTCGCCTGTTTGCTGGCGATTTCTCTTTACTTCCTGGTGAGCCGAAGAAAAAAGTCAAAGGCAGTTTTTCAAAAGACATTCACACAAAACCAGACGTGCTTGTTGAAGAAGGGGACGAGATTGGGGCACTGAAAGTCATTGCCACACCAGGACATACACCAGGAAGCATCTCTTTATACGATGAAAAGTCAGGGATTGTCATTGCGGGTGATGCAGTTGTGACAAAAGGCGGTTTATTTGTAACGGGTGAGTTTCGCTTCACCTTCCCATTCCCGGCTTTTGCCACTTGGGATGCAGAAACAGCACTAAAAAGCGCTGAAAAATTACTGGCATTTCCCTTGTCTTGTCTCGCAGCAGGACATGGTGATCTCATCATAGAGCCTGAGGCAAAGCTCAGAGCTGCTATCGAAAAAAGGAAGCAGCAGCTACAAAAGGGGGGACAGTAAGCCATGTCTCCAAGAATGGGTATCACACAAGAAAAAATTGTTGAATCTGCCATCGAATTTGTCGATGAAGAGGGCTTTTCCGCTTTGACCATTGCTACATTGTCCAAACGGCTTAACATCAGACCCCCATCTCTTTACAACCATATATCCGGTCTTCATGAAATACAGGCAGCTCTTGCTGTCAAGGGGCTCACAATGCTTTGTGAGGCCGGCAAACAAGTAACAGCGGGGCTGGAAAAAGAAGACGCTGTTTTAGCATTTGCAAGACAATATGTTCAATTTGTTCGTCAGCATCCCGGTCTTTATGAGGCTGCTTTTTCACATATGAATGAAAAAGAAGTCAGTGTGGCTGCAGAGCATCTTGCTGATTTTGTCCAATCCATCATGTCTCGTTTTGGTGTAAAAGAAGAGGACATGACGCATGTCGTCAGAGGGCTTAGAAGCTTACTGCACGGTTTTGGAGATATTTCAAACAAAAAAGGATTTCAACGGAAAGAACAGCTTGAAGATAGTGTGAGCTATGCGGTCCGTCTTTATATTGCAGGCATCAAAGAGCAAGAAGATCTGTCTCATTGACAGGTCTTTTTATGTATCGAACCGATATGATGAAGGAGATGTAAACAAATCAAAACATTTTTTGGGCATAAAACCAATAAAGATTTGACAGTTTTGTGAAACATGGTATGCTTATTATGTGAAATAATTCACATAGAGGAGTAGAGGCAGATGAAAAGAAAGCCTGTTTATGTGGAAACAACCATTCAAGCACCTATTGAAAAAGTATGGGAGTATACGCAAAATCCAAAGCTTCATGAACAATGGGATTTGCGATTTTCGACCATTTCATTAAATGGACCTAGTGATGAACAGCCCCAATCCTTTTTGTATGAGAAACACCTTGGATTCGGCATTAGTGTAACTGGGACAGGAGCGTATCGAACGAGCGTGAAGGATGAGCGTCATGAAAGAGCATCCTCACTTCAATTTAAATCATCACACCCTTTGTCTTTCATCAAAGAAGGCGGAGGGTATTGGAAATACATGAAAACGAATGATCACATTGTGTTTCAAACGCAATTTGATTATGAGACAAAGGAAGGAAAAGGGTGGAAATGGGCAGACCGTTTGTTTTTTCGACCAATGATGGGGTTTATGACTGCCTTTAGCTTTGGCGCATTAAAGACGTGGCTTGAAAAGGGCACGCATCCCCGGTTGCTGCTAGAGAGAACACTTGCCCATTATGGCATTTGTTTGTTGTTTGCTATCGTCTGGTTATGTCAAGCGATCATTCCTTTTTCACCTTCTGCTTTTGAACATAGCACCGGATTTCGATTGTTTTATGCGCTATTAGGTGTATCATGGCTCATGCCTAAACTGCCAAAGAAATATATATTCATCCTTCAAAGCATCTTTCTGCTGCTGATGCTTGGTATAGGGATTTTATCACCAGAAACGACTCTGCACGAGCCGCTGGTGCTGAGTGCATTTTTCATTTTATCCGTTGCAGGAATGATTAATTTAAAAGATTGTGTAGATGTGTTTTCGATCAAACGAAAAAGGGGAGGTAGACATGGTCGTTCATCATCATCAAGTAAAGGATTACGATAAGCTACATCCAACATTAAAAGAACGTTATAACCGCGCGTTTACGGCTGAAGGCATCATGGAGGAAATAGGAGGCGGGACAAAGCTCATCCGATTGTTATTCAAAATCGGTCCATTGTTTCGCTGTTTTTTTCCTGAAAGAGGGCGAAATATTCCCTTCCAAATTGTGAACAAGCCTTTTACGACAAGTAAGGGAGAAGAAGGGATGCACTGGTTTCGAACGTTCTATTTTCCTGACAAGGAAAGACATTTTGATGCAGATATGATCATTGATCAGAAGACCCATCAAGTACTAGACTACTTTGGAAAACCTAGGCTTCTTGTGTCAGAGCTTCATTTTACAGTCACGGAAAAAAGGTTCTTGCACATTCAATCAGGTAAGCAAAAGTTTTTGCTGTTTGGGCGGGAGTGGCCGCTCCCTTCATGGCTTTACGGTGAATCTGATGTAACAGAAGGGTACGATGAGCGTGCAGGTGAGTATACGATTGATGTTCAAGTGAAAAATCGCCTTTTTGGCACTCTTTTTACTTATAAGGGCCGGTTTACGGAAAGGGTGTCACCTCATGAATAAATGGCATTTGATGTGTAGCATCGTGTTGATGTCCTGCTTTCTCTTTACAAGTTTGACGACAGCTCCCATACCAGAATTTTTTGTTCTCATCGCGATTTTATTTTTTCTTCCCGCTTTCTTACACTTTTTTTATCAGGAAGAGAAGAAACGGCAGCAGGAGGGGCTGATCGGCTTCATAATGAAAGCCTTTCCAGTAGCAGCTCTATGTGCAACAGGCGCATTCATCTATCATTCTCTTTGGCTTGCATTGGGATGGCTTTTCTTTACAATGATTCTGGCTTTATTTGGTTTCACCCGTTTGCTGAAAAGAGGGGCCCATCCGCTTCATGAGCTGATGATCGATGGCGCATGTATGTATATCGCTCTAGGTGGGCTTTGGTTCTGGCTGTACATAGCAGATATACAAGTGATGACATTTTCACCGATGATTGTACTTTTGACCGCTATTCATTTTCATTACTCGGCTTTTTTTATCCCTATCTTTTATGGCTTATTAGGAAGGCAGCGGAAAAAAGAGACGACGCTATACAAAGTGGGCGGCTGGGTTATTTTACTGTCGCCAGTGATGATTGCTGTTGGAATCAGCTATTCTCGCCTGTTTGATACGTTCAGCGTCATTTTGTATGTGTCGCACTTTATTTGTATGGAATTTTGTGTATGAAAACTTCTTTTCGTTCAACTGTCGCAAAAGGGTTCGTTGTGTTTTCTAGCATCATGTTAATGGGAACCATCGTCCTATCATTCCTTTATTCTGCCGGAATGCTTTTACATGTTACCTACATCAGCATGGATCAAATGATTTGGTTTCATGGCAGTATCAATGCAAGTTTGGTTATTTTACCAGGCCTCATTGGATGGTTGATTGAAAGACCAGCTGATCGATTGAAACAGAAGGATTTTCCGGTATCGAGAGTTCACGGTCGTTTTCAGATCATGTCTTTTCAACATGACGACATGCAGCATGATGAGAAGATTGGTTTAGTCGATTCTCTTGACCAATTAAATGGAAAGGCATTTTCAGCAGAGAGTGTGTCACCTGTTATTCGCAGATTTTATGAGGACCCGATGTCCTTTACGTTAAAAGCAGCCGTCTGTTTTCATTGGTGGGTAAGGCCGTTTGTCTTTTTGCTTCAACCTATTTTTAGACAAATAGGACAGCTCTATTTAGGGTCATCACGAATGCCATATGAAATGCCGGGGAGTCTTTCAAGATTTCAACATCCTCTTGAAGAAAGGAAGAATGTACGTGTGTGGATCAGGCGCAATGAGAAAGGCGAGCAAGTCTTTTATGCGCTCTATGCCCAGCACCATGATGAAGAGACAGTCTATATGAATATTGCTTTGCCGCTTCCTTTTTCACAGCTTACGGCTATTTTAAAACCTTTGAATGAAAAGGCAGATTTTCTATTAAAAAGTAAAAGTCCAAAAGGCAGTACGGGTGATGAAGGATTGTATTTGCATACGTCTTTCATCACCATGAAACTGCCAATGGAAGAAAGCTTTCATATGAAACCGGAGACGGAAAAAAGACTCACAGCAATTCATCAAATGAAGCTATTCGGTATTCCTTTTTTAACGATTCAGTATCAAATCGACAGTGAAAACCACTCATCTTAATCAATGATGTCGCATGGTTCACCGTGACGAATGATGTTCACAATCGCTTGCCCATCACTCGGATGATGATCTGCATACTGTACTGGCAGTAAAGCAAAAAATACATAGTAGACTGAGAAGTAAGCAAATTGATAGAAAAATTGATGTTCTGGCAGGAAATCGTTGGCGATCATTGTGTTCAATATGAGAACACTGAGCAGGTTGCATAATGATCCGCCTAAGTAGACAAGAATGTGTGAGAAACGGTTATTTCTCCTCATTTCTTCATAGTGGCAAAAAGCATCTAGAAAATAGATTCTTCTAATTTCAACGACGCCTATTTTCAATACTTTTTTGCCTCTGCCAAGCGCAAACGAAACCTTTGCTCCAAACAACCAGGCGACTACAATGTGACCCAGCTGATGCAAGATGGCAACGATAGGAAGAATGACGAAAAACGACCAGCAAAACGTCCACATATCTGATAATGTAAACAAGTGTTAACCCTCCCCGAAATATTCGAGAGGAAGCAGTAGGATTATTTGCCATTTTACCGAATTCATTTTCATGATGCAAACATTTAATAGACTACTATAAAATCATTATGTAAACTAAAAAGGATTTTCAATGAATAGGCTTTTTAACTCTTTCTTTTAGAAGAGTAGGGTGTGCTACAATTAAGAAATTAGTGGAAGACAAGTGGTCATCCAGCAGAAGAAAAATGTGACCTTTTTTATGAAAGATTGAAAGGGAGAGAGATTCTAATGGCAGATATTGAACAGTTTTTAGCGTTAGACATTCGCGTTGGGACGATAGTAGAAGCAGAATTTTTTGCAGAAGCAAGAGTGCCTGCTTTCAAGCTGAAGATTGACTTTGGGGATGAGATTGGCATAAAACAATCTAGTGCACAGCTGACAAAACGTTATCAGGCTGAGAATCTCACTGGGAAACAAATTATTGCAGTGGTCAATTTCCCGCCAAGAAGAATTGCCGGGTTTAAATCAGAGGTGCTTGTCTTAGGAGGCATGCCGTCAAAAGAAGACGTTGTCCTGCTTGCTACTGATGAGCCGGTTGAAAATGGCACCAAAATAGGGTAAGAAAAAAGACATCTTCATCAGAAGATGTCTTTTGCGTATTGAGGCGGAATAACCACACGCCACATTCGTGTGTGTCTCAAAGAGACGTGTTACCCGACTTACACAATTCAGCTCATCGCTTGATTAATATAGCATGGGATTGGTATGAATGCAACCATTATTTGAGTTCTCTTTGTTTTTGGAAGATAAAAAGAAGGTTCATATCCTCATATCATAGAAAAAATGACAAGAAATCAATTATTTGGATTATTTTTTCAAAAAATATTGAAAAGTCAGATCATATTTTATAAAATGAATTCATCTTAGTTTGTTTAATCGATAAACTAAGATGTCGATCATCTATTGATCTATTGTTTAAAACGAATGATTTGCTGCTATGTGGGCTAAGCTGAAAGAAAGAGATGTTCAGCTTCATTTTTACAACGAATTGAAAGCGTTTTATTTTCGACCTATTGATTGCTGCTGCCCTGCACCATCTGTCCGTTAGAAGAGGCTAAGTGAAGAAGGGAGAAAACTCATGGTGAGTGAGAATTTAAAGAAGATTCGTATGTCTGAAAAAGTGGGGTATGCTTCAGGAGATTTCGCATGTAATTTAATTTATGCAACTGTCTCTACGTATCTATTATTTTTTTATACGGATGTCTATGGATTATCAGCAGCAGCAGCAGGGACAATGTTTTTGGTGGTTCGGGCCATCGATGCGCTTGCAGATCCGTTTATTGGGGCGATGGTTGACCGAACGAACAGCCGTTTTGGCCGGTTTAGACCTTATTTGTTATTTGGTGCGTTACCTTTTGCCGTTCTTGCCATTCTTTGTTTTACGACACCGGATTTTTCCGAAATGGGAAAACTCATTTATGCGTACATCACGTATGTTGGTTTATCGCTTACATACACGTTCATCAATGTTCCTTATGGTGCTTTAACTTCCGCAATGACAAGAAATAACCAAGAGGTCGTCAGTATTACGTCTGTTCGTATGCTTTTTGCAAATCTCGGTGGTTTAGTTGTTGCTTTTTTTGTTCCGTTTCTTGCGACGTTTTTGGGTGATACAACAGGAAATACAGCACTTGGCTGGCAGATCACGATGGCATTTCTCGGCGTACTTGGGGGCGGATTACTGATTTTCTGTTTTAAAAGTACGAATGAGCGCGTCACGCTTCAAAAGCCAGAGGAAAAGATCAAGTTCAGTGATCTCTTTGTCCAGTTACGAGTGAATCGTCCGCTTGTTGTGCTAAGCATTTTCTTTATCATTATCTTTGGTGTGAACTCGATCAGCAACTCAGTCGGGATTTATTATGTGACGTATAACCTCGGCAGAGAAGATTTAGTGAAGTGGTACGGCCTGATTGGCAGTCTGCCAGCTTTAATGGTGTTGCCGTTTATTCCTAAGCTGCACAAGTTGTTAGGAAAGAAAAAGCTGCTGAATTATTCATTATTGCTGAATATTGTTGGCCTTCTTGCATTACTTGTGATCCCGCCGAGTCAAATCACTTTAATACTTGTTTTCAGGCTCGTTGCGGCTGCAGGGAGTATTACAGCAGGTGCTTACATGTGGGCACTCATTCCTGAAACCGTTGAATATGGTGAATATAAAACAGGGAAAAGAATGGGTGGACTGATTACGCAGTGATTGGCTTCTTCTTTAAATTTGGGATGGCCTTAGGCGGCATCGTTCCAGGGCTTGTCCTTGACCGATTTGGTTATATTGCAAACCAAGTGCAAACACCAGAAGCTTTACTGGGCATTTTAATCACGACAACGGTGATTCCTGTATGCTTACTAATTTTAGCGATGGTTGATATTAATTTTTATAACCTAGATGAAGAAAAACATAAAAAAGTCGTACGAGAGCTTGAGAATAGAGACAAGGTGTATATCGATCATATGGACGACTTTAAAATGTAGTTCTCTGAAAGAGGAGGAAGTTCAATTGAAGATTACTAATCCAGTGCTCAAAGGGTTTAACCCTGACCCAAGTATTTGCCGTGCGGGAGAGGATTATTACATGGCGGTTTCTACATTTGAATGGTTCCCAGGGGTGCAAATTTATCATTCGAAGGATCTCGTCCATTGGCGGCTCGTCGCGCGTCCATTGCAAAAAATTTCTCAACTCGATATGAAAGGAAATCCTGATTCCGGCGGGGTATGGGCGCCGTGTTTAAGTTATGCGGATGGTCAGTTTTGGCTCATCTATTCAGATATTAAAGTAGTAGATGGTCCGTTTAAGGATGGTCATAATTATTTGGTCACAGCTGACGAAGTAGATGGCGAGTGGAGCGATCCGGTTCGGCTCAATAGTTCTGGGTTTGATCCTTCCTTGTTCCATGATCCAAGCGGAAAGAAATACGTGTTGAATATGCTGTGGGACCATCGAGAAAAACATCACTCCTTTGCAGGTATAGCCTTGCAGGAATATAGTGTATCTGAAAAAAAACTGGTCGGTGAGCGGAAGGTCATTTTTAAAGGCACGCCAATCAAACTGACAGAAGCCCCACATCTTTATTACATCAATGATGTCTATTATTTATTAACAGCTGAAGGGGGAACACGTTACGAACATGCAGCCACAATCGCCCGTTCCTCGCGTATTGATGGGCCGTACGAGGTTCATCCTGACAACCCAATTTTAACGGCTTTTCATGCGCCTAGCCATCCACTACAAAAATGCGGGCATGCTTCTATTGTACAAACGCATACAAATGAATGGTATATGGCTCATCTGACTGGCCGCCCAATTCATTCAAGGAAGGAATCCATTTTTCAGCAAAGAGGCTGGTGCCCTTTAGGAAGAGAGACAGCCATACAAAAGCTTGAATGGAAAGATGGCTGGCCGTATGTGGTAGGCGGAAAAGAGGGGCTCCTAGAGGTTGAAGCGCCTGCGATGAGCGTAAAAGAGTTCTCTCCAACCTATCACATAGTCGATGAATTTAAAGATTCATCGTTAAATAGACATTTTCAAACATTAAGAATCCCATTTACGGATCAGATTGGTTCAGTGACGGAAAATCCTCATCATTTAAGGCTGTATGGGCAGGAATCTTTAACGTCTAAATTTACCCAAGCGTTTGTTGCGAGGCGCTGGCAAAGCTTTTATTTTGAAGCAGAGACAGCGGTTTCCTTCTTTCCGAAAAACTTTCAGCAAGCGGCAGGTCTTGTGAATTATTATAATACGGAAAATTGGACTGCACTTCAGGTGACTTATGACGAGGCGCTTGGCCGTATCCTTGAGTTATCTGTGTGTGAAAATCTGGCCTTTTCTCAGCCGCTAATTAAAAAAATCATCATCCCAGACGAGATTCCGTATGTGTATTTAAAAGTGACTGTTCAGAAAGAGACGTACACGTATTCTTATTCTTTTGATCAACAAGAGTGGAAAAAAATAGATATACCGCTTGAATCGACCCATTTATCAGATGATTTTATTCGAGGAGGGGGGTTCTTTACAGGGGCTTTTGTCGGAATGCAGTGCCAAGACACAAGCGGCGAACGTCTGCCTGCCGATTTTAAGTATTTTCGATACGAAGAAACTGAATAAAAAAAGACAACACTCTAAAGGCTGTCTCTCTTTAACATGTATTCCATTATGGTGAAGGCGTGACATCACGCAAAAAAGCTTCAGTGACAAGAGATGTCATCCCTAAGGCTGGTGCGTTTTGTCCTAATGATGAAGGAAGCAGCTCCACCCGTGAGCTGAATTGTGCATCCATTCTAGAGGATACTTCATCTTGAATGACACTTAGAACGGCCTGCTCAGATTCAATGACCTTGTTTCGTAAAATAACGGCTTGTGGGTTGAAGGTATGCAGAACGTTTGTGAGACCTACCCCAATGTAAAAGCCAAAGTTACGCAAGGCATTGAGTGTCTTCATATCATTTAACTTCGCCAGCCGCTCAATATCTTGATAGGTGAATGGCTGACCATCTGTTTGGAGCGATTGGAACAGTGCCTTTTCAGATGCATACAGTTCCCAGCAACCACGATTTCCGCAGCTACATGTCGGTCCATTAAAGTCGATCGTCATATGTCCCATTTCACCAGAAAAACCGTTCGTGCCTCTATATAAATGATGATTGATAATGATGCCTATTCCAATTCCAGTGCCGATACTTGCATAGATCAGATGGTCATAATGTTTAGCAGCACCGAAGATTTTTTCACCGTACGCACCGGCATTTGCTTCATTCTCGATAAAAACCGGTACTTGGAATGTGTCTTGGAGACTTGTTTTTAGATCGACATTTTTCCATTTTGAATGAGGCGTAAACACAATTTGTTCATCTGCATCGACCAGACCTGGTATACAAATCCCTATACCAATCAGCCCGTATGGAGAAGAAGGAATGTGTGAACGTAACTGCTGAATCAATTCAATTAAAATACGGACGGTCACATCAGGTGTGCTGGATGGGAGCTTGAGCTGCTCATCATGAATAATCGACCCTTCAAGGTCTGTTAAAATGCCGTTGACATAATCAACACCGACATCAATGCCGATAGAGTAACCTGCACGTTTATTAAACATGAGAAGCACGGGTCTTCTTCCGCCGCTAGATTCGCCTTGACCGATTTCATAAACAAGATGTTCTTTCATTAATGTACTCACTTGAGAAGAAACGGTCGATTTATTTAACCCAGTGCGTTCAGATAATTTTGCTCTGGAAATTGGTGCATGGTGCAGAATTTCGTTTAGCAATAGCTTTTGATTTATTTTTTTCACAAAGTTCTGATCCGCAATATCCATTGTATCCACTCCATTTGTTTCGTCTTTAGATTAAGTGAAGAAAAGCCACTTTTTATCGTGTTCATTCTCTATAAAACATGCTTTTCATTTTATTATAACGAAAATATTTCTAAAAAACTAAAAAATATGGAAAATTCAAAGAGATTAGTTGGTAAACTCGTTTGTTCGTTTGTTGAATCAACTTACTAAGTGAATATATAGGGGGGAATCACTTATGGTCAAATCAAATATGACTTCGTTAAGTAGTTTACAGGGGATTGGCAACATTCAATATGAAGGAAAACATTCAAAGAACCCATTCGCATTTAAATATTATAATCCGAGCGAAATGATTGGCGGAAAGACAATGAAAGACCACCTGCGATTTTCCGTCGCTTATTGGCATACACTGACTGCTGATGGAACAGACATGTTTGGAACTGGCACGATGAAAAGAGCTTGGGATTCTTATAGTGGAATGGATTTGGCGAAAGCTAGATTGGAAGTGGCTTTTCAGCTCTTTGATCTATTGGATGTTCCGTATTTTTCATTCCATGACCGTGATATTGCACCAGAGGGCGACACGCTTCAAGAGACCAATCAGCAGTTAGACATCATCATAGAAAGAATGAAAGATTACATGCAGCAAAGCGGGGTTCGGCTTCTATGGAACACGGCTAATATGTTTAAACATCCAAGATTTGTTCACGGTGCAGCGACATCCTGTCATGCAGATGTATTTGCCTATGCAGCTGCACAAGTGAAAAAGGGCATCGAAACAGCAAAGGAACTCGGCGCAGAGAATTATGTTTTCTGGGGAGGACGAGAAGGTTACGACACACTACTGAATACAGATATGAAAAGAGAGCTTGACCATTTGGCGACCTTTTTGCATATGGCGGTCGATTATGCAAAAGAAATTGGATTTACAGGTCAATTTTTAATTGAGCCAAAGCCGAAGGAACCGACAACTCATCAATATGATACGGATGCAGCGACATCGATCGCCTTTTTAAAACAATATGGATTGGATACACACTTTAAATTAAATATCGAGGCCAATCATGCGACATTAGCGGGTCATACGTTTGAGCATGAGCTGCGTGTAGCAAGAATTCATGGACTGCTCGGTTCCGTTGATGCCAACCAAGGAAACTCCCTTCTAGGCTGGGACACAGATGAATTCCCAACGGATTTATATGCCACAACACTCGCCATGTATGAAATTTTGCAAAATGGCGGACTTGGAACAGGCGGTCTCAATTTTGATGCAAAAGTCAGAAGAGCCTCCTTTGAACTGGAAGATCTTCTGTATGCCCATATTGCAGGGATGGATGCATTCGCAAAAGGGCTGCGGGTGGCTCATAGACTCATAGAAGACCGTGTGTTTGAAGATGTGATCAAGCACCGGTACCGGAGTTTTTCTGAAGGAATTGGACGGGAGATTTCAGAAGGAACGGCAAATTTTCATACATTAGAAGAATATGCACTGAAACATCCGCTCATCAGAAACGAATCTGGCAGAGAGGAACAGCTGAAAGCCAGATTGAATCAATATTTGTTAGAAGATTAATGGAGCGGGCTGCTGTTTTGAAGGAGTGAACACATGAAGTATGTGATGGGAATTGATCTTGGAACGAGCGGAGTCAAAGCGATATTAGTAGATGAGAGCGGGAAGGTATGCTGCGAGACGACTAAATCTTACCGCCTCATTCAAAGCAAACCAGGTTATTGTGAGCAAAATCCTGAAGACTGGGTAGAGCAGACGATGGCCGCGATGACAGAACTTATGGAGAGAAAGCCTGTTCAGTCAATGCAGGTAGAAGGCATCAGTTTTTCTGGACAAATGCACGGCCTTGTTTTATTGGATGAATCCCTTCAGGTGCTCAGGCCTGCCATCTTGTGGAATGACACAAGAACAACACCGCAATGCGTGCGCATGACAGAAAAGCTAGGAGGCAGGCTGCAAGCGATCACAAAAAATCAGGCATTAGAAGGGTTTACACTGCCAAAGTTGTTATGGGTAAAGGAACATGAACCAGAAATTGATCAACGAATCCATTTGTTTTTACTTCCAAAAGATTATGTCAGATATCGATTAACCGGCGCTATTCATATGGACTATTCTGATGCGGCTGGTACGTTACTGTTGGATATTGGAGAACAAACATGGAGTGAGGAGATTTGTCAAACCTTTGATATTCCGATTCGTATTTGCCCGCCGCTCGTTTCATCGGAGGCGGAGGTTGGAACACTTTTGCCGCAGATCGCAAAGGAAACCGGGATGACAGAAGAGGCGAAGGTTTTTGCGGGTGGAGCGGATAATGCTTGCGGTGCCATTGGTGCCGGCATTTTATCATCAGGTCACACACTATGCAGCATTGGCACATCAGGTGTCATTCTTTCCTATGAAGAAAATCATAACAGAGAGCTGAATGGAAACTTGCATTTATTCCATCATGCAAAAAAAGACGCTTTTTATACAATGGGAGTCACTTTATCAGCAGGTTATAGCCTCGATTGGATTAAATCTTTACTTGCTCCAAATGATTCGTTTAAAGCCCTTTTAGCCGGAGCAAAGGATATAGCGCCTGGCGCAAATGGATTGCTGTTTACGCCATATTTAGTTGGGGAAAGAACGCCTCATGCAGATTCAGTCATTCGTGGAAGCTTCATTGGATTAGACAGCCGGCATGAAAAAGCGCATATGGTTAGAGCTGTGCTCGAAGGAATCACTTTTTCATTAAATGAATCGATCGCTTTATTCAGGCAGGCCGGAAAAAGAATCGATGCTATTGTGTCCATTGGTGGAGGTGCGAGAAGTCATACATGGCTTCAAATGCAGGCAGACATTTTTCAAGCTAAGGTGATTCAGCTTGAAAATGAGCAAGGGCCTGCGTTAGGTGCAGCGATGCTTGCAGCAGTTGGGTGCGGCTGGTACGAGTCACTTGAGGCGTGCGCGGATCAGTTTATCCAACAAGCAGCCGTATTTACACCAAATCAACAGCATGTCGATGTATATGATCATCTCTTTCGTTTGTATCAAAGCATTTATACAAACACAAGAGACATTCATGCGGGTCTAGCACAGTATCGATAATCTAGTAGTGAGTAGGGGCATGAAAGGAGGTGATGAATTCGTTTCATCTTAGAGATGACAGAATCAAAAGGATGAAAAAGGAGAGGAATGGAAGATGAATTTAAGAAAATTAAGACTGTTGTTTGTGATGTGTATTGGACTGACGCTTATACTGACGGCTGTACCAGCCCATGCGAGAACCATTACGAATAATGAAATGGGTAACCATAGCGGGTACGATTATGAATTATGGAAGGATTATGGAAACACCTCGATGACACTCAATAACGGCGGGGCATTTAGTGCAGGCTGGAACAATATCGGAAATGCTTTATTTCGAAAAGGAAAAAAGTTTGATTCCACTAGAACTCACCATCAACTTGGCAACATCTCCATCAATTACAACGCAAGTTTTAACCCAGTCGGGAATTCCTATTTATGTGTCTATGGCTGGACACAATCTCCATTAGCAGAATACTACATTGTTGATTCATGGGGCACATACCGTCCAACAGGCACACATAAAGGAACATTTTATGCAGACGGGGGCACATATGACATTTATGAAACAACCCGTGTCAATCAGCCTTCCATTATCGGGATCGCAACCTTCAAGCAATATTGGAGTGTACGTCAAACGAAACGTACAAGCGGAACGGTCTCCGTCAGTGCGCATTTTAAAAAATGGGAAAGCTTAGGGATGCCAATGGGGAAAATGTATGAAACGGCATTTACTGTAGAAGGCTACCAAAGCAGCGGAAGTGCAAATGTGATGACCAATCAGCTGTTTATTGGCAACTAAAAAAGTCAAAGAAAAGAGCCGGGAGCAAAACGCCTGGCTCTTTCTATCATAATTTTTCAACTTCGACTCTGCCGGAAAAGAACGTCGCACCACCGCCCATATCTGCCAAACGATCAGGTGTGAGGCCATTCACCAAATGTTTTTTGCCTTTTTGGTCTGCCCATAATCCCTGGCTGACAACAACGCCAGATAACACATTTTGTCCGACTGACACGATGAGCTCGCATTCTCCTCGATCATTCAGCACACGAACCATGTCCCCATCTTCAATCTGTCTTTCTTTTGCATCTTGTTCATTCATATGAAGCTTCGGAAATTTCTCAAGCTTTTGATGCTTCTCATGAAGAGAGAAGGTGGAATTAAGAAAATTATGGTTTGGTCCCGGTATAAACGTCAGTGGATAATCACTTTCCTTAAATAAAGGTACATAGGTTGGAAGGGCTGGATATCCATCTTTTTTCATTTGTTCAGAGTAAAGCTCAATTTTCCCGCTTGGGGTAGGGAGCTTTAAATCTTCGAAAGGCCCTCGTTTTGCTTTGATCCACTTTTTCTCTTTTAACGCTTGATATGAAATGTTTTCATAGTGCGGATTTTCAGGATGATGAAGAGCTTGTTCCATTAGTTCCGCATCTGTGTCTTTAAAGGCTTCATCTTCAAAGCCCATCGCATGAGCCAAAAGACGAAACACTTCTGTGTTTGATTTGCTTTCTCCATAACGTTCTATAACAGGTTCTTGAATTTGAATGTAATGATGCCAGTATGAAGTATAAAAATCCTCATTTTCAAAAGCAGAGGTCGCTGGCAGAACAATATCCGCATAAGTGGCCGTCTCTGTCATGAACAAGTCATGGACAACCGTAAATAAGTCTTCCCGCATCAAACCGTCTCTTACTTTATTTGCTTCAGGTGTCACAACAGCCGGGTTGCAAGAGTAGACAAAAAGAGAATCAATAGAAGGTTCTGCGTTCGTTAGCACGCTGCCCAGCTGATTCATATTAAATGTTCTAGGTTCGCGTTCCTTTAATAATTCCGGCCGCTGAAGAGCGATTTCATTATAACTAAGAAAAGAAGAGTTCGATTTCATCGCACCGCCGCCTTTGTGCAGCCATTGACCGGTGAGGGCAGGGAGGCAGGAGATGGTTCGAATACTCATACCGCCATTATCGTGATGCTGTAGCCCATTGCCAATACGAATGAGAGACGGCGATGTCTCTGCGTACATTCTCGCAAGTGTGATGATGTCTTCTTTCGGGACACCCGTGATTTGTTCAACCGTTTCTGGATCGTACTGCTTCACATGCTCGCGAAGTTCGTTGTGACCGACCGTGTAAGTCTCTAAAAATGACGTATCTGTGAGGTCTTCTTTAAAAAGGACATGCATGATCCCAAGAGCTAGCGCACTGTCAGTGCCAGGGCGAAGCGGAATGAACCAATCTGCCATCCGGCCCGTTTGGTTTTTGTGCACATCAATGACGACAATTTTAGCCCCTTGCTTTCGAGCTTTTTGTGCCAACGTGATTTGATGCATATTGGTTGAAACCGCATTGATGCCCCAAAAGATAAATAGTTTCGTATGAATGGTCTCTTCTGGGTCTGTCCCGATGCTTGCGCCCATTGTATATTTATAGCCAGTTGTTCCGGCTGATTGACAAATGGTTCGGTCTAGCTGACTTGAGCCAAGTCGATAGAAAAAGCGGCGGTCCATTCCTTCTGCATTGAGATTCCCCATATTCCCATAGAAGCTGTAAGGCAAAATGCTTTCTGGTCCTTTTTCTTCGATCAGCTTTGTCCATTTTTGACGAATGGTTTCAATCGCTTCTTCCCACGTAATTGGAGCAAACTGCCGGTCACCTTTTTGACCTACACGTTTTAATGGTGTTGTCAGACGTTTTTCATCATATAAACGAGCTGTGACATTCCGCACTTTATTGCAAATGTTTCCTTGAGTGACTGGATGATCTGGATCTCCTTGAACTTTAACGATCTTTCCGTTCTCTTTATGTATTAAAAGACCGCACTGATCAGGGCAATCTAACGAACAAACTGATTTGAATATTCCGTCTTTCATTGCTGTGTAATCGGTCATACGTTTAGCTTCCTTTCCGAATTCCGTGATCACTGTACATATGGATTTTATTTTAGCATGTTCAGACGAGGAAGGTAAGGATAAGCATATGAAAAAAAGCCCCTAGTGAAAGGGACTTTTAAAAACGGGTGACCTGCACAGGGAATTCTTTGACCCCAAACACAAACGTGCTTTGAATCGGTTTCAGCTGATCTGCCGCACAGGTGATTTCTCGAAACGTACGGAGTAAAACCTCAAGTGCTAGATGAGCCTCAAGCCGGGCGAGAGGGGCACCAAGACAAAAATGGATGCCGAAGCCAAAGCTCAAATGCGGATTTGATTTTCTGTCAAGACGAAACGTATCTGGATCGTCAAACTTCCGTTCATCACGATTCGCAGATGCCACCCAGCTGATAAGATAGTCTCCTTTTTCAATGTGAGAACCGGCAATCTGAACATCCTCTGCTGCAACTCGCCCAATCGCTTGAACAGGCGGATAATAGCGTAGCGTTTCTTCTGTCAATTGAGGAATGAGAGACAGGTCTTGCCGCACTGATTCGGCGATATGCGGCTGCTCTGTTAAAAGTCGTACGGCATTTGTGATTAAATTCGTTGTTGTTTCATTACCAGCAACGAGTAAGAGTATACAAAAGCCAAGCAGTTCATTTTCTGATAAACGCTCACCGTCAATTTCCGCTTGGATGAGAAGGGAGATTAAATCATCGGCTGGCGTTTCTTTTCGTTTTTGGATCAAATGAGCAAAGTACTCTGACAGCTCTTTTTCTGCTTGTTTTTGCATGTCGACAACGGCTTGAACAGCTTCTTTTGAATCATCTTTGGCTCCTGCAACTAGAGCATCTGAATGTTTTTTGATCAGCTCTCTGTCTTTCACTTCTGCACCGAGAAGCTCGGCGATGATCATGACAGGTAGGGGAGCGGCCAGATCTTGCACAATATCGAAGGTTCGTTGATCCTTTACTTGATGTAATAGATCATGGGTCAAGTCTTTGATCTTTTCTTCTATTTGTTTGATCGCTTTTGGCGTGAAGGCTTTATTGACGAGTGCTCTCATTTTGGTATGTTTTGGAGGGTCCATTGTTAAAATACTCGTTTTAGATGTGCTTCTTCCTCGCTGTGATGAAAACACTTTTGGCTGCTTCAGAACGGACTGAATATCAGCATATCGAAAAAGATCCCAGCACTTTCTCGTTTCATCGTATCGAATATCACCCTGCGATCGTAATTCATTGTAGATAGGGAATGGGAAAAGAAGGTCATCTGTAGATCGGATTTCTTTCATTGGGATGACATTGACGTAATTTTCTTTTACTTTCATTATGAACGCTCCTTTTTCTCTTGATTCCCTTTCACGGTATCACCACAAAAAACGCATTTCAACGGACATGTTTTCTAAAATATGTCAATAGTCTAATCGAAAGATTCAAACACATTCATCCTATAGGAAAATAGAAAGTCATCAAAATGATAGCGCTTTCTAAAAACTAGAATTGAAGTCACCGAAACCAAAAATAAAATGGTGAATTCAGTCGAACGAAAGGGTACTATGATTCAAATCTGTATAGTTCTTTTGATCTAAATTGATGGTTTTGAAAAACACGGCTAACATACATACCGCAAGCTGTTAAGCGTGTATTCGGGACTTTTGAAAAGCGCTGGCTCTTTCTTGACACGATTTCTCATCATGTTACGATAACTAACGTGCGAAAAACACGAACAAAAAGCGAACAAGGGAGAGGATCAATATCATTGATCAAAAGAAAGTTGCTTTCATTGGAGCAGGTTCTATGGCGGAAGGAATGATTGCAGGTATTGTGCGATCAGGTCAGATGCCGCTCAGCCAAATTTACGCAACAAACAAGCAAAATAAGCAGCGATTAAACGAACTAACGAAACGCTACGGAATCCAAACAGCCACAATGGATTCATTTCCTTTTGAAGAAATGGATATGTTGATCCTGGCGATGAAGCCAAAGGATGCTGAAACAGCACTTGAATCATTAAAACCTCATATTCAGAAAGATCAGCTCATCCTGTCTGTACTTGCAGGTGTGAAATCATCATATATTGAAGACATGCTGCATGAAGGGCAGCCTGTTATGCGAGTAATGCCAAATACGTCAAGTACAATTGGGGCGTCGGCGACCGCTTTATCTGCTGGACGTTATGTGAAAAATGAACATGTAAGCATGAGTCGGGCTCTTTTATCTGAAATGGGAGAAGTGTATACCATTCAGGAAGAGCAAATGGATATTTTCACAGGAATTGCCGGAAGTGGTCCAGCTTATTTTTATTTCTTAATGGAAAGAATCGAAGAGGCTGGAGAAGAAGCTGGCTTATCAAAAGAAATGTCCCGTCAAATCGGTACACAGACACTTCTCGGTGCAGCGAAGATGCTGCAAGAAACAGCTGAAAATCCTTCTGTCCTCAGAGAAAAAATTACGTCACCTAATGGAACAACTGCTGCAGGACTAGATGCATTAGATGATTTTGGCGGAGGAGAAGCCATCAAACAGGCCGTCAAACATGCTGCCAATCGATCAAAAGAAATAAGTGAACAGCAAAAACAAAAAGTAACGATATAAATAGAGCCTCAATACAGGAGTGATAAGGTGTACGCAGATAAAGAGAGAAAACGAATTGTAGTGAAAATCGGAAGCAGCTCTCTTACTAGCTTTCAAGGTGAGATTAGTTTAAAAAAACTAGAAAACCTCGTCAATCAAATTGTAAAACTCAAAGATGAAGGACACGAAGTCATTTTGGTCTCATCTGGTGCGGTTGCAGCTGGTTACCGAAAATTAGGATTTATTGATAGACCGAAAACACTGCCAGAAAAACAGGCGTCTGCCTCAATAGGGCAAGGGCTTTTAATGGAGTCATATTCTACTTTATTTTTATCGCACGGTTATATTGCTTCACAGCTATTAATTACAAGAAGCGATTTTTCAGATGAAACGCGCTATCAAAATGTGCGAAATACAATGAATGTGTTATTAGATCGAGGGATCATCCCGATTATTAATGAAAATGATACAGTGACGATCAATCGGTTGAAGTTTGGAGATAATGATACATTGTCTGCAAAAGTAGCTGGACTGATTGATGCGGATTTCCTCGCTATTTTATCTGATATTGACGGCTTGTATGAAGATAACCCTCATACAAATCCGAATGCGAAGAGAATTCTAGAAGTCACAGAAATCACAGAAGACATCGAAGCAGCCGCTGGAGATGCGGGAAGCAGCGTTGGCACAGGCGGAATGAAATCAAAACTCGACGCCTTTAAAATTTCAATGGCCTCAGGCATCAATGGCTTTTTGGGAAAAGCCGATACGCCTCACATTTTAGACAAAGCCATTAATGGGACAGAGAACGGCACTTATTTTACAGCTGACGAAAATTTAGCGCCGCTGAATTATAAAAAACAGTGGATTGCTTTTCATTCTGGCCCAAAAGGCGAAATCGTTGTTCAAGAGAAAACACAGGAGCTTCTCATGCATCGTGAGAAAAGTCTGGATTCTGACGGCATAGTCGATGTAAAGGGTTCGTTTAAAAAAGGCGATGTTGTCCGTATTTTAGATCAAGATGAAAGAGAAATAGGGCTTGGCATTGTCAATTATGCGTCCGACGAACTCGCACTGAACGGTGACTTGCTACAGGATGAAGTGGTGCATGTCGTAGATCTTGAAGCGTTTGTTTGTCATTTAGATTTATCAATACCAGTTTGCTAATCATAAGGGAGGAATTTCATGACACTGACAGCTGAAGTTGTCACATCGGTCAAAGAAAAAGCGAAAAAAGCAAAGCACGTATCAAAAAAACTAGGTTTACTTCAAACAGAGGAAAAAAATGAGGCGCTGCTGAAAATAGCAGAAACACTCGAACAGCAAAGTGATTTTATTTTACAGGAAAATCAAAAGGATTTAGAGGCAGGAAAAGAAAAGGGCTTCTCTGAAGCATTAATGGATCGATTAATGTTAAATGAAGAGAGAATTCATGAGTTTGCGGAAAGTTTGCGGCTTGTGACGAGATTAACAGATCCTGTTGGAGAAATATTGGATGAATGGACTCTTGAAAACGGCTTACATGTGAAAAGCCGAAGAGTACCGCTCGGCGTGATCGGGATGATCTATGAAGCGAGACCGAATGTCACTGTCGATGCAGCAGGGCTTGCCCTCAAGGCAGGCAACTCAGTGATTTTAAAAGGCGGTTCCTCCGCTATTTCTTCCAACAAAGCCATCGTCCGCGTCATTCATGAGGCATTGGATCAAACAAAGATCCCTCGTGATGCGGTACAGTTTATTGAACAAACAGACCGTTCATCGGTTCAAGCGATGTTTCATCTAAAAGAATGGATCGATGTTTTAATTCCGAGAGGCGGGGCTTCGTTAATCAAAACAGTTGTAGAAGAATCGACCATTCCAGTTCTTGAAACAGGGACAGGGAACTGCCATATCTTTATTGATCAAACAGCGAATGTAGAAAAAGCCATTCAGATTGTCATCAATGCGAAAACAAATCGTCCGGCCGTTTGTAATGCGCTTGAGACTCTGATCGTTCATCGCGATTGGCTGAAAGAAAATGGTGCAGCATTGAATGAAGCACTCCTTCAGCATCATGTCACTGTGCATGGAGATCAAGACGCTCAATCTTTCTTTTCCGAAGCGGTTCCTGCGGAGGAAGTAGATTGGACAGATGAGTATTTAAGTCTTGATCTTGCGGTGAAAGTCGTTGACTCAATTGAGGACGCCATTCACCACATTGATCAGTACGGAACCAAACATTCAGAAGCCATCGTAACAGAGGATGAAAAAAACGCACAAATCTTTCTAAACGAAGTCGATGCTGCCGCTGTTTATCATAACGCATCTACACGTTTTACAGATGGCGGTGCACTAGGATATGGCGCTGAAATTGGCATTTCTACTCAAAAGCTGCACGCAAGAGGGCCAATGGGACTTCCTGCACTGACAACGACAAAGCTGCTTCTGTCTGGTGATGGTCAGATTAGAAGCTAGAATGAATGTAAAGAACACTACCTTTCTCCTTGGGGTAGTGTTTTTTTAGTGTATGATAAAAGAAGAGAGAAAAAAGGGGGAACGACATGGAAACGATCAACACATCGATCTATTTAAGAGATTTCAAAGAAAGCGATGCTGAAGCACTGGCAACACTTGAATATGAAAATCGCGAGTTCTTTCAGCCATTTACTTCATTTAGACAAGAGGATTTTTACACCATCCCCGAACAATTGAAGCGAATTCAGACATTTCAGCAAAGCCGCCAAAAAGACGAAACATATGCAAAAGGAATTTTCCACCGCGCGTCACATCAGCTCATTGGCACAATCACATTATCTGGTGTTGTCAGAGATGTTCTTCAAAGCGCCTGGCTTGGATACGGACTTGATCAAAAACATAATGGAAAAGGCTACACAACTGAAGCAATTGCCCTCATGCTAGATGAGGCATTTCATGTGCTGGATCTTCACAGAATTGAAGCAGGTGTTCAGCCTCATAATATAGGTTCCATACGAGTACTTGAAAAGGCAGGTTTTCAAAAAGAAGGTCTATCTAGACAAAATGTAAAAATCAATGGGGAGTGGAAAGATCATTATTTGTTTGCGATTCTTGCGACGGATGAAAGGCCTCACATTATATCAAAATAAAAACTCCCCAGATGAGGGGTTTTCACTGATTTTAATAAAATTTATCTGTTGACTTAGGCTGGACATGGTCCTTTCCATGTCCAGTTTGCTAGCTTTTTGAGATTCATGGCAGCGAAAGTAAGCATCGCCTATATTGAAACTTTTTTGAGTCCACGAAGTTTCGTCCAATTGACTTTGTGTACAGTTATCTAAAAACGAGCAGGACTTGCATATCTCTGAATCAGACGCATATTGCTTATAGCCTTCTCTAGTCGTTGTACGATAATGCCCGTTGGGGCAAATGTAACAATCAAAATATGCATCATACACGTATTCATTCTTTTAAATAACCAGCTTTTGTTCTTGGCGAATGCGAGGTTTTGTCTACACGCTGAAACTCCCCCATATGAGGGGGAGTTTTTTATGAACTTGAACGGTCTTTTTTCATGACTTTCTCAAATTTGAAAAATTCAAATGTCTCAGGCGCTAAAGGGTCATTTTCTTGATCGTTCTCATGAGGCAAGCTCGGATTCGGATGGTGCAAGTGATAAAACTCAACAATCTGAAACCCGCATTTGTTCACATAAAAATGAATGTTGCGCTTTTCAAAATAAGGAGTGACAACTTCCCACACCTTCGTTTCTGGATATTGCGCCTCAATGGCTTTCCATGCTGCCTGACCAATGCCGCGGCTGTGAGATGATGAAGAAATGTATAATAGGTCCACCGAATTGCGGTGTGTGAGAGGGTTGATTTTTAAAACAACCCCTCCTGCCTTTTGACCGTTTAGTAAAATATGATAGACAAGGTTCTCAGTCGAATAAAAAGATTCATCAATCGATTTATCAGGTGGAATTGGTCCACCTTCTGCATCGCCAAATGCATCAATGATGCCAGCTGTAAAAGCATCTTGCAGTTCTTTTTTCATCAAAGGGAAGTCCTCTTGTTTTGCAAGTGATAATGTGACTTGATCTTGTGCGATTTTGTTCATGTGTAAATCCTTTCTCCACATATGTGGTGTTTCTGCATGTTATCATAAAGGATGGAGTAACTCCATAGTCAAGAAAGGAGCCCTAAAAATGATGAGCGATGTTCAAAAAACATTTTTAACTGGAGAATTTGCGGCATTATTTGAAGTGAAAAAAGATACACTGCTCTATTATGATAAAATCGATTTGTTTAAGCCGGCAGGTGTTCAGGAAAATGGGTACCGTTATTATACATTTGAACAGTTTGATCATTTCATGGCCATTCAATCTCTTCGCGCTGTTCAATTTCCGATCAAGCAATTAAAACAATACTTTACTGAGCCTTCTCAGGAAAAATTGCAAAGCCTGGCGATTGAGCAAGCAGAAAAGGTCGGGGAGGAGATCCAAAAACTACAGGATATTCAATCTTTCCTTTTTCGTGTGATCGAGACAACGAATGAATTATCATCAGTGAAAACAGGGGAGGTCTTGTTTCAAGAACTGCCAGAAGAACCGATCGTCCTCAGTACATCAAACCCGATTGATTCAAACACACCTATAGAAGAAATTTCTCGAATTGTAGGAGAATTTCTGAAAGGGATTGGTATTAAAGGTGCCGCGGCAAATGGTTCTGTTTTAAACAAGGAGCAGTTTATGCAGCGTCATTATCATCAATCTGATAGGCTGTTTTGCCGAATGGAAGGGCCGGATGCAGTCAAAAAGCCAGCGGGTCTATATGCAGTCATGTATCAACAAGGAACATATGAAGAGATGGAGACTGCCTATTCACGTTTATTAGATCGAATCGAAGCAGAGGATATGATACTGGATGGAGATGTCTTTGAGGAGTATTTACTTCATTCTCTGATGTCTAAAAATGAAGCGGATTACATGACAAAACTCAGTGTGAAAGTCAGAAAACGGGAAGCTTAAGGCATCACAAAAAGGATAGACAGGCATTTTCACATGCTGTCTATCCTTTTTGGTGCTGTTTAACCGACTTGGTTTTCGGCAAATTGACTCATATAGAGGTCGGCATAAAAGCCTTTTTCTTTCAAAAGCTCACGATGAGTTCCTTTTTCAATGATCGTGCCATCTTTCATGACTAAAATGAGATCGGCATCTTTAATCGTTGAAAGTCGATGTGCAATGACGAAGCTTGTTCTGCCGTTCATTAATTCATTCATCGCTTTTTGAATATGCATCTCTGTCCGTGTATCGACACTGCTTGTTGCTTCATCTAAGATTAATATCTTCGGATCAGATAAGATGGCACGGGCGATGGTTAACAGTTGACGCTGACCTTGTGAGAGGTTGCCGGCATCTTCTGTTAAGAGTGTGTCATATCCATCTGGAAGGGTGCGGATGAAATCGTCTGCATAGGCATGTTTAGCGGCCTTCAACACATCCTCTTTTGAAACATTTGGTCTGCCATATGCGATGTTGTCATAAATTGTGCCTTCAAAGAGCCATGTATCCTGAAGAACCATCGCAAATAAGTCACGCACTTGCTCTCGGCTGAGGTCGGTTGTTTTTACGCCGCCAATGCGAATGGAGCCTTGATCTAGCTCATAAAAGCGCATTAACAGATTAATAATCGTTGTTTTTCCAGCGCCTGTTGGCCCAACAATGGCAACTGTTTGTCCTTCTCGGACTTGTAAATTCAAATCTTTAATAATGGGTTGATCTTTCTCATAACCGAAGTGAACGTGCTCAAAGGCCACATCTCCGGAAAGGGATTTAATATCAATCGCTGCATCTTCTTCCGCATGTTCTTCTTCCTCATCCAGAATTTCAAACACTCGTTCAGCAGAAGCGATAGCAGATTGAACTAAGTTTGCAACACTGGATGCTTGCACAAGCGGCTGCGACATTTGTTGTGTGTATTGGATAAATGCTTGCACATCCCCAACACGAATATTCCCGTTAATGACAAGAATTCCGCCAGCAACACTTACCGCCACATAGCCAAGATTCCCAATAAAGGTCATCATCGGCATCATTAAGCCGGAGATAAATTGTGCTTTTCTTGAAGATTCATATAGTTGTTCGTTTAATTGATCAAATGTATCAATGGCTTTCTTTTCATAGCCATACGCACGAACCGTCTGATGTCCTGTGAACATTTCATTAATATGTCCATTGATCATCCCTAGTTCTTTTTGCTGTGCTTTAAAATGCTTTTGCGAAAATGATGTAATGCCTCGAATCGCAAACAAACTAAGAGGTAGCGTCAAACAAACAAGCAGCGTCAGTAGCGGACTGATGAAAAGCATCATGACGACAATTCCAATGACTGTAATGACAGATGTGATCACTTGCGTGAGTGCCTGCTGTAAAGAAGTATTAATATTATCAATGTCGTTCATCACCCGGCTCAGCGTGTCTCCATGTGTTGTTTTATCAAAATAACGAAGGGGGAGACGTGTGAGCTTGTCATTTGCTTCTTGCCTTAATTCAGCAATGGTCTGCTGCGAGACACCCGCCATTACATATTGCTGCACGAATGAGAAGAGAGATGCCACGACATATAATAGAACAAGCAACAATAAAATGCGTGAAATGACATCGAATTGAACGCCAGTTCCTTGTGTAAAACTTTCAAATAGGGAAGAGGTGGCATCCCCAAGTAATTTTGGACTGACGACATTAAAAACGGTTGAACCGATCGCTGCAATCAGGACAATGATCAGCTGAAATTTCCTCGGTTTTAAATAGCCCGTTAAACGAAGAAGTGTTTTTTTAAATTCCTTCGGTTTTTGTACTGGGCCCCTTGGGTGACCGCCTTTATGTCCCATTCCAGAAGACATTTTTTTACTCATCCTTGCTCCACCTCCTGACCTTCCTGTGATGCGACTATTTCTTGATAGACAAGGTTATCTTTCAGTAACTGTTCATGTGTACCGATACCTGCTATTTTTCCATCATCTAACACAATGATTTTATCGCTATGCTTCACTGTACTGATTCTTTGAGCCACAATAATCAAAGCAGCATGCTCTTTTTCAGCTTCTAGCGCTGACCGAAGTTTTGCATCCGTTTTGTAATCAAGGGCAGAGAAGCTATCGTCAAACAGGTAGAATGCAGGTTTTCTTACGAGTGCTCTTGCGATCGAAAGACGTTGTTTTTGACCGCCAGAGAGATTCGAACCCCCTTGGTCTATCTCTGCGTGAATTCCGCCATCTTTTTGCAAAACAAATTCTTCGGCCTGTGCTGTCCGCAGTGCCTGCCAAATCTCGTCATCTGTAGCATCTCGTTTGCCAAAGCGCACATTATCAGCAATGGTTCCGCTAAATAAAATGGCTTTTTGAGAAACATAACCCATCTGACTTCTCAGTTTCTCTTGAGGCAATTCTCTAATATCGACACCATCTAATGTAATTTTTCCTTCTGTTGCTTCATAAAAACGTGTCATCAGCTGAAGAAGTGTCGTTTTC
The DNA here is from genome assembly GCF_056173625.1 of Bacillus sp. iso_77. Classification (NCBI taxonomy): domain Bacteria; kingdom Bacillati; phylum Bacillota; class Bacilli; order Caryophanales; family Bacillaceae; genus Bacillus; species Bacillus sp. iso_77. The sequence continues at coordinate 1,875,368 of NZ_CM149683.1, read as the reverse complement.
CCGGAACCTGTACTGCCGATGATCGCCGTCGTTTCACCCTTTTTGGCTTCAAACGTCATGTCTTGAACGGCTGGTTTTTCAGCATTTGAATAATAAAATGACACATCCTCAAAGCGAATGGACTGGGCTGGCTGATCAAGTTTAGTGACAGCTTCTTTTTTGTCTTTAATTTTTGGTTCTAGATTTAACACTTCATTCATCCGTTTAGCTGATGCCTGAGCTCTAGGCACCATAATAAAACTCATAGACAGCATAATGAGTGCCATTAAAATCATCATCGCATATTGAATGAAGGCGATTAGATTCCCGACTTCCATCTGTCCGGCATCAATCCGATTAGCGCCAATCCAGACAATGCCGATATTCGTGAAGTTCATGATAATGAGCATAAAAGGGAACAAGTACGCCATTAATCGATTGACTTTAAGGCCAGTATCCTTATACGATGTATTGGCTTCTTGAAAACGTTCTTTTTCGTCATCTACTCGGTTAAACGCTCGAATGACCCGAATGCCTGAAAGCGACTCTCTCATAATCAAGTTCAGCCGGTCCGTTTTTTTCTGAAGCTGGCCAAAGAGGGGGATCGCTTTTCTCGACACTAAATAAATGAACCCGCCAAGAAGGGGAAGAGCTGCTAAAAAGATGAGAGATAACACAGCATCTCTAGATACAGCCAAAATAATTCCACCAACGAGCATAAGAGGCGCCCGTGTCATCATTTGTAAGATCATGATCGTGACATCTTGAACTTGTTTCACATCATTTGTGGATCTTGTAATAAAGGAAGATGTCCCGATTTTTTGAAATTCTTCTAATGAGAATTGTTCGACATGCACAAACAGCTGTCTTCTCATATCACGCCCGAAGCCTAGAGCTGTCTTAGATGACAAGTAGGACTTCCAAATCGTGAGCAAGATGGCAAGTAAAGAACAACCCACCATCCAGCCCCCAACTTTCCATATATAAGCGACATCTCCTTGGACGATCCCGACATCAACGATATCTGCCGTAAGCGTCGGTAAATACAGCTGGAGCATACTGCTTAAAAAGGTGAGAATCACAATGGACACAACGGATAGCCGATAGGGCTTTAAAAACGATAAAATTGATTTCATACGATTACCTTTCTTCCATATAGTCTGTTGTTCTGTAACTCATCATATACAAAGAGGGATTATTTCTACAAATGAAATGTCTTGTTTTAATGAATTATTTATATTGTTCAATTTTTGAAAAGAAGTCCTTTACAAACATATAAAAATCATGGGCAGAAGGAGACATCTCTCTCGATTTAGACGCAATAATTCCGACCGTTCTTCTCACTTGAGGGAAATCAATGGGAATTTTCACTGTAAATCGCGGTGTTGTTTCATAAAAAGCACTTTCGGGTAATAAAGTAACGCCCATACCCGCTGACACAAGACCTTTAATGGCATCCAAATCTTCTCCTTCAGATGAGATAGTAGGCTCATAGCCAGCCTGCTTACAGGCATCAACTGCAATTTGTCTCAGCACATACCCTTCAGGAAATAAAACGAAATGGTCTTTTCTCAAATCACTTAAATGAATACTTCTTTGCCCGCTAAAGGGGTGACTAATAGGTAAAAGGGCATAAATGCTTTCGGAAAACAAGATATTTCCTTCTATTTGAGGATCGTTTGTCGGGACGGGTCCTAAAAAGGCAAGATCAATGTCTCGATTTTTGACAGCTTCAATCAGAAACTTATAGGAACCTTGACGAAGTAAAAAATCGACCTCTGGATATTCCAGCTTAAATGCGGAAATGACAGAAGGGAGCACTTGGCTTGCTAGACTTGTAGGAAATCCAATGTTCACTGTCCCTTTGTGGGGGTCTAAGTATTCATCAATTTGTTCTTTGGCGTAATCTATCGCTTTTAGGGCGGTTCTGACATGGTCCAAAAATTGTCTGCCGATTTTCGTTAATTTGATATTTCGTCCTTCTCGTTCGAATAAAGCCACTCCAAGTTCTTCTTCTAAATTGGCAATCTGCCGGCTGATGGCAGATTGGGCAACGTGTAAGTTTTCAGCCGCTTCTGACACGTGTTCACGGTCAGCAACTTCTACAAAATAACGTAATTGACGAAGCTCCATTTTTGCACTTCACACCCATCTATCTCAAAAAGAGATTGTTTTGATCTAAATTATATATTGTTTATATTAATTTGAAAACTTAAAATAAGTTACAGAGTTTGTGAGATTTTATTACTGTGAAAAAACGGATCTTTTAAACGGGGGAGAGAAACGATGACTTATAATCAACTACCACAACCACAAGGTCTCTACCGTCCTGAATTTGAACATGATGCATGTGGAATCGGACTGTACGCCCATTTAAAAGGGGAGGCGACACATAGCATCGTCAAAAAGGGATTGCAAATGCTGTGCCAGCTTGATCACCGCGGCGGGCAAGGCAGTGATCCGTATACAGGTGATGGTGCCGGTTTAATGGTACAACTGCCAGACGCTTTTTTTAGAAAGAACTGTCAAGACTTTGCACTTCCTGAAAAGGGCCGTTACGGGGTAGGAATGGTGTTCTTTTCAAAAGATGATGATGCCAAAACGCGTCAAGCGATCGAACAAAAGATCAACGGCTTCATTAAACAAGAAGGGCAAACATTAATTGGCTGGAGAACGGTCCCTGTTGATGCTGGGAAAATTGGAACGGTTGCAGCGAAGAGCTGTCCGGTTGTCCGGCAAGTGTTCATCGGAGCAAACGACAACGTAACAGACCGTTTGTCATTTGAACGAAAATTATATGTCATCCGTAAGCAGGCTGAAAACTGGGGAACAGCAGAGGAAAAACAATTTTACTTTGTCAGTCTGTCTAGTCAAACCATTGTATATAAGGGGCTTTTAACATCAGATCAAGTTGATGCTTTTTATCTTGATCTACAGGATGAAACATTTGTTTCTGCATTTTCACTCGTTCATTCAAGATTTAGTACAAATACATTCCCGACATGGGAACGAGCGCATCCAAACCGTTACTTAATTCATAACGGAGAAATCAACACATTAAGAGGAAACATCAATTGGATGAGAGCAAGAGAACAACAATTTGTGTCTGAAGCCTTCGGAGAAGATCTAGACAAGATTTTGCCAGTGCTGAATGCAGACGGAAGTGATTCATCCATTTTAGACAATGCCTTTGAATTTTTCGTGCTTGCAGGGCGTACTCCTGCTCATACAGCGATGATGCTGATTCCTGAGCCGTGGACGGAGAATACGCACATGTCTAAAGAGAAACGGGCATTTTATGAATACCATAGTTCGTTAATGGAGCCGTGGGATGGTCCGACAGCGATTTCGTTTACGGATGGTAAACAAATCGGCGCCATCTTAGATCGGAACGGATTAAGACCCGCGAGATACTACGTGACAAATGACGATCATATCATTTTCTCATCTGAGGTCGGCGTCATTGACACAAATGAAGAAGATGTGAAGTATAAAGATCGTCTTGAACCAGGTAAAATGCTGTTAATCGATTTAGAAGAAGGACGCATTATTTCGGATGAAGAAGTGAAATCTTCGATTGCGAATGAACTTCCTTATCAAAAATGGCTCGATGAAGAAATGGTTCACGTCAATCGCTCTGAAGAAAATTCAGAAAATTCTAGTATAATGAGTGATTTGTTAACACGTCAGCGTGCTTTCCATTATACGTACGAAGACATTCAAAAGTATTTAATTCCTTTACTAGAAGAAGGAAAGGACCCAATCGGCTCAATGGGAAGTGATACACCGCTTGCTGTGTTATCAGATCGTGCGCAGTCGCTGTTTTCTTATTTTAAACAGCTGTTTGCTCAAGTCACGAACCCGCCAATTGATGCCATTCGTGAGCAGCTCGTTACATCGACCATGACTTGGTTAGGTGCTGAGGGAGATATTTTACATCCAAATGAATATTCATGCCGAAGAATTAAACTTTATACACCTGTTTTAACAAGCGGGCAGTTCAACGGCTTGAAAACGATTGTTCATAACGCCTTTAAAAGCAAAACGATTCATACACTTTTCACTGATGACCTAAAACGTGGTCTTGATGCGATGTTTGAAGAGGCAGAAAAAGCGATTCGTGAAGGGGTATCTTTACTAATTCTTTCCGATCGTGACATGACGGAAGAAAAAGTGCCGATTCCACCACTTCTTGCATTGAGTGCACTTCATCAGCATCTTGTGCGTCAAGGCTTACGAACAAAGGTGAGCTTAATCGTCGAATCTGGAGAAGTAAGAGAGGTTCATCATTTTGCCGCACTGATTGGCTACGGTGCAGATGCGATCCATCCGTACCTCGTTTACGAAACATACAAACAGCTTATTGCTGAAGAAGCGATTGCGATTAGCTTTGATGAAGCTGTCACAAAGTTTGGGAAAAGTGTGACTGAGGGCGTAGTTAAAGTAATGTCTAAAGTGGGAATTTCCACTGTCCAAAGCTATCGAGGCGCACAAATTTTTGAAGCAGTCGGCATTAGTGAAGATGTCATCCAGGCGTATTTCACAGGAACAGCTTCTCAGCTAGGCGGTATTGATCTTGACACCATTGCAAGTGAAGCAAAGCTTCGTCATGAGGCTGGGTATCAGGCATCAACTGATCAAACGCTAGAATCAGGCAGTGAGTTCCAGTGGAGAAAAAATGGAGAGCATCATGCGTTTAACCCAAAAACCATTCATACCCTTCAGTGGGCATGCCGCAACGAAGATTATGATTTATTTAAGCAATATACGAAGGCAGCGGATGAAGAACGAATTGGTTTCCTTAGAAATCTATTTGCTTTTCGTTCAAAACAAAAGCCAGTTCGTCTAGAAGAAGTTGAATCTGCTGAATCCATTGTACGGCGCTTTAAGACAGGTGCGATGTCATTTGGTTCATTAAGTAAAGAAGCGCATGAAGCACTAGCGATTGCGATGAACCGAATTGGCGGCAAAAGCAACAGCGGAGAAGGCGGGGAAGACCCTGCACGCTTCACAGTAGATGAGCACGGGGATGATCGCAGAAGTGCAATTAAACAGATTGCTTCTGGCCGCTTTGGTGTGAAAAGTCATTATTTAGTCAATGCAGATGAACTGCAAATTAAAATGGCGCAAGGTGCAAAGCCGGGAGAAGGCGGACAGCTGCCAGGAAATAAAGTATATCCTTGGGTCGCAGACGTACGTGGTTCTACGCCAGGTGTTGGCCTAATCTCACCACCGCCTCACCATGATATTTATTCAATCGAGGATTTGGCTCAATTGATCCATGATTTGAAAAACGCAAACCGTGATGCACGCATCAGTGTCAAGCTAGTTTCTAAAGCTGGCGTTGGTACGATTGCAGCAGGTGTCGCAAAAGGGACAGCGGATGTCATCGTAATTAGTGGATATGATGGCGGTACTGGAGCTTCTCCGAAAACAAGTATTAAACATACAGGACTTCCTTGGGAGCTTGGATTGGCAGAAGCGCATCAAACCCTTGTCTTAAACGGCCTTCGAGAGCGAGTCGTTCTTGAAACGGATGGAAAATTAATGACAGGCCGCGACGTTGTCATGGCTGCGATTTTAGGAGCAGAAGAATACGGCTTTGCGACAGCTCCACTTGTCGTATTAGGATGCGTCATGATGAGAGCATGTCATTTAGATACTTGCCCAGTCGGTGTCGCTACTCAAAACCCGGAACTTCGCAAAAAATTCATGGGTGACCCTGATCACATTGTCAATTTCATGATGTTTATTGCAGAGGAAGTAAGAGAAATTTTAGCTGAACTTGGCTTTACATCAATGGATGAATTGATTGGGCGTACGGATGTTTTATCAGTAAGTGAAAGAGCAAAAGCACACTGGAAAGCAGGACAGCTGAACCTTGAAACCCTGCTTTATCAGCCAGAGGGACCACGCACATTCAGAACGCCGCAAAATCATAAAATTGATGAATCACTGGATATGAATGAGATTCTCCCTTATGTACAGGAAGCGCTCGATCATCAAACACCAGTTGATCTGTCACTAAACATTCGCAACATTCACCGTGTAGCTGGAACGATTACGGGCAGTGAAGTGTCTAAGCGCTACGGCGAAGAAGGTCTGCCAGAGGATACGATCACACTTCGGTTCACTGGTTCAGCTGGACAAAGCTTCGGCGCATTTGTTCCAAAGGGGATGTCTTTATATTTAACAGGTGACTCAAATGACTATATCGGCAAAGGACTCTCTGGAGGCAAAATTGCTGTCAAAACATCTGATCACTTTGTACAAAATGGACATGAGAACGTGATTGTCGGTAACGTTGCATTTTACGGCGCGACAAGCGGAAAAGCGTATATTAATGGTCGTGCAGGTGAACGATTTGCCGTGCGTAATTCAGGTGTCAATGTGGTCGTTGAAGGAATCGGTGATCACGGCTGTGAATACATGACTGGCGGACGTGTTGTCATTTTAGGTGACGTCGGGAAAAACTTTGGTGCAGGGATGTCTGGCGGTATCGCTTACGTGCATACATCCGATGCAAAACAGTTCAAAAGAATGTGTAACATGGAAATGATCATGTTTGAAAAACTCACAGATCACGAAGAAGAACAAGAAGTGAAGCAAATGATTCAGGAACACCTTGATTATACAAACAGCTCAAAAGCAGCAGCGCTTCTAGAGAACTGGGCACAAGAAAAGAATCAATTCATTAAGATCATTCCGAGAAATTACAAAATGATGCTTCAAAGCATTGAGGAACAAAAACAAGCAGGCCTCAGCCACGAGGAAGCTGTTATGTTCGCATTTGAAGCAAACACAAAACCGAAAAATAAAGAAACGGCAAACGGGCAAAAAGCAGCCGTCGCTCATTAAGAAAGGGGAGAGGACAATGGGCAAAGCAACAGGTTTTATGGATTATAAAAGAGAAAAGCCAAATGAACGTGACCCTCTCACTCGTCAAAATGACTGGAAAGAATATTCAGCTCCTTATACAGATGAGGTATTGAAACAGCAGGGTGCTAGATGTATGGATTGCGGAACACCGTTTTGTCAAATTGGGATGGAGATCAGGGGCGGCGTTTCTGGCTGCCCGATCTACAATTTAATTCCAGAATGGAATGACCTTGTCTACCGGGGCAGATGGAAAGAAGCGCTTGAAAGACTACAAAAAACGAACAATTTCCCTGAATTTACTGGAAGAGTATGTCCAGCACCTTGTGAAGGCTCATGTACCGTCGCGATCAATGATCCAGCAGTATCGATTAAAAATATCGAACGGACGATCATTGATAAAGGTTTTGAAAATGGCTGGATTACACCAAGAATTCCTTCAAGCCGTACAGGGAAAAAGATCGCCATTGTCGGATCAGGACCAGCAGGACTGGCAAGTGCAGACCAACTAAACCAGGCAGGACACGCTGTAACCGTATTTGAACGATCTGATCGTCTAGGCGGACTGCTCACTTATGGTATTCCGAATATGAAGCTCGACAAAGAAGTCGTTGAGCGCAGAGTCAAACTTTTAAGACAAGAAGGCATTGACTTTGTGACCAATACAGAAATTGGTGTGGATATCACGGCTGATGAACTGAAAGAGCAATTTGATGCGGTCATCCTTTGTACAGGTGCACAAAAGCAGCGTGACCTGTTAATTGAAGGCAGGGAAGCAAAAGGGATTCACCTGGCAATGGATTATTTAACACTCGCAACAAAAAGCATGCTTGATTCAGGATTCAAAGATAAAAACTTTATTGACGCAAAAGGGAAAGACGTCATTGTGATTGGCGGAGGAGATACAGGCGCTGACTGCGTCGCAACTGCACTTCGCCAAAAAGCAAAAAGTGTTGTTCAATTCGGAAAGCATCCAAAGCTTCCAGATACACGTGTAGGGGATAACATGTGGCCAGAACAGCCTTATGTCTTCTCTCTAGATTATGCTTACGAAGAAGCACAAGCAAAATTTGGAGAAGACCCGCGCAAATATTCGATTCAAACCACAAAGATTGTGGCTGATAAAAATGGGAAGTTAAAAGAGCTTCATACCATTCAAATGGAAAAGGTGAAAAACGAGCAAGGGAAGTTTGAATTTCATGAGATTCCAGGAACAGAGAAGGTATGGCCAGCTCAGCTAGTCTTTATTGCGATTGGTTTTGAGGGAACTGAACAGCCGCTAGTGAAACACTTTGGCGTGGACAGCAAAAACAATCGGATTGACGCAAAATATGGGGAATATACAACGAATGTAGAAGGCGTATTTGCAGCGGGAGATGCAAGACGCGGTCAAAGCTTGATTGTCTGGGCAATTAACGAAGGCAGACAAGTGGCGCATGAGGTAGACCGTTATTTAATGGGGAGTTCGGTTCTGCCAAAATAGGTCAAACAAAGGGTGTTTACCATATATAGAGAAAAGCCATGACCAAAGAGTGGTCATGGCTTTTTATGATTCAGACATGGTTGGCTGGATAATGACTTTTTTACGTTTGAACTGGGAGACAACCAAACAGAGGAAGACAGCAAGAACAAAAAGAGAAATGGTCAAAAAACCAAACGTATAGGAGCCCGTCATTTCTTTTAAACTGCCAAGAACGTTTGGTAAAAAGAATCCCCCAATGCCTCCTGCAGCCCCTACAATTCCAGTCACAATCCCAATTTCCTTATGAAACACTTGCGGCACAAGCTGGAACACCGCCCCATTCCCCATACCAAGACACATCATTCCGACAAATAAAAGCGCAATGACCACTGGTAAAGCAGGTAGACTACTCAATGCCCCTAAACAGATACCAATCAAAGCAAATAAACCGAGCAGTACTTTCATCCCGCCAATTTTATCGGCAATCAAACCGCCAACTGGCCGAAAGAAGCTGCCTGCCGCCACGCAAAGCGTCACAAAATCACCGGCATGAATTTTTGAAATCGCATATTGGTCCACAAAGAAAATACTCAAGAAACTTGAAAGGCCGACAAAACCACCGAATGTAATCGCATAAAGCAGGCAGAAAAACCACGTTGTTTTCACTTGAAAGACTGAAAAATAGGACCGAAGCGGCTGAGGGGCAGGCTGGTTTGGTGCATCTTTTGCTGTGAAAATAAAAAACAAAAAGACGAAACTTAAAGGAATAAGAGCGAGCCCCATCACTGTATGCCAGCCATACATCTCCGCAAGCCTTGGTCCAAAGAGTGTCGAGATCAGTGTTCCGCTGTTTCCGGCGCCGGCAATTCCCATCGCTACCCCTTGTAAATGAGGAGGGTACCAGCGGCTTGCCATCGGTAAAGCGACCGCAAAACTCGCACCTGCAACCCCTAATAAAATCCCGATCAGTACTAGCTCTGAAAGGGTTGTACCACCGAAAAACCCCCATATGAGCGGAATTGTGGTCAAAATCATGCCCATCATCGCTGTTTTTTTAGGTCCCATTCGGTCTGTTAATAGGCCTAGCACAATTCGAAAAAAAGATCCGGATAAAATCGGAATGGCTACAATCATGCCTTTTTCTATTGTCGATAAGGCAAAATCTTGTGCAATAAAAGCACCGAGTGCCCCCAGCAAAACCCAAATCATGAAACTCACGTCAAAATATAAAAATGAACCAAACAATGTCTTAGGGTGACCACTAGAAGTCAATTCTGAGAGTTTCACAAAACCCCTCCTTTATTTTGAATTTTCTGACTTAAAGATAGCGAGTTGATAGAAGGAATGGAAGTATTGTGTTAGAAAAAATGACATGGATAAACACTTTTTTACAAATGTGTGCCATAATCTAGGCAAACATTGCTTTGGCGCAAAAAGCTAGAAAGGTTGATCTCACATGGCAAAACGTAAACTCTTGTTTATCGGAAACGGCATGGCGAGTATGAAATGTATCGAACATATTGTAAAGAAACAGCCAGAACGCTATTCCATCACAATCATTGGAAAAGAGAAGCACCCAGCTTACAATCGAATAAAACTTTCATCGGTTTTACAAAAAAGTGAATCATTGTCTCAGATTGAACTAAAGCCAAAAGAATGGTACACCAAACATGACATCACCATCCAAACAGGCGAAGCAGTTGTCCACATCGATACAAAGCGTCAATTGCTCATGACAGAAGCACGCCGGAATATCCCGTATGACAAACTGGTTATCGCCACAGGCTCATCGCCTCATTTTCTGCCTATACAAGGCGTATCCAAAAAAGGGGTCTATGCTTTTCGTACGATTGACGATTATGAGGCCATTTACGCTGATTCTTTACGCTATGAGCGTGCAGCAGTCATTGGAGGTGGTGTACTTGGTGTGGAAGTGGCCGCTGGTTTACAGATCGCTGGACTGAAGACAACCTTGATTCATCACACGGATTGGCTTATGCAACGCCAATTAGATGAAACAGCTGCAGGGCTTTTGTCTCAACAATTAAGTCGCAAGGGGATTCAGGTAAAAACAAATGCTCATACGATTGCATGTTTAGGAAACGAGAGAGTAGAAGGCGTTCTGTTAAAAAGTGGAGACATCGTGGATGCTGATCTCGTGGTTTTCACAACAGGGGTCCGTCCGAATATAGAGCTTGCAAAACAGCACGGCATTCATACAAGAAAAGCCATTGTTGTAAATGATGTCATGCAGACAAACGTTGAGAATATTTATGCTATTGGAGAATGTGCAGAGCATAAGGGGATGGTGCACGGTCTTGTGCAGCCTATTTATGAACAAGCAAACGTGCTTGCGAATCATTTATTAGATGAACTGGTCATGAATTTACCTCCTGCCATTTATTCAACAAAATTGAAAGCAAATGACATATCTATTTATTCTGCTGGCAGTATTGTAAACCGATCCCCCTCCGCTTCAGTGGTGACTTACTTAGATGAAGAACAAGAAGTATATAAAAAACTAGTGTTTGAACATGATGTGCTCACAGGCGTTGTATTAGTTGGTCAACTTGAGAGAGCTGAGCAGCTTTTGCAGGATGTAAAAGTGGGGCGTGATAAAAGCGTAGTCATGAAATCACTGAATGAAGAGCAGATATCCCCTTTAGATTCATTAAAAACAGAGGATCTCATCTGCCAATGCCACACGGTGACGAAGGGAGCGATATTCAAAAGCATATCGGTCCATCAGCTGACAAATTTAGAAGAGATAAAAAAACAGACAGGGGCCGCAACGGGCTGCGGAGGCTGTCAAGAGCTTGTTCGTGCCTGCTGCCATGTCTCATCAAATCAGCTAACGGAAGCACTGGACACGTTTTGCTCGTGCACAAATGTAGAGAAACAGACCATTTTTTCGTATATAAAAAATCAGCAGCCGCTGAATGAAGAGCAAGTAAGAAGACAATTTGATTGGATGACAGATAACGGCTGTGACAAGTGCCGAGCAGCCATTCCATACTATCTTGAGCAGTTTCAAGATCTTTTCGTAAAAGACAGCCCATCAGATCATGAGCACATACTAATGCCTCAGTTATATGGTGGCCGTCTTGATCTGACATTTTTACAGATGATAACCGAATTATTAGAGCAAAAGCAAATTCAGCACGTAGAACTAACGGAGAATAAACGAATTCGGCTGATCGGTATTTCACAAGAGGCCGCCCATATTGTAAAAGAACATGGACACATCATGCCACAGGAAAGCAAGAGACTTTCTCATGTTCTTTCATGTGATTGTCGTCACGATCCATCTGTCACAACACTTGTCATGGAGATCGAAAGACAACTAGAAAACACGCTTTTACCTGCAGTCACATCGATTCATATCGCTGGTCCTTCCTGCGTATGTCATTTCAGCCCCATCTATGACATCTGCATCAAGAAGCAGCTGGATGAATGGGACATTTATATAGGAGGCAGCATACGTCAACCTAAGGCAGGTCAGCTTTTTTATTCTGTGAGCCGAACGGATGAGCTGATTCCTTTTTTAAAAGCACTGCTTGAAGATTATAGAAAACGTGCATATTTTCAAGAATCTATTGGAGACTGGATCCAAAAAAACGGCATCATTTCCATCCGAGAAAAATTGCTCGATGAGGAAATGAGAGAAGAGCTCTGCGAACAATTTGAGCAAAGTAGACAAAAGGGTGTGAATGTATGAATCAATCTTTTTTACAATATGTGCAGCAAACATCAGAGCAGCAAGAGCGAAAAAGGGTGTTCCCATCTCAATGTCCGTTTTGCAGTATGCAGTGCAAAATGCAATTAGTCGAGCAGCACGCAGAAGGGCGAACACGCTACCAGACGATAGGTATTCATAATCCAACTACGTTCGGCAGGATCTGTATGAAAGGGCAGCATGCCCACCAGCACGCACTGCACAAGGAACGATTGAATCACCCCCTCATCAAAAGAAACGGTCAATTTGTCAAAGTGACTTGGCAGGAGGCACTTGACGAAATCAAAGCACGCACTCAAACCCTTCAGACGGAACATGGGAACGATGCTATCAGTGTGTATGGTAGTGCATCGATTACAAATGAAGAAGCTTATTTACTCGGAAAATTTGCAAGGGTCGCCCTTAAAACGAAATACATTGATTACAATGGAAGACTGTGTATGTCTTCAGCAGCAACAGCAGCTAACCAAACATTTGGACTTGATCGGGGTCTAACCTTTCCGCTTCGTGACATCAAGCATGCCCGGGTTTTACTATTGGTTGGAACCAATATAGCGGAATGTCAGCCGACCCTCATACCGTACTTGGAAGAAGCTAAAAAGAACGGGGCATTTCTCATCGTGATCGATCCGCGAAAAACAGCAACAGCCAAGCTAGCAGACTTACATGTCAGCTTAAGGCCTGGGTCAGATGCTGCACTCGCAAATGGAATCTTACACGTCATGCTTCATGAACAGTTACTAGACGAAGAATTTATTAAAAAACGAACATCAGGTTTTCAAGAAATGAAACAGCATATTTCACACATGTCCCTGCAAGACATTACGCAGCAAACCGGTGTATCGATGAAAGTCATTCAAAAAATAGCGAGAAAATTCGCACGCGAAAAAACAGGCATGATTCTGACTGCAAGAGGCATTGAGCAGCAAATAGACGGAACAGCATCCGTTCGTAATTTCCTGAATATTCTGCTTGTTACTGGGAAAATTGGCCGGATTGGGTGTGGCTATGGCGCGATTACTGGGCAAGGAAATGGACAGGGTGCAAGAGAGCATGGACAAAAAGCAGATCAGCTTCCTGGTTACCGTGATATCACAAACCCAGTACATAGAAAAGAAATGGCTGAAATATGGAAGATCGATGAAAAAGAACTGCCTGGAAAAGGTGTATCTGCTTTTGAAATGTTTGAAAAAATGCAGAAAGGAGAGATAAAAGCGCTCTTTTTAATGTGTTCTAATCCCGTTCAATCAGGTCCGCATGCAAGCTTTATCAAAAAAGCCATCGAGCAGCTGTCCTTTTTTGTCGCAATTGATTTATTTATCTCTGAGACGGCTGCACTCGCAGATGTTATTTTACCAGCTTCGTCATATTTAGAGGACGAAGGGACCATGACGAACATTGAAGGACGCGTTACGCTGAGAGAAGCAACCTATCCACTCAAACACCAAAGAAAGCACGATTGGCAAATCATTTGTGATATAGCAGCAGTATTAGGCAAAGGCGGCTCTTTTTCTTTTTCATCTGCAGAAGACATCTTTGAGGAATTGAGAACAGCAACGAAAGGAGCCAAAGCCGATTATTCCGGTATGACCTATGACAGGTTAAGGAAGACGCAAGGCATATTATGGCCCTGCTCTCATTTGGAAGACCGAGGAACAGAAAGACTATTTGAGCATCAATTCTCACATCCTGATCAATTAGCAAAATTTGCAGTCGTTGCACATGGACAACAGGGTGCAAAAGAACCAGTCAGTCCAGAATATCCACTCTATTTAACGACCGGCAGGGTGATGGCTCATTACCAAACGGGCGTTCAAACAAGAAAAAGCACCTCTCTTGTTGCCCGGCAGTTTGAAGCTTATGCAGAGCTTCATCCTGACACAGCCGAAGCTTACGGATTTCAGCACGGGGAGCTCGTCACCATCCAGTCAAAACGAGGAAGCGTCATCATGAGGTGCCACATAACAGATAGCATCCGAAAAGATACTGTGTTTGTTCCATTTCACTGGAATAAACATCAATCAATTAACCTATTAATTGGTAAACAGTTAGATCCACACAGTAAAATGCCAGGTTTTAAAAATTGTCCTGTACAGCTGTCAGCCTACAAGAATTGAAAACTATGTGAGAAATTTTAACATGTATTTTCCATCTTTGTTTAGATTATGGTACTTTCTAAAAAACGATCACATGAGGGGTGTTTTTCATGAAAGAAAAACTCGTATTAGTAGGGAATGGTATGGCTGGTATCCGAACGCTCGAAAACATTTTAAAAACGGACAATGAACGATTCGACATGACTGTATTTGGAACTGAGCCGTATCCTAACTATAATCGGATTCTTTTATCGAAAGTTCTCCAAGGGGATACAAAGACAGAGGATATTACGTTAAACGATTGGAATTGGTACAAGGAACATCATATTCAGCTGTTTACAAATGAGACCATTGTGAAGATCGATCCAGACAATCAAACCGTTATGAGTGATCAAGGACGGACCGTGCATTATGACCGTTTAATTTTAGCGACAGGGTCACTCCCGTTCATCCCGCCCATTCCAGGGAGCGATAAAAAAGGGGTAACAGCTTTTCGTACATTACAAGACACAGAGGAAATGGTCAAAGCATCTATGATGTACAAAAAAGCAGCCGTCATTGGAGGCGGGCTCCTTGGACTTGAAGCCGCGCGTGGTCTATTAAACTTAGGTATGGAAGTGACCGTCATTCACCTTGGCTCTCATTTAATGGACCGTCAGCTCGATCCGGTGGCAGGTCAGCTTCTGCAAGCAGCTTTAGAAAAACAAGGCATGAGCTTTCTATTAGGAAAACAGACAAATGAGATTTTAGGAGATACAAGGGTAGAAGGGCTAACATTTTCAGATGGTTCTACATTAGAGACAGATATGGTGGTCATGGCGGCAGGAATTAAACCGAATCACAAGCTTGCCGAAACGAGCGGCATTGAAGTGAACCGGGGGATTATCGTCAATGATTTCATGGAAACAAGTGTCCCGCGGATTTACGCAGTCGGAGAATGTGTTGAACATAGAGGACAAACGTACGGTCTTGTCGCGCCATTATACGATCAAGCAAACGTGCTCGCACAGCATGTATGTGACATGTCTCCGGCGCCTTATGAAGGATCTGTACTATCGACACAGCTAAAAGTATCAGGGGTTGATGTATTTTCAGCTGGAGATTTTATCGAAAATGATGAGAAACAAGCGATTAAGATTTTTGACGAACAGCAAGGTATTTATCAAAAACTAGTCTTCCAGCAAAACCGATTAGTCGGCGCCGTCATGTTTGGAGAAACAAGCGATGGACCACGTTTATTCTCGTACATTAGAGAAGGTGTTGATATGTCAGATATGGAAAAAGTATCTGTCTTAACATCAAATGAGCTGGCGCAAGAAAACACGATTGAACAAATGGCAAACGACCATATCGTTTGCGGCTGTAATGGTGTCTCAAAAGGTCAAATAGTGGCAGCTATTCAAAAAGAAGGCCTAACGACTATACAAGAGGTCAAGCAATGTACAAGTGCTTCTCGGTCATGCGGAGGCTGTCAATCTGTTGTGGAAGAGATTTTATGGCACACTTTAGGCGATGATGCAAACCGCACTGCGCAAAAAGAAACCATCTGCGCCTGCACCACCTTATCAAGAGATGAAGTGATTCATGAAATAAAAGAGAAAGGTTTGCAGCATGTCAAAGAAGTGATGAATGTACTTGACTGGGAAACAGAAGAAGGCTGTTCAAAGTGCCGGCCTGCACTGAATTACTATTTAGGGATGATGTATCCGCTTGACTACAAAGATGAAAAAAGCTCGCGATTTGTGAATGAACGAATGCATGCCAACATCCAAAACGATGGTACCTATTCGGTCGTTCCACGTATGTACGGGGGCGTGACAAATGCTAATGACCTGAGAAAAATAGCGGATGTCGTTGACAAATATGAGATACCGCTTGTGAAAATGACTGGAGGGCAGCGAATCGACCTTTTAGGTGTCAAAAAAGAAGATTTACCAAAAGTATGGGCTGATTTAGATATGCCGTCTGGTTATGCTTACGGAAAATCATTAAGAACC
This sequence comes from Bacillus sp. iso_77, assembly GCF_056173625.1. Classification (NCBI taxonomy): domain Bacteria; kingdom Bacillati; phylum Bacillota; class Bacilli; order Caryophanales; family Bacillaceae; genus Bacillus; species Bacillus sp. iso_77. The sequence continues at coordinate 1,859,222 of NZ_CM149683.1, read as the reverse complement.
GTCAAAACTTGTGTTGGAGAACAATTTTGCAGATTCGGAACGCAAGATTCCATTTCTCTTGGGATCGCACTTGAAAAGAAATTTGAAGGACTTGCCACACCGCACAAAGTCAAAATGGCCGTATCAGCCTGTCCAAGAAACTGTGCTGAATCTGGGATTAAAGATCTTGGCATCGTAGGTATCGATGGGGGATTTGAATTGTATGCTGGCGGGAATGGAGGGACACATTTACGAGCTGGAGACTTATTAATGAAAGTAAGTACAGCAGAAGAAGTAGAACAAATGGCCGCAGCCTACCTTCAATATTACAGAGAAACCGCAAATTATTTAGAGAGAACATCCGCTTGGGTTGAACGGCTTGGATTGAATCATATCCAAACGGTACTGCTAGATGACAAGAAACGTGCAGCATTAATCGAAAGAATGGACATCGCACTTTCAACTTATGAAGAACCGTGGCAAGAGATTCGAGAGAACGAAACAGAAACAAGACAATTATTTCAAAAGGCAACTGCTTCCGTCTAAATCAATTGAAGGGATGAGATCAGATGACAGTTTCAATTGTAAAAGTTCATATTGGTACAATATCAGATTTTCCATTGCAGCTAGGGAAAACAGTCGCAGCCGGTCCACTTGAATTAGCTGTTTTTCAAACCTCTAACAAGCAGTTCAAAGCCATTGAAAATCGCTGTCCTCATAAAGGCGGTGTACTAGCTGAAGGAATGGTGAGCGGAGATCATGTCTTCTGTCCAATGCATGATTGGAAAATCAATCTTTCATCAGGAAATGTTCAAGAACCAGATCATGGATGCGTGAAAACATATGAAGCATTGGTTGAGGGAGACGACGTCTTTATTTTACTGCCTTCATAAATGGTTTAGAACCTTCCTTTCCTGTACATGCTGTAAATACATGCAGTGAGAAAGGAAGGTATATGTGTGCCATTTTTTAATATTTTGATTGAACTCTTTATCGGATTTTTCGCTTTATTTTCCATTACAAAGCTATTAGGGAAAACACAATTTGCACAAATCACGCCGTTTGATTTTATTTCTGCACTGATTTTAGGGGAGATGGTCGGTAACGCCATTTTTGATCCAGAAGTCAGCGTGCTACATATCCTTTTTGCAGTTGCAGTCTGGGGCGTTTTAATCTACACAGTTGAATGGCTTTCACAAAAATTCAAATCCATTCGCGCTTTTTTAGAAGGAAGACCGACTCTTGTGATTGATAAAGGAAAGATTCACTACAATCGATTAAAGAAAAATATGCTCGATTTAAATCAGTTGCAGACGCTGATTCGAGCGAAAGGGCATTTTGCTCTTAATGAAATTGAATTTGCCATTTTGGAAACGGATGGGTCTGTGAGTGTGCTTCCGAAAATGAAATATGCACCAGCTACAGCCGAAGATGTGAACGTGAAAGGAAAAGAAGTCACATTGCCTAGAACGTTTATTATCGACGGAGAGATTTTAAAAAAAGATTTAAAGGAAGCTGGATTTGATGAAGCGTGGCTGAGAGAGCAATTGAAAAAGCAGCACATTTCCTCCTATAAAGACGTCCTATTTTGTGAATGGATTGAAAATGAAGGAATTTATGCGATGAAATATGAAAAAACATCCACAACCTAACACAGTGGATGTTTTTTTGTTTTATAACTGAATAGGATCAAAAAGAATACGTCAATGAAAACGTTCACAATATAAGGGGGAGATGTGTGATGAAGTATGGAAAACGACTGCTGATGATGGTATTGGCCTTACTGCTTTTTGACTCAGCTTATGCGCAAGCAGCTGGACACAACCATCAAACAAACCGCGTGCTTATTGTCGATCAAAAAGGAAATGGGACATTTCGAACGGTTCAATCTGCCATTGATGCGATACCAGTGAACAATCAACAGCAAACGACGATATATATTAAAAATGGTGTGTATAAAGAAAAGATTCTCCTTCCGCAAAATAAGCCTTATGTGTCCTTTATTGGAGAAAATCAGTATCAGACGATTCTGACGTATGATGATACAAATGCAAGCAGCGGGAGCACAACCAATAGCTCAAGTACAATGATTCGGGCAAATCATTTTTACGCAGAAAATATCACGTTTCAAAATACAGCTGGCCGAAACGCAGGGCAGGCGGTTGCCCTTTATGTATCCGGGGACCGGGCTGTGTTTAAACACGTACGTGTTCTCGGTTATCAAGATACACTTTATGCCACAGGCACAGGGAGACAATATTATGAAGATTGCTATATCGAGGGCACGGTTGACTTCATCTTTGGTTCAGCAACGGCTGTATTTAAAAGAGCTGAAATAAAAAGTCTTGGAAATGGGTATATTACAGCGGCATCCACAACAGAAGCGCAAAAGTATGGCTACGTTTTTATTGATTCCACATTAAATAAAGGAACGGCTGCGTCTCAATCTGTGTACTTAGGCCGTCCGTGGAGACCTCATTCGGCTGTCACGTTCCTTCAAACAAAAATGGATGAACATATTAAAGCTGAGGGATGGCATAACTGGGAGAACAAAGACAACGAAAGAACGGCTAGATATCAAGAATATGGATCAACGGGCGCAGGGAGTCATGTGGCAAACCGGGTGAAATGGTCAACGATATTAACAAAAAACGAAGCAAGTCAAATCACCGTTCAAGCCGTGCTTAGCGGAAGCGATGGCTGGAATCCTGAAAAAAGGTAAAAGAGGCTTGTCAGTTTTCGTCAAAGAAAGCTGACTTTTCTGTTTAAAAAACCTTTGAGAACAAACGTTCTTTTGTGTATAATGAACATAATCTGCTAAATTTGGCTGCTTTTCTAAAAAGGAGGGATTGCGTGAAACGTTTCTCACAGGTCATGTTTTTACAACTATGTATTTTGTCGATGTTATTTCTCCCTTTTTCAGTGAAAGATGAACAACTAACAGCTCATGATGATCAATCAAAATGGATCACTTCCTTAGACGAATTCATTCGAACAGCACCTGATCTAGAGGGCACGATTGCTGGCATCAGCGTACGCGATACTTCTGACACTTCTCTTCTTTATGAACATCAAGCGGACATCCGTCTGACTCCTGCTTCTAATATGAAATTACTCACATCTGCTATCGCACTCGATCTACTGGGTGAAACACACACTTTTCCAACAGACGTTTGGATAGATGGTTCAATTCACAAAAAAACATTGCACGGCAATCTTTATCTCCGAGGCACTGGAGACCCGACATTGTTAGAAAGCGATTTTGCCGTATTAGCCAAACAAGTCAAAAAGGCCGGAATACATACGATTCGTGGACAGCTTGCAGCTGATGATACTTGGTTTGATGACACAAGGTATTCCATCGATCTGCCGTGGAGTGATGAAGATCAATATTACGGCGCTCAAATATCTGCTCTTACTGCTTCACCGAATGAGGATTATGATGCAGGAACGATCATTCTCGAAGTTAAGCCGGGAAAGAAAGCAGGGCAGAAGGCCAGCTATGAGATGATCCCGAAGACTGACGTCGCTCAAGTTGTCAATCAAGTGCAAACTGTGCCAGAAGGTGGAAAGAAGAAAATATCTTTTAAACGCTCTCACGGTACAAACAAAATTACACTGACTGGGACGATTCCGCTAAAAGCATCCTCGTCTAAACAATGGGTCGCATTATGGGAACCGACAACGTATGCTTTAGACTTAATGAAACGAGCATTAAAGGCTGAGGGGATTCAGCTGAAAGGACCACTCAAAACAAAACAAGTTCCTAAAAAAGCGAAAAAAATCGCTTCCCATTCATCAATGCCTTTATCCGATCTTCTTGTTCCGATGATGAAATTAAGCAACAATACACATGCAGAAATTCTGTTAAAAGAACTTGGGAAGCGGGTAAAGAACAAAGGGAGTTTTGACAAAGGGCTTGACGTGCTGAATGAACGTCTTCCTGCCTTTGGCATAGATCCATCCATGACTGTGTTGAGAGACGGATCAGGCATATCACCGATTAACCTTGTTTCTGCAAATCAATTCACGTTATTTTTGACAAACATTCAAAAGGAAAAATGGTTTAACACCTATGTCCATGCACTTCCGTTAGCTGGGGCAAGTGAGCGTATGGTGGGAGGTACATTAAGAAATAGATTGAAAGAACCAGCTACACTAGAAAAAGTGCGTGCAAAAACAGGTACGCTATCAACGGTCAGCACACTATCTGGATATATTGAAACGCAGAGTGGAAAAACGCTTGCTTTTTCCATCTTATTGAATCATCTCGTTGATGACGAAAAAGGAAAAGAGATAGAAGACCGCATTGTCAGCATGTTAGCTGAGGATCTTTAGACAGAGAAGGAGAACCATCATGACGTTAGATAATAATCAATCTTTAGTAAAAACCATGTCGATCTTTCTAATTCCACTTTTATTAAGCAATATTTTGCAATCAATTGGACAGCTTGTTTCCATTGTGCTTGTCGGTAGATGGATTGGAGAGGATGCAGTAGCTGCGATTTCGGCATTCTTTCCACTTTTCTTTTTACTTGTTTCTTTTTCCATTGGGATTGGATCAGGGAGCTCGATCCTTATTGGACAAGCATACGGAGCAAAAAATGAGCAGAGGTTAAAGGAAATTATCGGTACAACGCTTTCGTTCACCTTTTTAATCGGACTTTCTTTAGCTGTCATTGGAGGTTTTTTTGCCACAGATATTTTACATCTGATGGGGACACCTGCAAATATTGTGGAGGAAAGTGCGGCATATGCCAGAATCCTATTCATCTCCATGCCCATCTTATTTCTTTATTTTGTCTATACAACTTTTTTACGAGGAACAGGAGATTCAAAAACACCATTTTATTTCTTAATGATTAGTACAGGAACCAATATTTTATTGCTGCCAATTTTATTATTCGGCTGGCTTGGTTTACCGGCATTTGGTTTATATGGTGCTGCGTATTCTTCTGTGATTTCTACAATCGTTACGTTTATCATTCTTCATATCTATCTTTATAAAACAAAGCACCCGCTGCGCATTGATGCGTCGGTTAGAAAGCATTTATTGATGAAAGGGGATTTATTAAAAACGCTATTAAAGTTAAGTATCCCTTCTAGTATTAATATGATTCTCATTTCTTTATCAGAAATTGCTGTCATTTCTTTTGTCAACGATTATGGATCACAGGCGACCGCAGCTTATGGCGTTGTCAATCAAGTCGTAAGTTATGTACAGATGCCCGCAGTGAGCCTTGGTATTGCGGTTTCTATCTTCGCCGCACAGTTCATTGGCGCAGGAAACATGAATCGTTTGAAAGATGTCATTAAAATTGGGCTGGGGCTAAACTTTGCGTTAGGCGGATTGATTATTATTTTCGTCTATATTTTCGCACCACAAATTTTATCTATCTTTTTAACAGATTCTGCAACGATTGATATTGCATATAGTTTGGTCGTGATTACACTATGGAGCTATCTCATTTTCGGAACAGCACAAATCGTTGCTGCCACGATGAGAGCAAGTGGAACAGTTCTATGGCCGACCATCTTTAGTATTTGTTCCATTTGGCTTGTTGAAGTACCAGTGGCTTATGTGCTATCACACCATACATCGCTTGGGATCAAAGGAATCTGGATAGGATATCCTGCAGCCTTTTTTGTAAACTTATTGCTCCAATACGGCTATTATCGACTGGTATGGAAGAAAAAGCAGATCGTTGCACTTGTCCAATCATAATGTGAGCCTATCATCTGGCATATATATACGAAGATCGATTACTTTGTAGGGGGTCTGATCTTCTATGTTTTTAAACCAAAGAAGTGAGCTCAGTTCGTATGATATCGGTGACTTCACTTATGCTGGACCAGATTTTCAAGTCTTGACGTGGGGAGAAGGAACAACGCTGAATGTAGGAAAGTTTTGTTCCATCGCAAACGAAGTAAAAGTTTTTCTTGGTGGTGAACACCGAACAGATTGGGTCACCACATATCCCTTTAATCAAATTTTCACAGATGCTGCCCACATTGAAGGACATCCACGATCAAAAGGGGATGTGTGTATAGGGCACGATGTTTGGATTGGATATGGAGCAACAATCATGTCAGGGGTACAGATAGGAAACGGGGCAGTCATTGGAGCAAATAGTCTGATTACAAAAGATGTGCCTCCATATGCGATTGTCGCAGGGAACCCGCAGCGTCTCATGAAATATCGGTTTTCTTCTGATATCATTGAAAAACTTCAGTTGTTAGAATGGTGGAATTTAGAGTTTACCGTCATCCAATCTATTTTTCACCTCTTACAATCTAATGATATCGAACATTGTATAAAAGTTATAGAAGACATAAAAAAGAAAGGCTGAAAAGCCTTTCTTTTTTCTTTTTTTGCTTAACTGAGCCGTATGATGGTCAAGGTTGCTCCGGCCGCACCACCACCGCCAACTAATATAGCTGTGACAACCACTCCAAAAAACTGCAGTGAAATAGTATTACCAGCTGTTAAATTAACAATGACAGTATTGTTAATAAATGAAGTAGAGATAGTAGGTGATTGAACAGAACCAGAAATAGTATTTGTTCCATTTAACAGCAAACGCGTATTAATCAAAAGTGCTGTAGTGGTGTTGACTTGATACGTAATATAATATTTACCTGTTTGCAGAACGGTAAAAACCGTACTTGTGCCGTTTGCTGTAAAACCGGTAATGTTTTGAAAGTTCGGCAATGGAATATTCGTTCCCGAGGCTACAGTAACAATGGTAGGACCAGAACTATTAGCAGCATATAGTGCTGTATCCGTAAAACCACCTGTTCCAGTAGGTCCGGTAGCACCCGTGATACCTGTAGCGCCAGTCGGACCAGTTGGTCCAGTGCTGCCCGTCACACCAGTGGCCCCAGTAGGTCCGGTTGAACCTGTGATACCTGTAGTACCAGTAGGTCCGGTTGCACCTGTGATTCCAGTGGCCCCAGTAGCTCCAGTTGAACCCGTGATACCAGTAGCACCAGTCGGACCGGTTGAACCTGTGATACCCGTGGCCCCAGTAGGTCCGGTTGAACCTGTAATTCCTGTAGCACCAGTAGGTCCGGTTGAACCTGTGATACCAGTAGCACCAGTCGGTCCGGTTGAACCTGTGATTCCCGTAGCTCCAGTCGGACCAGTTGGTCCAGTGCTGCCCGTCACACCAGTGGCCCCAGTAGGTCCGGTTGAACCTGTGATACCTGTAGTACCAGTAGGTCCGGTTGCACCTGTGATTCCAGTGGCCCCAGTAGCTCCAGTTGAACCCGTGATACCAGTAGCACCAGTCGGACCGGTTGAACCTGTGATACCCGTGGCCCCAGTAGGTCCGGTTGAACCTGTAATTCCTGTAGCACCAGTAGGTCCGGTTGAACCTGTGATACCCGTGGCCCCAGTAGCTCCAGTTGCACCCGTGATGCCAGTGGCCCCAGTAGCTCCAGTTGCACCCGTGATGCCAGTGGCCCCAGTAGGTCCGGTTGAACCTGTGATACCAGTAGCACCAGTAGGTCCGGTAGCACCTGTGATACCTGTAGCACCAGTCGGACCGGTTGAACCTGTAATTCCTGTAGCACCCGTGATACCAGTAGCACCAGTCGGACCGGTTGAACCTGTGATACCCGTGGCACCAGTAGCTCCAGTTGAACCTGTGCTACCAGTGACCCCAGTCGGACCGGTAGCACCTGTGATACCTGTAGCACCAGTAGGTCCGGTAGCACCTGTGATACCTGTAGCACCTGTGATACCTGTAGCACCAGTCGGACCGGTTGAACCTGTAATTCCTGTAGCACCAGTAGCACCAGTCGGACCGGTTGAACCTGTGATTCCCGTGGCACCAGTAGCTCCGGTTGAACCTGTGATTCCCGTGGCACCAGTAGCTCCGGTTGAACCTGTGATTCCCGTGGCACCAGTAGCTCCAGTTGAACCCGTGATGCCAGTGGCCCCAGTAGGTCCGGTTGAACCTGTGATACCAGTAGCACCAGTCGGTCCGGTTGAACCTGTGATTCCCGTAGCTCCAGTCGGACCAGTTGGTCCAGTGCTGCCCGTCACACCAGTGGCCCCAGTAGGTCCGGTTGAACCTGTGATACCTGTAGTACCAGTAGGTCCGGTTGAACCTGTGATTCCAGTGGCCCCAGTAGCTCCAGTTGAACCCGTGATACCAGTAGCACCAGTCGGACCGGTTGAACCTGTGATTCCAGTGGCCCCAGTAGGTCCGGTTGAACCTGTAATTCCTGTAGCACCAGTAGGTCCGGTTGAACCTGTGATACCAGTAGCACCAGTCGGACCGGTTGAACCTGTGATACCCGTGGCACCAGTAGCTCCAGTTGCACCCGTGATGCCAGTGGCCCCAGTAGCTCCAGTTGCACCCGTGATTCCAGTGGCCCCAGTAGCTCCGGTTGAACCTGTGATACCAGTAGCACCAGTAGGTCCGGTAGCACCTGTGATACCTGTAGCACCAGTCGGACCGGTTGAACCTGTAATTCCTGTAGCACCCGTGATACCAGTAGCACCAGTCGGACCGGTTGAACCTGTGATACCCGTGGCACCAGTAGCTCCAGTTGAACCTGTGATACCAGTGACCCCAGTCGGACCGGTAGCACCTGTGATACCTGTAGCACCAGTAGGTCCGGTAGCACCTGTGATACCTGTAGCAGCAGTCGGACCGGTTGAACCTGTAATTCCTGTAGCACCAGTCGGACCGGTTGAACCTGTGATACCAGTGGCACCAGTAGCTCCGGTTGAACCCGTGATACCAGTTGCCCCAGTAGGTCCGGTTGAACCTGTGATACCAGTGGCCCCAGTAGCTCCAGTTGCACCTGTGATACCTGTAGCACCAGTCGGACCGGTTGAACCTGTAATTCCTGTAGCACCAGTAGCACCAGTCGGACCGGTTGAACCTGTGATACCAGTGGCACCAGTAGCTCCGGTTGAACCCGTGATACCAGTTGCCCCAGTAGGTCCGGTTGAACCTGTGATACCAGTGGCCCCAGTAGCTCCAGTTGCACCTGTGATACCTGTAGCACCAGTCGGACCGGTTGAACCTGTAATTCCTGTAGCACCAGTAGCACCAGTCGGACCGGTTGAACCTGTGATACCAGTGGCACCAGTAGCTCCGGTTGAACCTGTGATTCCCGTGGCACCAGTAGCTCCAGTTGAACCCGTGATGCCAGTAGCTCCGGTTGAACCTGTGATACCAGTAGCACCAGTCGGACCGGTTGAACCTGTGATTCCCGTAGCTCCAGTCGGACCAGTTGGTCCAGTGCTGCCCGTCACACCAGTGGCCCCAGTAGGTCCGGTTGAACCTGTGATACCTGTAGTACCAGTAGGTCCGGTTGAACCTGTGATTCCAGTGGCCCCAGTAGCTCCAGTTGAACCCGTGATACCAGTAGCACCAGTCGGACCGGTAGCACCTGTGATTCCAGTGGCCCCAGTAGGTCCGGTTGAACCTGTAATTCCTGTAGCACCAGTCGGACCGGTAGCACCTGTGATACCTGTAGCACCAGTAGGTCCGGTAGCACCTGTGATACCTGTAGCACCAGTCGGACCGGTTGAACCTGTAATTCCTGTAGCACCAGTCGGACCGGTTGAACCTGTGATACCAGTGGCCCCAGTAGCTCCGGTTGAACCTGTGATTCCCGTGGCACCAGTAGCTCCAGTTGAACCCGTGATGCCAGTGGCCCCAGTAGCTCCGGTTGAACCTGTGATACCAGTAGCACCAGTCGGTCCGGTTGAACCTGTGATTCCCGTAGCTCCAGTCGGACCAGTTGGTCCAGTGCTGCCCGTCACACCAGTGGCCCCAGTAGGTCCGGTTGAACCTGTGATACCTGTAGTACCAGTAGGTCCGGTTGCACCTGTGATTCCAGTGGCCCCAGTAGCTCCAGTTGAACCCGTGATACCAGTAGCACCAGTCGGACCGGTTGCACCTGTGATTCCAGTGGCCCCAGTAGGTCCGGTTGAACCTGTAATTCCTGTAGCACCAGTAGGTCCGGTTGAACCTGTGATTCCCGTAGCTCCAGTCGGACCAGTTGGTCCAGTGCTGCCCGTCACACCAGTGGCCCCAGTAGGTCCGGTTGAACCTGTGATTCCAGTGGCCCCAGTAGCTCCAGTTGCACCCGTGCTGCCAGTGGCACCAGTAGATCCAGTAGCACCCGTGATACCCGTGGCCCCAGTAGGTCCGGTTGAACCTGTGATACCTGTAGCACCAGTCGGACCGGTTGAACCTGTGATACCCGTGGCACCAGTAGATCCAGTTGCACCCGTGCTGCCCGTTGCCCCAGTCGGACCAGTTGGTCCAGTGCTGCCCGTCACACCAGTGGCCCCAGTAGGTCCGGTTGAACCTGTGATACCAGTGGCCCCAGTCGGACCGGTTGAACCTGTGATACCTGTAGCACCAGTAGGTCCGGTAGCACCTGTGATACCTGTAGCACCAGTCGGACCGGTTGAACCTGTAATTCCTGTAGCACCCGTGATACCAGTAGCACCAGTCGGACCGGTTGAACCTGTGATACCAGTGGCACCAGTAGCTCCAGTTGAACCTGTGCTACCAGTGACCCCAGTCGGACCGGTAGCACCTGTGATACCTGTAGCACCAGTAGGTCCGGTAGCACCTGTGATACCTGTAGCACCAGTCGGACCGGTTGAACCTGTGATACCCGTGGCACCAGTAGCTCCGGTTGCACCCGTGATACCAGTTGCCCCAGTAGGTCCAGTTGCACCCGTGATACCAGTGGCCCCAGTAGGTCCAGTTGCACCTGTGATACCTGTAGCACCAGTAGCTCCGGTTGAACCTGTGATACCAGTGGCGCCAGTAGGTCCGGTTGAACCTGTGATACCTGTAGCACCAGTAGATCCAGTTGCACCTGTGATTCCCGTTGCCCCAGTAGGTCCGGTTGCACCAGTAATTCCTGTAGCTCCAGTGCTGCCCGTTACTCCAGTAGAACCTGGAGCACCAGGTGCTGCCAAAAGCGTATAATCCGGGGACGTATCTGGCGTACCTAAAGGTGGAGCAGAGTTCACAATATACGTACCACCTTCATAAGTGACCACTTGACCGACTGAATACATTGATGCTCTTTCTGGATCATATGTTTCAATACCACTTAATCCTACCCCTGTAGGGCCAGTTGGGCCAGTTTTCCCAGAAGCCGCCAAAAGGGTATAGTCGGGGGAAAGTCCAGGTATTCCTGAGGGAGCATCTACCTTAGCAATATAAGTACTGCCATTATACGTGACAACTTGACCAGCCTCGTAATCTTGTGATTGTGAGGGGTTAAAAGGGAGGACACCGGTTAATCCGCCAGCAGGTCCGGTTGGTCCGGTAGGCCCAACCGGACCTGCTGGGCCTCTTCGTCCAACCCTTTGAATTATTTTTGATTGTTTTTCTCCTTTTGCACAAGACGGATCCCCTTGAGGTCTGTTTTGTTTTGAATGTTCTTGTTTAATAAAAGGACAGTCTCTTCTTTGAGGACGGTCATGACGTGATCTTTTGTAATGAGGCTGCTCATGATATCTACCGCAAAAGGGACATTTGTGATCGAATTGATTGTACAAATTGCCCATCTCCTAAAATTGATATTTCATTCTATGTACGAATTTTTAAATCGGAAGTAAAACCTAGAAAATTCATCATTTCGAAAATCATCGAATCAAATCATTTAAAAGTTAAATCGTTTTATGTTATGGTGTTGAAAGAATGAAACTAGTATGATTTTTGATAGAAATGGGGCATCATGTATGAGTCAATCAGTTTTACAACGTGCAGCATATTCCGTGTTAAATTTATCCTCTGTAACAGAAGGTGGCACAATCAAAGAGTCATTTGAACATAGTATGGATTTAGCAAAAAAAGCTGAGAAGTGGGGCTACCATAGATATTGGCTTGCGGAGCATCATAATATGGAAGGGGTTGCGAGTTCAGCAACATCCGTCTTGATTGGACATATTGCTGGAGGGACTGAAAAGATCCGGGTTGGTTCTGGGGGGATTATGCTTCCAAACCATTCTTCACTCGTTATTGCAGAACAATTTGGAACACTGGAGACTTTGTATCCAGGGAGAATTGATTTAGGTCTAGGCAGGGCACCCGGAACAGATCAGTTAACGGCAAGGGCACTTAGACGTAATCTTCATAATGGAGAGGATTTCCCTGAGCAGCTTGAAGAACTTCGGCAATATTTCAAACCGACTGGTCAGGTCAAAAAACATGTAAGAGCCGTTCCGGGAGAAGGATTGGATATACCAATTTGGCTTCTTGGTTCAAGTGGTTTTAGTGCAAGGCTTGCAGGAGAATTGGGACTGCCATTTGCCTTTGCGGCACATTTCTCCCCTAAAAATACCATTCCTGCTTTAGAATTATACAGACAGTCATTTCAACCTTCAGATGTGTTAAAAAAACCTTATGCGATGGTTGGTGTGACGGTTTTTGCTGCTGATCAAACAGAGCGGGCTGAGTATTTGGCGACGTCTCATTATCAGCGGTTTTTGAGCCTCATTCGCAATACACCAGGAAAACTCAAAGCCCCTGTTGAAAGTATGGATGGGCTGTGGAGTCCTTATGAGAAGGCGATGGTGGACGAACAATTAAGTTCGACGATGATCGGGGATAAACAAAAGGTGAAAAAAGAGTTAGAAGCCTTTATTGAGGCGACTCAAGCAGATGAAGTCATGATTAATTCTGATATGTTTGACCATCAAGAAAGAATGCGTTCTTATGAAATCATTGCAGAGATATTTCAAGAGGAACAAGAAAAATAAGAATAAAAAAAGAACTGCCAAGAGCAGTTCTTTTTTATTTATGCTTTAGTAAACACGCGAAATGGTTGTCCAACTGGCAGTACTGTACGACCAAAATGTGTATTCAGCACAACAGCTGCAGAACCATAAAATGAAAGAAGAGAAATAATCAATTCTGCAATACCAGCCATCGTATGAGTCACATCGTACATCACACCAAACGAGCTTAGGGACAGGCCAATGAATAAGAAATCAATAAAGACGAAAATCAAAAACAATACTTTATGTGTTTCCATTGCACCGATCGTCATAAATAAGCTGAAAATCAAATAACCAATAAAAGCAAAACCTAGTTGTTTTGGGTCCGCAGCTCCCGCAAGCGTTTTCCCAAAAACGCCCGCTTGAATGAGCCAAGTGGTTCCAACGCCCATCCAAAAAAGACCGAATGCGCCGAAGGCAGTGGCTCCAAAAATATTATGATGCTTTGAATCTTGTATGGACGCAATCAGCTGCGCGATTCCTCCAAGGAAGATAGCCCAAGGTAAAATAAGGGATGTGCCATCTGTGATTCCTAGTTTTTGTGAAGACGCAACAAGCGTCACCATTGCTAAACCAAACAAACCAAGTGGTGTTGGGTCTGCGATTGATAATCGAATTGCTTGAACATTCTGTTTTTCCATAATGACCTCCTACAATTTGCACTTACAAAAGATACTCGAATTCGATAGAAACGTCAAGCTCTTTTTTAGTAGACACTTGCAACGTCTTCCAAATAAATCTATATTTAATACAATACATCATACATGTGATAGAAAAAGAGGGATGAGAATGAGTAAAGGCTTAGCTGGAAAGACCATTGCCATATGCGGAACAAGAAAAACAGAAGAAATGCGTACACTTGTTGAAAAGCAAGGAGGACAAGCTGTTATTCGTTCTCTTCAGGGCACTGTATTTTTAGCCAAAGAGGAATTGAAGCCAGGCATAGAAACCTTTGTAAAGAAGGGAGCTGACTGGGTCATTTTAACAACGGGTATCGGCACAGACACATTAATTGAAAGTGCAGAAGAGCTGCAGCTTGGAGAAGCTTTTATGAACATTTTATCAAGTGCCCATATCGCTTCAAGAGGATACAAAACGTTCGCGGCTCTAAAAAAACACGGCATTCAGCCAGATGTTTCTGATGAAGATGGAACCGTTCGTGACCTCATTTCAAAGTTAGAAGACAAAGAACTTCAAGGTAAACGGGTCATGGTGCAGCTTCACGGCGAAAATGCACCAGCTCTCATTGATTTTTTACATCACAAGGGAGCAGACGTTTTGCAGCTCATGCCATATCAGCACACGCCCCCTGAACCAGAGGCGGCGGACACTTTGCTTCAAGAAATGAAAGAAGGGAAGGTCCATGCCGTTTGTTTTACAACCGCTGTTCAGGTTCATGCCTTTTTCAAACTAGCAGAAGAATGGGACAAAAAAGAAGAACTGCAACATCTATTCGAGCAGCATGTATTAGCTGTAGCTGTTGGAAAAGTCACAGCTGAAGCTTTAAAAGAAGAGGGGATAAGCCGCATTCTAGCCCCTTCACTTGAAAGAATGGGTGCAATGATTATGGAATTATCTCAATATATGAAAAAACAATCGACGCACGCATAGAAAAAACGCCTTTCACATGACGAGTGAAAGGCGTTTTCGTTAGATTGTCCGTTTTCGATTTGTGCGAATTTTTTTCAAAACGAAATACAGTACGATGAGAACGATAGCAATGACCATAATTGGTGTTGTATACGTGTGAGCGACACTTTGAATGTGGTCCCATTTTGTCCCAAGTTGCATTCCAAGATAAATAAATAGGATGGACCAAGGGATGGCGGCTAATCCGGTCAAAAGAACAAATTTGAGAAATGGCATCTTTGCAATACCAGCTGGAATTGAGATCGCGTGGCGCACGACTGGGATAAAACGAGCTGTAAATACGACACCAGTTCCATATCGGTCAAACCAGCGTTCTGCCGTGGCAATGTGATGCTCATGGATGAATAAATACTTCCCATACTTTGTTAAAAAAGGTCTTCCGCCATAAAGGCCGATCCAGTAAATAAAGCACTGGGCAAGTGTTCCTCCAATAACCCCAGCGATGACGGCTCCAACAAATCCAATGCTTCCTGTTGACACCATATATCCGCCGTAGGCAAGTACAATTTCACTCGGAATAATTTCAATCATCAGTCCAAGTGCAACACCTACGTAACCAAGGCTTGTCAGCCAGGTTAAAATTTCATTAAACAAGGTTCCCATTCATTTCACTCTGCCTTTAAATACGAATTTTCTTCAAGCATCCTTATAAGAGCCTATGCTTGTTTTGCTTCTCTCATGAGTATGCTTTGCATATATGCTAGCATGGCTGGCCGCATATCATGACGCATCAATCCAATTTCAGCCGCTGCCTTAAATGAGCCCAGCTTATCACCAACGTCAAATCTCATCCCATCTAATTGTTTTGCATAAATGGGTGATTCATGTGCAATGATTTTCAGGGCATCTGTCAGCTGGATTTCGTTCCCAGCACCTCTCTCGATTCCTTGTAGAATAGGAAAAATCGATGGTGTTAACAGATACCTGCCCATCACGGCTAAATCGGAAGGAGCTTCATGAATAGCTGGCTTTTCCACTAAGTCTGTGACTTCAAACACTTGACCGTCTACTCTAGCTGGTCTTATCATACCATACTTACTGACATCTAGACGATCCACTTGCTGGACGCCAATGACCTCTCTTTGTTTGTCTTCAAAGACTTCCATGAGCTGAGAGAGTGCAGGTCTTTCTGACACCATGACATCATCACCTAAAAGCACCGCAAAAGGATCGTTGCCAGTAAAATGACGTGCACATAATACCGCATGTCCAAGACCTAAGGGCTCCTTTTGACGAATATAATGAATATTTGCCATATCCGCAATATGTTTGATTTCAGCCAGCTGTTCTTTTTTTCCTTTTTCAAGCAAATTCTGTTCTAGCTCAATCGAACGGTCAAAGTGATCTTCAATCGATTTTTTATTTCTTCCTGTGATAATCAGTATATCTTCAATGCCTGATTGAACAGCCTCCTCAACTATGTATTGAATGGCGGGTTTGTCGATAATCGGCAGCATTTCCTTTGGCTGTGCTTTCGTTGCGGGTAAAAAACGTGTGCCTAATCCGGCTGCTGGTATAACGGCTTTTTTGATGTTCATTGAATCATCGCTCCATTTCTGATCGTTTGTTTTCTGATGGAAACACCCATAGGCGGCTTCCAGTAAAAGTGATCATCATGCCAAGAAGGGTACCAATCGCTTTACTAATGAATAATGAGAAACCTGCTTGCTGCATGACATATAAGACAACATAGGTGAGGAGACACGCTGCGCCGTTGACTGTGGCCCACTTGATCCATTCCCACCTGTCCGCTTTCTTTTTTACTTGGAACGTCCATTTTCGATTCCAAACATAACTGTTCAGCATTCCTGCTGTATAGGACAGGCACTGTGCAAGAAAAGAGGGAACAAAGCAAGCAGTGAAAAAAAAGAAGAACAGAAAGTCAATCATCGTATTGCTTGCGCCTACAGTTAAAAATGTGGCATAGGTCCGAATATTTTTCTTTGTCATGCGAAGGATCATCACCTCCTAGTGTTTGAGTGGGTGTATGAATACTGTACAAAAGCGAGTTGACGAATCAGTGAAGAAAAGATGAAAAAAACATGAACAAGCGATATCTGTTTTTTCACCAGCTCGTGATATAATTTGTAAGATGAAACGAACGGTGGTGCACATGCATGTATTTAACAATTGGAGAAACAGCTGAATACTTAGAAGTATCAGAAGCATATGTTGAAAAATTAATCCAGCAAAAAAAGATTCGTTACGTATTTGACGGGGAATCGTATCTCATTTATCAAGGGCAGTTTCAAACCCATATGAAACAGCTAGAACAATATAAAGAGCTCATTCAAGACATCTTAAATGAACCAATCCCTGAGGACCCGGACGTAAAAGATGAAGATTAAAAAAGACTGTACGAGAAGGGAGAACCTTTTCATACAGTCTTTTTTATTGGCTGACACCCGTTTGGACAATGTTCATATGACAATTCACTTGGACATCTGCATCAGGGTAGAGTTTTTGCCATTTCTCCGGTGTCATGGCTTTATCTTTAGAGCGATATCTCAAACCAAGTCCAAGTGGATCAATTTTTTGCTTTTTAAAGGATTGAACAAGGTCTTGCCCTTGCTGGGCCACACGCTTCTCCACTTCTTTTTCAACATGCTGCAAGATAGAAGGCGTATCGATTTTTTTTGATTTCATGAATTCTTTTAACTCACCTTTCAGCTTGATATCAATGGTGATATGAGGCTTTTTTGCAAGGTTTTCAGTTGGTTTAATGTGATAAGACACATGTGATTTGATATTTTCAATAACAACATGGGTTTTCTTTTTATCATTAAATCGAAACTCATAAATCCCATTTTTATGATTTTCAATCATCGCTTTAAACGTAAACGTATCTTCCCCTGGAATATGCCCAACCATTTTTTCTTGATCGAAAAGAGCGACACCTGACACTTTAATAGAGTTGCTTGTATTTTTAATGTAAGGGAGGTAGGCATCCACGCCTTTTGCCATCATCTGATTCATAAAAATATGCTGATTGGTCACAGGTTGATTGCCGTTTCGCATGTTTTGAGCCAGTAAATCTGAAAGATATACACCGATATTTAAGTTGGTTTGATTCATTTTTGTATGCAATAAATCTTCAACTTCTCCGTCTACTATGGCAAATACTTGTCGTGACCCAATGATCGGATCACGATAGATGTAATTCATCAAATCAATCATACCCACTTCTTTCGCCAGCTTTTCACTTATTAAAATCACGAGTACTTGTCCCATGACAACGGGGAAAGGCGATTTTTCCGAAACAAGAAATTGAATATTACTAATGGTATTTGACTTAGCACTTACAATTTGATAGCTTCCTTGTTCTTCGCTTTTAAAAACAGGGAAAACAAAGAAGCCCTTCATTTCTCCATCTTCCAATAAGTCAAATCCCGCCGCCTGCGAGATACTTAATTCATCTAAGAGACGAGGCTGTGCACAGCTCGTTAAGAAAAGACTCAATAACATGATACATATCAGAATAGAATGTTTCATGTTCGTTTTTTCACCCACCTTTTTTTCAGCAGCAGCCCAATGATCATACATCCAATCAATCCATAGACGAGGATGTATCCGCTATATTCCACCCATTTATTAAATGTCTCAAATGAGGTAGCTCTAATAAAAAATGAAAACATGACGAGAATGAGAAGGCTGAGAACTATTAACGTGGTGCGCTGGCTCGTGTGAAACACTTGTTTTGCCATTCTGCTGGCTGCCCATAATGGAATAGCGATATTTGGAACGATAAGCAAAAGCCATAGCGACACTTCAATAAATTCAAAGCGCTGGATAAACGGAAGTTTGACAATGCTGGTTAATGTCAATGTCGGCCATTTCGTTAGTTCGAGCTGAGCACTTGAGTAGTACGCTATAGAGACGAGAAATACAAGCAAATTCAGGCATGTCGTTAGCAACACTCCCATATGTGCAAATTTTTGCGACGTTTGTGCTTTTTTAATAAAGGGATAATAGACAAGCAATGTTCCAAAACCAAACATGGATAAAGAGGCATCTTTGACCCCCATCATGAGTTGTGAAAATGAATGATCAAACATTGGGAACATAAAGCGGATGTGACTATATTTCATGACATAAAAGCAGATAAAGGTCATCCAGTACGTTAGGACAATGCTAAAGAATGCCCAACCAGCGATTGTTCTAAATCCGCCTGTGTGAATGTAATAGACGAGGATGAGCAGCACTGATGCAAATAAAAGACCAGGAATTTCTTTAAACAGCCAAACATGGATCACATCCATATAATGAACAAGCACAATCAAAGACAATGAAGAAAAATACAAAATGTAGAGAATGTTGATGAATTGTCCGAGCCATTTACCAAACACAGATTGCGTAATGTCACTAAATTCGTCAGTAGGTGCTTTTTTAAACAAAAAGTAAATGAGGAAAATCATCAAATTGACGCTTGCACCAGCAATTAAAATGGCGATCCACCCATCATTATTAATCGTCCGGACAAGATTCGTCTGGAAATTTAAAATACCAACACCAACTTGATTGGCATTGATCAGAAAAAACACAAAAAAAGGGGACACTTGAAATTTTTCTTTCACAGAAGAAGAGCTCATGCCTTCACTTCCTTATTCATAAAAATCATTTTTCCCCTTACGGCCTTGCTTTGGCTTTTCGCGGTGTATCGTTTCATTTTGCGACCGTAAATTTTCTGGACGTTTTTTCAAAAAGCGGAGCTGGGGACGAATCAAACTACCTTTTAAATCGGCCAATCGAAGTGGAAAGATTGGCTCTAAGTAAGGTTGTCCTATAGACGTTAATTTCATTAAATGTGTAAGAAGAAAAGCCCCCATTAGCGAAATCCCTAGCGCTCCCCACACTTGTGCAGCCAAAAGGAATGGGAAACGTAAGAGGCGAATGGCCGACCCCATTTTATATATAGGAGTGACAAAAGAGGCAAGAGCTGATAATGCAACTATAATGAGCAGGATATTACTTGTTAATCCCGCTGCAACCGCAGCCTGTCCGATCACAATACCTCCAACAATCCCGAGCGTCTGTCCGACTTTTGCAGGAAGGCGAGACCCGGCTTCCCTAAGCAGCTCAATCGATATCTCTAAAAATAATGCTTCAATAATAGGCGGAAAGGGAACGAGATAGCGTGATGCGACAATCGTTTCTAATAAGTCCTTAGGAATCAGTTCATAGTGAAACGTTAAAACAGCTACATACAAAGGGGTTGCAAAAATAGAAAAAATTACAGCAAAAATGCGTAACAGCCGAAAGGAGGATGCTGCGATCCAAGACATGTTATAGTCTTCCATTGTAGAAAAATACTCGAGTAAAATTGTAGGTGCAAGCAGGGTATGAGGCGAACCGTCAACCATAATGGCTATTTTTCCTTCCGTTAGACCTGAGGAAACCCTGTCTGGCCGTTCTGTATTTAAAAACAATGGAAAGATTGTATTGGACACATCATAAAGCATTTGCGCAAGATAATTAGAATCTAGAATTTGGTCATAGTCAACATCTTGAATCCGCTGAAGAACGGTTTCAATGTTCTGCGGGTTGGCGATATCCTCTATGTATACAACGGCTACTTTCGTTTGAGAAAGGGTACCAACTGTGTGTTCAACTACTTTAAGGTCAGGAGTGGGCAGCCTGCGTCTGAGCAAGTTTAAGTTTGTATCCAGCCCTTCCACAAAGGCTTCCTGCGCACTGATAATCCCGAATTCAATCTCAGGTTGGCTCACTTGTCTGCCTTTCTTTTCTTCAATCGGCAAAAGGAGCGCTTTGCCCCAGTCTGTCTCAATTCGAACAGCAATACTGCCTCGATGAAGAGCTTCTTCCACTTTTTGAAGGTCCCTCGTAATCACAGCTTGTTCGATTGGGATGTGTTCTTTCAGCTCTTCAAGGTTGGGTGTCAGATGCAATTGCTGAATAAAAGGCAAGATTTGTTCATGAAGGAGATTGCCATTAATTAAAGGACGAAAAAAAGAAATTCTATAAAGGAAACCTCCGGAACTTGATAATTCATTGATAAAATCAGAGGAACGCGATAGTGCCTCAAATACTGAATTCGGGTCTTTCTGTTTTGATTTGTTTTTCTTCAGCACTTGAACCATCTCCTTCCGCGATTTTCCTCTATTATCCAACCAATCGTCTGAAGATATGCATAAAAAAAGCGTTCAGCTTCATGAGCTGGACGCTTTTTTTCCATATTGAACGGCTTCTAATAAAAAGTCAGCCAGATGAATCGCTCTCATGCTAGGCGTATGTCCTGCCTTTTTGACGCCTGCTGCCATTTGTAATTGACAGCCTGGATTCGACGTCACAATGGCAGCTGCAGCTGTGTTGCTCGCTTCCGTCATTTTATGATCTAAAATTTGCATCGACATGTCTGGCTGCAAGATATTGTAGATTCCTGCAGATCCGCAGCAGCGGCCGGCATCTTTCATTTCTTTAAACGTTACCCCTCGAATGGCTTTCATGAGCACCCTCGGCGCCTGTTGTACATTCATCCCATTTCGTAAATGACAGGAGTCTTGATAGGTGATCACTTGCGCTGGCAAAACCAGTGGCACGCGGCGGTGAAACTCCAGCTCCACAAGGATGCTTGATATATCGGTTATTTTCTGTGAGAAGGCTTTACTTCGTTTTTGAAAATCTGGGTCATCCTGAAGCAAATGATCGTAATCACTTAAAAAGGCACCGCAGCCGCCCGCGTTCATGACAATCGCATCGGCATCTGTTTCCTCGAATGCTTCAATATTCCGCTTGGCTAACTGTTTTGCTTGGTCTTTTTCTCCGCTATGACCATGTAGCGCGCCGCAGCACGTTTGTATAGGAGGAACGATCACATCGCAGCCTGCCAGCTGCAAGAGATGAATGGTCGCTTTGTTTGTGTTTGAGAAAACTGTATCCATTAAACAGCCAGTAAAAAACGCCACCCGTTTTTTTGCCTGACCAATGGCTTTATATTCATTCAAACGTTTTTTCTTTTGAGGCGGTACCTTTGGAAGTGCCTGTTCCATCAACTGTAAATGGGAGGGAAGCAGCTTCAGTATGCGCGTCTTCCTGGCGGCTGTTTGCAGTCCAGATGTTTGATAAAATCGAAGAAAACTAGCAGCTTGTCGCATACGACTTTGTGACGGAAAGAGACCTTTAAACACAACACGTCTCATCAATTTGACAGGAAATGATTGTTTTTTATGTTGTTGAATAATGTCTCTGGCATCTTCTAGCAACTGTCCATACTTGACGCCAGAAGGGCAGACTGGTTCACATGCACGGCAGCCAAGACAAAGATTAAGGGAATGTTCAACATCTTCATCCGGCTCAATGACGCCATCTCTTACAGCTTTCATTAACGCAATTCGGCCCCGAGGAGAGTGCGTTTCTTGTTGTCCAGATTCAATATAGGTAGGGCAGGAAGGGAGGCAGAATCCGCAGCGCATGCAATTAAGCAGCTCCTTTTCATTCATTTGCTCCTGAAACTGCTGCTGGATCTCTTTTTGCTTAGAAGAAGAACTCATGAGACCACCACTCGCTTTCTTGAGGCTTTTCCAAACACTTTATCTGGGTTCATGATATTTGCCGGGTCAAGTGCCTGTTTAATCGCCTTCATGGCAGCGATTCCTTCTTTTTTGACCTTCAGCTCCAAATAGGGGGCTTTCATGAGACCCACGCCATGTTCGCCTGTAATCGTGCCGCCAAGTGCAACGGCTTTTTCAAAAATGGCCTGAAAGGCAGCTTCTACACGTTTCATTTCTTCTTCATTTCTTGCATCTGTCGCACAAGTGGGGTGTAAGTTGCCATCACCTGCATGACCAAACGTACAAATGTTCACCTCGTACTTTCGTGCAATGTCTTCGATTGCACGAACCATATTGGCAATTTCAGACCGGGGAACGGTAGCATCTTCTAAAATCGTTGTAGGACTTAATCGAGCGAGGGCAGATAAAGCAGAGCGTCTCGCTGTTAAGAGCGCACTTGCCTCTTCTTCTGAATGTGCAATCTTGACGCTTTTAGCCCCGTGCTGCTCACAAACTTCTGCGATTTTTTGGATATCACGAGAAACAGCTTCAGGGTTGCCGTCCTGTTCAATTAATAACACAGCTTGAACGTCGGTGGGTAGGCCGATGTTTGCAAAATCTTCAACGACTTCAAGGGTCGGCTGATCCATAAATTCTAATGTAGCAGGAATGATACGCTCAGCAATGATGGCCGATACAGAAGTCGCAGCTTCTTCAAGGCTTTCGTATAAACAAAGCATTGTTTGTTTCGTTTCTGGAAGCGGCAGGAGCTTTAGCACCGCTTCTGTGACAATCCCGAGTGTTCCTTCTGAACCAACGAACAATCGAGTCATATCATAGCCAGCGACATCTTTTGCAAGCTTTCCGCCTGTTTTGATGATGTCACCATTTGGCAAAACCACTTCAAGCCCAAGGACATAATCCCTTGTCACTCCATACTTTAACCCCCGCAGTCCCCCTGAATTTTCGTTAATATTGCCGCCTAATGTGGAAATTTTCATAGAGCTTGGATCTGGCGGGTAGAAGAGACTTTTTTCCTCTACTTGATGAATCAATTCCTGCGTAATTAAGCCAGGCTGCACCGTTGCGGTTAAATTTTCTTCGTCTATTTCTAATAATTGATTCATTCTAGTAAAGAGAATCACCAATCCGCCCTGAGTAGGGCATGTTCCTGCGCACAGATTCGTCCCTGAGCCTCTTGGGACGATCGGCACCTTGTAAGAGGCGCACAGTTTCACAATTTGCTGCACTTCTTCTGCCGTGCGAGGTGTCACGATGGCATCTGGCATCTGTTGAAAATTTGGTGTCGCATCATAAGAGTAGGCAAGACGATCCGCCTTGCTGTCTTGGACATTGGGCGCACCGACAATCTCTTTTAATTGATTTGAAAATTCTGAATCTAGCATATGCAATCACTCCCGCTCATTTAACGTCTCTTTTCTACAAGTATAAAAAAAGAACCGTCACATGACTATAGACGATTCTACAAAATATCAGGCTGTTTTATCGTATTTTTTGTATCATGATCTAAAAGCAGCAAGGCCAAATAAAAAAGCATCGCATCTTGCATGCGCTTTGGATCAAGTGTCGTTAAATCCTGAATCCGTTTTAATCTGTAATGAAGTGTATTAATATGGACATGCATAGCTTCTGCTGTATGTTTCAATGAGTAATCCGAAGCGATGAGTACCCGCAATGTTTTCACTAGTTCAGGATAGGGGAAAAGGGACGCAATCGTTCGATCAAGAAACGCATCTTTTGTTTCCTGACTGATTTCCTCCATAAAAAGTTCAAGCGTCAAATCTTCATCAAACACAATGGGTGTTTCAGCATGTGCCAATTTTAAAGCGCGAAAAGCTTGATGAAAGGACTGCTTCATGACATGAGAAGCTGCTGGTTTTCCTGCCCCCATTAAAATCCTCGATGGTGACAGCGCTGTGAGCGCAGCATGAATATGGAACAAGCGCTTGTGCCATGTTTCTCGACCATCTGGTGTGGCTTGTAGCATGAGCAAAAAACGTGCATGCCCCCAGCGCACAATGATCTCCTGATTGGTGAGTTGCAATTTGTCCTTCATCAGTTTGTATTGATCCTGCTTCATAAACGTTTCGTCTTGACAATCAATGAGAATAGCGACACGCTGCTTGTTGACATCAAAGCCAAGCCGCTGCGCCTTCTCGGTCATTCCAACCGCTGTCTCTGGCAGATGAAGCCAGTCGAATACAAAGGCTTCAAGCTGCCGTTCATCTGTTTCCGTTTCTTGAAAGAATTCATGCTCTTGAATGAGCAGCTCCGTCATTTTACGTAAAATGTCGCCAAAAGGGGAGACATGCCTTGGATCACCTGTCATTCCAATGACCCCAATGACTTCTTGTTTAAAATAAATAGGCAGATTGATACCGGCTTTGACGCCTTTCATCTGCAGCACATCATCCTTTGTGAGAATTCGTTTCTGCCCTTCTAAGGATGTGACATATGCTCCTTCATGAAATTGACCAATGCGTGCTGGATCTGTTGCAGCAATAATGGTACCGTTTGTTTGTGTGATGATGATTTCTTCCGTCAGTACCTTTTTGACCTCATCTACGATTTTTTCTGCCAGTGTCATTGTGAGCAAAACGGTCCCCTCCGAGATGTTTCTTTTTACACTATCATACCATCATATGCTCAGGCATATCTTTCTTTTCATGTGTTATGCTAAAATAAAAAACGCATATGAAGTAGATGAAAGGAGATACAGTCATGTCACTGCAAAATCGCTTACAAGATTTATTGAAAGAAGGGCAGGCGCTCACCGACTTTGAATATAACAAAGCCGCAAGTCAAAATTGGCCGCTAGAAGGGGCAAAAATGACAGAAGAAGCACGCTTTGCAGATGTTTATATAGAACGTGTAGACAAGGAATCGGAGGAAATGATTCAAACAGAAAATGCTTCCTTTTTAAATACACCTCTTACATACGTAAAAAAACAACAAAAAGAATTCATTTATATCGAGTCGAAGTGGTTTGATGTGGTGAGAGCCGACGGACTTGCCATAGAATGGGATGAAGTATTTCAGACGTATACCGTGTTATTCGGATTGAAGCGTCCTAAAAAAGATACTGGATTACTAAAAGAGATGCTCTCAACATTAAATGGTGCTCAGCTTCAATTTAATGGACAAGACGGGTTATTTGATATCAACATTCCGCTTCTTGAACTAGAAGACATCAAAGAAGATACGCCTTTAATTGGTGTGATCTCAGCAGTGTACCGCTATTTATTCAACTTGCTCATGCAGCTTGAAAATGAATGAATCAAAAAACGGCTCACATTCCTGAGCCGTTTTTTAGAGCAATCCTCTTATGAATTGAGCCTCACCCATCCCGAAGCTCCAATCGGCGTCTCCATTTTCCACGATGGAAATCATCACATCCGTCTTGGCAACTCCGCATTCTTTTTCTATACGTTCTGCGATTTGTGCATAAAGCTGTTCCTTTTGTTCTTTCGTCCGCTGTTTACTGACAACACTAATGACAACCAGATCCTTTGTTCTCGGATAACCAAGCCCAGTGTCTTCAATGATCATCTCTTCAGGGCGGTGCTGATGAACAATTTGATAGCGATCTCGTTCAGGTACCCCAAAGGCATCAACCATTGCTTCATGGCAAGTGTCCAGCAGTTTTTTTAATTCCTCCACTTCGCCGTTTCACTCTTTTGCGCATAAGAAAAAAGCCAAAACATTGGCGCTTGGCTTTTTTGCTCTGGACTAAGGCGTGACAAACTTCACATCATGCTCTTTTCCATATTGAAGGTAATCTTCATTTGGTTGTTCATTCGTCACGACGATGTCTATGTCTTTTAAGTCACAAAACGTGGTCAAGGCATAATGGTCAAACTTACTATCATCGACTAATAAAAAGGTTTTGGCGTTTTTTTCAACGAGCGTTTTTTTAATATCTGTCTCAAGCGGGGAGGAATTCGTGACGCCATGATCAATGGATAAACCCGTTGATGCAATAAATGCTTTATTGACATTGTATGCTTTTAGACGCTCAACACTTTGATAACCAACGAAAGAATTTGTTTTTCGTTCTAGCATACCGCCGGTTGAAAAGATGGTGAGGTGTTCATAAGGCATAGCCTGTGTAATGAAATCCACGTTATTTGTCACAACGGTAATCCGTTTCTCCTTCAAATAGGGAAGCATCTCCAGTGTCGTTGTACCAGAATCAACAAAAATCATATCACCATGTTCAACAAAAGCGGCGGCAGCCTGTCCGATCAATTGTTTTTTACTCAGCTGACGAGTCTTTCGCTCTTGATACACCACCAATGTTGAGTGATTCACAGCGACGCCGCCGTACACTTTCTTTAGCACGCCGGATTCTACCAATGCTTGTACATCTCGGCGTATGGTGTTTTTTGAGACGCCAAAATGCGTCACAAGCTCATCAAGAGAGGCAGATTCCCGGTCAAATACATACTCTTTTATTTGCTGAATACGTTTTGTTTTTATCATGCTACAATCTCCAATCAATACGAATATGCTGATTCTATTATAACAATAATTCCACGTAAAAGATGTCACTGATCAACATGGGAGAATCGAATGATCTTTTTCTCTTATCTTTTCTCATTTTTCATAAAAGCGTATGATAGAGAAAAGAGGATAGAAAGGATTTTCACTTCTATGAATCAGCACAACATACAATTTTCAAAGCTTGCAAATTTTAGAGAAGTAGGGGGACTCCAAACAACGGATCAGATGGTCATCAAACAAGGAATGATTTATCGATCTGCCGATTTATCACGTCTCACGAAGCAAGACATATTGACGTTCTCAACACTTGGAATTCAAACGATTTGTGACCTGCGTACAAGCTCAGAACGAAAATCACACCCGCCAAAGATCATGGAACATGACAAAATTGTTCATATCCCTATGCAGCCTGACAGCATGATGCCTAGCAAATGGACCATGTTTCGTATGCTGATAGCAGAAGGAAAATCTCTATCCTTTACACCGATCATGAAAGATGTATATCAAAGCATGCTCTATGAGCGAAAAAAAGAGATTCAGCAATTGTTTACATTACTGTCCGATGAAAAAAATTATCCGCTTATGCTTCACTGTACAAGCGGAAAAGACCGTACAGGCTTTTTATCTGCTCTTATTCAATTAGCAGCGGGTGTGCCGGTGCATACCGTTTTAAGTGAATACATGCGTTCCAATGAAGGCGTGAAAATGCTAGTGAAAAGACAAGAACGATTTGTTCGCATGATGAGTTTATATCGGGTGTCAAAAGAACAAATTCAGCCCCTCCTCGGCGTTCAGCAAGATTATCTTGAAGATGTACTGAATGAGATGATGGATACATACGGAAGTGCAGAGCGGTATTTACTAGAAGCCTGCGACGTCCCTAAAGCTCAGCTGCTTAAAATGAAAAACATCTTGCTTATTCCATCTGCTGGCATTCCATCACAAAACGCAGAATAAACTTAATATGAGGTGATGCAAAACATGCTGAAAAAGATCAGTATGACGGTTCTGACACTAGTTTTCATGGGTGTCTTCTTATTGATTCCGTCTAGTAGTCTAGCTCGTTCGATGCCAAAAGGGAAGCTTGAGAGCACAAGAGAGATGCGTGCAGTGTGGGTCGCATCAGTTTATAACTTAGATTGGCCTTCAAAGAAAGGACTGCCCGCAGATGAGCAGAAACAAGAGTTCATTCAACTGTTAGACGACATCAAAGCGATGAATATGAACGCCGTCATCATGCAAATTAAACCAACAGCAGATGCCTTTTATCCATCGAAATTCGGGCCATGGTCTGAATATTTGACTGGTACACAAGGGAAAGACCCTGGATATGACCCGCTTGAATTTATGATAGAAGAAGCACATAAACGCGGTCTTGAATTTCATGCTTGGTTTAACCCTTATCGAATCACCATGAATCATACCGATCTCAACCGGTTATCAGCCGATCATCCTGCAAAAGCACATCCTGAGTGGACCATCGCCTACGGAAATCAGCTTTACTTTAATCCAGGCATTCCTGATGCTCAGGACTTCATTGTTGACGGGATAGAGGAAGTAGTGAAAAACTACGATATTGATGCAGTGCATATGGATGATTATTTTTACCCGAATAAAATCGCTGGTGTGCCATTTCCAGATCAAGAAACGTATGAAACTTACGGGCAGAAGTTCACTCATATAGAAGATTGGCGAAGAGATAATGTGAACGAGCTAGTGAAGCAGATCAATAACACCATTAAGAAAGAAAAGCCGTATGTGAAATTTGGTATTAGCCCATTTGGTGTATGGCGCAACATAAAAGATGACCCAACCGGTTCAAACACAACAGCCGGGATGACCAATTATGATGATTTGTATGCTGATACAAGAGAGTGGATACAGCAGCACCATATTGATTATATCACCCCGCAAATTTATTGGAGTATCGGCTTTCAGCCCGCTGCCTATGATGTGCTGACGAAATGGTGGTCAAATGAAGTGAAGGGGCAGCCTGTTCACTTGTACATTGGCCAAGCGACGTATAAAATCAATCAAAACAGTGATCCTGCTTGGTCTGATCCTGAGGAGTATTTTCGCCAGATCGAGCTGAACAGGCAGTCACAGCTCGTACAAGGAAGCATGCATTTTAGTCTGAAAGATATCAATCGGAATCCCTTGAATGTAAAGAAACGATTAATAGAAGAAACCTATAGCAAACCGGCTATCATACCAGAGATGCCATGGCTTCATCAAAAAGCGCCAAAAAAACCAATCATTCAATCTGTGAAAAAGACAGAGGATGGTGCAGTTTTACAGATACAAAATGATCCGCGCTCTAGTGCATCCTATTATGCAGTCTATCGATTGTCGAATAAAGGGACATACGAATTTGTGCAAACGGTCAGAAAAGAAACAGGTTCCTTCACACAAACGAAAGACATTTTAGCAAATCAAAAGAAGAGCTATACCTATAAAGTGACGGCACTCAATCGCCTTCATCATGAAAGCAAACCTTCTACAAAAACAGTAAAATAACAAAGACAGCATAAATGAGGGGTTTCCTCCGTTTATGCTTTTTTGCTTTCTCTATTTTTCTACTATTTTTATTTTAATTTTCTGAATTCAATCAAGCTTGGCATGAAGCAGCTATTTCAATAATAAATATGATAGAAAAGCGCCAAAGGGGGAAGCAAAATGGATTTTGAATTAACGAAAGAGCAGCAAATGATCCGTCAGATGGTCAAAGAATTTGCAAAAACAGAAATTGCACCACACGCCCAAACAGTTGATGAACAGGCAGCATTTCCGGTGAACACATTTCAAAAAATGGGGGAGCTCGGTTTTATGGGTATACCCTTTCCAGAGAAATATGGAGGTTCTGGAGGAGATACGATCTCGTATGCACTGGCAGTCGAGGAAATTGGCAAGCAGTGTGCCAGTACAGGTCTAAGTTATGCCGCAGCGGTTTCCTTAGGCGCAAGTCCACTTTATTACTTCGGCACGGAGGAGCAAAAGATGGACCATCTTGTTCCATTAGCCTCTGGAACAGCGCTTGGCTCCTTCGGATTAACAGAACCAAACGCCGGATCAGATGCAAAAGGAACAAAAACAAAAGCCATCAAAGACGGACAAGAATATGTCATCAGTGGGGAAAAGTGCTGGATCACCAATGCCAATTATGCCAGAACGATTATTGTCACCGCTGTGACAGATCATGATGAAAACGGACGTCCAATCATCTCCGCCTTTATTGTGGAGAAAGGGCAAAAAGGACTGTCGATTACAAATCCATATGACAAAATGGGGGTTCGCGGTTCAGATACGGCTGAAATCATTTTAGACGAAGTGCGTGTACCAGCGCATCATATATTGGGAGACAAATCGAAAGGATTCAAGCAATTTTTATATACATTGGACGGCGGACGAATTTCCATTGCAGCCTTATCTGTCGGAATTGCACAAGCTGCACTTGATGCTTCACTTTCCTATGCAAAAGAAAGAAAGCAATTTGGAAAGACGCTCTCATCCTTCCAGGCCATTCAGTTTAAGCTGGCGGATATGGCGATGCAAATAGAGCTTGCAAGACAAATGGTCTGGAAAGCCGCTTGGCTGAAAGATCAAGGCAAACCATTTACAAAAGAAGCGGCCTATGCCAAACTGTTTGCTTCAGAAATGGCGACAAAAGCAAGTCTTGATGCTGTCCAAATTCATGGCGGAACAGGCTATATGAAAGAATGCGGTGTTGAACGGCTTGTGAGAGATGCCAAGCTCATGGAAATCGGAGAAGGGACCTCTGAAATTCAGCGGCTCGTGATCGCAAGACAGTTGTTAGCGTAATACCTTAATGAAAACGCTTACTACACATGAGGGAGGAAAGCAATGATGTCGATTCACCCGCAAACGATTGGCTCCCTATTAAGAGAAAAAAAAGAACAGCATCCAGCACATGAAGCCGTTGTTTACCCAGAACGTTCTTTACGTTATTCGTACGAAGCGTTTTATCAAGAGGTCAAGGAAACAGGTAAAGGTCTCATGGCATTAGGGGTTCAAAAGGGAGATCACATCGCCATTATGGCACCAAATATACCTGAATGGCTCATTCTTCAATTTGCCTGCGCCTCCATTGGTGCTGTTCTTGTCACTGTGAATACCAATTTTCAATCACAGGAACTCGCCTATTTACTCAAGCATTCTGACAGCAAAATGTTGTTTATTGTAGACGGCTTTAAAGAAACGTCCTATGTCAACATGCTTGAAGAGCTAATTCCAGAACTTCAAACCGCTCATCAAGAGGAGATCACTTCCACACAATTTCCTTATTTAAAAAGATGTATCTATATCGGTCAGCATGTACCAAACGGCATGCTCGGCTGGGGTCGTCTTCAAGTGGCTGCCAAAAGAACCGAAGATCATGAATGGGAGAAGCGAATGAATGAGCTCACGCCTGATGACGTTATTAATATGCAGTACACTTCAGGCACAACCGGCTATCCAAAGGGCGTCATGCTCAGCCACACAAACATCGTCTGTAATGCGAGTCAGATCGCAGATTGTATGAAATTAACAGAGCAGGACCGTATGTGTATCCCAGTGCCGTTTTTTCATTGCTTCGGCTCTGTTCTTGGTGTACTTGCTTGTCTCACAAAAGGGGGAACGATCATCCCACTTGAATCTTTCCATCCAGAACGAGTCCTTCAAACAGTAGAAAAAGAAAAATGCACCGTTCTTCATGGTGTGCCAACCATGTTCATCGCAGAGCTTGATCATCCAAATTTCCACTCCTATGACCTGTCCACATTACGAACGGGGATTATGGCCGGTTCACTCTGCCCATCCCACGTCATGAAAGCAGTCATTGAAAAAATGGGACTGAGAGAGCTCACGATTGCCTATGGTCAAACCGAAAGTTCACCCGTCATTACCCAAACAAGAACCGATGATTCGTTTGAAAGACGCGTTCAAACAGTCGGACGTGCGCTTCCTCAAATTGAAGTCAAAATTGCTTTACCAGGGACATCAGAAGAAGTGCCAAGAGGACAGCAAGGAGAGCTTTGTACAAGAGGCTATCATGTCATGAAGGGCTATTATAAAAACGAAGAAGCAACTAATGAAGTCATTGATGAGGACGGATGGCTTCACACAGGGGATTTAGCTGAGATGGATCATGACGGTTATGTGAAAATCACAGGCCGGCTCAAAGATATGATCATCAGAGGCGGAGAGAATGTGTACCCAAAAGAGATTGAGGATGTCTTATACACTCACCCTGCCATTCTTGACGCACAGGTCGTTGGTATTCCTGACGAGACATACGGCGAGGAAGCAGCCGCATTCATTCGGCTGAAACAAGGGAAGTCGGTCTCAATTGAGACATTAACGAGCTATTGTCAGTCGCAAATGGCACGCTACAAAATCCCGAAATACTTTTTCATTACAGATGAGTACCCAATGACCGCCTCAGGCAAAATTCAGAAATTCCGCTTGAAAAAGCAGGCGCTTGATCTAATAAAGGAGTGAAGGCAGCGATGTTTGAACAAGTATTGATCGCCAATCGAGGCGAAATTGCCCGTAGAGTGATTCGGACATGTAAACGGCTCGGAATCAAAACCGTTGCCGTTTATTCAGAGGCTGATCAGCATGCACTTCATGTGCAAGAAGCAGACAGCGCCTATTATATCGGCGGCGCTAAAGTTTCTGAAAGCTATTTAAACATGGAAGCGATCATTAAGGTTGCCAAACAAACAAATGCTGATGCTATCCACCCGGGGTATGGTCTTTTATCAGAAAATGCGGCATTTGCTGAGCGCTGCCGGAGCGAAGGCATTGCCTTTATTGGACCATCTGCACAAGTCATTCAGCAGATGGGAAATAAAATTGAAGCGAGAAAAACGATGGAACAAGCGGGCATCCCAATCGTTCCTGGTGTTTCAGCCCCACTCCATGATGCACACGAAGGTGTTCATAAAGCACAGACACTCGGCTATCCCATTATGCTAAAAGCATCGAGTGGTGGCGGCGGGATTGGTATGCAGCTCGTCCGCAACGACGAAGAACTGCATCGAGCGTTTGAAGGAAATCAAAAAAGAGCACAAAGTTTCTTTCAAGACGGAA
This sequence comes from Bacillus sp. iso_77, assembly GCF_056173625.1. Classification (NCBI taxonomy): domain Bacteria; kingdom Bacillati; phylum Bacillota; class Bacilli; order Caryophanales; family Bacillaceae; genus Bacillus; species Bacillus sp. iso_77. Next base: position 1,826,696 of record NZ_CM149683.1, on the reverse strand, counting down.
CTTTATACATGGAAAAGGTGATTGAACACGCACGGCACATCGAAATTCAAGTTCTTTTTGATTCGTTCGGTCACGGCGTTCACTTATTTGAAAGAGATTGTTCACTCCAAAGAAGACATCAGAAAATTGTTGAAGAGGCACCAGCCGTCTGTCTTGAAGAAACGGTGAGACAGCAAATGGGACAGATGGCCGTCAAAGCTGCCAAAGCAATTGGGTATGAAAATGCGGGCACGATTGAATGTTTAGTCGATCAAAACCAGCAATTTTATTTCTTAGAAATGAATACGAGATTGCAAGTAGAACACCCTGTCACAGAAGAAATTACCGGGATTGACCTTGTCGAGGAGCAGCTAAAAATTGCCGCATTAGAGCAACTGTCCTTCAGCCAAGAGGATATTCATCAAATTGGGCACGCGATTGAAGTTAGAATATACGCTGAAGACCCTGTGACATTTTACCCTTCGCCAGGCACGATCACTCGGCTTTCTACACCTGATGCCCCATATATCCGTCATGAGTCAAGCGTCACGAGCGGAAGTGTCATTACCCCATTTTACGATCCAATGATTGCGAAAATGATTGTGTACGGTGATACTCGAAAACTCGCCATAGAACGATTAAAAGCAGCATTACAAGCATATGAAATAGAAGGGATCAAAACCAATGTACCGCTTTTAAAGGAAATGGCCGAATCAACTGCCTTTTTACATGGCCGCATCACAACCGATTATCTGATGAAAAAAAGGGAGGAAAACCGTTCATGAAAACTGTCACGATACAAATGGCCGGAAACTTGTGGAAACTTCTTGTGAAACAGGGTGATGATGTGCAAAAAGGACAGGAAGTCGCCATCTTAGAATCGATGAAAATGGAGATTCCCATTGTTGCAGAAGAAGCAGGTGTAATCAGTAAAGTGTATAAGGCGGAGGGGGACTTTGTTGACGAGGGAGAGGTACTTTTAGAGCTGACAGAATAGGGGGAAAGCCGCATGGCATTACCAAAAAACGTGCTCATTAGAGAGGTCGGCCCGCGCGATGGACTACAAAATGAATCCGTTTGGCTGGACACAATGGAGAAGCGAACATGGATCCATTTACTCGAAGAAGCCCATCTTCCTTATATTGAAGTCACCTCATTTGTTCATCCGAAATGGGTTCCAGCCTTAAAAGACGCCAAAGAATTAGCCCAATCATTAAACAAAAAAGAGGATATCACCTATGCCGCACTCATCCCAAATGAAAAGGGATTAGCTCATTTTTTTGAAGCAAACCTTGAGCTAGGGGCTATGTTTATCTCATCGAGTGAGACACATAACAAAAAGAATATGAATCGATCTATACAGGAAACACTGCCTGTGATCAAACAAATGACAGCCGATTTAAAAGCAGAAGGACGGCAAACGCGGGCCTATATTTCAACCGTGTTTGGATGTCCTTATGAAAAACAAGTGCCGATGGACCAAGTGCTGCGATTAACGGAACAGCTGCTGTCCTTCGGGATTGATGAAATATCACTTGGGGATACCATTGGGGAAGCCCATCCGCTGCAAGTAGAAAGACGGTTAGACCTTTTACTTGAACGCTTTCCTGCTGATAAAATCGCACTTCATTTTCATGATACGAAAGGAATGGGGCTTGCCAATATTTATACAGCATTAAAAGCCGGCATCACCATATTTGATGCCTCTAGCGGAGGGCTTGGCGGCTGTCCTTATGCACCTGGCTCCAGCGGAAACGTGGCGACAGAAGACGTGGTGCACATGCTTCACAAACTCGGGATCGAAACAAATGTCGACCTCCCTTGCTTGATTAAAGCGGCTGAATGGATTGAAACAAAAGTGGATCGAACCCTGCCAAGTCACTGTTTACGCGCTTTTCAGTCTCACACTACTTGATAAAGGGTGAATCACATGACTTCATTGATCAATTTTTCAATACAAGATCACATTGGCATCATGACATTAAATAGACCAGCGCAAGCCAATGCTCTCTCCGCTGCTATGCTAGAGGAAATCAACCAAACGATTCAAGAAATCAAACATGATGCAAACATCCGCTGTTTGCTCATGACAGGAGCTGGCGCTAAAGTTTTTTGCGCAGGAGCAGACTTAAAAGAAAGGCGATTGATGACAGAACAAGAAGCCAAAGAAGCCGTTCTGACCATTCAGCAAACCTTTACAGACATTGAATCTTTGCCTGTTCCTGTCATTGCCGTGATAAACGGACACGCACTTGGCGGAGGTCTTGAGCTCGCGCTCGCCTGTGATCTCCGCATCGCAAGAGCGGGTGCAGCGCTCGGCCTGCCGGAAACAGGACTAGCTATCCTGCCGGGAGCAGGGGGCACACAAAGACTTTCGCGCCTGATCGGACCCGGGAAAGCGAAAGAAATGATCTTCACCGGCACTTCTTTACGAGCAGAAGAAGCCGTTCAAATTGGGCTGATTGAACGTATCTCTACAGCCGATTCACTGATGAATGATGCCATCACACTCGCAAAACAAATCACCAAAAATGGACCGATCGCTTTAAAAGAAGCAAAACAAGCCATTCAATCCAGCCTTGATCACGATTTACAAACAGGTCTGACGAAAGAATACGAAGCTTATCTGCGGCTTATTCATACAGAAGATCGACTAGAAGGTCTCAAGGCTTTTCAAGAAAAACGAACGCCTTATTACAGAGGGAAATAGCAAGAAAGGGGAATGTTTATGATCGAAGAATATAAATTAAAAAAACAACGAATTGAAAAGGGCGGGGCAGAACGCTACCATCAAAAAAACAAAGAAAAAGGAAAATTATTTGTCCGTGATCGGCTCCATTTGTTATTAGATGAGGATTCTTTCATTGAAGATGCCATGTTTGCAGAGTGCAAAGATGAACATTTACCAGCAGATGGTGTCGTCACCGGAACCGGGCGTATGAATGGGCAGACTGTTTGTGTCATGGCAAACGACTCTACGGTTAAAGCAGGATCGTGGGGCGTCAAAACAGTAGAAAAAATCATTCGAATTCAAGAAACGGCCGAGAAGCTCAATTGTCCGATGCTGTATCTAGTCGATTCAGCGGGTGCAAGAATCACCGATCAGATCGCAATGTTCCCAGGCAGAAGAGGAGCAGGGCGCATTTTTTATAACCAAGTCAAGCTGTCTGGACGTATCCCGCAAATTTGTTTACTCTTCGGTCCATCTGCAGCCGGTGGTGCGTATATCCCTGCTTTTTGTGACATTGTCGTCATGGTCGAAGGAAATGCCTCTATGTATTTAGGCTCGCCGCGAATGGCTGAAATGGTGATCGGTGAAAAAGTATCACTTGAGGAAATGGGCGGTGCGAAAATGCATTGTAGCATTTCTGGATGCGGAGATATATTAGCCAAAACAGAGGAAGAGGCCATTCAAATTGCACGTGATTATTTAACCTATATGCCTGCCAACTATACAGAAAAACCAAAAACGACAGCAGCAAAAGCACCTAAACCATCTGAAACCACCATCCAAGACTTAATCCCTAAAGGCCAGAATACCCCATTTGATATGTATCAACTCATCGATTTACTGATTGATGAAGGGTCATTTTTTGAAATCAAAAAGCTGTTTGCCGCAGAGTTAATTACCGGCTTTGGCAGAATGAACGGTCAGCCTGTCGGTCTCATTGCCAATCAGCCAAGAGTAAAAGGCGGCGTATTATTCCACGACTCAGCTGATAAAGCCGCCAAGTTTATTCAGCTCTGTGATGCCTTTCATATCCCGCTGCTCTTTCTTGCGGACATACCAGGATTTATGATTGGAACAAAAGTGGAACAAGCCGGCATTATTCGTCATGGGGCAAAAATGATCTCCGCTATGTCAGAAGCGACCGTTCCGAAAATATCCGTCATCGTCCGTAAAGCATACGGAGCAGGACTATATGCAATGGCAGGCCCTGCTTTTGAGCCAGACTGCTGTCTCGCTCTTCCATCGGCGCAAATCGCTGTGATGGGTCCAGAAGCCGCTGTAAATGCCGTCTATGCAAATAAAATTGCAGAACTACCGCCCGAAGAGAGGGCTTCATTTATACAAGAGAAACGGAAGGAATACCAGGAAGATATGAATATCTATGAGCTTGCCTCTGAAATGATTGTCGATGGCGTCATCCCATTTGACCGTCTCAGAACGGAACTTTGTCATAGATTACTAGCCTATTCATCGAAAGACATGACATTTACGAAACGAAAACATCCGGTCTATCCGGTCTAAAGGGGGCTGACCTCATGATCAACCAGAAACCAGAATGGATACCGGAAGAAAAGCAGTGCCAAAAAACACGTTTGCATCAGTGGATGAAATCTCTTGGTTTTTCTACGTATGACTCATTCTATCAAGCCAGTATTGATCGCACAGACTGGTTTTGGAGAGAAGCGGAGAAGGCAGTCGGCATTCAGTGGAAAAAACCATATGAAGCGGCATTAGGTCACCACTCATTGATGTGGCCGAAATGGTATCAGGGCGGCACACTAAACATCACCGAAACGGCTGTGGACAAATGGGCTGAAAAAGAAGAAACGAGGCATCAGCCCGCCATCATTTGGAGCAATGAAGCCGGTGAAGAAAAGAAATGGTCATTTCTCGAACTTCAAGAGAAAGTGAGCCGTCTTGCAGCTGGCTTTTTGAAAGAAGGACTTCAAAAAGGGGATGTAGCCATCATCTATATGCCAATGCTTCCAGAAACGGTCGCCGTCATGCTTGCCTTTGCAAAGATTGGTGTTATTTTCAGCCCAGTCTTCTCAGGCTATGGAAGCGAGCCACTCGCTGTACGCATTCGTGCGTCAGGCGCATCCATTGTCATCACAGCAAATGAAATGATGCGGCGAGGGAAAACGATCAACATGCGGGAATGTGTGGCTGATGCCATCAACAAAACCACAACTGTGCAAAAAGTGATTGTGCACACTTCCTCTCATACCGGATATCAGGACGATGTCCTGCTGAATGATTTGTTAAAAGAACAGCCGATCACCGGCGCGACCTATGTCACAAATGAAGACCCGCTGATGATCTTGTATACGTCAGGCACAACCGGCACACCAAAGGGAGCCGTTCATACACACGCAGGCTTTCCGATAAAGGCAGCTTTTGATGCCGGGCTATGTATGGATGTGGCAAAAGGAGACCGGCTGTTTTGGCTGACTGATATGGGCTGGATGATGGGGCCATTCCTCGTCTTTGGCGGCTTGATCAATGGAGCTACCATCGTTTTATATGACGGCGCTCCCGATTATCCAGATGAGCAGCAGCTCTGGTCATTCATCCACGAGAAGAAAGTCACTCATTTTGGACTTTCCCCTACATTTGTTCGTTCTGCGATGCAGCAAACGATTGATGGGGTCGAACTATCGCATGTCAAAGCCATTATTTCTACAGGGGAACCATGGAATGAAGCTCCGTGGCAATGGTTATTTCACACCATTGGTCAAAAGAACATTCCAATCTTAAATTATTCAGGAGGAACCGAGGTTTCTGGTGGCATTGTAGGCAGTACGTTGCTTCGTCCCATCAAACCGATTCTCTTTAATGCGGCGATCTTAGGAATGGCGGCAGATGTATACAATGAAGCTGGGCAAAGCGTGATAAATGAAGTAGGGGAGCTTGTGGTGAAAAAGCCATGGGTCGGCATGACATGTGGTTTTTGGAACGAACCGGAGCGTTATGAAGATACGTATTTCAAACGATTTGATGGTGTATGGACACACGGAGATTGGGTCATGCAAACAGAGGACGGAGAATTCCACATCACCGGCAGATCGGATGATGTCATTAATACAGCAGGGAAACGCATCGGGCCAGCTGAAATTGAATCCATCCTTACCTGGCATCCTGCCGTGCATGAAGCCGCTGTGATCGGGGTAAAGGATGAGGTGAAAGGGGAGGCGCTCGTCTGTTTCATCGTGACCAGTCCGCATGCTTTTGAAGAAGCAGCCCTTATCCAAGAGCTTTCAGCCCATGTTGGTTCACATGCTGGAAAAGCGCTCACACCAAAAGAAGTTCATCTCATTTCAGCTTTGCCGAAAACAAGGAATGGAAAAATCGTACGACGTTTACTTAAAGGGGCGTATGAAGATCAGCCTTCACCCGATCTATCTTCATTAGACAATCCAGATGTATATAAGAGTCTGACCGAATACTTGAATAAGAAACAGAAAAAATAAAAAAGACAGGATGGTTCCTGTCTCAGCGTGTAGACAAACCCTCGCATTCGGTGTCAGTCCTGCGCTTCGGTGCTCACGAATGTCAAATTCGCTCCGCGCCGATGCTCGTCCTTCCTAGGGCTGCAAAGGTTTTCTATCACGCTGAAAAGAAGACAAAGGGCTAAAATCAAGTTCATTTTAGCCCTTTGTCAACAATCTGAGACAGGATGGCTCCTGTCTCTTTTTATTGCACATGAAAATTCGTTCCATCTGTTGTCTCTTTCACAATCCCTGCCCGAATGACAAAATCGCCGAAATGTTCATTTTCTTCTCGTTCTTTTGCGTAGCGGGGGAGAATAGAGCCAAGTTCTTTTAGAATGTCTTCCTCACCCACATTTTCACGGTATAATTTACTTAATCTGCTGCCATCAAATGCGGCACCGAGATACATATTATACTTACCAGGTGATTTTCCGATAAATCCAATCTCTCCAAGCGCATGACGAGCACAACCATTTGGACAACCAGTCATTCGAATGGTGATTTCTTTATCACTTAATCCGTTTTCTTCAACGATGTCTTCGATTTTATCAATCAATCGTGGAAGGTAGCGCTCTGCTTCAGCCATCGCTAAACCGCATGTTGGCAAAGATACACAAGCCATTGAGCTGCGGCGCAGGGCAGAGTGCTGCTGGCCGTCTGATAAACCAAACTTCTGAATGAGCTGTTCGATTTGTTTCTTTTTATGAGTTGTCACATTCCCAATGATTAAATTCTGATTGGCGGTTAAACGGAAGTCACCTGTATGAACCTTGGCGATTTCGCGGATGCCTGTCATCAGCGGATAATCATCATAATCTGTGATGCGTCCGCCTTCCACAAACATCGTATAATGCCATCTGCCATTGATGCCTTTTACCCAGCCATAACGGTCACCGTTATGATCAAAGTGATAATCCTTTGCCTCTAAAAGAGTAAACCCAGTACGGCGCTCAAGCTCTTCTTTTACATTCTCAAGACCAAGGCGGTCCACCGTATATTTAAAGCGGGCATTTTTTCGCACGGAACGGTTTCCGTAGTCACGCTGAATGGTGATGACTTGTTTGGCAATTTCTACGACCTGTTCAGGTGTACAAAAGCCGATGACCTTTGCAAGCTGCGGATAAGTCGCTGTATCACCATGCGTCATACCCATTCCGCCGCCAATTGCGACATTAAAACCCACCAATTGATCGTTTTCGATAATGGCAATAAAGCCTAAATCCTGCGAAAAGACATCAATATCGTTAGCAGGAGGGACCGCCACACCAATTTTGAATTTCCTTGGCAAATAAAGCGGACCATACATCGGTTCAACTTCCGTATCTGGCGTTGCCGCAACCTTTTCCTCATCAAGCCAAATTTCGTGATAAGCTCTTGTTTGCGGGAGCAGGTCATCACTTAATTTTTTCGCCAGCTCGTATACATCATGGTGCACTTCTGATTGATAGGGGTTTGATGTACACATGACATTCCGGTTCACGTCGCCGCAAGCAGCAATTGTATCAAGCATAGTAGAATGAATGTCTTGAATGGTTTTTTTCATATTCCATTTTAAAATACCGTGAAGCTGAAAGGTTTCACGAGTAGTCAGCTTTAACGTACCGTTTCCGTATTTGTGAGCAAGCTCATCCATCACAAGCCACTGCTTAGATGTGGCGATTCCGCCAGGCAGACGGACACGCAGCATAAATTGATAGGCAGGCTCAAGCTTTTGTTTTTGTCGTTCATTTCTCAGATCACGATCGTCTTGTAAGTAGCTGCCGTGATGCTTCATCAGACGGTTGTCATCATCCGGAATTCCCGCTGAAATCGGATCAAGCATCACTTCTTTTAACGTACCCCGTAAATAATCACTTTTTTCTTTGATTTCCTCTACGTCGCTCGGAGGTCCATCCGGCGCTGTTAATGCTGTCTTCACCATGTAAGTAAAAGCTCCTTTCTTTCAAGCATCAAATCAATAAACGTCACGCTGATAGCGTTTTTGCTGCTGTAAGTTGGCAAGATAGCTTTCTGCTTTTTCTTTGCTCATCGCACCTTCTTCTTGAATGATGGATAGAAGGGTATTGTGGACATCATGCGCCATATGCTTTTCATCTCCGCAAATATACACGTAAGCACCTTGCTCAAGCCATTCAAATAATTCTTTGCTTTGTTTCTTCATTTGGTGCTGGACATATACTTTTTCCTCAGTATCTCTTGAAAAAGCCACGTCCATTTTCGTTAAGACGCCATCCTTTAACCACTTTTGCCATTCTGTTTGGTATAAGAAATCCGTCACAAAATGCTGATCACCGAAGAATAACCATGACTTTCCGTTTGCACCCAGTTCCTCACGTTCCTGCATAAATGAACGGAAAGGGGCGATGCCTGTGCCTGGTCCTACCATAATGATCGGTGCATCTGGATCTTGAGGAAGCTTAAAGTTTTGGTTGTGCTGAATATAAACAGGTAACGTATCACCTGGCTGCAGGCGCTCTGCACATAGAATCGAACAGACACCTTGGCGTTCTCTGCCGTGCGCATCATATCTGACAGCCCCTATCGTCAAATGAACCTCTTCGTCATTTGCTTTGAGACTGCTTGCAATGGAATAAAGGCGTGCAGGGATTTTTCTTAAAATGGACGTGAAATCTGCGGCGGTTCCTTCAAAAGGACCGAAATCACGAGCCGCATCTACTAAGTCCCGGCCTGCGATATATTCTTTCAGTTTTTCTTCGTTTCCTTCTTCTAAAAGGGCATGCAAGGATTCGCTTTTTGTCAGTTCAGCGATCTTTTGAAGAAGTGGTTTTGTTAAAACCGTGATCTCAAAATGCGAGGTGAGTGCTTCTTTTAAAGGAAGAGTGTCTCCATTTTTATGAACGGTGACGGATTCTTCTGCATTCCACCCGCATGTTTGAATCAGTTCGTCGACAAGCGCAGGATCATTTGTCGGGTAAATGCCAAGGCTGTCACCTGGCTCATACACGAGACCTGAACCTTCAAGCGAAAGCTCTAAGTGACGTGTTTCTTTATTAGATCCACGCCCATTTAAGTTGATATTTTCAAGAACTTCAGCATAAAAAGGATTCGTTCTTGAATATTCAGAAACGGCCGTACTGTTGGCTCCCGATGATTCTCGCGGCAGTGATACAGCTTCACCTTCACTCAAAGAAGAGGCAACACCTTGAAGCCATTCTGAAAACGGCTCATCATAATCAAGGTCACAATCCACTCGGTCAAACAGGCGAGTACCGCCAAGTTCTTCGAAGCGTTCATCAAATTCTTTTCCTGTCTGACAGAAGAATTCGTATGAACTGTCACCTAATGAAAGGACAGAAAAGCTTAAATGATCGAGCTTTGGCGCACGTCTGCCGTGAACATATTCATGGAACGAAAGGGCATTATCCGGCGGATCTCCTTCGCCATGTGTGCTGACAATGACCAGTAAATTGTTTATTTTTTTCAGATTATTCGGTTTAAAATCGGACATAGAAGAGAGCGTCACTTGAAAGCCTTTCTCTTCAAGATGCTGGGCTGTCTTTTTTGCTAACCCTTCGGAATTGCCTGTTTGCGACCCATAAAGCACGGTCACATCTTTGCTCACAGGCTGTACAGGTGCTGCGGCAGAAGGCGCCGGAGTGACAGCTTCTGAGCCGGCAAGCGCTGCCTGCGCTGATAAATAACCAGTAAGCCAAATTTTTTGCTGATCTGTTAAAGTCGGAAGCAGCTGATTGAGTAACTCTGCCTGCTCCTGGCTAAACGGACTGTTCAATACATGAAGTTGCAACAATATCCACCTCACAAGGAATATAAACATAGATTAATTCGATAGGAATTATATATATAGGTTCAATTTGAACTTTACCGAAAGTTTGCCATTAAGTAAAATATATAATATTGATTGTCATGATTAAGATTTCTAATGACAAAACACGGATGAATAGGGGAGAGGGCACAAAAAAAGGAAAACGGATCACCGTTTTCCTCTTTTTCGCCTGACTTACGCCGTTGGAAGTCCCATCACAGCTTTCACTTCTAAATATTCCTCGATACCGAAGTCTCCCCATTCTCTTCCGATACCAGATTGCTTAAAGCCGCCAAATGGGGCAAAGTAATCTGTTTCTGCATTGTTAATGGTGATTTGACCGGCACGAATATGTTCAGCGACATATTTTAATGTTTTTTCATCTTGACCAACAACATACCCGGCAAGACCATACACTGTATCGTTGGCGATCTCAAGGGCATGATCGAGGTCTTGATACGTGATCACACTCATGACTGGCCCAAAGATTTCTTCTTGTGCAATGGTCATATCATTTTTCACATTGGTGAAAATGGTATGCTTGGCGAAATATCCTTTATCGATTCCGTCTGGCTTTCCAGTTCCCCCAGCAAGAAGGGTAGCACCTTCTTCGATTCCTTTTTCAATATAAGATTGCACCGTATCCCACTGCTTTTTAGAAACAAGCGGGCCAGTAGCGTGATCTTCTCTCGGATCACCAACTGTAAACTTCGGCAGGGCGTTCAGCAGCGCTTTTTCAAACTTGTCTTTCATTGATTCTGGAATTAGCACACGTGTAGCTGCAGAACACACTTGACCTGTATTCATCGCAATATGATGAATGGCTGTTTCTGCTGCTTCGTCCACATCTGCATCGTCTAAGACGATAAGAGGGGATTTTCCGCCAAGCTCAAGTGCTACTTTCTTCACATTGTCCGCTGCGTTTTCCATAATTTTAGAGCCGACGGCACCTGATCCTGTAAATGAAACGAAGTCAATATCAGGATGTGAGCTAATGCCGTCACCAATCACGTCACCCGTTCCGTTTACTAAGTTGAAGACTCCTTTCGGTACACCTGCTTCATCAATAATGTCTGCAAGAATCATCGCAGCAAAAGGGGTAATTTCCGCTGGTTTTAAGACAACTGTTGAGCCTGCCGCAATGGCACCCGCAATTTTAAGAGATGTCTGATTCGTCGGGAAGTTCCACGGTGTAATCAATCCACTGACACCAATCGCCTCTTTTATAATCGTATGTCCACCGCGGTCTTCGGTAAATGTATAAGATTTCAGTGCTTCCGCTGCTTTAGAAAAATGTTCATAACCCATTTTGTAATGAACTTCTTCGGACACTTTCAGCGGTGCACCAAGCTCTTTTGTCATCACTTCTACAAGTTCATCCTTGCGTTTTTCGTACCCGCGCACAATGTTTTCCAGCATTTCTACTCGTTCATTTTGAGATGTTTTTGAGAAAGAAGGGAAGGCAGCTCGAGCTGCTTTGACAGCTTGATCTAAATCTTCTTTCGTTCCTAAACTAATGGTGCCAATGACTTCCTCTGTCGCAGGGTTAATGACCTCCGTCGTTTCGTTTCCTGTTGATGCGACCCATTCTCCATTAATAAAGTGTTTCTCTTGATTTCTCATTCTGACATGTCTCCTTTTTATATGTGATTCAATCCAATATTCTGTTTTCAGCTCATATAAAACTGTACCCACTGTGAAAAATCTAAAACGGAGAAACTGCATGAGAAAAAGTTTCTGATATAATACGCAAAGTGGGACATATGTCCTTTTCAACATGAGGGCATCTATCATTTAATGAAACTAGACTGAAAAAAGAAGGAGCTTTTGAACGAATGAAAGGTGTTATTTTTGCATTATTAGGAGGCGCTTGTATTACACTGCAAGGCGTAGCCAACGCTAGAATTAGTCAAGATATCGGGACGTGGCAGGCGGCAACGATCACGCAGCTGACAGGGTTTATCATCTCTCTCGTCATTTTACTCATCGTACGGGATGGCCACTTTAAGGAATACAAAAAAGTGCAGCCTCTTTATTTAATTGGAGGTGCATTTGCAGCCATTATTATCTTTAATGAGGTCACTGCCATTCAAATCATTGGTGTGACACTCACCATCGCTGCTTTACTTATCGCACAGCTTGCGTTTACCTTTGCCATCGATGCAAAAGGATGGTTTGGTGTTCAGAAGAAAAAAATGAAATGGCCCCATTATGCAGGCATCTTTTTAATGATTGCAGGCGTCATCATCTTAAAACTATAAAGGAGGGCATCAGATGGAGGAGTTGCATGATGAATCTCTTTTTTCCTCTTATATGAAGACACATCAATTACAGAATGTCTTTCATCAAAAACTCATCTCACATGTGAGCTTATGGCGCTATCAGCAAGGTGAGCTGATTTGTTCAAAAGGGGATAAAAGGGAGTATATGTACTTGCTGGTGAAAGGAAAATTAAAGATTTTCACCACCACAAAGGAAGGAAAAACATTTATTCTTTGCTTTAAAAACCCTCTTGAAGCGATTGGAGATATTGAATACGTTCAGCAGACAGATATGGTCAATACAGTTGAAGCCGTTGCAGAAGTACATATGCTCAGGATTTCTCATCAAGCCCTTATGCGGCATGCAAAGGACGATCCTCGAGTTTTAACCTTTTTGCTCAAGGGCATCACAAACAAATTTTATACAAAATCAAATGATTTAAGCTTCCACCTTTTATACCCTGTAGAGGTCAGGCTTGCAAGCTATTTATTGTCTGTTTTAACAGGTGATGATGACGCGCACGCACGCACGCTTCGCCTCACGGATGCAGCGAGCTTAATTGGAACAAGCTACCGCCATATTAATCGGGTCATTCAGCAGTTCCAAGAAAAAGGGCTGATTGAAAGGCGAAGAGGAAAGATTACGATTTGTGATCAACAAGGGCTTTTAGAAATAGCAGAACACAACATTTATGAATAGAAGAAACGAAGGGACTTTTATATGATCATAGGAATAATATTAGCTGTCACTGCTGGGGCACTTGTCAGCTTACAAACCATTTTTAATAGTAAAGTCAATGAGCATACAGGCTCTTGGTCAACAACGACGCTAGTTCTAGGAATGGGCTTTATCGCTTCACTTTTGATGGGTCTTTTGTTAGAAGGAACCGGCATGTTTCAATTAAGGCATATGGAAGCCTGGTACTGGATAAGCGGAGCCATCGGGGTAGGCGTTGTCATCTGTCTTGTTCAGAGCATCAAACGTCTCGGTCCCACTTATGGAATCTCGATTGTTCTCACCTCCCAGCTAGGTTGTGCGCTTCTATTTGATTCGCTTGGCTGGCTTGGGTTAGAAAAAGTAACATTTTCTTTTACAAAATTATTAGGTGTACTTGTCATTGTGGCAGGAATCCTCGTATTTAAGTTAACCAAGCTTGAACCAGTAGAAGAGGAGCAGTCAAGAGAAAAAGGGCTGCCACAAAAGTAGCTGCCCTTTTATTTAAATCAACCGCCGCCATAAAACCGTTATGGTAGATAAACCAGTTAAAAGGAGCCTTTTCATGAAAGGCTTTTTTTTCTGTCCATAGTCGCTTGCTTTATATTCTGTTCGATCTTTCGCTACGAGAACACTATAAGCGATTTTTCGTTCGATTGCTTCCGTAAGAGATAACGCAAATGGTGCACTATCAATCACCAAAATCGATTCAGTATTTAAAAAGCTGGATCTTGCATCTAGATTATATGTTCCAATAATACTTAAGTTGTCATCAATGACCATTGATTTGGCGTGAATTGAATACGGACCTTGATATTCATACAAATGAACACCTGTTTTCATGAGTTCCTTTTTCGTGCTTAAATATCCTGCAAATGCTAAAGGGTTTGGTGTCGCTGTAAGAGAATTCGTCACGATCGTCGTTTGAATATCACTTGGTAATGGCGTGAGTCCGTCTTTCATTGGCCGTGTCGGTATGACATAAGGCGTCTGGATAAGAACCGAACGCTTTGACCGCTGTGCGAGATCGTTTAACTTTTTCAAGACGAGCGGACGTTTATTTAAGCGTTCCACTGGATTTGTGAAAAATGCAATCTGTTTTGCACGAATGGCGTCTTTTGCCCAATCATATGTGGACGTGACAAAGGGTTCTTTTGTACGAATGGCTTCCTGATAAGATCGAAGCAGCTGTTTTCTTAGCTTTTTTCCTTTTTTCGCTTTTGCCTTGGAAAATACATCTTTCGTTCTTTTCGTAAAATCATGATTCCACAAATAAACGAAATACTGTTCCATTTCATCTAATACTTTTCCTTTTTTGGCGTTGTACAGCAGCACATCTCGGTCATACGCAAAGTCTTTCGGCGGCTGATCTGCAAAGTATTTATCACCAATATTTCTGCCGCCCATGACAGCGACCCTGCCATCTGCCAAAAGAAGCTTATCGTGAAGGCGGTTATGCCACGTCCATGGCTTGAACAAACGAAAAGGCTCATAAAAACGAATGGCCATATTCGGATGATTCGCCACAGCATAACGCAAATGCTTCAGCGGTCCACGCAGGCTATGGCAAATGCCATCTAACAACAGCTGAACTTTTACTCCTCGATCAGCCGCTTCAATTAAAGCACCAAGCACCCATTCGGCGGTTTTTCCTTTTTGAATGGAATAATAACTCAAACGAATGTTCTTTTTAGCCTCTCGAATCATTTGAACTCTCACTTGACCCGATTCAAATCCGTCATCAAGCAGCATGACTTGATTTATGCCTTGGTCGTCTCCTGAGATGGAAGAAGCTTTATAGATGCAATGTTCTTTACAAGTTTTTTGAAACGGTAAATAAAACAAGACAAATGCGGTCAAAAATACATACACCACATATAAAAGGATCAGAAAAAACAAGAATTGAAGCACAGTGATCAACTCCTTTCACACAAACCGTTCTTTTTGTTAGCTTATGTTAAAAACAAAATTTCACTCATCCAGCTTTCTAATAAAAAATACAGGATAAAAGAATCACCTTGTTTTCATAGGGCATTTAATTATAGTATGAAATGAGTAAGGGGGAATCGCATTGAATGAACCATTATTTAATATACCAAGTGATGTGTACCAAACGTTAAGTGAAACAGAACGTTATTTACTGCATTATATTCACCAGCATTTAGAGGATATCTCCACCTTATCCATCGTCACATTAAGTGAAAGAGCCAACGTGTCGACGGCGACCATTGTCAGACTGATGAAGAAAATTGGATACAACGGCTATACATCCTTTAAATATCGATTGAAACAAGAAAAGAAAATGACAGATGATAGTGATCAACTAAAAAATATTGACGAAGACATCAAACTAGCCATTCGAAAAAATGAAGAAGAGGTCTTAAAGACGATTCAACTGCAAAGTATTGGGCAAATTGAGGATGCAGTTCAAAAAATCCACGATGCGGACAAAATTTATATTTTTGGCAGAGGCTTTTCAGAGATGATCGCCAAAGAGATGACCATCAAATTGCAGCTCATCGGAAAAACATGCGAGGTACATGACGACCCGAATATCATTCGGCTCAAATCGCGTGACATTGATAAAAACGAACTTGCCATCTTTGTTTCATTAAATGGAGAAACGTCGGAACTAGTAGAAGCCTGCCAAAACCTCAGTATGAAGCAGGTCACGACCATTACAGTCACAACTAGAATTGATTCTACATTAAGTAAAATATCAGATATGACACTCGTCGGATATAAAGGGGAACAATCATTCTTCCCAGATTATGAAGTCAGGTCCCGCCTGTCGCTTCATGTCATTGCCCGCATTTTACTAGACGCCTATGTGATTCGGATGAAATAAATAATCAAAAAGCCTTCCACACTTTATGATGGGGGGCTTTTTACCGTGAAAACCTTTACACAATCTGAAAACATTTTCACTGAATCGTATGAGATACTTTCTTTAGAGAAAAGAAAGAAGGTGAAACCAATTGATTTATACCTGCACCTTAAATCCTGCTATTGACCTATATATTGCATTAAAAGAAATGCGGGCAGATACAGTCAACCGCACGGAAGATGAGGATTATCAGCCGAATGGAAAAGGTGTTAATGTGTCCATTATGCTAAAGAAATATGGCTTCACCAGCACTGCATTAGGATTTATTGCTGGGTTTTCAGGTTCATATATTGAACAATCGTTAAACGATCTCTCCATTCAAACCGATTTTATCCCAGTGGATGGGATTACACGCATTAATGTATTTATTAACACAACGGAAGAATACAAACTTGTGAATCAAGGACCTGCTATTGAGGCAAAAGCGCTTGATGCGTTTCGCGAAAAAATCTCGACCATTCCAAAAGGCAGCATCTTCATTATGTCAGGCAGTCTGCCTAAAGGCGTTCCTGCTAGCATTTTCTCAGAGATAGCCGCTATTTGTCATCAAAACAACGTGAAATTTATTTTAGACACAAGCTCTAAAGCGGTTTTAGAAACACTTCAATACAAACCATATTTACTAAAACCAAATGAAGAAGAGATTGCCGCATTTTTTGGGAAAACCCACCGTTTATCAGAAACAGAACTCGTTGAATCAGGACGAAAGCTGATCGAGATGGGTGCAGAGCAAGTACTCATTTCCCGAGGAGGAGAAGGTGCACTATTCCTTACAAACGAAGCCGTATTAAAAGGAAATGCACCAATAGGAACGGTCGTAAACACGGCTTGTTCTGGTGATGCCATGCTCGCTGCATTCCTAAGTAAACAGCTGGAAGGACAACCTCATGAAGAATGCTTACGCTACGGCATTGCAACAGGGGCATCTACCGCCTTTTCAAAAGGGTTAAGTGATTTACATGACATTGATTCATTAATTGAGCAAATACACATTCAGAACATATAAGGGGGAGTTCACATGAGCCGCAAGAAAATTGTCGCTGCCACTGGCTGTCCAACAGGCATTGCGCACACATTTATGGCAGCTGAGGCATTAAAAATCGCAGCTGAGCAATTAGGGGTCGACATCAAAGTTGAAACGCATGGTCAAGTAGGAATTGAAAACGCTTTAACGGATCAAGACATTTTGGAGGCCGATGGGGTCATTGTCGCTGCTGACAAAGATGTGAATACAGATCGTTTTCACGGCAAACCACTCATTGAAGTGCCTGTAGCGAAGGGTATCCGCACACCAAACGAACTGATTCAAGGCATTATCAATGGAGAAGCCCCCGTTCATCAAGTGAAAGGAAGAGCTTCTGGAACAGAAAAAACATCTGCGCCTTCATCAGCTCAACAAAAGACAGCGAATAAGTGGATACACACCATCTACAAACATTTAATGAACGGTGTATCACATATGCTTCCATTTGTTGTTGGAGGCGGGGTCTTAATTGCTTTATCTTTTCTATTCGGTATTTACTCAGCTGATCCTCAGCATGAAACGTATCATCCGTTTGCTGCCTACTTGAAAAACATTGGCGGACTCGGCTTTAGCTTAATGGTGCCTATTTTAGCAGCATTTATCGCTGATTCAATCGCCAAACGCCCAGGGATGGTTGTCGGATTTATCGGTGGCTTGCTTGCAAACGATGGAGGCGCTGGATTCTTAGGTGGTATTATCGCAGGTTTTGCAGCAGGGTATATCATCGTACTTCTTCAATTCCTGCTTCAAAAATTACCAGCATCACTTGACGGATTAAAATCAATTTTCATCTATCCTGTCATTGGTATTTTCTTAATTGGGGCTGTCATGACCCCGCTATTAGTTCCAATCACAGGGCTAAATAATTCATTAATGGATTTTCTCTCATCAGTTCAATCCACAAATCCATTGCTTTTAGGTTTAATTGTTGGAGCCATGTGTGGATTTGATATGGGAGGACCTTTTAACAAAGCAGCCTATGTCACAGGAACGGCTTTACTCGCAGAAGGTAACCTTTACTTCATGGCAGGGGTGTCAGCAGCATGTATCACACCGCCGCTTATCATTGCGATTGCCACAACGATTTTCCGAAAACATTTTACACCACAAGAACGAAATGCTGGGATGATCAACTATATTCTCGGAGCGACTCATATTACCGAAGGAGCCATTCCATTTGCAGCAAAAAACCCAGTCGTTGTCCTGCCAATTATCATGTTTGGTTCCGCCATCTCTGCTATATTGACGTATCTGTTTGGCGTACAGGTTCCAGCTCCGCATGGCGGATTCCTTGTCCTTCCAGTCGTCACAGGCGCATTCCAGTGGGTACTATCCATACTCATCGGATCACTTGTAGGTGCGATTCTATACGGACTTTACCGCAAGAAAATAGACAAACCCGCAGTTTAATAGGGAGGAAGAGAAATGATGGAACATATTTATATGAATCTACATGAAACAGCTTCTTCACAGGCTGGCGTTTTCGCAGCCATAGCTGACATTGCCTCTAAAGCAGGGATTTGTACATCTCCTGAGGCTGTCAAAAAAGGACTAGCTGAAAGAGAAGCTCTTAGTACAACCGGCTTTCAAGATGGATTTGCCATTCCGCATACACAGTCAGACACCATCACAAAACCGGCACTCGTCATCGTTCGTACAGAAACCGGAATCGAATGGGACGCTTTTGATGGGAAGCCTTGCTTTTTCTTCTTATCCTTACTCATTCCAAACAGTGAAGCAGGAACCACTCACTTACAAGCACTTTCTGCTCTTTCACGCGGATTAATGGATGAAACGAAACGGCAAAAACTGCTCGAAACAAGAACAAATGAAGAAATGCTCGCTGTATTAAAAACAGATATTTTGACGAGAGAGGATGTTTGACCATGCCTTTACTTTCCACAACACCTATGCTTGAAGCAGCAAAAAAAGAAAAATACGGAATTGTCGCATTCAATGTACATTCCTTTGATAGTATTTACTGGGTACTCGAAACGGCAGCTGAATTAAAATCACCTGTCATTTTGCAAACAACGGTTGGCACGGTCCAATCGCTTGGCGCAAAAGCCATTGCAGATACAGTAAAGGCGGCAGCTGATCAATACCAAATACCAATCGGCCTTCATCTCGATCATTGCACTGATTTTGATGTGATTCTTACTTGTATACGAGCGGGATATACATCCGTGATGATCGATGCTTCCATGCATTCATATGAAGAAAATGTACGCCGCACAAAAGAAGTGGTGGACCTTGCCTTAAAAGTAGGTGTGAATGTAGAAGCCGAGTTAGGCAAGGTAGGCGGGGTAGAAGATGATATTGTCGTGGATGAAAAAGATGCTCAAAAAGCCATTCCATCAGAATGCCGTCAATTTGTAGAAGAAACTGGTGTACCTACTTTAGCACCTGCGATCGGCACGGCCCACGGCATCTATAAAGGGGTGCCGGATATCGACTTTGACCGCATTGAACAAATTGCAGCGCTTGTCGATGTGCCGCTTGTCCTTCATGGTGGTTCAGCTGTACCAGATGAGGATGTCAAAAGATGTGTCGCACTCGGTATGGCAAAGGTCAATGTGTCCACTGAACTGAAAAATGCATACTCTGAAGCGATTCGTGATCATTTCTCAAACGAACCTGAAAGCTTAGATCCGCGTATGTATTTACAAAAAGCAAAACAAGCAGCCAAAGACATGGTCACATCTAAAATAAAGATCGTTGGCAGCGAAGGAAAAGCCCAACTTTTATATCAATAAGATGAAAAAAAGCAGAGCCGCATCGCTCTGCTTTTTTCACATTATTCGTTTTCTTTCATTTCATTTGATGTACGTACTCGTGCATTTCCCATAAAAACGACCGTAATCGCCGCAAGTGCAATCGGGAATAAAGCAATCATAAATACATACGTAATACTTTGTGACATCGCATCAATCACTTTATTTAAAATATCAGGCGGAATTTGTGAGCGTGCCCCCTCTTGGAAAATGGCTTGTGGATCACCAACTTGAGAAGAAGCTCCTTTCATTCCGCTAAAAGCATCTGCTAAACGATTTGTCAGGACATTGGTTTGAATCGTTCCAAAAATCGTCACGCCTAAAGTCATCCCAAGTGATCTCATGAACGAATTGGTAGAATTAGCACTGCCGCGGTAGCGCGGAGAGAGATCATTCATTGAAGCAGATGGCAGAAGGGAGAAGCTAAATCCAACGCCAAAACCTGAAATCATCATAAAGAGCGTAAGCCACAATCTTGCTGTATCAGGCGACATATTGGCAAGCAGCAGCATCCCAGCAAAAAATGAAATCACAGAGATGGTCATTAATCGTCTAAAAGGTACTTTCGTCTGCATCGTTCCGCCAATCATACTGCCAATCACGGAACCAATCATCATCGGTGTTAAAATGAACCCGGCACTTGTTGCAGATTCACCGTACACTGCCTGGACGAAGATAGGAATAAAGACAGCTAGAATAATAAACGTCCCGCCATATAAAAACGCCAAAATTTGAGATGTCGCAAACAAACGATTTTTAAACATCCAAAATGAAATAATCGGTTCTTCTGCCTTCCGTTCAACAATGAAGAAGATGGTGCCAAAGACAACAAACACAGCAAATAGTGTCAAGATTTGAACAGAATCCCACGCATACGATTTACCGCCAAGCTCAAGGGCGAACATTAAACTGACAACCGCAACGATAAGTGTAATGGCACCTGACCAGTCAATTTTCTGCTTGCGATGCTCGAGCGATTCTTGATAAAATTTGGCGATCAAGAACACACTGACAATACCGATTGGTACGTTAATATAAAACACCCAATGCCAGCCGATCGAATCCGTAATAATTGCTCCTAACAGCGGTCCTAATACACTGGATAGACCAAAAACTGCACCAAACATACCGGACATTTTCCCGCGCTTTTCTGGCGGGAAGATATCAAAGATAATCGTGAAAGCGATCGGAAGAAGAGCACCGCCTCCAAGTCCTTGAATCGCACGGTAAATAATAAGCTGATCCATCGTTTGTGCGATGCCGCACAGCGCAGATCCAATTAAAAAGAAAATAAGTCCAAACAGAAAAAAACGCTTTCGACCATACATATCTGAAAGCTTTCCATAAATCGGCATACCGGCCATCACTGCCACCATATAAGAAGCAGTCACCCAAGCAAATTTATCAAAACTGCCCAAATCGGCGACGATGCTTCCCATTGCTGTTGCGACAATGGTGTTGTCCATCGCTGCCATAAAAATCCCTAACAGCAAACCGATGACAACAAAGCGAGTGGATGCCTTGCCTTTATGATCCACGTTATTCATTTCATTTACCTCCTGCTTACGTTCTCTTCACTTTTTTGCTATGATCAAGTTAATTATAAAGTAAGAGAACATTTATCTTGATGATCAAGATAAATTGATTTTAAAGGGAGGAGAACAAGTTGTCAACAAAGAACGAGGCAGAAGATCGAGCGGATCAGATCATTCATACGATGAGACGCCTTGCTACACGAACAGTCCTATTTCACCAAGCAGCCGCTCAATCGCTCGGCCTTTTCCCAACAGATCTCAAATCAGCAGATTTGTTAAACGAACTTGGACCACTCACAGCAGGTGAATTAAGTGAAAAAACCGGTCTCAGCTCAGGTGCGGTCACCGCTCTCATTGACCGGTTAGAAAAAGCAGGTTACGTCAAAAGGGAGAAGGACCCAAAAGACAAGCGAAGGGTCATCATTGTTCCATTAACGGCTGGGAAATCACAAGTGAAGGAACTCTTTCAATCTTTATCGGCATCAACTAAACAGCTCACAAACGAATACAAACGAGAAGATTTAGACTTGATCATTCAATTTATTAACGAAGCAGCAGATATTATGGACCAAGAGCTACAATTGCTTAAGTCTAAGTCTTAAGAGAGCACAATGTTAAGGGGGTGCTTTTCTTTGAAAAATAAAATAGCGAGGATATGCTTCTGATCATTTACATATTAAGTACTGTTTTTGTATCTTTATTCCTATTTAATGACAAATTTCGTGTTGGTAAAATTGACCTTGTCAATGAATAGGAGGGGGTGACTTCTTCTGGGGAAGATACTTGATGCAAAAGCACTAACCAGTGCCATGGATACAAGGGCAAAACACTATCAGGAACTCCGCGAACAAATGGTTGATTTAAAAAAGGCACTACAAGGCGTGGCAAACCTCGGTGACGACTTCACTGGAAAAGGTGCCGATAACATTAAAAGCTTCTACAAAGAACTCGCCGGAAATGTGGACATGTTTATTAGCTTCATTGATAAACAAAAAGCCTTTCATGAAGGTGTTTCTGGGACACTTGATGATACAAATTTTGGCGGCGACACCTTTGTAGAAGAACACTTTTTAGACAACGCTGTACATATGGGAATCAAGAATGCCAAAAGCATCGTGAAGGATCAAAAAAAGGCACTCAAAACGATTTTTCAAGATATTGATGACCTCATTTCTCTGGAGGTATTTGATAGTAAAACCTTTGACGAAAAGATTGCAGATGCGGAAGATGAACGGAAGAAAACGGTTAAAGATTTAATAGAACTTGATCAAAATCTAAAAGATGAATATGCTTTGTCA
Source organism: Bacillus sp. iso_77 (assembly GCF_056173625.1). Classification (NCBI taxonomy): domain Bacteria; kingdom Bacillati; phylum Bacillota; class Bacilli; order Caryophanales; family Bacillaceae; genus Bacillus; species Bacillus sp. iso_77. Next base: position 1,804,217 of record NZ_CM149683.1, on the reverse strand, counting down.
GAGACTGAGGAGAAGGCTACAATGGCATTGTACGCAGAAATGATGAATGCGACAAATGACGGAAAATCCATTTTGCCTATGAATTTTGACAAGAAAGCGTATCAAAATAGCGAAATCTACAAGGCAAAAAGCGATATTGAGAAGCAAACTTCTGAATATCTAAAAATCAAAAAAGATCAAGAAGAAGCCCGCAAGATCGCAAAGGAACAAGAAGCGCTCGCCAACCGTCCGTGGTATGAAAAAGCTCTTGATTACGGAGGAAATATCGTCAATGAACTGACAGGCGTGAACGATGCAAAACGTGCCGCAACAGGTGTCGATCCGATCACAGGTGAAGAACTTACCGCAGGCCAGCGAGTCGCCGCAGGCGGCATGGCAGCAGCAGGATATATCCCAATCGTCGGTTGGGCAGGACGCATTTTCAAAGGCGGAAAAGCCGTCTATAAAACGACTCAAGCCACGTCCGCCGCAGTCAGAGCAGTCGACATTTACAAGACATCACAAAAATCTTTTGATGCGTTGAAAACATCACAAAAAGGCTTATATGGCCTCACCGCAACAAACGGCTTCAGCGAAGCGATTACGGGTCGAGATATGTTTGGAAATAAAGTATCGAAAGAACAGCAGGAAGCGAGTATGAATGCGGCTTTGGGAATGCTTTTGCCGTTTGGGGCGAAAGGGTTTCATGGAAAGGTGGGAATTCAGGGTGCAGGTGGACATTCTGCTAGAAGAACTGTAATTAGTCCAGAAATTGAAGCTAAGATTCTAGAAGGACAACGGAAAGTCCCCAAAAATCAGTTAATAGGTGGACATTCGCCTAGAATTAATAATGATAATGAAAAATTTGCAGTTGAAGTATTATCAACAAATGCGGATGGTACAAAAAATGTTGTATTTACAAAACAGTTTTCTGATGGAAATATCTCTAAGATTAAAAAAAGCACGCTCTTTCCTGATTCTTGGAAGGATGAGAAAATTCTCAAAAGTATTACCGATGTTGGAGATACAGCAGCTATTTCATCAAGATTAAGAGATAGAGCAACTTGGCATAGAGCACGTATTGATGGTGTAGAAATTGATGTGATTAAAGTGGGGAAAGATGTAACTAGCGGGTATCCGACAGGTACAGAAAATGCTTTACGCCCATCAGGATTTTAATTTAAATGGAGGTATTAAATGTGTTTAAGGAATTAGATAATCTTTTATCTGCTGATACAACGGTAGATTCGTGGTATGACGACGGGTGTTTGATTGCTAGTGAGATTCTCTCGGATTTTAGCCTGAACGATTGGGAAGAATTATCAAATCAGGTGCGCAATAAGCCAATAGAGTGGCAGCGGAAAATTGCGTATTGTCTGGATAATGAGTGCAATGAATATGAGTTGAAAATTTTAATGGATTTGTTGAATACTAATGATAAAGAACTATTTGAGATCTGTATTGATACATTGAGAAGTTTTCCAATTGAGGAAGGCAAAAAATTGATATTGGAGCATCCTCAAATTTTAGAACGTGTAAATAATGTGTTGGCTACTACTGCGAATTCACCAGTAAAATTAGTTCTTCAAGATTTCCTTTCAAAAATGAATTCAAATTAGTTCATTTTTAATGAGATTATACAAAAAAACCTTGAATGGCTTAATACCTTTCAAGGTTTTTGGTGTTATTGGACTTCAAGCAGAGCGGCAGCGGTACATATGGTGTTCCTCGCTGGATTGGTAACATCGTCAATATGTACGGAGCACGCAAGGCAGAAGAACTGAACTATCTGTACTTTAAACAAGGTCGGCATGTGCCGGCAGTTATTACAGTGGAAAATGGAATGCTGTCCGAGTCTTCCTATCAGCAGCTGCAAGAGTACATGAACGGCATTGAAGGTTCAGACAATGCACATAAGTTTCTTTTGCTTGAAGTCGAAGGGATTCCTAAAAAGAAAAAGGACAAAGTAAGCAATGACGAAGACCCTGCACCTGTGAAAGTTGAAATAAAATCACTGGCCGAGATTCTTCAGGAGGATGCGCTGTTTCTTGAATACGACGAGAAGACGAGAAACAAGATACGTTCTTCTTTCCGTCTGCCGCCGATCTACACAGGCGAATCAAAGGATTATAACAAGGCTACAGCAGATACCGCTCGAAAGACAACGGAAGAGCAGGTATTTCAGCCGGAAAGAATGATCTTCACTGGCAAGTTCAACACACTCTTTCTTCCTGATCTCGATCTCTGGCATGTGCGACTCATATTAAATGGTCCGACTTTCGTGATCCGCTCGAAATTGCTAAGGTTCTTACACCGTTTATTCAAGCAGGAGCGGTTTCACCAAATGACCTTCGTGATCTGGCTGGCCGTATTCTTGGGAAAACGTTAGAAGAATGGCCTGAAGAACAATACCACAGACCGATTGAGACTAAGCCAAAGGCATCAACTAGCTTGCTTGATACGGTTTTTCAGAAGTCAGCAGGTTCTCAGAATGAATTGGTATCGATCCTCAAAGACCTTAGGGATGAACTAGAGGAGATCCGCAAATGAGAAAGATTGATCAGTTGATAAAAAACATCAATACCTTTGTGCGAAAAGCGGAGTCGGATGAGGTCGAGGAACTAGAAGCAGCTGTAGCTGATTTTCCGGAACTTAAGGATATACCCTCTTTGGTGGAAGAGTACGAGAAAACCACCGCAAAACTTCTCAAATTGCAACGCAGGACGTTTTTAAATGCTCTGAATGGTTTTATCCAAGGACGATTCGGAAACGTTAGAATCAATTCTGGCGTTCTTTCAAAATGACTTGTTTGCAGCTGATGAATTTGCGGAGCTGTTTGGAAAAGAAACGCCCATTTTCTTGACGCTGACCGTCACGCAGCTGGCCGAGAAAATCATGCATTCCATCGATGCGGATATTCCATTCAAGGTACTTTCTGAGAAAACTGAACAGTGGATTGAATCATGGTCGCAGGAGTTGGCGCAGCTGATGAAACTGAATACTCATACAGCCATTGAGCAAACGTTGAAAGAGGGTATAAAAGAAGGCCGCTCTATCCAAGAGATTGAACTGGAGCTGAAGGACAGCCGCAAGCGCGCGTGTAACAGCCATAACTGAAGTGTTGACCGCTTCTTCCGTCGCTCAACATGAATCCTATGTCCAACCTCCAGCTGTGACGGCGAAACAATGGAAACACAGCGGCGGGAAAAAGAATCAGTCCAGAGAAAGTCATGTGCAGCTGGATGGAACAATCATTCCTCTCGATGAAGAATTTGAGATACCAGGCAGCGGAGAGCGGTGCATGTTTCCGAGAGATACACAGCTTACGCCAAAAGAGCGAGTAAATTGTCATTGTGCGGTTGGTCCTGTGGTTGATCCTGTTATTCTAGGATTGTCAGCTGAGGAAAAAGAAGAGATTAGAAGAGAGAATTATTTAACATGAAATTAATGTATGTAATGCTAAAATTTATTATATAATCATTCGTTTTTGTGATATCTTTATTTTATATTAAAAATAAAGAGGTTATTAAAATGGATAATCCAATAAATTCTGGAGACACAATGAGTAATGATACAAAACCCGATATTAACCGCCTTGAGAGAGAAAAGACCTCATTAAAACTTAGGGAAAAATTTAAGAAAGCTGTGTTTCTTTTAGGTGGATTATGCTATATAGTTTTTAGTTTAGTTTTTTTCTCATTTATTAGAACGGAAGCTAGTAATGTGATGATCTTAATTTGTTCTTTAGCAGGTATCGCCCTGATTGTAATACCATATATAATACCAAATCAACGATTCATCACAATGATGCATGATATTGATATGGAAATTGACTTGTTACAGAGTGATGATCCCACGATAAATAGGAGTGAGATCCTATTCAAACAACATGATTTACAATTGAAAAGATATTATGATCTTAATCTAAGGCAAAACTCTTTTGTGTTTTGGGTTGGGATTTGTTGTATTGTTTTAGGTTTTATATTTTTAGGAATAACAATGTATTTAATATCAAGTAATATATTAGGTGATTCACAAAACAAAATAATAGTAGCTGCAACCGGTACACTTGCAGGAATACTCTCTAATTTTATTGGAGCTATTTACTTGAAAATGCACACCAATTCGATTAAATCTTTAACTCAGTTTCATAATAGAATTGTTAATACACATCATTTTTATTTCAGCAACTTTCTAATCTCTCAAATAAGTGATGAACACAAAAGACAAGAAACTTTGGCAAACCTAGCTTTAAATATAAGCAATGATAAATCCACGGAGGGCAAAATTGAATAATACGGGATTAGTATAAATTATTAGAAATGTTTTTTGAGAAGAGATAAACACTTATAAATATGGGGTTTTAATAGTGTGAATTCTGCATTACTTTGGGAGTGAGGGGAATTTATGAATTGGTTGGAATTCTTTTCTAAGATTATAGATTCTATGGTTTGGCCTTTAGTTTGGGTTATAGTGATTATTATTTTTAAAGAGCCATTAAGCGGTATTCTTAATAAAGTTGGTGGCTTGTTGAGCTTTAAATATAAAGATATTGTACAAGTTGAGTTTAAGGAAGATTTAATTAATCTTGAACAAGTAAGTAAAGAAATCAAAACCAGTCAAAATAATGAAGAAAATCTATATAACATGAATGAACATGATACCGAAGCTGAAACTGATGAACATGAAATCGAATATAAAATTTATGAGGATTTGGCAAAAAAATCGCCTGAGCAAGCTGCTTATTCAGCTTGGTTAGAACTCGAGAAGGAACTAAGATATGCACTAGTTAGGTTAAACAAGGAGACAATGGATGATATACCGCAGATAGTCAAATATCTTCTTCTTAATAACTATATATCAACTCCGATGGCAAATAGCATTCTCGGGTCTTGGCATTTAAGGAATGATCTTGTTAAAAACCCAGATGCAGTATCTCTTGATTCTGATGATGCTATTAGGTATTTATCAATAGTATTTAAATTAATTAAGTCCCTAAAAGAAATCAGTGGAGAGTATTATAATAGTGGTGAAGGAACTGTCTGATTGAAAGACAGTTTTTTCTTTTGAAAGGAGGTGAATGAAATGCCACGCGAATTGATAAACGCAAAAATCACACACGTTTCATACGTAGACAAAGCTGCTAACCAAAAGCAGTTTTTTTTCGTTAAGTCAGAAAAAGAAAATGACTTTCAAAAAGAGATCAAGGTCATTGCAAAAGCTGATGATGCGCAGCGTCTTGTGTATGGTATTGTTTATGAACCAAACGTAGCAGATGCACATGGAGACTATATGACACCAGAAGAAATTGAAAAAGCCGCTCATGGGTTCCTGAAGGATGCACGTGAGATCGACAAGCAGCATGATTTCCAAGGCGGTGTCGGGGAAGTCGTTGAATCGTACATTGCTCCGTCTGACTTTGAAATGGGCGGGGAGCTGATTCAAAAAGGATCTTGGGTACTTGTGACAAAAGCCTCTGATGAAATTTGGGAACAGATTCAAAAGGGTGAGATCACTGGATATTCAATGGCCGGAACAGCAGACATAGGAAAACAAGAGGATCACAAGCCAGCTTCTGATGAGAAGGGGCTTTTTTCTTTGCTCAAAAACTTCTTTTTATCAAAAGGAGAAGTGAAGAACAGGTACGACAAAGGCCGCATGCGTCGTGAGTTTTGGGCGGCACAAGATGCACTGAATTCCGTTTTGTATAAATGGGATTCTTACGACGATGAAGACTTGGAGACTGATCCTAACAAGGTTAGGTCAGCACTGCAAGATTTTGTGGAAATCACACAAGAGATTTTGCTTACTGATGACTTAGCGGTGATCCAAACTGATCCACCTGAAGAAGTCGCAAAAGCAGGTAGAAAGTTTTCAGCTGCTAACTTAACTGAATTGAAAAATGCCAGAGAGCAGCTATCGACAATCTGTTGAGTCAAGAGGCGGTTGAAATTGCTCAATGGGGCATTCGGAAGCTGATCACATAGCAAGGCAATTAAAAGCAGAAAAAGGGTTCTTTTTATACAAATCTCAAAGCACACTCGCTTGAGTGTGCTATTTCTTAAGGCAAAAGAAGCACCCAAAAGCTGCACAACATTTACTGCAAACATTTGGACTTCTTTGACACATGCGAGTTGATTAGACTTATAACCAAAGGGAAGAAGGGAGGGATTCCAACTGCACTTAACCAAGAGGGGCACGACTTTATTATCGATGCTGCTTCACACGACCACTTATCTATCAATTGAAGATTTACAGAATCGACTGAATGTCTCTACTCGAACGGTCTACGCTGAAATCAAACGAATGAATAGTTGGCTGGAAACCCATCAGCTTAGTGGCGTCCAGCGAAAAGATCAACGAGGCTACTATTTAAATCCACACGAGAAAGAAGTCATTTTCGAAAAAGCTGACACTGTTCTTGTCGGTCATGACTATGAACCATGTGTAAAAGAAAGACGTGCCATCTTGCTCCTATCCATTGCATGCAGTGAGAAGCATCTAAAAATTGATGATTTTATAGAGATGACGAAGGTAAGCCGCAATACACTGCTTGAAGATATGAAACAACTAAAAGAAGCACTTTCAAAACAGCAGCTTACACTTCATTATCAGGCGGCCAGTGGCTATTTAATTTCAGGAGAAGAAAGAACAATTCGGTTGGCGCTGAAACCTTATATTCATTTCATTCGCAACATGATAAAAAATGAAAAAACATTTCCATCGGTTTGGTTAAAGGGTCCTATCTCATATAAGAGAATACATGCTCTCCTTCAACAGTCCGAACAAGATCTGAAGCTTGAGTTTGCAGATGACATGCTGGATCAGCTGTCTATGGATCTCTTTTTCTACTTTAAACGGATGAAGCTTGGACGTGCTGTACACATTTCAACAGAAGAAAAACGGACATTGCAGGAAACAGATGAATGCTTGGCTGCTATTCGTTTCATGACGCAAATTCAAAAAGAAACCAGTCTTTTGGTTCATGATGATGAAATCTATTTTCTTAGTACGCTATGGCTCAGTGCCAAAAAACAAAAACTTCCAACAAGTCAAAAACCAGAAGAACATCTCATTCGAACCATTGCGAGACAAATGATCATTGACTTTCAGCGTTATGCGTGTATTTCCTTCCAGGAAGTAGAAGTCTTGGAACAAAACTTAACCATGCATTTAATTCCGGCCTATTATAGACTCATCTATCACATTGATATCATCAATGAATTAACAGATTCCATGAAACATGCACAGCCAGAGGTGTTTGACATCACGCAAAAGGTTGCTTGCCATTTAGAGAAGGCGACCTGTTCAAAGATGAGCGATCATGAAATTGCCTATGTGGCGATGCATTTTGGCGGCTGGATGAGAAGAGAAGGGATTTCGTCGATTGCGAAACGTTCTGTTTACATTGTTTGTGGAGAAGGAATTGGCACAAGTCACATGCTGAAAACGCAGCTTCTTGAATTAATCGGTTACATCGACATACGCGGACTGTTATCAAAACGTTCATATGAAGAATTAACATCCATTGATGCCGACTTTGTTGTGTCAACGACACCTATTTCGTTTAAGGGAAAACCTGTTCATCTCGTTCATCCTATTCTCACTGCTTATGAGAAAAAAACATTGCTTCAATATGGAGAAGGCTCAGAACCTAAGCTTGATGAGCACCATGTGAATGCTTTATTCAATATCATTCAGCAGCATACCATCGTTCAAAATGAAAAAGCATTGCTTCATGACTTGAAGGAGCTGCTTCATCCCACATATGTATCACACCAGAAAGGGTGGAAACCAGTGTTAAACGATTTATTAACAGAAGAAACCATTCAGCTCCAGCAAACAGCAGACACATGGCAGGAGGCCATTACAAAAGCAGCGCAGCCTTTAATTGATCAACAAGCGATTCAGGAAAGTTATGTGAAAGCGATGATCCAGTCTGTTCATCAAAATGGCCCTTATATTGTGATTGCGCCACAAGTGGCGATTCCGCATGCCAGGCCAGAGGATGGCGTGAACAAATTAAGCATGTCACTTATGTCATGTCATCAGCCCGTTTCCTTTTCAAAGGATGGAAAAAAGCAAGTTCGGCTCATCATTGTATTAGCTGCCATTGACAGTATGACCCACCTGAGAGCACTCAAACAGCTGACGATGCTGTTAAGTGAAGAAAAACGGGTGAGACAATTGATTGAAGCAGAGAAATTAGCAACTATCCAACAACTAATCAATCAATTTTCACAAGTATAAAGGAGGAAAAAGAGAATGAAAAAAATTCTTGTTGTGTGCGGAAACGGATTAGGGAGCAGCTTCATCGTGGAAATGAATGTAAAAAAAGCATTAGAAGAGCTAGGGCTTGCAGCTGAAGTGGACCATACCGATCTCAGTACAAGCAAAAATGAACAAGCAGACCTCTATATTGGCGCAACAGACATTATCGATCAGTTGGATGACGGCACAAGAAAGGTCGCTGGATTAAATAACTTGTTAGACCAGGAAGCCATTAAAGACGTCCTTCGTAAACACATATAATCGACGGAAAAAGGGGGATTCACATCATGATAGAACTGATCATGAACGATATATTGGGCACACCTGCAATTCTCATCGGTTTGTTTGCACTAGCTGGTTTACTTTTGCAGAAAAAGTCAGCTGCCGATACTGTATCAGGCACCTTAAAAACAACAATGGGTTTTTTAATATTAGGAGCGGGCGCCACAGTCGTATCTGATTCTCTTGGGGTTTTTAGGAAGATGTTTGAAGCAGCGTTTCACATTCAAGGGGTTGTCCCAAATACAGATGCCATGGCGGCCATTGCCCAAAAGGAATTCGGTACACAGACAGCGCTCATTATGATTTTTGGCATGTTGGTCAATTTGCTTTTGGCAAAATTCACACCCTTTAAATACGTCTTTTTAACTGGGCATCATACGCTATATATGGCGGCTATGCTTGCAGTCGTTCTGTCAACAGCCGGCATGCAAGGAACGCTGCTGATCACCACTGGTTCAATCGTATTAGGTGCAGCGATGGTCATTGCTCCCGCAATCCTTCAGCCGTTTACAAAAAAAGTCACTGGAAGTGATGATCTGGCACTCGGTCATTTCAGTACGTTCGGCTATTTTACAGCGGGAATGATCGGCAAATGGGTCGGGCGCCCAGAGAAATCAACGGAAACCATTCAAGTGCCTAAATCACTCGGTTTTCTAAGAGATACATCGGTGGCCATCTCCATTACGATGGCTTTGCTTTTCTTTGCGATTGCACCGTTTGCGGGAATTTCATTCATAGAAAACATTAGTGGTGGTACGAACTTTGCTGTCTTCATTCTCATTCAGGCCATTACCTTTGCTGCTGGGGTGTACATTATTTTAGCAGGTGTACGGATGGCAATCGGGGAAATTGTGCCGGCTTTCAAAGGGATTGCCGATCGTTTCGTCAAAGGGGCAAAGCCGGCACTTGATGCGCCAACTGTTTTCCCATTTGCTCCAAATGCGGTGATCATCGGTTTTTTATGCAGTTTTGCAGGTGGCATCGTGTCTATTTTCCTTCTTCCATTGTTTGGTTTAACTGTCATTGTACCTGGACTTGTGCCGCACTTTTTCTGCGGTGCAACAGCGGGCGTATATGGCAATGCAACAGGGGGAGTGAGAGGTGCAGTCGCCGGTTCCTTTGTAAATGGAATACTCCTTTCATTTTTACCAGCTTGTTTACTTCCTGTGTTAGGCACTCTTGGCTTTGAAGGGACAACATTTGGCGATACAGACTTCGGTATCATCGGAATATTGATTGGATTGATCAAATTTATATTTCATCTTTAAAAAGGAGGCATTTCAGGATGACAGCTATTTTCTCACCTTCATTGATGTGCATGGATTTAACGCACTTCCGTGAACAAATTCAGCTTCTGAACACAAGGGCAGATCGTTATCATGTCGACGTCATGGATGGTCATTATGTAAAAAATATGACCTTATCACCCTTTTTTATTGAACAACTTCGGAAACTGACAGACGTTCCGATTGATGTTCATCTAATGGCCGAACAGCCTCAGGAATTTTTAATTGATGCATGTATTGATGCAGGCGCAACGATGATTTGTTTACATCCAGAAGTGGTGCAAAAAGACGTTTTTCGAATCATTCGGCATATCCACGAAAGAAAGTGTGAGGTCGGCTTTGTTCTCAATCCCGCCACACCAGTTGCAGCATTAGATGCTTTTATTCATTTAATAGACCGGGTGACGATCATGACAATTGATCCAGGGTTTGCGGGTCAGCCTTTTATCAAAGAAATGCTTCCGAAAATGAAAGCGGTGAAAGAAATCAAAGAGAAGGGGGGATACTCATTTTCAATTGAGGTAGACGGCTCTTGTAATGAAAGCACGTTCCGGTTGCTTGCTGAGGCAGGAAATGAAATTTACATCATCGGTACCTCAGGTTTATTTGGACTTCACGAAGAATTAGATAAAGCATGGGAAATAATGAAGCAATTGTTCGCAAAAGAAACAGCCACAATGAAATCACCTTAGTAAAAAGGAGGATGAAGCCCATCCTCTTTTTTACGCAATTTTACTAAACAAACTATCTCCTTATCAAAACATACTCAAAAACTTCATAAAAGCACAAATTTATAATTGAAAGCGCTTTATTTATGTGTTATTCTTCAAATATCTTTAGTAAACATTTAGTCAAAAATGATGAGGAGTTTGCCTATGACTACACTCAAAGATATTGCTCATGATGCAAAAGTATCCGTCTCTACTGTATCCCGTGTGTTAAATGGCGACCAAACGCTTGCCGTTTCACACGCAACAAGACAAAACATCCTCGACATAGCCAAGAAATTAAACTATACCCCAGTCAGAGCAAGAAAAGCCGATCAAGCAGAAGTAAAAAGCCCACCCGCATCCCCAGTCATCGGTGTCGTTGTCGCCCAATCCATTGACGAAGAATTAAATGATCCTTTTTTTTCATCGATTCGAAAAGGAATTGAAAAAGAATATGCCAAACAAGGTCTGTCCACTCTCCATACCTTTCGCCTAAGAAACATGGATAAAGGGGCGATACTAAAGGATATTGACGGTTTGATTGTCATTGGACGAATCAGCCCTGATACGGTTGAAAAGATGACAAACCGCATGGAACATATCGTTTTTATCAATCATTATGCGGATGAAGATTTGTATGATTGTGTACATGTGGATTTTGTCAGAGCGGCAGATCGTGCCATTCGTCATCTGCAATCTCTCGGCTACACACATCTAGGCTATATTGGCGGGAAAGAGAGGGAGCATTATTTCGAAGGAAATGCTGTGATTGAGGACGAAAGACAAACAACTTTTATCAAAAGAATGCAAGAAGCGGGAACTCTTCATATGAATGACATCCACATAGGCGAATATTCCATGCAAGAAGGCTACTCGCTTATGCAAAAAGCCATTCAGAAAGGAAATCTTCCAGAAGCCTTTTTTATCGGAAGTGACTCTATGGCAATAGGCGCTATGCGTGCGCTACATGAAGCCGGCCTTCGTGTACCTCAAGATGTCTCAATCGTGGGGTTTAATGATATCGAAGCCGCTTCCTTTTCAAGCCCGCCGCTCACAACGGTTAAAGTATATACAGAACAAATGGGGGAAGTAGGTCTAAAGCTTTTGCTTGAGCGGATAGAAGGAAGAAAGCTTCCCCTAAAAGTCGTCGTGCCAACAAAGCTCATGCAAAGAGGCAGCACATGCCCAATCCATGAAAGGGGGTGAATATGCATTTCAGTAAACAAAAAAGAGACAAAAAAGCAGGAAGGGAGCTGCTGAGCATGATGGCCAGATCATGCTGAAAACAATGCAGTTCACCCAATTGCTCTCTTATCTCTTTGAAAAGAATAGAATTCCAGTATAATGGACTTCTTTTGTTTCCGCAACTGCATGAATTCTACCTATAATCGTCTGAATTTTCAGTGATCAAAAGGAGGAAACGATGAATAAAAAAAATTTGATGCTGTGTGCAGCTCTAGTTTTGTCGATAATCTTGTCTGCTTGTGGCAATAACGGTGCGTCTGAAGCAAACGGAAAAGTGACCTTGACTCTATTCTCTACAATGAGCAACAGCGGGGAGAGAAAGGCATTTGAAGAAGTGATCCGTGACTTTGAAAAAGAACATCAAAACATCCGAATTGATGCCAACTTCCCTGGCAACAGCTATGAAGATATGATACGCGTCAAAATGGGCGCAAACGACATGCCAGACCTATTTGATACACACGGCTGGGCCAAGCTGCGATATAGCGAATACGTGGCTGATCTAAAGGAGATGGACTGGGTAAAACAACTCGATCCTTCACTTGATCAAATTTTAAAAGACAAAGATGGCAAAGTCTATGCCTATCCGCTGAATCAAGCAAAAGACGGACTCAGCTTTAATGCCAATCTATTAAAAGAATATGGCATAAAAGTTCCTAAAACACTGAATGAACTGAAAAGTGCTTTACAGACTGTCAAAGAAAAAAGTAAAGGAGACGTTGTGCCGCTCTGGATCCCAGGAGGCGATAATTCTAATATTGCCCAAGTCTTTGATGAGCTGGCAACGCCTTTACTCATTACCGATCAAAAACATCAATACGGAAAAGACCTTGAAAATGGATCATTTGATTGGTCTCACTATACACCGCTTGCACAGTTTATGAAGGAGCTGAAAGATCAAGACCTTTTAAACAAAGATGTACTCACTGCGAAACTATCTCAAGCACCTGAGCTGATGGCACAAAACAAAATCGCTTTCACCTTTGTGGGAGGATCTTTAGGACCTGAGGCGACTGAACTCAATCAATCGATCAAAGTAGGCACCATGCCCGTACCAGCGATTCATGAAGGAGATGAGCAAAGCTGGATTGGCGGGGAACGCTTTACTGTTGCGGCATGGAAAGACTCAAAGCATCTAAAAGAAGCACAACAATTCATTGACTTTTTAGCAAAGCCTGAAAACGCCAAAAAAATCGCAGAGGGCACTTCCTCTGAAACGGCTTTAAAAGAAGTCAAAGCCAAAAACTATTACTCTACATTTTACGAGCAATATGAAGATATTAAGATTGAACCATATTTTGATCGGAAATACTTACCGAGCGGCATGTGGGCAGTCATGGCAACGACCGGTCAAGAATTATTAGCAGGCTCCATCACACCGGAACAACTATCGAAGAAAATGGAAGAGGAATATAAGCGTCTGAAAAAACAATAGCAGGCTCATGCTGAAACAGGAGTGAAGCCAATGAGTGACATCACAAAAGAAAAACAGGCGGCGACATTTACCTCTTTTCCAAAACAGAAGATGAAAAATAGCCAAAATTCTTCACTTTGGTGGATGTATCTGCCTGCTGTTCTCGTTGTCAGTACCTTTATCATTTATCCCTTTTTTAACGGGATTCAGCTCTCTTTTACAAATTGGAACGGTTTCTCACAACAGTATAAGTGGATCGGACTGGATCAATACAAACGGCTACTGCAAGATCCAACCACATGGCTTGTTGTGAAAAATACCCTTCTTTACGGCATCGGGAGCACCATCTTACAAAATATGATTGGTCTTGGATATGCACTCTTATTAAATCAAAGTTTAAAAATGAGAGCCATCACAAGAACGGTGATCTATTTACCCGTCATGATCAGCCCGATTGCTATGGGCTATATTTGGTATTTTGTCTTTGCGTACCAAGGTGGTGCTTTAAACGACGTTGTTACCTTTTTTGGATTTGATCCAATGAATGCACTTGGTAATCCGCAGCTAAACACTTGGATCATTGTGTTTGTGAATACGTATCAATTCGTCGGGATTGCCATGATCATTTATTTAGCAGGACTCCAAAGCATTCCTAAAGATTATTATGAAGCAGCACAACTCGACGGAGCTTCAGGTCTTCAGCAATTTTGGCGCATCACATTGCCACTTTTAATGCCATCTATCACCATCAATGTTGTGCTCAATGTGATCGGTGGACTTAAATTGTTTGATGTCATTGTCGCGCTCACTGGCGGAGGACCCGGAGATTCCTCGCAATCGATGTCGACTTTTATGTACGATTTGTATTTCAAACGGCAGGATGCAGGCTATGCAGCGACGCAAGGTGTCTTTATGGCTGTCATCATCCTTGTCGTTAGTGTTGCAGCGCTTATTTATTTCAAACGAAAGGAGACCGAGGTGTGATGGATAACGCCTATAAACGAAAGAAAAGATGGTACTCCTTACTCGCCCTTTTGATAACATTGCTGCACCTGATTCCATTTTATATTTTAGTCACGACCTCTCTAAAGGGGATAGGAGATTTTAGCTCAAAATGGTTGTTCCCATCAACGCTTCATTTTGAAAACTTTCGCATGGCATGGACAGATGCTCAGCTTGGCCAGTCCTTTTTGAATACAGTGATCATTACGTTCAGCTCGGCTGCCCTACTCATCATCTTTGGATCACTTGCCGCCTATCCGCTCGCAAGAAGAGGAACAAAGCTGAATCAAGCGGTGTATCTCTTATTCATTGCCATTATGGTCATACCGCCGCTCACAGCCCTTGTCCCTTTATACAAAATGGTTGTACAAATTGGCATGATGAATACTTATCAAATCGCTATTTTAAACAATGTTGCTGCTTTTTTGCCACTGACGATTTTTCTATATGCCGGTTTTATCCGGTCGACGATTCCAAAGGAGCTTGAAGAAGCCGCTCGTATTGATGGCGCGGGAACACTCAGAGTCTTTTTCATCGTCGTTTTTCCGCTGCTGAAGCCGATTACCGCTTCTGTTTTAATCATTGCCTGTGTGTATATTTGGAACGACTATCAATTTGCCATCTTCTTCTTGCAAGATAAAGAGATGCATACACTGACAGTCGCCTTATCAAATTTCTTTGGTCAAAATCAACACCAGCTCCAGCTCGTTGGCGCCGCTGCTCTTATTGCGATGCTGCCAATGGTCACGATGTTTTTACTTTTGCAAAAATACTTTATCGCAGGGCTGTCTCAAGGCTCTGTTAAAGGGTAATCCAACCTTGATGTAAAAAGGAGTGTCGTCTATGTCTAAAATCACATTTATCGGAGCAGGAAGTACCGTTTTTGCTAAAAATATATTAGGAGATTGTCTGTTCGTTCCCGCACTTGCCGGCTTTGAATTTGCGTTATATGATATCGACCATAACCGGCTGAAAGAATCAGAAACGATGCTACGTCACTTAAAAGAGAACTACGGTGCACATGTGACCATTCAGTCGTATCACAACCGGAAAGAAGCCTTAAAGAATGCGAAATATGTCATCAATGCCATCCAGGTGGGAGGCTATCAGCCAAGCACTGTTATTGATTTTGAGATTCCAAAAAAATATGGATTAAGACAAACGATTGCAGATACGGTTGGCATCGGCGGCATTTTCCGTTCACTTCGAACCATTCCCGTGATGCTGGACTTCGCAAAGGATATGGAAGAGGTATGTCCACACGCCTTATTATTAAATTACACGAATCCAATGGCCACACTGACTGGCGCTATGCTGCGTTATACTCGGGTTCAAACGGTTGGTCTTTGCCATAGCGTACAGGTGTGTACGAAAGATTTATTTCAATCACTTGAAATGGACCATGAAGGCATTGAAGAAAAAATTGCCGGCATTAACCACATGGCATGGTTATTAGAAGTGAAACGGGACGGTCAAGACTTGTATCCAGAAATCAAAGCAAGAGCAAAAGAAAAACAAAAAACGCGGCATCCAGATATGGTTCGTTTTGAACTAATGGATAAATTCGGCTACTATGTCACCGAATCCTCAGAGCACAATGCAGAATATCATCCGTATTTTATCAAATCTCGTTATCCAGAACTGATTGGACAGTTTAACATTCCGCTCGATGAATATCCAAGACGCTGCGAGGAACAAATCAACAATTGGAATACGATGAAACATGACCTTGTGGGAAACACACAAATCACGCATACGCGCTCTAAAGAATATGGTTCACGTATCATTGAAGCGATTGAAACGAACGTTCCCTTTAAATTTGGTGGAAATGTACTGAACACAGGAGGACTCATTCACAATCTTCCGGAAAAAGCCTGTGTCGAAGTGCCATGTATTGCAGACCGGAGCGGTATCATGCCATGTTATATCGGAGAGATACCTGAACAATTGGCTGGACTCAACCGGACCAATATCAGCTCACAGCTCATGACGATTGAAGCTGCAATCAGCGGCAAAAAAGAACACATTTACCAAGCGGCATTATTAGACCCGCATACAAGTGCTGAATTATCAATTGATGACACCATTAAACTATGTAATGAATTAATTGAAGCACACGGGGAGATGCTCCCGGCTTATTCAGAGCCGAGTCAATACGCAATTTCTTCTAAATAACTAACATAAACAGTCTTAGCCTGATGCACTTGGCATCAGGTTTTTTTAGATCAACAAACTGATCATTGACTGGAAGCGTTTTTAATATTATGATTTTTCTAAAGTTAACCAACAGTTAACCAAAAATACATCATCAATTAGTTAACATGATCATGACACACAGACAAAACGACCTAAAAGGGGTACAGATCTTCGGAACCAAAAGAGCTAGAAGGTATAGACTTCACATGTTTTATCAGAACGTAAAGCAAAACTGTGGTTTCATTTGACAAAGAGTGTATACAGATGAAGGCCCCTTAGATGAGACAATGACGATAAATCAATACACGATTGCATCACAATCCAAACAAAGAGGAGAGAGGGAACATGACCAAAACAGATGTACAAACGTTGAAAAATTATATTGGCGGACAATGGGTGGACGCCGAAACGAATCAAACGGAAGC
The DNA here is from genome assembly GCF_056173625.1 of Bacillus sp. iso_77. Lineage (NCBI taxonomy): Bacteria > Bacillati > Bacillota > Bacilli > Caryophanales > Bacillaceae > Bacillus > Bacillus sp. iso_77. The sequence continues at coordinate 1,787,407 of NZ_CM149683.1, read as the reverse complement.
TGTTTATAATCCAGCTACTGGCGAAGTCATCGCAGAAGTACCGCTTTCAACAAAAACGGATGTAGAACATGCAGTCCAAGCAGCACAAGAAGCGTTCACCACTTGGTCTAAAACAGCTGTTCCCCGGCGCGCACGTATATTATTTAAATACCAACAGTTACTCGTTGAGAAATGGGATGAGTTGGCTGAACTCGTCACGCTGGAAAACGGAAAAAGTGTAACAGAAGCAAAAGGAGAGGTGCAGCGAGGAATTGAATGTGTGGAATTTGCCGCTGGTGCACCAACCTTAATGATGGGGAAACAACTGCCTGATATTGCGACTGGTCTAGAGTCTGGCATGTACCGCTACCCAATTGGCGTCATCGGCGGCATTACCCCGTTTAACTTTCCGATGATGGTCCCATGCTGGATGTTCCCGCTTGCCATCGCTTGCGGAAATACATTTGTTTTAAAGCCTTCAGAACGGACGCCAATCCTTGCTGCACGGTTAGCAGAACTATTTGAAGAAGCGGGACTTCCAAAAGGTGTGCTCAACATTGTCAATGGCGCTCACGATGTAGTAAACGGTCTGCTTGAACATGAAAAGGTAAAAGCCATTTCGTTTGTCGGCTCTCAGCCAGTCGCAGAATACGTCTATAAAAAAGGGACAGCACATGGTAAACGTGTACAAGCACTTGCCGGTGCAAAAAATCACTCCATCGTCTTGAAAGATGCTGATTTAGAATCGGCAACAAAACAGATCATTGGTGCTGCTTTTGGATCAGCAGGTGAACGCTGCATGGCAGCAGCCGTTGTCGCAGTGGAAGAAGACGTGGCGGACGACTTGATTCAACAATTGGTCGATGAATCCAACCAGCTTGTCATAGGAAACGGAATAAATGAAGATGTCTTTCTCGGACCAGTCATTCGGAAAGAGCATAAAGAACGAACTCTTCAATATATCCAATCAGGAATTGAAGAAGGCGCAAGCCTGATTCGTGATGGCAGACAAGATAACGAAACAAATGGAGAAGGGTATTTTGTCGGACCAACGATCTTTGATCATGTCACAAATCAAATGAAAATCTGGCAGGACGAGATTTTTGCCCCAGTCTTATCCATTGTCCGTGTCTCATCACTCGCAGAAGCAATCGACCTGTCCAATCAATCAAAATTCGCAAACGGTGCCTGCCTATACACAGACAGCGCTTCAAGCATAAGAGAATTTCGTGAAAACATCGAAGCCGGCATGTTAGGCATTAACATTGGTGTTCCTGCTCCAATGGCTTTCTTCCCATTTTCCGGCTGGAAAGATTCCTTCTACGGAGACTTGCACGCCAATGGAACAGACGGAGTAGAGTTTTACACGAGAAAGAAAATGGTGACCGCTCGGTATATGTAGAAGTACATTTATTGAACATTGAGAAAGAATGCAGCTCCAAAATGGAGACTGCATTTTTTTGTTGTCTTCTAGTTAAAAAGTAAGGGTTTTCATCGCACTCTTTACAGGGTTTCACAGGGAGAAATCATTCTTTGTATTCATTCTTCATCACGAAACATCAACATAATTTGAAATTGGGCCTAAACCCCAATATCAGGAAGATGAAAACAGGAGGAAATGACACGATGAGGACGAGGATGAAGTGCAGCGTTTGTTTATTGATTTTCACTTTGGTACTGAGTTGTTTGCCGGTATATGAAGCGAATGCGGCAAGCACTCCTATTGCCAAGCAAGTAGGAAATGCAAACCCGCTCATTGACCATCACTTAGGAGCAGATCCGTTTGCACTTACCTATAACGGAAGAGTGTACCTTTATATGTCGAGTGATGACTATGAATATCAAAGCAACGGAACGATTAAGGACAATTCATTTGCAAATCTGAATAGAGTATTCGTCATCTCTTCGGCGGATATGGTCAACTGGACCGATCACGGAGCGATTCCAGTAGCGGGGGCAAATGGGGCAAACGGCGGCAGAGGCATTGCCAAATGGGCAGGCGCATCATGGGCCCCATCAGCAGCGGTAAAGAAGATCAACGGAAAGGATAAATTTTTCCTTTATTTCGCTAACAGCGGCGGAGGGATAGGTGTCCTTACAGCAGACAGCCCGATCGGCCCATGGACTGATCCGATTGGAAAACCACTCGTTACGCCAAGTACACCTGGCATGTCCGGAGTTGTATGGCTTTTTGATCCGGCCGTATTTGTAGATGATGACGGCACTGGTTATCTATATGCCGGCGGAGGCGTTCCAGGCGGTTCCAATCCAACGCAGGGACAATGGGCAAATCCTAAAACAGCAAGAGTCTTGAAGCTAGGTGCTGATATGACAAGTGTGGCCAGTAGCGCATCCACCATTGATGCTCCTTTTATGTTTGAAGACTCAGGGATGCATAAGTATAACGGAACCTATTACTATTCCTATTGCATCAATTTTGGCGGCTCACATCCTGCTGATAAACCACCTGGTGAAATCGGCTATATGACGAGCTCAAGTCCGATGGGACCCTTCACGTATAAAGGACACTTTCTGAAAAATCCGGGTGCTTTTTTTGGTGGCGGCGGTAACAACCATCATGCGGTGTTCAATTTTAAAAATGAGTGGTATGTGGTGTATCATACGCAAACCGTTAGCTCTGCATTATACGGAAGCGGCAAAGGCTATCGCTCTCCACATATTAACAAGCTTGTGCATAATGCAGATGGCTCCCTTCGAGAAGTAGCAGCCAATTATGAAGGAGTGAAACAGCTATCTAATCTGAATCCATATCAACGTGTTGAAGCTGAAACATTCGCTTGGAATGGACGCATTTTGACAGAAGCCTCGTCAGCACCAGGAGGACCAGTGAATAACCAGCATGTCACCAATATTCAAAATGGCGATTGGGTCGCTTTAGGGAATGTAGACTTTGGTTCAAATGGCGCTAGAACATTTAAAGCCAATGTCGCATCGACAGTAGGCGGGAAAATAGAAGTACGCCTTGGCAGCGCGAACGGCAGACTGGTCGGTACACTGAATGTCCCTTCCACCGGTGGAACACAAAACTGGCGGGAAATAGAAACATCGATTAACGGCGCATCCGGAGTGCACAACGTATTTTTTGTCTTTACCGGAACAGGCGGGGGAAATCTATTCCAATTTGATTCTTGGCAGTTTACTCAAAGGTAGCGAATAAAGGTGCTTAAATGTTTGATAGAGGAGTGGGAAATTTGATGTCATGTATAAAAAAACCAATGCTTGCTTTATTGGTGTGTTTCACCATGCTGTCTGTCATGTTCATAGGCCCCGGAGTAACTGAAGTATCAGCAGCTGACGCAAACATTAACCTCAACGCAGAAAGACAAGTGATTCGTGGTTTTGGCGGAATGAACCATCCAGCTTGGATTGGTGATTTGACAGCACCACAAAGGGAAACCGCCTTTGGCAATGGACAAAATCAGTTAGGGTTTTCCATTCTTAGAATTTATGTAGACGAAAACAGAAACAATTGGAGCAGAGAAGTCGCGACGGCCAAACGAGCGATCGAGCATGGTGCTCTAGTCATTGCTTCCCCTTGGAATCCTCCAAGCAGTATGGTTGAAACATTCAACCGGAATGGATCACCTGCCAAGCGGCTTAAATACAATCAATACGCAGCATATGCTCAGCATCTGAATGATTTTGTCACTTACATGAAAAACAACGGAGTCAATCTTTATGCGATTTCTGTTCAAAACGAGCCCGATTATGCACACGAATGGACATGGTGGACACCTCAGGAAATCCTGCGATTCATGAGAGAAAATGCCGGCTCCATTAATGCACGTGTGATTGCACCAGAATCCTTTCAATACCTTAAGAATATCTCAGATCCTATCTTAAACGATCCGCAGGCGCTTGGAAATATGGACATTCTCGGCGCTCATCTATACGGAACCCAAATTAGCCAGCTTCCGTACCCTCTTTTCAAACAAAAAGGGGCAGGGAAAGAGCTATGGATGACAGAGGTCTACTATCCGAATAGTGATAACAATTCAGCGGACCGCTGGCCTGAGGCATTAGGGGTATCAGAGCATATTCACCATTCAATGGTGGAAGGGGACTTTCAGGCGTATGTGTGGTGGTACATCCGGAGATCATACGGTCCTATGAAAGAAGATGGAATGATTAGCAAACGCGGATACAACATGGCGCATTTCTCCAAGTTTGTGCGACCAGGGTACGTCAGGATTGATGCAACGAAAAGCCCTGAACCGAATGTTTTCGTCTCAGCCTACAAAGGAAACAATCAGGTCGTCATTGTTGCGATTAATAAAAACAATGCAGGGGTCAATCAACACTTCGTCGTGCAAAATGGCTCTGTTTCTCAGGCGTCTAGATGGGTGACGAGCGGCAGCAGCAACCTTCAGCCTGGAACTGACTTAAACATATCAGGAAATCAATTTTGGGCTCATCTCCCGGCTCAAAGTGTGACAACATTTGTGGTCAAACGCTAAAGAAACACGAAAAGCCAATTTTCTCATTAAAAAAGAAAATTGGCTTTTTTCTGTGTAAATAGAAAGTTGATTTTTCACGACGTCAACACTTTGGGTATAATAATAACAATGACTTCAGGAGAGTGATCATCATGCCAAAGGTTCAAAGCAAAGTATTGATTATAGATGACGAAAAAGAAATTTTAGAATTAATCCATACCGTATTAACAAGAGAAGGCATTGACCAGGTGTTAACAGCTTCAACTGCCCGTGATGGGCTCACGCAATTTCATCAAGAACAACCAGATCTCGTCATATTGGATATTATGCTGCCAGACGGAGAAGGCTACGATATTTGCAAACAAATCAGAGATGTTTCGCATGTTCCGATTATTTTTTTATCAGCAAAGGGAGAGGAATCAGACAAAATTGTAGGACTTGCCATTGGCGGCGATGATTACATTACAAAACCGTTCAGTCCAAAAGAAGTCGCTTACCGGGTAAAAGCCCAGCTAAGACGGTCATCATACTTACAGCCTTCTCAAGCGGAGCCCGTGATCAAAAAAGGCCCATTTGAGTTAAACGAGCAGCAAGCCGAACTGACGAAAAACGGAGCGGCGATTGAGCTCACTCCGAAAGAACTTATGTTGATGACTTATTTCTTGCAGCATCCGAATCGCGTAATCAGTAAAGAAACGCTTTATCAAACGGTTTGGGGAGAGGATTTCTTCGGTTCTGATAATACGGTAATGGTTCATATACGAAGACTGCGGGAAAAAATAGAACATTCCCCATCTACACCAGAATTTCTCGTGACGGTCAAAGGGCTTGGCTATAAATTTGTTGTAAAGGATGCGTAAAGATGAAATGGCGATTAACAGGCAGATACATGGTCTCTGTCATTATCGTGACCATTATCACGGTCTTTATTAACTTATTTGGATTCATGATATGGCTTGTACTACAAGCAAGCAGTCAGCAAAACGAAGGAAATACGCCGGAAACCTTCACAAGAACATTTGAACAATACATCACCTTGTCTGATCAAAATATCACTGTGAGTAAAGAAGGACAGCAAGCCTTAAAACAACAAAATGCGTGGATTCAAATATTAGACGAAAATGGACAAGACGTCTATCATGCACTAGCACCTAAAGGCTTAAAGAGCAAATACACACCTATAGAAATTGTAAACTTACATAAATATAAAGATAAGCAGTTGATGTCGACGATCTATGCTGGCGGGAAAAATGGAAAGGGTAAGGAATACAGCTACTTCATCGGATTTAAGGACCCTTCCATCGGAAAGTATTTATTTTCTTTTGATACGAAAGACTTAATAGCGCAATTCAATATCGGGACGATGATTTTATTATCGATTGATGCCATCATTGCCTTATTCATTGGATACTTATTCAGCCGGCAACTCATCAAACCGCTCGGCCGTGCCATTTACGGCATTCAGCGGCTCGCAAACGGAGATTATACGACGAATCTGCCAACTAAGGGGATATATAAAGATGTGTTCTATAATGTCAATCACTTATCCGAGCAGCTCGCTTCAAGCCAAAAAGAAAAAGACAAATTAGAGCAAATGCGGGAAGAGTGGATCAGTCATATTTCTCATGATATTAAAACACCATTATCCTCGATTCAAGGCTATGCAGAAATCATGAAAGATCCAAATTATCCTCTTTCAGAACAAGATATCAGACATTACGCTGACATCATTGAGAATAAATCACTGTACATCAAAGATGTGATGGAGGATCTCAATTTAACAACAAGGCTGAAAAATAACGACGTGATGCTGCATAAAGAGCTTGTGAACATTGTGCCATTGCTGCGTGAAACGTTAATTGATATCCTCAACGATTCGAGATATGCGGATCAGACCATTGAGCTACAAACGAATGTAGACAAGCTTATGCTGAATATTGATACGATCCTCATACGAAGAGCGGTCACCAATCTCATTTTAAATGCCCTTGTTCACAATGATGCTGATGTGAAAATCATTGTACAGCTTGAACAAAAAGAACATACCCACATCACCATTCAAGACAACGGCAAAGGAATTGAAGAGGCAGAGCTAGAAAAAGTGTTTGACCGCTACTATAGAGGGACGAATACAGGAGGGACACATGCAGGCTCAGGTCTTGGAATGGCGATTGCAAAAGATATCATCCAAAAACACGGGGGAGATATTACAATACAAAGTATAATAGGAGAAGGAACAACGATTGATATCCAATTACCCGCTTGAGCGGACACACAAAGAAACGGTTCTGCTTCATCACAGAACCGTTTTTCCATCTATTATTCTGAAAACACTTTAATGCCTTTCACAATGTTCCAAATGAAGAAGTAGATCGCCACAAGGAATGTCACAGCATACGTTGCAATTAAGAACGGACCAGCATGACTGATATCGTTCATGCCAAGTAAACCTGAACCGGCAATCCCAAGACCGAAAATCAAATAAGGAATAATATGTGTCCATAGTGATTTTTTCGCATGGTATTTCACTTCGTCTTTTCCTAAGAAATAAACGATAATCGGAAATAGAAATGGTGCAAAAAAGATACTGAAGTAACATAATGAAGACAAAATTTTATTTTCTCTCAAAGCTTTTCACCTCTATGATTGATTTAGAAGAGGGGACCATTTGACTCATCCCTCAATTCCTTACAAACTCATTGTACAACCTCAACCTTAACTCGTATTAATCCGAACCTTACAGCAACCTTAAATATGTTAAACTGTAGAATGATCAATGCAAGATAAAATCATTATAGGTATTTCAATCTATTTTTTCTGAAAAAATAGTTGACTTTGGTCATTCCCTCTGTATAAAATAAAGTCGTAACCGATGCAGGAGTGTTACTGATATGATCAGGCACCACCAAGTCAGGTAAACAGATTGTACATTTGTACGTTGTTTGCTGAGATTTTGGTGTTTTTTTATGCTTTTTTTAGCATTTTAGGTAAGGTGGGATGAGGATGTTCACCGTCGTTAAAGTTTTAAATAATAATATTGTATTAGCTCTAACAGAGGCTCAAAATGAAGTCGTTGTGTTTGGAACAGGAATAGGTTTTAAAAAGAAGAAAGGTGATACCCTTGATGAGAGCGCTGTCAGTAAGACATTTTATTCTGATCAGACGTCTCCATTAGAATCTCAACTTGCCGCTATCCCAACTGATATCCTTTTATTAACTGAAAAAATCATTCGCGTAGGCGAAGAGATGTTGAATAAGAAGTTAGGTTCCAGCGTGCTCTTTTCGCTATCCGATCATCTCACTTTCGCTATTCAAAGGCACGAAGAAAAAATGGCGTATGAAAACCCCATTGTGTGGGAAATTCCACATCTCTATTTTCAAGAATATCAAGTCGGGAAAAAAGCACTGACAATTATTCAAAAGATGATGGGCATTTCTTTTGAAGATACTGAAGCTTCACTCATTGCCCTGCATTTTGTAAACGCTCAAATAGATGGTCAGTCTATGGGAGACACCATTAAGATGACTCACCTTACGAAAGAAATCGTCAAAATTATTCAAAATATTTTCGAGATGATATTGGATAAATCATCCATTAATTATTCGAGGTTTATTACCCACTTGAGATATTTTATTGTCAGGCAGGAAACCAATCAACCACCGCAGCAGATGGATGACTCGTTAAAAGAATTAATACAGGATCGTTATATGAAGAGTTATGCCTGCGGATTGATCATCAAAGAAATGTTAAAACGAGAATTCAATTGGAATGTGACAGAAGACGAACTTGTTTTTTTAGTCATCCATATTGAGAGAATCACAAAGGAACACCAAAAAAATAAATAATTTCATTTAGGCGTGTTATGAAAAAGCATTAACCTAAACAAATCTCCATGAGAAAGAATGATCTTTTCTATGGTGGATTTTGTTTAGGTTTTTTTTGTAAAAATGAAGGGGTGAAGGCATGAAAAACAAAGAATTGGCTGGAAAAATTGTGAAATTAATTGGTGGAACCGAAAATATATCTCAAAGTTGGCATTGTATCACACGGCTAAGATTTAATCTCAACGATGAAAGTCAGGTAAAAGTAGATGAGCTGAAAACATTAGATGGTGTTTTAGGTGCTCAATTCCAAAGTGGACAGTTCCAAGTCATTATTGGAGCAAAGGTAGCAGAGGTTTATGAGGAAATCGATCATCTGGCAGGTCATAGCAGCAATAATTCGGCTCCTGTTAAAAACACGTCAAAGATGAATCCAATTGAAGTCGTATTCGATGTGATCAGCGGGATTTTCACACCTATTTTGCCAGCGATTGTTGGTAGTGGATTGATCAAAGGGATCATGGCACTGTTCGTTAGCTTAGGCTGGCTGGCGGAGACAAGCTCTACCTATCAAGTACTTCAAATTTTTTCAAATGCTGTCTTTTACTTTTTACCTTTTCTCATTGCTTATTCGGCAGCGAAGAAATTTAAAACGCGAGAATCTCTCGCACTCGCATTAGCAGGAATTTTACTATATCCAACGATGCTCGAAGGTGCAGCAAAAGGAGCAGACCCGTTAAGTTTTTTAGGGTTAAGTATTCCACTAAATAATTACACATCTTCTGTATTACCTATTATTTTAGGTGTGCTATTACTAAGTTTTGTCGATAAGTGGATAACAAAAGTGATCCCCAAATCCTTAAGTATCGTATTTACACCGGTACTGAGCCTGATGATCACAGCTCCTCTTACACTGGCTTTTATCGCTCCTATTGGGAACGTTTCTGGGCAATATTTAGAAATTTTTTTCACTTCTTTGTTCAATTTCGCTGGTCCGATTGCCGGTTTATTAATGGGAGGCTTGATGCCACTCATTGTGTTAACTGGAATGCATTACGCATTCTTCCCAAGCACGTTAGCCAGCTTTGAAAAAGTGGGTTACGATATCATGCTGCTTCCGATGAATTTCATTGCGAATATGGCACAAGCAGGCGCTGTGTTAGGTGTCATCATCCGTACCAAGCGGGTAGAAACAAGGTCATTAGCGCTTTCAACATTGCTTCCTAGTTTCTTCGGGATCACAGAACCAGCCATTTATGGAGTCACACTTAGACTAAAAAAACCTTTTTATGCTTCATTAATTGGCGGCGCAGTCGGTGGATGTTTTTACGGTTTATTTTCAGTTAAAACGACAGCCTTTTCGATCCCAGGCATTACTTCACTGCCAACTTACATTATGAAAGGGACAAATAATTTTCAGCTGGCTCTGATTGGAATCGCCCTTAGCTTCATCGTGTCACTTCTCATCACCATTCTCCTTGGATTTCAGGAGTCTGTCACGGCCGCTAACGAGCAAACAGCAGAAAAGCCAAATCACACTGAGAGTACAGAGAATCAACAAATATCTAAGCAAACAACCCCTTATGAAGTTCAAGCACCTATGAGTGGAAAGATCATTCCTTTATCTGAAGTGAATGATTCCGTGTTCTCAAGTGAAATGATGGGGAAGGGAGTCGCAATTTTGCCTGATAAGGGGGTGGTACAAGCACCGTTCTCAGGAAAAGTAGTGACTGTTACACCTACTAAACATGCCATCGGACTCGTTTCAGATGATGGGATTGAATTATTGATCCACGTGGGGATTGATACCGTCAGCCTAAATGGCCAATTCTTTGATGTACTCGTAAAAGAGGGCGATGAGATGAAGATGGGGGATCATTTATTATCGTTTGATATAGAAGGAATTCAATCAAACCATTTAGATGTAGTGACACCTATTATCGTCACAAATTCAACGCAATACCTTGATGTGATTCATACAGGTGACGCTTATGTCACCGCAGGTCAAAATAAGCTCTTAATGCTTATTCACTAATATAAAGAGAAGGGATGATTGAAATGAAGAATGTAAAAAAAGGATTTTCAGATGATTTTTTATGGGGTGGCGCAACTGCTGCCAATCAAATAGAAGGCGCATACTTAGAAGGTGGCAAGGGCCTGTCGACGTCAGACTTTGCTGCATATAAAGATCCTTATGAAAAAGGAAAAGTGAACAACTTTACTTTCGATGTGAGTTCAGCTGAATTAACAAGATACAAGGAACAACCCGATGAATTTGATTTCCCGAAAAGACGCGGAATCGATTTTTACCATCGATATAAAGAGGATATTGCACTATTTGCAGAGATGGGCTTTAAAGTGTTTCGCTTGTCTATTTCATGGGCAAGAATCTTTCCAACTGGTTTAGAAGACAAGCCGAACGAAGAAGGATTGGCTTTTTACGATAACGTATTTGATGAGTGTGCGAAATATGGAATTGAACCGCTAGTCACGATGTCTCATTACGAAATGCCGATTACTTTAACAGAGAAATATAATGGCTGGATGAGTAGAGAGCTTGTCCCGTTGTTTGAAAAATATGCCCGTGCCATTTTAGAAAGATATAAAAATAAAGTGAAGTATTGGATTACATTCAATGAAATGAATATGAACCTCAACAGCCTTTACACCGGTGCTGGAATTTTAGAGGACCTAGTAGACCATAAATTACAGGCTGCGTATCAAGCATCACATCACCAATTTATCGCCAGCGCTCTCACAGTGAAGGCTGCAAAAGAAATCATTCCACATGCACAAATTGGCTGTATGATTAACCAAATAGAAGCCTATGCAAAAACAACGAAACCAGAGGACCAGCTGCAAGCGGTAAAATCGAACCAATTGAATATGTTCTATCCGGATGTTCAAGCTAGAGGTGAATATCCAACATACATGGTGAAATATTTTGCTGATAACGACATAAAGCTGGATATCGAAGAGCAGGATGAGCAAATTTTGAAAGAGGGCATTGTTGATTTTGTGGCGATCAGCTACTATATGTCGCACGTAGCAGAAGCGCGAGAAGATGCAGCTGAGCTAGCGGGTACTTTTGATAGTCCAATCAAAAATGAGCATTTAGAGTTATCACAATGGGATTGGCCAATTGATCCAATGGGTCTGCGCATTTCATTAATTAAACTGTATGACAGATACCAAAAACCTTTATTTGTTTGTGAAAATGGACTTGGCGCAAGAGATACATTGACACCAGACAGAGAAATTCACGACGATTATCGAATTGATTATTTAAAACAACATATTGAACAGATGAAAGAAGCAGTCAAAGAAGGTGTCGACTTAATGGGGTATACACCATGGGGTTGTATTGACTTAATTAGCTGCGGAACATCTCAAATGAGTAAGCGCTATGGTTTGATCTATGTAGATCAAGACGACAGAGGGAATGGTTCATTAAATCGTTACAAAAAAGATTCCTTCTACTGGTACAAAAAAGTGATTGAAACAAATGGGGAAGATTTATCATAATCCAGATGGAATAATGATGACACCATTGCATCCGCCTTAATTGGCCGGGTGCGATGGTGTTTTATTTGTTTACCGAAAAGTAACCTTAATGATGTCATAGCAAGCACTAGAGATCTCTTTGCTACAATCATTTGATAACAAAAGTTGGCCGAAAAATGTTTCACCTTGACCTTGAAGTATAGTTCAACCTTTATAATGTACATATAGTAAAACAAAATAATAAAAAAGGAGTAACGATGGAGTTGATGACTAGAGGAGAACTTGCCAAAAAAACAGGAGTAAGTCCTGCCGCAATTCGTTACTATGAAGAGCACAACATATTACCTGCTCCAAGACGACGTTCAAACGGTTACAGATTCTATACAGACGACTATGTTGTGAAAATTCAATTGATCAAAGATGCGAAAACGCTCGGTTACTCATTAAAGGAAATAGCTGAAATTATGGACATGCTAAGTCAAGACATAGACCTTGATACCCTAAGACAAATTGTCCATCTTAAACATGAAGAAATTGAAAAGAAAATTAAAAGCCTTCGTCTCATTCAAGACCTTTTATCTAACTTATTAAAAACCCCTGAAAAAAAAGTACAAGTCTACCTGGAATCATTTCGTGTTCCGAAGCAGGATGATCAATAAACCTATTGAGTGAAGGAGAGAAAAAAATGAGTGTAGAAATGTATCATGGTGAACGTTCTAAAGAAAGTATTCAATTTGAAACATTATTCGCTTCGCAAAGTAATAAAGAGAGTTTTTCTAGTATCGAACAGACAAAAAAATTTCTTGAGCAAAAAGGAATTGAAAATACGCAGCCTTATGCCATTGGGGATGATGTGAAGTTAATCAGTGAGGTACAAGAGCAGACATTCGAAGGCATGCAAGTTTTCACATTGAATGAACAAGCATCACAAAATCAAAAAACCATTCTCTATCTACATGGTGGTGCGTGGACAAATCAGCCTTTGAATGTCCATTGGTGGTTCATGGATAAAATGGCACAATCACTAGGTGCGAAAGTAGTCGCTCCTATTTACCCAAAAGTACCTCATTATAGCAACCAGGATACGTATCCGAAAATGCTTAACCTATATAAAGACCTTCTGAAAACTGCCGGAAGTGCCAATCAATTGACGATCATGGGAGATTCAGCTGGGGGAAACATCTCACTTGGTCTTGCGCACCTTTTAAAGAAAGAGGATCTGCCGCAACCGAAGGATATCGTGTTACTATCTGCGTGTGTGGATATGAGCATGAGCAACCCTCTCATATTTGAATACGCAAAAAAGGATCCGATTCTAGGTCATGAAGGAATGGAAGTCATCACAAAAATGTGGGCAGCTGATCAAAGTCTCACAGACCCATTGATTAGTCCCATTTACGGTGACTTTAAAGGGCTCGGGAAGATCACTCATTTTATCGGAACACATGATATGCTATATCCAGATGCCATAAAACTTGATGAAAAACTATCAGAACAAGGAATGGACATCAAAACCTTTGTTTATCCTGAAATGCTACATGTGTTTGTTGTCATGCCAATTCCAGAAGCGGCAGATGCTCTGAAGAAAATCATTCAAGTGATCAATCGTTAGGGATTCAGTTCACACCTAGAAAGGGTACATGTTCTGATGTAAATAGGCGAAAAGGCTGCTTACTTGAAAGCAGCCTTTTTCAATTGAATATGAAATACATTCAGAATGGCAATTCACTACAGATTAAACGGTCTTTTGGCTGGTTTGTAAAGGAGAGTGAAATTCAGTTCATCACCTCATGTTTGGTATAATACATACGAGCAGTAAGGAAAGGGGAAACGCGATGAAAACGTTTGATCTATCACAAGAAGATATCGAATTAATAGACGAAGCAAAAAAGAAGATTATCAGTCTTTATGAAGATGACAAGCATCATGTAGGGGCAGCGATCCGCATGAAAACAGGAGAAATCATATCAGCTGTCCATATAGAAGCCTATATCGGACGGGTAACTGTTTGTGCAGAAGCCATTGCGATTGGTAGCGCTTTATCGAATGGATACAAAGATTTTGATACAATTGTTGCAGTGAGACACCCTTATTCAGATGAAGAAGATAGAAGAATCAGGGTAGTCAGCCCTTGCGGCATCTGCCGAGAGCTCATTTCAGACTTTGGACCAACATGTTTTGTCATCCTTGATATGGATGGGCAGCTGGTCAAGATGAAAATCGAAGAACTCATTCCGCTCAAATATACTCGAAGCTGATGTACCACATAAAGATAAAATAGGAAAAGGGATGTAGCAAACGTTACATGTGATTCTTGCTACATCCAAGATGACTGAAAAAGCGTTCAACAAAAGCGGCCCCATGTATGGTTTCCATATATTTCGTGTTAAAAATATACTGTTCCTTTTGTTCAAGCTTCCGCAGACTCCGCACTAGTATTTTCCGATCATGGTCAGACAGAGTAGGATCATCATCTATCTTCTCAAAGGCCTTTTTCACACGTGCAGATACATGTTCAACATATAAATGGTGTTTGGATGCTGGCGGAATACATGCCCCCAGGTCACAGCCTATAAAACGAACACCATCAAGGGTGCAGTTTTCAAAATTGGCGATCAGCTTTTGTTTGCCATTTCCATCAAACGTTATATCTATTAGCTTACCAGCAAAGGTACAATTGACGATGTTCGCTGCCTGTAAAACACGGTCATTGAATCTACAATTAGAGAAAGTACAATCGATAAACGTAGCATTCTCCAATGTCATTCCCCTCATATCGCAGGAAGAAAATTCGCAATTGGTGAAGACAGCTTCGTTTTTGCCAATGCCCACAGAGCGCAAATCTGAATGACTAAAAGTACAATGATCAATCGTACTACCGGCAAAAAATCTCGCATTCGTCAGATCACACGTATCAAATACAAGATGATCCAAGTGACAGCTCCAAAAAATAGGAGAACAAACATTTGAGTTGATGATCGTTGTTCTGCTGATTGTCTCGTTTTCATACCTGGCAACATCAGAAAATGTTTCGTTTTCTCCTGATATATCAGACTCAATTCTTCTCATCGCTATCACCCTATCATTTCTTCAGCATTTTTCAATCATGATGTCCATTTTTTCTATCAGCTCTTGTCTTTGACTCAAGATTATATCACAAAACGATATGCGTTTAATGGACCTTTTGTGATATGAGGAATGTCAGAATTCCTATTAAAGATTTTCGCATTGATGTCTATTATGCCAAAGCTAGTGATTCGTTTAGCGTGCATATCGTGATATGTTTCAGCGGTTTCTTTTGTTTTGAATAAGTAGATTCCCTATCGGGGTCAGCTTGTATACATTCTTTGACTGAACACTAAGGTAAATCACAAAAACCTAAACAAAATCCACCGTCATAAACAATGGGTATTTGTTTAGGTTTTTTAGCGATTGAATCGTTTTCGAAGAACTAGGCATGAGACAGCGAATACTGCGAAAGCGCCCGCTGATCCAGCAGCAAACACCAGCTCAAATTGTTCTGGTTTCGGTTTGAATAACAAAGGGACTGAAAGAATGAGCGCAGCACCACTAAAGCTTAATCCTAATATCAACATGGCCAATAATTTATTCATAGAAACACCTCTTACACTTAGAGTGAGAACAATGGAGACCTACTGATCTAAGTATCATTGTTATGATTCGACAACCTTTAACCGTCCTAAATGGAGTGTATCATATGATGGTAGGCGATTGGTTTCTTTTCATGAAAACACAATCGTACAACAAACAATTTTAAACGAACACTGTTCTTTACGAACGGTGTTCGTTATAATATAAATGAAATGAAATTTAAAACGCTTTCCACAAAGGGATGAGGAGATGCAGAAGATGACGTCATTATCTAAGAATCAAAAGCAAATCGCTATCATTGGAGGAGGACCTGGGGGACTAACACTTGCCTTAATTTTGCAAAATTACGGTATACAAACAACCATCTATGAACGGGAGATGCATGACAAGAGCCTTGAACGAGGGGGCTCACTGGATATTCACGAAGAAACAGGTCAAAAAGCCTTAAAAGAAGCAGGAGTTTATGAGAAATTTCAAAGGAATGCCCGCTATGAAGGGGAAGATTTCCGATTACTTGATAAATCAGGAAGAATTTATTTAGATGAAGAAACGGAATCAGATCAAAAAGGTACTCGCCCGGAAATTGATCGTGGTGTGTTATGTGAACTACTATTAGAACAAATTGATGCTGAAACCATCAAATATGGATATAAACTAGAAAGGTGCGTTTCATTAGAAAGTGGTATGACCGAGCTTCATTTTGAAAACGGGGTTGTCGAAACAGTTGACCTTTTGATTGGGGCTGATGGTGCTTTTTCTCGTGTGCGTCCTCTGTTAACAGATATTGAGATTGAATACTCTGGGCTCACGATGCTAGAACTGAATGTCTTAAGCGTAGAGGAGAACCACCCTGATTTAGCTGAATTTAATAAACGAGGTAAGATGTTTGCTTTGGCAGACCACAAAGGACTGATTGGGCAGTTAAATGGAGATGGCCGAATCAAAGTGTATGCAAGCCTTATGGTAGAACGCAATTGGATCGAGACTTGTGGTATACCGTTTCATCAAGCGAAAGAAGCAAAAGAACAATTATTAGCGTTATTTAGTGATTGGGATGATCAGCTGAAAAACTATATTCGTTATGCAGAAGATGCCATCATTCCAAGGCGGATCTATACGCTTCCTACCGGTTTTAAATGGAATCGTCATAAAGGAGTAACGCTTATCGGTGATGCAGCTCACGTCATGTCGCCATTCGCAGGCGAGGGTGTGAACATGGCGATGTTTGATGCAAGGGAGCTAGCACTTGCTATTGTCCGACATCCTCATCATATTGAAAAGGCGATTGAAGAATACGAAGACATGATGTACGAATATTCATCAGAAAAAGCGCATGAATCGGAGAATAGTTTAAAACTGTGTTTTTCAAAAGACGCTGCGGTCAAGCTTGCAAATATGATGAATTCTTTTCAAAAGGATGATGATTGATGCTCAATTTACTATTTTACTTTGACATGTTATAAAGAGAGTATGAACAATTCAAATCGTCGTATGATCAGTCGCCGGTCTCGGCCGGCTAAAGAACCCTTAAGCCGTGAGCTGATTGTGAAAACGGCCTATGAGCTTCTTAAGGAGCAAGGAATAGAGGGCATGAGTATGCGTAAGGTGGCTAAAGCATTGGATACGGGACCTGCATCCTTGTATGTCTACGTGAACAATGTTCAAGAACTCAGTGCTTACGTATTGGATTATGGTCTCGGACAAATGGTTTATCCAGATTCAAAGGATAGCACATGGAAAGAACAGTTATTCGACATATTGCATACTTATTTCCTACTGCTATTCGAAAAACCGGGTCTCGCTGAAATTTCTCTTTCCACCATTCCACAAGGAACGAACTTTCTTCAGTTGACCGAACGTATTCTCGCTGCATTGCATGAAGGCGGGATCAAATCTACATCCGCAGCATGGGGAGTAGACCTATTGCTGTTATACGTATCTTCTGTAGCTTACGAAAAGGTCTCTTGGAAGAAACAAGGCTCTTCACAGATTTCAGACACAAAAAAAGCATTTCTTCAAGCAGATAAAACGCAGTTTCCTTTCATTCATCGTGTAAAAGAAG
The DNA here is from genome assembly GCF_056173625.1 of Bacillus sp. iso_77. Classification (NCBI taxonomy): domain Bacteria; kingdom Bacillati; phylum Bacillota; class Bacilli; order Caryophanales; family Bacillaceae; genus Bacillus; species Bacillus sp. iso_77. The sequence continues at coordinate 1,769,971 of NZ_CM149683.1, read as the reverse complement.
AAATATTTGCAGGTGATACCGTATCAATGGAACGATTCCGATGGGGAATTGACGTCATTTTGTATGGAATCCAGCAGGAAGACAATTAGAAAGGAGCATAAGCAAAAAGCAGTCAATGGCTGCTTTTTTTATATGGTGATTTTCATATTTGTGATCTTGTGAGCATTATAATATATAAATAAATCTATATATTGTTTTTATATATAAAAAATTATATAATCTAGTGGAATAAAAAAATGAGGTGCTTAGGCATGGAACATATTAAAAAGTTATTAGAGAGTTATATTCCTTTAGCAAAATCTACTGCAAAAATGTTTGGACCAAATTGTGAAGTGGTGATTCATGATTTAACGAATCCTCAAGCATCTGTCATGTTTACAGTAAATAACCATGTGACAGGAAGAGAAATCGGCCAATCATTTGATCATCTAGTCAAGACTGTATTACAATCAGAAGATTTTAAAGAAGATTATCTGGCTGGTTATACATTTGTAACAGAAGATAAGCGTACGATTCGTTCTTCGACTTCATTAATACGTGATTCAAAGCAAAAAGTGATCGGTGCTTTCTGTATCAATTTTGATGTTGAAGCACTGAATCAAATGCAGCAATTTATGGATACTTTTCTTACTACACACGTGGAAGCTCAAGAGAAAGAAACAACATCAAATGATGATCTTGAAAATGTGGAAGAAATAGTAGATCAATTGATTCAACAAATCATTCAAAACAGTGTTCACCCAGTCATGAAACGTCATGAAAAAATTGAACTAATCAAATTTATGGATGAAAAGGGCATTTTTTTAATGAAAGGATTGTTGAGAAGGTCGCATCTATGTTGGGTATTTCCAAAGTAACCGTCTATAGCTATTTGGATGAAATCAAAAATAAATCGAGGTAAGGAGTGTAAAAATGGAAAGCATACTCGAGGTAGGAAATCTAAAATCAAACGGACACTATGCATTCGCAACCATTCATCAAAACACGGTCTATGTGTCGGGACAATTTGCCATCAATCCTGAAACGACAGAAAAAGAGTTCGGCCCCATTGAAAAAGAGACATTACAAGCGCTTAAGAATGTAGAGATGATTGTAGAGGCTGCTGGAAGTAAAAAAGAAAAGATTTTGCGCATGACATTATACATTTCAGATATTGAATTATGGGACAAAGTAGATGCGGTTTATACCGAATTTTTCGGTGAACATAAACCAGCACGTACGATTGTACCAACGAATGAATTACATTTTGGTTTCAAAATTGAAATGGATGCCATTGCATATATTTAGAATATTTTTTTGACCATCCTATATAAAAAATTATATTTTGTATAAAAAAATATTCAAAGGGGCAGATGAAAAATGAATCAATTAATTTGTAACCATTGCGAGGAAAAATATGAGATGACACCAACTCTATGGAAATGTGATTGTGGTGGAGTATTAAATCTAGTGAAAGATACCCCGAAAATAGACGTCACAGCTTGGGATCACTATCCAAATTCATTATGGCGTTATGTTGAAACCATGCCATTTCCAAAAGATTCTAAGACGTGGGAAACTGTGACAATGGGCGAGGGCCAATCTCCTTTAATCGTTCTAGGTCCTAATGAGCCAAACACTTATGTAAAAGTTGATTATATGATGCCGACACTATCATTTAAAGACCGTGGAGCAGCTGTGTTAATGACAAAAGCTAAGGAATTAGGGGTAACAAAAGTCATTGCTGATAGCAGCGGGAATGCAGGAACGGCAATTGCTGCGTATGCTGCGCGTTGTGGTATTGCCTGTGACATCTATCTAAGTGATCAAACATCACCTAAAAAAGTCGCTCAAATAAAAGCCCACGGAGCAACGATTAAAGAAATTCATGGTACACGAGAGGACATTGCAGCTGCGGCCCAAAAGGCAGTAGACGAAGAAAACGTTTTTTATGCAAGCCATGTCTATAACCCTTATTTTTTCGAAGGTACAAAAACATACGCCTATGAAATCTATGAGCAACTAAAAGGAGCACCGGATGCTTTAATCATTCCGGTTGGAAACGGCACTCTGCTGCTCGGTGCATATTATGGCTTTAGAGAGTTATTCGAAAATGGTCTCATTCATAAAATACCGAAAATTGTTGCTGTACAAGCGAAAAACTGCGCTCCACTTGTGAAAGCTTTTCAACATGCGGAGGAATCAGCAACGCCTGTGACAAATAAAGGGACTGTAGCAGAAGGGATCGCTATTGCTGCCCCGGCTCGCTCCAAACAAATTTTGGAAGCTGTATACAAGACGAATGGTACGTTTATTGATATTGAAGAAGAAGAAATTATACATGCACGTTCTAAACTGAGTGAGAAAGGATTTTATGTCGAAGTGACATCTGCCATCAATTTTGCTGGCTACATGAAATATCAAAAGGAATCAGAAGAAACCATTATCATACCTCTTTGTGGGGCAGGGATTAAATCAAAATAACCTTAGGACTCTGGTAGAATAGAGCGTTGCGTGCCTCGTTGTCCTATTATAGGTTCAATCAGGAGTAATATTTGCGAAATGAATTTAGATGATATGGAGGGTTTTGGCGGGGACATACCATTTGAGAACTTTACAGATGACATCATTCCTTTGCTGAATCTTTCGGATTCTGATAGTTACTTAATGCCAGATGTTTGTAAAACCGTTGCAGTTAGATTACGTCAACTGATCCACAATTGGTCTGATGATGATATAGATAAAAAGAACGCTCTCTATCTGGCAGAAGGAATGGAGTTAGCGCATCAACAAAATGAGTCAATCAGATTGATATAAGATGAGAAGAAAGCTACTTTAGAAAGCATGTTTAAACTGTAGTAGCTTTCTTTCCATTCTACCTAATTATTTTTCATTTGTTCCTCTCCCCAATAACATATCTCATCTAATACAGGCATCAGTGATAAACCCTTTTCAGATAAACTATATTCTACTTTTGGAGGCACTTGGGGATATTCTTTACGATGTATTAAGTGATCCGCCTCAAGCTCTTTTAGTGTATTGGTTAATGTTTTAAAAGAAATCGTTCCGAGCTTACGTTTCAGCTGATTATAGCGAACAGGACCATCGTTTGAATATAAAGCATACAGAACTGGCATTTTATATTTCCCACCAATTAATGACAAAGTATACCCAAAACCAGTATCTTTTAGCTCAGCTTTCGTCTGGAAGGACTCCTCATTCATTTTATACTCTCCTTTGGGTTAGTATCGCACTTTGATTACCGTACTTGTAGTATGTTATAGCACACAATAAAATGAATGTACATCAAAAAATGAATGTACATCAAAAAATGATGCAAAACTCAGAAGAAGGGTGAATGAATAATGAAAACGATTGTCTATGCACATCCTTGGGATGGAAGTTATAATCATGCCATTTTGACTTCCATAACAGAAAAATTAGAAACAAAGAAAGAACCGTTTCAAGTGATCGATTTATATAAAGATGGATTTAATCCTGTTTTTACAGCTGAAGAATTAAAACATTTTCATAAAGGAGAAACGCCTTATCCATTAGTGAAGGATTATCAAGAAAAATTAAAACAGTCAACAGAATTGGTATTTATATTCCCTGTCTGGTGGTGGGATTTACCTGCTATTTTAAAAGGATTTATTGATAAAGTGATGTTAAGGGGTTTCGCATTTACGGAAGATCAACACACTGGTGCTTTGAAAGGTTTATTGACAAATATAAAAAAAACAACCGTGATTCCAACATCTACAACAGATAAGGATTATATTGAATCGGAAGCTGGAAATGCCATTCAAAGCGTTTTTATTAACAGAACACTAGCTGATTTGGGATTGAAAAATGAATCCACGAAATGGATTCATTTTTCTAGAGTGAACTTAACAACAGATGAAAAGAGAAAGCAATTTTTAAAAGAAATATCCCAGAACATTTGATTTACAGTACAACAAATAAGGCCCATCTTCTACGACCGATTTAATTTCTTGAGAAGGTCGTAGAAGTTTTGAAATTTGAAAGAGGTGAGATTTAGACAAACAAAAGGATAGACTTGTACAAGAAGGTAAATGTAGATCCATTGTATGATCTGATAAACAATAGTCGTATAAGAATCCCACTATTTAAAGTAAGCTTTATAACTTTAGTGCTACACGTTTCAGCAGACTCTTTATCACCAGTCATTTAAGCAACAACAAATCGAGCCTGCCTAATTGACCTCTTGCACTCCTCCAAATACCCCATTATTTAAATCCATACCATTTCTGTGTTATAGCACTGCCGGCTCAAGCAGATTGTTAACATCATTCCATTAAAGAAAATACTGACTCATACCATTTCTAAAGATAGGCAGGGTCTTAGTCACTAGCTCTTCTGATGAAATAAGTCTTCCATCCTTATTCCATGTGTATGCAGCTCCGTATATCCCCCAACTTAGCATAGTAGATAGGGTTGTTACCATTTGTTTATCCTCTAATTCGATGATGTTGTTAGTTCCTTTTAGCATAAGATCAGCTATTAGTTTCTGTAACTCCTCTTTAATTTTACTTTCGATAATAGTTCCTAAAGAATGATAACCTTTGGGACATAGGTCGCTTATCTCTTTATGGTGATCACACATGGCTAGAAAAATATTTGCAATGACTTTTTCATTGAATCCATCGTGATCATTGAGTCTTTTTTTCAATTTGTCTGTAAATGTATTGGTGATTGTAGAATGTAACAAATCAAATTTATCGTCAAAGTGCGCATAAAATGTAGCGCGGTTAATAGTAGCCTTTTCTGTGATATCACGTACCGTGATATGGTTGAAATCTTTTTCACTAGCTAACGAAAGAAAAGAGTCTACAATCAACTGTCTTGTACGAAGTATTCTCGGATCTTTTTTTGGCATAATCATTTTTTCTTCTCCTTTTAGGGTTCATCATCTTGTCTAAAAACGACAATACATATAGAAGTGTTGCGTAAACTACATATTGGCTATTTTGATTATTGTTTATTATTCTTTTTCATCTTATCATCAATTATACAACGCGCGTTGCTTAAATAACACATGTTATTACGAAAGATTTTTGATCAAGGAAATCATTGTGATCATTCTGAATAACAAAAGGAGATAGACGACCATGAATATCACTATTTTTGGGGCAACTGGTGCAATCGGTCAACTTTTAACACAGTTTGCATTAGAAAACGGAGATTTCGTTACGGTATATGTTAGAAACCCTGAGAAAATCAAGCAAAAGCATTCGAATTTACGCATTGTAACGGGTGAACTAACGAACACTTCAGCTATTGAAACGGCAGTTTCAGAAGCTGATGTCGTGATAAGCACCTTAGGTCCCGGCATTGATTTATCTCGAAAACAAAAAGGTACACCGATCGCCGACGGACATAACCGGATTGTCAAAGCGATGAAGAAGTTCACCAAAAAAAGGTTGATTACACTCGCGACGCCAGCCTTGCAATCTGAAGACGATAAGAAAAGCTTATCGACGATATTGCCAAGAATATTGCCTAAACTTCTCATGCCAAATGGTTATGCCGAAATGAAGAAGATAGGAGAACTGATTAAACAATCGAACCTGGATTGGACAGTCGTTCGAATCATTAATCCTAATATCAAATACAACGGGCAATCTTACGGTTATTCATTCGGCGATCAGCCAGCTAAAATGTCCGTATCTAGGGAAAATGTCGCTAAACTCATGTATGACGCTGCTAGGCAACCCCAATTAATCGGAAAAATGCCCATTGTTTATAATCATTAAATCAGCTTTTTGTATGAGGTTGTTGATTCAGCAGAAATTATAGGAATCATTTAGAGTCATACCAAAATATTGCGTGTGAATTCTTTTTATAAGTATTCAAAATCAAAATCATAAAGGGGAAATGATCATGTCAAAAGTATTATTTGTTAAAGGAACACCTCAAAGTGAGGAACAATCAAGAAGTACGCAAGTTGCTAGAGCATTTATCAATGAATATAAGGAAGTAAACCCAGCAGATGAAATAATAGAAGTAGATGTCTATTATGCAAATGTGCCATTAATCGATGCTGATTTTTTAACTGGACAAAAGAAGTTAAGAAGTGGGGAAGTGCTAACAGATGTTGAAGCACAAAAAATAGAAGCAGTGAATGCATTCACAAAACAATTTATGGAAGCAGATAAATACATCATTCAGTCTTCAATGTGGAATTTAGGAATTCAACCTTTATTAAAAGCCTATTTTGATACAATCATGAGTGCTGGAAAAACGTTTAAATATACTTCAGAAGGTCCAGAAGGATTGATGAAAGGGAAAAAAGCAATCCATATTCATGGTATGGGAGGATTTTATTCGCAGGCAATTGGAATGGAACATTCCGATTCTTACGTAAGAGGTGCGCTAAAGTTTGTTGGAATTGAAGTGGAACCAACGATTTTTGTTGAAGGTATTGACTATGATCCAACTAAAGAAGAAGAAATTGTTACTTCAACAATTGAAAAAGCAAAAGCGGTAGCACGAACGTTTTAAAAAAAGCATTGGTGGGATTAGTTAAAAAGATTTTAATTAACATCATCCCACCTCGCACGTTCAAAAGCGTAATAAAGAAGAATAGACAAAATACATTCATCAAAATCATAAAGGGGGAACATATGATGAAAGTAGAAATTTGGTCTGATTTTGTTTGCCCGTTTTGTTATATTGGCAAACGTCAATTTGAAATAGGGTTAGAACAGTTTGAACATAAAGAAGAGGTAGAAGTCGTATTTCGACATTTTCAATTAGATCCATATGCGAAAAAAAATACAGGAATGGATATCCATCAAGTATTATCCTCTAAGCATGGTGTCCCATATGAAAAAGCAAAAGTACTGAACAATCAATTGAAACAGAAAGCAAAAGAGGTTGGGTTAGATTATCAATTTGATACAATGATTCCTACAAATTCATATGATGCACTTCGTCTTTCTTATTATGCAAAAGAGAAAGGGAAGATTCGGGAGTTTATGGAGCGTATTTTGAAAGCTCATTTCACAGATTCACTAGATATCGGTGATCACGCAACACTTGCTCAACTTACAAGTGAAATAGGTCTTGATGGCAACGAAGCTTTGGATGTTTTATCAAATGATCAATATAGCGAGAATATCGCAGCTGATAGAGCCGAGGGATCTAAAATTGGGATTCAGGGCGTGCCCTTTTACGTTGTGAATGATAAATATGTCATCTCAGGAGCACAACCTAGCGAAGTGTTTTTAGAAACATTACAACAGGTATGGAAAGAAGAGTACGCGAATCGTAAGGTTGAAGAGCATAAATTAGAGTCGTCGCTCGATGATTATTGTTCAGATGGAACATGTAAATTTTAATGGATATTCAAAAAAGATTCAGAAATCTCAAAAGAATATTATAGTATTTCAAGGCACAGGTATTGTTGTTCTAAATCTTGCAGTAGTGCCAACACCACTTGACTTGTATTGAACCTAATTGGTGCTCGTGTGATATAGCTGCTTTAAATACCACTTTATTATGAATCATTTACTTCCAAAAAATCAAAGGGGTTTAGCGATATGAAAAATACAATTTTCCAAGGCACAATCGAGCATTCAGGATTTGTAGTACCCGATATCGAAGTAGCAGTTGAATTCTTCACTCATATTTTGGGTTTTGAAGTCTTGTTCCGGCCAGGACGGATGCAGTTTGAGGACGATAGTTTAAAAAGATACTTTGGGGTTCACGAACATTCAGTTGTAGAAGGGGCGGCATTTTTGCAATATGGCGGTAGAAAGATCGAACTGGTTCAATGGTCGACGCCAGATCAACAGAATGTTCACCTAAAACCCAGTGATATCGGTGTAGCCCATCTAGCTATTACAGTCACCGATATAGAAGAGGCTTTGAAATACTTTGCAGAACAGCCTGATGTTAAAGTTAGAGAGCTGAGTCCTCTTGGATTTTTCTATATCACAACTTCATGGGGAATGGAGATTCAAATAATGGAATTACCCCAAAAACCTTTATGACCTATCTAATTTGTACCAAGACAAGAACAAGGGTCCTTTAATTAGTTGAAACAATAACTGTATCTTTATTAATGGACCCTCTTTCTCCTTCTGATCAAAGGACACCAAGAAGGGTCCTTTCCATCTAGTCTAGTTGACCTCTTGCAGGCAATTGATCATTGTTTTCTCCTCTTAATACCTCACTAATATCCTGCTTTCTTAAAATCCATATCATTTCTGTGCTTTTTGATGTCTCTTTTAGCTTTGGCAGCTCGAGCAAAGTGTTAACAGCAGAATGCCCAATGCCAACTACTGCAACTGTTTAATGCTGAAGAAGAGAAGTGGGCATTTTTCCAAAGGGTAAGAGGTGAAATTGGAGATCGATTGAAACAGTTTGCTGAGACTGGAAAATAGTGCTGCGTTTGAGTTGATTGAATATAAAATCTAATAATAAAGAGGATCAAGTCAAAGATTCTCTTTTTTTCATTAATTAATAGATAAGACATAACCATTGTAATGACTTGGCGAAGAGCTACTAAACACGAGTTGGAAGAGAGATGTTATTTATAATATCAAAACTTAAACTTGATCTCTTTTAGTTTACATAATATATATTCTAGGAAGTTAAATAATAATTGAATTTTCTCCGTCTCATTATTAAGTATACTTATCTTATTGAGATAAAACAAAAAATGAAAATCCAACGGTTGATTCGTCAGATTTTCATTCCTCTAAATGTTTTAAAATTTTTGCAGGATTCCCGCCAACAATCACATTTGACGGAACATCTTTTGTCACAACGGCTCCTGATGCAATGACAGCATGATCTCCGATTGTCACACCTGGGTTGATAATGGCGCCGCCGCCAATCCATACATGATGTCCAATTGTGACTGGTTTGCCGAATTCAATACCTGTTTGACGTTCTTCTGGATTTAACGGATGTCCAGCTGTGTATATATGTACATTCGGACCTAACAAACAATGATGTCCAATTGTAATCTTGCAAACATCTAATAACACAGCATCAAAATTTGCAAAAAAATGCTCGCCAACCTCGATATTGTATCCATAATCACATTGTATTCTGCCTTCAAATACCACATCTTCTCCGCAAGCGCCTAAAAGCTCCTTTAAAATGGCCTTTCTCTGTGATGGCTCATTTGTTTGCTGATAGGCAAATGTCAATTGTCGTGCTTTTGCTCGATCTGCCATCAATGTGTGATCATTTGGGTGATAGTATTCTCCCTTGATCATCTTTTCTTTTTCTGTTTTCATGTTCATCTCCCTTTTATTGAAAATTCATTCATCGTTTGAATGAATGCCTCGGTGAATTGTGTTGTCGTCTCATTTCCTCCTAAATCCTTCGTTTTCAAGTTCTTTTTTAAGGTCTCATCAAGAGTATGTTCGATCAGACTGGCTGTCTGTTTTAATCTTTCATCTTGATATTTCACATGTAGCCAGTTACAAAGCATTACTGTAGAAAGAATCATGCCCATTGGATTGGCTATATTTTGACCAGCTATATCAGGTGCTGAACCATGTGCCGCCTGTGCCATCGCTTGATTTTCGTTGCAATTTAATGAGGGTGCCATTCCTAAACTGCCGACTAGTTCCCCTGCAAGATCAGATAAAATGTCGCCAAACATATTTTCTGTCACAATCACATCAAAATCACCTGCACGTCTCACTAAATGAGCAGCCATCGCATCAATATGAATATCCTCAACCTCCACTTGTGGATATGCTTTCGCTACCTCTTGACATGTTCGTAAAAACAAGCCAGATCCTAATTTGATCACGTTCGCTTTATGAACAATGGTGACTTTCCCCCTCCTCTCCACTGCACGTTGAAAAGCTGCGTGGGCAATACGGGTAATTGCTTTTTTTGTAAACACACCTGTAGATATGGCGACATCTGGTGTAATCATCCACTCTCCTGTCCCCTGATACATATTCCGGTCTGGATAAAAGCCTTCTGTATTTTCTCGAAAAATGACAAGGTCGACGCCATTGGCAACGCTTTTCACACCTGGCAGCGATTGCGATGGACGAATATTTGCAAATAAATCAAATGTATGACGCAGTTCTCCACTTGGATTTCTTCTTTCTTTCAATTGATCAGGATATGAAGCTGAATCATGAGGTCCTAATATCCAGCCATGGCATTTTTTCAAGGCGGCTATAGTAGAAGCTGGCACTGGATCTTGATGAGAATGAATGGCTTCAGCACCGATAGGACACTCTACAAATTCCACAAATAGTTCATTGAACTGTGACAACGCTGTCTTTAAAATACGCATACTAGAATCAACAATTTCCGGTCCAATCCCGTCTCCCTTTAAAATACCTATTCGATATGACATATGTATCGCCCCTTTTGTCTTTATTCTATCAAAGAATGATGAAGTTGGAATATTTTCTTCATGATGATCCTCCCTCATGTTATTTACGAATCAAGAAGTCTCCTTTATAATCGAGTAGATTTGTTCTGTATGACTACATAGATATGAGGGATTAGATGAAATTAAAGTGGTATAAAGCGATTATTGTTATTTTTACGATGTCTGGGATCTCCATCTCCACTTGGTTTTCAAGAACACCAGAAGTGAGAGATTTATTGCAAGCAGATACAGGCACAATGGGACTCATTTTACTCGGCTTATCTGTAGGTTCCATTGTCGGGCTGATTCTTTCCAATGTATTCGTTCGCAAAAAAGGCGGCCGAGTGGCGATTGTGGTCAGCGCTTTTTTGATGTTTATTGGATTCTCAACCCTTGCAATCGGCGCGGCCCTCTCTTCTACGCTGGTTGTCACTGCTGGTCTTTTTCTTTTTGGTTCAGGCTCAGGCATGTGCAATGTTGCCATGAACTTAGAAGGAACGGAGATTGAGTATCAGATCAAGAGAACGATCCTGCCGATTTTGCATGCTTCTTTCAGTATTGGAACGTTAATTGGTGCAGGTGCCGGAATACTCTTTATTTATTTAGGTGTGTCTGTCCTCATTCACCTTCTCACCATTGCACTCCTTTTCTTTCTCAGCATCCTGATTTGTACACGGTTTATTCCGCACGGGACAGGAAAAGATCCGGATAAGACGCAGACAGAATCAGTTGAGGCTTCTCAAACATCATGGCTGAACAAACGGACGATCTCATTAGCGATGATTGCCTTATGTCTCGCATTTGTAGAGGGTTCTGCAAATGATTGGATTCCACTAGCAATGGTTGATGGCTATCAGGTTTCTCATTCAATGAGTACGGTCATCTATGCATTATTTTTGTGCGGGATGATTAGTGGCAGACTACTGAGCGGACGTTTCATTGATCGCTTTGGCAGGGTGTTATTGCTAAGAGTCGCGATCTTATCTGCTGCCGCCGGACTATTCTTGGTGATTTTAAAGATTTCACTCGTCGTGTGTATGATATCTATCTTTTTATGGGGACTTGGCGCGTCCTTAGGCTTCCCGCTGACCATTTCAGCAGCTGGTGATGATAGCCGCTATGCTGTCAAACGTGTCAGTATCGTCACTTTATCTGGGTATACAGCCTCTCTATCAGGGCCCCCTGTTTTAGGACTGCTCGCCAATCAAGTCGGTCTGCTTCATGCGTTTATTTTTGTTCTGTTTGCCATTTGTATTGCAGGAATCTTTACAAAAGCTGTTGCAAAACCGACATCAATACATTCTTTTTGAAAAGTGCCAGATCTTTGATCTCGGTACTTTTTTTAAATTTAATAAATAAAATTGAAACCTTTCACGAAGTGAAACAGTCCTATAGATGTCTTGATGTTTATCGCTTTTTTAAAGAGGGAAAGTAAAAAAATAAGACTTTTCAAATAACTGAAAACGTGGTAAGATCATGAAAATAAACAGGAAGGGGTGAGAAAAATGAAAAAAAATATGCTGTTAAAATTAGCAGTCTTATTCATAGCACTTGCAAGTTTTCATTTGTTCTCAATGCCTCATTCCGTTCAGGTATACCATCATGCAAAGGTGGTTGCTGATCAAGAATCACATGAAATGAAAATCGTTCAGACAGCAGGCGATGAAAAGAAACAAAAACATGTGAACGCAGTATTTGCGGCATTTACAGCACTGCTAGTCATTGGCAGTATGGCAGCTGGATTTGCACGCATCACTTATACTGATCGATTTGACCGGAAAAAGAAGCATTTACTTGCAGTGTTCTACCAGTCTTCGAATTTCCGAGTAGCTCGTGTTAACCCAACCATTTAAATCAAACAAAAATTGGGAGGTTTTACACGATGTTATTTTTCTTAAGAGTATTCATTCTAGGTCTATTCTCTGTCACTTCACTTTCTCTTTTCGTTTACCAAGGAATTGAAGTAGTGCATGCCATCACAAGCATGTTTGGCAATCACGAGAGTTAAATTGACCTCATCATAAAAAAACCCCCTGCCTTACGCAGGGGGTTTTCGTTTTGCTTATTTATTGTCATCTTGGTCAGATGCAGCAGGTGATAAAAGAACTTGAGTTACTTCTCCCTGCTCTTCCTCATCTAAAATAAACGATCCATTGCTATAACGATCATTTGCCCTTAGTGTGGAAATATCGAGCGGGATCGTGGCACCCTTTTCCGTATCAATCTCAAGTGTATCGTGCAGTGAAGCAGCAATCACAGCAACAATTCTGTGAGGGTTTTTCTTTAATTCTCTTAGCATGATCACTCCACGTTTTGCTCTTGATGTCTTATCAAATTCAGAGAGGTTCATCCGCTTCACAGCACCTCTTTGTGTCGTGAGAACAAGCACATTGTTCTTCGGATCAATGATTTGTCCCGAGACCACCTCGTCTCCGTCCTTCAAATTGATGCCTTTCACACCAGCCGCTCTCGGACCGACCACACTCACTTCTTCTTCATCAAACCATAATCCATAGCCATTTTTCGTTGCAATAAACAATTCTTGCTGACCTGTTGTAACATGAACATCTACAAGTTCATCATCACCTTTTAAATTCAAGGCGACAAGCGGTTTTGAATAGCGCTGCGCTTTATATTGGAGAAGCTCTGTTTTCTTCACCATACCGCCTTTTGTGAAGAACAAGAGATATGATGAATCATCGAATTCTTTAATTGGGATCGCTTTTTGAATGGTTTCATCGCGGTCAATCGAAATAATATTCGTAATGTGCTGCCCCATGTCTTTCCAGCGTATATCTGGCAACTGATGAACTGGACAGTAAATGTAACTCCCTTTATTCGTAAATAGCAGAAGAACATCTGTTGTATTCATTTCAAACTGGTGAATCAGTCGGTCTGTATCCTTCATACCGAAGTCCTTACCGTTTGATGCAGCATATGAACGCTGGCTTGTCCGTTTGATGTATCCATCTTTTGTGACTGTGACGTACACGTCCTCTGATGCGATCATCACTTCAAGGTTAATCTTAATTTCTTCAATTTTTTCCTCAATGACGGATCGTCTTTCATCAGCATACGTCTTTTTCAACTTCTTCAAGTTGTTCGTAATGACTTTAAACAGCTTCTTCTCATTCGCTAAAATGTCTTCAAGCTCTGCAATTCGCACGTCAAGCTCTCTTGCTTCGTCTCTTAGTTGAGTGATATCTGTATTTGTTAAACGATATAACTGGAGAGAAACAATCGCTTCTGATTGAGCTTCTGTAAAATCATATTTCTCCATCAAATTGTTTTTCGCATCACGCTTATCATTAGACGAACGAATCGTCGCAATGACTTCATCTAAAATGGAAAGAGCTTTAATTAATCCATCTACAATATGATGACGTTCTTTTGCTTTTCGAAGCTCGTATGCTGAGCGGTTCGTCACCACTTCTTTTTGATGAGCAATGTAAGCGTCTAGTACAGTTGTAAGCGTCATTAAAGTCGGTCTTCTGTTATGTATCGCGACCATATTAAAGTTATATGGGATTTGTAGATCAGAATTTTTATATAAGAAATTCAAGACACCATTCGCATCCGCTTCTTTTTTCAGCTCTACAACAATCCGAAGGCCGGTACGATCCGTCTCATCCCGAACTTCAGAAATTCCTTCTACTTTTCTTTCAATGCGGAACTCGTCCATCTTTTTGACAAGATTGGCTTTATTCACTTCATAAGGAATTTCTGTGATCACGATTTGCTGGCGTCCACCGCGGATGGTTTCAATCTCCGCTTTTCCGCGAATCATAATCTTTCCTTTTCCTGTTTCATATGCCTTCTTAATACCATCCACACCTTGAATGATCCCGCCTGTTGGGAAATCAGGCCCTTTGATGACTGTCATTAAATCTTCAACCGTACAATGCGGCTGTTCAATTCGCTTAATCACGCCATCAATCACTTCTCCTAGGTGGTGCGGCGGAATATCAGTCGCATAACCGGCTGAAATCCCTGTTGACCCGTTCACAAGAAGGTTGGGAAACATCGCTGGTAAGACAACAGGCTCTTTGCTTGTATCATCAAAGTTCGAGACAAATTCGACCGTCTCCTTGTCGAGGTCTTTTAAAAGCTCTGATGCAATTGCAGAAAGCCTTGCTTCCGTATAACGCATGGCAGCAGGAGGATCTCCGTCGATACTCCCGTTATTTCCATGCATCTCAATCAGCACATTTCGCACTTTCCAATCCTGGCTCATTCTCACCATTGCTTCATAAACAGAAGAATCACCATGCGGATGGTAGTTACCAATTACGTTACCGACTGTTTTGGCAGCTTTACGGAAGTTTTTATCTTGTGTATTTCCTTCTGCATACATCGCATATAGAATTCTTCGTTGTACAGGCTTTAATCCATCACGTGCATCTGGAAGTGCACGATCTTGGATAATATATTTACTATAGCGACCAAAACGGTCTCCAATTACTTCTTCTAACGGTAAATCATGAAATCGTTCTTGTTGTGCCATGTTTAAACCTCCTCAGCTAGCGACAAGTTTTCATTTTCAAGAATGTTGCTTTCCTCATCAAGTCCAAAGGCGACATTCTTTTCAATCCATTTACGGCGTGGTTCTACTTTGTCACCCATCAGTGTCGTGACGCGGCGCTCCACCCGTGCAGCATCATCGATCTTCACCCTGACAAGCGTTCTCGACTCTGGATTCATTGTCGTTTCCCATAGCTGGTCGGCATTCATTTCACCTAAACCTTTATAGCGTTGAATCGTATATCCTTTTCCAACTTTCTTTAACACGTCATCCATTTCTTCATCAGACCAAGCATATTCAATGACTTCTTTCTTCCCTGAGCCTTTGCTAACTTTATATAAAGGCGGAAGGGCAATGAATACTTTGCCATGCTCAATCAGCGGCTTCATATAGCGGTAGAAGAATGTAAGCAATAGAACCTGAATATGCGCGCCATCTGTATCAGCATCTGTCATGATGACAATTTTGTCATAATTGATGTCTTCTACATTAAAATCGACACCAACCCCGCCGCCAATGGCATGGATAATGGTGTTGATTTCTTCGTTTTTGAAAATATCCGCAAGCTTTGCTTTCTCTGTATTAATGACCTTTCCTCGAAGCGGCAGCACCGCTTGGAATTTTCGATCACGTCCTTGCTTGGCTGATCCACCAGCAGAGTCGCCCTCTACTAGATACAGTTCATTTCTTGCCGGGTTTCTAGATTGAGCAGGTGTTAATTTTCCGCTGAGTGTTGCTTCAGATTTTTTCCGTTTCTTGCCGCTCCTTGCTTCTTCTCTTGCTTTTCTAGCCGCTTCTCTTGCCTGCTGCGCTTTAATCGCTTTTTTCACAAGCAGTGTCGCCGTTTCGCGGTTTTCTTCAAGGAAATAAGCCAATTTTTCAGAAATCACGGCATCAACAGCTGACCTTGCCTCACTCGTTCCAAGCTTTCCTTTTGTTTGTCCTTCAAATTGAAGAAGTTCTTCAGGAATTCTGACAGAAATAACAGCTGACAGACCTTCACGAATATCCGTACCTTCTAAATTTTTGTCTTTTTCTTTTAAAAGGGTCACTTTGCGTGCATATTCATTAAAGGCTCTCGTCATGGCCGTTTTTGCACCAGACTCATGCGTACCGCCATCTTTGGTTCTTACGTTATTGACGAACGACAAAATATTTTCTGAATATCCGTCGTTAAATTGAAAGGCAAAATCGACTTCAATGGACTGATGTTCGCCTTCAAACGAAACGACTTCACTAAGTACATCCTTTTCCTCGTTTAAATAAGCAACGAACGCTTCAATACCTGTCTCATAATAAAAGGTTTCCTGTACATCATGGCGATCATCAATCAGCTCTATTTTTAGCCCTTTTAATAAAAAGGCTGATTCTCTTAAACGCTCTGATAATGTATCAAAATTATAGGTGGTGACACTGAACATCGTTGGATCTGGCTTAAAATGAATCAGTGTACCGGTCTTTTTCGTTTTCCCGATTTTTTCAAGTGATGTGACTGGCTTTCCGCCATGTTCAAAGCGCTGGTGATAAATAAATCCATCGCGTTCTATCGTCACGGTGAGCCACTCTGAAAGTGCGTTCACAACGGACGCCCCAACTCCGTGAAGTCCACCACTTGTTTTATAACCGCCTTGACCAAATTTTCCGCCTGCGTGCAGGACCGTTAAAATGATTTCTGGTGTCGGTTTTCCAAGCTTATGCATACCAGTAGGCATTCCACGCCCTTTATCTTGGACGGAAATGCTGTTATCTTTATGTATTTTGACAATGATATGATCTCCATGGCCGGCGAGCACTTCATCGACAGAGTTGTCTACAATCTCATAGACAAGGTGATGAAGACCGCGTGAATCCGTCGATCCAATATACATCCCTGGGCGTTTACGGACGGCTTCAAGCCCCTCTAGCACCTGAATAGAATCATCGTTATAATCTACTTGCTGCTTTTTAACCAAATGCTTAATCCCCTTTCACTAACAAACATAACCGGCTAATCATCAATGATCTCTCTAGATTTTAATGATGATCATGCTGCTCATTACTGTCCACTTTAATAAGCTGCATCATCACCATGCATGTGTGATTCAGTGATACATGCTCTTTTGCACGGTTATGAGAATGTTCTACATTCTGCAATCAGAACTAGAAGTCCATTATAAACAAGACTGTTTCATAAGCCAAATGCAATCATATGATGGTTTTAGCAAAACAGAACAAATGTTCTATATTTATCTTATCGCTCTTTTTCTCGATATGCAAGGTCACCGATAGGTCCCTGTCGCCTTATTTTATCGCTTTCTTCTAGAATCGCAAATATATTTCTGCAACAAAAAAGCAAAAATCCTTGAAAAACCAAGGATTTTTGACGATTTAATGAGTTTTTGTCATCGCATGAGCCACTTTGATACATAAGTCCATGATGGCGACCTTGCCATTTTCCTCAATCAGCCTTTTTGCCTCTTCATGATATACGCCTTGCTGCGCCCAAAAAACAGGTGCGTCTATTTCAAGAAATTCTTTCGCCACCTCAGGCAAAAACTCAGAACGTCTAAAGACATTGACGATATCAACAGGCTCTTTTATGTCTTTTAAAGAGGCGACCGCTTTTACCCCAAGTGCTTCATCAATCGTTGGATTGACAGGAATGATGTCATAACCGGCATCTTGCATGGCTTTTGAAACCATATAGGACGTTCGGTGCGGCTGATCTGACAAACCTACAACTGCAATTCGCTTACTGCTTTTTAATATATGCCCAATTTCTTGTTTTGAAGGATGATTCATCCAGACACTCCTTTTCTTCTATTTTAGCGAATTTCTTGTTAAAAACAAAGCTGAATTCATCGGCCATCGTTTTTTTCAAAAAAAGATCGCCATGTTTTTCATAAGATCATGTTAAAATGTAAGACAAGAGGGAGAATATAAAGGAGTTATGCAGATGTTAATTGCTTTGATGTTTATTTTGGCTTATCTTCTCGGCAGTATTCCATCAGGTCTCATTGTCGGGAAAGCTGCAAAGGGAATCGATATCCGTGAACATGGCAGCGGGAACCTAGGTGCGACGAATGCATTCCGTACACTAGGTGTGAAAGCAGGGTCCATCGTTATCACAGCTGATATTTTAAAGGGGACTCTTGCTTCGGCTTTACCGTTTTTCATGCAACTGGACATTCATCCCTTATTAGCAGGAGTTGCTGCTGTTATCGGTCACAGCTTTCCTGTCTTTGCAAAATTTAAAGGGGGAAAAGCGGTCGCTACATCAGGCGGCGTGCTGTTATTTTATGCCCCGTTCTTATTTATCACGATGATCGCTGCTTTTTTCTTATTTTTATACATTAGTAAATATGTTTCATTATCATCTATGCTGACTGGGATCTACACATTCATTTACAGCATATTCACCCAAGATCTATTTTTAATTATTGTTGTTGCTGTTCTTGCTGGCTTTGTGATCTTCAGACACATCGCCAACCTCAAACGAATTCTCAACAAAACTGAACCGAAAATCAAATGGCTTTAGCCGTTTCATCAATTTAAATATGTGGTAAAAGTAAAGAAAAGCTGTTTTTGCATCCTGCATTTAAAACAGCATGACTTCAAAAAGGGGCGATCACATTGAAATTAACGATAAAAGATGATGCACTCAATTGGTACAAGAATGAACTGGATTTAGAAAAAGGTGATCATGTTCGCTTTTTTGTCAGATATGGCGGGTGCAGTAATGTACAAAAAGGCTTTTCTCTCGGCGTCGCAAAAGATGAACCTCAAAATGCCGGCGCAACCGCTGAAGTAGAAGGCATTACTTTCTTCGTGGAAGAAAGTGATATTTGGTATTTTGACAACCATGATCTGCATATTGATTATAACGAGTCCGTGAAAGAACCAGAATTTCATTATGAATAAACAAAAAAGATACCTCATCCCTCGGGTATCTTTTTTGTTTATCACTCAATATAAAGTCCATACTCCTGAATGTTTCCTAATGACCGCTCTTTTTGCAAAATCCGTTTTTGCGAATCACCGATGAGATCAAAATGAGGAAAACCTTCACGAACATGAATCCACTCTTTCTTTAATCCATGCTTTTGTCCCCAAGCGATTAATTGCTCCATATCCTGACAGGCTGCCTTTGTGACAGTATTCGCATGCGGAAAACGGTCATCAAGCCAATAGTGTGTCAAAAAGGCCACATTCCCTTGCCGAACAGCTGATTTCCAAGCATTTAGATCCTTTCTTTTAATACCAAATGCCATGAATCAAACCTGCTTCTTGGACTGTTCGTATACGCTGTGCCATGCAGGGAAAGCTTTTCTAAATTGAATCGGTCTAAAGGTTTCTTTGTCCACACAAATATGTGAGGTGGTCCCTGTAATAGCCGTTTGTCCATCAGGTTTTTGTATTTCATAGCCATACACTGTTTTCACGCCGTTATATTCTTCAATCCATGTGTGAACTGTAGCCGTTTCACCGTACAGTAGTGGTTTCTTATATTGAACCTGAAGATCGACAACAGGTGCAAGGACACCGTCTGCCTCTAACTGGGCATAGGAAAAGCCTAATTCTTTAATTAACGCTGTTCTACCGACTTCCATCCAAATTAAATAGTTGGCATGATACACAATGCCCATTTGATCTGTTTCTGCATAACGGACTTCTATTTCTTTTCTAGATACATACACGTTTTCATCGCTCTCCTATCAAAACCTAACGTCTCTGACATTTTACCACATTCCAAATGGTTCTTCTAAAAAGAGGCAATAAAATAAACCAGGAATCCCTGGTTTATTCAGTGTAACCGCTCTTTCTTGCTGCTTCCTCGTCCTTTATTTCAGAACGCATTGCGTCAATACTTGTTCTACGGTTTTCATTTTTTTGCTTGATCATCTGCTTTTCTTCCTCTGTTGAAAGACCCATTGCTGCTTCAGATTCATCAATATTTTCAAGTGTGTTTTCGATCATATCCTGCAGCTTCTCAACATTGTCAGAACGATCATCTGGATTGGATTGATATGACTTGTCATTCATCATGCTTCCCTCCTATTATTCGCCCTTCGTCTGTATCACATCAGGCTGTTCATTCGATTTATTATGCATCTTTTTGCCTTTATTTCGTTTGTATGCTACAGGTTTTGTCCCTAAATGGTCTGGTGTAAACTGCGCTTGTTTATCATGCTCTCTACCCATCATTCATCCCTCCCTCTTCTTTAGGATGAACGAAAAAGGACAAATCATAACTTATTTCTGTCTAAATCGCTCTTCCAACTTTTCTTCAAGCTGGTTTAAAAATTCCTCATTGCTTAATAATTCTTTTTTATTTTCAAGCACAAGTTCTTCAAATGTACGGCGCTTTCTTCTTCTCATGTCTATCACCACCTCCACTCTGTTCATACCATTTTCGCCAAAACATTTAGAAAATAAGCAAAAAAGAGCTGAATCATTATAGATCCAGCTCTTTTTCAATTTCTTTTTTTGTGAGCATTTGATGCTTTACAGACAGGATACGCCCTTTTTCATCTAGTATGTATGTCGTCGGATAGGAAAGTACCTGATATCTTGCTTGAATACCTTTTTGATCTAATAAAACAGGAAAACTGACTTTAAGTTCATCAATAAATGAGGCGACGTGATCCACACTCTTTTCAGTGTTCGTCAAATTCACCGCTAGTACCTCAACTTGGTCATTTTCACTTCTAATTGCGTCTAGATCTGGCATTTCTGTTCGGCAAGGCTTACACCATGTCGCCCAAAAATTGAGGAGTACTTTTTTCCCTCGATAATCAGATAACGATGCCGTTTTGCCATCAAGGGTTTTGAGCTCAAAATCAGGGGCTTTGTCCCCTGTTTCAAGACCGATGGCAGGTTCTTTTGGTCCGAATACATTCCATGCAAGTAAACCAATCAACACAAGTAAAACAGCGCTTGCCATTCCTTTTTTCCACATGATTGATCCTCCACTATGTTAAAAAAGAAGAGAAAGCTGTCTAATCGCCTTCTCTTCTTTGCTTTATTAGTTGCTTGCCAATTTTTCACGCAAGACCATTTGAAGGATACCACCATGACGGTAGTAGTCAATTTCGACTTCACTGTCAAAGCGAACAATTACTTCAAATGTTTTCTCGTTGCCATCTGTATCAATTGCTTTTACAGTGACAAGATCACGCGGACGAACTGTTTCATCAACATCTACTTCGAATGTTTCTGTTCCTGTTAGTCCATAAGTTTCTGCACTTTCACCGTCTTTAAACTGTAAAGGAAGTACACCCATGAAGACAAGGTTACTTCTGTGGATACGCTCAAAGCTTTCCGCTAGAACGAATTTAATTCCAAGAAGATTTGTTCCTTTTGCAGCCCAGTCACGAGAAGAGCCCATTCCGTAATCTTTACCTGCTAAGATCGCAAGACCAGTTCCATCTTCTTTATAACGCATGCATGCATCATAAATGGATGTCACTTCACCAGTTGGCCAGTACGTTGTATACCCGCCTTCTGTTCCTGGTGCGATTTGGTTCTTAATACGGATGTTTGCAAAAGTACCTCTCATCATAACATGGTGGTTACCACGGCGAGATCCGTATGAGTTAAAGTCTCTAGGCGATACGCCTCTTTCTTGCAAGTATTTACCCGCAGGTGTGTCTTTACCAATCGCTCCAGCAGGAGAAATATGGTCTGTTGTGACAGAGTCACCGAACTTGGCAACGACGCGCAATCCTTTAAGCGGTTCAACTTTACCAGGTTCAACTGATAAGTTTTCGAAGAATGGCGGGTTTGCAATGTATGTGGAATCTTCATCCCATTTATACAATGCATCGTCCGTCGTTTTAATTTCATTCCAGCGGTCATTGCTGTCAAATACAGTTTCATACTCTGAACGGAAGAGTTCAGGTGTAACTGTGCTTTTCACAACACTGTTGATTTCGTCCATTGATGGCCAAATGTCATTGAAATAAACGTTCTCACCATTTTTATCGACACCGATCGGATCTTTTGTTAAATCAATATTCACCGTACCAGCAAGTGCATACGCCACAACTAATGGTGGAGATGCAAGGTAGTTTCCTTTCACAAGCGGATGGATACGTCCTTCAAAGTTACGGTTACCTGATAAAACAGAAGTGATCAGCAGATCATTTTCAGAGACAGCATCCTCAATTTCTTGTGCAAGCGGTCCTGAGTTTCCGATACAAGTTGTACAGCCATACCCAACGATGTTAAATCCGAGGTCTCTTAAGTATGGAAGAAGTCCTGAGTTCACGAGGTATCCTGTTACAACCTTAGAACCTGGCGCTAGTGACGTTTTCACGTAGTTTGGCACCTTCATGCCAAGCTCACTTGCTTTCTTCGCAACAAGACCTGCTCCGATTAAGACGTATGGGTTCGATGTATTCGTACAGCTCGTAATCGCTGCAATGGCAATCGCACCTGTCTTCATCACAGCTTTTTCACCATTTGCTAGATCAAATTCGATTTGTTTGTCTAGCTCTGATTTTTCTAAGCCAAACCCTTGGTTACCAGCTGGGCTTTCGATGTGTTTATGGAACGTCTCTTTCATTTGAGAAAGTGGAATCAAATCTTGTGGACGCTTTGGACCAGATAAGTTTGACTCAATTTGAGAAAGATCAATTTCCACAACATCAGTAAAGATTGGCTCTTCTGCATCTGGCGTATAGAATAAGCCATTTGCGCGAGAATATTCTTCAACGATATTAATTTGCTCTTCATCACGTCCAGTAAGGCGAAGGTAAGCAAGAGCTTCCTCATCTACTGGGAAGAATCCGCAAGTAGCACCGTATTCAGGCGCCATGTTTGCAATTGTTGCACGATCTGCTAACGGCAATTGTGCAACACCAGGTCCGAAGAACTCGACGAACTTGTTAACTACGCCTTTTTCACGAAGAACTTGTGTCACTTTTAAGGCAAGGTCAGTTGCAGTTGTTCCGTTTGGAAGCTCTCCAACTAATTTAGCACCAATAACTTCTGGTACTGGGAAGTATGAAGGCTGACCAAGCATACCAGCTTCTGCTTCGATACCGCCAACGCCCCATCCAAGTACACCGATACCGTTAATCATTGTTGTATGTGAGTCAGTACCAACTAATGTATCTGGGTAAGTGATGATCTCGCCATCTTCTTCGATTGCATGAACAACACTTGCAAGATACTCTAAGTTCACTTGGTGAACGATCCCTGTTGCAGGCGGAACAGCTTGATAATTGTTAAACGCTTTCTTTGCCCAGCTAAGGAAGTTATAACGCTCTGCGTTACGTTCGAATTCTAAATCCATGTTAATGTTTAATGCATCTTCAGTTCCAGCTTTATCGACTTGTACAGAGTGGTCAATGACCAGGTCAACTGGAATTTCAGGGTTGATTTTATCTGGGTCTCCGCCCACATCTGCCATTGCTTTTCTTAAAGAAGCAAGGTCAACGACAGCTGGCACACCCGTGAAGTCTTGTAAAATAACACGAGAAGGTTTAAATGGAACATCAATTTCTTTAACCTCGGCAGTTCCCCATTTTGCCAAGTTTTCAACGTGTTCCTTCTTGATCACTCTACCGTCTACTTGGCGAAGCACTGATTCTAAAAGTACCTTAATGGAATAAGGCAGCTTAGAAACATTTCCGATTCCTTGTTTCTCTAGTGCTTCTAACGAATAATAGTGATACGTTTTCCCATTTGTCGAAAACGTTTTTCTAGATTGAAAAGCGTCTTGTTTAGCGACTTGCTGCTGTTTCGACATGTCCAAAATCCCCCTTTTGATGATCAAGATCAATTTCAATTCTCAGAAAAATCGTCGTATTTCACCACAATTTTCTCACAATTTCATCTTAAAACAAATTCATACATAAGTAAATAACAATGCTTTTATTAAATTCAATAAGTTTAGCTTATCACAAGGAAATGATTACTCTTCATAAACTGAGCAGCACGGGTTCATACTAATGCTGAGGTGATAGAACATGACAAAAAGAAAAGCAAATCATGTCATTGACGGCATGAACGCAGCCAAAAGCCAAGGAAATGGTGCAGGCTATATAGAAAATGATCAGCTCGTTTTAACAGAAGAACAAAAGCAAAACAATAAAAAGCGTAAAAAAAACCAATAAGAAAGGAGTGAGAAATGATGACGGACAAAAACACTGGGAAAGACATACGTCAAAACTCTCCTAAAGAGCATCAAGGCGGGCAACCTGAGCCACTATCAGGCAGTAAAAAAGTGAAAAATCGCAACCATACAAGACAAAAGCACAATTCACATCATGATATGTAAACATTTTCTCTAAAGCCCGTGACCAAACGGGATGTTTTAGGTCTTTCACACATTTCAGCTTTTATCATATGATTTATTATGAGATGTGATGGAGGAGTGTTTATGGAGAATGAAAAGCAAGTGAATTCCTCTGATTTTCTTGAAATAGATGATTGGCTGAATGTATTAATGGACGATCCTTTTGCATGGTATGACGAACAGCTCCCAATAGATCTTTATGAAACGAGCCGTGATTATATTATTGAGATCGACCTCTCCACCCTATTGATCACTGATTTAAAACTGACCTTTTCCGGATGTGAGCTCATCCTCGCTTATTTGATTGATGAAAGAGAACAGCCAATTGAAAAAAGTGTCATGCTCCCTTTTTATTTGAATGACAAAGACATTGATACAGATTACGAAAACAGAATCATATCAATCAAAATCAAAAAGGATGCCCATCGTCAAGACGGCGCATTTTCCTTTCAAATGCCGCACTTCAAACATTAAGAGCCCGCCTGTATACAGGCGGGCTCTCTTCCGTTCGTTTCAAGTCAATACCTTGTGCGAACCACCATGGCCAAATAGTAGAGTCGCTATACAATAATGTATTCCTTTTCTACTAAATGGTTTGGGTCATTCTAGTAAATGGGCGCCTCTTGATCAAAAAAGGCGTTTTAGAGAAAAAACACATACATTTTTGTTATTTTCTTCTACCTTCCCTTCATGTAAAATAGAATAGAGAGAAGGGATATAGGGAGTGAGAACATGTTAAGCGGCTGGTTTTTGTGGTTCATTTTATTTTGGGGTACAGTGATGATTGGATTACTAGCAATCGGTGGCTTTTTTATGTTTCGCAAGTTTTTAAAACGATTGCCGAAAGAAGACGGGAAATCAGAGCTTGATTGGCAGGATGAATATATTCAAAAGAGCCTGCACCTATGGCGCGATGAAGACAAACAGCTATTAAATGAGCTAGTATTACCGGTTCCAGAGCTGTTTAGAGATGTCGCCAAAGAAAAAATCGCCGGTAAAATTGGCGAGCTGGCACTTAAAGAACAAGCGGCCAGCATTAATTTAGACTTAATTATTCGCGGCTATATTATCGCTACACCGAAGCGGGATCATAAATTTCTACTAAAGCGCCTTCAAGAAAAAAAGATCGACCATTCACCATATGAATCTTTATTAAAATAACCTCCTTTTTAAAAAGGAGGTTTAATTTATTTGGGCCTGCTGCACATCTAATTGTTTAGATATCTTTCTAAACGACAAATACATCGCAATTCGCCAAGGGACAATCATGCCAAAGGCTAGAATCCAAAACATCCCGCTGAGCGCACCATAATCAATGGAAGAGCTTAAAATCGTCTTCATTCCGATACGAAGGACAAGAAGCCCAATGAGAATAAACACAAATGCTTTTGAACGCTTCAAATAGATTTCATTACCTCTAATTTCAAATTTCGATGTTTTAATTAAAAAGATAGAGAAAAACATCCCTACAGTAATCGCCTCTAAAAATTCAGCTCCAGTTACTTGAAACATTGGCACAAAAAACATCAGTGCACCAGTGCTCATAAAGATAGGAGGTAATATAATTTTTTTCGCGGTTGCAGGTTTTGCAGATGATTTAATGCGAATAAACATGACGGCTACCGCCATACATACCGCCACTATAGAAGAAATTATGATCATCATATCAAATCATTCCTTTATTCTTTAAGGTCAGCCTATGTATAATATACTCCAATTGATGAAAAAAAACCATTCGCCGCGACTGTAGAAAACGATTTCAAAAACCAGTAAATCCTCCAAATAATGATGAGAACATAATAATGATCCATGTCAGAAGATCAAAGAACAGCAAGATCCCTACTACGATCATAATAATCCCGCCAGTTTTCATGATGAGCTGTTGACGCTTTCTGATCCAAGCCATTTTTGTGATGAAAAAGGAAAGAACAAAAAATGGGATAGCAAAACCTAATACATACGCAATCATGTAGGTCACAGCGGACTCTGGCTTGTTGCTGGCAAGTGTGATGACAGCTGATAAAATCGGGCCGGTACATGGTGTCCAACCAGCAGCAAAACCCATTCCGATGAGAATCGATCCAAAAAAACCGGCTGGACGATTTTTAAACTGCAACCTCTTTTCTCCCATTAAAAAAGAAGGCTGAAATACACCAAGAATCATAAAGCCAAAGAAAATAATGAGAATGGCACCAATTTGACGAATCGCATCTTGATATTCAATGAAAAACTTCCCAACAAACGATGTCCCAAATCCAATAGCAATAAAAATGAGAGAGAACCCAATTAAAAAGAATAATGTATGAAGAAGACTTCTCCTTCTCAGCATCACCTTCTCAGATTTCACTTCATCTATACTAACGCCCGTAATATAGGATAAAAAGGCTGGATAAAGTGGCAGACAGCACGGTGAGATAAAAGAAAGAAACCCTGCTCCAAACGCTAAAAAGTAATTCAAATCTGACAAAAGAACACCCCCTTCTTACAATATACAATAAGAGATGACAAATTCATTTCATTTTTTTTACATCATCTCAATAAAGATGGTCTAATCTCTTAAAACCTTATATAATTTAATTTGACATCAAGATACCAAACCCTTTAAATTTGAAAATAAACCTTAAAATGGATATAATAGAACCGATTCTTTTTATCAAGATTTGCATGAAAGGAACATGACTTTGGTAAAAACATCATTATTAACTCAAATTGAAGAAAAAAGAGAAGAGTTGATGAAAGTTGTCTTGCATAATGGGATGACGTCAACAGTGACCATCGAACATAGCCAGCAGCTAGATCATCTCCTCTTACAATATCAACGACACTTACACTCAAACTCAGCCAACTAATGATATCTCAAGATAGAAACAAATGCCGCACGATTTTAGAAAAGTTGATATGTGTGACAATAAAAGAAACGAAAACCTCTGCTCACAGGGGTTTTTTGTTTTGTCTTTAACAAACGGTTCACGGCAAAATAAAAACCACTTTCCCTGCTTTATTCATGCAAGTACAGTGGTTTTATGCGTCTGATGAAGGTGACTTCAATAAAGAAAGGACATCGCTTGTCCAATCTTTAGGGACCATGTTCCATCTATGATCATAATAACGTACGTATTATTTCGCTTGGTTGTTCATGGCTTTCATCATTTGATTGATTTTCTTTTGGGACGGTTTCATGCCCATTTGCATCATCATCATTCGAAGCATTTGTTCATTAATTGGTGGATTCTTTTTCAAGTAGCTCATCATATACTTACGAGCAATAAAGAATCCGAGTGCAACTCCTGCAAGCAGTGCAACAACGCCTACAAGGATGACAACCCATAAATCCATAATTCTTCCTCCTTCATGTTGTCTCGTATAAAGTGTACTAAACAAAAGGCTATTATACAACATTTCACGTTCAATTTTATTTTTTTAAACAAAATTCCTCACTTTTACCGGATTGAGCCAACCGTGCTTCTTTGATCCAAAGTCCATAGCCAGGAAACAAGGACTAATTTTTCTGAGTACTTCAAAAAACACCGCTTCTGCCTCATAACTGCCTGTGGCAGACATTTGAATGTAACGGTCTTTTATAATGAATGCGGCTGTGCCTTTTCCATCTGGTAGCGATGCACTGTATATTGAGCCTATTTGTGTATAGTGAATATTGGTTAAATTGTTCATTAAACGCTGGTGCATATGAAAAGCAGGGATTCGTTTCGTTACATAATCCACTTGCTTAACAAGCATGACTAATTCGTCATCACTGCGGTTCGTCCAGTGTAACGATTCAAACAAATGAAACAAAATAGATTCTCTACCAAAATAATGATGAGCAAACTCATCCTCAATCCAATAAATATAATAATGGCGTTCCATGTCTATCCCTTCCTTTCACATTTCGTCAATCTCGCTTATTGCTTGTATTATACAAAAATGTGAAAGAAAGAATTGTCTATATATGAAGCAAGAAGAAACTAGTTTTGTCAAAAAAACAAGAAAAAAGAAAAAAGTTTGCAGAGCATAGTGAAAAGCTCTGCAAACCGACTGCAAAAAAGCATGATGCTTGGAGACTGATTATTTATTCAGCTTTGCTTTTACGCGGCTCACCACGTTGCTGACAGTGAAACCGTATTTTTCAATAATGGTTTCGCCTGGTGCAGAAGCGCCAAATTTATCAATCGCAATCACATCGCCATCAAGGCCAGTGTAACGTTCCCAGCCAAGTGAAGCACCCATTTCGATTGCAACACGTGCTCTCACTGCTTTAGGAAGAACGGACTCTTTGTATTCGTCTGACTGCTCATCAAAGCGATCCCATGCAGGTAAGCTCACGACAGAAACGCGAATGCCTTCTTTTTCAAGTGCTTTTTGCGCTTCAATGGCTAAACCTACTTCAGATCCTGAAGCAAGTAGAAGAGCTTCTGGCTGTGCATCAGCTGCTTCAACGACGACATATCCACCTTTTTCTACGCCTTCATACGCCTTCTCTGGTGATTGATCAATCGTTGGAAGGTTTTGACGAGTAAGAACAAGCGCTGTCGGTTTATTCGTTGAAGATACAGCAATTTTCCATGCTGCAGCTGTTTCGTTTCCATCAGCTGGACGAATAACAGAAAGGTTAGGCATCGCACGTAATGAAGCGAGCTGTTCAACTGGCTCATGCGTTGGTCCATCTTCCCCAACCGCAATGCTGTCATGCGTAAATACATAAGTGACAGGAAGTCCCATTAATGCAGCAAGACGAATGGCAGGTCTTAAGTAGTCAGAGAAAACAAAGAATGTTCCGCCGAATACACGAAGTCCGCCGTGAAGTGCCATACCGTTTAATGCTGCACCCATTGCGAATTCTCTCACACCAAACCAAATGTTTCTGCCAGCGTAATTCTCTCTGCCAAAGTCAGTTGTATCTTTGATTGTTGTTTTATTTGATCCAGCAAGGTCAGCAGACCCGCCAATAAAGAATGGTACTTGTTTAGCAATGCCATTTAATACTTCTCCAGAAGAGGCACGAGAGGCAAGGCTTGAACCTGCTTCATAAACAGGAACCTCTTGATCCCAATTCTCAGGAAGTTTTCCTTCAATCGCAAGCTTCAGCTGAGCTGCTAGTTCTGGATATTCTTTTTCATATTGCTCAAACAGTTCATTCCACGCTGCTTCTTTTTTCTGTCCAGCGTCTTTAACAGCTGTTTTGAAATGATCGTACACTTCAGAAGGTACATGGAAATCTTCTTCAAACGTCCAAGAATAAGCTTCCTTCGTTAGCTTCGCTTCCTCACTGCCAAGCGGTGCACCGTGCACCCCAGACGTTCCCGCACGGTTTGGAGATCCGAAACCGATCGTCGTCTTCACTTCAATAAGTGTAGGTTTGTCTGTACTTTGTTTGGCTTTTTCAATGGCAGCCGTCACTTCGTCAATGTTATTGCCATCTTTTACATAAAGAACTTCCCAATTCATCGCTTCAAAACGATTCTTCACATTTTCAGAGAAAGAACGATCGAGGTCGCCATCTAAAGAAATGTCGTTTGAATCATAAAGAACAATTAAACGGCCTAAGCCTAAATGACCAGCAAGTGAAGCAGCTTCAGAGGAAATGCCCTCCATTAAGTCTCCATCTCCGCAAATGCTGTATGTATAGTGATCCACAACATTAAAGTGATCTTTGTTATACGTTTCTGCAAGATGTCTTTCTGCAAGTGCCATTCCTACAGCCATCGCAATCCCTTGTCCTAAAGGACCTGTTGTCGCATCTACGCCCTCTGTATGTCCAAACTCAGGATGTCCAGGTGTTTTGCTTCCCCATTGGCGGAATTGTTTTAAATCTTCGATGCTCAGATTGTATCCGCTTAAATGAAGCATGCTATATAAAAGCATAGAGCCATGTCCCGCAGATAACACAAAACGGTCTCTGTTAAACCAATTTGGATTTTGCGGACTTACGTTTAAGTGATTCGTCCATAAAGCGTATGCCATTGGTGCAGCGCCCATCGGCATTCCAGGGTGACCGGAATTCGCTTTTTCAATTGCGTCTATGGAGAGAGTACGTATTGTTGCAATAGATTTCAATTCAATCGTTTCCATATAAATCCCCTTCCGTATCTTGTGTACACCATTATCATAAATCTACTGTCCTTTTTTCACAACTATTTCACGCCGAAAAAGAAGGATTTTGTCACATTTAGTTTATCGATCACCTAAAAACTTATGCAAATATGAAAAAAGATGAGAATATTCCTCCCATCTTTTCAAAAATAAAGAAATGATGACCTTTAATGAAGATTCTGGTCTCTTTCTCTTTTTAATTTTTCTGGTGTGACATCGTTTCCTTCTGGATCGACGATTTTCACGGTTTTAAGTGTATTTTTCATAGAAGAACGAAAAGCCTTTAAATATTCCTCTCTTAATTGCTTCTGTTCTGTTTTCTCAGCGTCCGACAAACCGGCCTCTTTCGACTTTTTTGAAAGCTCATTGATTCTTGCAAGCTGTTCTTTAGAAATCATGACAAACTCCTTTAAAACATTTTCTCTACATACTACTAAATATCAGTCATTTTTACAACAAATCACGCTTTAAGTCGCAAGCCCTTTTTCATATTCTTGGTACCTTCTATGGACGGTTGCTTTTGAAATGTCAAAACCAAGTGCCTGCAATGTCACTGCAATTTCAGCGAATGTCATGTTGTTTTTTCTTAATCGAACAATTTCAGAAATCGGTACTTCAATACGTTCGCGGCCAGGCGCCTGTTCTTGGTGTTTTAAATTTAGTTCGGGTTGATACCCTCGCTCAACAGCTTTTTTCATCCCACGCTTAATTTTCAAATTATGAATTTTCCGCTGATACTCTTCTACAACGCCTACAATCTCAATGACCATCTCGTCTGCTTCTGAAAGCTCAAGCTCTCCTCTATGAAATACGCTGTACACCTTGACTTTTTCTTTAAACAGACAATGAAGAAGAGCGATTTTCGCCTGCCCTCTTCCAAGGCGTGTCTCATCTTGAATGAGAACAGCATCGATTTCTTCCTCTTTCAGCGCAGCCAGCATGTCAAAAACACCGTCACGATCAAGATCGTATCCACTCGCTTTTTCTTTAATCACTTTGACTACATTCATCTTGTGCGCTGCAGCTAAAGCAAGCAGTTCTTCTTCTTGTCTTTTAAGCGAGGTTTCTTGCTCTTCTTTGGCAGTACTTACTCTCGCATAAATGATTGCATTCATGTCTTCAATCGACCTTTCTACTGTACTGTTGCAAGTTGATATACGACTGGATGCTCTTTTTTAACTGGAATCACAAGGATATCTCCCGGCTGGATGTCAGTTGAAGCGAGATCATTGTGTTCAGTTACCCAGTCAATAAAAGCATTTTTATCGATTGATTTACTGTCGTTTACTTGATCAGCTAATCCCCAAAGAGTATCACCTGATTGAACCTCTATTTTAACATATTGATTTGGATCATTATGGCTAGTGACTGCAATAAGTGAGAGAAATATGCCAACGATGAATGAGAATAGCCCAATAAAAATAATAGATTCCTTTAACCTCATAATGTCATCTCTCCTAATAGAATGTGTGTTCGTTCTTTCTGACACTCATTATAAATACGAACAAACGTTTCTGTCAAACGTTTTTTTCGAACCTATGTTTGTACTGTTAGGAAAAACATGCTATAATTTCTTTAAAATTGACGTTTTGAGGTGCAAAAGATGACGAAGCTATCAAAAAGACAACTCGATATCCTGAAATTCATAAAAGAAGAAGTAAAAAGCAAGGGTTATCCCCCATCCGTTCGTGAAATTGGCGAAGCTGTCGGTCTAGCATCCAGCTCAACTGTCCATGGACATTTAGCTAGACTAGAAACGAAAGGTTTAATTAGAAGAGACCCAACGAAACCTAGAGCGATCGAAGTACTAGATGAAGAGGAAATGAATATTCCAAAAAGCGCTGTAATGAATGTTCCAGTCATCGGAAAAGTCACAGCAGGCTTGCCTATCACGGCTGTTGAGAATGTAGAAGAATATTTCCCACTTCCAGAAACTTTTGCAGCGCCAGATGAACAAGTATTTATGCTTGAAATTATGGGAGAAAGTATGATTGATGCAGGTATTTTGGACAAAGACTACGTCATTGTGCGTCAGCAAAGCACTGCCAACAATGGAGATATTGTGGTGGCTATGACAGAAGAAGATGAAGCAACAGTGAAACGTTTTTATAAGGAAGATACACACTTTAGATTACAGCCCGAGAATCCATCAATGGAACCGATTATTTTACAGAATGTGAGTATACTAGGTAAAGTGATTGGCGTATTTAGAAATATTCATTAAAAAAAGCCGGTATTTCATCAATTGCTGATGAGAGCCGGCTTTTTCTTTTATGAACAAGAATATGCAAGAATACTGGAGCTTGGGAACGAGCCAAATGTAAAGTTCGGCCATATGAAACCCGTTGTACGGCCAAAAGGCTGCGAGGAAAGAACATACATGAGAAATACTTGACCGTTTCTAAGGAACACAATGGTCCACCTTCTATTACATCCAGCTGCAAATTGAACCGTTTGCTGGCTTCCGCCTACACTCTGCCCCGCAATGAGCGGCTGCATACTTTGAGGCTGAGAGACTGCTTGTTGATATTGCGAGATGATATGCTGCGGCGGGGCTGGCGGGACCGATTGTCCTCCTGCACCTTGCCCAGTCCCTCCGAATGGCAAACCGGGAAATCCTCCAACTTGAGAAATAGGAAACGCCGGCATGCTTTGTACCTGCCGATCGTACAAGTACCCATTCCACGTACCTTCATATGGATTATACATACTAAACACCACTTTCTTAGACATTCATCACGACAGTATATGTCATACATAAAAAAAGAGTGTTGAGGAGACAAATAGAAATCTTTCCAAAAGACGTTTTATTCTTCTTTAGAACGGTTAAATACTAATGAGGAAGAAAAAAATAAAAAAATGAAAACTTTTTGTCTCCCTCAAACGTTATATAGATAGAAAGAAAAGAAATAAAAAACATTTAGATTTAATACTTGTAATATCTCTGTAACTATTGTAACATTTGTAACATAAGAAGTTTTCATTGAGAAAAGGAGGCAATCGCCTTGAAAAAATTATTTGTTTTATTAACCGCTATTATGCTTATGATCTCATTACAAACAACAACACTGGCCGCTTCCAAAAAATCAGCCGCTTTGACAAATAAAGAAGCGTTACATATTGCCCTTGATGCAAGAGAACACTTTTGGAGTGCGATGTCAGGCTACAACATTAAAGAGCATTCAGATTACAAATTAAAATCATTTACTTATAAAGATATGACTTACAACTACCTGTCTAAAACATTTGATACAAAGAAAAAACTAAACAGCTATCTATCTCAAGTTTTCACAAAAGATGCCATTACTCACGGTTTAAAAGACTATCAGTTCATCGTTCATAAAGGAAAAATGGCTGTGCCAGTTGGTGACGGAGACAATATGCTTAATTGGGATAAGGCAACACCTAAACTCGTCTCTAAGAAAAGTACAATCCGCACATACGAATTCACAGTTCCAACACTTGATGGACGCAAAGTAAAACGTACTGTCACTTTCGAGAAAGTACAAAACGAGTGGAAAGTAACAAAAATTGACGCTGTGATCTAAATAAAAACCAGGCCGTTTACTAGGCCTGGTTTTTATATGGATGAAAATTCAGTCATACGATCTAAAGCGTGAGCAAGTGATGAAGCCGTTTGAAATTCATTAAAAGGAAGTCCAAGCTGTACAGCCGTTTGAGCAATTTCTGGTCTAATCCCTGAAATGGTCGTATCAACCCCAATTAACCGAAGTGACGTGACAAGATCAAAGATTTGATGTGCTACCATCGTATCAATGATGACGACACCTGATAAATCAATACATAAATGTTGAACACCTTTTTGCGAACACTGTTTTAATGTATTTTCTAAGATAATCTTTGCTCGCGCAGTGTCAATATCTCCAACTAAAGGCAATAAGGCAACATGACTTTTTAACACAATGACTGGAGAACTCAGCTCATAAATCATGTCTCTTTGTGCAACGAGTTTTTTGGTGGTATTTTTCACATATTGCTGAATAAAGACATGAATTGAAATGTTAAATGCCTCAGATATCAAATCATACCAATAAAATATTCGATCAATGTCAATATCACCTTGATGCTGTTTTATAAACTCTTTTAAGTAATGAAGAACCACTCTTTGATTGGACATATATTCTCTCACGACGTAATCTAATGGTGTGTTCAAGTGCTTCGGATCACTTGCTAAGTCTTCAGACCATTTTTTAAATTTCGTATGTAAATACGTCTTGTCTTCAATAAGTGCGCGGATAAAATGCTGATAATAATCTTGATTTTGCCGTTTAAGCTCTGCTATGATGCTGGAATCTGTTGAACGATAAATGGATTCTGGATCATCATCCTCAATTGATTCATACCATGTTTCAGTCAGTTTCTCTGCATGTTGCATGAAAAAATCGTATAATGCACGGTTCTTTTCCATAAGCATATGTCCCTTCACATTTTCTACTTGTCAGTCTTTGTACCTGATGGATTGATTGTACCATTGAATCTTTTGTACCTGCTAGCTCGAATACGCTCCTGTTGAACAAAAAGAGCCCCCTCTCAAGGAGCCTCTTGTCTATGTTTATTTGACAATAAATAAAATTCGTTTCCCGTCAGGATACCCGCTGATTTGATGCCCGACCCATGAACCAGCGCCTCTATTATCTGATGGACTGACATATTGAACGCTTGCCCCCTTTCCTCCTTCAAGACACACCGCCATCGGCCATTCATCCCGGTCAAAACCAGGTTTTGTGGGAATTCCTTTTAATGATTCTTGCCTGCGGGCATCTGCCCCATTTCGGTCAATGGTACACACGTCTGAGTGCCCTTTTCGAATAGCTTCTTGAATATGACTGCCTGTTTCAGGATACCGTTCCTTAGGAAATTGAATCACATGATCATAACGATCTGCTCCTTTTGCGGAACGATCCTCTCCAAAACCACCTAATAACGCACCCATCCAAATGACAAAACAAAGAACGACAGCAGCGATCCAGCCTTTTCTCATCTTCAAAAGCTCGTGACCTCCTCATACTTTTGATGAAATGATGTTGACTTGAAGGGAATGAGTCATTTTTAATGTATGAGTGGCTGAGTGATGACATGTGAAAAACATGAGCTGAATCTTCCTGGATACTGATCCATAAGAAAAAACGAATGATCTCTTCATCATTCGCCTTGTTCTACTTAAGATATTTCATCTACTCTATATAATGTTTCGTTTTGTGAAGACATCTCGGATGGCATCCCCTCTTCAGCTGATGTGGATCGTTTATATTCTTCAGATGAGATGACTGTACCATGTGATTTAATCCAGCTAACCAATTTGCTGTTAGCTGATGACTGATTGTCTGGTAATAAAAAGTATTTCACCTTTCCTTGTTGAATAAGTGCTTTTAATTTGTTGACATTCAAAATAGGATCTGTCCCATTAAAACCGCCTAAAGCCATGACATTCTCATCTTCGTCAATGATATATGGCGCTGCGGTAACAGTCGTAAGCGTTGCAAATAAATACGTTTCACCTGTTTGATGAGCCTTTAAATAAGTGAGTAAGCCTTGATCGACACTAGATGTAAACATGTTCCCACCTCGTGAACTAGCCAGCTGTACACCTGCCTCTGGAAGAACAGCATTTCCACCATATATGATTGGGGTGGCGGACCAAAAACCTGGAAACAGTAACAGCGTTGTCAAAGCAGTGATGAGCAGTCGTTTCATGATCAATTGTTTTTCTCTGTACATCAGCAATAGGATAGCGATACTTGTTCCCGCAATGGCAATGGCATACATCCAAATACTACTGATTTGAGTCGTATAGTTACTCAAAATATACCCTTGGAAGATGGCTGTAACAGCGATTGCTGCTGGAAGCAAATACGCAGATACTCCTTTGTTTGCCTTAAATAACTCTCCCATCTTCTTAGCTCCTATGCCGCATAGTGCTGCAATAGGCGGGGCAAGCATAATGAGATAGTAATGGTGAAAGAAACCCGCAATACTAAAGAATCCGGCAGCAGGAATCAGCCATGCTGTCCAAAACATCGTTTGTTTCCATTCATTTAATTGTGCTTTTCTCTCATTCCACCAGCTGATGATCATCCCTAAAAGCCCAAACAAAGCAAACGGCAGCATCCAACTGATTTGACCTGACAATGCAGATTGAAATAAACGAAATATACCGGGATTCCCAGTGCCATACATATTCATACTTTGTTGACCTACAGCACTTCCAGGCGGAGAACCACTACCTGAACCATGTTGAGGTGGCATCATTTGATTTTGGGATGGAGGCGGCTGATTTCTGTTTGACTGATCCTCTGACGAATTCCCTAATCCAGAATTGTCTGGCATCACCATACCTGCTTGCTGATTCATGTCACCAAAGGATTTCCCTGTCGTCTGACCAAGCAGCCGTTCCGTGCCGTTATAACCAAAGGCAAGTTTTAACACTGAATTTGTTTGGCTGCTTCCCACATAAGGGCGCTCACTTTCAGCTGTCATATCTACAGCAACTGCCCACGATAGAGATAAGCAGACTAATACGACGATCGAGCATAAGAGAGAGAAAATTTTCTTTTTTAACGGTACGCGAGCAGCAATAAAATAGTAGAAAATAAATGCTGGAACGACCATAAACGCTTGCAGCATCTTCATATTAAATCCTACCGCTACCAAAGCGAAGGCCATAAGAAGCCAGCGCATCTTTCCGCTTTTTACAGCACGCATCAAGAAATATGTACCCGCAAGTAATGTGAAGACAAGCATACTGTCGATATTGTTCGTTCTGCTTACAGCTGCGGCAATTGGCGTGAGAGCCATAACGGCCGCTGACACCCTTGCAGCACCTTGACCGAAAGCCGGTTTTATCATGAGATAAAGAAGAAGAACAGACCCCACTCCAGCAAGTGCCTGCGGCAATATCACACTCCATGTATGAAAGCCAAAAATAAGTGCACTGATGGTTTGAATCCATAAAACGACGGGTGGTTTATCAATTGATACGAATCCAGCCGCATCAAATGAGGCATAAAAAAAGTGATGGAAGCTTTTGGACATACTTTTGACTGCAGCTAAATAATATTGATTGGCACTGTCATTCTGCCAAATTTGATAAGTGTAGAGAAAAGCTGCAATCAATAAAATCAACAACAATATCATATCTATTTTTTTATTTTTCACTCATATCTCTTCTTTCTTTTTCATTTATTTCATTCAGCATAGCTTGTAAATATGAAATAGTGATGAACAAAAAAAGAAACTTTTCTGCATTTGACGATAAAAAAAGCCTGTCCCCTGTAAAGGAAACAAGCTGATTGTTCTATTTTTATTGCGCCTTCGCATAGTTGATAAATTCAACAAAGGCAGCAGTCGCTTTTGGTCCGCCGTTGATCGTTCCGTTTGAATAACCCGCATTATGGACCCCGACGATCTGTTGGTTCTGATCTAGCATCGCAGAGCCAGAGTTTCCGCTAAATGTATCGATCGTATAGTATGCGAGATTCGTATCTTCTCTCGTGACTGGACCTGACATTTCCCATTGTGACACTTTGCCAGTCGATCTCATTTTATCACCTGGATATCCAGAAATTTTAATCGTTGTACCTGTTAGATTTGTCACTTGACGAATAGAGCGATAGCCGACCGTATTTCCAATGTTCGTATCTGTTTTAATGACGGCAAAATCATATTGACTCGCCCCCGTGTTGATATATCCGCTTGGTACATAGAATTCGGTCATGTTTGCTGAGCCGTTCACGGCTGTGCTGTCATTCATGCCTGGGTAGACAGACCCTTTTGCACTATAGCTTCTTGTGGCTGTATTGTAGACGCAGTGTCCGTTTGTCAATATTTTGTTTGGAGCAATGAGTGTTCCGGTGCAGCTAGACCCACCAAATGTAATATAAGCAATAGAGTTGTAGGGTGCTACTCTTGTATTCGTCACTTTTGTTCTACCATCGTCTCCAATGACTACTTTTGTTTGAAAGTCTTTTAAATATTTTGTGAGTGGTTTTACTTTTTCGCCAATAGTAGAAGAGAGATCATCCACTTTGTCAAAGGATGAGGGGGTTTTCATATCGTTGTGGAAGTCAGCTGAAGAAATCACCTTTCCGTCAGAAGTCACCATGTCATAATCAGACGTAAGTACTGAATCAGATGCTGCATGGGCAAAACTAGGCACACTTAAAGCACCAAAAACGAGTAGTGAAGGGATTAATTTTTTCACCTTTTTCATCATATTCCTCCTTTATGTCCTATATCAAAAATGATACGATTGTTTCATATTGGAGTAAATGAGAGAATATTCTTATTTTTTACAAAATATTTCATTTGTAAATTAGGTGTTTCGTATCTTCCAAATATTTATTCTAGCGATCTCTCTATGAAAAAAGAAAAACCGCCATTTTGGCGGTTTCAAGATTGTTGACGAAGGGCTAAAATGTGATTTATTTTAGGCCCTTTGTCTTCTTTTCAACATGATCAGCTCCATACATCTTTTACATATCTGTTGTCATTGGCTAAAGATGTCAGCCATTGTTCAGCTGTTTCTTTCGCACACTGTTTCTCAGTCTGATACAATTCAATAAGTGTTGCCTCGACATCTGGTGCCATGACCTTTCCATCCCCGCAAATATACAGGTAGGCGCCTTTGTCGAGCAATTCAATGAGCTTGGCTCCATCATTTTTAATGAAGTGCTGGACATACACTTTTTGCTCCTCGTAGCGAGAGTAAGCACGGTGGATGGTGACGACTCCTTTTTGTTCTGCAAGCTGCATTTCGTCATAATACAGATCATCTTCATGCGGGTGGCGGCAGCCAAAATAAAGATGGGCTTCACCTAACGACTTCCCTTCATTTTGCCATGCTTCCCTTGCCTGAATGAACCCTCTAAACGGGGCGATACCTGTTCCTGGTCCAATCATGATCATTGGTATTTCAGGAGAAGGCGGCAATTCGAATCCTGCTTGAGCTTCATGAAGGAAGCAGGCCACTTCATCTCCTTCTTGCAGTCCGCATAAATAGTTTGATGCGACGCCTGCGTATTCACCGCGTCCGCTCCATGATTTTCCTTTCACAACAGCTACTGTGATACTAAGCCTCTTTTCATCTACCTTTGGCGAACTGGAGATCGAGTAATAACGAGGCTTCAATCCTGGTAAAAGGGCTAAAAAATGATCAAATGGCAGTTCACATGCTTCGTATTGTTCTAGTAAATCAAGCATGGTCACACGCTTCTTTAATACAGCTTCTTGATAAATTTCTCCCGCCATTTGTTCAAGTTCAATACGATGAGGTGGGCATACCGTATATTTTGCAAGTTCTCTTAGCTGAGTACGTGTCACAGGCTCTTGCAGCTCTACATGTGACGCCAGCAATTCTCCGACTTGAATTGGCTGATTTAATGGTAAATGACTTGCTTCTTTTTCCGAAGAGAGTATCATGTGCTGCTCTGGATCCAGCTTGAAATGATCGGTCACTCGCTGAACGAGTGTTGCACTATTTTTTGGCACGATTCCGATATGATCTCCTTCTTTATAGTGCTTGCCTTCAGGTAACTGAAGTTCGATATGCCTTGTTTGGCGGGTACTTCTTTCAGATTGTAATTCTTGATTTTTCAATACAACAGCTGAAAAGGCACCATATGTTTTAGCAACAGGACGTTCCACTAGCTCATTCGTATATGCAATGGATAGGTTTGGCTTTTCTTGGCGTTTCTCCTGCAAGGTTAAATTGAATTCTTTTGCAAGCTCATCGAAGACTGTCTTCTGGAATGTTTCTTTATCTTCATCCATATCACCGCCCGCATCGCCTTCACCAATATCCGTTACACGCTTCGCCCCTTTTCTTTCAAGTGCTTCATCAATCAGACGAGGAATACGCTGATACGTGCTCGCCCAATTTCGATCCCCGCACCCAAAGACTGCAAATGTCACATTTGATAGATCTTGCTCCTCATCCTGCGTCACCCAATCCACAAACTGTTTCGCATGATCAGGCGGATGACCGTTGTATGAAGCCGTTACAATTAAAACTGCGCCTGACTCTGGTAACTTTCGAGTATAATCATCAAGCGGTGCCGTTGTCACGTCAAACCCTTTTGCTTTCCCGTCTTCAGCAAATTCGTTTGCCATCTGCTTTGCTGTGCCAAGATTTGATCCGTACAAGACCAATAGCGGTGTTCCATGACTCGCTATTTTCACTTCAGCAGATGCCGTGCTTTTTGTTGGTTCTTCTTTCGGAGGCGCCATAAAGAATTGCTGCTTTCTTGGCCGCACTTTGATTTTAAAATCATTCGGCTTAATCGTCAGAGATTCTTTTAAATCCAGTTCATACGACGTATGGTCAATCAGTTCAAGGTTGTGCAGAACCATCGCCAGAACCATCGTGGCTTCATGAAGGGCAAATTGCATCCCAATACACGCACGCTGTCCATTTCCGAACGGTTTATAGGCATGCTGTGGAATCTTTTCAGGATGCATAAAACGTTCAGGCTTGAATTCTTCTGCATCCTCCCCCCAAACCGCTTGATCCCGATGTATTTTAGGAAGTAGCACACTGACACTTTGGTTTTTTTTGATCGGATATTTCCCTCCAATGACTGTATCCTCTTTCGCATAAAGAGAGAACGTAGGCGCCGTCGGCCAGAGGCGAAGTGCTTCGTTTAAGACCATACGCGTATAACTTAGTTTTTGAACCTGCTTAAATGTCGGCAGTCCGCCTTGCAGCACGTCGTCTGCTTCTTGTACGGCTTTTTTTAATTTGTCTGGATTCTTTAGTAAAAAATAAATCGCAAATGACAACAACCCACTTGTTGTTTCATGACCTGCTATTAAGAAGGTAATGATTTGATAACGGATATTTTCATCTGACAGGCGTTCACCTGTTTCAGGATCCTTTGCATGTAGCATGAGAGAAAGTAAATCATTGCCCGTTTTATCTTGTTTTTTCCGTTCTTGAATAATGTCATCTACTAATTGCTTCATAAATTCAACATCTTGTTCAAATTCTCTTCTTCTTTTGATCATTAATTTATCTGCGACCGGCAATCTACTTGCTTGATCCATCGCTTCATTTAAGCCATTCAGCATGCTTTCAATAAATGGATGTTGATTTTCTTTATAAAAGCTGTTAAATCGAAAATCAAAACCGCATAACCCGATCGTATCTAAAGTGAGCTTTGTCATATCCTCTGCTACTTCAATTTCTTCATCACGGCCCGTTCTTTGCCATTTTTGTACAAGCTGTGTGGCAATATCGAGCATCATCTCATGATAGCCCTTCATGGCCTGCTGGCTAAACGCCGGCATCAAGATGTGATGAGCCTTTCTCCAATTCGGCTCTTCTGTCCAACTTGTGAATAACCCATCCCCTGAAAATGTTCTCACTTTATTGAGACTGCTTCCAATGAATTTATCAAAACGCCTCTCATCAAATACTTCTTTGGCAAGTTCATGGCTGGAAACAAAAATACTTGTTGCTTTTGAAAATTCAAACTGAAAGATCGGCCCTAATTCATCTGCCAGCCGCCAAAAGGTTTGAGAAAGCTCTCCTTTTTTGATATGAGGAATATTTTTTAAAGGTCCGTATGTTTTTGGTTTTGGAATGATTGATGTTTGTTGCATGTGCCCACTCCCTTTATTTCTTTATGATGCAACGCTAATGGCACGCCATAAGCATTGCTCAATATCTTCTAAAAATTCAATCGTTGGCTCAATTTCCTCTGCTAGAATCTGTTTATGAAGCTGAACGAACGCTCCAAATACAATGGATAAAATCGTTCTCCCTGAAAGATTTGGATGAATTCCATCCTTTTTGCCTTCTTCAAAAATATGAAATAGCTCATTTAATAGCTGCTGCATCTTCTCTTTACTTGTCTCATCTAAATAGTGTGAGCGTTTGTCAATTTCTAAGAAGTACAGACCACTTGGATTCTCTTTTGTAAAGAGCACTAAGCAGTAAAAGACATGTTTGAAATAAGCCCTGATACTTGCTTTAGGGTCTGGACTGTTTGTATTCACCTTGTCGATAAATGCAATCAGGCTTCGCTGGTATAAAATGTTCACAAGAGCCTCTTTACTATCAAAATAACGATAAATGGTTCCTGCTCCAACATTGGCTCTTTTCGAAATCATCGGCATCGTTGTACCGTCAAAACCCCGTTCAATAAATAAGTCCAGAGAAGCCTTCATAATCTGCTCCTGTTTATCAGTAGTTGCTGCGGGCATTTCATCCTCTCCTTTCGTTTAAATAGGAATGAATGTTCATTCCGCTTGATGTATATTATATTGATATTTTAAATTCTTCTATTTATACTTAAACATACTTATTTTTCTCCGTCACTACATTTTCTGAAAATAATAATAATTGAGAAATGATACCTAGATAGATGACATCCAAACGACTTATAAATATTGGCAG
Source organism: Bacillus sp. iso_77 (assembly GCF_056173625.1). NCBI lineage: Bacteria > Bacillati > Bacillota > Bacilli > Caryophanales > Bacillaceae > Bacillus > Bacillus sp. iso_77. The sequence continues at coordinate 1,727,301 of NZ_CM149683.1, read as the reverse complement.
TTCTGTGACGCGTGGGTGTCGTCTGAACTATATGTTCATTCTTGGTCAATTGGAGAATGGATGTGATCGTCATATGTATCAATATATAAACTGCCATTACTTGAACGAACCGCATAAACAATGTCTTTTAAAGACAGCTGCCTTTTTTGAAGTTCTTCATAGATCCACTGCTCCGTTAATTGGTTTTCTTGAAGGTTTTTCAAAATGAGCTTTCCGTCCATAATGACTTCAATGGGCATGTAACGCTCTGCCTGCTTCCACAGGTTAAGATCTTTTCGCGTGACATAATCAAATGAAGGGTATTTTTTCACTGACATATGCCCATCTGTTTCAATCATTGCAAATTCAACTTCACTAATGTCAAACACATTCTTTTCTCTGAGCTGTTGATTTAAATAATCAAGTGTATACCTCATTCCTTTCATATTCTCTTCAAGGATTTTGCCATTTTGAATCACAAGCGTTGGTTTACCGGCCATAAAACCTCTCATCTTCCGGCTTCTTAAAGCAAGCAAAGAAATGACATAAATGATGATGACAAGTGACACAAAAGATATGGTTGTGTGATGAAGCGGAAGCGAAGTATTAAACGCCAGGTTCGCCGCAATTGAACCTAGACTGATCGCTGCAATGAAATCAAAAATATTCATTTGCGCAATGGTTTGCTTTCCAAGAAGACGGGCACCGCCGAATAAAATAGCAAAAGCAAATATGGTTCGAAGAATGACTTCAATATGATCTGGCATTTCAGCTTCCACCTTTCGATTTCATGAAAAAAAGCCTTTTCTTTAGAAAAGACTCTTTGTTAGACTATGCATTTATTCCGTCATTATTCAAATGGCCCGCTTCCGTTTGCTCAAATTGTGAACGCAGCTCAATGATTGAGCAGTTTCTCACGTTTACTGGATCTTGCTCGAGCAACCATGTATAAAATCTTGCTTGCTCTGCTGTTTGCAAAGCATGCATATATTTTTGGGTGGAGCGCTTATCTGCAACACGCTGTTTAATGGATCGCATTTGCTTCCAAAATTGATAATAAGGAAGCTTTAACTTGGTCATAAAGCCGCTGTTATCCTCAATGACATAGCCTTCTTCTTTGATTGTGTCATCATGTGATACAGATTGATACCATTTATAGAAAGAGGTCCAATCATGAAACACTGCCACTTGCTGTTTGCACCGCATGCCAAGCTGTTCACTGAGCCTTTTCACTTCAGCAAATGGTTCTTTTTCATAGCTCAGCTGACGCTTCACGATATCAAGTAAAATGAGTTGATCATGATCATATGTGATAATATGCGGGTCTTTCTCTGGCAAAATGACTTCAAATACAAGGGATACATGGTTGTCGCGTACATATGATTTGATGTAATCGACCTGCACATCGTCAAAGGTCGCATAAAATAGCTCTTCGACCCAAGCAGCATGCTGATTTTGCTTCACATGTGACGTATACGATTTGGACGTAAACACCAGTTCATCTTTTATGTCGTTAAACCCAACCGTACCTAAGTATCCATTTGCTTTATCATAGACCGTCACAGGAAATTGAAGATGATTCACTAGATGCTGCATTCTGGTTTCAGGACGTTCATCAATATTAAAGAACTTATTATAACTTCTAGACACAATCTGCTTTGAAGTCATATTGATAAACAACCCTCTTGCTTTGACATTTATTTCATCCCATTGTCTTTCACTAAATGCTTTTTTCGTGAAATTAAAAGATGAAATATCGTGTGGCAGCTTTAATTCCTGTACATATTCATGCTGATCTAAATGGGCTAAAAAATCATCCAGCGTCACATTGGGCTGAACAAAGACCGGTTGATTGTTTTCAGAAGCTCTGTAGACAGGATTGTCAATTTCATGTGTCTCAATCCCGCCTGCTGTGATTTTTAACACACGCAGCTGTCCGCCAAATTCAACCTGACCTTCGAGATTATAAGATCTATCCGCCGCTTGGATAGGCAGTCTATATAAATTGCGATGACCATGAATTTGAATGATATCTAATCCAGAAGTGTTTTGGACAAATAAGTGGTCAATGTCATCTGAATATTCACCTACTCCGTGAATAAGCTGCTGCGATGAGACATGCAGAAGCTCTTCTGGCAAATGGGCAAGCCCACCATGGGTGACAAGAAATGTCTGACCATGATACGTAAAATAGGTGAGCTGATGAAATGTTCTGACAAACTTCCTTAACTCTTTTAGGTCAAAACCTGCTTCCGCAATTTCAGGCGCAGTATGACGGTTAAACATATTACTTCTCACTTTTTCTTCATGTGCATATTTGTAAAGATGCTGATCATGATTTCCTTCAATGACGATCACATTGCGGCATTCTCTATGTGCCAGCATCCATTCTAAAACTTCCTTGTTTTCTATTCCTCTATCAAGCAAATCACCTGCAAAGATATAAAGCTCGTTTTCTTTCAAGTCTCCTTGCAAATAAGTATTTAGAGCTGTGTAACAGCCGTGAATATCACCGAATACGTGAATGGCCTCATACTGATCAAAAGACCTAGGCTGATAAGTCATAATGGCTGGATATTCCTCAGGCGTCAAAACGGTTACCCATGAAGGCACCTTCTCTGTCTTTAACCGTTCATTCATTTGATATAACACAGATTCCTTCACTACTTTGTGCGGCTCTCGACCGCGATTTTGCAGCAGGGATGTTTCAAGAGGCACTTGCGTAAAATCGACGACATACACTCTATAGCGGTATGAAGTAGCTAATGATTTATACTGCGAAATGGACTTACTTGTGACATGTGTTGCATCAATGACAGTAAAGTCTCCTCGTTCCATTCGGGCTGTGAGGAGTTCAAATAATAAAGACCAGACTTTATGATCATGTTTGCTTGAAATTTCCGGTTTCCCATTGACTGATAACTGCGGAGGCTGGGTTAACAGACGGATTTGATCCGCTGATAATGTATATGGTTCTAAGCCTTGTTCTTTGATCCAAGTTGATTTACCTGCACCTGGGAGACCTCGTAAAAGGACTAAAGTTCTCATAATGGTTCTCCTTTAATGAGTGATATTTTACCTATTATAGATAAATTATGGATAAATCTCAATCTTTTATTGATTATGGTAATATATAGATATAAGGAGGGTTACACATGCCTAATGAAGCGAATACTGCATTCAACATTGGGGATATCGTATTCCAAGTATTTTCTCTTCTATTCATTGCATTGATCGTGACCATCGTTGTCATCGCGATTCGAATGATAAGAAGAAAACAAGTGGAATTGAAGAAAGTCGAGGCTAGATTAAATAAAATAATTGAAAAAAATCATTTAAAAAAGTAAAAATCCGGGAGTTAACCGGATTTTTTTGTTTTCATCACGATTCCTTGTCGCTGCTGCATCAAAAAGAAAAAGACACCTAAAAGGACAAGTAGACCACCGAACATTTGTAGCAGCGTGACTTTCTCTCCAAGCAGTAAAACAGCGAGTATCGTTGCCCCAACAGGTTCGCCTAGAATACTCATTGAAATAGTTGTCGCATTCACATAGGTTAACAGCCAGTTGTTAATGACATGGGACATGGTAGGGATAATGGCGAGCAGTAAGAAAATCCCCCATTCTTTACCCGAATAGCCTACAAAAGGCGTTTGCTGTATAAGGTTAAATAAAATTAAAAAAAGGCCGGCAAAACCAAATACACAAAAACTATAAATCCAATGAGATATCTTTCTCACAGCTTGTTGACCGATTAATAAATAACAAACAACAGCGATTACACTGAAAAAGGATAAAATGTCTCCTATAATGGCGTCTTGACTATGGCCGACATCCCCCCATCCGATCATGAGCGCACCAACAATCGCCGCACACATTGTGAAAATGGCTGACTTCGTTGTTCGTTCACGAAAAATGAGAAATCCGCCTAATAATGACACCATCGGCTGAAGTGCAATGATGATTGTAGAGCTCGCCACTGTGGTGAGCTTCAATGAGCCGAACCACAAAACAAAATGGAGCCCTAAAAAGAAACCTGACATACATAAGAAAAACCAGTCTCTTCGCTTTAACGAGACAAACTCTTTTTGACGCGGCAGAATAAACGGAAGCATCAAAACCGCCGCAAATATCATTCGATACATACTTAAAATAGCAGCAGGCGCACTTGACCACTTCACAATAATGGCCGAAAACGAAATCGCAATGATTGAGATCACAAGCGGCACCGCAATCGACTTCTTTGGAGCATTTGTCTTCATTTCCATTAGCAGCTTCCTTTACATCAGCAGTAGATGAGCTTCTCATCTTGTATGACGTCATCTTACTATGACTATTCGCCTAGAAGCAAGATGAATTTTAAGAATGTTTACATAAAAAAGGCTTTCTTCACGAAAGCCTCATTCATCATCTATTAATACATAAACAGCCCGCACCGGCCCATGAACACCAACCACTAAATTCATTTCAATATCGGCAGAATTACTTGGACCTGATATAAAATGAATGGCGCCTTTCGTCTGCTCTCCTTCTTCTACTAAGCGATGAAGAGCTGAAACAGCATGAATCATCCGCGGGACAATTGTGCTTTTTTCAATACATACGATATACATCATCGGTAAAAAATGAAGTGCTCTCCCTTGACCTTGATGGGAGGAAAGAACAACCGTTCCGGATTCTGCAAGTGTGTAATCACTGAATACCACTGCATATTTCGCTTGTTCTGCCTGCCTTATATTTTCTTCTCTTGATGTATCTGCATTCCAGCTAGTGACTGAGATTCCTTCTTTCTGCAAAGCTTGAAACATAGGATGACATTCATATTGTGCAAAACGTCTATCGCTCGAAGTCATCACAGGACCTTCTCCATACTCTTTCATCAATAATCGTAACGTTGAGGGTGCTTCTTTTGGCGTTGTTTCTACCACTCTCGTATGAATTTGCTGACATTGCACCTTCAATTGCTCTATCAATTCTTCTTTCGCCAGACCTTCATTTGTTTCCCAATTGACTCGATGCTTCCAAACCGGACGCCGAATAGATGCAGGCTTGGAAGAGCTTTTGCCTAATTGTTGCTGGATATGTGCTAAAAATGGATCTCGATGAGAAATGGTACCTTTCATTGCCGCTCCTCCTTTTGTTTCTTTTTAAACCAATCCCGAAACCTTTCTTTGCTTGGCGCTGGGAGGTCACGAATTTCTGTCCAATTCTTTAAAGGACCCGCACCTTTTGAAATCTGTCCGTTTGAAGCCATACGTTTCAAGAGCACAGGGGCTGCTTTTGTTCCAAATCGATACATTCTAGGAGTGGATGCGCCCATTCCGAACATTTTCATTGCCATCATTTCCGCTTTAGGCGCTCTCCCCTCTTTTTCAACGATGGCTTGTCGATGTTTGATTAATAATTCGTGAAGTGGAATTTTCACTGGACAAGCATCTGTACAGGCTGCGCATAAACTTGAGGCGAAAGGAAGCTCTTGGTAGTCGTCATATCCTCCAAGTAACGGCGAAAGAACAGCGCCAATCGGACCCGGGTAAATTGATCCGTACGAATGACCGCCAACATGCCGGTAAACGGGGCACACATTGATACAGGCTGCACACCGAATACATTGCAAAACTGGCTGAAATTCCGTCCCTAATATATTTGACCGTCCGTTATCCACAATGACCAAATGAAACTCTTCTGGTCCATCGACCTCTCCTTCTCCTTTTGGTCCCACGACAGAGATATAGCTTGTTAACTTTTGACCGACTGCGCTTCTGCACAATAGACCGACAAGGACATCGAGCTCCTCCATCGTTGGTACAAGCCGCTCCATCCCCATGACTGCGATATGTGTCTTTGGAATGGACGTGACAAGATCCGCATTCCCTTCATTCGTCACAAGACAAATCGATCCTGTGTCAGCCACAGCAAAGTTACAGCCCGTCACACCAATATCTGCTTCAAGAAATTTTTCTCGTAACAAAGCTCTTACAAATTTGGTCATTTCTTCAGGAGTCTCTGACATATCATATCCAAGCTTTTCGTGAAAAACTTCCCGTATTTGTTCTTTCGTCTTATGAAGGGCTGGTGCCACGATATGTGAAGGTGGTTCATGGTCATCAACTTGAAGAATATATTCTCCAAGATCGCTTTCAACTACCTCGCAGCCAATCTCTTCTAGCGCTTCATTCATTTCAATTTCTTCTGTGACCATTGATTTTGATTTCACGATTTTTTTTGCTGCTTTTTTTTGTGCTACATCTTGGATGTACGCCGATGCCTCTTCCTTTGTTTTTGCAAAAAACACATGACCTCCACGTCTACTCACGCTCTCACTTAATTGATATAAGTAGTCATCAAGATGGGCAAGTGTATGCTGCCTGATGTCCTCTCCAAGTTCCCGCCACTTTTCCCAGTTTCCAAGCTCTTCACTTGCGGTCATCCGCCTTTTATACAGACGCTCCTGTGCTGAGGAAACAGCTCCTCTCATCACAGCGTCTTCTAATCCTTCGCCGATCCGCTCTTTAAAAGCCTTCTCTCCAATTTTCATACTCATGTGCCGTTCCCCCTCTTAGCTTCAGCGGCTATTCAACACTTCTGCGATATGCATCACTTTAACTGGCTTATGAAGACGATTCAGCCTTCCTCCGATATTCAGTAGACATCCACAGTCAGCACCTATGATATATTCAGCGCCTGCCTCCTCTATGCTTTGTACTTTTTCATCGACCATCTGCTCAGAAATGGGTGTCATTTTGATTGAAAAAGTTCCTCCAAATCCGCAGCAATTTTCAGCGCGAGGCAATGGTTCCATCACCAAATCTTTGACATTTGACAACAGTGTGAAAGGCGCTTCCTTAATTCTAAGCAGTCTCGTCATATGGCAGGAGGTATGATAGGTGGCTTTTCCTTTCAAACTCGCTCCTACATCTGTTACATGTAATATATCAACAATAAATTCCGTTAATTCATATGTTTTCGCAGCAAGTGCCTGAGCACGGGCAAACCACGCTCGGTCTTCTTTAAAAAGGTGCGGATATTCTAAAAACATGGCCTTACAAGAACCTGATGGTGTGACGACATATTCAGCTGATTCAAAGGCTTTCATCATATTTTTGGCCGCTTTGATTGTTTCTTTTGTATAGCCGCTGTTAAAGGCGGGCTGCCCGCAGCACACTTGTGCTTCAGGGAATTCCACTTCAACACCAAGCCGCTCTAATACCTCAACAGTCGCCTTTCCTACATGTGGCTGCATCGTGTCAATGATACAGGTGACAAATAAACTGACTCTCATCGGCGAACTTCCTTTCTTTTGCTGCACCTTGATTTATGTCTGGTCATCTGATGACTAAATAATGGACCTTCATTTCATTTTAATCCCAAATTTCTGAAATTTCAATGAACGGATTTGTCTAAAATTTGGACATCATGTTTGTGAAGGTACATAAAAAAAGCGCCCTTTTTACAGGGCGTTTTGACATGTTTATTTTGAAATCATTTCACGTATTCCGTCTTCAAGAGGTGTTAAAGAACGGCCTAATAGTTTTTCGAAATCATGGCTTTCGACTGCTAATGCCCCATCGCGAATTCCGCTTTGCATCGCTTTGACAAATGGAACAGCTTCTTTCGGTACACCATTTGACGCTAAAAATTCTCCAAATGTATCTATATCCATGTGCTCTACTTTGATCTCTTTGCCGCTCACCTTGCTGACCATTTGTGCAAGTTCAGGGTGTGTGCGAAGCGGTCCTGACAATTCATAGATTTCCTGATCATGTGCCGGCAGTGTTAACGCATTTGCTGCTGCTTCTGCATAGTCATTTCTTGTTGCCCAGCCGACTTTACCTTCACCAATTGGGCTGATAAACGGCGCTCCGTTGACTGATGCCAGAATCGTATCTTTTTCATTTTCCACATACCAATTGTTTCTTAAAAAAACATGGGGGATGCCAGAGGCCAAAATCGCTTCTTCTGTTTTTGCATGGTCATGTGCTAGGTTAAGCTGACTTTCTCTTGCATTGACAACACTTGTATAAGCAATAAATGACACATTCGCTGCTTTCGCTGCTTGGATGGCATTGATATGCTGCTTCACGCGGTCTCCATCCCCAGACGAAATGATCAAAAGGCGATCAACCCCTTGAAACGCTGTTTGAAGTGTATCCGGCTGTGTGAAGTCTCCTTTGCGCACATCCACCCCAGCTTCCTTCAAATGTACTGCTTTTTGCGGATCTCGAACACTGACCGCCAATTGTTCAGCTGGTACTTTTGCGAGCAAATGTTTCACGACGAGCGATCCAAGTTGTCCTGTTGCACCTGTCACTAATAATTTCATTAATTTGACCTCCTCATTTTTCGTTCAACGGTGATGTTCCTGAATGAAACAGCTTGTTTCTTACATCAGAGCATTCGTTATAATCAAAATGGTTACAACGAAGGGGTAAAAAAAGCTCTATGTATGAGCTTTTTCTACTCCGCCTCGATTAATAATTGCTTAATTGTCACTTGTTTTAGGCGATGCTCAAGTGCAGACTGTGCTTCTTTGAGTTCTTTCCGCAGTCTCGTATCCATGGCTTGACCAATTCGACACGCAATGACTGGTTGATGAAAATTAAACAACTCTTCATCTTCGATTACATCCACAGCCCGGTACACATCTAGTAGAGTAATGTCCTCTGCCGGCCTTTTTAAGGAAGCACCGCCAACTCCTCGGCGAATCTCAATGAGATCCGCCTTTTTGAGCATAGCCATCATTTTTCTGATAATGACTGGATTTGAATTGACACTTTCTGCAATAAAATCCCCTGTGCACTCTTTTGAAACACCCGCAATAAAAGATAAGATATGAACAGCAATGGTATACCTGCTGCTAATTTGTTTCACATTCCTTCACCACCGTTGTAATCAATATAGTTACAATGAGCGGTTTTGTCAATCAATAAACGGATTTTTCTTTCTTTCCCAATCTTCAAATGTCATCATCTCATGATGTTCTGCTGCATCAATTTCTAGCGGTGCAATACATTCAAGCAGATTTCCATCGGGATCAAGAAAATAAATGGCGGCATGAAATTGTGGTGGATTATCAAGTACTAAAGGCTGTTGCTCTTCCGAAAAGCCAAACATCGGATGTATGCTGATCCCTTTTTCTATCAGCCATTCTTTGATCTGGTCAAGGCTGGATGTTTCTATTTGGAAGGCCACATGTCGCGTCGCTGGGTGATATGGAACAGTGGACATATCAACCTTCCAAAGGCCGAGCCAGCTCTTTCCTTTCTCAATCCATAAAAAGGCCACTCGTTCATTTTCATGAGCAAGCGTTAATTCCAATTTTTCAAAAAAAGAAATGGATGCCTTCAAATCACTCACAGGTAAATGTGCTTCATACAAGCCTTTCATCATCATTTCAATCACTCCTTTACTATCTTCTATTGTGTAGGAATTGAAAACATTCTTCCTCAGCAAAACGATGTATTTCAACCAAGCCATTGGATTGAGATGGTGAAATGTTTGATCCATTGCATATGGGGGAAGGTGTTCAAATAAAAGAAAGGAGCGTTCAATATGCCTTGGACAATGGAAGATTATCCAGCTTCATTCCAATCACTAGACAAAGTCATTCGAAAAAAAGCACTTGAGATTGCCAACAAAATGGTGCAGGAAGGCTATGAAGAAGGTAGAGCGATTCCAATTGCGATCAATCAAGCGAAAGAGTGGAAAAAGAATGCGACGGAAAAAGAAATGGAGGACTTTCACTCTCATGGTTCTGTGACTCCTTCTAAGAAAAGCAGCTCTGCACGACCTGAGCTCATGGATCATGCGCAGCATGTCGTGAAACATGATGAAGGCTGGGCGGTTCAAACTGAAAAAGCGAAGCGTGCAAGTGAGGTAAAAGAAACGAAACAGGAAGCCATCGACCGCGCGAAAGAGATTTCATCTAAAAAAGGAACAGCAGTTGTCATCCACCGAACAGACGGGACGATTCAGGATGTGGTGAAGCCAAAATAAGACCGCCCTTTGGCGAGCGGTCTTTTCTTTATGCATTCTTTTCTTTTTTAGCGGGTGCTTTTCTTTTCTTAGGTGCTGCTTTTTTCGTTTTTTCAGGTTTTGATCGATCGATAGAAGCCTGCAAAGCGGCCATCAAATCGGTGACATTGGATGAAGCCTCTTTTTTACCTGTCGTTGCTGGTTGAACGGTATGTTCTCCAGAGATTTTGTCTCCAATTACATTCATCAGCTGCTCTCTGTATTCATCGCGATAAGCGGCTGGATCGAATGTGGTGGTCAGCTGCTCAATTAAAAGGAGTGCTGTATCCAACTCTTTCTTCACGATATTTTCCTCTTGCGGGATATTCGGGACATCTGATACTTGCCTAATTTCGTCAGGGAAATGAATGGTTTCCATTAGTAAAATATGTTCGTAGCACCTAACAATCGCTAATTGCTCCTTTGAGCGAATCATGATCTTGGCTACACCGATTTTCCCTGATTCTTGTAACGCTTTTCTTAATAATGAATAAGCCTTTGCTCCGCCGGTATCTGGAGATAGAAAATAACTTCTTTCATAATAGATGGGGTCGATCTCTTCTATCTTCACAAAATCAATAATTTCGACGGCTTTTTCTTCATTTTCTTTTCTCAACCTCTCGAGTTCTTCCTCATCCAATTCAATGAATTTATTTTTGGCATACTCGTACGCTTTTACAATTTGCTCTGGCGCTACCTCCTCGCCGCAGTTAGCACAAACCTTTTTGTAGTTAATCGGCGTATGGCATTCTTTATGAAGCTGTCTTAATTTAATATCTTTGTTTTCTGTAGCGGTAAACAGCTTGACTGGAATATTCACCAGTCCGAAGCTAATGCCACCCTTCCATACTGTATGCATCGTAACGCCTCCGTTCTTTTCTCCTTACTATGCAATGTTTTCATCTGAGTTATGTATGTTTATGAAAATTTCATCCCACTCTAAGAACACATGATGTAAGGAAGTGAAAAACACAATGAAACCGATGCGTTTAACGTCTGCACATGATATTCCTGTTGGAGCAGACTGGCTGTATGAATTAAAATATGACGGCTTCAGGGCCATTCTTATTTGGGAAAAAGACACCATCCATTTAGAGAGCAGAGCCGGAAAGCGATTAAATGAACAATTTCCTGAAGTCATTGATCAGTGCCAGCAACTAACAAAGCAGCTTGCACCTTTTTTACCGCTGACCCTAGATGGAGAATTGGTCTTTTTACTGAGTGAACAAGAAAGCGACTTTACTAAAGTTCAGCAAAGAGGCCGCCTGAAAAACACAGAAACCATTCAACGCCAGGCTAAGCGGTTTCCATGTCATTTGATTGCATTTGATCTATTGAGATTTAAAGGGAAATCCCTCGTTGATTTACCGTTGATTGAGAGAAAAGCTGAGCTGCATGAGGTGTTCCAAGCTGCAAATCTTCCTCTCTCCGTTCAGCTGAATCACCCCTCTCTTCTTCAAATCATCCAAACCGATAGCAGCCCTGATGACATGAAAAAAATCATGACGACATATTTAGCGGAAGGATTAGTTGCTAAAAAGAAGATGAGTAAATGGCAGGAGCATACCCGCTCGAAAGAATGGCTCAAAATCAAAAATTGGCGATATGTATCTGTCATCGTGACTCGTTTTGATAAAGACAATGGCTATTTTCAAGGATGTCTTTATCAAGAAACGAATCTCATAGAGGTTGTCCAATTTAAGCATGGTTTCTCTAAAGAAGAAGAACAAACCCTGCGCACCTTATTTCTAACCAAAGGTCAAATGACTGGAGCATCACATTATGAAATCCCACCATCCATTGTCGCAAAGATTGCCTGTATCTCTTTTGATGGATCAGCCTTACGAGAGCCCCGGTTTTCTTCGTTTTTATTCGATGCAGATCCAGCAACGTGTACCTTTCAACACATGCTCAAACAGCTTTATCCGCTCCCAGCTTTGATTGACGTCACCCACCCAGAGAAACCGGTTGTACCTGCCCTTCATATCACAAAGGCAGATTACTTACTTTATTTGAGGCAAGCCGCTCCCTATTTATTACCCTTTTTACGTGAAAGACGTCTTACGTTAATACGCTTTCCTCATGGCACTGGTGGAGAATCTTTTTATCAAAAGGCTACGCCCGATTATGCGCCTGATTTTGTTGAGACAGATCAAGCGCACGATATTTCTTACACAATCTGTAATGATCCTGACACGTTGCTTTGGCTTGGTAACCAGCTGGCGATGGAATTTCATATTCCTTTTGAAACGAGAGATACAGATCGGCCTGTAGAAATTGTATTTGATTTAGATCCGCCTTCTGTTAAAGAGTTTCACCTAGCAATAGAAGCAGCCAAACGAATCAAGGTCATTTTAGATGGACTCTTTCTCACTGCATTTATTAAAACAAGTGGTGGGAAAGGGCTACAAGTTTATATCCCATTGAAGAAAAATGCCTTCACATATGAACAAACTAGACAATTCACTGCGTTCATCTGCCAATTTTTATGTGAACAAGCACCCGAGTTGTTTACGCTAGAGCGTCTAAAGAAAAACCGCGGCAACCGTTTATATTTAGACTACCTTCAACATGATGCTGGAAAAACAATCATCGCCCCGTATTCCCCGAGAGGAAACGAGCTCGGACTTGTTGCAACACCGATTGAATGGGAAGAATTAAATAGTGAAGAATGTCACCCTTCTTTATTTACGATGCCGGCTGTTATGAAACGTCTAAAGGAAAAAGGCGACCCATTCCGGCAAATGAGGCACCATGTGAATGATGATTCTTTTCGACAAGTTTTATATCAGCTGCAGGACATGTTACCAGCTCATAAAATGGACATACGCGGTCATTAAGCGTTACACTTATTCATTAGAGAGAAAGAAAGGGATGACCATTTTGACCGCACACTCAATACGAAACATTGCCCTGATGTTCTTATGTCTTACCGCAGGAATAGTGGATGTTATTGGCTATTTAAGCCTAGGGCACGTGTTTACAGCAAATATGACGGGAAATATAGTACTGCTTGGCATTGCAGCAGGCAGTTCATTGCAGTTAACCGCTCTTCATTCCATCACGGCACTTAGCGGATTTGTTCTAGGTGTTTTACTAGCTGTTGTCATAGGTGGAAAACAAGAAAAAACATTTTGGCCAAAAGCCGTTACACGCATCTTTATCATAGAAGTCATCATCTTGCTTCTATTTGCTCTTATGACCATTTTTCCTTATACGCAAGGTGCTTATTTTATGCTGATTATCCTTTTAAGTATGGCGATGGGCATGCAAACGGCGGCCGCACGCAAATTAAATGTCGCTGGCATTTCTACAACAGTTTTAACGAGTACACTTGCTAACTTATTTGAAGATTTGGCGCAACGCTTATCAAATCGGGAAAAAAGAAAAGCCCCTATTCAACATGTGAGCTTGCTGCGAATCGGTTCTATTGTCTTTTACTGCCTAGGAGCTGCTTTAGCTGCGTATACAGATGCTTACGATCCGTTTATCATCATTTGGCTGCCTATTTGCATCCTAGGGGTTATTGTGATCACAGCTACATTTAAGCACTTTCACCAATTGAAATAGCCAATCTTAGATGGCTATTTCAATCACTGTGATGAAACATTAATAACTTCTTACATAAAAACCAGGAGGACGCCCCATAATGAATGTGGAGCCATATGGAGAATATCCAGAAAACGTCCCGAACCCCCCATATCCAGGGTAACCTCCTAAGCCCGAAAACACGCCAGGGCTCACATAATACCCGCCAAAGCCAATATGAGGTCCCACTGCTCCGCCGCTAAAACCGCCGCCATGAAAGCCTCCATACACCCGTGAATCCATACAATCACCTGCCTTCAACTTACACCTCATCTCATCATATGCGTGACAAATGGAGCGGTGTTCCCTCTTTTGTAACAATTTCTATGTACAATAGACCAATTTGATGAAATTTGAATGAAAAGTCCTGCAAAAAATTAAATTAAGCAAAGAAAGGTGACCTTTTTAACTTGTTGCTCTGCCCTATGTTTATTTAGAATAATGGAGCAGGTAACAAATTTGCACACCCCCTTTGTTGCGAATTCTTCTTATTAAACGTTCTTGCAGCGTTTAATAAGAAGAGCCTATTTTCACCCATATAAAAAACCCTTGCTGATCATCATCAACAAGGGCGAGATATGATTGGGTGATTAACCACCAATGATTTTTTCTGCTACTTCGAAAGAACCCGCTACATTTTCAGTTAAAACAGCCGCAGCGACCGCTAAACCTACAACGAATAATACTTTTAATCCTGTTTTCATCTTATATCAACCCCATTCTTTTCATATGTAAATCCGCTTCTAAACTTTTATTCAAGTAAAAAACAGACTGCTCATATAGTGCTTGATTTTCACAATACTTTGCAGCAAAGTGAGAAAGCTCTTTCACTTCATGATATTCATTCTTTTCTTCTAACTTTCTTAATTTCTCATTAATTTGCTGAAATCTTTGTGGCACATTCGTTAAGTAAAGATCATGTACGATGCCTATTTTGAGCTGAAACACTTCATGAGAAGCTTCTTTCATTCGGGCATATGCAGCCTCTATATACTGACTTGCACGCTGCTTTTCACCAATCACACAGAGTTCCCGGCTGATCAGATACGTAGAATGGAAAAAGAAATCTGAATCATAATACTCTTGATGAGACAATGCTTTTTCAAGATGTCGTATAGATTCTTTCGGTTTATTCCAAAATGAATATAAAATGGCCACATTATGGTGGTGCTGAGCCAGCATAAAATCATCCTGTTCGCTAGTCAACACCTCTTCCGCTAAACGATAATTCTCAAGCGCTTCTTCGTACCTGCCAATCTCTGTAAGGTTGGCTGCAATAAGAGAATATGAAAGTGCAGTTCTTCTTTCATATTGCTTGTGACGTTTATAGACGTGTAGAGCCCTACGAATATAACTTAATGAAAGCATAATATGACTCAGGCGATAGTAAAGCCACGCGACCTTAAAATCAAAATCAGCGCGTTCGATTTCACTTGGAATTTTATCTAAGAGCTTTTCCGCACTTTGATACATCTGTAATGCAACCTCATAATTCCCCTGATGCTGTTCATACACACCCTCATAAAAATCAAAATAATAAGCAAGGCGATTAGACAAATCATCATCTTTTTTCCCATAATGGCCTTCTATACTTTTCGTTGAAACATTGCCTTTTTGCCCTCTTAAATTGTACATCAAAATATGATGCCTTTTCTCTAGAAGAGAATAATACATGAGGATGTCATTATCATCAATTTCCTCTACTGCCTGTTTCGCTTTAGCAAATAGCCGTTCTGCCTCATCTGCATGATCTTTTTTGATTTCCATGTTCCAGTCATTTAATAGTGATGCCAATTCCGCCACAGGAACTTTGCTCATTCTACACCCCCAATCACCTTCAGCTACACCACATGATTTCACTAAATATGGAACTTCTATTAGCAATTGCTAATTCGTCCATTTGACATCATTTTAATATGAATCACTTGAATCTTCAATAACCGATTCCTTTGTTATTGCGTTTCTTTCTCCTAGTCAATGATGTATACACTAAAAATCCCGTCTTTTTTCTATTAAAGGACACGGTTGAATTGAAAAAAAAGCCCTTATTGGGCTTTTTGGATTTATTCCAATCTGATAATGGTTAATGCCGCTCCAACAGATCCCCCGCCAAGTAATACTACGGTTGCGACTAAACCGAATATTTGAAGAGAAATTTGATTCCCTGCTGCAAGTGTTGTAATGAGAGATACATTGTAGGTAGATGTAGATAAAGCAGGTGTTAAAATAGACCCTGCTATGGGTGTTCCGTTGTTAATCACCCTTGTTCCTGCCAGAAGTGCAGCGCTTGTATTTACTTGATACGTGATAAAATACCGCCCTGAAACAGGTACAGTAAACACCGTATTACCACCACTTACGGTAAATCCATCTAAACTTTGGTTATTAGGCAGCGTCACTGCCGTTCCGCCTAAAACAACCAGCACCGTACTTCCCGACGTATTGGATGCGTACATCGAGTTAGTTGTTAAACTAGTACCGGTTGGACCTGTGTCACCTGTTGTGCCCGTTGCACCGGTTGGACCTGTGGCTCCCGTTGGGCCAGTTACTCCTGTTGAACCTGTGGCTCCCGTTGGACCCGTCGAGCCGGTTGCGCCGGTTACTCCTGTTGAACCCGTGGCTCCAGTTGCACCGGTTACTCCTGTTGAACCTGTGGCTCCCGTTGGACCAGTTGCACCGGTTGGACCTGTGACTCCAGTTGTGCCCGTTACTCCTGTTGAACCCGTGGCTCCCGTTGGACCAGTTACTCCTGTTGAACCTGTGGCTCCCGTTGGACCAGTTACTCCTGTTGAACCTGTGGCTCCCGTTGGACCAGTTACTCCTGTTGAACCTGTGGCTCCCGTTGGACCCGTTGCACCGGTTGGACCTGTGACTCCAGTTGTGCCCGTGGCTCCAGTTGCACCGGTTACTCCTGTTGAACCTGTGGCTCCCGTTGGACCAGTTGCACCGGTTGGACCTGTGACTCCAGTTGTGCCCGTTGCACCGGTTGGACCTGTGGCTCCCGTTGGGCCAGTTACTCCTGTTGAACCCGTGGCTCCCGTTGGACCAGTTACTCCTGTTGAACCTGTGGCTCCCGTTGGACCCGTCGAGCCGGTTGCGCCGGTTACTCCTGTTGAACCCGTGGCTCCAGTTGCACCGGTTACTCCTGTTGAGCCGGTTGGACCGGTTACTCCCGTTGAACCCGTGGCTCCAGTTGTCCCTGTTGCGCCAGTTACTCCCGTTGGACCTGTGGCTCCAGTCGGGCCGGTTATTCCTCCACACATATTAAGTTGGGCGCACATGTCTCTCACTACTTTCAAACTGTGGAATCTTCAAGACATACACACTAATACTGATAATTGAGAGAAAACGAAACGACAATACTTCCAGTCGAGGTTCCACCAGTAGCTAAAATCCCAATCGAGTTCAGATCACTGAGCGTAATGGATCGACTCTCTCCTGGAGGTACCGTGAAATCAGGAACAGCTGTACCGTTTACCTCTAAAGCCACAGTAGGTGCTACAGCCACAATCCCATTGTTTTCCACCATGATGGTTCCGTTTATGACATAAGGTGTTCCATCTGTCCAGACGACAACTGCATCAGCTGCTGCTGCTAAATCAAGTGTGAAGCATACTGCATCATTTACAAAGCCCGCTTGTTCATTACTACATCCGCCTAAAATAGCCATTTTAACCCTCCTTCAACCTAGTCTTGATAGACTATGATCCATTGATATTGGATGATTGTGCGATTATCACAGCTTCAAAGCTTTATTTTTCTTCTTTGCACCATGTTGATTTGCATGTCTAATCGTGCTTGCACATTTTCAGTTGATGGAGATTTCAAGATAAATTTCACATCTTTCACAGTAATCGCACGACTTTCTCCTTTTTGGACAAGAAGATCATAACAAAATGTACCAGTGTGAATCCTAATTGCGACTGGTACATCCTGATGATCTTGATGATGCAACACAACAGTTGCCGTATTGAGAAATTTTGTTCCATTCCGCCATACTTCCACCGAACTGGGCGTTGTGGAAAAACAAAGAAAGATGTGGTGAGATTCTATGTTTTTTAAAATAAGCGCATCATATACAGGAAGCTCTACTTCAATGATTCCACATAAAAAAGAAAGATCTACAAGAATTTTCGAACTGGATCGATACAAAACTTTTTGACAGCATGTTGATCTATTGCAACACGGTACAAGAAGTTCCAACACCACACAATTCTGCTTTTCATTGATAGAACTCAAAGAAAAATAGCAAGTCTTAAACACACTTCTTTCAAAAAACACCCATGAGTAAAAAGGTTCCCCATCTTCCATGGTGAGCAAAAAGGGAGAACTCATCGAACGTTTGTGAGTAAAGCCTTCTAATTTTGTTTGATTGTTTATCTCTTTTAGTTTACTCATCAACAGGTTTGTCACTTACAATCAGCCCAATTCCATGCTGTATACATAACTATATGGTCTTTTATCATATGTGCCTTTGACTATTTTGTGCGATTGGATTAGACGATGAGCATAGCTTTTCATTTTTCAAGTTTCTCTATATAATATGAACAAGAACTTTCCGTGCCTCAGTAGCTCTAGAAGGGAAGAGCGCCGTAAAACAATTGTAGCTAGCGGGTCGCAAGGCAAGGGTTTCAGAAGCACCGAAAAGCAAATGAGCTGAGACAGGTGAAACTCCTGTCGGTGAAATTCCGTAGGGAAGCGTGTTGCCCCCTAGCCTATGCTTACGAAAGGAGTGCGGGTTCGAATCCCGTCTGAGGCTTGATGAATATGGAGGATGAAAACAATGCAGGTTTTTGAAGAATATGTAAGCAACATCGGTCATCCAGAGCTGAAACAGCGCATGCAAGACATCTTACAATGGATATCAGACACATTCCCTCAATTAGAGCCAAGAATTGCTTGGAATCAGCCCATGTTCACAGATCATGGCACATTTATTATTGGATTTAGCGTCGCAAAACACCACATTTCTGTCGCACCAGAAGGAAAAGGGATTGATCACTTTTCAGCAGATATTGTACAAGCTGGTTATGACCATGGAAAAAAGATGTTTCGGATGAAGGAAAGCTTACCGATTGACTATCCTCTGTTAAAAAAAATCATCGAATTTAACATTGAAGACAAAGCAGATTGTTCCACATTTTGGCGAAAATAATAAACACCCCGATCTGATGTCATAACAGATTGGGGTGTTTTTTCGTGGACTTACATATTATTTGATTCTCTCTCCTGTCCATTTCTGCTCCACCCATTCATAGCACGACAGAAGCAGGCTAACGCCCTTTTGGAATAGCGGCAAATAAACAACCGTTACTGCCGTTAAATAAGCGATCACAGCACCTGCCAACACATCAAATGGATAATGAACACCTACCCAAATCCTTGAAAACCCTACAGCGCAGGCAATGAAAAGCCAATAAATACGACGCTTGTGGAAAAGCCAAAAGACTATACAAATGGAAAAAATAAAAATGGTGTGATCACTCGGAAAAGAGTTGTTCACTTCCTTTTCGATTAAAAGATTGACTTGATTCAATTCTGCAAAGGGCTGCTGATTGGAATAAAAGAGCCCAGCGACTTTCCCTAACATCTCTGCCAAGATAAAGGTCAACCCAGCAGATATCATCATCCATCTGTTTCTTCTGCTCCGATTTTGAAACCACATGATCAAAAACATGATCGCAATGAACATCACTGAATATTCAGCCAATCCAATAAGAACTGGATTTAAGACATCGTGATTCATACTAAGTTGATTAATCGACCGAAATACCCGTTCATTAAACTCCTGCATCTCATTTCATTCCTTTTGCTTCGTTTAGGAAAAGGATAAATGAAAAAAGAAGACCGTGACATCGATCGAGCGAACAAAATAAAGGGATCATCTCACATTTTTGTCACTTCGTTGTCATCCGGATACAAAGAAACAAAGCACTATTTAGAATGAAACTGCTCCCATTCTTTTTTCAGCAAAGCATATTGATAGGTGTTGTCATATTTAGGGGTGCCATCCTCATTTGTAGTAAATGAAACAAACTCTAGAAAGAGGCCTTCTTTCCTCATGCCTAAACGCTCACATAATGTTTGAGATCGATCATTGTCATCTTCTACATATGCATATAAGCGCCTTGCTCCTTGATTGACAAATAGATATGACAAGAGAGCTTCTGCACTTTCACGGGCATATCCCTTCCCTTCATATAACGCATGAAAATTCCAGCCAATTGAATACGTGTCAGGCTCATCTTTTAAATGAAACAGTTCACCGATAATCAACTGACTTTCTTTTAAACAAATCGCCATATAAGAGTGATCTGCTTTTCTTTTTTACACCTTAGCGACCGCTTCTTCTAATGTAGAGATTTGATCATCCAGAAAACAATTTACTCTTGGATGCAAGCATTCCAGGTGCATCTTCATCACGAAATGGTCTAAGAATTAACCGTTTTGTTTCTATTTTATCCATAAGGGTCTCCTTACTATTTCTTCTTTATCTTTCACTATTTTAGATGTCATGGACTGTTTTTGATCATTTGATCGCATGGACGTATCCATTTTTAAACTCCAAGCGCTTTTTGTAATGAAATAATGTCATCAAAACTGATATAATAGAACATAAGTTTGTATTTTATTGAAAAGGGATGACTTGAAATGATCAAAACGGTAGAAGGCAATATTTTAGACGCAGAAGAAGATATCATCTGTCACCAAGTGAATTGTAAGGGTGTCATGGGAGCAGGATTAGCAAAGCAAATCAAAAGCAAATACCCAAATGTGTATAAAGACTATAAACGTTTATGTGCAGAACAAGGAGATGACTTATTAAGCTCCGTCCAGCTCATCACAACAAACGATGGAAAAACCATTGCCAACTTATTCGCTCAAGTTGGATACGGAAGAAAAACAAAACAAACAGATGACGACGCATTACGCAGCTGCTTTGAACATCTAAAACAGACAGTAACAAACCCAAATGAAGAGAACCTCCTTCATTCTATCGCCATTCCTTATGGGATCGGCTGCGGCTTGGCAGGTGGCGATTGGACGGTTGTTCGAGAGATGATAGAAGAGGTCCTTGGTGAGTGTGAAGTGACGGTTTATCGGTTTAAATAGGTAAAATGAGAAATTCTAATGAATTACAAAAACCCTCCTTCATTTATTTGGAGGGTCATTTACTATTTGTTATTTTCTTCTTTATTTTTCAAATAATTTAGCACAGCTTCTTTATCTTTCTCGTCTTCAGGTAGAAATCCGAACGTTTCGTATTCCCAAACGGCTATTCTTTGATCACCATCAATACCTAATGAGAAAATATCCTCATACCCATATTCAATCGAGAATTTACCTGAATGCTCCATCTCAAGCGTGAGATTAGTCCATGAACCATAATTATTTTTTTCATATAATGTTTTTAACTGTCTAAATAATCGTGTTAATTCAACTAAAAAATCCATATATATTGATCTACTGATATTAAATAATTTAGGTATATTGTGCCCGTAAATAAACTCCTTATCCCCCTTTTTTCTAAAGTAAAAAGTTATTTCTGCTTCGTGTTTGACCACTTCCGTATACATTCGTATTTCTTCCCATTCAACTGGAATGTTATCATGAATAAGTTCAGCTATTTTTTGATAGATAGAATCTATTGTTATGTTTTCCATATTATTCACCCTCCGATTTTATTTTCAATAATTAGATACTTTTCTTTTCCTTCTATGCTATAAAACACACCAAACTCAGAGGGTCTAATTGAATCATTTAAATATTTCGGCTCAATTATAACTTCTACACGCTTTGGGGGATCAGATGCTAATGCTTTTCTCCATTTCTGTTCCATCTCATACCATTTCCCGCCACTACGATTAATCTGCGAATTCATCGGCACCAGATTATCAATATCACCAGAACCTTTGAAAATAGTCGCAATTAAATGACCACCATCATCATCCAGCAATCGATCCGGCTTTCCTGAATTGGATTGAGCATATTGGTTTCTTTTGACCTCTCCATATTTTAAATTATTTGCTTCGACTTTGACAATGCGGCCATAGTGATCTGTTGTGTAGGTGTAACCTTGCTTTGTTGAATAAACGACATTCGGTTTTAATACCTTTTTGCGTTTCCATCGCACATAGTGCTCTCCGTAACTGACAACGGTCGGTGGTGATTTGGGTGCTGGTAATCTTCTGCCTGTCTTAGAGATTCCGTATCCTGAGTTGTTATCTAGACGCTTTGCCATGGAGATGAGTTTATTTTTGAGATTTTCTCCGTCAAACACGTTATAAGGGAGTTTCCCTCCACCTGATAGTTGAAACTTTGGTGAGTATGGCAATAGATTCGGAATGGTGACGTTACCGATTGATTTTGCCCCTTGTTCAAGCCCTTTCTTCACTGTTGTTTTGGCAGCTGTTGTCCCTGTTTTTGTGATGGCTCCTGCCCCTTTAGAACCAAAGACAATTTCCGCAAGAGAACCAGTCGCATAGGCGAACCAGTGTGACCGAGAATACGCATCACCATTTATGACTTCTTTTTGGAATGAGTCTGAAATCGATTTTCCAATCGCTTTCGATGTTTCAATTGGATGTGAAACAGCCGTTACGACCGATTCAACGGCACCTCCAGGATCTGTCACAAGATCGTAGATACCAACTACTGTATCTTTTGCCACATCATATAGACCAACTGCAGCACCTTTTACACTATCAACGAATACCTCCGATGCTTCTTCCTGTGCTTTGATTTGGAGAAGCTGGCTGTAATACATTTTTTGATCATATGTGAGATTCTCATATCCAATTTCGTCTACAATCTCAAAGTATTTCGCTTCCGATAGACACGAAGGATCATTGAGCTTTTCTTTCAGTTCTTTGATTCTTCGTTTTTCTTTTTCTTCTTTTTTCACCTTTAAATATGCTTTCACCTGTGCATCGATTTTATCATGATTCTTGTACACATCTGTCTCATGAAATGCTTTTGAATCGTAATACATTGGCTGCGCATTCTTTCCTTTTCCAGTAGCAGCTATCATCTTTGCATAAAAAGTGTTGAGGTGGTTCTCAACCGCTTCTGACTTTGCGTATTCCGTTTTTAAATCATTGTCTATTTGATGTAAAACTTCAATGGTCTCTTTTCTTTTTTTGTTCGCATCATCTAAATGTTCATTGACCTCTTTACTTGAAAAAGTATGTAATTCAATTAAATCACTGATATCGTCAAAAATAGTGGAAAGAGCCTCTTTTTGTTCTTTGACCATATCTTTATTGTTCTGAATCCCTTGTTTTAATTGAGTGTCTAAAAAGTGCTCATCAATAAAAGTACTCCCGCCTAATGATTCATCATCAAGCTTTCCTTTGACTCCATCTAAAAAAGCCTTTTGCATATCGATAAAATCAAGATAAGCGTCTGTGTACAGCGCAAGATCCTCATAAAAAGATTTGATATTGTCTGCACCTTTTCCAGTAAATTCATCACCTAACCCCGACACACTTTTTAATGCTTTTTTCACAAGTTTCATTTCTTCTTGAAGCTCATGATAGGCCTTTGATCTCTGTTCTACAGCTGATAGTAAAGATGGAGCATCTAATATTTTCATATAAAAAAGACTCCTTTTATGACATATTCTTTTACCAGAATACCATAAGGAGCCTGACACTTTAATCCACTTTATCGTTTTTTAACCAATTAACCTCCAGAGCTACCTCTTGATGCAACTGTTTGGACATCTTCATGTAGAGGTTGAGTCAAACCGTTTGTAAAGAAAAGTGTACCTAGAGCTACCACAGCTAGTGAAAATGTAATAAAAACCGACTTCTTCAATTAATTCACTCCTTTTCCTACATACTGGCTTGCGAGTAAGGCTCTTTTATAGTAATTTAATGACTGTTTCAGCAAGCCTCTCCCCTCTAAATATTTCGCCACATCAACCAGAATCTCCTCTAAATCAACCCATACTCTTTTCTCTTCAAGCTCTAAACACAGATTGTTTATATTGTTCAATTGAGATTGATTTTTTTCATACAATAGTTCTTTTAACAATTTAAATTTTATTTGAAAAACGTTATGGTTGACTTGTTCTGATAAAGAAATGCCTAGATCAATCCATTCAATCGCGTCATTACTTTTACTGGAGATTTCTATTCTAGAAAGTTCATATAAACATCTCATCTTCAATAAATCTTGATTTTCGATCTCTTTATAACTCAACGTGCGCCTAAATAGTGCTGATGCTTCTTCTAAATTTTCTTTTTTGCTTTCTAGAAAACCCATATTGTAATATAGATGAATGATTAAATGATTGTCATTAATACTTTCGATCATATTCTCAGCTTCACTAAAAAGAGCTCTTGCTTTATCATATTCAAATTGATCAATTAAGTTTAACGCATGTAGCATCCTACAGTTAATCTGTCTTTTGATATATGTTTCATGCGCATTAAATGTGTCACACGCAATTTGTGCATGATATTTTGATAAAAAGGTCATTTTCAAATCATAAAATAGAACTGCGATTTTATAATGAAATTCAGCTTTTTCTATTTCATCATCAACATAAGCCAACTTTTTTTCAGCTATTCTGAAGTAACTTAATGCCTTATCATAATCTTGCAAGTAGTCATGATAGATCCCATTATAAAAGTAGAAGTAATATGACATGAGTTTATTTGTTTTTTCTTCTTTTTCGTCTGGAGCATTCCGCTGAAAGAATGGCTTATCTAAATTTCTGCTAATATTCTGAAGTTTCAGCTTAAGCCTAAAGCTCAAAAGTTGATAGTACAAAAGAATATCTTGATTTTCTTCCATTAAATCAATTGCCCTGTCTATGTCATCTTGCATTTCTATAGCTGCCGATAAATCCCCTTTTTGTATCGCAAGATTCCAAGTGTTTAACATGTTCCCTACCTCCTGAGAGGCAATTAATCCTGACATTCCTTTACCCCCTTCTAAACAAATCCCTAGTATAATTCTAACACGCATTTTACAACATATGTAAAGTGAATCTGCTCATAATAGAAATTTTCGGTATCCCGCAAATATGATAATAATTGAATGGTATGCAATTATAAGAGTTGGTTAAAAGAGAGAGTAGCCAGAAAGGACTTGATACTTATTTCTTTTATTGACCACCTTCATTTTTTAAAAAGAAATTCACAAAATATTGTTTTGAAATTGATATAAAAAGACCTGACTGAGTTTCAGCCAGGTTCATGAAGGGGTCAATCTAAATTATATTATAATGAAATCAAAACAGATAATTAAACATCCGTTCTCATTCACTCTTTGAAAATTCAACCTATACAGTATACTCTACATGCTCTAATTTTGCCTTAATCTAAAAAATCAATATTAACAGCGAAATTTCCAGCTGTTACAGTTATCTGAGGAATTTTAGTTTTTTCAAAAATGTCTACAATTTCAAATAATGTCTTTTTTATAATATCGTTACTTGGCATTGTATATACTCTTAATATAAGGATTGTTTCAATGCTTCTAGCTACTTCAAAAAGAACGTCTTCATCTTTAACAGATTCAATGTAACTTTTTATTCTTTTAAAGAACCACTCTACTTCTTCTAAATCTTGTAACGGATATTTAGTAATTTGATGAATATCGGCTGGATTAGCTGCTTCTTTCTCTAAGATCGCTTCAAGTTCTGCTTTAGTTATATATTCCTCCTCTTCTTCTTCGTATTCACCCTCTGCTGCTTCCTCATCAACACTGTACTCAGCTGTATAAAGCCCCTCAATGAATTCATCAAAGGAATCTGCTAACTTAAAGTCTTCTTCCATCTCAACATCAAAATAATGAATTGCAGGATTCTCTTTCGTCTTTCGATAATCCATCGCTACCCAAGTATGGCCATCACCGTTAATCAAAACAAGCCCTTCTGGCAGCTCCCACTCTTTTATTAAGTAGGCACTATCCATAATTCCTTCACCTTCGGCGATACCCATCAGGTGATTAAATTGAATATGATCCTCAGCCCATGAATTAGAGTAAGTGGTTGGAAAAGCATTATGAATGGTATAACCACCATTCTGCTCTAATATGAGCTTTTTATATGTATCTGGCAAAGTGACACCAAGTTTCTTTTCAGCTTTAGCTATTTCTGCTTCGTTGATCTTTTTTAACGTATAGTAACCTTCCTCGTCTATTTCCCAAAATGATTTCAAGATGAATGCCTCCTAGTAAAATATGCACATAAGTATACCATCTTGCTGAGTATATTTAACAATTTAGGCAAAATAAAAGAAGAATATTAGTTACTTAGTCATTCACGCTGTCTATTTTTGTCGAAACGATAGTAAAAAGAAGGTACTTCATGTAAAATTTCCTTTGCACCTAAAAATCAGGAGGATCCAATATGAAGAAATTATCTATATTCATTTTTATTTGTTTCATGATGCTAACAGCTTGCAGTAGCGCAGCATCAAATGAAAAACAGCTCACGACAGGCAATATTATTGAAGCTTTTAAAAGTGCTGGGCTTGAAGCAGAAAAACCATCTGATCTTAAACAAAAAGAGTTTGGAAATATAAGAGAAGAAGGAAAAAGAATTCTCGTTCCTTCCTTAGGTGAAAATGCTGGTGGAAGGATTTTTAAATTTGGAAATGAAACTGATTTACAGCAGGCGAAATCTTATTATGATGAGTTAGGAAATGCTGGATCTATGTTCTTCTCTCACACCTATTCAAAAGGAAACTTTTTATTACAAATGAACGGTGAAATGAAAGATGCTGAATTTGAAAAGTATAAGAAAGTAATGGATGAGGAAATAAAATAATTTCATATATTTTTAAAAGAAGGAAGGTCAATAAATGTCATCATTTTGGCTGCTAACAGTTATCCTTACGATTGTTATATTGGGTGTTTCTTTGATCTTTAAAAGAAAGAATGCACCTTTACAGTATGGAATACCATCGATTCTCATTCTCATCAGTATTATCTTATTATTAATAAGTTTTTTCGTAGGAAAGTGGGAAGGTTTAGGACTGGGTGCAATCAGTATATCTTTACTGATTGCATCTGTGATCACCTTAATTTTTAATAGTACCTTGAGTTATTTTAGTCATAAATAACATAGAGCCACTTCTGCATAAGAAGTGGCTCTTTCGATTATAAAAATATACTAATTAAAATAAAAACACCCTGAAGCCAATGGCTCCAAGGGGTTTTCTTTATTAATACTGAGACATATACTGATCGCGTTCCCATGGGTGTACTTGGGTGCGGAACATATCCCATTCGATTTCTTTTGATTCGATGAAGTGCTCGAATAAGTGATCGCCTAGTGCGTTGATCATGACTTCGTTTGACTTGAGCAGCTCAAGTGCTTCTGCAAGTGTTGCAGGTAAGTCAGCGATGCCGTTTTCAAGGCGCTCTTCTTTGTCCATGACATAGATGTTTCTGTCGATTGGCGCTGGTGCGTCTAGTTTGTTTTTGATTCCGTCTAGACCTGCTGCAAGTAATACGCTTAGTGCAAGGTATGGGTTTGCAGATGGGTCTACACTGCGTACTTCTACACGTGTGCTAATGCCGCGTGATGCTGGAATACGAATCAATGGGCTGCGGTTTTGTGCACTCCATGCTACGTAGCAAGGTGCTTCATAGCCAGGAACAAGACGTTTGTAAGAGTTCACTGTTGGGTTTGTGACCGCTGTGAAGCTTGTTGCGTGCTTCACAATACCTGCGATAAAGTGTCTAGCTGTCTCGCTTAATTGTAAGTCTGCTTTCTCATCAAAGAATGCATTTTTACCATTTTTAAATAATGATAGGTTACAGTGCATACCAGATCCGTTTACACCGAACAATGGTTTTGGCATGAATGTCGCATGAAGACCGTGCTTTCTAGCGATTGTTTTCACAACAAGCTTGAACGTTTGAATGTCATCACAAGAACGGATGGCGCCTGCATATTTGAAATCAATTTCATGCTGACCAGGTGCTACTTCGTGGTGAGAAGCTTCAATTTCAAAGCCCATTTCTTCAAGCTCAAGCACGATGTCACGGCGGCAGTTTTCACCTAAATCTGTTGGTGCAAGGTCAAAGTATCCACCTTTATCGTTTAGTTCGAGCGTTGGCTCGCCTTTTTCGTCTAATTTAAATAAGAAGAATTCTGGCTCAGGTCCAAGGTTGAAATCACTAAATCCTAGTTCTTCCATTTCCTTCAAGATACGCTTTAAGTTGTTACGAGGGTCTCCATCAAATGGTGTTCCGTCTGGCTTATAAATGTCACAAATAAAGCGTGCAACTTTACCTTTTTCTGCTGTCCAAGGGAAAATAACAAACGTGTTTAGATCTGGATATAGGTACATATCTGATTCTTCAATACGTACAAACCCTTCAATAGATGAACCATCAAACATACATTTGTTATCGAGAGCTTTTTCTAACTGGCTCACAGGAATCTCAACATTTTTAATTGTTCCGAGAATGTCTGTAAATTGCAGACGGATGTACTTTACGTTTTCCTCATTTACTAATTTTACGATATCTTCTCTTGTGTACTTTGCCATTTCGTAAAACTCCTCCCCTACAAAAGGTAAAATGTGTATAGCAATGCTTTTGCTAATTGGTTAACGGAAGAACCTTGACATATCCCCCTGCCTAAAGGTCGTTCCTTGTTGGAAACGTCCAGCCTGAATGAGTTCCTTCTTCAGTAGCTTCCTGAGTTCATCATCTGTCAAGTTGTGCTTCGCTGTGGTTTTCTCCTCTGTCTTTGTTTCAGACGATGGATTTTCTGCCTCAGCTTTGGCAAAAAGTTTTTTGATTCCTGCCATGTTTACACCTTGTTCGATGAGGTTTTTGATTTCTAGTAATTTATCAACATCATGGAAAGAAAATAATCGGCGATTCCCATCACTTCTAGCTGGAAATACTAAACCATTTTCCTCATAATAGCGAATTTGTCTTGCAGATAATTCTGTTAGCTGCATGACAATCCCAATTGGGAATAAAGGCATTGAGCGGCGAATGTTATCACTCATCTCAACTGTCTCCTCCTCTTTGCTTAAATTTATTATATGTCATGTTATATTATGTGTCAACGAAATGTTAGGAATATTAACATGGATTTTTTTATCGAGCAGGCACTTCAATAAAACCTTGCTCTAATAAGGCATCTACAGCACTGCAAATGGCATTTTTCACATGGGCATACGTGAGACCACCCTGAACATAGGCTGTGTATGGCGGTCTAATCGGACCATCAGCTGATAATTCAATGCTGGCTCCTTGGACAAATGTGCCCGCTGCCATAATAACATCGTCCTCGTATCCCGGCATATAGCTTGCATGCGGTGTGACATGACTGTTAATCGGTGATGCATATTGAATCGCCTGACAAAATGCAATCATTTTTTTAGGGTCTCCAAATTCTACAGATTGAATCAAGTCGGTTCTTTTCGCATTCCACGCCGGGTTTGTTTGGAACCCGAGTTTTTCAAGAAAACGCGCTGTAAACACGGCGCCTTTTAAACTTTGTGCAACAACATGCGGTGCTAAGAAAAATCCTTGATACATTTCCTGAAGCGCATACAGCGATGCACCCGCTTCACTGCCGATGCCTGGAGATGTCATTCGATAAGAGCAAGCTTCTACCCATTTTTCTTTTCCGACGATGTAGCCGCCCGTTTTGGCAAGGCCACCGCCTGGGTTTTTAATGAGCGAACCTGCCATAAGGTCTGCACCCACATGACACGGCTCTTGTAATTCAGTAAATTCACCATAACAGTTGTCAACAAACACAATGATGTCCTCATTGATGTCTTTCACAAATGAAATCATTTGTTCAATTTCTTCTATTGTAAAGGATGGTCTTGACGCATAGCCTTTAGAACGCTGAATCCCGATGACTTTTGTTTTTGAGGAAATAGATTCTTTGACTTTGTCGAAATCGATAGATCCATCTTGACGCAAATCAATGGCTTTGTAATCGATCTGAAAATCTTTTAATGAGCCTGTCCCTTCTTTGCCGCGAATCCCGACAATCTCTTCTAGGGTATCGTAAGGTTTCCCCGTCATGTAGATCAATTCATCGCCAGGTCTTAGCACACCGAATAAGGCGATGGAAATGGCATGTGTTCCAGAAATGATCTGCGGGCGTACAAGACCGCTTTCCCCTCCAAATACATCCGCATAGATCTTTTCTAACGTGTCTCTTCCCATATCATCGTAGCCATAACCAGTTGTCGGGTTAAAATGAGAGTCGCTGACTTTATGTTTCCGGTAGCTTTCAAGAACCCGCCACTCATTTTGTTCGCTCTTTCGATCAATTTGCTGATGTATTTGTGAAATGTCTTGTTCTGCTTCTGCTGCTATTTTTTCTAAAATGGTGCCATGTTTTAAAGTGTGAAACATCGTGATTTAATTCCTTTCCTACAACATATACTTCTTGATTTGTCCTAATATGGTTTGCTCCTCACCACTAAATCCAGTGATGTCATAAAGCTCTGCTTCCTTTTGAAATTCCAGTGATTCCACCAAGGTTTCTGACTTTAAGGCAGATATGAGTTTCCCTTCATATGCCGGAATTCTTACATGATATGGCTTTAAAAAATCTTTTTTCAGTTCAGCCATGATATCCGCTTTTAACCGCTTCACATCTTCCTCGCGCCTAGCACTGATTAAAATGTGGCGCTGCTTTGAGGAAGGGATAAAATCCGGCCGGATTTGGTCTTTTTTGTTATAGACTGTCAGCATCGGAATACGGTCAGCTTCTAATTCTTCTAAAAGCTTATGAACCGTTCGTTCATGCCCTTCATAATCCTCATTCGAAGAATCGATCACATGAAGCAAATAGTCTGCTTCTTTTACTTCTTCAAGAGTGGAACGAAATGCTGCAATCAGTGTGGTTGGAAGGTCTTGAATAAAACCAACTGTATCGGAAATCAGTACACTGTAGCCAGATTCAAGTGTCATTTTACGCGTCATTGGGTCAAGTGTGGCAAACAGCAAATCTTCTTCATGGCTATCCGCTTCTGTTAACTGGTTAAACAATGTAGATTTCCCGGCATTTGTGTACCCGACAATAGCGATTTGGAATACGCCATTTTTCTTCCGTCGTTCCCGGTATCTCGTGCGATGTTCTTTGACTGCAGACAGTTGTCCGTGAATTTCGTGTATGCGGTTTCGAATATGACGTCTGTCTGTTTCAAGTTTTGTTTCACCTGGACCTCTTGCGCCAATTCCGCCGCCTTGTCTTGAAAGGCTGATCCCTTGTCCACTCAGTCTTGGCAAGGCATACTGAAGCTGGGCAAGCTCTATTTGCAGCTTCCCCTCTCTTGTACGGGCTCTTTTGGCAAAAATGTCTAGAATCAATTGCGTACGGTCAATGATTTTCACATCTAAGGCAGTCGCCAAAGCTTTTAACTGGCTAGGCGAAAGCTCGTCGTTAAAAATAATAACGTCACAGTCTAACTCGTCGCAAAGCACTTCAAGCTCTTCCACTTTCCCTTTCCCGATGTAAGTCGCGCTGTCCTGTCTATTTCTTTTTTGCGTCATGATGCTGACAGCTTCACCGCCAGCTGTTTTGGTTAAGGAAGCTAATTCTTCCATAGAATATTGAAAGCGTTCATCCGTTATATGCGGCAGTTGACAGCCGACAAGGATCGCTTTTTCGATCATTTCATGTTCATTCAACGTCAGTTGTTTCCTTTCTGTACTTAAGTTTCAGTAGTACCATCATACCAAACACATCACACGTATACCACCATTCGGAAGGTTTAATTTCTTGTCTCTTTACAAAAAGGATACGCCATTTCAAGAAGGCGTATCCTCTTTCATTTGCAGATCATGGCTTTTAATCGTAAGTAAATCTTTTTTATCATAATGATCCACAAGAAGCAGCCTCATCGCCTGAGTTCGAATCGCTTTTTCAATGGTGTTTCGCACAAAACGGCCGTTGCTGAATTTGGCAGGACTCGTTGTGCTCTTGATGTGCATTAAATAGTCTCGCAGTTTCCATTCTGCCTCTTGGGTAAAGACATATTCCCGATCTGCCATCATTCGTTTTGCAATATCCATCAGCTGATCGACCGTATAATCAGGGAAGTTGATATTGATCGGAAATCTCGATTGCAGACCAGGATTTAGAGAAAGAAAATGATCCATTTCCTTGGAGTATCCAGCTAAGATGAGGATGAATTCATGCTGCTTATCCTCCATATGTTTTACAAGGGTATCAATGGCTTCTTTCCCGAAATCCTTCTCTCCTCCGCGGGCAAGAGAATAGGCTTCATCGATGAACAAAATGCCGCCTAGTGATTTTTTAATCAAATCTCTTGTTTTTTGAGCTGTATGTCCAATGTACTCTCCAACCAGATCTCCTCGTTCTGCTTCAATTAAGTGCCCCTTTGAAAGAACATTCATTTCAAAGAAAAGCTTCCCGACAAGCCGTGCAACCGTTGTTTTCCCTGTGCCAGGATTTCCTTTAAACATCATATGAAGCGCTTGTTTTCCTACCTTTAATCCTTGTTCTTGTCTTTTTTGATTGACAAAAATCCAAGCATAAATTTCTTTTATGTTTCGTTTCATTTCATCCATCCCGACAAGGCTGTTCATTTCTCGTTCTATTTCTCGTAAGATGCTGTGTTTGGCCTCATTTTTTTGCAAGGCCTCTAGGTATTCTGCCTCTGAATCTGCATCAACCAATACTTGCTTCTGTCCATTAAGTATAATGTTGATTTGGCCGTTATTTTTATATGTGACAGCTCGCTCCAACGTATTCACCTCTCGCTCTTCTCTCTTTAATCTATTCGGGTGGAGCTGTAATCGTGACAATCGCCCGCACTAGCATCGGTTTACTGTCAAAATGACCCGAGATACTGGTTATTGTAGGGAATTGTGCGGTTTCCCAGGAAATGATGTGCTATTTCCATTGTATTCATCCATTTCGGGCGGACAAACCAACAATTTGTTTTTTCTTAGAAAAATGGCGCTTTTTCATCACAAATTGTGCAGAAAAGAGTCTCAATGATTTCCGCATTTTGTACAGGCAATTTTTCTATTTCCTCATAAAATAAAGACGAGGTGATGAATAGATGGTGAAAATTTTTATTGATCCTGGCCACGGAGGAACAGATTCTGGAGCTGCTGCTAATGGACTTTTGGAGAAAAATATCACACTGCAAATTGCGCTTTTTCTGAGAGATATGTTGATTAGTGAATATGATGGGGTTTCCGTCCGCTTAAGTCGTTCAATTGACCAATCCGTCACGTTATCCCAGCGTACGAATGCGGCAAACAGCTGGGGAGCTGACTATTTCGTGTCTATTCATATTAATGCTGGCGGAGGCACAGGTTTTGAAAGTTATGTGTACCCTGGCGTTTCAGCACCAACCACCACGTATCGCAATGCCCTTCATGATGAGATTGTCCGCTCCGTTGATTTTGCCGACCGCGGCAAGAAAACGGCGAACTTCCACGTTCTGCGGGAAACTTCTATGTCTGCCATTTTAACTGAAAACGGTTTCATTGATACGGTAGCTGATGCAAATAAGCTCCGTAACGCTACTTTCCTTCAAGGGATCGCTCGTGCTCATGCCACTGGATTAGAAAAAGCCCTTCAATTGAAAAAAAAAGCAAGTAACCTATATAAAGTGCAAGCAGGGGCTTTCAAGGTCAAAGCCAATGCGGATGAACTAGCAGCTACACTCAGATCCAAAGGATTTGAAGCGCTGGTCGTACTGGATAGCGGCATGTACCGAGTCCAAGCTGGCGCTTTCCGTTCAAAGCAAAATGCAGATGACCTCGTCGCCCGATTAAAGCAGGCCGGTCACGACGCATTCGTTTTTCAATAATCTAAAAAACAAACCGGCTCAAGTCATCTTTAGAGCCGGTTTGTTGTCTATCCAATTATGCTAAAATGTTCACGACAAATTGAGACCATGTTTCAAGACGATCGAAATACTCAGGCTTTTTCAAATCTGTTACTTTCATCCATTTGCCTGAGATTTGATCTGTTTCTTTTACTTCTACATAAGCACCCGGCGATAATTCAAGGGCTGATAACAGTCCGATGTGCACACGGCCGACACTGTTATCATCATCATTAATGAGTCCAAGGGTTTTCATCTCAAGTTTGTCTTCTTCTTGAATCGAAAGTTCCTCGTCCAGTTCACGATCGGTATTTTCTTTTAGAATCTCAGCAAATTTTTTTCCTTCAATGAAATTCATATGACCGCCAAAGCCAAGAGATAACTTATGATGTAAGCGAGTCTCTCCCCCGCCTTGAAGTCTTTCATATACATACACTTCGTCCTCACGCTTAATCACGACATAAGGTATCGGCTGTTTGAAGTCAGGATTTTCTTCTGCATCGCCTCTTCGCATCTGCTCGAAGTGTTCTTCGATTTCTTTCATAATGGTGCTGATTGTTTTCTCTTCACTATTCACACCATTAAACGCAAGTGTTTCGTTTTGGAACACGCGTGCGCGCGGTGCAACTAAAATCATTTCGTCCATTTTTCCCATGTTCGGTAACCTCCAGTATGTAACACATTGTTAGAAATGGCAAAAAGCCAAAACGAGTGATGCGTTTTGACTTTTGCGTTTTAATTATGATTCATCTCCAAAGAAGAAATCGTCATCTTTTAACGGCTCAACTGTTGCCTTTTTGTAGCCGTTCCCTTTCATTGAGAAGAAGTCATGTGACTTTGTTTTTGTATTGAGTCCGTTCAATACAATTGGGTTGATCTCTTCTTCTTCAAAGTAAGGGGCAAATCCAAGGTTCATTAACGCTTTATTGGCATTGTAACGAATGAACTTTTTCACATCATGCGATAAATTGACTTGGTCATAAATATCCTCAGTGTAATGAAGTTCATTTTCATAAAGCTCATTAAGCAGATCGATAGAGAAATCATAAAGCTCTTTTTGCACGTCAGGTGTTTGTTTGTTGTAAATTTCTTGTGCTAATAATCCAACATACACACCGTGAATCGCTTCATCGCGCAAAATCAAGTTAATGATTTCACCACTTTGCATGAGCTTTCCTTGACCGTAGAAATATAGCGGGTAGTAAAAGCCGCTATAGAATAGGAAGCTTTCTAAATACACTGAAGCAACCATTGCTTTAAATAAGGAAATTGGGTCATCCTTTTGAATGGAACGGTACAGACCTACAATCATATCTGCTTTCTTTTGCAAGAATTTATTTTTCTTGACCCATTCAAATACTTCACTAATCGTTTCAGTCGGTGCTAGCGTCATGAAGATATTTGAGTATGATTTTGCATGCACTGCATTTTCCATCATGGCCATAAAGTTTAACACGGCTTTACGCTGATGACCGTCCACATGTTCAGCCACTATCGGCATTCCTGTATTTCCTTGTTCTGTATCAAGTAACGTCAGTCCAGCCAGTACTTTCATGTACGTATCCTGCTCTTTTTCACCTAAATATTTCCATGTTAAGAGATCCCCGTTTAAGGAAATCTCCTCTGGAAGCCAGAATTGCTTGACGTTTTGGTTGTAAAACATTTGTGTAAAATCGTCTTCGTGTTTTGACCAGTTGGCTGCATCATAAATTTTTGTCACGTTAAACTCTCCTTTAATCAAACAACACAAGAAAGACAGCCTTCCTGCCCTGTATCCTTCGTTCTTGCATAATAAAGTGTCTTAATGCCTTTATGGTGTGCATAAAGATCGATGCGGTTTAAGTCACGCGTTGTCATCGTATCTTTTAGGAATAATGTAAAGCTGATTCCTTGATCGACGTGCTGCTGAATGGTTGCGATCATATCGACCACTTTAAACATGTCCATATCGTATGCTTCTTTATAGAAGAACCAGTTTTGTGCTGAAAGTCCTGGCATTGGATAATACGTTTTGCTGTTTCCGTATGTTCTTTCTTCGATACGTTCCATAATTGGCATCACAGACGCTGTTGCCGATTGAACATACGAAATAGAACCTGTTGGCGCAATACATAATCGATAGCTATGATACATGCCATTTTCCGCTACAAAATCTTTAAGTGCTGTCCAATCTTCTTTTGTTGGAATGTGCATCCCTTCAAATAGCGCAGCTGCTTTTTCTGTTTTTGGAGTGAAATCATTTTCTACGTATTTATTGAAGTACTCACCTGTTGCATAACCAGAGCCCTCATAACGGTGGAATGTTTCCCCTTTTTCTTTTGCAAGCTCACTTGAACGCTTAATGGAGTAATAGTTCACCATCATAAAGAACGTATTAGCGAAATCTCTTGCTTCTTCACTTTCATAAGCGATTTGGTTTTGAGCTAAATACCCGTGAAGGTTCATCGCACCAAGTCCAATTGACTTCATCGCTTTGTTCGCTTTTCTAACAGCTGGTGCATTGCGGATATCTGTTGTTTCAGACACAAGTGTAAGTGAGTCCGTTGCAAGCTTGACTGTTTTTTCAATGGATTTGTTTTTCATCACGTTCATGATATTTAAAGAACCAAGGTTACAAGAAATATCAAGTCCGATCTCATCATCTTGATCATAGTCCGTGTAAGAAGAGACTTCTGAAGCTTGAAGGACTTCTGAGCAAAGGTTTGAGAATTTCACACGTGAAATATGGTTCAGAGCGTGCTCTCTATTCACATTATCTTGGAACATGATATATGGGTAGCCTGATTCTGAGCGCAGAACAGCTAATTTTTCAAGAAGTTTTCTCGGATTGACTTTTTCTTTTTTGACTTTCGGGTTTTCTACAAGCTCGTCATACATTTCTTCCATATCCATCTCATCAAGATGCTGTCCATAAGCTTTATAAACTGTATGAGGATAGAATGTGTAAGCTGTTTTATCTTCTCTAGCAAGCTCGATAAATTTATCTGGGATGACGACACCGATCGAAAGTGTTTTCACACGAACATCTTCATCCGCAGAGATTTTTTTCGTATCTAAGAAATCATTAATATCTCTGTGGAAAATATTCAGGTAGGCACTGCCTGAACCTTGTCTTTGTCCCATTTGATCTGCATATCGGAATGCATTATCAAGAAGTTTCATGACGCCTACGACACCTTTGGTCGCATTTTCAACATCTTTGATTGCTTCACCTTTCGCACGAAGCTTTGAAAGGTTCAAGCTGACGCCGCCACCTAATTTAGACAGCTGCATGGAAATATCAATGGCTCTTGAGATATCGTTTAATGAGTCATTCACTTCAAGCAAGAAGCAGCTCACCAGCTCACCACGTCTTTTACGGCCTGCGTTTAAGAATGTTGGTGTACTTGGCTGATACTCTTGGTTGATCATCAGTTCCACAAACTCAAGTGCTTTCTTTTTGTCTCCGCCCGCAAAGAAAAGAGCCACAACTGAAATGCGGTCTTCATAGCGTTCAAGGATTTTCTTTTTGTCATTTGTTTTCAGTGCATAGTCATTGTAAAACTTAAACGCACTCATAAATGATGGGAATCTAAATTTCTTGGCATATGCAGCTTCAAATACTTCTTTAATATCTGACATGCTGTATTGTCTTAAAAATTCTTCCTCATAGTAGTCGTTTTCTATTAAGTAATCAATCTTCTCTTCTAGATTATGAAAGAAGACCGTGTTTTGATTAATATAATCTACGAAATAACTATGTACAGCTTCTTTGTCCTTGTCGAACTGAAACTTTCCTTCTTTTTGAATCATAATCTCGTTATTTAATTGTATCCACTTTGGAACCTGATTTTGTGACAATTCTTTCTACCTCCTGTGTAAACAATTCAACATCCCTTTTTGTTCCGCTTAGTTCAAAGGTGTGCAAAATAGGAACTTGATATTGTTTAGAAATCGTATCGGCGCTTTTGGCAAAGTTATCTCCCCACACTTTGTTCCCACTCACCGCTACACCTAGTAAAAGGTGCGCATTTTTCTCTAAAAATGACTGAGTGGTACCAGGGACTTGTCCAAATCCTGTCGTAAAGGTGACGAGAATAAACGGCGTATCCAAAAACTCTTCTCCAGTCAATTTTCGTTTGTCTGTAAAAGGGGTCTTGTCCAAAAAGCGTTGAACATTTCCTGTTTTTGAATCAAATACGATTTGAATCAATTCCATCACGACCTAGTTTTTAGTATTGTTGATCATTCCGTTATTCACTATATATAGTATACTATGTTTTTTCAAAACACAACATATAGATACTCGAAACGAAAAAAATCAACCAACCCGGCCGAACATTCATAGCCGAACTCGTACGTTCAAATAAATAGAGCAGAGCAGGTTCTAAAAATAGACTGCCCTACTCCCTATTCAACTGAAACCGAAATCTATCATAACACGAAAAAAAATCGCTTAGTAGACTAGACTTTTTGTTTTATTTTTTGTAGGCATCGCACTGTAAATCTTCTGACACTTCTGTTATTTCCACTTCAACACCTAATTCTTTGAGCACCGCTTCAAGCGCAGAGACGATCGAGGCTTCTCTTACTAACTCTTTCCCGTTTACAGAAACGCTTGTTCCATATTCGAAACAGGAGTCATCTTCACAAGTTTGTTCCCAATGATTAATTTTAATTTTGTGTGTCATGAACTCATCCTTTTCTGTCTAGATGTCTGATGCATGTTTATAGTGTAGCGACTTCACATTCATTTGTAAATTTACGTGCTTACTCTTCATCAAAGTCTTCACTATCACCATCATCTTCATCCCATTCATCTATGTACTTTGTCGTAATGAGCGTCAGCTCTCCTTCTTTTTCATCAAACCGGTATACATGTACTTCATCATCTTTCACAACAGCAATGTGATTATTTTTTAGCGCAACAGATGATGGTAAAAGACCATCAACATGGCTCCCATCATGCTCATTAGAATGGTTATGCCAACTTTCTTGTCTCGTTTCGATGTTCGAGATGGCGCATGATCCAAATAAGACAACGATTCCAATCAAAAGAAGGATCACTCGAATCCTTCTCAATTCAAGCTCTGCATTTTCCATATAAATCCCCTCACCTTTTAAATGTCCAATAAGGATTTATACGCAACTTGGACAGAAAAGTTTCATGGCATACAAAATAGCCCCTCTGCACTGACAAAAAACGTAGCGGGTTTCGGCCGGTTTATTCGCAGCTGCATGGGGCTATTGGTGAAAACGGGTGTTTATTCTAATTCAAGATTTACATTTTTTTGAGGTGCAAATGTTGAAATCGCATGTTTATAAATAAGCTGCTGCTTCCCTTCTGTCTCAAGCAGCACCGTGAAATTGTCAAATCCCTTTACTTGACCGCGAAGCTGAAAGCCATTCAGTAAAAATACTGTGACAAATGTATTGTCTTTGCGGATCTGATTCAAAAATTGGTCCTGAATATTAATCGGTTTCATGTTTCGTCCTCCTTGATTCTGATAACTACAGTTTCGCTTTAAGTCCAAGCTTTCCTGCTATATATGCGAAAATTTCCTCTTTTTTGTCCGAAAAGTGGCAAGGTGGTGTCATATCAAACCAGGTGACATCCATTTTATTACGGAACCACGTAAACTGACGCTTCGCATATCTGCGGGAATTTTGTTTTAATTGCTGGATGGCTTCATCCAGTGAGCAATCGCCTTGAAAATAGGCATACAACTCTTTATAACCAATCGCTTGAACAGACTGACAATCTTTCAAACCAGATTGATAAAGTGCGCTCACTTCTTCAATTAAGCCTTCATCTAACATCATATCAATTCTTTGATGAATGCGCTCGTACAAAAGCTCTCGGTCCATTTTCAGCCCAATGAAGGCAGTGTCATAAAGAGGAACTTCTTGATGCCCGTTTTGCATATCAGACATTTTCTGACCTGTTGTATGGATGATTTCAAGCGCTCTGATCACGCGGCGGACGTTATTCGGATGAATCGCTTTTGCAGCGTCAGGATCGGCTTCTTTTAGCTTTTCATACAGCTTGATCGGTCCATGCTGCTGCTTAAACAGCGTCATCTCTTCTCTAAAAGCAGGATCACTTTTCTCATCAGTAAACGTGTAATCATATAAAACAGACTGAATATATAGCCCAGTTCCACCAACAATCATGGGCGTTTTCCCTCTCGCAGCAATCTCTTTGATTTTTAAGCGGACAAGCTGCTGAAATTCAGCTGTAGAAAACGATTCATCCGGTTGTTTAATATCGATTAAATGGTGCGGTACGCCATTCATTTCTTCAGGGGTGATTTTCGCTGTGCCAATATTCATCCCTTTATAGATCTGCATGGAATCCCCGCTGATAATTTCTCCATTAAATGCTTTCGCTATATCAATGCTCAGCTTTGTTTTTCCGACAGCCGTCGGACCTACTAATACAATCACTGGTTGTTTTTTCATAACATCACTCTCTTTTACAAACTGCCTACAGTATAGCATAACTTCTCTTTCTCTCCTATATCCTCCCGTCACCAGCCAAGTGGTTCATTCCCGACCACTTCATATGTCTTTCCTTTTAAACGGTGCTTATGCGTTGGCCTTTCTTCATCTGGACTGTAAACGACTCCCCCGTATGGAATCGGGACAGAGTCGGTATAGGCAGAAAACGTGACTTCCTCAATTTCATGGTAGTGCGTCCCGTCCACTCTTGGGATAGCAGGTCCAGTGACGCCATAATATCTATGGAAATGCCCTCTTTCAAATGATGTGATCCCCCGGTAATAATGAGTATGACTGTCGGTACTGCTTCCATTCACAGGCTGAGAAATACCTTCTATTAAATGATAATGTTCTTCTGTTACATCCGTTCGCGCTTTATAAGCATGTGCATGAGGTGGGCATTTAGCCCAATCAGACGGATACAGGCCCATTTTTTACATTCCTCCTTATTTTAGGCATTCACCCAAACACAAGTGGGCCACTCGAATACACTGATGTCAGTTACAGTGATTTTATGTGAAAGGAGTCTTTTTTTATGAATTATTTTGACGCACCGTTTGTTCAAGATGAGATGAGAAGACCTTTTGGATTTGGACGCCCTGGATTTGGTTTTGGAAGACCTGGGTTTGGGTTTGGGCGCCCTAGTTTTGGCTATGGGAGACCTGGATTTTTTGGACCGCCATTTTTAGGTGGTTTTGCTGGAGGGCTTTTAGCTGGGTCGCTTCTTGCTCCAGGATATGGCTATGGTTATCCTTATCCACCGCCATACCCGCCATATGGACCATACCCTTATTATTAAATATGACGATTTAGTGAAAACATCCTCTTATAAAATGAATCGATTGACACATTTGTTTTTCATAGGTTAACATTTACTTTACCGACCGTTCAGTAAAGTAGGTGTTTTTTTTATGTCTAAAACGAAAAAAGAACAAATTTTTGAGGCAGCAGCTCACACCATTCTAAAAGAAGGATTGAGTCAGCTCACCCTTCAGCAGGTGGCAGAACATGCAAATATGACCAAAGCCGGGCTACTGTATCATTTTTCGAGCAAGGAAGACCTGATCCAGCAAATGAATGAGCATGCGGTTGCCTCTTTTCGTCAGCAGCTTGACACGTATCAGGAAACATACAAAAACGAAAAGGCACCTTATGTACGTGCCTATATATTGGCCACATTAAATGACCTTGATAGACAAAACACCACACAGCTATGTACAAGCATGCTGGCTACCATGTCATTTGATGAAGCATTATTAAATCCTTGGCGTCATTTTTATGCGGAATTTAAAGAAAAAGCAACCGAGGAAATCAATGACCCTGCACTTAGCCAACTGATCCGTCTTGCCTGTGATGGTATATGGTTTTCAGAAATGTTTCAGCTTGAACCATTGAATCGAGAGGAAAAAACCCTTTTACTTCATCGGATTTTACACATTTTAGAGGAGGGATGATGATGATCCTCGGATATCTTTTTTTGGCTATCGCCATTTTTTCAGAAGCAATCGGGGCAGCGATGCTGAAACTATCAAATGGTTTCACACGCTTTAAACCTAGCGCTGTCGTTGTCGCTGGCTACACACTTGCTTTTTACATGTTGTCATTGACCCTTAATATCATTCCACTTAGCATGTCTTACGCCACTTGGTCTGGGGTCGGTACCGTCCTCACGGCTTTTTTTGGCGTGCTCTTTTTCAAAGAAACCTTGAACCGTCAAGCACTTATTGGAATGGCAATGCTTGTTTCAGGGGTCGTACTATTAAATATGTCTTAAAGGATGTGAAGTGATATGAAAGGAATGCTTTATTTAACAGGAGCCATTTTGACAGAGGTTTTTGGCAGTACGATGCTGAAGCTTTCGCAAGGTTTTACACAGGTGCTGCCGAGTATGGGGGTGATGATCGGATTTGGATGCGCCTTTACCTTTCTCAGTTTGGCACTCAAAACAATTGATCTGTCATCTGCATATGCCACTTGGTCTGGTGTCGGTACAGCACTTACTGCTCTTGTGGGCCTCGTGCTATTTAACGAAACCATTCATATGAAAGGATTCATTGGTCTTGCACTTGTCATATGCGGCGTCATTGTCTTAAATCAATCCAAAAAACAAAAGGAAGAAAAGAAAGAACCATTCGATCAAACCGAATGGACGTCATAAAAAAGTCATTTTCTCCATTAATCAAGAGAAAATGACTTTTTTGTCTTAATGACCAGCTTTGATGGTTTCTTCTAAGGAAATATGGACATTCCCTTGCACAGCTCTAGAGATCATACATGAGCTTTCAGCTTTATGTGCAAGCTTACGAGCTCGTTCTATGTCCTGTGCTGTAGCCGACTCTTTGAGAATGATGACAGGACGGTGAATGATTTTCTCATATGTAAACACACCGTTTGTCACATCGACAACTGCCTCAGAGCTCATCGATAAATCCTCTTTCTCTAATTGACTCCGCTCCATCATGGCTGCAAGTGTAATGATATAACATGTGGCCGCTGCACCTAGGAGCATCTCATCTGGATTTGTTCCAATACCCGGTCCATCCATTTCTTTTGGAATGGAAATCTCCGTCTTTAACTGTTCACATTCGATTGTCCCCACATCGTTACGCAGACCAGGCCAGCTTGCCTGAAGATGAAAATGATGACGCGCCATATCTGTCTCTCCTTTTGTTATCACTTTTTATAGTGTAACAAGAATTCATCTTGCTGTCTTAAGATGTGCACCATCCTTACGTATATTCTTCATCCAGCACCGTTCGAATCGCCCTGACATACCGGTAGAACGTCTCGTTTTTTGTACTCGACCGCTGCCGAAAATCGAAACTGTCAAATAACGCTTCCCGTTGACTTCTACTAATCTCAAGCTGTACACTTTGCCCTGTTTTTGTAAGATTATTAATATTATGATTGCTCGTTCCGCTTAGGGTTGCGTGTGCAACTGCAAGTTCAGCAGAAAAACCGTTGCGCTCTAATGAGTTCACAATTTTCTCAGCACGGTTATAGTCTGTTCCGCCAACAAGGGTGTGATCAATTCCCGGCTCCCCTTTATAACCATGAACAGCTAATACATAATCATGTGCTTTTGCCTGTGCGACTCCGATTGGTTCATCGAAGTTTGTACTTGTAATATGAAGTTCTGATGCATTTTCTCTCAAACCTTCAAATAAGTACGTAGAAAAATCGTTATCAAAAAAATGGACAATCTCACTAACGCCGCCTTCGATTCTCCCGCCATGAGGCGACATCACTAGAAGACGGCTGCCGGGCACTGGATTGGATGTAATTTGATAATGATCTGTTGATTCATTCTCTTCCAGTTCTTTAAAATTGCGATACATATCATTTGAACCGCTTTCGTCTTCTCCACCTGATGACACTGGCTCATCATGTTCCTGTGCTTGCATGGTATAATAGACGCCCCATCCGATGACAAGCAGGAGAAGCAAAGCAAAAAACTTCTTCATTCCCGTTCTCCTTTAACAGATTTCTAAGCCGTTTCTATGATTAATATTGAATCATCATTTCTTTTCATTTTTTCCACATTTTCTCTTCAAATTTGATCATAACACTCTAGATCATGAGATTCCTCAAAAATAAGATAATTGCATTTATATACACAGAAACGCCTCTCCTGATTGAAAACAGAGTTAGAATAGTATGACAAACAAATGAAGTTATGTTTAAAATGACCTAGTCCTACCCAGTCTGTTTTCTTTAATTCGTCTTTTTTTTATGCGAATTTGATTTTTTTCATCTGGAATGAATCACATTTGTATGAGCATTGACCCTGTCTAGAACCCCCTTTTTTCTGCAGAATCCTCTGTTTTACTGGTTCTCTAAGAAGAACTCTCCCACCTATCATCGGCAGTTTTGATATGATTTCCACCTTTTTCTATTATTTTACAAAATGTAAGCGCTTTTCTTTTTAAAGGGAATGAGTCAGCCGCCAATATGAACAAAAGAAGGGACAAGAATCCGAACAAAGATGCTGTCATGTTCATAACGTAAGAGTGTACGAGAATGGATAGCTAGAATGGAGGGCATCACATGTTTGGATTTTCCATGGTACAAATGGTCAGAACACATGCTAGTAAATTGGATCAGCCTTTAAGAGAGACCGTCCTTCACCTCTATAAGCCTTTTAAGTGGACGCCTTGTTTTCTTCATCGTTTTTTTGAAGGAAGGTTAAAGAAGAGCAAGAAGCTTCGGGTCATCATTGAATTTAAAGAAGATGCAGTTGAAGCAGGTATTCAAAGCACAAAGCAGCTAATGAAAAAAAGCAGAAAAACAAACATCAAAAAACATTTTTCACATATTAATTGCTGCGCAGCTGATCTTACCCCTGCTGCTTTAGAGGAACTCTTAGCGAATGGGGAGCATATTCGCAAAATATATTTAGACAGACAGGTACATGCACTGCTGGATGTGGCGACACAATCAAGTCATGCGGATGAAGTCGTCCGAAATGGCACAACCTTAACCGGTGAAGGCATTACGGTTGCGGTCGTTGACACAGGCGTATACCCACATGAGGACTTAGATGGAAGAATTCGCGACTTTGTAGATTTAGTCAAACAAAAAACGAAACCTTATGATGATAACGGTCATGGAACGCATTGCGCTGGGGATGTGGCTGGAGACGGAGCTGCCTCAGACGGTTTATACAAAGGACCCGCTCCAAAAGCCAATATCATTGGGGTAAAAGTGTTAAATAAACAAGGCGCTGGATCACTTTCTACTATTATAGAAGGTGTTGAGTGGTGCATACAGTTCAACGAAGACCATCCTGATGACCCAATTCACATCATCAGTATGTCACTAGGCGGCGATGCACAGCGTTATGATGACGAACAAGACGATCCGATGGTGCGCGCTGTCAATGCAGCTTGGGATCAAGGGATTGTTGTATGCGTTGCTGCTGGGAACTCTGGTCCTAACAGTCAAACGATCGCAAGCCCTGCCGTGAGTCAAAAAGTCATTACGGTCGGAGCCTATGATGATCGAAATACGCCAGAATCAAGTGACGATGTCGTGGCACCATTTTCGAGCAGAGGTCCAACGGTCTACGGTGAA
This sequence comes from Bacillus sp. iso_77, assembly GCF_056173625.1. Taxonomy (NCBI): domain Bacteria; kingdom Bacillati; phylum Bacillota; class Bacilli; order Caryophanales; family Bacillaceae; genus Bacillus; species Bacillus sp. iso_77. Next base: position 1,682,351 of record NZ_CM149683.1, on the reverse strand, counting down.
ACAAAGCCTGACCTCCTCGCACCAGGAGTCAATATCGTCTCTCTTAGATCACCAAGATCATTCCTAGATAAACTAGATAAATCAAGTAGAGTCGATGATGATTATACGACGTTATCTGGCACTTCGATGGCGACACCCATTTGTGCCGGTATCTGCGCACTATTATTAGAGCATTCACCAGATTTAACACCTGATGAAGTCAAAGCCTTATTAAAAGAAAATACAAGCAAGTGGTCTGGAGAGGACCCAATGATTTACGGAGCAGGTGCCATCGACGCAGAAAAAGCAATCCAAGAATAAATAAAAAAGCCCTTTACGTTTTTCGTAAAGGGTGTTGTTTTGTCTGTTTTTATGTGTGAAGTCTTTCTTCTACTTGAGCAGCTGACATGTTATGCTTCGTTCTCATACATCTCATCTCCTTTTTGAATATGCGTACGCGCTTCGATCACAATTTCAAAAAAAGTGGAAGATTCCTTGTACATGTCGCGTTCCTTATAATAATTAGCCGCATCAAGTGCCAATTCCTCTAAATCAGCAAACATTTTTTTGTTTCGTAGTCCCAAAAGGGCTGATCTCAATTGTTCAGAGCTGTCTGTTTCTATATAGAGTGCCTGTAAAAATTGGAATTTCAATTGATAAATTTCATCTCCCAATATAGAGGCCTGATTCATGCCTTCCTTTATAGCCTCACTCGCTCGCTCCATATCTTCGAGTTTAAAACAAGTAAGAGCCAGTGAAAACAATGATTTGATCATCGTTGCAGCTTGATCTTTTTGATAAAGTGAAATGGCTTGTTCAAAGAAGACAGTCGCTGTATGATAGGTTCCCATACTATAATGACAAGTTCCTAAGTTATTGAGGGCCATCGCCTTAAAATAAGATGTGCATTCTTTTCTTTCCATTGCTTCACACACTTTTAAAGCTTTTTCTAAATACGGGAGCGCTTTTTGATGCTGATTTACATCAATCCAATTACCTGCCATCACAAAATCGCATTGAATGCTTCTTTTTCCATAAAGCTGATGTTTCTTATAGATGTCTCTCGCTTTTTTCGCATAATGCATAGAAAAATAGGTTTGTTTCATATGATAGTATACTTCAGCAATTTTATAATAAAATTCCGCTTTTTCGATCTCATCTGTCACTAAGATCAGCTGATGTTCCGCATGCTTATAATAAGAAATGGCTTCGATATACCGGTGCTGGGTAAATGCATACATTCCATGGAAAAAATGAAAGTAATAGCCCAATAAACCCGTCATCTCATCTTCTGCCTCTTCAATTTCTTTTGGAAAAGAAACCGCTTGAAGCGATTCATTCCCTGCATGGACTGGCGTTAAGTGCTGAAGCATCATTTGATGGCGAAAATCCATGAGAGAATAATAGAGTAATAAATCTTGATCTTCTTCCATCTCATGAATGTCTTCTTCAACAAGGCGCTTCATATCGTTTGCCTGATCAACTTCAAATTTGCAAATATGTGTGTACCATTGATTGATTTTTACACCTACTTCGGAAGATGGTATTTTGTGTGCCATCCACTTCAGCCCCATTCTATCATATCAAACTGATAACTATTATTTTACATAATTTATGATTTTAAGGCAAATTGTCATTTATTTCATATTTTATGTTGATTTTGCACATTTCTATCTTTTTTACCAAGTTTAAAGAGAGTACTTTTGCCCATCAAAACCTTTTTTCTACGAAGAAGGGTCGAATTCTCTAAGCACTTCTTTTAAACCACTGACATAGCGACTAAATGCTTTTTTCTTTCCTTTTCTCGTATCAAAGTTGTCAAAAAAGGCTTTTCTCTGCGCCGTACTAATTTCTAACTGGACACTTTCTCCACTTGCATTTTGATTATTAATGTTGTTTGGATCCGTTCCAGAGAGGCGCTCGCCTTTTTGCACGAGCTCTGCGGAGAAGCCCCGGTCTTTTAGTTCTCGCACAACCGCTTCTTGCATTTTTTCGTTTGTCCCGCCCACAAGTGTATGTCTTCTATCACTTTTATAGCCGTGAATGGATATAGAAAAGGGATATGTTTTAATCATTTGAACCAAAATCGGTTCATCGAATTTTGTACTAGTGATATGCAAGTCACGATTGTTGTCTTGTTTTGTCCCTTCAAATAAATACGTAGAGTACTTCTTTTCAAATGCTTCTACAATTTCACTTGTTCCTGGTTCAATTTCGCCGCCATGAGGAGAAAAGACAAGTAAGTCACTTCCCCCTTTTTCATGAAACTCTATCTCATATCCGTCTCTTTCATGCCGTATAAGCTGTTTAAAACTTTCATATTGATCCCCTTTTTTTCGCTCTTTCTTATACTTTTCTACTTCTTCATGATGTTGTTTTTGCTCTTTATTTTCTTGGATAGAATGGCTGCATTTCACCATTAAAAGAGCACACAGGATGAGAAAGATGAATCCACATATGAGTAGTCTTTTCATTTCACCGCTCCTTTTCATTCTCTTCGATGTCATCTTATCGCATTATTTTACTATCAATCGCTAAAAGAATTCAAAGAATGTCCGGCTCCTTTTCATGAATCAGGAGAACTTACCTGTTTTTTTATGTTGCCTTAGGTATTTTCGGCTTCTTTAAAACGGTTCATGTGCAAGTAAAAACTAAATCCTATGACCTCATTTTAGTTTTAGTCAAAAACACCTACAAAATTGGGAATTTTCATCTTTTTTCAAATAAAAAAGCTGTAAACAAAAGGAATATCTCCTTCTGTTTACAGCCAGTCTCTGTATATCCAGCATTAAACTCTTAATTCATTCTCTAATGCTGTCAGCACTTCATCTTGCGACATGCCTTGTGCCAGTGAAATTTCGCTCACTAACATGCCCCGTGCATCTTCAAGCATCTTCTTTTCACTAGAATTTAAGGCTTTTTTCTGATTACGTCTCATCAGATCTTTAACAACGTCTGCGCCATCTTCAATCGAACCTGTTTTTAGCTTTTTCAGATTTTCATCATATCTTTGCTTCCAAGTAAGCGTGTCGTCGTTTGTTTCCTCTGCAAAATTGTTCATCACAACTTTCAGCGTAGCTTGATCAGCTACCGGACGTATACCTAGTTGATTGATTCTGCCTTTTGGGACCATCATCTGCATATTCGGCATTTGAATCAGAAAATATTCCTGCGTCTTACCTAAAATCTCTTTTTCTTCCATTCCTTCAATCACACCGGCTCCATGCATTGGATAAACAATTTTATCACCTATTTGAAACAAATCCGCCACCTCCGAAAGTATTCACAATATCATTATAACACATTTCAGCAGAGGATAAAAATTTATATTTTATCATGTTAATTTAGCACTAGTCAATTCTTTTTATTTGAGTTTTTAAAGAATTAGCCTTTTTTTACAAAAGGAGCGCCACCATCCAGTCCTCGTACACCTTTCTTGCATATACTAGCATTGAGTCACATTTAGGAGGGATGACAATGTGCAAATGCAAGAGCAAACATTCCCACTCAAAATGCTATAAAAAGCATGACGATCATCACCATATTGATCCGTGTGAAAAAAAGAAGTTTTATCATAAAAAAGATGATTGGTTTGAGAGCGATTTTTGGGATACGTCAAGAAGCTACGATCCCCATTATTTTCCTAAAAGTGTCTGCAGCAGATGTAAGAAGCGTCGCAGAAAAAGACATAGCTTCTCATTTTAGTGTTTGACGCTGCACCTGCTTTTTGTTTTCCCGGCTGAAAAGCCGGTTTTTTTGTTACATGTCGTTCTTTTCTTTCATATGGATAGGCTCATGAAACAGGTGCAACTCATAAGATATGGCAACCTGAAAAAAAGGATGAGATACAAAATGAATAATATGAATAACCAAACCAACCATTACCATCAAGGAAACCCCTATCACACGTTTGAAAATGTGTATACAGCCAATCATGAGCATATGATCGCACCAAACATGCATGACCATATGAATATGCCAAATCATTATCATACCGGTAAAAAAGATGCTTATAGCGGACACCACCCGCATCATCATTCAGCCTATTCCCCTTTTACGAAGCAGTATGAACCCTATTCAAATGTACAGATGAACGATCACCATCACTTCGGTCACTACGGCGGTTATGGTATGGCTCCCTACCATCCATACGGCTATCATGATATGCAAATGATGATGCCTGCAAATCATCATATGACAGGAAATGCTTACGGAATGAACCAACCAAATGCATTCCTACCACGTTATTACTAAAAAACAAGCAAAATAAGGGTATAAAATACCATTTAATGACATATAGGAATATGGTAACCTTATAGGTAAATAATGGATGTAATCATCTATTATTTACCTATAATCAACCAAGGGGGAAGGAAGAAATGAAGAAAACATGGACAATGATTATGATGGGGATGCTTACATTGGTCATGGCACTCTCAGTACCGCTAGCCGCATCAGCTGAAGGGGCTAAAACAGAGGAAAGCAAAGCTTCAACGAATGCAAGGCCAGCTGCCCTTTATGCAAAAATCACAGGAGCAAGTAAACAAGAATGGTCTTTTTCTGACATTGACCTGACTTACCGTCCAAATTCTGTTCTAAGTATTGGTGCAGTTGAATTTACTTTACCAGCAGGTTTTCAAGCCACAACAAAGGATATTATCAATGGAAAAGCTTTAAAAGACAGTTACATTTTGAACAATGGAAAAACTGTCCGCATTCCAGCTCGTTTCGATTTATTCGGAAGTTCCCAATATACATTACAACTTTCTCATAAAGTACTTCCTGCTGCAGGTACATATACGTTCCGCGCAGAAAATCGTGCGATCAGCATCGGTTCCACATTTTATGCAGAGGATACGATTGATATTAATAAACGGCCAGTTGTCGTCACACCGCCTAATCCTTGCGGATGCTAAACAAAAAAGCGCTCTTAGAGCGCTTTTTCTCATTTATCACATGTCTTGCCGCTGTGCTTACTGCATTTTATATAATTGTTACACCATATCTCAATATGGTCTGTCATCATTTAGTTGGCAAACCCATATATGGCGTTTTTTATTGTTATTTTTGCTCTTTTAGTTTTTTAAAAATCACAAATTGATATACGCCAAATAGTAAGGTTAGGATCATAATTGCGGTAAATAGTTGATCGACTGGAAGCAAAAAATATACGACAACAAAAGATAAAAGCAAAACAAAGTAACCTATATTGAACGCTTTTTTGAATGTCATCATATTCCCTCCTTTTTACAATCATATCACGCTTCACCTAATCGTATAACCAAATAACAAAAACCCCTATCCATTTGAGGAAAGGGGTTATCCTTACAACATGACAGCGGATGTTTATCTTCACATCACAAAAACACGAAATAGACTATCGGATTGAAAAATTAATTGGTGGGCAAACCGATTCACCCACCATCTCAAACCTAGCTACATCACCCGCTTAAACTTCTTCTCCATTTCATATGTGGAATGATGAATCATAATCGGCCTGCCATGCGGACATGTAAATGGGTCTTGTGTTTGCCGGAGTTCATCTAATAAAGCTTTGATTTCATCGTGACGCAAATGACGATTTGCTTTAATCGAGCCTTTACAGCTCATCATGATCGCCGCTTCTTCTCTCAGTTTCTTGATATCCACACGCTTTTCATCAAGTACTTGCTGAATGATTTCTTCGATGAGTTCAGCCTCTTCTCCTTTAGGAAACCATTGCGGATGCGATCGAACGATATAGCTGCCTGATCCGAATGGCTCTAAGAAGACCCCTACTTTTGCTAAAATATCGATATGCTCTTCAATAATCAACATATCATTTTTTGAGTAGTGAAAGGTTAATGGAACAAGCATTTCTTGCACTTCCTGTTCAATATCTCCTACCTTTTCACGAAAGTACTCATACTTGATTCGCTCTTGGGCAGCGTGCTGATCGATGATATAAAGACCGCGTTCATTTTGAGCCAAAATATACGTTCCGTGCATTTGTCCAATCGGATACATCACAGGGACACGTTCACTTTCAGCCTGATGCTGGGCTTCACTCTCTTCCAGTATCACTTCGTCATGTTGTTCATGCGAAGCTGCAGATTCCTCTACATATACATGGTCAAACGTTTCTTCAGACGATGCTGGTAAAGTCGCTTCCGTACTTTCCGGTTCACGCACCCCGTATGTGTCGTTCTGACTGGTCTCGTATACAGCCGATTCGAGCGAGTCCGGCTCATAGGAAGCAGGTGTTTCCATTCGGCTTTTCATTGTTTGTTTAGAATCAAAAGATAAAGACTGCTGCTCATTTTTCACTGCTGGCATTGGTGCTTTTTTTGGCACTGAAGCACTTGGAATAAGCTGCTGCTTTTGAAAGACGTCTTTAATCCCTTGTTTGATCAACTCATGAAGTTCCTGCTCTTTACTTAGTCTTACTTCAAGTTTAGAAGGATGTACGTTCACATCGACTAAAATTGGGTCCATCTTCATCTCAATAAATGTAATCGGATGGCGTCCGATTGGGAGCAGTGTATGGTATCCTTCATGAATGGCTTTCACCAGCGGGAAATGCTTGACATATCTGCCGTTGACAACAGAAGACATGTAATTACGTGATGCCCTTGTCACTTCTGGTAAGGAAATATAGCCTTTTACTTCAAAATCAAGTGATTGTACATGTAGTGGCAGCATTTTTTTGGCCACTGCCGTTCCATAAATGGCCGCAAGCACATGCCGCACATCTCCGTTTCCATTTGTTTGAAGCAGCACTTTTCCTTGATGTCGCAAACGAATCGACACTTCTGGATGAGCAAGTGCAATTCGGTTCACAACATCAGAAATGTTGCCAAGCTCCGTATGAACAGTTTTCATGTATTTTAGACGGGCTGGCGTATTATAAAATAAATTGGTGACCACAATTTCGGTGCCGCGACGGCCAGAGGTTTTTTTCTCCGAAATGATCTTCCCGCCTTGGAGAGCTAAGTGTGTTCCAGCACCTTCACCGGTACTTGTCTTCATTTCTAAGTGAGAGACGGAGGCAATACTTGGCAGCGCCTCCCCCCTGAAACCGAGCGTCCTGACACGAAACAGATCATTTTCATCTTTGATTTTACTCGTCGCATGACGCTGAAAGGCGAGCTTACAATCTTCAGCATCGATTCCCATCCCATTATCAATAATTCTAATAGAAGAAAGTCCTGCTTCTTCTACATCGATTTCAATGACAGTACTACTAGCATCGATCGCATTTTCCACGAGCTCCTTCACAACAGAAGCCGGGCGTTCGACCACTTCACCTGCTGCAATTTTATTTGATAGGTCATCGGATAACTGAATAATCTTTGCCATTTCTTGCTCACCTCACCTTACATTATAATTTCTTTTGCAATTCATATAGCTTTGTCATCGCTTCAAGCGGTGTCATATCCATTAAATTAAATGACTTTAATTCTTCGATCACTGCTTGATCTTTGTTTTTCAGCACAGGTTTTGTTTGCGGTTTTTCTTCCACTTCAAAGAAAGATAGCTGCTGTTTTTCCTCAGCCACTTCTTTTTTCGGGGCTTTAGAGACGCGCGGAATCACTTCATGTGATCCGCTCTCAAGCTCCGTTAAGATGGTCTGGGCTCGATCAATGATCGCATCAGGCAGTTCAGCAAGCTGCGCTACATGGATGCCGTAGCTTTTATCCGCTGCTCCTTCTTTGATTTGATGTAAGAAAACAACTGTCCCTTCATGTTCTTCTGCTCGTACGTGGACATTTTTCAGTTCGCTTAATTGGGATTCCAGTACCGTCAGTTCATGATAATGGGTAGAGAAAAGCGTTTTGGCTCCAATATGATCATGCACAAATTCAATGATTGCCTGTGCAAGAGCCATTCCATCATAAGTGCTTGTCCCGCGTCCAATTTCATCAAATAAAATCAAGCTGTTCTTTGTCGCATGCACCATCGCATTTTTTGCTTCGAGCATCTCTACCATAAAAGTACTTTGACCAGAAATCAAATCATCTGCCGCCCCAATACGTGTAAAGATTTGATCAAAAATCGGAAGGGTTGCCTTTGATGCTGGCACAAAACAGCCAATTTGCGCAAGAATCGAGATCAATGCCATTTGTCTCATATATGTGCTTTTCCCTGACATATTCGGACCAGTAATGAGCAAGGTTTGTCTCCCTTTGCCCATTTGGCAGTCATTCGGCACATACTCTTGATGATCCATCACTTTTTCAACAACAGGATGACGACCATCAATGACTTCCACTTCATCTGATGAAAATTCAGGGCGGACATAACGCCGCTTTTCACTCACAGTCGCAAAGCATTGCAGCGCATCAAGCTCACTCATTTGTTTTGCGAGCAACTGTAATCTAGGAATATAGGCTTTTACTTGTTCCCGAAGCGCAGAAAATAGTTCATATTCCAATTCACTAATATTTGATTCCGCCTCAAGAATAAGGGCTTCTTTTTCTTTCAATTCAGGTGTAATATACCGCTCTGCATTGGCAAGGGTTTGTTTTCTTTCATAACGGCCTTCTTCTAATAAATGCGTATTTGCACGGGTCACTTCGATATAGTAGCCAAACACTTTATTAAAGCCGACTTTCAACGATCGAATGCCTGTATATTCTCTTTCTTGCTGTTCAAGACGAGCGATCCAATCTTTCCCGTTTCGGCTCGCATCACGATATTCATCTAATTTTGCATTGTAGCCGTCTTTAATCAAATTGCCTTCTTTTAACGTCATCGGTGGATTCTCATAAAGGGCATCTTCTAATAAATCAAGTAAATCACCGCATGGGTCAATGTTATTTGCTCTAGATTTCGCCATACCCTCTGGGAGAGAATGGACAAGCTCTTTAATAGCCGGCACTTGTTTGAGAGATTCTTTCAATTGAATAAGATCACGGGCATTCACATTTCCAAATGCCACACGGCCCGCTAGACGTTCAAGATCATACACTTGCTTTAAACGTTCTCGCAGATCCTCTCGTTCAAAGAAATGTTCCATCAGAATTTGCACCATTTCCTGGCGTTCTTTGATTTGTGAAAGGCGGATGAGCGGACGATCAATCCATTGCTTCAGCAATCTTCCGCCCATTGCCGTTTTTGTTTCATCTAAGAGCCATAATAAAGAACCCTTCTTGCTTTTTGAACGGATGGTTTCTGTTAATTCAAGATTTCTTTTTGAGTAAAGATCAATTTTCATCGTTTGTTCAAGCTCAAATACTTGAACTTGCTGAAGATGATCAAGACTCCTTTTTTGCGTTCTTCTTAAGTATGCATAGAGTGTTAAAAATGCTATTTTCAGATGCTCGTCAAGATGAGAAACGAGTCGTTCAGCTTCATCTATTAATTCATCGCTATCTTCGTATGAGATGGTCGCTTGGCAGCGTTCCTTCAGGGTTTTCACCGTTTCTTCATCGAGCTTCTTTGATACCACAATCTCTTTTGCACCGACAGAATAAATTTCAGACACAACTTCATCTAACCGTTCAATGAAAGCCGCCATGTTTTCACCTGTTGATAAATCGGAAAGCGCAAGACCGTAGCCATTTTGAAAGCTGGAAACAGACGCGATAAAGTTATTTTCGTTTTCATTCAGTCCTTTGCCATCCATGACCGTACCTGGTGTAATCAGTTGAACGACCTCTCTTTTGACCACACCTTTTGCTGTTTTAGGGTCTTCCACCTGCTCACAAATGGCGACTTTATAGCCTTTTTCTATCAGTTGTTCTATGTATGCAGACGCAGAATGATATGGAACACCACACATTGGAATCGTGCCGCCATCCCTGCTTGTTAACGTAATTTCTAATTCTTGTGCTGCTTCTTTTGCATCATCAAAAAACATTTCATAAAAATCGCCTAAGCGAAAAAATAAAAAGGCATCTTGGTAATCTGCCTTGATCTTTAAATATTGCTGTATCATGGGCGTATAACTTGCCATATTTCTAATCCCTCACTATATTACTTTCGAATTCATACCATCTTTCATTATAGCATAAAAATTCACCTTTTTTCCCTAGATCAAGGCACAAAAAAACTAGGGGGATATGCGCCCTAGTCATCAATTACTCTTCTGGATCACCCGCGAGGAATTCTGGATGAATATCTTCTAATTCCTCATCCACTTCTTCTTCCCATTCGTGATCATCTTTTTCTTTCCAGCTTGAATTGACTTCTACAACAATTTTGGTTTCCCCTACTACTTCAGCAATGAATTCACGCTCTGCTTGAACGACAATTTTATTGCCATTTGGAGAAATGGTGACTTCTAAGCAATTGGGTTGCTGTAAGACTTTCGCAATCACTTCGTGCTCATCATCAAGGAAGTTTTTATCTTTATATCTCAGTTTGATGATATCTACATATTTTACACGTTCTGTGACCACTTCGGTTTTCGTGTTGTCTGCGTAAGAATACCACACGTTAATATCAAATGTACCTTCAATCTCAACTGTTTTACCGACCTTTTCAGCATCATACTTATGATTAATGATCCAACCGCCTAGGATGCTGGTTGGTTTTTGCGATGGAGAAATGGTGTGTGTGCTTTGGGTAAATTTCCTCCCTTTTGCAACCACCGCTTTTGTAATAATTTCTCTGTATTCAGACATTCCGGCATGCCTCCTTGTTCTTGATCGTTTTATCTTATGCTGGGCATTCGTCTAGTGTGTCACGATTTTGAGTCTCATGTTCAATTAAATTCATTTCTGTTTCAGTGTATGCATGGTCGCCCATAAACTTGCCTTGAAAATTGGAAAAGTTGGAGAGTGAGAGATTGGGATTGATGGAAGCTGAAGGAGAAAGAAGGTATGCAATTCTTACATCAGAAAACAAAAAAACCCGCATCTGCGGGGTTTTTTCATTTAATGGAGCAACTTGGGGATGAGTTTTTCACTTTTGAACCGGTTTCTCCTAATAAGAGGTCACCGCCGGTTGAAAGAATGATTTCATCCGTTACTTGATTAGAAATCGTGTGCGCTACAAGCTGAAGCAGGGAATTAACCTCTGTTTGTGATTCTTTGAATTCTTGAATCACTGGGATCTCATCCAGTTCTTCTTGCAGGGCATCAATTTTTTCTTCCACTTGTTTTAAGGCTTCATGTTTGCCATAATGCTTTAAATTCACAGCTTGCTTTTGAAGCGCCTTAATTTGATTAATGATCGCTGCAATTTTTGTATTTTCATTGATTTGCGCTTCTGCTTTTTTGAAGAAATCAACTTCTTCTGTTTCAGAAATCATTTTTGCGAGCTCTCTTGCGCGCTCGACAATCTCTTTCTTTGAATAAAGCGTCATTTTAATTCACCTCGATAGCTTCTCCAACCATTTCTCCGTCAAGAGACCAAGTTTTGGCTTGTGTGATTTTCACTTTGACGATGTTGCCAATCGCTTCTTTTGGTGCTTTAAAATTCACAAGCTTGCTTTTACTTGTATATCCGGCTAGGATCTCAGGGTTGTTTTTACTTTCACCCTCTACTAATACTTCGACAGTCTGCCCTTCATATTCCTTCATTTTTTTCGCAGAAATTTCATTTACGAGTGCATTCAGGCGCTGCAGACGTTCTTTTTTCACACGCATTGGCACGTTGTCTTTCATATTGGCTGCTGGTGTTCCTTCTCTTGGAGAGTAAATGAACGTATAAGCCGCATCAAACTCAACCTCACGATAGAGGGAAAGCGTCTCTTCAAACTGCTCATCTGTTTCATTTGGGAACCCAACGATAATGTCCGTTGTTAATGAAGCATTTGGCATTGCCTCTTTGATTTTGCGCACTAAGTCAAGGTAACGTTCACGGTCGTATTTTCTTGCCATGAGTTTCAGCACAGAAGAACTTCCTGATTGAACCGGCAAATGAATATGGTCGAGAAGGTTACCGCCTTTGGCAAGCACTTCAATTAAGTGATCATCAAAGTCACGCGGGTGGCTTGTTGTAAAACGGATACGTGGAATATCGATTTTACGCAGCTCATCCATTAGGTGACCAAGACCATATTCCATGTCTTCAAAATCTTTTCCATACGCATTCACGTTTTGACCAAGAAGGGTAATTTCTTTATATCCTTCTGCTGCTAAGCGTCTGACCTCTTGAATAATTTCATCCGGACGGCGGCTTCTTTCCTTACCGCGCGTGTAAGGGACGATACAGTATGTACAGAATTTATCACAACCGTACATAATATTCACCCAGCCCTTAATTTTTCCTTGGCGGGCTCTCGGAAGATTTTCAATCACATCGCCTTCTTTAGACCAAACCTCAATGACCATTTCTTTTGAAAGGTAGCATTCAGATAATAGCTCTGGCAGGCGGTGAATGTTGTGGGTACCGAAAATCAAGTCAACAAATGGGTGTTTCTTTAAAATACGGTTAACGACAGATTCTTCTTGCGACATGCATCCGCAAACGCCTAAGATTAAATCTGGCTTTTCACGCTTTAATGCTTTTAAATGACCAAGCTCTCCAAACACTTTGTTTTCTGCATTCTCACGAATGGCACAAGTGTTTAATAAGATAACATTCGCATCTTCAGTCGAATTTGTTGGTTCATAACCAAGCGCCATAAAAATACCAGCCATCACTTCTGTGTCATGCTCATTCATTTGACAGCCATATGTGCGAATATAAAACTTGCGGCCGTTCCCTAACCCTTTAAACCGCTCGTCAATTTGAAATTGATTGTATTCGACTTCTTCTTTACCCCGTTTTTTTGCATCTTTTAAGGAAGGCGGAATGTACACAGCTTCAAAATATTGGCTGTAGTCCTTCTCGGATTTTTTGTCCGATGAACTTACTTGTCCGCTCGCTTTTCTCTGCTCTTCATTCATGAATTTGTACTCCTTTCAAACCAAGCTCCACCCTACAGTATAGACTATTTTGTCGTGAATTGAAAATAAATTCATATGTGTCCACACTTTTCAATCCACACGAATTTTGCATGAATATTGAGTAGGCTTCAGACGGAGATCGTCTTTTCCTAAAGGATTTTGTATTTCTTTGACAATCTTCATCTGCTGTGTACCGACACTCTCAACTAAAGTAATTACATATGATTCTTTTTCTTCTTCTGCTACCATTCTTTCTTGTTCAGATAAGAAGAATGGAAAGTCATGGTGAGTCAACTTAGATCCTTTTACTTCTATAAGCTTCTCTTTTCCATCAGGGTAATAAGATTTAATATCAAATCCGTGACCATCTTCTGTTTCAGCTACCCAATCGACAGCTTCCGCTAATTGTTCCCGTCCCACTGCTTTTAATTGCTCTACTTCCTTATGATAAACAAATTTCTCTGCTATTCTACCTGTCTCTTCATTTTGCTTTGCTCTTTCTTCTCTTAATTGTTTATAAACATCTCTATGAATGATTCTTTTTCTTTTAAATTTGTTCTGATGTTCCACTTTTGGAATAAGGTCCTGATCCAAATATACTTCGTAAACAAAATCATAAAAAAACTCATTTAAAGAATTGATATCTTGTATTAATTGGTGATGGTCAAAATGATCAATATTATACTTTTTAAAGATCAATGAGCTTGCTACATATTTTTTAGGTCTTAATGATTTACCCAAATGAAAATCACCTATATGAAAGCCCTCTAGTCTTTTATGATGCTTTAATTCAGGCTGTAGCCTTTCCCTCCAAATGGCTGCCTCTTCCCTAATTTCAGATAGAGATAAATTTTCAGTTCCAGTTTCAATTGTTAAATAAAAATCTTCCCCATTCTCAGCGAATAAAATAACAATAAATATCCCTTTTTGTGTCGTTGTTTTTTGAGAATTAGGATTTGAGGTTAATCTCTTGTCTAAAAGTGCAATCCAAAAACATTCTGCAACTTTTCCATTTCCTGTAGATGCTTTAATATCGATCCTATCCAAATTCCTCATATGGCGTTTTTCTAATTCATAACGAATGTTGTTTGGGATTTCTTTATTAAACATGTTGTGAAAAGGGTGATTTTTATCTGTTCTCCCTTTGTTCTTATAATCTAAAAATTGTTCATGAAAATCTTTTTTATTAAATAACATTTGTCTCACCACTTACCTCAATAGATCTTTTTACATACATTATACATAACAAACGGTAGATTTGATGAAATATGGAAAGATTAGCGCAAAAGAAAAGAGAGCCTCAGCTCTCTCAATCAAGTATCTTCAGTTTTTTTGCTTCTTCTTCGATGATTGTCAGTGCACGGTCAAGCTCTTCTTTTGTGTGCTCTGCTGTGATGATGGCTCTAATTCTCGCTTTTCCTTTCGCTACAGTTGGGAAAGCAATGCCTTGAGCGAAAACGCCGCGCTCGATTAATGCTTTTGAAAAACGGAAAGTGAGTGCCTCGTCTCCAATCATCATCGGAATAATAGGCGTTTCTGTTGGTGCCACCTCAAATCCAAGACCGATGACTTTTTCTTTAAAATAGGCCGCGTTCTCCCAAAGTATTTCAATGCGCTCCGGTTCGTCTAACAGCACTTCAATGGCTTCTTCACAGGCTCTTGTGACAGCCGGCGGATGTGAGGTGCTGAATAAAAACGGTCTTGCTTTATGCTTTAAATAGTCGATTAAAACGGCAGAACCAGCGACGTAACCGCCTAGCACACCAACTGCCTTACTAAGTGTGCCAACCTGAATATGCACTCTGCCGTCAAGTTGAAAATGATTCACTGTTCCGCGCCCATTTTCACCAAGTACTCCAGACGCATGGGCATCGTCTATCATCACAAAGGCATCATATGCTTCTGCAAGTCTTACAATCTCAGGAAGCGGTGCAATATCTCCATCCATTGAGAAAACACCATCTGTCACGATAAGACGGACGCGGTAATTCATCGATTTCTTTAAAATTTTCTCAAGCTCTTCCATATTAGAATGAGCATATACTTTTTTATCTGCCTTTGTTAAGCGAATCCCATCGATGATTGAGGCATGGTTCAGCTCATCTGAAATGACAATATCATCTTTTGTGAGAATACTGGATAAGACCCCTTGGTTGGTCGTAAAGCCTGATTGGAATACGAGGGCTGCCTCTGTCTTTTTAAAAGCTGCGAGCTTTTTTTCAAGCCGTTCATGCATTGTCATCGTTCCAGCAATGGTTCGTACAGATCCTGTTCCAGCACCGAATTCATCAATCGCCTCTTTTGCCGCTTTCATCAGCCTTGGATGTGAGGTGAGACCTAAGTAGTTATTTGAAGAGAGTTGTATGACGGATTGTTCATTTAATGTCACCGTGGAAGATTGTTTGGAATCGATTTCTTTCAGTGTTTGATGGGTGCCTTGCTGCTTCATTGTGTCCAATTCATCTTGTAAATACGTAAATTCTTTCATCATTTCGTCCCCCTTTGATATGATGGCATGATCAGTACGACCTTCCCGCACGTACCATTTCTCATGAGTTCAAATCCCTTTTCAAAATCTTCAAATGGCAGCGTATGGGTGACAACCGGCTGTACATCAATGGTATTCGTTCTTAAAAGTTCGGATACTTGACGCCACGTCTCAAACATTTTTCTCCCCGTGATCCCTTGCACGGTTAATCCCCTAAAAACAATTTGATTCGTAATGTCAATGGTTACCGGCCGCTCTGGCAAACTTAGTATATTCACTTTCCCTCCATTTGCACAAGCTTCGAGTGCTTGATTAATCGCAACGGGATGTCCTGACATCTCACACATCACGTCTGCCCCTTCCATCCGCGTGAGCTGCTTAATCATGGCAACAGGATCATCTTTTCCGATATCCACGATATGATCTGCACCCATTTTACGGGCAAGATCCAGTCTGTATTCATTTTTATCAACAGCGAACACTTGGACAGCCCCGGAGGCTTTTGCAACCGCAATCGCCATTAAACCAATGGGACCACAGCCAAAAATCGCCACTGACTTTCCTGAAACAGGTGTATGCAGAACTGTATGAACAGCATTTCCAAGCGGTTCTTGAATAGATGCAAGTTCCACTGGCATTTGAGCTGGATTATGCCACACATTTTGTTCTGGTACTTTGACATATTCAGCAAAACAGCCATCAATGTCTACCCCTAAAATTTTCGTTTCGCTGCACAAATGCTGCTGACCCGTTAAACACATATAACACTGATTACAGACAATATGCGTCTCAGCCGATACAAAATCCCCTACTTTTGCTCGTGAGACTTGGTTCCCCGTTTTGACAACTTCCCCTGTGAATTCATGACCAAAAATGTACGGTGCTTTGACTCTCCCCTTCGCCCAATCATCCCAATTATAAATATGCACATCCGTTCCGCATATCGATGTAGCCTTTACCTGGATGAGCACTTCATGATCACTTATTTCTGGAATCGGCATTTCCATCATCGCCGCTCCGTAAGCGCTTTCTTTTTTAACAATCGCTTTCATCGTTCCACACATGACGTACAACCCCTTTGTTAAAAAACTTCTCCCAATCCGATCTTATCATGTCTTATTTTAGACGTAAATACCACTGTCTTTCAGGAGAAGACAAATGAACACTCCACATATTTTTTTAGATATTTTTCTAAAAAAAAAAAGCAAATCTCCTTTTATTCGGAGATTTGCTTTTAAGTTATCAGCGTTTTTTTGAAACGGCTACATATAAAGCCGGCACAATCAGTAGTGTCAGAATCGTTGAGAAAAAGACACCTGATACGATACAGATCGCTAGCGGCTTAAAGAGTGGGTCATTACTTAAAGCAACGGGCATAAGAGCGACAAGTGCTGTAAATGCTGTCAGCAAAATAGGTCTAATCCTTGCCCTCCCCGCTTCAATCACAGCTGCCTGTTGATCGAGACCTTGCTTGCGCCTCTGTTCAATAAATTCAAACAAAACGACCGCATTTCGGACAACAATACCTGCCAATGAGACAATCCCCATTGTGGCCATAAAGCTAAATGGCGTTTGAGTGACAAATAGTCCAATAATGGCTCCGGATATCGCTAAGTAAACCGTTCCAAGAACTAAAAGCGGCAGCATGAGTGAATTGAACTGGAAAGCGATGGTCACATAAATGAGCAGCAGGACTACCCCAAATAAGAGACTAATTTCAATAAAGAATTGGGTTTGATCTTCATTTTCTCCGCCCTGAGAAATGGTCAAATTCTTCGTTGCATCGCTTTTCCCAACTTCATTTATGACTTCTGTCATATCGTCTTTAAACGTATCTGATGTACCAGGATATGCCTTTAACGTGATCGTCGGCATCCCGTTTTCATGCGGAATGCTTTCAAATTGCTCTGTTTCTTTTTCCTTTACGTATCGGCTAAGCGGCTCAAGTTGAGGCATCCCCCCCTCATTTGTACTCACAGGCACCTTGATGTCTTTTAGCTTCAGTCCGTTTTGATGTGTGCTCATGTCTTGTTTCACTACGAGGTCGATGTCATCTGTTCCTTGTTTAAAGGTGCCTAAAGGAATTCCTTCTGTGACAAGGCCAAGCTGTCTGCTGACAAACTGAGCAGTGAGCCCATCCTCTGCCATTCGGTCACGATTTAATTCAAATGAGATGGTTTTCACCGGTTGATTGACATCGTCTGTGATCAGACTTGCTCCGCTTTCTTTCATTTCTTTTGTGAGCTTCTCTTTCACATCCACGAGCTTTGAAAATTGTTCTCCTGCAATGGTTACGGTCACAGGCGCTCCCGTTGGCGGTCCTTGAACAATGGTTTTCATAAAGATATCAGCATCTTTAAATTTCTTTCGCAATGGCTCTGTCATACGATCGATCAATGCTTTGCTTGTCATCTGCTCATTGTCTACTCTGACAACAACCTGACCCGTATGATCACTTGCGTTTGAGATACTTTCATTAAACAAGTTCGGCACACCGCCGCCTGCAAAAATGGCCGTCTCTTCAATGCCTTTTTGCTGTTTGATCTCTTGTTCTATTTTCTCTAAAGTTTCATTTGTTTTATCTAAGGTTGTTTCACTTGGTAGTGTCACAGTGACAACAACCTCTTTCTTATTCGCCGCAGGGAAAAACTCAAATGGTGTGGCGAAAATAAGCAAAAAGGCAAGTGTGGCAACGAGCAAACCACTTAATCCAATGAGAAGTGGTCGCTTCACGATGTTTGTCAGTACTCGATCTGCATAAAAATCGGCTAACCTTTTTAATGGTTTGCCTAAAAAGCCCGGTTCTTTTTGAATCTTCTTGTTCTTTCTTTTTCGGTTTGCTGTATATTGGTACACTGGCACAAGTGTCAATGAAATGACCATTGACGCAAGTACAGTTGTGACTAGAACAGACGGTAACGCTCGAATAAATGAACCGTTCGCACCAGAAAGGAAAACAAGCGGCAAGAAGGCAAAGACAACAGCTAGTGTTGACGTCAAAATGGATCCAGCCACTTCTTTTACACCTGCAATTGTTCCTTTAAGCGGACTTTCGTATTTTTTCATCTGCCTCAAAATATTATCGTTGACGACAATGGCGTCATCTACAAGTATCCCTAGCGCAATGATAAAGCCAATAATTGAAATTTGATTAAGGTCCACTTGTAAAAACGGCAGCGGGATGGTTCCGATCGTTATGGATAGCGGAATCGCAAGTGAAACGATAAACGCACCACCAATGGTTAGGCCAAGTGTGGTGACGACAATGACGGCGATGACGGCCACGATCGCTTCTTTGATTAAATCGTTAAAAATGGCATCTACTTCACTTTTTTGTGAATAGTAGTCTATCCAATCCACACCATTTGGCAGCTCTTTCTCTTTTTCAATGACCGCACTGACTTTGTCATACATTTTAGGAATATCCAGTCCTGGCTTAATATTGACTGTAAATGAATAGGCTGGCTTTCCGTTATATGAAACAATATCACTTTTCTCTTTTTCTACTTCTTTTAAACGACCAAGCTCACCGATTGTAACAGGCTCTCGGCTCGTTTTTGAGAAAATCTCAATCTTTTTCATTTGATCTAAACGATCATAGGCATCAATGGACAGCTTGACCTTTTCTCCATCTGCCTGGACGTCACCTAGAGGGGATGTGTCAAATTCTTGATTGATGGCATTTGTGACATCGGTCACGTTTAACCCGTTATCCTCCAGTTTACTTGAATCCAAGTTCAATATTGCTTGTTTGTCATTGAACCCTTTGATGACGACACCATCAACACCTTTGATGTCCTCCACTTTTTCTTTTAATGCACGCAGCGATTCCTGACTTTTTGCTAAATCAGATGAGTTACTTGCTACAATCATATAAGAACCAACTGGCACATTGCCAAACTCATCCTTTACATCTGGCTCCATCACACCATCTGGAAAAGAAGAGGCGGCATTTGTGGTTTCACTCTTGATTTGACTTGCCACCTTTTGAAAATCGGCTTGATCATCAATTTCAAGCACAATATTTGAGAAACCAATAGCAGAAACAGAGCTTGTCTTCTCTACACCATTGATATCAGAAATGGCCGACTCGAGCTTATTGGTGACATCACTTTCTACCTGTTTTGCATCAGCACCAGGGAAAACAGTCGAAATGGTTACAATATTTGCTTGAAACTCTGGCAGTTCTCGTTTAGGAAGCTGTGTAAACAAATAACCTCCAGCAATGAGAACGATAAAAAATAAAATAAAAACAAGCTTTCCCCTTTTTAAAAAAGCTTCAATCATTATTTCACCTACTTAAATATTTATTTTTGATGAAGTATTTTCAACTTAATCTTAATTTATCATCATGGTGAAAAAATGCAAGCTCTAATATGTCATTTTCTATCTATTTTGTGAAAGAAATATGTTATATGAGAAATGTATAGCGGTAAACAAAAACAACCTGCTTACATGATGTAAGCAGGTTGAAAATAATAAAATTAGAATTATCGTGGTTCAACAATCAGTTTGATTGCTGTTCTTTCTTCTCCATCGATAAGAATGTCAGTAAAGGCTGGAATGCATATCAAATCCACTCCGCTAGGCGCAACAAATCCCCTTGCAATGGCGACAGCCTTGACCGCCTGATTCAGTGCTCCAGCGCCGATAGCCTGTATTTCCGCTGCACCGCGTTCACGTAAAACGCCAGCTAATGCTCCTGCTACTGAATTTGGATTTGACTTTGCTGAAACTTTTAAAATTTCCATTTTTGCTCCCCCTTAAATTTACAATGGATAAGTGAGTGTTCATTAGAACAATCTTTGTTAGATGTTGCTATTTTTTTGAAAATCCATCCCCAAAATGTTTTTCAAAAATAGCAGGCTACCTACCATTTTTACTATATTCACGATAGAGGGCGCATATTCCTTCTTTCTGATTAATATTTTTCTGAAATAAATATGTGAATATTTATTCAAAGAAAATATGGTCATCATTTATCAAAATTCGATCAATTTTGACAGCTTTTTTCGACGGTTCGTCAATTTCTACGATCACTGCACTTAATGTCGTGCGGCCTTCTGCAATTTCAAAACGGACAGGGAGGCTCGTTTTAAATCGTTTAATAATCGTTTCCCGATCAACACCTAAAATACCGTCATAAGGACCAGTCATGCCAACATCCGAAATATAAGCAGTTCCTTTTGGCAAGACACGGTTATCTGCTGTTTGAACATGTGTATGCGTTCCAACGACACACGATGCACGGCCATCAGTATACCAACCCATTGCTTGCTTTTCACTTGTGGCTTCACCATGAAAATCAATAAAAATAAACGGTGTACGTTTTGAAGCTTCTGCTATGAGCTCATCTACTTTTTGAAATGGGCAGTCAATCGGAGGTAAAAATGTGCGGCCTTGCAAGTTGATGACAGCTAGTTCTTTACCTTGTTTTTTAATAAAAGTGAGACCTTTCCCTGGTGTACCTTGCGGGAAGTTTGCCGGACGAACAATATGGGGTGCATCATCGATGAAATCGAAAATGTCTCTTTTATCCCATGTATGGTTCCCCATCGTGAGCACATCAGCCCCAGCTTGAAGCAGC
This sequence comes from Bacillus sp. iso_77, assembly GCF_056173625.1. NCBI lineage: Bacteria > Bacillati > Bacillota > Bacilli > Caryophanales > Bacillaceae > Bacillus > Bacillus sp. iso_77. Next base: position 1,661,479 of record NZ_CM149683.1, on the reverse strand, counting down.
TCGTGATAGATTTTTTCAGTAAGCCCTTTCCCATGAGCCGCATTTTCTCCATTGACAATCGTAAAGTGTGGCTGATATTTTTTCTTTAGCTTTGGCAAGTATTCTTTCAGTGTATCTCTGCCAGGTGAACCAACGATATCTCCAACAAATAATATTTTCATACGTTTTGAACCCTTTCTCTTATAAAATGATCTTCTTATCAGTGTTGCATATTTACACAAAAAAATAAAGCGGCGCTAAGCGCACCGCTCTATTTTGCATACTCTACTGCGCGAGTTTCTCGAATAACTGTCACTTTAATGTGACCAGGGTAATCGAGCTCGTCCTCAATCCGCTTACGAATATCCCTTGCTAGACGGTGAGCTTCAAGATCATTAATTGAATCTGGCTTCACCATAATACGCACTTCACGTCCAGCTTGTATCGCAAACGATTTTTCAACACCTTCATAAGATTCAGAGATGTCTTCTAATTTCTCAAGTCTCCGAATGTAATTTTCAAGCGTCTCACTTCTTGCACCAGGGCGTGCTGCAGATAATGCATCGGCTGCCGCAACAAGAACAGCGATAATAGATGTCGGTTCTTGGTCACCATGGTGAGATGCAATACTGTTGATGACAACAGGATGCTCTTTATATTTCGTCGCAAGCTCAACGCCAATTTCCACGTGGCTTCCTTCTACTTCATGATCAATGGCTTTTCCAATGTCATGCAGAAGACCTGCTCGTTTTGCAAGCTTTGCATCTTCTCCAAGCTCTGAAGCCATGAGACCTGCAAGATGTGCAACCTCAATTGAATGCTTCAGGACATTTTGTCCATAACTTGTACGGAATTTTAAGCGACCGAGAATTTTGATGAGATCCGGATGCAAACCGTGAACTCCGACTTCAAATGTCGTTTGCTCACCCATCTCGCGGATATAATCATCGACTTCACGGCGTGATTTTTCCACCATTTCTTCAATTCGTGCAGGATGAATACGTCCATCCTGGACTAGCTTGTCCAGAGCTATCCTCGCTGTTTCACGTCTTATCGGATCAAAGCCCGATAAGATGACAGCTTCAGGTGTATCATCAATGATCAGGTCAATACCTGTTAACGTTTCTAACGTACGGATATTTCGTCCCTCACGCCCGATAATACGACCTTTCATCTCATCATTTGGAAGATTGACTACAGATACTGTTGTTTCAGCTACATGATCAGCTGCACAACGCTGTAACGCAAGTGAAAGAATGTTTTTCGCTTTTTTATCAGCCTCTTCTTTCGCCCGGTTTTCAGATTCTTTCGTCATGACTGCAATGTCGTGGGAAAGCTCATTTTCAACTTGATCCAGAATGATTTGTTTCGCTTCATCTCGAGTTAGACTAGAAATACGCTCCAACTCAGCTTTCTGCAAACGAATCATATCATCCACTTTGCTTTCCATCTCTTCAATATGTTGTTGTCGTTCATTCAGAGAATGATCTCTCTTCTCCAACAGGGACTCCCGTTTATCTAAAGATTCGTCCTTGCGATCAAGGTTTTCCTCTTTTTGAAGTAAACGGTTTTCTTGTCTTTGAAGCTCATTACGTCTTTCACGAACTTCTTGCTCCGCCTCTACACGAAACGAATGAATTTCATCTTTCGCTTCTAAGAGCGCTTCTTTCTTCAATGCTTCCGCATCACGCTTTGCATCCTCAACAATTTGTTCGGCCATGTTTCTTGCGCCGGATATTTTTGCTTCTGCAATGGTTTTACGAACAAAGTAGCCAACAACTAAACAGATTAGGCTCAGCAAAATGGAGATGATCGTAAACATCGTAGGCGACATATTTTCACCTCCTCTTGCTATGAACTTGGTTTTACAAATAAAGTGTCGGCATGTACATTGTTTTGTGTCTCAACATACAGGGCCTTCACAGGGAATGAGATCCTCACTGCCCTTGTCAAGTTTAAATTAGTTATCAATCATGTTAAGAAAAACAAGTGATACATTCCCATTGTAATTGTGTCGGAAATACTTGTCAAGCTAGTCAGACTAAGGCGTAAGTCGTTATTTCAAGCAAAGACAGAACTTTTGACCCGCTAGCTGTTATGTAATTGTAAAAAAAAGACGCTTTTCAGCGTCTTTTTAGTCATTCAATTCCAATTCTTCTTGTCCTTCTTCGTCAGTTGATTTCACTCCGTTTGTATCCAAACCGTAGTGTTCCCTGATCTGCTCCTGAATCATAAGAAGAATGTCCTTATTCTCTTTTAGGAATTGCTTCGCATTTTCACGTCCTTGTCCAAGACGTTCCTCTTGATAAGAATACCAAGCCCCGCTCTTTTGTACGATATCTAGTTCGCTTCCAAGGTCGATGATTTCTCCCTCTTTCGAGATACCTTCACCGTACATAATGTCTACTTCGGCAATACGGAATGGTGGTGCCACTTTGTTTTTCACAACTTTAATTCTCGTTTTGTTCCCCATGATGTCGTTCCCTTGTTTCAACTGTTCAGCACGGCGTACTTCTAAACGAACAGATGAATAGAACTTAAGTGCACGTCCACCAGGCGTTGTTTCAGGATTACCAAACATAACCCCTACTTTTTCACGAATTTGGTTAATAAAGATCGCAATTGTTTTTGATTTGTTGATAGCACCAGATAGTTTACGAAGTGCTTGAGACATCAAACGTGCTTGAAGACCAACGTGTGAATCTCCCATGTCTCCTTCGATCTCTGCTTTTGGTACAAGAGCAGCTACTGAGTCAATGACAACAATATCAACTGCACCACTACGAACAAGTGCTTCTGCAATTTCAAGTGCTTGTTCTCCTGTATCCGGCTGAGAAAGCAATAACTCATCAATGTTGACACCTAATTTTTGAGCGTAAACTGGATCTAGCGCATGCTCCGCATCGATAAATGCAGCTTGTCCTCCCTGCTGCTGAACCTCAGCAATCGCATGAAGTGCTACTGTCGTTTTACCAGAACTCTCTGGACCATATACTTCAATAATACGGCCGCGAGGGTATCCACCTATTCCAAGCGCAGTATCAAGTGCTAACGAACCACTAGGTACTGTTGAAATACGTGTATCTGTTTGCTCTCCTAGTTTCATAATAGAGCCTTTACCAAACTGTTTTTCTATTTGTTTAAGAGCCATATCTAAGGCTGCTTGACGATCACTCATTCTATTGTTTCCTCCTTTATCAATTCCACTATCTATACTATACCTTGTTTTACGTCATTTGCCAAGAAAAAAACGAACACATATTCGATTTTTTCTTGGCAGATTATTTAAGAAAAGAGCTGTTTCTATTAGAAAAAACGCTCTTTTATAAAGGAGCAAACCTCATAAAAAACAAAATTAACTTTCTTTTAATAATTTGAGAAGGTGGTGCAAACCATATTTCACAGCACGCTTGCGAATGCCTGATCGACTGCCAGTAAACATCCATTCAAACACGTCTGTCTGGTCTTTTGTCGATAGCCCGATAAATACTTTTCCAACCGGCTGTCCTTCGTGTGGTTCAGGACCTGCCACACCTGTAAAGCTAATACCGATATCGCTTCCCGTCAGTTTTCTAACGCCTTCGGCGATCTCTAACGCACACTCTTTGCTGACAGCACCATGAGAAGACAATGTTTCTGCACGGCAGCCCAGCACTTGCTGCTTGACTTGATTTGTGTAACAAACCACACTGCCGTTTAAAATGGATGATGCCCCTTCGAGATCTGTCAGCCACTCTGAAAACATACCACCAGTCAGGCTTTCAGCCGCTGCTACTGTTTTCCCGTGTTCATGCAAGGCCTTTGAAGCTTCAAAGGCAAGAGATGTATCACCATATCCGTAGAAGTACTCGCCGACCCGTTCTAAAATTTGTGCTTCTGTTTCTTTTAACAGACGCTCTGTTTCTTTTTCATCCTCATGCTTGGCTGTCAGCCTTAGCGTCACTTCCCCGTCAGCTGCAAGCGGTGCAATCGTTGGATTGGTCTGTGCATCAATTAAATCTTCAAGATCTGTTTCCAGCTGAGATTCACCGATGCCAAAGAAACGCAAGACAACAGACACGATTTTTTCCTTTAGGCCGAGTTTTTCAGAAATAAGCGGCTTCGCTTCGTTTTCAAACATCGGGTGCAATTCACTTGGCGGTCCAGGGAGCAGAATGTAAAACGTATCTCCCTCTTGTATAAACATACCAGGTGCCATTCCGAAACGGTTTACGAGCACATCAGATCCCTCTAGAACGAGCGCCTGTTTACGGTTGTTCGGCGACATATCACGTCCGGTTTTACGGAAGTATTCTTGAATAGACTCAAATGCTTCTTCATTTAGCACAAGCTCTTTACCGAGCGTACTCGCAATGGTTTCTTTTGTTAAATCGTCTTTCGTTGGTCCAAGACCACCTGAGAAGATAATAAAATTCGATCTTTCCTGTGCCACTTGAATGGCCCTTTTTAAACGCTCTGGATTGTCACCAACTGCTGTGTGGTAATAAACATTCACACCAATTTCAGCTAGTTGTTTGCTGATGAATTGTGCATTCGTATTCGTAATTTGCCCTAGCAAAAGTTCGGAACCGACTGAGATAATTTCTGCTTTTCTCTCTGACTTCAAAGCGTACACGTCCTTTTTAGTTAGAATTCTTTAAGGCTTCCCAGTTTTTCGCAAAGTAATCCCATCCTGAGACAACAGTGAAGAACACCGCTACCCACATGGCAAGATCACCAAAAGGGAATGATACAAGTTCAAACGGCAGGTTATGCAAAAGAAGTGCCGAAATCGCAATGATTTGCGCCCACGTCTTCACTTTTCCAAGCATATTGGCTGCGACCACTTCACCGCCTCCAGCTAAGACAAGCCTTAGGCCCGTTACAGCAAATTCACGGCTAATGATCACAATTGCCATCCATGCCGGTGTGAGATTGTATTGAACAAGTATAATTAAAGCCGCTGAAACAAGCAATTTATCTGCAAGCGGATCTAAAAATTTACCAAAGTTTGTGACTAAATTGAGCTTACGTGCATAGTAACCATCAATCCAGTCGGTTGTCGAAGCGACAATAAACAAGATCGCTCCAACAAGGTGAGTGACTTCGATGCTGACGTCACCAAAGCGCGCGGCACCCCAATCTAATGGAGCAAGCATAATCAACATAAACACAGGAATCAAGGCGATCCTAGAAAGAGTAATTTTATTCGGTAAGTTAAACATGAATTCCAATCCTCCAATAAAGCATTTTTTTATGTATATAATAGTAGGAACAAAAGAAAAGTCATCTACTTGCTTAAGATGACTTTTCCTTTCCTTTATTCACAATCACAATGTTTTGTGTCATGGTGTTTTTAGGGTCTAATTCGTACTTCAGCGTTTCGTCATTGACTTTGATATCGATTCCTGTTGCATTTCCTAAGCGGATATCGACTTGGGAAAGATCAGTTAAGTCTGTTTTAAACGATTCGCCATCTTTCAATTCACCCATCTTCAGCACTTTTCCAGATTCGTCTCTCACACGAAGCCATGAAGCTTGTGAGGCAGAAATGGTTAGCTCCATCTCTTCTGCACCTGATACTTCATACGTTGTCGTAGAACCCTCTGTATTCGTCGCCTTCAAAGAAACATCTTCATCGTCTTTAGATGAATCCTTTGAGGAATCGTCTTTTTCAGATGATTTTTCTTGATCATCTGACGAAGCTTTATCCTTTTTCTTTTGATCCTTTGCAAGCGATGAATCCTCAGACACTTCGTATTTTGATTCTGATTGCTGAGGAGCCGCCTGATTATTTTTTTGTCCGCTATCATGATTAACCGCTTGAACGATCACATAAATGATAGCGATCACCACAAGGATCCCTCCAATGATTAAAATCGTCGGAAGCAGCTCCAGTACCTTTGAGGCAGGCTTTGGCAGCTCTCTTTGCGGTTTAATATTTGATAATTTATCAGACACTTCATCGTTATACGTACTTGGTACATCTTTACGAAACTCTTCGAACAATTGTTCAGGATTCAGTCCAACGGCTTCGGCATATTGTTTAATAAACGCTCTGACGTAAAATTTACCTGGAATGATATCATAATTTCCTTGTTCTATTGCTAGCAAATAGCGCTTTTGGATTTTGGTTGCCGCCATCAGATCCTCCAGCGACATCCCTTTTTCCTCTCTGGCCTCAACGAGCCGTTTTCCCAATTCAGTCAAAACAAACACCTACCATTACCATATTAAAAATCGAAGCCAGAAAAACCAGAATGATCAAACACTTGTGGTTCTTCAGCGTGCTCGTATGTAATTTCTTCGTCTGCACTATTACGCAATTCAATGATGTAGTCGAAATCATCCATTGTATATTCTGAATTTTGAATAAAGATATCTGGATGCTCTACAACCTTTGTAGCAGGCAGTCTCATAATTTCTCTTAAAAGCTGCAAGTGCTTCTCAGAACCTCTTCTTGTCGACACAATCCCATCAATAATAAAGACGTTATCCGGGCTGTATTCATCTGCAATCAGCTGACTGCGAATGGTCTGTTTCAAAAGAGTCGACGATACAAACAGCCATCTCTTACTTGCACATACACTTGAAGCAACAATTGATTCTGTTTTTCCAACCCGCGGCATTCCGCGAATTCCAATCAATTTATGTCCTTCTTTTTTAAATAATTCAGCCATAAAATCAACAAGTAGACCAAGCTCGTCCCTTTCAAAACGGAACGTCTTTTTGTCATCCGCATCACGCTGAATGTATCTTCCATGACGAACAGCTAAACGGTCACGAAGTTTTGGCTGTCTTAGTTTCGTTACTTTTATCGTTTCCATTGTATTTAAAATTGATTCAAGCCGCTTAATTTGTTCTGTGTGGTCACAGCGAAGAAGCATGCCGCGTCTTGATACATCAACACCATTAATTGTCACAATATTAATTGAAAGCATCCCCATTAAAGAAGAAATGTCTCCTAAAAGTCCGGGACGGTTCACCTGTATCTCATATTCAAAATACCATTCGAGCTTTGCCAAATGATATTACCCCCTTCATTGTGGCAAATTTTTACCTTCCTTTATCATAAAGCATTTTCACATTTTTAGAAAGCACAATGTTGTGAAACAGTTAAAATAAAAAGAGAGGCACAAACGACCCCTCTTTTTGTTTAGTGCGAGCTATTATTTTCAACCAGTTTGACCATCATATTGGCAATTGCGCGCTGCTCATCTTCTGATGCGACGCTCCAAAGGTCAGCAAGTACTCTTTCTTGCTCATTCTTTGCTTCAACTTCATTAGCCAGGTATCCGCCAATTTCATACGCAAGGTTATTGATAGTATCATCTTTTAAGCCTTTATCCTGCGCATGATTTAAACGGTCTCCTAAAAAGTTTTTCCAATGGTCCCAGTTCTCAAGTACTGACATGTCGATTCCTCCATTCGAAAAGATGAATTACAGCCATAGCTTTTGTCATGGAGTGACGAATTATACACGTTTTTAACAGTACCAGCCGCCATTAACGGATAAAATTTGACCTGTCATATAACTTGACTGCTTGGAGGCGAGAAACCAAATGACATCGGCTATCTCTTCAGGTGCGGCAAGACGGCCGAGCGGAATCTCCTCTTCCATTATCGCAAGGTCTTCTTGTGTGAAGCTTTTCATCATATCAGTTTGAACAGCACCTGGTGAGACTGCATTTGCTCTAATTCCACTTGGGGCAAGCTCTTTGGCAAGCCCTTTAATGAAAGCATTTTGAGCACCCTTGACCATACTGTACAGTACTTCACACGAGGCACCCGTTTCCCCCCATATCGAGCTAACTGCAATAATATGACCTGATTTTTTTTGGATCATGGCAGGCAAAATAGATTGGGTAAGCTCATATGGACTTGTCACATGAAGCTGCACCATGCTGGCTAGATCTTCTTTTTCAATATCTGTCACTAAACCAACATGACTCTTTCCGCTATTTAAAACAAGAATATCTGGATCAAGCGGCAGGCGGCTGACAAGCTCTGCTGCTCCGCCTGTTTTCGCTAAATCAGCTTGGATGACATACGTTTCTACTTGATATGTTTCTTTGAATCAGCGGAAAGACGGCTAGCCGCTTGTTCATTTTGATGATAATGGAGCATCAGATGGCAGCCTTCTTGGGCAAGCTTTTTGGCTGTCGCCTGCCCAATTCCGCCACTGGCACCAGTAATCAGTGCCCAACGACTCATACTTTGTTCCTACTTTCTTTATGGAATCCTTATTCTTTTCGTTTAAATGGGAACCAATTCGCTGATCCGAACAATTTGACCATCACAGGTACAAACAATGGTAGCACAACGAGTGCATACAATAAAAGCCCTGTGAGGACAAGTGTTGCAATCTGTAAGAGTGACAATACACCTGATGGCAGCATCGCTGCAAATGTTCCTGCCAAAATGACGGCAGCAGACATAATAACAGATCCCATATTTTTCATTGATTCAGTCATGGCAAACTGGATGTCTTTTGTTTTGTATTCATTGAAACGTTCCATTAAGAAAATCGAATAATCGACTCCAAGCGCCATTAAGATGACAAAGCCAAAGAATGGAACAGCCCAGTTGATGCCCGGATATCCGAAGAAATGGGTGAAAATAAATTCTGTTACACCAATGGCGGTAAAGTACGTTAAAATCAGCGATCCAACTAAGTAAAGCGGCATCACGAGAGAACGGAAGAGAATCACTAGTATTAAGAAAATACCGATCATCATGTAAAAAACCGTCTTATTGAAGTCTTGGTCTGACAGCTGTTTTAAATCAGCGTTCATACTTGATACACCAGATACGCCAAATGAAACATCTTTTAAGTTTGTTTCAGGAAGTGCACGTTTGACGGAAGCCTCTACTTGTTTAATCGTTTTCATGGCGTCGTTTCCATATGGATTGTCTTCTAAGATGACGTCAATCTTTGTCATCTTGCGGTCATCAGACATATAGGAATCGAACACTTGCTTGAAAGCTTTGTTTTTCAGGACATCTTTTGGAATAAACCAACCGGCCATGTCTTGATCTGGTGCATTTTTCAGTTCATCTAAGTAGTCTCCTGCACCCATTAAGCCGTTTGAAATTTTCTCAAGTCCGTCTACACTTTTGTTTAGACCATCCGTCAGCTTGGTCAATCGTCACCAAAGCCGCCAATTTTTTCTTTCATTTGTTTTTGACCATTAATGATGTCGCCGGCTCCATTTGCAAGTTTAGGCATACTATCAGCTAACTGTCCTTGGCCTTTAGACGTTTGATCTAGCCCGTTTTCAATGGCTTCTAAGCCAGCAATCAGCTCATCAATTTGATTTGTAAATACTTTTTGTTGTTCTGAGGCATTTGCGATAAAAGCATCTGCTGTTTCAAGTTGTTTTTTTGCTTCTTTTGCTTGTTTTGCATAGCTGTCAGCCTGTTTGGCTCCTTCTTGCAAGGTAGTAGAAAGTTCCTTATATGAAGCTTTGATGGCTTGATATGATTGGTTTTCTTTCACTTGCGGAATTTGCTGCTCAAGTGTACTGAACTGTTTATTTGCTTGACTGATCAAAGCTTTCACATCCGCTGCGGCAGAGGATGAAGTATCGACTTGTGCCAATGCGGCTTTTAATTCTTTGGAAATGCTTTTATAAAGTGCCACTTGCTGATTCACTTGTGCGACTTGATCTGTTAATTCCTTTTTCGCACCCTTTATTCTTTCTTTAATTTCAGAAACACCTTTTTTGTTTTGATCAATTCCGTTTTGCAGTTCTCTCATCTTTTTTTCGACGTTTTGAATACCTGATTTTACGGATTCGGTTCCAGAAATCAATTTGTTAATGCCTTTTCCAGATGATTTAATTTGTGGTGTTTGATCCTCGATGGATTTACTCATGGTTGTAAGAGCATCTTGGATCTTTTTCAACCCTTCGTTACTTTTATCAAGCCCGCTATTTAGCTCTTTGGCTTGAGATTTCACGTACAGATCATTCAGTCCTTTTCCAACAGGGCGTGTCGCACTTCTTACTTTACTCACGCCATCTGTTTGTTCAATGGCGCGGCTTAGTTTTTCAACAGCAATCAGACCTTCGTTATTGTCTAAAAGATCGGATGATTTCACGACAACGGTTGCTGGAAGGGCTTCACCTGGTCCAAATTTGTCAGAGATCGTATTAAATGCATTGACGGATTCGTATTTATTGCCGATTTCGTCTAGGTTGTTATATGAAAGTGTTCCTTTATACATAAGAATCGCTGGAAGGGTAATAATTGCAACGATTAGCAAGCTGAGAAGTGGTTTCTTAAATGAAAAACGACCGGCTGTTTCCCACATTTTCGATTGCGGGTGGGCAATATCGCCTTTGATCGGCCAAAATAACACTTTTCCTAAAACCGCCATAAAGAATGGAACGACAGTGAGCAGTGCCACAATTAACACGGCGACACCAACCGCCACGGCGACAGCTGATTTATACAGTTGGAATTGGGCTAAACCGATACACGTAAAACCAATGAGGACAGCAATTCCGCTGAATAAAACGGTTTTACCTGCCGTCTTATATGTTGTAATAATCGCCTCAATCTTATCTTTTCCGTGAGATAGTTCTTCTTTAAACCGGCTTAGCAACAGGATGCAGTAGTCGGTTCCAATCCCAAACATGATGGCGACCATAAAAATTTGGGTAAAGGTCGAGAGCGGAAAATCAACATACTTTACTAGGTAAGCCACAATGGATTGGCTGACCAAATAGGAAAGCGCCACGGCCACTAAAGGAACGAACGGTGCCACTGCGGATCTAAAGACAAGCACAAGAACAATTAAAATAAACCCAATTGTAATGAATTCCGTTTTTTTCAGACCTTCTTGTGAGCTTGTGATGACATCATCGTCGATTAGCGGCTGCCCTGTCATTTCAAATTTCAGGTTCAGGCTCTTAAGCTTTTCATTGACTCTTTCTTTAAAATCGGATGCTTTGATTTTGTTCGAGTCGTATGTAACTGGAACAAGAAGTGTTGTTTGATCTTTAGAGAGCATCTGTTTTTTAATATCTTTGTTTGCATCAAAATAAGAAGTGATGTCTTCAACATGGAGATCTTGATCCTTTTCTAAAATCTCCATCGCTTTCTTTAAAGAGGCTTCTCTTTCTTTGACGATATCCTTTCCTTGAAAGACAATGACGATCGATTTTTCCGTATCCCCATTTTCAGACATGTTCTTTAATAATTGATCGGCGTAGGAAGAAGGATAACCATCTGGAACAGAAATCTGCCCTTTTTCTTTTGTTAATTGCGCCATATTAGGAGCGGTGATTAATAATACAGCCGCTAGTACGACCCAAAGGATCGTAATCAGCCATCTACCCTTTATGATTGCTCTCATTACTATGTTGTGCCTCCTCTTCGATGATAATTTGATAAATCTTTTCATATGTTTGAATAAATGATTCTATTTCTTTTTCATCAAATTTTTCTAAATATGACCGAACAAGATCCTGAAGCTGCTTTTCCATTCGGCTGACCACTTCTTTTCCTTCGGGTGTCACATAAAGATGAACGTTTCTTCGATCAGCTTGATCATGCTCTCGATAAATATAATCTTTATTAAAAAGACGATTGGTCATGGATGTCACAGCACTTTTGTTGACATTACATTCGATGGCAAGGTCTGTTGATGTACATCCTGGGTGTAAATTGATGTATCGAAGCGAGTAATATTGATCAAGTGTCAGTTCTTTATCGAGCTTTTCCGTGATCATACTCGATACTTTTTTCTCCATCATGAGATAGACGTCCGCATATCTCTGGATGAGCTGGGCAATTTTATTTTGTACCATATGCTGCTCCTTTAGTTTGATTGTTTAACTATTAAAGAGTTTAACTAATTACCGAAACAATTGTCAATCAATATCTTCGCATATAAAGCGCTTTCTTTAGCTGGACACAAAAAAGACAAACTCTTATATGTTGAGTTTGTCTTTTTTTCATTTATTTTGCTTTCGGTACGACTTTAAAAACTGACATTCTTTCTTCATCAATTTCTTCGTCTAAGATTTGCTGAATATCTGTTAATTGGATTTGCTCCAGTACTGGCACGACATCAAATAAGCTCATTTCTAAGAATGCGTATCGAGTGAATTGATTGGCGATGTACTCCGGGGAGTTCATTGCTTTTAAAAAGCTGCCAATTTTTTTCTTGCGAGCAAGTTCAATCTTTTCTTCTGTGATCAGGCTTTTTGCTTGAAGAAGCGTTTCTTTTAATTCATCTGCGAGTTGATCAGGGTCATTTGTGTCTCCGCCAACTGAAGTGAAGCCAAAGCCGCCTTCTTCCGTATAATCGTAGCTGAAGGTCTCATCAATTAAGCCTTTTTCATACATCTGTTCATATTGTAAGGAGCTTTTACCAAACAGCGTCTCTAAAATGAGATTCATTCCGAGCTCATGTTTTAACAGTTCATTGCCTTTTTTATGAGGATTCTTTGTTTTTAATCCAAACATACATTTTGAGCCTTGTACGTTCATTGGAAGTTCGTATTCTTTTCGGTACACACCTTCAGGCTCATTGATGTCTTTTCGTTTGATCTCTGGCTGGTCTGTAAATGGCTTTTTCGCCTGATTCGCTCGAACTTGATCTAATATTTGCTTCGGATCAACGGGACCGACAACAAATAGAAGCATATTGCTTGGGTGATAGAACGTTTCATAGCATTCATACAAATGATCTTTTGTAATCGGAGCGATGCTTTCTACTGTTCCAGCTATATCAATTCTCACAGGATGCTCTTGATATAGATTTTCAATCAAACCGAAGAATAAACGCCAGTCGGGATTGTCATCATACATGTTAATCTCTTGACCAATGATGCCCTTTTCTTTTTCGACTGTTTTTTCAGTAAAATAAGGTTCTTGCACAAAATCAATGAGTGTCTCAAGGTTTTGTTCGACATTTGAGGTGCTTGAGAATAAGTAAGCTGTTCTCGTAAATGTCGTAAAAGCATTTGCGGATGCTCCTTGTTTACTAAATGTATGAAACACATCTCCATCTTCTTTTTCAAACAGCTTGTGCTCTAAGAAATGGGCAATTCCATCAGGCACTCGGATCATGTCTTCTTTGCCAAGCGGCACAAATTCATTGTCGACAGAGCCGTATTTTGTTGTAAAGGTTGCATAGGTTTTGTTAAACCCTTGCTTTGGCAGTACATAGACGTCAAGTCCGCTCTCCATTTTTTCGTGATAGACCGTTTCTTGCAGCTGGTCGAATTGAATTGTTTTCACTGTCATGAAGCACCCTCCGTTCCTTTAAGAAAATAGGTCGTATCCCATTCGATTTTTTGACCCACTTTGATGATGTCCTCTTTTGTCACTCTGTCTAACGCTTCTAAAAAGGAATCGAGGCTCTCCCCTGTTGGCACGACGGCATGCTGATATAAGTATTCCGCTGTTCCATAAGACGTATCAATGGTTTCGAGTAGCTGATTTTTGACGACAGCCTTTGTCTGTTCAATTGCTTCATCAGAAAAATCGCCTTTTTGCATGGCATCAAATTGTTCTTTGATGATGTCTACTGCCTGCTGATAGTTGCCGACTTCAATTCCTGACATGACCATCATCAAACCTTTAAAGCTCTCAAGTCTAGAAACAGCATAGTACGCAAGACTTGCTTTTTCCCGCACATTGATAAATAGCTTTGAATGAGAGAAGCCGCCGAATATGCCATTAAACAAATGCAGCGCCGGATAATCTTCATCTGCTATCGTTGTATGTGTGCGAAAGCCAATGTTCAGCTTTCCTTGTTTTACGTCCTCTTCATCAATGACTTCTTTTGGCTCTATTTGTGATCTTGATGATTCGGTATTTTGTTTGACTGGCTCTCTCTCACTTGTTTTAAAGTATTGCGAGACCATTCGATTGATGTCTTGTTCATCAACGTCTCCCACAACATAGAGATCCAGCTGGTTGGACTTAAGTGCATGTTCGTATGCTTTAAAGAGCGCTTCTGCCGTAATCGCTTCGACGTCTTCCATTTCACCATTGACGTGCAGTGCATATGGCTCACCTTTACACATTTCCTGTACAAGTCTTAAGTTTGAATAGCGCATTTTGTCATCATAAACGGCTTGAATGCGCTGTTTCAATGTTCGTTTTTCTTGCTCAACGTACAATTCATGAAATACTCCGTTTTCCACGAACGGGTGGAATAAAAGTTCAGAAAGTAAGGCAATCCCTTTTTCTAGTAAAGGGGTTTGATCCTTTAAATATTTTTCATTCGCCATTTCTAGACGGAAGGTAATGATGTGATTTTCACCTTTTTTCGCCATGTCTGCGGAAACGGTCGCCCCATAGAGCTCGTCGAAATATGCACGAAGCTCTCCCGTTTTCGGCATTTTTTCTGTTCCTCTTAAAAGCACATGCGGGAAAAGGGAACGCATGGTGACGTCATCTTTGGATAAAGGCGCAAGCATTTTAAAAAGGATCGTCACGGTTTTAAATTTTTCTGTTTTGACAATATGAGTATGAAGACCAGGTGTATCAAATGTCTTCTCTTGTAAGTACGTCATGAGAAACCTCCTTTGTTCATCCTATTTATTATGTATTAGAACATAGCTGATATATACGTGAAACAGCCATTTAATAGTCATTATATCAATCAGAGGAAAGGATAGGAAATAAAAACGCCTCTGCTAAAAGCAGAGACGCAGGTTGTTATTTCATTCTAAACGGCCACCAATTCCATTTTCCAAAGATGCGAACCATGACCGGAATAAAGAGTGGTAGAACAACAAAAGCATATAATAAAAGTCCAATGAGTACGACCGTTGCAATTTCAACTAATGATAATACACCCGATGGCAGCATCGCAGCAAAAGTACCCGCTAAAATAGCAACTGCTGAAATAATGACGGACCCCATATTTCTCATCGCTGATATCATGGATGCTTGAACATGCTCTCCCTTCCATTCATTGAAACGATCCATCAGGAAGATCGAATAATCAATGCCAAGGGTCACAAGGATAACAAAGCTGAAAAATGGAACAGCCCAGCTGACACCATCGTAGCCAAAGAATGTTTTGAAAATCCATTCTGTTAAGCCAATGGATGTAAAATACGTTAATATGAGTGAAAGTGTTAAGTATATCGGCATGACGATTGACCTTAGTAATAAAACTAAAATAATAAAGATACCAATTAACATGAAAATAACCGTTCTGATAAAGTCACCGTCTGACGTTTCTTTTAAGTCAACATTTAAACTGGAGATACCAGATACACCGTAATTGGCATTTTTCAAACCACTTACAGGTAAATATTGATCAAGGGTTTCTTCGATTTTTGCTACACCTTTCATTGCTTCATTGCTGTATGGATTTACATTTAAAATTACTTCAAAGGTTGTTAATTTGCGATCTGGGGACATATACGTATTAAATATTTTCTTAAACTCATGGCGTTTCAATACTTCTTCTGGTATAAACCAGCCCGTTACTTCTTCATCTGGTGCTTCCTGAAGCTGTTTTAAGTAGCTGTCTGCCTCGGTAAAGCCGCTTTTTACTTGCTCAAGTCCGGAAATACTTTCATCTAATCCATCTGTTAATAGTGATAGTTTAGATGATAGCTGGTTAAACCCTTTTTTCACGGCTTTTTGGCCATCTGTCAGCTGATCTGCGCCATCTTCAATTTTAGGCATTTCTTTGATGAGCTGTTTTTGTCCTTTATTCGTTTCATCAAGACCATCATAAATTTGATCTAGACCTGTCATCAGCGCCTTTACTTGTTGTTTGATTTCTTTTTGCTTGCTTGAGAACGTTTGAATGACTTGATCTGCTTTCTTGATCTTTTGTTTAAAGGCAGATGCTTCCTCTTCATAGACACTCATTTGCTCTCCAGCTTGATCGAGCATTCCTTTTGTGTCTTTGAATACTTTTTTGATTTCTTTATATTCATTCATGTCTTTGATTTCTGGAAGCCGGTTTTCAAGCCCTTCAAATGATACGTTTTCATAGGATTGTTTCACTTTTTTAATCGTTGTCATCAGCTGCTCATTTGATGTTGCGTGACCTTCCAGTGTGCTTACGACTCGTTCAAGATCTTGAATCATGGTTTCACTTCTGCGGTATTCTTGCTCTAATTCTTTTTTCGCTTGTTTGATTTCAGTGCGAATGGTTCCTACGCCCTCTTTACTGCGCCTCACACCATCCTCTAAAGAAATGAGTGATTTCCTCACTTCTCCGATACCGCCTTTGATGGCTTTTGTCCCATCAATCAATTGATCAATCCCTTTAGCGGATTCTTCAATTTTTGGTTTTTGTTTGAGAAGTGCTAAGTTTGTTTCGGTCAAGCCATCTGTAATTTTCCCGATGCCCTCGTGACCTTTCCCAAGCTCTCCTCCCAGCTCTTTCGCTTGAGAGGTAACGTAGAGCTGACTTAACCCGTCTCCAACTGGGCGAGTGACACTGCGAACCGCTTTCACTTCCTCAATGTCATTTAACTTACGGGTCAGCTTTTCAATCATGACAATCTTTTCTTGATTATCGAGCTCATTGTCACTTTCGACAAGCACATTCAGCGGCAGCGCTTCACCAAAGCCAAATTGCTCAGATATCGTATTAAATGCAGACACTGACTCATACTTTGTCCCAATCTCATTTAAACTATTATAAGAAAGAGTGCCGTCATACATCAGAATCGGAGGAACAGTGATGAGTGCAACTACACCTAAGCTGATGAGCGGTCTTTTAAATGAAAAGCGCCCAGCCCATTCCCAAATCTTACTTTGTGGATGACGAATGTTTTCTCTTTTAGACGGCCAAAAAAGGGATTTTCCGAAAACCGACATAAAAAAGGGAACGATTGTGACAAGTGCAATGAGCAGGATGCCCACGCCTACGGCAACGCTGACGGCTGATTGGTACAATTGGAATTTTGCGAAACCAATACTTGAGAAGCCGACTAACACAGCTAAGCCGCTGAAAAAGACTGTTTTCCCTGCACATTGATACGTGATGATAATCGATTCTTTGACATCACGCCCTTGACCAATCTCCTCTTTAAAACGGCTTAAAAGTAATATACAATAATCCGTTCCTATACCGAACATAATAGCTACCATAAAAATCTGAGTGAAATTAGAAATAGGAAATGGTGTATATTCTACGAGAAAAGCCACAATACACCGGCTGACAGCATAAGAAATGCCAATCGTAATAAGCGGAACAACAGGTGCCAGTATCGATCTGAATACAATTATTAAAATAAAGAAAATAAAAATCATCGTGATAAGTTCAGTTTTCTTCAGACCTTGTTGAGAGCTTTTAATGACATCTGAGTCCACAAATTTTTGACCTGTCATTTCATATGAGACGTTGTAGGGCTTTAAAACTTCCTCAATTCGTTCTTTAACCTTCACAGCTTTTGTTTCGTAGTGGTCGAATTTGAATGGAACAAGAAGTGTACTTTTATCCTTTGATAAAAGTTGTTTTTGAATGTCACGATCTACATGAAAATACGAAGTAATTCCGTCAATGTGGAGTTCTGGGGCATGTGTCATGAGTGCAGCTAAAGCCTTTTTTAATTCCTGCTCTTTGGCAGGGAACAAAAGTTGTTCGGAGAATACAATCACACCAGTATCTTTTTTCCCATTATGATCTGAAAGCTTATCCAATAAGTGAAGTGCCTCAGCTGTTGGTGTCCCCTCTGGAACCTTTAACTGCCCTTTTTCTCTTGTTAATTCCTCTAAATCGGGCGCAGTAATAAACAGAATCACAGCTGTTATCATCCACACCATTAATACAATCCATCTTGCTTTAATTATTTGCAACATAGCTGCTTCAAGCTCCTTCTAGTTCATCAATCAATTTGCTGTTTTTGAGCGTGTCTGAAGTGCTGACTTCGTCTCCTTCAACGTGCTAATGGCAGGATGACCTATTCAATTGTCCTTTCGTGTTGAAGAAACGCATATCCATCATCAGCCACGAGCTCAATTTCTGCCTTAAAACAAAGACAGAAAATGAATGTTTTTGAACACCTCCTATTTGGGATAATTTAAAAGATATTACTATACATTAGTTTAACTATCAAAATTTTACATGTCAATTTATAAAAAAGAAAAAAGATGGCAAAATACCGTCTTTTTTCTATGTTTAAACCGTTTTCAATTGTTCACTTTCATCCTTTTCATCTGGCTGGATGAAAAAGAGGACCAAAAATAATGAAATGAGACTACATATGGTCGATAGAATAAAAACGATGGCGTCTCCTTTATCCATAAGAAATGCGTAAATTGGAGGTCCTAAAGCAACACCGATAAAACGCATACTGCTATAAAATGACGTAATGGTTCCGCACTGCTCTTTTTCAATCCCTTCTGTTATCAACGCATCAAGTGCTGGAAGCACAATGCCAATCCCTACGCCGCCAATACTTAAGCAGACAAACAACACGTAAAAACTGTGATTCCACCATAAAAATATATACGAAAGTGATAAAAGAGCCATACCAACAATGAGAAATATCCTCATTTTCCCCTTTTCTTTCCCGATTGTTTTCCCCGCAATATACGAGCTGATTGATAAGAAAAGGAGCGGGATACTTAGCAGCAAGCCTTTTTTGACACCCGTTATTTGATACGCTGCCTCTAGGTTATCTGATAAATAAAAGAGCACGCCAAAAAGAAGAAACATAATAAAACCACCAATAGCAAAAATGGCATAAAGCCAGCGTCCCTCATGTTTAAAAATCGTCTTTGTTGATTTTAAAAACTCTTTAAATGTAAGCGGATCTCCTCTTTCTTTGCGGATTCAACCATAAACAGAACCATCACAAAACTGATGATTGAAAAGAATGGAATGAACCAAAACGGCACAAACCAAAACCAAGAAGCGAGAAGTGCCCCAATAATAGGACTGAGTACCTTTCCAGCTGTATTAGAAGTTTCAATTGCTCCAAGTCCTGCACTTACCTCTTCATCATCGTGAAACAAATCGCCAATAAACGGCATGACGACAGGTGCCGCTCCAGCTGAACCAACACCTTGAAGGACCCTGCCAAATAGAATCCACATGTACGGTTCTTTCATGATGGTTGAGGCAACAGCTGCAACAGCTCCTCCAAGCCCTGCGATTAAAAGACAAGGCAAAAGCACCTTTTTCCGCCCAATTCGGTCAGATAAATAACCGGCAATCGGAATACACAAAATCGCCACAACGGAGTATACCGTAATAATGAGTGACACTTGAAAGGAAGTGATTGAGAGTTTCTTTTCTATCTCTGGTAATACGGGTATTAGCATCGAGTTCCCAAGCGTCATGATTAGAGGCACTGATGATAATGCAATAATATTCTTTTTACTGACTGTTTTCTCGCCCAACATCATTCACCCAATTCTATATACTGTTACGTATTAGTGTGGCACGTTTCACGGGTTTTATGTATAGACAAACAAAAAGCAACCGCCTATGGAAGCGACTGCTTTTTAAAATCGTTTACGTATGACATGAAAGCTGAATTTATCCGCTCGAAAATAATTGAGCGAGTATAAGACCGGCTGATCGTCTTGATCATAGTGCATTTGTTTCAGTAATAGTAACGCTGTTTCTGGGTCACATTCTAGTATCGGTGAAACCTGATCGTGATAACCAATCGGTTCGATGTCTGCCACGGCATATTTAATTCCGCTGTGCGGTTCTCTCCCAAACAGCTCAAAAAGCGACTCTTCCTCGTGAGTAAAAGAAGCGGGAAGATGTTTGACCGGAATTTTATCTAAACAATAGACGACTGGCTGTCCATCTGCTGTTCGAACGCGTTCCATTGAAAAAACCTTCTCGGATTCATCACACTGAAAACGAATGACATCATTCTCCGTCGGCTCCCCTTCTTGTGAGGACAAAAAGATGGTACCTGGTGTCATATTGACCTGTTCAATCATTTTTGTAACACTTGTCAGCTGTTCAATGCCAGTAGAAAAAAGCGGTCTTGAGTTGACGAAAGTCCCCACACCATGCCTTCTTATTAAATATTTCTCTTCTTCTAATATACGAAGGGCTTCACGAAGTGTCGCTCTGCTCACGCCTAAAAGCTTTGAGAGCTCAAATTCAGAAGGCAGCTTTTCTTTTTCGGCATATACGCCTGTTTGAATATCTTCTTTAATACGGTCAATCACTTTCAAATATAAATGGCGATTGTCTGTTTTGGTCGACATGTTTTCCCTCCGTCTAATCAATGCAAATGATAAGATGAGAAATCTCTATTCCGAGATAAGATGAACATAACTATATCATGTTTTTGCAAATAAATAAATAGTCTGACATCCAGTTGACATAATCAATATATCGTTAACTTTATGTTAGGAAAGCTCTCTTCGAATTATGAAGAGAGCTCGTCATGTTGTTCTTTTGAAAGGAGGACTTCTCTCGGTTTACTTCCTTCATATGGTCCGACAACCCCGCGCTCTTCCATTGCGTCAATAAGACGTGCAGCACGAGTATAACCGATGCGGAACCTCCTTTGCAGCATAGAAACAGAGGCCGTCTGCATACCAATGATCAGTTCAACTGCTTCATCATATAAGTCGTCGTCCACAGCCCCAAGCTGATCTTGCGTTTCTTCACTTGGGATCATTTCTTCTTGATATTGTGCTTTTTGCTGTGTGATGACATGATCAACGACATGTTCCACTTCTTCATCTGATAAAAAGGCGCCTTGTACACGAACTGGTTTGTTCGCACCGACCGGTAAGAACAACATATCCCCTCTGCCCAGCAATTTTTCTGCGCCTCCCATATCAAGAATGGTCCTTGAATCGGTTTGTGACGATACGCTAAATGCAATACGGGATGGAATATTGGCTTTAATGACACCAGTAATGACATCAACCGAAGGTCTCTGTGTGGCGATAATTAAATGAATCCCTGCAGCACGTGCCATTTGAGAAAGCCTTGTAATGGAATCTTCCACATCAGAGGAAGCAACCATCATTAAATCAGCAAGCTCGTCTACAATGACGACAATATAAGGGAGTTCTGGCTGCTTCGCCTCTTCTGATTGATTCATTCGTTTAATGTAATCATTGTACCCTTCAATATTTCTTGTACCCGTATGAGAAAACAATTCATAACGGCGCTCCATTTCACTCACCACTTTTTTAAGTGCCTGTGAGGCTTTTTTAGGATCGGTTACAACTGGAGCCAACAGATGCGGGATGCCGTTATAAACATTTAATTCAACCATTTTCGGGTCAATCATCATCATCTTTACTTCATGAGGTTTTGCTCTCATGAGAATACTAGTGATAATGCCATTTATACATACGCTTTTTCCGCTTCCTGTCGAGCCAGCCACAAGTAAATGCGGCATTTTGTTCATTTCAGCCAGCACAGCTTCACCAGAAATATTTCGGCCCAGTCCGATGAGTAGCTTGGCATTTGGGCGGTCATTTTGTTTCGATTCTAAAACCTCTTTTAAAGAAACCATCGCAATTTCTGCGTTGGGCACTTCAATTCCGATGGCGGATTTACCAGGAATCGGCGCCTCAATTCGAATGTCTTTTGCTGCTAATGCAAGGGCTAAATCATCACTCAAGTTGACGATCTTACTTACCTTCACGCCGACATCAGGGTATACTTCATATTTTGTGACGGCCGGTCCTAAATGAACTTGTGTCACTTTTGCTTTTACACCAAAGCTTTGGAAGGTCTTTTCAAGCTTTCTTGCATTTTCATAAATATTCTTCTTATCTGTTTGCTGACCTGAATGCTGCGGCTCAGCTAAAATATCAAGCGATGGCAGCTCATAATCCTTATTTTCAAGCTCCGTAAACGTCATAGGCGGAGCTTCTTTCGGTTCATCCCCTGTATCATGAGACAGACTGCCTTGTACAGTTTCTTGAAGAGGATCTGGCTCATTGACCGGCTGATCTTTTTGAACTTGCGGTGTGAGCATGTCATCTCGATCAGCAAAACTTGAAATAATCGGCTGACGATTGTCAGAAGCCTGCTCTTCTTCCTCGATCAAGATTTGATCATGATCTTCTTCGGCCTCTTGCAAGCGTGAACGTTTTTTCTTTTCACTTGTTCTCTGCGCAGGTGCATTCTTTTTCGCCTGCCTTATGCCTTTCATATCTTCAATAAATGCTTTCCACTGCTTCACCAAAAATTGTGATACAGGCAGCGTCACTTTTTTGACCATTTCTTGCAGTGACCGGTTTGTGATCAGAACAATGCCGATCAGCATTAGCACAATGGCCATGATTTGCGACCCTGCTTGTGCAAACAAGAAATAGGAGGCCGCAAATAATACGGCACCGATCATACCGCCTCCTAAATCGGGCGAGCCTGTCTCACCTTTCATATCCATTAAGAATAACTCAAACGTATTTCTGATCACACTTTGAGAGCCTATCACGCCTGCAGCTGAAAGATGCTGAAAAAGCTTCACATGGGACAAAAGCAAGATACTCGCAATGATGCAGTATAAACCTGCTTTTCTTCTTGTCAGTAAATCAGGAATTTGTTTTTTCCAAAAGATCGTCACACCAAAAAGAAATAATCCGATAAGGCAGAGAATAAACCATTCACCTGCAAAGAATCGGAATAGATGTACAAAGGTTTGTCCAACTACACCTAGCTGTAAAATGGCAATGATCGCTATGGCAATACAGACTAACCCATTTAGTTCATATTTCAGTTTTAGCTGTTTATTTTGTTTTTTTCTTGTTTTACGTTTTCTCTTTTTCGCCATACTCATCACCTTACTACAAAAGAAAATATAACCTACGAAAAGATCAGAAAGAAAGCAGCCTGGTTTTGGCTGCATCTTGTTGTAAGTTTTCCCTTTATTATAGCATAGAATCATTCATATGAGTCGGTTTGATTGGTGCCTAAATGTAACTTCAATCGCTTACCTGGTGCAAGCTCCTGATTCAAAAAGTCCATTGGATTCGTACTCATTACTTGAACGATTTCCGCTTCATCTTCTTTCATTTCAACCATCACTGGCACGCCCTGAATGTTTACCTGCTGGAGTTTGCGTTCTCCTTGTTCCTCAGCGTAAATGGCTTCATAAGGCATAGGTGTATATAAAATCATTGGATCAGCCCCTCGTTTTGTGCAGCCCGTTCTCCAATGAGCTCGTTCAGCTTTTTAATCGCTTGTCCAACGCCGCCGACTTCATGCATCAGCCCGTATTCCGCCGCCTCATGGCCAACGACATTTGTCCCGATGTCTCTTGTTAGATTGCCTTTAGAGAACATAAGCTCTTTAAATTTCTCTTCTGTAATGTTTGAGTGACTCGTGACAAAATTAATGACTCTTTCCTGCATTTTATCTAAGTATTCAAAGGTTTGTGGAACACCGATGACTAGACCGGTTAAGCGTACAGGGTGAATGGTCATCGTTGCTGTTTCGGCAATGTATGAATAATCACACGATACGGCGATTGGGACCCCAATAGAGTGGCCGCCGCCAAGCACAATGGATACAGTCGGTTTGGATAAAGAAGCGAGCATTTCTGCAATGGCTAGTCCTGCTTCTACATCGCCGCCCACTGTATTTAAAATGATTAGAAGTCCTTCAATTTTTGGGTTTTGTTCAACTGCTACGATTTGTGGAATGACATGTTCGTATTTGGTTGTTTTATTTTGTGGCGGCAGCTGCATGTGCCCTTCAATTTGTCCAATAATAGTCAGGCAATGTATGTTTGTATCTTGTGATAACTGCGGGACGGCTGTTTCACCAAGCTGTTGTATTTTGCTCATAATGCTATCTTTTTCTTCTGGTTTTCGCTCAGGCTGCTGTTCATTCTGTTCGTCCATTTGTCTCCATCCTTTCCTAAAAACTCTCCTCCTATTATGAACAAGATCGTCACATTCCATCCGCATTCATCATGTCACATCAAAAAAGCCCAAAGAGCTTGTGCTCTTTGGACTTTTCTCATCACACTTCCATAATAATTGGAATGATCATTGGCTTACGTTTTGTTTTTTCATATAGGAATTGATTTAGTACATCGCGCATGGATTGTTTCAGTGTTGACCATTCAACAATTGAGTTTTCCGTTTGCTCTTTCACAATCCCTTTGACCATTTCTGTTGCTTTCACAATCAGCTCTTCGGATTCTCTCACATAAACAAATCCTCTTGTGATGATCTCAGGTCCAGAAATTAATTGTTTCTTTTGTTTATCGAGCGTAATGACCACAATTAAGATGCCATCTTGAGACAATAGTCGTCTATCACGCAAGACAATATTCCCAATATCACCAACACCAAGACCGTCGATCAAAATGTTCCCTTGATGTACTTTTTCACCGATTTTGACGTTTTGACCTCTAAATTCCACAACATCCCCTTTATCAATTAAGAAAATGTCGCTTCGTTTCATGCCCACTTCTTCAGCAATACGAGAATGTGCTTTTTGCATGCGATATTCGCCGTTTACTGGAATTAAATACTTTGGCTTCAGTAAGTTCAGCATGAGCTTTAACTCTTCTTGACAGCCATGTCCAGATACATGCACACGTTTTTGAGCAAAA
Organism: Bacillus sp. iso_77; assembly: GCF_056173625.1. Lineage (NCBI taxonomy): Bacteria > Bacillati > Bacillota > Bacilli > Caryophanales > Bacillaceae > Bacillus > Bacillus sp. iso_77. Next base: position 1,637,018 of record NZ_CM149683.1, on the reverse strand, counting down.
ATCACTTGTGCTCCGCTTCTTGTAAGGAAATCCACCGTTTTTGAATAGGTGAGTTCTTGTCCTGGAAGAGGTGTAGACGCAATCACAACCGTGTCATCTTTTTCAATATGAAGCTGTTTGTGATTTTGTTTCGCCATTTTTGTTAAAGCAGCGAGAGGCTCACCGTGGCTTCCTGCTGTGAGAATGACCACACTGTTTTTCGCCATTTTTTTCACTTCTTGGACTGGAACAAATAATTCTTCGTCTGCTGTCACATAACCAAGTTTGATCGCAAGCTGAAGCGTTGTCATCATATTTTTCCCTGCTACTGCAAGCTTACGGCCATTTTGGTTTGTGGCATTAATGATTTGCTGTACACGATTAATATTTGATGAAGATACAGCGACAATCACACGATTTTCAGCATTGTACATCGCATTTGAGATTTCGTCTTGGACGAGCGCCTCAGAAGGTGTATAGCCTGGTTTTTCAGCATTTGCACTGTCTGAAAGAAGTGCTAAAACGCCATTGTTTCCAATTTTCGCAATCTCTCCGATGTCACAGGCTTGGTTAAGCGCTGGGGTTTGATCAAATTTAAAATCACCTGTGCATACGATTGAACCAAGAGATGTTTTGAAGCTGATTCCGACTGAATCAGGAATACTGTGATTCGTTCTAAAGAACGATACCTTTGTTGTTTCAAATGTAATGACTGACTTTGCATGAACCTCTCGCAAATCAGCTTTTTGATTGAATCCGTATTGCTTTAACTTTTCTCGAAGTAACGCAAGGGTCAGCTTCGTGCCGTAAACTGGTACAGACAATTTGCTTAAGCAATGGAATACGCCTCCGATTGCTTCATCATGTCCGTGGGTAAGAAAAATTGCTTTCACCCGATCAGCTCGTTCTGTTAAATAAGAGATATCAGGAATGACCACGTCAATGCCTAGCATTTCGTTTTCTGGATGCATGAGTCCTGCATCTACAACATATATGTCGGAATCAATCTCAATGACATATAAGTTTTTCCCGATTTCTCCAACGCCTCCCAGTGCAATAATTCTTACGTTCTCTGTATTTTTCTTTTTCAAAATTCTTATCCTCCTAGTCTCAAGCCCGTCCATCATCGCTTAATGCTATTATAACTGAATCTAATTTTAGAAAACAAGATGAAGTCACATTTTAAGAAAGTGTTTATGTATAAAAAACGGTCATACTCAGGGACATCTGAGAATGACCGCTTACGAATTTTTTTGTTTTGATCAGCTGTTTAATACGCTGCTTAAATTCAGTCTCTCTTCTTCTGATAAAGGTAAAAGCGGGAGTCGAACAGATCCGACATCTAATCCTTTCAGCTGAAGAGCTGTTTTGACAGGCGTTGGATTTGGCGCTGAGAACAGCTGGTTCATAATCGGCACCAGCTTTTGATGGATCAATGCTGCGTTTGCTGTTTGTCCTGAAGCGTAGCTTTTTAGCATTTGCTGCATATCAAGGCCTACGATATGAGAAGCCACAGAGACGACTCCTTTTGCACCAACCGCAACCGCAGGAAGCGTTAGGCTGTCGTCACCAGAATAAACGTCAAAATCTTCTGGTGTCTCTGCAATGATTTTTGTCATGGCATCTAGATCACCGCTTGCTTCTTTGATTGCGACAATATTCGGTATTTGCGCAAGCTTAATCGTTGTTTCTGGTGCTAATGAAGCAACCGTTCTTCCTGGTACATTGTAAAGCATGACAGGAAGAGATGTAGACTCGGCAATTGCTTTAAAGTGTGCATACATGCCTTCCTGTGATGGCTTGTTGTAGTAAGGTACGACAAGCATCACTGCATCAACGCCCGCTTCTTCTGCTTTTTTCGTTAGTTTAATAGACGCATTTGTGTTATTACTGCCTGTTCCTGCAATGATTTTACAACGACCATTTGCTAATTTCACCGATTGCTGAAAAAGAGCGACTTTTTCTTCAGTCGATAAAGTTGGCGATTCGCCTGTTGTCCCTGCAACGACTAAAGAGTCACTGCCGTTTTTTAACAAGTAATCAATGAGAATTGATAGCTTTTGGAAATCAATGTTGCCCTTTTTATCAAAAGGTGTAATCATAGCTGTTGCGATATTTCCGAAATTCATTTTTTTCACCTCATCATGATTCAATCACATTTATCTTGAAAGTTCAAACACTTCATGAAGGGCATTAACAGCCGCTCTCATGTTTTCTTCGTTCACTAACACCCAAATCGTCGTATGACTGTCAGCGGACTGTAAGATCGGAATATTTTGCTCAGATAGTGCAGATACAATCTTAGATGTGACACCTGGTACACCCATAATGCCTGCTCCAACAGCTGATACCTTTGCACAGTTTGTCGTGACAATCGGCGTATAGCCCAGATCTTTTAGGATCGCCGTTGCTTTTTCAGTCATTGCACCTGTCACCGTATAGACGATTTCGCTCGGTGTAATGTTGAAGAAATCGACACTAATTTGGGCATTTGCCATTGCTTTAAAGACTTCTGTTTGTACGCTGTACTGTCCCTCTTTAGCTGGGACTTTGATTTGTGTGACATCATTGACATGTGCAATACCCGTAATCAGGCGGTCGTACACATCATGACTCATTTTATCTGAGTAGTGTGATGTCACGAGTGTGCCCTCATCATCAGAGTATGTTGAACGGACCCTCATTGGTACTTTTGCTTGCATGGCAATTTCAACAGCTCTAGGGTGAATGACTTTTGCCCCTTGGTATGCGAGGTTACAAATTTCTGTGTATGTCACGACTCTCAGTGGTTTTGCATTTTCTACGATACGGGGATCTGCTGTCATGACCCCTTCTACATCTGTAAAAATATCGATGAAATCTGCCTGCAATGCAGCGCCTAACGCAGCAGCTGACGTATCACTGCCGCCTCGTCCGATTGTTGTCACGTCTCCATTTTTTGCAGCGCCTTGGAATCCAGCAACGACAACCACATCATGCTCTGAAAGTGCCGCCTCAAGACGTTCACACTTCATGTCAATAATTTTCGCATTTGTATGTTCTTTATCTGTCACAAAGCCTGCCTGTGATCCAGTCATCGCTACAGCCTTTAGCCCGTTTTCATTCAGCATACTTGAAAAAACAACAGCTGAAATATTTTCTCCGCAAGACACGAGTAAATCTTTTTCTCGGTTTGTCATATGCTGCGCATTGCCGTAAAGCAGACCTAGCAGCGTATCTGTCGCATAAGGATCGCCTTTTCGTCCCATCGCAGACACGACAACGACCGATTTATAGCCTTTCTCTTTTGCAGATAAGATATGTGCAAGTGCCCTTTTTCTCCCTTGATCATCTTTGACAGATGTACCGCCAAATTTTTGGACAATTATTTTCACTGTTTTCACTCCAAGTTCATTCTGACGTAACAGAAGAGAGCAGGCGAAAGATGCCTAACTCTCTTCTATTCGTCCTCATCATCCATTGAATGTTAAACTAATTTTAATGCTCGTAAGCTTTCTGCAATTTGAACGGAGTTCCATGCAGCGCCTTTTAGCAGGTTATCAGATACAATCCACATATGGAAGCCATTTGGACGATCCAAATCCTTCCGAATGCGGCCGACAAATACGTCGTTTTTACCAACAGCATCTGCAGGCATTGGATAAATTTGCTGAGACGGATCATCTTGTAATGTGATGCCTGGTGCATCTTTTAGGATGGACTTGACGTCATCAACCGTTGCGTCATTTGATTCAAGTTCAACGTAAACCGATTCTGAATGACCCGTTTCAATTGGTAGTCTCACACATGTTGCCGCTACTTCCAGCTCTGGCAAGTGCATGATTTTTTTCGTTTCATTGATCATTTTCATTTCTTCAAATGTATAGCCATTGTCTTGGAATTTATCAATTTGCGGAATCGCATTAAAGGCAATTTGATAAGGCATGACTTCTGGTTTCACATCTTCTTTATTTAAAATGGCTTGCGACTGGCTGTACAGTTCGTCAATGGCTTCATGTCCTGCACCTGATACTGCTTGGTAAGTAGACACAATGACTTTTTTCATGCCATACGCTTGACGAAGCGGTTCTAGCGCCGCTACCATTTGAATCGTTGAACAGTTAGGGTTTGCAATGATCCCTTGATGGTCATGCAAATCTTTTTCGTTTACCTCTGGTACGACAAGAGGGGTATTTTCGTCCATACGAAAAGCACTTGTATTATCGACAACAATTGCACCTCGTTTGACTGCTTCAGGAGCTAGCGCTTTGGAAACATTTCCTCCCGCACTGAATAGTGCAATATTGACCCCTTCAAAGCTTTCAGGTGTTGCTTCTTGAACGGTATACTCTTGACCTCTGAATGTCACTTTTGTTCCAGCAGAACGTTTTGAGGATAGTAGAGTAAGTGTATCCATTTCAAAATCTCTGTCAGCTAGTGTTTTTAACATTTGTTGACCGACAGCTCCAGTCGCTCCAACTACAGCTACATGCAATCCTCTTCCCATCAGTAAAACTCCTTCCGACCCATCCATGATTCTTTTCTTTCGGATGGCCATCCTATGACTTTTTACATTTTATTTTACCATAGAAAAGCAAGGCTTGAAGTACCTTTTTTGAATCTTTCATGATTTTCTAGTGAATCTATTATTCGTTTGATCCAATTAAAATGGGCTGAATTTGTCTATGCTGGAGCGCCTCTTCTACTGTTTTCGTCAGTAGATCCATATGCGCTACCATGGAAGTCGGTTTTTTGAATGGATCATCTTGGCCGAATGGAATAAAGAAAATATTCTTTGTCGACATGAGTCTCATGAGATTTGTACCATTTAAACCTAATGCATCATTGGTGGAAATGCCTAAAACGACAGGGCGATGATTACGAATGGTCGCCTTAGCAGCCATTAAGACTGGACTGTCTGTCAGTGCATTTGCAAATTTCGCCATTGAATTGCCTGTTAAAGGCGCAATGACCATACAATCAAGTGGAAGTTTTGGTCCAAGCGGCTCTGCTTTGACGATTGAGTCAATCGCTTGAAATCCTGTCAGCTTCTCAATCCGCTCAATCCAGTCCGCTCCTTCTCCGAATCTCGTATTCGTATTTTGCACCGTATATGACACGACAGGACGCACTTCTGCCCCTTCTTTCACGAGTGATTCGATTTGCGGAAAAACGGCTTCGTACGTGCAGTGAGAACCTGTTAAACCAAAGCCGATTCTTTTCCCTTTTAGTGTAGTCATGATTCCATCCCCCTTTTTTCCTCCGCAAGTTCACATAAGAGACCAGATAGCACTTTTGCAATGATCTGCCCGGCTGTCTTTGGTGCCACAATCCCTGGAAGTCCTGGTGCAAGAAGCGCCTTCACTCCATGCTTTTGTGCAAAGTCAAAGTCTGTTCCACCTGGGCGGGAGGCGATATCCAAAATGAGTGTCTTTGGTGTCATGCTGACGATGACAGATGAATCTAATACTAAGCTTGGAATCGTATTGATGATGATGTCGACATCCGTTACTTCATCTTTTAAACGGTCCATTGAAAATGGATCAAGTCCCATCTCAAAGGCTCGCGCTAAATGGGCTGTATCCGCAGCACCAACTTTCACTTCCGCACCTAGCGCCCGAAATGTGCGGGCAATGGTGAGCCCTGTTCGACCAAGTCCGAGAACAGCGACATGTGACCCATGAATCGTATAGTCCGTTTGCTGAATGGCCATCATGATAATCCCTTCAACTGTTGGAATAGAGTTATATATGGCAATATCATCTCGCTCAAACAGCTTCACAAGCTTCCGGTTCACCTGCTTTGCCATATTGTCTAAGTACATATTAGAAATACCTGAGTACAAGATACAATGTGCAGGGGTTCTTTCTAAATATTTAGCTTCTAGCACGACCTTCTCATTTGAAAAAACGGTGGCAACGACCCCTTCGTCTGTAGCACCTGATACCGGAAGGATCATACTATCCACTTGTTCAAATGGAAGCTCTGACATTTTCAGCTTTTCAGCACCAATAAATCCATGATCCAGCTGATCAAATCCGACCAAAAACACTTTGGCATGCTGCTGTGACAGCTTGCGAATGATTTCAAGCTGCCTAGCATCTCCCCCGATCACCGCAACCGTTAAACCGCTCAACATACTGACCGTTCACCTTCTTTATTTAAAAAAGTCTGTAATATTTTCCGAATCTCCCTTTCAGCATATGAGGAGAGGATTCAGCCTGTGAACAAATCGGAGAGAGAAAAGAAAAAGAGCACCCTTTTATGATGGGTGCTCTTTTTCTCCGTGCGGCTGAAGTTCTTCAGGCACATCGAGAATGATCATATCTGATCCTATTTTTTGAATGTGATTCCACGGAACGCGGATGTCATTTCCTTGTTTTCGAAAGCCAAACCATTTGACGGAAGGTATGATGAGTGCTGTAATTTGACCGTCCTGTTCATTTATTTCAAGGTCGGTTTGTCCAAGCACGCCAAGCCGCTCCGCTCTTTTAATATCGACGATCTCTTTTCCTGACAGCTCACTCAGCCTCAAAATCGCATCACTCCCCTTCCATATCATATATGCAGCAGGGATGGTGAATAGACCGGGCCTCTTAATGACTAGTTTGGAGCGGAAGACGCGCCCCTTTGATATAGTGATCATGCCATAATTCCAAGTTGTAAAGCATCCACACTTTTTGGTCCGCTCCATTTTTGTTCTTCTGATTCGAATGATGTCGCAAAAATTGTTCTAGCGGCTCTTTTTGAAATAATTGTGTTGCAAAGCTTTGTTGATCAAGAAGTTTCTCTTCGATTTCTCCCATTCTTTTGTTCATCCAATGATACACCGGAACCGGAAAACCCATTTTTCTTCTATATAATATACGCTTATCCACCGTTTGCTCCATTGTCTTTTTCAACATATATTTCGGAATATCTTGGACCTCACTTGTTTTAAGGCTCGATTGGAAAAATGCTTGCACTTTGCTAGGTAGCCCTTTATAAGGAAGTTTGTACTTGAAAGGCATATCGTTGACAAATTGGATGATGCGATGATCAAGAAACGGTACACGTGCTTCTAGTCCATGTGACATCGTCATCATATCAAGCCGGTCTAACAAGTTGGGTAAATGAATTTGTTGAAATAAATAGAGCAGTTTGTTTTCATACGACGCCCCTTCCATCTCTTTAAAGCAATGGGCGATCAATTGATTCATGTGCAAATCAGCAGAATCAATAGAATGAGCGTGCTGACCTAAGAGCTGCTCTTTGTCGCTATCCGTAAACCAAGCATATCTTTTTTTATAATGTTCCATTTCCCCATCAAGATGGATAAATTGATGCACCTGCTGCTGAAAGGACGGTTCAAATAATACCTTTGAAAGGATGGATGACAGCTTTCGGTTTTTTTGAAGCCATAAAATTTTACGCCAATCTGAAGGACTCCTAAATACACGACCATACCCTGCAAACAATTCGTCCGCTCCTTCACCACACAAAACAACCGTTACATGCTTTTTTGCTTCACGTGACATATGGTAAAAAGCGACTTCATGAGGAATGGAAAGAGGATGATCTCTTCGCTTCACAACTTCTGGCAATAATTGAAAGTACTCTTCTTCACTCATTCGATGCGAGTGAAGCTTGACGTTGTATTGTTCTGCTGCGAGCTTGGCATAGCTTTCTTCAGAAAAACCTTCCTCTTCAAAGCTGGTCGAAAAACAGTGAATATTCTCGTTCGCATATTTGGACATCAAAGCAACAATGGAAGTCGAATCCACTCCTCCACTCAAAAAAGCTCCTACAGGTACATCAGACATCATTTGTTTTTGGACACTATCTTGAAGTAATTCAAACAATCCCTTTTGATAATAACGTTCTCCCCTGTCAATTCCATCAGATGGGAAAGGATATTGCCAATAGGCCTCTTTTGTCATTCCTGTTTCATCTATTTTCAAGATGACCCCTGGGGGTAATGTTTGAATTCCTTGAAAGAAAGTTTGCTCGCCGATCGCATAACGGAAGGATAAATAACTAAGGACAGCTTCAGGCTGAATGGCAATTTGTATATCTGGATGCTGAAGAAGAGCTTTCATTTCCGATCCGAAAATAAGCCCTCCTCTACATTCTGAAACATAAAGCGGTTTAATCCCAGACCGGTCTCTAAATAAAAAGAATTCTTTCTTCTTTTGATCCCATATCGCAGCTGCAAACATTCCATTTAATTGCTCAATAAAAGAAATACCATATTCTTCATAGCCATGAACAAGTACTTCTGTATCTGTCAGCGTACGAAACGTATGACCTTTATTCCATAAGTCCTCTCTTAGTTCTTGGAAATTATATATCTCGCCATTTAAAATCACACAAATAGACTCATCTTCATTTGTTATTGGCTGCGGCCCAGATTGAATATCGATAATGGAAAGCCTCGTATGAACCAAACCAACTGAGTCGTCTTGATATACACCACTATCATCAGGTCCACGCATACTAAGTACGTTTTTCATCTTCAGTAAGATGTGTGGATCAAGTGGTGCTTTGTTAAAATGACAATAACCTGCAATGCCGCACATAGACATGGCTCCCTTCCATCACTGATCTGACTGCTGGATCGTCATTGCGAAAATATGCATAAATGGATTATCTTGAAAGCGGATTTCATCAAAAACGATTTTTTGCGAGAAGGAAAGCGAATCAATCCATAGGGTTGATGTCAAATGATGATTGATGCCGGCTACCGTATGAATATAATCAAATGCATAAGCCAATCGATCATCAAATGCAGGTTCACGTTCAATCACATCGGTTAATGAAAGACGAGACTCCAAGACAACGGTCCCCTCTCGTAATAATGTCATCTTTTCATAGAGATTACCATTAGATGAACAGCCAACGACATGGAGCGCTTCTGCTTCAACTGCCTGAAGTTGAATAGACTGACCCTCTAATTCAATATTGTCTCCTTGATCTTGATAAATGAACTGAAAAGGAATGCCTTCGACCAAAGAGTCTTTCACGTTCATGACCAACTCAGCCGGCAAAGAAGCCCCGCCAATGGTTAATTGGCCTTTTTCATATTCATTTTGATATGTGATACCTCTGTTATTGACATAATCATGAAGAGTGAGGGGTTGATAGGTTTTCATTTTGAATCACCTCTTTTAGTTGCGTGAGAAGGCTTGTCTCCACTTCTAATGTTTTTTGAAACCGATTCGACGTCCTTTCAATCATACTGCGAGGATTTTTGCTGAGGCCGACTCTAGCTGTAAAATTAGCAAGCACTGTCCAGCTTTGATAAGCATCTTCAAATGCTTGAATAAGGGGTTGTAAATGCTCATTTTCATATGATGATAAAAATGTCACCATATGTTTTCTGGAGTTGGCGACATCCTTTAGTCCTTCAAAATAAACATTGTCTAATAAATTACTATTTTCATCGCCTTTGATACTATCTATATAATCTCTTTGAATGACTGAAATTGCATCAAGACCTGTGATAGCTCCAGGCAATTCAAAATGTGGCGGTGCCCCTTCTAATATGGCGACATGCTCTTTTAAAACTTTCATTACATCCGGTTCTTTCTCAAGGTCAACCTGTTTGATCCATTTATAACGATTTTCGGTTCGAGGCGTATGTTCGTAGACAGAGCGTGCGGCTTTCATCAAATGATCTTTACTCAATGTGCCATGATAAGAATAAGCATGGTCACTGATCACTACATGATCATCATTCACCTCAAGTACTTCCAATGTATGATATCCATGTTCTCTTTCAAAAAATGGACAGTACGGTAATTCAAATATATCTAAAGAAACAGACACAGTGCCTCTCTCAGGATGCTGTTTAAAAACCCGATTCATATAGAGGTCTAATTCCTCTTCGGTGTAAAAAATTTCTTCTAAATGAATGCCATTATGATGCAGAATATCTTCACGAAAATGTTTAAAGGAACCGATCAAAACAAATCCTTGGTCTTGAGATCTATAAACAAGACCAGCTTGCCTCCAAATCCTGTCGATTTGAATTCCTTGTCTAAGAAGCATGGCTGCAATCGTTAATTGAGAACAGTTTAAATAATTGTTTCGGTAAATAGGTGCTGCAGTAGCCACATATGTCTCCTCCTTTTTTACGCCATCATACCCAGCGATTTTTTAACGGGATAATGCCCAGCTCTTTTTTCGCAATCACTTCTTTTAATACATCTTCTGAAGGTGGATGAAATTTTGCCGCTTTCACATCTCGGCTTAAGCGCTCAAGCAAAGATCCTTGCTGTAATGAAGAAAAACCCTCGACCTGAGAAGCCAGTTCCACGATTTCTTCTGCCGCCTGTGTCACAAAGTGTTTAGTAATCAGCGTCTTCGTATACAACTCACTCGAGTAATGAGTTTGTTTCTTTTCTCGATCTGCTTGCTGGGCACAGGCCATGAGCTGAGAATGTGCAACATCTAATTTCATTTTCATATCTGCAATACGAAATTGTTGACCTGGTAAAAAGGCTGATTTTTTCTTAGAAATTCGATCATTCCTTTTATATGCCATACCGAGGGCATGTTCATATGCTGCCTTTGCAATCCCGTAATAAACAGCGGTAACAGCTAAACGAAACCAATAGATTAAATGTTCAGTATCTTCTATTGCGTAGCCTTCCCGCCCGATGAGCTGATGATCGGGTATAAACACTTGATCAAAATGAATGTGATGACTCATCGATGCTCTCATTCCCGAATAATTCCACGATTCCTCCACCGCAGCACCTTCACTCGGTAATGTCATTAAAAGCGCCGTCATTCCATATTGAGATGTACATGACGACGGGGCATACTCACAATAGATTGGCAAATATTTAATGCGCGGTGCACCTGTCACAGTAAACTTAGTTCCACTCACAAGATATCCGCCATCTGTTTTTTCGGCGGTGATGGTTGGAATTCCCTCCATTTGCTTTCGCTGATAAATAAAAATCACATTCGGGTCGCTGACAGAAGCGATGAACTCTCCTGAATGCCGAATATCGTCAAATACCGAAGCCTGCTGCTCACTTGTCAGCACTTCAGAAAATGCGCCGAGCGAATAGTAATGCATCGCCATAATGAGGCCTGTTGACGCACACCCTTTAGATATGTGTGACAACAAGGTGATCGTTTCTTCAAATCCATATCCAAGACCTCCGTCTTGTTTTGGCATATTGGCGACATGTAATCCACAATCAATCAGCTCGTCTAGATTCTGATGTGGGAACCGAGATTCGGCATCCAGCTGCCCTGCTCTTTCTGAAAATTGGAGAATGAGACGATCAATCGTTTCTTGTCGAAGCTCTGTCAGTTTCATTTCCACCCCTCCTTTGTCTAAAGAGTGATCTATTTTGTTTCCATAAGAGATCTTCCGGGGTCCCTCTATCTCGCACAACATAATCGTTCCCCTCAAACAACAGTAGCTCAAGCGGAGAAGAATGACCTAAAAATAAGGTAGGGCTGTAGCTCAGTCCATATGCACCAGATTTCTCAATACAAAGAAGATCCCCTACTTCCCCTTGCGGAAGCTCCACCTGCCTGCCAATTAAGTCTTCTGGTGTACAAAGTGGACCAACAATTGATTGTTTCACTACGTCTGCGGTGTTGCTGGAATGTTTAATGAGCCGCATAGGGTAATTATTGCTGAGCAGTCTGCCTCTAAACGTCATCGCTTGATGATGATGCATCCCGCCATCTGCTATTAAAAACGGCTGCCCTTTTGATTCTTTTACATATTGTATGGTTGTTAAATAAACACCACATTCTGCTAAAAGAAATCTCCCCATTTCGATAATAAACCTCGGAAATTCAAGCTCAGTTTCATATGATCTAATCAAATCCGCTACGTGTTGAAATAGCCTTTCAGCATGAAGCGGGGTTTCATGCTGAAAATACGGAATGCCAAAACCGCCACCTAAATCAACCATCTGGCATGTTCGTCCATATTCATTCTTGATTCGAACAGCTGTGTTAAGTGTGTATTCAAACGATGATAAAAGCGATGTTTCATCAAGAACTTGAGTTCCCAGATACATATGGATCCCTTTAAATAGCAGCGAATGATCATACTTCTGAAACAGATCAAATACATCATTCAGTTTAGATTCATCTATTCCAAACGGACTTGGAACTCCGCCCATTTTTATTTTGGCCCGTGACTCAATTGATTCTGGATTGATCCGAATGCCTACTGATGCCTGCTTATCTTGACGTTTTGCAGACTCAGCGATGTAGGTCAGTTCTTCCTTAGATTCGGCGATAATACAATAGATCTCATGCTGAACAGCGGTATCAATCTCTTCCTTCTGCTTACCCGGTCCAGAAAAAATGATTTGCTGCGGTGAATAACCTGCTTTTATCGCCATGAAAAGCTCTCCTTCAGAAGCCACTTCTATACCAGTTCCAAAAGACCGTAACAATGATGCAATCGAGACATTTCCATTGGACTTAAATGAAAAGAACACCTCAGCTGTTTGATGGAGCCATGATGTAATGTGCTCATAGTGCTCTTTCAATGCATCTCCATCGTATACATACATCGGCGTCCCATAACGATTCGCTTTCTCTAAGAGCGTAAAGTCATTTTCCAGCACTACTCCTCCTCCTTTCTGATGAAAATTCCATCTCATCAAACATTGTCAGCATATGAATCTGCTTGTCCTTCTTCATATGGTAAAACAAGATAAACAATCGATAGTGCCACATATCATCAGATCTCGTCTTACCAAAAGTATAAATAAAGAACCCGCCATCTTCTCCCGGATTAAGTGCTTCTGTTACCTCCGTTAAGACATCTTCAAATGGCAGGTCAGCGCGGCATGAGAATCTTTTAAAGCGGCTTTCGATATATTCGTAGGTTGAAAAAAAACGACAAATCAGTGGGAGTAAATAAGTGACCTGTGTGAACCGGGCATTTATTTCGATGATCGGTATGAGCTGTTCATTTTCATCAATAATTGAATCGACACCAACCACACCACGATACCCTTCATCATAAAGAAGCTCTATGATTCGATGCATGCTTGCTTCGTATTCACGTTTTTTGTCCAATTCATACACAGGCGCAAAATCTGTCCCTAAGTAAATGCCGTCCTCATTAATTTTCTGCTCTGTAATGGAGAGTAAGTGTGACCCCTCCTCTTGAATGAGCAATTGGGCATTTAAGGACCGTTTAATCGGATGCCATCCCTCTAAGAGCAAATCCGTTTCGATATTCCTTCTTTCAATAAAGGTCAGCAGCTGCATAAATTCTCGGTCATTTTTTAAAATACGCAGCCCCTTCCCAGATGATCCATAAGGTATTTTCAGAACCATTTTGGAGAAATTCTTCGCCTTTAATTCTTCATACGTCTGTTTTAATTCGTCAGCATGATGACAGATAGCGCCGCACGTGACGTTAAACAGATGTTCTTCTGCCCATCTTCTAGTAGAAATCTTATGATTGAACCGCTTTACGAGTGTAGCATTTGAGCCGTATATCGTTCTTTTTTCAATCAATGCTTCTTTTTCAAGGGATTCATCTAAAAGATACGGTACAATCAGTCCATTTAATTTAAATGCTTGGTCTAGTTGAGTCATATGCGGAAGCTGGACACCTTGATTTTCCAAATAGGCTAAAAAAGCTTTATCAGGCTGATGATGCAAGATGACATGATGCTCTTTAGATGCAATCAAAAGCAGTTGTTGTTCTTGCTGAAGAACCAGATCATTTTGAACATGGTCTGTCATGACTGGTAAAGCTCTTGTTTGATCCCAGCTTTGTTCTTGATTCATATTTCCATACCATATCACGTCATTTCTTCCCTTAAAATCAAATAGCGAGGCCGGATCTTTCATGACACTACTCCTTATGCACAGAATGCTTGTTAATATCTAAAGATCGATTAATATGAAAGAATCGTTTACGAATTGGTTGATTCCAAGTATGAACGACATCATTTGCATCCAGCACTTCGGATAAATAAGTAAGCGATTCAGGCTGAAGTGCATCCATGACAAGTTCAGGAATCGTTTGAGGAAAGACCTCATTCACATAATGAAAAGCAAAATAGACCATCTTTTCAAAGCCATACGCTTTCGTCTGGCGGACAAACAAATCCACATCGAGTAGGTCTTCCTTCATAAACATGCCATATATATCTAGCAGTTTATAAAGCAGTAAATCTTTCATTGACTCCACTTCATTTAAATAAATCGCTTCTTTATAAAAATGAATACATAGGAAAAGAAGCATATCCTCTTCTTTTAAAGACCATACAAGGTGTTCGTCAACAGACGTTTGAATTCGTCTAGACAGCATTTCTTTGACGATTGAATCCGTTCGGTTTCCTGTCATGAGGTCAACTGAAAACTGAACATCAATTTTATGACAATCAATAAAGCGGCAATCTGGTGTAGGTTTCATATAGGTGTAGGTTTGATGTGAGTTCATGATGAGGTAAAGGATGTCTTTGCGTTTGGCAGGTGTGACTTTCTCCGTTTCATAGTTCCAAGAACCTTGAATATAGCCTAATTCGTTTAATACGTGTCCAGTTTCTTGCAGCTGATCTTGTGAGATAAAGAGATCGTTGTCTCCAAACAAGCGAAGACCAACATCACCGTATGCCCACTGGCCAATCACACTTCCTTTTACAATGGCATATTCAATTCCTTTTTGATCAAGTGCTTGAAATAACTGATCATTTAACTTGATATTGTCTCGAGCCGTTTCTAGTTGACCCTTATACATAATCTCTAATGACTTTAAAAAATAAGTCGCTTTAAACTCTTTTCTTAAATGAATGGCATAACGTTTAATATTCTTCCACGCAATTCCTGCTGTCCGATGAACATGCAGCATTCCGAGAATGACATTCCAGTCTTGCTGCTTATACAAAAGCTCCTGCATCTCTTCAATTTGACTCGCTTTTAAAAAAGGAGTGGATAAAGTGAGAGCTGTATGTTCTTCTTGAGTCAGATTACTTTGCAGCATAGCGCTCCTCCTTTAAATGAAGCATGTCTTTCGGCCAATCCTTTCGATTTCGACCGTATGTTTGTAAAAACACTTGAACCCAACGATCGATCCCAAATGCCGCACAACCTGAATAAAGCGGCAGACCATCTTCTCCGCTAATATGGAACCTTTCACAAAGCATCTCTCCACAGTCGTTAAAAGAAGCGATTGAAACGTCTTTCTTTTCTGTCACAGCGACTAATTCATATTTGCTATTAGCCATTAATTGATAATTCGCTTTATCCATATCATCATAAAAGAAAAAAGGGTCATTTGCGGTCGTGACCTTTCCACTTAGACCAAGTTGATGAAAGCATTCCCATGTGTTCTCAAGGAGTGTTTTTCTCGTTTCATTGATAAATTCTTGATGACCAATAAAGACAATTTCGCGCATACTAAATTCTATTTTCCTGAGAGGGTCCACTTTCCAAGAGATTTCATGTCTAAAACATTGCCCCGTTGCTGTCATCATTTGATTGTCTGTATACGTCTTCCCTTCCCATTCCTCATAGCAGTGATAACAAATACACGGCTGTAAAAAACGGCCTGCCTGCTGGAAGTGTTCAGGCTGAAAACCATGATGCTTTTCTCGAATATCATCAATGATTTGATAATCATGAGGGATCTCAAAAACAGAATAAATATTTTGTGGAAAATTCGTATGATACTTACATTTTTCCATTAAATCTTTACTGATCGTCGAAGGGTATCGCCTTACTTTCGCTCCAAGTGAAATCCCTATATTTAAAAATAATTGATCAAAGTAGTTTGAAAGTTCCAATTCAACTTCATCATAGAAAGTTCTTTTCTGATCTTCCTCGCTTAGTTTCGAATGAACAGGCTCACTAGATAAATGAATATTTGATTTTATTTCTTTTTCACGAAATCTCCGCAGCTGTGCGATATTTGACGATAGATTCGAAAACGCAGTTGATATTGCCTCTTTGTCTCCCATTTTATCTACGGTTACTTCAATCATAGATTCCTCTTCGTTAAGAGCCACGTGCACAATATGAGCAGATAAAAATGAAACTCTTTCCATAAAATCCGATATCATTGTCTCTTCTAATGCTTCTGGTAAAGGCAGTTGAAGGGTCCTCAACTAAATACCTCCCTTTTCATTGATAACGTGCGGCGTTTCAAATGATTGTAAAACTTTAAATAGATAATCAGAAATAGGCTCCTGTAAATGAACATCACTTAACTCAATCGCCGACGGATGACTATCTTGAACGGCTAGCCCCCACTTGGCCTTCTTCAGCATCAGCCTGTCATTATGACCATTTCCAAAGGCAATCACACGATCTAAATCTCTTTCTCCAAAACAATCGAATAAATGGTGCTCAAGCATGTCTGCCTTACAAATCCCTTTTGGAGATATGACTTGAGCATTTAAAAACTGGGCATCTGCTACGTCGCAATGACAATTTTTTAATTGTCGAGCAAGATCCACTTTTTCTTTTGGTAAAATAAATAGTTTTGTGACACGCTCAAAGTTGAATTCTTTCTTGTGACCAACCTCTATTTTTTCTCGTGGAAAGCTATATAGCATGCAGTATTTCAACTTAGCGCTTTTACTTGATGCCACGTGCTTTCCATGAGATTCCATGACAAATTCAGCTTTTCCATCAAGTGATGTGATGATCTGTTGGCATAAAGCTGCATCTACATACTGCTTCACCTCAAATGTTTTCTTTTCATGATGACAAATGACATTCCCATCATTCAGCAAAACATCATGATGAAATAAGGCGAGTAGAGATCGATCTAAATCCAGAGAGAAGAAAGAATCATAGGTTCTTCCTGTCACAATAATGGGTATAATGCCTCTTTGGCGCAGCATGTTCACTGCGCCATGGACATCACCAATAAGCTCGCCTCTGTCATCAATTAATGTTCCATCCAAGTCAAAAGCGGCAAATTTTATCTTGCGAAGATTGAGTTCCGCTTCCACTGGTTACACCTTTTTCAGCTCAGCATTTGCCACATATTCATTGAACAAACGTAATGATTCTGAATCGACTTGTCCAATTGGTGGACTCTTAAATAAGAATGGGCAGACGTCATGTATGACACCGCTATGATTCATATCTTTAGCTGCTTTTGCAACACGCATCGCATTCGCAATGACACCAGCTGAATTCGGACTATCTTCTACTTGTAAACGAATTTCAAGTGAAATGTCAGAATCTAAAACCGAATTCCCTTCTAATCGCAAGAAGCAGACCTTATGATCCCCTAAATAGCTGACATAACCATTTGGACCTGCTGCCACTTCACTGGCATCAATACCTGAAGCGAACAATGCTTTTCTCTTCGATTTTTGCTTACTCGTTGATCTCATAGGGTTGGCTAGGTTTAAAAAGTCCGTATTGCCTCCAACATTTAGTTGGTACGTATTGGTGATATCAATCCCGCGGGATTTTAAAAGTTCAATTAAGGCTGTATGCAGTGTGGTTGCACCTAAGTGACTTCTTAAATCGTCTCCAAGGAGCGGGGTATCCGACTCTTCAAACATTTTGACAAACTCAGGATCATTTGCCACCGGTTCAGGTGTCGCATTAATAAAGGCTGTTTGAGCGTGTGCACACGCCTCTGCGTACACACGAACTGCTTCAAACGAACCTGTTGGTAAGAAGCAGACGAGTACATCTGCCTGAACATCTTTTAACCTTTGCGTCACATCATGTGTTTTCATATTCAGTGAATGTTCATGTGGTTGAATGCAGTTGGACAAATCTCCTTCAAGTCCATCACATAACGGACCTGCTTCGACGGTTACTTGGAAAAACGGAACATCGATATGTTTCACTGCAGCTGTTGGTTTAGTAAAAATGGCCTCTGATAAGTCTTTTCCGACTTTATTTTGATCTACTTCAAAAGCTGCAACAAATTCGACATCAGATAACTGATAGCCTCCAATCACGTCATGCATAACACCAGAGAGCGTATCTTTCTTTTCCTTAGCCAGCTCAACAAATTGAACGATACTTGACGCACATGATCCTACTCCTGCAATTGCTACACGAACTTTTGTCATTTTCATAACCCCTTTTTTATGAATTTATAGAGCCAATTTTCGCTTTTGACGAGATTGAAAAATACACCATTCCTGGTAACCTAATTCCTTCAGCGTTTGTTTCACTTTCAGCCAATCATCTGCCACGCGGGCGGGCTGATGAGCATCTGAGCCAAACGTGACATCCACACCATAAAATTTGGCTCGCTCTAATAGATCCATTGATGGATACCAGCCTCCGCAGTCTTTTGTTTTGCCAGAGGTATTCACTTCAATCACAGAACCACTCTCCGCAATGACTTTTAGTGCATCATCGACAGCTTCTGTTTTGAGATGAGCAATTTCTGGATAAAAACCTTTTAAGGCGTCAATATGCCCTAAAACGTCGAACATTTGACTCTCAGCAGACATCTTAATCAACTGGTAATACGTCTCTTTTTCAATGATGGCTTGTTGCTCTGTGATTCGTTCCCAGCGTTTCCGGTTGAATAGATCGTATCCATTACTGACATGAACCGAGCCAATGATATAATCAAATGGATAATGTCGATACACGTCTCGGTAGAGGGCTTCGTGTTCTGGAAAATAATCAGATTCAACACCTAATAGCACGTGAATTTTCCCCTCATATTCCTTTTTCAATTGCAGGACTTCCTCTACATATGATTGAAATTCACTCTTTGCCATCGCTACCCATGGTTTAAAATGATCGGCCTCTTCACCAAAAAACGGGGAATGATCCGATATTCCGATACATTCTAGACCTAGTTTAACAGCCTCATCGATATATTCTCTGATGTTTCCCTCCGCATGACCACAGCGCTGATGATGTGTGTGCAGATCAAATTTCATCAAAATGTTTACTCCTCTACATGGCAGTATAGCCGCCGTCAACCATTAGATTTTCTCCTGTGATAAAACTCGCTTCATCAGAGAGAAGAAAGATGACAGCAGATGCGATCTCTTCTGGATCAGCTGTTCGTTTTAACATGTGCATCCCTCCAATATCAGGGTGCTGATTTGCTTGCTCTCTTGTCAACCCAAGTTCTTCCAAGTGAAATCGTTCGTTATTTTTGTTCCACACCGTACCGGGATTCACTGCATTCACACGAATACCTGCATCCGCCAAATCCATTGCCATGCATCGCGTCATATTCACAACGGCTGCTTTTGTTGCGTTGTATGTTAAATATTTCGGCTGGGCAATATGACCTGAAATGGAGGCAATATTTACAATGGATCCTTTTCCTATTTTTTCCATGTAAGGTGACGTGTGTTTGACGCATAGGGCTTGCCCCATAATATTTAAGTCCATGATGCGCCGCCATTCTTCAACAGTAGCTTCAAGGCCACGCATGATAAAAACGGCTGCACAATTCACAAGCATGTCAATTTTCCCAAAATGATCGACTGTTCTTTCTACCATTGAGACAATGGCTGCCTCATCAGCAATATCAGCTTCTATAAACAACACATCATATCCAATTTCTTTGAGCCTTTTTTCTGCTGCTAATCCGTAATCTACATGGTGATCAGCAATGACGACTTGCGCACCTTCTTGTGCTGCTCGTTCTGCGACCGCATATCCAATCCCCTGCGCCCCGCCTGTCACAATCACTGTCTTTTCTTTCATCCCTCGCATGTAGCTGCCTCCTCTTACCACTGAAGTCTTTTACCGTCTCTTAGTAGCTCTCCTGTTGGTCCATCTCGGGGGAGCTGTGCCGCCCATACGATTCCTGATGCCCCTTCCTGAACAGTTTTAACAGCCTCTGATGTCCCCATGTCCGTTTGTACCCAGCCAGGACAAACCGCATTCGCAAGAATAGAAAATGGCGCCCCCTCTAAAGCCGTGACTTTTGTCAGAACGTGCAAAGCCGCTTTTGACATCCTGTAGTAAGGACCGCTTTTTCCGTCACGCCTAACATCGTTTGAAGCGGAGATGGCGGAGAGCCTTCCCATGCCGCTAGATACATTGACGATTCGTCCATATCCAGCCTCTTTCATGTAAGGGAAAACCGCCTTGGTCATTCTGGCTGCGCCATACACATTGACATTCATCGTTTCTTGAAGTGTCGATACAGGAAGATCTAAAAAAGATGGAAAGGCGTCATCCATTATGTTGTCAAGAAAGACTCCCGCATTATTAATCAGCACATCCACTCTTCCGTACGAATCCTTTATAAAAGCCGACAGACGTTCAACCGACTCTTCGTTTGTCACATCCAGCTGGTATGGCACAACCTGCTCATTTATATCAGAAGCAGCTAATTCAGCATTTTCAATCTGCCGTGCTGTTAAAATGACAAGCATGCCATCTTGCGCAAGCTGTCTGCACACTTCTTTTCCAATGCCTCTATTTCCACCAGTGACAACAGCAACCTTCAAATCCTCATCTCCTTTTGGAGATACCATTCTTCTTTCAGCTGGCTTGATGCAGATTCTAGTGCTTCCAAGGACCAATCAATATACCAGTTCAATAAGTGAGGTGTGTAAGTATGCAGAAGTGTTAAATACCGCCCTGTCGGAATATATAAAAGTCTGATAAAACCAGATATAGAACGCCACTCGTTTTCAGATAAGTCATTGGCATATGCCTTTAAAAATTGAATCGTTTTCACAATGTCTAGTTGAAATGTTCCCCGCTTGATTCTCGTTAACAAAAAAGCAGATATGGCTGCATCATAAATTCGTGGTCTATAACCTGCTGTATCAAAATCAAGAACCATGGCGAGCTTCTTATGACGGATGAGCAGGTTGCCAGAATGAAAATCACCATGTGTGACAGCATGTGGTAATGCCTCATACAGACTAGGATTTAGCAGCGTGAGTACATTCATCAGCTCCTGTTCATACACTTTAAGCAAAGAAGCAGCCTTTTTAGAAGAAACGACTTTCTTTAATACACTTGCCGTCTTATCCAGTGTTTCGTCCGGTGAAGTTATCCAGTTTTTCAATTCACAGTTTGGGTTCACAGGCCCTTTCGGTAAGTTCTTTAATGAATGAAGTTGTCTTAATACCCGAATGGCTTCTTGTTCATCTGAACGATTTCCCATTTCATATGGCCTTCCTTCAAAATAGGGCCGCAACTGCCAAAAATGTTCTTTGAATAAAATGGTTTTACGACCGTTCTCTGCCTCTATCATTGGTTGAATCGGGAAACCATGATCAAGCAAAGCATCTGTTAAATCTTCTAAATATTGAAGCCACTTTGCATCATGATTTCTCGCACATTTTTTTAAGACAAAGCGGTTTTTAGCATCCTCTACAAGCCAGCCTTCATTAGGGCTTCTTCCGTTTAAAGGTGTTAAGCGGATTGGCTGTTCCGAAAACCAATATTTCAGGACATTATCAGCATCATCAGATTTCATCATGTCCTCACCCCTTTTTCTAAAGGTTTTTGATTTTCCTAAGTACCAGATCTGCTGCTTCCTGCTTGTCTATGCGCAGGCATTTCACACGTGATTCTTTTTTTAATTTATGAAAAAGCTTCTCGTTTTGATGGAGCACCTCTGGATACACATGAAAGGCATATGAGAAAAATTGGAGCGCATTACCTATTCGCTCCTTATTTCCATTCCAAAGTTTTTCCCTTGTCATGAGCCGCTTGAACGTCCTTTTCATGAGACGGGGGAATGTCTTCCTTCTCTTCACATCAAGCCATATGATCGTATCAGCATATTCAGTCAAGATATGGTGAACAGATGAATATTGACCATCAATCACCCATTTCTTTTGTTTAACAACTTCATGGACGTTATCGATAAACAACTTCCGATCTGTTTTTTTCCAGTTCGCTTGCCAAAATAGGGCATCGAGCTCATAGTGAGGTAACATGAATTCCTGTTTCAAGTGATGGGCAAGGGTCGTTTTTCCAGATCCAGGTGGACCAACAATCCATATTCGCTGGCTAGCTCCTTCATTATTCAAGTGGTTCCCCCCTGTTACAGAACACGTTCATGCTTTTGAATGTCGTTTCTCACTTTTGTTAACAGATCTAATGATTCATCCCAATTGAGGTTTTCAGTTAATTCAAATACTGGTACTTCGCTTGAATGAATGGACACATCTTCACATAACAGATCTAGTGATTCCTCCGAAAAGCCATTTTTCTTTAACAACTGGCCAAAAAGTGTATGTGCGGGAGTCAGCCTTGTTTCAGGTGTACGAAAATAGTGAATCATTCCCGCCATTGCTTCTACAGGTCCTGGTGACAGGTGAATGCCATTAAATCGAGTACACACGTTCGTTAAACCAAACTGTTTTTGCTCCGACAGCAGCATGTGTTTAAAAGAACCTGCTTTTGCCTCTTTAGGGTCCGTTGCACCGATAAAGTCTTCTCTTAACATCCTCATGGGCTTCTTTGAAAAACATTCCATGACGATAATAGACTTTGCAGGTGCAGTGAACCACTCAATTTGACAAGGGTGGAATGAATTGAGCAGAAGCATCTGTTCTCCATCCACCTCGGCCTTTATGGCGTATGTGCCCGCACCTAGCTTGTCCACCTTCATGTTCCGTGTAAGAAGCTCTAAACCATATGGCGTAAGCTCTTCGTACTTTTGTAAAAATTGATGGCCTCCATATATGAAATGTTCCTTCTGTTTAAACTCTGGATATTTAAAGAACAGCATCTTTTTTGCCGTATCTGACAATTCACTCAGACCGTTTTTAGAGATTTTGTTCAGCATCCCATATTGTTTTTCTATTATTTTCTTTTCTTTCAAATATAAGGATGATATAACGCGCACGGCTCCTATTTCTATATCATGATTATCTAAGCGTAGGAAAAGTTCATCTAGTATTCGATCAAGCTGTACACCTTTGTGGATACTGGTTAATTCAGGCTTTAGCATCAATAGAAGATGATGTTGATTCAATTGTTGGTGTTTTTCAATTTCATATGGATGAATGGTCACTGCCATGGGTTCTTTTGTATGAATACATGCATGAACGGCATCAATGACTTTTTCTTTCATCCTAATTACCACATTGTCACGCCTTTAAAAATTAAATCTTTTGTCACATCGCCCATCGAATGAACCGCATTCATGACAATGTCTTCAATTCTCTTTCTATCCACTTCATTTCCATCCCACTGTTCAATACGGACGGCAATTTCATCAGGGTTGTGGAGCGGTGCTTCTTTTGAAGTAAAGATATGCACTTCTGTTGGCTTTTGAATGGTCTCAAAAATTTGATCCGCCAATCGTTGTGCGAGCACTCCATACAATTTCCCTGTATGATCAAGCGGGTTTTTACCAGCCGGCGCTTCAATACTCATAGACCGCATTGGGGTGATCAGTCCATTTAATCGATTTCCTCTTCCAACAACACCTACATCGCCTGTATCTGCTACAGAACCAAGTGCTGTTAAGTACGGGCGACCATTGCGATCTGTTGCGTTCAGCATAAGATCAGGGGTAAGTCCTAACGTTTCATGAATATAGCGAGCAATTTGATCCTGACACTCTTTTTTACGGGCAAAATATTCCTCAAGACTATGAATATCTTTTGCTAGAAAAGGCATGTTTACTATGAGTTTGAAATCTTCATGACGTCTGCTTCCAAATATTTTCACATCCCAGCCGGTATCTGGGTTCACCTTTTTAAATTCTGGTCCATTCACATAACGCTCTGTATAGAGAACGAGTTTCTCAAGACGGCTTAACGGGGCATGAGCATGCAGTAAATTACAGTCATTTGAAACAAGCTTTGGATTCCCGATCTCGATCATGTCTGTTTCAACCATCGGACGATATCTTGAATTTTTACGGCCTGCCCCTTGATGATCAACAATACGGCAGTCAATGACGAGATGTTCGTCAGCATCAAATCCGGTCGTCACCTCTGATAACACATCTTTGGCTGCATCGAAAAGAATCTTTTTAAGAGGAATCGGCTCATCACCGTATGCGTATGCCCCTTTTCCAGCAAACACAACTTGATAAGGTTTGACCATTGTTCCTTTCCCATACGTTACATCAGCATCTCCACCAAGAAGCATCACTTTGTCAAACCAGTGGTGTGCTACTCTGCCGAAATGCTCCATGCAATATTGAGAATAATATTGAGAAGCTCTTTCTGCGATGGCGTCACACATCGTATCTGGATGCCCTACTCCTTTACGTTCTACAAGCTCATATGGAATTTGTTCGATATCCTGGCCATCGCCTTTTAAAATATCAAGAATGGTTTTTTGAATTGTTTTCATTATCAATCGCCCGCTCTCTTTTAAAATATAAAAATATTGATCCTTTACCTTAAAACAACATGAAACATTTGGTAATATATATATATTCTGTATGAAAGAGGTGTCTATTTTGATCAATGAATCGATCCTACAACGCTTGCAAGATACAACCACTGATATTAAGAAGTTATTGAATCAACATC
Source organism: Bacillus sp. iso_77 (assembly GCF_056173625.1). Taxonomy (NCBI): domain Bacteria; kingdom Bacillati; phylum Bacillota; class Bacilli; order Caryophanales; family Bacillaceae; genus Bacillus; species Bacillus sp. iso_77. The sequence goes on along the minus strand of NZ_CM149683.1, from coordinate 1,612,659 downwards.
AAATTCCTGGCTGCTCTATTTGTATTTCTCATGAAGATAAGCACATTTGGTCGTGGCATGAGGGCCTAGCTGATATTGAAAGCGGCACCCCTGTTACAAAAGACACAACCTTTCGAATTGGTTCTGTGACTAAGCCTTTTACTGCAATGGTCATGATGAAAATACGAGAGGAAGGATTGATTCAACTCGATGAGCCTATTCATACTTACGAACCTTTACTATCTTTCATAAAAAGTCACATATCTGAACCAATTCCACTCACTTTCCGAATGATTGCCTCTCATATCTCAGGCCTGCCCAAAATACTCGATAAAGCAACTCATCTGCGAGATATGACATTAGCTCAGTGCATGGAAATACTGACTATTTTTACACCGCCTTGGTCTATCATCAATTATTCCAGTCTTGGCTATTCAATCTTAAGTAAAGTACTAGAAAAAGTGAGTCAACAGCCATTTAGAGAATTAATGCATACCCACATACTAGAACCGCTCGATTTGCAGCAAACTGGATTTATTGAAACTGCTTCGACAGCCAAAGGGTATACCCTTTCTTCCTCTGGTCTTTCCGGCATATCTTATCCAAGTGCTGAAACACCATCTTGGGAGGACGGTTCAAGCGGACTATTCTCTACAGCAGACGATTTGATTCGATTCATTCAAGCTCAATACGACGGAAACCGTCTGCTTCATCAGCATTCGCTAAAAGAAATGCAAAGCCCCGTTATGGTTGAAGAAGATTTCACTAGAGGTGTTGGTCTTTCATGGTTTTTGAGACCTTTTAACGGATTCACCTTAGCTGAACATAGCGGAGAAATTAAAGGCTTCACCTCCTATATTGGCTTCATTCCAAAGCGTAAATTAGGTGTTTGCATTCTCTTAAACTCTGACGAAAGGCTCGCACGGCCGATTGCCGACATGCTCTTTCAAATCATGCTGCCAGCAGATCACGAACAGATGAAAAAGCGTGAAGACCGGCTCAAACGAATGTTTAGACAATCGTCTCTTTAAATGGAACTCACTTTTTTGTTTAATAAATCTGGAATCGCGTCCTGCAGATACCGCGGATCACCCTCTAAATAAAAACATGGCATATTGAATAAATGATGGATCAGCTCAGATGCCTTTTGTTCCAGAAAGGTATCTGACACATGCCGAAGGCCGAGCCAGCCTTTTAAATAGTCAGGATCTTCTGGTTCTCTTATATTGGCGACCATGATATCTTTTGCTCTCTGATCATCTTTTTTTACTGGTACAAGCCTGATCTCACCTGATCCTATTTTGAGTGAAGGGAAAATCACCATATTTACTTTCGTAGAGCTCCGAATCGTTGTTCCTGTCATGTCAGCAGCTTCTTTTGGTGTAATTTCAAACTTACAGCCGCTCGCCCATTTTTCTTTTGCCTCTTCCTCTGTTGATATGGTTTCATCCCATATTCTTTTATCTTGAGACCGGCTGAATTTTTTGTTTTTCAGTTCCTGTATATTTGTTGTGGCTTGGACGGTTCCTACTCCAAGCGCCAAGCACATCGGCCATCCATACACAGTAAGCTCCTGATCTTCAAGCACTGAAATGGAACGATCGTTTGTGATAAAATCTGCTCCTCCATGATGCAAAAACTGCCACATAGTGGTTGACTTCCCGGCACCTTTATCGCCAATAATGAGCGCTCCTTTTTGGCCATCTTCAAAAGAGACAGCCGCTGCATGCGTAAAGCATCCACCTTGGTTTTCTAATGTTCTAAGGGCAATTTCTCGAACGATTCGCAGTGGACAGCGTATCGCAGATTCATTATTGTTTTTTCCAATCACAGCATAACGCCCTTTAAAGACCGCCACACTGTGCGGCTCGTCACCTTCATGCGAGGCAAACAATACTTGATCGTCTAATTTCAATCGTTTGTAAGTAAACTTCCTTTTTGCTGTAATCGTTTCACCCTTTTGAAAGCACGCATTACGAACGGACTGTTCAAGCTCAGGATCAATGATGAACCTTATATCAATCTGTGAAGGCATATCCCCCACATGGCTGTCTGGTTCTTTCGGGATATAATGTTCGATATCTTCAATTGCCAGCGATTCGGTTGATAAAATGTGAAAATGAATACCTGCAAACACAAATGATTTTTCATAAGGAAAATCGTTCTTTGGCTTTTCAAAAAGCGCTTTTATCTCCATATAGAATCCTCCTCTTCATTTTGCTACTGCCTTTCAGGGAACAGCTGTACGACAGGCTCCTCTTCAAGCTCATCACGATTATCCAAGCTGAAAAAACGCTCAACAAAAGATTTTTTCCACATTTTCGAAGAACCAAAATCATTTTCTCCATAGGTTTCTAAGAACGATTGGTCACTCATGTCTAACTGCTGCAATTGATCGATATAGTTCGTTTGATACAATAAATCTACAAACGTAAACGTGTAAAAAAGTGCTTTTTCGGCCCCTAATTCCTTCGCTCTTGCTTGCAAAGCATGCCAATCAAGTTGGTTTTGCTCTTCAGCAAACTTGACGTACTCCCTTACATCGCAAAACTTAATCAAATTGAGATCTGCATGTAAATAGACATACTGCACATTTGTTGCTTCCTTGTATAAATGGAAAGCAAGATGAATGAGAAAATCTAAAGGTTCAAGCATATAAGTATCCGTTTGCAAAAATGACTTTTCATTAGCAGCATCTAGCAAGGCATTTGTCGCGTCGTAGTTTTTTTTCAGCTCAACATCGTATGAAAAATCAACACGGTGAACCTTCAAAAAGTCTTCTCCGCTCCGTTTAATATGTGAATAAAGATTCCCGGCATTCATTCTCCACATCATTTCTTCTTCTCGAGAAATCGGTATTTCTTGATCGGTTGCCCAGTCATATTTACCGATGATAAACCCTTCCTCCTTAAGCAATGAAGAAGCTCTTTTTCGATCATCTGGATGAATTAAGAAATCAATGTCTGACATCATTCGGAGTCCATAATCTTTGTAAACAAGAGGCGTTAAAATGGCTCCTTTAAGAGGGACTGCTTTCAGCTTTGCTTTTCGAAATGTTTGTAAGAGACGCTTTAATTCCTTGAATCTCTCCATATTTTTTTGACGATTCCCGATATAATGATAATGAAGTAAAAATTTATAAGTTGTCGTGATTTTTTTTTCATCATCAAGGCGAATCAAATGAGGCGTCATCAGTTGAAGCACCTTATGTCTTGATGCAAGTCCAATCAATTGAGGTACATCGATGCCGTCTTTTAATACCTCTCTCATCAACTCTTCTTCTTTTTCATTTAATTGAATACGTGAGCCAAGTAATAGTAGCCTCTCTTCATTTGAGAGAGTGGATTGATCCAAAACAGCCCGCATGTGGATTACTCCTTCCCGTATAGTGACTTAAATCTAGTGATAAATCGAGAGCGTTTCCCTTTTCGATTGACTGGTATGTCCAAATCATCCGTTAGTCTATGAAACCATTGAGCTGCCTCATATGCTTTTTCACTGTCATATTCAATTTCTAATTCATGATCTGTGATGCCAAGATAACTGCTTTGATCCAGATCCACTTTGATGCCTGTCTCGATATAAAAGGTAGTTCGTTCAGTAACCAATAGTCCTAACAACTCTGGCTGTTCAGTCATTGTAAAAGGTAAAGACGTTACGATGTTCTGTACATCTAGTTTTTGCGGTAGATCCTCAATAGGAAATGACTTTTCTTCTCTTACTCTTTTATAACCAGACGTTTGACTGGGACATTTGATCTCAAGTGTTCGTTTGCCGCTGGTTTGACGGACCCGTACGGTATAGCCATATCGTTTTAATAAAAAATCTGAGGTGTCATAATAGTAATTGAAGTTCATTAAATAAGTGGGTTGATGATTTTGACTTAACATGTTGTAGATGTGTTGAAAATCTGTTTGTGACAACAAATATTTATACTCCTGCTCAACCATGACTCACCTCCAAAACGTCTTACACGACCATATCGGATTGTTCAAGAAGCTCTTGAATGAGAAAGGTTCCTTTCTCTAAAGAAGTAAATGCCTGTTTTAATGAATAACAAGGGATCTTTTCCGCTAGATGTTCAAGAAATGGTTCTAGCGCTTCGGGTGTCGGTAAAGTGAAATATGGTAAGAGGAACTCATTATGTCTTCCAGGATTGATGACTGCGTGCTCCTTTAGACGTTCCGCTGCTTCATGTGAACTGATTTTCGAAAGTGTGGCGCCCGTTTGCCCATGAGGTAAAAACTCAGGAAACACCATGACATCAATTTTCCCCATTGTTTTGACTTCACGTGAAAACCATTTTTCTAATTCCTCCGGATAGACAAAATGATAGTTCTTATCATCTTCATTAAATGGGTGACTCGATGTTTGAAGTCTATATGGTGTACCAAGCTTTTCAATGGCTTCAAAAGAATCTTTCCGAATACTCATAGATCTCGGCCAACCAGTTCCTTTGTACTCGTTGTTCGTATATGAAATCCCTATATCATCGTTTGTGATGTACGTTGCATCGGTTAAGGATAACAAGGATAAAATGGTGGATGTTTTGCCCGCTCTTGATCCGCCTACTAGTGCAATCCCTTTTTGATTCATCTCCATCATGCCGCCATGCAAATAGACAAGTCCATCCTGATAACACAAAAGGCGAAGCAATACTCTTATTAAACGCAGTGCGTGTTGTGCTGTCCATCTGACATCTTTTGGTTCATCTATTACAACGACTTTCTTCTCTCCGTGATACAGGTAGCGGCAGCGAGGTTCCATCTTGGTTTGATAAAAGACTTCTTCAAGTGGCACTTCTGTTTGAATGTCTTGTGCATATTTGCTGGTTAAAATCGTCCAAACGTCTCCTTCAAGTCTGTCTGTTATTTTGCTGCACTCAACATAGGGATGTACTTTACTGATGACTAAATTCTGAACTGATTCATCTGCCCCTAATACCACACGAACATTATTTTTTTGATAGCTTACATATGACAATGAATGCCACCCCTTATGATAGATTGATAAAAACAATTGCAATTTTCTCCTTAATCCACCAAAATATAACATATATTAATCTTTTAGAAAGGAGCCACGACATGAATGAACTGACACGAACAGAAGTTGAAGAAAAAATTGTCCAACTTGTGATGAATAAGTTGTCGCTCACTGAGCAGCCAGGCCTTGATGATAGTTTAAAAGCTTTAGGATTAAATTCTGTCCAAATTGTCTCTTTTGTTATTTCATTAGAGGACACCTTTCACATTGCGTTTGAAGACGAAGAATTACACCCTGACCACTTCCGCACCTTAGATCGACTCTTTACTTTGGTCAAAACCAAACTGACTAAGACGCTGTGATGACCTGCGCCATAAATAAAGAGCGGTAATGCGAGGAGGCTTCCATCAGCTCCTCATGAGTACCGCAGCTTTGAACGGCACCGTCTTCAAGTACATAGATCATATCTGCATTTTGTATGGTCGATAATCTGTGTGCAATCACAAGCAATGTGCTTCCTCCTTTTGCATCGTCTATCCCTTTTTGAACCTGCCTTTCTGTCTGCCGGTCAAGGGCCGATGTCGCCTCATCTAATATCAGAAAATCAGCCTGTTTTAAAAGCGCTCTAGCGATAGCTAAACGCTGGCGCTGTCCCCCTGACAAGGAGATTCCCCTCTCTCCAATGACTGTATCAAATCCTTTTTCAAGTCCTTTAATGAAGGGAAGAATTTGTGCAATCTCACAAACCTGTTCAAGTTGTTCTTCAGTAATATCAGTTAACCCCATGATGAGATTGAGGCGTATGGTGTCTGGGAAGAAATAGGGTTCTTGCGGGACAACGGCTACCCGTTTTAAGAAATGAGATGGCTCTATCTCTGATCGTTCAACGCCATTTACTAAAATGTTTCCGCTATCCGGTTGATAAAGTCCCAGTGCCAGCTTTGAGATAGTCGATTTCCCGCTGCCGCTCGCTCCAACAATGGCCACTTTTTTTCCTTTTTGAATATGAAGATTCAAGTCGTTTAAAGCCCCTTTAGATGTTTGTTCATAAGAAAAACAAACATCTTCAAACACCACATCTTCCACAGAATGTATTCGCTTCGTTCCTTTTTCTTCGTTTTCTATTTGCAGTACTTCTGCAATTCGATGAACAGATGCACGCTGCTGGAAAAATTCAAATACATACTGGAATAACTCCTGATAACTTTTCATTAATTGAGAAGCATATTGGTAAATGACGACAAACAAGCCGATTGACATGTTTCCTGCTGCTACTTGATATGTGCCAAACACAAGCACAGATAGTATTCCAAACCATTTCAATGGTTCTGTTAAAAATAGAAGCTTATTTTGAAACTTACCTTCTTTTATGACACGATCCATCATGTTGTTAAATAGCTTTTCATACAAACCGATTTCCCATTTACGTCGATCAAATGCAACCACTTCTCTTGTAGAAGAAATTCCTTCTTCGACATGCACGAATAGATCGACTTTCTCTCTTGCACTTCTTTTGCGATGTTTGTTGCCGTTTTCGCCATTTTTTTACCGACAATGAAATAACATGTACTTGCAAAAAGAAGCAAGAAAAATAATACAGGACTCACAGATAGTAAAATGATCGATAAAACAACGGCCATAAAAATGGTTTGTACAATCTTCGGTATATGTAAAGCAGCTGTGACAGCGACTGTCTTTACATCTTGGTTAAGCTTGTGTAGATAATAACTGACTGGATGAATTTTATATGATCTCATCGATACTTGCTGAAGCTGATCTAACATCTTTCTCTGTAATGAATGGTGGATGGTAAGGTAGTTTTTGTGCATCACATATGGGCTGGCGACAAACATGACAACATAGACAAGAAAAATGATGGCAAACAGCATCAAGATATGGGGGAAATGTTGATTTCCGCTATTCAAAAGGACATCGTCAATGAGCCACTTTTGCAGCCCAATCATGGCTAAATTAGCTGCTGCTTCAATCAAAACGAGTAAAAGAGCGAGGATGAGCATCCATTTTTGCTTTGTGATCAAAAGAAACAGCCAATTTTTCCTCATGTTACACCTGCCTCCTTTTCTGAGCGGTCAGACGCCAATTGATAAAAATGTCCCTTTTTTCTCATCAATTCATTAAAATGTCCAGTTTCTAACATACGACCGTCTTCTATCAAAATAATTCTGTCAAAATGTCTTACAGTAGATAAACGATGAGCGACTGCAATGACAGTAGATTCCTTAAATGTTTGATGTAATGCCTGCTGGACTTTTTGCTCGCTGACACTGTCAAGAGATGCTGTTGCTTCATCGAGTAATACAACACTTGGATTCTTAGCAAATAGCCGGGCAATGGCGATCTTTTGCTTTTGACCACCAGATAGTTTTAATCCTCTTTCCCCAAGTATGGTGTCGTATCCGTTTTCTAGTTCTCTTATAAATGAGTCGCAATCTGCTTTTTTAGCGGCTTCAATGATCTGTTGATCTGAAAGACTTGTATCTCCAAAACGAATATTGTCCTTTACACTCATATTAAATAAAAACGTTTCTTGAAAAACAAACCCCATCGCACCTCTTATTTGACTAGTAGATAAACAGCGCAAATCAACTCCATCAAGTGTAATCATCCCAGATGAGGGGTCATAAAAGCGTCCAATTAATTTAAGAAGCGATGTTTTCCCTCCACCGCTCGTACCGACAAGCGCCACTTTTTCACCACGCCGAATATGTAGATTCATCCCCTTTAATAAAGGAGGATGATTGGGATAATGAAAATCAACGTCATGAAACACGATATCGCCTTCGACTTGATCAAGCAGCATAGGCTGATGAGGCTCTCTAATATCGGGTGTTTTTTTCATAAAATGATATAAAGGTTCAATTTGAAAGGTTAAGATTCGTTGTTCTGTTAGAAGTGTGACAATAGAAGTAAGCATATGCATTGCTGAAAAATAATATAGTATATATGCCACAAAACCGCCTGTCGTCAGCTGGCCATTATTTACAAGGTAGATGCCGAGAGCAAATGTAGCTAGAGCACCAATATAATAAGTGAGCCTGCGGTTGCTTCCCCGTAAGTAAGCAAAAAAAACATTTTTTTCATGATCTTGGCGGACCTGTTCATGCAGCTTTTGAATCCGCTCCATGTCCCAATTCATATAACCTAAAATTCTAAGCTCTTCCATTGAAGCAAGACTTTCGTATAATTTTGTTTGCAACGTGCGAAAACCTTCTGCACTTTGTCTTCCGTAGATCGTTGCCTTTTTTTCAAGCCAAGGTCCAAAGATATAGTAGAGAATAAAACTTGGAATGATGATGAGAGTGAGTAAGATAGAAATTTGTATCATAAAGTATAGTGAGATGGCGATAAATAGTGTCTGATTGATAAATTGTGGGAAGTAGCGTCTGTAAATTTCTTGTACAGCTCGTGTTTGTGTGTTAACAAAGGAGAGTGTTTCACTAACAGAATGTTGTTCGTAGTATGAGAAACCGAGTTGACGGATTTGCTGGAAGGCAGCAAATTGTGAATCTCTTGAGGCTTGTTCGATTAATTTTCTTTGCCATAAATTTCGTGCAGCTGTCAGTATAATACCAAGTGCTATCAAGCCAGTCAGGCCTAACAATAATCCATTCATTTTAGAAAAGTCTTTTGCTGGCAAAATCGTTTCAATAAAGTATTGAATAAATTTAGGTATAATGAGTTCGCTCAAGGTAATAACGAATCCACTCATAATGACTAGAATCACTTTACCTGTATAAGGCTTTAAAAATGAGAGTGTCCATAAATATACACGCCATAGCTGCTTTGAATCTTTGTCGATTTGTTTCAATCCATCACCAGCCTTTTGCTCTTTTTCAACAAAAAACGGAATTTTTTTACAACTTTTTCGATCCTTGTTAGGATTATATAAAATGTTTCTACTCATGACAATGTGTAATTTGTATCATTATAACAGAAAAGGCAGCGACTTCCATCACCGCCTAATCGTCCTATATTTCACTTTTATCTAGTGATACGCGTATACCAATGAGGTTCTATTTGACGAAAATAATCGTGATCTTTTAATACATTTTCTAGTCTTTCAATCATCTCATCCATTTGACCTGGATCAAATTTAATGACCCACATAATCGATGAAAAGATGCTCATTGCGACATATACAGAGTAAAGCTGCCAAAAATCAGCTGGTATTTCACCATCAAAATACCCATTGATTTGACCAGCCGCAAAGACTTCACTTGTTTCTCTACTGAAAAGAGCTACTTTATAAAAATCATGAATGGGGTCTCCCCAATCAAAATTATTAAAATCAATAACGCCTGCATATTTATCATTCTTTATAATAATATTCCCTAAATGAAAGTCATCGTGCTGAAATTGGTTAGGCCTTCCCTTCACCTTATCGATGTGCTGTGCGATAAACTGCGCAACTTTTTCATCCCCTTCTATGGAGATACCGCTTTCCCGATAAGCAGTTAAATATCGATGATGCTTTTTCACAACACGCTCTTCCCAAGGTTCGATATGTGATGGCGCTGGATATGTATGCATGTTTCGTAAATCCCGTCCTGCACTTACCCCGATCGCATACTGCTGTTCTTCTGTTAACTGACTCATGATTTCTTTTGCTTCTTGACCTTCTACAAACGATAAAATATAGTACACTTGCTGTGTTTCATCTAGAACACCCATTTTCACTGGATCAGCACACTGAACACCGTGACGTCTTAATTGGGAAAGGAGCTCAAATTGCGTCTTTATTTTGTCATATTGGTCTTGATCTGTGAATCGAAGGACATACTTTTCACCTGATGACATCGTCACGACCCATTTTTCATCTCGAGAATAGCCTTTATCAATCTGGTTTATGGAGATCGCTTTTTTTAATAAGGGAATGTGCTGCACAAGGTCTGTTTTATTCATGGATTGATCCATCCTTCCCAGTCTCTTTTCTTCTCACTCTACCAAATTTTTCATTTGAAGAGAATGATCAACAATTCCTATTTATATCGAAACTGCTTTACAATGTTTTTCCATTCTAATATAGTTAATTTATGTAAAGAATAGAAAATTTGTAAAGAGGAGCGTTGCAGATGAATGAAACGACGGATGCCCTTTCACTATCAAGTCAAGTAAAGGATTTGGTCCTGCGTTCTTTGGACGATGATAGCAAGATTTCTATTGGTGCAGATGAAGAGTTAACAAATCACGGTCTCGATTCAATTAAAGCAGTTTCACTCATTTTGGAATTAGAAGAGGTTTTTGATATTCAATTTGCAGATGAGGAACTATTGACCGAGCACTTTTCGACAATCAATAAAATTGTTCATCAGCTGCAAAACAAGTTAGCTGATTAATCTTTAGACATGAAAAAAAGGCATCTCTTTTAAAAGACATGCCTTTTTTTGATTAAGCAGAAGGTACATCACCCGTTGGACTAATAAGCGAGAGAGCATAATCTTCTGTAAAGATTCTTTTCGATAAATTGTTCACGCCGTCTAATGAGACGCGATTGATTTCATCAATAATTTCATCAAGCGTACGATGTTTGCCAAGGAGTAATTCATTTTTACCATTTCGGCTCATCTTGCTGTTTGTGCTTTCAAGACTAAGCATGAGGTTGCCTTTCATTTGCTCCTTAGAGTTTTCAAGTTCTTTCTGCGTAATTCCCTCACGTTTTAAGACGTCTAATGTTTGTAAGATGGTTTCAGATAGCAGATTCAGCTGTTTCGCTCCAGTTCCACCATAGATCGTCAGCATTCCGTTATCTGCAAATGAACTATGATAGCTGAATACAGAATACGCAAGTCCTTTATCTTCTCTTACGTCTTGGAACAACCGGCTGCTCATGCTACCGCCTAGAACATTATTTAAGACGATTAAGTCATAGATGCCCTGATCTCCAGCAGGAAGTCCGTTAAAGCCCATGCAAAGATGCGCCTGTTCTGTTTCCTTTTTGCGTGTCAGTTTGTCATAGTGGAATTGCGGTGCTTCGACAGGCTGCTTTTTCCCCTTTCCTTCATACGAGCCAAATAATGTTTCGACCTCACGAATGAAGGTGTCATCGACGTTCCCTGCTACAGAGATGACGACGCGATCCGGCGTATAGAATTCGTCCATATATTTTCTAAGGGAATCACCGTTAAAAGTAGAGAGTGTTTCCTCTGTCCCTAAAATCGGATAACCTAATGAATGATCACCGTAAATGGCTTTGCTTAACAAATCATGAACGATGTCATCAGGAGTATCTTCATACATTTTAATTTCTTCATAGACCACATTTTTTTCTTTCTTCAGCTCTTCTTCGTCAAAAGCAGAGTTGAAAAACATGTCACTCAACACATCGAGGGCATACCCAGCATGTGAATCAAGTACCTTTGCATAATAGCAAGTATATTCTTTTGACGTAAAGGCATTCACTTGACCACCAATGCGGTCAAAGGATTCTGCGATATCACGTGCAGATCTCGTCTTTGTTCCTTTAAAGAACATATGCTCTAAAAAGTGTGAGATCCCATTTACTTCTGGTGTCTCATGTCTAGAACCTGTTCCAATCCAGACGCCAATTGCGACAGACCTTACAGTGGGATTGTTTTCAAGTACAATTCTTACTCCGTTTTGGCATGTATACGTTTTGACCAAGTTTTGCTCCTCCTATTCAACAAACAGATCGCATCACGGATGTCTTTTTTCACTTAGGAGGTCAGAAACCGTTCCTAATTCATATCCTCTTTCTTTGATTTGAGTGATAAGTGCGTCAAGACTTCTCGCTGTTGCGTCTGTTGGATGCATTAATATCATCGCCCCATTGTGAATTTTCCCAAGCACTCGTTTTTGTAATACAGCTGGTGATGGTTTTTGCCAGTCGATCGTGTCTACTGTCCACATAATGGTTTCCATTCCTTCTTGTTTCGCAAGCTTTACTGTTTCTTCTTTAAAGCTGCCACTTGGAGGCGCAAACCATATCGGTTTTTTCCCAAGGGATTCTTCAATTTGGCGATTTGTTTTAATCATCTGCTCTAATGCTCGTTCTCTTGTCAGTGTGCGCATATCCGGGTGATTGTATGAATGATTTCCAATTTCATGACCATCTGCCACGATTTTTTTAGCAAGGTCTGGACTGTTTTTCACCCATTTGCCTTCTAAGAAAAAGGTTGCCTTCACTTGATGCTTTTCTAGTGTATTCAACATTTTTGTTAAATGCTCGTCGCCCCAAGCTACATTGATCAGGAATGCATTCATCTTTTTGTCTGGATGTCCCTTATAGATAGGTTCAGCACCAAGTTCATGTAAATGGATAGATGGTTCTGTTTCTTTAAAAACAAGCAGCTTTTCATCGAAAGAGCCCTGTTTTTTCATTTTTTCGTAAGAAGCATCGATATCGACTGTCTGTCCATTTAAACCAGGCATCTTTTTCCACACTTTATCAATCTTAGCATTTTGCGGCTTCTCTTCATAGTCAGAAGACTTCGATTCGATCTCTTGATACAGAATATCTTTTGAAACAGATGCTACCTCGGCGTGCTCTTTCATTGAATTCATATATGTAACAGCAGCCGGCTGCTTCATCGTTTGATATGACACGAGCAGTAAAAATACAAACACAAAGAATGGTATCGTTTTTTTCAATGGTTGTCCCTCCCCTTTACCACAAATTATGATAGGGAGAAACAAGCTAGAACTATTGTTACGCGCAAGAAAAGAAAGAAGCCTGGCACGGATACCTGGCTTCTAACACATTTTATTTGTTCTCATTAAGACTGCTTTTCTTCTTTTTCCTTTTCTTCACGTAAAACAGCTTTACGAGAAAGGTTTACACGGCCTTGTTTATCGATCTCAGTGACTTTGACGAGTAGCTCGTCACCAATCTTCACGACATCTTCTACTTTGCCAACACGTTCAAGTGCAAGCTCAGAAATATGAACAAGTCCATCTTTGCCGCTGAAGATTTCAAGGAAGGCACCGAATTTTTCAATTCGTTTTACTTTACCTAGGTAAAGTTGGCCAACTTCAACTTCTCTGACAAGATCTTCAATGATTTTCTTCGCTTTTTGGTTCATGTCTTCTTCAGTAGAAGAGATAAAGATTGTACCGTCTTGTTCAATATCAATTTTCACACCGGTATCTTCAATGATTTTATTGATTTGTTTACCGCTTGGTCCAATGACATCGCGAATTTTATCTGGATTGATTGTCATCGTTAAGATTTTTGGTGCATAACGCGACAATTCTCCTCTAGAAGCTGGAATCGTTGACAGCATGCTATCTAAAATTTCCATTCTTCCTTTTTTCGCTTGTTGAAGTGCTTCTTCTAAAATGTCTTTTGATAGACCATCGATTTTGATGTCCATTTGAAGCGCTGTTACACCTTTAGATGTACCTGCTACTTTAAAGTCCATATCTCCAAGTGCATCTTCCATTCCTTGAATGTCTGTCAGCACTGTGTAGTATTCACCAGATTTAACAAGTCCCATTGCAATCCCTGCAACTGGTGCTTTAATTGGAACACCTGCATCCATCATCGCAAGTGTGCTCGCACAAATACTTGCTTGTGAAGTAGAACCGTTTGATTCTAACACCTCAGATACAAGGCGAACCGTATAAGGGAAATCTTTTTCAGATGGAATGACTGGCTCTAATGCACGTTCGCCTAGCGCACCATGTCCAATCTCACGACGGCCTGGACCACGCATTGGGCCGGTCTCACCAACACTGAATTGCGGGAAGTTATAATGGTGCATGAATCGCTTAGACTCTTCAACACCAAGACCATCAAGAATCTGTACATCACCAAGTGCACCTAATGTACAAATACTGAGTGCCTGTGTTTGGCCTCTTGTAAACAATCCTGAACCGTGCGTTCTTGGTAGAAGTCCTACTTCTGAAGAAAGTGGACGGATTTGATCGACGCCGCGTCCATCTGGACGTACTTTCTCTTCAGTAATAAGGCGGCGAACTTCGTTTTTCACAAGCTTATTTAAGACATCCTTCGCTTGTTTAATCGTTGCTTCGTCACGCTCTTCTTCTTCAAATTTTTGAACGACAGCTTTTTTCACAGCACTGATGGCATCTTCACGAGCATGCTTCTCATGTACTTGAATCGCTTTCAGTAGATCCGCTTCAGCAAGTTGTTTTACTTCCTCTGCTAATGCTTGATCGACTTCATATAAAGGAATATCGATTTTTTCTTTACCGACAGCTTTCACAATTTCTTCTTGGAATTCGATTAAGCGTTTGATCTCTTGATGGCCGTACATGATGGCTTCAAGCATTGTTTCTTCTGGTACCTCATCAGCACCAGCCTCTACCATGTTGATTGCATCTTTTGTTCCAGCTACAACAAGGTTGATATCGCTTTGTTCAAGCTGCTCAACATTTGGGTTGATGATGAGTTTTCCATCTACTCGTCCTACTGTCACGCCAGCGATTGGTCCCTCAAATGGAATGTCAGACACACATAAAGCTAAAGATGAGCCAAACATTGCAGCCATTTCAGATGAACAATCTTGATCCACACTCATGACAATACTAATGACTTGTACTTCATTTCTAAATCCGTCTGCAAATAGTGGACGGATCGGTCTGTCAATTAAGCGGCTCGCAAGGATTGCTTTTTCACTTGGGCGGCCTTCTCTTTTAATGAAACCACCAGGAATTTTACCAACTGCATATAATCTTTCTTCGTAGTTTACAGTGAGCGGGAAAAAATCAAGTGGTTTTGGTTCTTTAGAAGCTGTTGCTGAGCTAAGCACAGCCGTATCTCCGTAGCGTACGAGAACCGCTCCGTTTGCTTGCTTTGCAAGCTGGCCAGTTTCAACTGTCAATTGACGTCCAGCCCAGTCTATGGTGAAGACTTGTTTCTCTTGTCCCATTCTGAGATAAACTCCTCTCTTGTCGTAAAGTTTTTAGGTTATTTCTTATTATGAACAAAATGATTTTCACATATCAATGTGAAAGCTGTATGTAGAAGGGTTTTTGCCATTCTTTCAACATTTTAACCATAAAATATTAGTGATTATACGATAAAAAAGCGGGAATCCTCCCGCTTTTTACGATTATCGACGTAAGCCTAGTTTGTTAATTAACTCACGGTAACGAGTTACGTCTTTATTACGTAGATACGTAAGAAGATTACGACGTCTACCTACCATTTTCAAAAGACCGCGACGTGAGTGGTGATCTTTCTTATGAGTACGTAAATGCTCGTTCAAGTTGTTAATTGATTCTGTTAGGACAGCGATCTGAACTTCTGGAGATCCAGTATCAGATTCGTGTGTTTTGAACTCATTAATTAATTGAGTTTTACGCTCTTGAGTAATAGCCATCCTGTTTCACCTCCAAATCATGTTAGCCCCATCTACCTCGCAACCGTCGGTGAAGTCGGCCTGCCAAGTAAGTGGTTTTAAAGCTACAGGAATTATCATACTAAAAATATGCCGATTTTGCAAATGATAGAGCGGTTTTTCTGCGATTTTTTTGTTTAATGAAGATGATCTTGAAAAAACTGAATCGCTTCTTCTTTATCTTGACTAATTTGAGCCGTTAATTCTTGGATACCGTTAAATTTTTGTTCACTGCGAATCCGTTTGTACCACTGTAATTTAATCGGTTCACCATAAATTTCTTCGTTAAAATCAAAAAGGTTCACTTCAATCGCAGGCTGATCAGGACGTTTTTCATAAAATGTTGGTTTGTAGCCAACGTTACAAACACCGTCATACACCTTGCCTTTCACTTCCGCTCTCACTGCATATACGCCTGTTGGCGGGATGATGTATTCAGCAGATAAACCAACATTGGCGGTTGGGAAGCCAATCGTGCGTCCTCGTTTATCTCCATGAATGACAATGCCTCGCAGCTGATATGGTTTGCCTAAAAGCTCACTCACATATTCAACGTCTCCATTTTTCAATGCGGAACGTATAAGGGTCGAGCTGACTTTTCGGTCTTGGTTGGAAAGCTTAGGTACAATGGTCGCAGCAATCCGCCCTTTCCCGTATTCGTCAAACGTTTCCATTGTGCCTGCACCAAACCGGCCGAAGGTAAAATCGAAACCAGCGACTGCATGCTTCACATTCAGTTCGTCCAAATATTGATCGACAAACTCTTGAGGAGACAGTGCTGCAAAGTTTTCGCTGAATTGCACAATGTATAAGTAGTCAGCACCTAATTGTTCGATAAAATCAATCTTATCCTCAAGCGGTGTGATTAAGTCTTTTGGTTCACGTGCTTTTTGGAGAACATGTGATGGATGCGGATGAAAAGTCATAACAGCTAGAGCTAAACCCTCTTTTTCCGCAATGTTTTTCGCTGCATCAATCACTTTTTGGTGTCCGAGGTGAACACCGTCAAAATACCCTAAAGCCATCACAGACGGGACTTGATCCTTTTGATTCAATGTATGTGGGTGTGAAATATGTATAGTCTTCACGAGATGGTCACCTTTTCTTTAAGATTGCTTGTCCTGTGATAAAATCTTCGCCGGCTTCATCAGGTTCTGTTTGGTCGGGTGCTTCATATAAATCGCCATACAACGGCCTGAAGGAGCAAAGACAGCGACACGATCTTCCTCTGCAAAATGAGCAAATTCATCAGGCATAGGTAGGACTGCACCGTTTTCCACTTTACTTGCTAATGTATCATTTATCTCCCATTTCGGCAAATGATTGAGCGCACGCTCGATCGGCACAAGATGTTCCTCAACCGTTCCTTCCTCACTGATCTCCCGCAACTCATCAAGAGTGATACATTCATCTAACGTAAAGTCACCAGATCCTATGCGAATGAGGTGAGACATGTGGGCTGGAAACCCAAGTTTTTTTCCAATATCGACGGCTAACGTTCTCACATATGTGCCTTTTGAACACAGGACGGTGAATCTAAAGGATACCTTTCCATTTTCAAATGTGACAGGTGTTGTCCGCTCGATACGATGAATGGTAATTTCACGGCTTGGACGTTCAATTTCAATGCCTTGCCTTGCATATTCATAGAGCTTTTTTCCGCCAATTTTGACAGCAGAAAACATGGGGGGGATCTGTTCAATGGTTCCTTCAAATTGTTTCAACGCAGCATCAATGTCATCTTCTGACATCGGTAACGGCACCTTTTTTTCTTCTACTACTTCACCTGTTTGGTCTTCTGTCGTTGTAGAAAATCCAATGGTGATTTCCGCATCATACGTTTTCGATTTATCTGTTAAGTACTCCACAATTTTTGTCGCTCGTCCAATACAAATAGGCAGAACACCTGAAACCTCTGGATCGAGTGTCCCTGTATGTCCCACTTTTTTTGTGTGTAAAATCTTTCTCACTTTAAACACACAGTCGTGAGAGGTCATGCCTCTTTCTTTATGTAATAAAAGAACACCGTTTTGCACCTGCGTTCTCTCCTTTCATAAACGATGAAAAAGGACAGACGATCATCGCCTATCCTTATTTCAACGTCTTATTCGTGATCTTTTGTGTTTAGTTCAGCAATCAGGCTTTCAATTCGGTTACCGTAATCTACAGACTCATCGAATTCAAAGTGAAGCTCTGGTGTTTTGCGAAGTCTGATTCGATTGCCAATTTCAGAGCGGATATACCCTTTCGCCTTTGCAAGGCCTTTTAAGGTTTCCTCTCTTTTCTTCTCGTCGCCAAGAACAGAAATGTAGACTTTGGCAATTTGCAAATCACCGGATACTTCAACATCCGTTACAGTCAAAAAGCCGATTCTTGGATCTTTTAGCTTTCTGCCAAGGATGTCGCCTAATTCTTTTTTCATTTGCTCACCCACACGGGTTGCTCTCATACTCATGATCTTATCACCTCTAGTTAAAACCACTCAGTTTTCGTGATCGTTCGTTCAATTTCCGGAAAAGAATCAATAAAGCTTAACACACGCTGAAGTTCCTTTTCCACTTGAACCCGGGAGGAGGAAATAACGGCGATTCCGATCGAAGTACGCTGCCATGTATCCTGATAGTCCATTTCAGCAATGGTCACATTGAATTTATGGCGCGTTCTTGTCATGATACGCTGCAGAACCGCACGTTTTTCCTTCAGTGAGGATGCATCATAGATCATACACTCACACTCGGTATAACCGATCATTTTCTTTCGATTTCTTGCATAACGAATGATTCCATGACATCACCTTCACGGATATCATTGTATTTCTTAATGGTAATACCACATTCATAGCCTTGTGAAACTTCTTTCACATCGTCTTTGAATCGTTTTAATACGTCGACTTCGCCTTCAAAGATGACGACGCCATCACGAATTAAGCGGATACCACTGTCTCTAGTAATGGTACCTTCAGTGACATAGCCACCAGCAATTGTACCGATTTTTGATACTTTGAACGTTTGACGAACTTCAACTTGACCGATGACTTTTTCTTCATATTCAGGGTCAAGCATCCCTTTCATCGCAGCTTCAATTTCATCGATGACTTTGTAGATGATGCGGTGTAAGCGAATATCTACGTTTTCTGTTTCAGCTGTGCTCTTCGCATTGCCATCAGGACGTACGTTAAATCCGATCACAATCGCATTAGAAGCACTTGCTAAAATGATATCAGATTCTGTAATCGCTCCAACACCCGTATGGATGATTTTCACTTTGACGCCTTCTACTTCAATTTTTTGAAGAGCTGCCGTCAGTGCTTCAGCAGAACCTTGTACGTCTGCTTTTACGATTAAGTTGATATCTTTCACATCACCTTGTTTGATTTGCTCAAATAGGTCATCGAGAGATAATTTCGCTTTGTCTGAACGCTGTTCATCAAGTTGTTTAGACGCACGCGCCTCACCGACTTGACGAGCTGTTTTTTCATCTTTGAATACGAGGAACTGATCCCCTGCATGCGGCACATCATTTAAACCAGTGATTTCAACAGGTGTAGATGGTCCTGCAGTTTTCACGCGGCGTCCGATGTCATTGACCATTGCACGTACACGGCCAAATGTATTTCCGACAACGATTGGGTCACCTACTTGAAGTGTACCAGTTTGAACGAGAAGGGTTGCAACAGAACCTCTTCCTTTATCAAGCTCAGCCTCGATCACAGTTCCTTTTGCCGCACGATTTGGGTTGGCTTTTAATTCTGCTACTTCGCTGACAAGAAGGATCATTTCGATCAATTCGTCAATGCCTTCACCTGTTTTTGCAGATAAAGGAACGAAAATGGTTTCGCCGCCCCAAGCCTCAGGTACAAGACCATGCTCAGTTAATTCCTGCATCACGCGGTCTGGGTTCGCTGTTGGTTTGTCAATTTTATTGACAGCCACAATGATTGGCACCTCTGCCGCTTTTGCGTGGTTGATCGCTTCAATCGTTTGCGGCATGACACCGTCATCTGCTGCAACGACCAAGATCGTCGTATCTGTTACTTCAGCACCACGTGCTCGCATCGTAGTGAAAGCTGCGTGTCCTGGTGTATCAAGGAATGTGATTTTCTTGCCGTTTTCTTCAATTTGGTATGCACCAATATGCTGCGTAATTCCACCCGCTTCGCCTTCAACAACTTTCGTTTTACGAATGCTGTCAAGAAGCGTTGTTTTCCCGTGGTCAACGTGTCCCATGATCGTTACTACTGGAGGGCGTACTTGCATATCTTCTTCTTTATCTTCAACTTCATACTTTTCAAGTTCAGTTTCTTCTAAAATGATCACTTCTTCTACTGGAACACCATATTCAGAAGCAATTAATTCAACTGTATCTTTGTCGAGCTCTTGGTTGATCGTAGCCATGACACCAAGCATCATCAGTTTTTTGATGATTTCAGCAGTTTCTTTGCCAAGCTCGTCAGCAAGCTGGCCGACTGTCATTGAATTTGTAAATTCAATTTTTTCAGGAAGCTCTTTTTTCGGCTTCACAGGTCTTGCTTGCTGATGCTGCGCCTTGTTGTTGCCGCCACGTTTATTTTTGTTTTTGTTTTGGTTGTTGTTTTTTTTGTTTTTATTAAATTGATTATTCTGCACGTCATTCTTCTTTCTATCATTGTTTTTGTTAGATGATTGTTTTTTTTGTTCTGCGGGTTTCTCGTTAGCTGTCTCTTTTGCTTTGGCTTTTTTATAGATAGCGTCTAGCTTTTTCACAGTGTCGTCTTCAAGCGTCGCCATGTGGTTGTTCACTTCCACGTTCATATCCTTAAGCGCTGCTATAATATCTTTACTTGAAACATCTATGGCTTTTGCGTATTCATATACTCTCACTTTAGCCATTCGTTCACCCCCAAATAAATTAATCGAGCAAGCTTATGAGCTTCTTAGCGAAGCCTTGGTCAGTGACAGCGACAACTACGCGAGCTTCCTTCCCAATAGAACGTCCGAGAACGGAACGGTCTTCAACTTTTCTAACCGGAACATTGTAAAATTTGCATTTGTCAGATACCTTTTTCTCTGTGTTGGATGAGGCATCTGCTGCAAGAAGAACCAGCTTAGCACGCGCATGTCTAATTTCTTTGATCACCAGATCTTCTCCTGACACGACTTTACGAGCTCGATTTGCTAGACCAAGCAAAGGATACCATTCAGATTCAGTCATTAGGTTTTTTCACCTTTTCAGCTAGTTCTAGTAATTCTTCAAAAATGTGTTCGTCAATCTGTGTCTGAAATTGCTGCTGTAAACTACGTTTGTTCTTCGCCGCAAGAATGGTTTCTTTATCGAGAGAAAGGTAAGCGCCCCGCCCGTTCATTTTTCCGGTTGCGTCAACAGACACTTCACCTTCTTTTGAACGAACAACGCGAATCAGTTCTTTCTTTGGTTTCATTTCTCCCGTCACGACGCATTTTCTAAGCGGGATTTTTTTTCGGCTTTTCACCTTTTATATCACCTCTTATTCGTCAGATTCCTCAGCTACTGGTTCAGCCTCTAAGAAAAGAGATTCAGAGTCTTCAGTTCTTGGGAAAATACCGAGTTCTCTTGCATCTGTTTCGCTTTTAATGTCAATCTTCCAGCTCGTTAGTTTCGCTGCAAGACGCGCATTTTGACCTCTTTTGCCAATGGCTAATGACAGCTGATAATCAGGGACAATGACAGTTGTCGCCTTATCTTCTTCATTTACAATGACATCAAGAACTTTTGATGGACTTAACGCATTGGCAACAAATTCAACCGGGTCATTAGACCAATGAACAATGTCAATTTTTTCGCCTTTCAGCTCATTGACAATTGCTTGTACACGCTGACCTTTAGGTCCTACACAAGAACCAACTGGATCAACATCAGGATCATCTGTACGAACAGATATTTTAGAACGGTCCCCTGCTTCTCTAGCGACAGATTTAAGCTCTACAGTACCATCATAAATTTCTGGCACTTCGATTTCAAATAAACGCTTTAAAAGACCTGGGTGTGTTCTTGATACATAAATTTGTGGTCCTTTTGTTGTTTTTTCTACTTTCGTAATGAACACTTTAATGCGGTCATGTGGTTTGTAGTCCTCATTTGGCATTTGTTCGTTGACCGGAAGAAGGGCTTCGATTTTGCCAAGTGACACGTAAATGAATTTACTGTCAATTCGCTGAACGATTCCCGTCATGATGTCTTCCTCACGATCGATAAACTCAGTGTAAATCACACCTCGCTCTGCTTCTCTCACTCGCTGCGTCACGACTTGTTTCGCTGTCTGAGCTGCAATGCGTCCGAAATCTTTTGGTGTGACTTCAATTTCAACCACGTCACCAACCATGTAATTCGGGTTGATATTTGCTGCATCATCTACAGAGATTTCAAGACGAGAATCATACACTTCATCTACAACATCTTTTCTTGCGAATACGCGAATCGTTCCCGTTTCACGGTTTAAATCAACACGCACATTTTGTGCTTGGTTAAAATTACGCTTGTATGCAGAAATGAGTGCAGCTTCTATCGCTTCAATAATAATTTCTTTACTAATGCCCTTCTCTTTCTCAAGAACAGTCAGGGCATCTAACAACTCACTACTCATTTTTATGGTTCCCCCTTATATCAATGAAAAGGTTAATTGAACGAAACTGCTAATCTTGCGTTAGCAATTTTTTCGTATGGAATATTGATCTCTTTCTTTCTTGTCTTGATCTTCACTGTCACTGTTGCAATCTCACCATCAAAGCTTGTAAGCTCACCTTCAAATGCCTTTTCACCATCAATTGGTTCGTATGTTTTCATGAAAACATTTTTTCCAAGTGCTTTTTCAAAATCAGCTTTTTTCTTTAATGGGCGCTCCGCTCCAGGAGAGGACACTTCAAGAAAGTAGTTTTGGCTAATTGGATCTGCCTCATCAAGCTTTTCGCTCAAGGCTTCGCTCACTTTGGCACACTCCTCGATATCGACGCCTTTGTCAGAGTCAATAAATACGCGAAGGAACCAGTTTTGACCCTCTTTGACAAATTCAACATCAACGAGTTCAAGCTGTAAGCCATCTAAAATTGGCTGTACCATGTCGCTTACGATGTCCACTACTTTTTTGCTCATTCTCTTCCTCCTTGTGCTTTCGATAAACGCTCTTATCAATCATTCTGCATAAAAACCCTGCTTTATTGTGAGCAGGGGGAGCAGAAAACGGATGAATAATGTCGAGACAAAAATTGCCTGTTCAATACAAAAGAGCGGGTTTCCCCACTCTTGTCTCGGTAATCGTTAGCATTTCCATAAAAACTATACCATATCCAATTTTTTTATGCAAATGAAGTTCCTTATAAACAGGCATTCTTCATCAGTTCTTTTCATTCATTCTTTTGGCGTGTTCACGAATGATTCCTGCCTCCTGGCTCTCCTTTAAAACTCGAAAACCGTCATAATCCGGGTAGAGGGAATCATCGTCTTGAATGCTTGTTAAAATCCAAAATTGGCTACCTGCGCCTCCGAGCTGTTCAATTGTCTTCAGCCAGCTATCATATACATCAGGACGGGCTGCTTGATTTTGATAGCCAAACTCTTCTAATACAACAGGTTTGCCAATTGCGTTTCCTCCGGTGATATGATCTTTAATCCATTTCACTCCCCATGCAGCAGACTGATTCCAGTGATCCGGGTATAAATGATAGGTTCCATAATCAATATGAGGGAGAGCAGTCAAACGATCCCAATCAACACCTTCTCCCCCACTGTAAAACCAATCGTCATGACCTGTCATGCGAAAGAACCCTTCGTCTCCTACTGCAACAAGGTGATTCGAGTCAATTGATTTGATCCATGCACTCATTTCATCTGCCCAGTTTACTAGTATATCTCCCGAAGGGTCTGACTGAGCGCGCGGCTCATTGGCGAGCTCCCATGTCATAATAGCAGGATCATCTTTATATTGAACACCTGAGTACGTATTGGTTCTCTCTAATACATAGCGCACATAGTTTTTGTAAGCTGTTTTAATCCGAGAATCTGTATAAAAGTGATCATGTGATCCTGCCTGAAACCACTTCACATATTGATTCATCCCGCCAAAGTCATCCCAATTGTTCACGAGCGGTATGACCAGCTTGATTCCTTCCTGCCCTGCTTTATAAATCGCATAGTCTAGTTTTTGAAAACCGGATTCTTCATAAACACCTGGACGAGATTGTAAGACTGAGTTTTCTTGAGGGGTACCATCGTGAAATCCCCAAATACGAATAACCTTTAAATCCATTGCCTTCATATCGTCAAAAACAGCATCTACCATCTTTTTTGATTTGTAATGAAAATAATAATTATTTGTGCCAGCAAAGTAAAATGGGTGGTTGTTCAATACAAAATGTGTACCAGATGTTTGCACATAGGAGGAGGCCTTTACGGTCAGAGTGAACCAACCCGCCCATAAAGTGATCAGCAGCATAAAACAAGCCACCCGTTGAACCCATTTTTTCATTCCATTCTCCTCCTCACAATCTCTTATTCTACTGATACGATGATATCTAGTTGAAGCGGTGTTTGTTTAGTTGAATCAAGTTCAATCGTCTGCTGCTGCAACATTTTACTTTCTTCACCAATTCGAACCTCATACGTCCCGTGAAACGCTGGACATGTCACTTGGCCATTCACATCTGTTTTTTCCACTCTTTGTGTCGTCCACTCCTGTAGTAGCTTTTCATAACGCCTTCCCGCTTCATTTAACGACCAATCATGATTCACGATGGCTGCGTGCTCACCTCTCCAATGAGCACCCGCCCAAAATCCCCACATCAGCACACCTTTTACGGCTGGATGACTAAAGGCAACCCGATATAAAGCTTCTAAGTTATCCGCTCGTCTATTGGCATCCGGATGAACAGAGTCATACTCTGTCACCCATATCGGTAGACCAAGCTCAGCAAGCACATCTAGTCTTTGTTTTACAACGACTGGATCCACTCGATCTTCAAAGTGACCTTGAACTCCAATAGCCTCAACTGGTGCCCCCAGCTGACGAAGTTCATTGATATGTGCTTTATATGCGTGATGTTCGCCGTATGAGATTACATTATAATCATTGACAAACAACAAGGCTTGAGGATCAATTTTTTTCGTTTCTTCATACATCCATTTCCAAATCTGTTTCCCAAACCGGTCTTTAAAAAATGAACCATGCATCATTTCGTTGTTTACATCCCAATGACGGAATTTCCCTTTGAAATGATTGCCTGCATGCTCAAGCCGCCTTTTCATGGCTTCATATACTTCATGATTCGGTAATGATTTCAGCCAGTTTGGATTGGCATCCTCTACCTCCCAAAATAAGGCGTGCCCCCTCACTGGAATTTGGTGTCTATTGGCAAAATTCAGCATGGCATCTGCTTTTTCGTATGTTATTTTCCCTCGTTCAGGCTCATTTGCATACCATTTTGCCTCATTTTCAAACACAGCCCAATTAAAATGTTGAACAAAAAAATCAGCATACGTTTGATTGAATAGTACTTGGTCATTCATTGCTGAACCAAATGCAAATTCATGTCTGATTTGTTTTATTTCTACCTCTATTCCGGCAACTGGCTTTTGTTCCTTATTGATGACGTTTATGACAAGCTCTCTTTGTCTATGTTGTAAGATTCGATTATTTGCTTCTTTTCTCCAGCTTTGATTTTCTTGTTCCTGTGATCCGCCATTCGATGAATGATTCATAAATTCTTTCTTATTAACCATGATGACATCACCTTTGCTTTCACTTCATTTATCTCATGAGGAGACCGCCGACTAAAAAAGCCGGCAGCTGTACTACGTTCTATTCGTTTATGAGACGATGGTATTCTGCATAAGCCGTAGCCATATCAACTTGCGACCAGAAACGGTGGTAGGTGAAACTTGGCGCTCCGTTTTCCCATTTGCCTGTTGCTTCATTAAAAGATGATTGATATTTACTCTCCAGTGCTGACCAGGCTGGGTCTTGCTTGATTTTCGGACGAAGATCTGCAAAGCTCGTATACACTCCGTTACCTCCTCGCTGCGGGTCAGAAGGAATGGTGCTGGAACCAGGGATCTGATTTCCTTGACCAAATGTTCCGTTCCAGCCATTTGGGAAGTACACTTCTTTTTTAAAGAAACGGTGGTAGTCTTCTCTGTCTTCCTCTGTCACAATCCCTACACCATCATTGTAATTCCAAGCGACCTCAAGGAGCTGTGCCGCTGTCTCTTTTGCTCTTATGCCAAGTGCTGTGTAGTTTCCTGTCTCTTTCTGTGTTGCAGCAGCAAAGAATGTGAGTGCTTTGATTAGACTGCCCAGTACACCAGTATCTTGAGTAGGATCTTTTGTAACTGCCGTTAAATTTGGATTACCTGTTGCAGATTGGAACCCGCTCCAAGTGTCAGGCTGGCCGCTCCATTCTATATTCCCAGGAATCCAAAACTCTCCAGGTGCACTCGTCGTAGCAACAGCAACATTTGTCCCCCCTAGAATCCTTTGACCCTGACCATCTAAAAAATACCCATCTTGATCCGACACAGGACGAGTGCCAATAAAAATATAATCTAGTGAATAGTTGACCCATTTTGTGATGACAGATTTGGCCATTTGGAAATTTTCAGATGTTTTGTCGCCATCTTTTGCAAAGATATAATAAAGCTCTGCTACACGCTCAATCGGCCATGCTTGCATTCCAAACCAATTATTGGACGGAGGATCATGGTAAACAGGCGCATCTTCATAAGCCATATCATAAAATGTGCTTCTTCCTGCTGGATAAGCGCTATAGTCTCCATTCCAGCTGTTGGTAGCACCTCCTGCAATCGCTCCCTCTTTTGATTGAAGCCAGACGTAAAATTCAAGCTGTCTCTTTAACGTCTTTTCCCAATCACTTGCAGCAGTCGGTGACGATGGCTTTAAGCCTCCCTTATCTGAGGATAAAGCGTAGGCAGCGACTGGGTTTTGATACCCTTGATGACAATGGCTCGCTCCGATACGCCATGACCAATTCGCATATTCTCCAAGTCCCCCGCCCCAAGAGGTGTACCATGCCATTAAGTGATGACATGCACTTTTTCCATTTCCAGGATACGGATTACCTTGCTTGCCGCTTCCAATTGTTTGAAAATATTTATCGTACATTCCGTAACGAAGGAAATCACCCATCTTTTTCGCTTTATCAAGATAGACTGACCCATTATAGCCAAGTTCCTTTGCCCAATACATCGCCTGTATTGCACGCGCATCAGCATCCGTCGCATTTGTATAGCGCCACTGGGCGGCTGGCGCTTGATTTTCTTTTGTGAACAAGCTCATGAAACCTTCATTAGGCTTTCCGGCTGTTTTATCATCTTGTGATGGATGAGGGATGGCCTCCCATACGGATTCTTGCGGACCCCGCTGAAATGTGTTTACATACGCGGCTGTATGTGATGGGTTGAGCAAATTCCCATATTCATACCAGTTGTCTACATCAAGAAGCCAGTGCATTAAATACGTTTCATTCGTTCCGTAAGTTGACCTCAGTTCATGATCAATTGGATCTTGACCAGCAGGGCGAGCACCCGTCAACTGACTCGGATATTGATCTGGATATGGTTTTTCTGAAGCGTATGTGGCTGGGCTGGATGGATTGTAAGAACTCATATGCGGCTGTTCGTCATGTCCATCTTCGTTTACTGGAATGATAAACTTCTCCATATTATCCCAAGCCGCTTCTAGTTTGCTCCAATCGCCTGTGTAATGACCATACAATGCTTCAAGCCATAACCAATAGCTGTAAGCTTCTGAAGTTGTCATATGCCCGTAATCAGGTGCCTCACAAATGAGTGTCTCAACGGAATGATACGGAATGCCTTCTTTTGAAAAATATCCATTCGTCTCGTTTTTCATTTGATGATAAAGTGTTAAAAACCGTTCTTTATTTGTCATGTCCTCACCCTTTATATTTATTTATTCGGAAGCGTACCAAATACTAAATCACCTTGATCAAAAACAGGAATTCTTGCTGTTTTTTGCATATTGGATGTTAATCCTTGAAAGGAATAATCATTTGAGGCATCCCATATATTCGCACCATTTGG
The DNA here is from genome assembly GCF_056173625.1 of Bacillus sp. iso_77. Taxonomy (NCBI): domain Bacteria; kingdom Bacillati; phylum Bacillota; class Bacilli; order Caryophanales; family Bacillaceae; genus Bacillus; species Bacillus sp. iso_77. The sequence continues at coordinate 1,585,288 of NZ_CM149683.1, read as the reverse complement.
CGCAGATAACCGGAACTGTATTTCCTTCTTATGAAGCGATTCGCCTCCTGGAAAAATAGCTACGCCAGTAAAATCGATTTCTGTAAAATAGATATGGGATGATGCGTCATACACCGTTAACGGAGATAAGGAAGCGCCTTCATTGTAGACAGCTGTCACTTGAATATCTTTATCAGTGAATCCCTTCGCAAATATCTCGCTCAGATTGACATAATATCTAAAAGAAAGTGATTGACTACTTCTGGCCGGCCAGCCTGATCGATTGTATAGAATGGCTTTGATCTGAGTAGATGTTGTATCGTTACTCATGACAGCTGCCTCTACAAAAAACTCATCTTCCACTTTTTCTTTAGGCGGAAAATTTGGCAGTTTTGACTGCCCCTGACCAAACAGCTGCACCATTTTGGCTACATTTCCAGTAAAGGCGGCATTATAGTCTGTTGCTACCTCGTTTGATACATAGTCAGAGATGTCATCGGTATACTGATCCTGTGCATTAGGCCCCCCAACAAGCGCTCCATATAACGTGTGCCGATGAGAAGAAGGAGTTGTCAGCTGATTAGACCATGAGCCATGTGCAGTTCGATGGTGTGGATGCATCGGCGGATTTTTGCCAAACCCAACGACATAGCTTCTATTTTGCGGATTATCCCCTAACATATAGTGTGTTTGCCTGATCGCAAACGTTTGGTATCGATTCTTTTTTTCTTGATCAGAGACCCAATCTGCGTACACAAACGCTAAAAATGCAGCATTTGCTGTATAACGAAGTGAACCCCATTGATCTAACCACGCTAGTCCGCCAGGCGTATAAGTGATTCTTTCTACTTTTCCATTTTGAACAAAACCCGTCGACCAGTAATCGAGATTACGCTCCGTCGATTCGATAAACCTTTTCTCCTTTGTGATTCTCGCAAGTAAAATTTGCGAAGCAAAAAAGGTATTGTCCCACGACATCGTAAACGTATAGTCCCAATCCTTCGGCCATTCTTCTACTGCTTTTAGTGCTTTGTTTAAATAGGTCTGGTCATTTGTCGCCAAGTACAGCCATATTCCACCCCAAATGAGCTCATCAATATAGCCGCTCCAAGAGTTATAAAATGGCTGCGCATTGGTGACACAATCTGTATACTCACCGCGATATTGGTCAGCAAATGCATAAAGCTGTTTTGCATGGGTGAGAAGCTTTGCTGCATAAGGCGCATCAGTTTCTTTAAAAATAATTGAACCTGCTGCTAAAGCGGCTGCGGTTTGGGCGGCTACTTCTGTTCCTGGACAATGTTCATCAATTTTAAATGCCGGCCGGTTCATCGGCATCACTTCTGCTGGACCCCACCAGCCATGATCCGCATTCCCATCGCCTACTTGTGCCCAAAATTCATTTGGACCTGTATGGGCTTTCAAAAAATAATCGGTTGCCCACTTGATTTGATCTAACATATCATCAAGCAGCTCTGCCTCTTCGTAAGCTTCTCGGTACTCATAGACTGTCCATGCAAGCACGGCTGCAGAGTAAGCCATCGGAAGCCCGAACTTCACATGATCACCAGCATCGTACCAGCCGCCTGTTAAATCATGACCAACATCTTTCCCATCCTCTAGTCCAGAATCCCCTCGCCAGTTAAGACGATTGCTTTCAGGAAGCTTTCCGGAACGCTGGGCTTCGTAAAACAAAATGGATTTTTGAAGCACCTCTACATAGTTGTAATCTGACATGTACCTACTTCTCACCCCTTCTTTTTTCTTAAACGTGAAACATTGAACAAGAAATGACCACCTCCTTGTTATTCCGTTCGTGTTTTGTACAGTGTTGAAAAGAATCAAGCATGTTTCAAAAATGTGCATAGTAAACAGCCATCAGCTTGACGCTCACCGAGGGTTTTCTCCTTGATTCTTCATGTGACTGTACCCAAAATGATCATATGTCGTATGAGAACATTTCAGACGGCTAAATTCTCTTTTTTGCTCTATTTGGGTAGAAAGAATGACATACAATCTCTTCTCTCAAAACACGACGTTAAATCAAGATATATGAACCAACAAGAAAATAATTCCAGTTAAAATATTTAGTTAACATAATAATATTATTGTATATAGAAAAAGGAACGCCCTTTAAGGGCGCTCCTCATTTTTCACATTAGAACAAAGAAAGCTGGTTTTGATCAGGAAGTGCTTCTAAGCAGCCTTGACGATCCAAATACTCAAGGATGGTCTTAGACACTTTTCCTCGTTTTTGTAAATCTTCTTTTGAAAGGAATTCACCATCTTGGCGTGCACGTACAATATTTAACGCAACGTTTGTTCCGAGTCCAGGGATGGAGTTGAATGGCGGGATTAGCCCGTCTCCATCAATGATAAACTCAGTGGCACTTGATCGGTATAGGTCTACTTTTTTAAAGTGATAGCCTCTTTCACACATTTCAAGTGCAAGCTCTAGTACAGTTAATAGGTTCTTCTCTTTCGGTGATGCATCAAGACCTTTTGAGTTAATATCGTCCATGACCGCTCGAATCGCATTCGATCCTTTTGTCATCGTTTCGATATCAAAATCATCAGCACGAACGGTAAAATAAGCCGCATAGTACAGAAGTGCATGGTGCACCTTGAAATAAGCAATCCGAACAGCCATTAATACATAAGCAGCCGCGTGGGCTTTAGGGAACATGTATTTAATCTTTTTACAAGAATCAATGTACCAGTTCGGTACGTTATTATTCTTCATTTCTTCTTCCCATTCAGGAGGAAGTCCCTTCCCTTTACGAACAGATTCCATGATTTTAAAGGCAAGTGACGGCTCTAAACCTTGATAAATCAGATAGACCATAATATCATCACGACAGCCAATCACTTCGCTTAGTTCACACGTTTTATTATGAATCAGCTCTTGGGCGTTGCCGAGCCATACATCTGTACCGTGAGATAGACCAGAGATCTGAACAAGCTCCGAGAAGGTGGTCGGTTTTGTATCCTCAAGCATCTGACGAACAAACCTTGTGCCAAACTCTGGGATCCCAAGTGTTCCCGTTTTACATCCAATTTGTTCTTCTGTGACACCGAGAGGTTCCGTTCCTTGGAAGATTTTCATGACCTCAGGATCATCTGTCGGAATCGTTTTTGGGTCAATTCCGCTCAAGTCCTGAAGCATCCGAATGACCGTTGGATCATCGTGTCCAAGAATATCTAGTTTCAGTAAGTTATCATGGATTGAATGGAAATCAAAATGCGTCGTTTTCCAATCAGAACCTGTCGCATCTGCTGGATATTGAATTGGTGAGAAATCGTAAATGTCCATATAATCCGGCACGACGATAATACCGCCTGGATGTTGGCCCGTTGTCCGTTTGACGCCCGTACAGCCCTGTACGAGCCGGTCAATTTCAGCACCTCTCATATGAAGGTTATGATCTCCTGCGTAGCCTTTCACATAACCATATGCCGTTTTTTCTGCAACGGTACCGATTGTACCTGCGCGGTATACATACTCTTCACCAAACAGCTCTTTCGTATAGTTATGGGCAATCGGCTGATATTCTCCTGAGAAGTTCAAGTCGATATCGGGCACTTTATCTCCTTTAAAACCTAAGAACGTTTCAAACGGAATATCGTGTCCGTCTTTTTTATACGGCGTCCCGCATTCAGGACAGTCTTTATCAGGAAGGTCAAATCCTGAGCCAACCGATCCGTCATTAAAGAACTCAGAGTGCTTGCAACTTGGACATACATAGTGCGGTGCAAGCGGGTTTACTTCTGTAATCTCTGTTAATGTCGCAACGAGAGATGAACCAACTGATCCCCTTGAACCAACTAGATATCCATCATCAAGTGATTTCTTAACAAGCTTATGAGAAATTAAATAAATAACAGCGAAACCGTGACCAATAATACTCTTTAATTCTTTCTCAATCCGGTCTTCTACAATTTTCGGTAAATCGTCACCGTAGATGCTGCGAGCCATGTTATAGCTCATTTCCCGAATTTCTTCATCTGCACCTTCGATTTTTGGTGTATAAAGATCGTCTTTGATTGGTTTAATACTTTCGACCATCTCAGATACTTTTTGCGTATTCGTCACGACAATCTCTTTCGCCTTCTCGTCTCCAAGGAAAGAGAAGGCTTCTAGCATTTCATCAGTTGTTCTAAAATGAACTTTTGGCAGTTCATGACGATTAAGCGGATTCGCCCCGCCTTGTGATGAAATTAAGATTTTGCGATAAATTTTGTCTTCTGGATGCAGGTAGTGCACATTTCCAGTCGCCACTACTGGTTTATTCAGTTTTTCACCAAGTTTCACAATGTTTGTGATGATCTCTTTTAATGCACGGTCATCCCGAACAAGCTCCAGCTGGAGTAAATGCTGATACACTTCTGGCGGATGAACTTCTAAATAGTCGTAAAATGCGGCAATGTCTTCTACCTCATCAGGTGACTTCTGCATCATCCCTTCAAACACTTCACCCTTATCACAAGCAGACCCAACAATTAAACCTTCTCGATATTTCTCAAGCTGTGAGCGAGGGATACGCGGCACGCGGTAGAAATAATGAATATGAGAAAGTGAAACAAGCTTAAATAAATTCTTTAGACCCGTCTCATTTTGTGCAATCACGGTTGCATGGTAAGGACGTGAGCGCTGATACGCATTGGACTGTCCCATGTTTTCATTCAATTGATCGTGGTAAGCAATCTCTTTTTCAGCCGCATCTTTTAGCATCTTCAGCATGAGGTAACCAGTTGCTTCTGCATCATAAATCGCCCGGTGATGCTGCGTGAGTTCAATATCAAACTTTTTACACAGCGTGTTCAGCCGGTGATTTTTAAATTCAGGATAAAGGAATCGGCCGAGTTCTAGTGTATCAATGACAGGATTTGATGCTTTATCTGTTTTTAGCAGACGCTTATATGCTGCATTTAAAAAGCCCATATCAAAGCTCGCATTGTGAGCAACAAGGATATCTTGTCCAATCCACTCTTTGAAATCCCGAACAACATCGACCACATCTGGTGCATCTCTCACCATGTCGTCCGTGATACCGGTTAGTTCAATGGTTGTTGCTGATAACGGATGATGAGGGTTTGCAAATGCCTCAAAGCGGTCAATGATTTCCCCGCCTTTGATTTTCACAGCTGCAAGCTCAATGATCGTATCATACACAGCAGAGAGTCCCGTTGTCTCAACATCAAATACGACAAACGTCGCATCTTCTAACAAGCGGTGCTCTGGATTATACGCAATCGGCACCCCGTCATCGACTAAATTGATTTCCACCCCGTACATCATTTTGATGCCATGCTTTTTACTTGCTGCATACGCATCTGGAAAGGATTGTACAACGGCGTGATCTGTCAGGGCAATGGCCTCATGCCCCCATTTTTTTGCTTGTTCAACAAGTCTACCGATGCCAGTGACAGCATCCATCTGGCTCATTGGCGAATGCAAATGAAGCTCAACACGCTTTTCTCCCTCTGGTGCAGTATCTTCTTTCAGCTGAGGTTTCATTTCATTGACGTCATTTGCGATCATGACAAGATCTCTCACAAACGTATCGTTTTGAATACTTCCTCTTGCTTTGACCCACATCCCTTTTTTCAAGGATTTCATGAGCTGGGCATCTTCTTTTTCTCTCGCAAACATTTTGATCAAAATACTATTCGTATAATCGGTAATTTTAAAGATACAAAGGGTTCTACCGCTTTTTAGTTCGCGCGTTTCTGCATCAAACACGTATCCTTGGACGGTGATTCGTCTTTCTTCGTCCATAATACTATCAAGCGTACGTATTTCTTCATTGTCTTTGATTTGATAGCCAATCATCAGAGGGCCAGAAGGGGCTTCCTCTTGATCCTCACTTTCCTTCTTCTCCATCTCAACAAGGGCTTGCATGGCTCTTTCTTGATCTTCAGCAAGTTTTTGTTCTCTGAACTTCTGAATCTCTTGATCTGATACAAAAATTTCTGTATCAAATTGAAGTTCTGGAAAACCGACTTGTTTAAATGCAGCCTGAAGCATTGGGCTATATTTCTTTTTGATGGCCAAAGCCTCAGTTTCGCTTTTTGTTTTGATGATGATCTTATGTCCAGACAGCGCTGGTTTTTGCTGTTGAAGCAAGCTGATGATTGGGGGAGAAATTCCTTGAAGCTCTTCCACACAATGTGACCAATACGATTGAACGAGCTCTTCAGATATGTGCGGATCATTGACTTCAATCGTACAAGTGACTTGTGCGATATGAGAAAATGCATTTGTCAGCCTGCTTAAAAACATTGCATATACTTTGTAAGGCAAAAGCGCCTTAAATTTAAAATGGAAATGCCACGTTTTTGCCGCCTTATGCACCGTCAATTTGACGATCTCGCCTTCTTCAAAGTAACGGCTAAGGTCATCATCTGTCATTTGAATCTGATTGAGTAATATATGAAATTGCCGCCGGGTAATCGGTAATTGTTCATCCAAGACAGGACCCTCCTTTTGCAAATCAGAAAGGTACCTCTTTTTTGCAGGAGGTACCTTCATTTTTTTGTTCGTTTTTTATGCTTGGCGTATAAATGAAATCAGTTCATCAACAGATACTTCGTGTGATTCACCTGATTTTCTGAATTTCACTTCGACAATACCTTCTTCTGAACGTTTCCCGCAGCTAATGCGAATTGGCAGTCCAATTAAGTCACTGTCGGCAAATTTGACGCCTGCACGCTCTTGGCGGTCATCGAAAAGGACTTCATAGCCCTCTTCCTGTAAACGCTCATACAGCGTTTCAGCCAGTTCCTTTTGTGCATCGTTTTTCATATTTAAGGCAAGTAGATGAAGATCATATGGCGCAACTGTTTCTGGCCAAATAATCCCCTTGTCATCATGATGTTGTTCAACAATCGCAGAAAGGGTTCTAGAAATTCCGATGCCATAGCAGCCCATGATCATTGGCTGCGCACGTCCATTTTCATCGAGGTATGTTGCATCCATTGCCTCTGAATAACGTGTGCCTAGCTTAAAGACTTGTCCTACTTCAATTCCTTTTGCGAACTGGATTGTGCCTTCACCATCTGGAGAAACGTCTCCTTCTTGAATCAAGCGAAGATCTGTATATTCCTTCACTGATAGATCACGAGCAGGATTAACATTGACATAGTGATAATCCGATTCATTTGCACCTGCAACTGCATTTGTCATTCCTTTGACAGCGTGGTCTGCATAAATCGTTACTTCCGCTTCAAGCTTGACTGGTCCAACAAATCCTGGTTCTGTTCCGATCACGTCTAGTACTTCCTCACGTGAAGCAAGCTCTACAAGCTGTGCTCCAACTAAGTTTTTCACTTTCACATCATTTACTTCATGATCGCCTCTTGTCAGGACAAGTACATACGCATCGTCCGCTTTAAACAAGACAGATTTGATACATGTAGAAGGAGCCACTTCTAAGAATGACGCAACATCTTGTATCGTCTTCACCTGCGGCGTGTGTACTTTCTCGAGTTCTTTGAAGTCCGCAGGGTTTGCTTCTTCTCCGTGATACACAGCCTCAGCCATTTCAATGTTCGCGGCGTAGGAAGATGTGTCAGAGTATGCGATTGTATCTTCTCCTACTTCTGACAGTGCCATAAACTCATGTGTATCTTTTCCTCCCATTGCCCCAGAATCGGCAATGACGGGTCTAAAGTTAAGACCTACTTTTGAAAAGACATTCGAGTAAGCTGTAAACATTTTGTTGTATGTGTCATCAAGGCTCTCTGGTGAAGAGTGGAATGAATAGGCGTCCTTCATAATAAATTCACGTCCGCGCAATAACCCAAAGCGAGGTCTTTGTTCATCACGGAATTTAGATTGGATTTGATATAGTGTCAAAGGAAGCTTTTTATACGATTTTACTTCACTGCGTACGAGTGATGTGATCACTTCTTCGTGTGTTGGGCCAAGTGCAAACTCGCGGCCGTGGCGATCTTTCATACGCATGAGTTCTGGACCGTATGTATACCATCTTCCTGACTCTTGCCACATTTCTGCTTGCTGCAGCACTGGCATTAACAGCTCAGCTGCTCCCGCCTTTTCCATTTCCTTGCGAACAATGGATTGAATGTGCTGAATCACTTTATGTGCTAGCGGCAGATAATGATAGATACCGCTCGTGTTTTGTCTAATAAATCCAGCTCTTACTAATAGCTGATGACTTTTTGCCTCAGCATCTGCTGGCACCTCTCGAAGAGTTGGAATGAAAGTCAGGGATTGTCTCATGTCGTTACACCTCATTTAAGAAATAGGACTTCTCCCAAAAACTCTTGTTTCCCAGAATGAGAAACAAGAGAGAATGGTTTTTATAAAAATAATCGCTGGATGTCATTCCATGTCACTACTAGCATTAATAGCATGAGGAACGCAACACCAATGAAGACAACAAGTGCCTCTTTCTCACGATTAATTGGTTTGCCGCGAATGGCTTCAACGAATAGGAAAAGTAATCTTCCTCCGTCTAATGCAGGAATCGGTAATAAATTCACGATCCCTAAGTTGATACTAAGAAACGCAGCAAACTGCATTAATGTTAACACACCTTGTTTCGCTACTTCTCCTGTCATGTCATATATTCCAACAGGACCTGCAAGCATATCTAACGAAAATTGTCCTGTGACAATCTTTTGCAAGTTCGTTAAGATGAGACCTGCTGTAGATATCACTGTAGTGCCTGAGGATGAAATGACTTTGAGAAAGCCATTTTCCGTTGGCGGATAAGAGCCAAAACGGCCAATGGTTTTTCCTTCTGCCTTCACAGCTTCCGGTACAACCTGAATGGTGCTTTCTTTGCCATCTCGGTCAATGACGACATTCATTTTTTTATCTGGGTTCTTTTGAACCGTTTGAACAACGTCTGTCCAAGAATTCATTTTATCCCCATTAATTGAAACGATATGATCTCCCTGCATAAGCCCAGCTTGCGCTGCCCGGCCGTCTTTTGTCAGCTTACCAAGTACAGGATCATCCACGGTTACACCTTGAATAAATCCTAAAGCCACTAGAATCACATATGCCAGGATAAAGTTCATAATCGGTCCAGCTGCAATGGCTTTAATACGCTGCCATACTGTTTTTGAACCAAACTGACGGTTGTATGGCGCGATTTGAATTTCTTCTCCATCTGCAATATAGAAGCTTGTTTGGCTTACATTGTAGCCAGTCAGAATGTCTTCATTTCCAGCCTCATATCCTGAAATTCTCATCGCATGATCTAAATCAATTTGTTCAACTTCAATGACAAGTGCATCAGGATATTTTTCTTTATCATTTAAAATAATTTTTTCTACTTCATTTTGCTCATTGAATAAGAGCCCCACTGTATGACCCGGTTTAATTTCAATGACTTCAGGGTCTTCTCCAGCCATTTTAACAAATCCGCCGATTGGCAGAAGTCTGATGGTATAGACGGTTTCTTTTCGTTTAAAGGAGAAAATCTTCGGTCCAAAACCAATTGCGAACTCGCGGCATAAAATGCCTGCGCGCTGCGCCATAATTAAATGGCCAAGCTCGTGGAAAAAAACGAGCGTTCCAAAAATAATAATAAACGCAATCACTGTATTCACGAACATACCACCTTATGCGAGGATTGATTGAACAAAGTCTCGTGTATCTTTGTCCACTTCATGGATATCTTGCAAACTAGGCGTTGAAATCACATGATGTCTGTTCAGTGCCTTTTCAATCAATTCTTCAATTTGCAGGAACGTTACTTTGCCTTTTAAAAATGCATCAACAGCTATTTCATTGGCTGCATTAAGCACAGTAGGCATTGTCCCTCCTATTTTACCTGATTCATAAGCAAAATGTAAGCAGCGATACCTGTCAAAATCCGCTTTTTGGAAATTTAATTGTCCAATCTCCCAAAGGTTTAATGATTTCGCCTCTTTTAATGGCGCTCTATCAGGATAAGTGAGCGCGTATTGAATCGGAACCCTCATGTCAGGTGTACCTAACTGAGCCATGACACTTTTGTCATGGAATTCCACCATGGAATGGATGATGCTCTCTTTATGTAACAGCACATCAATTTGATCATATGGGATATCAAACAGCCAATGCGCCTCAATCACCTCAAGCCCCTTATTCATCATGGTCGCTGAATCGATCGTGATTTTTGCGCCCATGGACCAGTTCGGATGATTCAGCGCTTCTTCTACCGTTACACCTTCAAGCTCCGTGCGTTTTTTATCTCGGAAACTGCCGCCTGAAGCTGTGACGATTAAGCGTTCAATGTTTTTAGCTTGTTCACCTTGCAGGGATTGAAAAATAGCGGAGTGTTCACTATCGACAGGAAGTAAAGGCACGTCATACTTTTTGGCGTACTCTTTTACTATATGACCAGCTGTCACAAGTGTTTCCTTATTTGCAAGTGCGATCGTCTTTTTTTGTTCAATGGCTTTTAATGTCGGTACAAGTCCGACACTTCCTACCAGTGCATTGACCACAACATCCACTGCATCATAGGTCGCTGCTTCGATGTTTGCTTCATCACCCGCAGCCATTTTGATATCGTATTGAAATGAATGACCTTTTAACGTGCGATAGGTCGCTTCGTCTACACATCCAACAAATTCAGGCTGAAATTGTTCAATGATCGGGATGGCCTTGTCTATATTTCTGCCAAACGTCATCGCTTTCAACTTGAATTTGTCTGGATGCTGCCTGATCACATCTAATGTTTGTTCTCCAATTGATCCTGTTGCGCCTAATAGCGAAATATATTTCAAATTGCCACTCCTTCTCTCGTTCAATTAGTTTCTATGAGGTTAGCTAGCAAACGTGGCCAGCAATAAATATAAAAACGGCAGAACGAATAAAAAGCTGTCAAACCTGTCCAAAATTCCGCCATGACCTGGGAGGATTGTCCCTGAATCCTTCACATGGTAATGACGCTTTAAAGCAGATTCCACAAGGTCGCCAAGCTGTCCAAAAATACTGAGCAAAAGAGTAATAAACATAACAAGCAGATATGATGGCAAAAATCCTGTAACCGCCTGGAACACAAGTGACAGCACGACCGCTGTGACGATTCCGCCGATAAATCCTTCTACTGTTTTGTTTGGGCTGATCTCTGGCCAAAGCTTTCGTTTCCCCATAGATTTCCCAATAAAATAGGCACCTGAGTCAGTGGACCAAATAATCACCGCTGCGAAGAAGATCGCACTCATGCCATACAAGCCTCTAATTTGAATAAAATAATAGAAACTAACGCCAATATATAATGTGGCTAATATAACAAAAGCAACCTCATCGAATGTGAAAGAGTTTTTGCTCAGAACTGTATAAGTTAAAAGGATTAAGACTGCAAATAAAGCAATCTGCATTTTTGATGCGTCTACGTTCGGGAAGAAGCTATTTTCTCCGCCCATTAAAAGCCAAAGCAATATTAAGCTGACAATGCCAGGAAAGCTGAAAATCGAAATCTTTTTCATTCTAAGAAGCTCAAAGAGAGCGACACTTCCCATTAAATAAATCAGCAGGGTAAACGGCATTTGTCCATAAATCACTGCAAGTAAAAACACTGCAGCTGCCAGAACACCCGTCAAAATTCTTTGTTTCATCTGCACCACCCTCTAAATTCCACCGAACCTCCGGCCGCGGCGCTGGTACTCTCCGATAGCGCCTATGAGATGCTCATCAGAAAAGTCAGGCCAAAGCACATCCGTAAAGACAAACTCGCTGTATGCAATTTGCCAAAGCATAAAGTTGCTTAATCTAATTTCTCCACTCGTACGAATAAGCAAATCCGGATCTTGAAGAGATTCTGTCATTAAATAAGCTGAAAACATCTCTTCTGTGATGTCTTCTGCTCGAAGCTTGCCTTCTTTGACTTTTTCAGAAATTTGTCTGCATGCAGAAATAATTTCTGTCCGTCCTCCATAATTGAGCGCAAAATTTAAAATGAGTCCGTCATTATTCGCCGTACTCTTTACTGCGTTCTCTACCGCTTTTTTCGTATGCTGCGGGAGGCCGTCTGGATCACCTGTTAAACGTACACGGACATTTTCCTCGATGAGTTCAGGCAGATAGATGTTTAGAAACTCTTCAGGAAGCTTCATTAAAAAGTCTACTTCTAGTTTTGGACGTTTCCAATTTTCTGTAGAGAAAGCATACAAAGTCAGCACTTTGACATTCAGCTCATTTGCAAGCTTGGTCATGCGCTTGACAACTTTCATTCCTTCATGATGTCCTGCTACCCGTGGAAGTGCACGTTTCTTTGCCCATCTTCCATTCCCATCCATGATAATGGCGATATGTTCAGGAATTTCTCCATTTAATATGTCTTCTTTTGTCAGGCTTTCTAAGTTGGAAGCTGCTGTTTGCTGATTCTTCCAATTTTTGAGTATATTGAGCATGAGATTCCTCCATCACCCAAAAAGGTTGCGTTCCCGCTAATAATATAGTCCTCAACAGTATTAACAAAAAAACCCCCTGTAAACATGAAGAGGGTCTTTTCACTATTATCTATTGTACATAGTTTTTTCTTAAACTTCCATGATTTCTTTTTCTTTATCTTTTGTCACTTCATCAATTTTAGCGACATATTCATCTGTCAATTTTTGAACATCCTCTGTAGATGATCTTAATTCATCTTCAGTGATCTCCCCATTTTTCTCTAGCTTTTTCAATTCATCGTTTGCATCACGACGAACGTTACGAACAGCTACTTTTGCTTCTTCTGAGTATTTTCTCACAACTTTTACAAGTTCTTTACGTCTTTCTTCTGTTAGTGCTGGGATCGCAATACGGATCACGTTTCCGTCACTTGTTGGTGTGATACCAAGATCAGACTTTTGGATCGCCTTTTCGATATCACCGATCGCTGTTTTATCGTAAGGTGTGATAATCAGCATACGTGCTTCTGGCACTGTAATTGACGCAATTTGGTTTAGTGGTGTTTGCGCACCATAGTAATCCACTGTTACTTTGTCTAAAAGGGAAGCATTAGCTCTGCCCGCACGGACAGTTGCTAGTTCACGTCCGTATGCTTGAACGGCTTTTTCCATTTTTTCTTTTGTTTGGTTCAACACTTCTTTTGACACGTTATTTCCCCCTCACGATCGTTCCGATTGATTCGCCATTGACGGCACGTTTAATATTTCCTTCTTCCATAATAGAGAAGACGATTAATGGAATGTCATTGTCCATACATAATGAGGACGCAGTAGAATCCATTACAGCAAGCCCTTCTTTTAGTACATCAAGATATGAAAGCTTATCATATTTTACTGCATCCGCATCTGTACGAGGATCAGCACTGTAGACACCGTCTACATTGTTTTTCGCCATTAAAATGACATCTGCTTCAATTTCAGCTGCACGAAGTGCTGCTGTTGTATCAGTAGAGAAATAAGGGTTACCAGTACCTGCAGCAAAAATCACGACACGTTTCTTCTCAAGGTGACGGATCGCTTTTCTTCTTATGTATGGCTCTGCAACCTGTCTCATTTCGATAGAGGTTTGTACTCTAGACTGAATGCCAAGCGTTTCTAGGCTGTCTTGTAATGCCAATGAATTCATCACTGTTGCAAGCATCCCCATATAGTCTGCTGTTGCCCGGTCCATTCCTAAGTCACTGCCTGTCTTACCACGCCAAAGGTTTCCTCCACCTACAACGACTGCAACTTCAACATCAAGTTCTGCAATTTCTTTTACTTGCTTTGCAATTGATTGAATGACAGTTGGGTTAATTCCATTTCCAGCATCACCAGCTAGTGCTTCTCCACTTAGCTTCAGTACAATGCGATTATATTTCGGTTTGCTCATGATAACCTCCAAGTGTAAACTATACCGTCTCTTATTATGCGTAAGAAACCGTCTTTTGTAAATCAATATCCTCTAAAAAATAGGGAACACAGTGCTTGTGCTCCCTAAAAAAGCCCCAGAGAGCTTTTCAAACATTATTTTTTCACTTGGCTCATGACTTCTTCAGCAAAGTTGTCTTGACGCTTTTCGATACCTTCGCCCACTTCATAGCGAACATAAGTTTGAACAGTTGCGTTTTTCGCACCTACAACTTGTTTCACTTTTTCATCTGGGTTTTTAACGAATGCTTGGTCAAGTAAGCAAATTTCTTCGAAGAATTTGTTTAGACGGCCTTCTACCATTTTAGCAACGATATTTTCAGGCTTTCCTTCTTGAAGCGCTTGTTGTGTTAATACTTCACGCTCACGGTTTGCTTCTTCTTCAGACACTTGGTCACGAGAAATGTATTTAGGGTTTACAGCAGCAACGTGCATTGCGATGTCTCTCGCAAGCTCTTCATCAGTTGTTCCGTTAAGAACCGCTAATACACCGATGCGTCCGCCCATGTGTAAGTAAGAACCGAATGCAGCGTTATCTTCTTTTGTGATGACTGAGAAACGGCGCAGCGTAATTTTTTCTCCGATTTTCGCAATTGCAGAAGTAATATGTTCTTCAACTGTTGAACCATTTTCCATTTTAGAAGCATGTGCTTCTTCAATTGTTGCAGGTTTCGCAGCAAGTAAATGATCAGCAAGTTCGTTAAGAAGATTTTGGAATCCTTCGTTTTTCGCAACGAAATCAGTCTCAGAGTTTACTTCTAGGATAACACCAGTGTTGCCGTCAGTTTTAATAAGAGTTAATCCTTCTGCCGCAATACGGTCTGCTTTTTTCGCAGCTTTTGCGATCCCTTTTTCTCTTAGAAGATCGATTGCTTTGTCGATGTCACCATCAGTTTCTGTTAACGCTTTTTTACAGTCCATCATACCTGCACCAGTTTTCTGACGCAGTTCTTTTACTAATTGAGCAGTAATTGCCATTTTACATTTCCTCCTTCTATGTTAAAACACGGATTACTAGGTGAAAAAAAGGTGATAAAAGGCAGTTCCCTCTTATCACCTTTTGAATAGGTTACGCAGTTGTTGTTTCAGTTTCTGTCGTTTCTTCTACAACAGCTTCTTCTTCGCCTTGTTTAGACTCAAGAATCGCATCTGCCATTTTAGCAGTTAGAAGTTTTACAGCACGGATTGCATCATCGTTTGCAGGGATCACAACATCAATTTCGTCTGGATCACAGTTTGTGTCAACGATACCGATAATTGGGATATTCAATTTACGAGCTTCTGCAACTGCAATACGCTCTTTACGAGGGTCGATAATGAAAAGTGCATCTGGAAGACCCTTCATGTCTTTGATTCCGCCTAGGAATTTTTCAAGACGTTCTAATTCTTTTTTCAGTTGAACGACTTCTTTCTTAGGAAGAACTTCGAACGTACCGTTTTCTTGCATTTTTTCAATATCTTTTAAACGTTTGATACGTTTTTGGATTGTTTCAAAGTTTGTTAACGTTCCACCAAGCCAGCGTTGGTTTACATAGAACATACCAGAACGGATTGCTTCTTCTTTCACTGAATCTTGTGCTTGCTTTTTCGTACCAACGAAAAGGATTTTTCCTCCGTCAGCAGCAAGATTTTTCGTGAAGTTGTAAGCTTCCTCTACTTTTTTCACCGTTTTTTGAAGATCGATGATGTAGATACCGTTACGCTCTGTAAAGATGTAACGCTTCATTTTTGGGTTCCAACGGCGTGTTTGGTGACCGAAGTGAACACCAGCTTCTAGCAATTGTTTCATAGAAATAACTGACATGTTGTTGCCTCCTAATATAATGGTTTTTTTTCCTCCGCTTAAGTCATGTTCACATAAAACTGCGCCACGGCAGCACCTTCATACGAATCATTAAGCGTGTGTATTTAACACCAAGAAATAATATAACACATGATGGACTGACAATCAAGAATCCTTTACAGCTTTCCGCTAAATTTTAATAAAAGCTCGATTTCTGTCTTGCCCGTTTTTAATTCTTTCGCTATTTCTTCTAATGATAGCCCTTGATCATATAAGGCCTTTACTTGATCCTCAAATGTTTCTTCTCTTTCACTTTCAGAAGGCGCAGAAGCTTCTGTTTCGAGACTTGAAACGGGTTCGTTTACCTTCTCTTCCTGCACCTCAACTTCGCTAAGGAGAGCCGACAGGTGCTCTGGAACTGGATCTTCACTTTCTACCGATTGCTGGGATTCAATTGGTGGTTGTGGCTGCTTTGGTGTCTGAAGATCCGATTTCAGCTCTTCAGCAGAAAAATCAGGGGAAGTGGCTGCAGCTTTTGATAGTTTTTCATTCTCTTCTTTGACTTCCATCAAAAATGCAGCCAGGGTATTTTCCGTTTCTTCTAAAAGCTCTCGCTGCTTTTGTTCTGTTGCCTTCAGCGAATTCATTCTCGTGTATAAAATGATCACAAAATAAATAAGTGCAGCATGAAGCATAAAGCTAATCAGCCATAGCATATTTTTTCACTCACTAACTCTTTAAGATTGAATGGCTTTATCAAGCAGATGCTTAAGCTTGAACAATGCCTTTGAATGAATTTGCGAAATGCGGGAGGTCGATAAATTAAGCACTTGACCAATTTCCGTTAACGTCAATTCCTCTTTATAGAAAAGACTAATCACAAGCTTTTCTTTTTCCGAAAGCTCTGTCATTTTTTCGGCAAGCTGTTCAATTAATTCATCTTTCAGCATTTTTTCTTCAGGTGTCACAGTCTTTTCGTCACGAATCATGACTTGAACGTTTTCTCCGTCTTCTTGATCATGCAGCTTCTCATCAATCGAGAGCAAATTCGCAAAGAACCCTTCATTCATCGTTGTGACCACATCTTGTTCACTCATGCCGAGTTCTTCAGCAACCTCTGTTGGTGTCACATTTCGTAAATATCGCTGTTCAAGCTTTTCAATTGCCGCTTCTACTTTTTTTGTTTTTTCTCTTGATGTACGAGGCAGCCAGTCCTCTTTACGAAGACCGTCGATGATGGCCCCGCGAATTCTGAAGGATGCATATGTATCAAACTTCAGATCTCTTCCGGGGTCAAATTTTTCAAGGGCATCATATAAACCGAGCATCCCTAGACTGATCAAGTCTTCTTTGTGCACTGACTTCGGGAGACCGATGGAAATTCTTCCAACATGATATGTGACGAGCGGCATATAGCGGCGCATAAGATCATCTCCAGCAGCTGGGTCCTTCCACTCTTTCCATCTAGCCCATAGCGCCTGATCTTCGTAATTTAAGGATTGCATCTTTCTCCCCCTATACTTCCTTAGTTATATCTTCATAATGCCTTGTTTCACAGTGCGGATCTCAAGTTCTGTTGTAAGCGGATCGAATTCAATCGTGCGTCCATTGTTTCCGCCCGTGTCCTCACTAATGATCGGGATATGATGAAGAGACAGATGTTCTTTCACAGCTGATACATTTCTAGGTCCAATTCTCATCAGATCATTGGTTGACTTAAATTTAAACATTTCTGCGCCGCCAGCAAGCTTCGCTTTTAGCGCATGTTTGCGCGCTCCTTCTTTTAAGAGCAGATCAATTGTATGCTTGACACCTGTATCTGCATACTTAGCCAAGTTCTCTACCGCTCCTTTTGAAAGAGAGGAGTCTGGAAGCATGACATGGACAAGTCCTGCCAGTTTTTTTTCTTGGTCAAAAAGGACAAGTCCTACGCAAGAACCGAGACCGGATGTCCGTATACGGTCCGGTGTTTTCACAAGCTGAACATCCGCTATACCAACCTTTACAACTGCCGGAATCTGCACGTTCATTATAGGTTACCTAATGCTTTGAACAGTTTTTCAAACGATTCAAAGTCTGGTAATAGAAACATATTTCCTTTCAGCTCTTGCTGATTTTGATCATCAAAAATCGATGTATCAATCACAATCGCCTGATCGCCGAGAGGACTAAACTGCATTAATCCTTCACTAATGACAGCCCCGAACATGTCGAGCGTGACATCTGGAACACTTGGATGAAGCTGCAGTTTTGTTAAATCGGCAAGTGCTGATAAATAAGAGCCTGCTAAAATATTTCCTAGCTCATGAAGCGCTGATGTTCCTAGCATGTGTTCATGAATCGTATCAATATCAAATGCTGGGTCCTGAACAAGCTCTCTTACAAATTGTTCAGCTTGTTCAAACGGCATAATGAAAAAGATTGAACCGGTAAGGTCACCCTCCATTCGCAAAAAGATACTGGCAACTGGAAGGTCTGCTCCACCAAAGAAATCCATTAAATCTTCAAACGAGAGAACTTTGACAAAAGGAACAGCCATATCAATTTTGCGATTCAATAGGCTGGCAAGAGCAGACGCTGCATGGCCTGCTCCGATATTCCCAACCTCACTTAATATATCTAGCTGTTCATCTTTAATTTCATTGAAAATGCTCATCTCACATCCCCCTTAATGAACAGGTGCATCTTGCACGCTCTTGTCGAGGACCGCACCAGCATGAATGATATTGAATAGACGCTGATCATGCTTAATAATTCCTGTCACCCATGACAGTCCTTCTTTTTCAGCTGAATCAGTAGAAGTTTCTACCTCTTCCTGATGAACAGTAATGACATCATTTGCTTCATCAACAATCCAGCCGACTTCAATGTCACCAACTTGTACAATAATCATTCTTGTTTCGTCTGTAATCTCGTTGTCAGTTGATCCAAGTCTCACTCTAAGGTCAATGACAGGTGTCACGACACCACGTAGATTAATGACACCGCATATATAAGGGGCAACGCCAGGAACTCTTGTCGGCTGCTGCCATTTTTCAATGGACTTTACTTCTGATACTGAAATGGCGTATTCTTTTTTGTTTACGATAAACACAATCATCTTTTCGCCAGTTTTGATATCTGTACTCATTTCAGACCGCTCCTCTATTGTTTTTTACTTAATCAGTGCATTACAGTCAACGATGAGTGCAACCTGACCGTCACCTAAGATTGTTGCGCCTGATATCGCAAATACGTTTGGTAGGTAATCTCCAAGTGATTTCAATACAACCTCTTGCTGACCGATAAACGAATCGACCACAAATGCTGTTAGCTTGTCTCCTTTACGGACAACAATAATGTGCAGTTCTTCTTCTAAATCATTCGCATTTGGTACGTTGAACTGTTTCTTCAAGTACACAACCGGTACGATAAATCCACGGAAATCAATGACTTCACGATCATGCGTTTGAAGGATGTCACTCTTCTTAATGACAGCCGTTTCTATAATAGAAGAAATCGGAATAGCAAATGTTTCTTCCTCTAGTTTCACAAGAAGTACGGAAATGATCGATAATGTAAGTGGAAGCTGAATTGAGAACAGTGAGCCTTGACCTTCTGTTGAGTTAATACTCACAGAACCACCTAATGATTCCAGCTTGTTTTTCACAACGTCAAGACCTACACCCCGGCCCGAGATATCAGAAATCGTATCAGCTGTAGAGAACCCTGCTGCAAAGATCAATGAATCAATTTGGTGATCTTCAAGCGTTTCCGCTTCTCTTTCTGTAATAACTCCGCGCTCTAATGCTTTTTCAAGGACCTTTTTACGGTTAATCCCGCCGCCATCATCTTCGACTTCAATGAAGACATGGTTTCCGCTATGATATGCTTTTAAAAGAACAGTTCCTTTTTCTGGTTTGCCTTTTTTCACACGTTCTTCTGGTGATTCAATCCCGTGATCGAGACTGTTTCTAAGTAAGTGTAAGAGCGGATCGCCAATTTCATCGATCACTGTTCGATCAAGCTCTGTCTCAGCACCTTCAATGATCAGTTCAATTTTCTTATTGAGCTCTTTCGTCAATTGACGAATCATACGTGGGAATCTGTTAAACACCGTTTCTACAGGCACCATTCTCATGTTCAAGATGATCGATTGCAGGTCTCCAGAAATACGGGACATTCTTTCCACTGTATCCGTGAGTTCGTTGTTTTCAAGTTCTTTAGCAATCTGTTCTAAACGTCCTCTATCAATGACAAGCTCTTCAAACAGGTTCATAAGTGAATCTAGACGATCAATGTTGACACGGATCGTTTTCGTTCCGCCGGCAGCTGCACCGTTATTGCCATTTGCTTTTGGCGCATCGTTTGCTGGCGCTTTAGCAGCAGGAGCTGCGGCTTCTTCATTTTTCTGCTCAGGTTTCTCTGCTTTTGTTTCAGCCGGAGCCGCTTCTTCAAAGGCAGAGACTTCAGAAATCTCCACTTGTTCAACCTCTGAGATCGCTGTCACGATTTTTTTCACTTCTTCCATCGGCTGTTTCGATAAGTAAGAAATGCTGAATTCAGATTCAAAATCTTCTGATTCTAAAAGTTCTGCATTCGGAACCGTTTTGACAACTTCTCCTGCTTCGTTCAGTCTTTCAAAAATCATATAGACACGAACGGCTTTTAATAAGCATGCGTCACTTAATGTCACGTTCAGCTCATAACATTTAAAGCCTTGTTCTCTCGCTTCATCAAGAACTGTTCGTTCAAATTCGTTATAGTCTAGGTCGCTTGCAGCTGATGATGCTTCAGCAGTCTCAACGGCAGATGCTGTTTCTGCATGGCTTCCTGTCACATCTAGTTTTTTACTAATCTCCGTGACATCACGTTTTCCATCCCCGCCCTCTGCAATCGATTGAACCATTGCTTCAAGGTGATCGAGTGCTTCAAACATCGTATCCATTGATTCAGGAGTGACAATCATTTGTTCGTTTCTGATGGCATCAAACATGTTTTCTAAATGATGTGTTAATTGAGCCATATCATCAAAGCCCATCGTTGCACTCATGCCTTTCAGTGTATGAGCGGCTCTGAATATATCATTCACTAGCTGCAAGTCTGTTGGGTTCTTTTCTAATTCAAGAAGTTTTTCATTACAAGTTTGTAAGTGTTCTCTGCTTTCATCTAAAAAGATATCTAAGTATTGGTTTACATCCAACGTGTTCACGCCCTCTCTTTTTTCATGGAGCTTATAATTGCATGTGCGATGTCATCCACATGCCTTGTTTCATGTGCAAGGCCTGCTTTAATGACTGATTTAGGCATTCCGAAAACAACACATGATTCTTCTTTTTCTGCAATGACTTTTGTATGACCGCTTGCGACCATTTTTTTGACACCTTCTGTGCCGTCACTACCCATTCCTGTCATAATGACAGCGATTTTCTCGTAACCTTTTATGTTGCTGATGGATTCAAATAAATAGTTAACAGAAGGTTTGTGACGGCTGTCAGTGTCTTCTGGGGACAGCCTGATCACTAAAGCTGCCCCTTGTTCATGAAGTGACATATTCAATCCACCAGGAGCTATGTAAGCCACTCCATTTTTAGCGATGTCTCCATCTTGAGCTTCTTTGATCGTAATTTGTGATAAATGATCTAATCTAGTAGCCAGCGATGCCGTAAATCCTGCCGGCATATGCTGCACAATCAAAATCGGCGCCTCTATGTCTTTTGGCAGCTTCGTGACGACTCGTTGAAGCGCCCTAGGCCCTCCCGTAGAAGTTCCGATTGAAATAATCTTTCGGAGTGATGAACCGCTTCTTACTTCTTGCAGACGGGGAGCGGCCGCTGGAATTGGACTTGGCGGCTTCATGAACGGCTTAGGAGAAACTTGTTTCTCAGTACGTTTCCTCGACAGGCCTGCCGCAAGTACCCGCTCTACAATTTGACCTCTTACTTTGTGTAAATCGAGCGAAATACTTCCTGAAGGCTTTGTCACAAAGTCAAAAGCACCGAGTTCTAAGCAATGGATGGTTAATTCCTTCCCTTGCTTCGTCTGGCTTGACACCATAATCACAGCAAGGTCGTGTTCAGCCAGAATTTGTTTTAATGCTTCTGTTCCATTTAGAACAGGCATTTCCACATCAAGTGTGACAACATCTGGATTCAATTCCTTAATCCGCTTTAAGGCATCTTCTCCATTTCGCGCCGTTCCGACGACTTCAATTTCTTGCTCGGCACTTAGGAAATCACTGATGAGTTTTCTCATAAAAGCCGAGTCATCTACTACAAGCACTCTAATCATGAGTCCACCTTCCTCCTTTTAAAAAAAGAGGACAACTTATCTATAAACGTATGCTGCTCTCTCCGTGCCTCTCTTATCTGCTGATGATACAGTGTTTCAGCTAGCATTTTAATGGTTTTACTTAGCCTTGAATGAGGCTGCTTCATATAAAATGGCATTTGTTCAGTGACTGCTTTAGGAACAGCAGGATCATCAGGCACCGCCCCAGCAAACACAAGCTTTCGGTGTAGAAAGGATGTCACCACTCCTGCTAATTTCCGGTACGTTTCAGACCCTTCTGACGGGGTTTTACACCGGTTGACGATGATTTGAACAGACTGTTCAAACTGATGAATGGCTAAGTGCTTAATTGCGCTGTAGGCATCCATGATGGATGTTGGTTCTGGCGTTGTCACAACGACCACCTCTCCTGCCGATAAGACAAAGGGGAGTTGATCTTTTGACAAGCCTGCACCCATATCAAAGAATATACAATCAAAGTCATTCAATATTTTCTCCATCTCTTCTAAAAAGAACGACCATTGATCTTTGTCTAAAGAAAACAGCTGTTCAAGCCCGCTTCCTCCAGAAATGTAATACAGATTTTCCGTTCCTTTTGTCATAGCCGCTTGGAAGGATTTTTTTCTAACAAGCACGTCTAATATAGAGCTGGTCGATGTTTTCCCTAGTAAAATATCAATATTCCCCATGCCAAAGTCGAGGTCGATGATGAGCACTTGCTTGCCCGTACTTGCGATAGACAGTGCCATATTCAGCGTTAAATTCGATTTACCTACTCCGCCTTTACCGCTCATGACAGCAATGGTTTTCGCCTGTCCATTCGCACGAAGAGTGTTCGGTACAATCAGTTGATTCTGCTGAACAAGCTTTCTTAAACCTTCGGCTTGGTCAGGCTTCATCATTGTAAGACCATCCTTGTCAAATCAAGGGGGGAACTCTCAAGAATATCCTCAGGCACATTTTGACCATTTGTTAAAAACCCGAGCCCGATTTGAGATTCTGCAATGATTTGAAAGATCGTTCCCATCGTGTCTGTTTCATCAACTTTTGTAAAAATAAATTGATCGATTGGAACGTGTTCAAAACGTTTGACCATGGCTTTCATATCTTGATATTTCGATGTCGCACTCATGACGAGAAAACTTTGAATGCTTTCATCAAATGGAATGATATCTGTCAGCTCTTTGATGTACGCCTCTTCTTTAAAGTTACGGCCTGCTGTATCGATGAAAATATGATCATAGTCTTTAAAGGTCTGCTGTGCTTTCACAAAGTCCTCTCTTGAATAACAAACTTCAAGAGGTGCATTCAGCAGTTCAGCATATGTTTTTAGTTGTTCAATCGCTGCAATCCGGTACGTATCTGTTGTGATAAAAGCAATTTTCTTTTGCTGCTGAATAGCCGTTTTCGCAGCCAGCTTTGCAATCGTTGTCGTTTTACCAGCACCAGTTGAACCAAACAACACAATGTATTTCGAACGAATCATCGGCTCATCAGAAGTGTGAGCCGGAAGCATCCCTGTGAGTAGTTTTTCAAGTTCTTTTTCAATCTGCTCTTCTTTCACAGCACCTTTTGTTAAAAGACCCTTTAAGCACTCATCTCGAATCTCAGTATCAAGACCTTGATCCTTTAGCTTTTGATCCATTTTCATGAGAGAATCCGGCAGATCCCGGCATGGCGTTCGTTTCTTGCATATTCTATAGGCTGAGAATGAGAAGGCGCTGCTTTGACTGCTTGAGCAGCAGCCGGCAGCTCTTGTGTAAGGTGTTGAGTCTGCTCCTTTTTCGGTAACACTGGGATAGGCGCAGCTGCTGGTTGTAATCCTTTACCGGCTCTTTCTTCAAAATCTTGATCCAGCACTGCAATCACTTCGACCATTTGCTGTTTCTTTAAACCGAACAGCTTTCGTTTGACAACGGTTTTCGAATTTAATATGACGGCATCCTTCCCAAGCTGCTGCCTGATTTGGATCGTTGCCTCCTGCATAGAATTCGCTGTGATTTTTTTCATTTTCATTAGATATCCACCACTCCGATGCTCTGTACTTCCACATTTGCTTCTAGTTCGTTATAAGATAGTACCGGTAAATCTGGGAAATATCTTTCTAACAACTGTTTGACGTACATTCTTATAGGAGGTGAGCATAATAGAACCGGCGTTTCTTGACGAAGCGAAAGCTGTTCAATTTCTCTCGCCACTGATTGAATCACACTTTCAGAGGATTCTGGATCTAACGATAAGTAGTTCCCATGCTCTGTTTGCTGCACGCTGTCTGCAATCACCTTTTCGACTCGTCCTGAGCATGTCACGACTTTCAGTGATTCATTTTCTCTTGCATACTGTGCAGTAATCTGTCTTGCAAGTGCCTGTCTAACATACTCTGTTAGCAAGTCTGTATCAGTCGTTAATTTTCCGTAGTCTGCAAGGGTCTCAAAAATGGTCACAAGGTTTCGAATGGAGACCTTTTCTTTCAGAAGCTTTGCAAGTACTTTTTGGATATCCCCGACTGCTAGTGGATTCGGTGTTACCTCATCTACTAGAACTGGATAACTTTCTTTCAGATGATCGATTAATTGCTTCGTTTCTTGGCGTCCAAGCAGTTCATGGGTGTTCTGTCTAATCTTCTCTGTGATGTGGGTAGACACAACAGATGCTGGATCGACCACTGTATAGCCAAGCATTTCAGCCTGATCTTTTTCTGCTTCTGATATCCATTTTGCCGGCAGACCAAAGGATGGTTCGATTGTTTCAATTCCTTCAATCGGATCATCATCAGGCGTTGGAGACATCGCTAAGTAATGATCGAGCAGCAGCTCTCCTTTTGCCACTTCGTTCCCTTTTATTTTGAGCCTGTATTCATTCGGGTTCAGCGCAATGTTGTCTCGAATACGGACAACTGGAATGACAAGACCTAGTTCAAGAGCAAGCTGCCTTCTGATCATGACAATTCGGTCTAGCAGGTCTCCGCCTTGATTGGCATCTGCAAGCGGGATCAACCCGTAGCCAAATTCAAATTCAATGGCATCCATTTGCAGGAGATGAATGACGCTTTCTGGACTTTTCATCTCTTCTACCTCTGCCTGTTCTTCCAGTACTTCTTCAATCTCTTCTTGATCCTGTTTGTTTTTCGACATCATGTACGCACCGAGTGCAAGTAAACCTGCGATCGGCCCTGTCAAAAGTACGCCAATTGGCGTAAACAATCCAAGCAGGAAGATCGTACCTGCTGTGACATAAAGCATGGCAGGGAAGGCAAAGAGCTGACCCGTAATGTCTGAACCAAGGTTTCCGTTAGAAGCCGCTCTCGTGACAACAATCCCTGTCGCTGTTGAAATAAGAAGTGCAGGGATCTGCGAAACAATTCCATCACCCACTGTTAAAAGAGTAAAGTGGGAAGCTGATTCTTGAATCGACATTCCTTGCTGAATCATCCCAATAATGATGCCAAAAATAATATTGATAATAACGATGATAATACCTGCGATGGCATCCCCTTTAACGAACTTACTTGCACCATCCATCGCACCATAAAAGTCTGCTTCTCTTGCTACTTTTTCACGGCGGTTTCTAGCTTCACTTTCTGTCAGCATTCCTGCATTCAAATCTGCGTCAATACTCATCTGTTTACCTGGCATCGCATCGAGTGTAAATCTGGCTGCAACCTCTGATACACGCTCTGCCCCTTTGGTGATGACAATAAACTGAATGATGATCAGAATAAGGAAGACAACCAGACCAACGAGTATATTGCCCCCAACAACAAATGATCCAAACGTTTCTACAACCTTACCAGCATCTCCAGTTGATAAAATAGAACGGGTTGTAGAGATGTTAAGCCCTAAACGAAACAGTGTTAAGAGCAAAAGCAAAGATGGAAAAATGGAAAATTGCAGTGGTTCTTGCATGTTCATTGTGGTGAGAAGCACGATAAGCGCAAGAGAAATATTAATAATGATTAAAATACTTAATAGGATGGGCGGAAACGGTATGACCAGCATCGCCACGATTAAAATAACACTGAATAAAACAGATAAATCTCTTGCTGACATGCCTGTTCTCTCCTTTTAATACCAAAAATTCATAAAATCTTTTGTTTCGTTTTATATACGTAAGCCAAAATTTCTGCGATCGCCTTAAAATACTCTTCCGGCACCGCTTGGTCAATATCCACTTGATCATAGAGGGCGCGGGCGAGTGGCCGGTTCTCTACAGTCATGACATCATGTTCTTTCGCAATTGTTCTAATTTTCAAAGCCAAAATATCTGTTCCCTTTGCCACAACATAGGGCGCGTCCATCTTTTCTTCGTCATATTTCAAGGCAATTGCGTAGTGGGTCGGGTTTGTAATGATGACGTCCGCTTTTGGGACTTCCTGCATCATCCGTCTCATGGCCATTTCCCTTTGCCGCTGTTTAATTTTTGATTTTATGAGCGGGTCACCCTCTGATTTTTTATACTCATCTTTGATGTCTTGTTTAGACATCCGTAAGTTTTTTTCATAATCAAATTTCTGATACATATAATCAAGCCCTGCTAAGATCATGAGAGCACCTGCTGCATATAGACCCATAATCAAGGTCATATTTGCCACGAAATGAAGAGTTTCCTCTGCTGTTAATAAAGGAAGCCTCAGGATATCGTCAAAGTGCATCCAAAGTGCAATAAATGTCGCAAAACCAATTAAACCAATTTTCAAAATGGATTTTAATAGCTCTACGAGGGCTCGAATACTGTATATTCGTTTAAACCCTTTGATTGGATCGAGTTTTTCTAATTTCGGTTTGATTACTTCTGTCGAAAAGAGAAAGCCAACCTGCAAATAGTTACTAATGATCCCTGCCAGCATACCAACACCAAGGATTGGCATGAGGAGGAGTCCTGTTTCCTGAAGCAATTCCACAAATAGTTGATGAATATTAGATGTGCTAACCTTCATTAGCATCGTTGTTGAATAAAAACGTTCAATGAGCGCAATAATACGCTCTTTCATAAAAGGCCCAATAAAAAAGAATGATAAAAAGATTAGTAGAAATGAGATGGCTGTATTGACGTCGGTACTTTTGGCAACCTGCCCTTTTTTACGTGAATCCCGTCTCTTTTTCGGTGTTGCTTTTTCTGTTTTTTCACCTGCGAAAAATTGCAAGTCGAGTCTAAGTCTTGTCGTCATGACGAACCACCGACCAATGCTAAGAAATTCCTCATGGTGAGCACAATCGTTTCAAATGTATTTTGGACGACCCCGAAGATGACACCCATACAAATGATGATCATAATAAAACTCACGCCCATTTTAATGGGCAGTCCAACGACAAATACGTTCATTTGCGGAACTGTACGTGCCACAATTCCTAATGCCAAATCGACTAAAAACAAACTAGCCACAACAGGTGCTGAGATTTGAAAGGCTATGATGAACATTTGGTTGAAGCTCTTTGCAATAAAGTAAGCAAAGGATTCACTACCGAAGTTCAGCGCATACTGATCAACTTGAATATATTGAAAACTGTAATAGATTCCATCAAGCAGCAAATGATGTGCATTTGTTGCCAGCATCAGTAGCAAGGTCACCGTATAAAAAAACTGCCCCATCAGCGGAGTTTGCGCCCCTGTTTGTGGATCAATAATATTGGCGATCGCAAAACCCATTTGAAAATCAATGAATGAGCCGGCAATTTGAACTGCGGACACCATGATATATGCAATCAGTCCAAGCAGAAGTCCGACCATTGCTTCTTTCACGGCAAGCATCATGTAAAGACCGTCGATATCGAGTGCTGGCGGTTCTTTAATGGTGCTAAAACTAATGACAGCCAAAAACAGTGAAAAACCAACTCTGTGAACTGCTGGTATCGTTCGATGCGCTAATAGCGGCACTGTCACGAAAAAAGCGGTGATCCGAATGAAAACGAGAAGAAAGGCAGGAAATAATTCTATGATTGACATCTCTGATTAACCTGCAAATCGATCTAAATTCGAGAACAGCTCTGTTGTAAATGACACAATTGTTGAAAGCATCCACGGACCAAACACAACAAGTCCAATGAGCACTGCAACAATTTTTGGAATGAACGCAAGCGTCTGTTCTTGGATTTGGGTTGTCGCCTGAAACACACTGACAATTAGTCCCACGATTAGTGCGAGCGCTAGAAGCGGCCCGCTGACAAGTAATACAACATACACTGATCTTTCAGCCATCGTAATGACAAATTCTGAACTCATGTTTTAAGCACCTACTCTAAAAGCTTTGCAGCAAAGATTTAACAATCAAATACCATCCATCAACTAATACAAATAACAATATTTTGAAAGGGAGCGATATCATAACCGGCGGAAGCATCATCATCCCCATCGACATCAGGACACTTGCGACCACCATGTCAATAATTAAAAATGGAATAAAAATCATAAAACCAATTTGAAATGCCGTCTTTAATTCTGAAATTGCAAATGCTGGTACCATCGCCGTTAAGGGAATATCTTTAATCGATTCAGGGGTATCCATTTTTGCGTAACTAAGAAATAAAGCCAAATCTTTCTGTCTCGTATGTTTACTCATAAACTCTTTAATTGGCACTTCGGCTTTTTCATAGGCCTGATTTAACGTAATATCATCATTTAAAAGCGGCGTGAGTGCCTCTTTATTAATCTCTGAGAACGTGGGTGCCATAATAAAAAATGTGAGAAACAAAGCAAGTCCTACAAGCACTTGGTTTGGCGGCATTGAGTTGGTTGCAAGTGATGTTCTGACAAACGAAAGAACAATCACAATCCGTGTAAAACAGGTCATTAAAATAAGAATGCCTGGTGCAACTGAAAATACAGTTAACAATAAAAGAAGACGGACAGATGTGCTAATATTCCCTGCGCCACTGGAATTAAATAAATCGATAAACTCATTCATTTTGTTTCGGGCCTTTCTTTCTGACTTCTGATTGGGTCTTTTTCAATTCGGCTAGCTGCGCCTTTAAATTGGCTGAAAAAGAAGAAGTGGTCGGCTGATCGTGTTTCTTCACTTGCGATGTTAATTTTTGCATCATTTTCGGTAAGTCAGTCTTACTTT
This sequence comes from Bacillus sp. iso_77, assembly GCF_056173625.1. Taxonomy (NCBI): domain Bacteria; kingdom Bacillati; phylum Bacillota; class Bacilli; order Caryophanales; family Bacillaceae; genus Bacillus; species Bacillus sp. iso_77. The sequence goes on along the minus strand of NZ_CM149683.1, from coordinate 1,556,369 downwards.
CCATCGCTTCTTCGTATTGTTTCACAATCGCTTCGCATTCTTGTTCATCATCGATTTCTTTTAGCAGCTGGATTGAGTCTGCTACGCCGACAACTAATACTCGTTTGCCCACTTTGATCAGCTGAACTGAACGATTTTGACCAACCGTCGTTCCGCCAATATTTTCAACATAGCGAAATGGCTTGAGTAAGCGGTTTTGCTTTCCAACAAATCTCACCAATCCGTAAATGAGCAGGATGACAAAAAGTAAGGCACCAATCATTTTGACAAAATCCATAATGGAGACAGAAGAAGAGGGAACTTCTTCTGCCGGATTCGTTTGATTGTCAGTGGTTTTCTTTTCTGTATCCTTTTTGCTTTCTTTCTCATCTTTGAGCCAGTCATTCACTGTGCCATTTTCAGGATCTTTTGTTTCAGCAAACAGTGAGGCTGGCTGCGCTGTCAAGAAAAGCATAAAACTGATCATTGCTATACATATCAAACGTTTTTTCAACAAGTCTTACACCCTTTTTTAGCCTAACGTTTTATTAATTGCTTCAAGTACACGGTCTGCCTGGAATGGCTTCACGATAAAGTCTTTTGCACCTGCTTGAATGGCATCAATAACCATTGATTGTTGTCCCATCGCTGAGCACATAATGATTTTTGCAGAAGCATCGATTTGTTTAATTTCTTTTAATGCTGTGATCCCGTCCATTTCTGGCATTGTGATATCCATTGTGACTAGATCAGGAGATGTTTCTTTAAATTTTTCAACAGCTTGTGCGCCGTTTTCTGCTTCTCCTACTACATCAAATCCGTTTTTTACAAGAATATCCTTAATCATCATTCTCATGAATGCTGCATCATCTACGATTAATACCTTAGTAGCCATTTACTTATTCTCTCCCTATATGTTTGTTTATTTTAAATTAGAAAGTCTTTCAGACTGACTTAAAATGTCAGTCACACGTACACCAAAGTTCTCATCAATGACAACAACTTCTCCTTTGGCGACGATTCGTTTGTTGACCAGAATGTCGACTGGCTCACCTGCAAGTTTGTCCAGTTCAATGATACTTCCAGCGGAAAGTTCAAGTACTTCTTTCACACTGCGCTGCGTTCTTCCAAGCTCCACTGTAATGGAAAGTGGAATATCCATCAGCATATCAAGATTACCGAGCTGACTTGTTGTATGCTGAGGCTCACTAAATGCCTCAAATTCAACTGGCGCCACATTGACTGGTTCTGCCGGCTTTGGCTTCGCCTGTCTTTTCGGCGGTGCCGATTGCTGCATAGGAGCAGATTGTGCTTGCGGAGCAGCCTGCTGTGGTTCAGGTGCACTCTGAGGTGCTTCTTGAACCGGCTCTTCTTCCGCTGGGTCTGTTAATTCTGCAATCAAATCTTTCGCAAACGTAATAGGGTAAAGCTGCATAATATTTGAATCTATGAGTTCACCTATTGTTAATCTAAAGGACACTTTGACAAGCATCTCTTCAGCTGGAATGCGGTCTGTGCCTTCTCCTTCTTTCACATCAAGCAACTCAACGCGAGGCGGAGAAATATCAATCTTTTTATTAAAGACTGTTGACATGGACGTCGCTGCTGAACCCATCATTTGGTTCATCGCTTCTTGTACTGCACTTAAGTGAATTTCACTTAACGACGGGTCAGCATTTGTTCCATCTCCGCCCATCATTAAATCCGCAATGACTGCCGCATCGGTTTGCTGGATGACAAGCAGGTTACTAGCGCTGAAGCCTTCCGTATAATTCACTTCAATCGCAACATACGGATGAGGAAATTCCTCATTCAGCTTGCTTTTTTGAATCACTGTGACAGTTGGAGTTGTAATCTCCACTTTTTGACTTAATAGGGTTGAAAGTGCTGTTGCAGAGCTTCCAAATGATATATTTCCGATTTCCCCAATGGCATCTTGTTCCATTGCAGAAAGGAGTGTATCAGGCTCTATATCGTCATTGCTGCCTCCTTTAAGGAGCGCATCGATTTCATCTTGTGATAATTTACTTCCGTTATTCTCCATCTTCTTCACCTCTTATGTCGTGATCTAGAATTTGAATCGCCTGTTTCCGATTCACGCGGCCGGCCTGTCCCAAGAATTTCGGTTTATTTCCGACCATAACAGTAAGAGGCGCATTTACTGGTTTGTCCAAGGCAATACAATCACCAATTTCCAAATTCAAAAACTCTTCCACCGTCATTTCCGATTGTCCAAGCTCTGCGACTACCGGTATTTTCGCCGTCATAATCCGTTTTTCAATGGCCTTTGTTTCTTCTTGTTTCGGTTCATTTCGTTCAGATTGCATCCAGTAGTGTACAGACAGCTTCGGAATAATAGGCTCTAATACTACGTGAGGAATACAGAGGTTAATAACCCCGCTTACCTCACCAATTTGTGTGTTAAGAGAAATGACGACAACTGTTTCGTTTGGTGACACCATTTGAACAAACTGGGGATTTACCTCGAAATCTGCCATTTCTGGCTCGATGTCGGTTATGGACTGCCACGCTTCTCTGTAGTTTTCCAAAGCTCCCTCAAACATGTTTGAGATAATCTTTGTTTCGATTTCTGTCAGTGATTCTGTCTTATTATGACTAATGCCAATCCCGCCCATCAGCCTATCCATCATGGCATAGCCAATCGTTGGGTTCACTTCAAGCATGATTCTTCCTTCAAGCGGGCTGACGTAAAATAAGTTTAATAATGTCATATTAGGAATCGAACGAATAAATTCTTCATATGGCACTTGGTCAACCGAGCTGACAGAAATTTGAATATATGATCTTAGCTGCGCTGAAAAGTGTGTGGTAAGCAGTCTAGCGAAGTTATCATGAATTCTTGTTAAACTTCGAATCTGGTCTTTTGAAAAGCGCAGTGCACGTTTAAAGTCGTACACTTTCACTTTTTTCGTCGTTTCTTCTTTTTTCAGCTCTTCTGCATCCATTTCGCCTGTTGATATGGCGGATAATAATGCGTCGATCTCATTCTGGGAAAGCACTTCTCCTGACATTTCTTCACCTCCATCGTGTCAATTAATCGCCTCTATTGCAGATTAAAGGAGGTTATATAAACTTCTTTCACCTTGCCATCTTGCAAATAGTTATTCACTTTGTTTTTGACCTGTGTTTTAAAATGTTCTCTGCCTTTTTTGCCATCAAGTTCATCTGCATTCGTGTCTGATAAAATGTCAATCACGGCATCTTTCACTTGGAAGCTTCTTTTTTCAAGCTCTTCTTTGGCTTTTTCTGAATCAGTTTCAATATTTAGTACAAGTTTAACCGCATTTCCTTCAGATTTTAAATTGGTCACAATCTCAGGAATTTCAACAGAAGCTTTTACGACTTCATCTGCTGTTGGCTCTTTTTCTGCTTTTGCTTCGTCTGACCCATTCACCAGAAAGACAATACCTGCTCCAATTCCGACGATAGCAATAATCATGATTAGCATTACTACGACTAATTTCTTCTTCATTCAAACTCCTCTATTCCTTGATTCAATGAAATGACTTGGATTTTTCTATAGAAAGAAATGATTTTCTCCTGAAGCTGCTCTTCATCTTCTTTCACAACGAATTTCTTTCCATTGGCGAGTGTAATGGTCGTGTCTGGAAAGCTTTCGATTTGCTCGATATGGAGAGCGTTGAGCATAAATCCTTTGCCATTTAATCTTGTCACTTCAATCATATTAAGCAGAGAAGCGATAAACCGCTCCCCCTACCTCCTATCGTTTCAGATTCACAAGTTCTTGCAGAATTTCATCAGATGTTGTGATCGTCTTTGCATTCGATTGGAATCCACGCTGTGCGATAATCATTTCTGTAAACTCGTCTGTTAAATCAACGTTTGACATTTCAAGTTTACCTGTTTGGATCACGCCAGTTCCTTGTTCACCAGGAACGATAGGATTACTTGGTGCACCTGAACTTAACGTTTGGCGGTAAAGGTTGTCACCAACTTTGTCTAATCCTGCTGCGTTACTAAAAGATACGAGTGAAATCTGTCCAACATTTCTAGATACGTTGTTTTCAACAACCGAAATTGTTCCATCTGGACCAACACTCACACTTGAAATGCCATCTGGAATCGTTATCTTTTGTCCATTCATTCCAAGAAGGTAATTTCCATCAGTAGTGGTTAAATTCCCCTCCGAGTCACGTCTAAAGTTCCCTGTTCTTGTATAAAGAACTTCTCCTTGACTTTCAATACGGAAAAATCCATCTCCATTGATATAGAAGTCGTAAGGTTCATCTGTATTTTGAGAAGATCCCGGTGACATGACTTTATCAATAGAAGATAAAGCTGATCCTAAACCAACCTGTTTTGAGTTGATTGAACCAGAGTTATTCGTCGGTCCACCAGAACTTGCAATGGTTTGACTGACCATATCTTTAAAAGTGATACGGCTTTTTTTGTATCCATGTGTATTGACGTTGGCCACGTTATTGGCTACAACATCTAATTTTGTTTGGAAGTTTTTCATTCCGCTAATTCCTGAGTAAAGTGAGCGTAACATTTATTTTCCTCCTCGATTTGCTTACGATTTTTCTCCAACAGTTGTAACATCCCATGGGCTGATTTTCGTTCCATCTTCTAAATATAGGAAGTATTCATTGTCTATGTTTTTCACAGACTTCACAGTACCAGATATGTCTTTATCATCTTGTTTGCCCGCTACTTCTTTACCAATCCATCCTACATATGTCGTAAATGGATCTTGGTGTGCAACAAATGTAGACATGATCTGATTCATTTGAGTGATAGATTCGTTCATATTCATTTGCTGTTCTAAAGAAGAAAATGTTGCAAGCTGTGTGACAAACTCACGGTCATCAATCGGGTTTGTCGGATCTTGGTTTTGAAGCTGCGTAAGTAAGATTTTCAAGAACTGATCTCGGCCAAGTGTATCTGTTTTCTTTGCTGCGTTTGAAGAAGTGTCCGCTTGTGCGGCTGTTCTATTCGTCGCATCAACAGTTGCCATTAGATCTCCTCCTCTTCTTCTTCTGATCCAACAAGCGCATCTAGTACATCTTGGAATTCAGCTTCCTGTTCTTCAGGCTGCTGGAAACTTTGTCCTTTTGATGGCTGCTGCTTGCCTTCCTCATTAAATTGTCCAAAAGACGGCTGCTCATTTGACTGAAGCGGTATATGGAAACGGTCAACTTGAACCGACATATTCGGTAGCGCCTGCTTGAGCTGCGGCAGATGATGCTCGAGCAGCTCTTTTGCTGCTTGAGTTGAAGCTGTAATTTTACTCGCATACATCCCGTTTTGTTTCGTTAGCTGGATGGTAATAAACCCTAGATTTTCTGGATTTAATCGTACGGTAAACCGTCCGCTTGAATTGCCAAATGGTGTGAACTTCATTTGTTTCCACGTATTTAAAATCTGCTGATCAACCGTGCCTGGCTTTTCGTCAGTTGTTTGCGTCTGCTGCACAGGAGCAGCTGATTGCAGTTGGAAGAACTGTTTATGCCCTGGAAGCAGCGTATGGGTGATTGTTTTTTCAGAAGCAGGTGCCGTAGTGCCTTGACCTTTGGTGACTTCTTTTTTCATAAGCCATTCAAGTGAGGCAGCACCTTTTGCTGGAGATGAGAAGGAAGATTCTTGCCTTGGAGCAACCATTTCTTTTAACTCTCCTAAGGAAATTTTCCACTCTTTATCTGACCCTTTCGCATTCGCCATCATATGATCGATTAACTGATTAAAGTGTTTCAGCTCGCTTTGCGACATATTATTCAGCTTAGGTGCCGATCCTTGCGAGAAGAACTGCTCTTTTACTTGTTGAATGAGCTTTTCATCTGCTCCGTTTTTCGTTAGAAACTTGATGAAATCTTCACCTTTTGCTTGGATATCCTGTACAAGTTTTGCATCAAAGCTCACCGGCTGCTGATTCAGTATTTGATATAAGAAAAAGTGGACTTGTATGAGCTGTTCACTATGTTCAGCAACTGGCTTCTCATCCTGATCGCCATAGATCACCGATTCCATCTTTTGAAATAGCTCTTCAAGTGACTTTAAGTCAGCCCCCTCAAGCTTTTGCCCTTGCAGCGCCTGAAGTGCCGCAAGAAGATCTCCATCTATTCCTTCTTCAGGTGATTGCATCCATTTTTCAATGATTTGCATCGCATCATTCATGGATAGATTGGTTTCCGCTGGCTGAGAAATAGCTGGACCACTTTGAATACCTGCGCCATTTAACAATTGTTTAAACAGGCCGCGAGCAGATACTGCCCCCTCTCCCTTTAGTCCCGAGAGACCTTGGGAAGATTGCTGTAAGGCTCCAATGTCCAATAGCTTCACTTATTGTCCACCTCCATTTTCACTTTCTTCTTTTTTGGCAAGCTCCTTCGTGAACGTTGCTGCCTTCTGAGGTGTCAGTTTTGCTAATATGTCCGTCAGCTTATTTTTACTCAGCTCTTCAAGGATCTTCAAAGCCTCTTTATCACTTAGCTCTGATAGAATTTTGGCAGATTTTCCTGCATCCATGCTTTCATAAATGCTGGCGACCTTTCCTTTTGATTGCTGATTAGAAGATGCTGACGAATCAGTTGAAGATCCTGATGCGTTATTACTTGATGTTGTACTGTTTGATGAACTGTCACTTGCTGACGTGTTCTCTTTATCAGATGTTTTTTCAAGTGAATTGATTTTTTGATTCAATCGTTTAATCTCTTCATCACTTGTCTTCAAGTCTTTTTGAGCAATTTCAAGTTCATTCTCTTGTTCTTTAATCGTCTTTTTCAACGCTTTCAACTCTGTATCACGTTGATCGTTATTTGAAGATGACGTTTTTGATGTGTCATCTGATCCAACCAAGCTGCTAATCCCTGGAATGTTTTGGAGCGGTTTCTTTAGATCATAACCTGCCATATAAAGGATTGTGCCCGTTACAATCACAAGCACAACCAATGGGATAATGACAATAAACAAGATCCATTGAAATTTACCGCCGCCGCTTGATTCCTTTGTTTTTTCCTTCTTAGGCATTCATCTCGACTCCTAATGTCCTTGAAACATGAATTGGCTGATAGAGATATCATCCATTTCTTTCATTTCAATTGCCTTATGTTCAAGGGAGAACTTTTCAAATTGCTTTTCTTTCATTTTTTCAAACTTTTTAAACTCAATATTTTTTTCAGTTAAATCAGATTGTTTTTCATTCATTTGATGGCGTTTCATGATCACAAGCTGCTGATAATGATGAATGGTGTTATCTAAGTTCGTCACAAATTGCTGATAATGACGCATTTCTTGAACACTCATCCCACTTCTCAGCTTTTCTTCTTTGCTCTTTTCCATTAGCTCTTTTTTACTCATATTTTCATAGAGTTTTTCAGCGGCTTGCTCAAATGCCGAAACGGATTGTTGATACGCTGCGAGTGATTTGTCTTTTTCACTTTCTTTCAATTCTAAGAGCTTTTGAAATTTGTATTGATATCTCACTGTTTTTGTCAATCCTCTCTATTCATCAAACTGAGCAATATCCTCACGCTGTCTTCAATCGATACAGCCTCTTCAACGTCCTGCTTCAAAAATGAAATCAGTTGTGGGTAAGCTTGCATGGCCTCATCAATATCTTTAGAGGAGCCTTTTTTATATGCTCCAATGTTAATGAGGTCTTCAGCGTTTTGATATGTGGATAAAAGCTGGCGGAACCGGTTAGCCGCTTCCTTGTGATCATGACTTGCGATATTACTCATGACACGACTGATACTTTTCAGAATATTGACAGCTGGAAACTGTCCTTTGTTGGCCAGTGCACGATCAAGTACTATGTGGCCATCTAAAATCCCCCGCACTGTATCAGCGATCGGCTCATTCATATCGTCACCATCAACAAGCACTGTGTAAAACGCTGTGATGGAACCAAGTTGATTTGTACCAGTTCGTTCTAGCAATTTTGGCAGTATAGCGAACACTGAAGGCGTATATCCTTTTGTTGTTGGCGGTTCACCGGTTGCAAGTCCTATTTCCCGCTGTGCCATGGCGACCCTTGTGACAGAATCCATCATAAACATGACATTTTTGCCTCTGTCTCTGAAATATTCGGCAATAGCTGTTGCAGTATAGGCTGCTTTTAATCTTGTCAGTGCTGGCTGATCTGAAGTTGCGACAACAACAATCGAACGCTTCAGTCCTTCAGCTCCTAAATCTTTTTCGATAAACTCGCGAACTTCACGTCCACGCTCTCCAACAAGTGCAATGACATTGAGATCCGCTTCTGTCTGCTTGGCAATCATCCCCATCAAGGTACTTTTACCAACACCGCTTCCCGCGAATATGCCAATTCTTTGACCAGTGCCGACTGTGAGCAAGCTGTCAATCACTCTGACACCAACGCCCATTTTTTCACGAATAGGCGGTCTGTCCATCGGGTTTGGAGGAGATTGTTCTGTTGAGACAGGTGCAAGTCCTTTAGGAAGCATGCTGCCGTCCAGTGGATCACCGAAGGCATCAACAACCTGCCCGATTAAACCAGTTCCTACTTTGACCTTTAACGACTCACCTGTTGCTTCAACAAGACTGCCTGGTGAGATGTTAGAGGCTTCTACGTAGGGCATGAGCAAAATGTTTTCATCTTTAAAGCCAACGACTTCTGCTTTGATCGGATGATTCTTACTCCCTTTTTTGTGAATAAGACATACATCACCGATTGAGCTTTCTGGCCCCTTGGACTCGATCATCAGTCCAACAACTCGATTGACTTTACCAAAACGTTTATAGGGATCGGCGGTTTCAATCGTTTCTTTTAGCACATCTATGTTCATTTGTGATCACCTGAATCAATGACTTCTAATAACTTTTCTTTTAACTGATTCATTTGGGTATCAACACTCGCTTCCACTTTTCCAAAGCTTGTTTCGACGTAACAAGTACCTTTTGGTGCTTTTTCATCCGAGTAAATGGCAAGATGTGTATTCTTTTGAAGGATTCTATTTAATTCGTCTTTATATTCCATCACATGTTCGTAATGTGCAGGGTCGACATAGATGGAAATATCGTCATATTCCTTCACTTCTGAAATGACCTGCTTCACTAGCGTTAAAAATTGTTCTTTTGTGTCCTCAGCTGCATTCCATACTCGTTTAGCGAGCTCAAACGCAAGTTCGACAATTTCTTCAGCAGAGCTTTCGATTTTTGCTTCATAGTCCTGCTTTGCAAGGCTGACAATGTCATTCGCTTGATCAAGAATCGATTGATACTGTAAATTCGCATCTGCTTCGCCCTTTTGAAAACCATCTTGATATCCTGTTTGTTTCGCTTCTTCAATGAGCTGTACTCTTTCTGCTTCAAAATCAGCTCGCCGCTTATTGATTTCAGCCATTGTTTGTTCCAGCTCACGATTTGCTTGTTCTAAAATACGGCTTGCTTCATCTTGTGCATCACTTAATACAAGCTGAGATGCTTCTGTCTCGTTGACAAGCTCTTCTTCGTGATGTTCTCTTTTGAATTCCACTTGCTGCAAGGGAATGGTTTGACGGCCTTGTTCAGGAATAACAGATGTTTCATGTTTGATAATCCTAGACAATGATATCGTCTCCTCCACCTCGAGCTATGACGATTTCTCCAGCCTCTTCAAGTCGTCTTACGATGCTGACAATACGAGTCTGTGCTTCCTCGACATCTCTAAGCCGGACAGGTCCCATAAACTCCATTTCTTCTTTGAACGTTTCGACCATACGTTGCGACATGTTGCGGAAGACAATTTCTTTGACTTCTTCGCTTGCCACTTTGAGTGCAAGTAGTAAATCGTCATTTTCAACATCTCGAATCACGCGCTGAATGGCTCTGCTATCAAGAGTAACAATGTCTTCAAAGACAAACATACGTTTCTTAATTTCATCAGCAAGCTCAGGATCTTGAATTTCCAGTGTATCTAAAATGGTTTTCTCCGTTGCACGATCTACACCATTCAGTACTTCGACTACCGCTTCGACTCCGCCCGTTTGGGTATAATCTTGCGTAAAGGTTGAAGAAAGCTTTTGTTCAAGAATACGTTCCACCTCATTGATGATCTCTGGAGATGTGCGGTCCATTAAAGCAATTCTTCTTGCAACCTCGGTTTGTACTTCCTCGCCTAACTCAGATAAAATCTGTCCAGCCTGTACTGGATCTAGGTAGGAAAGAATGAGCGCAATGGTTTGTGGATGCTCATGCTGGATAAAGTTTAAAATTTGCTCTGGGTCAGCCTTTCTAGCAAAATCAAATGGTTTCACTTGAAGTGAGGATGTTAAGCGATTTAAGATGCTGTCCGCTTTGTCCTCACCAAGCGCTTTTTCAAGCACTTGTCTTGCGTACATAAGGCCACCTTGTGATATGTAGTCCTGCGCGATGGCAATGCTGTGAAATTCTTCGATGATCTCATCTTTTTTAGCAGTATCTACACTTCTTACATTTGAAATTTCTAATGTTAATTTTTCTATTTCGTCTTCAGACAGATGTTTGTATACAGATGCTGACACGTCTAGCCCTAAGGAAATCATTAGGATTGCTGCTTTTTGTCTGCCTGTTAGTCGATTTGGATCTTTTCTCGACATGTGTATTCCTCCTAATCCTCGGACAGCCAGCTGCGTAGCAATTTAGCAAAGTCTTCTGGTTTATCTTTTGCCATTTTTTCAAGCTGATTTTTTCTCACCATTTCTTCTGTTTCTGGCTCAGTATCGATATCAGGAACATGAATTGGTGTACGTTCATCAAACTCAAACTCTTCTTCCTCATCTTTTCTTCTCTTACGTACGAGAAGGATAATGAGAGCGATAATGGCAAGTAGTAGCACACCGCCAACAATATAAACCCAAATTGGAATATTGTTTGAAGGGTTTTCTGCTGCCGTTTGCTGTTTACCGTCTAATTTTGATACAGATAAAACGATTTTGTTATCTAAGTCAGCTTGAGTGAGCGCTTGACCGTTTGTGTATTCTTTATCAATCGATGTACTGATGATGGTTGAAAGAATTTTTTTGATATCATCCTGCCTTTCAGCAGTTAATGAATTCGGATCGTTTGCAGTAGGCGGTTCAACCAGTGCCTGAATGCCAACGTCTCTGATTTTATAAGGACTTTCTTTGATATCTTTATGAATGCGGTTGACTTCATAATTGATACGATCTTCGCTCTTTTCGTAATCTCCGCTTCCGTTCGTTCCATCGGCGCCTTGATAATTTGTGACATCATCGTCACCTGTTCCAGCGGTGCCTCCAGCTGCTGCGCCATTGCCTGAATAAGTTTCAGCAATCTTTTCAGCGCTGACAGCAATTCCTTGCATGTTTTCTTGATCAACTGGTTCGACAAGATCTTCTTTTCTTTTTTCTTCAGTAAAATCAATGTCTGTAGTGACCGATACGGCAACTTTCTCTTGACCCATCATCGTTCCAAGCAGCTGTTGAATTTTTCGTTGAAGATTCTTTTCAATCTCCTCTTTTTTCTGCTGCTGTGCATCCATTCCACTTGCATAGGAATCTGAGCTGCTGTTTAAGTCATAGTAGTTGGAATCTTGGTCCATAATGACAATGTTTTCTGTTTTTAAATTCGGCACACTTTTTGAAATAAGATGATAAAGGCCTTTTACTTGTTGCTGAGTAAGCGTGTAGCCTGGTTGAACTTGCAGCACAATTGATGCTGATGCATTACTTTGCTCTTCTCCAACAAAAACGGAATCTTTTGGCAGGTTAATCATAACCTTTGAATCTTTAATCCCATCAATCGTGTTGATCAGATTGGATAGTTCTGTCTGAGTTGCGTCTACTTTCAGAACATCAAATTCATTATCTGTTAAACCGAAGCCGGAATTGTTCGCAAAGAAGGAGTAATCAATATTCCCCGTTTTAGGAAGTCCTTCTGATGCAAGTGTTACTTTTAAAGTGTCTGCTTGCTTTTCTGGAACTAAAATCGTCGTTCCGTTATTTGCAAGTTCCGATTTAACGTTTTTGCCATCCAGTTCCTGTTTGATTTGTCCTGCTTCTGCCTCAGACAAATCTCTAAACAACGGAACCATTTTTTCAGAAGAAGCAAAGATGCTAACAACCGTAATAATGATTGCTAGGGCAGCTACGCCGCCAATCATGAGTATTTTTTGTAATTTTGATCGATTTCGCCAAAACTCAACTGTTTTTGTTCTTAATTGCATTAAAGTACGATTCATCTTAACCCCCGGTCATTCCATTCAGTCTATTTTTTGTCCACCAGCACCTCCTACATCTGCATTCTCATAATCTCTTGGTACGCTTCGACTGCTTTATTCCGAAACTCGGTTGCAGCTGTGAGTGTCACACTCGCTTTTTGTGAAGCAATCATGACTTCATCGAGATTGACATCTTTCCCTTGTGCGAGAGCATTCGTATACTGGTCTGATTTCAGCTGTGATTGATTTAATGCCTCAATGGAATTCTTCAGCACATCAGAGAAATTCGTTTGACTTTTAGGTGCAGCTGCCTGCACAGACGATGCATTCGTCAATTCACTTGCTTGCTGAGCGGTTTGAAGCTGGAAAGGAGATATTGCGTTAACCAATTCTTTTCACCTTACTTTCCTATTTCTAAAGCTTTCATCAGCATGCTTTTATTCGCATTCAGCGCAGTCACGTTTGCTTCATATGATCTTGAGCTGCTGATGAGATCAACCATTTCCTTTAATGGATCAACGTTTGGTGTTTGAACATATCCATTTTCATTGGCATCGGGATTTGTAGGATCATATTGAAGGTTGAATGGAGTTTCGTCTTCAGTAATTTTTGTTACTTTGACGCCGTTTCCTAATTTGCCGCTCGAATTCATGCTTGAGTTCAATATAGATGAAAATGATTCACCTGACGGCTGTAATGTGACGAGCTTGCGTCTATAAGGCTCCCACTTGCCATCAACCTGTTTAGCTCTTGTTGTATCCATATTCGCAAGGTTAGAGGATACAACGTCCATTCTGAGCCTCTGTGCTGTTAATGCTGAGGCCGAAGCGTTCACGCCTGAAAAAATCGACATCACTTACCTCCTGTCAAAACTGTTTTAAGAGAATTGAACTTTCCGCTCATTCTTTCAACCAACGCATTATACTGAATTTGGTTTTTAGCGAGTTCACTCATCTCTTGATCAATATCGACATTATTTCCGTTTTCTTGATAAGAAGTACGGTTACTCGAAACAACTGAATAATTAGACCCTGTTTTAGAAAAATCAATGTGACCTTGGTATGTTTTTTTAGCATCTAATTTGATTGACGCATCATTTAGCATGTCGTGGAATGCAACTTTTTTAGACTTGTAGTTCGGTGTGTCTATATTCGCGATATTATTGCTTATGACTTTTTGCTTAACATTCGCTCTGCCCAAGGCATTCTCAAGGTTGCTTATCGTTCCAGAAAATATATCCAAAACCATATACCTCCAATCATATGTATTTCATTCCATTTAATCATGTCGAGATTTGTAAAACCATATGTTCATTGTAAGAAATAATAGGATTAAAGTCTATGATGTAATTGTAAAAAAAACTCGTAATATATATCTATTTTACGAATAGGTATAAAGGCCTAGATTCAAAGCACTACAGAATTGTAAGGGGTTTCTTGGGAAAAAGAGTGTCATTTTTCGGACAAATCCTCTTTTTTCATACAAAAAACCCCTTTTCAACATTTATTTCGGCCGAAAAGGGGTTTTCTGATTAGTGAGATTTTAAATTTTCAAGTTCAATTAAAAATTTATTGTTTAATACTTTGATGTATGTTCCCTTCATTCCAAGAGAACGTGATTCAATAACGCCTGCACTTTCTAACTTACGCAGTGCGTTTACGATCACTGAACGAGTGATTCCTACACGGTCTGCAATCTTACTTGCCACTAGAAGCCCTTCGTTGCCATCAAGTTCTTCAAAGATGTGTTCAATGGCTTCAAGCTCACTATATGAAAGAGAACTAATCGCCATTTGGACAACTGCTTTACTTCTTGCTTCTTCTTCGATTTCCTCTGACTTCTCACGAAGGATCTCCATTCCAACAACTGTTGCGCCGTATTCAGCAAGAATTAAATCATCATCTGTGAATGTATCTTGCAAACGAGAAAGGATTAACGTCCCTAAGCGATCTCCGCCTCCGATGATTGGTACAATCGTTGTCAAACCTGATTGGAATAAATCACGGTTCTCAATCGGGAAAGCTGTATACTCACTGTTAATGTCAAGATTTGAAGATGTTTCAGGGATGTTGAATAGACTCTTTGTATATTCTTCAGGGAACTGACGGTCTTCAAGCATTTTCTTCATACGCGGATTTTCAATCTGTTGGTTGATCGAATAGCCAAGAAGCTTCCCTCTTCTGCTTAATACGAAAATGTTTGAATCAATGACATCTCTCAATGTTTCTGCCATTTCTTTAAAATTAACCGGCTTCCCCGCTGCATCTTGCAGCATCGAGTTAATAATCCTTGTTTTTTGTAGTAACGCCATAATAATGATCCTCCTAGATTACTTTATTCATTTGTTAAAGTATAAATTGACTTAAGTCTTTATTATTTGCAATCTTTCCTAGCTTCTCTTCTACATACTGAGGGGTAATGGTCACTGTTTCCATCGTAATATCAGGCGCCTCAAATGAGAGCTCTTCTAGCAGCTTCTCAAGTATGGTGTGAAGCCTTCTTGCACCGATGTTATCCGTCTCCTGATTGACGTGATAAGCCACTTCGGCAATCTTATGAATAGCATCGTCAGAAAATTCAAGAGATATACCTTCTGTTTCAAGTAGAGCCTTATATTGCTTTAATAACGCGTTATCTGGTTCCGTTAAGATTTTCACAAAGTCTTCTATACTTAATTTATCTAATTCTACACGGATTGGGAAGCGTCCTTGAAGCTCTGGAATCAAATCCGAGGGTTTCGCCATATGAAAAGCGCCTGCTGCTACAAATAGAACATGATCTGTTTTCACAGCCCCATACTTCGTCATCACAGTGGAACCTTCTACAATCGGTAAAATATCACGTTGAACCCCTTCACGAGAAACATCTGCAGACGATGCACCACCGCTTTTGGCAATTTTATCGATTTCATCGATAAAGATTATTCCTTGCTGCTCTGCTTTTTGCACGGCTTCCTGACCGACTTCATCCATATCAATCAGTTTTGAAGCTTCCTCAGCAGTTAACGCTTTTCTCGCTTCTCTGACGGTCAGCTTTCTGCGTTTTTTCTTTTTAGGCATGAGATTGCTAAGCGCATCCTGCATGTTCATACCCATTTGCTCCATACCCGAGCCTTGAAGCATATCAAACATGGAAGGCTGCTGCTCTTCGACTTCAATCGTGACGTAATGGTCTTCAAGTTCACCCATCGCCAGCTGGTGCGCAATGCGTTTTCTCGTCGACTCAAGTTCTACTTCTTCACTTGAGTGATCTCGATCACTTTCATCAGCATCAGAACCACCAAACAGCATCTCAAAAGGATTTTTCACAGACTGACTTTTTTTCTTTCCAGGAACAAGTAGATGAACAAGCCGTTTGTTTGCTTGTTTTTCCGCTTCTTCTTGAACATCCTTCATTTTTTCTTCTTTGACTAGTCTGATTGCTGTTTCCACTAAATCTCTGACCATTGATTCTACGTCACGTCCGACATATCCAACTTCAGTAAACTTCGTCGCTTCCACTTTAATGAAAGGTGCACCAGAAATCCTTGCAATTCTGCGGGCAATTTCTGTTTTCCCCACACCTGTCGGACCAATCATTAAGATGTTTTTAGGAACGACTTCATCCTTTAGCTTATCATGTAAAAGACTTCTTCTGTAACGGTTTCTTAAAGCCACCGCCACTGCTTTTTTCGCATCAAGCTGACCAATAATGTACTGATCGAGCTTTTCAACTATCTCTCTTGGGGTGAACGGCTTTTTCTCCATACGTCTCATGTCCTTTCTATTCAAGCTCTTCTAAAGTGATTTGATCGTTCGTGTAGACACAGATTTCTCCGGCCGTTTCAAGAGCCGCCTTTGCAATCTCTCGAGCTGAGAGATGGTCACCTGCATGTTTTTTGAGTGCTCTCCCGGCGCTAAGCGCGTAGTTACCGCCTGACCCGATAGCCAAAATGCCATCGTCTGGCTCGATGACCTCTCCTGTTCCAGATACGAGCAGGATGCTTTCTTTATTCATGACGATCAGCATGGCCTCAAGCTGTCTGAGCATCTTGTCACTTCGCCATTCTTTCGCCAGTTCTACAGCTGCTCGTTTTAGGTTACCACCGTATTCTTCAAGCTTCGTTTCAAACTTCTCAAAGAGTGTAAATGCATCTGCAACTGAACCAGCAAAACCTGCGAGTACTTTGCCTCCGAAAAGACGGCGCACTTTTTTTGCTGTGTGTTTCATGACGACAGCCTGCCCAAAAGTGACTTGACCGTCTCCAGCCATCGCACTTTTTCCTTTATGTTGAACGGCAAAGATTGTGGTTGCATGAAATGATGACATGAAAAAACCTCCTTTTAGGATCGTTTAAAAGCCCTTGGGTGATGAGACATGTACGTTTTTCTTAAAGAATCTTTTGATACATGCGTGTACACCTGTGTTGATGATAAATTTGAGTGACCGAGAAGTTCTTGAACACTTCTTAAATCCGCTCCCTCGTTTAAAAGATGCGTAGCAAAGGTGTGCCTTAACATGTGAGGATGGATATGTAATGTGCCAGACGCCTTTTTCATTAATTCAGTTAGAATGAATCGAACGCCTCTGTCTGTAAGAGGAGCTCCGCGCTGATTCAAAAACACATGTGAATCAGCACGATCCTTTCCCTTCACTTTCAGCTTCTGCCTTCCATCCTCTAAATATGTGGAGAGCGCTTCATGTGCATAAGAGCCGAAAGGTACATACCGTTGTTTGCTGCCTTTCCCATGAACAAGCACTGTATCCATCGATAAATCAAGATCAGATTCTTTTAATGAACATAACTCACTGACCCTCATACCTGTTGCATAAAGAAGTTCTAAAATGGCTTGATTTCTTTGACCAAGCGGTGTATTTACATCAGAAACTGTAAATAGCTCTTTTAGCTCCTCTTCATACAAAAATGAAGGAATTCGCTTATCCTGCTTTGGTAAGCTAACGAGTAAAAAAGGATTTTCTTTCACAAGCTGTTCTCTTAATAAAAATTTATAAAAGCTGCGAAGTGCAGAGACTTTCTTACTAATCGTTCTTCTTGTAAGGCCTTTTTCATAAGCTTCTGTTAAATAAATTCTCGTATCTTGATAGGATACCTCTTCAAAACCGTCTATTCCTTGAATGTTCATAAATCTGACAAACTCTTCAATCGCCTCAGTATAACCCGAGATCGTTAAAGCTGAATAGTTCTTTTCAATCTGCAAATATTCAATGAATAAGTGGACAAGACGCTGTTTATCTGTCATTTTTACACCTCTTTAAGGCTTTTAAATGGTATCACATATCTTGCTTCCCGTGCAATGTTTTACTACAGAGATTTCGAAATAGTTTGAATAGTTTCGATTGCGCGTTTAGCGTACTCTGCATAGCGCTCTTGTTTGTTTTTAATTCGAACGCCAAGATCTTTCAGCAAGCCAAAGTTTGCATTCATCGGCTGGAAGCTTTTCTTGTTTGTTGATGTGATGTAGTAAGCCATACTGCCAATCGCTGTTTCTTCTGGAAGTGTCACAAGCTCTTCTCCTTTAACAAAACGAGCTGCGTTGATTCCAGCCACTAGTCCTGAAGCCGCGGACTCAACATATCCTTCAACACCAGTCATTTGTCCGGCAAAGAATAAGTCGTCTCTATTTTTAAATTGATATGTCGGTTTTAGAAGGCTTGGCGAGTTAATAAATGTATTACGGTGCATCACACCATAGCGAACAATCTCTGCCTCTTCAAGACCTGGGATCAAACGGAATACTTCCTTTTGATCGCCCCATTTTAGATGTGTTTGGAACCCAACAATATTATATAAAGTACCTGCTGCATCATCCTGTCTTAATTGAACAACAGCGTAAGGTCTTTTCCCTGTTTTTGGATCTTCAAGTCCAACTGGTTTCATCGGGCCAAACAACATGGTTTTTTTCCCTCTTTTGGCCATGACTTCAATGGGCATACAGCCTTCGAAGAAGATTTCTTTTTCGAACTCTTTTAACGGCACAGTTTCAGCAGAAATGAGCGCCTCATAAAAACGATCGAATTCTTCTTCTGTCATCGGACAGTTTAAATAAGCCGCTTCCCCTTTATCATAACGTGATTTCAAGTACACTTTATCCATATCGATGCTGTCTTTCTCGAGGATCGGCGCTGCTGCATCGTAGAAATATAAATACTCTTCACCTGTTAAGGATTTTAATTCTTTTGAAAGTGCTTCTGATGTTAGAGGACCCGTTGCGATAATCGTCGGACCTTCTGGAATGCTTTGCACTTCTTCTTGAAAGACCGTCACATTCGGGTGATTTTTCACGCGGTCTGTGACGTTAGCTGCAAATTCATGACGATCTACTGCAAGCGCTCCACCAGCAGGAACCGAGCTTTCATCTGCTGCTGCGATGATTGCTGAATCTAAATGACGCATTTCTTCCTTTAGTACACCTACTGCGTTTGTTAAAGCGTTCGCACGCAATGAGTTACTGCATACGAGCTCCGCAAATTTATCAGTGTGGTGAGCTGGTGTTTGTTTAACAGGTCTCATTTCATACAGATGAACTTGAATTCCGCGCTTGGCAATTTGCCATGCCGCTTCACTTCCTGCTAAACCTGCTCCGATCACATTTACAAATTGACTCATTGTACAACTCTCCTATTTCGTAAGTTCTATTTGATGACATAAAAAAGCAGGTGAACAAGGTTGCTCACCGCTATTTTTGTTGTTCCTCTTTATAATCACAGTTCACACATTGAACTTGAATGCCTTTTTTCAGCTTTTTCTCTACAAGCATATTTTCGCATTTTGGACACTTTCTTTCAATTGGTTTGTCCCAAGAGACGAATTCACACTCTGGAAAACGATCGCAACCGTAAAAAATGCGGCGCTTCTTAGATTTCCGTTCAACGATATTTCCTTCGTGACAAGTCGGGCATTTGACACCAATATCTTTGACAATTGGTTTTGTGTTACGGCAGTCAGGGAAATTAGAACATGCCATGAACTTACCGTATCTCCCCATTTTGTACACCATTGGATGACCACACTCTTCGCAATCAACTCCGGCGTATTCAGGCTCGATCTCAACTTCCTGCATCTCTGCTTCTGCTTTTTCTACCCGTTTTGCAAAATCTTGATAGAAACTGTCGATAATGCGTACCCATTCAATCGTACCTTCTTCAACGCTATCAAGTTCTTTTTCCATTTTCGCAGTAAATTCTACGTTAATGATTTCAGGGAAGAATTCAATAATTAAGTTGAGCACAATCTCTCCAAGCTCTGTTGGAATAAACCGTTTGTTATCAAGTGCCACGTAGCCGCGCTTTTGAATGGTATCTAATGTTGGTGCATACGTCGATGGGCGGCCGATACCTAGCTCTTCAAGGGTTTTGACAAGTCTAGCCTCAGTGTAGCGTGGAGGCGGCTGCGTAAAGTGCTGCTCTGGTTCAATATCTTTTGAAAGAACGGTATCTCCCTCTTTCAGATCAGGAAGCATTTTGTCCTTTTCTTCTAACTGGTCGTCCTTCCCTTCAACATATACTTTCATAAATCCAGGGAATTTCACCTTACTTCCATTTGCACGGAAAGTAAGCCCGTTATTTTCAAGATCCACACTCATTGTATCAAGAACAGCTGGTGCCATTTGGCTTGCCACAAAACGTTCCCAAATCAATTTATAAAGACGAAGCTGATCTCTGCTTAGCACGTGTTTGACATCTGCTGGTTTTCTTAGCGTAGAAGTCGGACGGATGGCTTCGTGAGCATCCTGTGCATTTTCGTTCTTTTTGGCAGTACGTTTTGTTGTATTCAAGAAATTCTTGCCATACGTTTGATCAATGAAAGCAGATACTTCTTCAATTGCCGTATTGGAAATACGTGTCGAGTCCGTTCTCATATATGTAATGAGACCTACTGTACCTTCTTTACCAAGATCAATTCCTTCATATAATTGCTGTGCAATCATCATCGTTTTCTTCGCACGGAAGTTTAGTTTTCTCGCTGCCTCTTGTTGTAAGGTAGATGTTGTAAACGGAACAGCTGGGTTGCGTTTACGTTCTTTTTTCGTCACTTTTTCAACAGAAAACTTGCTTCCTTTTAATTTCGAAAGGATTTCTTTTACATCTTCTTTTGTTTTTAGCGGATGTTTTTTGCCATTTACGCCAAAGAAACTCGCTTCAAAGCTTTCTTTCCCTTTTAGGAAGGTACCATCAATTGTCCAGTATTCTTCTGGTTTGAATTCATTAATTTCATTCTCGCGGTCAATAATCAGGCGGAGTGCAACTGATTGAACACGACCGGCGCTTAAGCCCTTTTTGACTTTCTTCCATAAAATTGGGCTGATTTTATATCCAACGAGACGATCTAAGATTCGTCTTGCCTGCTGCGCATCAACCAAGTCCATATCGATCATACGTGGATGTTTAAAGGAATCTTTAATTGCATCTTTTGTAATCTCGTTAAAGACAACGCGGCAATCTGAAGAGAGGTCAAGGTCAAGGCTGTGGGCTAAATGCCAAGCAATCGCTTCTCCCTCTCTGTCGGGGTCAGCTGCGAGATATACTTTTTTTGCTTTTTTCGCTGCTGTTTTTAATTCTTTTAAGACTGGACCTTTTCCTCGAATCGTAATATATCTCGGTTCGAAGTCATGCTCAGTGTCAACACCAAGCTGACTTTTCGGTAAATCCCTTACATGCCCCATTGAAGCCTTTACTTTATACTTTTTTCCTAAATAACGCTCAATCGTTTTCGCCTTTGCTGGCGACTCAACGATGACTAAATAATCAGCCATACTCAAAATCCCCCTTAAGAGGTGTTCTCTCTTTATCCATTTCACAAATTTATATTTATGTTAATTGCACCTATCTAACAGGCAATCGTTAAAAATTCTTTATGATGAACATCATTATAAACACGAAAAACAAAGTGTAAACTTAAATCCTCACTATTATTAAATATTCCGATGTCTTTTGTCAAACGATATTTTTATGGGAGTTCAGTATATTGAACACCACTCAAGGAGAATTCCTCTAAAATATCCTTCGTTGAATGAACAAGCTTGGCACCTTGCTGAATCAGTCTAGCTGGACCTATAGAATTAGAATCAAAGATCGATCCTGCAACAGCAAACACTTCTTTTCCTTGCTCTAATGCCTGGTAGGCTGTAATAAGCGAACCGCTCTTTTCTTTGCACTGGACCACGATGGTTCCTCTTGTCAGGGCACTAATTAATCGGTTTCTCATTGGAAAATGCCATTTTTCTGGTTTGATATAAGGCGGATGCTCTGACAACAGTAAATGATGTTCTCCCATATATTGAGCCATTTGCACATGTTCTTTTGGATATACATGTTGAAAGCCGCCAGCTACAACACCAATCGTTTTTCCTTTTTTTCTTATGCACTCTTTGTGTGCAAGTCCATCAATTCCTTTTGCTAAACCACTCACAATCATCCAATCTTCCTCTACAAGTTCTCCAACAAGTTTCTTCACGCACGCTTCTCCATAAGAGGATGGCACTCGTGTACCTACTACACCTAAACTTTTTTCTTCATTTAAATAGGTAACGTTTCCTTTTAGGAATAATACTGGGGGAGGATCATAAATGTGTTTTAGTGAGCTGGGATATAAAGGTGATGTGATGGGAATCATGTGAATATTTTGCTTTAAATAGGCTTGAACGATGTGTTGAAAAATGGGGAATTCATTTTCTTCAGCTTGTTGTAAGCGGGTAAAGTCGATCTTTTGTAATGATCGATCCTGTTTGAAATGATGTGTTTCTTCATTTATATATAGCTCAGGATCGACTTTCCACCATTTTGTTAACAAAGAGGGTGAGATGAGGCCTTTTAAGCGGTGAAAAATCATTCTTTCGGACACGTTGTACATACCATTCCTCCAGTTTAAGATAGAAAGAAGAAGACTTGTCAAAGAACAAGTCTTCTTGTGTCATTAATGCGTTTTACAAGCTTCGAAGAGATTCTTCTCTTTTAACACTTTAATTAAGGTTTCTCCCATGACAGATGGTGTCTCTGCCACTTCAATTCCACATTCACGCATTGTTTTTACTTTTTCATCAGCAGTTCCTTTACCACCAGAAATAATGGCACCAGCATGTCCCATACGTTTTCCTGGAGGCGCTGTTTTACCGCCAATAAAGCCAACAACCGGCTTGGTCATATTTGCTTTTACCCATTCAGCTGCTTCTTCTTCAGCAGTACCACCGATTTCACCAATCATGATCACAGCATGCGTTTCAGGATCTTCATTGAAGGCTTTTAATACATCAATAAAGTTCGTGCCATTGACAGGGTCTCCGCCAATTCCTACAGCTGTTGATTGACCAACACCAGCCTCCGAAAGTTGATGTACCGCTTCATATGTAAGCGTTCCAGAACGAGACACAACACCAACATGACCTTTTTTATGAATGTAGCCAGGCATGATGCCAATTTTACATTCTTCAGGTGTAATCACGCCAGGACAGTTCGGTCCAACAAGTCTTGTCTTCTTACCTTCCATATAGCGTTTCACTTTAACCATATCCAGAACTGGAATGTGTTCTGTGATACAAATCACTAGATCCACTTCTGCATCAACAGCCTCTAAAATGGCGTCTGCTGCAAATGGTGCTGGTACATAGATAACAGAAGCATTTGCTCCAGTTGTCTGTACTGCTTCAGATACAGTATTAAATACAGGAACTCCCTCTACTTCAGTTCCACCTTTTCCAGGTGTGACACCGCCAACGATATTTGTTCCATACTCAATCATTTGTTTTGTATGGAATAATGCGGTTGAACCGGTAATCCCCTGAACAATTACTCTCGTATTTTTATTAATAAATACACTCATTTAGGTTCCCTGCCTTTCTGCTCTACTTGACTAAAGATACGATCTTTTCTGCCCCGTCAGCCATAGACTCAGCAGAAGTGATATTTAAGCCTGAATCACTCAGGATTTTCTTCCCTAATTCAACGTTTGTTCCTTCAAGACGTACAACGAGTGGTAATGTTAAGCCGACTTGTTTCGTCGCTTCAACAACACCTTCTGCGATGACATCACATTTCATGATGCCGCCAAAAATGTTCACGAAAATCCCTTTGACATTTTGATCAGATAAGATGATTTTAAATGCTTCCGTTACTTTTTCAGCAGTTGCACCGCCGCCAACATCAAGGAAGTTTGCAGGGTCCCCGCCGTAATGCTTGATGATATCCATTGTAGACATCGCAAGGCCTGCTCCATTCACCATACAGCCAATATTCCCATCTAGAGAAATGTAGCTTAGGTCATATTTAGATGCTTCAATCTCTTTTGGATCTTCTTCATCAAGGTCACGGTATTCTAATATATCTTTTTGTCTATATAAGGCATTGCTATCAAAGTTTAATTTTGCGTCAAGTGCCATGACTTTTCCATCACCTGTTACAACAAGAGGATTTATCTCGGCAATCGAACAATCCTTTTCAATAAACGCATTGTAAAGGCTTGTCATAAACTTAACAGCTTGACCAACTAATTTTGTTGGAATATTAATTTTAAACGCAACTTCTCTCGCCTGATAGGCTTGGAGACCAATCGCTGGGTCGATGACCACTTTCACGATTTTTTCTGGCGTTTTTTCTGCTACTTCTTCAATTTCAGTACCGCCTTCTTCAGAAGCCATCAAAACAATTCTTGATGTCGCTCTATCCAAAACGAGTCCTACATAGTACTCTTTTTGAATATCGCAGCCTTCTTCAATAAGTAAGCGTTTTATTTCGCGCCCTTCAGGCCCTGTTTGATGTGTGACAAGTGTCTTGCCGAGCAATTCCTCTGCAAACCCTTTCACTTCATCTTTTGTTTTTGCAATTTTTACCCCACCTGCTTTACCACGGCCGCCTGCATGAATCTGTGCTTTTACGACATATACAGAGCTTCCTAGCTCTTCTGATGCTTTCACTGCTTCATCAGGTGTAAATGCTACTTTACCATTTGGAACTGAAACCCCATATTTTCTTAGGATTTCTTTTCCTTGGTACTCATGGATATTCATTTCCCATCCTCCCAACATATGTAGAAACAAAAATTATAAAATAGACTGCGCTTTCATTTTAAAGAATAAAAAAGAGAATGTCTAGGGTTCTATGTAAAATCGTAAAATCCTTCTAAACATTCAAACTTTTATTTTATTAAAAATATAAATTTTTCAGTCAAAACACTTATTTTACCTTATTTTTTCATTTTTTGATCCAACCGATAGATAAATGAAAATATTTCTGCTACAGTATCGTATAACGCTTCTGGGATTTCCTCATCGAGCGTTAAGTGGCGCATCAGTTCTACTAAATTACGGTCTTCTTGGATAGGGACGCCAGCTTTTTGGGCTTCTTCAATAATATGATCAGCCACATAGCCGCTGCCTGTTGCAACGACTTTTGGCGCTTTTTGTTTTTCTTCATCATAGTGTAGAGCGACCGCTCTTCTAAGCGGTTTTGAATCTTTCATACTCGTAAGTCCAGCCCTTTCTCGCTGATTTTATGAAAGTGTTCATCTAGAAAGTCAGACGGATCAATTGGCTCTTCTCTCTTTTTCGCTGTAATCCCCGTTAAACTATACCCTAGGGCATTTAAATTCTCTCGAACAGCTGGAATCATTGGATTAATGGTCCCTTGAAGTTCGTGAGCCGTCTCGACTGTAATTGACATCACTTTTTGCTGAATCGTACAGTCTATTAACGTTTCTTCTAAGTTCTCCATGTTTAAATAAAACATTAAACGGCACTGAGAAATATCAATAGAGCCATCTTTTTTCTTATGCCCTTTTAGAATAAAGGTTAAATCTTGAACACTATGTTTTGAGAAAAGAGGGTAAGAAACCATCATTTGACTAACTGTTTGGTTTTCCTGATGCACTAGTAACTGCCCATTTAATCTATGGAATAATTGATCCATTTCTTTTTTTACGGGTTCCGGAACATCAGCTTGCCTTGCATCATTTAAAACCATCTTTAATTGGTGAAGCTCTTGGCTTTTGACATCTTGGCTGCCCTTTTCCAGTAATTTCAGCATCCCAATTTCATCTCGTACACCTATCGCTTTTTTCATCGTCATCAGTAAATCGAGTACATCGGTTTTATTGCTTAATGCTGGTTCAGTCTGCTGAATGACCTTTGCCAATGCGTTCGCCTCTGTTTTTGAAAGAAACGGAAATTCCTTTTGAAGCACGGCTGCCTTTGCGTCAGCCTGTGGCCCTGCCTGCTGGACTGCTTGAACCAGTGATGTGAGTTGTTTTACATCAAGCTGCTGCTGTCCGTCTGTGCCTTGCTTTGTGATGCTTGTCAGAATGCGTTCTATTTGCTGAAGCGGGAGCTGTTTTGGACTTAATAATTGCTGCACGCTGTTCTGATTCACTGTATCCACCTGTCGCCCTTGTATAGCGGCGGGCTGGCTCTGCTTTGTTTGCTGAGCCGGATTGACATGAGGCTGCACCTGCTGCAAGCTTTCTCCTTGCTTCGTTTGACCTTCTTTTGCTCCTAGAAGCACCGATAAGAGCTTTTCTGCATGAACAGTTGTCTCAGCATTTACAACCGTACGAACGGCCTGTGTAAGAGCCTGTGTGGCTTCTGATTGCTTCGGAAGCTGTGTTAATCGATCTAGCAGTGCTGTCACATCCTGATGAAGTGTAGAGGGGGATTTCATCGCTAATATTGATTGGAGTACTCCTTGTTGAATCGGCAAATCTTTCTTTAAAGCAAAAAGAAGTGCTTGCAGGCCTTTTTTGATATCCGCACCTTGAAGTTGTTCAATCCATTTTACTGCCGTTTTTAACTCTGCTTCGTTGATGACCGGTTTTTCTTTTAAAAAGGCTGTAGCTGTTAACATTTGTTCAAGTCCATTTTTAAGCGACAGACCTTCTAGTAGTTTAGCTGCGGCATCCTTTAATGTTTTAGGATCTTGGTCAAATTGCTGAACAGGTCTTAATTTACTCAGACTGCCTCCACCTTCTTGTTCTAATTGGAACCAGTAGAAAGAATCGGCTTTTAGCTGAGCCGCTAGCTGCGCTTTGATTTTGGTCGAACCTATTTGAACAAGTGCTGTATCATCCCCAAGCATTTTCAGTACTTTGCCGAGAATGAGCCGGTGAATATTTTCCTTTCCTTCCGTGTTAAGCGGAACAGATTCTGCTGTATTCAGCCGACTATTCAGTGCAGTATGTATATCTTCAACTCTTGTCATCACAGGCAGCCTCCTTGTGTCAAAATATTTATGAAATAACAGATTTCACTGGTGCAAATGATAACCGGTGGATAGGTGTGGCGCCATGTGTTTGAATGGCAGCCAGGTGCTCTTTCGTTCCATACCCTTTATGTTTTTCAAATTGATACTCAGGGTACTGGCGTCCATACTCTTCCATCATTTTGTCCCTTGTCACTTTGGCAATACATGCACCAGCTGCGATGGATGCGCTTTTAGCATCTCCTTTGATGATATTCTCCTGTTGAGTAGGAAGCGGGAGCGTCATCGCATCTATGAGTAGATAATCAGGTGTGTGAGTGAGCTGCTTTACAGCCTTCACCATCGCCAGTCTTGATGCTTCGTATATATTTATTTCGTCAATCGTTGCCGCATCAACAATGCCGATGCCGATGTCGAGTGCTTCCTTTTGAATGAGCTCATAATAGGTCATTCTTTTTTTCTCAGATAGCTGTTTTGAATCATTTAAACCGAGTAGGACGGTATCTTCTTTTAATATCACAGCTGCCGCAACAACTGGGCCAGCAAGTGGTCCTCTTCCTGCTTCATCTATGCCTGCAATACAATTGTATCCTTGCGCTCTTGCTTTGGTTTCAAATTGCAGCATTTGCTTCCATGCTGCACGTAGTTCTTGCTGCTTTTCTCTCTCTTTGTTCCATTTGTCCATCAGCTTATGGACACTTTTTCTTGTATCGTCTTTCAATAGTTCACGAATGTATGACTCGTCGTCAGCATGTTGTTCTATTAATTCTTTTATTTGTTTGACCGTGTACATTGGCTTTTCCGCAGCCTCCTTCTTTATATCGGCAGTTTTTCGCAAAAAATAAAGACCCGCATGAGCTGCGTGTCTTTTAGCTTTCAGGCTTCTCAAAAGTGAGGGGACCAAATTTTTCCGTTCGAATATCCCGAATAATGATTTCGGTCGTTTTGTCGTAATTAATGAATCCTCCACTCATCAGACAGCCGCGTTTTGTGCCAATGGCATCAAACAGCTCAACTGTATCTTCAGGTATTTCTGCTAAATCATAGCGTTTTTTTAACCGCTCTGGATAGTGCTCTTCTAAAAAGCGGAGCGCATACACTGCGACATCCTGCAAGTTGATGATAGAGTCTTTAATCGCTCCAGTGACGGCCAGCCTAAGACCTACTTGTTCATCTTCAAATTTCGGCCAGAGAATTCCGGGGGTATCGAGCAGTTCAAGTTCTTTTCCTACCTTCACCCATTGCTGTGACGTCGTAATACCAGGTCGATCTCCTGTTTTCGCAATATTTTTCTTTGCCAACCGATTGATCAGCGTTGATTTGCCGACATTGGGAATTCCAATAATCAAAGCTCGAATGGCACGCGGCTTAACACCTTTTGCTTTCATTCGATCGAACTTTTCTTTTAAGATTTCTTTTGATGTCGTAATGATTTGATTTAACCCTTGTCCATCGACAGAATTAATGGCAAGTGACCGTACACCTTGCGCTTCAAAGTGTGCCTGCCACTCTTTTGTCATACGAGGATCTGCTTTATCTGCTTTGTTCAAAAGCATAATTTTCGGTTTGTTTTGGAGGATTTCTTCAATCATTGGGTTTCTAGAGGACATCGGAATTCTTGCATCGGTTAATTCAAATACGATGTCGATGAGCTTTAGTTTTTCTGTGACTTCCCGTCTTGCTTTTGCCATATGGCCTGGAAACCATTGAATTGTCATATGTGCACCTTCTCTCTTCTAACGGTTGTCTCTATACATTGTACAAAAAAAGAGCCTGTTACAGGTAACAAGCTCTTTCTTTTGATATCATTATCGTCTGATTTCTTTGATACGAGCCGCTTTACCGCGAAGTTCACGTAGGTAGTAAAGTTTCGCACGACGTACCTTACCGTGACGTACAACTTCGATCTTAGCGATTTTTGGTGTGTGTACAGGGAATGTACGCTCAACGCCTACACCGTAAGAGATCTTACGAACTGTGAAAGTTTCGCTGATTCCACCACCACGACGCTTAATTACAACACCTTCAAAGATCTGGATACGCTCACGAGTACCCTCGACAACTTTCACGTGTACACGTAAAGTGTCACCAGGACGGAACGCAGGAAGATCAGTGCGTAATTGTTCTTTTGTGATTTCTTCAATCAATTGTTGCATCGTTTTCAACTCCTTCCAACAGATGCTCATGTCCTCTTTCTTCATTGCAGCGGAACATCGTTTTCAAACTTGAATCGGCAAGCCGTCCAAGTCACAAGTAGTATCATACCACACCTGTATACCTTGTGCAATACAATCTAGTCATTATGAAGCTGCCAAAGCCATCTTTTTTCTTCATCCGTTAATGTTTTGCAAGAATCGATCAAATCTGGCCGTCTTGTATAGGTTCGCTTCAACGATTCTTTACGCCGCCACTCTTCAATTTTGGCATGATTTCCAGAGAGAAGCACATCTGGTACTTTCAATCCTTTATAATCAGCTGGTCTTGTATAGTGCGGATGCTCAAGCAGACCTGTACTAAATGAATCTTCGATATGAGACGCTTCTTTTCCAAGCACATGAGGCAAAAGCCTGACCACACTGTCTGCAATCATCATCGCCGGCAGCTCTCCGCCTGTGAGAACGAAATCTCCGATTGAGATTTCATCTGTGACAAGATGCTCCCTGATGCGCTCATCGTAGCCTTCATAGTGGCCGCAAATGAACATAAGATGCTCTTCTTTTGCAAGCTCTTCTGCTTTCTTTTGTGTATATCTTTCTCCTTGAGGACAGACAAGAATAATGCGGGGCTTCTTGTTTGCTTTTTTCGTTAAATCTTCTACCGCATCAAATACAGGCTGTGCTTTCAGAACCATGCCAGCACCGCCGCCATACGGATAGTCATCCACTGTTTTATGTTTATGATCGGAATACTCCCTAAAATTCACGACATCAAATGAGACCGCATCTTTTTCCTGAGCTTTTTTTAGATCGATGAGTGAAGCACTCCTTCAAACATTTCAGGAAACAGTGTTAAAAAGTCAATTTTCATTCGTCAATGAGTCCTTCCATCACTTCAATGTGTACTTTCTTGGATGAAATATCAACTGTTTTGACGACAGATGGAATATAAGGGATGAGGGCATCTTTTTTGCCTTTTCTTCCAACCACCCATACATCATTTGCCCCTGGCGTTAAAATCTCTTTGATTTGACCAATCAGTTTGTCCTCTTCATCATATACTTCACAGCCGATGATTTCGTGGAAATAGAATTCCCCTTCATCTAATGAACCAAGATGTTCTTTTTCTACTTTTAAAATCGACTCTTTTAATTGCTCAGCTTCATTTAACGAGCCGACTTCTTCAAATGTCAGTAAATCAAATTGTTTGTGCTGTCTATGTGATGCGACAGTCACTTTTAGCGGTTCTTTTTGATTTTGTTTGAAAATATAAAGGACGCTGCCTTTTTTGTAGCGTTCTTCTGGGAAATCAGTCTTTGACACAACACGTACTTCTCCGCGCACTCCATGTGTATTGACGATCTTTCCGACATTCAACCATTCTAGCTCCATGTTCTCAATCACCCCTGACGTATTTCCACAATGGTGCCGTCTTTCACGACGATGACATTGTCTTGCATTTTGTCATCCCATTTATCACCTATTTTTACTTCAATCAGCGCATCCACTTCTGTTTCTTTCATTTCACTGCCAAGAGGCAAGATATGCAGCTGCTCGACTTGAAAATCAATTTGCCTCATTTTCTCTTGTCTTTTTTCAATGGCTTTTTGAAATTGAGGGATGGCTTCTTGCTGATGTGGTTCTTTTTCATGCTTTTTGAGTTGAAAATATAGTTGATTGCACTCACGTTCTAGTCTTTCTTTTTTCTCCAAAAAAGTCGTTAACAGTTTGTCCTTACTGCTTTCAGTTAATACTTGCATGACGGTGACATGTTGAATGATCTGCATCTTCCTTTTTGTCCCCCTATCCGAAGGCATTTGTCCTCTACAGTATAACGAAAAATAGATTTAAACGTGTAAAAAAAGGGGAGGTCCTAAGCCCTCTCCCTTTTTAGTCAGCAATCTCAAGTTGAACTTTCTTAGAAGACTCTGCACTTGCTGCAAACATGACTGTTCGTATCGCTTTAGCTGTACGTCCCTGCTTTCCGATCACTTTTCCGGTATCTTCAGCATTGACAGACAGTGTGTAAATGACCTGCTCATCTTTTTCTAATGAAGATACGTGAATATCTTCAGGGAAATCAACAAGTGGCTCGACGATGGACACAATCAATTCTTCCAAGGACAGCTCATTCATTATTTGCTGTTTTTCGCATTATGAAATTTTTCAAGAATTCCTTGGCTTGAGAAAAGGTTACGAACTGTATCAGATGGTTTCGCACCATTTTGAAGCCATTTAAGCGCTAATTCTTCGTTGATTTTCACCTCAGCTGGTGATAACACTGGATTGTATGTTCCAACTGTTTCGATGAAACGACCGTCACGTGGTGAACGAGAATCTGCTACAACAATACGATAGAAAGGAGATCTTTTTGATCCCATACGTTTTAAACGAATTTTTACTGCCATTTTACTAGCACCTCCGAAAATATTTCAACAAGATAGTATATTAACAATGATAAAAGGGTTTGTAAAGTGTTTTTTCTTAACAACAGTTTTATCATGTATAACCAATTACATAAATGGTAATTTAAAGCCGCCTTTTTTCTTTCCTTTGGACATATTGGTCATTTGCTTCATCATCTTTTTCATTTCGTCAAATTGTTTTAAAAGGCGATTGACTTCCTGTACAGATGTTCCGCTTCCTTTTGCAATCCGTTTTCTTCGGCTTGCATTGATGACCTCTGGCTGTTCTTTTTCTTCGGTCGTCATTGATTTAATGATCGCTTCGATGTGATTGAGCTGCTTTTCGTCTACTTGGACGTTTTTGAGCCCTTTCATTTTACCGGCTCCCGGCATCATTTGGATCAGTTCATCAAGTGGACCCATGTTGCGAACCTGCCCAAGCTGCTCGAGGAAATCATCGAGCGTGAAGCTCATTGTCCGCATTTTTTGTTCAAGCTCTTTCGCTTTATCTTGGTCAACGTTTGCTTGTGCTTTTTCAATAAGTGTGAGCACATCTCCCATGCCAAGAATTCTCGATGCCATCCGCTCTGGATGGAATGGTTCAATTGCATCAAGCTTTTCACCTAGTGCGGCGAATTTAATCGGCGTATTTGTGACTGCACGAATTGACAATGCTGCCCCGCCTCGCGTATCACCGTCTAGTTTTGTCAGAACGACACCTGTTAAACCAAGCTGTTCATTAAAGCTTTTTGCGACATTGACAGCATCTTGACCAGTCATCGAGTCAACAACGAGGAAAATCTCTTCTGGATTTGCGACTTCTTTTACTTTCTGAAGTTCATCCATTAAGTCTTCATCAATATGAAGACGTCCTGCTGTATCTAAAATGACATAATCATGATGTTCTTCTTTCGCTTTTTCAATTGCCTGTTTGGCAATTTCGACTGGACTGACTTGATCACCTAATGAGAATACGGGCATATCAAGCTGTTTCCCAAGCGTTTGAAGCTGCTGGATCGCTGCTGGTCTGTAAATATCAGCGGCCACCATCATCGGCTTGCGATTATGTTTTTTGCGAAGTAAGTTGGCAAGCTTTCCAGTTGTAGTCGTTTTACCTGCCCCTTGAAGACCAACCATCATAATGACAGTTGGAGATTTTTTCGCTACAGCGATTTTACTCTCTTCCCCGCCCATTAATTCAGTGAGTTCTTCTTTTACAACTTTAATGACCTGTTGTCCTGGGGTAAGACTTTGCATGACCTCTTGTCCAACTGCCCGCTCGCTTACTTTTTTCACAAAGTCTTTGACTACTTTAAAATTGACGTCAGCTTCAAGAAGGGCAAGGCGTACCTCGCGCATCATTTCTTTTACATCTTGCTCTGACACTTTTCCTTTGCCGCGGATTTTTGAAATCGTCTGCTGCAGTCGGTCGGCTAATCCTTCAAATGCCATACTGTGCCGCCTCCTAATCTAATTTCTCAAGCGATTCAATTAAAGCTTCTGCTTCTTCCTTTTGCGCGGAATCTGCTACAAGCTCTCTCATTTTTGTGAGAAGTTCTTTACGCTCTTTAAATTTCTTAAACAAGAGCAGCTTTTCTTCATATTGTTCAAGCATCGCTTCAGTCCGTTTAATATTATCATAAACAGCCTGTCTTGATACTTCATATTCATCCGCAATTTCACCGAGGGAAAAATCGTCTAGGTAGTAAAGCGACATGTAGCTCTTTTGTTTTGCGGTCAACAACGATTGATAGAAATCAAACAAGTAGTTCATTCTCGTTGTCTTTTCAAGC
This sequence comes from Bacillus sp. iso_77, assembly GCF_056173625.1. Taxonomy (NCBI): domain Bacteria; kingdom Bacillati; phylum Bacillota; class Bacilli; order Caryophanales; family Bacillaceae; genus Bacillus; species Bacillus sp. iso_77. The sequence goes on along the minus strand of NZ_CM149683.1, from coordinate 1,523,713 downwards.
GTCATGGGCTCTCTCCCCTTTGTTAAGTTCATTCCCTTTACAACAACTAAGTTTACACGGTTCTGATCTATGTGTCAAGTTTTTATCTTGTCACTTCCTGCGGCGATATTTAAATAAAAAAGCCGGCAGTTTTGCCGGCATTTTTATTAGTCTTCTTGATCAATCATGTCTGAGAATAATCCGTACACATACGATTCAGCATCGAACTCTTGCAATCGTCTACTTTTTCACCTAATCCGACAAGTTTTACAGGGATGTTGAGCTCATTGCGAATGGCAAGAACAATCCCGCCTTTTGCAGTACCGTCAAGCTTTGTTAAAGCGATACCTGTCACGTTTGTCGCTTTAGAAAATTCCTTCGCTTGCGCCATCGCATTTTGACCCGTTGTCGCATCAAGGGCAAGCAGTACTTCGTGCGGTGCATCGGGCACTTCGCGTTCAATGACTCTCTTGACCTTCTCTAGCTCTTTCATCAAGTTGACTTTGTTTTGCAGTCTGCCTGCTGTATCACAGATCAAGACATCTGCTTTTTTGGCTTTAGCTGATTGAACGGCATCATAGATGACCGCTGCCGGGTCAGAGCCTGCTGTTTGTTTAACGACAGGAACACCAGAGCGCTCGCCCCATACTTCAAGCTGCTCAATCGCCCCCGCACGGAACGTATCTCCTGCTGCTAAAATGACGGATTTCCCTTCATTTTTTAGCTTGTTTGCCAGCTTACCAATGGTTGTGGTTTTACCAACACCGTTCACGCCTACGAATAAAATAATATTTAAACGGCCGTCTTCAATGTTCAGTTCAGAGATTTGTTCCTCACCGCTATTGTAAATCTCCACGAGTTTTTCAGAGATGACTGCTTGTACTTCACTTGGGTCTTGAATGTTTCTTAATTTCACTTCTTTTTTCAGCTCATCAATCAGTTCCATCACAGTCGTGAAACCAACATCCGCACCGATTAACACTTCTTCTAGTTCTTCAAAAAAGTCTTCATCCACTTTACGATAGCGAGAAATGAGTTCATTTACTTTTCCCTGAAACGAATTTCTCGTTTTTTCAAGTCCATCTTTAAACTTTTCTGATACTGAATCGGTTTGCTGCGTAAATTTTTCTTTTAATTTCTTAAAAAAGCTCATGGGTTCAAAAACCTCCTTTAATTACTGGACAAGCTCTTTCGTTTCCTCTAGTTTGACAGATACCAGTTTTGAGACACCTGACTCCTGCATCGTGACACCGTACAGAACATCTGCTTCCTCCATGGTTCCTTTTCGGTGTGTAATCACAATGAACTGTGTTTCTTGGCTGTATTTCTTTAAATACTGGGCAAAGCGGAACACATTCGCTTCATCAAGTGCCGCTTCTACCTCATCTAGCACACAGAATGGAACTGGTCTCACTTTTAAGATCGAGAATAATAAAGCGATGGCTGTTAATGCTCTTTCTCCGCCTGAAAGCAGGCTTAGATTTTGCAGCTTTTTCCCCGGCGGCTGCGCCACAATATCGACACCTGAGTTTAGTAAATCGTTTGGATCTGTCAACTTAAGGTCTGCTCTTCCTCCGCCAAATAATGCTTGGAAAACAGATTCAAAATGCCCGCGGATTTGAGAGAATGTCTCAGAGAAACGTTTCGTCATCTCCTGATCCATTTCTTCAATGACTTGGAATAACGTATTTTTCGCTTCTGTCAGATCATTGCGCTGTTCAGTTAAGAAGAGAAAACGTTCATTCACACGTTCATACTCGTCAATGCTGCCTAAGTTCACTGTTCCAAGCTCTTCAATGGCTAGTTTGATCAATTTCACGCGTTTTCTTGCTTCATCCGGCGATAGCGTCAGATGATACATTTCTTTTGCTCCTTCAAACGAAAGGGCATACTCTTCGTTTAAATAGGCGATGAGGTTATCAAGTTCAACTTCCATGCGGCCAAGCTTGATTTCTTCATCTTTTAAGCTTGTCGTGAGCTGTTTATACAGGCGTTTTTGCTCTTTCAGTTCACGTTCAGCGAATTCTAATGTTTCAGAAAGAGCAAGGCGCTGTTTGCGTCGCTCTGAGATAAGCGCTGTCGTTTTGTTTTTATGTTCCAGTTTCTCTTTTGCCGCTTCTTCCAGTTGTTCGGCGCCGTTTGAGCTGGATGACATTTCACTTGTTAAGAGGGACAAATCTTCTTTTGTTTCCGTCAGCGTCTTTTCAGCCTCTTCTAATTCAGCCGTTAAGCTCGACAGTTTTTCTTGTTCATTTGCTAAAGACTGCTCTTTTTTGGCAAGCGAGATTTTCAGCTCTGTTAACTCGGAAGAAATGGTTTCTTTCGTTGAGCTTTGGGTCTGCTTCCGTTTTGTTAACGTGTTGATCTCTTCGTCAAGAGAGGTCAGTTTCTCACCTATAGATGTTTCAAGGGCTGCCTGCTCTTTATCCTTGCTCGCAAGTTCGCTAGAGCGCTGCTGCAACTCTTCTTTTTCTTGATCATAGAGCTCTAGATGAGCGTTAATATTTTTTTCAGCTACTTGCAGTTCATATAATGTCCCTTTTAACTCTTGCTGCTTTTCTCGAAGCATTTCGCCGCGCTGACGCAATTCATTTAATTGGACTTCGCTTTCGGCAATCGATTGCTTCGTTTCTTTTGTTTCTTTTTCAAGGATCGTTGTTTTTTCTTCCATTTCAACGAGCTGCTTTGTTAATGTTTCAATCTCTCGGTTTCTGGACAGGAGGGAATTGTTCTTTTTCTTTACGCCTCCCCCAGTCATTGAACCGCCTGGGTTCACCACGTCCCCATCAAGGGTCACGATACGATAACGATGTCCTAGCATTTTCGCTAGCTCATTGGCACCTTTTAAGTCTTTCACGATTAGGACTGTTCCAAGCAAATTCCGAATGACTTTTTCATACTTTTCGTCAAAGGAAACGAGCTGACTCGCTACGCCGATAAATGCGTCATGCTGCTCAGCTGTTTGAATATCTCTGAACTGAATGGTTCGTTCTTTGATGACGTTCATCGGCAGGAAGGTCGCACGCCCAAAGGAATGCTGCTTTAAGTATCCAATGGCCTGTCTGGCAGCCGCTTCATTTTCAGTAATGACATGCTGCGTGGCTGCGCCAAGTGCAATTTCAATCGCTGTTTCATGTTGCTGCTCTGTTTGAATCAGCTCTGCAATCGCCCCGTGAATACCGCCTAACCGGTCCTTTGCCTTTAAAACCTCTTTCACTCCTTGGAAAAATCCTGAGAAGTCTTCCTGCATGGATTCAAGCATTTCTTTTTTAGATTTTGCCTGCTGTACATATTGATAGGCTTGGTAAAGTGCCGTTTCTTTTTTCTCGTATTGACGTTTCATCTGCTCTAGCTTTTGTTCCGCTTCTCTAAAGCGTTTCACCTGAGCCAAAATGTCTTCTTCTCGTTCTGAAAGTTGCTTCTCGGCTTCTGTTTTCTTTTCCTTCACAGATACCCGTTCTTCGATATGTTTCTGATTATTTTGCGTTAACCGCTCTAGCTGCAAGGCTGCTTGGCGCTGCTGTTCTTCTAGTAATTTACGTTCGTTTCGGATAGAAGCTTGCTCGTTTAATAGGTCAAAATAATCGCTTTTCAGCTGTTCAATTTGCCCTTCCACATCTTCACTATGAAGAGACAGCTGATGCTGTTTTGTTTTCACTTCATCTTTTAGCTGCTGCACTTCTGTTTGCAGGCTGTCACGTGTGACTTTCTGCTGTTCAATCTTTTCCGTTAACAACGCCTGTTTTTCGGTTAAACGCACGAGCGTGTCTTCTAGCTGCCCTTGGTTAGCGGCCGCATTTTTTTTCCGTTCTTTTAGAACTTCTTTTTTCCCTTCAAGTTTTTCTAGTTCTTCACTTGTGAAAAGGAGGACTTCTTGAAGGTCATGAATCGAATCGTCAAGTGCCTGAATACGGTCTCTCGATTCTTCGATTTTGGCTTCCTTCGCTTGAATGTCTGTGGACTGCTTCATTTCATCTTGTTTGAACCGCTCGACAGCTTCACCAAGTGTTGTCCATTTTTTGTGCAGTGCTTCAATATCATGGACGGTGAGAGCAATTTCTACATTTTCAAGTTCTTCTTTCTTTTGCAGATAGTCTTTTGCAATAGATGCCTGCATTCTTAGTGGTTCTACTTGATCTTCTAGTTCATGCAGAATATCTTCTACCCGGTTTAAGTTGTCCTGCGTTTCAAACAGTTTATTCTCGGCTTTTTTCTTTCTTGTTTTATATTTCAGGACACCAGCTGCTTCTTCAAAGATGCTGCGTCTTTCTTCAGCTTTACTCGATAGAATCTCTTCTACCTTACCTTGGCTGATGATCGAAAAAGCTTCTTTTCCAAGACCTGAATCCATGAAAAGATCAATAATATCCTTTAAGCGGACAGATTGATTGTTAATGAGAAATTCACTTTCTCCAGAACGATAGACTCTTCTTGTCACACTGACTTCGTGAAAATCGATCGGCAAAAAGTGATCTTCGTTATCGAGCGTTAATGTCACTTCTGCTAAGTTGACTCGTTTTCTTGAGTCACTTCCTGCAAAAATGATGTCTTCCATTTTTCCTCCGCGGAGGCTTTTTGCTGATTGCTCTCCAAGTACCCAGCGGATCGCATCAGTAATATTACTTTTGCCGCTTCCGTTTGGTCCAACAACAGCTGTAACCCCTTTGACAAAGTCTACAGTCACCCGCTGTGCGAAAGATTTGAATCCTATCACGTCTAAACGTTTGAGGAACATGAGAGTGATCCTCCTTATGTATTTAAAGTACTATTATCTTACCATATGAACTGAAAAAAGATGATGGAAAACAGAGTGAAATCCCCCTGAATCACGAGGGGGATTTTATTGGTTCATATGATGTTTCTGTAATTTAGCAAGTGCTTCCTGTGCAGCATGCTGTTCCGCTTCTTTTTTTGAACGGCCATTTCCAATTCCGAGCACTTCTCCTCTAAGGGATACATTGGCTTCAAATTCCCGGTTATGTGCTGGGCCTTTTTCATGCAGGATTCGGTATTCAAGTACACCTTTTCCATCTCGCTGAACAAATTCTTGAAGCTGGCTTTTAAAGTCCATAACATGTGAGAATGCCCCGTCATTAATTTTCGGGTACACATAGGCTTCTAGGAATCGTTCAACAGGCTCAAGTCCTTGATCTAAATAAAGCGCTCCGATAAACGCCTCAAATACGTCTGCTAAGAGTGCCGGACGCTTTCTGCCGCCTGTCATTTCTTCCCCTTTTCCTAAAAGAACAAGGTCTCCGAAGGACAGCTCATGTGCTAATGACACAAGTGATGGCTCACATACGATCGCCGCTCTCAATTTTGTTAAATCTCCCTCGCTCATGGCTGGATACTTTGCAAATAAGAACTGTGAGATCGTCAATTCTAAAACAGCGTCCCCTAAAAATTCAAGTCTTTCATTATCCTCATAAGGTTTTTTCCGATGCTCATTCACATAAGAGGAATGTGTAAAGGCTTGATAGAGTAGTTTTTCATTTTTAAAGTGTACAGAAATGCGCTGCTGAAATTCTCTGAATTGCTCTAGTTTTTTGCTCTGTTTCTGTTTGTCTTTATAGTGTTTTGGCATAGCAACCTCCAGGTAGGCGTCATCGCCTTTAAGGATACTGATTATATGGAGTCTCTCTTTCTACATGCAAGGAAACCGTGCTCCTTAGCATCTGAAAAAGGCTGACAATTGATCAGCTGAATATGTTGAAACTAACATAAATTTTCAAAGTCCCGCCATGAAAATAGACGGGACTTTGTTACGCTTATTGCTGGCTATTTATGTAGTTCACAGCGTCACCGACTGTTGCAATTTTTTCAGCATCTTCGTCAGAAATTTCCATATCGAACTCATCTTCAAGTTCCATAACTAGCTCAACTACATCAAGGGAATCAGCGCCTAAATCTTCTTTAAATGAAGCTTCCATTTTCACGTCAGCCTCATCAACGCCAAGGCGGTCTACAATAATTTTTGATACACGCTCTAATACGTCTGCCATTGCCTTTCACCTCCCCTCAAAGTATTATAGTTGATTCGTTTTTAAAAAACTAGAGAAAACGTAACGAAATTTTGATATTTCTTAGGACATAACCATTCCGCCATCCACTTGGATGGTTTGGCCTGTAATATAACCTGCTCCTTCTGAAGCTAAAAAGACAACAACGTTGCTTATATCTTCAGGCGCACCAAAGCGTGCGAGCGGGATTTGCTTAAGCATTTCTGTTTGAACATTCTCATCAAGCTTGTCAGTCATATCAGTAGAAATAAAGCCTGGTGCTACGGCATTGACTGTAATATGACGGCTGGCCAGCTCTTTCGCTGTTGTTTTCGTTAAACCGATCACACCAGCTTTTGCTGCAACGTAGTTTGCTTGTCCAGGGTTTCCGCAAACGCCGACAACAGATGCTACATTGATGATTCTTCCGCTGCGCTGTTTCATCATTTGACGTGTCACAGCTTTTGTACAGTTGAAGACACCTTTTAAGTTTATGTTAATGACATCATCCCATTCATTTTCTTTCATTCTCATGAGCAGGTTGTCCTTTGTAATTCCAGCATTATTCACAAGAATGTCGATTGAACCAAATGTATCAACGGCTTGTTTCATTAATGCCTGTACTTCTTCTGCATTTGACACATCCGCTTTGACAGCAAAAGCCTGCTGGCCAAGTGCTTTGATCTCATCTACGACTTCATTTGCTTTTGCTTCGTTGCCTGAATAGTTCACCACAACATTGGCACCTTTTTTCGCCAAATCGATCGCAATCGAACGACCAATACCGCGAGATGCACCTGTGACAACGGCTGTTTTATTTGTAAGCATCAAGAATCCCCCTTGAGTGTTTGAATGGCTGCTTCAATTGTTGCTTGATCTGATACGGAAATGGTCGTCAGGCGGCGATTGACTTTTTTCACAAGACCTGAGAGCACTTTACCAGGACCAATTTCAATAAATGTTGTCACGCCTAAGTCAATCAGGCGTTCTACACTTTCTTCAAATCGAACAGGAGAATACAATTGTTCAATCAGCTTCGTTTCAATTTCATTACGTGATGTCACGATGTCTGCTGTTACGTTTGAAATCACTGGCGTCGCGGCATCAGAAATGTCTAATTTAGATAATACATCTGTGAATTTTTCAGCTGCTGGTTTCATTAATGCAGAATGGAAAGGTCCACTCACTTCAAGTGGAATTGCACGTTTTGCGCCCTTTTCTTTCGCTTTCTCTGATGCAAGTTCCACACCTTTTGCTGTACCAGAGATGACGATTTGGCCCGGACAGTTTAAGTTCGCAAGTTCTACAAGATGACCGCTTTCTGTCACTTCTTTTGTCACTTCTACAAGCGCTGCTTGGTCTAAGCCAAGAATCGCCGCCATTGCGCCTTCTCCTGCTGGAACGGCTTCATTCATTAATTCGCCGCGCTTTCTCACTGCGTAAACGGCATCTTTAAACGAAAGAGCTCCCGCTGCAACAAGGGCTGTATATTCACCCAGGCTGTGCCCTGCTGCATAATCTGCTTTGATTCCGCTCTCTTCAAACTTCTTTAAGATCGCGATGCTTGTCGTTAAAAGAGCTGGCTGTGCATTATATGTCAGCGTCAGTTCTTCTGCATCTCCTTCAAAAATCATTGAAGATAAATCAAAACCAAGGGTCTGATCTGCTTCTTCAAACACAGCTTTAGATGCTGCTTCTTGGTCAAATAAATCTTTTCCCATGCCAATTTTTTGAGAGCCTTGGCCTGGGAATAAAAAAGCAATTTTACTCATGCTGCTCTACCTCCATTACGACTCATTCGTGTCTTCTTTTTGAACTTCTTGATGAATGATAGCTGAAACGTCTTTTTTAACGATGTCGCGCGCCTGACGAATGGCATGAAAAATCGCATTTTCATCAGAGGAACCATGCGCTTTAATAACGGGCGCTTTTAAACCAAATAATGCGGCACCACCATATTCGGAGTAATCCATTTTAGATTTCATCTGCATTAATTTTGGCTTCATCATACCTGCTGCTATTTTAGCAGTGAAACTGGATGTTAAGGTTTCTTTCAGCATTTTAAAAACAGAAAGGGCTGTGCCTTCGATCGTTTTAAGGGCGATATTCCCAGTGAAACCATCTGTGACAACGACATCAGCTACACCCTCTAATAAGTCACGCGATTCTACATTTCCTACGAAATTCAAATCTGATGCTTTTAATAATTCAAAGGTTTTTTTCGTTAAATCGTTGCCTTTTTTATCTTCTGTCCCGACATTTAAAAGTCCAACGCGTGGATTGCTCTTCGGGAAGACATGCTCTGCGTAAATAGATCCCATCATGGCATATTGCACAAGATGCTCTGGCTTTGCATCAACGTTTGCGCCGACATCCAACAATAAGAACCCGCTGCCATCAAGTGTTGGCAACGTCGGAGCAAGTGCTGGTCTGTCAATGCCATCAATTCTGCCTACGATAAACAGGCCTGCTGTCATGAGAGCCCCAGTATTTCCAGCTGAAATACAGGCATCTGCTCTTCCTTCTGAAACTTCCTGCGCCATTTTCACCATAGAAGAATCCTTTTTACGTCTCACTGCACGCACTGGCTCATCCGTTGGTTCAATGACTTCTTTTGCATCTAAGATCGTGATGCGTTCATGATTTGTTATGTATGATTTGATCTTGCTTTCATCGCCGACTAGTGTAATCTCGATATCTGAAAATGCTTCTAAGCTTTTTTGCACACCGTCAATAATGGCTTTAGGGGCATGATCTCCCCCCATTGCATCGACTGCAATTCTCATGTTATGTGCCACCTTTTACTTTTGTTTTGAGCGATACATGACGAAATCGCCTGAGAAGACAACTTCCTCACCTACATAGCTGTTTACTTCAACTACCGTTCTGCCTTTTTCTTTATCATGTGAGGCAACTTTGGCTTTTGAGACGACTCTTTCGCCTTGTTTGACCTGCCTTGTAAACTTAATATTTGCTTTTGCTGTCAAAGCCAGTTCATCGTCGATGACGGCTACTGCCAGCGAATTTGCCTGGGCAAAAAGATGATGTCCCCTGGCAATTTGGTTACGGCTGAATACATGCTCTTTTCTTACTTCAAAAATGGAAATCGCTTGATCATCAAGCTCTACATCAATCATTTCTCCAATGACTTCATCCAGCGGAAGAGACTTCACTTCATCCTCTAATGTCTTTTCGGCCACGTGCTTAATTCGTTCGCGTAATTCAGGGATTGACAGCTCCAAACGGTCAAGACGAACTGTTTGAATGCTTACACCGAACTTACTTGCCAATTCTTCATCAGTAATGAACGGAGTCGAGCTGATCGTTTGCTGGAGAAGCCTTTGTCGTTCTTTTTTATTTAGTTTCATATGCAGACACCATCCGTACATTTATGACTAGGTACTAATAGTAGTATATAATCTCATAGATGATAAATCAATCCTTGTTTCAAAAAGACAAGAAAATTCCTCCAGCACTTGATCAGCTCAATTTATCTCCGCCAAGCACACCGCTGTCTACGAGTGTTTGCCTAAGTTCTTTGTATTCAGGGTCTGTCCAAAAGGCTTCAGACTGCACGAGCTCTGCCGCATCTTTTCTAGCGGTTTCAAGCGCTCTATAGTCATGAACCATATCTGCCACTTTAAATTCAGGCATTCCGCTTTGTTTCTTGCCAAAGAAGTCGCCAGGGCCTCTTAGTTCTAAGTCCTTTTCAGACAGTTCAAAGCCATCTGTTGTTTCAGACATGATCCGCATGCGCTCTTTACCGGTCTCTGATTTAGGGTCCGCCATTAAAATACAAAAAGATTGATGCTCTCCGCGTCCGACCCGGCCTCTTAACTGATGAAGCTGTGACAGTCCAAAACGGTCCGCATCATAAATGACCATGATGGTCGCATTTGGCACGTTGACTCCAACTTCAACAACTGTCGTTGACACAAGGATTTGCACTTCATTGGAAGTGAAATCTCTCATCACTTGATCTTTTTCATCACTTGCAAGTTTCCCGTGCATTAAGCCGATCGACCATTTTCCGCGATACGCCTCTGTCAGCATGCTGTGAACATCAATCGCATTTTGGACATCCAGTTTGTCTGATTCTTCTATAAGTGGACAAATAATATACGCTTGTCTGCCTTTTCTCAGCTCTTTATCAACAAAAGCAAGAATCCGCTCAAGCATGTCATGCTTCACCCAATACGTTTCAATCTGCTTTCGGCCAGCTGGCAGCTCATCAATGACAGAGACGTCCATTTCTCCAAATACTGTGATGGCAAGCGTTCTTGGAATCGGCGTTGCGGTCATAAACAAAACATCTGGGTCCTGCCCTTTGCTTCGCAGTTTTTTCCGCTGTTCCACGCCGAACCTGTGCTGTTCATCTGTAATAACAAGACCAAGCTGCTGAAATTCCACTTCGTCCTGGATAAGGGCATGCGTGCCGACTAAAATATCAATATCTCCCTCTTTCAGACGTTCAAGCAGTTCTCTGCGGCGCTTTCCTTTCACTGAACTCGTCAAAAGAGCAATATTTAGCCCCCATTTTTCAAATAGCTGATACAGTGAATCGGCATGCTGTTCAGCCAAAATTTCAGTTGGCACCATCAGCGCACCTTGAAAGCCGGATAAATGAGCGGCATAAAGGGCAATTGCCGCTACAGCTGTTTTCCCCGATCCAACATCCCCTTGAAGAAGCCGGTTCATTCGGTACGGGGATGCCATATCTGACATAATTTCATCCAGCACTCTTGATTGTGCTTTTGTCAGCGGGAACGGCAGGCTATGAACAAACTCAAAGACCGCCTCTTTTGAGAACGGATGCTGGATGCCTGATGTTTTTTCTCGTTCTTTTTTTCTGATCGCCTGCATCTTCAGCTGAAAGATGAGAAATTCCTCGTACACGAAGCGTCGTCTTGCTTGCTTGAGCGAGTCTCTCGTTTCAGGGAGATGAATGGTTTTTAGTGCTTCTTGATAAGACATGAGTTTATAAGCAGCTACAAGCTGCTTTGGCAGTGGATCTTCTGCATGATCTACATAGAGTGACAACGCTTGTTTCACAAAACGCCTCATCATTTTCACGGTTACATTTTCTTTGACCGAATAAACAGGTTCTATACTGCCATCTTGTTCGTGTGTTCCTTTTTTAAATTCCTGAACCATAATGGATTGCCGGTTTTTATCCCACTTCCCTGTGACGGATACCGTATCGCCTAAAACAAGACTTCGTTTTAAATAAGGGCGATTGAAGCATATGGCTGTAATCAAAAAACGACCGACAAGCAGCCTGAATGTCAGCCTGCTTCGTTTTTTTCCATAATAGGTGAGAACGGGCTCACTGTGCACTTTTCCTTCAACTGTGACACGTTCGTCATGCCTGACTTCTTCTAAGTTGCGAAGCTCATAGTCGTCATATCGATAAGGAAAGTAGCCGAGTAAATCGGCTACTGTGTAGATTCCAAGTTCATTTAGGGTTTTTTCTGTTTCTTCTCCAATCCCTTTCAAGGCAGAGATCTTATCTTGCAATTTCTGTATCACGAGATGAGGTCACACCTCCGAAAATCTTCTTTTCAAGCTCTTTTGCTGTCGGTGTTGCAGCAAGTCCGCCTTGTGCAGTCTCACGAAGAGCGGTTGGCATCGTTTGACCAATTTTGTACATCGCATCAATGACTTCATCACAAGGGATGCGGCTTGTAATGCCGGCAAGTGCCATATCTGCTGCAATCATCGCATTAGAAGCGCCCATTGCGTTTCGTTTCACACATGGCACTTCCACAAGTCCTGCGACTGGATCGCAAACAAGACCTAGCATATTTTTTAGGGTGATGGCCATGGCTTCAGCGGATTGCTGTGGCGTACCGCCTGCCATTTCTACAATGGCTGCTGCTGCCATACCTGATGCAGATCCTACTTCTGCCTGACAGCCGCCTGCTGCACCAGAGATACTTGCGTTATTGGCGACAACAAAACCAAATGCACCAGATGTAAATAGGAATCTGACCATTTGTTCCTTTGTTGGCTTTAATGTTTCTTTCACCGCAAAGAGCGTTCCTGGCACAACACCTGCTGAGCCAGCTGTAGGCGTTGCACAGATCGTTCCCATTGCTGCGTTCACTTCATTTGTTGCCACTGCCTTACTGACAGCATCTAAAATGGTATGACCAGACAATGTTTTGCCTGATGCGATATATGCTTGAAGTTTCACCGCATCCCCGCCTGTTAAACCAGATAATGATTTCACACCTTTCAGTCCGTTTTCAACGGCCTGTTCCATCACTTCTAGGTTGCGGTACATCTGCGAGAAAATGTCTTCACGTGACTTCCCTGTCACTTCCATTTCTTGAGTAATCATAATTTCTGAAATGGAGGTATTCCGTTCTTCTGTTAGCTGCACGAGTTCTTTGACGTTTTTAAACATCATACATAACCTCCTTGTTGTTACTCTGCAATTTGTGTGACTTGAATAATGTTTGGCAGCGTCTCAAGCTCTGTTAAAACCGCTGGATCAATATTCTGATCCACTTCAATCGTCATGAGTGCTTCTTGCCCGACCTCTTTACGTGCCACTTCCATATGACCAATGTTGATGGCGAATTTCGCTAACACATTGGCAACTGCTGCAATCGTCCCGTAACGGTCGTTATGAACCACAAGAATGGCTGGGTGATTCCCTGAGAGTCTCAGTTCAAAGCCATTTAATTCTGTGATTTCAATTTTACCTCCGCCAATGGAAATCCCGATTAATTCAAGGCTTCCATTCGCATCTGAAATTTCTACTTTTGCTGTATTCGGATGCGCTGGCACCGCATCTTCTTCTTTAAACTCAATGTCGATTTCTTTGCTTTTTGCAATATCGATCGCTGTTTTAATTCGTTCATCAAATGTATCAAAGTCAAGAACACCGCCGATAATGGCTACATCTGTCCCGTGTCCTTTATACGTATCTTTAAAAGAGCCATAAAACGATACAATAATTCGTTTCGGTTCTCTTCCGAACAAGCTGCGAGCCACTCTTCCAATACGAGCCGCACCCGCCGTGTGCGAACTTGATGGACCAATCATGACGGGTCCAATAATATCAAACACACTTCTAAATTTCATAGGTCTTCCCCTCTCATCACCAATCACAGATTGGTTTGTTACTCCCTTTAGACTAATGGATTCATTCGATTCCCGCAACTCATTTCACCGATGAACACATAGTAAAAAAATGCAAAAGAAGAAGAAGGGCTTCATGTGCCCTTCTTTCTTTATTCAACAGCCAAAATATATGAATAAAGCGGCTGTTTTCCATCGTGGACTTCAACTTCTACATCTTCAAATGTTTCTTCAATATATGCTTCTAAAGCTTCCATCTCATCAGATGATGCATCTTCCCCTTTGATGATTGTGACAATCTCATCATCTTCTGTCACCATTTGGGTCAAAAGCTCTTTTGCTGCATCTAATTGATTTTTAGCTGTTAAGGTGATTTTTCCATTGTATAGGCCCATATAATCGCCTTTGGCAATGTCGATCCCATCAATTTGGGTATCTCTCACTGCAAAGGTAATTTGGCCGCTTTTCACATGATCAATCGCTTCTAACATCGCTGCTTCATTGTCTTCATTTGAAGCTGTTTCATTTAGAGAAAGAAGTGCCGACATTCCTTGAGGAACGGTCTTTGTCGGAATAACAACGACCTCACGACTTGAGACAGTTGCCGCCTGTTTAGCTGCCATGACAATATTAGAATTATTAGGTAAGATAAAGACGGTTTCGGCATGAATGCTATCAATTGCTTTGACAATGTCTTCTGTGCTCGGATTCATTGTCTGTCCGCCTTCAATGACGACGGATGCTCCGATACTTTTAAACAAGTCAGCAATCCCTTCTCCCATTGCGACACTCACTACTCCAAAACGCTGTTTTTCAGCAGCTGTTGCTTTTGGTGCAGCAGGCGAGTGATCTTTTTCTTCATTGACGATCGAGCTATGCTGCTCTCTCATGTTTTCAATTTTCATATTAATTAAGCTGCCGTAGCGCTGTGCATATGATAAGACATCTCCTGGCTGCTCTGCATGAATATGAACTTTTGCAAGCGTATCATCAGATACCACAAGAAGTGAATCTCCGAATTCGCTTAATTCTTCTCTGAAGGCATTTTCGTCAAAGGACTGTTTGTCTTCTTCAAATTTCACCATAAATTCTGTACAGTAGCCAAATTCAATATCTTCTGTGTTCATATGGCTTTGTGCACTTTTATGATGCTCTGCACTCACTAATTCTTTTAATGTTGGCAAAGAGGCCGTTTTAGGAGGAAGCTCTTCTCCTCTTAATGAAGCAAGGAATCCTTCATATACACAAAGAAGTCCTTTACCGCCGCTATCTACAACGCCGACTTCTTTTAAAACAGGAAGGAGATCTGGTGTGCGGTCAAGTGATGCTCTTGCTTCCTCAATCGTTAATTCAAGCACACGATCGATTTGGTCTTCTGTTGCTGAAACAGCAACCGCTTTCTTTGCTGCGTCTTTTGCAACCGTTAAGATGGTTCCTTCAATCGGTTTCATGACGGCTTTATATGCTGTATCAACACCAGCCTGCAAGGCAAGCGCAAATTCTTTTGCGTCAATTGTTTCTTTTTGTTCTATATTTTTGCTGAAACCTCTGAAGAGCTGAGACAGGATCACACCTGAGTTTCCTCTTGCCCCCATTAACAGCCCTTTCGACAGAGCCACCCCGACCTTACCAATGTGATCGGTATTTGTTTCTTCAACTGCTTTTGCCCCTGAAGTCATTGACAAATTCATATTTGTCCCCGTGTCTCCGTCTGGCACTGGAAAAACATTTAACGCATCAACAATTTGTGCGTTTTGAGAAAGATGGTGAGCACCTGCAAGAATCATTTTTGCAAATGAGCGGCCACCCAGATTTCTAATAGACAATATATTTCCTCCTTACTACGGGTTCGTAACTTTTACTCCTTGTACATAAATGTTGACTGAGTCAACTGAAAGTCCAATCGTGTGATGAATCGTATATTTGACTTTCGTTTGAACATTATGTGCGACTTCTGATATTTTTGTACCGTAGCTGACGATGATGTACATATCAATATGAATGCGATCTTCTTTTTGACGCACAAGAACACCCCGGCTGAAGTTCTCTTTGCGGAGAATATCCGTCAAGCCGTCCTTTATTTGATTTTTGGACGCCATGCCAACAATACCATAGCAATCGATCGCAGCGCCTCCTGCCACCATTGCAATGACTTCATTTGATATATCAATTTGTCCGTATTTCGTTCTAAGTTCAATGGACACATTGGTTCCCCCTTTTTGAGAAATTGCCCTGAGTTATCACTATTTTACTATAAGACCCTTCTTTTTAAAAGAAATCATTCAATCCGACCCAATCCTACTTATACTATAGCCTTGATTTTTTATCAAGATGTCAAGGTATTTTTCTTGAAAGAGGAGTAAACAATCCTTGCAAACCCCTTGAAGCTGTGGTAAATTATTAAAGTATCTTGAGGCATCTCTAAGTACGTATATGAAGAATATGATGATGTTTTCGCAGTTAGGAGGGAAACAAATGGCACGTAAATGCGTTATTACAGGCAGAAAAACAAAAGCTGGGAACAACCGTTCTCACGCAATGAACTCTACAAAACGTACATGGGGCGCGAACCTTCAAAAAGTTCGTATTCTAGTGGACGGTAAGCCTAAAAGAGTATATGTATCAGCTCGAGCTTTGAAATCTGGTAAAGTTGAGCGTGTATAAGCAAGAGTAAACGCCTGCTACATTTAACTGTAGCAGGCGTTTTTATGTGGAAATAAAGGAGATTACTCATTAATCTTTCTTAAATGAACCAAGCATCGCACGGACAATGCCGCCAAGAAATCTAGGCAGTTTGATTGTATAAAATTTCATTTTGTCCCCCTCCTAAAAGTACCGCTTGCAGCACAATTGAGCTTAATCAGCCATCCACATTGATAGGTTGGTCAATCTTTGCTTCTTACCATTATTAATATGCCTTCATGAAAAGAAAAAGTACCATTTGAGTGGATGAGTTCGTTACTAATACATAGTGTGGAACCAGGCTCAATATGACAATTTTTCAGAGGATATTTGAAACCTTTTAATGTCAGCTTTTCAACCGATGTACCGAAGGGCAAAAACGACACATATTTTTTATCCGCGTCTTGTTTGATTTCGTATGTACCAGGTCCAAACATTTGAATGATATTTTGTTTATCTACAAGGGTCATGCTCTGTTTGTGCTGAATGCCTTTGTAAAGGAGATGGATATTCCCAAGAAAATGATCTGCTCTTCCGCCTGTGATGCCGTAAATTTGAATATGTGCTGGATTCTGACGCAAAGACCAGTTCAGCGCAAGTTCTAAATCCGTTTCATCTTTCTCTGCCTGAAATAAATTGAGTGCAGGCAATTTCTTTTTCAGTTCATGAAGCTCTTCTTCTGTCACACTATCAAAATCACCAAATGCTCTGTCAGGTACAATGCCATGCTCTAGTAAGAAAAGGGTCCCCCGATCTACGCCGACCCAGAGAATGTCCTCCTCAGATGCTTCATGATCAAGCGGCGGGATGTACGCAAAAGGACCGCCGGCTACGATATGTATGTGCATGATTACGCTCCTCTCCATTGAAAAAGAACCAAAGATCACAATGACTTTGGTTCTTTTTCTTATGCTTCTCGAATGGCCTGAATGGCCGCCGCGCGGTCATCTTTCCCATATACCGCTGAGCCGGCAACAAGTAGATTAGCGCCTGCCTCTTTGCAGCTCTTTGCTGTCTCTACATTGACACCGCCATCTATTTCAATGAGTAAATCAGTTAAGCCTTTTTGTTCACTAAGTGTCTTTACTTCTTTTACCTTTGAGAGAACAGAAGGAATAAACGCCTGTCCGCCAAAACCAGGGTTCACCGTCATGAATAAGACGAGGTCAACATCCTCTAATACATGCGCGATTTGAGAAACGGGTGTGTGCGGGTTTAAAACAACCCCTGCTTTGACACCTTGTTCTTTTATATGCTGAATCGTGCGATGTAAGTGTGGACATGCCTCAACATGGACAGAAATAATATCAGCGCCCGCTTTTGCAAATGCAGGGATATACTGGTCTGGCTGCTCAATCATTAAGTGAACATCGAGCGGCAGCTTTGTATGCGGCCTGATCGCCTCCACTACATTTGGTCCAAATGTCATATTCGGTACAAAATGACCGTCCATCACATCAATATGAATATAATCCGCTCCACCTTGTTCCACATCACGGATATCTTTCTCCAGATTGGCAAAATCGGCTGATAAAATGGATGGGGCAATATAAACCATGATTTAGTACCTCGGCTTTCTGTCTTTAATTTCAGTTAAAAACTCTAAATAATGCTGATAGCGATACTCTCTGATGCGATCGTGTTCTACTGCCTCTTTTACCGCACATCCAGGCTCTTTTACGTGCAAACAGCCCCTGAATTTACATTCTGCACTCTTCTCTCTGATTTCTAAGAAATAGAGCCCTAAATCTTCCGCTTCGATACCTGTAAATTCAAGCGAGCTAAATCCTGGTGTATCGGCAATGAGCCCTTCAGCCGTTCGAATGAGTTCCACATGTCTTGTTGTATGTTTCCCCCTGCCAAGATGGGAGGAAATATCATTTGTTTTCAGTGCTAAATCAGGACTCATCGCATTTAAGAGAGAAGACTTCCCTACACCTGATTGACCTGCAAATACAGTAATCTTGTGATGGAAATGCGGGGTCAGCTTTTCAATTCCATCCCCTTCGATCGTCGATGTTAAATGAACGTCGTATCCAATTTGGCGATAGTCTTCTGCATAGGCTTGAATCGTTTCTCGCTCTTGCTCTGTTTTCAGCAAGTCCATTTTTGTGATGCAGATAATCGGTTCAATCTGGCTCTCTTCAACAAGCACTAGGAATCTGTCTAACAGCGATGTACTAAAGGTCGGCTCTGCTGCTGAGAAAACGAGCACCGCTTGATCAACGTTGCTAATAGGCGGGCGAATCAGCTCATTGGTCCGCTCTTTTACTTCCAGCAAATAGCCTTCCTTATCGTTATCTGCTTGATAGACGACATAATCTCCAACAAGCGGGGTTATTTTGTTTTTACGAAAAATCCCTCTTGCTCTACACTGAATTACTTTGCCACTTTCTAGAGACTCATCCAGCACATAATAAAATCCGCTTAATGCTTTAATAATTTTGCCCTCAGGCATAAAGTCCCTCCTTTATTCATCATCAGGGTATTCAATCGTTTTGGAGCTTACTACTTTATCATCCACTGTCACCTGATAGTATCCTTTTTGACCAGGTTCTATCTTAAATTTAATCGTTCGCTCAGTGGGCGCAGTGATTTTAAAGGTTTCATATAAATCAGAAATGCTATGTTCTGCGTCATCAATAGATATTTGAACATTCATTTCTTGTCCTTCTGTTTCTGGTTCATACGGGATCGCAATCTTTTCAGTCACCGTTTTAGCCGGTTTCTCTTTTGGGCCAAGAGAGAACGTAATTTTAACCGTATCACCAGGTTTAACAGCTGTCCCCGCTCCCGGTTCCTGCTTCATGACCTCACCTTTTGGCACATCGTCAGAATATGCTTCTTTTTCATCTAGCTTTAGTCCATTATCCTCTAGATAATTTGATGCGGCCTGTTTACTATACGTCGTTAAATCCCGTAAGGTAATATCGGCAGGGCCTATACTGACGGTCAATGTGACTTCTTCATCTGCTGCGACAAGTTCTGTATTCGCAGAAGGTTTCTGTTCCATGACAATGCCTGATTCTGTGTCATTATCATTCACTTCCTCTACAACAACCTGTTTAAACCCTTTTTTCTCTAATAGTTCTTTTGCTTTCTCGACCTTTTCACCTGTTACATCAGGTAATTCGGTTTTTTCTTTACCTGTACTTTGATAAAGCTGAATTTCTGTCCCTTCTTTTACCTTTGTTCCGATTTTAGGGTCTGTTTTGACAACCAGCCCTTTTTCAATCTTCTCGTCGGCAATATCAATGGGTTCAGAAGCGACGGTAAATCCGGCTTTCTTCAAGGTATCTTCCGCTTTTTCAACCGTCATGCCAGAAACATCGGTCACCTCTACATCCTTTGGAAAGAGTAATCCTGGGAAGACCGTGATCGCTAAAATGGTCGCAGCCGTCAAAACAAATAAGATCGACGCTACAATCCACGGCCATTTTTTCCGTTTTTTCTTCGGTTTTTGTTTCTCTTTTTTCTTTGGTTTTTGAACCGGGTGGACGGCTGTTTTTTCATTGTCTTGATCGACTTGATGGTCTTTTATAATAGGAATGGCTTTTGTTGCTTCATGATCTTCTTCAATGACAAAGCGCTTTTCTTTTAGTCTTGCAGGGTCAAAAGCCGTTTTTAAGTCTTTTTGCATTTCAGATGCATCTTCGTATCGATAGAATGGATCTTTGGCCATCGCCTTTAAGATGATGTTCTCCACGCTTTGTGGTACAGAAGGATTCCACCTTCTCACAGATGGCGGCTCTGATTGCAAATGCTTAAGTGCGACACTGACAGCGGATTCTCCTTCAAATGGCATGCGTCCTGAAATCAGCTCATAAAGAACAATACCAAGTGAATAAATGTCTGACTTTTTCGTTGCAAGACCGCCGCGCGCTTGCTCTGGGGACAAATAATGCACGGAGCCAAGAACAGAATTCGTATGGGTAATGGTCGCTGAGCTAAGCGCCATGGCAATACCAAAATCAGTGACTTTGATATTCCCCAAGTTGTCTATTAATATATTGTGAGGCTTAATGTCTCGATGGACGAGCTGTTTCGCATGGGCTTCTTCCATCGCCGCAACGACTTGCTCCATGATGCGAACGGCTTCTTTTGGATGAAGCGGTCCATTGGCGTTTATGTATTCTTTCAGCGTCATCCCTTCGACATATTCCATGACAATATAATAAATGTCATCTTCTTCTCCTACATCGTAGATACTGACAATATTCGGATGATCTAAGCTGGCTGCTGATTGCGCTTCTCTCCGGAACCGTCTAATAAAATCATCATCGCTTGCAAAGTCAAACCGTAAAATTTTAATCGCCACTTCGCGATCTAAAATCATATCCTCCGCCAAATAAACGTTGGCCATTCCGCCTCCGCCTATGGCGCGAAGAATTTGATAACGGCCGCTGATCCTTTTTCCGATCAACACTTGCTGTCACCCTCCTCTGTTTGGGAGGAGATTTCTAACAGTACTGCTGTAATGTTATCTTCACCGCCGTTGTCATTCGCTGTTTGAACTAACTCTGTTACTTTTTCATCTGGTTCGGTTGTTTGCGATAAAATCTGAATCAAATGTTCTTCTTCTACTTTATTCGATAATCCGTCTGAGCAAAGCAAAATTTGATCTCCTGGATCCACTTCAAAAGTTCGTGCATCAATTTGAACGTGTTTATCTGTTCCTAACGCTTTGGTCAGCACATTTTTTCTTGGATGATATTCTGCATCCGCTTTTGAAATTTCTCCTGTTTTCACTAACTCATTCACTAGTGAGTGATCATCTGTTAATTGGGTCAGCGCGCCTTCTCTTAGCAAATAGCAGCGGCTGTCACCAATATGGGCAATTGTGACCGTTTGCAAATGAACGAGCGCACAAACGATGGTCGTCCCCATTCCTTGGCATTCCTCATTGTTTTTCGCATGTTCGTATACTTGGTCATTAATGTCGCTAATTTTTGAGATTAACCAATTTTCTTGATCGGCTGGTTTATTTGGAATTGAAGATGTTTCTTGCCAGTATTCTTTTAAAGAAGAAACTGCCATCTTACTGGCTACATCACCAGCAAGATGACCTCCCATTCCATCTGCTACAACAGCTAGAAGTGTGTCTTCTTTTGCTTCAAAAATACCTGCATCATCTTCATTATGCTGACGGACTTTTCCTGTATCGGTTTGAAAGGCTGCCCTTATCAACATTCGTCACCTCGTCTCTTCCTGACGCTCCTTCGCTCTTAGCTGACCGCAAGCAGCATCAATATCATGGCCTTGCTCTCGTCTAATCGTTACGTTTACGCCTCGTTCTTTCAGCGTTTTTTCAAATAGGAAGATTTGCTCTCTTGGTGTTCTCACGTAATCTCTTTCTGGTACATAGTTCACCGGGATGAGGTTTACATGGCATTTGATTCCTTTTAATAAATCAGCAAGTTCTTCTGCGTGATGAACTTGATCATTGACTCCGCCAAACAGACCGTATTCAAAGCTCACGCGTCTGCCTGTTTTTTGAATGTAGTATTCAATAGCTTCCATTAATTTTGGCAGCTTGTATGCCTTATTGATTGGCATGAGGCGGCTTCGAATTTCAGTATTTGGTGCGTGCAGGGAGACAGCAAAGTTGATTTGCATTTGCTCATCCGCAAATTGATAAATCTTTGGAATGATCCCGCTCGTCGAAACCGTAATATGACGTGCTCCAATATTTAAGCCGTTGTCATGGTTAATGATTTTAAGGAATGCAAGCATTTCATCAAAGTTATCAAACGGTTCGCCAATTCCCATGATGACAACTGAGCTGACGCGTTCATCTGTTTCATCAAGCGCCTGTTGTACTTTCAATACTTGGGCCACAATTTCTCCCGCCTCAAGGTTACGTTTCAATCCACCAAGTGTAGATGCACAGAATGTACAGCCAATCCGGCAGCCTACCTGTGTTGTGACGCAGACAGAGTTGCCGTATTCGTGGCGCATTAGCACGGTTTCAATGGTATAGCCATCGTGTAATTCAAATAAGAACTTGATCGTTCCATCTTGAGATGTTTGTTTGATCACTGTTTTTAAAGTCGTGATGGCGAATTGATCTTTTAATTTTTCTCTTAATTCCTTTGAAAGGTTAGACATTTCATCAAAGGATGTGACGCGTTTTTCATAAAGCCACTCGAAAATTTGTGTTGCACGGAAAGGCTTTTCGCCTTGTTCCTTTAACCAGTCTTTGATTTCATTTAGCTCAAATGAGTAGATCGACGGCATGTCTGTTTTCAGTTCTTTTCTTACTTTTTGTTTTTGTTCTGTCATTTTTTATCCCTTCTTTCTCATGCTGCAAATAAAGAAACCATCTGTTCCGAAATAATGAGGAAGTATTTGTACACTTCCGTTTTGAACAAACGGAGCAACCTGCTCAGGCAGCCGTTCATTAAGAGATAGATCGGGTTCGAAGTCTTGGTGTTCTTGTAAAAACGCATGAATCACTTGTTGATTTTCTGTTGGATCCATTGTACATGTACTGTATACAAGGGTTCCGCCTGGCTTTAGCAGCTGGGCTGTTTCATGCAAGATCGATTGCTGAATTGTCGCAAGTCTTGCTGAGTCTTCCGAGGACTTTGTATATTTCATATCTGGTTTTCGTCTGATGACGCCAAAACCTGAACATGGTGCATCAATGAGAATACGGTCAAACGAAGCATCATCATAATGGTCGGATGCTTTTCTTGCATCAAGCGCTTTTGCCTCAATATGCGTTAAGTTTAGACGCTTTGCCGCCTGTTTGATCAGTTTTACTTTGTGCTCATGTAAATCAAGAGACACAATGTTCCCCTCATCGTTCATTCGCTCTGCAATATGTGTTGATTTACCACCAGGGGCGGCACAGGCATCAAGCACCATTTCTCCCGGCTGAGGGTCCAGCGCTCTTGCGACAAGCATGGAGCTTTCATCTTGGATCGTGACAAAGCCCTCTTGAAAGAAAGGAGTGGATACGATAGATCCTTTCATGAGTTTGAGTGCATCCTCAGAGAGATCGCCGAGCTCTGTCTCAATTCCTGCATCCATGAGTTCTTGCTGCAGTGCAGTGCGGTTTTTTTTCATTTGATTGACACGCAATGTCTGCTTTGGCGGGACTAAATGAATACGGCACATGCTTTCTGCTGCTTCAAAACCGTACGCCTCCACCCATTCTTGTACGAGCCACAATGGATGGCTTGTCTCAACCGATAGCCGCTTGACCGGATCTTTGATCGCATCAAATGATGGCACGCCTTCTCTTTGCACAGAACGAAGAACGCCGTTGACTAGTGAAGAAATACCTTTATGTCCGCGCTTTTTCGTGAGTTCCACTGCTTCATGGATGGCTGCACGATCTGGAATTTTTTCAAGATAAACCATCTGATAAAGAGACATCCGTAAAAGCTGCATCACCCAAGGAGCCACTTTTTGCGGTTTTTTCACAAAGGGTGTGAGCATATAATCAAGTGCCAGCTTGTTTTGCAGTGTACCGTATACAAGTTCTGTTAATAGCGGTTTGTCTTGATCGGAGAGTTCTTTCTCTTTCATCACTGACTGCAAAAGCAAGTTACTGTAGGCTTGATTTTGTTCGAGTTTGATCAAAGCGTCTAGTGCTACTTCTCTCACATTACTTTTCTTCATTGATTAGCCCTAATTTCTGTCCAATTTCGATATTTGCGCCTCTTAAGAAGTCTTCACCGCTCATTTTTTTCTTTCCAGCGGGCTGTACACTCGTTAATAAAAGGCCTTGCTGATTTCCTGTTCCAACGACTGGTCCTTCTTTTTGAAGCTCAATCACTTTCCCAGGTTCTTCTGGTGCTTGAAGCGGAACTTTTTTCGCTTCCCATACTTTTAAGTTAGCACCGTTCCATTCAGTATAGGCAACTGGCCATGGATTTAAGCCGCGAACTTGGTTGTAAAGCTCTTCTCCTGGCTTGGTCCAGTCTAACCTTTCCTGCTCCCGCTTAATATTTGGTGCATACGTTGCTGCCTCTTCATTTTGCGGAATTGGCGAGATAGACCTGCTTAACACATTTGGAACTGTGTCTTTTAATAAGGCCGCACCAGCCACACTTAATTTATCGTGCAGTGTTCCGACGTTGTCTAATTCATCAATTTCTACTTCTACTTTGCTAATCATGTCACCTGCATCAAGCTTTTCTACCATATACATGATCGTCACGCCTGTTTTCTTTTTGCCTTGCAGGATCGCATAATGGATCGGTGCACCGCCTCTTAGTTCTGGCAGCAGTGAGGCATGAACGTTGATACAGCCAAATTCAGGTTCATCAAGTAATCTTTTTGGCAAAATTTGTCCGAATGCTGCTGTTACGATCAAATCTGGCTTTAACGCAAGCACTTTATCAATTTCTTCATCAAGACGTACCTTTTCAGGCTGTAAAACTGGAATGCCGTGTTTTAAGGCTTCCACTTTCACAGGAGGCGGCGTGAGTACTCGTTTTCTGCCTTTCGGGCGATCTGGCTGTGTGACGACCCCGACAACTTCGTATCCTTCTGTTATAAGTGTTTGCAGCACAGGTACTGAGAAATCAGGGGTTCCCATAAATACGATACGTGCCATTTTCTTCACCCTTCCATTTCCGCAAGTTCTTTTTCTGTATACGTTTGAATGATCTTCGACGTGAATAATACGCCGTCTAAGTGATCAATTTCATGCAATAAAGCTCTTGCTAAAAATCCTTCTGCTTCTATTGTAAATGGTTTGCCTTTCTTATCAAAGGCTTTCACCTTCACATAATTTGGTCTTTCAACCGTTCCGTACAAAGATGGAAAGCTCAGGCAGCCTTCAATGTCTGTCTGGCTCCCTTCCACATCAAGAATCTCAGGATTTACTAAGTCAATCCTCCCAGAATCTTCTCCGATATCGACCACGGCGATTCTTTTTGAGATGCCGATTTGTGGTGCGGCTAGGCCGACTCCATCTAGTTCAAGCATTGTATCATACATATCATCCAGCAGTTTTTTCAGTTTTTTATCGAATGTATCAACAAGCTCTGTTTGTTGTTCAAGCACGTCTGCAGGATGTAAGACTATCGGTTTGATTGCCACGAAAAGACCTCCGTTTTACATCATCATATATGGATTCATATCGATTGATATCATCAACTGTTTTTGTTCCATTTCTTTTTGATAATGATCTTGTATTTTTCGTAATAAACTTGCCAGTTCATTTTCCCTTTTGTATTTTATCACGCATTGATATCGATATCTATCTTTGATCTTAGCGATCGGAGAAGCAGCAGGACCGAGAATTCTTGTATTCGGTGCACAATTCATTTTCAGGAACTGAACAATTTTGTCTGTGACATGCGCTGCCTTTGTCACTTCTTCATGTGATACAGTCACCATCGCCAAAAAATAAAATGGCGGATAGGACTGATGACGACGGTGCAACATCTCCTGTTCATAAAAGGCTTCATAATCATGCTGTTTGGTTAATTCAATACTATAATGCGAAGGTGTATATGATTGAATAATGACTGACCCCGCTTTTTCATGACGTCCCGCACGTCCGCTTACTTGTGTAAGAAGCTGAAACGTTTTTTCACTTGAACGAAAATCAGGGATGTGAAGAGACGTATCCGCACTAAGGACACCGACAAGTGTAACATCTGGAAAGTCTAATCCTTTTGCAATCATTTGCGTCCCAAGCAGAATGTCTGCTTCTTTATTACCAAAGGACGTGAGAAGCTTTTCGTGTGCACCTTTCCGAGAGGTTGTATCTACATCCATTCGGATGACCCTTGCTTCTGGCAATACCTTCGTCAGCTCTTCTTCCACACGCTGCGTGCCTGTACCAAAATAGCGAATATGCTCACTATGGCATTCTGGACATTCTGCAGGTACAGGAGCTTCGTGACCGCAGTAATGGCACTTCAGCCGTTTTTGAAAGCGGTGATAAGTGAGAGAGATCTCACAATGAGGACATTGTTCCACATATCCGCAATCCCGGCACATCACAAAGGATGAATAACCTCTTTTATTGAGAAATAAAACTGCCTGCTCTTTCCTTTCAAGTACTTCTTTTAACCTGAGCATTAATTCTTCTGAGAACATGGAGCGGTTGCCGTTTCTTAATTCTTCTCTCATATCAATTAAAGAAACGTGCGGCAGCTGCTGCTGATTGACGCGCCGTTTGAGCGTCAGCAGTGTATACACACCCTTTTTCGCACGCGCATATGACTCAAGTGAAGGCGTTGCACTGCCTAATACAACCGGACATTGGTGCCGCCCTGCTCGTTCAATGGCCACATCTTTCGCATGATACCGAGGCATTTCTTCTTGTTTATATGACGATTCGTGTTCTTCATCTATAATGATCATTCCTAGATTCTCAAACGGGGCAAAAACAGCCGATCTTGCGCCAACGACAAGTTTGACTTCCTTGCGGTGGATTTTCCGCCATTCATCGTATTTTTCCCCAGTCGATAAGCCGCTATGAAGGACAGCCACATTGGAGCCGAAGCGCTCTTTAAAACGCTGGACCATTTGAGGCGTTAATGAAATTTCAGGAACTAGGACGATCGCTTCTTTTCCCTTTTGGAGGACATGATCAATCGTCTGTAAATAAATTTCGGTTTTACCGCTTCCTGTGACCCCGTGCAGTAAAAACGTTTCATGTTTTTCATCGCTCACTGCTTGATGAATGGGTTTTGCCGCTTCTGCTTGCTCTGTTGTGAGATCAAGAGGAGTAGACGGTGTAAACTCCCTATCCCGATAAGGATCTCGATAAATCTCTTCATAGCTTTCTGTTAACAGACCTTCTTGAATCAAGGCTTTTATCGTTTGAGAACTAGCACCTGTTTGCTGCTGCAAATCTTTTGCTAAAAACGTCGTTTCATTCGCTTGAAATAAAAAGGTAAGCAGCGCCTTCTGTTTCACCGCATTTTTCTTTAACTGTTCCTGCTTTTCTTCAAGTTTTTCTTTCGTAACTGCTATCTGAAGTGTCCGCACCTTTTTCTTTCCGGATTTTTGTGAGACGTGATATCTGACTTCTAGATGGCCTTTTTGGACATGCTTTTGAATAGGCTTCAGCTGTTCAGGCGGAATGTCAGCGTAAAGGATGCTCTCTTGCTGACCGAAAAGCTCTTTCAATGACTGCGGAAGTTCCTCAGCTGATAACACCTGAATTTCTTTTTCATATTTGGCTTTCATCGCTGCTGGAAGCATCGATTGAAGCGCCGTAATATGATAGGACAATGTTTTTTCCGTCAGCCAGTGGGAAAGCTCCAATAGCTCATCTGTCAGAACAGGAGATAAATCAAATAAATCGACAATGTCCTTGATGTTTCCTGACTGTACGTCTGTTTCTTCTTTGATTTTTGTCACAAACCCTTGAATCTTCCTTGGGCCAAAAGGAACCACTACCCTCATACCAGCCTTGACAAGGCCTTTAAAGCGGTCTGGCACACGATAGTCAAATGGCCTGTCAATGGCTTTCGTTGTGACATCGACGATCACTTCAGCAATCATGCTCGATCACGCTCTTTTGGCAGCAGCTGCTTTGCCTCCTGTAAGATTTCAAAGGCAAGGTCTTTTTTGCTCATCATTGGCAGCTCTTTTTTTGTTCCGTCTGCTTTGATCAATGCTGCGACATTCGTATCTGTGCCAAAGCCCGCGCCCTCTGCTGCAACATTGTTCGCGACAATCATATCTAAATGCTTGGATTCGATTTTCTTTTTCGCATAGTATTCTACATCCTGCGTCTCAGCTGCAAAGCCGACTAGCACCTGATGTTCTTTTCTCTTCCCAAGCTCTTTTAAAATATCTTTCGTCCGCTTAAATTCAACCGCTAGTTCACCGTCTTGTTTTTTCATTTTATGAGAATACGTCGTGACAGGCGTATAATCGGCAACGGCTGCTGATTTAATCACTATATCTGCTGTCTCGTACACCTCTAACGCTGCTTGATACATCTCCTCAGCCGATTCCACTTGCACCACATTCACATGCTCAGGCGCAGTTAACGAAACAGGTCCTGAAATGAGCGTGACATCAGCCCCCATTTGCTCGGCAGCTTCTGCAATGGCATAGCCCATTTTCCCAGAAGATCGATTTGAAAGAAAACGAACAGGGTCGATCACTTCTCGTGTAGGACCAGCTGTGACCACAACTTTTTTGCCTGAAAGCGGCAAGCTGGTTGGCTCATCAAAAAACGCACGGATGTGTTCAACAATTTTTTCCGGCTCCTCTAAGCGTCCTTTTCCAATGTAGCCGCATGCTAAATAGCCTTCACTTGGCTCTATAAACCGGTAGCCGTCTTCATATAAAGTGCGGATGTTCCGTTTGACAGCTGGATGGTCATACATGTGCACATTCATAGCCGGTGCAACCCATACAGGAGCTGTTGAAGCAAGCAAGGTCGTTGTGAGCATATCATCAGCAAGTCCTGCGGCCATTTTACCAATGGTATGTGCTGTTGCAGGGGCAACAAGAATGAGATCGGCCCAGTCAGCTACATCAATATGCGCTATGACTTTTGGATTATTTTCTTTAAATGTATCCACATACACCTCATGCCGAGATAGGGCTTGAAAGGTGAGCGGAGACACAAACTCACGGGCAGATTCTGTCATAATCACTCTTACGTTTGCGCCTGCCTGTACGAGTTTACTAGTGAGTGCAGCTGCTTTATATACGGCGATTCCTCCGCTGACGCCGAGCAAAATATTTTTTGACTGTAACATTTGTTTGTCCCCCTTAACGGCCTTTTTCACAAATTCGTCTACAATTCAAAAAAGTCAAAACCAATCATAGTTTTGACTTTTTTGAACGTATCGTATCTGCATAGCAGAAGCGATGTTATTCTTGCTCTTCTTTTTCAAATGTCAAAAGACCAGCATCGATTTCTTCAAGAGCTTTCCCTACAAATTTATAGGATTTTGTGTTTTCGATTTGTTGATCTTGATGGATTTGCATTTCACGTGCACGGCGTGCAGACACTGTGACAAGTGTATATTTTGAGTCAAGTTTGTTCATCAATGAGTCAATTGAAGGATCTAACATGGTTTATTCTACCCCCAGCATTTTTTTATATCTTGGTGCGACTCTGTCTCTTCGCAGGTGCTCTGCAAGGACGATCGCTTTAATTCTTTCACATGCAAGCTCGACATCGTCGTTTTCAACGACATAGTCATAAGCATCCATCATTTCAATTTCTTCTTTTGCAGCAGCCATTCGGTTACGAATGAGATCCTCAGATTCTGTCCCGCGTGTAATAATGCGGTTTTGAAGTTCTGAAAGACTTGGCGGTGCAAGGAAAATAAAGAGACCTTCCGGGAATGCTTCTCTTACTTGAAGTGCACCTTGCACTTCGATTTCAAGGAAAACATCTTTTCCTTCGCTCAATGTTTGTTCTACATAGTCAACAGGCGTGCCGTAGTAATTCCCGACATATTCTGCCCATTCTAACAGCTTTTTGTTTTCAATCATATGTTCAAATTCTTCCCTGGTTTTAAAGAAATAATCAACACCATTTCTTTCACCTTCACGCGGTTTGCGGGTTGTCACAGAAATAGAGTATTCAAATTTCGTATCTTTCTGGGAGAAAATGGCTTGTCTGACCGTTCCTTTTCCAACTCCCGAAGGTCCAGAGAGAACGATTAAAAGTCCTCTTTCTTTCATAATGGCGTATTACCCCTGCCCTTCATCTATGATTTCTTCTTTTACAGAAAGTCTTTGCGCGACAGTCTCAGGCTGAACGGCAGATAAGATGACATGGTCACTGTCCATAATGACAACAGCACGGGTTCTTCTTCCGTATGTTGCATCAATGAGCATGCCTCGATCTCTTGCGTCTTGTATCATTCGTTTAATCGGTGCTGATTCCGGACTGACGATCGAAATCATCCGATTCGCTGAAATGATGTTTCCAAATCCGATATTGATCAACTTTATGGTCATCTTCTTTCGTCCCCCTGTAATATAAACGTCTCTAGTCTCGCCGAAAGAGACGCACTGTAAACAGCATACACAATGACTATTCTATATTTTGCACTTGTTCTTTTATTTTTTCAATAGCGCTTTTCATTTCAACCACCAGCTTTGTTAAATGGTGATGGTTTGCTTTTGATCCAATCGTGTTCACTTCACGGTTGAGCTCCTGTACAAGAAAGTCAAGCTTTCGTCCGGCAGCGCCGCCTTGCGTCAAAATTTGCTGAAACTGCTGAAAATGACTTTTCAGCCTGGTAATCTCTTCTGTAATGTCACAGCGATCAGCAAAGATGGCCGCTTCTGTGGTCAGCCTACTCTCTTCAAGCGCCTCTCCGATCCATTCTTGCAATCTTTGATTCAATCGTTCTTTGTACTGACTCACAACCTCTGGTGCAAACACTTTGATTTCTTCTGTAAATGCCTCGAGTTCAGACAGCCTGAGTTCACAGTCTTTTTGAAGTGATGTTCCCTCCCGCTCTCTCATAAAGCAAAGCTCCTTGACAGCTTCTTCACAAGTGTCTATCAGCAAATGCTCCAGCTGCTCATTTCGGCTGACTGACTCTTCCACCTGAACAGCCTGTTCCAGCTTCAGTAAGTCATGTGCATGCTGAATACCTGAAATATGATAGCGGTCCTCAAGGTCTTTTGCGGCTTTCATATATTCATCAAGCAGCGGCCAGTCAATCTGTAAAGACCGGCTTGCAAGTTTACCGCCTTCAATCGTAACAAACAGCTCAATTCGACCGCGCTGCACGTGACGAAGAATGATTTTTTTTAATGTATCTTCGAAATATAAAAGCGGCCTCGGCAAACGGGCATGAACCTCTTTAAAACGGTGATTGACCGATTTTAGCTCAACTGACACTGTCAGTTCTCCATCCGTTTTACTCGCTTGGCCGAATCCCGTCATACTGCGTATCATGTGAAAACACCCAATTCTTTCATATTAATAAAATGAAAAAGGTAATAGCAGACACTATTACCTCAAAATTATACCATAACCAATTATTTTTTTCTTGTCAAAAGTGATCCTGCCAGTAAAAAAGTTGGCAATGCAGACATACCGATGATCAGAAGCCAATCAACTGGTGCAACTGCCACCGTTTTGAAAATCGGCTGAAGCGGCGGATAATAAATGACCACAAGCATCAGCAGCAGGGAAGACACAACGGCGCCGATCAAGTACATATTCCCAAATGGATTGCGTTCAAAAATAGACCGTTCACTGCGGCAGTCAAACACATGAATGAGTTGCGCCAAAACGAGTGTGCTGAATGCAACCGTCTGCGCATATTGAAGATTGTTCGGATCACGGTGATACACAAACATAAAGGCTAACAAAGTGGCAATCCCGATCAGAAACCCTCTTGATATGACCTTCCAACCAAGCCCTCTTGCAAAAATCCCCTCTTTCATGTTCCGCGGCTTTCTCTTCATGACATCGCCTTCTGGTTTATCCATTCCAAGTGCCATAGCCGGCAAGCCGTCTGTGACAAGGTTTACCCACAAAATTTGAATTGGAACGAGAGGCAATGGAAGCGCAAGAAGCATCGCAAACAGCATGACCAAAATCTCTCCCACATTCGATGCCAGCAAATAGCGGACAAATTTGCGAATGTTTTCATAAATATTCCGGCCCTCTTTAATAGCGGATTTAATGGTCGCAAAGTTGTCATCAAGCAAAATAAGAGAAGAAGCTTCTTTGGCAACGTCTGTTCCGGTAATCCCCATGGATATACCGATATCCGCCTGTTTAATCGCTGGCGCATCATTCACCCCATCACCTGTCATCGCGACAATATGGCCATTTTTTTGATAGGCCTTCACAATTCTCAGTTTATGCTCAGGTGATACACGGGCAAAGACGTACACATCTTCTGCTGTTTGCTCCAGCTCTTTGTCGCTTAGCTGATCCAGAGCTTTTCCATCAAGCACCTTTCCTTGCTTCGGTAAGAGACTTAAATCTTTAGCGATCGCTTTAGCCGTTTCTACGTGATCGCCTGTAATCATCACTGTTTTAATGCCAGCATCCCGGCATTCTTTAATCGCTCGTCTCACTTCAGGACGAGGTGGATCAATCATGCCCTCTAGACCAATAAATGTGAGGCCAGTTTCTGCCTGCTGAACAGAGGTGATTTTTTCTGTCAGGCTTACTTTTTTATATGCAATCGCAATGGTTCTAAGCGCTTGTCTTGCTAAACCTTGAATGGCAGCTTCTGTTTCTTGCCGGTGGGCCTTTGAAAATGAGGCGGTGCGTCCGCCGTGCATCATATGACTTGAACGGTTCATCAGCACATCTGGCGCCCCTTTGGCAATGACATACCGCTCCTTCTGATTCGTTTCCACGACGACTGACATCATTTTTCTTTCAGAGTCAAAAGGGAATTCCTCCACCACACGAAATCCCGCTTCGATGAATTGCTCTGTAAAACCCGCTTTACGCGCAGCTGTTAGAAGTGCTCCTTCTGTCGGATCGCCATCAAGTCTCATCTCTCCGTCTTTTTCAACGATGGTCGATGTATTACAAAGTGCTCCGTATAATAGCACCTTTTGCAGGCTTGGATGTTTGTCTACATGGACAAGTTCTCCGTTTAAGGTAAAATCACCTGACGGCTCGTACCCAGTGCCAGAAATATTCCATGTTTTCCCCTCTGCCCATACATGTGTCACCGTCATTTTATTTTGTGTCATTGTGCCTGTTTTATCTGAGCAAATAATCGAGGCGCAGCCGAGTGTTTCCACTGCCGGCAGCTTTCTGACAATGGATTTTTGTTTAATCATCCGCTGCACACCTAGGGAAAGTGCGACAGTGACGATCGCCGGCAGTCCTTCTGGAATCGCAGCAACAGCGAGAGATACACCCGCTAAGAACATATGATACAAATCATGACCTTGCACCACACCAAGAACAACCACAAGAACAGTTAAAAATAATGCAGCAACAATTAAAATTTTCCCCAGCTGCTCAAGGCGTCTTTGCAGCGGTGTTTCCATATTACCTGCTGAATCCAGCATACCGGCAATTTGTCCCATCGCCGTATTCATCCCTGTACCAATGACAACCCCTACACCGCTTCCCCTCGTGACAAGCGTCCCCATAAAGGCCATGTTCGTCAAATCTCCAAGTGAGACATGATCTCGCGAGAGCGGACTCGCATGTTTGACCGCTGGGATGGACTCTCCGGTGAGGGCAGATTCTTCGATTTCCAAACTCTTTGTTTCTAGTAATCTGATATCTGCCCCAATTCGGTCCCCGCTTGAAAACTTCACAATATCTCCCGGCACGAGGTGCTTTGACGGGATCTTGACCCATTCATTGTTTCTCCTTGCATAGACATGCGGCGTTGATAATTCCTTTAGTGCTTGGAGGGACTTTTCCGCACGGCGTTCCTGATAAAAGCCAAGCACACCATTTATCAGCACAATCGCCACAATCGCCACAGCATCAATGTATTCACCTAAAAAAGCAGAAATAATCGTTGCCGCAAGCAGGATTAACACCATAAAGTCTTTAAATTGCGCTAAAAAAATAACGAACGCCGACACCTTTTTCCCTTCCTGTAATTCATTTGGCCCATGCTTTTCAAGCCGCTTTTGCACATCTTTTTCTGACAGTCCGTCACCTATCGATGTATTCATTGTTTTTAATAAATCGGTTTGGTTCAGTTCATGCCAATTCATTTGACCTCGTCCACTCCTCTTTTGTTCTCTCTCTTATGCAGTGTTCTATAAGCCAGTTTATTCAGACTCGTCCTAAATCATGCTATAATAATAAGACTGCCTAAAGAACGAGAAAACGTAAGGTTCTTTCAGTAGATTTGTGTGAAAGAAGAGGGTGTATCCAACATGTCATTTGACGGCATTTTTACATACGGTATGACAAATGAATTGCAAGAAACATTAACTGGCGGAAGAATTTCGAAAATACATCAGCCATACAAGCATGAGCTGATTTTTCATATCCGGTCAAAGGGGAAGAATCATAAGCTTCTTTTATCCGCTCACCCGAGCTATGCAAGGGTACAGCTCACTGAGCACCATGATGATAATCCGAGCGAACCGCCAATGTTTTGTATGCTCCTCAGAAAACATCTTGAGGGTGGGTTCATTGAACGTTTTGAACAAATCGGGTTAGATCGGGTGATCGTGCTACACGTGCGAAGCCGAAATGAAATTGGCGATGAACAAACCCGTAAGCTGTATATTGAAATTATGGGCAGGCACAGCAACTTGATTCTCGTGGAGGACGAAACGGAGCAGATCATTGACGGACTGAAACATCTTTCTCCATCTGTGAACAGCTATCGAACGGTGCTGCCCGGACATCAATATCTTCTGCCGCCGGCACAACAAAAGCTGAATCCTTTTGACGTGACGAAGGAAGATATTTTAAAGCATTTACGTTTTCAAGAAGGGAAAATTGCCAATCAAATTGTCGATACATTCTCTGGGGTTTCTCCGCTGTTTGCTAAGGAAGCTGTCCACAGGGCCGGTCTTGCCAATCAGGAAACGATTCCAAGTACATTGCTCGAGATGTTTCAGCTCATTCGGGCGCATTCTTTTACCCCTCAGCTCACGAGAAAAGATGGGAAAGAGTATTTTTATTTATTAGAACTTCAGCACGTCGATGGTGACATGAAGACATTTGATTCTCTTAGTGAGCTACTTGACCGCTTTTATTTCGGAAAAGCTGAAAGAGATAGAGTCAAACAGCAGGCGGCTGACCTTGAACGCTTTGTTGCCAATGAAAAAAAGAAAAATGAAAACAAGCTGAAAAAACTAACAAGAACGCTTGAAGAATCTCAAAATGCGCATAAGTACCAGCTTTATGGTGAATTGCTTACTGCCAATATATATGCGATTAAAAAAGGTGATAAAGAAGCGACAGTTATCAATTATTATGATGAAGAAGGCGGGGAGATCACGATCCCGCTCAAAACAAACAAAACACCTTCTGAAAATGCGCAAGCGTATTTTACAAAATACCAAAAGGCAAAAAATGCAGTAGAGGCCGTAAATGAACAAATTGAGCGAACACATGAAGAAATTGCTTATTTTGACGAGCTGATCCAGCAGCTGTCCTCTGCCTCACCAAAAGATTTAGAGGAAATAAGAGAAGAACTGGTGGAAGGAAAATATTTGCGTCCCAAACAAAAACGCAATGCCAAAAAGAAAAAACCATCGGCCATTCAGCTTGAAGCATATGAATCTTCTCAAGGTGTTCCGATTCTCGTTGGAAAAAACAACAAGCAAAACGAATATTTGACCACAAAGGCGGCAGCTCGTGATGACATTTGGCTGCACACAAAGGATATTCCTGGATCACATGTTGTCATTCGTCACAAAGCGCCTGATGAACAAACCTTGCTTGAAGCGGCACAAATTGCTGCCTACTTCTCGAAGGCAAAAGAATCAAGCTCCGTCCCTGTCGATTATACGAAAATCCGGCATGTGAAAAAACCAAACGGAGCAAAACCGGGCTTTGTCACATATGATCAGCAGCAAACATTATTTGTGACGCCTGATGAGGATGTTGTCCTAAAGCTGAGAAAATAAAAAAGAGCCGATTAAATCTTTAGATGAGATTTTATCGGCTTTTTCTTTGTCTTTTTTTTCTTTCTATATAGAGCTCATCCAGTGCATCTACATCCTCTTGTTCAAGCAAGGTCTCAATGGCCGCAGCCAGCTGTTTAGTGCGGGCTGGGCTTGCACCACTCGTAGATATGGAGATTGTCACTTTTCCTGCCCTTACAACCTTTGGCACAATCACATTGCCTAGCTCTGACTGGCTCACACAGTTGACGAGCTGATGCGGAAGCGCTGATTGCGTCATCCACTCGTTTACTGAAGCATCATCTGTAGCAGCAACAATTAAAAATGCATCCTTTACATCTTCCGCATCCACTTTCTTTTTCTTCCAAGTCAGTTGATATGTCTCAATGAGATTCGCCATTTCATCACAAATGTCAGGGCTCACAATGGTTATGTTGCATGGCTCCATGCATAGCGCACTCGTCCTTCTAGCCGCAACCCTTCCACCGCCGGCAATTAGCACGTGTTTATTGGTTAGATCAAGATGAACTGGAAGCATGGCTTTCTCCTTGAAAACGAAACGCATCCTCTTTGTTTAAGATGGTTTCCTGCACACGTTCAATATAAGCTGCTTTTACATGGGGATGAAACCCAATATATCGGCAGACACGGACATCTCGCAGCCGCTCTCTCGCCTGATTCGCTTCACTCTCAATCTCTTTCATTAAAATGCCGGTAAATAAAAGATAAGGCACGAGATAGACAGGCGTATCATCATCTACTGTTAACTGTGCTAAGACGTCACGATAATTCGGTTCACACGCTGTAATAAAACACGGAAAAACCTCTGCACAAGGTAACATGCTTCGGACATCATCTGCAATGCCAAACACATCCCGCTTTACATCTGGATCAGAGCTTCCACGGCCAATTAAGAGAATTTTTGCGTGCTCTCCCTTGTATCCTGCTTCTTCAATCCTTGCGATAACCGCTTTCGTGACTTCTTGGTTCACGCCTATAGGTCTTCCATATGTCACCTTCACTTGTGGGAAACGTTTTTGTACTTTCACAATCTCATCTGGAATATCTGATTTGGCATGCATGGCAGTTAAAAGGAGGAGCGGGACGATCGCAATGTGGGTTGCTCCTTTTTGTACACAAGTCTCAAACCCTTCTTCGATTGAAGGGTCCGTCAACTCTAAAAAACAAATTTCTTGGATATCTGCTTCCACTAACGGCATACAGCTTTTCATAAAAGAAATGGCTTTATCCTGTGCTTCTTTTACCCTGCTTCCATGCCCAACATAAAGGACAGCTTGTTTCATTTGACTCCTCCTTGCGACCTTAGTTTTATTCAGACGAAAAGACACGATGTCTACACGTGTCTTTTCACCTTTGTTCTCATTTCTCAATCAGTGCTGGTTCAAACCAGTTCAACTTTTGATGAAAGTGAACAACATCTCCTACCACGATTAAACTTGGGTGCTCGATCCCTTCTTTTTCAACCGTTTCAGATAGTGTCGCCACCGTGCAGCAAGTCGTCTTTTGCCTTGTGGTCGTTCCCCAGTGAATAAACGCAGCTGGGGTTTCAGGATTCCGCCCATTTTTCAAAAGCAGCCGCTGGACTCTTTCCACGTTTTTGACGCCCATGTAAATGACAAGGGTATCTATCCCCGTCGCCAGCGCTTCCCACTTTTCTTCAAAATGTTCATCCTTTTGATAATGCCCTGTCACAAACGCAACATTTGAGCTGAATTCTCGGTGCGTGACTGGAATGCCTGCATAAGCAGCGGCTGCAATGCCAGAAGTAATCCCTGGGACAACTTCATACG
Organism: Bacillus sp. iso_77; assembly: GCF_056173625.1. Classification (NCBI taxonomy): domain Bacteria; kingdom Bacillati; phylum Bacillota; class Bacilli; order Caryophanales; family Bacillaceae; genus Bacillus; species Bacillus sp. iso_77. The sequence goes on along the minus strand of NZ_CM149683.1, from coordinate 1,486,659 downwards.
GAATACCATGCTCAGCTAAGCATTCGATTTCTTCACCGCCACGGCCAAATACAAAGGGATCACCGCCTTTTAGACGAACGACTATGTTCCCTTCCTTCGCATGAGCAACAAGTGCTTCATTAATCGCTTCCTGTCTCATCGTATGATGATTCGGCAGTTTGCCGCAATAGATCAACTCCGCCTCCGGTTTGGCATGGGCAAGAATCTCTTGATTGACAAGACGATCATATAAAATGACATCTGCCTGCTGTATTGCCTTATGGGCCTTTAGCGTAATTAAGTCTGGGTCACCCGGTCCGGCACCAACAATGTATACTTTCCCCATCTTGCTTTCTCCCCCTGCCATCAGGCGATTATTTCGTTTTATCCTTTACATAATCAACAAGGCGCTGTTTTGACTCCTCGCGTGATAATTCACCTGTATCTAGGACGAGCTCAGGCGCAGCTGGCTCTTCGTATGGTGAATCGATTCCCGTGAAAAATGGAATTTCGCCGTTTCTTGCTTTTTTATATAATCCCTTTGGATCACGCTCTTCACACACGTTCAGATCACATTTCACAAACACTTCGTGAAATTCTCCGTCTTCGACTAACTGTCTTACGATTTGGCGGTCTTCTTGAAATGGTGAAATAAAAGCAGTAATGACAATCGTTCCTTGCTCAACAAATAATTTCGCCACTTCACCGATGCGCCGAATGTTCTCTTTTCTGTCGTCATCTGAAAAGCCTAAGTCTTTATTGAGTCCATGGCGTACGTTATCGCCATCAAGGACTGTCACTTGGTACCCCTGTTCAAACAGCTCTCGAGCCGCTGCGTTGGCGATCGTCGATTTACCTGAACCGCTTAGACCTGTCAGCCAAATGATCCCGCTTGTATGGTTGTTTTTCTGTTGATATTCTTTTTTAGTAATAGATGAATCATGCCACACGATATGTTCGTTGCTCATGTCATACCCTCCTTTAAGATACCGTCGTTTTTAATCCTTCGATTAATGTTTCAATGACTTCTTTTCGGCTGAACGTGCTCGGTGGTAATTCACCATTTCTCAGCATCGTTCTGACCTTTGTACCTGAGAGAATGACATGTTCGCTTTTATCATGTGGGCATGTTTTTGGTGTTGCCATGGCTTCACATGTATTGCAGTAAAAGCTGTGCTCAAATTTTAATGGTGTGATCCCAATTTCTTCGCTTGTAAATTGTTCAAATAGCTCCTGCGCTTCGTATGTGCCGTAATAATCACCAACACCTGCATGATCTCTGCCGACAATAAAATGTGTACAGCCATAATTTTTACGCACAAGCGCATGAAAAATCGCTTCCTTTGGTCCAGCATAACGCATGGCAGCAGGAAAAACACCTAAAAAGACGCGGTCTTTCGGGTAATAACCGTTCAGTAACACTTGATAGCTTTTCATTCTTACATCTGCTGGAATATCATCAGATTTTGTTTCACCAACAAGTGGATTTAGAAATAGACCATCCACTGTTTCCAGTGCTGTCTTTTGAATGTATTCATGCGCACGATGGACTGGGTTTCTCGTTTGGAAACCAACAATGGTTTTCCAGCCGTTTTCTTTAAAATGTTTTCTTGTTTCTTCTGGCTCATACGTAAATTGCGGGAAAGGTTTTTCACTGCGTTTCGTCAGTGTAATTTTACCACCAATATACGTATCACCGCGTTCAAATAATTTTTTCACGCCTGGGTGATTGCGGTCATCTGTTTTATACACATTCACTGCTTCTTTTTCCTTATCAGGTGTGTATTGATCTTCCACCTCAATGACCCCGTATACTGTTCCATTATACGATAGACGAACAATGTCACCTTGATTGATCTCCGCTGCTTTTTCCTTTGTGACAGGCAAAGTAATCGGAAGAGACCAAACGACACCACTTGCTAGTCGCATACTGCTGACAACTGCTTCATAATCAGCTTTCGTTAAAAACCCTTCAATTGGACTATACCCGCCAATGGCGATGAGTTCAAGGTCTGCAAAAGAGATGGCATCCAGCTCAATTTCTTTCGCAGCTGTGCTTAGATCAAATTCTTCATTTACTCGATTAATTAATACGCCACCATGTGGTGTTAAACTCATTTGTTCATCTTCCTCTCAATGTTCATATTTATTAGATGTTAATAGTCGGATTTATATTTAAATCCCGCCGCCCTGTTCATGAATCGAGCTGCTCTCATTTTTAACTGCCTTCATAAGACTCAGTGCACCTAGTGAAGCAAGCAGTACACTCATCATGATAAAGATAGAGTAATAGTCTCCTTTTAAGAAAAGGCTTACCAACAAATAAGATAGACTAAGTGATAAGAAAGGTGACACAACCCATACCTTCAGCATTTTTTTCACAACATGTTTATGAAAAATGTTCGGTCCACCCTTTGCCATACCAAGCCCAATAATGGACGAGGAGGTAATTTGAGTAAGGGGAACAGGGAGTCCGAATATAGAGCTGACGATGACAAGTCCTGCACCGGTGCTCGATAATAGAATGCCTTCACCCGTTTGATAGCGTGTAATTTTCTTTCCGTTTGTTTCTAGTACCCTTCTTCCTAGAAGCAGCGCCCCAATGGCCACAAAGATTCCGCCGTAAAGGGTTCCTTGCCCGACTGATAAAACACCTGATGCGACAAGCGGGCCGACCGCATTGGCGACATTGTTCATGCCGGCTGAAAATGCTTCTAAAAACCCACTGATAATCAAAACAACAGATAAGATCAATGTACCTTTTTTGGATAATGTCCGTTTAGGGAACAATCTGATGATTTTGACAACAGCAAAGGTAAAAACAAAGGCAACAATCGGAATAATCACCCAAAAAGAGACAATGACTAAGATCGATTTCACATACAGCACTTTATATGCGGCTGCCACACCGACCACAGCTCCTACTGTGACCTCACTTGTGGATAAAGGAATGGCCAAGAGGTTCGCTATGAAAAGTGATAATGCGGCCGAGCCAATGATGATACACACAATTTCAAGTGTGATGACAGATTCAGGCATAATCCCGGAGCTGATCGTTTTGACGACCTCGCCGCCGCCAATCACTGAACCTGCTAATATTCCAACTGCACAAACGCTGAGCGCGTATATTGGCTTTTTGATCGCACCTGAACCATATGCGATGCCCATCGAAGCGGCTGCTCCGCTTGCGCCAATATTTAAAGCAAAGAATAAGCTAAATAAAATTGCGGCGATTTCCATACATTATGCTCCCTTACTCATGTAATCCGCACTCAGTCTTTGCTGTCCCTGACCATCTTCCAGAACGCAAATCATCAGCAGTAAATGCCGGCTGTGTACAAGGTGCACACCCGATGCTTGGATATCCTTGGTCATGCAGCGGATTATAAGTAAGATCCTCTCTAGACGCATATCTCCATATGTCCTTCCACGTCCAGTGGATGAGCGGACATACTTTGACTGATTGGAATTTTTCATCCTTATTTAAGAAGTTCGTACCTGCTCGTTTAGGCGACTGCTCTCTTCTTAAACCAGACAGCCATGCCGGATAGCCAGATAGTGCCTCTTGCAATGGAATGACCTTTCTCATATGACAGCAGCTTTGAGGATTCGTTTCCCATAATTTATCACCATGCTGCTCATTCTGCTCTTCCACCGTCAGCTCAGGTGTTTTCAGCACGATGTCTAAACCAGGATATCTTTCCTTAACTGCATCAATGGTGTCGTATGTTTCCTTGAAATGCAGACCTGTATCTAAAAAGACAATTCTTGCATCTTTTTTTACTTTCGCAATAAGATCGATCAGGACAATGCCCTCAATGCCAAAACTGCATGCATAAACGAGCTGATCACCATAGTGGCCGTACGCCCATTTCAGCACAGATAGGGCCCCTTTATACAAATCGTCCTCTTGAAATGTAATGGACGGCTCTTGCCAATTTTCATAAGTTAACATTGTTTCTCCCCTTCCGGAGTACTGCTTCTATTGCTATTCTCCGCACTACTTTAATCTGATTTTTTCATTTTTTTCCACTTGAATCACTTGACCGTCCTGAACGATCAACGTAATTGAACCGAATTTCATATCCCCAATCAGCTCTTGCATATGCTTCACTAAGTCCTCATCCTGGTTTTGTTTCAGTTCCATCTCCTCTTCCTCCTCACCGTTAAAATAAAAAAACTTTCTTTCAGTCCGAAAGAAAGATGAGGAAGCTCACGATTTCCTTATCTTTCAAAATAGAATCATTTTGCAGGAAGTAGCACCTTGCAAATCGCAGGTTGCCGGGCTTCATCGGGCCAGTCCCTCCACCTCTCTGGATAAGAGTTTTAATTTGTATTAAATATTAACACAATTCAAACAAAAGTCAACCCGACTTTATTGATAGGATTAGTTTTTATTTAAATTTGAGTCTATTTTACTATTTTTAACCAAATAAAAAGCTGTGCAGTGCAGCACAGCTTTTTTAAAACAAGACAAGCTTTTTAGACCGTTTCTTCCATCCAAGATTCAGACGAAGGATCCTGTCTCCAGCGTTTTAGTTTATTCATAGCAGAAGGCTCAATTGCTTTTAGCTCAAGTGCCACTTCTGTCAGTGTGTCATAGTCTGTCAGCGTGACATAGGGAATGTTTTTCTCTTGAAAAGCCGCAGCTGCTTTTGGCAGTCCATAAGTGAAGATCGCAACAACTCCGAGTACGTCACAGCCTTCTTCTTCTAGCGCAGCCACAACTTCAAGAACGCTGCCTCCAGTTGAGATGAGGTCTTCTACGACAACCACCTTTTGTCCAGGTGATACGGCTCCTTCAATTTGATTTCCTTTTCCGTGTGCTTTTGGTTTACTTCTTACATAACACATCGGTACATTCAGACGATCAGCTGCTAATGCCGCATGAGGAATGCCAGCTGTAGCTGTACCTGCGACAACTTCCGCTCCTTCAAAATGAGTGAGAATCAAGTCTTTTAAACCTTCCGCAATGTCCCCTCTGACCTCAGGATAAGACAAGGTGAGGCGATTGTCACAGTAAATCGGTGATTTGATACCGCTCGCCCATGTAAATGGTTCGTCTGGTTTTAAAGAGACAGCTTTGATTTGTAATAAATGCTTCGCGATTTTCGTTTTCATCCGGCAGTCACTCCCACTCTTTCAAAATTTGTTGATAAGCTTCCACTGGGTTTGTGGCTTTTGTGATCGATCTTCCCACAACAATCTGTGAAACACCCTGTTCTTTGGCAAAGGCAGGTGTCGCCACACGCTTTTGGTCATCCGTTTGATCATTTGGTAAGCGAATTCCTGGTGTCACAGTGAGAAAGGAAGGAGAGATTTGTTCATGAAGCTGTTTTGATTCATGAACAGAGCACACCACACCATCAAGTCCACTTTCATATGCCAATTGTCCATAATGAAGCACAGCCTCTTGCAATGGGCGGTCAATTAGTAATTCTTTTTTCATCATATCTTCTGACGTGCTTGTCAGCTGGGTCACTGCAATAATGCCTGGGCGATTTTGCCCGGCAGGGGTTCCGCTTTCAAGCCCCTCTATGGCCGCCTGCATCATTCTTTTCCCGCCGGCTGCATGCACATTCACCAAATCAACACCAAGTGCAGCAAGCCTGTTCATCGCTTTTTGCACAGTTGTTGGAATGTCATGAAGCTTCAGATCAAGGAAAATACGGCAATTTTTTTCTTTCAGTGCATCAATAATGGCAGGACCTTCTTGGTAAAACAGCTCCATGCCGACCTTTACGAATAATGGAGTGCCTTCAAAACGATCTATAAAGGCGTGCGCCTCCTGTCCTGACGGAAAATCAAGCGCGATGATGGGCAAGTGCTTCATGTTTCCAGCTCCTTCCGATGCATTCCTCTACAGATGAATACCCATAAGCCGCTAACACATTCGGCAGTTCATCAATGATTTCCGGGCAAATAAATGGGTTCACAAAATTGGCTGTCCCAACAGCTACCGCACTTGCGCCAGCTAGTAAAAATTCAAGTACATCTTCAGCGCTTTGCACCCCGCCCATTCCAATAATCGGAATAGAAACGGCCTGACTGACCTCATGCACCATTCGGATGGCAACAGGTTTTACAGCAGGACCTGATAATCCGCCTGTTTTATTGGCAAGAATGGGTTTGCCTGTTTTTAAATCTAAACGCATCCCAATCAAGGTATTGATCATGGTGAGTCCATCCGCTCCAGCCGATTCAATCGCTTTAGCAATCTCAACGATATTGGCTACATTAGGTGACAGTTTCACATAAACAGGAACGGAGGAAACTTCCTTAACAGCTTTTGTCAATGTAGCCGCCATTTCTGGATCGGTCCCAAAGGCAATTCCGCCTGTTTTCACATTCGGACACGAGATATTCAGTTCAAGGGCGTGAACATTGCTTGCTTGACTAATTTGCTTTGCTACTTCAACATAATCATCAACTTGTGATCCAGCAACATTGGCAATAATAGGGGTATCGAACTGCTCAAGCCAAGGTAATTCATGTTCAAGCACGCCTTTTAGACCTGGATTTTGGAGACCAATCGCATTCAGCATACCGGCTCCTGTCTCAGCTACCCTCGGTGTCGGGTTGCCAAATCTCGGTTCAAGGGTCGTGGCTTTAATCATGATGCCACCCAGCAAGGAAAGGTCATATAATGATGCGAATTCTTTTCCAAATCCAAAACAGCCTGATGCAGGAATGATTGGATTTTTTAAAGATAAGCCGGGTAATTCGATGTTTAGCATGATAGCGCCACCTCCTCCGCTTTAAAAACAGGTCCATCCAGACAAACTTTAACGTACGGTTTCTCGTGCTGATCGGTATGACAGACACAAGCAAAGCATGCACCGATTCCGCAGCCCATTCGTTCTTCCATTGAAATATAGACAGGCTTATCGGGATAAGAGTCTTTTAGTGCTTTTAACATAGGTGTCGGTCCACAGGAAAGCAAGACATCAAAGTCCAGCTCATTCTCTTCAATGACATTTGTCACGAAACCTTTCGAACCATATGTCCCATCAACGGTTGCGATAAACGTATCTCCGAGTGCTTGAAACTTCTCCTCATAAAATACATCCTTTTTCGATTGAAAACCGAGAACATGTTTTACGATGACGCCTTTTTTCGTTAACCGCTTAGACAGTTCATATAGCGGAGGCACACCGATTCCTCCACCGACTAATAATGCGGTCTGTCCGGCCTGAACGACTGAAGGGTCATAGCCGTTTCCAAGCGGTCCTAACACATCGACTGACTCTCCCGCACGCTTTTGGGAAAGGAGCTTTGTGCCCTCTCCCTCTGCGCGGTAAATGATGGTTGCTTCTTGCTTTTCGGCATGAATGTTGGCAATACTGATCGGTCTTCTCAGCAGCGGTGTCATGGATTCACTGACCTTTATATGAAGAAACTGTCCAGCTGTTTGAAAGGATTCAACAAGATCACCCTTTAATGTCATTTCGTAAATATGATCAGCGATCTCTCGGTTTGAGACGACCGTCAAGTATGCTTTTTTCATATCGTTACTGTCACCTCAGCATTCGTTTTCACTTCTGGCATTTCATCTGCTCTAAATGTCATGCTCTCTAGCACTCTTAAAATCGCTTCCGCTGTATCTAGTGACGTTAAGCAAGCGACACCATTTTCAACAGATTCACGTCTAATTCTAAAGCCGTCTCTTGCTGGCTGTTTTCCTTTTGTTAAGGTGTTGATGACAAATTGGGCTTCACCATTTCGAATGACATCCAGCAGATTCTTTCCTTCTTCTCCTATTTTGCCGACAACACTTGATGGAATGGAGGCTTGTTTTAAGTAATTCGCTGTTCCTTCTGTTGCTAAAATATGATAGCCGATGGAATGGAATCTTCTTGCAATCTCAAGTCCTTCTTCTTTATCTTTATCAGCCACTGTCAGGAGAACCGTTCCGTCTTTTGGAATTTGAATGCCTGATGCAATCAGCCCTTTGTAGAGGGCTTTTTCGATTGTGACATCTTTCCCCATGACTTCACCTGTTGATTTCATTTCAGGCCCTAGTGTAATATCTACTCTTCTTAGTTTTGCAAAAGAGAAGACTGGAACTTTAACATATACGCCTTCTTGCTCAACATGAAGCCCTTCTTGGTAGCCATAGTTTTTCAGTTTTTCTCCTAAAATAACCTTTGTAGCTAAGTTCGCCATTGGAATGCCTGTAATTTTACTTAAGAATGGGACAGTCCGGCTTGAACGCGGATTCACTTCAAGTACGTACACTTCACCTTTTGATAGAACAAATTGAATGTTCAAAAGCCCAATGATGTTAAGGCCTTTTGCGAGTTTAATTGTGTATTCTGCGATTTTCGCTTTGATGTCCTCAGACAAAGTTTGCGGCGGGTAGACCGCAATGGAGTCTCCAGAGTGAACGCCGGCTCTTTCAATGTGTTCCATAATGCCTGGTATGACAACCGTTTCTCCGTCAGACACAGCATCTACTTCAATTTCTTTTCCTGTCAAATACTTGTCAATGAGCACTGGGTGCTGCGGATTGACTTTCACCGCATTCTCCATGTAGTGAAGGAGCTCAGCTTCTTGATACACAATTTCCATTGCACGGCCGCCTAATACATAGGAAGGACGGACAAGCACGGGGTAACCGATTTGATTCGCAATCGCTACTGCCTCTGGCACAGACGTTGCTGTCTTACCATTTGGCTGCGGCACGCCGAGAGTTTCTAATGTTTGTTCAAACTTGTCACGGTTTTCCGCACGGTCAAGGTCTTCAAGCGAAGTTCCAAGAATCTTAACCCCTCTATTTGATAATTCATCTGCTAAGTTAATCGCTGTTTGGCCGCCAAACTGAACGACGACACCTTCTGGCTGTTCAAGGTCGATGATGTGCATCACATCTTCTACAGTGAGTGGTTCAAAGTAGAGCTTATCTGAAATACTAAAGTCTGTTGAGACGGTTTCAGGGTTGTTGTTAATAATAATGGCTTCATAGCCTGCTTGTTTGATTGCCCACACTGAATGAACGGTCGCATAATCGAATTCTACTCCTTGTCCGATTCTGATTGGACCTGAGCCTAGCACGATGACACTTTTCTTATCTGTTCGTTCGGATTCATTTTCATCTTCATATGTGCTGTAGAAATACGGTGTTTCTGATTCAAATTCTGCCGCACATGTGTCCACCATCTTATACACAGGAACGATGCCTGCTTCTGTTCTTAGGTTATAGACATCTGCCTCATTCATATTCCATTCGCGGCTAATATAAATATCTGAGAAACCTTTTTCTTTCGCTTCTTTTAAAACGTATACATTGCCTTTGTTTTCTTTTAGCGTCTTTTCAAATGCGATGATGCCTTCCAGTTTATGAAGGAAGAAATAATCAATTTTCGAGAATTCATGAATCTGTTCGACAGTATAGCCTCTTCTTAGCGCCTCAGCGATATAAAACAGACGCTCATCTCCTGCTTTGATAATCCGCTTTTCAAGCACTTCGTTCGTAATGTCCGCTTCGTCTTTTAATTCAATGTGATGCACATCCGCTTCAAGTGAACGCACAGCCTTTAAAAGAGACTCTTCTAATGTGCGGCCAATCGCCATGACTTCACCCGTTGCTTTCATTTGTGTTCCAAGTCGTCTGTTGGCAGATTCAAATTTATCGAACGGCCAGCGCGGGATTTTTGAAACAATATAGTCAAGTGCTGGCTCGAACGCTGCATATGTTTTGCCTGTGACTGGGTTCATCATTTCATCAAGTGTTAGGCCGACTGCGATTTTCGCTGCAAGTTTTGCAATTGGATATCCAGTTGCTTTAGACGCAAGAGCAGAAGAACGGCTCACGCGAGGGTTTACTTCGATAATATAGTATTGGAAGCTGTCTGGGTCAATCGCCAGCTGTACGTTACATCCGCCTTCAATGCCAAGTGCACGGATCAGCTTGAGTGACACATTACGAAGCAGCTGATATTCACGATCACTTAGCGTTTGACTTGGTGCCACAACGATACTGTCGCCTGTGTGGATGCCGACAGGATCAAAGTTTTCCATGTTACAAACCACAATGGCATGATCTCCGCTGTCACGCATGACCTCATATTCAATTTCTTTAAAGCCTGCGATACTTTTTTCAAGCAAACATTGTGTCACCGGACTTAACTTCAGTCCATTCTCGACGATTTCTTTTAATTCTTGCTCATTTGTACAAATTCCGCCGCCTGTTCCGCCTAGTGTATAGGCTGGTCTAACAATGACCGGGAAACCGATTTGATCTGTGAATGCCATCGCTTCTTCAAGGTTATGGATGATTTCACTTTCTGGTACAGGTTCATTTAATTCATTCATTAGATTACGGAATAAATCTCTGTCCTCTGCTTTTTGAATAGCTGACAGCTTGGTGCCTAGTACTTCAACACCGCATTCAGCGAGTACACCAAGATCTGATAATTCAACAGCAAGGTTCAATCCAGTTTGTCCGCCAAGTGTCGGCAAAATCGCATCAGGACGTTCTTTTCGAATGATTCGTGTTAAAAATTCTGGTGTCAGTGGTTCGATGTATACCTTATCGGCCATTTCTGTATCCGTCATGATCGTCGCAGGGTTAGAGTTCACAAGAACGACTTCATAGCCCTCTTCTTTTAGTGCTAAGCAAGCCTGTGTGCCTGCATAGTCAAACTCCGCTGCCTGACCGATGATGATTGGACCTGAACCGATCACTAAAATCTTTTTGATATCTACGCGTTTTGGCATACTTCTTCCCCTTCTTTCTCAGTTGTATGAATCATGTCCATGAACTCGTCAAATAAGTAGTTCGCATCTTCTGGACCCGGTGATGCTTCTGGGTGATACTGGACAGTGAATGCTGGTGCTTCTTTATGTTTTAATCCTTCAATGGTATTGTCATTTAGCGCAATATGTGTGACTTCAAGCACGTCTTCATTAATGGCGCTAACCGTGTAGCCATGGTTTTGAGACGTCAAGGTTACCTTGCCAGTTGCTAGTTCTTTGACTGGATGATTGGATCCTCTATGCCCAAATTTCATTTTTTCTGTACTTGCGCCGCACGCAAGCGCGAATAACTGGTGTCCTAGGCAGATACCAAAGAGTGGTACCTTTCCAATCAGCTGCTGAATCATTTCAACCGCTTCTGGCACATCGACTGGATCCCCAGGTCCGTTTGAAAGCATGATGCCATCTGGTTTTAACTGTAATACTTCATCTGCCGTGATATTGTATGGCACCACAATGACATCACAATCTCGCTTATTGAGTTCGCGCAAAATGCCATGCTTCATGCCGAAATCGACAAGCACAATTCTTTTGCCTCTTCCTGGGCTTGGATACGCATTTTTCACAGATACTTGGCTTACTTGATCTGTTGGTAGCTGCATCGTTTGAAGGCGGCTCACAACGTCTTCTACTTGTTCATCCGGTCCTGCAAAAGCTCCTCTTAATGTACCTGCACTTCGAATCATGCGCGTGAGCTTGCGTGTATCAATGCCGCTAAGGCCCGGGATATTTTTCATTTTTAAATACTCATCAAGTGAGTATGAAGAGCGCCAGTTTGAAGGCTTTTCACAAAGCTCTTTCACGATCAGCCCTTTCACAAACGGTGTGATCGATTCAAAATCATCACGGTTAATGCCATAGTTGCCGATCAACGGGTAAGTGAGTGTGACAATTTGTCCGCAGTACGACGGGTCAGACAAAATTTCTTGATAGCCTGTCATCCCTGTGTTAAAGACGACTTCTCCGACTGACGGTTCTAAGCTGCCAAAGCCTGTTCCTTCGAATACTGTTCCGTTTTCTAGCACTAAGCGTCTCTTCATTTTACTAGTCTCCCCTCTTCATAAACGACTTTCCCAGATGCAAGTGTCATGACCGGCCATCCTGATACAGTCAATTTGTCAAACGGTGTATTTTGTCCTTTAGATAAGAAGCTTTTTTTGTCAATTGCCATTTCTTTGTTTAAATCAATCAGTGTGATATCAGCGATTTGACCTTCTTCCAGCTTTCCGTATGGAAGAGCAAAGGCTTCTGCTGGTTTGATGGTCATATAATCAACAAGTTCTTTTAATGTCCATTCCCCTGTTTTCACAAAACGTGTGTACAGAAGCGGGAACGCTGTTTCAAGTCCGACAATCCCAAATGGTGCCCTCTGCATCGTTTCGTTCTTTTCTTCTTCTGTATGCGGTGCATGGTCTGTGGCAATAAAATCAATCGTGCCATCTAAAAGTCCCTCGATCAGTGCCTCGCGATCTTCTGCTCCTCTGAGCGGCGGATTCATTTTATAGTTTGTGTCAAGACCTGGAATGTCTGCATCACATAAGAGAAGGTGATGTGGAGAGACCTCAGCCGTCACACGAATGCCTGCTTTTTTTGCATCGCGTACCACTCGGACGGATTCCTTTGTACTGATATGACATACATGATAATGACAATTCGCTGCTTCTGCTAAGAGGACATCTCTTGCAATATGCACCGATTCACAAATGGACGGTATTCCGTTTAACCCATTTGCTTTTGAAAAGTCTCCTTCATGAACGCATCCTCCATAAATGAGTGAGTTATCTTCACAGTGCGCCACTATGGCTTGATCAAGGCTTGCTGCCTTTTTCATTGCTTCGTACATCATGCCTGCGGTTTGAATACCAACACCGTCATCCGTAAAGGCAAAAGCGCCCGCTTCTTTTAACGCTGCAAAGTCTGTCATCTCTTCGCCAATTTGTCTCGTCGTGATGGAAGCGTATGGCAGTACTCTTACAGATGAGGTCTCTTTGATTCGATTCATCAGCCATTCCATTTGTTCTTTTGTATCTGGAACTGGTCGTGTATTCGGCATTGCTGCAATGGTCGTATACCCGCCTCTTGCTGCTGCCTTAGAACCTGTTTCAATGGTTTCTTTTTTCTCGCCGCCTGGCTCTCTTAAATGCACATGCAGATCAATCAAACCTGGTGATACAAATAGCCCTGCTGCATCAATGACTTCTTCTCCGTCTTCTCTTTCTAAGTGACCCATTGCTTGAATCACTTTTCCTTCTACCCTAATATCCTGCTGCACTCTTTCCCCTGTGCTTGTTAAGATAAAACCGTTTTTAATGAGATATGACATAGACAGAATCTCTCCCTTTTTGATGTAGTCTGCTATTTTGAAAAGCTCTTTTTAACACAGCCATTCGGATATACACACCATTTTCCATTTGTTTGAAAATCCTTGACTGTTTTGACTCTACTAATGAATCATCTATTTCAACACCTCTATTTACTGGTGCTGGATGCATAATAATTGCTCTTTCTTTCATTTTGCTTGCCCTGTCTACTGTTAATCCATAAGTCGATAAGTAACCCTCGTTGCCCATCTTTTCTGAGTGTCTTTCATGCTGAATTCTCAGCAGCATCACCACGTCAGACCGCTTCATGGCTTCGTCCACTTCGACATACGTTCCATGAGGATTTTGTTCATCTTGGAAGGATGCTGGTCCTGAAAAGAGCACTGTCGCTCCTAGTCTTGCGAGGACTTCAGCATTGGACCTTGCCACCCTGCTATGTTTGATATCACCATGAATCGAGATCGTTAAGCCTTCAAAACCGCCAAACTCTTCGAAGATCGTCATCAAATCCAGCAATGATTGTGTAGGATGCTGTCCGCAGCCATCTCCCGCATTAATGATTGGAATCCCGACCTTCCCAATCAGCTCTTTGTAATATTCGTCGGTACTGTCTCTGATGACACATGCCTTGACTCCGATGGATTCAAGTGTTTTCACTGTATCGTAAAGAGTCTCTCCCTTTTGAACAGAGGTACTTGCTGCGTCTAGGTTCAGCACATTCATTCCAAGTTTCTTCTCTGCCACCTCAAAGCTAAAACGCGTTCTTGTACTTGGTTCAAAGAAGAGGTTCGCTACAAATTCACCTGCTAAACCATGTTTCTGTTTCCCTTTTTTCAATGCACATGCTTCTTCAATCAGCTGTAAAATTTCTTCCTTTGACAAGCTGCTCATTGTCGATAAATCATTCATTTTTTCTGCCCCCTCTAGTTTTTCATCACTTTCAGGTTCAAAAAAACCCTAAGCCTCGGCAGCTTAGGGTTCTCCAAAAGAAGCAGGGGTGCTTTCGCACGTTCTGCTCCGTTTAGAACCCTTGTCAGCCTCACTGGACTTCTTTTAAAAGGTTTTCGGTATTCGATTCATTTGACTCATCATCTTCTGCCTTCTGATGCGGCAGAATCATGTTTAACAGGACGCCAGTAATGGCAGCGAGTGCCATTCCTGACAGCGTCAGATTGATTTGTTTCACCTCAATGAATGCCCCGCCAATTCCAATGACTAAGATGACTGATGCGATAATGAGATTTCGCTTTTCTTCAAAGTTCACTTTATGATCAATCAGGATTCGCAGTCCGCTTGAGGCTATGATTCCAAAGAGCAGGAACGAAACGCCCCCCATAACCGCGGATGGTACTGTACTGATTAATGCTGAAATTTTCCCAACAAAGCCGAAGCAGATCGCAAACACCGCTGCTCCGCCGATAACGAAGATACTGAACACTCTTGTGATCGCAAGGACGCCAATGTTCTCTCCATAAGTCGTTGTTGGAGGTCCGCCGATGAGTGAAGCGAAGATTGTCGCCGCACTGTCTCCTAAAATGGAGCGATGAAGACCTGGCTTTTTAATAAAATCTTGTCCAACAACTTTGCTTAACACGACTTGATGGCCGATGTGCTCAGACATGGTCACAAAGGCAACCGGCACCATCACTGTGAGAATGCTTAAGGTCACAGCAGGTGTATAGTCGACAAATGGCACAACAAAGTCTGGTACAGCAAACCATTTTGCGTCAATGACTGGCTGGAAGTTCACAATACCTTGTGTTAAAGCAAAAAGGTAGCCGCTGATAATGCCGATTAAGACTGGAATCAAGCTAAGGAATCCTCTTAGGAAAATCATACTAATAATGGTGACAGCGAGCGTGAAACCTGCAACCATTAAGTGCTTCAGGCTGTAAACAAGCTCCTTTGCATTTGGATCCACGTACATCGCCATGTTAACAGCTGTTCCAGCGAGTCCGAGTCCGATGACCATAATGACGGGTCCTACAACGACAGGCGGCAGAAGCTTCATTAGCCAGCCTGTGCCGAGCCATTTGATAAATAATGCAATGAGTGCATATGCCACACCCGCCATAAAGGCACCTACCATTGCGGCTCCAGGGCCGCCGGTGGCTTTTACATTCAAGATAGGGGCGATAAAGGCAAAGGACGATCCAAGATACGCCGGAATTTGCCCTCTTGTGATGATTAAGTACACAATGGTTCCAACCCCGCTTGAGATGAGCGCAACGGCTGGGCTCATATCAATGATCTTTGGTACAAGAATGGTTGCACCAAACATGGCAAACAAGTGCTGCAGGCTGAGTGACAGCCATGTGAACGGTTTTGGGATATCTCGAATGCCTAAATTGGCTTTTTGCTGACTCATGATTTTCCTCCTAGATGTGTCCTTTTTCATTAAAAAAGCCTCTTTGCGAGTATGCGCAAAGAGGCCTAGAAAAACCGTACACGTCACTTTAGTCGTGTGCTCGGTGTCTCTGTTATTGCCCTCTTTGCAAACTCTCTGGAATGCATTTAAAAAGGTTATTTTTCATATATAGCGACAAGGTCGTTTTGATCTACTTCATTAAGCTGAACCATGACTGTCTCTGCTTTTGATGTCGGGATGTTTTTTCCGATATAATCTGCCCGAATCGGCAGCTCCCGGTGTCCCCGGTCGACTAGAACAGCCAGCTGAATGGAAGATGGTCTTCCTACATCCACAAGCGCATCCATAGCTGCTCTCACCGTTCTACCTGTGAACAGAACATCATCCACAACAATGAGTGTTTTGTCATTAATGTCAGCTGGAATGTCTGCACCCTTGACAAGCGGGTCTTGATTCTCTGTCTTTTTTGTCAGGTCATCACGGTATAGCGTAATATCCAGTTCACCCACAGTCACGGGGTTTCCTTCTATTTGCTCGATGCGCTCTGCAAGGCGCTTTGCAAGATGAATACCTCTTGTCTTGATCCCGGCCAGGATGACATCCTTCATCCCTTTGTTGCGCTCAATCATTTCATGTGCAATACGGGTAAGCGCTCGTCTTATCGCTTGTTCATCAAGAATAACTGCTTTTTGTTCCATCTTTTACACCTCTTTTTGACAAATAAAAAGCCCCTTCTGCAAAGGGCAGAGAGGGGCACTCATTTGTGCATACTCGTGCACAAATTGATCCGTTATCCTTCTCAGCCTCTCTGGACTGTTTTAAAGAATCTCAATTTCTTCGTTTATTATTTCAAAAAAAGAACGGCCTGTCAATCGTTATTTCTTAATGAATCGATAAAGCCCCGCATATCAGCTGGAATTGGAGCTGTAAACTCCATATATTCTCCTGTTCTAGGGTGATCAAATCCTAACACGCCTGCATGCAGCAGTTGTCCATTGAAATCAACAGTTTTTCTCGGGCCATATTTTGGATCTCCTGCAAGCGGATAGCCAATGTATTTCATATGAACACGAATTTGGTGGGTTCTTCCTGTTTCAAGGCGGCATTCTACAACGGTAAAGTCTTTAAAGCGCTCCATCACATCAAAATGAGTGACCGCCTGCTTTGCATTTTCTTTTGTGACCGTCATGCTTTGGCGATCTTTTTTGTCTCGACCAATTGGTGCATCAATCGTTCCAGTATCATGCTGAATGATGCCATGAACAACGGCTGTGTATTTTCTAGTGACCGTTTTCGCCACCAGCTGATTGACGAGTGATTCATGCGCCATATCATTTTTTGCGACCATTAAAAGCCCTGACGTATCTTTATCAATCCGGTGGACAATTCCTGGTCTCATCACACCATTAATGCCTGACAAATCATTGCAATGAGCCATGAGGCCATTAACAAGAGTACCTGTCACATGTCCTGGTGCTGGATGAACGACCATTCCTCTTGGTTTATTGACCACTAGTACATCTTCATCCTCATAATAAATATCAAGATCCATTGATTCCGCTTCTACATCTAGTGCTTCTGGATCTGGAATCTCTACTTTGATTTGATCTCCAGCTTGTACTTTATAATTGGCCTTCACTTGTTTTCCATTTACTTCGATGAGCCCATCTTTCACCCACTGCTGGACTTGGGTTCTTGACCATTCTGGTTCAGTTGTGCTTAAAAATTTATCAAGCCGTTCACTCGTTTGTTCTTCTGAAACGGCAATGTTTACTTGATTCATGTAGTTGACTCCTTATTTTTCTTTCCATCTAACAGCATTTGAATAAAGAGCAGAATGACCCCCACACATAGAGAGGAATCTGCGATATTAAAGATTGGATAATGATAATCCCCAAATACGAAATGAGCAAAATCAACCACTTCTTGACGGAAAATACGGTCAATAAAGTTTCCAATCGCTCCGCCAAGCATTAAGGCAAGCGCTACGCCAAGTAGCTTGTCCTTTTGTCCATGTTTTTGCAAATAATAAACAATTCCTGCAATAACAACGAGTGTGATCACATAGAAAAACCACATTTGTCCTTGGAGAATCCCCCATGCGGCTCCTGAATTTCGGTGGGATGTGATGTAAAAGAAGCCATCAATCACAGGAATAGAATCACCGAGCATCATATGTTTGACAATGAGCCATTTTGTTAATTGATCTAAACAAATTATCACGAATGCGATTATGTAATAGAACACACACGTTCCTCCATCTTCATACTTTGGTCTTTAAGCATTTTATCAAGAAAACAGGAAGGAGTAAAGAAACTTTAGTTGACAGACAAAAACCTCCCTACATGTGGAAGGCTTCAAAATGAGAATCGTTTGATTCATAAGGATAAGGGGTGAATGCTTTTTTCTCGTATTGCTTATGATATAAAAAGTCGTCAGTCGTACGAGCAGTCGGAAGAATACTCATTTGTTCAATAGGCATTGTATGCCCTGTCGCCTCGCATATGCCATAAGTTCCTTGTTCAATTTTTGCAATCGCGAGCGAAACATCTTGCAGTTCTTCTTTGATGTGATAAAGAAGCGTGGTCGTTTTTGCTTGATCGAACGTGACATGTTCAGCGGGTGAACGCAATGATGCATATTCAAACAGTTTCGATTGCAGTTCTTCTCTCATTTGAAGGAGTTCCATGTAAATCGTCTCTAGATCGCCATTCATGTCGCTGTTTCAACTCCTGCCCTGTCGTGATAATCATATTGTTGCCCCGCCTGTTCACTTTAAAGCCATAAGATTTTTCCTTTCGTTCTAAACGCTGTCATTTTCTCTATATCAAAAACGCCCCGCTATATGCGGGGCGCTAGTTGGTGATATCACGCTGTTAATTCTGGTAATATTTCTCCACGATTTCAGCATTTTTGAGTGACAATGTTGGGTATTTTGGATTTGCGCCAACATCTTTTGAAATAATGCGGGAACGTTCGCACAGTTCGCCTTCTGCTTTTTGAACAACAATACGTCCTGATGTGTATTCAGGCGCTGATGCGTCTGCATGCTTCTCATCTTCTACTGTTAACTCAGAAATGATAAAGAGTTGCTTCACATCTTCTTTAATGGATGCAAGAAGGTTTTTCACTTCCTCTGTTGCATAAAGGGTCACACTCGCTTCAAGTGAACGTCCGATGACTTTCTCATTACGCGCAATTTCCAGCGCTTTTAGCACATCGTCACGTACTTCCATAAAGCGGTCAAACTTCACTTCTGTCGCTTCTGCTTGAGGAACAGCTACACCTTCTGGCATATCTGTTAACTGAACACTTGGCTCTTCAACAAAGCTTAAGTGGCTCCACAATTCATCTGCTGTATGCGGAAGAATTGGTGCTGTCAACTTCACTAACGCCATTAATGTTTCATAGAAAACCGTTTGCATGCTACGGCGGTCTGGATGATCCGCATGCTCAATGTATACCACATCTTTTGCAAAATCGAGATAGAAAGAGCTAAGCTCAATCGTACAGAAATTGTGGATGGCATGATAGACAACCGCAAATTCGTAATCATCATATGCTTTTTTCACTTTATCAATCAATTTGTTTAATTTGATTAAGATATATTGATCCACTTCGCGAAGCTCTTCGACTGGTACTGCATTGACTGCTGGATCAAAGTCAAACAGGTTACCATGCAAGAAGCGGAACGTGTTACGGATTTTACGATAAACTTCTGCGACTTGTTTTAAAATGTCGTCAGACACTGGATGATCGGCTTGATAGTTGACAGAAGATACCCAAAGTCTAAGAATTTCCGCACCAAGCTGCTTCGCCACTTTCGTCGGATCAATCGTATTGCCTAATGATTTACTCATCTTGCGTCCTTCTTTATCAAGCGTAAAGCCATGGCTGAGAACACCTTTATATGGCGCTTTTCCAGTGACAGCAACTGCTGTAGATAAAGATGAGTTAAACCAGCCGCGATATTGATCAGAACCTTCAAGGTAAAGGTCTGCCGGACGAGCGAGGTCATCTCGTTCTTCTAATACCGCTTGGTGAGAAGAACCAGAATCAAACCATACATCCATGATATCTTGCTCTTTTGTAAATTCACCGTTCGGGCTGCCTGGATGTGTAAAGCCTTCAGGCAATAATTCTTTTGCTTCTTTTTCAAACCAAATATTCGAGCCATGTTCTCTAAATAATTGAGAGACGTGCTGAATCGTTTCATCTGTGATGATTGGCTCACCATTTTCAGCATAGAAGACTGGGATTGGAACGCCCCATACACGCTGTCTTGAAATGCACCAGTCACCTCTGTCACGCACCATATTGAACAGGCGCGTTTCGCCCCAAGCTGGAACCCATTTCGTTTCTTTAATATTATCTAATAGTGCTTCTCTGAAATCTTTAATGGAAGCAAACCACTGAGCAGTTGCACGATAAATTGTTGGTTTTTTCGTTCTCCAGTCATGCGGATAGGAGTGCGTGATAAAGTCGAGCTTTTTCAATGCGCCTTTTGCTTCAAGCTGTTCTGTGATGGCTTTATTGGCATCCTCATAGAATAGTCCTTCAAAACCAGGTGCTTCTTCTGTCATCACACCTTTTTCATCTACTGGACATAACACATCAAGACCGTACTTCATACTTACGATAAAGTCATCTTCCCCGTGACCTGGCGCTGTGTGAACACAGCCTGTTCCTGCATCTGTTGTGACGTGATCGCCAAGCATCACTAGAGAATCTCTATCGTAAATTGGATGTGCTGCAACGACCTTATCTAATTCTTTACCTTTTAAGGTTTTCACAACTTCGTACTCTTCAAATCCAAGTGTTTTTGCCACTTGTTCAACTAGCTCAGATGCGACAACATATCGCTCAGCACCCACTTGAAGCACACTGTACTCTAGGTTTGGATGTACACAAATGCCAAGGTTTGCAGGAAGTGTCCAAGGTGTTGTTGTCCAGATGATGAACTGCTCGCCGTTTTCAAGTACGCCTTTGCCATCTTTCACTTTAAATGATACGTAAATCGATGGTGAACGTTTGTCCTTGTATTCAATTTCTGCTTCAGCAAGTGCTGATTCACTTGAAGGAGACCAGTTAACAGGCTTAAGACCTTTGTAAATATAGCCTCTTTTCGCCATTTCACCAAAGACAAGAATTTGCTGCGCTTCGTATTCAGGCTTCAATGTCACATATGGATTATCCCAGTCTGCTCTTACGCCCAAACGTTTAAACTGATTGCGCTGACCTTCGATTTGTTTCCAAGCATACTCCTCACATAGTTTACGGAATTCTGCTGTCGACATTTCTTTGCGTTTGACTTTTTTATTTTTCGTAAGGGCTGTTTCAATCGGTAAGCCATGTGTATCCCAGCCCGGTACGTACGGTGCATGGAATCCATTCATTGATTTAAAACGGACAATAAAATCTTTGAGGATTTTATTGAGTGCGTGCCCCATATGAATGTCACCATTCGCATATGGAGGTCCATCATGCAAAATAAAGGTCGGGCGTCCTTTTGTCCGCTCTAAAACCATTTGATAGATGTCTTTTTCTGCCCACTCCTCTTGGATTTCAGGCTCTTTGTTCGGCAAGTTCCCTCTCATCGGGAATTCTGTTTTTGGCATTAATAAGGTGTCTTTGTAGTTCATACCTATTCCTCCACATGCAAATTCGTATTAAAAAACAATAAAAAAAGCCCTCTCATCCCATAAGGGACGAGAAGGCTTGTCTCGCGGTACCACCCTTTTAGACAAGCGCTTTGAAATTGCCGCTTATCCACTCTAAAATCGTAACGTGATCTGACGCCTTTTCTTACTCATTCATTTCAGAAAAGGAACTAAAGGGGTGATCTCATTGCAGCGTTTCGTAATGTCAGGCTTCCACCGTCCCTGATTCGCTTTATTACGCATGTAACCGCTGCGAGTGTCCCTTTCAAACGTTTATCTCTTGTTAATTTATGATGGTATTATATGCAACATGAGCACGTCATGTCAAGGTGATGCGTTTATTCTTTTTCGTCAAAGACAGCATCAACTTCATATTCCAGCAAATGATCCCAATCATCATTTTTCAGAAGATCAAGCTGAGCTTCGATGAGCATTTGGAAACGAGTTCTAAAGACTTTCGACTGTTTCTTGAGCTCTTCGATTTCCATTGCAATCTTTCTTGATTTTGATAACGCTTCGTTGATAATACGGTCTGCATTTTTCTCAGCTTCACGAATGATCAATTTCGCTTCTTTATCAGAATGACGCTTCACGTCTTCTGCTGCTTCTTGCGCCACAAGAATGGATTTGTTTAATGTTTCTTCAATTGTTGCAAAATGGCCTAGTCTTTCATCAAGCTCGTTGACTTTGTCTTCAAGCTCGTTCTTTTTGCGAAGTACGATCTCGTAATCTTTACGTACTTGGCTTAAAAACTCATTTACTTCATCTTCGTCATAGCCGCGAAAACTTTTTGTGAACGTTTTATTATGAATATCATTAGGTGTTAATGGCAATCTTGCCACCTCCAGATTCAAATTCGTTATGTCAGAAGCTCAAATGTTACTTTGAATTTATCTTTTTTCGTCTTCCCATCAATTGTTTTTAAGCTAAAGCGGCCAAATCCCCTGACAGAGAGCTGATCACCTTCACCAATTGTAAAGGAAGGGTCTTCAGTGACTTTCCAGTTTACTTTGACAAGACCATTTTTGACCAAAAGCTGTGCTTTTTGCCGAGACTGACGGCTGACAGCAGCACATACAGCGTCAAGCCGCAGTGAAGAAATCGTATCTTCTTTGATATCGGTTTTGCTGATGACTGGCTGAAGATCTGCCTTGCTGATTTCCTCTAATGAAACAGATGCTCTGCCGACATGCGTCAGCTGAGCCCGAACAAAATCGGCAACATCGCTTGTACAAATAAATTGCACGTTGTCCTCTGAAAACAACAAATCACCGAATTTTTGACGCTTCAGGCCTGTCCCAATGAGCGAACCGAGAAGGTTGGGGTGTTCTATCGAAATAAACTTTTTCGCATAGTTCACCTGAAAATAAGTCAGTTCAAAATCCTGTATGGTCGGTGCTAAATAGTCAGGATAGATCAAAGCCCTTTTCCGCTCCGCTTCCTCATAACCGCCAAAAAACATGAGACCCAGTTCATCAGAATGCTGAATCACGGACTGGGTAATGAACTGCTCACGCGGATCAAGAAAGTCTGTTAATTTCATTCGATATTGTTCGAGTGCGATGTTTTTCCAGCCTAATACTTGGTCGACAAATGGCTGTTCGTCTTTTCTAAAATGTTGATAAATATCGCTCATTTTGTTCCCCTTTTATGTAAAAGAGCCTGGCAGATGCCAAGCCCGGCAGCCTGTTTACATGAATCGTACAATCATATTATAAAGACCAGTTAGCCCATAATCTGAAGCGAAACGGATCACAAGCAATGCCACAATCGGCGAGATGTCAATCATTCCAATTGGCGGTATAATTTTACGAAATGGCTCTAAATATGGTTCACAAATGTTTGCCAAAAAACGGCCGACCTTTGTTTCTCTGGTAGCTGGCACCCATGACATAAAAATGTAAATAATGATACAGAATAGATAAAGCGTCAATACGCTTTGTAAGGTTTTAAAGATAAGATAGAGAGTCACTTTATTTTACCACCTCTGAGGTTCTTCCTCTGTCAATAGCTCTGATATTGTGCCAGATACATCCACATTATCAGGAGTGCAGAGGAATATATTCGAGCCAATACGCTGAATGTCTCCACCGATTGCATAAACCGTTCCGCTTAAGAAGTCGATGATTCGCTTTGCTTGATCGTGCTGAATGCGCTGCAAATTGACGACGACTGCACGCCGATTTTTAATATGATCTGCAATCTCTTGAGCCTCTGCATAAACACGCGGCTCACTTAACACCACTTTAGAGGATTTTTGCACGCTTTGCAAGCTGACGACATTTTGTTTTCCTGCCTGAGGACGCTCTTGAAATGCCGCTTTATCTTTTGTGTTTTTTTCTTCTTGTGCTGGTTCTCTTTCTTCATCAATATATTCGTACTCATACTCTTCATCATCGAGTGTGAAGAAGCTTTTAAACTTATTTTTTATGCTCATGTCACGCACCTCCTGTTTCATTTCCAACAAGTGAAGAGCCAATCCGAACAAATGTCGCACCTTCTTCAATTGCGATTTCAAAATCGTTTGACATGCCCATCGATAAATGCTGACAAGGTGCATTTACTTGGTTCAGTTGTTTTACCTCTTGTTGAAGGCTTTTTAATGTTTTAAAACAGTTTCGTATCACAGTATGATCATCTGTAAATGGAGCCATCGTCATGAGTCCAGCAATTTCAATATGTTTGAAATCAGCGAGCTGTTTGACAAATGGAATCACGTCTTCGCTTTGTAAGCCGTGTTTTGACTCCTCAAGTGATGTGTTCACCTGTACAAAACAGCGAACCGTGTGATCCGCTCTTTTTTCAATTTCATTCGCAAGGGACATTCTGTCTAGCGAATGTAAGTAATCAATGGTCTGAATGACAGATTTCACTTTTCGCGTCTGTAAACTGCCGATGAAGTGCCAGCTAATGTTTTCATCGGTTATGGCTGCCTGTTTTTCAAGTAACCCTTGGTCACGATTTTCACCAAAGTGCAAAATTCCGGCATCCTTTGCTTCTAATGCTCGTTCAATCGAGACATACTTTGTGACAGCGACAACCGATACATCGTCTGGATGTCTACCTGCTCTTTTACATGCTTCGTTGATTTGTTCATTTATTTGTCTGAGATTCTCTCGTACATTCAATTGCACTTATGCCTCCTTAAACCCGACAAAAGACATCATACGTCCTGTTTTCCCTTGATCACGCCGGTGTGAGAAGAAATGCTGCTCATTGCAACTTGTGCACATCGAACTGACATGTATGTTTTCTTCTTTTAATCCTGCATGAAGTAATACGTTTTTGTTTAGTGTTTTTAAGTCAATTTTGTATTGTCCTTGTGACATCTCGGAATACACATCCTCTGTTGAAAAAGGAAGCTGTTTCACTTGATCTATGACAACATCATCTACTATGTAGCAGCAGCTGCCAATGGATGGTCCAATGACGACTTGTATATGATCGGCATCAGCGCCTTCTTGGCGAACCCATGCATCAACCATGTTGGCGCCAATTTGTTTGACGGTTCCTTTCCAGCCGGCATGAGCCGTTCCAATCAGCCCAGATTGCGGCGCTAGAAAATAAAGCGGAACACAGTCAGCGAAACAAAGAGCGAGCATGATGTTTGGTTCAGAGGTGTATAAACCATCTGTTCTAGAGAGCGCTTCATCATACTGAAGACTTCCTCTTCCCTTTTGTTCCTTCGTGACTTTCATGATGCGATCCTCGTGTGTTTGGTCAGCAAACACCCAATTAGAGAGCGGCACAGCAGTAGCATCTGCAATGACTTGACGATTCATTTGGACACTAGAAGCATCATCTCCTACATGGAGTCCAGTGTTCATTGATTGATATGGAGAAAGACTAAAGCCGCCATTTTTTGTCGTAAAACCGGCCAATATCTCTTTTCCAGAACATGTCATGTTCGTCCAATCATGAATCAGCATTGCATCAGGTGATTTCTGCTGAAAGGGGTCATATTTGTCTATCAAAGCTGCCTCCCACCTTTCATTCATCTCTCTTTATATCGCTCCTATTTTACCACAAGACCTGCTAAGACAGTTAGTGGGATTCATTAAATATTACACTCAAATGTGCCCTTTCTACAGGTTTTTTTTCAAATTGATATGAAAACGTAATCTTTTTACCCGAAAAAGACATTGATTGCTGAGAATGGAGAGGTTGTTTTAAGGAAAATTTGATCTATTAGTTGAGGAATTTACACAAATTAAGAAGACAAACGGACAAGTATCACATCTTCGCCAATTTTTACTATATTTCGCCACGGGACAATCATTTCCTCTTCTTTTCCGAAAAATCCCATCATTTTACCTGTACCGCCAATGATAATCGCTTGTATTTTACCGCTCGTGACATTGATATCGATGTCTCCAATAGTACCTAATTTTTTTCCGCTGGACACATCGACGACATCTTTGATTTGGAATTCAGAAATACTGATCATCTGTCCTTCCCCGCCTTTCGTTTTCTACTATAATATGTATGATGGAAAAGCAGGGAAGCAGACCAATAGTTTCTCTTATCTACAATTTACTTAAGTGAGGACGGCCGTTTTGCCACATGACTTCGACTGGACATTCAAAAAAGGAAGAAAGCAAGTCACTTGTCATCATCTGCTTTGTCTCCCCTTTATGAAAAACAGTACCTTCCTTTAATAATAAAGTGTGCTGAAAAATCGGGAGAATCTCTTCTGCATGGTGGGTCGTATAGAGCAATGTGGGCGCATCTGGTTTTGATGCAATCAATGAGATCGTCTCCAGCACTTGTTCTCTTGCTAAAAAATCAAGACCCGTCACAGGTTCATCTAAGATTAGAAGCTTCGGATCATTCATTAAAGCTCTTGCGATGAGCACTTTTTGTTTCTCTCCTTGCGACAAGGTTTCATACGTGCGATTGGCATATTGAAACGATCCAAATGTTTTTAATAAATCAATCGCCTTCTCTCTTATCTCATCTGTCGGTGTTTCATAAAGTCCGATGGAAGCAAATGCCCCGCTCAAAACAATTTCAAATGCATTGTCATCTCTGTGCAGCTTCTTTTCAAGACCAGCAGAGATGAGACCAATTTTCTTCCTTAGTTTTTCACCAAGCGCTTCCTTGCCAAACACATGGCCTAACACCGTCATCTCACCTGACGTTGGAAAATAATATGAGCAAAGCATATTTAATAAAGCCGTTTTCCCAGCACCATTTAAACCATAAAGCACCCAGTGTTCCTGGTTTTTCACCTGCCAGTCAATAGAACGAAGCAGCCATTTTCCATTTCGTTTTAAAGAAACATCCTTCAAGTCAAGCGACACGATCTTTTCCCCCTGAATAAAAATTCTGAATATACAAATAATAACGTCTACAGCATATCGCAAATGTTTCAATCAGTAAACCTAACGCAAAAAAGCTGCTCCTTATAAGGAACAGCTTTTCCATGGTTACGAAATTTCAATTCGTACGCCTTCTTTAATATCAGGAAACGTATGCGGGGATGCAAAGACAGCTCCCGGTAATACATCATCAAACGGCTCTTGGAAGTAGATCGAAATATGGCCGAGTTCCTTAAAGTTGTCATTTGCTTTATTGCCTAAAGCAGTAATGGTATAAGTTTGGTCGCCCACTTGAATCGTTCCGCCTAATTTTAGCGGCTCTTCTTCTAAGTGTTCAAACTCATGAATGACAGACATATCTCTTAATTCCTGCGGCGCTGCTGGTCCAAATAAAACAATCAGCTTATCTTCTTTAAACTGCGGGACTAAGATCCCAATTTCTTTTACGACAGATTGTGTTACCATGTATCTCGATTCCTCCTTTAATACGTTTAATACATACCGAAGCTGGCAGCGTATGCGATCACAACAGATAGAACCCCTGTAATGAGACGGCTATACAAAACAGCTGGTACTCCATATTGTACCGTTTCCGGCTTCGCTTCACCAAGTGATAGCCCAACTGGAATAAAATCACACCCTACTTGACCGTTGATGGCAAATAGTGCAGGAAGTGCAAATTGAGGCGGGATATTCCCTAGTGCAATTTGACTACCAATAAGAACACCAATTACTTGTGCAATGACTGCACCAGGTCCTAAGACAGGTGATAGGAATGGCAATGTACAAACCACAACGAGCAGTAAGAGTCCCCATACAGATCCTGCCAGTGGTGATAGAAAATGGGCAATCAAGTCACCAATTTTTGTATAATTGATAATTCCAATTAACATACTGACAAATGCCATGAATGGAATAATGTTTTTAAGGAGCATATCAACAGAATCACGACCAGCTTGATAGAATGTGCCGGTTACTTTTCCGATTCCTCTTGAGAATCTCATGAGGAAATTCCCTTTTTCTTGACGCTCGATATTTTCCTCTTTCAGTTTTGAATAGGTTTCTTTGAAATTCTCTTTGTCAATTGGGCCGCTGCTTTCTTGACCTTCTACGTTCCCTTCACTATCAGATGCTTCAGCAAAGGAAATATCTTTTTCTGTGACACCTGATACGAAGATATCCTCTGTAATATGTTTTGCAAGCGGTCCAGAAGGAGAGGATGCCAGCACATCGACAGTAGGAATGCGTTTCATTGGATAAAGCCCAATTCGCGCTGTTCCTCCGCAGTCAATGACAACACACATCATTTCATCTTCTGGTATAGAATTTTTAAAGCCATCACATGCTTCTGTCCCTGTCATTTCTGCAATTTTTCGTGCAACTGGGTGAATGCCTCCTCCTGTAATGGAAACGACCTTTCTTCTTTTACCGGTTGGTTCAAGCTCTAATCCTTTTCCCCATCCGCCAGCACCTTTTGCAACAAATACTTTGTGGTTTGTCATGTCTAACCCTCCCCTATTGTGAATTCGCTTTCATTTTTCCTGCTAAGTACTTTGTGATCCATTCCGTAATGATTCCGCGAAGTAAAATGACAACGATCCCGACTAAGAAGTAACGAACAGCCAGCTCTGACATAGAGTATCCAGCTTCTTTAATCCCGTTCGCAATTCCTAAGTAGACAAACAGTTCTCCTGCGTTGGCATACGGGAACAGCGATGTCACCGGATGAACAAATGAAACAGCTGAATCATAGAATGCTGGTTTTTGTTTTTCAGGTAAGAAGCGGCCAAACGTATAAGCCATTGGGTTTGTCAAAATAAGAACGGATAAGATCGGCATTAACGTATAGCGCAAAATGGTATATTTCGCTGCAAACTGAATCGCTCTATTCACTCGCTCTTCTCCAATAAACTTCATGACAGCATAAGTGAAAGTAAGTAACACAACAAGCGTTGGAACGATACCTGTCACAAGACCCATGAACTGCTTTCCGCCGGCTTCAAACATCCCGATAAAGTGCTCTCCAAACCATTGAATCCATTCCATGTTTCATCTCCCCTTTCTTAGTTCACATTTGTTATATTTTTTTTAGAAATCGAGACAAGCGCCTGCTCCGCTGCCATGGAGAGTGCTTGCATGACAGCTGGTCCCCTTTTGCGCTTTTTCAATGTTTGTTTCATCATGTGATGCTCATCAAGCACAGCCCCCACATGTTTTCCTTCATAGGAAGGCAGTTCCTTAAATTTAGACAAAATCGAGACGCCACCCAGCACATGACACTTTTGAATGATGTATGATTCATCGACAATGATGAGCGCAATGGCTCCAGGACCAAATTTGCGCCGCTCCATTCCTGAAAACAAGTGATAGCCTTGTTTCCCTTTATAGTCGTCAATCAGTGAATCCATGCTCTTGCGGTAGTACTTGATTTGAATAAACGATAAACCATACTGCACAATCAGAATAATGCAAAGTACGATTGCTAATTTTTCCATAGCCTCACGTCCTTATGATTGAAATAAGTGATCTTGTAATGAACGCAGCTTCCAGACCGTTGTGCTTGCATCAAGTTCTACATCATCATGAGATAGGAATTGCCCCAATTTGATATCTTTTTTCGCTACCACTTTTCCGCTGATTAAGCCAATTGGGATGTGGCCGTTCGCTTTCATGTCTTGATGTGTTTCAAGTACACCTCTTACGGAGTATCCGCCAATACCATCAAGTGTTTCTCCTGCTTTAATATCTCTTTTCGCCACAGCGACAGTTTCTGATACTGGTACACCAATTGGATGGATTGAAGAATCGTGTTGTAAGACTGCTTTTGCGATCGTCACTGGTGTTTCAAGACTTGCTAAGTGGAAAGGACGATACAGTGTGTAGTGAGGACCTTTTCCAACTTTTAAGTAGCGAAGTTCTTCATCTACTGGCTCAAGATCACTCTTGACGATGACAAAGACACCTGGTGCCAGTCCGTTTACATATTCAACGACTCCGAAGTTATCCAGTACGCCGCCTTGCTGTTTTTGATTTAATTTATCTGCTACATTTTCTAAATTCGCTTCTACTCCATGCATGCCGACTTTATCAGGCAAAAGTCCTGTTGCATTACTTAATAGGTTCATTTCTGCCATCGTTTTTGTTCCGTCTTGGAATGCTGCCAGCATGTGGGCACTCATATGTTTACTATCTGCTTCAGCTTTACACGTATCTGGGTTTGCTTCTGGGAAGAATGGGTTGTTCTTACCTTTCCCAGCAACCAATACTTCAAGCCCCATTGTTTTTGCAAATTCGTATAGTTCTAGCGTTGCTGCTGGTTCATCTCCAGCTGATCCAGAGTAAACAAGTCCTGCATTCGTGAATAATTTATGCATGACCAAGCCGATCGTAATATCGACTTCTACATTTAAAAGAACGAGATGTTTTTTTGAATTAAGCGCTTCCAAAGAAATGTTTGCTCCGACCTCTGGAACACCTGTTGCATCCACAACGACTTCCACAGAATCTGATTGAATCACTTCTCTGTAATCATTTGTGACGACCATTTGATGTGGTTTCGCATGGTGCTTGTAAAAATTCGCTGCTTTCTCAGCTGCACTAAGATGAATATCACAAACACCTGCGACAATCATGCCTGGAATTTTAGAAATTTGTGAAATGAGTCCAAACCCCATTTGGCCTGCCCCGATAATCCCAACTTTGATTGGATCTCCGCTGCGTTCTCGTGCTAACAATTGTTGATAAATTGACATCTAAATCATCCTTTCAGGTTTTCTTGCTTCACAATAGATTGCTAGAAAAATAATCTGAAACTTTTAACAAATGTTATAAAAATTAACAAAAATCTGTTTCTTGTAACATTTGTTATTTTATTTATCATTTGTTATGAACTTAGTTTATATGATGTGTCAACTTTGTGTCAAGATAAAATCGATAAAATTCTCAATCTTTTTGAGTCTAAAGACTCAAAAAAACTACCTAATCGGCTTAGGTAGTTACTTTAATAGGGCATCTCCGGTTTGTTCATCTGTAATTAACACATGAATTAATCCACCTTCTAACGCTGCCCTGATCGCTTCAATTTTTTCTTCTCCTCCAGCGACACCAATCACAAGAGGGATCTCTTTCAGTTTTAGAGGACTGATCCCCATCACCCGGTCGTTCCACGGATGCGGATACACTTCACCTTTATGATCAATAAAGTTATAACAAATGTCACCCGCGACATCTTTCGCTTGCAGGATATCTTCCTCACCACTTGTCATATAGGATTTCACCATCGTTGAATGTTGCGGAACACCGCCTATTCCTACGACCGCGATATTTGATGATTCTCCTAATTCAATGACTTTTTTGATCGACGGCTGTCTAATGAGTACATCTTTCGCTTCTTTCGTATCAAGCATGACAGGCACATGTAAAAACTCACATTTGGATTTGAGTGCTTCTGAGCATCTTCCAATAATATAGTTGGCATGAATATCAACATCTTCATTTCCGACGCCTCCGACAAGCGGAACAAATGTCACAGATGGAAAATGCTGAACAGACGTAAGCGCTTTCGCCATTTCATGCAAGGTTGTCCCTGATGAAAAACCGATGACTTGTCCATCCTTCATGACTTTTAATAAAAAGCCCGCAGCCGCAGCTCCTATTCGACTTTTTGTTGTTTCTTGACTGAGAGATTCCACACACACGACTTCTCGCAACCCGTATTTCCGCTCTATTTTTCTTTCTAACGAACCATATTGTTGATTTACTTCATCATGAATAATGATTTCCACGATTCCTGCTTCACGTGCTTTTGCCAAATATTTCGATATGAGCGAACGGCTAACCCCAACAGCTTCTGCAATTTTAGATTGAGTGGCGCCTTCTTCATAGTACATATGCGCAACCTTAATGAGCAGCCTTCTTTCATCATGGAATGTCATAATAACCCTTCTTTCCGCTTCTCTATTCCCTCACAAATGATATTTTAAATAACATTTGTTAAAAACAGATTAAATGAAAAAAATAACAGAGTCAATACTACAGATGGGTTCTCTAAAAAGAATGAAAAAAGCCGCACATTAGCGGCGGCTTTAAAAAATATTTTTATTCATTTGTTTGATTGCTGCTTTTTCAAGCCTTGATACTTGTGCTTGAGAAATGCCGATTTCTTCTGCCACTTCCATTTGTGTTTTACCTTGGAAGAAGCGTTTGCGAAGAATCATTTTTTCTCGATCATTCAATCTGCGCATTCCCTCTTTTAAGGCCAATTCTTCTACCCATTGTGTATCTTTGTTCCGTTCATCACTAATTTGATCCATTACATAAATCGGATCTCCTCCGTCATTATAAATCGGTTCAAACAAAGAAACAGGATCTTGAATGGCATCTAGGGCAAAAACAATTTCCTCATGAGGGACTTCTAACACTTTGGCAATGTCTTCTGCCGTTGGTTCCTTGCTTGTCTCACTAATTAGTCTCTCACGAACTTGAAGCGCCTTATAGGCAATATCTCTTAGTGAACGAGACACCCGGATAGGGTTGTTATCGCGCAAGTATCGACGGATTTCTCCTATGATCATAGGGACCGCATAAGTTGAAAATCTGACATTGTGGCTTAAATCAAAATTATCAATTGATTTCATTAATCCGATACAGCCTACTTGGAAGAGATCATCAACATACTCGCCTCTGTTGTTAAAACGCTGAATCACACTTAAAACCAACCGCAAATTGCCATTGACTAGCTTTTCTCTTGCTGTATCGTCACCTTCATCTTGCAGCTGTCTGAATAATTTTCTCATCTCGTCGTTTTTCAGAACAGGCAGTTTGGAGGTGTCGACTCCGCAGATTTCCACTTTATTTCTGGACACTTTTTTCCCTCCCTACAGGAGCTGTTGTACAAAGTTCAGTATCTCCGCGGGATGGAAAAATATGCACGGTCTACGACGAGAAATATGTGAAAAAATGGTGATCCCTTTGACAGTACAGGGATAAAGCTTTCAAAAAATTTTTTTTTAGACCATCTTATTAAATTCTTTTTGCAATCGTTTAATAATTCTTTTTTCGAGCCTTGAAATATAGGACTGAGAAATACCAAGCATGTCGGCAACATCTTTTTGTGTCTTTTCTTCACCGCCAACTAAACCGAATCTCAGTTCCATGATCTGTTTTTCACGATCGTTTAATTGTTCTAACGCTTTTTTCAGTAATTTTTTATCGACATTTGCTTCAATATCCCGGGTGATAATATCATCATCTGTCCCAAGAACATCTGATAAAAGCAATTCATTGCCGTCCCAGTCAATGTTAAGCGGCTCATCAAACGATACTTCTGAACGGATTTTATTATTTCGGCGCAAATACATCAAAATTTCATTTTCAATACACCTAGACGCATATGTGGCCAGTTTGATCTTTTTTTCTGGATTAAACGTATTTACTGCCTTTATGAGGCCTATCGTTCCGATACTAATCAAATCCTCAATATTAATGCCTGTGTTTTCAAATTTTCTTGCGATATAAACGACCAATCGCAAGTTTCTTTCGATCAAAATGGCTCTTGCTGTTTGATCCCCTTTAGGTAATTTAACGAGCAATTCTTGTTCTTCATCCTTTGATAATGGCGGAGGCAGTGCCTCACTTCCACCAATATAATAAATCTCATCACTCTTTAGCCCTAGCTTCATGAGGAGTTTATACCAGTAGTAAGTGAGTTTAAATTTTAATTTTTTCATCTTCTTCTCCCTTCTAAATGTCCAGTTGACTTCGTAAGATAAAAGACATCACAAAAAAACTACGACACCCCTTGTATCATTTTTCCGTCTAACATCTCTGGATGAATGATGGATTGAAATTCCTGATCTGCTGATAATCCACTTAGACTCATCCCAACAAAACACTTCGCTGGCTGGATCATATGCGTTTTTGTATAAAGGACGACCGTATCTGGTTTAAAGCATAGTAGAAACCCGTGATCATGACCGACTGCGCGATACGGAACGAGTCTTAAACGATCAAGCAGCGGAAAATGGTCATCGAGCTTTTGCATCACTTCAACAGGATGAAACTGTTTCATTTTTTCTATAAATGGCTCTCCAAAAATAGATGTGAGCTGATCGAGCTGGACGATCATGACAGGTGTTTTCGTCAATGGATCATACAGCTGATTTCCAGAATCGACCAGACCATTTAAGCGGATTGTTTCTCCTTGAATGTGTATCTCCACAAGTACTTGTTCGTCATATTGTCTTTTTTTCGCACCAACCTCTCCTAATCGTTTCTTTGAAAACAGCCAAATGGCCGGAAAGCCAGTGAGAACAAAAAGCCAGCTAATGGGATCACCAAATCCATCATTTTGTGAAATAAGCAGTCCATCTTGAATGACTGTATTTGTCTGCAAAAACGAATGAACCCCGATCATGCCCCCTCCCATCAAAAATGTGACAAAGTAAAAAGCAAACAGGTTTTGAAAAAAGGAACGAAATCTTTGAAAGCCAAAGGTTCCAAGCACGATCAAGACAGAAAAAAGCAGTTTACCTAAAGGATGCGACACAATCATTGC
This sequence comes from Bacillus sp. iso_77, assembly GCF_056173625.1. Classification (NCBI taxonomy): domain Bacteria; kingdom Bacillati; phylum Bacillota; class Bacilli; order Caryophanales; family Bacillaceae; genus Bacillus; species Bacillus sp. iso_77. The sequence goes on along the minus strand of NZ_CM149683.1, from coordinate 1,452,697 downwards.
AAATGGCGTAAAGAGCAAGAGAACAATGCTCGATCCAATGAGAGCTCCTAACATATATCGCCTTTTTTTCACTTGTCGTTTGAGAATAAATGCCGTGAGTAAGAGCAGCAATAGATCAAAACAAAAGTTTAACAGCCAAATGACATCTAAATAAATGACCACCTTCTGCTCCTTTCATCTGAAACAAAGAATCAAAAGCAGTACTTGCACTTGTTTGTACCAGTATAAAACAGTCATCGGATGGAAGTCTGTCAATTCTTGTAGGGGATGATAGAGAACTTTTGGTGGATTGTTATCGTTTTTGTCGACGTATGAGACAGAAAGAACATCCGAATGATTTGTTGGACAAGTGTCTCCTCTATCCATTGCACAAAAAAAGACACGCTCCGAAGAGTCGTGTCTTTTTCGCTGTCATTCTTTCTCATTGATGGTGAGTGTTCCTTCTGCCTTCTGTCTTGTGACATTTCCATAATCATCTTTGACAATGACTTCAATCACTGCACCTTTTGCTTTTGCAATAGATGTCGCCGTCCAGTAGCCTTCATACGTTCCCGGTGCTACTTCACGAATCGGCAGTTCGGTTGTGTTTTGAAGTTTTGATCTAGCATTTGTTAGCGGCATATGAAGAACAAAGGTGGCATCTAGCTTTTCCCTGCTTTTAAATGAAATCTTAACCGATTCACCTGATGATAGATTCATATTATCTTTTGGCGTTAATTCAGAAATGACAGGTGCATCATATTGAACATCGATGTCGACCTTTTTAGTCGTTTTGTTTCCAGCTGCATCTTTTGCTGTCACTTTGATTGTATTTTTCCCGTTCTCAAGCAGCACCCTTGCAGAATATGCCCCATCCTTTACAGTCGCTTTTTTTCCATTGACTGTGACTTGATCTAGATAATCATCCGCTACTTTCCCTTCCACCGTGAGTGATTCTCTATTAGACTTGTCGCCTTTTTTCGGTGTATCAATGGTCAACGTCGGTGCTGTTTGATCGATGATCACCTTGACTGGCTTGGAATGTTTTGTTGAGCCTTTATCCGTTACAGTCGCCGCCGTGAAGACATGCTCTCCACTTGGAACAGATACATTTTCTTTGAAAGTACCCGACTCATCTGATTTGACGTTGGCCACCTCTTCATCATTCTGATAAATGGCCACATCGAGACCCGGAGAGGCTGTGCCTTCAATCGTCAATTCACCTTGATTTGTAATGGTTCCTTCCTTTGGAGAAGTGATTTCTGGTACATCTGCTTCATAGTTTACGAGCGCACGAATCATATAATTCCCCTCTTCTTTCGGAGAAGGAGAAAAAGCACCGCTCGTCAGCTGCCAGCTTCTTTCAGCATTAGGGCCATCTTCATCTGTGGCAAGTCCCGGAGATTCGGTATTCTTTTTCGTTTGAATATAAACAAGATAGAAATCTCCATCCACTGTAATGGCTTGATCTTCTAAATCTACTTTTGTCCATTCACCATTACGCAGCGCATTTGCTTTTAAAGGTCCTGCGATTTTCTCACCTGGTGCGCCACCCTTCCCAGAAGCATCATATACTTCAACAGCAAATTCATCGCCTCCAGGAGCTGGCCATTCTGATGTCCAAAACCGGAAAAGACCACCTGTGACCTGTGCTTGTTTCTTTCCTTTTTCTAATGAAAACTTCACAGCCCAGCCATTGCCAGGATCGTAGAAAGCCCGTGCATTTTCAGCCGTTCCATCATCGTAGCCAATCTCTCCCGGAAAACCGATAAAAGGCTCAAGTTTCACTGACTTTTCAAGTGGCTTTGCCGTCACATCCGCTGTAAACGTATAGCCTTTAAACCCCTTTGCAAAAATTTTGACTGTATAGACACCGCTTAATGCCTCTAGAGAAAATTCACCGGATTCATCTGTTTTCACCGGCTCAATTTTTGCGTCCTCCACAAGATAAACAGTTGCATTCTTCACCTTTTCACCAGTTGTTTCATTGACGACCGTGCCGGAGATCGTTCGTTTCTCTAGCGGCTGTAAGGAGAAATTCGCTTCTGCTGTTTCTTTTGATGCCACTTTGACTTTTTGGGACCGTGATTCAAAGCCGTAAGCTTCCGCTTTCACTGTCCATTCTCCTGCTCCTTGAGACAGCTGATATTTCCCTGTCGCTTCATCGGTGGAAGTTGATTTTCCGCTTTCTAGAACACTGATTTGCGCTTTCATTGGAAGAGCTTGAATAGACGGAGCATCATGACTGTTTTGCTTTTGAAGTTGTACATGTTTATTTTTTACTTTAGCAGGCTTTGCCTTTTTTGGATCAACTGATTTCTTATTCTGGCTTGTGGATTTTTCTTTTTTGATCACACCTAGCTGGTTCTTAGCTTGTTGAGACAAAGCCTCATCTGTGATTTTCACATCATCTAAATAAAAGCCATCTTTTGTGACACTGCCATCTGTTCTTATCTGAAACAGGACTCTCACTTTTTGCCCTTTATAAGCAGATAAATCAACTTCGCCTGCTGTCCACGCATTTGTTTTCCCCGTATAAGCTGTCACTTGAACGGCGTCTTCCCCCTCTGGCTGTACATAGACATGCACATAATCATAATTGGCTTCGAGATCATGCCAGTATTGATATTGCAGGTAGGAAGAACCTGAATCTGATACAGCAATGAGCGGCATAGACAAATTGGCGTCCGTTTTATTTTCATAAGGACTGTCTAAATTGGTGGCATAGACATGTTCCCCGCTAAATGCTTGTTTTGGACCTGTGGACGGTTTTCCCCACTGCCACGGATCTTTGGTTCCACCACTGAACCATCCACTTGGCCATGCTTCAAAATCTTGTGAGTAGCCAGTGGTGATGGATGTTTTAATTGGAAGTGTATAAGAATCTGATGCCGCTTCATTTTCTCCAAAATCTTTCACAATCCATCGGTACGTCACGTTTTCCCCCTCAAGTTCAGGGAGCTGTACCGTATAGGTTCCTTTTAAATGATTTCCATCCGTGCGGTCGGCTTGCAACGTCTCCCATTCACCTTGATCTACTCGGTAAGTCAAAGAAACATTTGCCACTGCTATCTCATCTTCTGCAGTGATGGTCAATGGGGTTGGCGTTGCAGCAAAAATTTCATTCGGACCTTTATGTGAAAAAACAGGTGGTTCTGTATCTTCTCCCTCTTTTGTCACCTGGCCTTCAATCGTACCGATTCCATTGGTTAAGGCCGTAATCGCCTCTCTTGCATCAACTAACCCTGCCCCATAGCCGTTGTTAGGGGATTCAGGAAATTGCTGATCTGTCAGTGGTTTCGCTGTCTCAATGAGAATTTGCTGAATTTCATCAACAGAAAGGTCTGATTGCACTTGGCGAAGAAGAAGAACAACAGCTGAGACATGCGGACCTGCCATCGATGTACCATTCCACCCATCCTCATATCCTTTTCCCGGGATCGAAGAACGAATGTTTACTCCCGGAGCAGCAATATCTGGTTTCATTACGCCATATGGAGAAGGACCCTGAAGGGAGAAAGACCCTAACTTGTTGTCATGATCTGTTGCGCCTGTAGCAAAGGCTTCTTGATAGTTAGCAGGATTTGCAATCGAACCCGCACCGCCTGGATTGAATAAATCGGTATTACCGGCTGAAAATTCTGGAAAGATGTCTGCTGCTCTCCAAGCATTCACTACATCTTTATACCAATCATCAAGACCTGGGCCACCGCCCCACGAATTATTCACAACATCAGGTGCCTTTTCTGGGTGAGGATTTCCGTTTTGATCTTTCGGGGCTAAAATCCACTCACCGGCATCTAACAGATCAGCATCTGTACCGCCATCTTCTGAAAAAGCTTTCACTGCAATCCATTCTGCTCCCGGTGCGACCCCAATTTGATTCTTTCCATCTGGCTCAGAACCAACCATTGTGCCTGTCACATGGGTCCCATGCTCCAAGTCATCATAAGGGACTTCAGAGCCTGTCGTGGCATCATACCAATTCAGTTCATGAGATGGTTCGTTCGGACGAGCAGGGTCAAACCCGCGGTATTTTTCTTTTAGCGCAGGATGATCCCATTCGACACCTGTATCAATACTTGCCACAACGGTTCCAGTCCCGTCATAGCCTAAATCCCACGCTTCTGGTGCATGCACCTGAGCAATATTCCATTCGACTCCATCTACTGCTTTGATTTGTTTGTTTGGCTTAGCATGCTTCAAATCAACAGGACGATGAAGTTGACGTGTTTCATTCGGCAGCACTTGAGCTACTTCTGGAAAAGAAGCAACCTTTTCCATCACTTCTTTTGTTGCCGTCACAGCTAGACCATTCACAATATAGTAGGAATGAATATCTTTCACTTGCTTATTCTTTTTTTCCTTTTGTAAATACGCTAGGAGCGCTTGCTGCGTTTCATCAGATGTTGCTCTCAGCTCAGATACAACGGCTGATCTTTTTGTGTACTGCATTTTAGCCGCGGTTAATTTTTGTTTTTTTGCTTTTGATACAGCTTCTTTTGCTACTTTTTGTACATTCGTTTGTTCCTTCATTTTGACTAAGAAGGTCACCTTATCTTCCTTTTGAAACTGCTTCTTTAATCTCGAAGAAATCTTGGCTTTTGTTGTCTTAGAGGAAACGGCTTCCTCCTGATATGAGGTAGAAGTCGATTTTGCTTGAACCATCCCAAAGCTTGTCATCGTTAAAGTACCAATCACCAAAAGACTCATGAAACGATAGACGGCGGTTTTGCGAAACTTCACTTTCAATAAAATCCCTCCTCCTCAAATGGTCAAACAGTGTGTATCCTGCCCCTCCCCCTTCTTTTTGATCATGACAAGTTTCATGGTGTTCTCATTAATGTAGTCAAATAAAGTTCAACATTTTGTCGTTTTTTGTAAAGGGAATTAAAAATGATTCTTTTGACTTAAAAGACTCAAACCAAAACACATACGATAGTTCCAAATAACACGTCGGAAACAAGACTTTTATATCAATCAGGCTCAGGATCTTCTCACCATGCAGACATAAAAAAACCCCTTCCAAAGGAAGGGGATGAATCGTGCTTGCTTATCGTTTGTTGCGGTTACGTAAGAACGTTGGGATATCCAATGTATCATCACTTGACTGTGTATTTTGTCTTGGTTGTGATGATGTTTGCTGATGTTCCTCACGTTTTACTTCACGCTTTTGTGGAATGGATTGATTTTGCTTTAATCCTTGTCCTAATGGATTTCTTTGAGGTTTTGTCACTTCCGGCTCTTGCTCAATAAAACCGGTTGCGATGACTGTGACCACAATTTCATCCTTCAAGTTATCATTAATGACAGATCCAAAGATCATGTTGACATCTTCATCAGAGGCTGATGCAACAATATCCGCTGCTTCTTGTACCTCATAAAGACTAAGGTTCGTACCACCAGTAATATTCATGATAACACCTTGTGCTCCATCAATGGCTGTTTCAAGAAGTGGTGAAGAAATGGCTTTTTTCGCTGCTTCAGCAGCACGGTTTTCGCCTGTTGCGACACCAATTCCCATAAGAGCTGAACCTTTGTTAGACATGATCGTTTTCACATCAGCAAAGTCAAGGTTAATTAAACCTGGTGTTGCAATGAGATCTGAGATCCCTTGAACACCTTGTCTTAACACGTTATCTGCTGCACGGAATGCTTCAAGCATTGGCGTGTTTTTATCGACAATTTCAAGCAGGCGATCGTTTGGAATCACGATTAACGTATCAACTGCTTCTTTCATAGAAGCAATCCCTTCAACTGCTTGAAGCTGACGCTTTCTTCCTTCAAATGTGAAAGGACGAGTCACAACTCCAACTGTCAAGGCTCCAGAATCTTTTGCGATTTTCGCAATGACAGGTGCAGCACCCGTACCAGTTCCACCGCCCATACCGGCTGTCACAAAGACCATGTCAGCGCCTTTTAGGACTTCTTCAATTTGTTCTTTGCTTTCTTCAGCAGCTTTTTTACCGACTTCAGGATTCGCACCTGCTCCAAGCCCTCTTGTCAGCTTAGCACCGATTTGCATTTTTGTTTCTGCTTTTGATAAGTTTAACGCCTGTGCATCTGTATTCACTGCAATAAAATCGACACCCTGTACGTCATTTTCAATCATTCGGTTGACAGCGTTATTTCCGCCGCCACCTACACCGATTACTTTAATTGATGCTAGGCCGTCTATATTTGTTTCAAACTCCAACATGCTGAATCCTCCTAATCCGTCGAAAATCTAGTTCTATTCCCAGAACATATTAAATAGTTTTTTCATTTTGCCCGGTTTTTTATTTGTCTCTTGTTGCGCTTTTTGTTTCACTTTCGGTCTTGGCTGAGCTTCTTTTACTTGTGGTGTAGAAGAAACCGGCTCCATGGACGCGCCTACTTCATGAAATGCTTCATCCGGCATTTGGAATCCAACCTGTCTGCCCTGAATCTTTGCATTGCGATAAGCAAAATGGATCAGGCCCACTCCTGTCATATATTGAGGTTCCCTGACCCCAATATAATTAGGACTTGCGATTCTTACATTGTTTTGTAAGACCGTTTGTGCCAGAGAAAGGATACCTGGTATAGCTGCCTGTCCACCTGTTAGAACGAATCCGCCAGGCAAATCATGGACACCCATATTGCGTAATTCCTCTGCCACAAAAAGCAGAATCTCTTCTAATCGTGCTTCAATGATATTGGCTGCTTCAAGTTGTGTATACGTCTGTTTTTGGTCCGTACCGATGACGGAAACTTCAAATGTCTCCTCAGACGATGCCTCATCATAGAATGCATGCCCAAATTGCTTTTTGATTCGTTCAGCTTCTTCAGTGGAAGTTCTAAGTCCTATAGACAAATCTTTTGTAATGTTCTCTCCGCCCAATGGGATACTGTGAGTAGAATAGAGATGCCCGTTTTCAAATACGGATATCGTAGTAGAGCCGCCGCCAATATCGACAAGAGCTACCCCTAGATTTTTTTCATCTTTCGATAACGCTGCTGAACCCGATGCGAGTGGCTGCAAGCAAATATCCATAATTTCAATACCAGCCCGCTCTACACATCGGAGCCAGTTATGTAGAATCGTTTTAGAACCTGTGATTAACGATCCATCCACTTCTAGCCGTACACCTAGCATTTTTTTCGGATCTGTGATCTCATCTCTTCCGTCGACGATAAATTGTCTCGGAATTACGTCTACTACGAGATGTTCTTGCGGAATAGATACTACTTGTGCAGCATCCAAGACACGTCTCACATCTTCAGCATGTATTTCTTTATTTTCACTAGACACTGCGACCACGCCGCTCGTATTCTGAATATGAATGTGGTTTCCGTTAATTCCGACTATCGCCTTTTGTAAAGGAAAACCTACCATTCTCTCAGCCTGTTCAAATGCTTGTCTAATAGAATGAACTGTTTCATCTATATCAACAATCGATCCTTTTTTTAACCCCTCTGAAGGGACATTTCCAACACCTATAATGTTAAGCGAATCATCCGCCATTTCTCCGACGATGACTTTTATATTGGATGTACCGATGTCAAGGCTGACGTAAATTTCATTGTTGTTCATTCTATGGCACCTCCTCACATATCAATACTTTCTATTCTATTATTTGCTGAACAACAATACAATGAATGTGTTTTTACAAGTGTGTAACAAAACTTAAAAAATCAACATTTTTTATTAGGATTACTGAAAATATTCGTTACATCATATGTATATCCTTTTTTATGACTCACTTTTTTTCTTTTTTTCTCTAGAAATTGTCCATTTTGTTAGTAGAATTCTTCGAATAACGGCGATATTTTGAAACAATCTAACACCGAATGCAAACATTCCGACTAAATACAAGTCTACACCAAGATGGACGCCCAGAAAAGCTAAACTTATTGCGAGTATAATATTAAAGAAGAAACCTGATACAAACACTAGTTCATCGTATGCCCCTTGCAGATGTGCTCTGATTCCACCAATCAATGTATCAAGCGCAGCAAGTACGGCGAGGGAAAGATAGTTAGAATACTCATTCGGTATCGTAAAATTCGTTAAGAAACCGATCGCAACTCCTATGATTAAACCAAGTACAGGAAGCCACATTAAGATTTTCCCTCCTTTACATCGTCAAGAGGCTTCAATTCATTTAATTGAATTGTACCGTCAAATGCTTTTAAATGAATTTTTTTCTTCGGCGGTCTAATACTCAAACTGAAATTTTCCTGAGCAAACAAATCACCAATATCTGATACATTTAAACGGCTGTATAATTTATCGGCCTGCTCACTGACCATCTTAATCGTGACTGTATCACCATCTATGCTGTAACCATCCATTTTCGTCGTACCATTAATATCTCGAATAACACTGGTGTTAATCACCCGGTGTTCATTAATGGAAATATGTTTTGCCCCAAACATATTGGCTTCGTTGATTAATTTTTTCAGAAGATCAGGTGGTATATTTTTGACTTCTTCTCCGGTAAGTTCCTTAGAAAAAAGCTGAGTAATTTCTATTTCAACTCCTTCACCCGTTACCTCTGTAAAACCAGCCTTTTCTTTCAAATCCTTCAACGTTTTTGTTAATTGTGCTTCTTTTGATTGATCTTCTTGGTTGCCATACTTTTTTAGCATTTCATCATATTTATCAATTTCTTTCAATAAATCCAGTTCTTTACTTTTAGATGCAGATAAATCCTCTCTTAATTCCCAAACGTCTCGAGTATCGCGAACTTTAGGCTTTTGTAGAGAGTTAAACTGGATGGAGACCATGATGCCAAATATGACCATCAGGACTGTCAAACTAAGTAATGGCTTCTTTTTCCTCAACACCACTCACCTTTTCACATTTAATCTTTGTTTCTTAGAAGAGGATTCATACGAATATCCTTCTTTTCAATCGTCATGGAAATATGATCACTTGTCAGCTGATCAACCACCCCGCCTGCAATGTTTAATGCAGGAATTAAAACAGCTGGATCTCCAATAGCAGAAATGACAAATGGTGCTGGATGTTGAACACCATCAACCGTGACGACTGGACCGTTACAATGTATGTATGATTGGTGTGTGATTCTTTGTCCGTTTATAGCTACAGCAGATGCCCCTGATATAAATAGTTCGTTTATCACATGGAAAATGTGGCTCTCATGCACAATGTAATTATTGACATTTTGTCCACTCGGGATATAAGATGCATCTTCAAGAGATACTTTTACCCCTTTCCCTTTTACACCTATTTCTCCTGTAAACATTCTGTATTTCTCAACATCTTCCAAAACATTAAAATACTGCTCTTTTTCATTTTTCAAACCAAACTCTGTTTCTTGGACTTTTGATTGAAGACGATAAAGTTCTTTTTCAAGTTTTTGATTCGCCTTTTCTTGCTTTGTTAGCTGACTTTTCAAAGAATATTCTTTTTTCCATTGTTCTGTTCGATTGACATCTGCTCGATGCTGCTTCGTATATTGGTATGAAAAAGAAATCAGAAATCCAAGAACAAGCATTACAATTGAGAATATGACGGTTTTGCCTCTCAACGTTCATCTTCCTTTTTCTTAGATTTAAAAGCTTCAAAATACGTAGCTACTTCCATATGAATCGTACCTTTCTCAGAGGACGAAAGCTCTTTGACAATGGCAGGGTACGTCGTCATTTTATCTGCGAATGTTTTAATTGATGCAATAACGGTGTTTCCATCATTCATATAAAATTTAACGAGCCACTGATTGGAGCTAGTCGGTACGTAATATACTTCTGAGATTAGTTCCTGAATAGAAGCCGGCAGTTGATTCAGAGCTTTCACTGTTTGCTTCAATTTCTCTTTATTGTCCCAATCGACAAAAATAGGTCCTGCGTGACTTGGTGTTACTTCATCTGGCAAAGCCGTCCCGTTTTCAAGAAGCTCATAATAAAAATGTCCCTTTTGCAGATACGCAATATTTGCATACTCTTTGACAGCAATACTGACCTTATTAGGGAAATGTTTTTTGATACTGACACTTTTAATCAATTTATTTTGCTTTATATGGTCTGCTGTCATATCTTTATTTAAATTCCAAAACTCTGTCTCGCCTTCTTTAATTTGCGAAAGTTTAACGAGCTGTTTTGTTGGTACATGTTCATTACCGGTAATGGTTAAAGAAGAAATTTTACTGATTGGTGTTTGCAAATAGACAATAATTAAAACCATGATAAAAAACAGCAAAATAAAAGAGATTAATCTCCGATTCGCTTTCTGCTTCCTTTGTTCTTTAATTTTAGGGATTCGCTCTTCTATATTGACGATCTTTTCATTTTCATGATCAGGCCGCATATATACTCTTCACCTCATTCAAAGCTGCTTGTCCGCACCTTTGGATCATTCTTTATCTCATATTGATTAGAAAACAAACGGCATGAAAAAATGCCGTTTGTTTTCCTGTGATACCATCATTCATAAGTAGTAGCCTTTAATTTGCTTCACCAATAATTTCTACTTCTGTATGCATCTCTACATTGTAGTCATCTTTGATTTTCTTTTGAATGTACTGAATTAAGTCGAGCACATCTTGAGCCTTCGCCCCACCAGCGTTGACAATAAAGTTTCCGTGCATATCAGAAATTCTAGCGCCGCCAATCTGATATCCTTTTAAATTCGCCTTTTCTACAAGCTGTCCTGCATATTCAGGTAATGGATTTCGGAAAATACTGCCGGCGCATGGTTTATTATACGGTTGTGTTTCCTTGCGATAATCTTTATTTTGCTGCATTTTCTTTGTGATTTTCTCACGTTCGTCCTGTTTAAGCTTGAACACTGCTTCGAGAACAATTCCAGGGCGTTCCTTTTGAAGCACAGAAGTTCGATAGCTAAAATTCATTTGCTCATTAGTTAACCACTCGATCGTTCCATCTTCAAATAAGACTCTCGCTTTCACAAGAATCTTGCTAATGTCAGATCCATGTGCCCCTGCGTTCATATAAACAGCACCACCAATAGATCCTGGAATACCAGCTGCGAATTCCAATCCTGACAGCCCCTGCTTACTAAGAGACGTCGCGAGTCTTACAACTGAATAGCCTCCACCAACTGTAATTTCTTCATCATTGACAGTTAAGTGATCAAGCCCAGCGCCCAGCTTTAAAACGACCCCGCGAATTCCTTTATCAAGGACAAGTAAATTGGATCCTCTCCCAATGACCGTCCATTGAGTATCATGTTTTTTCACCTGATCCATAATTGTTTTGACAGCATCGACATCTTTAGGGATGACTAATAGATCGGCCGGTCCGCCTATTTTCATTGTCGTATGATTTGCAAGCGGTTCATTTTCAAGTACTTTACCAACTTGCGCTTCTAATAATTCATTCTTCAAGTTCTCCATATTACCCTCCGCCTTACCTCATATCATTCATCATGAAGTCGTAATTTCTTTTAACACATTATATAAACGTGTGGCCGCATCTGGTACTCCAAGTTCTTTTGTTAAACGGCTCATTTGATGTAGTTTTTCGTCATTACCAGCAATTTCATCAATTGCATGAAGCAAGCGATCTCCAGAAAGCTCTGATTCTCTTAAAACGATCGCAGCATCATGTTTTTCAAGTGATCTAGCGTTAATTTCCTGATGATTTGCGGTCACGTATGGACTTGGAATGAAGATAGTCGGAATTCCAAGTGCCGTCACTTCAGCAATCGTTGTGGCTCCCGCTCTTGCAACAATGACATCAATTGATTTTAAATACTCCGGCATTTGATGCAAGAAAGGCTTTGTGATCATATTCGGTGCTTCACCTTTTTCTTTTAATTCGTTCAGCACTTTTTCATAATGAACCTCACCTGTAATATATAAAAGCTGATAGTTCTTTGCCTTTAATTCATCTTGCATGTCAATCACTGCTCGATTGATTGGAGCTGCACCTCTGCTCCCGCCAAAAATAAGAACCGTTTTTTTCTTCTCATCCAGCCCAAACTCTTTAAGAGATTTTCCCTCTTTAATAGAGACGACTTCAGAGGCTCTTGGGTTTCCCGTAAAAACAACCTTTTCTGAAGGAAAGTGTTCCTTTGCTTCTTCAAAACAGATGGCTACTTTATTCACATACCGTGCCAGAAACTTATTTGTGATGCCTGGCAGGCTATTTTGTTCGTGAATGATCGTTGGGATTTTTAGCTTAGACGCAGCATAAACAACTGGACCACACACATAACCACCTGTTCCAATAACAGCATCCGGCTTAAATTCTTTTAAATAAGATTTACTTTTTTGGACGCCCTTTAGAAACCTCATCACTGTTTTTACATTATCAAAGGAAAGCTTTCTTTTAAAACCTGAAATTTCAATTGATTTAAAAGGGATATTTTCTCTTTCTACAATTTTCTTTTCAAGCCCATTCTCAGTGCCAATATATAAAAATTCCACATCAGGATGCAGTCTTTTCACTTCTTTAATAAAAGCTAGAGCAGGATAAATATGCCCGCCTGTTCCGCCTCCACTAATAACTATACGCATTATACCATTTCCCCTCAATTTTTTTCTGCTCTGAACAAAGTATAAACCCTGTTTTAAACAACAGGGCTCCGTCAAAACCTGTAAAGAAGAGTCAATCATCATGTTTTCGAAACAGAAACTGCCATTTTCACTCTTCAAATCATTTTTTCATACTTTATAAAAGTCTATATGGTTTCATGAACTATCAGCACATTAATATCTAGCATACCTGCTTACATTCAAAAGTACGCCAATTGCCATCAGCATTAATGTCAGTGATGAACCGCCATAACTTATGAATGGGAGTGTGATGCCCGTCACAGGGATGAGACCTGTGACAACTGCGATATTAATCATTACTTGAATGGCAACCATTGAGATGATGCCCACTGCCAAGAAACTTCCATATAAATCTGGTGCACCGAGGGCTATTCTAATGCCTCTCCACAATAGAACACTAAAGAGCAGCAAAATGAGTGATCCACCTATAAATCCAAGTTCTTCAGACAATATAGCAAAGATAAAGTCTGTTTGAGGCTCAGGCAAATAGAAGAATTTTTGTCTACTCTGACCTAGCCCCATTCCAAACAGACCGCCTGGACCGACAGCGTATAAGGATTGAATAATTTGAAACCCGCTGCCAAGTGGATCCTCCCAAGGATTTAAATAAGATGTAATTCGTTTTATTCGATAGGGTGCTGATAAGACAAGTGCGGCAAATCCGCTAAGCCCTAAAAGACCGAGAAAGATAAAGTGAGCGATTCTCGCACCTGAAACAAATATCATAATAATACAGGTTCCAACCATAACCGTTCCTGTACCTAGGTCCGGCTGTAGCATAATGATGGCAAATGCAGAAAACACAATGCCTAGTGCTGGGGCGAAACCTTTACGAAAGGATGTGATATTCTTTTGTTTTTCAGATAAGAATTTTGCAAGAAACGCAATCATCGCAAGCTTCATAAATTCAGATGGCTGAATACTAAACGCACCGACACCAATCCAGCTTCTTGAACCATTTCTCTCCATACCGATACCAGGAATCAAGACAAGCACGAGTAGGAGAAAACACACTGCAATCAGTATCTTTGACCAAGTCCGCCACGTCCAATAATCGACCCGCATAATGAAAAACATTGCGATAACTCCGATTCCGGCAAACAAAAGCTGTCTTTTTGCAAAATAAAACGAATCATCAAATTTATACGATGCCCACACAGCACTTGCGCTGTACACCATAATTAAACCAATCGTCAATAAAAGTAACGTAATGACAACAAGCAAAAAATCCGGAGAAGTTTTCTTATTCGTCAAGAGACCGACACCCCAAGCATAATTTCATTTGGGCTGTCAGTCATATGAGAGACAAGCCCTTATTTAAGCATATGCACGGCGTTTACAAACATGTCTCCACGTTCTTCAAATGTTTTATGCTGATCCCAGCTTGCACAAGCTGGAGACAATAAAATCACGTCTTCTTCTTCAGATATGCTAAACGCCGCAGGTACTGCTTGTTCAACATTATCGACATGTTTTACGTGATGTATTCCCAGCTCTTCACCAAGCTTCACAAACTTAGGCGCAGTCTCACCAAATGTAATTATTCCTTTTACATTCTTCATAAAAGGTTTTAATTCATCAAATTCATTGCCACGATCCAGTCCACCTGCTAGTAAAATGGTCGGCTGCTTGAAGGCAGACAAAGCTTTACTTGTTGCCAGTATATTGGTCGCTTTACTGTCATTATAAAATTTTCTATTTTGAATCGTCTCCACAAATTGCAAACGATGCTTCACTCCACTAAATGTAGTAAGAACTTGCGCAATCGCTTCGTTTGAGCAGCCTGCATTTTTTACAACACAAATAGCTGCTAGAATATTTTCTTGGTTATGCTCACCAGGAAGAACAACATCCTTGAGGTCAATGACATGTTCATTCATATAGTAGATGGCACCATCTTTAATAAACGCTCCATGTGCTACCGGCTCTTTAACTGAGAAAAACACTTTTTGCGCTTTCGACTCTTCTGCTAGTTTGACAACAGATGGATCATCTAGGTTAACCACAGCTATGTCATCTTCTTGTTGATGTGCATACACTTTCTGTTTTGCTTTTTCGTATTCTTCACGCGTGTGATGATAGTCTAAATGTGCGTCAAAAATATTTAATATTAAGCTGATTTTAGGTCTGAATTCAACGGTTCCCATTAACTGAAATGAAGAGAGCTCAGTTACGATCCATTCATCGCCCGCTGCACGCGCGGCAACTTCACTTGCGACCGTTCCGATATTACCTGCTACCAATGTTTTTTGGCTGTCTTTTTTCAACATTTCATAAATCAAAGTGGTCGTGGTCGTTTTTCCATTTGATCCGGTAATCCCAATAAAAGGAGATGAGGTCAAATGATACGCCAATTCTATTTCAGTCCAAACTGGAATTTTTCGGCGAAGCGCCTCTTGAACCATCACATTCTCATAAGGAATTCCAGGGTTCTTAATTAAAATCGTAATTTCTTTATCGTCGAACATACGAAGAGGATGACTGCCACAAATGACATCAATCCCCTTTTCAGAAAGTAACTGAGCAGGCTCGTTTTCTTCAAAAGCTTTTTGGTCATTGACCGTCACGTTTATTCCGTGTTCGTGAAGAATTGAGGCTGCCGCATATCCGCTTTTTGCAAGGCCTAGTACTAGTACATGTTCGTCTTTTAACATTTGCATCCTATTCAATTATAACCACACCTCGATGTAAATTCCTAAAACAGCAAGCAATAAACCAGCTGTCCAGAAGGTGACAACTACTCTCCACTCAGACCAGCCAACTAACTCATAGTGGTGGTGAAGCGGGCTCATCTTAAAGATTCTTTTTCCAGTTGTTTTGAAGGAGATGACTTGAAGGATAACGGATAACGTTTCAACAACAAATACTCCTCCAATAATGACGAGTAAAATCTCAAGTTTCGTTAAAATGGCAATGGCCACTATGGCACCGCCTAAAGCAAGCGATCCCGTATCACCCATAAATACTTTTGCAGGATGCGCATTAAAGACAAGGAACCCAAGGACAGCGCCTGCTACTGCTACCGAAAAGATCGCCACATCATACTGAGATTGATTCCAAGCCAATATAGCAAAAGCTCCGAATGCAATAGCAGCTGTTCCAGATAATAAACCATCAAGTCCATCCGTAAGGTTTACCGCATTAGAACCACCGACAAGCATGAAAACGACGAGGATAAAGTATGCCCATCCTAAGTCAAAGCTGACATCTGTTCCTGGAATGCGAATAGTCGTTGCAAACTCATAATAATGGAAGACTGCATAGAAAATCACAGCAATCACAATTTGCCCGATCAGTTTTTGTTTCGATGTTAAGCCAAGATTTCGTTTCATCGCTACTTTAATATAATCATCTAAAAATCCTAATAATCCGTAGCCAAGGGTGACAAATAACAATAAAAACATTTCTGGACTAATCTCAGAGAATTTGTTAATCATCACGATTGTTGTAATTGTAATAGAAAAGATAATCATAATTCCGCCCATTGTTGGGGTACCAGATTTCTTTTGGTGAGACTGAGGTCCTTCTTCTCTAATACTTTGACCAAATTTAAGTCTTCTTAAAAACGGAATAAAAATCGGGGATAAAAGAACACTGATTAAAAATCCCATTATGATTGTAAACAATATCACCTGTTCAAGCATTGTTCTTTACTCCTTCCGAATTTCCAAAGCCGTTTTCCATTAGAAAATAGCATTCATTATTATGATATTCATTCGTGTCTTTCGTATGTTGTTTTTGTACAAAATGCTTCATTTCATTACACTCTTTTCATCATTTTTAAGATTTGTTTAGATCTAAAATAGCGTCCGCTGCCACCTTGGCATCATCAAAGTCATAGACTTGATCACCAATGATTTGGTACGTCTCATGGCCTTTTCCAGCTATTAAGACTGTATCGCCCTTTTTTGCATTAGCAATGGCAAAAAAGATGGCCTGTTTCCGGTTCACAAAGCTGTGGTAATAGGCGTTTGGCACGCCATTTTCCATGTCTTTCAAAATGGCTGATGGATCTTCACTTCTTGGATTATCTGATGTGAAAACAGGCTCATCTGCATATTTCACAGCGATTTGGGCCATCTGAGGGCGCTTGGTTTTATCACGGTCGCCCCCGCAGCCAACTACACAGAAAATTCTACCTTCTGTTAATTCTCTACACGTAGTCAGTACATTTTCTAAACTGTCAGGTGTGTGCGCATAATCAACGATGACTGGGAAGTCTTGATCAAAATTCACAAGTTCGAATCTTCCTTTGACTCCCTCAAGTTCTTCAATGGCACTAACGATCGTTTCAAACGTTAAGCCTGATACAATTCCTACTGATACAGCTGCTAGAATGTTATACACATTGAATTTCCCAATAAGGGCAACCGTCACATTTTTTGTGCCGATTGGGGTGATCAAATCAAATTGTGTTCCCTTTGGTTTAATTTGAATGTTCTTTGCCATTACATCTGATTCTTGCTCTAAGCCATACGTCATAATTTCAGCAGCTGTGACTTTTTCAAAATAATTAGACGCTTCATCATCTGCATTTAAAATGGCATGCTTCGGCTTATCGTGCTGAAAGGCACTTCCGAGCTGGGAAAAGAGCAAGCTTTTTGCATGTTTATATTCTTCCATTGTGTTGTGGTAGTCCAGATGATCTTGGGTAAGATTTGTAAAGACGGCAATATCATAATCACATCCATGAACACGCCCAAGATGCAAAGCATGTGATGACACTTCCATAATGGCCGTATCTACGTCTTGATCAAGCATCTGCTTAAAGGTCTTCTGAAGGGTGACACTCTCAGGTGTTGTGTTTTTCACTTCGAGAATTTCATCGTTTACCTTCATATACATCGTACCGATTAAACCTGTTTTTTTATCGGCTTTTCTCATGATTTGCTCAATCATGTGTGTTGTGGACGTTTTCCCGTTCGTTCCTGTAATACCAATTAGATTGAGTTTATGAGTTGGCTGTTCGTAAAAAGCATCTGCCATTCTTGCAAGTGCTCTTTGAGAGTGTTTTACAATAATGACTGGTACATCTGTTATGTGAAGTGGGTATTCTGCTACAATCGCTGCAGCCCCGCTTTTCACAGCTTTTTCAGCGTAATCATGTCCATCTACTGTATAGCCTTTTATACAGACAAAAAGACTCCCTTTTTTCACTTCTCTTGAATCCATTTCAATGGAAGTAATCTCCGGATTTTCGTTTATCAGTTCACTGTTTTCACTTTTAAAGTATGTAAGGAGTTCTTGTAATTTCATTTCATATCAAACCTCTCAAATTCGTTCACGTGCATGTCTTGTGAAAAAAACACACAGTCTATATTTTATCGTAAAAAAAAGGATACATCCAGCGTATTCCTTAAGTTTCTCTTGGAAAAAACACACTTTATGCTCTTTTTTTAAAGCGACCCTTCACTTTCAACAAAAAGAGGCAGCCGAATGAGTGCGGCTACCCTCTGTTCATTCTTTATTATTCATCATTTAAGTATAATCGGATCGTGGAACCTTCTTTGACCTTTGTGCCGGCAGCAGGCGATTGCTTCACCACTTTACTGCCAGTTCCTGAAGCATCAATCTTTAAATTAATCAGGAGTGATTCAAGGTCAGAAACAGATCCTCCTACAAGATTCGGTACCTCAATGGTTTTTGTGTCCAGCCATTGGTACTTCTTTTCAATTTGTCCTTTTCTTTTTTTCACGCCCATTTCAGGCAGACTGTCTCGCATAATATGGCCCACAATAGGTGCTGCTACTGTCCCACCAAATTGAATCGTGCCTTTTGGGTTATCTACTGCTACATATACAACAATGCTTGGATCATCCGCAGGTGCAAACCCGATAAATGACACAATGTGGTTATTTTCCATGTACTTTCCGTCTTTTACTTTCTGTGCTGTTCCTGTTTTTCCGCCCACCCGATATCCTTCAACGAATGCATTCCGGCCAGTTCCTTGAGCGACTACACTTTCAAGGGCATACCTGATTTCTTTAGACGTCTCCGCTGAAATGACTTTCTTCTTGGCAATTGGTGATTGCTTTTTAACTACCTCTTTTGTAATTGGATCGATCCATTCTTTTGCAATATACGGCGTGTAAAGCGTTCCTCCATTTACTGCGGCTGCCACTGCAGCCACTTGTTGAATCGGCGTAACAGATACACCTTGACCAAAGGCTGTTGTTGCCTGTTCTACAGGACCAACACGATCAAGCGGGAACAAAATTCCTCTACCTTCTCCTTGAAGGTCGATGCCTGTCTTTTGACCAAAGCCGAAATTTTTAATATAAGAAAATAGTTTATCTTTTCCAAGACGGTCGCCTAGCTCGACGAATCCTGGGTTACAAGAGTTTTGTACCACTTCTAGAAACGACTGTGATCCATGTCCTCCCTTTTTCCAGCATCTGAGCCTTGCGCCATCCACTGTCACAGATCCGCTGTCAAAAAATTGATCACGTTTTAAATTTACTTTATTTTCTTCCAGAGCAGCTGCCAGTGTAATGATTTTAAACGTCGATCCTGGCTCATATGTGCTCCACACCGGTAAGTTTCGGTTAAATACTTTTGAATCAACTGATTGATAGTCAGCCGGATCAAAGTCAGGTCTGCTCGACATTCCCAGCACCTCACCATTTTTCGGATTCATGGCAATGGCAATCATGCCATCTGGGTTATATTTTGCCTGGGCATTGTCTAGTTCTCGTTCGATGATGGTTTGCACTTTTGAATCAACTGTTAATTTCATATCAAGCCCATCTTTAGGCGGTGTATAATCATCTGCTTCATCTGGCATTTTCTGCCCTTTTGCATCAGAATAAAATTTCACAGAGCCTTTTTCACCTTTTAGGTCATCATCATAGTACGCTTCTAGTCCAAGTAAGCCTTGATTATCAATTCCAGCAAAACCTAATACATGAGATAAGAAACTTCCAAACGGGTAATGTCTGATGCTGTCTTCTGCTACATAGACTCCATCTAAATCGAGCTCTCTGACTTCTTTTGCTTTTTCATGAGATACTTTTCTCCCCTCTGGAGAAATCCGCTCTATAGACGTTTTCTTGGTGACATGCTTGTACGCTTTCTCCTCAGACATATTCAGTACTGCAGCTAATTTTTTGCTTGTTTCTGCTGGGTCTTTCACTTGCCGCGGCACGACTAAAATAGAGGGAGCACTTTTGTTCGTCGCAAGCTCCACCCCATTTCGGTCCAAAATATCTCCTCGTTCTGGTTCAAATGGAAGGTTACGGCTCCATGAATCTTTCGCTAAACTAGTCAGCTTCTCGCCCATAATAAACTGCACATATCCTAATCTAGTATCTATGATGAAAAAAATGATCACCCCAAACAGCAGCACGAAAAGCAATCGTTTTCTCACTGTTACACTTGACACTCGCACGCCCGGTTCACTCCTTACATATGGCTTGTTTTCATCATATGCAGGCTCGTCTTTTTATAGAACGATCTCGTCCATCGCTCAAGCAAAAGAAAAAAACCTAGCAAATGATTTGCTAGGTTTTCAAGTTAATTTGGACTTTTGAAGGTCACTGTGACGACTTTATCTGAAATCTCTGCTCCACTTTTCACGCTTTGTTTGACAGCATATCCCTGTCCATTTGTTTCAATATGCACACCTGAAATAGACGCATATTGAAGAACTTCCCTTCTGGACCAGCCTGTCATATCAGGCATTTTAATGGTTTTCCCTGCTGTTTTCAAAAAGACTTTCTGGCTTTCAGAGAATTCAGAGCCCGCACTTGGCCATTGGCGTTTAATGGATAGACCGTCACCAATGACAACAGGTGATAACTTTTTGTTTTTTGCTTCTGTTTCTGCCTGTTTCACTTCTAAATCTAGGAATGACGGCATTGTTTCTTGTTTTATTTTCTGTTTGCCAGATTTTTTATCGTCTGTTTTTGTTGGTGCGATATTTAAATAGAGCAAACTATTTTTCATCACAGGGTTAAAGATTTCTGAAACAGGGGCAGAGCCCGTTTGTGTTTCAGATAGCTGAGGCTGTTGGACAGCCACATAAACGAGCAGCTTCGGATCATCTTTTGGTGCCATTCCCATAAATGAAAAGACGTAATCGTTTCTCCCTTGAAGGTAGCCGCCAGCACCGCCAATTTGTCCTGTACCCGTTTTCCCAGCGACATCAAAACCTTTGATTTGGTATGGCTGTCCTGTGCCAATTTTTGAGGAAACGACCTCACCTAAAATGTCACGGACTTGCTTCGCTGTATCAGAAGAAATTGGTTTTCCTGCTACTGTTGGTTCGTGCTGTAAAATTGTTTTGTTTGTGTTCGGGTCTGTAATATGATCGATTACATATGGCTTCATCATCGTTCCACCGTTTGCAATGGCTGTCGCCGCTTCAATTTGCTGAATTGGGGTAATCGCGGACGCCTGACCATAAGCA
This sequence comes from Bacillus sp. iso_77, assembly GCF_056173625.1. Lineage (NCBI taxonomy): Bacteria > Bacillati > Bacillota > Bacilli > Caryophanales > Bacillaceae > Bacillus > Bacillus sp. iso_77. Next base: position 1,431,805 of record NZ_CM149683.1, on the reverse strand, counting down.
GTCGATGCTTTGTCATATTCGTATCTGAAATTGATTTTACTAGACGCTTCGTTCGGCAAGTCTATGCCTGTTTTGTCATAGAAATGGAATTTTTGCAAGTATTGTTCATAGCGTGTGAAACCTAATTTTTCTTTTGCCAATTTCGCAAAAGCTACGTTTGAAGAACGTAGAACACCTTCATGAAAATCAATTTTTCCCCAGCCATTTCCGTTGTTATGGTCTCTTACAAGACCGCCGCCTACTTTATAAGTACCAGACTGATACTTGTCACTGCCTTGGTACACTCCTTCTTGGATAGCAGCAGCGAGTGTGAAAATTTTCATCGTTGAACCTGGTTCAAATGCGTAAGAAATGACATCGTTGTTATAATTCGTAATGTCGAGTTCATTTAAATTAAAGCTTGGCCGCTGTCCCATTGCAAGAACTCTTCCAGTTTTCGGATCAACGACTGTCGCAATGATTTTCTTCGGCTTATATTTTTTAGCGACCTGCGTCATACTTTCTTCAAGAAATGCTTGAATTTTTTGATCGATGGTCAGTGTGACGTTTTTCCCGTCTTTCGGGGCAACGATGTCTTCTTTACTATTCGGAAGTGCCCATCCGCTTCTGTCGCTGTTATACGTTACATAGCCATCTTTTTCTTTTAAATATTTATTCAGAGCCTTTTCTAGACCCATTGCGCCTGACATGTCCTTGGTGGCTTCATCTAATCTAGCATAACCGATTAAGTTCGAAGCAAACATGCCGTTTGGATAATACCTCTTTGTATCTTTTTCAAAGGCGATCCCAGGAAGTTTTAGCTTTTCAATTTTTTCCTTAGTTGAAAAACTAATATCCTTTCCGGCTTTACCAAACTCGACTTGGAATGCATCTTTTGTATTCAGACGCTTTAAAATTTCACTCTCACTCATATCAATGACTTTTGACAGCTCTTTTGCTGTCTTTTCTTTGTCAACGACATGCATCGGATGCTTTGGATCGACCGTCATTTTCTTGCTCATGATCGCAATCAGTTTATACACAGATGTATCTTCTGCAATCACATTTCCGTTTCTGTCTAAAATGGACCCTCTTTTGGCTTCAAGTGTTTTTTTCGATTGATATTGTTCATTGGCTTTTGCAGCTAACACTTGTCCATCGACGGTTCCCGTAATCTGAATATAAATAAAACGTGCAAGGATGATAAAGAAAAACAGGGCGAAGCAAATACTCGCAATTGCCGCGCCTCTGTTCATCATTTTATTCTTTTTAGGCATCGCCATGTTAATCGACCTTCTTAACATCTTTCGACATGCTTAAGCCTGCTTTTTTAGCGGCTTCAATGATTCTCTCTGGTTCACTTAGTAAATCTTTTTGCTTTTGCAGTTCAGTGATCTTTTTCGATTCTAAAGACACTTGCTGTTCTAGCTTCTGCACTTCGATATTTGCGTGATAAACAGCAAAGGCTTTAGAAATAATGAGGATCGAGCTGCACATGAGAGCCATGACAAACATGACAAGTAAGATTTTTTCACCAAGTGTAATAGAACCTCTTCTTCTAATCACAACCGATTGACCTTGTTGCTCGGTTTGATGTTGCTTTACTTCTCTTTGGTAAGCCAAATTACTCATAAGAAACCTCCTTTTTATCATCATCTATGGTGTCGTTTACTTTTTTTCTGCAATTCGGAGCTTCGCTGAACGGGCACGGTTGTTATATTCCAGCTCTTGTTCTGATGCAACGATTGGTTTTCTCGTGATCAGCTTCAGTTTTGGTTCAAGTCCTTCTGGAATCACTGGCAGTCCGTGCGGAAGTTCTGGAAGAGAAGACATTTCTTTAAATGTACTTTTACAAATCCGATCTTCAAGTGAATGGAATGTAATGACAGAAATTCTCCCCTTCGGATTGAGTAACTCTATTGCTTGTTCTAGTGCTTCTTCAAATACTTTCAATTCATCATTTACGGCAATTCGGATCGCTTGAAATACTCTTTTCGCTGGATGTCCGCCTTTTCGTCTTGCAGGTGCGGGAATTCCTTCTTTAATAATGTCGACAAGCTCTCCTGTTGTTTCAATTGGCGCTTTTTTTCTGGCTTCTTCAATTTTGCGTGCGATTTGCTTGCTGAACTTTTCTTCCCCATATTTGTAGAAAATCCGAACTAGATCTTCAAATGGCCATTCATTCACCACTTGTTTTGCCGACAAAGCAGCGGTTTGATCCATTCGCATGTCAAGAGGTGCATCATGGTGATAACTAAAGCCTCTCTCTGGTGTGTCAAGCTGAGGTGATGAAACCCCAAGATCAAAAATCACACCGTCTACGCTTGTAATTCCTTGTTCATTCAGACGTTCTTTTAAATATCGGAAGTTGCTTTTTATGAAAAGAATGTTCGCTTTAACATGTGCGAGCTTCTCTCGTGCATGATCCAGTGCAGCATCGTCTTGGTCAAACCCAATTAATGTACCTTTTTCTGATAATTGAGATAGTAAATATGAGCTATGACCTGCGCCGCCTAGCGTGCAGTCCACATATGTACCGTCTTCTTTGACGTTTAAACCGTCAACTGTTTCTTTTAATAATACTGTCTCATGTTGAAACATGATGATATGGTCCCACCTTTTTCAAATAGAAATGAATGTGTAGAAAGCTTGCTGCACAAGGGATTATTATATATCAAATCCAATCATGTTTTCAGCAATTTCAGCAAAAGAATCTTCTTGCTCTTCTGTATATTGTTCCCAGATCGACTTACTCCACAACTCAATTCGATTTGAAACGCCGATGACCACACATTCTTTTTCGAGTTTTGCATATTGGAGTAGGTTGGATGCGATGTTAATGCGCCCCTGCTTGTCCAGATCACATTCAACTGCGCCGGAGAAGAAGAACCGGGTAAACGCACGTGCATCTTTTTTCGTTAGCGGCAGTGCTTTGAGTTTCTCTTCAATTAGTTTCCACTCACTCATAGGGTAGCCAAATAAACATTGATCAAGCCCTCTCGTCAGCACAAACTGTTCTCCGAGGCCGTCTCTAAATTTAGCAGGGATGATCATGCGCCCTTTTGTATCAATCGTATGTTGGTATTCACCCATGAACATGATCATCAGAGCCCCACTTTCTCACCTATACTCTCCACTATCCACCACTTCTCTCCACAAAACTTATTTTACACTGTTTCTACATAAAAAAAAACCCTGAACTAGTCAGGGTTCATTAAAACTTTATTTCAAAGTTTGACAATTTGTTGCTTGTTTTGAAATGAAAATGGCAGATTTTTGAACGTTTTGAAGAATTCTGGACCATATTTGTTTAAAAAGTACATGATATTCCAAATTCTTTCTTGTGGTGCTTCGAGTGGTTTTAAACTATTTTCAATCCGTTCAAAATCTCGAAGGATGTATCCTTCCTTCTCTTCCACACGCTTTGCAACCTTTTGATAAACAAATTGAAGCTGGTCTTCTATAAATTTGGCATTTTTATCTAATAGCTGTTCAAAGTTTGGTTCGATCTCTAGCGCTTCTTGTCTCATGGCCTCATGAACATTCGCTAATTCACGTTTGGCATGTTGAACCGATTGAACGAAGCTGTCTGGGAGACTTTGCTGAAAGTGCATATCCTTTTTTTCTTTCACGCCTTTTGTCAGCACTTCTTCAACCGACAATTCTCTTATCGGCAGCTTCTTATCAATATGCCTTTCAAGAATGGTGACGTGCAGTCTTGGAAGAACGGGTGCCATTTTGACATCGAAGTACTCGAAGATGCCTTTCAGCTCACCCCAATAGTTCACTTCACCGTGTCCAGCCATAAAAGCAAGCGTTGGAAGAAGGGTTTCCTGCATCAATGGACGGGTCACCACATTATTGCTAAACCGCTCTGGGTGCTCCTCGACTTCCTGCAAAAGCTCATCTTTTGTCCAAGTAAGCCCCACTTCAGATATAGAAAATTGGCCATTCTCTTGTTCAATGAGGAAACGCTCATCATCATATTCGTAAAACAAGTTGGCTTGATGGTCACCAGCTTCAATAATCGGCTGATACCCCGCTTGTTCCATGGCAGCCTGCGTGTTATTTAAGTGAGCCACGATCGCATCACTCGACTCCACAATTTGCTTGAATAACGTACGTTCAAGTGGCTTCACGCCGAAGTCTCCTGAATTCAATAACAGCAGTCCATCTTCTTCAAATAGATCGCAAACAATCCACTCAAAGAAATCAGTAAACGTTTCTGATTTGCGTAAACATCGAAGAAGCTGATCAAACAAGTCATTTGTGTAAGCAGATTCCTCATAGGTTGAAAATACATCACGAAGCCATCTCTCTGTTTTCTCTTGGTGGAGAGGTGTTCTTTTCGCAGCTGTTTTTTTCACATGATGTAATGGAAGCTTTTGTTTGACTGGGCCTTTTTCGCCAGACGTGTACACAAAGTTAATTTCGTCTACGTCGTGATCTTCACCCGCTACCCAAAAGACCGGAATAACAGGAACGCCAAGCTCTGATTCTTTTTCTTTGGCAAACTGAATAATGGAAATGATTTTATGTATGGTATAAAGCGGACCTGTTAAGAGGCCTGCCTGCTGTCCTCCAACCACCATGACGCTCCGTTCATCACGGATCTCTCAATATTCTCACGCATCGCAGCCGAATCAAATTTTGCATGGTATGCGCTCATATAATCCGCTAAAGCCTCGCGCGGGAAGCTCCTTTCCATGAGATCGTCGTATCTCTTTTTCCATGTGTGCTCAGAATGTATATCATAATCAAAAAAAGCAGTCATCTCTTTTTTTTCTTCTATATAATCACGTATGAATAAATTCTGACTTCGGATGGAAAGTTCAGTCAATTGCATGTTTAGAACTTCCTTTCTTCAATAAATAGTTAGTTTCCCGAAAAAAGTATAGCATGTAAATGAGCTCACTCAAAAGATTTTGTTTGCTTTTTTTCCAATACTTCCAAGCTTCTATTCAAGAAAGTGAGGAATGGCGGCGTCATCCCTTGACCTTGAGCTTTTTTTAAAAGGTAGCCAATGATTGCTTTTCTTTCAGTTTGGCGGCCTTTGACGATATCTTGTAGCATTGACGATTGATTGGCAGCCGTTTGATGGCAAATTGATTTCACATGAGCCCATAGATGATCTTTCTCAGGCAACCTTAGAATGGAAACCGCTTCTTCAAATGCACATGTCATCATATGTTCATATGACGGGTTCGATACCAATTCCCCATTATTCACATGTAATAAAGCCGTCAACGGATTAATACACACATTGACGAACAGTTTTTCCTCCAGTACTTTCTTCCATTCATCTGTATAAACCATTTGAAAATCGCCCGTTGACAGTTCACTACTCATAGGTCCTTTTTCCTCATGCAGAAATGCTCCCCACTTGATGACACCAATTCCTGTATGGTTTACTGCGCGATCAGACACCTTCATTGCGCCATGCTCTACTACACCAATATATAACTGATGTGCCGTTTTCCAGTTCTTTAAATCGACGAGGTGGGCCATTCCGTTCTGCAAAAATAAGATCCGCTGACGAGGCAGTCCCGATAATTCCCCTAGAACATCTTGCAGATGATGATACTTCACTGTCACAATCAGCAAATCAAATATTCCTTTGACCCCCGTATCGGCCCCAACAGCTGATTGAATGGTTTCCCCTCTTACCATTCGTTCAATGCCTAATGCTCGAATTTCTTCTGCCTGCTGTTTCCTTCTTGTAAAGACGGTGATGTCATGATGTTCTGATAAATAACTGGCACAAAGCAGACCAATCGCACCACCGCCAATGATTCCAATTTTCAATTGCCGCACTTCCCTTTTTCTGTTTACTTCATGTTATCAACTATTTTACCAGTTTCGTGCTACGATGCAAAAAGCAGATAACGCGCTATGATTGAATTTTTTTAATTAAAAAACTATAATAATAAGTGTAAAAACTTTTTTAGGCGGATGGGATGAAAACGCCTTCAATGACATCACTGTCGACATTATGTGTGTAAGGGGGAAGATCACATGACACAAGTAAAACGTCTTCTGATTAACTACAAAACATTAGAGGAATTTAAACAATTTAAGGAATATGGCATACAAGAACTTTCCATGCTTGAAGACCTAGAGAGTAATATGATTGAAAATGACAGCAACTCTCCATTTTATGGGATTTACTTTGGAGATAAGCTTGTGGCACGTATGAGTCTCTATCAAGTAGATGGCTCGACGACGACGTATTTTGACCATAATCATGATTATCTAGAGCTGTGGAAGCTAGAAGTGTTGCCAGGATATCAGCGTAAAGGATACGGCGAAGCACTTGTTGATTTCGCAAAATCTTTCGGCCTTCCAATTCGAACGAATCCACGCGTCAAATCTGCCGGTTTTTGGGATAAAATGGGCTTTGAAGCGGTGAAATATGATATGGAACGCGATAAAGGAGAAAACCCACTCATTTGGGAGCCTGCACATATTCAAAAGAACACAGGTGAGTCCGCTTAATCATTTTAATCATTAAGAAAACGCCCCTCTTTCCATCTGTGAGGGGCGTTTTCTTATTTTGCGTAATCTTTTAAGCTGATATTCTGTTTGACTCTTTCAACAATACCAATAAGTGCCCGGTAATCTTCTTCTGTCATTTTTAATTGACGTTTCAGCTGTTCATTTTCTTCGGTGAGTGATTTTAATTGATGCTGTGCATCTTTAAGCTCCTCCCGTAAATAAGCTGGACCAGATGGTTCTTTCTCAAGCTGCTCTAGAAACCGAATTACTTCTCGAAGCGTCAGTTCAGTCTGATCAGAAGATGCCTTCTCTTCTATGGTGAACGCATGCTGCGGTAAACCCGAAGAATGGATACCAATTTTTTTACGCAGTTCTTTTCGCTGTTTTTTGGCAAGCTCAATGCCTGCCTGATACTGCTTTCTGACGTAAGAATTCCACCTGAATCCACATGCTGCTGCTGTTCTTGACAATGCTTTTCCCACCTCTTCAAATGCTGAAAGCTGGGTACCTCCATCTCGGATATGCCTTAAGACAACTTCTGCTAAAAGTAAATCTTCATCTTGTGTCCATGCGTCCTGCCGTGTAATCGTCAACTCATCATCCCCCCTGAATCTGAATACCACATCATATGCGCTTACTAGAGTAGATAGACTATTTGCAGGAGAGAAACCTAAAAAATAGATCAATAAAAAAACGCAAGGGAAGATTCCCTCACGTTTTTTTATCAAGCATTAGTTGCTTTTTACGTCTTTGCCTTTGTATGTTCCGCAAGATTTGCAGACACGATGAGAAATTTTCATTTCACCGCATTCTGGGCAAGCTACCATACCAGGTACTTGTAGTTTGAAATGCGTACGACGCAATCTTTTTTTCATTTTAGAAGTTCTTCTAAAAGGTACAGCCATTATTCCCACCTCCTTAAAGAGTTAAGATTCATTATTTTCTTCTAAGAGCTTTTTCAAGCCTTCTAGACGAGGATCAATTCGGTTTTGATGTGCATCTTCCGAAATGACCGCCCAGTCATTCCCTTCCTGTGGTGCAGCACCTTTTACGTCAGCTTGGTCGCAAAAGATTTGCATGGGCACTTCAAGAAGAATTTCTTCCTTGACTATAGGCGTTAAGTCGATGATATCGTCTTCTACAATAGAAACGTCTTCATCTTCTATGTCGTCTGTCTTATGAAGTACAAATAGTTCTTTTGTTGAAATCGCAAATGGATAATTTACATCAACAAGCGTTCTTGAACAAGGCAATGTCATTTCACCTGTGATGGTTAAATCAAATGCGACTTGCTTTGATTCGATCACTCCAGTCCCTTTCACCTCTACTGGTGAAATACGACGTATATCTGAATGAAGGCTAGTAAGTTCATTTAAGTCAACCGTCTCATGAAAATCGAAGCTGTTTTTAGCTTTTTGATGTAACTGATAAACTGTCCATTTCAATTGTATCACCTCTAAGAGCAACAAACATGATTATAGCTTTCATCATGCTATTTGTCAATATTTTTTCTTTACAGTCCTTCATGATGTCAAAGGGCTGTTTGACATCAGTTCTCGGAATGCCTACACTGAAAAAAATGGTCTCCATTTTTCCCTTATGCTACTGTAGCACAGACCATTTAACCATAGCAAGAAAGGCGGAACATCTATTGAAAGCAGTGGGAGTCGTTGTCGAGTACAATCCATTTCATTATGGGCATGCCTATCATGTGAATCAGGCGAAAAAACAAACCTCCTCAGATGTTGCCATTGCCGTCATGAGCGGTTCTTTCCTCCAGCGCGGGGAGCCTGCCATCGTCTCAAAATGGGCACGTACAAAAATGGCACTGCAAAACGGCGTAGACATTGTGTGTGAGCTTCCATACATATATGCCGTACAAAAGGCAGAAACCTTCGCCAATGGCGCTGTGTCCATTCTCGATGCATTAAAATGCCATTCTCTTTTTTTCGGCAGTGAGGATGGAGAGATCAACGCATTTGAGCGCACAGCACACGCTTGGCATGAAAAAAAGGCAGAGATTGATCTTTTAACAAAAGAAAAGGTGAAAGAAGGTCTTAGTTATCCCGCAGCAGCAGCAGGTGCGTTTCAAGAGGCCATTCATTCTGAACACTTACTGGATTTGTCCAAACCAAATAACATTTTAGGCTTTCATTATGTTAAAGCCATCTTAGAGAGAGCTCCTCACATGCAGCCTTTTACGTCTCAAAGAATTGCATCTGATTATCATGATGAAGAACTGCCTGACAACCAAAAAATCGCAAGCGCCACAAGTATCCGAAAAGCTTTAAAAGAACAGAGCTCATTTCAAGCAGTCACGCCCTACCTCCCGGACGCTACTTTAAAGCAATTACACGACTATCATTCTTCATATGGTCTTTTACATACGCAAGAAGCCTATTTTCGCTTTCTGAAACATGTCTTTCATACAATGGATACGAGTGAACTAGAGGGCATCTATGAAATTGAAGAAGGCATTGAACACCGCATGCAAAAAGCCATGACACATACGTCTTCCTACGAGGAGTATCTATCACTTGTCAAAACAAAACGATATACGTGGACAAGGTTACAGCGGATGAATACGCATCTATTAATGAACGTGAAGAAAAAGACGATGCACGAGCTGCTTGAAAAGAAAAAAGCGCCCTATATTCGTTTACTTGGAATGACAAGGAAAGGACAACAGTACTTGTCTCTTGTAAAAAAAGAGTTGGATGTACCACTTGTGAGTAAACTGTCTTCCTTTTCACATCCCGCCCTTGATCTTGATATTCGCGCTTCAAGGGTGTTCAGCCTTCCCATCTCTGAACCCATGCAAACAGAATTAACAAAAGCAGAGTTTAAAACATCACCGATTCGATATAATGAAGAGAGCGGACTCTTTTCATCTCGATAGAAAAAAGCAGCCTGATTTGCAGGCTGCTCTTTTTTATGATGCTTTCTCTTTTAATTTGTTTAAATAGTTTAGTGCGTCCTGCATGGTATCCACAGGAACGATTTTCATATCACTTTTAATATCTTTTGCTGTTTTGACTGCATTTTTGTAGTCAGAGTTTGGGTCACCTTTATCATTCGGTGCAAAGAAAATGTCTTTCCCTGCTTTGTCTGCTGCAACAACCTTTTGATCAATTCCGCCAATCGGTCCGACTGTACCATCTGCATCAATCGTTCCAGTTCCTGCGATCGCATAGCCATGTGTTTCATCTTCTTTTGTCAGCTGATTGTAAATTTCAAGTGACATCATTAAACCAGCCGATGGACCGCCGATGTTTTCAATATCCACTTTCACAGAAGGAGACACTTTCACATGACGGTCTGTAAATAGTGATACGCCAATTCCCACTCGTTTTGGCTCTTCTTTAAATGGTTTTAACGTCACGTTCTGCGTGATTTCTTTGCCATTACGTTCAAGTACAAAACGGACAGTCGTGCCTGCTTTTTTACTGCTGATATACGAAACCATTTTATCTGCTGACTCGTATGTATGGCCGTCGACGCTTTTGATCTTATCACCAACTTCAATCTTCCCATATGCAGGCATTCCTTTCATCACATAGCTCGCATATACCCCATTAAACGTATAATCTACTTTTTTCCCTGCTTTTGTATAAGCGGCAATCATCGCATTTTCTTGAGAACTTTTCATGAGCTGCAGCTGCCGTTTCATATAATCCTCATCAGACTCTCCGTCCGCTTTAATATTTTCTTCTGGAACGATTTCGTCATACTTGTTCATTTTTGCAAGCAAATACGTATATGGATTGGCTGGACCTACTTTAATGGTCATAAGAGAAAAGCTGCCCTTCTCGCCATATCCTCCGTCTACTTGAATGTGTGGCGCAATTTCTGTTGCATCACCTGGCTTTGTGACGTAATAGGGCAGTTTCACAAAAGTTAAGCCAAATAAGACTAGAACAACAGCAAAAAAGCTGAGCCAGCGAATATTTAATTTTTTCATTCGATTAACACTCCCATTTATCAATGACATCTTTCAGTTTTCCTTTTAGTTGGTCGGCGGCGAGTTCACCTGCTTCAATCATTTCTTGAACCTGTGTAAACGCACTAGAGCTAAAGGTCTCGAGCTTCGGCCGAATCATGAGATCTGCATGAATGGTTTGGTGACGAACCAATTCATTTTGAAGGATGTCCAAACTTTGCATAATGACATCCGATAATCTCGTTGCCTTTTCTGTTTTTTTCACCCTTGATACATCAGAGGCGATAATGAGATCCGCCCCCATTTCTTTGAGAACAGAAACAGGAATGCGGTCCACTACCGCTCCATCCACCAATTGCCTGCCGCCTATTTCATGCGGAACAAACACACCCGGAATGCTAATGCTTGCCCTGACTGCTTGTGAGACAGACCCTTCTTTGAACACAACCTTCTCCCCTGTCTGAAGGTCACAGGCGACAATCGCAAGAGGCACGCGCATTTCTTCAATATTCTTTCCATATGTAAACGTGTGAATCAGCTGCAAAATTCGATTTCCTTTTAACAGACCGATTTTTGGCAGTGTATAGTCAGCATAATACTTTCTTCTGAAGACAAGTGCAAGTTTTTTCATTTTTTCTACGTCTTGTCCTGCTGCATAAAAGCTCCCCACAAGAGCACCAATACTGCTTCCTGCGATCATATCCACCTGAATTCCTTGTTTCTCAAGACTAGATAAAACCCCGATATGCGCCATCCCTCTGGCACCCCCGGAGCCCAGCGCAAGCCCGATAATCGGTCGTTTCATGAATCCAACCCCCTCTTTCTATGCATATATACGAATCTATAGGTCTAAACATGCCCCTTCTCATCGTATAGTAATAGAAGACAGGCTCGGCTAGCATCTCTTTTTCTTTAATCACGAGCTCGCCAATAGATTATAACGGCAAGGGGCGACATCTCCATGAAAAAATGGAACACTCTGTTCATCGCTGCTTTTTTTATCTTTTTAACAGCCACTGTGATTACACATCCACAAGCCTCTTTGCAAGCATCGAAAAATGGACTTGCAATGTGGTGGGAAGTGGTTTTTCCATCGCTGCTACCTTTTTTTATTTTGTCCGAGCTATTAATCAGTTTCGGGATTGTCAGATTTGTCGGCGTATTATTAGAGCCATTTATGCGGCCTATCTTTCGGGTGCCTGGTGTCGGCGGATTTGTGCTGGCGATGGGAATGGCCTCTGGTTTTCCTTCTGGCGCTAAATTGACGACAAGACTTCGGCAGGAAGGACAGCTGACAAGAATTGAAGCAGAACGCCTTGTGTCGTTTACCAATTCTTCAAACCCTTTGTTCATTTTTGGAGCAGTGGCTGTAGGATTTTTTCATCACCCATCTTTAGGCATTGTGTTAGCCTGTGCACATTATTTAGGAAATCTCGCGGTTGGGGTGACGATGCGCGGATATAAAGCACGTCATGATGCGCACCTCAGAAGCCGAAAAGGATTTTTATTGCCTCCAATTCGAGAAGCATTCAGCGCTCTTCATATGGCAAGACTTGCAGAGAAAAGACCACTTGGCCAAATATTAAGTGACGCTGTCATGTCATCTGTTCAAACGCTCTTTATGATTGGCGGCTTTATCATTTTATTTTCTGTCTTTAGTCAAATGCTCGCTGTCGTTCATGTGACAGATCTTCTCTCTATCGGGATCGGCTCTATACTGAAAACGATGCACCTTCCGCCGGAATTAGATCTAGCCATGATTGCGGGTCTATTTGAAATCACATTAGGAAGTCAGCTCACAGGGTCACAAGAGGTTTCCCTGCTCGCTAAAACAATTGTGGTCAGCTTTATTTTGGGATTTAGCGGATTCTCCGTTCAAGCTCAGGTAGCTGGCATTTTGGCAGCAACCGATATACGCTTTAAACCGTTTTTCTTCGCCCGTTTGCTTCACGGTATTTACGCAGCCGTCTTTGCTTTTTTGTTATTCAAACCCCTTTATGTCTCTAAAGCAGACATGGCGCTTCCAGCAGGGGCATTTGAAACAAGCGAGCAAGTCGTGATGTTTAGCAGCATGTTATGGAATCAGCTTGTATCTGCTGGTCCTCTCATCACCTTGTTCAGTCTGATCGTGTATATTGCGCTCTATTATCAGAAATTAAAAAATGGATGAGTGCACAATGCACTCATCCATTAAATTTCTCTTTCAGCGCAGCTTCGACCTCTTGCGGTACAAGCTCTTTGACTGATCCATGATATTTCGCTACTTCTTTAACAATGCTTGAACTTAAGAAGGAGTATTGATTATTCGTCATCATAAAGAACGTTTCAATGTCATCATTCAACACTTTGTTCATTGATGTCCCTTGCATCTCGTATTCAAAGTCCGTCACCGCTCTAAGTCCGCGTAAAATGACTTTCGCCTCTTTTTGTTTCGCATAATCAACGAGCAGTCCATGAAAGGATTCCACTTTGATATTTGGTAGCTCCTTTGTTGCTTGACGAATGAGTTCACATCGCTCTTCAACAGTAAACAACGGCTTTTTTGACGAGTTATTGAGGACGCACACATATACTTCATCAAAAATCTTTGCCCCTCTTTTGATAATATCCAAATGGCCCAATGTGACTGGATCGAAGCTACCCGGACAAACGGCTATATTCCCCATGCTTTAATTTCCCCGCTTTCTATAGATCGTAATGCCAGTCATTCCGTACATTTCCTGCCTTGAGATATGCAGCTGTCCTACTTCCTCTGGCAGTGTCACATCTTTATCATGCTCACACACAATGACGCCATCATCTGCTAATAAGGAATGCTCATCAATCGTATCAAGAAGTGCTTTCAACTTTTGATCTTTATACGGCGGATCAAGGAAGATGGCTTGAAAAGATTCTTCTCGCTTCACTACAGCGGCGAGTGCACGGTTTGCATCATTTCGAAACACTTCACTTTGATCAATCAGCGACAATTGATTCAAGTTGCCTTTAATCGTCTGAATCGCCTTCATATCTCGATCCACAAATATACAATGATCGAATCCTCTAGAAAGCGCTTCAATTCCTAAACCACCACTTCCAGCAAATAAATCAAGGGCCCATCCCCCATCAAAATACGGTCCAATCATATTAAAAATGGATTCTTTTACTTTATCTGTTGTTGGTCTTGTTGATTGGCCAGGTACCGCTTTAAGTGTACGGCCTTTTTTTGTTCCAGAAATCACTCTCATTTTTCCACCACTTTTTCTGCGCTTGCATCTATTGAATATTGTTTGATGACAAAAAATTCAACATTATCTTACCATATCCACTCCACATGGGACAATGCACTGAATTCCATTCATTTTCTATGTATAGATCACAAAAGAGAGGGTCATACTACTGTTAACAGCATCTGATGTGGTGCTGTTGCCAACCGCGGAGAAGACTTACGTTTCCCCATAAGTTCTTCCTCCGGTTTCTCCTCTCCCTTTGCCTTCTCCTTAATGAATCATTAAGAATAGAAGGACCCCGCGGGTGATGCCGCGGGGATTTTTTTGTGTCTTTAAAAGCCCACCTTATAATCATACTCTTTTGCTTTGTCCAATTTCGATTCGTACTCTAATTTAATAAAAGGTTTATAGGAAGGCTCAACACGTTTTACAAATGGCAATGAACTGAGCTTTGCCATGTGGCGCTCAAGATCATTCATATCACAATAAATCACTGCATATTTCATTTTCCTTGAAATATAGTGAACATTCCCAAATTTCCTTAGCGCTTTTGACTGCTTTAACGAATGCAGCCAAACGACCATCCCTTGACGTTTGGTATCCATCTTTTCACCTGCCGCTTTTCAATTCTTTCCGTTCATTATGTAAAAGACGAGACGTTCAAGTCTCGTCAAGATACTTTACAGCCACAGCTGCCTCCTGATCCACAGCCACCGCCGCATGATGATAGACCATCAAAATATGGGTTCCCTGTTGGAACTTTAATATATGCTGATACAGCTTGACCGATTTCAATACTAATCTCATCTAAGATGGATTGAATCGCTGTTTCTGCTTTTTTGAAATCAACCACTGTATCGTGAAGATCTAGCTTTCTTTTGACCTCACGCATTTCTTTTGAGATCGTTCTATAGTCCGGATGGTATTTGCCGAACCGCTGCACATCTTCATATTGCTCTTTTACTTTTGTAAAATGGGCAATAATTTGTTGGGCTTCTTCGTCTTGCTGGAGACGCTTAAAGCAGTTGCGGTAATGTTCAGCCTCCTCCGACTGAAGAATCATGGCAGCCAATTGATTTGCTTCCTCTTGGAGCTCCACAGATTCGATTGTCGCATACATAAATGTTGCACCTCCAATTCATAGTTTACCACGAAACCTATGGATCAGAAAATGCTTTTACGTCACAAATACATCCCACGTCTCTCTTTTCTGCTTATATTCAGGGTGACGAGAATTTAGCACAACGGTCATTTTATGCTTTCCTTTTGAAAGGTGCTTGACCACAAACGCCGCAGTATACTCATTGCCTGCCCGTTTCCCGTCTACATACACTGTAAAATATCCCGCCTTCTTATCCTTTTTCAAGGGTGAAGGTTCAAGGTGAAAATCTTGAAGTGTACTTTCTATATACACAACAGATCCCTGCACTTTGTATTTTAAAAAGCCTTGCTGCTTCATTTCACTTTGCGTCTGCTGCATGACTGGTACTGCTGGTTCTTGCCTAGTTACTTGCTCTTGATCATGTTGACTTTGACATCCGGTGAGAAGAAAAAGCAATGCGCATATTGACAGCATCCATTTCATGTTCTGATTCTCCTTTCGTCTACTTTCATAGGATGCTCATGAAATAGACATCTTAATCAACTCAAAAAAAGCCTCACCCGGCTCCATTTTGATTGCGCATTGCTTGGAACATCTGGATCATCATTTCAGCCATTTGGACACTATTGCTCAACTGGCTCACACGATGAGGAATGGTTTTTTCGTAAAAGTTCATTTTATCTAATTCAAACGAAGTGACATTTTC
Organism: Bacillus sp. iso_77; assembly: GCF_056173625.1. Taxonomy (NCBI): domain Bacteria; kingdom Bacillati; phylum Bacillota; class Bacilli; order Caryophanales; family Bacillaceae; genus Bacillus; species Bacillus sp. iso_77. The sequence continues at coordinate 1,416,374 of NZ_CM149683.1, read as the reverse complement.
AGGATGCCGCGTTAACTGTCTATACCAGAGTGGGCGCTGCCTGATGAATTTGATTCGATCCTCTTCGGCCATGACAAACTCTTGTACTTCTCTCCGCACCAAAAGCATCCCCTTTCAATTAATCTTTCCTGAAGGAGAATGGGTGCTGGCTGCCTCCAGATGAACCCTTCTTTGAGCCATTTGATGAAAATTGACCGAGTAAGCTTTGTAAAGAGGAAATAGACTGGCTCATTTTATTAATCTGTTCATTCATTTGATCAGCGTCCATTTTTTTCACTGCAGAAACCATTTTAGACATAAAATCTGCTTTTCCCGGTTCACTTTGCTTAGCGGCTTTTTCTTCTTTTGCTTCTTCCGTTTGTGTTTGCCGGTAAGGAGACCACATGTCATCTTCCTCACCAAACATGACCCAATTCTCGTATAAACTTTGCCAGCTTTTTTCTTGCGTCTGCACTTCTTGAATTAATTTCGGATGGCGTCTGACGAACTGTTTAAATTCATCAATGGATGTTTGCTTTTGCTTATTTGTCATATCCTCACCCCCCATACAAATGCCTACTATACTATATACATCTGGGTCTATTTTGGTGAGCCCTTTTCATAAAAAAACAGCCGCTATCTGTGCGCAGCTGTTTAGAGGATTAAGACGTTTTCTTAATGAAGTTTTGTGTATAATACTTTTCTTTCACACCAACGCCAAGGTGCGTGTAATCTTGATTTAACAATGCCTTCCGGTGACCTTCGCTATTCAGCCAACCTTCTACAGCTGCAGGGCCATCAACATAATTATACGCAATGTTTTCCCCCGCAAGCTGAAATGCGACCTCGCCTCTTTCTAACCGATCTTTCAGCGTGCCGTATTTTTTAGATTCATGGGAGAAATAATGATTATCTTTCATGTCCTCACTATGCATGAATGCCACTTCAGAGGTTTCATCGTCCCACTTTAAGGTCGGCAGTTTGTACTTATGGCGGATAATATTGGTCATATCAAAAATTTGTTTTTGACTCGACGCTTCAATATCCTTCCACTTTTCGCCTGATATCGCCTCAGGTTCAATTAATTGACCTCGATAAACGACTTCATACGGCTTTTGTTTGACAAATGTATCTGCATTAAAGGCTCGAATGCTCGAAAGAGTGCTTTCAAACTTATCCATGTAGAGCTGGACATACACATCATCTCCCACTTTCACCGTCGGCCTGGTATTCATATCATCTTCTGAGAATTCAAAGCGATATGAATTTCCCTCGTCCTCTACATGAATGTAAGGAGCGATTTGTGTTTTTTTAAACACTTCACTTGTGGCTTGACCGATTTTAAACGGCTCAACATTCAGCCCGTCCCCTGTCGCAAACAAGGTCACCACTTTACTGTCCTTTACCCCTACTTGAATATAGTGCTTCTTCGATTGATTGTATATCCACCAGTCATAATCATATGCGGAAGGATCAATGCGATCTGGTTCCCCTAGCTGTTTAAGCACTTCGTTTGAAGACTTCCCCATAAAGGACATGAGACCTTTTTTCGGAATGTTGATCGGCTTATCGCTAGATGTTTCTTCATTAGACACCTTCGGCTCATTGCTGTTTTCTTTTTCTGGTGAAGATCCATATTGAATAAACAGAACGTACGTTCCAGATATAATCAGGAGGATGAAGAGTGTTTTCAGCACAGTTTTCAAATAAACACCTCCGTTAAATTGGCAAGGTACAAAAAGTACCTTCTACTGTCATTTAAACAAAACTTGCTCCATTTATCAACGACAATACAGCCTATTTAACACGAATTTAAAATATGCCCCTCCTAATGAAGAAATCCTTGGCCATGATCCTGGTCTTGTTGAGAGATTTCCGTCAGGGCATCACCTGCACGATCGTTTGATAAATCTTCAACTGATAAATCCCCAAGGGCTACGATTCCTGTGAGTGCCCCATTTTTGACAACCGGGATACGGCGGAGCTGATGTTCTGACATCAACCGGACAATTTCTTCTAGGGTTGCATCTTCTTCAGCTGTCAAAACTTCCTTTGTCATGATGGCACCAACCTCTTGTGAGTTCGGCTTTTTCTCAGCAATACCTCTAAGTACAAGGTCGCGGTCTGTGACAATACCAACAAGCTGATCTCCGTCGACTACTGGAATGGCACCAATGTCAGCATCTTTCATTTTGACTGCCGCTTCATACGCATTGTCGTCCTTTTGCAACGTCACTACTTTTTTCGTCATGATATCTTTGATTTTTTTCGTTTTCACGTTGATTCCTCCATCCGTTATTTTCTTTATTACTGTAACCAGCTTATAAAAGAACATACCCTTCACAGTTGAAAGTTTAACGCTTTCATACTATGATTGTCAGTAAAGGGAATTTTTATAAGGAGGGGTTTTGGGTGAAGTTTGAAGGTACGGGGATTGAAAAGGTATCAGCTGACTTAAATAAATTGGATTTCATTATGGAAAGTGAAGGATTTGTACGAGCCGATCAATGGGATTATGAGCGTGTGACGTACGACAGGAAGTATAACATGGTAGAGGGGACGTTTTACTTACGGATCTCTGGCTACGCCACTGAGGGAGATGTCGGCTCCAAAAAAGCCCACATCCAGCTGCTGACACCTTTACTTGGAAAACACTATTATCCGCATGGTGTTGAATATGGAGAAGGCGAAGATTTCCCTAAATCTCTTATTCAATCCAGCAAAAAAACGCTGAACCAATTGAAAGAAAAACTAGAAGCGATAACTGCTGAAGCATAAAAAGCACAGCCTCTGCGGCTGTGCTTTTCATTTATTCATATTTCGGAATGAGCGCATCTGGTACGGCATCTTTCGCTCTTTCTTTTCTCGCCCAGTCAAAGAAGACAACAGCAAGAATCGATCCGTATACAATCTCCTGAATGATTTTCATCAAAATAGCACCTAGCTGCTGATCTTCTAGCAGCGGCAATGTATGAAACATGTCAGGTCCCGTAAGCGCAAGACCTGCAAGCATATCACTCGGTACGCATAGGTGCAGTGCTTGTATCCATGCGCCGGCATCTGAATAAGTGGCATAGATAGGCGCTTCACTAAACATAATGAGTGCGCAGGCAGGTGTCATTAAAATCCCATCTGCCATAATATATCCAAGCTTTAAAATGCCTGTAATCTGCGGCTGACTTTGCACTTTATGGACAAGCGGCCACCACATGAAAAAGGCAGCGATAAAAATGACAACTGTCATCAATGCGTGATAAAACGGATCTGTTTTGACAAAATCGAACACAAGCGGAATATGATACAGCGAAAACAACCCGTTAAATCCGAGCAAGGCAATCAACGGCTTAGAAAACAAGCGGAAAATCGGCTGAATACCCCGTGTTTGAATGATCCGCTCCCAAATCGCCGCAGGTAAACCTGTAATAAGAAGGGGCGGGATGACCAAATAGAGCACTGCCATTTGCGCCATATGCGCACTGAACATAATATGCCCCATTAAATCAATCGGGCTCCCCTTCACTGCATAAAGCAACACAAGCCCCGTGAGAAACAGCGTTTTCTCTTTCACCGTCGCACGGTGCTTACCCTTCGTCACGAGAAGCAGATAAAAAGCGGCTGCTGCTACAATACATGTCAAATAGTAAGGACTCCATAATGCACGAAATCCAAATATCTCTAAGTTTTCCATTGCTGCGCCTCCTTCAAGGGCAAAGCGAGCTTACCACCAAATAATGGTCAAAAAGGCTAAAACGGTAATAAACGCGACAAACACACCTGAGTAAAGAAACAACGCGGGTGTTTCATGCCCTTTTTGGTTCATGTGCATAAAATAATAAAGCTGAAAAGCGACCTGAATCACTGCAAGCAGTAAAATAAAAGGGACAGCGAACCAATTTCCGACGTCTTCAGAGGCGATTGTTAAAAAGGCAACAAACGTTAAACCAATCATCAAGCCGAAAGAAATGAGCTGATGCTTCATTTCTTCGGCATTTTTCTTTTTCCGATAGACAAGATCGACTTTGGACTGATTTGTGTTTTTATTTCCCATTCTTATCCCACCATTCCCATTAAATATACAACGGTAAAGATGAAGACCCACACAACATCAATGAAGTGCCAATAAAGGCTTGCCACATAATATTTTGGTGCATTGTATAAATCGAGTCCGCGTCTCATATTCCGAATCATCAGAGCGGTGATCCAGCAAAGTCCAAATGCGACGTGAGCCCCGTGTGTTCCAACAAGCGTATAGAAGGAAGAGCCAAGTGCAGAGCTCGTAATGGTAAATTCATACGCATGCACATAATGATAAAACTCATAAATTTCTACCCCTAAAAATCCAGCACCTAAAAGAACGGTTACACCTAACCAAAGCTGCATTTTTTTAAAGGCAAAGTTTTTCATATGATACATAGCATACACACTCGTTAAACTGCTCGTTAACAGAAGCATTGTGGCAATAAAGACAAGTGTGAGGTCAAACATTTCAGTTGTTGTTGCACCGCCTGCATTTGAATTTTTCAGCGCCAAATAAGTGGCAAACAAAGATGCAAACAGGACCGTTTCTCCTCCAAGAAACAACCAGAACCCGACGAACTTATTCTTTCCTTCTAACGTGGCTTTCTCAGGAGAAGCCGGAAAGGTTTCCGCTGTCATTTTTTGTGGTTCCATTATGCTTTCACCCCTTTGTCATCGTCATCCGTCAAATCTTCTTTGTGAATATGGTATCCATGATCATCTTTAAGAGAGCGAACGAGCATGGTCGCAAACGTGATGCCAAGACCAATGAAGATCACCGGTAGACCCCAGCTGTGTTCTTGACGATACATAAAACCAAACGCTGACACAAATAGACCGAATGAGATAATGATAGGCAAGATGGAATTATTCGGCATGTGAATATCATCGAGCGGTTCAGATGCTGTCATTCCTTTTTTGCCATCCATTTTCTCAATCCATAATGGATCAAGTCCCCGTACAAGAGGCAGCTGCTTAAAGTTATATTCTGGCGGAGGTGAAGATACTGCCCATTCAAGCGTTCTTCCATCTCCCCAAGGATCGCCCGATACACGCTCCCCTTTTGCTGTCGTCCAGATGATATTAATCAGCATGATGACAACTGCTACAAACATGAACAGTGCCCCAATCGTACTCACCAAGTTCCCAAGGTCTAGACCCTGACCTGGCAAGAATGTAAAGACTCGGCGCGGCATGCCCCAAAGACCGAGAAAATGCTGGATAAAGAACGTTAAATGGAAACCGACGAAAAACAGCACAAAGCCAATTTTCCCAAGCTTCTCATTCAGTATTTTCCCAAACATCTTCGGCCACCAATAATGCACACCTGCTAAAATACCGAAGACCACACCACCGATAATGACATAGTGGAAATGCGCCACAACGAAGTACGTGTCATGGAACTGATAATCCGCTGCTGCTGCTGCAAGCATGACGCCGGTTACACCGCCAAGTAAGAATGACGGAATGAACGCAACTGAATATAGCATCGGCGTTGTGAACTTCACATTACCGCCCCATATGGTGAGCAACCAGTTAAAAACTTTAATTCCAGTTGGCACCGCAATCGCCATTGTGGCTACGGCAAAGATCGCATTGGCAATTGGACCAAGTCCTGTTGTGAACATGTGATGCGCCCACACCATGAATCCAAGGAAACCAATTAATACAGTCGCAAACACCATGGACGAATAACCAAACAATCTTTTTCTTGCAAACACCGGAATGATTTCAGAGAAAATCCCAAATGCCGGCAAAATCAAGATATACACTTCTGGGTGTCCAAAAATCCAGAACAAATGCTCCCAGATGATTGTATTTCCTCCGAGCTCTGGATTAAAAAAGCTCGTATCAAACATTCGATCAAGCATCAGCATCGCAAGCCCTGCTGTCAGCGGCGGGAATGCGAATAAAATTAGTGCAGATGCCACAAACGTCGTCCAGGTAAAGAGCGGCATTCTCATATACGTCATACCTGGCGCTCTCATATTAATAATCGTTGCAAGAAAGTTGATTCCGGCAATTAGCGTACCAATACCCGCTATCTGCAACCCTAAAATATAGAAATCCATGCCGTGCCCTTCTGAATTCAGCGTGAGCGACGCATAGGCAGTCCAGCCTGCATCAGGTGCTCCGCCCATAAACCATCCAAGGTTTAAGAAAATACCTCCGAAAAAGAACAGCCAAAAACCAAGTGAATTCACAAATGGAAACGCTACGTCACGTGCACCAATTTGAATGGGTACAACCGCATTCATTAATGCAAATAAAAGCGGCATTGCTGCAAGGAAAATCATCGTTGTTCCATGCATCGTCATGACTTCATTGTAAAAACCTGCACTCACAAAATCATTTTCAGGGATGGCTAGCTGAATACGGATAATCATCGCTTCCAGGCCACCAATTAAAAAGAAAAATCCCCCTGCCACTAAATATAGTATGGCAATTTTTTTGTGGTCAACCGTCGTTAAGTAATCCCATAAGACAGCGCCAAACCCCCGCTTTTTAGCTATTGTACTCACCATGAAATCCCCCTCTTATCTCCCATTTGCCCCTTTTCATATCAATGTCTATCTTCACGTTCTAAAAACAGACTATATCTGACAGATGACTTATTCTTGGATGTAGAGACTTATTCGGGAGCTCTTAACAAAAACTTCACATAGATCATATACCCTTTTGAATGTGCGCAACTTCAAGCTGCTCAAGGCATTTACTGTATTTTAAGACCTTTTAAATACTCGTAGAGTGCATCTGCTTCTGAGTCATTTAGTTTAGGGTACGTCCCTGTCATCTTATTACCTGGTTTAAAGCTCTCTGGATCTTTCAGCCATGCTTTGACATTTTCTTTGTTCATGTCTTTAATTCCAGCTACTTTTGTTCGCTCTCCGAAGGTTGCAAGGTTTGGTGCAGTCCTTGCCGCCTCTGGCCGTTCATCTCCAGGCTCTACCGCATGACAGCTTAAACAGTTTTTCTCTTTAAAGAGTTTTTCACCCTCAAGGGCTAGATCTGACGTAGATGCAGGCTTCTTATAATCTGTCATCTTTTTCGTCCAGCCTAAAAACTCATCTTGAGAAAGCGTTTTAACTTTAAAGTCCATTAAAGCATGTGATGGACCGCAAAGCTCTGCACATTTCCCATAGAAATATTCTCCAGCATCTTTCGTTCGTTTTGAGTCAAATGTTAAATAAAACTTGTTCTCGTTGTCTGTATTTGTATCAATTTTACCCCCAGCTGATGGAATCCAGAATGAGTGTTTCACATCAGATGCTTTCAGCTTAAAATAAACCTTTTGATCAGTTGGAACAATCAATTCCTGACTTGTCACAATCCCATAATCAGGGTATTCAAATTCCCACCAATATAAGCTGGCTCTTACATTCACTACAAGTGTCTTTTCAGGATCTCGTTTTTTCTTATCCATGGCGCTTGTATCCCCTAGCTCAAGCGTGTATGCCACAACAGGTACAACGAGAATAATGAGTAGAAGTATCGGAATCGCTGTCCACGTAATTTCGAGGTTACGGTTCCCTTCTACCTGTTTAGGAATCGTATCTTCTCCCACTTTAGAACGTTTGAATTTAATGATGACGTAAAAGAAAATGATCGATACAACAATAACGACAAGAACCATAATAAGTGTACTCAGTACCGTTAGGAAAAACTGTTTATCTGCTACTTCCCCAACTGGCTTGAGTGTTGATAAGTATGGTTCACCGCAGCCCGCCAAAACGAGCGTCAGTAAGAGAAACAGTGAATAAACACGCCATTTTCTTATCATAATTTGTCCCAACCCCTTTTGCTTGATCTCCTTTGCCTTTCGCTTTTACCTCTTATTTATAAAATCACCTTTCACCCATCCATAACCCCCGCCTCTTATAAAAGCACTTACATTTCCTCTTTTCATAAAAAAATGATGTTTTTACTCAAAATACCATCTATGTATAAACAGAAAGCCGCCTAAATAGAACTGAATATCAGGCGGCTTTCATAGTTGTAAGAAAATGTTGTGTTATAAGATATAGCCATTGTTTTGATGTGATCAAAGTGTATTTCACTCTAGAATAGTGTAATAATAATCATCGCAACGAAAAAGATCGTTAAGTAGTTTAATGAATAAACGAACATGAGTGTTGACCACTTCATGATATCTTTCATTTTAAAGCCCATAAGACCAATGACGAGCCATCCAATGTTCAGCAATGTGCCAAGTGCGACAATCGGCCATCCTAATCCACCTAAGAAAAATGGAAGCGGGAGAAGACATGCTGTCCAAATGATGATTTGGCGTTTTGTGACTTCAAAGCCGTAAACAACTGGCAGCATTGGAATACCTGCTTTGCGGTAATCTTCCGTTTTCTTAATCGCAAGTGATAAGAAATGCGGAATTTGCCAGATGAACATAATCATAAACAGAACCCAAGCCGTTGTGTCGATGGTGCCTGTAACAGCTGTCCAGCCAATTAATGGCGGAACCGCACCAGATACACTCCCAATGACTGTATTAATGGTGTAATGACGTTTAGACCACATCGTGTATAGAACTGCATAAGTAAAGACACCGATAAATCCAATCACTGCTGATGTAACAGTTGTCATCAGAAGCATAATCAGTCCAAGTACAACAAGCAGAATACCAAATGCATACGCTTGACCCGGCTGAACTTTACCTGTCACCGTCGGTCTTGTTTTTGTTCTTTCCATTAGTATATCAATATCACGGTCAAACGCATTATTAATGGCGCATGAACCGGCAATAATAAGAGAAGAACCAATCATTGTTAACAGCACAATATCAAGATTCCCAAGGAAACTCATACCTGTAAAATAAAAAGCAAGCCACATTCCAGTAAAAGTTGTAATGAAATTGGAATTGACGATGCCCATTTTAATAAGAGCAAGAAAATCTTTTAAAGCGGTTGTTTCTTCTATTTGTCCATGAATAGCTGCTTCCGCGGCTGTTTTGGAATTTGCCAATGTGTATAACCTCCCTTGCCCAAACCTTCAAACGAACGAATAAAACGTAAAATCGTTACAACTCTATCATACAAGATAAAGAGCTGTAAAAAAACATCCTATTAAATAATAAACGACAAACTTGAAGTTATTTGTGAACTTTTCGTGAATTTATTAGGATGTGCGTTTCAGAAGGCGGTGCAAAATGAAATATTCTCTCCTCTATTTCTATCAGACTGTCAAAGAAAGATCAAGCACTCTAAATCTGTAAACTTTGTGAACTAACATATCATTTTTTTGTGAACTTTGGTCATTATGAATTGCAACAGAACACGCATTTGGCTTAAACTTGAGAGCATGTGAGGTTTTCATTTAGATCAGAAGTTATTTAGAGAAGGTGAAATCATTTGATGAAATTTGCTTTAAGGTTATTGAGCGTTGTCACAACATTTGTGATGCTGATCGTTCTGATTGGCGGTGCGCTTGTGACGAAAACTGGCTCCGGTCTTGGCTGCGGCAGACAATGGCCCCTTTGCCACGGTCGTTTCTTTCCAGAAATGAACCCTGCTTCCATTATCGAATGGAGCCACCGCATGTCAACAGGAGTTTCCACCATTCTTGTACTGGCACTGGCGGTCTTATGCTGGAAAAAAATCAGTCCAGTATTCCGTGAAACCAAATTTTTGGTCATCATGTCCATTATATTCTTACTGCTTCAAGCGCTGTTAGGGGCACTCGCCGTTGTGTTTGGTTCTAACGCACTTGTCATGGCACTGCACTTCGGTATTTCACTGATTTCTTTTGCTTCCGTTTTACTGCTGGCACTGCTTGTGTTTGAAGCCACCAGATCTGAAACAAAGCTTGTGAAGCCGCTTCATATCGGCAAAAGAATGCAGTTCCATATTTATGGGTTGATCACATATACGTATATTGTGGTGTATACGGGCGCCTATGTGAGACATACAAAATCAAGTCTTGCATGCTCTGTCTTCCCATTTTGTTCAAAAGACGGCGCACTTCCAGCGTATTTTAATCAATGGGTTCAAATGTCTCACCGAGCAGCAGCCCTTCTTTTATTCGTTTGGATATTTGTTGCGATGTTCCATGCCCTTAAACATTATAAAGAACAAAAGCAGCTGTATTATGGATGGATCATTTCAGCCATTCTGATTACACTTCAAGCGATCTCAGGTGTCATGTCTGTTTATTCTCAGCTCGCACTCGGTTATGCGCTTGCTCATTCATTCTTTATTTCTTGTTTGTTTGGGGTACTATGCTACTTCTGCTTACTCATTGCCCGGTTTAAATATGAAAATAGAGAGCCTTTCAGATAAACATACAATCCCCCTTTCATCCGAAAAGGGGGATTTCTTTTATGTTTGTTTCGCTTCTTCGAATAGCGAAATGGCCTTTTTTCGTCTTTCTTGATGATCGACTGTAGGCAGAGGATATGTATCCCCCAGCACGCATCCCGATTTCATTTGCTCATCTATCGGCATTTTACTCGGTTCATGAATCCATTTTTCATTCACATGCTTTAGTTCTGGTACATACCTTCTAATATATTCTCCGCTTGGATCAAATCGTTTCGACTGGGTCGTTGGGTTAAAAATACGGAAGTAAGGAACAGCATCCGTTCCGACAGAGGCTGCCCACTGAAATCCTCCAATATTCGAAGCCTCATCATAGTCGACAAGTTTTCTCGCGAAATACGCCTCGCCCATTCTCCAATTGATGAGATAATCTTTTGTCAGAAATGAAGCCGTCACCATTCTCAAACGGTTATGCATCCAGCCTTCTTCATTTAACTGTCTCATCCCAGCGTCAACGAGCGGGAAGCCTGTTTGTCCTTTACACCAAGCTTCAAAAAGTGTCTCATCATCATTCCATTTTATATGTTGAAAGGAGGCGTTGATTTCTTTTTCTTTCATCTCTGGATAATGCGCAAAGATCATATGATAAAAATCACGCCACGCTAGCTCTTTCATAAATGTTTCCTTGCCCTCATCTTCAAAAAGTTCTTCCTCATTGACCGCATGAAAGATTGTGCGAATAGAAATGGTCCCGGTTTTTAAGAACCGAGACAGCTTGCTCGTCCCAAAAACAGACGGAATATCTCGTTTCTCATGATAATGCGTCAATCTTTCTTGAATAAAGCCGCCTAGCGTGCTCATCGCTTTGTCTGATCCAATCTGATCGAATTTCCTTGTACATTTCTTGGTGATGTCCCTTAGTTTCGCATCTCCCTTTTCAGAAAGTGACTCATCACAAATCGTAAGCTCACTGCTCAGAAATGATTTGTCAACTTTTATCACAGACTGCTTCTCCTGCTTCCGCCACGCTTGATAGTATGGAGTAAACACTTGATAATGAGTCCCATCCGCTTTTAAAATATCTCTCGCCCCATGCAGATGCGTATCTTGCCACTTTGACACATGAATGCCCTTTTCTTCTAAGAAACGGGTCACTTGCTCATCACGTGTTCGACCATTTCCTACTTCGTCCTCATTAAAAAAGACCGCATTGATGTCATAAGCATCCATGAGCTTTTGAAAAGCGGACAAAATATCATCATGAATGAGATGAACATACATGTGAGATTCTCTCGCTTCCTTGACGAAATTGGCCAAGTTTTGAAAGAAATGTTCGTTGTTCAAATCCAGTTCCATTTCTGTAAAAAACGGATCTAGATGATAAAAAGCAAATAATCGGTACTGATGTTTTTTTGCATATGTAATCGCTTTTGATAAGGCGATATGATCATCCAATCGCATATCTCGGCGAAACCAAATCACGACAATTTCCACTCTTTCTTCACCTCATTCTATAGTGTAATCACTCTAGCAGGCGGCTGCACATTTTAATGCGCTCAAAAAAAGACACATCGCAGTGGATGTGTCTCACTCATTATTCAGGCTTTAAGACAATCAACAGATCTCCAGTTTGAATCCCTTCTCCATTCGTGACATGAATTTCATCCACGATTGCTGAGAACGGTGCTTGTACCGTCGTTTCCATTTTCATCGCTTCATTGATCATCAAGTGCTCACCTTGAGAAATTTTCTGTCCTTTTTCAACAAGCACTTTGATCACAGTGCCTGGCATCGATGCGGCAATGTGATTTGGATTTGAGCGATCTGCCTTCATTTTTTCTTGAACGGAGGATTTGATGCTTTCATCCTTAATGACCACTTCACGCGGCTGTCCATTCAATTCAAAGTAAAGCACTCTTGTAGCGTCCGGATTCGGTTCTCCAATCGACACGAGTTTGACAATGAGGGTTTTCCCTTTTTCAATTTCTACCTCAATTTCTTCACCAAGTCTCATCCCGTAGAAGAAGGTTGGTGTGTCAAGAACAGAGATGTCTCCATAGCTTTCTGCTGTTTGAACAAATTCAGAAAAGACTTTCGGGTATAAAGCATATGCAATGGCATCTTGTTCTGTCAGCGTCAGATCATGTGATTCTTTGAACTGCTTTTTGATTTCTTCAAAGTCCACAGGCTTCAGTTTCTCACCCGGTCTGACAGTAAGCGGCTCCTCCCCTTTTAAAATCAGCTTTTGCAGCTTTTCTGGGAATCCGCCATGAGGCTGCCCTAAATAACCTTTAAACAATTCAACAACCGAATCTGGGAAATCCAGTGTTGCTCCTTTTTCATAGACATCCTCTTCTGTCAGATCGTTTTGCACCATATAAAGTGCCATATCTCCGACCACTTTAGAAGACGGTGTTACCTTCACGATATCACCAAACATGTCATTTACACGTCTGTACATTTCTTTTACTTCATTCCAGCGTTCGCCAAGGCCGACACCTTTCGCCTGCTGCTGCAGGTTACTATACTGACCGCCAGGCATTTCATGCTCATAAATTTCTGTATGCGGTGAATTCATTCCGCTTTCAAACTCATGATAATATTTTCTGACGGAATCCCAATATTGAGAAAGACGTTCAACCGCTTGAACATTCATTTCTGGCTTTCTTTCATGTCCGTCTAGAGCATAATATAATGAGCTCGCACTTGGTTGTGATGTGAGCCCCGCCATAGAGCTGACTGCAACATCAACAATATCAACACCTGCATCAATCGCTCTTGCATAGGTGAAGAGTCCATTTCCACTCGTATCGTGTGTATGAAGATGGATTGGAATCGTGAGCTCGTCTTTTAGAGCCGATACAAGCTCATAAGCCGCTTGCGGTTTTAATAATCCCGCCATATCTTTAATGCCTAAAATATGAGCGCCTGCGGATTCAAGCTCCTTCGCAAGAGAGACATAATATTTCAAATCATATTTCGGACGTGATGGATCAAGAATATCACCTGTATAACAAATCGCTGCCTCTGCCACTTTGCCGGATTCACGAACAGAATCAATGGCAAGCGTCATACCTTTGACCCAGTTTAGACTGTCGAAAATACGGAAAACGTCAATGCCTGCCTCTGCCGATTCCTTTACAAATGCTTTAATCACATTATCCGCATAGTTTGTATATCCGACAGCGTTTGATGATCTTAATAGCATTTGGAACAAAGTGTTTGGCACTTCTTGACGAAGCTCTTTCAATCTTTCCCAAGGATCTTCTTTCAAGAAACGATATGCCACATCAAATGTAGCGCCGCCCCACATTTCCATACTGAATAACTCTGGCCATAAGCCTGCTGTTGGCTGAGCAACTTTCTTTAAGTCGTGTGTTCTAAAGCGTGTTGCAAGCAGGGATTGATGTGCGTCTCTAAAGGTTGTATCCGTTAAGAGTACACCGCTTTGTTCTTTCACCCAATTGGCGAGTCCCTCAGGTCCATGCTTGTCTAACAATTGTTTTGTTCCAGAAGGTATCGTTTCATGGACAGCAAGTTTCGGCACATTTGGTTGATCAAAATGAGGCTTCTTATTTTCCGAAATACCAGGGAACCCATTAATGGTAACGTTACCAATATAAGTAAGCATTTTCGTTCCGCGGTCTTTTTGCTTAGGGAAGTTAAATAGCTCAGGTGTTGAATCAATAAACGATGTATCATATTCCCCTCTTAGAAACTTCTCGTGCTTTGCGACGTTTTCAAGAAACGGGATATTTGTTTTAATGCCGCGAATCCTGAATTCTTGTAAATTTCGGACCATTTTAGCCGCAGCTTGATCAAATGTAAGTGCCCAAGTTGACAGCTTGACCAACAGTGAATCGTAATAAGGTGTAATCACCGCACCTTGGAAGCTGTTCCCTGTATCAAGACGTACACCAAAACCACCGCCTGAACGATAAGCCATGATTTTTCCTGTATCTGGCATAAAATCATTCAAAGGATCTTCTGTTGTGACCCTTGATTGAATGGCAAATCCATGTGTAAAGATATCTTCTTGTTTTGGTATCCCGACTTCTTTACTGTGGAGGTCATGTCCTTTTGCGACAAGAATTTGGGTTTGGACGATATCGACACCTGTGATCATTTCTGTGATCGTGTGTTCCACCTGGACCCTAGGATTGACTTCAATAAAATAAAACTCGCCATTTGCCACTAGGAATTCTACAGTCCCTGCATTGATATACGATACATTCTGGGCCAGCTGAACAGCCGCTTCACAGATGTCTTCACGCAATTGATCTGAAAGGGACACACTTGGTGCAACCTCAATGACTTTTTGATGACGCCTTTGAACAGAGCAGTCACGCTCGTATAAATGAATGATATTGCCGTGATTGTCTCCAATCACTTGCACTTCAATATGTTTCGGATTTTCAATCAACTTTTCAACATATACTTCGTCATTTCCAAAAGCCGCTTTCGCCTCTGACTTTGCACGGTCATAGGCTTCGCTCAGCTCCTCTTTTGATCTGACAATCCGCATACCTCGGCCGCCGCCTCCAAGTGAAGCTTTAATAATAAACGGGTAACCGTATTCTTCACCGAATTTTTCGACTTCTTTGACCGAATCAACTGGCCCGTCACTTCCTGGAATGACTGGAATCCCAGCTTTTTTCGCTTCATCTCTCGCTTTTACTTTATCTCCAAACATATCTAAATGTTGAGAAGTTGGGCCGATGAATTGGATGCCTTCCTCTTCGCATCGTCTTGCAAAATGAATGTTTTCAGATAAAAATCCGTATCCTGGATGAATCGCATCCACGTCATTTCGTTTTGCAATTTCGATGATCCCCTCGATATCAAGGTAGGCATCAATCGGCTTTTTCCCTTCTCCAACTAGATATGCTTCATCGGCTTTATAGCGATGATAAGAGCCCGAGTCTTCTTTGGAGTAAATGGCCACTGTACGTAAGTTGAGCTCCGTACAGGCCCTAAAGACTCTGATAGCGATTTCCCCTCTGTTTGCAACTAGAACCTTTTGAATTGTTCTCTGTGACATTCTCACTCCTCCATATCCCTTAAAATTTTATATGTACTCTATAATAAAGGAAGAAATGAAAACTGTACACTTTTGTTTTCTAAAGATTCAAAGTTTTCTGCAATCCATTTTTTTGAATCGATGGTTTGCTGATTGATTTTTTCTTTTTATAACGCTCTTTATATTCAGTGAACATGCTGATATTCAGCAATATTCCCATACATCCACTCAGTAAAATGATAGAGGATCCCCCGTAGCTGATAAACGGAAGTGTGACCCCAGTAATCGGAATGAGACCTGAAACACCGCCCAAATTAATACACGTTTGGATGGCAATCATTGAAGAAATTCCTATTGCAAGCAAACTTCCAAACGGATCTTCACACTTTCTCGCAATGTAAAAACCTTTCACGACAATAAAGCCAAGGAGAGCAAGGACAAAAAATACACCGAAAAAACCAAGCTCTTCCGAGATAATTGCCATGATAAAATCTGTATGCGGTTCTGGAAGGTATCCATACTTTTGTACACTCTCTCCAAGACCAAGCCCAAAAAAGCCGCCTGATCCAATCGCATAATATGAATTAATCAATTGATGCCCAGAAGCGCCTGCGTCTTTAAATGGATCTTGGAAACTCTCAAAACGTCCAAGACGATTCTGCGTGAAAATTTTATCCCAAAAAAGAATAATAAACGGTGTCACAACAACCATCACCGCACTAAATAAAGCGAGCAGCTTGGCCAGCGTTTTACCGCTAAACCCTGAGCATAAAATCATCGCAAGGGCAATCATACCAATGATAAAAGCTGTCCCATAGTCTGGCTGCAAAATAATAAATCCGCATAGGATGGAGACAACCACAATTGGAGGTGTAACCCCTCTTAAAATATGGTCAATATAGTGCTGCTTCTTTGCATAGACAGCAGCAAGATAAATGATGACAACGATCTTCACGAATTCCGCTGGCTGAAGACTAAAAGGCCCAAATTTGATCCAGCTTCTAGCATTCCCTGCAATGTGACCGCCAAAGTACACATAGATGAGAGAAAACACAGATAGCAAAAGCATCACAATTTGGAATCTTTTATTTAAGAGCAGCTGATACGGAATGAGGGCTGTAAAAATCAAGATGACCGCCCCGACAATCATAAATAAAAGCTGTTTCTTGAAAAAATTATCTGGCGCAGCATCATATCTGATCACAGATGTAATCATACTTGAGCTATACACCATCACCAAGCCGAATGCGCTAATTAATATAATGGCGAACAATAATGAGTAGTCATACGATTTTAGCATTCTCTTTAACATATAATCCTCTTCCTAACGTCTATTTCTACTGCTTGATATTCTCTTCTCTTAGCTGTTCTTATTCTACTACATTTTCTCCGTTTGATCCCGTTTTACCTCTTTATATTGTTCGTCTTTCATGAGACAATCAAGTCCGTTTGGCATCAATCAAAATAAAAAGGCGGACAAAAAAACTCAAACTTATGTTGTGGAAGTTTGAGTTTTCAATCATTATTTTTTTGTGAACGCATCATGAAGTGCGGATAGTTCTCTCTCAAGTTTATCGAGTAGTTTTTTGCCTTCATGTTGATCAACTAATCCAAGCCGGACAGCGAAATCAATTTCTCTCGATAATCCGAACATTTGAGTATCTAAAACCTCTTCATAAAGAGGACATTGCGGCATCGTTAAGTTGTCCATTTGCACTTGGATCAATTTTAAAATTTTATCTGCATCCAATTTTAATAAAGCCAGTGCTTTTTGCCGATGATCGACTAAAATTTCTGACGCCAAAAGTATCCCTCCGTTCCCCAGGCGAGTACCTAATTCTTCTATTTATCATAAAGCGAAACGCCCAAAATTGCAAGCAGATTTGTACAGTTCGCTCTGTAAAAATAAAAAGAAGCCATTCGTCATTAAAAGATACTCATCTCATATTTTTCACTCATGAGCTCAAGCAGCTTAATACCCGCAATACTATTCCCTTTTTCATCCAAAGCAGGCCCGAATATACCTATCCCAAAGTCGTATGGCGCCGCCCCCATAATTCCGCCTGAAACACCACTTTTAGCAGGGATTCCGATATTGATCGCAAATTCCCCGCTCGCATTGTACATACCGCATGTGACCATAAACGTTTTACAAATTCTAGCAACATCTTTCGAAAGGATTTGCTTTCCTGTCTCTGGATGCCTGCCATCTAATGAAAAAACACACGCGATCTTCGCCAAATCCAGGCTATTCATCATGACGGCGCACTGCTTCGTATAGACATCCATCACCTCTTCTACATTCCCTTTAATGATATGATATTGCTTCATATAATAGCACATTGCGCGGTTAATCATTGATGTTTCAAATTCGGATGCAGCGGTTTCTTTGCAATATGTAATGGTGGTGTCATTGGCAAGCTCTCTAATAAAACCAAGCAGCCGGTTCAGCTGATCTTGCGGCGTTGCCCCTCTTATTAAACTTGTAACGGCAAGCGCTCCTGCATTAATCATTGGGTTAAGCGGCTTATTGGGGCTTGCTGTCTCTAGTTTAATCATCGAATTAAACGGGTCGCCAGTCGGTTCTTGTCCAACATATTGAAACACTTTTTTCGGTCCTTCTTCTGAGAGCACGAGCGCCAGGGCTAATACTTTTGAAATACTTTGCAGGGTAAATCGTTTATCAACATCCCCTGCTGAGTGGCACGTATTACTCACATGATAAACAGCGACAGATAAATCCGATTGATCCGCTTTACCGAGTGCCGGAATATAGGATGCTACCTTTCCATTTTTGGCCACCTTTTTTGCCTCTTCTACAAATCGCTGAAGCTCTTCATTGTCACGACATGCCATGCCCAAAATCCTCCCTATTTTTCGTCTAATCGTAGTGTGTACAAGGAGGTGCATGTTTATGAAAGTGACAAAGCGGGCGAAAACTTCTATAATTTATGTTGGAAAGGGGTTGTCTTGAACATGAGCATTATTCAAATCAAGGGGAACGTACAATACAAGATCACCATTGATCCGAGTGTATGGATTTTTGATGACCGTAAATTTTTAATGGATTCATTTTTTGAGAAAAGTGCAGCAAATGAAGAGCAGCAGCTAGATCAGGAACTCGATCAAGAGCGGGTCATAAGAGAAGGTCAAACACTTCCACCCACATTAAAAACAGAGAAAAAGTACGAAAAAGAAAGACTTGTCACAGGCAGCTTCGGGATGAAACTTGGCGACATGATAAAAAATGCAGAACCGCTCGAACAAGCGGAGACGTGTGAATTTGTCACAGAAACAGAAACAATTGCTGTTCCGCTCTCTAAGGCGATGGATAGCATTGCCCATTTCAGCCAAAATGGAAAGCCTATAACAGAAGAAGGACCAATCCACGTATATTTCGAGGATCAGTCCAACATCACTCAGCCGATTAAAGGCGTCAAAGAGTTAATCATTACATAAGATGACGGGTCTGGACTATAATAAATCAGCTGCAAGCTGTGCAAGTCCAGACCTTTCTCCTTTGACAAGCTTGACATGTCCAGATATTTGCTGCCCTTTGAAACGCTCAATGACATATGTGAGCCCATTATTTAAGCTGTCTAAATAAGGGTGATCAATCTGCTCTGGGTCTCCCATCAGCACAATTTTACTTCCCTCACCAACCCGCGTTAATAATGTTTTCACTTCGTGTTTTGTTAAATTTTGCGCCTCATCGATAATGATAAATTGATCAGGGATACTTCTCCCGCGAATATACGTTAAAGCTTCCACTTGAATTGAACCGATGCCCGCTAGTATCGCATCGAGTTCACCAGGTTTTTTTGTGTTAAATAAAAATTCTAGGTTGTCATAAATCGGCTGCATCCACGGTCTGAGCTTCTCTTCTTTTTCGCCTGGCAAATACCCTAAGTCCTTACCAACAGGAACAATGGAGCGGGCCACGATGAGCTTTTTAAACATGCCGAGGTCCTCTGTCTGCATTAATCCAGCAGCAAGTGCAAGCAGTGTCTTTCCTGTTCCCGCTTTTCCGATAAGTGTCACAAGCGGAATATCGCGGCGTAAAAGTAACTCAAGCGCCATCGTTTGCTGGACATTTTTTGGGCGAATTCCCCAAATATGTTCTTGGTCATAAATAAGCCGTTTCACATGCTCTGCTTTTTGATCAAGCATCCCCAAAGCAGAACCACCCTCATTTCCCTTCATAATAACAAATTGATGAGGATTTAATGGCGCCTGGGTGACGTCTTTTATCGGTAACTGATTTTGCTTATAAAATGTATTCAGCTGCTCAGTCGGAATATAGAGCTCGTGATAGCCGTTATCAATGTCTTCATTTTGTAGCACTCGATCGCTTAAGAAATCCTCTGCTTGCAGACCAATGGCATCCGCCTTTACTCGCACTAGGACATCTTTGCTGACCAAAATGACAGGCCGGCCATCCGGTTTTGTTTCTTCCTCTAAGCTCAAATTCTTCGCAACAGCCAAAATCCGGTTATCGTTTGTTTTTTCGATGAAAATTTCTTGAAGTTCATGGAAAGAGCGATGATTCAGCTCAATACGCAGCGTTCCTTTTGACTCCAGCGTAATTTTTTCATGCAGTTTCCCTTTCGATCTCAACCCGTCGATTAAACGTGAGACACGTCGTGCATTTTGCCCAACCTCGTCCATATATCTTTTTTTCGAGTCTACTTCTTCTAACACAACGGCCGGAATCACGACCTCGTTGTCTTCAAATGAAAAGATTGAATTCGGATCCTGTAATAACACATTTGTGTCTAATACATAAATTTTACTCAGGTCCTTCGCCTCCTGATCGGGGTTTCATTCATCCTTGTCTTTCCAAAAACGATTGTTAAAATATATGTTTTCATGAATAAAGTTAGAAGGTTAATTCAACAATAAAATAAATCATGCAGTTTGTGAAGGAGGGAATACACATGCGACTATTTTTGACGTTATTCATGGTTCAAACCATTCTTTTATTAGGCGCTTGCCAGCATCAAGAGAAGCCTTTGGCACAAGAACATCAAGACGGAAACAAGCATTTAGTAAGAGTATCAGACTCATCCAAGAAAAACACTGAAAAAGCCCGCCCATCAACAGATGTGGCAAAGCACCTAGTGAATGTGACTGAGCATGTAGCAGATGTAAATGACGCAACAGCGATCGTCATCGGCAAGTATGCTGTCGTCGGCATTGATGTAAAAGATGATTTAGATAGAAGCAAAGTTGAAACCATTAAATATTCAGTCGCCAAAGCACTGAAAAATGACCCAGAAGGTGCGAATGCTGTTGTCGTCGCTGATCCAGATACAGTGAGCCGTTTAAAGGAAATGGGCAAAGAAATACAAGCTGGCAGGCCAGTAAGCGGAATTATGGACGAATTAGCAGCTATTGTGGGCCGTGTTATGCCAGAAATGCCTCGAAATGAAATCGACCGTAACGAAATAGATCCGACAAATGATCCGAATCATCAGCTCAAACAACAAGATCAAAAGCAATTAGAAAAAAACCAAAATGATCAATCAAACCATCATATGAATCAGAAGAAATAATGAGAACGGCTTATATCTATTGTGATATAAGCATCAGATTGTTGACAAAGGGCTAAAATGAACTTTATTTTGGCTCTTTGTCTTCTTTTCAGCGTGATAGAAAACCTTTGCAGCCCTAGGAAGGACGAGCATCGGCGCGGAGCGAATTTGACATTCGTGAGCACCGAAGCGCAGGACTGACACCGAATGTGAGGGTTTGTCTACACGCTGCGGCTTATATCTCTTGTGATATAAGCCTTTTTTATGCTGATTTTAAGTGGCTCAAAAAACATGCTATAATGAAGGCATGACCAAAGTGAGGTGAAAATGATGAGAGTGAAGTGCTCATTATGTGAAAAGCTTGAAACCATTAATGATGATACACTTGTTGCTAAACGGTTAAGAAATCGACCGATTCATACATATATGTGCGATGACTGCCAGGAAAGAATTAAAGTAAAGACAGAGGCACGCATCAAAACTGGCAGATTCTCTCTTTATCAAGATCCTGCGACGAAAGAGAAAAAGAAGAAAAAAGGAAAAAAAGAACAGAAGACATAAAAAAGACCTGACACAAGTTCAGGTCTTTTTTACGTACTCACTGTTCCTTCTTTTTTCGCACGATGCAGTCGTATTTTATAAATAATCAAAATGACAGCTGCCACAACCAGGCCTTCTGCGACTGGCAAGAAGATACCTAGAAATGTGAGAAACGTGCAACCAAAAATCAAAAACAAATAAATGACAAGTGCTTTTAAAATCGGTAAACGTCTAGCAAAGCCGAGTTTAAAAACAATAATCGCTAAAACAAGGATGGTGCCATATAAGAGCCACATCCCTGTTTGCGGATTTTCATCGACACGAAACAGCATCGCGAAAAAGGATAGATTCTCACTTACTTCCTGATCATTCAAAAAGATTCCCTCCCCTTATCTTTCAGGGTTCTATCCTTTTAATTCTTCATGGAATTAAGATAATCCTGCTAGCTTTTTCTTCTTCGCTGCTTTCTCACGTTCGTTTTTATCTAAAATTTTCTTTCTTAAACGGATAGATTCCGGTGTAACCTCACAGTATTCGTCTTCATTTAAGTACTCAAGAGATTCCTCAAGTGACATAATACGTGGTTTTTTCATGCTCACCGTTTGATCTTTCGTCGCTGAACGTACGTTTGTTTGTTGTTTCATACGGCTCACGTTGACAACAAGATCGTTTTCACGGTTATGCTCACCAACAATCATTCCTTGGTATACTTCAACACCCGGCTCAACGAAAATCACACCGCGCTCTTCAACGCCTTGGATTCCGTAAGCAGTTGCTTTACCTGTTTCCATTGAAACAAGTACACCTTGACGGCGTCCGCCAACTTGACCAGACTGCATCGGCTGGTAGCTGTCAAACGTATGGTTCAAAATACCAAAACCACGAGTTAATGAAAGAAATTCAGTTGTATATCCGATTAAACCACGTGATGGCACTGTAAAGATCAGGCGAACTTGACCATTACCATTATTGATCATGTCAATCATTTCACCTTTTCTTGCGCCCATTGATTCCATGATAGAGCCAGTGTGCTCTTCTGGTACATCAATTTGAACGCGCTCAACAGGCTCACATCGAACACCGTCAACTTCTTTTACAATAACTTCTGGCTTCGATACTTGCAGTTCAAATCCTTCACGTCTCATATTCTCAATCAGAATGGATAAGTGAAGCTCACCGCGTCCTGATACGACCCAAGCATCAGGTGAATCCGTTGGATCTACACGAAGACTTACGTCTGTTTGAAGCTGCTGTTCTAAACGCTCTTCAATTTTACGTGATGTCACGTATTTTCCTTCACGTCCTGCAAATGGGCTGTTATTCACAACAAATGTCATTTGAAGTGTCGGCTCATCAATACGCAGGATCGGCAAAGCCTCTTGGTGTTCTACCGGGCAGACTGTTTCACCTACGTTGATGTCTTCCATACCAGATACTGCGACAAGATCTCCAGCTTTCGCTTCATTGATTTCCACTCGTTTTAACCCTTGGAAACCAAAAATCTTCGTCACGCGGAATTGTTTTACACTGCCATCCACTTTCATTAGAGCAACTTGCTGTCCTACTTGCATCGTTCCTCTAAATACACGGCCAATTCCAATTCTTCCAACATAATCATTGTAATCAAGTAGCGCCACTTGGAATTGAAGCGGCTCTTCATGGTTGTCGACTGGGCATGGGATATGGTTGACAATCGCTTCAAACAACGATTCCATGTTTTCATCTTGCTTACTAGCATCGTTACTTGCTGTACCATTGATTGCTGATGCATATACAACTGGGAATTCAAGCTGTTCTTCTGTTGCATCCAATTCAATGAACAAGTCAATGACTTCATCGACTACTTCAGCTGGACGAGC
This sequence comes from Bacillus sp. iso_77, assembly GCF_056173625.1. Classification (NCBI taxonomy): domain Bacteria; kingdom Bacillati; phylum Bacillota; class Bacilli; order Caryophanales; family Bacillaceae; genus Bacillus; species Bacillus sp. iso_77. Next base: position 1,393,156 of record NZ_CM149683.1, on the reverse strand, counting down.
AAAGTCACGGTCAATTTTATTGACAACAACAATTGGTGTTAAGTTTTGCTCAAGTGCTTTTTTTAGCACGAATCGTGTTTGAGGCATACAACCTTCATATGCATCCACAACGAGAAGTACACCATCTACCATTTTCATGATACGCTCAACTTCACCACCGAAATCGGCGTGTCCTGGTGTATCTAAAATATTAATGCGTGTATCTTTATAATGGATCGCAGTATTTTTAGCTAAGATCGTAATACCGCGCTCTCGCTCTAAATCATTTGAATCCATGGCTCTCTCAGCGATATTTTCATTCGCACGGAAAGTACCAGCTTGATGGAGCAATTGGTCAACAAGCGTCGTTTTACCATGGTCAACGTGGGCAATAATTGCGATGTTGCGAAGGTCTTTTCGAAGTTTCACATTTTCATCTCCTAAAATAATTAGATAACTTTCATATTATATCACAATCCCCTTTAAATGCCGATCGTTTTTCTGTAAACTTATATTAACTCTAAAAAAAGGGATGGAGACAAATGAAACAAATCAAATGGCTTCTATTATTATGTGCATTACTTGCGGTTGTCAGTATGGCGTTTATTGGGGTAACTCTTGCAGAAAAAAACGTGCTGGGTATTTGTCTAAGTATTGTGTTCGCCATGATTTTCATGGGTACAGGATTTACATTAAAACGAAAATTAAACGTACAATCATAAAATTTATGAAAAGCCTTTTACATTTTACATGTAGAAGGCTTTTATTTTGGGTAAAAACAAGACCAACCACCTATGTAACACTAATGATTCAACTAAAAATTTCATATAGTGTTGGCAAATCTAAGCAATCTGAACTCCTCCATTTTTCGACAAGAACTTTTATAGTTCTCCAAAATCAAACACAAAGTTACATTTTTCCTATTCTTCCACAAAGTTTCTCATGGTATGCTGTTCTTGCAACAAAATTTAACAGAAAAGGGAGAGAAAAGAAGCATGAAGAAGTTTTTGAGCAAATCGCTCAGCTCTGTTGTATTTTTCGCTTTAGCTATCATTTTTACTTTCACAACAGTAGCTCCTGGGCAAGCAAGCGCTGCAACTTTCAAAGGGATTCCTTTTGAGCAGCAACAAATTATTAAAGAATTATTGGAGAAAAACGAGCGTGTTATCAACATTCTCATCAATTCATTTGTTGAGGAAGACAACAGCTACACATTTGATGTGAAAAAAGCTGTTGAGCTCGGTCTTACTGAAGAAGAAGCGGCGACTGCTGAGAAATTCTTAGATCGCGCAGCTGTTCTTACAATCGTTTTCAGTGAAAGCATCACTAAAAACGAAAAAGGAAAATTAGTTTTTGATGCAGAAAAAGCTGTTGAACTTGGTCTTACTAAAGAAGAAGCAACTAAATTCGAAAAGCTTTTCAAATCAGTGATCAGAATTGCTGATCTTGCTGGTGATGCACTTGTTCTAGACAAAAAAGGAAACGTTGTAATTGATTCTAAAATCGCTAAAGGTCTTGGATTCAGCTCTACTGAATTACTTGTTTTCAACCAATTGCTTAAGAAAATTCCTCAAGAGCAATTAAAAACATTCTATGATGCAGTTCAAATTGCTAAAGAAAAATTGAACTAAGCTCAAAAACCCCCATCCGGTTCATCCAGATGGGGGTTCTTTCTTATATCCAATAGATCAAGAGCATGATGAGATAGACGATACTAAAAACGATACTTGCCCGTAATAACAGTTTTCCATAGTAGCGCATTTCAAACTTTCTTTTTTCTTCTTTTTCATCTATGAACGGTATGAAATCTGTTGACTTTGCAATAGAGACTGGTTCTTTCATTTCTTCATATAGATGAAGGCATTTTTTGCATGAACGTAAGTGCTCATTCACTAATTGATTTGTTTCTTCACTCGTGTCCCCTTCTATATAAAGTGGTAATAGTTCTTCAATCAAATAACAGTTCATTTGTTGAACTCCTCACAATGTAGCTTTCGTTTCAGCTCTAATCTTGCTCGATGAAGGGTTGTCTTTACTTTAGATAAAGTCCAATTCAAAATTTCCGCTACTTCTTCATACGATAATTCCTGAATATCTCTTAAAATGAGGACTTCTCGGTAAGAATCCTTCAATTGATTGATATGGCTCCACAGCCTTTGAATATCCGCTTGAGTTTCTAAATGATCTTCAGGTGTCATGAATATCTGCTGCTCTAAAAAGTCAGCTTTTTCTACATCCGTAAAAGTTCGTTTTACTTTTCGGCGATAGTCGTTGACAAATGTATGATAAGCAATGGTGTAAAGCCATGTTTTAATGCTTGAATGTCCTTTAAAAGAGGATAATCCATGCAGTGCCTTGATAAATACATCCTGCGCAAGATCCTTGGCTGTTTCGACATTTCCCGTTCTGCGATATAAATATTTGGTGATTTCCTGAAAATATTCTTCATATATTTTTTCAATTTGATTGGTCGGTCTAGACATCAAAAATAAAACCACACAGTCATCCAAATTGATAAAACGATAAAAAAGAAGTATAACGAAGAAATAAACCACTTCATGCGTTTTAATTCGAGATAATCGCTCTGATCCTCAGTGTGGACAGGAGCAAACTCGTTTCCCTTAACAGAATGCTGAAACTGCTTTTCATGCGTCTTCATCCAGTTAGAAGCCTCTTCTCCAAGCTCCCCTTCCTGATACAATTCATATAAGTCTTGAAAGATGGCTTGTTTTTCTTTATCTCTCAAAACGTTGCACCTCTTTTGTTCGTCCATTTACTTCATATATTTTCCGCTCATTCGATCCGAAGGTTTGAATGATCACAAACCACGAAATGCTCATTTTCCCGTCTTTGTCGATCATTCTCACCGGCTTGATTTGTTTTTTATAGATGGCATAAGGTTCATACTTTTTGAGAACTTGCTGATAGACTTCATCACGTTCTTGATTCGATACCGTATGCGGTAAAGAAGAGTCTGATTGCCAATTCAACTCAATTCCATCGGCATTTCTCGTCACATGAAGTAAATTTGATGATCCGTGAAAAGTATATTGTTTGTGTTCACGAGTTCCTGTTTCTATCTTCACGTCTTTTGACTGTTCCCCTATCAATTCCAACAAATCTTCGTCACTGATATTTCCTTTTTTCTGTTGAAGAATCGCTTTTGATAGCTGTATTTTCAGCAATTCTTTCGTTGAACCATTAAACAGAAATTCAGATTGATCGGCTGTCTTTACCGCCACTTCATGCTGCCATTCAAAATAAAAAGCATCAACGTCTGTGATCTGGTAAGCTGGTGGCTGTAAATTTAACTTTTTATAAATACGATTAATTTTCGTTTTCATTTCTTTGTTTGTTAAATTGATCCCGTCTACATCCTTCAATTGAAAGATGGCGTTCCCATATTGCGCTTGTCGAAGCGTCTCTTTTTTCCAGGTGGCAAACGCTAAGCTCTCATCTTTATTCTGAGACATTTTTGGCAAAAGAAGAACGCTTGTCTCCCCGTCTTCTTTTTCAACCACTACATGAATGCGGTCTAGATCAACGGATCGGCCGCTCCTTTCAAAAAATTCAATGGTTTTTTCCCTATATTCTTTATCGGTCAAATGCTGACCCTTTGCGCGACCATGATAAAAATAGCTGTTTAATTCACCTGTAAACGCAGAAACATTCACTTCATACTGATCGGCTGCAAACACGTAGTTATCAGAGATCGGCTGTTTAATAGTCGTTGAATATAATGTAGTGTCCGCTGGTACAAACTTTGAAGCGAATGCTTTTGCACTTGCTTCAGATAAAGGGCGATATTCTTCTGAGAAAGTATCTGTCAGTTCCGTTTTAGTAAATTGAAACATGATATGTGGAAGATTTAAGATCGGGTTCAGCATCAGCATAAAAAAGACGACAATTCCCCAAGCACCCCACTGTCTCAACTTCACCTTGTTTTGTAGTAACGCACATAACGAATGTAATGTCATAAAGCTTCCTGCGGCCGCTACTAAAATCACAATGGATTTAAACGAAGATTGCAGCTCATGCTTCGAGATAGAAGGATAAAAAATATACAGCAGCGCAGCGAAAATCAGGCCATAGAAAAACAGCAATTCTTTCCACTTCTGATGCCAAAACAAACGAAAGAATAGGTAAAGTACCAAAGCGGCAAAGCCAATCATAAGCACAATGGTCATCAAATTTCTCCATACCAGCTCCGTATCACCGCTGAGAAAGAACTTTTTGCTTTCAACTAACACAATAAATACCGTTTGACATAAAGGCAGAAGTAACACAGATAAATCAAACGCAAAAAACATGCCCCTATTTTTTAAATAAGGAAGAGAAATCACATAAAAAAGTGATGCAAGCAAGACATAACCATAGATGAGAAATTGCATGAAGTCTGTCAGCACTTCAAATGTTTCGATCGTATACTGTCTAGCTAGCACTTGGTGGATCATCTCAAGTGTCATACTCCCTAGCAGAACTACTCTTAATATGATTCCAGCATAAAATACATAACTACTCTTCTTTTCTTTCCATATGGGAAGTGTAATAAAAAGGACAAATAGTCCAAGCACACACCATTGAATCATGTGGATACTGTACTCATTTAAAATAAAAAACCTTTCAAAATGGAGGGATAAATCACTAAACAAATCAAACATCGCTACACAATCCTTTACTTCAAATTAAGGCCTCGTTCGTATAGACATTTGACTTGTCAAAAAGTTTCATCAAATACAAAAAATCACTTCATTCTCATGAAGTGATGTTGTTTATTTTTTATTTCCGCTTCCTTTTATGTAATCATGCAAGATTTTTTCACAGATGGATCGATTTCCAGCAACAATGCTATTTTTCTCTAGAAATGTCAAGCGTTCGCCGTGAATATTCGAGTAAACAGCGCCTACTTCATCAAGTAACACACATCCAGCCGCATAATCCCAAGGCGCTAACCTTAACGTGACATATGCGTCGCTTCTTCCGCTTGCAATATAAGCTAGTTCAAGTGCAGCTGACCCAATCGTTCGTGTTCCTCTCACATCGCGTACGAGACGGGCAAACGGCTTAGCGTCAAAATGGGGGCTTTCAATCGCCCATGTTGGGTTAATGCCGACAATGGCTTTTTCAATGGCAACATCTTTTAAAGGCGGGAGTAAGGTATCGTTCATATACGCCCCTTCTCCTTTGACTGCATGATAGAGCTCGTCATGGATGACGTCATAAATAAGACCGATTTTCCCTACACCATGTTCAAATATCCCAATTGAAATGGCAAAATTTCGTTTTTGATGGATAAAGTTCATGGTGCCATCAATTGGATCAATGATCCATACTATCCCGTCTAGAGAGGTCACTTCTTCCCCTTGGCCCTCTTCTCCTAAAATATGATGATCTGAAAATGTCGACTGTATCTTTTCAATGAAGAAACGTTCTGTTTCTTTATCGATGTTTGTGACAAGATCATTTGGATTTGATTTTGTTTCAATTGATAGACCTTCCTGCATGGATGCTTTAATGCGGCTACCCGCTTCTTTTACCCAAAGCTTTGCAAGTCGGTCAATTTCCACCCAGTTTGTCATCGGACTGTAAACCTCTTTTCTATGTAGTACCTATTTGTATTAGCATACTGATATTATGTACGTAAAAGCAAGAAAAAAGCAGCTTCATACAAAAACGAACCGATGAATTGGTTCGTTTTTACCTCACCTTGTTTTACCCTTGAAGCTGCTCCCATTCTTTTCTTAGGCGCTCAAGCTTTCGTTTGCTGCGTTCTACCTGGATATCATCTTTTTGCTCGATGGCTTCATGAAGCGTAGAAAGCTCATAATCAACCTCTAATCTCCACACAGCGATGCGATTCTTCTTCTCTTGTCTATACCCATGCTTCACGATTTGCTTCACTGGTCAACGCCCCTTCCAGAGAATGATTCATTCCTTGTCAGTTTTCATTGATAAAAATACAATCGATAAGAGAAATGGTTCTTGCTTATATCGTATGAAGCGATCGCATAACCGCAACGACATTCTGAAAATTGTGTTTTTACCTATTTGTTATGTACCACAAAATCGAAGTTTTTAAACGCCGAACCAAGATCCCTGCTATCTTTCTCTTTAAAGTGCATCTTTTTTTGAGCTTGACCCAAGCTATGATAAAATATGATCAGCGAAAAGATACAGGAGGCATAACATGAGTGAAATGCGTTTTAGAGATGAAGATTTTGAAACATTCACAGTAGACGGTTTAGATGAACGTATGACCGTATTAAAAGAGAGAGTCCGTCCAAAGCTTGAAGCACTTGGTGAACATTTTGCACCGCTTCTTTCTTCTATTACAGGTGACGAAATGTTTGTCCACGTGGCAAAACATGCAAGAAGATCAGTCAACCCGCCAAATGACACTTGGGTGGCTTTCGCTAACAGTAAGCGTGGGTATAAAAAGCTCCCTCATTTTCAAATTGGGCTTTGGAAAACTCATGTATTTGTATGGTTTGCGCTCATTTATGAATCTCCAGTGAAAGGTGAATATGGGCAACTATTCGAAAAAGAGCTGAACACGATCCAAAAGAAAATACCGCAAAACTTTGTTTGGTCTAAGGATCATATGAAACCGGACGTCCTCCGCCACAGCGAACTTGATGCTGAACAGCTGAGAACACTATTTGAACGTGTTCAAACAGTCAAAAAGGCCGAACTCCTTTGCGGCATCCAGCTTCCTAGAGAAGAAGTTGTTCAAATGAATAATGAAGAATTCTTATCGAAAATTGAAGATGCCTTCCGCACAGTAACTTATCTATACCGCTTTACACAAAAAGAATCTGTATAAAAAAACGAGCCTATGTTGGCTCGTTTTTCACATCCGTATCATAGCTGTTTCTTCAGCCTCTCTTGCACTTTTTACTGTGCGATAAGGGGAATACCCACTTCCCTTTTCAAACGCCGCACAATGCGTCTTTTCTTCTGCTTTTGATGGTACAACTTCTTTAAATCGTTTATAAGCCTCTAGTAATGCTTGTTTCGCAATTCCTGTTTCATAGGCTTTTTCAACGGCTTGAAAAAATGAAATGACCGCCATCTTTTCTTCAGTTGTCCAGTCGACGTCCATTGGATATTGATATTCCATTTACTTGTCCCTCACTTTAATCCACATTTCTTATTTGAACTTTTATTATAGCATCTGTTTGATCAGAATCCGATTGATTTTATGCTTTACATTCCGATCAGTTCATAATATAATTCTTTTGTTTTATGCAATGAAATCTGCTGTTATTGGGATAATAATAGCAGGTATTTCGATGAAGGTGGGAAAGCAATTGTCACAACATGATACACCCTTATACACTGGACTAAAAAAACACGCTTCAACCAATCCAGTCCAATTTCACATTCCAGGCCATAAAAAAGGAGCCGGAATGGATCCTGAATTTAGAGCATTCATTGGAGACAATGCATTAAGCATTGACCTTATTAATATAGAACCTCTTGATGATTTACATTCGCCTCGAGGAATGATCAAAGAAGCACAGGAGCTTGCAGCAGAAGCATTTGGTGCCGACCATACGTTTTTCTCTATACAAGGAACAAGCGGCGCGATCATGACAATGGTGATGACCGTCTGTGGCCCTGGAGACAAAATTATTGTTCCACGTAATGTCCATAAGTCGATTATGTCTGCTATTGTATTTTCTGGTGCAGTACCTGTTTTTATTCACCCGGAAATTGACAAAGAACTTGGCATCTCTCATGGCATCACGCCAGAGTCAGCTAAAAAAGCGCTGACTAAACATCCAGATGCGAAAGGGCTGCTTGTGATTAACCCAACGTATTTTGGTATTTCAGCTGATTTAAAAACCATTGTAGAGATTGCTCATTCATATGACGTACCTGTTCTTGTAGATGAGGCACATGGTGTGCATATTCATTTTCACGATGAGCTTCCACTGTCTGCGATGCAGGCGGGAGCTGATATGGCAGCAACAAGTGTGCATAAACTTGGTGGCTCTCTCACCCAAAGCTCGATTTTAAATATAAAAGAAGGGCTTGTTTCAAAGGATCGAGTACAATCTATTTTAAGCATGCTGACAACTACGTCTACTTCTTATTTGCTTTTAGCCTCCCTGGATGTCGCTAGAAAGCGATTAGCGACTGAAGGAAAGGCACTTGCAGATGAAGCCATTCGATTAGCTGAATCAGCAAGAACTCGTTTAAACGAAATTGAAGGCATTACTTGTATTGGTCAAGAAATTCTCGGTTCACCTTCTACTTACGATTATGACCCAACAAAATTAATCATCTCCATTAAAGACCTTGGACTCAATGGCCATGATGTGGAGAAATGGCTAAGAGAAAGCTACCGAATTGAAGTAGAGCTCTCTGACCTATACAATATTTTATGTATCGTGACGCCTGGCGATTGTGATGAGACGATTGATACGCTTGTAACGGCTATGAAGGAAATTGCGGCCACCTCTGCACGTCAAGGCGGAAAACAAGCCGTAACAGAAGTGTTACTGCCTGAGATCCCTTCGCTTGCGATGACGCCGCGTGACGCTTTTTACGCAACAACGGAAGTCATTCCATTTAAAGAAGCGGCTGGCCGAATCATTGCAGAATTTGTCATGGTTTATCCGCCTGGTATTCCTATTTTTATACCAGGAGAAATCATCACAGAAGAAAATATCTCCTATATCTTTAAAAATATCGAAATCGGTCTTCCTGTTCAAGGACCTGAAGATTCCACACTAAATATGATTCGTGTCATTAAAGAACAAAAAGCCATTTTATAAAAACGAAACATGCAGCCCCAATTGGAGCTGCATGCTTTTTTATTTATTCAGAGGCTTCATCACAGCAATGACAGTGACCACATGTTCCATAAAGTGTTGTCACTTTTTCATTTTCAAATTGATCAATGGTTTCATTGCAATCTTGACAAATAATTGTACCCACTTGTACATTCCCCTTTTCTTTACTCAAAGTTTGAAAGCGTTTAATCTATTTCATATCTCTATAATATGATGTCACATTTAAGTTGTCAACGGTTAATTGTATGACACATTTAATCATTTTTTATAAAAATATGCTTTTTTCTCAACATATTGAGGAAACGTTTCAAATGTATTTTGCTTCATATCAATTCTGTAACAATTGAGTAACAATCGAAAATTGTCAAAAAGGACGTGATACACTAGAGTGACTAACAGGGAACTGGCTCCTAAAAATGTTGGTACAACCCCAAAGGATTTTGAGGTGAATAGATTGAATTTTATGAGGACCCTTCTCATTATTTTCCCTATGCTCTTTGTACTTAGTTCATGCTCATTTGCGTATATCATACCGAATCAGACAGACCAGGTCAGTCATATTCAAAAGCCGAGAATTCTCTTTTTTACTGATGCAGAAAATCTTGATAAAGAAAGTCCTTATTATGACGCAGTGCTCGATTTAAAAAATGAATATCCGAAGGAAATGTCCAAGATGATTGTCAAAGAAGATCGTAAAGGCTGGAAAAATGAAGTAGACGAACTGCCGGCTATTTTACTTGTCAATAATGAAAAGGTCATTGTGAAGGTGGAAGGTAATGTCCGAAGTAAAGAGGATATCTTATCACCCATATGCCAAGCATTAGATCGAGTGAATACAAATTAACGGTTCGACTTTGCACTTATATATCCATATGAAAAAAGCCCTCAGCTCATGAGGGCTTTTCGTTTTCAGCGAGGTTTCACATACATAAAAAAACCCTCTCCATGTGGAGAGGGCTTCAGCGTGTAGACAAACCCTCGCATTCTTTGTCAGTCCTGCGTGCTGGTGCTCACGAATGTCAAATTCGCTCCGCGCCAGTACTCGTCCTTCCTAGACTTCAAAGTTTTTCTATCACGCTGAAAAGAAGACAAAGGGCTAAAATCAAGTTCATTTTAGCCCTTTGTCAACAATCTGAAACCCTCTCCGTGTGGAGAGGGTTTCAACGTTCATTATTTTACGATATGGATTGGGCTTCCGATTGCTACTTCAGCCGTTTCCATTGTGATTTCACCTAAAGTTGGGTGAGCGTGAATTGTCATTGCGATATCTTCAGCTGTCACACCAGCTTCAATTGCAAGGCTAAGCTCTGAAATCATATCAGAAGCACCAACACCTGCGATTTGTGCACCGATCACAAGACCATCCTCTTTACGAGTGATCATCTTCATGAAGCCATCAGTTGCATCAAGAGAAAGTGCACGTCCGTTCGCTGCGAATGGGAATTTCGCTGCAACGATGTCGATTCCTTCTTCTTTTGCTTCTGCTTCAGTATATCCAACAGTTGCAAGTTCTGGCTCAGAGAATACAACAGCAGGGATACCAAGGTAATCAATTTCAGCTGGCTCTCCAGCGATTGCTTCAGCAGCAATTTTACCTTCGTAAGAAGCTTTGTGTGCAAGTGGTGGTCCATCAACGATGTCACCAATTGCATAGATGTTTGAAACGCTTGTACGGCATTGTTTGTCAGTTTTGACAACTCCGCGGTCTGTCAGTTCAACACCAACTTGCTCAAGACCAAGCTCATCTGTGTTTGGACGACGACCAACAGTCACAAGTACGTAGTCAGCATCGACAGTTTTTTCTTCACCTTTTACTTCGAAAGTAACAGTGACACCGTCAGATTTTTCTTCAACGCCTTTTGCAAGAGCGTTTGTGTGAATTTCAACGTTTCCTTTTTTCTTCAGGTTACGTTTCACTAATGAGCTCATTTGCTTTTCAAAACCTGGAAGGATTTCGTCTCCACCTTCAAGGATGACAACTTCTGTTCCAAAGTTCGCATAAGCAGTACCAAGCTCAGTACCGATGTATCCACCACCGATGACAACTAACTTTTTAGGTACTTCTTTAAGCGCTAAAGCACCAGTTGAGTTAATCACGCGGTCTGTGTATTTAAATGTAGGCAATTCGATTGGACGAGATCCAGTTGCAAGAATTGCATTTTTAAATGTATAAGTCTGCGCTGAATTTTCATCCATGACACGTACAGAGTTGCTGTCTACGAAATAAGCTTCACCTTTGACGATGTCTACTTTATTTCCTTTTAGAAGACCTTGAACTCCACCTGTTAATTTGTTTACAACAGAAGCTTTCCACTCTTGAACTTTTGTGAAATCAACTGTTACGTTTTCAGCTTTGATACCCATGTCTTCAGAATGCTTTGCATTCTCGAAACGATGTCCAGCATTGATCAATGCTTTTGAAGGGATACAGCCGACGTTCAGACATACGCCGCCAAGTGTTCCTTTTTCAACGATTGTTACTTTTTGTCCTAGCTGTGCAGCACGAATAGCAGCTACATATCCACCAGGACCTGCACCGATGACAAGAGTATCTGTTTCGATTGGGAAATCTCCTACTACCATGAATTTACGCCTCCATTAAAATTAATTGTGGATCATTCAATAAACGCTTGATGTGGTTAAGGGCATTTTGCGCAGTAGCTCCATCAATCATACGGTGGTCAAAGCTTAGGGAAAGAGCTAAGACTGGAGCTGCAACGATTTCGCCATCACGAACAACCGCTTTTTCAGCGATACGGCCAATACCAAGGATCGCTACTTCTGGGTGGTTGATGACTGGAGTAAACCATTGTCCACCAGCAGAACCGATGTTTGTGATTGTGCAAGATGCACCCTTCATTTCAGCTGGAGCCAATTTACCATCACGTGCTTTTGTTGCAAGCTCGTTGATTTCGTTAGATACTTCGAAAATCGCTTTGCGATCTGCATTTTTCACAACTGGAACAAGCAAGCCTTTTTCAGTATCAGCTGCAATTCCGATGTTGTAGTAATGCTTTTGAACAACTTCATCTGTTTTATCATCGATAGAAGTGTTAAGTACTGGGTACTTTTTCAAAGCAGAAGTTAGAGCTTTTACAACGTAAGGCAAGTAAGTTAACTTGATTCCTTGATCAGCTGCAACTTGTTTGAATTGTTTACGATGTGCAACAAGGTTTGTTACATCAACTTCATCCATTAATGTTACGTGTGGAGCTGTGTGCTTAGAGTTCACCATTGCTTTCGCGATCGCTTTGCGGATTCCGCTCATTTTCTCGCGAGTTTCTGGGAATTCTCCTTCTAGAACTGGAGCTGCTGCCGCTTTTGGAGCCGCTTCTTCTTTCGCACTTTCAGCTGCTTGAGGTGCTGCTTCTTGAGTTGCTGCAGAACCGCCATTAAGGAAGCTGTCGATATCTTCTTTTAGCACGCGGCCATTTTTACCAGTACCTGCAACTTTGTAAATTTCAACGCCTTTTTCACGCGCATATTTACGTACAGATGGCATAGCAATAACGCGTTTGTTAGGATCAGCATCTACTTGCTCTTGTGCGCCAGCACCAGTTGCTGCTGCCGCTTCTTCTTGAGCAACTTCTTTCTTTTCAGGCTCGTTACCAGCTTCAGCAGTACCTTGTACTTGAGCTTCAGTTTTCGCTTCGCCTTCTTCTTCGCTGCCTTTAAATTGAAGATTTTCGTAACCAGGTGCATCAAACGTAATGATTGTTTGTCCTACAGTTGCAACTGTTCCCTCTTCAACTTTTAATTCTAATACTTTTCCTTTAACAGGTGAAGGAATTTCTACAACTGCTTTATCATTTTGTACCTCTGCTAAAACGTCATCTTCATTGATTTCGTCGTTTGGTTTTACAAACCACTTAACGATCTCACCTTCGTGGATACCTTCTCCGATGTCCGGAAGTTTAAATTCAAATGCCACTGTTTTTCGCCTCCTAGATTATGTTAAACCCTTGTTCTGTCAACATTACACGGTCATGTAATTGATAAAGGGGAAGAGAAATAAATTCTTTTCCCCTCTGTCATTTAATTAAAATTCAAGAACTTTCTTAGCTGTTTCAAGCACGTCTTTATGGTTTGGAAGCCATACGCTCTCAGCTTGAGAGAAAGCAAATACAGTATCAGGTGCAGCTACACGAAGTACTGGTGCTTCTAGGCTAAGAATTGCTCTATCATTGATTTCAGCTACTACGTTTGCTGCAATACCAGCTTGTTTTTGTGCTTCTTGAACAACGATCGCACGGCCTGTTTTTTCAACAGAAGCGATGATTGTTTCAATATCAAGCGGGCTCACTGTACGAAGGTCAACGACCTCAGCAGAAACGCCTTCTTTTTCAAGTTCTTCAGCAGCTTTAAGTGATTCGTGAACCATTGCACCGTAAGTGATGATTGAAAGGTCAGAACCTTCACGTTTCACGTCAGCTTTACCGATTTCAATTGTGTACTCTTCTTCAGGAACTTCCTGACGGAAAGAACGATAAAGTTTCATATGCTCAAGGAATACAACCGGATCGTTGTCACGGATTGCAGAAATTAAAAGTCCTTTTGCATCGTAAGGTGTTGAAGGAATAACAACCTTGATACCAGGCTGTTGTGCAATAAGACCTTCTAAGCTATCAGCGTGAAGCTCAGGTGTGTGAACTCCTCCGCCAAATGGAGAACGGATTGTCACTGGAGAATGCCAGCGTCCACCAGAACGGTAACGCATACGAGCCATTTGTCCAGAAACAGAATCTAATACTTCGTAAACGAATCCGAAGAATTGAATTTCCATTACTGGGCGGAATTCTTGTAGTCCAAGGCCAATTGCAAGACCGCCAATACCAGATTCAGCAAGTGGAGTATCGAATACACGATCCTCACCAAACTCTTTTTGCAATCCTTCAGTCGCACGGAATACGCCGCCGTTTTTACCAACGTCTTCTCCGAAAACAAGAACGTTTTCGTCATTTTTCAGTTCTGTGCGTAACGCATCAGTGATCGCTTGAATCAATGTCATTTGCGCCATGGCTTACTTCGACTCCTTCTGTTTGTAGATTTCAAGCTGTTCAACCAAGTTAAATGGTTTCACATCGTACATGTTTTCAATCAAATCAGTGACTTTCTGCTTAGGCTGTTCGTCAGCTTCTTTGATTGCTTGTTTGATTTGTTCTTTTGCATCTTCGATGACTTTATTCTCTTCTTCTTCAGACCAAAGGCCTTTGTTTTCCAAGAATTTGCGGTAGCGTACCAATGGATCTTTTTGCTCCCACTCATTTTCATCTTCTTTTGTACGATATCTTGTTGGATCGTCACCAGCCATTGTATGTGGGCCGTAACGGAATGTAAGAGTTTCAATTAATGTTGGACCTTCACCATTTACAGCACGCTCACGAGCTTCAGCAGTCGCTGCATATACAGCTAATGCATCCATACCGTCAACTTGTACGCCTACGATACCAGCTGCAGCTGCTTTTTGTGCAATCGTTTGTGCAGCAGATTGCTTTTCAACAGGTGTAGAGATCGCATATCTGTTGTTTTGGACAACAAAAATCGCTGGCGCTTTGTAAGCCCCTGCAAAGTTAATACCTTCGTAGAAATCACCTTGTGAAGCTCCACCATCACCAGTGTAAGTGATTGCAACAGCATTTTTACCGCGCTTTTTCAAACCAAGAGCTACACCAGCAGCTTGAATGATTTGTGCACCGATAATAATTTGCGGAGAAAGTGCATTCACATCTTCAGGCATTTGGTTTCCAACAAAGTGTCCACGAGAGAACAAGAATGCTTTTGTTAGTGGAAGACCATGCCAGATTAATTGTGGTACATCACGATATCCTGGAAGAATGAAATCTTCTTTCTCAAGTGCAAAGTGAGTTGCAAGCTGAGAAGCTTCTTGTCCAGCTGTTGGCGCATAGAAGCCAAGACGTCCTTGACGGTTCAATGAAATTGAACGTTGATCTAATACACGTGTAAACACCATACGGCGCATTAATTCTTTTAATTGGTCATCTGAAAGATCTGGCATTGCCGCTTCGTTTACGACTTCGCCTTTTTCGTTTAAAATTTGGAACGTTTCAAACTGCTTTTTGATGGCATCGAATTGCTTTTTGCTATCAACAATTGCTTTTTTTGTTTTTGCAGCCATTCTAAAGTCACCTCTTCCTTTCTTTTAACAGTCAATTTGTCGTGAATCCATTTATACATACAGATATAGGATAACCCAAAATGCTCATATGACTCCTGTATATAATAGCCACAAAGATCATTGTCGAAACATTGGATGATCGCTTGCTTTTGAGTTTTTCTAACTGTATTAACGATAGTTCACAAAAAACTAATACAACTTCTGTTAACAAGGAATAGTTTACAACAAGAAAAATAGTCCGTCAATTGATTTAACGGCTTTATTTAAATAAATGTATTCGCTTTACTTTTTATGGTGACCTGTATCAATCTGTTTAATCAACAGCACAAACTGTACTAGTATAGAGTGGATCACTGTACTACAATAGCACATGTTTGTTTTTGTCGAAAAATAAAAAAAGAGCTATTTTCAGCTCTTTTGATCGTGATGGACAAAGGGCTAAAATGAACTTCATTTTAACCCTTTCTCTTCTTTTCAGTTTGACATCTTGGAAAAACGAGTAACGACACGCAGGCACTTTGGGAGTAGCAGCGATAAACAGAGCTAGCAAATATGCAAGTACTGTTTTTAGCTGTTTTGTGATTCTTTCTGAGCTGTTTTGTATAAAGCTTGTTTATATTCGTTCAATTGATCTGTATATTGATTGAACTTCTTGCTTTCTTTTCTAACTTTACTATAGGAACGATTCACTGTCTTTAATTTGGATTTCAGCTCAGCGTATCCTAAGTCTTTTCTTTTTAAGGATTCATACAAGTGCTTGTCTTGTTTCAGCGCCTTTTGATACTCACGGTAAAGCTGATCATACGATGCGTATCTTTTTTCAATTGATTTGACTGTTTGTTCTGCTTTGTCTTTTACTTCCGCATCTTTTATCTGTTCAGCGAATTCCTTTACAGATTGAAATTCTTTTTTCGATTGATCCATGCTGTCTTTTTCTGTTTTTAAATGTTCTTCACGCTTTTCTGCCGATGCTAATGCTTGATCAGACAAGTTTGAGACTGTTTTTGTGTGGTCTTTTGTTGTTTGAATCATTTTTTTATACAACTGCTGCTCTTTTTTTTCATAGCTTTGCAGTGCGCCTTGTTCTTTTTCAAAGGATGCTTCTTTTTCGCTCATTTTTGTCATGGCATCTTGCATCTCATAAAGCGGATTTTGACCTCCGCAGCCCGCAAGCAAGAGGGTGCATATCCCCGCTAAAGTTGCACCTGCTTTTATTCTTCTTTTCATCTGTTTCAATTACAAGGTCCCCCTTTACATCTCCACATACCACTATAATTTTTCAGGGCGGTTGTGACAAGGAAAGAGGATGGTTTTTTGAGGGGAAAGAAGATTTTTTTCATGCTCTAGGCTCATGACTATACAAATAGTGCATTCATACATAGTTTATATTACACGCTTCGCCTTCACTTATGAGAGGCCGAGTGTATTTCCAAAGGAGGTCAAAAGTATGTCTAATTATAGTCATGGAAGTATGTATGGTGGATACGGCGGTTACGGTTATGGATACGGCGGCGGTTGTTGCTATCCAAGTTATGGTGGTGGATACGGTTGCGGTTACGGTGGTGGACGTACATTCGCTTTAATCGTCGTCCTATTCATTCTATTGATCATTGTTGGCGCAGCATTCTTAGGCGGCGGTGGCTGCTGCTAATGGCTGAATAAGCCTCTGACCGGTCTCATACGACCGGTCTTCTTTATTTCATTGCATATGTTGTGTATCATTTTATATACTTTACATACAAAGGAAATAGGAGTGAAGTTTTGTGATTACCATGGATGATATCGTACGAGACGGGCATCCCGTCTTAAGACAAACAGCTGAAGCGGTCGAACTCCCGCCAACAGAAGAAGAAAAACAGCAATTAGCTGACATGATTGAATTTGTCAAAAACAGTCAGGATGCAGACATTGCTGAAAAATATGAACTTAGACCCGGTGTTGGCCTAGCAGCTCCGCAAATCAATATCAGTAAACGAATGATCGCTGTTCACTGTGAAGACGAGGGCGGAGAACTTTACAGCTATGCATTATTCAATCCTCGCATTGTTAGCCATTCAGTCAAAAGAGCTTATTTAGCTACTGGAGAAGGCTGTTTATCTGTTGATGAAGCCATCCCTGGATTTGTCCCGCGCTATGAAAAAATTAGGGTGAAAGGTACAACGCTTGAAGGTGAAGACATTGATATTCGCCTAAAAGGGTTTCCGGCCATCGTTTTCCAGCATGAAATTGACCACTTAAATGGCATTATGTTTTATGATCATATTCAAAAAGATCATCCATTCGCCGAGCCAGACAACGCGGTTGCGATCGGCAGATCATAACATAAAAACAAGACCCGTCCATCAGCGGGTCTTGTTTTTTATTCATCAATAAGGCCTAATTCAGTCACAGCGTGGAATATGCCATCCTCATCTACAGGTTTGGTGACAAAGTCAGCTAATGTTTTTAATTCATTGACTGCATTCCCCATCGCAACGCCTGTTCCAACAAAAGAAATCATTTCTCGATCGTTCAACCCGTCACCGAAGGCAATTGTGTCCTTTTGATCGTACGGAAGTCTTTCAATGACTCGTTTAATTCCTTCAGCCTTCGATCCACCTTTTGGCAGGACATCAGTAGACAGCTCATGCCACCTGACGAGATCAATTTCTTCACGGAACGCTTCATATAGATGTTCCTCTTCTGCTTTACAAAATAGTAGCATTTGATAAATGACGTTTTCTTTAAAGAATGACAAATCATGCTCGGGATGCTCTGTTTTTAAAGTGCCAATCCCTTCATGGATAAATGGATGGTTCGGCACAGATGCCTTCATCGTCTTCTCTCCCATGAAAACAAGCGGATGATCATGTTGATCCGCTGTTTCATAAATTTTATCCATCAGCTCTTGCTTAAGCGGATTGCCGTAAATGACTTCTCCTTCGTACATGACATACTGACCGTTATAAGCAATAAATGAGTCAAGCCCTATTTCTTCTAAAATAGGCTGGATGAGAAAAGGCGAACGGCCAGATGCAATGAAGAGATGATGCCCTTTTTCTTTTAATAAACGAACAGCTCGCTTCGTTGATTCAGGTATTTTTTTATCATGGTCATATAAAGTACCGTCGATATCAAAGAAGATGACTTTTTTATTCATATCTCGTCTCCTGTCTCTTGTTATGTATACCCTCTCCCCTTCATCATACAGAAAGATCTTCACTGACGAAACCACTTCCTCTTAAAACGCCCATTTCCCACATATAACCATGTAACATTAAGTGGAAACATCATATAATACAAGTATATAGAGAGAACGGAACAAATGGCTGAATGAGACTCATACCGAAAGGAGGCGATCCGCGATGCTTCGTCGTCTGCGCAAGAAAATTCGAAGACAATGGAAGGACATGCTTCGTAAAAAATCGATTGCTTAAAAGGATCTTCCGCACATTTGCTGAAGGTCCTTTTTTCTCTGAGACTTTTCTTATGCGCGTTTTTTTAATATAATAGAATAAGCGAGTGTAACATACGGTATTTAAGGAGAGATTTGGATGATATATAAGGTATTTTTTCAGGCAAGTACGACTGAGGTACCTGTGAGAGAACACACAGATTCACTATACGTTGAAGCGGTTTCTGAAAGAGACGTACGCGATAAGTTGAAAAAACATAACTACAATATTGAATTCATTCAGCCTGTAGACGGTGCTTTTTTAGACTATGAACGAGAAAGTGAAAATTTTAAAGTATTGGAGCTATGAGAGGAATGAAATTTGTAAAAAACGATCAGGCGGCAGTTTTTGCGCTCGGCGGATTAGGCGAGATCGGTAAAAACACGTATGGCGTTCAATTTCAAGATGAAATCATTTTGATTGATGCTGGTATTAAGTTCCCTGAAGATGAACTTCTAGGAATTGATTACGTCATCCCTGACTATACGTATTTAGTTAAAAACGAAGATAAAATCAAAGGTCTTTTTATTACTCACGGACATGAAGACCACATCGGCGGTATCCCTTACCTTCTCAAGCAAGTGAATATTCCAGTTTACGGAGGCAAACTCGCAATCGGCCTCCTTCGTAACAAATTGGAAGAGCATGGTCTATTAAGACAGACCAAACTTCACATCTTTGAAGAAGAAGATACGATCAAATTTAGAAAAACAGCTGTATCTTTCTTTAGAACGACACACAGTATCCCAGATTCTTATGGAATTGTCGTGAAGACACCTCCTGGTAACATCGTACATACAGGCGATTTCAAGTTTGACTTTACTCCTGTTGGCGAGCCTGCCAATTTAACGAAAATGGCTGAGATCGGGAAAGAAGGCGTTCTTTGTCTTCTATCTGACAGTACAAATAGTGAAATTCCAGAATTTACGATGTCCGAAAGACGTGTAGGTGAAAGCATTGATGACATCTTCAGAAAAGTAGATGGACGTATTATCTTTGCTACATTTGCATCTAACATTCACAGACTTCAGCAAGTGATCGAGTCCGCTGTTGCCAACGGTCGAAAAGTTGCGGTGTTTGGACGAAGTATGGAGTCTGCCATTGATATTGGACAAGATCTTGGCTACATTAAATGTCCAAAAAACACGTTCATTGAACACAATGAAATCAACCGTCTACCAGCAAACAAAGTAACCATTCTTTGTACTGGTAGTCAGGGCGAACCGATGGCCGCTCTTTCTCGTATTGCCAACGGTACGCACCGCCAGATTTCAATTAACCCTGGAGACACTGTTGTCTTCTCGTCTTCACCGATCCCAGGTAACAATATTAGCGTAAGCCGTACCATTAACCAGCTTTATCGTGCTGGTGCTGAAGTCATTCATGGCTCACTCAATAATATTCATACCTCTGGACACGGCGGGCAGGAAGAACAAAAGCTGATGCTCCGTTTAATTAAACCTAAATTCTTCATGCCGATTCACGGTGAATACCGCATGCAAAAAACGCATATTAAACTGGCGAATGATTGCGGAATTCCTGAGGAAAACTGCTTTATCATGGATAATGGTGAAGTTCTTGCACTAAAAGGTGACGAAGCAAGTGTCGCTGGCAAAATTCCTTCAGGTAACGTATATATCGACGGAAGCGGAATTGGTGATATCGGCAACATCGTGTTAAGAGACCGCCGCATTCTTTCAGAAGAAGGTCTTGTCATTGTTGTTGTCAGCATGGATATGAAAGAATTCAAAATTTCTGCAGGTCCTGATTTAATCTCAAGAGGTTTTGTCTACATGAGAGAATCTGGAGACCTCATTAATGACGCGCAAGATCTCATTTCAAAGCATCTTGAAAAAGTAATGGAACGTAAGACGACTCAATGGTCAGAAATTAAGAACGAGATTACTGACACTCTTGCTCCTTTCCTTTATGAAAAAACAAGACGCCGCCCAATGATCTTACCGATTATTATGGAAGTGTAATGACGTACAAAGAGACACAGCCAATTGGCTGTGTCTCTTTTTTATGCGCAATAAAAAAACCCGCATATCTGTACGATACGTGCGGGTTCAGTCATTGTTTTACGATTGAATCGGGAGATGCTGAAAACTTCTCACATCAAACAATCCTTGTGTTGTCATTTTCACATCAGGAATGACTGGCAGTGCTAAGAAGGATAATGTCAAAAACGGATTAAAGTCTAAGACAAATCCTGTTTCCTTTAAAGCATCATGAAGTGCATGAAGGCTTTCATTGACCGTATGTGCAGATTGATCTGATAATAAACCGGAAATCGGTAATGGAAGCGTATGAAGAACTTTTCCGTCTTTTACAACGGTCAAACCGCCCCCTGCTTCTTTTAACGTCTCAATGGCTTTGATCATATCAGCATCATTTGTTCCAACGGCAATTAAGTTATGCGAGTCATGGGCAACTGTTGTTGCAATCGCCCCCTCTTTTAAGCCGAAACCGCTGACGACCCCTATCCCAATTTCAGATAGACCTTTGTGGCGTTCGACAAGTACTATTTTTAATACATCTCGATCAATATCACTCGTAAATTGTCCATCGCTTCCAGAAGGAGATATTTGTTCTAATTGCGTTTCAAGCTGATTCGGTATAATGCGAATGACATTCATCTTTTGATGATCTGTTATAGGCAGCGTTAGATCTTTCTCTTGAACGTCCACTGCATGTACCGATTGCATGAGCGAAGAATTTGGCGTGATCTTGTCGACACTTGGCAAATATTCTCCATGTTCAGAGACCAATTCTCCTGCGATAAAGACGCTTGTAATTCCTACCTCATGTAAGTCAGAAATGAGCATAAAGTCCGCGTCAAAGCCTGGTGCAATTGCTCCCTTTGTTTTGAGACCGAAGCACTCCGCTGCGTTTAAACTTCCCATTTGATATGCTAAAAAGGGGTCCAACCCTTCTTGTATCGACATCCGTACTTGTTCATCAATACTTCCTTGAGCCATTAAATCATCTAAATGTTTATCATCCGTACAAAAGAAAAAGCGTCTTGCATTCTTCTCATTGACAGCAGGTAATACGTTTTTCACGTTTTTAGCAACAGAGCCTTCTCTCAGCATGACATACATGCCTCTTTTGACACGTTCAAGAGCCTCTTGAGCTGTTGTCACCTCATGATCCGTTTGGACATTAGCTGTTCGGTACACATTAATTAATCGGTCCGTTAATCCTGCTAGATGGCCATCAATGAGTTTATGTTCATGTTGAGCATCAAGCAGTTTTTGCAGCATATCTTCTTCCGCTTGTTCCACCGCGACATAATCCATCACTTCGGCAAGACCAAGCACTTCTTTCTCCTGATAAAGAGGCTTTAAATCTTTTGCTTTTAGTGTAGCACCTGATCGTTCAAAGCTGACTGCCGGTACACAGGATGGCAGCATGAAATATATATTTAGAGCAGCTTTTCTCGCTTCTTCGAGCATAAAACGGATACCTGCAACACCGGATACATTGGCAATTTCATGCGGGTCTGTTACAACAGTTGTCACTCCGTGAGGAACGACAGCTTTGGAAAATTCAGCAGGAGTCACCATCGAGGATTCGATATGAACGTGGCCGTCAATGAAACCGGGAACAAGCATTTGACCTGTTGCATCCAGCTCCTGTTCTCCTTCATACTCCCCAATTCCTACTATTTTTCCATTTTCAACAGCGACATCAGCGTCTATCCATTCCTGGTTAAACACGTCCATAACCTTCGCATGTTTAATCACTAGGGCTGCTTTTTTTCTCTTTGCAGCTACCTCAATTTGATGTCTGAAAAGCTCCTTATCCAACGACACTGCCTCCTCCGAGTAAACAATATAATGTTTCTTATCGTAAACGAATCTGATTGCCCAGTCAATGACATTTAGAGAAAATCAACCATATCAAAAGATTGATTTTCATTTCTGAATAGTGATAATTGGCTGAAAAATAACCATGTTCTATTTTGCTGTTCTTTTAGAAAGTAAACGGCTCTTTTCCACTTTGTTCTCTCCCGCAATGTCCGCCCCATATGTACACTTCTAAAGCAGAAAACACCCCTTCTCGGAGTGTTTAATAGTCGTTCTGCATTTCCCGTTTTTCAAAGCGCCCGATATCTGCCACTGCCCCAATGACAATGAGGATATCTTCTTTTTGAATCATTTCATCTGCGAGCGGTGAAACGATCACTTCTTTCCCGCGTTTAATTGCCACGATATTGATCCCGTACCTTGCACGAATGTCGAGATCTAACAAAGAGTGCCCAGCGAGTCTGCTGTTGGCGACGATTTCAATGAGGCTGTACTCATCTGACAGCTCTAAATAATCAAGCACGTTGTTAGAAATAATTTTATGTGCAATCCGTCTGCCCATGTCTCGTTCAGGATGAACAATACGGTCCGCACCAATTTTATTCAAAACCTTTTCATGGTAGTCATTTTGAGCTTTCACTGTGACCATTTTGACACCAAGTTCTTTCAGCATAATCGTTGTTAAAATACTCGCCTGAATATTTTCACCTATCGCCACGATCACATGATCAAAATTGCGAATACCTAGGTTTTTTAGGACAGATTCGTCCGTCGAATCACCAATCACGGCATGTGATGCAATTTTAGCATATTCGTTCACACGATCTTCATTCATATCCATGGCCATGACTTCAAGTCCTTCTTCGCTTAGCGCCTTGCAGATACTTCCGCCGAAGCGTCCAAGACCAATGACTGCATATTCCTTTTTCATGTTCAGACTCCTTTTATATCACTTACCATGCATTTTACTACGGTTTCATTAATGAATCCATATGCGACCGTATTTTTTTACGGAACGCTTCACTTAAGTAAAGGTCTGCTCCTTTTTCGATTTCACTGCGATAATGACCAGGAGGCGCAATTTCTCCGCTCTTTTTTAAAACGAGAAACGTTAAGCAGTCCTCATACACTTGATCACCTACTGTGACATCGACAAATGCTGGGCGATAAGTCCCTTCATTTACACCTTCTCGTTTGTACAAATAACGAATGGCATCAAAAGGCACTTCATATAGAACACCCTCTGTTTCTCCGCCGTCTTCTACCATATCTGCTCTTGATCCATCAGGGCGCACCAATGTAAACCTTGTGGTAAAACGATCAAGTGTGCCGCCGCCGATGATTTGTTTGAAATAATGTTCCACTTTCGCAAGCTTAAACCTTGCATCATCCATACAGGACCCATAGGCAAAATAATAGAAGGAAGACGGTTTGCGCTCCCATAGTTGATATGACTTCCAGCAGCCGCTTTCAATCTCCTTCAGGCTCGATGCCTTCTGCTTACATATTGTATAAGCAACGGCTGACCTTGGCCCCTGGTCTGTCATAACCTCTATTTCCTGCTGGTCATACCCTTCCTCTAGCTCATCTATCTTATGCAGCGTTTCGTCACTGACCTCATACAATTCTCCATATACTGTGTTTTGTTCCGAGACAACACAAACAGGGTAACCCTCACCTGTATCGTACAGTCTCCCTTTTATCCAAGCAGATGCTGCTAATGGACTGCTTTCTTTCATCAATGTCTCGTGATACTTTTCGTGCTTTAAAAGTGTCCCATACACAAATAACGTCTTTGTCTCTTTCGTCATCACACATCACATCCTCTCACCTTGCTACTATCTGCTTTTTTGATACACAGGTAAGTAAATATCAAAAGCCGTCCCTTTGCTGAGCTCGCTCTTTACATCCATTCTTCCATGGTGATCTTTTAAGATCGTCGCACAGATCGTTAAACCAAGTCCTGTACCTTCTTTTTTAGTCGAAAAGAAAGGATCATATATTTTCAGAATGTCCTCTTCGGACATTCCTTTTCCTTCATCTTGAATCGTGATTTTCCATTCATTCATCACTTTTTCTGTTGATATGTATATATTGCCGCCTTCAGGCATCGCCTCGATCGCATTTTTGATTAAGTTAATGAACAGTTGCTTCATTTGATTGGCGTCTGCTAATATCGTGCCAGCATCCTGCTTTTTAAATGGCTGTTTGAGATCAATATTTGAAAGAACGGCATTGGTCTTTAATAACGTAATCACCTGCTCTAGCAAATCATGGAGCTGTACTTCTTGAAATTGAACCGATTGAGGTTTTGCTAAGACAAGCAGCTCACTTAAAACAAAATCAATGCGTTTAATTTCAGAAAAGATGATATCAAAATAATCGGTTCTTTCAGGATATTGCGTTTTCATCAGCTGCAAAAATCCATTGACTGAGGTGAGCGGATTTCTGACTTCATGGGCAATGCCAGCGGCTATTTGTCCTGCAACAGCCAGCTTTTGTGCCTGCATTTGTAATTGCTGATTTGATCTTTCAAGTTCAAGCTTTGCCTGCTTTTGTTTCGTGATATCTGCAACCGTTCCAATACCTCCAGTAAACTGGTGCTGTTCATCGAAATAAAGCTTATAATGCACATCTCCCCATACCTTTTTTCCTTCTTTATGGAGAAGCTGCAGCTCCACCCGCCCTTCATCCTTATGCTCTTTGATCACAGACAACAAATGCTGAACGACATGCTCTTCTTGATCAAAGTACTGATTGTACATCGTACCTAGACACTCCTCTATGTCGTAACCCGTCATTTGTTTCCATGCTTGATTTAAAAAAATGATTTCACCTTTTTCATTAGTTTCAAAAACGATTTCTTGCAAGTTATCTGTTATTCGATTCAGCCGCTCTGTCAGTTCGTGTGCTTCTTTTTCTCGTTTATTTAAATCTGATACAAGCAAATTCAACCGGTCCACATAGCCTGAGATGGTCCAAATACCGGCCAAAACAACGACTGTAAAGGCTAGATCGAGCGGCCAATTAATGTGATAGCCGCTAAGATAATAAAAGAAATCCCAGCTCAAAATTAATATAAATGCAAGAACGGATAACAGGATCCGTACTTGATATGTTTTGTTCAAATAATTCCACCTGCCGCCCTGAGATTCTTTGTCAATTGTACCATTTTCCACTTATTTTTTGAGGGAGATGCGGCATTTTTAAGGAACTTTTTTAGAAAAAATAGCCTGCTCTCAGCACAATGGGAGAGAACAGGCTATTTTTATTTACTGCTGAAGGGCTTCTTGAAGCTCTTTTAGCAGTAGTTCTGCGCCTTCAGCGCTTAATGTAATTTGACCATTTCCATACTCGTGGTTCTCAGAAGTAATCTCACCAGTCATCAGGCAGACGCCCTCTGGCTGATATTTTTTCAAGACGATTTTATCTCCATCTATAAAAAATTCCATACTGTCTTTAATAGCGATATCAAGTGCTCTTCTCAATTCGATTGGCATCACAATACGCCCTAGTTCATCTACTTTTCTTACAACTCCGATAGATTTCAATTTCGTTCCCTCTTTCTTTCATTAGCTCAAGATCAATCTGTTTTTCACCAATTGATATATCGTAGACGTAAGAGATTCTTAAAAGGTTTCTCCTGCATAAAAATTTTTTTCAAAATCGAAAAACCAAAGGGAAAATTTATTGTGATTGTCAAAATGAGACTTGAATTTTACAGATTCATTTCAAGGTGATCACAAACCCCCACAAATGACCTCAACCCTCTGAACTTTTAAATGTAAAATTGTTTAAAACAGCAAAAATAGAGATTGGGTGAAAACATGTTTCAAAATGCCGAAATTGGAATTGATTTAGGAACAGCTAACATATTGGTTTACAGTAAAAATAAAGGAATTATTCTCAATGAACCATCCGTTGTGGCAGTAGATACGGAAACAAAAACTGTCCTTGCAGTGGGGTCAGAAGCAAAAGAGATGATTGGGAAAACACCTGGAAAAATTGTAGCGATCCGTCCGATGAAAGATGGTGTCATCGCTGATTATGATATGACAACCGATTTACTTAAACAAATTATGAAAAAAGCAGGAAAAAATATTGGGTTTACCTTTAGAAAGCCGACTGTGGTTGTTTGTACACCATCAGGTTCAACAGCGGTCGAACGCCGCGCGATCAGCGATGCTGTCAAAAATTGCGGAGCAAAGCATGTGCATTTAATTGAAGAACCCGTCGCAGCTGCAATCGGTGCTGATCTCCCGGTGGACGAGCCTGTTGCCAACGTCGTTGTAGATATTGGCGGAGGAACGACAGAGGTAGCGATCATTTCATTTGGCGGAGTTGTCTCTTGCCACTCGATCCGAATTGGCGGAGATCAACTGGATGAAGATATCATTACTTTTGTGAGAAAGAAATACAATTTACTGATCGGTGAACGGACAGCTGAGCAGGTAAAAATGGAAATTGGTTATGGACTCATTGAACACGAACCTGAGTCATTAGAAGTACGTGGACGCGACCTTGTCACAGGTCTTCCAAAAACAATTACACTTGAATCAACAGAAATTCAAGGTGCTATGCGAGAATCACTTCTTCATATTTTAGAGGCGATTCGGGCTACATTAGAAGACAGCCCTCCAGAACTGAGTGGTGATATCGTAGATCGCGGCGTCATTCTAACTGGCGGTGGTGCACTATTAAACGGTATTCAAGAATGGCTCTCTCAAGAAATTGTCGTCCCAGTTCATATCGCAGCAAATCCTCTTGAATCTGTCGCAATTGGAACAGGTCGTTCATTAGAAGTAATCGACAAATTGCAAAAAACATTAAAATAATCTTCATGTTCTACTTCTTTTTTCATCATTTCGATCATATCGTGATGAATGGATAAACGTGAAGGAGGAAGAACATGTTGCTTGATTTAGGTAAACGGGTCGTTGTCACAGTCATTTTAACCGGTATTATTTTAGGAGGAATGAGCCTGTCGTTTTCACATATGCCCCCTTCTAATGCACAGCCTGTGAAACAACTGAACCGCTAAAAAAGCCGCACGAAAGCGGCTTTTTTATTTTGCTTCGGGACGGCTCCCCATTTTCCTTTTCGGTCTTAAATCTGATATGATGAACATGACTAAAGGAGGGTTTTTTATGAGTTCATTCGAAAAACAACTAGATCAATATGCAAAAACCATCGTTGAAGTAGGTGTAAATGTTCAAAGTGGTCAAGAAGTGGTCGTATCTGCGTTCACTGAATCTGTAGACCTTGTCCGCCTTGTGGCAAAACACGCATATGAGCGCGGAGCAAAAAACGTACATATCCGCTGGAGTGATGGTGTTCTGACCCGTTTAAAATATGAACATGCCCCACAAGATGTGTTTGAGCAATTTCCAGAATGGGAAGCACAGATGATGGAAACCATCGCAAAACGTGGCGGTGCTTTTATTACGATCTTGTCAGAAAGCCCTGATCTTCTAAGTGGCATTGACTCGAAAAAAATTGCTTCACAGCAAAAAGCTGCAGGTTCAGCACTTCATACATATCGTCAATACGTTCAATCTGACAAAGTTGCATGGACAGTCGTCGGGGCTGCATCAAAAGATTGGGCGAAAAAGATTTTCCCTGAGCATGCAGATGAAGAAGCTGTTGCATTATTATGGGAACAAATCTTTAAAGTCGCCCGCGCTGATCAGCCAGATCCTGTTGAAGCGTGGAAAAAGCATGATGAATCACTAAATGAAAAAGTAAAAGTATTAAATGAACGTCACTACCACAAGCTGCACTATGAAGCACCAGGTACAGATTTAACGATTGAACTTCCAGAGCAGCATATTTGGGTAGGTGCTGGCAGCGTAAGTGAACGCGGCGTATCATTCATGGCCAATATGCCAACAGAAGAGGTCTTTACCGTACCTAAAAAAGATGGTGTAAACGGAACTGTCTCTAGCACTAAGCCACTTAGTTATGCAGGAAACATTATCGATGAATTTACGTTAACCTTTGAAAATGGGCGTATTGTAGATGTGAAAGCAAAAGAGGGCGAAGACATTTTAACCTCTCTCGTTGAAACAGATGAAGGCTCACATTATCTAGGTGAGGTTGCCCTTGTACCAGATGATTCACCAATTTCTAACTCAAATATCCTCTATTACAATACACTTTACGATGAAAATGCATCCAATCACCTTGCCATCGGCAGCGGTTATGCATTTAATATCGAAGGCGGTAAAGAGATGAAACGTGAGGAATTAGACGCAGCTGGTGTGAACAGCAGTATTACACACGTCGATTTCATGATTGGTTCAAAGGAAATGAATATTGATGGGATCACAAAAGATGGTAAACGTGAACCGATTTTCCGAAATGGAAATTGGGCTTTTTAAAGAAAAAAGACATCCTCATGTGGATGTCTTTTCTTTATGTTTATGCATACAGTTCTTGTAGTCTTTTTTGAATCTCTTGATCTGATAAGAACTCATCATAAGTTGTTTGTTTATCAACGATGCCATTTGGCGTCACTTCGATAATCCGGTTTGCAACTGTTTCAACAAACTGATGGTCATGAGATGAGAAGAGCATAGCCCCTTTAAAGCTCATTAGACCGTTATTCAGCGCTGTGATGGACTCTAGGTCTAAATGGTTCGTCGGCTCGTCTAACAGCAAAATATTCGCTCCAGACAGCATCATTTTTGATAACATACAACGAACCTTTTCTCCACCTGATAAGACGCTTGCTTTTTTCTTCACTTCTTCCCCAGAGAAAAGCATACGGCCTAAGAAACCACGCAGGAAGCTTTCACTTTGATCATTAGGAGAATATTGACGAAGCCAATCAACAAGATCTAAATCGCTTCCTTCAAAATATTCGCTGTTGTCTTTAGGGAAAAAGGCTTGAGATGTTGTCACGCCCCATTTAAACGTCCCGCTGTCTGGCTCCATTTCACCAGCAAGGATTTTAAATAAAGTAGAGACAGCAAGCTCATTACGGCTTAAGAACGCAATTTTATCCTCACGATTCATAATAAAGCTGACGTTATCCAGTACTTTTACACCGTCAATCGTTTTTGATAGACCTTCTACTTGAAGGACATCATTTCCGATTTCACGCTCTGGCGCAAAATGAACATAAGGATATTTACGAGAAGATGGTTTAATGTCATCTAGCGAAATCTTATCAAGCAATTTCTTTCTTGATGTCGCTTGCTTCGATTTAGATGCGTTCGCACTGAACCGAGCAACGAATTCTTGAAGCTGCTTAATTTGTTCTTCTTTTTTCTTGTTGGCATCCTGGCTGAGTTTTAATGCCAGCTGGCTTGATTCATACCAGAAATCATAGTTTCCGACATACACTTGAATTTTTCCAAAGTCAAGGTCTGCAATATGCGTACATACTTTGTTTAAGAAATGACGGTCATGCGATACGACGATGACGGTATTCTCAAAGTTAATGAGGAACTCTTCTAACCACTGAATGGCTTGTAAGTCCAAATGGTTCGTTGGCTCATCGAGAAGGAGAACGTCAGGTTTGCCGAATAAAGCTTGTGCTAAAAGCACTTTTACCTTTTCAGATCCACCAAGCTCAGACATTTTCTTCGATTGTAGGCTCTCTGGAATGCCAAGACCTTTTAATAGGATCGCAGCTTCACTTTCCGCTTCCCATCCGTTTAACTCAGCAAATTCACCTTCAAGCTCTGCTGCACGAATCCCGTCTTCATCTGAGAAATCAGGTTTCATATAAATCGCATCTTTTTCTTGCATCACATCATATAGACGTTTGTGACCCATGATGACGACTTTTAACACTTCAAACTCTTCGTATTCAAAGTGGTTCTGTTTTAAAATCGCTAAACGTTCACCAGGACTCATATGAACATCGCCCGTTTGAGCTTCAATTTCTCCAGAAAGAATCTTTAAGAACGTTGATTTACCAGCTCCATTGGCACCAATTAGTCCGTAGCAGTTGCCAGGAGTGAACTTAATATTTACTTCTTCAAATAATTTACGATCAGCAAATCGCAAACTAACATTATTCACTGCAATCATTTATTAATCCTCCATCACTCATTCATCAATATGAAGTATAACATGAATAACGATTGATAGAAACGTCTCTCGCTAAGAACAAAGGCTTTTTGTCCAATATGGTATAATAAGTGGGAATGTTTTTGTTGAAGGAGTTCGGGCGATTTGAGATTACTCACACTCATGGAATACTGTTTATTGATTTTCTTTATGGGCATTTATTTATCGGCGACTGGCTTTAATGCAAGAGACTTTGGCCTTTATATTGGACTTGTCCTCATTTACACACTGGTCCATATCTTTTCAAAACGCTTTTTACAAAAGCGCGGAAAAGACAATGTGAAAATTGGATTATTCCGTTCTGTTGTGGCGATTACCGGGTCCGTTTTCGCTTCTGTTTTGGCCATTGTCATCATTGTCACGATGCTCACACCAAATTAAAAACGACCCTACATGAAGGGTCGTCCATTCAAGCACCTTTCTTACGCATTGAGAAAGGTGTATTTATTGTGTTTGTCGAATATCGCCAAATGGGAAGAAAACAAATTCTGATGTGCCGACAATCCGATCCTTTTCAATGAGTCCGAGTCCATTTCGACTGTCCATAGAATTCAGTCTGTTGTCACCCATAACAAAGTAATCGTTGTTCGGTACTTTCACTGGACCAAAATCTCCTGTTAAATGTACCTCATACTCTTTGGCATGCGCCTTGTTCTCTTTTAAATAAGGCTCATCTACTTTTTTACCATTAATGTAAAGCGTATCATCCTTCATTTCAATCGTGTCGCCTGGAAGGCCGATCAATCGTTTGACATAATGAATTTTCTGACCGTCTTTTCCATTAATAATCACGATGTCACCACGTTTGACTCCACCGAGATAGTTGATGGTTTTGTTAACAAACAGCTTTTCTCCATCATGAAGGGTTGGTTCCATTGACTCTCCTTCCACCACATACGGCTCAAAAATAAACGTACGGATGATGAGGACGAGGGCAAGTGCAATTAAAATGGCTTTGATCCATTCAAACAGAGAACTTTTCTTCTCTTTTTTGGCTTGTTTCCCATCAGATTGAATGTCATTTTCGTTTTGTTTGTTTTCTTCGTTCAAAATACTGCTTCCTCCTAAGACTTTCTGCTAAAAGACTTGAAACGCGAATTGAATAACTTTACTTTATCACATGTTATTTAAAAATTCACAAGACAACCATTCAATTAGATATTTTTTCCTAATTTGCTGATGATTAAACAAAAAGAAGCACCGCTCTTCACGATGCTTCTTTTCAAATTAAGCTTCTTGTCGGACTGGTTTTTTTAGAATTCCGAGAAGTAGCGCTGTAACAATGGCACCGATTAAGATGCTGATGATGTAAAGAACTGGATGATTTGTTACCCAGAAAACGAATAGTCCGCCGTGTGGTGCAGGAAGCGTCACTCTAAAGAATTCTGTTAATCCACCTGCAACTGCTGCACCAATCACAGCTGAAGGAATGACGCGCAGAGGATCTGCCGCTGCAAACGGGATCGCCCCTTCCGTAATGAACGCAGCTCCCATGAAGTAGCATGTAATACCTGCTTCGCGGTCACGTTTAGAGAATTTGTTTCTAAAGATCGTTGTCGCTAGGGCAATTCCTAGAGGCGGCACCATTCCACCTGCCATAATCGCAGCATGCGGTGCATAGTTGCCAGCAGCAATCATCGCAAGACCAAATGTGTAGGCCGCTTTGTTAATCGGACCACCCATATCAATGGCCATCATACCAGCTAAAATAATCCCCATTAATACAAGGTTTCCAGTACCAAGTGATTCAAGCCAGTGTGTTAATCCGTCCATGACCATTTTAACAGGTGTGTTGACGATGTAATGCATGATAATCCCTGTAAAGAAAATACCGAACAATGGATAGAGCAGAACTGGTTTAATACCATCGAGCGACTGTGGTACAAAAGTGAATACTTTTTTGAGTAGCACCACAATGTAACCAGCAAGGAAACCAGCAATCAATCCGCCTAAGAATCCAGCACCTGCTGCAGAGGCCATGAATCCGCCAACCATACCTGGTGCGAAACCTGGACGGTCTGCAATACTCATTGCGATAAATCCAGCTAATACAGCAACGATTAAGGCAAGCGCATTATCTCCGCCAATTCCTTTTAATACAGCTGCAAATGAATTGAAAGAAGGATCTTTAGGGTCAGCTGAGTTAATTCCCCAGAAGAATGAAATCGCAACGAGGATACCGCCCCCAACAACAAACGGAAGCATGTTGCTTACACCGCTCATTAAGTGCTTATAGAATCCACTTCTTCCCTTACCTGACGATTCATTTTCATCTTTTGAAGAACTGCCGCCTGAACCTTTATAAATCGGCGCATCTTGATTGATGGCTTTTTCGATCAATTCTTGCGGACGGCGAATTCCAGCTGTCACAGGTACTTCAATGACATGTTTGCCTTTAAAGCGTTCCATTTCCACTTGTTTATCAGCTGCCACAATAATAGCTGGCGCTTCTTCAATTTCTTTTGCTGTCAGGGCATGTTTAATTCCACTAGAACCGTTTGTCTCAACTTTAATGTCAACGCCCATTTCTTTTGCTTTTTCTTTCAAAGCATCTGCGGCCATAAATGTATGCGCGATGCCTGTTGGACAAGCTGTCACCGCTAAAATTTTAGCAGGTTTTCCCGGTGCAGCCGGTTCCTCTTTGACTTCCTCTTCTTCTTCATCGTCTTTATCATGTGTATTGATAATTTCAATGATTTCATCTTCAGTAGCCGCTTCAAGAAGTTGCTTTCGGATCTCTTCACGCATGAGAAGTGTGGATAAACGAGAAAGTGCTTCTAAATGCGTGTTGTTTGCGCCTTCAGTTGCTGCAATCATAAAGACAAGATGACTTGGCTGTCCGTCTAATGATTCATAATCTACACCAGCTGTTGAACGACCAAATGCAATAGCAGGTTCTTTCACACTTGCTGTTTTCGCATGAGGAATCGCAATTCCTTCTCCGATTCCCGTAGAGCTTTGTTTTTCACGATTAACAACAGCTGCTTTGTAGCCTTCTTTATCATTTAATTTACCAGCTGTATCTAATACAGTGACCAGTTCTTCAATAACGGCTTCTTTTTGCTGGCTGTCTAATTGAAGCTTAATCGTATGCTTCGTGAGTAGTTCTGTAATTTTCATGATGACTCCTCCTTTAAATGCGTGTGACTTTTACTTGTGGCAATAATGTATCGACAAGCTCTTTTGTTCCAAGTTCCTCAGAAAATGCTGTAGCACTTCCTGATGTGACGCCAAGCTTAAATGATTCTTCTATGGAAAGGCCTTTAGAAACGCCAGCTAAGAATCCTGCAACGACTGAATCCCCTGCACCAACTGAGTTGATCAACTTGCCTTTTGGAACATTAGATTGAAAGATCCCTTCCTTACTAAATAAGAGAGCGCCGTCTCCAGCCATAGATACAATGACATGTTCAGCACCTTGTTCCAACAGCTTTTCCCCATAAGGAATGGCTTCTTCTGCAGATGAAATACTGGTTTCAAACATTTCACCTAACTCATGATGGTTCGGTTTCATTAAGAATGGTTTCAGATCTGCTGCTTTTTTTAAGGCTTCTCCAGAAATATCAAGTACTACTCTTACCCCTTGCTTCGCACATACTTCAGCAATGCGCTCATATGTGTTATGAGGCAGTGAAGAAGGAATGCTGCCTGCTAATACAACGACATCGCCTTCTGTTAATGAAGTGAATTGGGATAAAAACGAATCGAACTGTGCTTCAGTAATACTTGGACCGAGCCCGTTGATTTCCGTTTCTTCGCCTGTTTTTAGTTTCACATTGATACGTGTATCTTCTGACACCTCATGAAAGGCTGTTTGTAATTGTTCGTTTTGTAAAAAGTCTTGAATATATTTGCCTGTAAAACCGCCAATGAATCCAAGTGCTTTTGATTCAACACCGTGCCGTTTTAAAAGCCTTGAGACATTGATTCCTTTACCACCTGGATATTTTTTGTCATAGGTTGAACGATTTAAACCGCCGACCGCAAAATCCTCCACGTGTACGATGTAATCAACTGATGGGTTTAAAGTAACTGTATAAATCATGTTTTCACTACCTTTATAACCGTTTTTTCATGGTAATTATCGAATGAATCCTCTTTTGCGTCGTTTGTGATAATGGTGGCTTCCTGTAAACTAGCAAAGGTTGAAAACGATATTTCGCCAAACTTTGAGGCATCTGTTAAAATGTAGGTTTTTTTCGCCTGCTTTATAGCTCTTTTTTTAATGAGCGCTTCTTCTGGATCAGGTGTTGTAAACCCTGCCTCGGGATGAATGCCGTTCGTCCCAACAAAGCTTTTGTCAAAACGGTAATTTTCCATAGCTGTCAAAGCTGCGGCTCCCACCATGGCTCCTGTTCGATGTTTCACTGATCCGCCTATCAGGTAAAAAGAAATGCCTTTTCTCATGAGTGCTTCAATGTGCATGACACCATTTGTCACCACCACGATATCTTGATCTGGATCGATAAAGTCAATCATTTGCTGTGTTGTCGTACCAGCATCTAAGTAAATACAATCGCCTTGTTTTAAAAGTGATGCAGCTGCCTCTGCAATCAATGACTTTTCATGAAGGTTTTTGGCAGATTTCTCAAACACATCTGGCTCAAGACGAATACTAGATATTTTAGCAGCTCCTCCATGAACTCTTTTAAGAAAACCTTTTTCTTCGAGGGCTGACAAATCTCTTCTAATTGTAGATTCAGACGCATCCGTCATAATCGTTAAGTCCTGTATTTTGATGACATCGTTTTCTTCTAAATAGTCGATAATGAGTTGATGTCTTTCTGGTGTTAGCATTGAAAACACCCCCTTTTGAAAACGTATTCATTTTGCGCGCACCTTTATTGTAATCGCTTTTTTCAACATTATCAATACAAAACAATCAAATACATTCAATAACTATCAAAATCTTTCACAATGGTCATCTTACCTTTATATGTACCATTTGTAAACTGAAAAATATGTGACATTGAGAAGAAAGTCATGATATTAGCATTTCTATCATTTTTCATTTCATTCAATTGAACGAAAAAAAGCCTTTATGCGTTTTGCATAAAGGCTTCAGGTGCGGAACAGCAGGCAACATATCTCGTTCTACCTTCTTGTCAGCACCTTGAACGTTAACTTTAGGATTATTCATATCTAAGTGATTCAATAGGATCGAGCCTCGCTGCTTTATTGGCAGGAATCAGTCCAAAAATAATACCAATGAGCATACTAAATAGGACGCCTCCACATACGATTTGCCACGATACAAGAGAGGGCCACCCTGCAAACAGTGACACAAGTGAAGCACCTCCTAAGCCAAGCGCGATTCCAAGTAACCCACCGATCAGTGTAAGGACGACAGACTCAATTAAAAACTGAACGAGTATTTGAGCCCTAGTTGCCCCAAGTGCCTTTCGAATTCCAATTTCTCTTGTTCTTTCTGTGACAGATACGAGCATAATATTCATGACACCAATGCCGCCGACAAGTAATGAGATACCAGCAATTGAGCCAATGATTGTTGTCATGACAGACGTAATCTGACCAATGCCTGCTGCAATCTCTTCCAGATTGATCATTTCGTAAGCATTTTCTGTATGGTGATTTTCATTTAAGCGTGCAGCCGCACTCTTTCCTACTTCTTTCATTTGATCAACATGTGCGACTTGAATAGACAACTTATCATATTCTTTCACACCAAATGCAGTTGTCAGCATTGCAAAAGGGACATATATTTCATTCATATCAAATGAAAACAGCCCTTCCTGTTTTGCTAGAACTCCGATCACCTCAACCGGCTGTCCATTCATCCAAATCAACTCGCCTACTGCCTTCTCTCCATTAAACAATTCTTTTTGTATCCCTTCTGAAATAACAGCTGCCCTTCTTCCGCTCCTAAAATCGATTTCACGTAAGTCCTGTCCTTCTGCTATATGTAACGAGTGTACATTCGTGTAACCTTCATTAATCCCATTGACCGTTGCATCTATTGTTGTATCTTGGAATCTTAATTGCATGCCTTGTGCCGTGGAGGAGGCAACCTGTTTAACCCCATTCAATGCTTGAACACTTTGAATGTCTTCTTCAGTAAATGTGGCTTCAAATAACGCATTCGGATTCGCATTTAACTCCTCATCAGAGGGTGTATAGGTCATATCAATGGTATTGTTTGGCCCTGAAATTGATTCTTTCAGCATTTGCTCGCCGCCTTGACCGATGGCAACGACTGCAATCACCGAGCCAACCCCAATAATAATGCCAAGCATCGTTAAAATAGACCGCAATTTATGAGCAAGGACAGAATTCAGCGCTATTTTGATATTTTCAAAGAGTTTCATTCATTCGTCTCCTTGTATCAATCTATCTTGAGCGAGGCGTCCATCTCTCACAACGACTATCCGGTTTGTATACGCAGCTATTTCTTCTTCATGAGTAACGAGCACAACCGTTGTTCCTTCCTCATTGAGCTTTGTAAACTGTTCCATAATCGAGCCGCTCGTTTTTGAATCAAGAGCGCCTGTTGGTTCATCTGCCAAGATAAGCTCCGGCTCATTGACAATCGCACGTGCGATGGCTACTCTTTGCTTTTGACCCCCTGACAACTCGTTTGGCATATGCTTCATTCGATCTGCCAAACCAACCTTTTCAAGTGCCATTTCCGCACGTTCTTTTCTTTCCTTTTGACTGATACCAGCGTAAATCATCGGAAGTTCAACATTTCGCCTCGCATTTAATCTAGGCAGTAAATAAAATTGTTGAAAAACAAAACCAATGGATCGATTTCGAATCACTGCCAGTTCTTGATCCTTTGCTGCCGACAGCTCCATACCTTGAAAATGGTACTGTCCGGAGGTCGGGTGGTCCAGACAGCCAATGATATTCATTAACGTTGATTTCCCAGAGCCGGACGGGCCCATAATGGACATATACTCGCCTTTACCAATGACGAGGTCCACTTCACTTAATACATCAAATGTCTCCTCAGCGACTTCGTAGCTTTTTGTCACGTTTGAAAGCTGAATCATTCAGCATTCACTTCCATTCCGTCATACATATCATCTGATGGCTCTGCAATGATTTGATCTTCTTTTGTTAAACCTTTCGTCACTTCAAGATCTTGACCTGACGTTTCACCTAATGTCACTTTTACTTTCTTCAGTGCATTCTTTTCAACAACATAAACGTATGAACCATCTTTCTCTTTTTTCACAGCTGTTTCAGGAATTGTGTGCACTTGACGCTTGTCCGTTTCAATTTCCATGATCATTTTAAAGCCTGGTTTTGCATCCGGCTTTTTCCCTTTTATTTCAATTTCGACTGGATATTGTACGGTTTGATCACTAGCAGCTGTTTCTGCTGTTGACTGGGCAGGCACAGCGCCCACTTTTTTCACCACTCCTTGCCAACTCTTTCCGCGAATGACATCAGACGTTACCTTTACTTTTTGTTTCTTTTTGACTTTCATAGCATCATACTCACTGATTAAGCCTCGTACAATCATTTTTTTCTCATTGGCAATATGGATTACCGGCTGTCTCTCTTCTAGCTTCCCTGCGCCAGCATCTTGCTCGATGGAGATGACTGTTCCTTCAATTTTGCTATGTATCGTTAAATCTTCTATTTGTGCCTTTACTTTTTCTTGGTTAAGCTCCGCTTGTTTTTGCTCTAATTCAGCAGCTTTGAGTTCGAGTTCAAGCTGATCTCGCTCGTTTTTCGAATCAGAGCCCGCCTTTTTTCCCTGATTTTCATCTAATGAATTGAGTCTATTTTGTAATTGTTCAAGCTTTAGTGTACTTGATTCAGCCGCAAGTGCTTGCTGCTGTTCTTCAAGCTCCAGTTCCTTATTTTCATATGTAAGGAGCGGTGTTCCAGCTTTCACTTTTTCTCCTTCTTTCACAGCGATATGATTCAGGCTTCCCTTCTCCTCTTCTGTATAAATAAATTGCTCCTCCGAGAATGAAAGTGTTCCAGGCGTCATCACCTTAGAGGTTATTTCTTTTGATGCAAGTTGGACTGTTTTAAATGATGCCGTAGAAGCAGGCTTTGATTGGTTTTTTGCAATATTAAATCCAATAAATAGACCAATCACAATAATGATAATGGATCCGATGATGATTTTCTTTCTCATAAAAACATTCTACCTCCAGCTTACTGCATGTTGATGGTGATCGTAGTTCCTACATATTGAAAAATTAAAGATAATACATAAAAGACACTCACAATAATCCAAGATATTCTTGGCGAAATGCGGCCGACCTTGATCAATAAAAAGCCTGTTAAAACAAGATTCCAGATCACAAAAAGGTCAATATTTCCTAACACAGCATGCCATGAACCAGACATTCGAATGAATGCGTTTAATGAGGTAATAGTGATATCTTTTGGCACATGAAACATAATGATCGCTAAATGAGAAATGATCGTACCAATGATCGTAATAGGTGTGATATAAAGCACACCTGAAAATAGCTGCTGAAACGTTGCATCACCTTTTGCTAAAAAGACGATGAACTTGTATACGGCAGTATTAATGACAATCCCAATGACCAAACCAATGAGCGTGATCACATAAACGAAAGGGATTGGTAAAATTAAATCTGCCCACATTCCTTCATTCACTAGCTGAGACAAATAAGTGACAACAACTGTTAATACAAGCACACATGATAAAGGCCACCAAACGAATGGCTGCTCCCACACTCTTTTTAAATGCTCTGATGGTCTTGTGCTTACGCCTATAATTGTGGGTTTTTGCGTTGTTTCTTTCATCAAATGTCATCCTATCCATGTGCTGTAAGTATGGAAACGTTTTTTCATACTCTTGTTGTTTCTATTTTATCAAAAGATTGCCAATAAGTGATAGATCATTTGATTTTCTTATTTTCATAGTGATAGGATTGAATCTATTATTCTATTTTCATGAACGACATCCTTCAAATGATACTTGGACCGACCATATTCATATGAAAAAATCCTGATTTTACTGACTGAAAAACATTTTATGAAGTAAACAACATGTCTTTCGGAATAAATATCCTTTTCCTTTGGATTCAGATGGTCTCAGTTAGACACAACAATTTTTTGTTAAAATATTCCTAGTAATTTCAATGAATCCCGGCTTTATAGGACTATGTTTAGCGCCTTTTATAGAACAGATGAGCCTTTAGTAACAATACTTTCATATTAAAAAAATAAAAATAAAAGGATTTTACTTGATCAAATGTTATTTTTTCATATAATGTAAAATAGAGGTAGGTTAAATGATAGTGGAAATGGAGTCAAGTGAATGTTAAGAGAAAAATTGAAACTGCAATTGATTTTACTTTATGAAAAGGAACAAGAAGCATGGCAATACTTTCGAAAGGAAAGAGAACTGATTTATCATGAGCTTAAATTACTTGATATGAAAGAGAGCAGACCTTCTAATGACAAAATATACTACGCAGCAAGGTGTGTAGATATTATTAAAGAAAAAAAGGGAAGCATTGTGAGCACAAAAGAATTAAAAGAACAGCTTCAAGCACGAACAGATTTCAATGTGAGACGAATCAGCGAATTGTATGATCTCATTCAACAGCTCGATCCTCACATTTCTAAAGCACGCCGGGGATGTTTTATTTACGAAGATCATACCCAAGTACCTCTACAATCTTTTCACACATAAAAAAATTGGTTACAGCCGCCGGCCATAACCAAGTCCTCTAATATCTATTATCCACCACTTACAGGAGGAATGAGTGCAACAGTGTCCCCGCTACGCACTTCAGCATTTCCCCTCGTATATATTTCGTTGACTGCAACCATCACGTTTTGTGCAGTATCAACACCATATACCTCCTGTAATTCTATTTTAATCTCATCAACCGTTGTTTGATCTTTTTGAATGATGATTTGTTGTTTACCGGCCTTCTCAGCAAGGCCGGCGAACAATAATACGCTAATCATGCCGCTTCCCTTCTTTCTCGTTAAGTTGGAGAGTACTAGGTTTTCCTTCCGGGTATGAAACGGTTTCAAGCTGATCACCTATCCAAGCCTCTCCATCTTCCCAGTATTCCTTTTTCCAAATAGGAACTATTTCCTTTATTCGTTCAATCGCATATTCATTGGCTTCGTATGCAGCTTTCCGATGAGGTGATGAAACAGCTATTGCCACTGCAATGTCACATATCTCAAGAGTGCCAATACGATGCACAATAGCAGCTTCTGTATCGGGCCAGCGTTTTTTAATTTCTTGTCCAATTTGACTCAACATATTTTCCGCCATTGGTATGTATGCTTCATATGTTAAACGCAGCGTTTTTTTGCCATTTGTCCATTCTCTTACCGTGCCTATGAATGTCGTAATGGCTCCCGCTTTGCGTCTTGTGACATGCTGAATCAATTCATTCACATCAATCGGCTCTTTTGTGATGTTAAAAAGTTCATTCATACGAGGCTTCCCCCTTCAATAAATTAAA
The DNA here is from genome assembly GCF_056173625.1 of Bacillus sp. iso_77. Taxonomy (NCBI): domain Bacteria; kingdom Bacillati; phylum Bacillota; class Bacilli; order Caryophanales; family Bacillaceae; genus Bacillus; species Bacillus sp. iso_77. Next base: position 1,352,470 of record NZ_CM149683.1, on the reverse strand, counting down.
AGCAAATGTGATCCCGCGCTTATCAAATGCTGAAAACACAGGAAACGGGTATTTCTCAGTGAATTGTATTTCTTTATTGAAATAAATGGCTGCTTGTATATGAGAAAGTGTTGAAAGATCAATGAGTTCCTGTTCGTCTTTGACACACAGGATTTTGCGGTAAGGCGCCTGTTTGTATCCTTCGATCAAGACGGCATCTAAAGGAAGATGCTGACACATGTTGAGTAGTTGCGCGAATGTCATGTGCCGTATGAAAAAGTGACATTCACCTTCTCCCTCCACACCTGCGGCAAATGCACCCGCTTGAACATATCGATCCGTATCTTTTTGTTTGAACAGACGGTCTGGTTTTCCGCCATGTCCATGATGTTTAAAACAGCCTAGCTTCAGTTCTTCTTGATCAGCCAGCTGACATAATTTTTCGATCAGCGTCGTTTTACCACTATTTTGATAGCCCACGACTTGTAGAATGTTTAATTTGTCATCCAACATGAAGCACCGCCTTCGTGGTGAAATAGCAGAACGCTGACCTGGTCACCTGCACTAAACCCTCTTGTTCCTCCGGGCAAAACAATGAAACAATCAGCATGAGCAATAGATGTCACCGCACTAGATTTATCAAGACCTGTTGGCGTCACACTCAGCTGACTGCCAGCGAAATCAAGTGATGCTCTAACAAATCGTGTGAATGGATTGGCTTTTGGAAAATCATGTGTCAGCTTCGCCTCAGCAAAAACGGGAAATGGATTTTCTTTCAAACACCATTTATAAATGATCGGTTTGACAAATAGTTCAAAGCCAACAAAACAGGCAGCCGGATTTCCTGACAGCCCATAAAGCAATTGACCATTTGGCAACGCAGCAACGGTCGTCACACTTCCAGGTCTCATGGCCACTTTATTAAACAACACATCTGCACCTAGTTTTTCATAAATAGCAGGTAAAAAGTCAAAATCACCTACCGATACACCACCTGTTGTGATGAGCATATCAACTTTGCTTAAGGCTGCTTTTACGGCTTCATAGCTTTGATCAAAATCATCGGATACACCGCCTAAATCAAGCGGTTCTCCTCCAGCTTCAAGAACCTGGGCGTACACCATACTCAGGTTACTATTTCTAATTTTACCGTCCACCATGGCATCACTTACTTGTAGGAGCTCGGTACCTGTTGAGATGATACCGATGACCGGTTTTTTGACGACCGGCACAACCGCATACCCGAACGTTGCCAATATCGCCGTCACGCCTGGGGTTACTTTTGAGCCTTTTTTGATCATGACGTTCCCTTTGAGGGTCTCTTCTCCTTGGCGAGAAATATTGTCACCCTTTTTCAGAGGTCTTTTAAGTGACATCATTGATTTGCCGTCTTTTTCAAACGTTTTCGTCAATTCGAGCATGATCACAACATTTGCTCCTTTTGGAATCTTCGCTCCTGTCATGATGCGAATCGCTTGAAAAGGGCCGATCGTTTTTGCAGAAACAATACCTGCCCCTATATGATCAATGACCTCAAATTCAACCGGATGCTCGCTCGATGCATCCTTTGTATCTTCTGCTCGAAGTGCAAAACCATCATACGGAGAACGATCAAAGGCAGGAACATCGTGATCTGCTAAAATATCCTCTGCAATCCATCTTCCAAGGCTGTTCTTTAAAGGAACCCATTCGACTTGTCCATGTTTTTGAAATTGGTGGACTTTCTTTACTGCCTCTTCTACTGGAATTGGCTGTCGTCTTTCCATCACTTCTCACTCCTATATGCCTAGCAGTCTTGCTAGTAATGAATTGGCTACTTTTTCATCATTTGTCCCATGGATTAATACACGTCCTCCTTTAAAACAAACGATACGATGTCTTTCATAGCGTATATGAATTAAAAAATCGTTCACTTCCACCTCACAAATAGAGGACAGACGCTCTTTTACATGCTGAAATGAAAGGTTTTCTAAATCCTTCGATATGATTTGAACGGTGTCACGTCCGCAAAGAACCGCTGTTTTTTTGCGCTGTTCCTGTAAATATGGATACGTTCTATTTGTGCCGCAAGAAGGACAGCTCTCCTGCTTCGTACGAGATACATCCATTTTAAACGAAGACGACTGCCACAAATCAAACGTGACAAACTTTCGCTCCATTTGCTCTTCATGCCCTGTTAAATATTTTAATGCCTCTGTTTGCTGATAAGCCGACACCATTTGGACAGCAGGAGAAATAATACCAGCTGTATCACATGTCAAACCCCCAACAGGCACTGAGGTAAACACACATGATAAGCAAGGTGTTTTGCCCGGCAAAATGGTCATATACATTCCCTGACTGCTCACACAGGCACCGTAAATCCAAGGCGTATTTGTTTCTAAAGATAAGTCATTCATCACCATTCTTGTCTCAAAATTATCAGTCGCATCAATGACGATATCTGCCTTTCGGAATAAAGGTCTTAACAGCTCTACTCCTGCATCTTCAATAAGAGCGTGAATGGTCACTTCATGGTTGATCTCTTGGAGACGTTTTTTAGCTGCTGCCGCTTTTGGCACATGCATCTTTGCATCGTGTTCAGTGTACAGCTGCTGCCGCTGTAAATTTGAGAATTCGACATAATCACGATCTACAATCGTCAAAGTACCAATTCCTGAACGGACAAGCCCTTCAGCAGACGCTGTTCCAAGTGCACCAGCTCCAACAATAAGGACATGACTTTCGGCAAGCGCAGACTGCCCTTTTTCCCCTACCGGAGGGAACAAGATTTGCCTTGAATATCGCTCGTTCAATATTGTTCTCTCCTCCTCGTTTTTATGTATCATATCATACCGTTTTCAGGTAAATCGCTTCTTTTATTGATATTGTGAAATTCATTTGGTGCCACGTTCAGTTCGTCGGCTGGAACAACCTGGACGTGAAGTTTTTGTAATAAGTCTTTAATAGCTAATTGATTCTCTTTTAAGCACGCATAAATAAACGGAAGACTGCGGCGGTGATAAAGCGCAAATAACGGCTGTAATCTTTCCTGCACCATCGGGACCACAGCATCTACATGCTCATGGCAATAAGAAGATAAAGCGACGGCTGTCTCTTTTCGTATGAATGGCATATCACATGCCGTCACTAAATACCACTCTGCTTCTTGCTTTTGCATAGCGGTATATATGCCTGCAAGCGGGCCATACCCACGCATCTGTTCATCATCTAACCAAACAGCTTGTTCCCCTCTCGCTTTGAAAAAAGGCAGAAGCTTCGGGTGACTGATGATGATGGTTTCCCCTTTCAAAAGTTGCTCTTTCACATGTTCATATAGTGGTTTCCCCTGATAGACATGACTTGCCTTTGGCTCTCCAAAACGCCTAGAAGCACCTCCGGCTAGTATCACATTCACTATTCTCATCATCTCATCCCCTTTGATATGGTTGTTCTAATCGCACTCATTTCGCATACTTTATTGATAACATGAATAAGGAGGGTCTACCTATGAACCGGCGCCATGCTTCTCCCCTATTCCATGATCTGTCTCAAGAAAATCTATTTTTAAAAGCTGAAACGGCCAAATATCAACAGATGATTTCAGATTTACAGTCCACATATACGTATGCTAAAAACAAGAAGCTATCTCAAGAATATCATGAGATGAAAAAGGATTTCACTCAATTAAAACAACAATTGGATGAAATGACCATTGACCAAGACGAAGCATCATCTAAAATACAGGATCTCTCTTATAGCAAATCGGAATTATTACATAAAATCGTCCTTCTTCATGAAATGCTGCAAAAGGAAACCTATCATAGACGAAAAGAAACAGAGGAAAAGCACCGATTGCATTTGAAGGTTGTAAAATATAAGGAAATGTCTCAGCAACTACAGGAGCGATTACTAGACCAAGATAAACAGCTTGCAAAAGAGGAGAAAAAAGGAAATACTTTATCCGCTGTGATTGAAAAACTGCAACAAACTCTAGGCGATAAAAACGCAGAGCTTCATTTATTACAAGAAGGCGTGCGGCATCTACAGGAGCGTTTTTATGAAACACAAGAAAAATTACTGCAAATCGAAAAAGCAAAAGAAGCCATTTTTTATGAAACACTCACGAGCTACCAAAAACAGTTAGCCGAAAGCGAGGAATGGATCGCTTCTCATTTTGCTGATATCGACCAGTCAGCCCAAACAAATGCCGAGCCGATCTCACAAGACCCTATTTTGCAAACAACCGAAGAAATAGGACCGATTTTGAAGAAACTAAACGAACAAGTAGAAACGCTCCAGGCAAAAGTTGATGCGGTGCAGCGGAGTGGAGAGGTCATGACAGTGAAGATCGATGGATTTAAAAAACAGCGCGACAACATGCCCAAAGAACGAAAGATTGTCTATACAGTTGATCAAAAAAAGTGATCAGTTCATCACGTACGCAAGAAAAAACTGCTGGCATTTACGCCCAGCAGTTTCTTTTTTATTTATTCGTCTTCTGTTTGAATGTCGCCTTCTAAAATATACTGTCCGCGATAAGGTTTCTTCACTTCTGGGTACATTTTAATTAAGCTTTGCATAAACGTTGTCATATTTGGAATTTCAAGACCGCTTTCTTTTTCAATCTCTTTTTGAAGTTCAGAGCTTTTAATTGCCGCATTATGACGCTTTAATGTTTTGATTGCAGCTTCACGAAGCTTAGCTGCCTTTGATCCAGGTCTAGCTGTGCCTCTTCTGCGTCTTGTAGATCCTTCAGGAATACCTACAGGTGCACCATTTAGCTGACCTGTTCCTAAAGATGATGTAACGTTTGACTGCGTTTGCGCAGGCTGATTGTAGCTTCTCATTTCTTGTGCAGCCAGCTCAGCTAATACAGGCAGTGAATCTGTTTTTCTCTCTGTACGCACTTCTTTTTTTGTATCTGTGACGAGACCTGTACCTTGACGGTCTAATTCTCTTAGTTTTGCGTAAATCGCATCTCGTTCAATTTGATATTCACGGATGACCTTTACTTCTGCTTCATTTAATTGTTCCAATCGTAAACGTAACGCTTCCCTCTCATTAAACAATGGATTTCCCCCTCATCATATAAAAAATATTCTATAGTAAATATTAGATTAGAAAACTAATTTTATCAACTATTTTTTTATCATTTTACAGTTTGCTATCAGATAGGTATTTCCAACTAAAATTTTGCCAAAGAAGAAAAATCGGCACCCATTTCATTGCCACTATAGGCTTTTGACCACCTTTAAAATATTGTAAAAATTTTGAATAAATGCTTATACTACTTGATTTATATAGTTATTTACCAAACTGAAATTTCTTTTGTGCAAAAACGTTCTGAATAGTAAAAAGTTAAAATCTTTACATTTTCATTTCAAAACGAAAATGTAAATAGGTCATAATACCTTTTTGTTTCAGGAAATTTTTTTAATGAAATCCCTCATTTTCTCTTTTCTTAGGCATTCCACCTACAATCATATTCATCCAGTGCAATATGTCTCCTATTTTTCCCCATGAAAAAACCCCCATGAATGGGGGGAAAGCCTATTCTGCAGCCTTTTCAGACTCAGAAAGAACTCGATTGACACGTTTTTCAAGCATTTTCATACCGCTGCCGCCAGCTTGGAAGTGGCGTAAAGCACCTGTTTTATCGAATACATAGTAAGCTGGTACATATTCGTTCTCAAATGCTTCTGTTAATTTATGGTCGCTGTCTACAAAGATTGGCTGTGTGATTTCATGCTCATTTGCAACCTCTTTGATTTTTTCTAGATCTAGGTCATCCTCTGAACGTGGCATATGAACTGCAATCACGTTTAGTTGATCCTTGTATTCATCACGGAATTGGTTCACTTGCGGCATCGCCTCTTTACAAAGGTGACAGCTAACTGACCAGAAGTGGATCAATGTTGGTTTATCACCAATTAATTCTTCTCTTGTTACTTCTCCATTTAACCATTCTTTTGCACCAGTTAGTTCTGGCATTGGTTGACGTAATTTCATTTTGAAGCGCCTCCATCCATTGTATGTCTCGAAACAAAAAGGTCTAACATCAGTTAGACCCCAGCATGTAGACAAACCCTCGCATTCTTTGTCAGTCCTGCGTGCTGGTGCTCACGAATGTCAAATTCGCTTCGCGCCAGTACTCGTCCTTCCTAGGGCTGCAAAGGTTTTCTATCACGCTGAAAAGAAGACAAAGGGCTAAAATAAACAACATTTTAGCCCTTTGTCAACAATCTGAAGGTCTAACATCAGTTAGACTGTTTCTTCAACTATCAATTAAAGTGTTTTTTGACCAGGCTTCCAGTTCGCTGGGCAAAGTCCACCAGTTTGTAATGCTTGAAGAACACGTAGTGTCTCATCTACATCACGACCGATATTGTTGTGGAATACTGTTTGATATTGAAGTTCGCCTTCTGGGTTAATGATGAATAGACCACGAAGTGCAATTCCTTCTTCTTCAATTAAAACACCGTATTCTCTAGATACTGTGTGGTTTGTGTCAGCAGCTAGTGGGTATTTTAATTCTCCAAGACCATTGTCTTTACGATCTGTGTTGATCCAAGCAAGATGCGTATGGATTGTATCAGTAGATACACCGATGATTTCTGCATCTAAATCTTCAAACTCATCATAACGATCGCTCATTGCTGTAATTTCAGTTGGACAAACAAAAGTGAAATCCATTGGATAGAAGAAAAGAACTGTCCATTTGTCATTCTTGATGTTTTCCTCTAAACTCACTTTACCAAATTCCTTATTAGCAAGTACTGCTTCCATTTCAAAACGTGGAGCTTGTTTTCCTACAAAACGCTCTGCCATATGTAAATCCCTCCAAAAATAATATCTTTATACAGACTTCTTAGCTGTATATAAAATGAGAATCAAAAGGTTAAATTCTCATTTAGTTAATAACTTCACAAATATAATTATAATACTTAAGCGATTTTTAGTCAATATTAATTAATAATAAATTTAATTAACGATTTGTCACAATCTCTCGCTCCAACTATTAAAAGTTTAACATGACTTGCATAAGGGAACAAATGATTAGCTTCTCATTTCGCACATACATAGAAAGGTTTTGAAGATCATGAAAGCACTTGAACAAGTAGATTGGGTTTCCATCATCATGAATATCAGTATAATTTTGTTAAAACTAATCGCTATTTTTGTGATTTATTTTATCATCAGAGCGATTGGAAACAAGATGATTAAGCGTGCCTATTCAGCATTCTCTGAAAAGCATGATGTCTCTTTATCACGAGCTCAGACGCTGCAAAGTCTTACCTTAAATATTTTCGCCTACTTGCTGATTTTTATTCTAGTTGTGATGATCCTCGACTTATTTCATTATAACCCAACCGCCTTGCTGGCTGGGGCAGGTGTTGTAGGACTTGCCATTGGATTTGGCGCTCAGGGATTAGTGAGTGATATTGTGACAGGCTTCTTCATACTGCTGGAAAAACAATTTGATGTCGGCGAGTATATAACGGTTGCTGGTTTCGATGGGATCGTTGAACAAATTGGACTGAGAACAACACAGCTTAGAAGCTTTGACGGCACTCTTCATTTCATTCCGAACCGAAGTATACTTAATGTAAGCAATCATTCACGAGGGACGATGCAGGCACTCGTTGATATCGAATTATCCCCAGATGAAAATGTGGATCAGATGATCACCACTTTGCAAGCAGCCTGTGATGAAGTTCGTGAGAGCATGCCGCAAATCATCGAAGGTCCTCAAGTCGTTGGAGTGGAATCATTTGGCTCCTCATCCCTCGTCCTTCGTATCATTGCAAAAACTGAAACGATGGAGCAGTGGCGTGTCGAACGAATTCTGCGCAAAAAAATGAAAGAAGCACTTGATCTAGAAAAAGAGCAAAAAGAACCAGGATCATAAAATCCTGGTTCTTTTGTTTGTTTTATTGAACACGCTGTTCTACTTCTTGACAAATTTCATCAGCCGTCATACCTGACGCTGTAATGACAGATGCCTTTGTCGTTGTGTCTGAAATGCCAAGAACATTTGAATCTAACCCTGTAACCACATAGCAGTCACACTGATCCATTTGCTGTTCATTTTGAATACGTACGACATCATACCCTTTTTGCTTCAAAAGCTCTTCTACATCGGATAAAGATTGTTCTACACCAATTCTTGTCATAATCAAGAACACCTCCTGTACATAAGGTGTACAGGAGGTCATTTGATTATTCATTCACCTGCTTGCTTTTTAAAATAAGCCGTCATGACGTTCACAGCTGTTTCAATCGCATTTTCGTCAGGAGTCAGCTTGGCATGGTGCAGTCCATATTCTGAATCTACCCCTAACCAAAACATGAACCCAGGGTATTTTTTCAGCATGTAGCCGAAATCTTCTCCTGTCATCGCTTCTCTGCATTCAATGACATTCGCAAGCCCTTCTTCGGCTACATATGACATAAATTCCTCTGTCAAATCCTTTGAATTGTCCACTTCGTAATAAGCTGAAGGGTATCGAACTGTCGCCTTGCATTCGTAGCCAATTTCAATTCCCTTTGCCAGTGCTTCAATTCGTTTTCTCACCTTTTCCATAGACTCTGGCGAGAGCGTGCGAATGGTTCCATCCAGCTTTGCGTGCTGCGCAATGATATTTTGAGCAGTGCCACCTGTAATCGTGCCAACTGTAATGACGGCACTATCAAGAGGGTCCACATTACGTGAAATCACCGATTGCAGCTGCCCTACTAATGCACTTGCAGCCACTACCATATCATTTGCTAAATGAGGGTATGCGGCATGCCCGCCTTTTCCTTCAAGATCGATCACAAGCTCACTCGTATTAGCAAATAATAGGCCCGGCTTTGTTGCAATCGTGCCGACTGGATATTCAGGTGCAATATGCAGCGCTGTAATAAAGTCTGGCGTCCACTTTTTTAGAACATCACTTGCAAGCATTGGTTCAGCTCCGCCTGGCCCTTCTTCTGCCGGTTGGAAAATAAATAGCAGATCTTCTTTGATTGGCTGATGCACGAAATGATCAATGATACCAAGAGCAATGGTCATATGAAGATCATGTCCACATGCATGCATGTGGCCTTCATGTACCGATTGAAATGGGTAGCCCGTTTCTTCAGGGATAGATAATCCGTCCATATCTGCACGATACGCAAAGACGCGCGTAGGATTTGTCCCTTTTACTTTCACAAAAAGTCCAGTCCGCCATGTTTCCATCTCGATTCGATCTGTTGGGTACGATTCGAGATGCTTGATGAGGTAAGCTTGTGTTTTAAATTCCTTAAAACCAAGCTCAGGAATTTGGTGCAAATCTCTTCGAATGGATATTAATTGCTCACGATTTAACAAGTGAACTCGCTTCCTTTCCTCTATACGAATAAGACGTGGATATATCATCCACGTCTATGTCTTCAGCTGCGAATTGTGTCAATTAAAGCTGACGCAGTTCTTGTTTGATTTCAGTTTTACCTTTTGTTTTTTCATCAATGTCTTTGATTTTCTTTGCAGGTGTACCTGCTACAACCGTGTAAGGCTCGACATCGTTCACAACGATCGCTCCAGCTGCTACAACTGCACCTTTTCCAATTGTCACACCTTCTAAAACAACAGCGTTTGCACCGATGACAACATCATCTTCTACTACAACTGGCTTAGCAGAAGGCGGCTCAATAACACCTGCAAGAACAGATCCCGCACCGATATGACAGTTCTTACCTACTGTCGCACGGCCGCCAAGAACAACGTTCATATCAATCATCGTACCTTCACCGATGACTGAACCGATATTAATAGATGCACCCATCATGATGACTGCATTATCGCCAATTTCCACTTGATCACGAATAATTGCACCTGGCTCAATACGTGCTTTGATGTTTTTCAAATCCAACATAGGAATCGCAGAGTTACGACGGTCATTTTCCACGACAACATCTTCAATTTTGTCTTTGTTTGATGCTAGAGCTTCTTGAATTTCGCTCCACTCACCGAAGACAACACCAGTGTTACCTGTGATAAATGTTTTTGCATGTTCACCAAATTCAATACCTTCTAAGTCCCCTTTAATGTAGACTTTAACAGGTGTTGATTTTGTACTATTTTGAATAAATGAAATAATTTCATTAGCGTCCATTTGTTTCATGTATGTATGTCCTCCTCTTAATTTATACTTCATTACTGTACCAAAGGAGAGTTTTAATGACAAGTGAAAGAATTGTCTGCGCCTTGGCAAATAAAACAAGCGGGCCTCTTTATCCCGCTTCTTGCTGGTGAAGATGAACAAATTGTCTACCAAAAGAAATCAATTCCTCTTCCTCGTTTCCTTCTGGATTCAGCTCAATTTTGATGGATGGTAGGACGATATCACCGCCCAGCTCCTTCACTTTTTCTTCAATTAAATCCACAGCTCCACAAAAATGTTCATAAGATGTATCTCCAGAACCGAATACAGCAAATGCTTTACCCGTCAAATCAAGCTCTTCCATTTCCTCATATAGATCAATAAAATCATCTGGAAGATCACCATCTCCCCAAGTATATGCACCTAACAGAATGTGCGAGTAATCATGAAGAAGTTCAGCATCAATATCCATCGCTTCATGCCGGTCCACGCTAGCACCAGCTTCCTTTAATCCTTTTTCGATTAAATCAGCCATTGCTTCTGTATTTCCTGACATTGTGGCATACACCAATAAAACTTTTTTCGTCACTTTTTCTTCCTCCTTATTAATGAATCAGTGCAGGTTCCTCATAAGGCCTGACAAACTTACTTTCATATAAACCCGCACAGAAAAAATTCTCCTTTTGATTGGCGACACGAAAACCGTGCCCTTTGATCGTATCAAACCATTTGAGCTCTTTTTGCTCTATATCAAGCTGATACACTTTAGAAAATCCATGCTCATCCTGTGAAGTGGTCACGTACACAATGCCGTTATCCTCTGACACATCCAAAAATGATTCCTCTCGCGCAAAAGCTTGTGATTGAATATCATGCAGCATATTTGTATGTAAGTCTAAAATTTGAACAGACCCTCTTTTCCCTTTTTTAGAGCCCAACGCACAGACAAGGAGGTGTCCCCTGCAAAGCAGCATAGAAGCAGTCATTCGGTGCTCTTCTCTGTTTAGGAGAAAAATCTGTTCACTTTGCAAGTCATACACCCATATTCCTCCATGCACCTCATGAATCTGCGTTCCAATATAAAGATAATCACCGGCTACACATAATGAACGAATCACAGGGGGCTGATTCACATGAGCAAACGGCTTCATAATTTCCCAGGAAATTCCGAAATCGGTTGACACATAAATACTATGCTTTCCATGTGCGCATACAAACCCATCTTTGCGTCCTGTAATAGACCAAACAACTGCATTTGTCGGAAAAGATGATAGCGCCCACGTATGGCCCTCATCTCCTGATCGTATGACAGTTCCATTTTCACCAACTCCGAACAAATACGGACCAATATAACTGATAGCGTGGATTTTATGCTTGAGCTTAAAAAGCTGCTGCCATCCGCCCTCCACACTGTAATGAAAAATACCTTCTCGTTTGACAGCAACAAAGTAGCCGCCACTTTTAGACGCAGCAACAGCTGTCGCACCTTTATGAAACATGATTTTCAACTCTTTTCTCAGACAATGATGCCCACGTTAAAAAGCTCGTTGCAAACTCCTCACAGCACGCCACATCTTCATCTGTATCTGGCGCAAGTTCCATTTTCAATGTTTCAGGAAATACGGATGCACCTGTCGATTTCAGCATGTCATGAAAGGTATGAACAGCCTCGCAAAACTTCGGATAACTGTAATCGCCTGATCCAAATACCGCCGCTTTGATGTGACTAAGTTCAAGAGCTGAGACCTCTTCATAAAAATCTTCAGCTTCATAAGGGAGATCACCGTCACCCCATGTGTAAGAGCCGATCATGACATAATCGTATGAAGAAAGATCTTCTGCACTTGTGTCGTCAAATTCCATCATCTCTGTCTCTATCCCTTTTCCTTCAAGCGTTTGTTTTAAGATCGCTGCCATGTCTTCCGTATTGCCAGACATACTCGCAAATGCAATTAGTGCTTTCATCTATTGGTCACCTCATCTAAATGATAATCATTTTCAATTATTATATGTACACTTTAAATGATAATGATTTTCATTGTCAAATGTTTTATGAAAAGGTGCTGTTCAAAATAAACATGACGTACATCAAAAAACCGCTCATTCCAATTGGAAGGCGGCTATAATTGATTATCACTCTATCTCTTTGTGATTTACTCTTTTTTTATTTCTGAATAAAATATGGACCGCAATCGGATTCGTGCGTCATCACAAATGTCCAATTTTCTTCCCAATCCATGACATACAGATCGCTATAGTCCATGTGTCCGTCTGTATATGGCAATTCCTTCACTGACAGTTCCTTGGCGTTTTCAAACAGATACGCTTCTTGAGTAAATTGATAAAAAATAGTACATGTATGCTTTGATTGCTGATGAAAGGCGTTTATCGCTGCCTCTTTTTCAAGGCATTCAACTTTTCCCCAGCTGCATAAGTGCCATAGGAAACCATCCATCCCAATCTCTTTTTGTTCTTCTAAAGAAAGATGACTTGCAAAACGTCCACGCCATCTCTCGCGTAAATAAGTTCCCCACTTCGGTATATCCATCTTCTTTTTTTGTTGATTTCTCATCATTTCTTCCAGCTTTCTGCTTTTTCAGTAGATAAATCTATTAGAAACCTAATCAAACCACTTATCCTAAAAAGCACCTCCTCTTCCAGAAGTACTTACACTGCCTCACTTTCAAGCATTTCTTTCACCACACCAACAAATGCTTGAACTTGTTTTAACTGAAAAGAGGCTTCATATCCTAACAGCCATGTGTCACGTCCGATTTGCTCTCCATTTGCGTCTACGAGCGGGGTTTTGTGTACACTTTTCTCATGATCATATAAGGTGACCGAAGGCAAAATGGCGTAGCCGATACCGTGATAGGCCATTTGTTTACATGTCTCAATCTGGTCCACAAGAATCGTCTGTTTTGGCGACACTTTAAACTTTTGATGCCACCAGTGCTGAATTTCTTGATAATAGGTGCTATCACTTTTAAATTGAATAAACGGGCGTTCTGTCTCAATTAACTCATCCACGTCCTTGATGACAGAATCGACTAAATATAAATGATCGGTCATTAAGTATTCCTTTGTGCCCTTCCAATCAGGATTCCCGCGAATGATGCCAATGTGGACATGGTCTTCATACAGACTTTTAAGCATCTCACTGCTCCAGCCTGTCACAAGAGATACTTTGGCATTTGGGTATTTCTCGACATACCGCTTCAGCACCTTTGGCAGCCAGTGCTGACCAATAATGGACGCAACTGCAAGCTTGAGTGTACCGTGAATTTCTCCTTCAAGCTCGTCAATTCTCTCTCGCACTCGATCCTGCTCAGTCGTGACCTCTTTGGCGAATTGAATAATCTGTTCGCCAGCTGAAGTGACTGTCAAGCCTTTTTGTGAACGAAAAAAGATTTTGGTTCCCCACTCTTTTTCAATCGTTTGCAGTCTTTGAGATAAGGCAGGCTGAGAGACAAAGAGCCGCTCTGAAGCCTTTCTCATATTCAATTCCTCACTAAGTACAACAAGCATATGTAACTCTTGAAGCTGCATGGGCGCCCTCCTTCTCTTGATAAGTTTTTCTTATTTTATATAGTCATTATATAAATAATAGCTTATGAAGGCAAAAAAAATAAGCTGGCTGCAGCTCATTTTTTTGCGGAATGAATGACTTCATTTAAGCGCTTTAATACAACACGCCGAGTGAAAATTCCTTCGAATACTTGCTCTTCATTTTCCACACAAACAAATCCATTATTCGTCACAGCGTGAACGCCTTTTAAAACAGGATCCGTCGTTTTCAGTCTTGGAATATCTGATAGCATGACCTCTTCTACCTTCAATTGATCGAGCTTTTCAAATTCAATTCGTTCTAAGCCAAAGATTTTATCCATGATCATATTTGTTCCAATTAACCCATGAAGGTGATAAGAAGCATCCAGAACAGGTATGGCTGTATATCCTGTTTTTGTCAGGACCAATAGGGCGTGCTCAAGATTATTTCCAATTTGAACGTGTGCCACTTTATCTGCATCAATCATATGCTCAGCTACTGTTGACTCAAGTAATTGAGCCGGTTCTATCTCTATCATGTTTCTTCGACCCCTTTTCTCTCAATCATCAATCATACATTCCCCTTTAACATTAAGCATAAACTAAAACGAATTTTGTCGAAAGATTTTTTTCTGCATAAAAAAGATACTCAGCGTAGAGTATCTAATAGAATGTTCAATCGATATTAATTCTCAAACCTTACTCTGTCATACAATGTGATCAATTTCTTATACGTATTGTCGTCGACATTTTTTGTTCCACATTCTATATCATTGATCTCACTGCTTAGTAATTCGACAGCATATTCCTGATTCAGTAATACGTTTAATAATAGCTTTTTCTCTTCTTCATTAAAACGATTTTCGATGACGCTCATTCAACATCAGGCCCCCTGTTTCATATATGCTTTTATATTGATTAGCAGGCGTTTGAATGTCTGCTTCCTCTCTATACAGCTAGAATAAGGAACTAGAATCGAATCGTCAACCGCACGTTTCGACAACGTTTGGAGAAAAATGACGGAATTTATTTTGTGTATCGATTGGCGTAGCAAAATGCTGCGTATGAGTCGGGTTTTATTTTTGCTTCAATTCCCATGGCTGTGATCATTCCGGTCATTTCCTGGATCAGCTCTTTTGTACTTCCTTTTTTGCCAATATCTAGATGGACTTCAAAACGAAGGTCTGCCCCTTCCTCAGCAAACGGAAGAAGCAAATCCATCAGTTCTGTTAAAGGTCCCTCAAGGATGTCTGCACATACCTTTTGGCTAAACGCTGTCTCTAATGAAATTTTTTCTCTAAGACTTTGTACAGGCCGATTCAACACTTGCTGCGTGAGACAGCCCCAAGCTCCTTTGCCGATCCGGTGAAGATGAATTGCAGTCATAAATCTTGTGACATTCTGATTGACCTGAGAGTCCGTACCAATTGATAGTACATAAACAGATCTCGGGTCTTTCTGAATAAAGTCTTTCATTCTCATGACAACATCAGAAAACGCTAAATGCTCTTCAGAAAGATTAAAGAAAAAAGAATCACTCACAGAAAGGAACTCCTTTTTAATGGTCTCTTATCCGAATATTGCACTGAATGATCATCTTCCATTTGTTCATCACTTATGAAGTGTATGCTTCCGCAATCAACGAAGGAATTCTTAGAAAAAACATTTCATACGATTCAGCTTAGGATTGTAGAAGCTCAAAAATCTCAATCGAAATCATATCAATGTTGTCAAATGGGAAAGTGTTTGGCTTATCCCCTTGTTGAAAAACAGTCAATTCAAACGTTTGATTCTTTTCGAAATACTTAACACTACAGATTTTCTCACCGTTCACTTCGAAATAACGCTGTGCCGGCTCGTTTGCAGCTTCTGCTGTCTCTTGAAGACTTTGCAGCCTTGTAATGATACCCATTAATTGTGACATTCTAAAAAAAGACTCCTTTCAAAAAAACAACTCAAGATGAACCCGTATTGATTATACACAAGTCCTACAAAGCATCATACCATAAAGTGTTCTCAGATGATATTTTTCCTCTTGAATTCAAAAAAAGAAAAAGAATCTGTTTTTTTATTTTGAGTCTTTTTTCTTTTCTCATGCATCTTGTTTTTTATAAACCGGCCGATCTCATCAGGCGTTTCGCAATTTCGTCAAAATCTTCTTTCGAAATACCTGGAGCAAACTCTTCCGGCAAATCTCTATAATCTGGCACGGGTGCACCTTTTGGCGTGCCCTCAATAACTGTCAGCGGCTTTCCATCAATCGGGTGGTTTCCTTTCCAAATTTGATTGATATCCTTATAATCCGTATCACTAAATGTATACAGTTTTGTATGAATATTCTGATCTTCAAACTTTCTTGCAGAGTCAAAGTATTTATTGTCGAGATTTGGAATTGGCAGCATCTTCCCAACATCTACCCCTGTCGCTACCTCAAGGGCTTTTGCATACGCCACAACATGAACGCCGCCTCTGACAAGTAAATAACCGATCATTTCTCTTGCCGTAGGGTGATCCGTCATTTCATATACACGCATTTTATGCGTGCGAGCTCCGCACTCTAGGAAGAAGTTATGAAGAAGATCCAGAATCAGATTACCACTTGAGAACACATTCTCACCTGTCCACGGCTTTGCCATGGAGTCAAACGGATAGCCTGTTTGTGCCGTTTGGATAAAATGCTGCGTATTTCGTTTATCAACAGCCGCTTTCATCGGGGTCGTATCTGGATCGCCCCCATGGGTGGTTCCCGTAATCATGAGATTGACTGCAGTTGTCACAAGCTCTACATGACCGAATTCTTCAGCTGTAATACTTGATACAAGATCATAAAATGGTTTGAGCTTTCGTTTCCCTCTAAAGTTAAACGATTGAAACATGTAGTTATTTAATGTGGACATTTCACCAAATTTTCCGCCGAGTAATTCTTGCACAGCCGCTGCACCATTTGCATCTGGGTGATCTGGCATTGGTAAATCAATCAGCAGCCGCTTGTCACGTTTGATCATGACTTTTCCCTCCTACTGTCTAACTATCATCATTTAAGGTGTATGGATGAATTGGGATGTCCTATGCATGAAGGGAGTGATTGGCGCACAAAAAAAACTTGGCGGGGGTAGCGCCAAGTTTTTTGGATCTTGATCTGATAGAGGGGTTGGGGAACAGAGAGTAGCTTCTCTCTATAACTAAATGATAATGATTATCAGTTTCATTGTCAACCATTTTTTCTATCTTTTTTCTAATAAAAAAAACAGCCTTGACGGCTGCTTTTAAATTAATCCTTCCTGCTCATATAGATAAGCATACGGAAGATCTACAAACAAATACACGTCTCCCTCTAACGGATAAGAAAACGTACGTATTCGTTCTCCAGTTTCTAAATCACTGTAGATATCGCTGAAAAATCCTTTTCCGCTAATTCTCATTTGAAGAATATTTGCTAGAAAATAAGGGCGCCAGCTCCAGTTTTTCTCTATATACTCTGGCTGAAACAGCCATTCTTTCTCTTTCTTAAACACATTTCCAGTGATTTGAAACCCTTCTTCATTACACATATAAATGCGAAAGCTGCAATCGGTTAGTTCAAGTGCCAGTTTTTGTATAAGTTCATCATTTGTGCTGCATGATTTTTTTAACGTACTGACGGCTTGATGAATTCGCTTATAAAAGGTTTCAGAATGTTCATAGACAGCTTGGAGTTTCTTTTTCTCATGGGCAATGAATTGTTGAAATTCTTCTTTAAGCTTCTCTTTTCGTTTGTTACGGTCAATTAATTGTGCGGCAGGCTCGTGAAGGTAGAAGCCTTGAAAATATCTTCCGCCATTTCTCCATGCATATTGCAGCTGAAAATTTGCTTCAATGTCTTCATAGATTAAAGCCGCTCCTATTTTTCTTGCAAGAAGTGAAATGCTGTATAACACATATTCATAGGAAGGAGATGGAGACGAAGCCCTTAAAGCCTGAAGATCTATTTTTAATAGATCAGGTGAAAGCAGAGCAATCCGGTCAAGATTGCTGCTTTCTTTTCCTATATTAGATACGGCGATTTTGATCCCATATGTACGATAATACGTTAACGTATGGTAAAGCTGTTCAATGTCGCCGCTAAACGTATGTTCAGTAATTTCAATGACAAACCGGTTAAGCTGAATACCCCTTGCTTCATATTCTTTTAAAAGTTCTAAGAAACTTTCGCCATGATCAAGCATGAGGACATTCGCATCATGATTAATAAAGATGAGCAAATCTTCATCTGCGGTCGTGAAGAGATCAAGCGCTTGACTTAATACTTTGTGATCTACTTCCAATTTATATTCGTCAGGAATAGATGAATCCGTAAAGAAGGAGCCTAGACTAACTGTTCCCGACTCAAGCTTCATTCTTCCAAGAATCTCATAGCCTATCACTTTTTGTTCCTCCGCACTGAAGATCGCTTGATAGTGCGGGAAAACATCTTCAATATTCGTTAAAATATCCAATGGATCGACCATTTTCATCACCTGCTTCTCTCTTTGTGTGATTATACCATATCAAAAGCAGGTCTTACACGGTCATTCAAAATGGTGATTGGTTGAGCCATTGCCCCCCATCCATCGTGATACAATCTCCATTAATATAAGATGCATGCTCAGATAATAAGAAACTCGCAAGTTCTGCAATTTCTTCTGGTGTGCCAAGTCTACCGAGCGGAACACTATCTAATGTTCTTTGGGCAGCCTCTTCTGATTCCCACAGTTTATCTGCACCACCTGTTCTTTCAATGGGTCCCGGCGCAATGGCATTTACGCGAATCCGATATTGCTTTCCCCATTCCACAGCAAGCGTTCGGGTAAGCGACAGTACGCCTGCTTTTGCGGCTGCTGAATGCGCTACACCAACACCAGCCCCCCATGCATATGTGGCGACCATGTTGATCATACTTCCGCTTTTCTTTTGACGAATCCAATAGTTGCCCACTGCATGGCTGCAAAAAAAGGTGCCATTTAGCACAATATCAATGACCGCTTTCCAGCCGTTAGGAGACAGTTTTTCTGCTGGAACTAAAAAGTTGCCTGCCGCGTTATTAATAAGTGCATCCACATCACCAAATGTATCTACCGCAAACTTCACCATTTGATCAGCATCTTCTGGATGTCGCACGTCCATTGGAAAATAAGCGATCGAACCACCTTGCTGTTTGATTTCATTTGCCGTTGTTTCAAGGGTCTCTTCTGTTCTTCCACTAATCACAACATTCCAGCCCCCGAGTGCCAAATGAGTCGCCATCGCCTTTCCCATTCCGCTTGATCCTCCTGTGACAATCACTGTTTGCTTCGTCATTTGTTCTCCCCCTTTGTGTGTTTTGAATGACTATTCATTCATTATCCATCTATCATATCATGATTTCCCCTCCATACACCATATGGGAGATTCATCAAAAATCATGCTATACTTAATTTTATTTTTAAAGGAGTCTTATATGAAGCAACTTTCCCGTAGGCAGTTTTTAAAAGGAGCAGCTGGTGCGAGTATTCTCGGACTTTTGGCGACCACATCCGGTTATGGCTATGCTCGGTACATTGAGCCGCACATGATCGACACCGTATCACTCACCATTCATGATGCTCAGCTACCGGCTTCTTTTGACCAATTTAAAATTGCGCAATTTAGTGACGTTCATTTAAGTGATACATTTTCGGCAAAAGATTTAGAGACTGTTGTCCAAAAGATCAACGCTGCATCTCCAGATCTCATTGTGTTTACAGGTGACCTTGTTGATTTTGAAGCATCGATTGAAGAACATGAAAAAGCCAAAGCCTCTTTGTCTAAGCTTGATGCTCCGTTTGGAAAGTTTGCCATATGCGGAAATCATGACTACGGACCCTTTGGCATTGATGTATATGAAGAAACGATGAAAGCTTGCGGTTTTACATTATGTAAAAATGAAGTGTTTCACTTAGAAAAAGAAGGCGGACGCATACAGATCGCTACACTGGATGATCTCATGATGAGTATGCCTGATTACCATTTCATCAAACGAGAAGTCTCTTCTGATCTCTTTACGTTATTGCTTGTGCATGAGCCTGATGCCGCACTAGAACTTGAAACAACACCTATTAACTTGCAGCTTTCTGGGCATACGCATGGCGGTCAAATACAGCTTCCTTTCTATGGACCGATTCTCACAGCACCTTTTGGGCGTATATATGTCGAAGGCTTATACGGTAGCTATCAGCACCGTATCTATGTCAACCGCGGGCTTGGGACAACTAGACTGCCGCTTCGGTTTTTAGCCAAACCTGAAATCACTTTTTTCACCTTAACATCTCACGTGTAAAGAGAAGCCAAATCACCTTTTCCTGCATATGTATAAACAAAGATCATTCTCATGACAAATGTTAGGAGAAACCTTACTGGGCCTGATCCCGTCCATATAGTATATGTGAGGCGGGGATCATGGCTTCTTTTATTTGAGTAAAAGGAGTGTACTTTCGTGCTGCGATACACGGTAAAAAGTGGAGAAACACTTGCTTCTATAGCACTTGATTTTCGAACAACGACAGATGATTTAAAGGCTGCAAATCCGTCACTTCAAGCCCGCGAGCCAGAACAAAATGAAGTCATCATCATCCCTGGATTACCGGATCCTAACACGATCCCTTACCGCATATCTGTGTCAATTTCAGCGAAACGTCTCGTGCTGTTTTCTGGATCACAGCTCTTGCGCTCATACCCGATTGCAACCGGCAGAATATTAAACATGACACCGACAGGTTCTTATTATATTGTCAACAGACAGCCAAACCCAGGAGGTCCCTTTGGCGCCTATTGGCTGAGCCTTTCAAAAATTCATTACGGCATCCATGGAACGAATAACCCGTCTTCAATTGGTAAAGCTGTGTCTAGAGGGTGCATTCGCATGTACAATCAGAATGTCATCGAACTTGCTTCAATTGTTCCAAATGGAACACCTGTGACCATTAGCCAGTAGGAGAAATTAATTGTACGAATGGTTAAAATTTTATATGATAGAAAGTGGGATCTTCAGGTTAAGGAGCGTATTTATGGATATTTTTAAAAACAGAAATTTTGTTCGTCTCTTTTTTGCAGCACTTGCCTCGCAAATGGGGACAACAGTAGGCAATATGGCGTTTGCCTTTTATTTGCTCGACCATTTTAGTCATCAGCCCGCTTACGCCACTTTAGCAGAGTTAATGTATTCACTGCCTACGATCTTTGTCTTTTTTATGGTCGGTGTGGTCGCAGACCGTTTTGATCGTAAAAAAGTCGCAGAGAATTGTGATTGGATACGAGCTGGGCTGACGATCGTTTTATTTATCGTCATTTATTTTAATTCACTGCCGCTTATTTTCTTGATCTTGTTTATACGAAGTGCCATTACGAAGTTCTTCTATCCAGCTGAAGCCTCTCTCGTTCAGGCCATTTTAAATAAAGATCAATATGCAAAAGCTGCAGGTTTAAATCAGATGCTGTTTAGTTTGTTTATGGTATTTGGTGTTGGAATTGGTGCCATTATGTATAAAACGATTGGACTTCACGGTGCCATTACCATTGATTTGGTCAGTTTTATTATTTCCGGTATTCTCATTCGATCATGCAATATTCCAATTGAAGCACGTCAGCCAAATGGACAAGCAGGCTGGAAAGGCATGACCGTTAAAACATCTCTAAAAGATTTTAAAGAAGGCATTCTCTATATTTTAAAAAATAAATTATTGGCTTCTTTAATTTTTGGCTTTTTTGTTTTTGGTCTTGTGAATGGCGCATTTGCCGTTCTTCCGATGTTTACAATGAAATACGGTCTTTCACCGGACCATTTTGAACTGCATACATCCTTTTTTACGATCGCGATCGGTGCCGGACTTCTAGTTGGAAGCTTACTTGGCTCTATTCTTGCGAAAAAGGTAAAGATGCAATATCTCATGTCGATTCCAATTCTAGTTGCAGGTATTTTAATTTTTGTCCTTGGTTCTACCCATACATTATGGTTATTTTATGTCACATCATTTGTCATTGGTACATGTATTGGTCCAGTCAACATTGTCATTGGAGGCTGGCTCCCAAGAATTGTTCACCCTCGTCTGATGGGACGCGTATCAGGGTGGGTTGATCCGCTCACCATGTTTGCACAATCAATGACGCTAGGTTTAATTGCCGTGTTATTTCCAAAGCTCATCACCAATGTTTCTTACATTTATTACGGAATGGGTATTATTATTTTACTCGTCTTCCTTTTTTACTTCATTACACTGCCAAAGTTCAGCAGAGAAGCTGCTGACTTAGATGTACAGCGTGAATTAAAAGGTCAGGGAGTACAATAGATGAAGCAAAAAGGGCTAAAATAATGTTTATTTTAGCCCTTTTTCTTCTTTTTAGCGTGATAGAAAACCTTTGCAGTCTAGGAAGGACGAGTACTGGCGCGGAGCGAATTTGCCACAGGACTGACAAAGAATGCGAGGGTTTGACTACACGCTGAGGACTTTCTTCTATAGAAAGTCCTTTTTTCATGGAAGTAACAACATAAACGACGCTTATTTTTTCTGCTCATCGAAATGATTTGAAGCAAAATGAACGATTCTATCGACTGTATAAATGCTAATAAATAAGATGAGAAAAAGAAGAAAAGGATGAATCGGCTGATCATCTATCACGTACACAATGCCTCCAACGACAAAAGCGACCAATAAAGGCGTTAAAATATCTTTCAATCTAAACCGTCCTTTCTGTTCTCATTGACTTTGCTCTTCTTATCTTATAACAAATTTTTCTTTTTATGAAATAAAAGGGATGTGTATAAACGCAACATTTTTAATAAAAATTCTTTACAATATTGGAAGTTTTATAGTAATATAGTCAGGTTGGAGGTGAGAGGTATGCTAAAAAGCTATTATTTTATTCATTCAAAAAATGAACAAGGACAATATGTTGTACATACAGAAGACTGCGCATTTTTAGGTGATGCAGCAAGCCGTACGTTGATTGGTCTGCACATGAACAGTGAAAGCGCCATGGATGAAGCCAAAAAAATGACGAGTGAAACTGATTTTAACGGCTGTTTTTACTGTGCTTATTCTAGCCATACGAAATAGTCCATGTTTTTAAGCCATATGTTCGACTTTGATTGTCTTGCATATGGTAAATTTTACACGATGAACCATCTATACATTGATAAACTACCCATTGATTCAAATAGGTAGTTATCTTGTTATGATAGTTCACTTTGTATACATTTCACTACATCCTCTAATGATCGAAAACAAACGATCTTTTAACTTATGCACCCCTACTGCATCTTCTACCAATGCTCAGCCAATTCCTACCACTTGAATATTTAACATAATGGTATGCTTTTCATCTAAAACAGCGAGACATTCATCATAAAAGTGATAGAAAGATGTGTCGACCTCTTCAAATTTCAGCAAGGTTTCAACATTATGATTTTTGGCTATTTTAAATAATAACCATGTAATCTCATTGCTTTTTACAATAAGACTATTTGCAATTTACTAATAAAAACGTATAATTTATACTAAGCACAGGAAGACGAAAGACAAAGGAGAGAAAAAATGGACGATTATGCTCATACTAAAGACATAGAACCTACAGCAGAAAACATCGCAAAAGCCATTTATACTGTTAACCGCCATGCTAAAACCGCACCAAATCCCAAGTTTCTTTATCTTTTGAAAAAACGTGCGCTGCAAAAACTATTGCAAGAAGGTAAAGGAAGAAAAGTGGGCCTACATTTCTCTAACAATCCCAGATATAGTCAACAACAGTCCGACGTGCTGATTGAAATCGGAGATTATTATTTTCATCTGCCACCAACTAAAGAAGACTTCGAATTTTTGCCACACTTAGGAAATTTAAATCAATCATATCGCAATCCGAAAGCGAATATGTCATTAAATCGAGCAAAACAAATACTTCAAACGTATGTCGGTTTAAAAGAAAAACCTGCCGCCACAAAACAAAAATCACATTATACAAAACCCGTCTTCAAACGGCTCGGGGAAAGTTATTTTTAAACAGAAAAACCACTCAAAGCGAGTGGTTTTTTTCTTTAGATAATAAAATGATCTACTTTTTCAATCAGCTGATGAATTTCTGGTTTACTAATTTGATCATCTGCACCGATGGTTTCCCCTTTATGACGCAGATCGTCCGTAATTAATGAAGAGAAAATGAGAATTGGAATGGACTGTGTTAAAGGATTGTCCTTCAGCAGCTTTGTTAATCGATGTCCATCCATTTTTGGCATTTCTATATCTGTAATAATCATATCAATTTCTTCTGTCACACTAATGCCTTTACTGACAAGATCCATGACATGGTCATATGCTTGTTTCCCATCTTCAAAGGTTACAATGTTTTTATAGCCTGCCTCGGTTAATTCATTTGTTAATAAGCGCATGAGAAGCGGAGAATCTTCAACAACATACAGCTTCTTCCCTGTTCTTCTCTCGTCTTTCTCACCGTCAAACATATGATATGTGTCTACGCCAGATGCGGATTCAATATCATAAATGATTTTTTCGTAATCTGGAAGGAAAATCATTTTCTCGTCAAGCTTGATGATCCCTGTTAAATGACGGTCCATTCCTTGATTGAGTGCAGTTGGTTTTTCAATCTCTTCCCAGCTGACGCGGTGAATTTGTGATACCGTTCCTGTATGGAACACAAATTTCCGTTGGTTGAATTCAGTCACAATGTATTTCTCTTGTTCTGACTGATCTGACTCGACATTAAAAAAGGAAAATAGATTGATGACTGGTAAAATCTCGCCTCGTAAACTAATCATCCCTTCTACATCTTGGTGAGAGTGCGGTATAACTGTCACCTCAACTGGCTGAATAATTTCTCTTACTTTCATGACGTTAATGCCGAATTGATTTGAACCAATTTCAAACTTCACAATTTCCAATTCATTAGTACCAGAGTCAAGTAAAATTTCTTGTTTGTTTAAAGCCACGGAAATCCCTCTATTCTTCAATATAAGATTGTACTTTTTATATCGGCAGCATGGGTAAAAAGTTGACGTTTCTTTACGCTTTCTCTCGCACGAATTGATGAATCACAAGTCCTATGGCTGCAAGGATGAGCAAAGACCCTAATGCAAGACGGCTTGCGAGATTCCCATGTGCTGCAAATAGCAGTGTGACGGAGCCATAAATGATGGGACCAACAATTGAAGACACCTTTCCCGAAAACGCAAAGAGACCAAAAAATTGCCCTCGTTTTTCTTTAGGCGTCAGCTCAATAATGAGGATTCGTGATGATCCCCAGCTTGCGCCAAGTGAAATTCCGAATAGACTGCCTGCTACCCAGAAGACCCATTCAGTTGTCGCTGTCACAGCTAGAATGAGCGCCACAATTAAAATGACATACACGACTGTAATCGAGCGCTTTGCCCCGATGGCCTTTGTGACATATCCGAATAGAAACGAGCCAATGATACTTGAAATCGTGGACACAAGATAAAGCAAAATAAATTGACCTGCCGTAAAGCCAATGATAATTTTGGCATAAACCGCCATCATCGCAATCGCTGTCTGCAACGCATCATTCATAAAAAAGAAAGCGATCATAAAAATAAAGGCCGGTTTGTACTGCTTCATCTCTTTAAACGTACGAATAATCTCTTTATACCCGCTGAAAAAAGACGCCTTTTTCTCTTGCTGCGGGAGAGGTTGAGGATCTTTTATAATAAAGAGAAAGGGAAGAAAAAAGAGAAAGAATAAAAGGGCTGTCGGAATAAATGCTTCATGAAACTGGTCATTTCCTACAAGTAAATAAACAGAAAGGCCGACAAGTGTACCTAAATAGCCGACAGCAATACCGAATCCAGAAATGAGGGGGATTTCATCCTTTGTCCCAAGATCGGGCAAAATGGTGTCATAAAAAACAAGACTAGAGTGATAGAAAAATTTGGCGATGACGAACAAGGTAACCACCACCAATAAGGAAACAGGAAGACCAAACCATTCGCTTGAGAAATCAATCCCAGCAAAGATCCCCATCATAAAGGTACAGGCAATACAAATCAGGGTAAACACCGTGATATACCGCTTCTTTTTCCCTGTACGATCAATCAGCACACCGTATAAAGGCGTAAAAATGACGAGGAAAAAGCTTGCAAGTGCGTTCGCATAAGAAATAAATGTACTGGCGATTTGATCCATCCTCGCACTGTCGCCTATCGTCTCCTGCAAGTAAAATGGGAAGAAAATGGTGATCATATTCGATGAAAATATCGTATTTGCAAAATCATACAATGCCCAGGCCAAAACAGGTGCGGTGAAAAAGAGCCCGAAGCTTGCCCCTTTTTTTTGAACGATCATTTTCCCTCTTTTCAATAGATTGACTCCCTTCTCTGCTTTATTTTCACTATCATTCTACTTTATGTGACGTTTCCCTCTTCCATACAAGCAATCTATACAAAAAGCACCCCTAACTATTTAGCAGAGGTGCTTCTTTTCATTATTTCTTTACGACAATGGTACTTGCAATCAAATCGTGAAGTGCTTGTTTTTTTTCTGTGAAAAACGCAATGATGTAGCCAATACATAAGATTGGAGACAAAAAGCCTTTTGCAAAAAAGCGACCTGTCGCGCGCCCGAATGTTATTTTTCCACCCGTTACTTTTGTCACTTTGATTCCAAGAGCCATTTTGCCAAGAGTTCCTTGCAGCTTTGATGATTCCATGATCGCATAATACAGCCAAGTCACCGCGATACCGACTAAAATCGTTACGCCATAGAAAAAGATAAAGCCCATTATGACTGCCCATTCTTCATCCGTGATCACCGTTGAAGAATAGTAATAGCTATCATCATACATTAAAAATGCCGCCTCAGGGCTTGAGACAAAAAAGAGTGTTGCGAGAATAAATACAATGAATGAGAATGGTACACTAATAATGACACCGTCTAAAAGATGAGCAAGAAAACGATAACCTACACCAGCTAGTTCAGGATGTTTTTCTTCTTGAATAGGTGCTTCTGACATGTTTGTTTCCATCCTATTTCTCCTTTATTATGTATGTTTTCTATAAATTTCTTATAATCATTCGTTATTATATCTTATGAATATCGCAAGATCAATGGAGCTTTACATTTTTACATGAATTTTAGATCATTTTTCAATGATGATTTATGTGAATAAATACTGAAAATTCACAGAAATTATGGCACATCTAGTTCTTTCAACGCCTGATTTTTTAACATTTTGTGATATTTTTGTCTCATTTCGATTCTTCTGTTGACAATCACATTTCACATGGTACAATAGTCAAGGATTTTTTAAAGAAAGGTGTTCATGATGGGAACTGTCGTACTATTAAAGAACAACGAAATGACTGTGATTGAAGATATTTGCGAAGCTGATTTTTTAGATATGAAACATGGTTTATCTAATGAAGATGCTGCATATATCTCTTGGTATGAAGATTACGATACTGCTTATGGATATTGATTTCATTTCATAGATGAAGCGTAAAAAAAGGCGATACAACCTTCAAAGAGGTGGTATCGCCTTTTTACGTTTGTGTGCTTCTTTCACTTTCAGGTTCTACATGAATAAAGATTTGTGCATGCGGAAACGCCTGCTGAATGTTCTCTTCAATTCGATCACATAATTGATGAACATCTTCAATGGTTGTTTTTCCATGAACAATCAAATGGAAGTCAATATATTCTTCAGCACCGGATCGTCTTGTTCGAAAGTCATGATATTCAATGAATTCTTGACTGAATGTTTGAATGATGGCCTCTATCGCTTGTTCTTCTTCCGGGGTTAACCGGGCGTCGACAAGCGGCGGGAAGGCTTCCTTCATAAGTTTAAATGCTTCACGCATAATATAGAGCGCTAGCACCATTCCAATAATCGGATCGAGGAAATACCAGTCCGTTAATGCAACAAGCAATAAACTAATGGCGACTCCTAGTGACGTAAACACATCTGTTAAAAGATGCAGTGCATTCGATTTCATGGCAACAGAATGTACTCGCTCTGCCTCTTTGTTCACAACTCTCGACACAACAAAATTGATAAGTGCCCCGATCAGCATGACCACAATACCAAGTACCGGCAGTTTAACAGGCTCAGGATGCATTAATTTATGAACACACTCATAAATGATCCAAATCCCAGCTACAAAAATCAACAAAGTTTCAATCGTTCCAGAAATATTCTCAACTTTCCCATGTCCATAAGGATGTTTTGAATCTGCCGGCTTTCTTGAAATACGAACAGAGATAAATGCAATAAAAGAGGCCATTAAATCGAGAAAAGAGTGAATGGCTTCTGATAAAACCGCAACAGATCCAGTTAACACCCCTACAATGATTTTAAGGACCACTACAAACGTATTACTCATGACGGATAAAAAGGCTATTTTCGATGTCTTTGCTGATTGATCCATCTATTATCGTCCTCCTTCTGGAGATCGTATGCCTGTGAAAGCAATTCCCATGACTTGATTCTCTCGTTCTTTCAGTTTATACCGTTTTGTCTTATTCTAATCATCTTAAGCAGAGCTGTATTTTCCGAGCAGGTTACGCTATAATAAATGTTGCTCTTTCTTCATATATCACTCATGCTGTGATGGATAGGAGAATAGACTACATATAACGATATCCGAAGCCTTTCCGCAGGTGACATTTATGCAGTGAATGGTAAAATAGGATAAAAACATAAATTTTTAAGGTGATGAGAAATGGAGCATTTGCTGAATCCAAGAGTAAAGGATATTGAAATTTCAGGCATTCGAACATTTTCAAATCTCGTATCTTCATATGAGGATGTTGTTTCATTGACCATAGGTCAGCCCGATTTTTATACGCCGCATCATGTCAAAACAGCTGCCAAAACAGCCATTGACGAGAATTTCACCTCGTATACTCATAATGCTGGATTTTTAGAGCTAAGACAAGCAATCCAGCAGTACATCAAAAAGAAAGTCCATCTTGATTATGATGCAGAGACAGAAATCATTGTGACAACAGGTGCGAGTCAAGCAATTGATGCTGCGTTTCGAACCATTTTGACTGAAGGCGATGAGGTCATCCTGCCCGGCCCTGTGTACCCTGGCTATGAACCGATCATTCGGATGTGCGGTGCGGTGCCTGTGCATATCGACACAACAAATGCCGGTTTTAAATTAAACGCCAAGCTGATTGAAGATGCATTAACGGAAAAGACAAAGTGTGTTGTCCTTCCATACCCTTCAAATCCAACTGGGGTCACGCTATTAGAAGAAGAATTGAAAGAAATTGCACAGCTTCTTGAAGGAAAGGATATTTTTATTCTATCTGATGAAATTTATAGTGAGCTGACATTTGATCGTCCGCATCACTCCATTGCTTCTTTCTTAAAGGAACAGACGATTGTCATCAATGGACTGTCAAAATCTCATAGCATGACCGGATGGAGAATCGGCTTTTTATTTGCTTCCGCTCCTATTGCTAAACATGTATTAAAAGTACATCAATATAACGTGTCTTGTGCCTCGGCTATCTCACAAAAGGCGGCACTTGAAGCAGTGACAAATGGTGTGGATGATGCACTGATCATGAGAGAGCAATATAAGAAAAGACTCGACTATGTATATGATCGACTCATTTCTATGGGGCTTCCGGTCATTAAGCCTTCCGGCGCTTTTTATATTTTCCCTTCCATTGAATCGTTTGGGATGAGTTCATTTGATTTTTGCATGGAGTTGTTAGAAAGTACAAGACTTGCGGTCGTACCTGGTTCTGCTTTCTCTTCACTCGGAGAAGGATATGTGCGCCTTTCCTATGCATATTCACTTGAAACGTTAAAAGAAGGACTTGACCGTCTCGAACAATTTGTTCTTGAAAAGCGTTCCATACAATCAATAGACGGATGAAACAACGGCTCTCTTGCCGTTGTTTTTATTTTGCGGGAAACATGATGTGAAACACAGTCCCTTTCTCTGGGTCGCTATCTACCCGGATGGTTCCGTTGTGATTTTCTAAAATATTAAATGTCACCATGAGCCCAAGTCCTGTTCCCTTTTCTTTTGTCGTTAAAAAAGGTTCGCCGATCCGCTTCATGACCGATTCAGGAATACCAATTCCTTCATCTCTAATCGTGACAAGTATCCCTTCTTTTTCGGATTTGGCGGTAATGTCTACCTTCCCTCCGTCCGGCATGGATTCGACGGCATTTTTGATTAAATTGATAAACACCTGCTTCAGCTGGTTTTGATCCCCATTCATCAGAGATCCTCCTCGATATCACTTGTGTTCATCAAAATTCCATTTAAGTTGGCCTGTGTCTCTAACAGAGCGGTGACTTCGCTAATGATTTTTTTCAAATCAAGCGTCTGCATGGATGCCGTTTGCTGCGGCTTCGCAAGCATTAGTAGCTCACTTAAGATGATTTCAATCCGGCTCAGCTCAGAGAAGACAATTTCAAAATATTGATCACGGTCTTTTGTTTTTGGTTTAATGAGCTGTAAAAAGCCCTTAATCGCCGTCAGTGGATTCCTTATTTCATGTGCAATGCCTGCTGCCAATTGACCTGCGATTGATAATTTTTCAGAGCGCAGCATGAGTTCCTCTGTCTGTTTTCGTTCAGATATATCTCTTAAAATAATTTGAACGGCTGTTTCACCAAAAAATGTGGTAGGGATACACACCATTTCTGTATAAATCAACCGGTGTTTAAACGTATGGCAGCTCATCGTCACAATCTCAGAATCTGATGCTCTTTCGATTATACGTGATAAGCTCTTTTTGACTTTTTGCTGATCACATGAATGGATTTGATGAAAGATATCTTTTCCGATTAATTTATCGTAATGTTCGGCTTCAAATAATTTAATACCTGATTCATTCATAAATACCCATTTATGATCGTGGATGACGGCGATGGTATCAATAGAATTTTGGATAAGCAGCTGATACCGCTCTCTGCTTTTCTGAAGAACGGTTTGAAATTTTTTACGGGAAGAGATATCCACTAATAGTAAAAGTTCTGCCCGTTGATTTTGATAAATTGCCGGAGATGACTTCACTTCAATATGAATCATGCTCCCGTCTTTCCTTTTCCATATTTGTTCAATCATTCCGACTGGAAGGCCTTGCTGTAGTCTTTTGATTCGGCTTCTCACAATGTCATGGTACTCCTCGGCAATAAAATCAAACGCAGACTTGCCGATCATTTCATCTTTTGTACATACACCCATTAATTGCAGCATCGCATCGTTGGCATACACTATTTTCCCAAGCGCCGTAATACATAACGGATTTGGCAGCATGGCAATCAGATTTTCAGCTTCACTGACATCTTGGAAAGCCGGTAGACTGCCTAACGACTGTTCTGACACTTCTGTTGGTTGAAATGCTGCTTTTTGAGGCTCTGTATTCATTACCCTCATTTTCAGGATCATTTCTCTACTTAATTCGTTGTCTAACCCATCACAAGCAACAAAATCAATGCTTGCTTCTACCCATACAGCTGTAAGATCACTTCTAAGCAGTCTAAAGTGGCAAATCTCTAGCATGTGCTGATTATAGAAATAACTTTCGACGAGAAATTGATCTTCGGTATGAACAAAGTCTTTCAAAAAACACCCTAGTAAATCCTTTTGTTCATAGAGCAAAAGCTGCTTACAATTGGAAGAAATGTAGAGAAAGCGGCCATTAGAAGAAAGAACGGCATGTAAATCAATATTCGAGTACAGCTGATTCGAATCTTTCATTTTTTGTTCCATCGTCGTCCGACCCTCCTTTAATTTTTTTAGGGTTGTCCTTAGTTTGATGTATAAAAAGGATTCGCTAGAAAAACCGTATTTTCCTCCCAATCTCGTGTGAAACGTCCATATTTTCAGCAAAAAGGGAGCACTTTCTCTTGCTGTGCTCCCTGCTGTTTATTGCTTTTCATATTTCTTTTGTAATTCAACGTACTTATCAACAATTTTACTTGGAATGGTTTTAATGACAGGATCTTTATCTGATACATACGGTGTGACGACACTAAATGCTACTTTCGGATTGGAAGAAGGATAATATCCTCCAAAGGTTAAATTGTACGTGGCATTCCCCCACCAGCTCCGGTTGGCACCATAGTAGAAGGTTTGGGCTGTACCCGTTTTCCCTGCGACATCATGCTGACCGAACCGGCCAGCGGCAGTCCCGCCTGTTGATGTGACCATTTTTAGTCCCATTTTGACGCGGTCGATATCTGCTTTCGAGTTGTTAATGGTGTTCAGCACCTTCGGCTCATATTTCTTCACAACAGGACCTACTTCTTCCTTATTCGTTGGAAAGTGAACACTTTTCACCACTCTTGGCTGAATACGGTTACCTCCATTTGCGATGGTCGACATGTATTGTGCGACTTGAAGTGGTGTATATGTGTCATACTGACCAATCGCTTCATCAAGCAAGAGTCCGCCGACTGTCTTAGGATGCGTCTGCATCCCGCTTGATTCCTGCGGCAAGTCGATCCCTGTTTTTACGCCAAGTCCGAATTGCGCATAATAGTTTCTCATTTTTTGTAAGTGTTCAGGTCTTGCCGGTAACGGGCCATTCTTTTGGTAGGTGATCCCTGCCATTCTCATCGCTACATGAAACATATAGACGTTTGAACTTTTTTGTAGCGCTCGAAGATCATTAACCCAGCCAAGATTGGTATATGATTTCTTCGGTTTTCCATTTCCCGCAAAATACAGCGGTGTATCCGTATAGGATTGGTTGTGTGACATGCCATCTTGATAACCAGAGAGGACAGTAGCTCCTTTGACAACAGAGCCCATTTCATACTGAGTCGTAAATGTTCCGATCGCATAATCTGTGACGTCTCTTCCGTCCATTTTCTTACCTGACATTGCGAGAACATCACCTGTGTTAGGGTCCATCATCACAACAAAGGCACGGTCCATCATATAGTTTCTTGCACTAGCGGATCTTAGCTCTGATTCAACGATTTTGTCGACTTCCTTTTGCAGCTCCATATCAAATGTGAGTGCAAGGTCAAGTCCTCTTCGTCCTTCTGTCCGCTTGATTTCATCAAGCAGTTTGCCGCCGACCTGTGTATATTGAACAGTTGCTTTTTCTGGATTGAGAAAATCTTCATATTGATATTCTAAATAACTTTTTCCTACTCGGTCATTTCTCGAGTAACCTCTTGCCATATAGTAATCTTCACGCTCTTTTATAATACCTTGCTCTGGGGTGGTGACACCGCCAAGGACATTATAGAGGGTTTTTTCATACGGATATTTCCTTGTCCAGTCATTGATGACATTTACACCAGGCAGTTCATCAAGATGCTCTGATACAATTGAGATCTCTTCGTATGTCAAACTTACGGATGATGTCTGTTTTGATTCTTTTGTTTCATCGAGTAAAGCAACTTTTTCGTCCCCTTTTTTCTCTTCGTTCGGGTCCATTGCTTTCACGATTTGAGGTTCAAAGGCATATCCGCCTGTAAACCTGCGATAGATCGCTGCAACTGCTTTTTCCTCTGCATCTTTTTCGATCGCCTTGACTTCTTTCTTAGGCACACGCTCTACTTGAAGAGGATAGACATCTTTTGCTTTAAGATTCTTTTGCTCTGCTTTTGAAATGAGCTTATCCGCTTCTTTCGGATGGCTGGCCAGCCAAAAATCTCGAATGTCACGCTCTCTCAAAAAATCTGTATCCATTTTTATATAAGTCGCAAGTTTTCTTGCTACTTTAATCTTATCCTCCGCTTTCACACCGCTTTCTGATGTATAAACGATGGCAGGTACACTTTCGTTATCAACAACGACTCTTCCTCTCGCGTCATACATTTTTCCTCTTGGAGACGGGTATGATGCTGTTTTGACCTCAGTTCGGTTGGCTTGCTTTTTATAATCCTCACCATTGACGATTTGCAGCACACCGAGCTTGATGACAAGTCCAGCAAATAAACTAAATACAGCGAAGAAAAAGAGATTAATTCTCCAGGCGTTCCGGCGCTTCATTTTTTTCTGCTCGGCAGCACCTTGATGCTGTTTCTCTCCCACTTATGTAGCTCCTCTCATCCTTTCAATCTTTTACAATTACCACTCATTATTGTAACACTTTTGTAATAGTTGTTACAGCGAAACAAGTGAAAAAAAGCTGTCAATCCCTATTCTGCAAAAAAATATACTAACACTTTAAAATATTGGTATGTTTATGTCGTTTTCTTTAAATAGAAAGATTCTCCATTCATTGATATGAGGAGATTCTTTCTATGACTTTAACAAAAATGACAAATAGGCGTTGTCAATGGAGGATGCTGGTACGTTTATAACAAAAAGTCCATGTTATGATTTTCTGTGAGAAAACAAAACAAAGATTTTAGGAGGAGTTACAAAATGAAAAAGAAATCATTCATTTTTTCAGCGCTAACAGCTGCTGCATTGATCACGTTCACTGGAGGGCATTCAGCTGATGCGAAAGAGCTTAACCTGAAACAAGTCATAAACGTACAGCATCAAGCCATTGATCTTCATACATTAGCTGCAAAATTACATATCTCTTCAGATGTAAACAAGCTAAGCACTTCAAATCAAAAAGAGATCGAAGCTCTATTAAACAAGCTGATCAAAAGTGGTCAACCTGTTACTGGAACAAAAGTGGTGAAAGAAGTAAACAAAGCAAAAAATGAACAAAAACAAGAATCAGTGAAAAAACCAGCTGCTTCTAAACCAAGCACACCAGCAAAAGAAAACACAACGAACAACAGTTCAAAATCTGATCAAAAAGACACAACTGCAACAAAAGCAGACAGCAGCTTAAATGCATTTGAACAAGAAGTGGTTGAGCTGACAAATAAAGAGCGTGCAAAACAAGGCTTAAAAGCTCTTTCTGTTGATTCTAAATTAAGCAAATCTGCTCGCGCTAAATCACAAGATATGAAAGATAAAAACTATTTCTCTCATACAAGCCCAACTTACGGATCTCCATTTGATCAAATGAAGCAATTTGGTATCACGTACAAAACAGCAGGTGAAAACATTGCTCAAGGTCAAAGATCACCTCAAGAAGTAGTAACAGCTTGGATGAACAGTGAAGGTCACAGAGCGAACATTTTAAACAAAAACTATACTCATATCGGTGTAGGTTATGTGAAATCTGGTAACTACTGGACGCAGCAATTCATCGGAAAATAAGATCAAAAAAACCTGTCTCTATTTGGGACAGGTTTTTAGTTTGTCTTCTTTTTTCAGCAATGTGAGGGCTTGTTTACACGCTACAAACTGTTCCACGTAGGCGGGGCAGTTTTTTTATTTCACCCATAATTTATAGATGCTTTGTGTTCCGCTGTTTTCTTCGCCCTGTTCGCTGAGCTTTTCATATAATGACTTCGCTAGTGACAGGCCTGGCATCTCTTCTCCCATCAGCTCTGCTTCTTCAAGTGCAATGCCCATATCCTTAATAAAATGCTTCACATAAAATCCTGGCTCGAAATCACCTTTCAGCATTCTTGGTGCAAGGTTTGACAAAGACCAGCTGCCGGCTGCTCCTGTTGTGATGCTTTTAAGTACCTGCTCTGGATCAAGTCCTGATTTTTCCGCATAAGCCATTGCCTCTGCCACACCTACCATCCCTGCTGCGATAGCAATTTGGTTACACATTTTTGTATGCTGACCACTTCCTGCAGGTCCTTGATATTGAATATTTTCTCCCATTTGCTGAAATAGCGGCAGGCACGCTTCATAGGCTGCTTTTTCTCCGCCAATCATAATGGCCAGCGTGCCGTTTTTGGCTCCTACGTCTCCGCCAGAGACCGGCGCATCTAATGCAAATAGTCCTTTTTCCTTCGCTTTCGCTTCAATTTCTTTTGCCAGCTGAGGTTTCGATGTGGTCATATCAATGAGGTATGTACCAGGCGCAGCATGTTCCAAGAGTCCATCTTCTCCTAAATAGACTTCTTCTACATCTGATGGATACCCGACCATTGTGATGACGGCATCTGCCTCCTTTGCGATCTCCTTTACGGTCGATTTCCATAGAGCACCTTTTTGAACCAATGTGTCTGCCTTTGCTTTTGTTCTTGTATAAACGAGAACTTCGTAGCCAGCATCCATTAAATGCCCTGCCATACTACGTCCCATTACACCGATTCCAATAAAACCAACTGTTTTGATTTGTGCCATCAAGAATTCCTCCTTATAGAGACTTTGTCAATCCACCATCAATGATGAGGGTTTGACCTGTCATATATGTATTGGCTTCAGATAAAAGAAAAGCCGCATATGCTGCAAATTCCTCTGGCTGTCCGTAACGGCCCAGCGGAATCATACGTTCAGCTTGTGCTTTGATCTCTTCAACCGATTGTTGCTCCTCTTGTGCACGGTGTTTGTCCAACTGTTTCACGCGCTCTGTTTCAATTTTCCCCGGGGCTAAGGTATTGATCAAAATGCCATCTTTGGCAAGCTCCTGGGCAGCTGTTTTTGTCCAGCCGGTAATGGCCGGTCTAAATGTATTCGACAGCATCAAGCCTGGGATCGGTTCTTTGACCGACATAGATGCAATATTTAACACTCGTGCACCTTGTTTTTTTAAATACGGCAAGGCTTCTTTTAATAACCGAATATAGCTGAGTAAATGAAGCTGAAAGGATTCCATCCAATCTTCATCTGTTAAGGTTTCAAGTGTTCCTGTTTGAGGACCGCCTGTATTGTTCACTAGTATATCAAGACGTTTTTCATCACCTGCTGCTGCGACGACAAGTGCTTTAATTTGCTCGGCATCAGATACATCACATACTTGATACGTCAGCTTCCCTTTTACAAGCGGGGATAATTCTTTGACCGCTTCTTGCAGCGTGTGCTCATGTCTTCCCGAGAGCATCACATCTGCTCCCTCTTTTGCAAGATGAAAGGCAATGGCTTTACCGATACCTTGACTGCTTGCTGCGACCAATGCTTTTTTTCCAGATAGATTAACATGCATGTTGGCACCCTCCTCTGTTCATATTTTATCATACAAAAAGAACCTTGCTCACATGGCAAGGTTCTTTTCTACAAGATTATAGTTTAAACCGATTGACTGCCTGACGCAGTGCCTGACTTGATTCGTTCAACATTTCTGTTGATGTTTTCGTTCTTTCTAAAGCTTGTACTTGTTCGTCTGTGGAAGCATGTACTTCCTCAGCTGAAGCGGCGGATTCTTGTGAAATGGCCGCAATACTTTGAATGGAATCATTCATTTTCTGCTGTTCTTCAGTCATTTCATTGATTTGTGTATGAATGCTGTCAATGGAGCCGACAAGTGCCTGCATTTCCATTGTGATACTGCTGAGTGCCTCACCTGTTGAATTGATGGCATCACCTTGTTCTTCATTCATTTTGCTTGCTGCTGTCATCGCTTCAGCTGCCTTTTTCGATTCATCTTGAATGAGTTTTACGGTTTCACTAATATGTTTCGTTGATTCTGCAGATTGTTCAGCCAGCTTTCTGACTTCTTCTGCAACAACAGCAAATCCTCTTCCGCTTTCTCCTGCTCTCGCTGCTTCAATACTTGCATTCAGTGCGAGTAAATTCGTTTGATCTGAGATTTCAGAGATCGCTGTTACGACGTTTTCAATATTTTTTGTTTTATGCTCAAGGTCAAGCAGCATTTGCTCTACCTTCTTCGATTCTTCATTCGCTTGTGTTGATTTTTGGACGAGCAGACCAAGAGCATCAAGTCCTCTATAGCTTGCATCTTCCGATGATTTTGAGTTGGTTTGCATTTGCGTGGCAAGCTCACCCATATGACGAACTTTTTCATACAAATGCTCTGATTTTTCATTAATGGTTTCCGCTTCTGATGCTTGTTTCGTCGCTCCTACAGCGACCTCTTGAATAGCCGTTGCAATCTGTTCACTAGACAGCAAGGTCTCGTTTGAAATTTGGGTCACTTCATCCGTTGATTTCACAACCTGATCTGAAGACTCTTTCACTTTTTCAATTAAATCCCTGATGCCTTCAGTCATTTGATTAAAGCTTTTCGTCAGGAACCCTATCTCATCCTGAGACTTCGACTCAAGCGAGCTGGTTAAATCGCCTTCAGACACTTTACGAACATGCTCGATGAGGCGTTTAATTGGTGTTGTAATGCTTCTAGCCAATAAGTAGCTTAGAATCATGGCAAGTATAATGGCAATGACAGAAATAATGATACTTGTCTGATTCATTTGTTCAGTGATCCAAAGAAGTTTCTTTTTCTCGAAGCTCACACCGATCGTCCAGTTTGCCTCTTTAATTTTTGAGATGACGGTCAGCTGTTTGTCATCATCAATACCCGAGTTGTCGATCGCTTTTTTCACAGAAGCGACTTTTGAGATATTTTTTCCTTGCTCTGTTGGATGTGCCAAAATGGTCCCTGTGCCGTCAACTAAGAAAGCCGTTCCCATATAAGGAATCTTTTGTTCTTTTATATAAGACTGAATGGAAGCCAGTTTCAAGTCAAGTCCAGCGACACCGACTACTTTCCCGTTTCGTACGATCGCCTTTGTGGCTGAAACGACCATTTCATTTGTTGCTTTATCAATGTACGGATCTGTCCATAGGACGTCGTCAGGCTTTTCAGCCGCTTGAATATACCAGTCTCGTTTAGACGGATCATACCCTTCACCAAAATCGGACTCCGGGAAAGCGAACATTTTACCATCACTTGTTCCTATATAGGCAAGCGAGATGAGTTCATCCTGCTCCTGCAATCCTTTTAATTCATCGTTTTCAAATGCCAATGTCTGCTTTGTTTGTTTCTGTGCAAAATCTTCAGTAAGTGTACTTGTTGCCAATTTGTTAATCGTATCACCGTAATTCTCAAGCTTTAGTGCTATGATGTCTCTCATGCTTTCTGCCGTTGCTGCTGTCGTTGTTTTCGCATCTCGTTCAATCAGTGGTCTTAATACTAAATTGGAACCCACTTGAACTGCGACAACGGTTAAAATTAAAATAACTGAGATGAAAACAGCTATTCTCACTTGAAGTTTCTTAAACATCTCATCACCCCTACATCCTACTTTCGCATCTTAATGTGTATATCGGCAAAATTGGTACCGCATTCAATAGTTGTAAGAAAATTTAAATAGAAAAAACAAGCCATAATGACTTGTTTTAAGTAAAATATTCAATTTTTGCAGACGGAAAGTACTGTTCGATATATGATTCTAATGTCTGTCTAAGTTCTTGTTCTTCATCTTTTTGATAGATATATTTTCCAATTCCGTATCTACCCCACTTATATCTTCTCTTTTCTTCATCTAGTTCTAGTTTTGTTTTTGGATAGTTTTTTTGGATGACACGCTTCGCCGGTTTTGTAAAACGGTGCTGAATCATTTCAAAGGTGATATCTTGTCTCACTTCTTCAGGAAGAGCTGCATCGAGTTTTTCAAATAGAACTTTATAGCCCTCTTGCCACCCTTCATGAATGTAAATAGGGGCAATAATAAAGCCCAGTGGATAGCCTGCTTTCGCTACCTTTACAGCCGCTTCAATCCGCTGATCGAGTGGTGATGTGCCAGGTTCGAAATATTTAATGACATAATCGGCATTGATACTAAAACGGAATCTTGTTCGTCCATTGTGTTTTGCATCTAACAAATGGTCTACATGATGAAATTTCGTAACAAAGCGTAGTTTGCCAAGATCGGTTTGACCAAAGTATTCAATCGCTCGTTTGAGTGTGTGAGTCAAATGGTCAATTCCGACGATATCAGATGTACACGAGGCTTCAAATCGCGTGATATCAGGCGCACGCTCGTTCATGTACTGTTCAGCCTGATCTAAGATCTCTTCTACATTGACATATGTGCGAATGTACGGCTTACTCCCCATAGTCGTTTGCAGGTAGCAATAATGGCAATGCCCCATGCATCCTGTCGCAAACGGAATGGCATACTCTGCAGATGGTTTAGATGTATCAAATTTTAAGGTTTTTCTCACGCCGATAACGAGCGTCGACTTTGCATTACGGTACTTTTGCAAATCATTTTTCCCCGGAATATTTCTCACTTGGTTGTGTGAGGTTGTTTCTCTAATTTCAATTCCCATGCCTTCAAACTTTTCTTTCAGCTCTTGTCCTAATGGGTACTCTAGCGCCCGAGGTTCAATATACACAAGCTGGGGAACGAACGGTTTGATCATAATTAGCACATCCTTACCTTATAGGTTCATATCGTTACTTTAACCTCTCAGGATGGCTTCTATCCTTTCTAAAATCTCCCTTATTCAAACAGATCTTGATAAAGGGCTTCTGCTTCTTCGTATGTTGGAAATACGGCATCATCAGGGGCTAATGGGTGATATGTTTCAAGTAGAAATAGCGCAAGCTCTTGCTCATTGTAAGGGTGTGAAACGATTTCCGCTTCTTTAATTTGTGCGACATTGGCTGCATGTGGATTTCGATAAATGACATATACTTGATCACCCGGCTTATAGTTAGAGAAAGACAAACTGGTCACCTCCATTTTTTATTTTAGGATGCCCTTCTCTGCAAGCGATATGACTGATTATGATAAAATTCGACAAAAAAACCAGACAGTTTGACCTGTCTGGTTTACATCACCTAGTTATGTTGAAACGTTTTTTTCACGAAATCAACCACTTCTTCAGTTGTACTCAGTGATAAGATATGCTCTTTAAATGATGCAGCTTCTTCCTTAGAAAGCTTGCTTAACTGCGTTCTTGCTGGAAGAATCGATGTTGCGCTCATTGAAAATTCATCTAATCCTAATCCAAGTAGGAGCGGGATTGCGATTTCATCTCCTGCCATCTCACCGCACATGCCAACCCATTTACCTTCTTTATGCGCTGCTTCAATCACAAGCGTTATGAGGCGTAAAATAGCTGGATTGTATGGCTGGTAAAGATAAGACACTCGTTCGTTCATTCGATCAGCAGCCATTGTGTATTGAATCAAATCATTTGTTCCAATACTGAAGAAATCTACTTCTTTTGCAAATTGATCTGCGATAACAGCTGTTGATGGAATTTCTACCATCATTCCGATTTCAATGGAATCAGATACTTCTGTACCAGCAGCAACCAATGCTTCTTTTTCTTCAAGTAAAATAGCTTTTGCTTCTCTAAATTCTGATAACGTCGCGATCATAGGGAACATGATTTTCAAGTTTCCATATGTACTTGCACGAAGTAACGCGCGTAGCTGTGTTCTGAAAATCTCCTGCTCTTCAAGGCAAAGGCGGATCGCTCTATAGCCAAGGAACGGGTTCATTTCTTTTGGAAGCTGCAAGTAAGGAAGTTCTTTATCGCCACCAATATCTAGTGTGCGGACAACCACAGCTTTGCCTTCCATCTTCTCTAAAACGGTTTTATACGCATCGAACTGCTCTTCTTCTGTTGGGAGCTGATCTCTGCCCATGTATAAAAATTCTGTACGGTACAATCCAACTGCTTCGCCGCCATTTTCAAGTACACCTTTTACATCTTCAGGTGTTCCAATATTCGCAGCTAACTCTACGTGAACGCCGTCTTTTGTGACCGTTGGCTGGTCAACAAGTTTCGCCCATTCCGCTTTTTGAGCTAAGTAGTCTTCATGCTTTTTTTGATACGCTTTCACTTCATCTTCAGAAGGCTGAATGATGACGTCTCCACTAATACCATCAACAATGATCAGATCATTGTTTTTCACCGTTTTTGTTGCTTCTTTTGTCCCAACAACTGCTGGAATTTCCATTGATCTAGCCATAATCGCTGAGTGAGAAGTACGACCACCGATATCTGTCGCAAAACCTTTGACGAATTGTCTGTTCAACTGAGCTGTATCAGAAGGTGTTAAATCTTCAGCAATGATAATGACTTCTTCAGAAATCATACTTGGGTTTGGAATGTCAACGCCTAGCAAATGTCCAGTGACACGTTTTGTTACGTCGCGAATATCCGCTGCACGTTCTTTCATGTATTCATTGTCCATTGCTTCAAACATTGTAACAAACATTGTTGCTGTTTCTTTTAAAGCAAATTCAGCATTTACTTTATCCGATGTGATTTTATCCTTCACTGGGTTGAGCAGCTCTGGATCACTTAACACAAGAAGGTGTGCAGAAAAAATATCCGCTTTATCTTGGCCAAGTTCTTTTAGCGCATGTTCTTTAATTGCTTCAAGTTCTTGCTTTGAAACATGAATTGCTTCTTCAAAGCGTTTCACTTCTGTCTCTGGATCATTGATGTCTTTTTGGTGAACTGTTAAATCTGGTTCTTCTAGACGATATGCTTTTGCAATCGCAACGCCTGCTGAAGCACCGATTCCTTTCAGTTGTTGCATTACTCGCCTAGGCCTTCACTTTTCATTGTGTCTTTTAGCGCAGCAAGTGCATCATTTTCATCAGAACCAGAAGCAGAGATAGTGATTGTAGCACCTTTCGCAATTCCTAGAGACATTACACCCATAATAGATTTCAGGTTCACTGTTTTACCATTATATTCTAAGTTGATATCAGCATCATATTTACTAGCAGTTTGTACAAGAACTGTTGCAGGACGTGCGTGAATTCCAGAATCTGCAGTTACTTTGAATGTTTGTTGAGCCATTTTTATCAATCTCCTTTTTATACATTTCATACATCCACAATATTATATCATACTGCCGAGCTTGTCATCTAACAAGAACGGCAGTTATGAAAATTATTTTGAAATTTTCATGATGTTTTCTTGGCCAGCTTTGATTTCACCGGATTCTTGAAGGTCAATAAATTGTCCTTCACTTAAGTTTGTAAATACAATTGGTGTCATTAAAGATGGTACTTCTGACTTAATTTTATCAATATCAACCTCTAAAAGTTTTTGACCGATTTCTACTTGGTCTCCCTCTTGTACAAATGCTTCAAATCCTTCTCCTTTGAGGCTGACTGTATCAATCCCGAAGTGAATCAAGATTTCAAGTCCACCATCAGACTGGAGGCCGATGGCGTGTTTTGTTGGGAACACATTTAAGATTTTTCCTCTTACTGGTGAAACCACTGTTCCCTCTTTTGGCAAGATAGCAAAACCGTCACCCATCATTTTCCCTGAGAATACTTGATCTGGCACATCTGTAATTGGATGCAGCTCCCCTGTAATTGGTGAAGCAAACGTTTCTTCCCCTTGTTCGTTTTGAAGCGGTTTTGCAATGACTTCTTCAACCTGCTGGCTGACTTCTTCTTTTGCAGAAGGGTCTTTCGCTGGTCGAGGTGTGCGCCCTGCAATAATGTCTTGCATTTGTGTTTTTAAATTATCAGAGCGTGGTCCAAAGATGGCCTGGATGTTATTCCCTACTTCAAGGACACCTGAAGCGCCAAGCTTTTTCAAGCGGTCTTTATCCACTTTTTTCTGATCATTTACAGTGACACGTAAACGCGTAATACAAGCATCTAGGTGTTTAATGTTTTCTTGGTCACCCATTGCTTCAAGAATTTCATAAGGTAAGTCATCGCCTTTTCCAGATTGAGCGCTGCTTGCACCGTCAGCTGCTTCATCTTCTCGTCCTGGCGTTTTCAGATTAAACTTGCGAATCGCAAATCTGAATCCGAAGTAGTAAATGACAGCCAGTACGAGACCGACTGGAATAACAAGCCACCAAGCGGTTCTATTCGGCAGGATACCAAATAGGAAGAAGTCGATTAACCCTCCTGAGAAGGTCATCCCGATTTTCACGTTTAGAATATCCATTATCATAAAGGATAATCCAGCGAATACACAGTGAATCGCAAATAATATCGGTGCAACAAACAAGAATGAGAATTCAAGCGGTTCAGTGATCCCTGTTAGGAAAGAAGTAAGGGCCGCTGATCCCATAATTCCTGCTACAAGTTTTTTATTCTTAGGTTTTGCTTCATGGTAAATCGCAAGTGCTGCTGCTGGAAGTCCAAACATCATGAACGGATATTTCCCTGACATGAATGTCCCAGCTGTCAGCTGAACACCATCTTTGATTTGCGCCATGAAAATACGCTGGTCACCACGGATAATATCTC
This sequence comes from Bacillus sp. iso_77, assembly GCF_056173625.1. NCBI lineage: Bacteria > Bacillati > Bacillota > Bacilli > Caryophanales > Bacillaceae > Bacillus > Bacillus sp. iso_77. The sequence goes on along the minus strand of NZ_CM149683.1, from coordinate 1,308,887 downwards.
CTGATAAGCTCTTATAGCTAAAAAATTCATACCAGAATGGTGCGTAGAATATGTGGTGCAGACCAAACGGAATTAATGAGCGTTCAATGACACCGAATACAAAGGCAGCTAGCGGCTCATTCGCTGCAAGCAGTCCAGTTGAAAATGAGTTCAATGCACCTTGGATTGGCGGCCAAATGACGAGCATCAAAAGCCCTAAAATAAGTGCTGAAATCGACGTAACGATTGGAACAAAACGCTTACCAGCAAAGAAGCCAAGATATTGCGGGAGCTCAATTTTGTAAAATTTATTAAACATATAAGCGGCTAATACCCCGACAATAATCCCGCCAAACACGCCGGTAGACAAGGTCGGTATGCCGAGCATATTCACATACGCTGGATGACTTTCCTTAAAGAACTTAGCCAATTTGATTGAATCGGATGGAATGGAACCGTTGGCCATTAATACGGCACTCATCGTTACGTTCATGACAAGGTAACCGATGATAGCGGCAATCCCTGCCACACCGTCTCCATTGGCAAGACCGATGGCAACCCCTACAGCAAATAGGAGTGGAAGATTCGAGAAGACAATATTCCCCGCATTCTCCATAACACTAGCAACAAGCTGAATTGTATCATTGCTTAAAAATTGAGCGACATCAATCAGCTGCGGATTTTGCATCGCATTTCCGAGTGCTAGTAAAATACCAGCAGCAGGAAGGATCGCAACTGGAAGCATAAGTGCTCGTCCAATTTTTTGCAACACACCAAAAAGTGATTTAAACACTGGTTGAACCTCCTTTTGTTTTCGCTTACAACATGCATTTCAATTACACACTGACGTACATTTCATAATTAACCGTTTACATTTCACTTTCAGAACACAAAAAAGGCATGGTGATATAAGGTTGCGCAAATAACAGGATCTTATCCTGTATTTACCTTAAGTCACTCATGCCTGATCGAATCAGTTACACGTTTCAAGGAAACTATGAAATTTTATTCGTCAATCTGTACAGGTGAAGTGTCAAATAGACAGCTTCGGCATCTTGTACAGGCTTTTTCAATGCATGTTGCAAAATTTTGATCATTTTCCAAGCAGTATTGTAGCATAAAGGATATTCATTTTTCAATAGATGAAGCAACTTTTCTGGCTCCTCTAATGATTCTTCCCGTTTAATACGCTCAATCGAAAACGTAATATGGCGCAGTAAGCGTAAATAATGAATACTTTCTCTATCTACTTTCATATGAAATGCATCTTCTATGACTTGGACCATTTGTGTCATGAGCTGCGAATGACGGTTGACCTCGGATAAAGGCCGGTTCGTTAAAGCAGAGTGAATGTGGAGCGCAATAAAGCCAATCTCTCCTTCGGGCAGCTTTGTTTCAACATCTGGCCGCGCATTTATCAGTTCCACGACTTCCTTTGCGACCTCGTATTCTTTCGGGTATAAGGATTTCGTTTCAAGCATAAAAGGATTGGTGATATCATAGCCTTGCTTAACTCGCTTAAAACTAAAGGCAATATGATCTGTCAGTGCAATATGAATATGCTCATTTAAACGATGCCCCATTTTTTCTCGTATATGATAAATGACGTCATTGGCAAGCTCAATCATGTCCTCATTAATGTGGTGCAGCAATTGTTTGTATTCTGTTTGCTCTTTTGTATTCTTTAACACAAACATTTTCTCAAATGCCGCTTGATCGAGAACGTCACCCGATTTTTTCCCAAAGCCGATCCCTTTATCAATCAGGACCACTTCGCCTAAAGAAGGGTGTTTTGCGATGATGACATTATTATTTAACGCTTTATCAACGGTGAAGGATTCCATGAACATCCCCACCTCCTTCTTATTCAATCCTTCTTATCGTACAAAACAGATGAAACGTGCGTCAACGATTGTTTTTCAAAATAGTCGTTGTGCGCTCAACGAGTCGATATGAAAGCACCCTTTTTTCTGGTGCCTCACCTTGTAACACTCGATTAAACAAGTCAAATGCTTCCTGTCCCATTTGTTTGAGGGGAATATCTATACTAGAAATCCCCAATGCTTCACTCAATTGATCGTTTTGAAAGCCAAGTATGGCTGGTGATTCTCCAACGTTTATTTGGTGACGCTGTGCTTCTAGTAAAAAACCTGCTGAGACATCATCGTTCGTAATCAGTAAGGCTGTCGGACGATTTTTCATCTCTTTCCATTCTGTAAATAATTGCTTGCCATCAAAAATGGTCAGTTTTCCTTCAATGACCCAGTCCTCATCAATGTCCTGCCCAAGCGACTGCATCATTTCTTGATAAGTCTGAATGCGAACTTGGCTATTCTCCCCTTCTGTTCTAGCAAGAACGATTGCGATTCGCTCATGACCGCATGCCGCTAAGTGTTCAAGCCCTTCCTTAAAAGCCTGATCATGCGCAATCGATACCGATGAACATGTATCATGCGGAGTAGGATGACAAAAGATAATAGGACCAGATTCCTGCCACTTTAAAATTTCTCGATCACTTAACGCATTTGAGCAAAAGATTAAACCATCCACACGCTGCTCTTTTAAGCTCATTAATGCTTCTTTTTCCTTTAATGGGTCATATCCTGTTTGAAACAAGGCAAAATGCATTCCGCACTCCTGTGCTTTCTCTGCAATCCCTGTGACAATTCCGCTGAAATAGGAGTGATCAATTGTCGGAAGTACAATTCCAAGCATATTGGAATAGCCCTTTGCTAAATGAACTGCCTGAATATTCCGTGTATATTTGAGCTCTTTCATCGCACTAAGTACGCGCTCTCGCTTTTCTTCTTTGACATAAGGATGATCATTCATCACTCGTGATACGGTGGTAACCGATACACCCGCTCTTTTCGCAATATCCCTTATGTTAGGCATTTTTTCTCCTACTTTCTCTTGATATGGTAAGCGTTTCATACTTTAAGATGTATGTGAGCTGAACAAATCACTGGGTGGAAAGGGGAATTCAAGATGGGTATTATCATATGGATCATATTATGTTTGACTATTTTGTTTTCTGCTCGATTCGCACTACATCCTTTAGGAAAAGAACATAAAATCAAGCCGTTTCAATCAATTGATGATTTTTTTGTTGATAAGGATCGCAAAGAGTGACAAAAAAATCACGATGACGCTCCCAATACTTGGACGTTCATCGTGATTTTTTTCATTACTTGATGATCGTCAACTCTTTTGGATAATTGGTTAAGGTGACTGGGCCATCTTTTGTAATGAGAACATCGTCTTCAATTCTAACCCCGCCGACTCCTGGTACATAAATACCCGGCTCGATCGTATAGACCATCCCTTCTTTTAGAAGGTCATCATTTGCTTGACTCATAGAAGGGAACTCATGAACAGAAACCCCGAGTCCATGCCCTAGACGGTGCGGGAAGTATTCGCCATATCCTGCTTCTGCGATCAGCCCTCTTGCTTTTAAGTCAAGGTCACCAATTCTCACACCCGGCTGGCTCATATCAAGTGCTGCCAATTCGGCTTTCAAGACGGTGTTGTAAATATCTTTTTGTTGTTCAGACGCTTCTTGATAGATGAAGGTTCTTGTAATATCTGAACAATAGCCATCCACAATCACGCCGAGGTCAAATAAAACAAAATCACCTTTTTTCAAGGCTGCCTGCCCCGGATTTCCATGAGGTTCTCCTGATTTTTCTCCGAATAGTACCATGGTTGAAAAGGACATGCCCTGAATGCCTTTTTTCTTCAGTTCATATTCGATGACAGCAAGAACTTCGGTTTCCGTCACCCCTTCTTTTAGGGCATGAACCCCAATTTTGACGCCTTCGTCTGCCAATTGAGCAGCTTTTTTCAATGTTTCAATTTCAGCTTCGTCTTTAATTAGTCTTAGCTGATTGAGCACATCTTCTGCCCGGACAAATGTTTCTGCCCCAGTGACAGCTTGAAGCTGCTCTGCTCTTTGCAAAGGAATGGATTCTTTTTCAATCGCTAGGCGAGTCGCTTTTACTCCTCGTTTTTCTAGTGCCTTTTGTATGAAATCAAAGGGGTTTTCATGGTCTTCATATCCAATGAGATCTCCAGTCCATCCCGCATTTTTTGCTTGCTCAACTTCCATCTTAGGCAAAATGAAAAATGGATCTGCTTCCTGAAAAACAAACAGCCCCATCACTCTTTCATGCGGCTCTGTGAAGTATCCAGATAGATAGAATACATTCTCCTTTGTATGTATAAATGCACCTTGAATGTCTTTTTTCTTAAGCCAAGAAGACAAGTTTTTCATTCGATTCATCGTGATCCTCCTCACACGTTTGACTACTGATCTATTGTATCAGTTTTCACTGTATTTCGCACAAAAGCGCACTGACCTAAAGCCAGTGCGCTTTTGTGATTTGCTTAAGAAGCACGAAGCAAACGAAGTCCGTTTAAAATAACCAAAATCGTACTGCCTTCATGCCCAATGACACCAAAAGGTAAATCAAGAACTTGTAAGAAATTCGCACAGATTAACAAACAAATAACTGTTAATGAAAAGATGATGTTTTGTTTAATGATTCGGTTCATCTTTCTTGAAAGACGGATCATCTTTGTTAGATTGTTTAAGTTATTTTTCATTAAAATGAGATCTGCTGTTTCTAAAGCAACATCTGTGCCTCCGCCCATTGCGACGCCAACATCTGCTGTGGCGAGTGCCGGTGCATCATTGATTCCATCTCCGACCATAATGATCGAATCACCTTGTTTTTTCAGTTGATTGACTTCATGTACCTTTTCATCTGGAAGACATTCAGCGACAACGGTTTGGATGCCTGCTTCCTCTGCAATCGCTTCAGCTGTTTTTTGCTGATCCCCTGTGAGCATGACGGTTTGGATGCCTAAATCATTCAGCTCCTGAATCATTTTTTTGGCCTCAGGTCTGATTTGATCCTTCAAACCGAGACAGCCGACGACTTCTTGATTTTTTTGAACATAGACAACTGTATATCCTTTGGATGAAAGAACATCACCATTCTCTTCAATGTCACGATCCATTGAAGCTTTTCCGGCAAAATCTTTCTTCCCAATCCGCCATGTGTCCTCATTTAATTGTGCTTCCACACCAAAACCTGATGTTTCTTCAATCGTTACGTGGGCTGCCCGCTCTGTATAATGCTCTTTTGCCATATCAGTAATGGCTTTAGCTAATGGATGGTTTGACTGACTTTCAATTTGATAGAGTGCATGATAAAAGGTCGATTCATCTTGCCCTTTTGCCAAGACCACTTTTTCAACAGCTGGTTTTCCACTTGTAATCGTACCCGTTTTATCAAATGCAATCATCGTACTTGTGCCCAGTTTTTCTAAAAAGACACTTCCTTTTACAAGCATACCGTTTCTTGCACCGTTTGAGATGAGTGAAAGAGCTGCTGGCATAATTGAGGCAACAAGTGCACAAGGCGAGGCAACTACCATAAACACCATCGCGCGGTAAAACGTTTCACTCATGCTCCAGCCAAGTACAAAATGAGGTAGGAACATTAAAATCGCTACAGTGATGAGCACACCTTTTACATAGGCACCTTCAAATTTTTCAATAAACGCTTGGCTTGGCGATACACTTTCTTGTGCAGATTCCACCAGCTTAATGATTTTATGAAAAAGTGTTTCTTCATTATGTTTTGTTACTTCTACTGTTAATGAACCATTTAAATTCACTGTTCCTGCAAACACATCTTCCCCTTGCCCTTTTTCCTGAGGCACCGATTCACCCGTTAAGGCAGATTCGTCTACACTTGTTCTTCCGCTCATGATCACACCATCTGCTGCAATTCGTTCGCCCGCTTTGATTAAAATACGGTCGCCTGGCGTAAGTGAAGAAGCAGCGATTTGGATGGTGGTGCCATCTTCTTCAATTAAAGTGGCTTCATCTGGAGCGATACTCATTAAGGCCGTTAAGTCTTTTTTACTTTTATTTGACGTATACGTTTCTAGCGCACCGCTAAGCGAAAAAATAAAAATTAAAATGGCGCCCTCTGCCCAGTAGCCAATGATCGCTGAGCCTATCGCAGCAAATATCATTAAAAGTTCTACATTTAATGTCTTGGATGAAATGGTTTCTTCAATTCCTTCCTTTGCCTTTGCAAAACCACCAATAACAAAAGCAAGAATGAAAAGAGGAATACTCCACATCGTTTCATCCTTTAGAAACCATCCAATCAAGATGAGAATCCCCGAAATGCCTGCTGCGATTAATTCTCCGTGCTGTGCCCATTTTTGAAAGAGCGAGTTGGATCCCTTTTGATCTGTCGTTTGATAAAGTGCTGTATTCTCATTCATGATTACTTTCTCCTCTCTAATTGATAATGATTTTCACATTATCAATCGTTGCCCGTTCCGTTTATCATCTATATTTTCTGCTATTTCAAGCTTTTTATAGGTCTGTAACTCATTATAACAGGTTCTGATCAATTTTCAATTAATAATTATTATAATTTCTTTTTGATAATAATTATCATTATTAGTGTCCGACATTTCTTCCTCTTTCTGAGCACATTTTATTCATGTGAAAGGTAATTGAACACAAAAAAGAACCAATGGATCGCCCATTGGTTCTTTACAGAAAGCTTGTGTTCTACGAATTTGTCCACTCTTTGATTTGTTTTTTCGTCAGCGGACCTACATGGTTTTTGACCACTTCACCCTTTTCATTGATGAAAAAGGTCGTCGGGATCGTAATGATTTGGTATTTCTTCATCATTTCGCCGTGCTCATCGAGAACGATCGGAAATGTAAACTTTCTGTCTTTCACAAATTGGGCAACTGCATGCTTGCTTTGCTCAGCACCAAGTAAATTCACAGTCAGTATGTCTACATCACTTTGATTTTCTTTCACGATCTGTTCAAAAGCTGGCAGCTCCATTTTGCAGGACGGGCACCACGTTGTCCAAAAATGCAGAATGGTCCGCTTCCCTTTCACCGGGATCACCTGTGTTTCACCTGTTAATGTAGGAGCTTCTATCCTCGGCGCCATTACAGGCTCTTTTGCTTCAGCCTCTATGCTCATCAGAAATAAAAGAAGGGTCATCATGAGAAGACTGGCGGGTAGATATTTACGATTCATCAGCATCTTCCTTCCTGATTTTCCTATAGCTTGCCCGCTAGCTGCACATGACATTCAAGCTTTTTTCAATGTAAGAAACATGGAGACGCCGAGTTCCTTGCAAATCGTCGCATAATGCAAAGCCGTTAATAGCAGCATCCCCGTGTTCATTCCTAAGATAACGCCCATCATATTTAAGGATTCGATGGATCCTAGGAAATACACCATAGAGAACGACACCACGTGCACCCATATATTATGTAGGAACACATCTTTAATGAGACCCATACCAATTAAACACGCTTGAAACGGCATCACGAACAGGTGGCATAAGAAATAAGGCCATAGCAGCTGCAAGTAGACGGCTGCTTGAGGTGAGTCAAAAAAGAGCTGCGTGAGCGGATAAGCGAAATAATACATGATCATCACCGCTGGCACCCCATAGCCAAACGTAATGAGAATCGCTTGTCTGACACGTTTTTTCACGAGATCATACTGCCCCAAGGCATAGGCTTCTGATACATTCGGAATCATCACAATCATAATGGAATGAGCGATAAACGCCGGAAAAAAACCAATCGACATCGCTACGCCAGCAAGCATTCCGTAATGATCAACCGCAAGCGTACCAGAAATGCCCGCTGCAACGAGGGCTCCTTTGATTAAAAACGGTTCAACTGCATTGGCAATGGCATGAAAGATACGCATACCTGTTGTCGGAATGGAGACTGCTAACAAACGTTTTCTGACGTCAATTCCTCTTAACTCAACCGATCTGACATTCACAGCATTTTTCGCCATGACGTATTGGGAATATAAATAGATAAAGACGACGAGATCACTTGCAACAATCACACCAATCGCGATAAGCACCGCTGTTTCAATATCAAACGAATACCAATGAAAAAACAAAAACAAACAGATAAGCTGGATCGTTTTTTTCAGCATATTGGCTAGAGCAATTCTGCCCATTTGCTGCTTGCCCATAAAATAGCCTCGTGCAATGGACGTAAATGCGATGATTGGAATGAGTGACAGAACCAAGCCCTTCATCAGCGGATGATACGATTGAAATACAGGAATGAAAGGCAGTACAATGGCTGCTATTGTCGTTGTTGTGCATGTCACCACAAGCGTCATTTTAAATGCATGGCGAAGCATACTTTTATGAAGCCGCTCATGCGATTCTGCAATGAATTTAGAAATGGAGACTGGAAGCTCCAAGCTGGCGATCACAAGCACAAGCATGATGATGGGAAGGATGCTCATATATAAACCCATTCCATGTTCTCCAAGCTCTCTCGCTAAAATCATATTGACTAAAAACTCGATACACTCAGCAATGAAAGCTGCGACAGATAGCAGAATGACCCCTTTTACAAATCGATTCATGTAGCCTCCCCTTGTCTAAAAGCAAATTCTTTTCACATTCTATGAGACAAGTCCTGAAAATATTTTAATAATTGAAGACAAAAAAAACAGCGACTGATTGATCGCTGCTTTTCTTTACACTGCAAACACGTGACGGCCAATGCGTTCTACAATTTTACGAGAACGAATCCAGTTATCTGTCGCCGTTTTTGGATTATAAAAATAAATCGCCTTTGTTGTTCTGTCATCTTCTTTGACAACCTGCTTCACAGCTTTTACGGAATCCTGGTCTGCCTTATCATTGATACTTCCATTTGATACGGGCTGGAAGGCATTTCGCTGATAAATCACGCCTCTGACACTGTCAGGAAAAGAGCGGTGTTCCACGCGGTTTAAGACGACGCTTGCTACAGCTTTTTTCCCGGCGTAAGATTCACCTTTTGCTTCGGCATGTACCAACCGAGAAAGCAAGTCCATTTCTTCATTAGAATAGTGTGATTGATTTCTTGAGCTTGCTGGCTTTGCCGTTTCCTTTTTCTTCGGCTTCGGTTTTGATGCCTTTTCCTCTGTTGATGTGCTTAGCATTTTCACTTTCGGCTGATGTTTCTCCTCTGAAAACGCAGGAATCACGGTATGCTTATTATCTTGATCTATATATGAAAGCTGATGCTTTTCAGGTGCTTGTTCAAGTTTCTGACTTAATGTGCCCTCTTGCTCTTGTATATTGTCCATCTTGATCGCTGAGATGAGCATAAGGATGGCAAAAAGAGCTGTATGAATTTTGATCATTCGCCTCATTCCTCCCTTAATTAATGTAGGCCGTAAGATACTTGTCCACTCTAACAAGAGCTTCTTCTATTTTCACGCACAAAGATTTTCATGCCTGTCCAAATTCCGTCATTAAATGGCATGTCCTAGTTGAAATACGCATGAACTGGTAATGTAAGCGTTTAATATAGTCTCTTTTTAGCCTATAATCATCCTTATGCTCCTGATTATGGGTTATTACATTTTCTTTTCATATGTATCAAGCTGGTTTGAAGTGTGACAAAAGAACCAAAATAAAAAGCTTTTTCTCATGAATGAGAAAAAGCTTTAGCTTCTTGCTTCTTTAAGATATTCAAAAATAACATCTCCACCATGCTTGGCGATTCCGCGAAAATGTTTAAAATCATCTTGATTGACCAATACAGAACGAAATGTTAAAAAATCATCCTTTTGAATGGTCACTTGTTTTTCAGTACCATTCCGTAATGATTCTAGTATTGTGTTGATGTGTTCTTCAGTCAAAAAAATCGCTCCTTTTCAGCCTTGATCAAATATTAAATATACCATTCGTTTTCAAAGCGTACAACGAAAACGAAAGAAAAACGTCTTTATCCTTTACATTGGTATGAAAATATTGCAAAATACTTTTTAATAGGGAATGAAATCTGTTTTTAAAGGAGAGGGATCGGTTGAAGATTGCAAAAATTGGGAATGTGATCGAATTTAGAAATGGTTTAACAGGTGTAGTTGAAAAAGTGAATGAAAACTCTGTTATTGTGGATGTCACCATTATGGACAACTATAGAGATTTAGAACTGGATTCACTAACAGTCGTTAATCATAAAAACTATAAAATCATCAAAGACTCCGTACATTAATTTGCAATCCTCAATTCAGACTACCGTTACATAAAGATATACACAGCAAAGCTGACTCGTGTAACAGCTCTGTTCTCTTTTGACAATCACATATGAAAAAGGCTGACAACCATATAAAGTGGCGTCAGTCTTTTTGCGCGTGAAAGGTTTGCATTTCCGCTTTTGTTTTGTACATATCAACTTCTTCAGGTGTTATCACGCCTTTATCAATTAAAAGGGCGATCACTCCAAGTAATGTGGAGGCACTCCATTTATATCGTTCTTTGTTTTGATGTTCAAGCATCTGAAGCTCTTCCCTTAATTCCATTAGCAGCTTCTCTGTTTTGTCTTCTTTGTTTGCCAACACAAACGCCTCCATTTTCATTCGCTCGTTTCAATTTTATCTTAAAGTAAATATATGAAGAATAAAAGCATGATACACCTTTACAAACATACGTTCTGTCGTGTATACTATACATACGAGCTGGTAGCCCCCAGCCGTCCTAGCAAGTTCTATTCCTATTGGTATGAGAAGAGTGACATGACTCTTCTCTTTTTTTATGTGCCATCATAATCTATTCCATAAAAAAAGACATGTCATCCACATGTCTTTTCTTATTTATTAGCGATTATCAATCGTTTCTGGATACATATCGTGATTCATCATACGATACGATGCCATCTCTTCATACTTTGTCCCAGGTTTTCCGTAGTTCGTATACGGATCAATTGAAATACCGCCTCTTGGTGTAAATTTGCCCCATACTTCGATATATCTTGGGTCCATTAATTCAATGAGGTCGTTCATGATAATATTCATACAATCCTCATGGAAGTCACCGTGATTACGGAAGCTGAACAAATATAATTTTAATGATTTACTTTCGACCATGATTTCATTTGGGATGTAGCTGATATACACGGTCGCAAAATCTGGCTGCCCTGTTTGCGGGCAAAGGGATGTGAATTCTGGGCAGTTGAATTTCACAAAATAATCTCTATTCGTATGTTTATTCGGGAACGTTTCAAGCACTTGTGGTGCATAGTCAAACAAGTAATTGGTCCCCTGATTTCCTAGTAAAGTGACACCTTCTAATTCTTCTGGTTTTCTTGTCGTCATTTTGTCTCTTCCTTTCTATACGCCTCGTTTATTTCCCCACAATAGCGTGTGCAGTTGTGGTAAGACTCTCACACGATTCAAATCAGGATCTTGCGCTACTTGATCTACAAGCATTTCGTATTTCTTTAATAAGTGCGTTAATAAGTACGCATCATCAGCTGTTGTTGTATCATCATTTCCCACCTGCAAATAAAAGGGGAGTTCTGGGTATTTCGCATGGACATCCTTTGCATAGGCTAGATCAAGATCATCAAAGATTACGACCTTCAGGCTTGCATGTTGCAACCTGTTTCCCTTTTTCAATTCATCTATGATACGCGTAAGTTTCGTAAAATCTGTTTTCATATTTGAACTTGGTGGTTTTGGAGAAATGGTTAAATCATCTATCTTCAAAAACCAATCTTGATACATCGTTCCCTGCGTTTCAAGCGCCGTATCAATTCCTTCTTCATGCAATAAATCAATAAGTGATTCCATTTGTTTCAAGAGCGCAGGATTCCCACCTGAAATGGTGACATGAGAAAATGCCTTTCCACCTATTCTCTTCAGCTCTTTTACAATGTCCTCTGCCTGAAGCCACTGAATATCATGCTTAGCTGATCCATCCCATGTAAAAGCTGAATCACACCAGCTGCAAGAGTAGTCACAGCCAGCCGTTCTGACAAACATGGTTTTTTGACCAATGACCATGCCTTCTCCTTGAATGGTTGGACCAAAGATTTCTAAGACAGGAATCGCTTTAGTCATTGAGCTCAACTCGTTTCGGACGGTAAATGCAGTAGCTTGTTGGTGTCTCTCTGACAAAAACTTGAACACATACTGGTTTGTTCGCTAAAGTCGATAAATATGCTGCGACTTTATCATACACAGTCTTTGCGACAACCTCAGTGGTTGGCATCGCGTATGGATCATTTGATGAGAATTCTTCATGGTCATTGAGCAGTGTATGGTCGTACTGTCCATGAATGAGTTTTTTTAGCGTGCTAAAATTCACAAGGAAACCTGAATCATCTAGATGATCTCCTGCAATCGTAATGTTAATCGTATACGTATGACCATGTACGCGGCTACAAGCGCCAGCATCTTCTCTCGGGATAAAATGGGCTGCCGATACATGCATATCTTTATTTAATTCAAACGAAAATGGATGATTCGTCTGTGGATAGATTTGAGAAAGCATTTAGTTCGCCTCCTTCATGTCCATATAAGTGTCATAGCCATTTTTCCGAAGCTTACATGCAGGACATTCCCCGCAGCCATCAGAAATGATGCCATTATAGCAAGTGAGTGTTTCATTTTTCACAAAATCTAGCGCATTCAGTTCATCAGCCAGCTTCCACGTTTCAGCTTTATTCAGCCACATGAGCGGCGTATGGATGACAAATGGTTTTTCCATTGCCAAATTCACCGTGACGTTACAAGATTTCACAAACTCATCTCGGCAATCTGGGTAGCCGCTAAAGTCTGTCTCGCACACACCCGTGATAATATGACGTGCTCCAATTTGATACGCAAGAATAGATGCAAAGGATAAGAAAACTAAGTTTCTCCCCGGAACAAATGTGGAAGGCAGTTCTCCTTCTTTTTCTTCAATATCAATGTCATCTCTTGTTAAGGCATTGGGTGCAAGCTGATTTAAAAGAGACATATCTAATAGATGATTTTTCACACCTAGCTTGTCAGCAATTCTTTTGGCGACATCAATTTCTTCTTGATGACGCTGATTATAATGAAAGGTTACCGTTTCAACCTCTTTAAATTGTTGAAGTGCCCATAGTAAACATGTCGTACTGTCCTGTCCCCCGCTAAAGACAACGACCGCTTTTTCATTTTTCATTTTTCCTTTTCCTCCTTTTGCAGACCCGTACCACCGCACAAAGCTGCATCTGAAAGGTTCATGAAAACCCCTATTTTTCTCAAAAGAAAAGACACCTTTACATGTGTATGAGGTGTCCCAGCCATAAAAAATAAAAAATGCCACATCCAAGGATACGGCAAGTCCTTAGTTTTTTATAGAGGGTTTTGCTAGAACCTCTCCCGTTTTCACGGATTTTTGTTCAATTTTCACAGAGGATAGTGTACCACATAATTGGTGTACAAGCTATCCCTTCTTTACTTATCACCTGATGCAGGCACTTTTTTCAGACAAAGAAAGAGGATAAAAAAGATACTGACATAGCCAAAAACAGGGTAAACCGTTGAAATGAGTGTGCCGTATCCAATTTTACTGATGACATAACAGCAAAGCAGAATAAAGGATATCGTATACATACTGTTCAATCGGATATACGCCCTCACCTGTCTTTCGAGACCGTATAAATTCCCTATAACGGATGTAAAGACTTCACCAAAGATCACGAATAAATAGATGAGATGAATAGAGTTTGCGACTTGATACACCACTTGGGCCATCGGAATATCATACGCCTCCAGCATATCTAATGAAGAAAGGGATAAAAAGCAGGCGAGCAGAATGAGTGTCAGCATCAGACCTCCAAGCACCGCTCCCCTTTTTATGACGGCTTCGGATGTCATTTCGTTTGCAACCGGCACTAATACGGCTTGAGACAGCGCTAAATTAAATGCACCATACGAAATCGCAGACAACATCCATTCGCCCTCTCCCATTTGCAGCCCCAGAACGTGGCTTTCACCGCTACTAAACACAAATGAGTCTAGAAACACAATCAGCGAAAAGAAAATCAGCATTGGAACGACAAGTACATTGACACCAAATAACCCTTTTGAACCTTTAAAAAGGACAATGACACTTAAAATAATCGTTAAAAAAATACCATATTCTTTTGAGATGCCAAGTTGTTCTTCAAAAATAGCGCCTGCGCCAGAAATCATCACTGACGTCACACCTAGTAATATAAAAAACATGACGATGTTAATATATCGACTCGCAGCAGCTCCAAATAAAAACCGATTCATATCTTGATAAGACTCCGCTTCAATTCGTTTGGAAATAAGCATCATTTTTGCGCCAAGGCCGGTAAAAATAACACCGCTAATCAAAATCCCGATCAATCCAATCCAGCCAAAACGAACAAAAAATTCTACGATTTCTTTTCCTGTCGCAAACCCAGCTCCAACCACTGTTCCTACATATACAAAGGCAAGCTGAAAAGCGGATTCATTTGAACGTTTCATATGACCCCTCCGCACCCATCACTTTCGATTGTCTCTTTTTTATCCTATGAGACAAGTTCCTTGAAAAGAAGGACAAACCATGATTAAATGCAAAAAAGGATTTTTCATTCAGCTATGAGCAAAACAGTTGAAAGTCAAAATAGGTCAGAGTATACTATAGTCAAAGATGGTCAAACAACAGACCATTTTATTTAACATTCATTGGTCAAATAAAGTCAAACTTTATTTTAAGGAGGTCATGGCTCATGCGTTGTCAACATTGTCAAGTAAATGAAGCAACTATTCGCCTGAATATGCAAGTAAATTCGTCCCGTAGCCAAATGGTTTTATGTGAAGACTGCTATACCTCTTTGATGGAACAGTCAAAAATGAAAATGGGTCCTAACCTTTTCGGAGGCAGCTCATTCTTCTCTGAGCAAGCAGGACATGCGACGAGCCAAGAGCTGCCTAAACAAAAAGGCTTACTCGATGAGCTTGGCCGGAACTTAACGGATGGCGCACATGCTGGTTTAATCGATCCTGTCATTGGCCGTGATGAAGAAGTCACAAGAGTCATTGAAATTTTAAATAGAAGAAATAAAAACAATCCTGTCCTCATTGGTGAACCTGGTGTTGGTAAAACGGCCATAGCCGAAGGACTAGCACTAAAAATTGCAAATGGAGATGTACCAAATAAATTAAAGAACAAACAAGTTTATTTATTAGATGTCTCTTCACTTGTGGCAAACACAGGTGTACGTGGTCAATTTGAGGAACGGATGAAGCAATTAATCAAAGAATTGCAAAGCCGTAAAAATATCATCTTATTCGTTGATGAAATTCATCTTCTTGTAGGCGCAGGCTCTGCCGAAGGGTCAATGGATGCCGGAAACATTTTGAAACCAGCTCTAGCTCGAGGGGAACTGCAGCTAGTAGGTGCGACAACATTAAAAGAGTATCGTCAGATTGAAAAAGATGCTGCCCTTGAACGCAGGTTCCAGCCTGTCATCGTTGATGAGCCAACACAGGATGAAGCATTCGAGATCTTAAAAGGCATTCAGGATAAGTATGAAGCCTATCATGGCGTCACCTATTCTGACGAAGCCATTAAAGCGTGTGTTCAATTATCTTCGCGGTATATTCAAGACCGCCACTTGCCGGATAAGGCCATTGATTTAATGGATGAAGCAGGTTCAAAAGCGAATCTCTCCATTGATGCAGCAAGTGAAGATGAATTAACAAACCGTCTTGCGCAAATTGCCGCTGAAAAACAAGCTGCTTTAAATGAAGAACGATATGAAAAAGCAGCGAAGCTTCGAGACGAAGAAGAAGCGATTGAAGCGAGATTGCAAAACAAAACAAATGACAAAGAACATGTCGTCACAGCTGAGGACATTCAGTCGATTGTAGAACAAAAAACAGGTATCCCTGTCGGCAAACTACAAGCAGACGAACAAACAAAAATGAAAGAAATTGATGTCCGCTTAAAAGCCCGCGTCATTGGTCAGGAACATGCGGTTGAAAAAGTGGCGAAAGCCGTAAAAAGAAGCAGAGCCGGCTTAAAATCAAAACACAGACCAACTGGCTCCTTCCTATTCGTTGGGCCAACAGGCGTCGGGAAAACCGAATTGTCTAAAACATTAGCGGAAGAATTATTTGGCTCAAAAGAAGCGATCATTCGTTTAGATATGAGTGAGTACATGGAGAAACACTCCGTGTCCAAAATCATCGGTTCTCCTCCTGGTTACGTTGGACATGATGAAGCCGGACAGCTCACGGAAAAGGTTCGCAGAAAACCATACAGCATCATTTTGCTCGATGAAATCGAAAAAGCGCACCCTGATGTCCAGCATATGTTCCTTCAAATCATGGAAGATGGCCGTCTAACAGACAGCCAAGGCAGAACCGTCAGCTTTAAAGACACAGTCATCATTATGACAAGTAACGCTGGCAGCACAGATAAAAAAGCAGTCAAAGTCGGATTCCAGTCTGAACAAGAAGAAGCCATCGAAGAACAATCATTGATTGATTCACTGAGCGCTTATTTCAAACCGGAATTCTTGAACCGTTTTGACAGCATCATTCAGTTTGATTCATTAGATAAAGACGATTTAGTCAAAATTGTGGATCTTCTGCTCAAAGATTTGTCAGAGCAGTTAAAAGAACAAAATCTAACTGTTCACATCACAAACGAAGCGAAAGAAAAAATCGCTGAACTTGGTTACCATCCAGCATTTGGAGCTCGTCCGTTACGAAGAACGATTCAAGAGCATGTTGAGGATCAAATGACGGACATCTTGCTTGATGAAGAACAACTTACTGGATTTACAGTCGATGTTGAACATGACGAAATTGTTGTGAAAAAGAGCTAAGTACATCCTAAGGAGGATCTTCAGCTCCATCATGTTGCAGTGTCTAAATTCCATCTGAGCGCCGACGCTCCCCCGCCTCTTTTCCTTTACGATAAAAGAAAAAGAGGTGGATCACATGGATCACATGATCAATTGGAACTACGATTTGATCAAAATCATACATGAAGAAAAATTAAAAGAATTGCTCTTAGATGAAACAGCTCAAAAAAGATGAAGTTTCCAGATTGTTGACAAAGGGCTAAAATGAACTTGATTTTAGCCCTTTGTCTTCTTTTCAGCGTGATAGAAAACCTTTGCAGTCTAGGAAGGACAGCTACTTGTGCGGAGCGAATTTGGCATTCGTGAGCACCAGAGCGCAGGACTGACAAAGAATGCGAGGGTTTGTCTACACGCTGAAAACTCCCTTTTATATGAGGGAGTTTCTTTTTTACGGCTTTCAGAAAGCGCTTTCGTCAAAATTTCTTCACATAAACTGTCTTAATTTTATATTCTGACTAAAACCCTTCTAGAAGACACCGATATTAACTATAGAAAAAGATAGTTAAAGGATTTGGTGAGATAATGGACAAAACATCGTTAATTGGTATTATTTTAGCATTTATTGCACTGAGTGTCGGTATGGTTTTGAAAGGTGTGAGTCTAACCGCTCTTATCAACCCGGCGGCTATATTGATCATTGTGGTTGGGACAATTTCAGCTGTTGTCATTGCCTTCCCATCTAGTGAAATTAAGAAAACACCAAAATTATTCGGCAAAATTTTCAAAGATAGCAAGCTTCCAACGATACAAGAAATGATTCCTCTATTTTCAAACTGGGCACAAATTGCTCGTCGTGAAGGTCTTTTGGCATTAGAGGCAAATCTTGAGGAAGTCGATGACGATTTTCTAAAGAACGGCTTAAGCATGGCAGTTGACGGTCAAAGTGCTGAATTTATTCGCGACGTCTTAACTGAAGAAGTCGATGCCATGTCGGAGAGACATCAGTCAGGCGCATTAATCTTTACACAAGCTGGTACATACGCTCCGACTCTAGGAGTACTTGGTGCCGTTGTCGGACTTATTGCCGCACTTGCAAACATGGGAGACATTGAAGCACTTGGACATGCGATTAGTGCTGCCTTCGTCGCCACACTGCTTGGGATTTTTACAGGGTATGTGTTGTGGCATCCATTTGCTAACAAGCTGAAGCGTAAATCAAAGGAAGAAGTAAAGCTTCGTCTCATTATGATTGAAGGGATTCTTTCTGTCCTTGAAGGCCAGTCTCCAAAGGTCATTGAGCAAAAACTTCTGATGTACTTACCAGCAAAAGAACGTGCAAATCTTGTCATTGAAGAAGGAGAAAAACAGAATGGCTAGGAAACGTAAAAAACATGATCATGAAGACCATGTAGATGAGTCTTGGCTGATCCCTTACGCCGATCTTCTTACGCTTCTTCTCGCCCTCTTCATTGTGCTGTTTGCATCTAGCTCCATTGATGCGGCAAAATATGAACAGATGGCTAAATCGTTTAATGTTGTCTTTACTGGCGGCACTGGCGTAATGGACCAATCAAGCATGCAGAGCACCGAAGAAACAGAAAACAGCAATCAAACCAAAAAATCAGCAGAAGATGAAGAAGAAGAAGCAAAAGCGAAAGCTCGTGACCAAGCGGTATTAACAAAGGTTAAAAAGCAAGTAGATTCATTCATTGCGGATAAAAAACTTGGTTCGAAGCTTGAAACAAAGCTGACGGATGAAGGTCTGCTTATTACAATTGAAGACAGCATCTTCTTTGATTCTGGGCGAGCGGTGATCCGCTCGCAGGATGTTCCGTTAGCCAAAGAAATATCCAAGCTGCTCGTCATTAACCCTGCTCGTGACATCGTCATTAGCGGACATACAGATAACGTTCCGATTCGGAATTCTGAATTTGAATCCAACTGGTATTTAAGCGCCATTCGTGCGGTCAACTTTTTAAATATTCTCCTTGAAAACAGCAACCTAGACCAAGAGAACTTTAGCACAAAAGGTTACGGTGAATTTAAACCGATTGCCTCTAACGATACCGCAGAAGGCAGAAGTAAAAACAGACGCGTCGAAGTTCTTATTTTGCCAATTGAGAAAAAAGCTAAATAAATAGGAAGCCAGCAGCTTCCTTTCAGATCATGACAAAGGGCTAAAATGATGTTTATTTTAGCCCTTTGTCTTTCTTATGAGCGCGATTGAAAGCGCTTGTCGTTTATCGGTGCGCAGGACTGACACCATATGCGAGGATTAGTCTACATACTAAAAAGGAAGCCAACGGCTTCCTTTTTTATGTGTTTATTCTTTATGATCATATAAATGCTTGGCACGCAGTCCTACATGTTTGAGCATATCGATGCAGGCATCCTTTTCCTCTTCACTAAGCACACTGATCATCTCGTGAATCTCTTTTGCATGATCTGGGAAGATGTCATCAAGTAAAGCTCTTCCCTGCTCCGTAATATGTGCAAATGTCACCCTGCGGTCTTCTGCACAAGCTTTCCGGCTAAGGAGTTCTTTTTTCTCCAATTTATCAACCACATACGTGATGCTTCCGCTTGCGAGTAAGATCTTATCACCTATTTGCTGAAGCGGCTGATCACCTTTATGATACAGCAATTCTAATACAGCAAATTCAGTCGGATTCAGACCGTGCTTCACAATATGTTTGTTCATGTGGTGATTAATGGAGCGATAGGCACGTGATAGTACAATAAATAATTTCAAAGATTTCTCAACATTATGATTTTCCATTTTTTATCATCCTTTATGAAATGCAACCCACTAATGTGACATTAATAAACAATAAGTAAAATGTCAACATGTTGAACCATTTTTAGCATGAAAAAGAGACCAGAACGAATCACCTAATTTTTTAAAAATCTCACAAGTCATCGTAATAAAGATAGGTTCAATGCTATAATAAGTCTATTAGGTAATACGTTGGAGCGATGAATCATGAGTATACTGAAAGGGTTTTGGAAGAAGATCAAGCTTTACCTTATTTTGGTCGTAATTCCAACCCTCATCATTAGTTATTTTATCTACGAAAAAGAAACTGAGAAAATTGATGTAAAAAACAAACAAACCGCTACACTTATGTTAAATATTCACAAAAACCAAATGAATTATTTAATCAGTGAAACAGAAGCAAGATTAACTTCCCTTGCCATGGGATTTGACCAGCCGCTTGAAGCGAAAAGAGTACAAAACATCCTAGAGAAAATCTATAAACAAGAACCTCGTTTTTCAGGCCTGTATCTCCTAGACCAAAAAGGAAATGTCACAGCCAGCACCACACCATTAAAGGAAAAAATCAACCTGTCATTTAGAGATTACTTTAAACGTATTCAAGTCACAAAACAGACCGTCATTACAGATAACTATGTAAGCCGCATTACTAAGCAGCGGATTCTCTCCATTTGTGTCCCTGTTTTGAATGAGAACGACGAAGTCACGGATGTGCTAGTCGCTGCGATTCAAATTGATTATTTAAGAAATATTATGAATGTATTAAACCCAGAGCTTCATTTTAAGATGCTGAATCAAAATGGAGACGTTGTGTTTACAAGTGGTCCACAGCCAGCATCTGAAAGTGATAGCACCGTGTCTACATATTTAGATGAAAACAGCTGGAAGCTGGAGGTTTTTCCGCAGCGTGCGACAACAAGTGAAGTACTGTCTGTGATGCTGTTTCCTTTATCCAGTGCATTTATTCTCTTAAATATCTTATTCACACTCGTCCAATATATCATTTTAAGACGACAAACCCAGCAGGAACGCCACCAAAATGAAGCACAAAAGCTTGAACTCATTGGAACACTTGCGGCAAGTACAGCGCATGAAATTCGCAATCCATTAACAGGCATTAGCGGGTTTATTCAACTTTTGCAAAAGAAGTATCGTTCAGAAGAGGATCAGCTTTATTTTTCTGTCATCGAGGAAGAAATTAAACGGATTAACCAAATCGTCAGTGAGTTTCTTGTGCTAGGAAAACCAACGGCTGAAAAGTGGCAAAATAATTCTGTGAAGGAAATTGTGAGTGAGATCATGCCAATTGTATTTTCTGAGGCGAACCTTTATAATGTCGAGGTTGATTTGCAAATCAATACCATTCAAGATGTTGGCGTGTATTGCACGAAGGATCACATTAAACAAGTGGTATTGAATGTAGCGAAAAACTCGTTAGAAGCGATGCCAAATGGCGGTCATTTGAAGATTGTCATTGAGGCTGAAAAAGAACAGGTCATCATAAAAGTGAAAGATACAGGTGAAGGTATACCAGAAGAGATGCTGAAACATATCTTCCTCCCTTTTATTACGTCGAAGGAAAAAGGAACAGGTCTTGGGCTTGTTGTGTGTAAACGAATCATTTCGATGTATGGGGGGACAATCGATATCGAGAGCGAAGTGAACAAAGGAACAACCGTAATCATCATGCTCCCTTCTGCACACTAATAGCTGAAGCATTCATCCGGTTTTGCTAATGGCAAGACCGGTTTTTTGATGTCAATAAGAAGGACGATTGACAGAAAGGAGACTCATTTGTGATACAAGATCATGAAAGGAAGCAACAGATTGTTGTTCATGAAAAAGAAGATACTGATACTCATTCATCAGGTTGTCCAGTTCTTGACTATATTTAATTGTCGTCTCACCTGTATAGCCTTCTACTTGAGCAGCTTCTACCATTTGTCTTCTCTTTTCATCAATTGACATTAATAACTGTTCTTTCCGTACATAAATATTCATGATCTCAGCTCCCGCTATGAATTCGTCTGTCTACGCTCTAAATGATCCGACACCAAAATTATACTTTATTTGTAAATTAAATTAAATATGCTTATTTTATTTAATTTTTTACAGCCTAAAGACCTTTTACCCAATGAATTCTGGGGGTAAACTTCAAAATTGGACAGGACTGACACATTGATTAAACAGAATTTTATCCTATGCAGAAGACCAAAATCAACTATTTTCTCTCTCATTTTATGTCTATTTTCCTAAAAAAAAGCTGATCTTCCGCCTCATGCGAAATGATCAGCTCCCACTATTAAACCGTTTCTTCTTCGTAAATTGGCACCCAGCCCTCAGTTGTGACAAATATGCGAACTGCGACGACTTGACGATCTTCTTGAAGTGTAAAGTAGTGACGAATATTCGGGGGCACAGAAATTAAATCACCTGGATTCAGTCTCACATCAAAAAAGACGCCGTCTTTGCCTTGAATGGCAAAGATTCCATGACCGCTCACGATAAATCTGACTTCATCATCCGTATGATGATGCTCACGTTTAAAGTTTTGAAGCAGTTCATCCAGGTTAGGGGTCGCATCTGATAATGAAATCACATCCTGCGCTTTGTATCCTCTTCGCTCGGAAATACTCTTTATTTCCTCTTGAAACACAGTTAAAATTTCTTCCTTTTCATCATCTGTTAAATCGTACTTTTCTGATAACTGTTTTGGTAGTTTTTCAATATCCCAATGTTCATAAATGACCCCTTGCTGTTCTAAATACGCCTGGACCTCTTGTTCGTTCTCAAGTAACGTGTTCTCTTCATTATGAATGTAAATGGTCGCCATGTGTTTTTCCTCCTTTTTATTTAACAAGCTGCTTTTGATAAAGCGCTACTTTCAAATGATAGGTAAATAAAAATTCATAAGCCTCTAAGACTCGTTTGGCTTCAAATGCGGTTTTCCCCCAAACGGTGATGCCATGATTACGAATGAGTACAGCACCAGCATCGTCCGTCAGGTGCACTGCAAATTGCTCTGCAAGGTGCGGAATATGGGCTGGGTTTTCAATAATAGGAACAGCAACTTCTGCATCCTCTTCCCAATAACCAAGCGCTTTAATGATTTCGTTGCCTTTAAAACGAACTTCTCCTTTATCGCCATACAGCTCAGAAATGACATTGTTATCGATCGTGTGGACGTGAAGACAACATCCTGCTTTCGTCCGCTCATAAACGTATGTGTGAAGCAGTGTTTCAGCTGATGGCCTGAGCGGCTGATTCGGATGAACCGGCTGACCTGCTGCATCAACAAGAACAAAATCTTCATCGGTTTCTTTTCGTTTATCTTTGCCGCTTGCCGTCACCAAAAACGTGATGGGATCATCCGACACTTTTATCGATAAATTGCCGCTTGTTCCGTAAAACCAGTCTCTTTGTGCCAATTCACGTTTGACGTCTGCTAGTTCCTTCCAGTGTTTACTCTTCTCGTCTGCCATTCCTTCACTTCCTTTATTTGATCAAATTGCGCTTTTAGATCAACAAATGTTTCATACTCTTTATGTACGAGCCCTAGCTCTTTACATTCGTTCAGTAAATAATCACGCGCAAACGTGAGATCCGCATGTTTCGCTGCCTCAATATCAGTCACTGAATCACCTATCATGATAATAAAATCATCTTCCTGCGTCAGTTCTCGAATAATGGAAGGCTTGCAGCAGCCACAGCCATTTTGGCATTCTGAATCACAGGCATGCGGCCATTCAATTTGAATATGGTCTTCTTTAAATGATGCATGGTTACAATAAATATTCTCTTGTTCGACAATCCCTTCAAGGATAGGATAGACAAAAAAGTCCATACCGCCGCTGAGTACATAGAAAGGAATGTCTGCTTTTTTGACATCATCGACAAACTGTTCAAATCCTTCACGAATCTCTGTATCCTCTAAAATAAATGACCGAATGGCTTCTTTCTGATCACTCGTCAGTAACTGAAACATCTGCCCGACGCCTTCTTGGATCGTGATCTCTTTTGCTAGAACACCATCCTTCCATTTCGTCCATTCTTTCGGAGCAAACTGTTTCATGATGCGAATGATATTATCATTTTTCGTAATCGTACCATCAAAATCACAACATACAATTGGTTTTTTCATTTATTCTGCTACCCTTCCCCAAAGATCAAGTGCTGCTTGTAAGTCTTGACAAGTTGATGCTTTTTCTTCGATAGACTCTTTTTTGACCACCGCATCAATGATCGAACGAAAGGCTTTCCCTCCTCCAATTGCTCCCCGCGGATGTCCGTGAATTCCCCCGCCTGCATTAATGACATGATCAAGTCCAAAATCTTTGATTAAGATCGGCACCATTCCCGGGTGAATGCCTGCTGAAGGGACAGGAAATGTTTGTTGAACTGTATCCTCTTTCACACATGCTTCGAAAATGCCAATGGCATCTTTTTTCGGAAGGGCGACTGATCCATAAGGAGAGGGAAAAAGACTTAAATCAGCACCAGCATATCGATTTAATTTGCCTAAAAGAAGAGAATGCGAGAATCCATAGTCTGGAGATGATGTCATTGCACCGCTCACTGCCGGATGTGCCATGATCGGCAATGGGATCTCTGGATCTTCAGCCAAGCTTTGCATGACATCAAGTCCATACGCAAAAACGTTGAATAAAAGCGCATCAGCCCCGAGTTCGGCTGCCTTTCTTGCTCGATCTTTCAAATCAAAAGTTCTACCAGTTAAATTAACAGCATAAAGCGTGCGATGTCCTGTCTCTTCATATGTTTCTTTTAATATCTTTTTTCCTTCCTTGATTCGATCTTCAAAAGGGGCTAATGGGCTTTCAAATAAAATCTCATCATCTTTGATGAAGTCTACTCCACCTAAAGCCTGTAAGCGGAGCTGTTCTTTTAAATCCTCCATATCACGACCGATCACGCCTTTAAATATACTCATCAATAGCGGCCGATCAAACACGCCTACTTTCTTTCGTATCCCCTCAATGCCAAATACCGGTCCTGGCAGACAGCTTTTAAACCTTTCCGAAAATTCGATATCGACGAGCTTTACTTTCCCATCCAGTGAAAGCTTTCCAAAAATCGTCGTCAACACCGCTGGTATATCAGCTGAAAAGTTCGCCTCAGGATAAGCAATGGTCACCTCTGTTTGATACAGACTACCATTTGCGGGAGACTGTTCTTTTACGCTCACCACACGGCCTTTATGTTTTTTCAGCTGCTCCTTTTTGAGCTGCGGCAAGTCCGTCCATGACCCGACCGTTAACCCAAGTGCGATCTGCTCTGCTTTTCGGTCTATTTGTTCATCCTCTAGATGTGTTAGTACGTATGTTGCCAGTAGTTCACTCACTAGGAATCCCCTTTCGATTGCGTCCTGTATATGGTCAATAAAAAAACCTCTTTAAGTGCTTGATCAGCGCGTTAAAGAGGTTTCGTCTCATTCATCCGAATCTTATCTCTCAGCGCTTGCTGCAAGAATTAGCACCGTGCTTCATGGAAGTCGGTTGCCGGGCTTCATTGGGCTAGTCCCTCTGCCTACTCTTGATAAGAATATTCAATTTTCTTAAATATTGCCTGAATTATCGCACCATTTTTTTACGTTGTCAATGGCTTTTTTTCAAATAACTGCAAGGCAGCGATACGATCAGCGGCTTCCTTTAGCCGCTCCTCACTTGTTAAAAGTCCGACTCTGACGTAGCCTTCACCGTGAGCACCAAAGCCATTCCCGGGTGCAACAACAACATGTGCTTTTTCTAATAATACATCAGAAAAAGTTTCCGATGTATACCCTTCAGGCACCTTTAACCAAGCAAAAAACGAGCCCTTTGGCGCACTGACGTCCCAGCCAATCTCTTTGCATGCAGCAATCCAAGTGTTTCGTCTTTTTTCGTACCGATCATTTTGTACTTGTACGCACGTTTGATCGCTTAAAAGTGCTTCTGCTGCTGCATCTTGAGTTGCTTTAAACAGTGACACAAACAGGTGATCCTGATAAAGCTCAATGGCTTCGATAACAGAGGCATTCCCTGCTGCAAAACCGACTCTCCAACCAGCCATATTATACGTTTTGGACAATGTATAGATTTCAATACCTGTCTCTTTTGCTCCGTCTATTTGCAGGAAACTAAGGGGCTTTTCGCCGTCAAATCCTATGCCGCCATATGCAAAATCATGGACTACACACATCTTATTTTCATTCGCAAACGCAACAGTATCTTCAAAAAATGTCCGGGTTGCAGTCGCACCAGTCGGATTATTTGGGTAATTTAAGTACATCAATTTTGCTTGATTCTTATCCTGCTCTGACAATTTGTGGTAGTCAGGTAAAAAATCATTTTGTTCAAGAAGAGGCATTGTGACCATGCGAGCTCCGGCAAGCACAGCGCCTGACCAGTAATCAGGATAGCCCGGATCTGGAACAAGCAGCGTATCACCTGGATTCAGTAAACATTGCGGCAATTCGACTAGTCCCGCTTTCCCTCCAAATAAGATGGCAATCTCTGTCTTTGGGTCAAGCGTGACGCCATATTCTCTTTCATAAAAAGCAGCTGCAGCTTTTTTTAGTTTCGCTGTCCCGCGGAATGAGGAGTATTGATGATTTTCAGGTTTTGCTACCGCTTCCTGCATCGCTTTCACAATATGTGGAGGAGTGGGCTGATCAGGATTTCCTTGACCTAAATTAATCACATCTGCCCCTTCCTGCACTTTTTTCTGTACTTTTTGTACAAGCGACGCAAAAAATTGTTTCGGTAAATGTTTCAATACATCCGATTGCTGGAATTCCATTTTTTCACCTTCTATTCAAGTTACGTGACAATACAATCACTGTAATGGATTGTTTTATGAATTGTAAAGCAATTTTGAAAAAAGATTGACATGTGAACTGCAGCTCTGATAATATCTAGAATTAAGAAATGCAAGCAGACATGAAACAATTACATATTGATTTCTCTTATCGAGAGTTGGGCGAGGGATTTGGCCTTTTGACCCCAACAGCAACCGACCGTTAATACCACTGTGAAGTGGGGCGCAGCAAGTACAGCGCCAAGACAATTCATTGTCTTATAGGGCACGGTGCTAATTCCATCAGACGTATGTGCTGAGAGATAAGAGAGGCTTCGAGCATACACGCCATCAAGCCTCTTTCTCTCAGGAGAAAGAGGCTTTTTTATATGATTTGGAGGGGAAACAATTGGTTACACTTACGGCATCATATGAAGAATTAACAGAAAGTTCGGCAGTTGCACTTGCCATTAGACTTGGCTTGATTCAGGAGAGCAGTCATTTGACATGTACTGAAATCGGTGACGGAAATTTAAATTACGTCTTTCATATTTATGATCACAAACAAGCAAAAGGACTGATTATCAAGCAGGCCCTTCCTTACGCAAAGGTCGTTGGAGAAAGCTGGCCGCTGACATTAGATCGTGCAAGAATTGAAAGTGCAGCACTCATCAAGCAGTCAGAGTATGCACCTCATCTTGTACCAGCCGTCTATTATTCGGATACAGCTCTTGCAGTGACGGCAATGGAGGATCTATCACACCTTGAAATCGTCAGAAAAGGGCTAATTGCCGGAAAACATTATCCGTATTTATCAGATCATGTCGGAGAATTTTTAGGCAAAACACTATTTTACACGTCTGACTTTGCCACAAATCCCAAAATCAAAAAACAATTCGTGAAGCAGTTTACGAACCCTGATCTTTGTGACATTACAGAAAAACTCGTTTTCACAGATCCTTTCTTTGACAGCGAAACGAATGACTTCGAAGAGGAATTAAGAGAAGAGGCACAAGCACTATGGGCTGATCTTGAACTGCAAGCAAAAGCAGCCGAATTGAAACGGATCTTCTTAACCTCTGCTGAAACACTGGTACATGGAGATCTTCATACAGGCAGTATTTTTGCAAACGAAACGGAAACGAAAATCATTGATCCAGAGTTCGCTTTTTACGGTCCTTTCGGATTCGATATCGGTCACTTTATTGCCAATCTGTTCATAAATGCTTTATCTCATGAGAATGAGCAGGATCAGCAGCACCTGTTTGATCATGTCGTCAATGTGTGGGCAACATTCAAAGAAGTGTTCACAAAAGCATGGAAAGAAGACAGTATTGAAGCGTTTAGTGTATCGGACAGCTTTTTAGAAACAACCTTTGACCGTATTTTAAAAGAAGCCACCGGCTTTGCTGGCTGTGAGCTTGTTCGCCGAACCATCGGTCTTGCGCATGCGGCTGATCTCGATGCGATTCCATCACATTCTAGAAGGCTTCAGCAGAAAAAAGCAGCACTTACACTAGGAAAAACATTCATCAAACAATATCAAGCAGTGGAAACAGCGTCTGACCTCGTCGCATTATTCCAGCAAACTGTAAAGGAGTGACGAGTTTTGTCTAAAGAATTTGAAGTTCCCCGTTCCGTCGAATGGGAAGAAAACCGTATCAACATTTTGAATCAGCAAAAATTACCCGCTGAAACCGTGTTTGAGCATTTATATACAAAAGAAGATGTGTATGATGCCATTGTGACACTAAAAGTACGCGGAGCACCTGCTATTGGCATTACAGCGGCTTTTGGGCTCGCACTCAGTGCACAAGAGATTGATACAGAAGACATTGATCTCTTTAAGCGAGAAGTCGCTCGCCTGAAAGAATACTTAAACAGTGCTCGTCCAACCGCTGTGAATCTTGCCTGGGCATTAGACCGGCTTTATCAGCGCATTGAGCGTGCTGCTTCGGTGAATGCAGCCAAAACTGATCTTGTCCATGAAGCCATTCAAATTCAAATCGAAGATGAAGAAACATGCCGGCAAATCGGTCAAAATGCTCTTCAGCTCTTTAAATCTGGTGATCGAATTATGACCATTTGCAACGCAGGCTCCATTGCCACAAGCCGGTACGGAACAGCGCTTGCACCCTTTTATTTAGCGAAAAAGAAAAACCTCGATCTTCACATTTACGCATGTGAAACACGTCCTGTCCTTCAAGGCGCTCGTCTGACGACATGGGAATTGATGCAGGGTGGCGTAGATGTGACGCTTATCACGGATAATATGGCAGCCCATACGATGAAAGAAAAACAAATTTCTGCCGTTATTGTTGGTGCAGATCGAATCGCTAGAAACGGTGATACAGCAAATAAAATTGGAACGTTAAGTCTGGCTATTTTAGCTAAACACTTTCAAATTCCATTTTTTGTGGCTGCGCCTCTTTCGACCTTTGATGTGTCAACTCAGGATGGGTCAGATATTCCGATTGAAGAACGCGATCCGCAGGAAGTAAAGGAATTAAACGGCATCCAAATTGCGCCTCCTGACGTGCAGGTATTTAACCCTGCCTTTGATGTCACTCCTCATCATCTCATTTCCGGGATCATTACAGAAAAAGGCATTATCACTTCCAACTATACAGAAGAGATTGATGCACTATTCACCGAAAGCGTGTCACTTTAATCAAACAAAAGCGCGGGGTTCTTATCATTTAAGAGCACCGCGCTTTTTTGTTTCGTTCGTTTTTGCTAATATTTCTTTTTTCTGTTCTTCTGTCAACACGTTCATTTTGACGCATAGTGATGTGACGGCATACATTTTATCTTTTTTGCCCCATAACATGTTAGCAGCCTCCTTTTTCCCTAGACCAACTTTTTTAGCTTAATAAAAGGATATGTCGCTCACTAAACATTTGGAACAGGTCAATTCATTTATTTTTGAACAAATGGGATGCCTTCTAATTCTAACAGGATCGCTTTCATCCCTGTCTTCGTCCCTGCATAACCAGTCAGAGTCCTGTCTTTTCCAATGACCCGGTGACACGGGATAAAAATAGGCAATGCATTGCGTCTATTAGCTTGTCCAATGGCTCTGACAGCCTTTGGATTGCCGATCGCTTCTGCAATATCAGCATAGCTTTTTGATTCACCATACGGAATAGTAGAAAGTGCCTCCCACACTTGCTCTTGAAACGGAGAGCCTGCTTGCTTGAGCGGGAGATCGAACACTTTCCGATCGCCCTTAAAATATTCATCCAGCTGTTTTTTCGCTTCTTTTAATACAGGCGTGTCTTCTTGTTTAAAACGGTCTCTCTGCTCTTTGACCAAAAACGATTCATCATCAAACTTCACTTCAATGATGGCGCCATCTTTCTCTAGTATGTATAATGCCCCGATTGGTGCGGTATAGACTGTATAATACACATTAAAGCTCCCCTTCTTGTTTCTGCTGCCGGAGTGGAAGCGTGAGATGGAACACTGTTCCGACCCCTTCTTCACTCTCTACCTCAATGGTTCCTTGATGCTCTTCAATAATTTTATAACTAACCATTAACCCAAGTCCAGTGCCTCTTTCTTTTGTTGTATAAAATGGTTCTCCGAGACGCTTTAGTTTATCCTCTGTCATGCCGCAGCCTTCATCACGAAGAGAAATCACAATGTGCTCCTCCCCCTTCCTTTGAATGCTCACGTATACATTTCCTTTCTGAGGCATTACTTCAATCGCATTTTTTAAAATGTTAATAAAGACTTGCTTCAATTGATTTTGTTCACAGTAGATGAGCGGAATATCATCGAGCACATCTAAATGCATTTGTACATTGCCAAGATTGGCCTGTGCGTGAAGAAGGTCCATCGTGTCTTTGACAATTTGCACGACATTTTTTTCTTCATAGATGATGGCCTGCGGTTTCGCTAAAATCAAAAATTCTGTAATGATGGATTCGATTCTTTTTAGCTCTGATGTGATGACATTAAAATAGAGCGAATACTCCCCTTCAATGTTTCCTTTGAGCAGCTGAA
This sequence comes from Bacillus sp. iso_77, assembly GCF_056173625.1. Classification (NCBI taxonomy): domain Bacteria; kingdom Bacillati; phylum Bacillota; class Bacilli; order Caryophanales; family Bacillaceae; genus Bacillus; species Bacillus sp. iso_77. The sequence goes on along the minus strand of NZ_CM149683.1, from coordinate 1,278,661 downwards.
TGAAACCTTTTAAAGCCGTCATTGGATTTCTAATTTCATGGGCAATTCCAGCGGCAAGCTCTCCGACAACATGAAGCGTATCCGATTTTCTTACCCGCTCCTCTAATTCCTTGCGCTCAGTCACATCTCTAAAGATGGCCAAATTCATGTTATGAATAATATTTCGTTTAAAAGAAAACTCCAAAATACGTTGATCTGGATGGTTCAGCACAAATGGAACTTCATTGTCCATCTCGTCTAATGACATCGCCTGAGCTGGCTGTGCCAAATTTTCAATTTGATATGGCGCAAGGATATGAAAAAGGTTCATTTCCGTTAAGTGATCATCTTTGAGGCCAAGCAGTTCACTTGCGGATGGATTCACATCAATAATCCGGTATTGATTATCGAAAAGAACAATGCCATCCATAGAACCATTAAATACTTTACGGAATTTGAGCTCACTTTCTCGCAGCTCCTCTTCCATTCGCTTTCTGTCACTGACATTCCGTAGAATGGTTAAGTGCTGCCCTTCTAATACCGCATGCTTAGAGGTGAACTCAAGCTCTTTGAATTGGCCATTCGCCATTCTAAAGAGGAGTTCTTCTCTGATTTCAAGATTCCTTATATACCGCCTTCTTGTCGGTCGGTATCTGTGATCAGATTTGACTAGAAAATCCATGAGTTTCTTGCCAATCAGCTGATGCATCGGTAATTCAAAAATTCGGCAGGCGGATTCATTTGCCCTGACAATTTCTCCATCATCCGCCCAAATGATGATGGCATCCATCGCATTTTCGAATATTTCTCTAAAACGTTCTTCACTTTTTAGCAGCTTTTCTTCCATTAATCTTTTTTCTGTAATATCACGCATGATGGACATGTAAAAACCACTCATCACATTGGATGTGATGGTCAGTTCGAATAATTTGTGCTGCCCAGATTGAAGGGTAACAGGAAGTTCTCCCTTTGCTTTCCCTGTTTCTTTCAATGAAGTTAAGAGCTGCTGGAGCGCTGGAAGATTTTCTTCTTCAACAAATTCATTTAAGTAGCGGTCTGTTAAATCTGTTTTTTGAAGTTCAAAGCTCTGGCAAAAAGAGTGATTGGCGTCAATCATACAACCATCCTGATCAAAAATGACCATACCGTCAATCGCTCGATCAAATAAATCTTTAAACAGCTGCTCATTCATCGAACGTTCTCGCTCTAATATTTTCTTTGAAGAAATATCACGCATGACGACAATATATTGTTGATTCACCACGTCGTGCTCCGCCACAAATTCAATATATTTTGTCTCTCCATTTTCAAGTTGAATGGAGATCTCTCTTTTTAACGTTCCTTTTCGAAAAAAAATCTCAAGCGAGCAGTCAATTTTGTTTTTCGGGATGCCGTATAGGAAATCTAGAACGGATTTATTGAGGAGGTCTTCTTTCGGTGTTTGCACAAGCCGGCATGTCGCTTCATTGGCTTGGATAATGTTGAGGTGCTGATCAAATATAAAAATCGCATCTAACGTCTTATTTAACAGCATTTTGTGCTGTATCAATTCATTTCGCAAATATTCGTTCTCTTTTTCTAATTTTCTGATATTTTTCGCACCATCGAGCGTTTCAGTCATTCTCTTACACTCCTTTTCCAGCCTCATTCCTCTACAATATTTCTACAAGATTTTCATTGTTCCTTCATTCGACTCATAAAAAAAGAGAACTTTTTACACGAGGCTTGCTTCATTTGTTTCATTTGGATGACACGATTGTATAACGATTCTCTTTTCTTACGCTTCTTTTACAACCGTTCTACAATTTCACATCAAATAGCGAAATGAGCCAATTTGTATTTTAAAATGGGGCAAATGAGGGAACAGTGCACTTAGAACGTTTATGTTCGAAAAGAAGCAGGAAAGGTGATGTTATGACGTCAACGAGAGACAGTTATTTTGATAATGCAAAATTTCTTCTGATTTTTCTAGTTGTTTTTGGTCATTTGTTACGGTCATTCATACATGATAATGACTGGATACTCTACTTATATAAATTTATTTATACATTCCATATGCCCGCTTTTATATTGGTGTCTGGCTTCTTTGCCAAAGGTTTTAGAAAACCAGGTTTTATGAAAAAAGTCGCAGTTAAACTGATCATCCCATATTTGATTTTTCAGGTCATCTATTCTGTGTATTATTATTTCTTACAGGATCAAAGCATCTCTAACTTAAATCCGATTGATCCGCAATGGTCTTTATGGTTTTTAATCAGTTTATTCTTTTGGAACTTACTACTCATTCCTTTTTCAAAACTGCCATTCCACTGGGCAATGATCGTCAGTTTATCGATGGCGTTACTTGTCGGTTACGTGGACAGCATTAGCGATACGCTCAGCCTATCTCGTACGTTTGTCTTTTTGCCGATGTTTTTAGCTGGCTTTTATTTAAAAAAGCAGCACTTTGAATTTATCCGAACAAGTAAAGGGAAAGTGACTGCACTTCTTGTACTGATGGCCGTGTTCATGTTTTGCTATTTTTATGAATTCGATTATTCCTTTTTATTTGGGTCACAATCGTACGCTTCTCTTGGAGATGAAGGACTCATTGCAGCGATGAAACGAATGGCATGGTATTTACTTGCATTTGCTGCTACCTTTAGTTTCTTTGCATTAGTCCCAACACGCCGGTTCTTCTTTACCAAATGGGGCACAAGAACGTTATATGTTTATTTACTTCATGGCTTTGTGATTAAGCTTTTAAGAACGACTTGGTTTGATGATTGGGCTCTAAATACGGCAAGTGTATTGATTCTATTGCTGCTTACGGTCCTCTTAACCTTTACCCTATCTAGCACATTTGTTAAAACTGTTGCACAACCAGTCATCGAGCTCAAAATGACCAGTCTGATGCGAACCATCACTGGCAGACAAAACAGTTATATTAAATAGAAAAAACGATCTCTCAGGATCGTTTTTTTCTATTTATTTTTGTTTTTCTGTTCAGTGTGACATTCATCATTTTTTTTAGGCTTCATTAAGGTATCAATCCATTTACTGCTGTTTATATCTCCTAGCTCGCTGCCAAATTCCTCTTCCAAGATATCGGGGTTCATCGGTTTTTTATGGTCTTTCATATCTTTACTTTTCACATGTTTTTTAGTCACGAGATGTTCCCCCCTGTTTACCTTGATGAGAATTTCGGTTCGCTTGGCGGTCTTCTGATTGCTCGTCAAATTGTGTTTGTCCTTGATCGTGTGCCATGCTTTCTGTAGGCGTCATATTATTCGTGAGTGCTTCATTTTTTGCTGTTTTTCTTTTCATTTGTCATCATTCCTTTTTAACATGTTTATTTCTTCGCTCAATTGATCAAACAGCTCTTTCATTTGTTTGACTGTCACTGGTTTTTCCTCAGGCTTTAACTCATATCCAATTTGCCCATTCGCTTCTAGTGTTGCTTTTTTGAGACTGCAAATGTCTGTGATGCCCTGCTGCTTTAAGCGCATTTTGAATTGGTCCCTTGTCAGCCGCGTTTTTTTTAGCTTGTGATCAAGCATTTCTCCATCCTCTAAAATCACCACAGACTTCCCTGAAACCAATTTTTCAAAAAAATCAAATTGGATCGACAGCTTTTCCATAATCACAAGCGCCACAATAAAAATGGCGGCCGCATAAATGGTTTCAAGTAAATTATGCTCAATAAAGGGTTGGATAATAATCGATCCAATCGAAATCATGATGACTGTCTGTTGAACCGTTAATTGACTAATGGATTTAGGCCCTGCTATTCTCAGCAGCAAAGTACCAACGAGCAGCATTACAATTGCTTTCCATAACACATCCAGCACGTCTCTTTCACCTCTTACCTATAGATTGCGAACATCCTTTGTGATTTAGCCAGTTATATAATGGAAATAAAAAACCAGCATTCAGTAGGAATGCTGGTTAGCCGATGATCACACGCTCTTTCGGATAATGATAATTCGCTTCACTTTCCCGGCGGCCAATTAAATACAAGAAGCTTGGAATTCCAATCCGTCCTATAAACATGACGACCATAATAATACACTTACCAAATACGGACAAGTCAGACGTAATTCCGAGCGACAGTCCCGTTGTTCCGAAGGCAGAACAAACTTCAAATAAAGTTTCAAGAAGTGTATGATGGTCTGATAAAGTTAACAGAAACGTAGCACCAAACACTAAAATAAAGGCCATCATCGTCACCATGAGGGATTTATTAATATCCGCTTGATGAAGCTCTCTTTTAAAGATTTTAATGGACTTATTCCCTCTCGCAAAATGAAACAAAGCAAGTAAATTAAGGGCAAACGTGGTTGTCCGTATTCCGCCCCCTACCGAGCTTGGAGATGCCCCGATAAACATCAACAAACATAAAAATAACAGTGTCGGCTCTGTCAATTGCGTAATATCTAATGTCGATAGCCCGCCACTTCTGGTAGCTGTTGATTGAAACAAAGAATAAAACAAGATTTCATGCCAGCTCTTCCCTAGAAAAGTGAACCGGGCTTCAAGTGCATAAATCCCAATTGCCCCAACGACAACAAGGAGGCCAAACGTGATTGTTGTAATTTTCGTAAACAATGAAAACGATGCATGTTTTCGGTCTTGATTGAATAAATAATCCTTTACTTCGACAAGTACCGGAAAGCCAATAGCGCCAAAAATGATGAGCAGCATCGTGATAAATTGGACGAAATAGTCATCTTTATAAGGAATTAACGAATTCCCAGTAATATCAAAGCCTCCATTGGTTGTGGCACTGATACTAGAGAAAAATCCGTGTAAAAAAGCGCCTTGCACATCGTAATACTTTAGAAAATACATACTTAAAATCAGACCACCTACAAACTCAATCAGCAAGATTAAATATAAGACCTGCTTCATGAGTTTTACAATACCTGATAAGTTGCTCTGGTTTTGGTCTGCCATAATTAATTTTCTTTCTTTAATGCCGATCCTTTTTCGCATAACCAGCCAGACGAATGTACCAAGGGTCATAATGCCGATACCCCCGATTTGCAAAACAAATGCAAGGATCCACATCCCGGTCACACTAAATGTTTGTGACGTATCGACAACAGTCAGACCCGTGACACTGACAGCACTCACAGCTGTAAACAGCGCATCAATAAATGTCCATTTGACTCCTTCTTGGTGAGCCACTGGTAGACTGAGTAGAATGAACGACACGGTCACAGCAAGAAAATAATAAAGGGCAATCAACTGAAAAGCCGACAGCCGGTCGATTAGTTTTTTCATTGGATTCATGGTTATTCCTTCTTTTATCTTTCTTTTCGAATACTATATCATTTTAATGAAAAGAAAAAAGATTTTAAAGGTATTTTGTGCTTTATTTACTTTTTCATCAAAAAGAAAAAGACATCCTTACGCAGAATGTCTTTTGATCTTTCTTATTTTGCTTCTAGTCTTCTAATTCTTTCGTTTAAATCAGGGTGTGTTGAGAAAAGAGAAGCTTTTCTTTTACCACTGATTTTCAGTGTAGCAACAGCTGCTTGATCATCATCTTTGGTTCTTGATGTATACGCCTCTAGTGAACGAAGCGCATGAATCATTTTATCTTTTCCTGCAAGGTCCGCACCGCCGCGGTCTGCATGGAATTCGCGATGTCTAGAGTAAGCAAATACGACAAGGCTTCCTAAGATAGAGAAAATAATTTGGAAGACGATCACAGCGATAAAGTGAACAATCGGCACAAGCTCTTCACGTGGAACGAAACGGCTTGCGATCCATGCCGCAATTCTTGAAAGGAAGACAACAAACGTGTTGACGATCCCTTGAAGTAACGTCATTGTAACCATGTCACCGTTCGCTACGTGAGCGACTTCGTGAGCGATAACCCCTTCAACTGCTGCATCATCCATTTCATGAAGCAATCCAGTTGATACGGCAACAAGCGATCTTCTTTTAGAAGGACCTGTCGCAAATGCATTTACTTCAGATGATTGGTAAATACCGACCTCAGGCATTTTAGAAAGGCCTGCTGCTCTTGATAGTCTGTGAACGCGGTCAACAAGCTGCTGCTCATCATATGTTAAAGAATCCTTTTCTGGATTTAACACACGCACACCCATCATCATTTTTGCCATCCAGCGAGACATCGCTAGTGACATAAACGAGCCTACAAAACCAACAACTGCACTGAATACAAGAAGATAAAGGATATTAAGTCTTCCGTCTGCTCCTATATAAGAACCAACACCAGTTGCTGCACTAATAACCGATAGGACAATACCAATCGTAGTGATAACAAGAATGTTCGTTAATATAAACAGAAATATTCTTTTACCCATACATAACCTCCGCTGTCATATTAAGTTCATTTGAACTTATTAATAAAATTATAAAAATAAACGTCTCAAATTGCAAGGAAAAAGGAATCGTTTTACTATGTTATATCATACTGGCTAAAACCTCGTCATTTCAATGATTACGCTACTTGCATCCGCAAATAAGTGAACAAATTGTGACGCAGCGGTCCTATTTTAGTTTATTTTGCATTTTCATTAAAAAGAGATTATGATGTTGAATTAGATCAATAATCACGTTTTTGACGTACAAAATGAGGTGGAACATGGTGACTTTTAAATTAACGAGAATTGACATGACGAGACTTCTGTATTCTCTAAAAGGCGAGGGAGATCTGACTCCGCTTCAGCTTTTGAATTTATCTGTAAAAAGCGATAAGGAACATGAATATGATGAATTAAAAATCCCTTCGTTTTTTGAAAAACTCGAACGGCGGAAGCAAAAATCAGAGCACGGGCTTTCAACGAACGAAATCGTTGAGCTTGGCAACTTGTGTGAACTGACTTCTCTTAAATCAACAGCCATTCAAAACTGGATCAAGCGCGATATTAAAGATATGATCGGCCATCCAGAGCTTGGCAAGAAGTACTCCATTGATCAAGTCGTTATTTTATTAATTGTCCGGGATTTAAAATCAGTATTTGATTTTGACTCTATTCGTACGATCTTATCTGCCTTATTTAATACGATCACAGATCGAACGGATGATATTATCAGCCCCATCCGTTTTTATGAAGCATATGCGCACGTCCTTGATTTTATTTATCACCATACACATTTTCCATTAAAGGAAACGAATTTACGAGAAATGACAGAAGAGCAGACGGACAAGCTCCACGAAGAGTTTACAGAATTGACGAAGCCGCAATGGCATTTGATTAAAGGCATTATCAGTTCTACCGTTTTCTCCGTTTTCACTTCTCACTTGCAAAGCACAGCGCAAGAAATGATGTTTAATACGCTTCAGCTGAAAAAGGCTTAAAACTGAGCCCGAGGTGACCTTCATCACCTCGGCTTTTTTGTGCAGCAATTGCCAGCATAATTGCAGGCTGTTTTTTTCAAAATAAGAAGGCGCAACAAACATGAGGTGAAAGGAGGAATATGTGATGGCAAATCGAAATCAACTTCTTGTTCCTGGAGTAGAACAAGCTTTAGATCAATTTAAATACGAGATCGCTCAAGAATTTGGCGTGAATCTCGGTTCAGATACAGTCGCACGTTCAAACGGTTCTGTTGGCGGCGAGATGACAAAAAGACTCGTACAGCAGGCGCAATCTCAAATGGGCCATTCAACTAAATAAAGACATGGTGAAATACGCCGGATCTATTCTGGCGTTTTTTTACTGTTCATATATAGGCTCATCCCGGTATTCACGGTATGAGGGCGGTGTGTTTTTTCCTTTTTGTTTGACGCCATCTCTGTTACGTTCGCCGTGCGGACGATTCTGACCACTGGCGTTTTTTTTTACATGCTTTTCAGTATCACCACGTGATGTGCCGTTTGGATGTTTTTTTTCATGTGGAACAGTCGAGTGATTTTTTTTTTGCTCTTTGTCTTTTTCAAAAGAGTGATCCTTTTCTTCTTTTCCCTTTTTCTCTTTGTTGTCAAGATTAGGGCTTGTTTGGTGAGGCTTTTGAACAGCTCCTTGCTCTTCCCTCTCAACTTCCTTCTGCTCTTTGTCTTCGCCTTCAGGAGCTTCTTTATCCGGCTGCATCTCATCGCTACCGTCTGTCTTTATGTCTTCTTTTTTGTCTTCGTCTTTTTGATCTTCATCAGCATTTTTCGGCTCTTCTTCTTTGACAGCCTCGTCATCTGCTGGATCTTCATCATCTTTTTTAACGTCCTCTTGTTCGTTGTCTTGCATTTCTTGATTTCTAATATAAGTTCCTGTTGAAATGCCTGCTTTTTGTGCCTTTTCTCTTGTTTCCAGGTCACCTTCCACAGTTTCCAGCTTATAATTGCGCTTTTGATATTCCCCCGAGATGGTGCTGATTTTACTTTTTACGTTTGTTTTGTATGTATGATCCTGCTTGTTTTCATAAACAGTTGAAATATAAATGCTTTTAGAGTGGTTCACGTATCCTTTTTTATCACAATCATCGATGATTTCCTGCACGACTTTGGTCATGTCGTTTTTTTCTAAATCTTTCATACTGGCCAGTACTTGCTTCGCATCTTTATTCAGCGGAGTGACACCGATCACTTGATAGTTGTGATCGAGTTTCAGCTCAAAGCTTGGGTTAATGTCAATCGTCATATATGCATATGCTTTTTGACTTGAGAAAGATGGCATCATAGTGAAAATCACGACAATAATTGCTGCAATTGATAGAATTCCTGCATTTAACGGACGTAAACGAAGCAGGTCAAAAAAACCGGCTCTTTTTCTTTCGAGACGTGATTCATTCGGAAACGTCACTTCTTGACCGATTTCATAGTCTTGCTGTTCATACTTTGTCCGCAGAAATTGTCCATCAGGGGTCAGCAGTGTGACATATTTTTTGTTTTTCTCTACTATAATGCCTCTTCTCATGAATTAAGCACCCCTTTAAGGTAATCTTTCAAATACACATAATCACCTGTCATAATGATCGCCATCGCAATAATATATTTTCTATTTCTCTCAATCGTTTTGCGGCTGACTTCCACTAGCTTTTCCAGCTGTTTGACTGGCAATTGTTTTTTCTGAAATAAAATGGTTCTCAGTTCATCGTGCTTAACGAGTGTATGGGCCACTTTAATGGCATTTTGTCTCGCATCCGCATGCTTTGGTGAATGCTCAAGCAGCTCTTGAAACGTAAGACCATATACTTTCAATCGTTCTTTAAAATGTTCAATCTCTTCTCTTCTATGTTCTTGTTCAATTAAACGCCTATATTCATTTGCAGAAAGCTCTGCTTCAATCATGCTTTGTGAGTATTCGCCATTCTCACTTTCTTGAAGGTCCATTTGAACCGTTGGCGCGTTTCTTGCTTCTTTTCGAATATAGTCGATTACTTTTCTTTTAATAATTAACTCCGCAAATGCAAGGAGTGAGTTGCCTTTTTCGGCAGAGTATTTTTCTATCGCTTCATTAAAGGCAATTAAGCCTACGCTAAATTCATCATCTTTTTCATCTATATATCGTTTACAAACGGATGAAACCGTCTTAGCGACAAATGGTTTGTATTGCTCTATTAATGCATTTTGCAGCTCGGTATCACCCTGTTGGATGTTGATTGCCGACTGCTCTAATGTTTGCTTTTTCTTTCCCTTTTTAAACAAAAGGCTAAGCAATGGTTTCACCTCAGTTCTCCCTATATTACTCATTTATGATAGCTAATTTATGAGGGAAGCGCAAAGGAAGAAATGAGGAATTCATTTCCTGTTACTCAATTGTGACATGTATTTCTTTATCTACTTTACAACGTTTCGTTTAAAAGCAAAGAAATAAGGGGGTATCCCCCCTTTTTTGTAATATACGTGTTATGAAAATGAAATGATATTTCTTTCAAAAAACCTACTCTTCCAGCCGCTTCTCTTGTTTTGCCTCGTTTTGTTGGCCGCCTTTTCTTGATGGACTTGATAAAAACCACCCAAATGCTGCAATCGCGAGAAGGACCGTCCAGAAAATGATTTTCCATAATGTTGAATGAATGAAATGAGAGGACACGACCCCAATAGCTGGATGAGAAAGTGTATAGAGCGTCAGCTTCACGCCAACCCATCCGACAATGACAAATGCTGCTGTTTCTAGGCTTGGTCTCGTTTTAAGCAGTTTCACAAATACAGTCGCCGCAAACCTCATGATCACTAGACCAATGATACCGCCTAATAGAATGACAATAAATTGACCGCCATCAAGCCCGCCAATTTGTGGAAGGTTTGTTGCTGGCAGAGTCACAGCTAATGCAACAGCTGCTAAAATAGAATCTACTGCAAATGCAATGTCAGCAAGCTCAACTTTTACGACGGTTGCCCAAAAGCCGCTTTGTTTCATGTTTGTGTCTGCTTCCTTTTTCTTAAATACGTGCGATTTTAAAATATGGTGAATCGAAATATAGAGAAGATAAATTGCGCCAATGGCTTGAACTTGCCACACATCTACTAAAAACGAAATAAGAAAAAGAGAACCGAATCGCATGACAAATGCTCCCGCAAGTCCGTAAAACAATGCCTTTTTTCTTTGTTTTTCAGGAAGGTGTTTGACCATCACAGCCATAACCAGCGCATTATCAGCTGCTAAAATCCCTTCTAATCCAATCAATACGAGAAGAACCCACCCGTACTCTAAAATAATTGCTGCATCCATCATCATTCCTCCTTATTTTTTATCTATTGTCCCACAACAGACAAAGGCTTATGAATGCAAAAAAGACCTTTGCCTATAATGGCAAAGGTCTTGCTAGACATGTGATATGTAAATCATGCCAACAAAGCCGATGGAATGAGATTCCATGTAATGACGACTTTGTTTCCGGTGATAACCGGACGCTACTCCCCTTTGGTGGGATTAAGAATATTTAGATTACTTATATCATAATCAACAGACCCCGGATTGTCAACAGGTGACTTTTCATCTTCACCCGCTGATTAAGCCGTTGGTGTTTCTGTTTTTCTTTTTCTTCGTTTGAGCCACACGTAGACAACAAACAACAAGAGCACACCAATTCCAATCGGCAATACATATGGTTCTAAAATGGTTCCAACCTCTTGCCAGTTCTCTCCAAGGACAAATCCTAAATACACGTACACAAATGTAATCGGCGTAATCGCCAAAAACGTATACAGGCAAAAAACCCACACATTCATCTTCGCAATCCCACACGGAATGGAAATAAGGGTTCTGACCCCTGGAATAAACCGGCCGCTAAACGCAACAAATCCGCCATGCTTTTCAAAAAAGGCATCCGACTTATCAAGTGACTCAGGTTTAACAAAGAAATACTTCCCATATTTATTTAAAAAGGGTCTCCCTCCATAACGCCCTAACCAGTACAAGGTCAAGGGGCCTGCCACACCGCCAATAGAACCGGCAGCCACAACACCAATGAAGGCCATGTCCCCTTTTGAAACCCAGTAACCTGCAAGAGGCAACACCACTTCAGCAGGAACAAATTCAATGCATAATGCAAGAAAGATGCCGAAGTACGACAAATTCTTAAAGGCATCAGCTAATGAAATAATAAAATCTTCGATGTTTATCAATCCCTTTCACACATAATCAGTTTGACAGGCTATGCTTGCAAATCGTACCGTGCCACCTATTAAACGAATAAAAAACCAAAAATGATTCACTTTTCTTCGTTTTTTTACATTAAATTTGATTTTACTATAAAAAATGTTCAAAAAAAATGCTGAATGCCCTTTTTAAGTAAAGGAAAAGTGAACACAGGCGCCACTTGATCCGATATATTAAGTATATGTCTGTTTTTAGATACAGGAGGTTTTCTTACATGACACATTTAACAGGAAGCTACAACGGATGGCTTGTCTTTCTGTCAGTCGCTGTCGCCGCTGTCGCCTCCTACTCAGCTCTTCAATTAGCCAGCCGGGTGATCCAGTCGAGCGGCGCAAAGAAAAGAGTATGGTTGATCATTGGTGCGATGATCATGGGGATGGGAATATGGTCAATGCATTTTATTGGCATGATGGCGTTTCATCTACGCTCTGGTATCACATATGAAACACCCTTACTCATTTTATCGATTTTGACCTCTTTTATCGGTTCTTTCATTGCTTTTTCAATATGTATTCAGCAGCAACTTTCCACAAGACGACTTTTGATTAGTTCGATCACGATGGGCTCAGCTATTTGCAGCATGCACTACCTCGGATTGGAATCAATGGCGAATGTCACCATCAGCTATGACCCTGTTCTCTTTTTTCTTTCTTTTTTTATTGGTGCGCTCGCTTCATTCTTTTCATTACACCTTTTTTTCCGGCTTCATCACTCTGAGAAAAGGCGGGAGGATCAGCTGTTAAAAATAGCGGGTGCACTGATGATGGGCGGTGCTGTTGCGGGCATGCATTACACTGGCATGGCGTCTTCGACGATGTTTTTTCATTCAGATGGTCAGGTCGCTGCGGGTGGTTCTCTTGAAATGTCACCATTTAGCCTGTCCATTTTCATCGGTCTGATGACGCTTATCGTCCAATCACTCATGATTTTCGGCGCCTATATTGATCAACGGATTATGTCACAATCAGATCAGCTAAAAGAAAATGAACAGCGGTTCCAATCACTGATCAAACATAATATAGATGGTATTATCGTGTTATCTGTTGATCGAAAAGTGATATCGGCGAATGACCCAGGCAAACACATTTTGAAAATGTGCAATTCCTGGATTGGTGATGATGTGAGTCAATACGTCATGCCGACTGAGATGTGGGAAGACTTTATTTATCAATCAAAAAAAGCAATTACGCGTGAAGCAGAACTGAAAGCAGCAGATCGTTTTTATTATTATCATGTTACATACATACCCGTACACGTCAACCATACACTTGACAGCATTTATCTCGTTTTAAAGGATTTAACACAGCAGAAGATTGCTGAAAAAGAAATTCATGTGATGGCACATTATGATGCATTAACTGAACTTCCGAACCGTCGTCACGGAATTAATCATTTAAATGATGTATTATCCGCTCAAGAAGAGACAAAAACGTCAACGGCAGTTCTTTTTCTTGATTTAAATCGGTTTAAAATTATTAATGATGCCCTTGGTCATAACATAGGCGATCTGCTGTTGAAAGCCGCCGCAAACAGACTAACCAAATGTTTGCCTGACAATGGCTTTATTGCAAGAATTGGCGGGGATGAATTTTTAATGATCTTTCCTCACATGGAGCATAACACACATAAAATTGAACAGCTTTTGAAAAACATCATTCGCCAATTTGAACGTCCTTTTTTCATTCAAAACCATCAGCTCATTACATCCATTAGTATTGGAATCGCCATCTCTCCGCAAAACGGTAAGAATGGTATGGAATTGATGAGAAAAGCAGATATGGCCATGTATTTATCAAAGAAACATAAACAAAGCCGCTATGAATTCTTTACTGAATCTATGGAGAGATTGAGTGAGGACAGACTCAATCGCGAATTGGAGCTACGAGACGCCATTCAAAGAAAGCAGTTTGTGCTTCATTATCAGCCGCAAATCAGCGCCAAAACAAGACAGATGACAGGTGTTGAAGCCCTTTTAAGAATGAAAGCACCAGACGGTTCTCTAAAATCACCAGAGGCTTTCATTGAACTTGCTGAAGAATCGGGCCTGATTATCGATATTGGAAGGTGGGTCATTGACACGGCATGTAAGCAGGTAAAATTGTGGTATGACAAGCAATTGAAAATCCCTGTAGCGGTCAATTTATCTGCTAAGCAGTTTAACTCCGAAGACTTAATTGATTTGATCAAGCTAACGCTAAAAAAATACGACCTTCAACCATCACTTCTTGAGCTTGAAGTGACAGAAAGCATGACAATGGATAACATCAAGCAGTCAAAACAAGTACTGACATCTCTAAAACAACTTGGCGTCCGTATTAGTATTGATGATTTTGGTACAGGCCATAGTTCTTTAAGCTATTTGAAGGATTTGCCGATTCACCGTCTGAAAATTGATAAATCATTTATCGAGGATATTTTGAGCGATTCAAAGTCTGAGCAAATCACAGGGGCTATTATTGCAATGGGGCACCAGCTATCTCTAGAAGTCATTGCTGAAGGTGTTGAAACTTTTGCACAAGCGCAACTTTTATCTGCGCAGGGCTGTGACGATCTACAAGGCTTTTATTATGCCAAGCCCCTTCCAGCTAGTGATATTGAAAAATTTATCGCCTATCCTGCTCATCAGCTGGATACATAAAAAAGGTGCCAACCATGGCACCTTTTCGTTTTATCTAAATAACAAATGCTGACTGTGAATACCTGCTTTTTTCAGCAGACTAATTAATTGCTCCTGTTCTTCACGCGAAAGACCAGAAAACGCCCGCGCAATTCGAAGAGAATGGATTGGATAAATTTTATCCAAATAACTGCGCCCTTTATCCGTTAAATGAGCATAAACTGACCGCTTATCCTTTGGGTCCTGTTCTCTTTCAATGAAACCATTTCGTTCTAACTTGTCAATTACGTACGTAACATTCCCGCTGACAAGCAGGAGTCTTGAGCCGATTTGCTGAAGTTTTTGAGCACCTCTCGTATACAGTAATTCGAGAACGGCAAATTCAGTTGGATTGAATCCATGCTCCTTGCTGTCTCTAATACTGTGTTCGGAAACGCTTTTAAATGCCCTTGCAAAAACTTTGTAAAGCGTCATTGAACGTTCTACTTCTTCTTCATTAAACGATAGTCTCATCACATATCTACCTCTTATAATATTTTTTTAACTTCAAGGCTTTCTTGCGGTGCAGTTGGAGCCTTTCGTAAAAAATAGAAGTACGTTTTTGAAAACCCTTTCAACCACATAAGTGACTCCATTCGTGTTATGTATAAGATTTCGATATAAACTTTTAAAATCCTTCTTATTTTTCACAATCATCTCGAAAAAAAGCTTTTCCAGCAAACCATCATGTTACGACAAATTTTAACATAATCTGTAAAGGCTCTATATTTTCTTACATTTGATTCGTCAAATTTCTACAAAATTCAATATTGCTATAATATTAAACACACAAAAAAGAACCCTTCATGTGACAAAGCACATGATAAGGGATGTTAAAGATAGCGATCGGTTTTGTTGAAAAAGAAATGATACTCTTTTTTTAAGTCACTAATTGTCATGTTCTTGGTCATATCAGGGCTATACACCCCAAGTGAGCAAAGCTGCTTCGTATAATAATGTCTTTCTTTCGCTAAAGCTTCTTTTAATATACGCCGCATGACATCTCCCCTCCTATCAATGGATATGGATCGGGTGCTTATGAGGACTTTTTATACAAATCATTTTGTACGGCTCTAAGAAGAGCATGTGCATTCTGACCCGCAGCCTGCATGAACTGCTCCAGCAGTTCATCCCTCTTCACATCTAATGCGATGATTTCTTTTGCCATACGGATGATCTGTGTTTTCTCCATCAAGTGCGCCTCCTCCTTATTTTTTCTTTTTCTTATCATATGTTCACGTGATATGATTTGCACTTTATATGTTAATTTTCCTTCCATTGTTTTTCGATTTTTTCATTTTTGTGTTATATTATCTAACAAACGTTAGGTTTTTTTACTGACTGTTGGATATAATATGAAGAAAAGACTTGCAGGGGTGAGGATATGACGCAGGAAGATGTATCTTATAAAGATAAAAAAGTCATTTCAATTGGGATTGTCAGTGAATTAACAGGACTTTCCGTCAGGCAAATCCGATATTATGAGGAACGTAAACTCATCTACCCCCAGCGCTCAACAAGAGGCACACGGAAATATTCTTTTTCTGATGTAGAACGTTTAATGGATATCGCCAATAAACGGGAAGATGGTGTGCAGACAGCGGAAATTTTAAAAGACATGAAGAAAAAAGAACAGGCATTAAAAAGCGGACAATATAAGAAAAAAATGCTGGAAGGACAGATCAACGCGCACTTCCGGTACAAGAATCGATGAACTAAATAACAATTGCTTACTCGGCAAAATAGACTTAGCATCTGATCGTCCTGAATATGAATCGATGAAAGCACGAACTGACCCAAAGACCGATTCTTGCTGAAGAGTCTATTTCAGGTAGCGAAAGCAAATGCGTTACAGCTCATCTTGAATCATTGAAGCAACAAAACGAGGCAGCAATTGCAGCCTCGTTATTAGCTAAAACAACCATTCAACTATTTATCACCTAAGATACTTGATCTTTAACGATTTAGTTTTTCAAATTTGTTCAGGAATCGAAACAGTTCGCTCATTGAGCACATTCCCCGTGTTTAGCGTCGTTTTGGGTTCTATTAAGAGCAAGTGAACTTCTTCTTCAGCAATTGGCTGATGTTCAACTCCTTTTGGAATCACAAGAAATTCTCCTTCATTAAGCGTTATTTCCCTATCCCTAAAACGGATGACTAGATTGCCTTTCCACACAAAGAACATTTCATCCTCATCATCATGGTGATGCCAAATGAATTCACCCTTCATTTTCACCATTTTCATGTATGAGTCGTTCAACTCTCCACCTATTCTAGGATTCCAATAATCATTTATTTGCGAAAATTTTTCTTCGATATTTACCTTTGAAATCAATCGATTCCCCTCCTTATTAAATGGAAACGTCTGTTTTAGTTGCCACAGCTAAAAAATTCTCATTTTCTCCTCTCGATCAGATAAAAGGGACGCCGCAATGAGCATCAACCTCTTCTATCATTTAGTTTACATACTTCTTTGGATCACGTAAAATCAAAAAATAGCATATAAATCATCACAATTTGTGATGCAAAAAAGGAGAGTTAGTTTGGATATTAAATCTTTGGAAGTATTTAAAGCCGTTGCCATTGAACAAAGCATCACAAAAGCTGCTCAAAAATTAAATTATGTGCAGTCCAATGTCACCGCAAGAATCCAACGTCTTGAACAAGAGTTAGGTGTACCTCTTCTCTATCGATATCATAAGAAAATATCTTTAACGCCTGCAGGACGTGAACTGCTGCCCTATGTAAATAAATTACTATACGATTACGAAGAAGCGATAGAAGCAGTAAAGCTTTCCTCTACTCCGCGGGGATCTTTACACATTGGATCTATAGAGTCCACCGCATCTACAAGATTGCCCAGCATTTTCACAGAATATCACAAAAAATTTCCACAAGTAGAATTGAGCTTGTATATGGCACCTACAGTCGACCAAGTTAGCGCTATCCTCAACTACAAAGTAGACGGCGCGTTGGTAGATGGGCCAATTCTTCATCCAGAAATCATCGAGTATCCTGTATTGGAAGAATCCCTCGTTCTCATTACAAGCTACTCCACGGAGCAATTCCAGGTAGAATCTATTTTACACGAGCCGTTGCTCTCGTCATTCGCCCATTGTATTTATTTAGGACGATGGCAAAAGTGGCTAGAGAACAACGGCTATCCTCCTATGAAGGTCATGGAATATGGTACGTTAGAGGGCGTCCTTAAATGTGTTGAAAGCGGGCTGGGAGTGACTATATTACCAAAATCTATGGTTGAATCTCGGGGGGAAGGCAAATTTACCTGTCATCCATTACCAGAACCACATCGAATCGTGCCCACTGTGTTGATCAGGCGACGTGATTCGTACATGACCAGTGCTCTGTCACAATTTATGGAGTTAATAGGCATTACGAATATGTGATCTGAGACAAATCATTGTTTTCATTAATAAGATCATGTGTGATAAAAAAAGAGGATAGATAGAGCGACATTCTTTCAGCTCTTCTATCCTTTTACATTATCTCAACTTATGCCTGATTTATCATAAAGCATATGAACGATACTTTTTATTTAGATGAAGCGTCAGTTCCTTCAACAACCCCTACAAAGTCAATTCGTACGCCGCCTTTTTCAGGATCTTCTTTCACCCGAAAGGCAAGCGCCTTTTTTTCTCCAGTGTTTACATCTTTATAATTTGCATGAAAGACATGGATGCTGGCTTCTTCCAATTGAAAATCTTCATAAGAAAGCGTCTCAATTCCCCATTCCTTTTTCGATTTAAGAATGTCATTTGGGCTTGGGACTGCGCCTTCGACATAGACATTGTCCATTTTTCGTTTATTTCCTTCAGTTATCGCTTCAAGCATATGCTCTGATGCCACAAGTCTTCTGTCTTTCCCCTCGTCTTCTCTTGAACATGCACTTAGCAAAACAATGCACATGAAAATGAATAAAAACTTCTTCATTTTTCTCTCCCACCTTCTCCTTAAAATGTAAAGGATGGAAGCGCTATATGCAATCTTTATTCAAAAAAGACTGTAAAACGTTACATTTTACAGTCTTTTGACTACATCAGTGTATGAAGAAATGCTGTTGCAATTCCAAAATAGATGAGTAAGGATAAAATATCATTCAATGTTGTAATCAGCGGTCCAGATGCAATGGCTGGGTCGACGTTTAATCTGTGTAAAATAATCGGCACGACCGTACCTGCCATCGTCCCAATAATCAGTGTTGCAAGAAGCGAGGAACCAACAACAAAACCTAAAATCATATTGCCCTGCCATACCATGGCAACGACCGTAATAATGATTGAACAAACAATCCCAATATAAATACTTGTTCTCAGCTCTCTGAAAATCAAGCGCATAATGGTTTTTTTCGTTAATTCTTCTTTTGACAATCCTCTAATGACAACCGCTAGAGACTGTGTCCCTGTATTCCCTGTCATACCTGCAATCATCGGCATGAAGAATGCTAAAGCAACGACTTGCTGCAAGGTATCTTCAAAATAATTTAAGATACTGCCTGAAATCAGCCCAATGAATAGGAGCAAAATGAGCCATGGAAGACGGCGATATGCCGCCACAAATGCCGGTGTGTCGAACGTGATATCTTTACCAGAGGCAGCAAACTTTTCATAGTCTTCTCCTGCCTCTTGAATCACAACATCAATGATATCATCGACTGTCACAATTCCGACTAAGACATTGTTCTCTTCTACAACAGGGATGGCAAGGAAATCATATCGTTCAATGAGCTTTGCGATTTCTTCCTGGTCTTGAAAGGCACCAACGGCAATGACTCTTGTAAACATAAGATCCTGCACTTTTTCATCTGGCTCACCTAAAATAAGATCCCTGTATGAGAGTACCCCTACAAGCTGTTTTTGATCGTTTATGACATATAAGTAGTTGATCGATTCAGCAATTTCAGCAAAGCTTTTCAGCTTCACCACGGCATCCTGAACCGTATAATGCTGCGGAATCCAAACGTACCGATTGGTCATGATCCGGCCTGCTGTCTCAGCAGGGTAATTCATGAGAAGCTGGACGGCCTTGGATTCCTCTGCTTCCATGTTAGATAAAAGCTGATCCTTCAGCTCATCCTCCATCTCATCAAACAAGTTGGCTAGATCATCGTTATCCATTTTGTTTGTGACGA
The DNA here is from genome assembly GCF_056173625.1 of Bacillus sp. iso_77. Classification (NCBI taxonomy): domain Bacteria; kingdom Bacillati; phylum Bacillota; class Bacilli; order Caryophanales; family Bacillaceae; genus Bacillus; species Bacillus sp. iso_77. Next base: position 1,259,322 of record NZ_CM149683.1, on the reverse strand, counting down.
AGGTGGCTTTGTCTTTCCCTACTTTTTCAAGAACAATCTCTTGATATTCCCGCTCCAGTTCACCCATCATTTCCGTCACGTCATCGACTGTTAAAAAGCTGAGAAAGCGGCCGCGGTGTTTTTCTGGAAGCTCCTTGAATAAGTAGGCCATATCATAAGGCTGAAGTTCTTCCATAATGTTTTTAAATTCTTTACGTTTTCCATCTCTTAGTAAAATAATGATGCGTAAAATGAGTTCATCGTACGTAATGTTCTGTATCATCGCTGTTACCTCCCCAAAATCAGGAGATACCCGAATCCCTTAGATTGTGCGGGGGTCAGGATCTCCTCTATCTGATGCGTCAATCTGATCTTTTGACATACTCTCTATGTGTCTCGAATCGGGATGATCCATCCCCACACCTCCTTTTCTCATAAAAAAGCACCTTCAACCGAATGAAGGCGCTTTGTAAGCATGACAAATAAACACTTGCTCCTTCAATCGTAGAGCTTTAGCACTGTATGGCATAGGATTCATCCAGCTGCATTAAAAATCACCTTATGTCGATGATTCCTGTTGACCCATTGGCGTCTTTGGACATTTTTGGGCAGCAGCGTATCTCCATACAGGAGCCTCACCTAACGAAGTCTCATATTGTTGACACACTGAGATTACAGAAAAAGCGCAATGATGTCAATAAGCAAGATGCCAAGTTTTCTGATGTATTCGCTTACTTTTCAAAAAAAGAGCGATAGACAAGTTGACCATCGCCCTTTCATGTCTTCTATTCCTCTTCTGGCTGATTCATATCCTCTTGGGAGAGGAGATGAAAGGAATCATGCAAAAACAAAGCATATCCTTCTCCATCAGGATGGGGAACATATTCCGCACGATCCATCGTCTGTTCTTCTTCTTTTTTCTTCATCATATTCTCTCGCCTCCTTTCCAGTAGTTTGTCCCAATGAAAAAACCTTACACATAAAAGTGTAAGGTTCAGCGTGTGCGTGCTGGTGCTCACGAATGTCAAATTCGCCCCCGCACCAGTACTCGTCCTTCCTAGGGCTGCAAAGGTTTTCTATCACGCTCAAAGGTTCATTTATACCTTAATCGTCCCATTCTTGCTTGAGGATTTTGCCTGTTTTAGCGGAAATCTCAAAATCAACTTCTTCGCCGCTTGGTGTCGTAATTTCAATTTCATACAAGTACACACCATTTTCTTTATCTAATTCTGAATCTGTGACTGTTCCTTTTACTTTTGCAAGGGCAATTTGTTCAGCCTGTTTTTTGGTGATTTTTACATTTTGTTTCTTTTCTTTGACTGGATCATTGAGCGCTTTGCCTGTTTTGGCATCGACATATACTTTATATTCAAAGCCGCCTTTTTTAATCTCGACCTCATATACCCATTTTCCTTTTTTACGCTCAAGATCTACATCATCTACATAGCCCTTCACAACTTTTAATGCTGCTTTTTCAGCCTGTTTCTTTGAGACAAATGAAGATTTCTTTTGCACCACTTGTTCGGCATTTGCCGTTTGATTGGTATTTTGCGCTTGAAGGGTGAAACCACCTGCGACAAGAGCTCCTGTGAATGCTGTAGCTACTAGTACTTTTTTTATCATGTTTAACTCCTCCTCTGTTTGATTTCTCCTTTATCTTAAAAAAACAAGATGATAAAGGAAGGAAAGGAACATGAGAAAATCATGAGAAAATGATTAGTTTTCGTACGTAATCCCTTCAATATCTCCTGTATAGGCATTCACTAATACCTCTGCCTCTCTTCCATCCGGCAAATCGAGCTCTACCTCAAACACGAGCATTCCGCTAAAAGTTTCAAGATCTGCATCATCCACTGTGCCGCCCACTTCTTTTACGGCAATCTGAATGGCTTCTTCTACCGTTATTTTTGTCAGCTTCTTTTCTTTAGAGGTTGGCTGTTTCTTTTCTGCTTCAATCACCTTGAACGTGTCTTTCTCAACATCCACTTGATACAGTTCTTTTTTTGATTGAATCGTAAAGATAAAGCGATCCGATTTTTCTTTCTTTTGAATCACGGTACCCTTCACTTTTTTCACTGCCACTTCTTCTGCTTGGAGTTCGGCATTTTTCTCATTTGGTTTTTGATAGCTCTTTAACTGTTTCATCTCTTTCATTTGACCGCTTGAGGAAGATGCAATGATTTGATAGATGCCATTTGAATTTTCAAGCGTCAATGTATAGTCCTGTTTATGATTGATCAGATCAATATTTGTGATGTTTCCATTGTAGTCTTTTGCGATGATTTTTTTAATGTCTGCTTCGCTTAATATTTTTTGGTCAATGGTTTGAATCATGAGCATTGCAAAGGCCACAAGAATGAAAAGACATCCTGCGAGCGTAAGCAGCATTTTCATTTTTTTAGACATGCAGCGCCTCCTTCCTATTTCCTATTTTATAAGGAGGAAATGAGAAATTGATGAGAAAAGACCTACTTATTTCTGAAAAAGAATGGTCATCACGGTTCCTTCACCGATACGGCTGTCTACCTTTAGCTCAGCCCCATGCTCTTCAGCAATTTGCTTCGCAATTGACAGGCCAAGCCCAGTTCCGCCCGTCTCACTGTTTCTCGCTTCATCCACACGGAAAAAGCGGTCAAAGATTTTCGGCAGATCCTCTTCTTTTATGCCAATTCCTTTGTCAACAACCGAAATAAACGGTTTCTCTCCTGATCGTCCGCAGTTCACATCAACTGGCTCTGCACTATATTTAACCGCATTATCAATCAAGATGGTCAAAAGCTGTTTGATCTTCTCTTCGTCCCCTTCAGCAATCACAGGCTGATCTGTTTGTACATGAGTAAGGATGGTTCGATTGGTTGCCACTTCAAGTGTATGGCCGACTTGGCTACACAATTGACCAAGATCAACCGGCTTCATGTCCAAGTAAAGCGGCTGCCCATTTTTCGCCAGTGTGAGTAGTTGATCTGTCAGCCTTTTCATTTTTTTTGCCTCATCATGAATGGCTTGAGAGGATTCTTCTACGACCTCTGGCCGGCTTTGCCCCCAGCGTTTTAGTAAATTGCTGTAGCTCATGATGACGGTAATGGGTGTTTTCAATTCATGAGAAGCATCGTGTAAAAATTGCTGCTCTTTCTCATAATGTTTCTCGAGAATTTCGGCCATTTCATTAAAGGTTTGACCCATTTGATACAGTTCATCCTTTGAATCGCCTGTTAATTCAATTCGTTTAAATGCCTTTTCTCTCATACTTGCTTTCATCGTATTGGTCATTCGACTAATTGGGCGGACAATTTGTTTCGTTAAAATGTGGCCTGCAAAATAAGAAAGCACAATAAACAAAACGCCAGTAGCGATTAAAATCATTTTTAATAACGCCAAGTTCTCTTCTGTATTTTCAATTTCTTCATATACTTGCAGCGACACAATGTCCCCATTTGTCCAAATGACAGGGATAGCCGCGAACGCAATCATATGCTTATTGTATTCTTGAATTTCTGCTGTCTGACCAGATTCGTATGTAAAAGGAAGTGAGCTAAACGTAGATTCCTTCGTGACGGTCAGCTTTGATTCACCTTTCTCTGTGACCACACGGATCATACCATTTTGAGGCAGATACGCTTTCAGAAGCTCTGAAGATGGAAGGCCCTCTTCTTCTGACTTCTTTAGTGCAATAGCAATATTTTCAGCTACTTCCGACAGTCTGGACATATCTTTTTGCGTCAAGGTCATTGAAAAAATAAAATAAATCGCTGTATGAAACAGCAGCACCATTAAAAACAAGGACAACGATGTATAAAGCTGGATCTTATTTTTTAATCTCATGCTTTATCCTTTCATCACATAACCCACACCTCTCACTGTGTGAATCAATTGTTTTTCAAACGGGTAATCGATTTTTTTCCTTAAATAGCGAATATAGACATCAACCACGTTCGTGTCACCAAAATAATCAAAACCCCAAACAGCTGTTAAAAGCTGATCTCTTGTGAGCACTTGCTGCTGATGTTTCAATAAATGAACCAGCAGGTCATATTCTCTCGGTGTCAGCTCAAGCGTCTGACCGCCTCTTTGAATTTCTCTTGTTTTCTCATTCACCGTTAAATCTGCAATACTTAGCTCAATTTCCTTTTCCTCTTGTGCATTGTGATTGAACCTCAGCTGTGCACGAATTCGCGCTAATAATTCTTCTATATCAAAGGGTTTTGTAATATAATCGTTTGCCCCAAGATCAAGACCGCTGACCTTATCGGGAACACTTCCTCTTGCGGTAATCAAAATGATCGGTGTTGCCGTATTTGTCTTTCGAACCCTTCTAAGCACTTCAAGTCCGCTTAATTCTGGAAGCATGACATCTAGAAGCACTAAATCAAAACTCTCCTCCTCGAGCGCCTGGAGTCCTTTCATCCCTGTATCTTGGACTGTGACCTCATATCCTTCATATTCAAGTTCTAATGACAGCACTCTTGCAATTTTCTTTTCATCTTCTACCACGAGTATCTTCCCTTTGTTCATCTCTATCTCTCCTATCTGAAAGGCAAGCTTGTCTTTCCATTATTATATGTTGCCTTTCTCCATTGGAACAGTCACAATCTTCATATCTTATTTTTCATGAATGAGGAATTGTTATGTAATATGGTTGATTTTTATTTTCAGCTGATCCTTTCACATTACACAAATCAACAAAAAAAGCCTCTTTTCTGAGGCTGGTCTCTTACTTCTTTTTAGGTTGACTGACAAAAAGCTCATCTACAGTCGTATTCAAAACAGAGGCGATGTCAAAGGCTAATTGTAAAGTAGGGTCATACTTATCGTTTTCAATGGCATTGATGGTTTGTCTCGAGACCTTACATCGTTTAGCAAGTTCTTCTTGGGATAATTTAATGGATTTCCTTAGTTCTCTTATATGATTTTGCAATTTAATCACCATATTTTTTTCTGTATATGAGTAATGTAACTAAATATATGACCGAAATCACAGTTAGGAACATGATGGGAGAAATCCCAAACCCCTTATCAGAATTGTTCCCTTGGGTCGTTAAAAATATGGACTCTGCGACTTCTAATAAAAGCATACCAATGACCACCATAAATGCATACGATTGAGCTTTTGAGTAGATAAATCTCTTTCTTTCATCACCCTTTTGAATCATGGGCGCGATAAAAATGAACAGTCCGACCACTAATAAGATGACTGAATACACAACTTTGACAACATCCAACGGTTAGTTCCCTCCCAATCAAAATGTCAAATACTTTTTACATTTCAATCATATCATCCGCTAAAAAAATGTCAAATACTTTTTACATTCTATATTCTTTCGATCATTATAATGAAAAAACAATTATCTGCACATGGCATGTACCTTTTTCTTTTCTGTCATCCTCTATCTCTTTATATGATTGTTTTTTCGATCTGCCTTTTTTAGTTCTTTCCACCCATTTTCATCTGTACAGGTGCAAGCTCACTATGCAACATTTCCTTCTTTTTCATATGATACTAAGAGTTTTCCTCAAAAGGTGACTTCTTTCGGCAAGATATGAGGAGAACTGCACAATAAATAATTATTTGATTATTTGAAAAATTATTACAATTGACCCTTTCCGATCAAACATTTGTTTTATACAATAACATTACGCAACCTGAATCTACTTTGAAAACAAAATAAGGAGGGCTTTCTTATGAAAGGTGAAATTCGCTTAATTCCGTATGAAGTAAAAGCCAATGTGATGGAAGCGAAAGAGACGCCGGAAAGTATTCAGGAGATTAAAGCACCCGAACTTTGGTCAAGTGGCTTCAAAGGAAAAGGCATAACCATTGCTGTCCTTGATACAGGTTGCGACACGGAGCATCCCGATTTAAAAGATCAGATTATCGGAGGAAAAAACTTTACCGATGATGACAATGGCGATGCTGAGAATGTAAAAGACTACAACGGGCATGGTACCCATGTCTCAGGAACGATTGCAGCAACGGATCAAAATGGCGGCATTTTAGGTGTTGCGCCTGAAGCCAAGCTGTTGATCGTGAAAGTTCTTGGAGGGAAAAATGGCAGCGGGAAATACGAATGGATTATCAATGGCATTAACTATGCGGTTGAACAGAAGGTTGATATTATTTCCATGTCTCTCGGTGGGCCAAGCAATGAACCAGAACTACAAAAGGCCATCCAACATGCGGTAAGCAGCGGTGTGCTTGTTGTCTGCGCAGCAGGAAATGAAGGTGACGGAGACGAGCGTACTGAAGAGTTCTCCTACCCAGCTGCATACAACGAGGTCATTGCCGTCGGCTCTGTCTCTCTTGCAAGAGAATCCTCTGAATTCTCCAATGCGAATAAAGAAATCGACCTCGTCGCTCCAGGTGAAGACATTTTGTCCACTCTCCCTAACCATAAATACGGAAGACTAACAGGCACTTCCATGGCTGCCCCTCATGTGAGCGGTGCACTCGCCATTATTAAAAATGCCGAAGAAAAAGCGTTCCAGCGTAAGCTGACAGAACCTGAGGTATATGCTCAGCTCGTACGGAGAACCCTTCCGCTAGAACAATCGAAAACCCTTGTAGGAAACGGGTTTTTATATTTAACTGCACCAGATGTACTTCTTGAGAAAACATTAGAAGCAGAACTTTTGTCTCTATAGGTACATGTTAGGTCCTGAGAAAAGATAGAATTTTCTCAGGATTTTTTTAATTAAAATTATTCAAAATTTACTTTGACGAAATGAAGTGAACGTTATATAATCGAACACAATAAATTCATAGTTTGAGAGTCGGTAATTCGATCACACGTCGAATTTTAATTGGGAAGACCGGTGAAAATCCGGCGCGGTCCCGCCACTGTAAGTGAGGAGAGCTTTTCGTTAATCATCCACTGTCGTGAAGATGGGAAGGATGAAAAGCTTGCAGATTCACTAGCCAGGATACCAGCCGCTCTATCACATCAAACCCCCTACGGTTGATAGGAGATGTCGGAAAAGCGTTCGTCATTGATACTTACGCCTTCTTTCGCACACACATTTTGTCTTTTTAAACCAGACATTTGCCCTCATCAATCTTGACCATGAGTGTGAGTGTCTTTTTATATTTAGAGGAGGAATTGGAATTGACAATTGTTAAAACAAGTAATCTAGGTTTTCCGCGAATTGGTTTAAACAGAGAATGGAAAAAAGCACTTGAGTCTTATTGGAAAGGTCAAACTGACCGAGAAACCCTCTTAAGCACACTCGATGAACAATTTTTAGCCGCTATTAAAACTCAAATTGATCAACAAATTGACGTTGTTCCTTCTGGGGACTTCACCTTCTACGATCACGTGCTGGATACTGCCGTTATGTTCAATTGGATTCCAGAGCGCTTCCGCAGCTTGAAAGACCCGCTAGATACATACTTTGCGATGGCAAGAGGAACAAAAGATGCTGTCTCAAGTGAAATGACAAAATGGTTTAATACAAACTATCACTACATCGTTCCAGAATACGAAAAAAGCACAGAATTCAAACTCACACATAACAAACCGCTTGAAGCATACGAAAAGGTGAAAAAAGCGTTTGGTGTTGAAACAAAACCTGTCGTTCTTGGTCTTTATACATTTGTTTCTCTTTCTAAAGGCTATGAAGCCAATGAAGTGAAAGAGATTCAGCAACGCCTAGTGCCGCTTTATACTCAGTTGTTAAAAGAGCTTGAAGAAGCCGGTGTAAAATGGGTTCAAATTGATGAGCCTGCTTTAGTCACAGCTTCAAGTGAAGACGTGAAAGCAGTAAAAGCCATCTATCAAACGATTAAAGAAGCTGTACCTGCCTTAAACGTTCTCCTTCAAACATACTTTGACTCAGTAGATGCCTATGAAGAGCTTGTCACGTATCCTGTTGAAGCCATAGGTCTTGATTTTGTCCATGATCAAGGACGAAACCTTGAACAATTGAAAAAACACGGCTTCCCAAAAGATAAAATTTTAGCAGCCGGTATCATCGACGGCAGAAATATTTGGAGATCAGATCTAGGAGAAAGATTATCGTTTGTTTCTGAAGTGATTGCTGACGTGCAGCCGAAAGAAGTATGGCTGCAGCCTTCAAGCAGCCTGCTACATGTCCCAGTTGCAAAACATCCGAGCGAACAGCTTGAAGAAAAACTATTAAACGGACTTTCTTATGCCACTGAAAAACTGGCTGAATTAACGCTATTAAAAGAAGGCTTATCAAAAGGAGCGGCTGCCATTGATGCAGACATCCATGCAGCAAATGAAGCACTTCTGACGTTAAAAGAATTCGCGAAAGGAACGAATGCGGACCTGACAGCAGAGCGCAACAATCTTTCATCAAAAGATTTTAAACGTCCAGTTGCTTTTGAAGAACGACTACGCATTCAAAATGAATCTCTTGAACTGCCGCTTCTTCCAACCACAACAATCGGAAGCTTCCCTCAGTCAGCTGAGGTGCGCAGTGCTCGTCAAAAATGGCGCAAAAATGAGTGGACAGATGCTGAGTATGATGAATTTATTAAAAAAGAAACAAAAAGATGGATTGATATTCAAGAAGAGATTGGCCTAGATGTACTCGTTCATGGAGAATTTGAACGTACAGACATGGTTGAATACTTCGGTGAAAAACTCGCTGGATTTGCCTTTACAAAATTCGCTTGGGTTCAATCTTATGGATCACGCTGCGTGAAGCCGCCGATCATTTATGGAGATGTAGAATTTACAGAGCCAATGACAGTGAAAGAAACGGTTTACGCTCAAAGCTTAACGGAGAAAAAAGTCAAAGGAATGCTGACAGGGCCTGTCACGATCTTAAACTGGTCTTTCCCAAGAACAGATATCTCTCGTAAAGACATTGCCTTCCAAATCGCTTTTGCTTTACGTAAAGAGGTAGAAGCGTTAGAAGCAGCGGGTATTCAAGTGATTCAAGTGGATGAACCTGCGCTAAGAGAAGGTCTTCCTTTAAAAGAGAGTGATTGGGCAGCATACTTAAACTGGGCAGCAGAGTCATTCCGTCTATCGACATCGTCTGTTCAAAATGAAACGCAAATTCATACACATATGTGCTACAGCAACTTCGAGGATATTGTTGATACGATTGAAGACCTTGATGCAGACGTGATTACGATTGAGCATTCACGGAGTCATGGCGGGTTCCTCGATTATTTAGAAAAACACCCGTATTTGAAAGGTCTTGGACTTGGGGTATATGACATTCACAGCCCGCGCGTTCCATCTGTTGAAGAAATGAGTAAAATCATTGATGATGCACTGAACGTATGTCCGACAGATCGCTTCTGGGTCAACCCTGACTGTGGACTGAAAACAAGACAAGAACCTGAAACCATTGCTGCTTTGAAAAACATGGTGACAGCTGCTGAAGTCGCTCGTAAAAAGCTAGCGCAGCACGCATAATGGACTCACTCTTCCCCTGCTGAACATTTGGCAGGGGTTTTTTATCCGCAAATTGTCCTGTTCGATCTCCTCCTACAATGATTCCTTTTCTATCATGATTCGTTTATACTAGAGAAGTCAGTCGAACAAAGGGAGGAAGACAATGAATCACGAAGCTTTTTTACAACGCGCAATTGATCTTGCAGTAGAAGGAGTAAATAGTGGCACAGGCGGCCCTTTTGGAGCGGTCATTGTCAAAGACGGTCAGATTATTGCAGAGGGAAGCAACAATGTCACAACGAGTAATGATCCAACTGCACATGCAGAAGTGACAGCTATTCGAAAGGCGTGCCAAACACTACATACATACCAATTAGAAGACTGTATTTTGTATACAAGCTGTGAGCCTTGTCCAATGTGTCTCGGTGCTATCTATTGGGCTAGACCAAAGGCCGTATATTTTGCCGCTGGACACAAGGATGCAGCGACTTCTGGTTTTGATGACTCCTTTATTTATGAAGAAATCAATAAAGAATACGAATCAAGAAACATTCCATTTTACCAGCTGACCCTTCAAAAAACCCTTGCTCCATTTGAAGCATGGGACACATACGACAAAAAGAAAGAATACTAAAAAAAGACACCTGCTCCACAGCAGGTGTCAGTAGGTGCTTGAGAAAGGGCTAAATTTTAGCCCTTTTTTCTTTTCATGATTCCGCCACTTCAAGCTCTACTTCGATGTTTCCTCTTGTTGCTTTTGAATATGGACAGAATTCATGTGCAGCCTCAACAAGCTCTTTCGCTTTGTCATGATCAAGCCCTTGAGCGGAAACAATCAGCTTCACGCCAAGTTTAAAACCGCCATCACTTTCATCTTTTAATAGACTGACATGTCCTTCTACTTCTGATTCAATTTCGACACCTTGCTTCTTGGCGACTTGTTCAAGCGCCCCTCCGAAACAGGCCGCATAACCCGCTGCAAATAATTGTTCAGGATTCGTACCAGTTTCTCCATCTTTCTTTGCGTTTGGCATCACAATGTTGTGGTCAAGCACACCATCATCAGAACGAACATGTCCTGCTCTTCCGTGTTGTGCTTTTACTTTTGCAGTAAATAATGGTTTCATCTTGATCTCCTCCTTCTTCTACTTATACCTTTCACGTTCTATTCGTTGCTCAAACATTTATAGCACATTGAAGAATTTTTCATTTTTAGTCTATATTTATTTTAAAAAGGAAGAAAATCTTATACAATGATAAGTATGACAAAAAATAGTTGGTGACAGATATGACAAATGAATTTGAACATATGAAGCTGGAAAATCAGCTTTGTTTCTTGTTATATGCAAGTTCAAGAGAAATGACGAAGCAGTATAAACCATTATTAGAAGAGTTAAATATCACATACCCGCAATATTTGGCACTGCTTTTGTTATGGGAGCATGGGACATTAAATGTGAAAACAATGGGAGAGCTTTTATATTTAGACTCCGGTACACTCACACCTATGCTAAAACGAATGGAACAAAATGGACTCATCATCCGTGAACGTTCAAAAGAGGATGAGCGTTCGGTCCAAATTCGTTTAACAGAATACGGAGAAGCTTTACAAGAGAAGGCCACTTCGATTCCATTTCAAATGCTGTCTGGAACAGGCAGATCAGAAGAAGAGCTGAAAACACTTCGCGCTTCTTTACATGAGCTTCTGCAAAAATTAACACAATCAAAAGGCTGAGGGAATATTCCCTCAGCCTTTTTTTTGATGTCTATTATTGAGCGACAGCTACTAATTCTACTTCAATGTTTCCTTGCGTTGCTTTTGAGTATGGGCAAACGCCGTGTGCTTTATGAACAAGTTCATCAAGTGCAGATTGCTCAATTCCAGTTCCTTTTACTTCTAATTTGACACCTAGTTTGAAACCGCCGTCTGAACTGTCTTTGATTAAGCTTACATGTGCCGTTACTTCACTTTCAAAACGGATACGCTCTTGTCTTGCGACCATTTGAAGGGCTGAATCAAAACATGCAGAATAGCCCGCTGCGAATAATTGCTCTGGATTCGTTGCTTTCTCAAGCTTTTTCGCTCTTGGCGTTCCTGGCATTGCTACATCATGCTCTAGTACACCATCTGTTGACACAACCTTACCTTCTCTTCCTCCTACAGCTGATACCGTTGCAGTAAATAAAACTTCTGACATGAATATAACCCTCTTTCGCTCTATTAATATTTTCTACAATTGAATTGTACACAATCTAAATTCAAGAGTCAATGAAAAACACTCACTTTCATCTTTCCTCCATTTTTTATTTTTATGAATGTGCAACCTACGATGATTGAAGCGGTCAATAAAAAAAGCCCTTTAAAAAGGGCTTTTTAGATCGTGATATGCTGCGGATTCGGTTTTTCCAGCGTATGGTTTCTGTTATCGGGGTCGGCATTAGGTGATGTGATCCATAATGCCAAGATCGTGATGCTTGTACAGACGACTGCCCATTTTTTAAAATTCATATAAACAATCCCCTCTCTGAATATAGATACGAGCATGTTCCGCTTCCCCATAGAACATGGAAGATTTTTCATAATCCTCCATTTCATTATAATACTTTGCGGTGTCTAAAGCCAGCTCTTCTATATCTGGATATGCATAGGAAGATTCTAAAAAATGGAAAATACGTTTAATATGCTCTGCATCTTGTCGTAAGTACAACGCTTCTAAAAAAATGGTCTTCTGAATATGAATGTCATCCTGCAGAGCTTCTGCTCGTTTCATACATTCTTCTCTGTAATATAATGCTTCATCGTTTTTACCTTGTTTGTATAAGATCTGAGCGGCTGTATAAAGAGGGTCTATCGATCGACGAAGATGATCAGATTGGTTTTGATCAAATAATGAGATGGATTCTTTCATTAAGTCGAGTGCGCGGTTCAAGTCTCCCATTCTGTAATAGCTGTTGCCCATATTAAACAAAGAAGAAGCAATAAAACGCACATTCTGAAAGTCTCTTGACCTTGCAAGTGCTCTTTCGAGATGTGGCAATGCCTTTTCATGCCTTCTCATATCATCATAATTACCGGCTACAATAAATTCACACTGAATGGTACGAAGCGCATATAGTTCGTGCTGAATATAGACATCCAGCGCTAGTTTGGCATGGTGCATCGAAATGTGTGTTTGTTTCATGTGATAATATATTTCTGACATTTTAAAATGAAATTCTGCACGTTCAATATCGTCGGATACAAAAGAAAGCTTGTGCTCTGCCTTTTGATAGGACGATATGGCAGCAATGTACTCTCTCCGGCCGAACTCATACATGCCTCTGAAGAAATGATAGTAATATTCAAGCATGCCTGTGACATGCGTTTGATGCTCATCTATTTCTTTCGAAAGCTCGGAAAAGTTGGCGCGAAGCTTTCCTTCCTTTAATGGCTTTAAATAATCGAGCATGACCTCATGCCTGAATTCCATTAAAGAAAAATAGAGAAGCAAATTCTGATCTTCTTCCATTGAATCAAGAGAGGTGCGAATTTCCTGCTTTAACTGTTCTGCTTGTTCTGAATCAAATCTGCGGATTAATTCATACCACTTGTTGATTTTCACTCCAATATCCGAAGAGGGAATGATTTTCGCCATACGTTGCCTTCTCCAATCTTCTCAAAATATAAAACATTACCATATTTTATCATACTTGACCGAAGAAATACAAAAATGAAAGGAAAAAGAGAGCCTTGTGCGATAAGACTCTCTTTTTGGATGGGTTATTCTCTTATTTGTCCTTGACCACGAATGACAAATTTTTCAGAGGTTAGGGCTGGCAGACCCATTGGTCCTCTAGCATGCAATTTTTGTGTGCTAATGCCGATTTCCGCTCCGTAGCCAAATTCAAAGCCATCTGTAAACCGGGTAGATGCATTATGATACACAGCGGCAGCGTCAACGGCTGTTAAGAAAAGTGCCGCATGCTGCTCGTTTTCCGTAATGATCGCTTCAGAATGCTTAGAGCTATACATTTGAATATGCTGTATCGCCTCTTCCATGGTCTTTACGGTTTTAATACTGACAATCGGCGCTAAAAATTCCGTTTCAAAATCAGTGGTCGTCGCTAATGTGGCACTAGGTGCAAGCGCACATACTGCTTCATCGCCCCGTATTTCTACACCATGTGTCTGAAGTGCTTCAAAGAGCGAAGCGCCATGTTCTTTTGCCCATGTTTCATGAATGACAATGCTCTCAATGGCATTACAAACAGATGGCCTTTGTGTTTTCGCATTCAGAACAATTTGTTCAGCCATTTCTTTTTGGGCTGTTTCATCAATGTAAATATGACAATTCCCTGCACCCGTCTCAAGTACTGGAACAGTAGACTCTCTCACAACAAGATCAATTAAATGTTTCCCACCGCGTGGAATAAGGACATCTAGATAGTCATTTAAAGTGAACAGGGTTTTAGCCGTCTCACGGCCTGTATCTTCAATCAATTGTACACTGTCTACGGGAATATCCGTTGGTTGCAGCGCTTCATGAATGACTTTCACAATCGCTTTATTACTATGAATGGCCGATGAACTTCCTCGAAGAATCACAGCATTTCCAGTTTTCAAGCAAAGAGTGGCCGCATCGACTGTCACGTTTGGTCTTGCTTCGTAAATCATCCCAACCGTTCCAAGAGGCACACGTACTTTTTCAATGAGAAGCCCGTTTTCTTTTTGAATGGTCTCTAATGTTTCACCAATTGGGTCTTTGAGCTGAATGAGTTGATGCGTAGCGTCTGCAATCGCTTCAATTCTCTCTTCTGTTAATGTAATTCTGTCGATCACAGATGGCGTGAACTCTTTGTCTATAGCCGCCTGAACATCTTTTTGGTTTTCGGCAATTAAATAAGCTGAAGATGCTTTTAATGCTTTTGCAATAGCGTCTAATGCAGCATTCTTTTGTTCAGTTGTATTTAATAGCAGCTGATCTTTGGCTGCGCTTGCCTTTTTTGCTTTTTCTAGAACTTCATTCATCGTTTTCCCTCCTCAGTTTTGTACGTGCTGAACCCAGTGATCTCGGTGAATGACTTCAGGTTTTTCATAAGAAAGCTCATGACTTCGCATCCCTTTAATGCCAAGAAGCTCATCTGAATCATACAATGTTTGTCCTTTACCGACTAATCCGTTTGGACCAACAACTTCGACGACCTCTCCTTTAGAAAATTCACCAGCTACATCAATGACACCAGCTGGAAGAAGACTCCTTCCATTATGCAAAATCGCCGCCTCTGCCCCCGCATCAATCATGATCTTCCCAGAGACTGGCGAGTGGAATTGAATCCATTGGCGACGGTTATTGACTGATGATAAGTCTTGTTCACCAATATATGTGCCGTCTCCTTGACCAGCGAGAATGTGAAGAAGCTTGTCTTCCCCTGTACCTGTGCCAATGAAGACTTTAACGCCAAGGGAGAGAGCTGTTTGTGCAGCTGAAAGCTTAGATTTCATCCCGCCTGTTCCAACCTTTGAACCCGTACTCTTCGCATATGAGAACAATTCATCTGAAATGTGAGTCAGCACATCAAACCGCTTCGCATCAGGATTCTCACTTGGATTGGCATCATAAATTCCGTTGATATCTGTTAAAATGATCAATTGGTCTGCATGAATTAAGCCACTTACCAGTGCTGATAACATGTCATTATCACCAAAGGTAAGCTCCTCGATGGACACAGAGTCATTTTCATTAATGATCGGTAAAATTTTTCTCTCGAGCAGTTCCATCATCGTTGCGTAAGCATTTCGATATCTTGTACGATCTGAAAAGTCATTACGTGTTAAAAGCATTTGTGCAGGCGTCATCTGAAACTGTGAAAATAGTTCTGTATATTTCTGCATTAACAAGCCTTGACCAACAGCAGCAGCAGCCTGCTTCCCTTTTAAGGTCACAGGTCTTGACGGATATCCTAAACTGCCAAATCCCGCCGCAACGGCACCTGACGAAATGAGAATGATTTCATGTCCTGCCTCTTTTAGCTTTGCAATGGCTTTGACATGATCCTGCATTTTTTGTTCATCAATGGCTCCTTTTTGCTCTGTTAATGAACTGCTACCAATTTTTATGACGATCCTTTGCTTTTTCATCATTGATTCCCTCCGCTATACCTTTCACCACATAAAAAATCCCTTTTTCTCCTTATGTAAAGGACGAAAAAGGGATTTTCCGTGGTACCACCTTCATTGAATAAGCATACGTCTGCTTATTCCACTCAACTCCTGTAACGCCAGGCATGCGCTTAGATTTTTCCTCTAAGGCTCAAAGGGTAGGTTCAGCAGCTGTCTGCGGCAAATGTTTCAGCATGTCATTTGCTCTCTTTTACACAACAGGTCCTGCTTACTATTCCTTCTCAACGCTCGTTAATTTTTTTATATTATCACCAATTGCTTCAGAAAAGTCAAGCGGTCAATTAAACACAATCGTTTTATTCTCATGAACAATGATTCGATCTTCCAGATGCCATTTGACAGCTCGGGCAAGCACACTGCGCTCAATCGTGCGGCCAATATTTTTTAATGCCTCTGCATCATCTCTATGATCTACCCGCTCAATATCCTGTTCAATGATTGGCCCTTCGTCTAAATCATTTGTCACGTAATGAGAAGTCGCCCCAATCAGTTTAACCCCTCGCTCATATGCACGCTTGTAAGGGTTAGCCCCTATAAAAGCCGGCAGGAAGGAATGATGAATATTAATGATTTTGTTCGGGTGCTGTTCGATAAAGGCTGGCGTCAAAATTTGCATGTATCTAGCAAGCACAACCGCATCAATATCATATTCTTCTAATAATGCAAGCTGTTGTTTTTCTGCATCTTGGCGAATGTCTTTATTTGCTTTCACGAAGTGGAATGGAATGCCGAGTGCTTCGACTGTATCTTTTGCCGTTTCATGATTGCTGATGACAACCGCTATTTCAGCCATTAAATTACCGCTTTGCCATTCCCATAAAAGTTCATGTAAACAATGAAGCTCTTTGGACACAAAGATCGCCAGCTTTTTCAGATCACTTGCACGCGACATGCTCCACGTCATGTGAAATGATTGCGCAATTGGCTCAAAACTGCTTTTCAGTTGATCTAAGTTGGCCGAGATGTCTTTCCAATCAAATTCAATTCTTAAAAAGAACCGGCCGCTCTCATGATCTGTTGTGTATTGACTAGATTCAATGATGTTTGCTCCATGTTCAAATAAAAAAGTAGAAACAGCTGACACAATACCAGGCTGATCCGGGCAGCTGACTAAAAGCCTTCCTTTTTGCTCATGCTTTTGTCTGTGTAATTCAAGTTTTTCTGTAATCAATGTTCTCATGTCTTATGACCTCATTTACATTTTTCATTCTAATGAAATATTATACTGGACTGGAAAGAGAAAAAGCAATTAAGCGTCGTGTTTTTTATTGAATATTCATTCAATTCTGCACCTGGCGTGATATAATATGGATAGACCTTTTATCATAAAAGGAGTGATGGAGATGAAAAGCATGACTTTGTTTGGTAAAGTGAGCTTTTGGCTCGGCATCGTATGTCTAATCACGGGCATTTATCTATTTATGACCGGAGAAAGACTTATTCCTTTACTTACATTTGGTGTATGTTTTCTGCTTGTGAGTCAGCTTTACCGCAAAAATGAAAACGATTCCAATCATCATTCGATGTAGCAAAAAGGCTGGCACATGTTTGCCAGCCTTTTCTTATTCAATGATTTTCAACCCGACCGCTGCTGATAAAATGAGTGCGATAAAGAAAATACGTTTTGCGTCTTTCGACTCACCATAAAACAACATCCCAACAATCGCTCCTCCAGCTGCTCCGATTCCTGTCCAAATCGCATACGCCGTTCCCATCGGAATTGTATTCATCGCAAGAGACAGCATCAGAAAGGAAAGCGAAAAGCCAGCTGCTATGAAGAAAATCCATTTGACATGGCGATCTTTCTGGAATTGATTCATCATGGTGACACAAAGCATTTCTAAGATGCCTGCTCCAATGAGTAAAAGCCAGCTCACGATTCAGCCTCCCCTTTCTTTTCACCTGTGGTCAATTTGAGTCCTAATACACCGCTTAAAAGTACCATGATCAAAAGTAATTTTACTAGCTGTACCGGTTCACCCATGACCATCCCTACTATGACCGTACCGGCTGTTCCAAGTCCGGTGAAAACGGCGTAAAGTGTGCCAACTGGAAGTACAGTCGTGGCTTTCAGGAGTAAATAAAAGCTGACAACAATACAAACGATGGTTGCACTCCATTCCAATATAGAGCCAGCATATTTCAACCCCATCACCCAGCCGACTTCAAATACGGCTGCAATCAAAACATTTCCCCATTTCATTCGATCTCTTCCTTTCTTACCGATTCCAAGCAATAAAAAAAGCCCGGAAATCGATCGTTTGATCAAATCTCCCGGGCTTTTATCCCTCCGTGTCCATACGGTCTATTGTCTAGACCCTATGTGTTTTCTCTCGGTCCAGACTGCGCTGCCCGCACGGAACCCTAGAAAACCAATTCATGATAATCAGATCTAGCGTAGAGCCGATTCTGTATGAAAAAGTGTATCACACCCTGATATGCCGGTCTACCACTTTGCTTTTTCCCTTCAAATATACTTGTTCATTTTTCGAAAGAAAGTGGATGAAAGCGAAGTATACTAAATGTTAGAAAGAGGAACGACCACATCACTGATATAATAAAACAAGAGGTGGATCAAATGATGATGACCGACGAACAAAAACACGAATTTTATCAAGCACTTATTGATAAGAATCCGCAATATGATGGCACGTTTTTTGCTGGTATTAAAACAACCGGCATCTTCTGCCATGCCACGTGCACTGCTAGAAAACCAAAATATGAGAACTGCGAGTTTTTCTTTACAGCAGAGGAGGCGCTGCTTGCAGGGTATCGGCCGTGTAAGCGATGCACGCCTTTAACATATCCTAACAGCATTCCAGAAGAAGTCAAAACACTTGTATCAGCAGTTGAAGAGAGTCCTGAGAAACGGTGGAAAGAAGAAGATTTTCGCCAATTAGGGATTCACTCTGCAACAGCTCGGAGAAAATTCAAAGAAATCTATGGAATGACCTTTGTTCAATATGCTAGATCACGCCGAATGGGGCTAGCGTTTAAAGAGATTCTGAACGGAAAAAAAGTCATTGATCAGCAAGTCACCTTCGGTTACGAGTCTTCCAGTGCCTTCAATGATGCCTTTACGAAAATCATGGGGAATCCACCCAAAAAGGCGCAAGTCAATATTTTGCATGCGAATTTTATTTCTACTCCGATTGGGCGGATGATGAGCATTTCAGATGCAACCCATGTGTATTTGCTTGAATTTATGGACAGGCGAGGATTAGAAAGAGAAATTGAGAACATCAGAAAAAAACATCATGCCCGTATTTTAGTTGGAGAAACAAACGTCCATCAGCAATTAGCAAAGGAATTGGCCTTATATTTTGAAAAGAAACTCACGCAGTTTACTGTGCCACTTGCTATACATGGCACCCCTTTTCAGAAAAGGGTATGGGATCTTCTATTACAGATTCCGCCAGGCGAAACGAGATCGTATCGAGATCTTGCCATCATGCTTGGCGATCCCCATTTGGTTCGGGCAGTTGGAAATGCAAATGGTGCCAATCAGTTAGCCATCATCATTCCTTGTCACCGAGTCATTCAAACAAGCGGTGAACTTGGCGGATATGGCGGGGGAATCGAACGAAAGAAATATTTACTTCAGTTAGAACAGCGTCTATAAAAGAAAAAGCGGCTCTCCTTATGATTCAAGCGAGCCGCTTTTTCCGTCACGAGTAACACTGTAAACATCAATCATTTGATCCCATTTTGAAATGGTTTTTTCTTTTTTCATCCCCATTTTCATTGCGACCTTGACTGACGCTTCATTGTCAGGGCGAATTAAGCTGACCATTCGCCTCACCTTCATTTCGTCAAAACCATACGCAAGACAGCCTTTTGCAGCCTCAACAGCATATCCTTTTCCCCATGCCGACCTCTTTAGCATATAGCCAATTTCAAGCTCTGTTTGTCCTTCGACGTTTTGGAGAACAATTCCGCTTTGACCAAGCGGTTCCTTCGTTTCTTTTTCTTCAATGATCCACAGGGACGTATGAAATGTGCGGTCATTCTTTTGATTCCAAGCAATCCACTCTTTTGTCTGCTTTTCATCCTTTAGTGAAGGATAATACTTCATGACCTCTGCATCTTGGAATAGCTTTTCATATAAAAAAGGCGCATCGTCTTCATCCATTGTTCTCAGTCTGAGACGCTCTGTTTCAAGCACGATCCGTGTTTGATGTGCCATTTTTTATCCCCCCTGCTTACTTGCTAAAAATATCTCCGAACAACCCATTTGAATCTGGGGCAAAGTAATGGAACCCCGCACCCGTTAAACTAGCAGCTAATGCGGTCCACATGATTAAACTGACCGTCATCCACACAGTGACTTGTTTTCTTTTCGTACCGAAGCTCATACACATAAAAGCCGCTAAATGACTGCCAATGATAAAAGGACCGATAAGTGCCAAACCAGGGAGACCATACCGTTCCCAAACCTTTCTGGCTTTCAGCTGTTTTTTCTCTCCTTTTTCATCATGTTTCTCCTCTTTCCTCTTCAGCCACCACGCTTTAAATCGGTCCACGAAGACGATGAGTAGCAAGACGGTAAGAAAGTTGCCGACGAATCCAATAACTGCCGTTGTCACAGGATGCAGACCACTTAAAATCCCCAGCGGAACGACACCAACCACTTCAAAAAAAGGTAAAGCAGCCAATATAAAAACGAGTACATACCCCCATACAATATCCAATCACAGAACCCCTTTTCATTTTTGTCCTCTTCTCATTGTAAAGAAAAATGTGATCCCATATCTACATTTTTTTAGAAAAAGAAAAGCACATCGCAAGTGATGTGCTCTATCTACATTAAATGTTCATTTTTCTTGTTTGTTTTCTGTAAAAAAGCGATTGTGAGCAAGACTAAAATCACAATGGATACCAGACTTGTGAAAAGAAGCATCAGAGGTGATGTCCATCCAAGCCATTCGAATAGGAGCTGCGGCCCAAAGAAGATCACCGGAATGAGCGACACCATATTGGCTTTTAAAATGGCATTCAATAAGACAATACACAGCAGCAACAGAAGAATGACGCCCCATCTTTGGCTCGAGGTCAACACAAGTAAAGGAGTACCAAGTTTTTGGTCCAATAATTTCACTGTGATCAAGGCTGTCATCTGAAAAACACCTAATATCCAAAAGTAAAAGAATGCCCTCCTGCTTGTTTGAAAGGCAGAAGCTCTAAACATCACAATGGTCATGATCACATTGGCCACTATGATTAGCGGATAACCAATGAGTGCATACCAAGAATACGATAAACTTTGACTGATGGCATCTGCTAACATCATGTAAAAAAGAGATCCAATTAAAAAAGCACTGACAAACGGAACCCAGTCTTTATGATTTCTAGAAAGCTCTTTCGCTAGCTCATCAGCAAAGCCCCGTGGATCTCCGCCAAATACATCTTCCCCTGTTTTCCCATCTTTCTCAGCTTCGACAGCGTGTGTCGTTAATTCATCCATCACTTCGTCGATCTCGTCCTGATTTTTCCCTTTTGATATGAGATAGAGTTGCAGCTCTAATAAGATGTGTCTCGTTTCTTTTGTTACCATCTTCTCACTTCCCTTTATGTAATAATCGCTCTACATTCCCTGACAGCTCATTCCATCGCATGGTAAAATCCGTCAGCGCTTCTTCGCCTCTTTGTGTCAGCGTATAGTATTTCCTTTTCGGCCCACTCGCCGATGCTTTTGTGGACGTATGAACCAGCTGTTCTTTTTGCATGCGCAGCAAGATCGGATAAATACTGCCTTCACTAATTTGATCAAACCCATAGTGCGCAAGCTTCTTTGTCATTTCATAGCCATAAATTTCACCTTCAGAAATAATCGACAGCAGGCATCCCTCTAAAATTCCTTTTAGCATTTGTGTTGATTGTGTCATCATCGATCCTCCGCTTTCAGTACCTTGCATGACAAGATAGTTTGATCTTACCACACACTATCTTGCCATGCAAGATACCGGCTCAGAAAAAAATCACCGCTTAAAGGGTGATTTTTACGCCCAAGGCTTATCCGTCCCAAGTGCGTCAGCCAAAGCTTTACTATGCTTCCGGCGGCTTTTTCTTTCCTCTGCCCGCTGCTTCGCTGTTTGATGAAGCATGATTTCTTCCTCTGTTTCCGGCATGACTTGTGGAACTCGTTTTGGCTTCCCGTTTTCATCAAGCGAGACAAAGGTAAGAAATGAAGTTGCTGCGAGTCTGCGCTCTCCAGACATCAAGTTTTCCTTAATGACTTTGACGAATACTTCCATAGAAGATGTGCCGACCCATGTCACATAAGATTCTAAGCAGACGGACTCTTTCTGTCCAATCGGCTCTAAAAAATCAACTGAATCCATTGATGCGGTGACTGTTTCACTACGGCTGTGTCTTGCTGCCGAGATGGAAGCAATGTCATCTATATAACTCATTAATTTCCCGCCAAATAACGTTTGGTGGTTATTCGTATCGAGGGGGAATACCCTGCTGGTTTTCACAACTTTTGATTCCTTGCAGTATTTGAAATTTTCTTCACTCATCGTCATAGCTCCTTCTTGCTGTTTTCGTTGATGCGGAACGACTTTTATTAAACACTATTCTATTAGGTTTGTCTAAACTTTTTGCTTTAGTCTCTCATGAGAGATTTTCTTTCGGAAATGTTTCAACATTTACTAGAAGGAGGAATAATATAACTATCGATAAACAAGGAGGCCCTTTGATGGATTCTATGAAATCAGAGAAAGTGTATAAAACGCCGCAATGTATGAGTGAATATGATGATTTACAAGAAGTCCTCTTATGCAGTCCAATTTATATGGAAATTAAACAGATCATCAATGAAACCCAAAAGCATTTTGCAAGAGAAAATATTTCTCAAATCAAAGCCCTCACGCAGCATAAGCAATTCATCCAAACGCTGAAAAACCATCATGTCCGGCCTGTCCTTCTTCCTGCAAATGAACGTTTCCCTGAACAAGTCTTCACTCGGGATATTGGATTTACAATTGGACAAACTTTATTTGTTTCAAACATGGCAGCCCCTGTCAGACAAGGAGAAGAACATTCCTTAAAAGAATGGGCACAGACAAAAGGATGGACAACCATCACGCTGGATGATGGAACGATTGAAGGCGGCGATGTGCTTGTAGACCAAACCCGGGTATTTGTGGGGATCAGCAAAAGAACAAATCTAGCCGCCATCCAGCAGCTCAAAAAAGAACTGCCGAATCACGACATCATTCCTATTCATCTTCCTTCTCACATTTTGCATCTTGATTGTGTGATGAATATTCTTTCTCATCATGAGATCTTGATTTACCCTGAAGCTTTTACGGAAAAGGATCTTCATATGCTCAAAAAGCATTATGATCTCATTGAAATAAGTGAGCAAGAGCAGTTCACACTTGGACCAAATGTGTTGTCCATTGGTCAGAAAAAAGTCATCAGCTTACCAATCAACCAAGAAACAAATGCTGCATTAACAGCCCGCGGCTACACCGTCATTGAAGTAGATTTTTCAGAAATCATTAAATCCGGCGGCTCTTTTAGATGCTGTACATTACCTATTAGGCGTTCATAAAAGCCAAAAAGCCAGCTTGTCTACTCGCTGGCTTTTTAAATGCTTACCTTCTTCCCTCTATCTATTTCCTATCATATAAATGACAAGCCACTTCATGTCCTTCTTCGACTGCTTGTAATACTGGCTTTTTGTCCGCACATACATCCATTGCAGCAGGACATCTTGTCCGAAATACGCAGCCGCTTGGCGGATTCACTGGACTTGGAATTTCTCCCTTTAAAATAAACCGCTTGCGTTTATCTTCCACATCAGGATCTGGAATCGGGATAGCAGACAGCAATGCTTGTGTATATGGATGAAGCGGTGTTTTATATAAAGCATCACTGCTAGTCATCTCCACGAGATGTCCTAAGTACATGACACCGATTCGATCGCTAATATATTTAACCATCGATAAATCATGGGCAATAAATAAAAACGTCAATCCTTCTTCTTTTTGCAGTTTTTTCAGCAAATTCACGACCTGAGCTTGAACGGATACATCAAGTGCAGAAATCGGCTCATCTGCCACGATAAACTTTGGCGATAAGGCGAGTGCTCTAGCAATCCCTATTCTTTGCCTCTGACCTCCGCTGAATTCGTGAGGATAGCGTGTAGCAAAATCATGACTTAGCCCCACTGCTTCAAGCAGTTCCTTCACACGCTCGAGTCTTTTCTTTTGACTGCCATACAATTGGTGGATCTCCATCGGTTCTAGCATAATATCTTTTACAGAGAGCCTAGGATTTAAAGAAGAATACGGATCTTGAAACACCATTTGAATTTGCCTATTGAAATCA
Source organism: Bacillus sp. iso_77 (assembly GCF_056173625.1). NCBI lineage: Bacteria > Bacillati > Bacillota > Bacilli > Caryophanales > Bacillaceae > Bacillus > Bacillus sp. iso_77. Next base: position 1,235,475 of record NZ_CM149683.1, on the reverse strand, counting down.
AATGATTCTCGGTTCGATAAGTGATGGAGACTTTTTCCTTCATACAAAGCCTCACCTTCTGTCGGGTCATAAAGCCGCATGAGCACTTTTCCAAGTGTAGATTTACCGCAGCCTGACTCACCAACAAGACCAAAGGTTTCGCCTTGTTTCAGCTGAAAGGTGACACCATCTAATGCTTTTAGCGTTCTTCCTTTCGATAGATGAAAATGCTTTTTTAAGTTGTTGACTTGCAGAAGTGGTTCACTTCCCATCACATCTCCCCCTCTCAGCTTTCAAATACCGCCTTGTTCCTGCCCATTCCTGTTCATATGAAGTACCAGAAAGAGAAAGGAGTTCAATCTGTCTGCCCGTTTTAGGCGAGTGAAGCATCATGCCATCTCCTGCATACATCCCTACATGGCGAACTGCTCCCTTCCCATTGTCATTGGCAAAAAACATGAGGTCACCTGGCGCCAAATGGTTCGATGCGACTGGAGTTCCTTGAACTGCTTGGTCACTTGCGTCTCTCGGTAATAAACATCCACACGCTTTGTACATGCTGTAAACAAAACCCGAACAGTCGTAGCCATAGCTGCTCATGCCGCCCCACAAATATGACAGTCCAATAAATTGTTTTCCTATAGCTAAGGCATCCTTACCGCTCATAGAAGAAGGTGATGAAGCACTGCGCACATCTTCTTTTTTGATTTCTCTTCTTCCTACTGGAGTTAGAACATCAAAGGAATCGCTCATTTCTTCAACAGGTGTTAGTTCTGTTAAAAAACTAACCTCCATATCCGGTGTTCCGTTTTGATATAAAACCGCTTTTTTCTGACAAACAATCAAGGGACTAGCAGGTGGTTCACTCTCTGATACTTCATTTAATTGCTCTACAGGGATATAACCTGGATAGCCTTGCGGGTGTTTCCGGCTTGCCTGCTGCGGGATGACAACTTTCATCCAGCCATCTGTTTCCTCCAGCCCAATGACTCGTTCGCCAAGCAGTACTTGGGTTTGAATAAGATTTTCTTCACATAAGGCCAATTTCTGTTCATATGTTTGCTCATCAATCCATTCTTTGATCTGGACGGAACTTTGAAGAACGTGTCGATCTATTTCTCTCGGTGACTGCGGTGCTGTCCATATATTTGCGACTGGAACCTTTGATTCATATAACATCATAAGACCCCTTTCACTCTTTGAATGCCTAACCCATGATGCGGCGGAAAGAGAATATCTTTTCCTTGATAGATAATTCCTCCGTCTATTAAGTCCTCTTTGAGCATAAGCGGCGCATCAAAATCGTAACGGGTAATATTCGGTTGGCTTGCAGCAAGATGAGCGGCTGCGGTAATCCCTAGTTTTGATTCGATCATACTGCCAACCATGCACTTGACGCCGTATGCTTCTGCTAAACTATTGATTTTCAGCGCTTTTTTGATACCGCCTGTTTTCATTAATTTTAAGTTGATGAGATCACAGCTTCTCGTTTCTAACACCTTGATGGCATCATGGAGGCTAAAAATACTTTCATCTGCCATAATCAATGTGTCTGTTGCTTCCGTCACCCGGCGCAGACCCTCGATGTCTTCTTTAGGCACTGGCTGCTCGACTAGTTCAATATCGAGTGCCTCCATTTTTCGAATGGCGACAATCGCTTCCTTCCATGTCCAGCCTTGGTTGGCGTCAAGCCTGATTTGAATATCCGGCCCGACTTTTTCTCGAATCCGTTTGATCCGCTGAATATCCGTATCTATATCATCTTTTCCCACTTTGATCTTTAAGGTACGAAAGCCTTCAGCTGCATATTGCTTCGCATCCTCTGCCATTTCTAGCGGACGGTTGACACTAACCGTGTAATCCGTTTCCAGCTGATCACGATAACCACCAAGATATTGATAAAGCGGCAGGCCAGCCTGCTTCGCTAAACCATCGTAAATCGCCATATCTATTGCAGCCTTTGCACTCGTGTTTCCTACAAGTACACGGTCGATCGCTGAAAAGATTTGTTCATATTGTGACAATGAGGCCCCAATCAAGATCGGCCTCATCACAGCGCAAATAGCATAGTCGATGCTTTCCAGTGTTTCACCTGTAATGACCGATGTCGGGACTGCCTCTCCATAGCTGACATCGCCTTGATCATAGGTGATGATCAAAATAAGAGATGCGGCGTCATACACCGTTCTTAATGCTGTTTTGAAAGGCTTCTTTAGCGGTACATTCGTTCTGCATGTGCGAACATCTACGATTTTCATTTGATCGCCTCTTTCGCTGCAACACCTGGGGAAATATGCAGTTTTTTCCCTGTAGCATCTAATGTAGCGTGCACGCCGATTGGAATGGCGAAGTTTGGAGATGAATGACCGATCCGAAAGCCGCCAAGTGCAGGTTTCTGTTGCGGGACAATATACGTCTCCCATAACTGATCCAGCGTTAACGACTGCTCTTTCTTTTTCGGCTCACATTGATGAAAATCACCAATGATAAATCCCGCCGCATCATGTAATTTTCCTGCAGAGGCTAAGTGTTGTATCATTCGATCGATTTTATATGGTTCTTCGTCTATATCTTCTATCAATAAAAGCTTCCCCTTTGTATCAATTTCAAAAGGTGTACCAAGTGTCGTGACAATAAGGGCAAGATTTCCTCCGGTGATTTCGCCTGAAGCCGTGCCATGATAAAAAGTGTGAAGAGGTGACAGGTGGTTCGTATACGAAAAGGCTTTTGGAGTGAATAGCTGTAAAAAGGTATCCTTTGTATACGGATGAACCTCTTCAAGTCCCACATCAGAGGAGAGCATTGGACCATGAAAGGTCACAAGACCCGTCTGCTGCTGAATGGCTGTATGTAAAAACGTAATATCACTGTATCCCCAAAAGATTTTTGGATTCCGGCGAATCAAGTCATAATCAATGGCTTCTGCAATTCTTCCTGTTCCGTATCCTCCGCAAGCACAAATCACTGCCTTCACGTCTGGATCTTGAAACATGTGATGAATATCTTCCACTCGTTCATGATCATGACCTGCTAAATAACCATACCGGGAGTCGATATACTTCCCCTTTTTCACCTTTAGCCCTAAGCTTTCTAAAAAAGAAATACCTCTTGCTAATTTCAGCTCATCAGGCGGACTTGCTGGTGCAATGATTCCCACTGTATCTCCTGTTTGAAGTGCCACTGGCAGATGGTTCATGCCAATCCCCTCTTTCTCTTCGTTTCTTTCAATCTATGGGCATCTTCTTCATAACATGAACAAATAAAGGAACAGACGCTTTTTTCAAAGCGTCCCGTTCTCTCATTTTTTCATTTACTCTCCATCAACCTGTGCCCATTTCAAATCAATGTAACCAACCGGATGACGCACAATGCCCTTTACGCCTTCTTTTTGTAAATAGACTTGGTTATAAAAATGAATGGGAATGATCGGTGCTTCTTCCATCAGAAGTGCCTCGGCATCATGCAGCATACGATTTCTCTTTTGTTCATCTGCTTCTTGACTCGCCTTTTTGATCAGCTGATCATACGTATCATTTGACCAACCTGTCCGGTTCATCGCATTTCCTGTTTGGAAGCTCTCTAAGAAATTGATTGGGTCTGCATAGTCAGCTAGAAATGAACTTTGCGAGAATTGGAATTTGAGTGCCTTTTGATCTTCTGCAAACACATTTGCTTCCAAGTTGGCAAGCTTCACATCTACCCCTAGCGCTTCTTTTAATTGTTGCTGAATGGCTTCTGCTTTTTTCTTATTTTCAGGCTTTGTACTATATGTTAATGTGACGGGCGGCAGCTTTGAATAGTTCTCTTCTTTCAACCCTTTTTCTAATAGTTTTACAGCTTCACTCGTATCATGTTTGACAAGGTCGCCGCCAGCTTCTCTGAAATCTTCACCCTTTGAATCTAAAATTCCTGGTGAAACGAAGGCACGTGCTGGCTTCTCTTCATTTTTCGTCACATACTCTACAATATCCTGAGGATTGATCGCCATTTGAAAGGCTTTGCGAATGTTCTTATTTTGAAAAGGCTCCATGTTGACATTTAGACGATAAAAAAACAGCCCTGCTTGATCCTCAATTTGCACATCTTTGCTTTTTAACAGGTCTTCACTTTGTTCTGCCGGAACGAAGGCCGTATCTAAATCTCCTGATTGATACATTTGATAATCTGTGTTTCGATCACTGATCATGAGCCATTTCACTTGGTCTAGCTTGACCGTTTGTTTGTCCCAATACGTGTCACTTTTTTCCATTGTAAAGCTTTCATCATGCTTCCACTCTGTCAGCTTAAACGGTCCATTGCCGACAAAGGTTTTCGCATCCTTGGCCCAGTTCGGGTCCTTTTCCGCTACCTTCTCATTCACTGGGAAAAAGGCAGGGTTTGCCGTCATATTTAAGAAAGATTTCTGCGGGTATGCTAGCTTGACCTCTAGCGTTTGATCATTAACAGCCTTAACTTTTACATCTTCTTTCTTCCCTTTTCCGCTGTTAAACGCTTCGCCCCCTTCAATCATATAAGCTAAGAATGCCGCAGAAGAGCCCGTCTTTGGATCTAGCAGCCGCTTCCACGCATATTCAAAGTCACTTGCTTTGACTGGATCACCATTTGACCACTTAATCCCATCCCTTAAATGGAACGTGTACGTTTTTCCGTCCTTTGAGATGTCCCATTTTTCCGCCATGGCAGCAGATGGTTCGTGCTTCTCATTCAGTCTCGTTAATCCTTCCATTAAGTTATTGAGCCCTTGCCAGGACACATTATTAAAACCAATGGGTGGATCAAATGATGTCGGTTCGTTTTCGTTATTTAACGTTAAAACTTTCTCTTCACCCTTGCTTGAAGATCCTTTACCTGCTTGCTCATTGGCTGTACATCCTGCAAGCAGCATCACTGCGATAAAGCACATACCGAGAATCCAACCTGTTTTTCTCATGAAAAACTCCCCCTTTGTGTTGAAGATAAAACCGTTTGCTTCGCTCGTTCATCTTGAAGCCAGCAATGTACTGCATGTGTAGGTGAACGCTGCGTTTCATGCGGCATAATATGATCACACACTTTCATCGCAGACGGACATCGATCGGTGTATGGACAACCTTTTGGCGGAGCAAATAAATCTGGCGGGCTTCCTTCAATAGGAATGAGTTCATCTTTCATATCCAGCCTTGGAACGGATTGCAGCAGCCCTTTTGTATAGGGATGCTGTGGACTGTAAAAGATATCTCGCCTTGTCCCAACTTCAACGATTTTCCCCCCGTACATGACAGCCACTCGATCAGCGACTTGTGCTACGACCCCTAGGTCATGTGTGATTAAAATAATCGTCACGCCTGTTTTTTTCTGAATCTCTTTAAATAGTTCTAAAATCTGCGCCTGTATGGTGACATCTAGTGCAGTTGTCGGTTCATCTGCAATCAGCACCTTCGGCTCACAAATAAGAGCCATTGCAATCATAAGCCGCTGCCTCATGCCACCGCTGAATTGATGCGGATATTGCTTCAGCCTCTCTTTCGGCTGCGGAATCCCCACCAAATCAAGCATACGAAGCGCCTCTTCTTTCACTTCTTTTTTTGTCAACTTCTGATGCACTTTTGCAGCCTCCATCAGCTGATCTCCAATTGTCAGCGTCGGGTTGAGTGCCGTCATAGGATCTTGAAAAATCATGGAGATATCGACACCACGAATGCTTCGCATGTCTTTTTCAGATAATGACAGCAAGTTGCGATCACGAAACCAAATTTCCCCTTGATCGACTTGTGCGCTGTATGCAGGGAGAAGCCGCATGATACTTTGAGACGTCACACTTTTTCCGCAGCCTGATTCTCCGACAATGGCGAGGGTTTCTTTTTCATACACATCCACATTCACCCCGCGTACCGCTTGAACAGAACCGCCATATGTCCGAAAGCTAACATGCAGATCGATAATCCGAAGCATTTTTTTCATCACGCCATCACCTCTTCATCTTCGGATCAAGCGCATCTTGCAAGCCATCACCTAAATTATTAAAGCAAAACATCGTCAGCGAAATAAAAAATGCCGGAAAGAATAAACGCCACCAGTGACCATTATCTGACAGCACTGTCGGCAAGGCATCATTGGCCATCACACCCCAGCTTGCAAACGGCGCTTGAATGCCTAAACCAAGAAAACTTAAGAACGCTTCAGCAAATATCGCTGTCGGTACAGTCAGCGTCATCTGGACAATAATCGGTCCCATCGTATTCGGCAGTAAATTTCTGCGGATGATGCGCAAACTTTTTGCGCCAAAGGTTTTCGAGGCAAGGACATATTCTTGGCTTTTCAGCTGAAGGACTTGACCTCTCACGATTCTTGCCATCCCGATCCATCCTGTGACAGTGAGCGCCACAATAATAGTGACAAGGCCAGGCCCCATCAGAACCATCAATAAAATGACGACGAGTAAATACGGCAGACCGTAAAGCACCTCGACAATCCGCATCATGACATGGTCATACTTCCCGCCTTTATAGCCTGCAATACCGCCATAGATGACACCGATTGCAAAATCAATGAGAGCGGCCATCACGCCCACAAATAATGAAATGCGTGCGCCGTACCAAGTACGTGTAAACACATCACGTCCAAGTTCATCTGTTCCAAACCAGTGAGCAGCTGACGGTGGCAAGTTTTGCATGGAAAGCCGCTGTTCTGTCACACTATTCGGTGCCAGGAGTGGGCCTAATACAGCCATGACGAAAAGAAAAATCAGCACCGATAAACTAAACATAGCGAGTTTATTTTGTTTTAACCGTCGCCAAGTATCTGCCCAATACGAAAGTGAGGGTCTTTTAATGGCATGGACTTCAGATGTCTTTTGTTCTTTAGGAGCAAACCATTCATCTGGCACTTCATGCGCTTGATTCGTTTGATCATGCTGAAGGTGTATACTCATGCCTTTCCTCCTTTCTGATGCAGCTGGATCCTTGGATCAAGCAGACGATATGTCACATCTACAATGAAAAGAAGGGTAATTAAGATGATGCTGTAAAAAACAGTGGTTCCCATGATGACAGGATAGTCACGGTTGTTAATACTCTCGACAAAATATTTTCCCATTCCAGGGATCGCAAATATTTTTTCAATCACAAAACTGCCTGTTAAAATACTTGCGACAAGTGTGCCAAGGATCGTGACAACAGGTAAAAGTGCATTCCGCAGGGCATGTTTAAACACAATTTTATAAGGGGAAAGTCCTTTCGCTTTTGCAGTTCGAATATAGTCCTGCGACAGCACTTCAATCATGCTCGATCTCGTTAACCGGGCAATGATAGCCATTGGACCTACCGCCAGTGCAATGGTAGGAAGCACCATATGCATTGGACTTGTCCACATCGCTGTAGGAAAGAGCTTTACATTCACAGCAAGCTGCTGAATTAATAAGGTAGCAAAGATAAAGTTTGGTATGGATATACCGAAAACAGCAATCGTCATGGCGATATAATCAATCAAGCCATTATGCCGGAGGGCAGCCATGATTCCGAGCAAGATGCCGGAGATGACAGCAATCAAAATAGAGATAAGACCAAGTTCTAATGAGACTGGAAAACCTCTCGCCAATAAATCATTGACACTTTCAGAAGGCTTTTTAATGGAAGGACCAAAATCAAAAGTAACGATGGATTTTAAATAGATCATATATTGAACATAGAGTGGTTCGTCTAAGTGATAGTAGCTTTCGAGGTTTCGCTGGACAGTTTCGTTTGTATTTCGTTCTTCATTGAAGGGCGATCCTGGGATGACCTTCATTAAAATAAACGTTAACGTCGTAATCGTTAAAATCGTGGCAATCATCGCAATCAAACGCTTGAGCAAAAAGCTGGTCATCTGCCGTCTCCCCCTCGCTTAACAAAATGTTGTACGTGCGGCAAGCTCTGTCATGACAAGCATCGCTTGGTAGGCTTCTAATATATTCTCTGCTTGGTACGTCACCGTTGTTGTCCCATCAATAATGGCAGTACCAGGCATTAAATTCGCCCATTCAGCTTGTCCATAATTGGCAAACTCAATCTTCAGCAGCGGCTGATCAGGAGGCGTCAGCGGCTTGATGTGATGAATCTCTTTCATTGCGACTTCCACTTGCTGAGAGATTAGTTGGTTGACTTTGGCAGGAGTAAGACATTTCACAGCAGATCTTGAAATGGTTTCTTTTACCGCCACTGTTTTCACGCCAGGCATTAACTTTTCGGCTTCAAGTGCCGCTTGATCGTCTCCGCATACAAGAATGACTGGAACACCATAATAGCCTGCGACATACGCATTAAAGCCCATTTCACCAACTGGATGATCATTTATGTAAAAATGTCTGACACCAAAAATCATACTGTGAGACATCACACCTTTCATTGATGCCCTCGCATGGTAGCCTAAAAAAACAGCGGCATCATACGTTTGATCTAATCCTTGAACCATTGAATAAGGCTTTACATCCCCTGATATGAGAGATGCTTCCTCATGCAAATCTTCAATCAACAGATTATTCATTTTAGAATGGCTATCATTCACTAAAATATCGGTCGCCCCATGTGTAAGAAGAGCTTCTACACAGGCGTTCACTTCACCTGTCATGATTTTTCTCCCGCGCTCATAATTGTGCTGGCGGCTATCAACAAATGTATGATCAGCTAGACCAGTAATTCCCTCCATATCGACTGATACATAGAGCTTCATCCCCATCCCCCTTTAATTAAACTTAAAATTTGTGTATATTTTTCTAAATTTTCTAAAAAATTATATGAGAACTTGATTGATTTTTCAATACAATGTCTGAAAATAAGGAAATTAGACTCAGGTAATACAGGTCAAAAGAATTGATGCGAAAGGATTTATTTTACAGAAAAAACACCACTAGCTATGTCTTTAGTGGTGTTTGTCTGATTCATCGATTTGCGATTTTAGCTGCGCATATTTTTTCATCGTTTGTGTAAACAAGTCATCGAACATTTGCGGTGCCTGCTGCTGGATGACTGCAGCGCCTTCTCCTGTAATCCCGCCTTTTGTTGCGACCCTGTTCACCGTTTCAGCAAATGTCAGTCCATGTTCAACAAGTACTTGTCCTGTACCGAGCAGCGCATATGTTAAAAATTCATAGGCTTCTTCTAAAGAAAGCTCACTATTCCGAACAGCGGCTCTCGCCATTTCTTCAAAGATTGCTGCAATAAAGCCCGGAGAAGAGCTTGTCAAATTACTCGCCGCATCAAACCGGTCCTCTTCCACTTCCCTGACGATACTAAAAGCTGAAAGCAGGCGGTGGAGTCGTTCTTGTGCCTCCTGTCCAGCAGTTTTACCATGCGCCACAAGGGATACACCCGTCCCTACGGCTGATGTCAAAGTGGGAATGTATCTAGACACCGGCTGATTCGTATGTTGCATTAATTTGTCTAACGTGACAGCCGCTGCCACTGATACGATATGAAGAGATGTCTTTGCGGGGCTCAGCTGATCTAAGACATCAAGTACAGCAAGCGGTGGTACACAAACAAACACGACATCACATGATGCAGAGATGTCATCTAAAGAGCAAATGTTGACATGCTGGTTCTTCTCTTTCAGCTGTTGCAGCCGCTCCGTTTCACTTCTTGTATGGATCATAAATTGACTGGCATGAAGTACTCCTTTGTCCAGCCATTTTTGTACCATCATATCTGCCATGCTTCCATATCCAATGATTCCAATAGTCTCCACAGTTTAATCTCCTCTATTTTGCTTAGATTCACTACTTATTTTAACAATTTCCCACAATGTTTTCATTTTTATCCCACACTTTTTTCTTACGATAAAGTCAGTATCCACCACACACGGTCAATCACCTTACACACATACATGTAAAAATCGATGAAAGAGAGTGATCTTGATGACACATCACAAAGATGAAAAACACACTTCTTATGAATTACAAACCATTGAACAGCCGAAACAAAAGCAGAAGAAGCCAAGTGGCTGGCTGAAGCCATTTGTCAGCGGGATTGTAGGAGGTACGTTAGCGTTAGGTGTTTACGTTCTAACTCCATATGCTCAGCATTCAGAAAATAGTTCAACTGATTCGTCAACGAAAACAGCCGCTGTATCGACAAATGATACAAGTACAAATTCGTCAAAAACAACAGCGTCACAAACATCGAATTCGACCAGCAGTATTTCCAGTATGGTCGAAAACGTATCACCAGCCATCGTCGGCATTACAAACTATCAAACACAAAGTCAAACAACCACAGATTTTGGCGATATGAACACACCTTTTGATGGATCACAGCAAAATCAAAACAGCAGCAGTCAAGAACAAGAAAGCGGTACCGGATCAGGGGTTATTTTCAAAAAATCCGGCAGTAAAGCCTATGTATTAACAAACAACCATGTGATTGAAGGAGCAAATAAATTAACAGTCTCCTTGCATAATGGCAAGACGGTAGCAGGAAAAGTGGTCGGTTCTGATCCGCTGACTGATCTTGCTGTCGTGGAAATTAGCAGCAGCGGCGTTACAAAAGTCGCTGAACTTGGAGACTCCTCATCCCTTCGTGCAGGAGAAACCGTCATCGCAATCGGAAACCCGCTTGGTGAAGATTTATCAAGAACAGTGACACAAGGAATTGTCAGCGGTGTCGATCGAACAGTTTCTATGGATACATCAGCTGGCGAAAGCAGTATTAATGTCATTCAAACAGATGCCGCCATTAACCCCGGTAACAGCGGCGGACCGCTTTTAACAACAGACGGAAAGGTTATGGGGATCACCAGTATGAAAATTTCTGAAACAGGTGTGGAAGGTATTGGGTTTGCGCTCCCAATCAATGATGTCAAACCAATTGCAGAGCAGCTTCTCACAAAAGGAAAAATCGAACGACCTTATATCGGTATCAGCATGCTGGATCTCGAACAAGTACCAGATGCTTATCAGAAGGAAACGCTTGGACTGACAAGCAATCAGCTGGATAAAGGCGTGTACGTAAAAGAAATCGCTGCTGGCTCACCTGCTGAAAAAGCTGGATTAAAGGCAGAGGATGTCATCACCGCCATCAATGGCAAAAAAGTGACAACCGGCAGTGAATTACGCCACGAGCTTTACACGAATGCAAAAGTAGGAGATACCATCAGCATCACACTCGTTCGTAATGGAAAAGAAGAAACAAAACAAGTGACATTAACACAATCTGAATCAAAGCAAGTCAGCTCTTAACGAAAAAAGCAGCTCATAAAAATTGAGCTGCTTTTTTCATGTTCACTTGATTGGGACCAATCTTTGTTCAATTTCTGCTCGTTTGTGCTCTAAAAATGGTGGAAGTGCTAATTGATCACCAAGTTCATCCACGCTTTCATCCACTGTGAATCCCGGACCGTCTGTTGAGATTTCAAACAAGATGCCATTTGGCTCTCTAAAATATAGGGCTTTAAAATAAAAACGTTCTACAACACCAGAGTTGGTGAAACCGGCTTTGGCTATTTTATCATGCCATTTTTCAAGCTCTTCTGCGTCCGCTACACGAAAGGCTACGTGATGAACACTCCCTCTGCCAGATCGCTCAGCAGGTCCTTCTGCTTTTTCAATGACATGAATCTCTGTTCCAGCTCCGCCTTGTCCTGATTCAAAAATCGTCACGATTTCCCCATCATTTGATTGTTCACGTGCTTTTTCTGTGAAACCAAGAATACTCGTTAACACACTGATCGTTTTATCTGCTTCTGCAACTGTTAATTCTACTGGTCCCAAACCTCTAATCGCAAAATCAGCAGGAATCTCATTATGCACTGGTGGCTTCGCTCCATCTTGCATGCTTGGTTCTACAGTCAAAAACAGCTGCTGTCCTTCTGGATCTGTAAATTTCAAGGCAGGTCTGCCGCCTCTTAAAGAAGCTGTTTCTTTCTTTACACCTTTTTCTTCAAAGCGCTTTTCCCAAAAGGTGAGTGCCTCTTCTGAAGTGACAATCAGACCTGTGCGTGAGATCGCATTTGTTCCGTCCAGCCGGCGGGCGAGCATCGGTATTTCAAAAAACGTCAGCTCTGTACCAGGTGAGGCGACCTCATCTCCATAAAATAGATGATACATCGATGGATCATCTTGATTGACTGTTTTTTTCACCAGTTTTAAGCCAAGGATTTGGCGGTAGAAATCAACGTTTTTCTGAGCATTTGCTGTTAGTGCTGATACGTGGTGAATCCCATTTATTTTCATTGTGTTCACTCCTATTATAAAATATCTCGAATTCAAGATAATATCCTTATGAATAAAATAGGTCATTTTAGAAGAAAAGTCAACCATTCGACTGCATCTTTATTGGATGTTCGGTTTTCGCCCATTAAATTAACATTACATCAAAAATATTCTTATATTGTTCGCTTTTAAGATAACATTCATCCTAATATCTCCAATAAACGAACACTTTTAAATACAAATACGAAAATCAGAAAATTTTTTTAATTCTTGTTTTCCTAAAATCGTATTACAATGAACAAAATACATGTCACAGTAACGTACGAAAGTGATGCAGGAGGTCGTGTGTAATGAACAAAGAACAACCAGCGTTAAAACAAGACATCGGCTTATTTTTTGCCCTATCTCTTGTCATCGGAACAATTATTGGATCTGGCGTTTTTATGAAGCCTGGCAACGTCCTTTCTTATTCAGGAAGCTCAGGCCTCGCCTTATTCGCATGGCTGTTAGGCGGGATCTTAACCCTTGCAGGCGGACTCACAGTCGCTGAAATTGGTACACAAATCCCACGTACTGGCGGTTTATATGCCTATCTTGAAGAAGTATACGGTGAATTTTGGGGCTACTTATGTGGCTGGGTGCAAATTATTATTTACGGACCAGCGATTATTGGTGCTCTTGGTCTTTATTTTGGTTCATTATTAGCTAATTTATTTTCTCTTTCTTCTTTATGGGCTACAACCATTGGCATTATCACCGTTCTTTTTTTATGTGTGATCAACATCATGGGAACGAAATACGGTGGCTTTGTCCAAGGACTGACCACGATCGGAAAGCTTGTTCCAATTGCAGCAATTATTGTGTTTGGCTTATGGAAAGGAAATGAACATATTTTCACAGCCGTCAATGAGAGTATCGCACAAATGAACTTCGGTGCAGCAATTTTGGCGACGTTATTCGCCTACGATGGCTGGATTTTGCTTGCAGCGCTTGGCGGTGAAATGAAAAATCCAGAGAAACTGCTTCCTCGCTCGATGGCAGGCGGTATTTTAATTGTCACAGCATGTTATCTCTTTATTAACATCGCCCTTTTGCACGTGTTACCAGCTGATCAAATCGTTCAACTAGGTGAAAATGCAACAAGCACAGCTGCTACAATGCTCTTTGGTCCAATTGGCGGTAAAATTATTAGTATCGGAATCATCATTAGTATCTTTGGCTGTTTGAATGGAAAGGTTCTTTCGTTCCCGCGTGTCATTTTTGCGATGGCAGAACGAAAACAAATTCCGTTTGCCAAAGCCATTTCACGCATTCATCCTACTTTTCAAACACCTTGGATCGCTGTATTTGTACAGATTTTGATTGCCATTGTGTTTATGATCGTCAGTAATCCCGAGAAGCTGTCAGAGGTTTCGATTTTCATGATTTACATCTTTTATGTGATGGCCTTTTTCGCTGTCTTTAAGCTAAGAAAACAAAACAAGGGAATGAAGCGCGCTTATAGCGTACCACTTTACCCGCTCACACCGATCATTGCGATTATCGGCTCTTTCTTTGTCTTAATCAGCACCATGATCACCGATTGGCAAAGCTGCATGATCTCCATGCTGATCGGCATTGCCGGACTGCCGATTTATTACTATATGAAAAAAACACAAAATAAAGCAGAGCGCTAAGACAGCCTCTGCTTTATTTTTTATATTGCTTAATGACCTTATAAGATTCGTTTAAATATCTCATCAGCCGGTATGGCTTACTTAAAACCCGGATGGGGAGTCTTGAAATAAATCCATTCAGATTCGCCTTATACTCCTGCGTCATCCGCTTCGGCTTTGTGGCAATTTTTTCATACACTTCTTTGTAAAATTCCTTCATGATGTCGACTTGCACACTGATCTTCTGATGACACTCTGTACACTCAACGCTTTTCATCTGATCATTCACATAAACGATGCTGTGGAGGGTCTCTTCTTGGCACCGAGTACAGTGTAGGTTTGCTTCCATTTCGGTTTGCTTCAAGATACACAGCTCCTTTCTCGTTTGATGTTGCTCTTTTTATACAATACGATGGCTGTCAGCTGTTTATTGGACAGATGCTTCCTTTAAAATAGCTGCCGCAGTCAATTCATCGGTGACGAGCACCTGAATAAAGCCGCCGTTTAAGGCTCCTAAAATACTTTCAGCCTTATGGGTTCCTTCCACAACTGCGATGACTTTTTTCACGCTCTTTAATTGTTCTAACGATAATCCAATCACCTTTTGGTTCAGCTCATCTTGGACTGGTTTCCCTTCCCCGTCAAAGAAACGAAAACCAATATCACCAACAGCTCCTGATTGCCTTAAACCAGACAAATCTTCTTCTTTTAAATAACCGACTGTTTTCAATGTAGAGCCTTTATGCGGATTCCCAATACCGATCAGGGCAATATCAACATTTCTGCCTTCTTCAAGCACAGCTTCTATGTCCTGCATCGCCATCAGCCGCTCTTTTAATTCTTCTGTTTCTAAAATCGCAGGTGCATATAAATAGGAGCACGTACCATTCATCTTCTTTGCCAGCTCATATGCCAGCTGATTCGCGTGAATGTCGACTGCCTGCCTGCCCATTCCGCCCTCTAAAGGAATGACTTTGACATCGTTTCTTCGTTCAAATGGATATTCCTTCACTAGCTCGGCAAGTGTGGTTCCCCATGAAATACCAATTTTCTCAGCGCCTTTCATGTTTTTAGAAAGATAATAGGCACCCGCTTGACCGACTGCCCGTTTGACCATCTCAGACATTGTCCCGACACTTGGGACAACGACAGCATCCGTTAATTGAAAGGTCGTTTCCAGCTGCTTTTCAAGTTCCACTGTATGAATACTTTCGTCTTTAATGTACACTTCAACGATTCCCACATCTTTTGCTTTTTGTAAGAGCTTTGAAATGACTGGTCTTGAGACATTGAGCTTTTTTGCAATCTCCTGCTGCGTCCACCCGTCTGTATAATAAAGATGAGCAACCTTGACGAGCTGTCGTCTTTCTTCCCAATTCAGCATGTGACATCATCCTTTTAATATACTATGATTACCAGTATACCAAACATTCGTTTCTAATTGGAACAATTGTTATGAAAATAAAAAAAGAGCGATTAACTCTCCGCTCTTTTTCCCTCGCTATATTTAGGCTGATACGTTCTCCCGCCATCTAATAAGAGTATCTGTCCGTGCAAATAGCTTCCCTCGTCACTTGCGAGAAATAAAGTGACTCCAGCAATATCTTCTGGTTTTCCTAATCTCCCGATAGGAATAAGGGATCGAAGCTGACTTTTCTCAAGCTCAGTCGGATAGAGCGTATCAAGCATCTGAGATTCAATGACGCGCGGTGCAATGACATTGATGCGGACATGATGGGAACCCAATTCCTTTACAAGCGAACGCATGAGACCAAATGCCCCGGCTTTTGACGCGTAATACTGGATGCCGCCGCCAGAGCCTGTTATCGCAGATCCTGATCCAATAATGACAACGCTGCCTTCTTTCCGCTCACATAGATAGGGTGCTAATGCTTTGATGCAGTAGAAAAGACCATATAGATTCACAGCCAGTGTCTTTTTCCAAAGTGAAAAATCAACCTCTAAAAAAGGAAGGGATTTCGTCATTCCTGCTGAATAGACAAGATGCCCAATGCCACCCAACTCCCTTTCAGCTGCTGACGCCATTTGCTGAACACTTTCCCACGATGAAACGTCAGCTTGGAACGTCAGCAGCTGAGGATGCTGTTGTTTTAAAAGCGAAAGTCCCTGTTCATCTATATCTGACACAGCTACACGATGCCCTTCTTTTAAAAAACGCTGAGCAATTTCTTTGCCGATTCCTTGGGCGCCACCTACGATGAGAACTGGTTTTTGTTGATTAGCCAGCGCTCTCACCCCCATCGAGCATAATCGCTGCTCCATCTGTAAATGCACCGTACGACGTACTTAAGAAAACCGTCATATGAGCCACCGTCTCCTTGATTTGCTCTTTGTCAGGAAGCAAATGGAGAGGCGGCGGAAGTAGTGCCAATACCCGGATGCCTTTGTCTTTAAATTCGCGCGCTAATCCTTTTGTCATGGCATTCAACATACTATTTGATGTAGCATGTGAGATCCCGCCATCACCTGTTATGCTGCCTGATGAGGAAATATTAATGATGCAGCCCTGCTTCTGATCCACCATATGCCACACAGCGGCTTGACTGGAAAGAAAGACTGTATTTACGGATCTTTCCACTTCATCGACCCATATCTCAGGACTTACGTCATCAATCTCCTCATCTGCTTTTTGCTCGGCTTGATTGACTAAAATATCAAGCTTGCCGCATGTATCGATGACTTGTCTTAGCATAAGCGTAGCATCACGCGGTGTCTCAAGCGGATTGATGACAACAGTCGATTGGCCGCCTAATTTTTCAATGTCTTCGCTTATCGACTTTGCTTTTGATTCATCACGAAAAGCGTGTATGAAAACATGTGCACCTGCCTGGGCCAAAGCTAGGCAGATGGCTTCTCCAAATCCATCTGTGCTATCTGTCACAAGTGCCACTTTCTGATGAAGCTGGACGTGCACACGGATCTCCTCCCTATCCCTTGTTTGGCATTTATTTTCTCAGCTTACTCACAATATCAAGAGCTGCTTCATAAAAGCCTTCTGAGATGGTTGGATGCGGGTGAATCATTTTGGCCATCTCTTCCGCTGTTCCTTCTAAATACATAAATGAGGAAGCCTCTGATATCATCTCCGTTACATGCGGACCAACCATTGTAGCGCCAATGACTTCACCATATACGGTATCGTACACGAGTTTAATAAAACCGGTTTGAACACCTGCTGCCAACGCTTTCCCGCTTGCAGCTAAATCAAATCGCTCTGCCCGCACGTTTAGCCCTTTGGCTTTTGCCTCTTTCTCTGTCAGTCCCACACTCGCTACTTCTGGCAATGTATAAATACATCTAGGAACGATGTCGTGATTCATTTTTTCAGGCTCGCCGCATATATTGCTGACCGCAACGGCTGCCTCTGCCATCGCCGCATGAGCGAGCTGATAGCCGCCGGCTACATCTCCAATTGCATATACACCTTCAACACTTGTCTTCATCTCGTCGTTTACTTTAATAAAAGGACCATCCAGCTGAAGATCAAGCTGACTGACAGCAGAGACATTTGGTCTTCTTCCGACGCAAACTAGCAGTCTTTCAGCCGTAAAGATGTGCGTCTCTCCTTTATCGTCTGTCGCATGAATCGCTTTGACTCCTTCACTTTCTGTTACCTCTGTCACCGTCGTTTTCTTTGCGATATGGATGCCTTTTTTCTTCAATTCTTTTTCTAGTAATTTCGACGCTTCTTCATCTTCCTGCGGAATAATCGACGGAGCGGCTTCTATAATGGTGACTTTTGATTGGAGACTCTGGAAGATGCATGCCAGCTCAAGACCAATTACACCCCCGCCAATAATGACGACAGATGCAGGAATATCTGGGATGTCAAAGATCGTATCACTTGTGTCAAATTGAATCTCTTTGAGCCCTGGAATAGGCGGAATAGCAGGTGATGAGCCAGTGGCAATGATCAGCTCTTTTGTTTCAATCGTTTCTGATCCATCTTGTTTTTCAATGTCAATGCGATTTTTTGTCACAGCTGTGCCTCTGCCGTTATATACATCAATCTTTCCTTGCTTTAATAAAAAGGCGATTCCGCCCCTGAGTTTTTCGATGACATCATCTTTACGTTTTCTCATTTTATCGAAGGAAAGAACCATCTCACCTGTTTCGATTCCCCAGCTTTTTGCTTTCTCAATGGATTCAATGACTTCTGCATGTTTGAGCAGTGTCTTTGAAGGGATACAGCCTCGATTTAAACAAGTCCCCCCTAGAAAATCCTCTTCAATCAATGCAACTTTGTGTCCACGTTCAGCGGCTTGAAGGGCGGCAGTGTATCCGCCAGGCCCTCCGCCAATGACTGTCAGATCATACGTTTTTGTCATCCGATTCATCTCCTACATTAGCAATTCAAATGGTTGTTCAAGCACTTTTTTAAGGTCTGTTAAAAAGGCTGCTGCTGGTGCACCATCTACCACTCGATGATCAAATGATAAACTGACGCCCATCATTGGCCGCACCTGAATTTCTCCATCGATCACTACAGGTTTTTCTTGAATGCGTCCAACGCCTAAAATCGCCACTTCCGGCTGATTAATAATTGGGGTAAACGTGTCAATGGCATACATCCCTAAGTTACTAATGGTAAATGTAGACCCCTTCAACTGGTCTGGCAGTAGCTTTTGATCGCGTGCATTTCGACCAATTTCTTTTGCTTCTTTTGTGAGCTGTTTCAGCCCTTTTTGATTTGCATGAGAGATGACCGGAACCATTAAGCCGTCTTTCACAGCAACCGCAAGACCAATGTGCACATCCTCATGGAAATGGAGCTCATTTTGTTCAAACGTCATATTGATTTGCGGATGGCGCGTGAGGACACTGCTGACCGCATGGATGATGATTTCTGTAAACGACAATCTGTAGCCTGTCTCTTTTTCAATCGCTGGGAGCAGCTGTTTGCGCACTTCTTTTGCTTTTGTCATATCAATTTCACTTGTTAATGTGACGTGCGGCGCTGTAAAGGCACTTTGTGACATGCGATCTGCGATCACTTTTCTCATCCCGGCTAGTTTTTGTGTTCTCACTGGAGCAGCCTCTGCCTTTTGTGCGCCTGCTGCTGTCACATCACTCTTCATGATTTTGCCGTGAGCGCCAGAACCAGCAACATTCGCTAAGTCGATCCCTTCACGAGCAGCCACTTTTCCTGCAAGTGGTGATACGCGCTGGCCTTCCTCGTTCGTGTGAAGGGCCGCTTCGACATCCCGTTTTTGAATTCTGCCTTTTGGTCCTGTACCAGATACTTCGTGAATGGCTACTTGGTGATCTTTTGCCGTTTTTCTCGCTGCAGGAGTTGCGCGTACTTTCTCACCCACCGCTGGTTCAGCTTCAGTCGAAACAGATGGTTCAGATGGTGATGACGTTCCGCTGTCTTCAGAAGATGCTTCATCTGACTGCGCTGGCGGCTCGCTCGGCACCTGCTCATTAGCCTCTCCGATATATCCAATGACAGCATTAACTGGAATCTGATCATCTGCTTCGTAATATTTCTTTAGAAAAACGCCATCATCATAGGCTTCAACCTCGATATTGATTTTGTCTGTCATAATCTCAAATAGAGGCTCACCGATTTCAACCGAATCTCCTTCTTCTTTAAACCATTGAAGCAAGGTACCGATCTCCATCGTACTGCTTAGCTTCGGCATAAATATCTCTTTTGGCATGATCTTCTCCCCTTTACTTAAGAGCGCACGAGCTCTTTTGCTGCTTCAATAATATCTGGCACTTGTGGAATGACTGCTTTTTCCAGCGTTGGGTTGTACGGTATTGGGACGGCAAGACCACCAAGTCGTTTAATAGGCGCATCTAAATAGTCGAAGGCTTCACTTTCCGCTATCATACTGGCAATCTCTCCGCCGTAGCCGCCTCGTTTCACTGCCTCATGCACAACGATACATTTGCCTGTTTTTTTCACAGATTCAATAATGGTTTCTTCATCTAATGGGACGAGCGTTCTCGGATCAATGATCTCGACATCGATTCCTTCCGCTTCTAGTTCCTTCGCTGCTTCGAGCGCTTTGTGCACCATAATGGCTGTTGCGACAATTGTGACGTCCTTTCCGCTTCTCTTCACATCCGCTTTCCCTAAAGGAATCGAGTACTGCTCTTCTGGTACTTCACCAATTGTTTTATATAAAAGCTTGTGTTCATAGAAAATGACAGGGTTGTCATCATCCATTGCTGCTTTTAAAAGTCCTTTTGCATCATAAGCTGTTGAAGGCTGAACCACCTTTAGTCCAGGAATATGAGCCATCCACGCTTCTAAGCTTTGGGAGTGCTGCGCTGCGGCACCTGTCCCGGAACCTGCTGGTGTTCTGACAACAAGCGGCACTTTCCCTTTTCCGCCAAACATGTAACGTGTTTTCGCTGCTTGGTTTACAAGCTGATCCATTGCAATTGTAATAAAGTCAGAGAATTGTAGTTCTAAAATCGGACGCATCCCTGTCAAAGCCGCTCCGACTGCGCCTCCTGCGATGGCAGCCTCTGAAATCGGCGTATTGCGGACGCGTTCTGGACCGAATTCCTCGATCATCCCGCGCGTGACACCAAATGCGCCACCGTATACGCCGATATCTTCACCTAAAATGAAGACATCTTGATTTTTTCTCATTTCCTGACTCATTGCTTCTCGAACGGCTTCTAAATATGAAATCTCTCTCACTGTCGTGTTTGTCACGTGATTCCCCTCCTAATTAGGCGTATACATCCTCTAATAGTGTGTCAATTGATGGTTCTTTACTATTTTTCGCAAATTCAACAGATGCCTCGATCTCTTGCTTCGCTTCTTCTTGTAAACGAGCAGCCTGCTCTTCTGTCAGAACATCTAGCTCCATTAAGAGTGACTTAAAGCGTTTAATTCCGTCTTTTTGTCTCCATTCTGTCTCTTCTTCACGTGTACGGTATTTTTTCGCATCACTCTTTGAGTGACCCTTCCAGCGATACGTTTTCATTTCAATGAGTGATGGCCCTTCTCCAGCTCTTGCACGGCTGACCGCTTCATCAACTGTATTCATAATCTCAACCATGTCATTTCCATCAACTGTTTTCCCTGGCATTCCGTAGCTTTCTGCTCTTGTTGAGATGTCTTCAATGTTGATCATTTCTTTCACAGGACCAGACATGCCGTATTGGTTGTTTTCACAAATAAACACAACAGGTAAATCCCAAATGGAAGCAAGATTCAGCGCTTCATGGAAGCTGCCTTCATTTGTGGCGCCGTCTCCGAAGAAACAAAGGACCACAAAGCCTTCCTTTTTCATCTTGGACGTGAGCGCCGCACCTGTTGCAAGCGGAATACCGCCGCCAACAATTCCATTTGCCCCAAGGTTTCCTTTTTCTAAGTCGGCAATATGCATGGAACCGCCTTTTCCTTTGCAGTAACCTGTTTCACGTCCGAACAGTTCAGCCATCATTTTATTGACCTCTGCACCTTTTGCAATACAGTGACCATGTCCGCGGTGTGTACTGACAATCTTATCTTCATCCTTTAACACAGCAATAGATCCAACAGCCGATGCTTCCTGTCCAACACATAAATGGGTCGTTCCATGGATTAATCCTTTAGCAAAGAATTGATCGACCTTTTCATCAAAATATCTTACTAACCACATTTGTTTATATAAATCTGCTAATTTCTCATGACTAATCTGTTCAGGCAAAGTGATTTGTTTTTGCATTTCTTCTCTCCCCTTTACATTTGTTCTTATGTGTTACATTTGTAATTATCATACGTTTAACTCTCATTGAAGTCAAGCATTTCCGTTTATTTTTTAAGCGTTTTCATCTTTTTTCAGAAAAAAAGAGAAAGGCAAAGCCCTTTTCCAAAGACCTTCTCTTTCTCTCCATCTCGTACATTCTCATTCATCTGGATACATCATGATTTTGACGCTTTCACCTTCTGGATGCCTAGCGCATTCTATCGCCTGACGAAGCTGACTTAATGGATATCGATGCGTCACCATTTTTTCTGTATGAACGACTTTCGCTTTTAAGAGCTCTAGCGCTTCACGATAATGATATGGATGCGAGGAATAAGCTCCGACTACTTTCACTTCATCATGGAAAAAACGTTCTGCTGGAATGGAGACATCCCCTTTCGGAAAGTGAGCAAAGACCAAAATCGTTCCGCCTCTTGCGACAGCTTGAAATGCTTCTTTTAAAAGCGCACTACTCCCCACAGAAATAATGACAAGGTCCGCTCCCTTTCCATCTGTTTCTTTCATGACGCGGTTTTCTACTGGCTCAGATGCTGGATGAAAAGCGACGTCCGCCCCAAGATTTCTTGCTTGAAGGAGCCTGTTCTCATTTACGTCTGTAATCATCACTTTTCCAGCCAAATAATATTTGGCAAGCTGTAATTGAATGCAGCCAATTTGCCCCGCTCCAAGAATCAAGACCGAATCTCCAGGATGAACGGGCGCCCTTTCAAAGCCGTGAAGACAGCAGGCAACCGGTTCGACCATCGCTCCTTGTTCATATGAGACGTCATGTGGGAGCTTGCCCATTGTATGCTTAACATGTAAAGCAGGAACACGAATATATTCCGAAAAACCGCCCGGCTCTACATTTGTGGCTGCAAATTGCGGGCACATTGTATAAAATCCTCTTTGACAAAAGTCACATGTAAAACAAGGGACATGATGCGCTACATACACCCTGTCTCCCGTTTGAACATGTGTGACGTGACGGCCTGTTTCGATAATGTCACCAGCGATTTCATGCCCTAGCACTGTGCCAGGAGGTACCGTCTCATGTGTCGCTTTATAAATATCCGTCCCGCATAACCCGCAGGCACGCATTTTTAATAATACTTCGTCGTCACCAATGGCTGGCCGCTTACGCTCCTCGTAACGAATGTCCTCTGAAGAATAAAAGACAGCTGATTTCATTTAGCCGCATCCTCCTTTTCATCACATGTCGCAAGACTCTGCAAGGATTGAACGAGCTGCTTGTACTCACTCATCTCACTTGAAATCCAGTAGCGTCCGCCAAATATTCGCGCAGGTCCCACTCTGACATATACTTTCCCGATATGAGGATATGGTTTTAAAAACAATTTTCCTTTAATATCGGACACGGCATATGTGTGCCACCTGCCAAAAGCACCTATTTTCAGCTCATCTTCACTAATCATGATATTCGTTGGCTGATTCAGGCCAGTGATGCTAGAAAGCATAAGGATAGGCAGCGTATAGACACCTAACACAGCTAATGGCTCAGGTCCTGCCGACATTAACGTATAAAGAGACCAGAGAAAAAACACACATATTAACAAGGCCGGAAGGAAAATAGAAAACATGGCAGACGTTCGGCTATAAGCATGCTGCTGCATGAGAGCTCCCCCTTTCAAATGACATGGAAGGAGCTTTCGCAGCTCCTCCACGCAATCATCGTTCACTTAATATGATCGATAATTTTTTCAATATCATCTTCAATGCCAAATCCCGTTAAAAAAGATAACGTTTGAATCACAGGCGTTCCTTTTGTATCACTAACAGGCGTTGTCGTCACAATTAAATCAGCACCCTCTGCTTTCTGCGGAACCTCAGATGCCTTACACTGTTCAACGATGACATCGTATCCTTTTTCCTTTAATGTCTCTTCTACCTTTTTTGCCACAACCGTTGACGTAGCAACTGCCGTTCCGCAAGATACTAATATTTTTTTTGCCATGAGAATCCCTCCAGCTCGTTTATTGATCTTTCTGATCTAAGCCCATTTCTTTTGCATACTGCTTTTTAATATCATTTCGCACCCAGTACCAAAGAAGCGCATATGCCAGTGCACAGACAATCGCTGCAATGAAGTAAGGATTGCTCGGATCAAGAAGTCTCACCATGATCCAAGGAATGACGTGTGAACCAAGATCGATACCAGAGATCATATTTGCCCCTTCTGGGAAGTCGAAACCAACTGCTTTCCCCATTGTTGTGGCGAGTGGTGCAAGGTTCGTTGCAATGAAGAAGACAATCATTAAGGTAAAAATACTGTTAATGAGGCCGCGAATAATATTCCCACGAGCGGCTGCTACTGCCCATACTACTGTAAATGGCAGAACCGATAAGTCTGCAAACGGCAGCATACCATTGTAAGGAAGAACGACAGCGAGCAAAATGGTGATTGGCACCATCAAAAGGGCTACAGCCATATTCGCTGGATGACCAATGACAATCGCTGTATCCAAACCAATATAGACATTTTTTCCCGGGAAACGCTTTTGAATATAAGAACGAGCACCCTCAGAGATTGGAATAAGTCCTTCCATTAATAAAGCAACCATTCTTGGCATTAACACAAGCACTGCAGCCATTTGAATTCCAAGGGTCATGACACCTTTTGCATCATAGCCCCCAAGAAGACCAATAATGATACCAAGTATAAGACCCATCACAAGCGGTTCACCAAAGATGCCAAAACGTTTTTTCAAAGTTTCTGGATCCGCATGAATTTTGTTTAAACCAGGGATTTTATCAATCACGCGGTTTGACGCATACATGAGCGGAGCGAAGTTGACCGTTTCAGCATGAGCCATCGATACGCCTTTTAATCCGAAATGGTGTTCAATCGTCGGTGCCGTCCAATCGGCGAGTTTTAGTGTAATCGCAGAAACGATTAAACCAACGGCAAGAGCTAAGAACATATTATGATAAGCGTAGTAAGTAACAGAAGCAGCGAAAATCAAATGCCAGAAATTCCAAATATCCACATTCAATGTTTTCGTAAAGTTAACAGACAGCAAAATGACATTTAACAAGAGCACAAGAGGAATCATCAAAGGGGCAACAGGTGTACCAAATGAAATGGCGGCTCCAATCGGCCAACCTACATCTAAAATATCAAGCTTTAATCCAAGGGAATTGACCATGGCTTTGGCTGCTGGTCCAAGACCGCTTACAAGTAAATTAATGACAAGATTGACCCCGACAAATCCAATTCCGATGGTAATACCTGCACGGAAGGATTTTTTAAATCCTTGCCTTAAAATCATACCGAATAACGTCATAATAATTGGGAGCATAATTGTTGGCCCTAAGTCTAAGATGAAATCGACGGCTTGCTTGATCATACATCCACCTCCTGATTTTAAATAAAGCGCTTACATTATGTCTTGAATAACTATTGGTTTAATTCTTTTTGAAGTACATCAACGGCTTCTTCATACGATGTCATGTGAGATAATCTTGTCATTACTTCTTCTTTTCTGAAAAGCGTCATCAGTTTCTCTAACATCACGAGCTGCTTACTAGGTTCAGAGATTGCCAGAACGAACACAATTTTGGCTTGAACTGTCTCATGAGGGCTTCCCATCTTATGAAAAATAACAGGTTCCTTTAATGTCGCTACACTGATCGCCGGTTTGTTTACATGTTCAGGATCTGTATGGGGAATGGCTACCCCAAAGGTCGCAAGAGGAAGACCGGTCGGATATGTTTTTTCTCTTTCAAGCACTGCTGGTAAAAAGCTCGATTTAATATACCCTCCAGTTTCTAACCTTTCTGCTAAATAGGCAGTCACCTCCTCACTTGAAGATGCATCGTATTGCAGCTCAATCAGCTGTTGATCTAACTCAAACAAGCTGTTCAAACAACCACCCCTTTCATTTGGTATAAATATGAACACATGTAACAAAAAGAATGAACATTTTAAAATAGAACCTTTTATAAAGCGCTTACAAACAGATGTGTTATAAAATGTTCAATACTGTTACCTTTGTAAAGATATTATAATATTCGAAATTATAAGTCAATGTTCCTAGGAAAATTTTTATAAAAAAAGATGCAGCTTTTTGCCGCATCTCTTTCATTACATCACATCAACTTCTTGTTAAATATGGCTTCCTATATCTAAAAATTCAGCTACAAAAAGGTTGTCTGTCTGCTCTGTCATTTCTTTTTTTGTGCCGATTTTTTCGATTCTGCCCTCATTCATCACCACAACACGATCAGCGATATCAAACGCTTCTTCTTGATCATGCGTCACAAAGATGGTCGTCATTTGAAATTCTTGATGAACTTTTTTCAGCCAATGTCTTAAGTCTTTTCTCACCTTTGAATCTAGTGCACCAAAAGGTTCATCTAAGAGAAGAGCTTTCGGTTTGACGGCAAGTGCACGTGCGAGTGCTACACGCTGCTTTTGTCCACCTGACAGCTGCTCTGGATAACGATGTTCATACTGCGTTAATTGAACGACTTTCAGCAGCTCATGCACCCGCTCTTTGATGTCTTTTTTAGGCAACCTTTCTCCTCTAGGTTTCATCTTCAATCCATAAGCCACATTATCAAATACCGTCATATTTCGAAAAAGCGCATATTGCTGAAAGACAAAACCAATTTGCCGTTTTCGCACTGGAATATAAGTATAATCCTGTTCTCCAAATAAGATTTGCCCTGTATTCGCATCATCAAGCCCTGCAATAATTCTTAATAAAGTCGTCTTACCTGACCCAGACGGTCCAAGTAAGGAAATCAATTCCCCATTTCCGATCGTCAAATCCACGTTTTGCAAAACCTTCGTCTGCCCAAATTGCTTTGATATTTGTTTCACTGTAATCCCCAAGGCTGATCCCTCCATTTATTTTGAACGCTTGCCAAGCCTATGATCCATCTGCTGAATGATCTGCTTGATGATTAATGTAATGACCGCCACAAATGCCATGAGAGAGGCCACGGCAAAAGCCGCTTGGAATTGATACTCGTTGTATAGAATTTCTATATGAAGCGGCATCGTATTCGTCATTCCGCGGATATGACCGGATACAACCGACACTGCACCAAATTCACCAATTGCCCTAGCCCCTGCTAAAATGGCGCCGTAAAAAAGGGCCCATTTTATATTTGGAAGTGTCACAAGGAAAAAGGTCTGCCATCCACTGGCACCAAGCGTAAGCGATGCTTCTTCCTCATGAATGCCTTCATTTTGCATAAACGGAATTAACTCTCTCGCAACAAAAGGAAATGTCACAAAGATGGTCGCAAGAATCATCCCCGGTACAGAGTAAATCACTTTCCATCCATTTGCTAAAAGCCACGGTCCTAAAAGTCCATTTGAACCAAATAAAAGTACAAATACAAGTCCTGCAATGACAGGTGACACCGCAAACGGAAGATCAATGACAGTCGTTAACAAACGTTTTCCCGGGAAATGAAATTTTGTGATGAGCCAAGCAGCACTGACCCCAAAAATCATTTGAAGCGGCAATGTGATCATCACAATGAAAACAGTCAATTTAATTGCCGCAAGCGTGTCTGGATGTGAGATGGCAAGAAGATAAGAACTCCATCCTTTCTCAAAAGCCTTTGAAAACACAGCAATCAACGGCATGAGTAAAAACAAAATCAAAAAAGCATACACCACACCAATCAACATACTCTTCACCGCTTTTGATTCCGTCACAGGACTCCTGTACTTGATGCGGTGCTCTTTAATAAGCTCCCTTTCCAATCATCTCACCTCACTTCCACTTGTTTTTTCCGCTCGACAAACCACTGCAATCCGTGAATCAATAACAAAATGACAAATGATAAGAGCAGCATGAAACAGGCAATGGCTGCGGCACCTTGATAATCATACTGCTCAAGCTTAGACATGATCATCAGTGGTGTAATCTCTGTTTTAAACGGAATATTTCCCGCTATAAACACAACGGAGCCATATTCACCGAGTGCTCTTGCAAATGCAAGAGAAAATCCAGTCAGCACCGCTGGAAACAAGGCAGGCAGCAGTACATGAAAAAAGGTCTGTTTTCTTGTAGCACCAAGTATAGCTGCGGCCTCTTCCACTTCCTGCTCAAGCCCCTCAATGACCGGTTGAACCGTTCTTATGACAAATGGAACGCCAATAAAAATCAGTGCCAAAATAATACCGAGCGGGGTGTATGCCACCTTCACATGCAAAAATTGCCCAATCCACCCATTCGGAGAATAAAGAGTCGTCAAAGCGATGCCAGCCACTGCCGTTGGAAGAGCAAACGGCAAATCAATGAGGGCATCCAGGATGTTCTTTCCTGGAAACGAGTACCGCGTGAGAACCCATGCGATCAGTACACCGAAACCTGCATTGATGAGTGCAGCTGCAAAAGAAGTCGTAACCGTAAGCTGCAACGACTTTAGCACCCGCGCATCACTAAAGACATTCCAAATTCCTTCTGCTCCTAATGAAGCCGTCCAAATAAATACCATAGATAAAGGAATCACGACAATCGCACTGACATAAACAAGTGTCACTCCGAGACTCAGCCCGAATCCAGGCAATACACGTTTTCTTTTATTGGCGGCAGCATAGCCTTTCTTCATCACGTCGCCCCCTATTTTTGTCCGCTATATATTTGATCAAATAATCCGCCATCATCAAAAAATCTTTTCTGCGCCTTTCGCCATCCGCCAAATGCCTGATCAATGGTCACCATATCAATCTCTTTAAATTGATCTTTATATTTGTTTAGCACTTCTTGATTTCTTGGGCGATAATAGTTTTTCGCCGCAATTTCCTGTCCTTTTTTAGAATACAAATAATCTAAATAAGCCTTTGCCACTTTCTCTGTTCCTTTTCGTTTCACATTTTGGTCGACAACAGCAACGGGCGGCTCTGCTAAAATACTAATGGAGGGACTGACAATCTCAAATTTGTCTTTGCCTAATTCATGCAGTGTTAAATAGGCTTCATTTTCCCAAGCAATTAACACGTCACCAAGACCGCGCTCGACAAAAGTTGTTGTGGCGCCACGAGCACCTGAATCGAGCACCTCGACATGCTCATATAACTTTTTCACAAAATCCTTCGTTTTTTCTTCATCCCCATGAAAGGTTTTATCGGCATATGCCCATGCGGCTAAATAATTCCATCTTGCACCACCTGACGTTTTTGGATTAGGTGTGATGATAGATACACCTGGCTGAATCAAGTCATCCCAGTCTTTAATATTTTTGGGGTTTCCTTTCTTCACAAGAAACACAATAGTAGACGTATAAGGTGTGGACTGATTCGGAAATTCTTTTTGCCAATCCTTTGAAAGTAGCCCTCGATCTGCAATGGCATCAATGTCGTACCCAAGAGCAAGTGTAGCCACGTCTGCTTCGAGTCCATCGATAATTGATCTCCCCTGCTTACCTGATCCTCCATGAGACTGCTGTATCGTCACATCTTCACCGGTTTTGTCTTTCCAATAAGTCTGAAAGGCTTGATTGTATTCCTGATACAATTCACGGGTAGGATCGTATGACACATTCAACAGCTCAATCTTTCCCTTTTGATTTGAGGCTTCATTCGCATTTGAGCATGCAGCACTTGTGATGATGAAAAGTGTCATCGCAATAGAAATCCATATCCATTTTTTCATGTTATCCGCTCCCTTTCACATTGAATAGTGACACCAACCTTGCCGTTTTCAGTTCTATACGCAAAAAAGGCTCTCAGCGATTGAAGTACAAAAAAGTCCTGTACGTCAATGCCAAGAGCCTTCGGTTGTCCGATCAGCTATGTATGATTGATGTTAGTCTATATATTATTCAAACTATTCACAGGTGTCAACTGTGTTTTTATTTTAATGAAAAAAGAAACGCCTTCTTGATGAGGCGCTTCTTTTCCCGGGAAATGCTATTGATCTGCAGCTACCTTTAGATTGACACCAACAGCAGTTCCATTTCTCGTTGAATCAGCTACTCCAGTGAATGTCCCTGCTTTTCGATCAATCAGTAAAGCTTGCACATTCCCTATATCAATAGGGGAACTGCCAAACTGGTGACCCATATCATTTAACTTTGTTCTTACATCTAGAGGGACACCTACTTCATAACGATACGAAGTTAAGCTGTTTGTGTAGATTCTCGGCTCTTCTACCGCATCCTGAAGCTCCATGTCATATTCAAGTAAATTGAGAATCGTCTGTGAAACAGAAGCAATAATCGTCGTTCCACCAGGAGACCCAACAGTCATGACTGGCTCTCCATCTTTAAAAATGATCGTCGGAGTCATACTTGATAATGGACGTTTATTAGGCTGGACTTCATTTGCCCCACCAGGTCTTGCATCAAAATCAGTCAGTTCATTATTTAAGAAAAATCCATACTCTGGAACAAGTATCCCTGTACCAAATAATTGTTCAATGGTTGTTGTAAATGACACAACATTTCCCCACTGATCTGCAACAGTAAAATGGGTCGTCTCACCAATGGTTTTATCTTCTGGCTGAGGAACAATTGGGGATGGATTTTTCTCATCCTCATATGCCCAAGGATCTCCTTCTTTCGGGCTGCGATTCATTTGATCTAATTGAATGAGAGAGGCTCTTTCTGAAATGTAATCATCGTCTAGTAGTCCTTTTAGTGGAACATCTACGAATTCGGGGTCGCCGGCATATGCGGCTCGGTCAGCATAGGAGAGGTGCATTGTTTCAGCAAGCAGCTGATATTTTTCGAATGATTTGGGGTCATACTGAGACAGGTTAAAATGGTCAAGTATTTTGAGAATTTGTAGCATAAACACCCCGCCTGAGCTTGGTGGAGGCATGCTTGCAAGCTGATATCCTTTATAGTCTCCCCAGATTGGCTTGTCAGTCTTGACTTCATAACGTTTGATATCTTTTGAAGTCATCGTCCCGCCAAAATCTTGAACTGTATTTGCAAGTGCCTTTGCTACTTTTCCTTCATAAAATGCTTTGCTTCCTTTTTTCGCAATGAGTTTAAATGTTTTTGCAAGACCTGGCTGGACAAGCAGATCTCCTTCTTCGAGCGGCTGATCATTTGGAAGAAAAATTGGCGCTGCGGCCGTTTTTTTCAATTTTCCTTGGTGATCATCAATCGCTTTTGCCAAGACAGAATCAATTTCAAAACCATCTTCTGCAAGTTGAATGGAGGGCTCAATCAATTCCTTCATAGAACGAGTACCCCACTTATCTAATGCAGCTTCAAGACCTTTTACAGTCCCTGGAACACCTACCGCATTTCCATGTGTAGATCGCTCAGCAAACGGAATCACTTTTCCATCATCTGTTAAAAACATGTCAGGTGTTGCGCCCTGTGGTGCTCGCTCTCTGCTGTTGATGATGGATGTTTCCTTTGTCTTCCCATCATAAACCATCATAAATCCGCCGCCGCCAATTCCAGACATCATTGGCTCTGTTACGTTAAGTGCGTACTGAATGGCAACAGCAGCATCCACTGCGTTCCCACCTTTTTTCAATACGTCAGCACCAATCTCCGATGCAAGCGGATGTGCAGTAGCCACCATACCATCTTTGCCAACAGCTACTTTATTCCCATGAGTTTCGTTTGCAGTGACTTGGCTGACCGGCAGGAAAAACGAGAAAACAAACAGACATATGGACAAAACAGTTAGAGAAATGCGTTTCATGAACAACACCCCTTCCATATTCTTACTTTGACCTTACCGACTTCTTGACCAGAATACAATAGATTATTCTAAAATTTCAAAATTTTTCATTCTATCATCCTATATCTGCCAAACAAAACACATGTTTTCAAAACATATGACATGCACATCTCGTAGTAATAAAGACATACGTTTTCCAAGTTTGAAACTTCACGATATAATAAACTCATAACAAAGGGGGAAAAAGAATGAACCACAAAAGCACTTTATTTTGGGAATCTTATTGGGAAGAAAAATCAGAAAAAACTCCTGATCACGCCTCTGTTTCTGCTTGGGCATTTGGCGCAAATCCAGATCACTTGCTTGACCTTGTACAACAAGGAAAAAAAACAGCCACTTGTTCTGGATACCTTTTTTACGAAAAAGAACAAGAGCCTCTTCCAAAACCCGGTCAATATGCGGTCATTTTGGACAGCCAGGAGGAACCAAAAGCCATCATAGAGATCACGCAAGTAGATATCATGCCAATGAATGAGGTTCCTGAATCATTTGCAAAAGCAGAAGGTGAAGGCGATCTTTCATATGACTATTGGTACAAAGAACATGAAGAATTTTTCACAGAAGCCCTTAAGCCGTACGGATTAACATTTAAGGAAGATATGCTTCTTGTTTGTGAGCGATTTAAGCTTGTTTATTCAGCTTCTTAACTTTTAAGCGGTGCCAAAAATGGTCCGCTTTTTTGCTTTCTTTTCCCCTTTCTGAAAAAGGTGAGTTGAGATCACATCTTTAGGTCAGAATAAGATCAAATAGAAAAAGTGAAGAAATTTTCGACTACACCTGTTTTTTTTCGACAAAAGAATATATAATTATTTGATGTGTGCATTGTCTCATTTATACAATGGAGGGTTTTTACATGTTAAAAAGGAAAAAAGACAAGTTTTCCGTCTTGTTAACGGAAATTGCTAAAAATTTAGATGAAACTGCTGAGTATTTTGTTAGCTATAAAGTAACAAATCAAACCACTCTGAAAGAATTTTCTGACACATTGAAGGAATATGAGACAAAAGGTGATAATCATGTTCATACCATGATTAAAGAGCTGAACAAAGCCTTTATTACACCGATTGAACGTGAAGACATTCTTCAATTGACGAATAGCCTCGACGATGTTTTAGACGGCATTGAGCATTTTTCAGCAACTTTAGAAATTTATTCAATTACAAGCTCTGACGAACATATCGACAAATTCAGCCACTACATCAGAGAATGTGCGAAAGAAATTTTAACGACTATTGAATTACTGGCTGATAATCGCTTGAAAGATATTCATCCGCACGCAATCAAAATTAAAGAGATTGAGCATAATTGTGACAATCTTCACCGCAAATCACTAAAGAACTTGTTTGGAAAAGAAACAGATCCAATTAAGGTCATTCAATACAAAGAAATTTACGAAACACTTGAAGAAATCGCAGATTCCTGTCAAAGTGTTGCCAACAATCTAGAAACAATCATTATGAAGAATGCGTAACGGGGTTAGTTAAACATGGATACATTACTCATCCTTACCATACTTATTGTCATTTGTGCACTTGCTTTTGATTTCATTAACGGATTCCACGATACAGCAAATGCCATTGCTACTTCTGTTTCAACAAAGGCGTTAAAGCCTAGACATGCTATTATTATGGCAGCGTTTATGAACTTCTTAGGAGCAATGACATTTACAGGTGTGGCAAAGTCCATTACAAAAGACATCGCAGATCCTTTTACACTTCAAAACGGATCTGTCGTCATTTTGGCTGCTTTAATTGCAGCCATTACTTGGAACTTGCTTACTTGGTATTACGGGATTCCGAGTAGTTCTTCACACGCACTGATCGGGTCAATTGCAGGAGCTGTTATTGCCTCTGCTGGTTTTGGCGCTTTAAACTATTCGGGATTCATTAAAATCATTCAAGCACTATTGCTTTCACCTATCCTGGCTTTTGTTTTGGGATATATCGTGTATACCATTATCAAAATTATATTCCGAAACAACAATCTCGCAAAAACAAATAAACAATTCCGACGTGTTCAAATTTTAACGGCTGCACTGCAATCGTATACCCACGGAACAAACGATGCGCAAAAAGCGATGGGAATTATTACGATGGCTTTAATTGCAGGTAATTTGCATACAACAGACGACATTCCTTTCTGGGTACAATTCTCTTGTGCGCTTGCAATGGGACTAGGTACGTCTATTGGCGGCTGGAAGATTATTAAAACAGTCGGCGGTAAAATCATGAAGATTCGTCCAGTAAACGGAGTATCTGCAGACTTAACGGGTGCAGCTATTATCTTCGGTGCAACATTTATTCACTTACCGGTTAGTACCACTCACGTGATCTCATCTTCTATTCTAGGTGTAGGTTCTGCACATAGAGTAAAAGGAGTTAACTGGGGTACGGCAAAACGTATGCTTGTCACTTGGGTGATCACATTACCGATTTCGGGAACTCTAGGGGCACTTATATACTTTGTGTTAAATGCGATTCTTTAATTTAAAAGACCTGTCTAACAGGTCTTTTTTTATTTGTTTGCATCCTCAAATGGTCTTTTTCTGCAAGCCATTTTTTCATGAAGCAGGGTTTCCAAACATATCCATAGAAATAAATAAGTATCCATCTGTCTATGGGAGAGAAGAACATGCTATTATTTTTTCAATTGACTGTTTGGTTATTGCTAGGTGCTCTTGCTGTATATGTATTTGCGGTATGGCGCTTTGAACAAAAAGTAAAAGAAAAGATGTTTGCGATTCGTAAAACGTGGTATTGGATTTATGTAGCGGGTGCTGTTGTGTACTGGACAAATGACCCTTCTTCAATCTTCACCGATTGGATGCACTACCTGATTATTGCTGTTTTTTTCGCATTAACTGATGCCTTTATTTTCCTCAGCTCCTATATTAAAAAACTCGGAAATCATGAACTTGAAACCGACACCCATCAACTCCTAGAACAAAATAACGACCTGCTTCATTCTTACCTCAATAAACTAAAAACGTACCAATACCTATTGAAAAACGAACCGATCCATGTATATTATGGAAGTATAGAAGCTTATATAGAGGGAATTGAACGACTGATCTATTCTTTTGCAGAAAAAATGAATATTCAAGCAGTTCTTTGTCCTTATGATACGCAGGAGCAAAAAGATGACCTGCTGCGGACACTTGATCAGAGAGCGCTCATTCAAGCAAAGCTTGACAGGCAGGAAGTGTATTACGATGATTTCGGCAAATTGGTTCTCATCCCGTTTTCAGTAGCGGATGCACACTTTGTGATTAAGCTGACCTCTGAGGAAATTGTCACTGAATTCGACTATTTATTAATGACTTCACTTACAACGATTTATGACCTAATCTTGCCTGACGAAGAGGAAGGTGATGAAGATGGAACACGCACTTCAAGGGGATAATAACAATCGCAAGAAAAACCCATTTAAGATTTTAAAGAAAAAGCGCCATATTAGTATGGCTGATTACAAAGTAAGTCCCCATACGGAGCGTATTTTCAAAAAGAATGAACAGCTCCTAGATGAGTATAAAAATAAAAAAGCTTGATTACACTAAAGGACGCGGAACTTCATCCGCGTCCTACTTCCGTTTTCACATCTACTTGCATACAATAAAACCAACTGCTGCAACGATTGAGGTGCCAATATGAAAAAGAAACTTAAACAATTAAGGTATGTTCAGTTTGCTGAATTTAAGCCATCCCCTTATGTCTGCCGATTGCATGAAAAAAGTGAAGCCCTCATTCAAGCGGTCAAAAAGAAAGACTCACTGATTTAATAGTTGAAGCAACTTCACTTTTGTTTTAGGACCGTATACTCCATCACTTGTTAGACCATTCATCAGTTGAAATCGCGCGACGGCATTGGCTGTTTTTTCCCCATAAACGCCATCAATGCCCTTATCTACAGCTGTTTTGTCAGGATAAAAATACACAGCAGCAAGCGCTTTTTGGACGAGACGTACATGCTCCCCCTTTGTCAGAGGTGATGTCACCTTTAACACCCCATCCGGCAGTTCATAACTGAGCTTTTCTTCTGCATGATAAATCTTGAGAACTTGTCCAACTCGAATCATGTTCGGGTCACTAATCTGATTCCATGTCTGTAAATCACTCACTGTGACACTATGGGCTTTGGCAATACTCGTTAGCGTATCCCCGCTTTTCACCACATATGTGATAACCGTTTCCGGATCACCTGCAGTCTCAATTCCTCTTTTAAATTCATCCCATGTAGCTAGCAGCAGACGTGGACATGTTTTTCCTGACCAATGCTGATGCGTCACCACATTTGCTAATGGAATGCCATGTTCTTTTAAAAGCTTTTGAATAAGCCACTGGGCATGTTTGACAGCTTGTTGAAAGTTTCCATCCTCATTTTCACAAATTTCAATGCCAATCGATTTTCGGTTGCCATCTCCATGTCCATCCCCAGCATGCCATCCATTTTCATTTAAAGGGAGATGCTGAAAAATTTCCTTGTCATCCACTGTAAAGTGCCAGCTTACCTCTGTTGTTGAGCGTTTGACATATGCCGCGTGATTTTTTGCGTCAGCTCCCTTAGATGTATTGGCTGTGTTATGCACAGTTACATAAAGCGGCGTCATAGCATATCCTGGCCGATTTCCGTTTCCAACTGGAATAAAATCTTGATAAATTTGTACCATGTTTTGCACTCCTTTTTGTTAAATTGATGTTTGATCTTGCTCATCAATCGGTGGCAAACGTAAGACAAATTTGTTTGTTTTCGTCATAAGACTATGGTAAAATTTGAATTCAATCGCCGTTTTATCTTTGTAAAATATAAAAAAATAGAATAAAAAACAGGAAAAACTTCCAATTTTCTTTGATTTTATGTTAAAATTGTTAAAAACAAGCCGATATAAAAAGTAAGCGATAGCTTTATTAGCCATTTAGTCCTATATGGACTTTTCTTTTACGGCAAAAATAGAACATACGTTTGTATGGAGGTTTTGACATGACTTATTTTTTAACCCATTTAGAAGAAGATATTAAACGGTTATACACTCAACTGCAAATAAGCGGTCCTGCCTATGTAGACATGCATAGGATCGCCGCTGAATTTCATGTATGGGTACACTACGAGGATACTGGCAGCATGATGATCAAACATCAAGGTCTTTACAGTATTATTTTAAACAGAGCCTTATCGTCAGAAGAACAGTGGCAGGATTTCGCCCACGAGCTTTGTCATGTGCTGAAGCATACAGGCAACCATTTTAACATGCACAAGCTCTTTCGAGAACTGCAAGAGTTTCAAGCAAAACAATTCATGTATCACTTTTGTGTTCCGACTTTTATGCTGCTGCAAATGACGCTCCCAAACCTTAGGCAGCAAGCCATTTTGCATATTGCTCAAACATTTCATGTCACTCGGGATTTTGCTGAAAAACGGCTTGCTCTATTTGAACAGCGAAGAGCCGGCATTCAATTTCAAAAAGAATTCACTTCTTATTTAATGAGAGCAGGCAAGGTCGCAGAAAATGAAGTTGCGTATCAAACAAAAGCGTCTGCACACGTGACGTCAGAAGTTTATTCATAAAGGCTTAACACTTGTTTCAGTACATTTGTGTATTGATAAAATTGTTCGGTTTGTGTATCACGCCTACGGCTCCGCCTAAAGTCTTGAAAGAAAGCTCTTCTCTGAGCTTGGCTAATTTCAATTTGAACACTTTTTCCTGTGAGGCATTGATTATTAATATTTTGAGGATGTGTTCCAGCAAATTGATCCGATTCAGATAAAAGTAAGGCATGGAAGCCATTTTGTGTGAGACACTTCACTGTTTCAGCAGCTTTTTCCCTGTCGGTACCGCCAACTAAAGTTTGTAGGACGTCTGTTTCTCCATAGCCGTGGAGTGCAAACGTATAATGATGTGTATGCACTTGAGAAAGACAAATCGGCTCATCAAAACGTGTGCTCGTAATATGAAGAACATGATTGCCTTTCACTTTAAGGCCCTCGAATAAATACATAGAATAATCGGTTGCTACTTCATGGACCAGCTCGCTCACGCCAGATTCAATTCCTCCCGCATGAGGTGACAGGACGAGAAGCTGATCCCCTTTCCGCTGATGAAGAATCTGATAGTCGATCCCTTTTCTTTCATGAGCGGAAAGCTCTTCATAATTTTGATACGTATCTATGATTTGATTCATTCCATCTGCCCCATTTCTCTATATGAGCATAAGTCTACTGATCGCAAATTCTTTTGTAAAGTGTTTTCGAATAACCAGTGTGATCTGAATGCATCCTTAAATTTTCCTTATCTTTACGGGCTAACTGTTGAATGTTGAGAAAAAATGACCGATAATTGAAATGAATAGAACTTTTGGACTATATGAATCTTTTTGTAATCTCTCTCATATATTAGAATATTGCGATCTACACCTGGAGGAATTCATGTTTAAAAAGAAAACCACCATCATCCTTGCCATCTTATGTCTTAGCTTCGCCGGAATTATTTACTGGAAATGCTTCTCTCTTCAAGGCGTGTCTCACGGAACATTCATCCGCTCGATATCATCACCTGATGGAACCTATACCATTAACACATATCGACATAGCGGAGGAAAACTAAAAGAGAATGCGGTCAGAGCAGAAATTGAAAACAAACTCACCCATCACAAAAAAACAATCTACTGGAAGTACCCTGATAAAGATCCTCTGATCAAATGGGAAAATGCACAGCTCGTTCAAATTGGACATGAGTTTTTAAATGTGGTCAAAGGTGAAACATACGATTATCGCTTTGATCAGAAAAATAGAAAATAACGAGCCAGCAAAAAAACGAACCCTTTTTGGATTCGTTTTTTACGTTGACATCACCTTTTGCATAAATTCTTTCATTTCTTTGCTAACCGTCGTCAACCTGTCTACAATTTCACTAAACTCCGTCACTAATAAAGCCTGTTCTGAAGATGACCCTTTCATATGGCCCATACTCTCAAGTAACGTATGTATATTAGAGGAAATCCCTTGCAATGAGCTTTCTATGTTTTCTGTTGCACGTGAGGTTTCGCTTGAGAGTTTTTGAACCTCGCTCGCTACCACACTAAAACCCGCCCCCTCTTTCCCTGCCCTGGCCGCTTCAATTG
This sequence comes from Bacillus sp. iso_77, assembly GCF_056173625.1. NCBI lineage: Bacteria > Bacillati > Bacillota > Bacilli > Caryophanales > Bacillaceae > Bacillus > Bacillus sp. iso_77. The sequence goes on along the minus strand of NZ_CM149683.1, from coordinate 1,197,160 downwards.
AAGCATTCAATCCTAGCAAACTCGTTTGTTTAGAGATACCTTTGATCATTTTTGTAATATCTGAAGTTTTTTTCGAGCTTTCAAGTGTTTGCTGTGTTTGGAATGTCATTTCCTCACTTGTCGCAGAGAGCTCTTCTGAATGAGCCGCCACCACATGCACTTTTTCTTGAATACTTTGAATGATGTCGTTCAATGACTCCATATACGCCTCAAGCTCTATTTGATTTTTAAGCGGAAAACCTAAAGCGATTGCACCAATGACTTGTTGATTTTCATCGAAAATCGGCAATCCCATTGCATTTAAAGGCGTCCCATACACCGATTCAGGTACAAATGTACTTGATGTTTCGCCTCTAAGCGCATTTTTCATATTCTGATCATCTGGTTTAATGGGATCTCCTGTCCGTATTTGAAAATCCACATCTTTTGATGGCAAATACAGCAAGAATTTTTCTCGATCAATGACCCCCATCGTCACTTCATCTTTTAAAATCTTCATCATATAAGGTGCTGCTGTTACAATACTCTGTAGTATATCCATCTTCTCTACCCCCTTAATGTATTTATCGGTCATTCCTCTTAAATTTGATTATTGTTTTTTAAAAATAATGATCAAGATTGAAGTTTTTTTCATATTTACGAGTAAAAAGTATGCCAATTCCTTTCTATATTCAAAAAAACGAGAATTTGCTATACTTAGAAAATCAACATATGATGAAATGGTCATGTAACCATTTTATATATTCACTGGAGGCGCATGTTGTGACACAACCCATGAAGTATGAGCGGGCGATCGTCATCGGAGGCGGAATAACGGGAATGCTCGCTGCAAAGGTTTTATCAAGTTTTTACCTTGAAGTATTGATCATTGAAAAGGACGAATTGCCAGACGCTCCTGAAAATCGTCTTGGCACGCCTCAAGCTTTTCATCCACATAGAATGCTGCCACTAGGCAAACAAATAGTGGAACGTCTATTTCCTGGTTATACAAAAGAATTACTAGAATTGGGCGGGTACAACACATGGCATCAGACATCTCGCTTTATGACAAAAGATGGCGAGTTAGTACTCACCGATACTGAAGAAACAGCTGTCACACGACGTGCCATGCTAGAGTGGGTGCTGATGCAAAGAATGTTACGTGAGGATCGTGTTCAATTTTTAGAAAAACATGAAGCGATCGCTCTTCTTTTTGAAGAAGAAACGACTAAAGTGAGTGGATTACAGGTCAAAGATCGGAGGATAAAGCCTGGAATCATCAACAAAATAAGTGCGGACTTAGTCATTGATACGTCTGGAAGAATGTCTAAATTGCCAAAATGGCTGAAAAGCGCAGGACGAACCTTGCCGCAGACAGATGAGCTAATCGTGTCTCTTGGCTATAGCACGAGATACTACCAAATACCACCTGAGGCACCGAATCTGGAACCAATGGTCATCGTTGGACAGCCAAATAAGAAAATTCCAACAGGACTGTTTGAACGAGTAGATCATGATTTAGTAGCGGTTCTTCTCTCAGCAGCTGGCGGCTCTCATTATCCAACAACGGACGCTAATCAGTTTGATGTAGAGACCGCTAGGCTGACCAATCCCTCTATAGCAGAAGCCATCACTCATTTAATTCCCTATACGAAACCAAAAGGATTTAGAGTTCCGGCTTGTGTCAGAAACCACTATGAACAAATGGAAGATTGGCCAAGCGGCTTATTGGTCATGGGTGATGCCTTATGCACATTAGATCCAATACATGGTCAGGGAATGACAAAGGCAGCTCTTGAGGCACAAACACTTGAGCGTATGCTCAAACAAGCACAAGAAGATAGGCTTATTTCTTTTGAACGGCATACCTTACAACAAATGCAGCACGCCAATGAGCTTGGCTGGTGGCTCTGTGCAATTGCAGATATGGCATGGGAAGGCGTCGAGTTAAAAGGAACCCCCATTTCCCATCTGACATTTGTACAAGAATTTTTCAATTATTATGTACAATATGCCGTTCAAACAAAACAACCTAAATGCCTTGAGGCGTATCATCGTATGCATTCATTCTTAATAGAACCGAGAAAAATCATCAACCTAGAGCAGCTGCAAGACATGATTCAAGCTGACTCCACTGGTGAGGTCCGCAACTGGTGGCAGAGGTGGGATCAAAAGAATGATGAATTAAATCGAGCTTTCTTCTATGAAGCTGTTCCAGATTTTCAATTACATCTGTTGCTAAAATCAACATAAAAAAAGCCCCTCAAAGGGGGCTTTTAATTAACGTAATAATTGAAGTACGTTTTGTGGCTGTTGGTTCGCTTGTGCAAGCATTGCTTGAGACGCTTGAGAAAGAATGTTGTTCTTTGTGAACTCACTCATTTCTTTCGCCATATCAACGTCACGAATACGAGACTCAGCAGCTGTTAAGTTTTCAGCAGAAGCGCTAAGGTTGTTGATTGTGTGCTCTAGACGGTTTTGTACTGCACCAAGCTTAGACCGCTGAGCAGACACTTGCTTAATAGCTGTTTCAATAATACCAAGTTGTGCATCAAATCCAGCAGCTTCCTCGCCATCTTCACCACTTGCACTAATAAATTTTGTCACATCGATTCCAGCAACAGAACCGGCTCCATCTTCACCTTCAGCCGTCCCATCTGTACCTAAAACTGAAGCACCCATGTTTTCGATGTTAAGTGTAATTTGTTGTGTTGCGTTTGCACCGATTTGGAATACAAGGCTTTGTGCCTCACCACCGTCATCAGCACCCTTAGACGAATAAGTTCCATCTAATAATTTCTTCCCGTTAAACTCTGTACGAGTAGAAATACTTGTAATCTCATCTTGCAAGTTTGAAATTTCATCTTGAATGGATGCCAAATCCTCTTCCTGCTGTGTACCTGTGTTCCCAGCTTGAACAACAAGCTCACGAATACGTTGAAGTATCGCATGAGATTCAGTCAATGCGCCTTCAGCCGTTTGAATAAGAGAGATACCATCTTGAGAGTTTTTAGTAGCCATTTCTAGACCACGGATTTGACTTCTCATTTTTTCAGAGATCGCAAGACCTGCTGCGTCATCCCCTGCGCGATTAATGCGAAGACCAGAAGAAAGTTTCTCCATGTTCTTTTGGCTTGAACCGTTGTTAGTAGAAAGACGATTCAATGTGTTAAGTGCTGCGATATTGTGGTTAATTCTCATATTAAATGACCTCCATGTGTTTGAACCAATTAGACATCCATGTCTAAAAGTTCTAAATTAGAATTTTTCTGTAAGCCTTACAATCCATTTATCGAACTTTAATGGAATATGTTTAACAAAAAAGGAATAAATAAGGGAAAAGTCTCATTCAATATGATCGTTTCGCTAGAGTATGCCAAATTTAAAGGTCGTTTTTCATGATTTAACAGAGGGATTAAAGAATCACAAGTGAAGAGAAGGAGAAAAAGCGAAGAAAAAAGAGCATAAAAAAAAGCCCCATTAAGGGGCCTTTCATTAACGTAGTAATTGAAGTACGTTTTGTGGCTGTTGGTTCGCTTGTGCAAGCATTGCTTGAGAAGCTTGAGAAAGAATGTTGTTCTTAGTGAACTCACTCATTTCTTTCGCCATGTCAACGTCACGGATACGAGACTCAGCAGCTGTTAAGTTTTCACCAGAAGCACCAAGGTTGTTGATTGTGTGCTCTAGACGGTTTTGGACTGCACCAAGTTTAGCACGTTGAGATGATACTTGATTGATTGCATCGTCAACAATCTTTAATTGAGCATCATAGCCATCAGCTGCAACATCAGGTGCATTAGTAGCAAATTTAGTTACATCTAAAGAAGAAACATTTAAAGTATCGTCTGTTCCAAGTGCATCAGCAGACATTGCTTCAATGTTAACTTTAATTTGTTGCGTAGCATTTGCACCAATTTGGAAAACCAAATCCTTTTGATCTGCAGGAGTAGTTGTATTAACTGCATATTCTCCAGTAAGTAACTTTTTACCGTTAAATTCTGTACGGTTAGAGATACCATCAATCTCTTCGATTAATGCATCCATTTCCTCTTTAATAGCAGTTAAATCTTCAGTTTGTTGAGTACCAGTGTTACCTGCTTGAACAGTTAGTTCACGCATACGTTGAAGGATTGCATGAGTTTCAGTCAATGCACCTTCAGCTGTTTGGATAAGAGAGATACCGTCTTGTGCGTTTTTAGAAGCCATTTCTAATCCGCGGATTTGTCCACGCATTTTTTCAGAGATTGCAAGACCTGCTGCGTCATCTCCTGCACGGTTAATTTTAAGACCAGAAGAAAGTTTCTCCATGTTCTTTTGGCTCGCACCGTTGTTTGCAGACAAACGGTTTAATGTGTTAAGTGCTGCGATATTGTGGTTAATTCTCATTTCCTATTACCTCCATGTATGTGGGACCTGACAGACGTCCTTGTCTGAAAAAAGTCCTTTATTCTAGGGCTTAACAACCCTGACAATTCTATTATCGGACGTGGTTATGGGATGTTTAGCAGATTTTTAAAAAAATATCTTGTTTTTTTATGATGTTCATCCTATTTTTAACAATAATACAAAATATAAAAAGCTGCTAATCTATTATCAGCAGCTTTCATTTTATCAATATTGCTTGATATCAAACATTAAGATATTTTGGTACACCACGTAATCTTTCTTACTTGTGAAAGGTCCTTTATTGTGTTCATCATTGATCTCATAAAAGTTCATTCCGATTCCAAAGCTTCTTTCTTTATACCAATTAAGAAAATTGTTGATTTCTTTCATTGAGAGCAGATAATCCTTTTGCAGTCCGTTTATCATAGTAATTGAAAGTATACCTTTTGTTGATTCTTCCCCAGGCTTTGTTCCATCCTGATCTTTCGGTTCTTCGGTTGACCCATCACCAGGTTTTGTTCCGTCCTGATCTTTTGGCTCTTCTGTTGTGCCATCACCTGGATTTGTCCCGTCCTGATCTTTCGGTTCTTCTGTTGTGCCATCACCTGGATTTGTCCCGTCCTGATCTCTCGGTTCTTCTGTTGTGCCATCACCTGGATTTGTCCCGTCCTGATCTTTCGGTTCTTCTGTTGTGCCATCACCTGGTTTTGTTTCCTCCTGATCCGTTGACACTTTTTGCAGATCTTTTAATGGAATAGAGATAACAGATTTAAAATTGTTTTTGACAGAATGACTACCAATTGATTCAGCATAGTCTCTTCCACCAATAACATATAATTGATCATCAGCAATAACTGCCACAGATCCGACTCTACCTTCAGGGATTTCATATAAAGAATCTTTAACTTGACTAGTTTGTGGATCAAATATTTGAACTTGTTTTAATAATTTGCTAGATCTATCACCAATTTGCTGTCCACCAATGATAAATAGTTTATGATTATATGTCGCATATGCAGCTTCATAGGCAAAAGAATTTAATTGCACATCCTTTAAGCGTTGCCACTTCCCTAGCGACCTATCATATTCTAAAATGTCTTTATCTTTCCCTCGGCTAACATTAGCCTCACCACCAGCAATATATATTTTCCCATTTATTTCTGAAATACTTCTACCTTGGTGATTCACTAATAGGGAACTATCTAAAGATTCCCACTCTCCACTTACCGTATCATAGGAATAAAAGTTTTCTTTATAGGATGATAAAGAGGATACGATATAAATCTTTTCTCCAACTGTAACAGCTCGTAAGGCACCTGTTGTATAGGATGTATATATAAATTTATCAGGCATCTTAATCGGTTCTTCTGTCCATTGGTCAAGTTCTGTATCATAAACATCCATAGTTCTATGAACTGTTTTAGTCGTTTCATAGAGACCGCCAATGACATAGATTTTTTTATCTACTGTCGCATAAGCAGCACCTGTTCTTGACCTAGGCATCGCTGATTTTTCTGTCCACGAATCAGTTTTAGGATCATACATATATGTTGAATCATTGAACTTAGACTGCTGGCTAGCTCCACCGAATACATATATTTTTCCGTCAACTACACCTACACTTGCTCCGATACGCTCTTCCGGTAAGTCCGCTCGCTTCGTCCAACCATTTGTCTCAGCTGCATGAGCTTTTAACGGATGAATTGTGACCATCATAAAAATGGTCAAAAGCACTAAAAATAATCCTTTTTTCATCGTTTCTTTCCTCCATCTCTTAAATTTCCCTCCTTTTATCGACATATTTGTAATAAAATTTAATTTTTGCCGTTGTGCCTGTCATAAATTTAGGACGCTCTTATTTCTATTAGTATCTTTCTACATATATCAAATTTATCTGACATTACCTTTTCATAATCGCTTCTTCATCTTTCAACTGAATCATAAGTGAGGATTGAATATATAATAAATTGATAATACGTCGTGCCATTTCTGAGGGAGATGCATTGTAGTCATTTCTGATCCATTCAATGATAAAACCAAAGATGCCGTATGAACGATACTGGACAAAATAACTGTCGTTGATTTCTTCATACTGATCACTAACAAATGACATTCTATTTTGGAAGATATATTGTATTTTCTTAAGCAATTGTTCTTGTATGTGGGGAATTCGGTCTTCCATCACTAATAAATCATAATAGTCGCGATTTTCAACGATATATTGAAATACATCGGTGCCCTCTGGTTTCATGCGAGTTAAATCCAACAGTGGATTTTCACGAGTCGGCTTACAAAATTCATATTCGAAATTGACCATTTCCCGGTGAATAACATCTGCTGCTAATTCATCTTTACTTTCATAATGCACATAAAACGTCGTCCGATTATAGTTTGCCTTTTCCACAATATCCTTCACTTTTACGTGCGAATATCCTTTTTCTTTTACTAGTATTTTGAATGTTTGACGAAGTGTTTCTTTTGTTCGCTCAACACGGCGATCCTCTTTTTTGATCATGGGCCCCTCCTTTAGACACTTTTTAAAAAATGTTGATTAGAGATACATAAATTCATTTGTGTTGAAAACCTATACAAATAAGTTTTTTTGCTGATTGAAACGAAAAATCTTTCGTCCTACAATCAACTTAGTCATAAAGAAATGAATTTTTTGTGACATTTGATCTAACTTCTTCAGAATATCATACTATACAAAAAGTGAGGGCACATGATATGGAAATTCAAGCGATGGTCACAACAAATGAAAAAGATTTCGAGAAACAAACATTATTACTAGATGATCCAAAAGCAGATGAAGTGCTTGTCAAAATCGTTGCATCTGGCGTTTGTCATACGGATGCCACTGTATTAGATGGCACGCTTCCTGTCCCACGTCCTGCTTTATTAGGACATGAGGGCTCTGGCATTGTCGTAAAAGCAGGTTCTAATGTCACAACCGTTCAAGAAGGAGACCACGTTGTACTTGGTTTCGCTTATTGCGGTCATTGCCATAATTGTCTTGACGGGAACGCTGGTGGATGTGAAAACATGATTCCACTGAATTTTTCTGGTCGTAATAAACATAATGAAACGCCTATCCATACACATGATCATCAAGATGTATCACAATTTTTTGGTCAATCGTCATTTGGTACATATGCAACGGTTGATGAGAAAAATGTGGTGAAAGTAGACAAAGAAACTGATTTACGTTATTTAGGACCATTCGGTTGCGGCTTAATGACTGGGAGCGGTACTGTCTTAAATTCACTTGCTCCAGCTCCAGGTACAAGCTTTGTTGTGTTCGGTACAGGCGCTGTTGGTTTAAGTGGGTTAATGGCAGCAAAAATTGCAGGCTGTGATCCGATTATTGCCGTTGATATCCATGATAGCCGCCTTGAGCTAGCAAAAGAATTAGGTGCAACACATGTCATCAACAGTAAACATGAGAATCCAGCTGAAAAAGTTAAGGAAATCACAGAAGGAAAAGGAGCACATTACTCATTTGAAACAACTGGAGTACCAGAAGTCACGCTAGCTGCCCTTCACTGCCTGCGTGTCAAAGGAACTTGTGCAACAGTAGCAGTAGGAAAGCGCGATTTAACGTTTAATGTGACCAATGATCTCATGCTCAATGCACTCACGCTAAAAGGTGTGATAGAAGGCGATGCCGTTCCTCAACTATTCATTCCTAAACTAGTCAAGTTCTTTAAAAATGGACAATTCCCAGTTGAGAAACTAGCAAAATTCTACGAATTAGAAGAGATTGAACAAGCTTTTGAAGATTCTAAAAATGGATCTACGATTAAACCAATTCTTATTTTAGATAAAGAGTATCGAGCTTAAGCCGAAATAAGACGTGAAACTCAAAATCCCCCTTTCCATATAAAGGGGGATTTTTGGACTTTCATGCTGTCCTTACCTTCACACATACATCACCGGCGTCGATATTTTAATAATCTTCCCGCCTCGACGATAAAACCTTGGAACACGGCGGCTTAATGTTGCAATGACTTCATAGTTAATCGTATTGAGCATTTCAGCAATTTCATCAACAGAAATTTCTCCGCCCTTTTGACGGCCATAAATGACGACTTCCTCGCCTTGCTTTGCTTTCATCTCTCCTAAGCTGATCATCGTCATATCCATTGTGACTCTGCCAGCAATCGGCATTCTTTCTCCGCGGAAAAGCATAAACCCTCGATTGGATAAAGCACGTGAGTACCCATCTGCATAACCAATCGGTATGGTCGCAATGACTTCGTCAGGCTTTGCCACATAGGTTGCCCCATAGCTGACGGTTCTTGGCTTTGTCACCATTTTCTTCACGAACGCAATCCTTGCTTTTAAACTGAGAGCGGGCTCTAACTGAACAGCGTCTAAGCTTTCAATGTATTGCGAGGGATACAATCCATAAAGTCCGATACCAAGCCGGATCATATCGGCGCTAAATTCAGGAAACGCAATCGAAGCAGCTGTATTGTTCATATGTACGGTCGGCAGTTTGATCCCTTCTTCTTTCAAAAACCGAAGAAAATCAATGAAGATGCTGTGCTGCAGCAACGTGAAATCAGGGTCAGGCTCATCCGCAGTGGAGAAATGCGTAAATATTCCATCCCACCTCAGGTTTTCACTCTTTTCAAGCGCCTTCACCACCGCTAACAGCTCTTCCTTTGTCCGTACACCTAATCGCCCCATCCCCGTGTCAACATTGACATGAATCCCAAGCCGGCGCTGGCTTTCTTCTTCCGCTAAGATCTCATTTGCTTGAGCAATCCAGTCTTCTCGAAGGCCGGAGAGATCAATTCTCCAGGCTGCGGCCCTTTTCACACAATCGAGCGGTGTAAATCCAAGAACCAAAATCGGCGCTTCAATTTTTGCTCTTCGCAGCACAATGCCTTCCTCTAAGCTAGCAACTGCAAGTTCTGTCGCACCGCTTTCTAGTGCCTGCCGTGCTACCTCCACTGAACCGTGTCCATAAGCATTCGCCTTCACGACAGCCATGATCTTACTTTTTCTTGGAATATGCGCTTGAATCGCTTCGATATTCCTTTTTATCGCATCAAGATTGACTTCGATCCAGACTTCCCTGCAAAGCTTTTGCATGTATTTCTCCTCCTAATCAATTTAATCATCCCTTTATCCATGTTCGCTTTTATGCGTAGTCTATCTTTATTCATTTTTAGGAAAAAACATTCAATCATGCCAAAAACAAATAATTCCTAAATATGTATATTTTTTGAATTTTTATTTATTTAGACATTTTTTGACATTTTTCTCCTACTAGACGTGCTATTCTTATAAGAATCTGTTAAACATTGGTTTAATAGAAAAATAAGGAAAAGGGAGATGTTTTAATGTTTAAGGGAAAAATGAAAAAAATAGTGGGAGCTACTCTCTTCACTGGTGCTTTAATGTTCTCTGCAATTCCTGCTGATGCCGCTTCGAATTTAATCCCTATTAGGGACAAGTATGATGGCTATCAATATCAATGGAATGGCTACAATAGCAGTGGAGTAGCAACCGTTACCGTTTTCTTTAGAGATTCGAATGGTAAGTCTTACTCTAATACTTATGAATGTGTCACTGTTATAAGCGGCACTTGTTATGTTTACGAATAATGTAAAAATGCAAAAAAATCTGCCCCTTTATTAGGGCAGATTTTTTCACTTCACTTACTTAGAGGCCTCACATGAAATGGTGATTCCCCCTAGTAATTATTTTTCATGTGGTACACTTTTCTAGCTATTCTCATATTATTAACAACATTGAATCGATATAAAGGTGAAAGAGAAATTTAACATTGGCAATTCAAATTTTGAATGAGTTTATAGTGGAGTTTTGCGAATGAAAAATGAGACTTGAGAACTTTTGAATCTTTGTTGTTCTAGTATCGGCTTATACTGCCTGCCTTCCAATCAGAATGTTAGATTCATGAATGCTTTGCTAACTATTGATTTTGATTAAAATCTTTAGCGATAAGAAAGGTGACAATCAAATAGAAGATTGTGCCGAAAAACATACCATTTAACAAACTGATTAACAACATCTTACAAATCAGACCAACATAATAAGACACTGGCGTCCCTGGAAATACAGCCATATTTAACAGGCTAATCATAAAGGTTAAAGCAAAGAATATAATGAAAATCCTTCGAAATAATTTGGATTTTAACATTGTCATTTTACTTCCTCCTCAGTATATTTTATGTGAAAAATATACTTTATCCATTGCATAAATTCCATTTTAAAGTAAAAAGCCCTTTAAGGGCCTTTTACTAAGCAGAATAACCGATACTTGCTGTATGACCTCTCCTAGCTTCATCATGACTTGCTGTAACTTCAGATGTGAAATAACTCACAACACTTATCACACTCATCACCACGAATACAATGGATACAGTTTTAAATTTCATATAGACAGTCACCCCGCTTTACTTGAACTTGGAAATAAAGAATTTTTTCATAAAACAGCATTGCCTTGTCTTTATCTCCCAATTCATTATAATATTTTGCGGCATCTTTTGCTAAGTCTTCAAGGTCAGGATACATGGACTTCATCTCTAACCATTCTGAAATTTGTTCTAGTTGTTCAAAATTGTTGTCAACGTATAGTGATTTTAAAAACGTAAAGATACGTAACAGCACATGATCTTTCAGTTTTTCAGATAGTTCTATTCCGCTATGCAAAGCATACGTACCTAAATCCTGTTCGTTCTTTTTAAAATAGGCTTTTGACAACATCACGAGAGGGTCTAAAATCCGATTTAAATGCTCGTAGCCCCGCTCTTTAAATGCTCGAATCGAGTCATTAAAGTGAATAATTGCTTGTGCTAGGTCACCATGATGAAAATAGCTCAACCCTAAATTATAGAGCGCTGACCCTTCTAATCTTTTTGTTGAGTGATCGGCAACTTGTTCTAGTGCGCGTTCAAAATGTGGAATGGCTTTTTCGGGACAGCCCATATCGATATAGTTTAAGCCAATGACAAAAGAACATTGAATTTCTCTAACTGTGTATGTATCTTTTTCTCGGTAACATTCTATCGCCTGTGCGATATGGTGCATGGACATGTGGGTTTGTTTCATGTGGTAATAGATTTCAGCCATTTTGTAATTGAACTCGGCACGTTCAATATCGTCACTTACAAGGGTTAACTTTTTTTCTGCCCGCTTATAGAAGGTAATCGCATTTAAGTATTCGTAGTTCTCAAATTCATACATGCCGTAGAAAAAATTGAAGTAATATTCTAGCAATCCTGTTAATTTCTCTTGATCTTTTTTTATCTTCACTGCAAGTTCCCTGAAGTTCGCTCGTTCTTTCCCATTTTCTAAAGGATCCAAGTAATCTAGCATTAATTTATGTCTGAACTCCATGAGTGAGAAATATAATAATAAATCCTGATTTTCTTCCATATCATCAAGCATCGATTTGATTTCTTCTTTATACGCCTCGGCATCAGGAACATTAAATCTTTGAATATGATAATACCATTCATTGATTTTCAAGCCGACGTGAGAAGAAAGTACTTTTTTCATCCACCCCTACTCCTCCCTCTATTTTCCCTATAATGACATATATTATCATTTCATAAACCTTTCGACACCGAAAATAAACCGCAAAAAAGCCCCTTGTAAAGGAGCTAAAACATAAATGATCTTTCTTCATAAACAAGAACCCAGTATTCCGCCCCCGGTTCTCCTTCTTCTACCACTGCTTTCCAACCTCTTTTGTGATAGAAAGATAAAGCCTTGTGATTTTCGGAGACGCATTTGAGGGTGACCGGTGTTCCTAGAACTTCTATAGCATGTTGAAGCAATAGATCTCCAGCCCCTTGACCAGCCGCATTTGGATGGACAAACAAGAGATGAATAAAACGATCTGGTACATAGAGAGAAATGAAACCAAGGATTTTATTGTTCTTCTCGACTAAAAAAATTTGTTCCTCCTGGGTATCCTGATCAAAATCATGCAGATTTATTTCTTCCGTATGGAGCCAGTGAAAACTTTGCCGGCGGGATTCGAAATAAATGTCTCTTAATTGTGGATAGTCGATCGTTTTTGCTTCTCGTATAAGCATGTGAATCCCTCCAATTTCCAATTAAATAGGGCAGCCTCTAGACATAATGACCGAAATGCTTCCAGCGAGTAAAATTATGAGCTGGATCCTTCTTCACGTTTTCCCCCTAACTTCATAGATAACTGAACACCAATCATCAGCATCACGATGGCGAGCATTGCGAAAATAGCAGCTTGAAAATGTCCGCTGATATCGAAAATCAAACCGATTAAAAATGGACCAAATCCTCCCATGATGTACCCGCCCATCTGTGACATCGCTGACCATGTACCGGCTTCTTCTGGCGTACGCGTTTCAATAATAGGCAACATAAGCGCCAAAGGAAATAATCCACCTGCTCCAATCCCTAGAAAAATAACAGCTGGCAGGATCGGCATTGGCAATAGAAGGAATATGAGGCCAATCAGCTCTGACAAACTGCATAAGATCAGAAATAATTTCGGCTTTCCTAGACGATTGACGATGTTTGGAACGAGTAATGCCACCGGAATCTGAATGAGTGTAAATATCGTAAGCAGCATGGCGGCATACTGCGGACTATTCCCAAAATCAAGCGCAATGGGTGAAATCCACGCTGTTAACGAATAGAACATGCTAGACATAAAGCCAAAGAACAAGGTGAATTGAATGGCTTTTTTGTTTCGCAGCGGTAATCTCAGCGGCACATCTGCATGATCCGCTTGTTGGTTTTGACGAGCTAGACCGAGCCATAAAATCAGTGCAATAACGCCTAAAACCGCCCAGCAGGATAACGCAAGTGGAAGGTTATGCTCACTGCGAAGGTAAATCGGAATGGTCAAGCCCGAAGCAAGTGCAGCTCCAACTGTCATCGATATAGAGTACACACTGACAATCCCAGGACTTTTCGGGAAATACTTTTTAATAAAACTAGACAACAATGGTCCGGCAAAACTAATTCCAACTCCTCCTGCAAAAGCAGTCGTAAGAAGGATGGTAACCGTTTGACTTGTACCACGCAGTCCAGTCGCAATTGTGATAAGAAAAATCGAGAAAAAAAGAGTTCTCTCTAATCCAAACCGGCGGCTTAGTTTCGTTGCTACAGGGGCAAACACTCCCATGCACAAGACCGGCAAAGTGGTTAAAAGACTTGCCGTGAGTGCACTAACGCCAAGGTCTGATTGAATCATGCTCATCATAGAAGCTACGGATGTAATGATTGGGCGCAAGTTTAAGGCAGCTAAAAATAAAGCAGCTAAATAAAATATTTTTTTTATCAATACTCTTCTTCCTCTCTCATCTTGTTGAGGTTACTATGAGTATAAATCCGCTTCATTCATTGATCAATACAATAATTCGTATTATGATGATAGGAAAATACTATCATTAATGAAAGGATGGCATATGGATACTCGTCACATTACCTATTTTATGGCTGTATTCGATCATTTACATTTCACAAAGGCTGCAGAGCAACTAGGTATATCACAGCCTACATTAAGCCAACAGATTCAGCTGCTTGAAGCTGAAGTTGGGATGCCGCTTTTTGACCGAATCGGTAAAAAAGTAGTTGCAACTGAAGCTGGTACGCTTCTTTATCAATATGGCATGAAAATGCTTCAGGCTGAACGAGATGCCAAAAATGCTATGAAAGAACTGTTATCTGAACAGCGGGGCACTGTTCGGCTTGCCGTCCTCCCCTCTGATCTTGACTTTCAGCTTGTTCCGCTTTTTGTAGAATTTAAAACGCTGTATCCAGAGATCAACCTAAAGGCTTTTTCGACCATCTTTGTTCGTGACGAGGTGCTCTCACATAAAGTCGATATCGGAATTGGGCTGCGCGGGCCTGCGGATAAACGACTGATTCAAATTCCACTTGGCGATGAGCCCTACGAATTGTTTGTTCATTCAGACAGTGAACTGGCAAAAAGGCGTGAAGTGACGCTAAAAGAGCTGACAAAACATGCACTGGTCATGTATCCAAAAGGCTATCTAGGAAGAGATTTGGTCGATGACGTATGTAAAGAACACGGTTTTGAATTGGACACGGTCATGGATGTTGGGTCTGCCACTTCATTATTGCAGCTGGTTGAAGCCGGTATCGGCGCCACCATCCAGCCAAGAGGGCTGTTAAAGCAACATTCAGCATGGCCTAATATTGTCTCTATCCCTATTTCTGCCCCTGCTCCTGTTCGGCATCTTGAATTAACGTATTATGCCGATCGATTTGTGACCAAAGCGCAAAAACAGCTATCTGAATGGCTAATAGACTTTTTTAAATCAAGAACAAACTAAAAAGTGAGGGTAACACATGAAGAATGCAAACAGCATATTTACAAGAACAAACCGGGTTGTGATTCGTCAGTTTGATCAGCAGGATATTGAAGCATTTTATCAATACCGATCAAATCCCTCTATTGCCACATTTCAATCTTGGGAAAACTACACGCACGAAGACGCTGAATCATTTGTTCAACACCAAATGACGCAACAACCTAATCAACCAGGGACGTGGTTTCAATACGCGATTGCCTTATCTGAATCCAATCAGTTGATAGGAGATTGCGCCATTCATACACTCGGCAGCGAGCCTAGAATCGTTGAAATAGGATTTACCCTAGCGCCTGAATTTCAAGGAAAGGGCTATATTCATGAAGCCTTGAATTCAATGATCGAATATATTTTCACTACACTGAACAAGCATAAAATCATTGCCTTTACAGATGTACGAAACGAAAAATCTATTCGAGTGCTGGAACGTTTAGACATGAGACGCGAAGGACATTTGCTACAAAATTATATGTCAAAAGGACATTGGGTCGATGAGTATCAATATGCGATTCTTCAATCCGAGTGGGCCGCGAAGCGTCATTAATCATTTATTTCCTATTCAAAATCCCTAAATAAGCGCTCCAAGGTCCTACATCGGTTCGATATCGTTCCGCCATGACCCGAACAATTTGGGAAATATGGGTGAAATCATGGACAACCCACGCAGAAAGTAATTCGCTCACTTGCACGACGCCGAATTCTGGATGGACGCTCTTTTTCTCTAGATCAAGACTTGAATGTGTCATACGCTGAATGTATGCCACATTCTCCATCCGCACATGATGAAACTCCGCTAGTGCTTGTTCTATCTGTCTTTCAGTTTGATTCAAATGGGCGTAGCGGTCAAATGCAGGAAATGGGGTATTCTCTCCATCAGCAAGAATGACATTTAATCGGGGAATCCAGTTGAATTTCTCTGCTTCAATCAAATGTTCAATGACTTCAACGGGATTCCACGTTCCCTCCCCTTCACGACTGTGAAGCCAATCCTTCGATAAACCTGACAAAAGACTTTCTAATGTACGAGGAGTTCGACTCAACATATCTAAAGCTTCATTCAAATTGAAATTCATATGGCTGCTCCTTTATCAATTTTTCTTTATTCTAATGTTTTTTAATTAGATTGCAACTCATACCGCAAAACAGATAAAGAAGAAAATAAAAGACGCTTTTGATAAAACCTTCTATATACAAATAGAACTTTTCTATAACGCTCAGCATGCTTTCTTTTTTTATAATAGAAAAAAATGAAATGTGGTGATAGTGATGTCTACAACGATTGGGATTATGGGCGGTATGGGCCCTTTAGCGACGATTGATCTGATGAAAAAAATCATCTCTCATACACCAGCTATTAAAGATCAGGATCATCTCCATGTGATTGCTGATAATTATCCGCAAATCCCTGATAGAACCAATGCCATATTTGGGAAAGGCGAAGATCCTACAGAATATATGATTGCATCAGCTAAAAGATTAGAACGCGCAGGAGCGGACTTTATTCTGATTGCATGCAATACCGCTCACTTCTTTTTAGAAAACGTACAACAATCCACTCATATCCCTATCATGAATATGCCATTAGAAACCGCAAAGCACCTGAACAAACATCACTATACGTCTGTGGGCTTACTATGTACTGATGGCACATTAAAAACCCAGCTCTATCAAAAGGCTTGTGCCCATCACAAGATTGATGTCATGACTCCTAGTGAAAATCTTCAGAAAAACGTGATGAATGGGATTTATGCCGTGAAAGCAGGGAAATTGAGTAAAGGCGAAAGTGAACTGGCGTTAGCTGCAGAAATTTTAATCAATCAAGGAGCAGAAGCCATCATTGCCGGCTGTACAGAAATTCCTTTAGTTCTAAGGTCAACCAAAGCTGTGAAAGTGATTGATCCTACTGTCATTTTGGCGAAAGAAGCTGTAAAATTAGTGTATGAGCTTGAAAAGCTAAACATTTAAAGAACGTCATATAAGGGGATAACATGAATATTGAGAATATAGAAGCGTTTATTTATGTATGCCAGCTAGGCAGTATCAATAAAGCTGCAGAAGCACTGTATTTAACCCAGCCTTCTGTTTCGGCACGTATTCAATCGTTAGAAAAAGAATTAGATCTGAAATTATTTGATAGACAGAGAAATAAATTATCTCTGACGGAAAAAGGTGAACAGTTTTACCCTCATGCCAAAAAGATTCTCCATTCTTATCAAGAAGCAAAGCATAGTCTCAAACAAACGATGATCCCTTATGAATTGACGATTGGATGCGCTTCCTCTATTTCCAATAATCTATTGCCTAACATATTGCCCGCCCTAAAAGAAAAATACGAAAACCTGAAAGTGAAAATTGTAACAGGACATTCAAAGGATGTTGTCCAAAAAGTGATTAACAACCAAGTAGACTTTGGCATTGTCAGGACTGAAACACATCCTCAAATTGAATCAATCCCGATTTTCAGCGATCCAATCGGGCTGTTCGTCCCAACTCATCACCCTCTTGCCAGCCATGACAACATCAATATGAATGAACTAGAAGAACAACCTTTTATTTTCTTTGACTATGGGTCATTTGATTGGTTGATGCTCCACCGATTATTTCAAAAAAACAACATCACACCGAACATTTCCATTGAGGTTGATCATATGGAAACTGCAAAAAATTTGGTGCTGCAAGGGATGGGACTATCGTTTCTTCCTCATCATTGTGTTAGAAATGAAGTAAAACAAGGAACATTAAAACAAATTTCTATCGATCCATCTATCAATTTCAACATCAATATTGAGTTTATCTATAAAAAGGGAAAATCCAAATCCGTTTTCATTGATCAACTCAAACAGTTTTTTCATGAATTAGATTAAAAAAAGCCCTTTTTGGGGGCTTTTTTTCTTTCACTATCGTTTTTTCACTGGATGAATGTCCCCTCCCAAAAAGGCGATATTAGGATCTCCACTATTTTCTAGAAATTCAGCCATTTCTTGCAGCTCTTGTTTAATACAGTCATTCCTTGGCATATCTGGGTTTAACAGAAGGTTGGAGTGAATAGCAGTAGCTGTTTCATACAAGACATGTTGATCTTTTATCTGTTTGATGCACTGTTTCATGCGCAAGAAAAACCATGCGATCTCTTCAATGTCTTCCATCGGATAATGCGCTATTTTGAAGAGATTCTGCTGACGAAGGTCTCCTCTCTCAAAAATGTGTTCAAGCTCTTCTTTACTGATATATAAATCCGAAGCTTCCTCCTCAATCTCTATTACTTCAACCATGGCGTCGTCAGCTGTATATAATCGCTCAACAAATTCATCGAAACTATCTGCCAGCTTAAAATCTACTTCCAGCTCTAAATCGAAATAGTGAATAGGAGGATGTTCTTTCGTTTCTCGGTAATCTATTGCGATCCATGTATCTTCTTCTCCGCTGATGAAAATAAGTCCCTCGGGCAGCTCCAATTCATCACTTAACTGAGCGCTATTCATAATTCCATCATCTTTGGCGATTCCTCTTAGATGGTCGAATTGAACATGATCCTCTGCCCATGAATTCGGCCGTTCGGTTGGAAAAGCATTACGAACTGTAAAACCACCATTCCATTCTAAAATGAGCTTTTTATATGTATCAGGTAAAGTGACACCAAGTGCTGCCTCTGCTTCACGAATTTTTGCCTCATCTATTTTTTCTAACGTGAAAGGACTCTCTTCTTCTTTCTCCCAGAACGATTTCAAGGGGCATACCTCCCAATATTAATTGATATAAGTATATCATTCGTATTTTTAACATGGCGGGTCACCACCAGATACCCAGGACAATGATGGTTAGATCATAAAAAACACCTTTTTGTACTCTTAAAGAGGTCATAAATTTGACCATAAAACCAAATGATAAAACACAATAATATCCCTCCTTTACAATTGACTAACAGTCATTTATAATTGACCTCAAGTCATTTATAAATGACCCAAGGTCACCAAAAGGAGGAATTACAAATGAGTAAAAAAGTCGCTCTTATCACAGGTGCATCAGCAGGAATTGGAAAGTCCACAGCAATTGAATTAAATAAGAAAGGTTTCATTGTTTATGGTGCTGCTCGTCGAAAAGAAATGATGGAAGACCTCACCAATCAAGGAATTAACACCATGTCACTTGATGTCACCGATGAAGAGTCTATGGTAAACTGTGTACGTGAGATTTTGGACAAAGAAGGAAGAATCGACGTGCTTGTCAATAATGCGGGCTACGGCTCATATGGTGCGGTTGAAGATGTATCTATGGAAGAAGCTCGAAGACAAGTAGAAGTAAACCTGTTTGGACTTGCCAGAATGACGCAGCTTGTTCTGCCAAGTATGAGACAAAACAAATATGGAAAGATCATTAATATCTCTTCTATGGGTGGTAAAGTGTGGACATCATTTGGCGCATGGTATCACGCTACAAAATTTGCAGTAGAAGGTTTTTCTGATTGCTTACGGTTAGAAGTTGAACCATTTGGTATTGATGTCATAGTTGTGGAACCTGGCGGGATTGCAACCGACTGGGGAGTCATTGCAGCAGAAAAACTTAGAACCGCTTCTGCAAAAGGAGCTTATAAAGAAGCTGCCAACAAATCAGCAGACAACATGGTAAAAACTTATTCAGGAAGTAATTTAACAAAACCAGAAGTCATTGCAAATACAATTGTAAAAGCTGTCACTGTAACGAAACCTAAAACGCGCTATTTGGTTGGGTTTGGTGCTAAACCTATGGTGTTTATGAAGAATCTTCTTGGTGATCGTACGTTTGACAAGATCATTAAAAGATTCAGCTAATCACATGCTTCCTTATATATCACTTTGTCTGACTCCAAATCAAAATGATCCTTTGAAATGGAGGTTGAAAAATAATGAAAAGAGCGATGACAGATGAAGCTAAGGCTCTAAGAGCTCAAGCGATTTTAGATAAAGCAGCAGAGCTTTTTGAAACACATGAATATAACCAAATCAAAATGTCAGATATCGCCAAAGAAACGAAGCTGTCTAAAGGCATATTATTTGTTTATTTCAAAACGAAAGAAGCGCTGTTCTTCCAGCTATTATGCCGGGAATATGTAAAGAGACTAGAGCGATTCATTGAGATTATTTCTGAAACACAAATTAAAAACCTTCAGGATATCAAACATCTTTTTCTGAAGGAATTGGAAGAAATCATTGATAAAAATCATATGTACATCAGATTAGAAGCAATTCGCACTTCTGTTTTGGAAAGAAACGTAGACTCTGACACCATGCTTCAATCAAAAATGATGTTATTTCAAAAGCTAACGGAAATGACAGACTTACTTTGTCAAAATGATGTGATCAATGAGGCGCAAGTGATGGATATTTTTCAAGCTGAAGCAGCTATTATCACTGGATGCAAGCTTACTGCCACCTTATCTGATGAAGTCATAACTATTATAGAAAACCATAATATGCTTGAGTTTAAACGAGATTTTAAAACAGATGTGATGAATACAATGTCTTTTTATCTTGATGGTTATTTACACACCCTTGAAGCTTAACATAAATTATTGTGCACAACCAAAATGCATACAACGATTTTTCAGGAGATATGAACAGTTACTTCTTCCTAATGTTGATTTCGACAACGCCTACATGAAAACAGACCTCCTTAAGGTCTGTTTTTGTATTTGCTTATACAGCTGTGCCTCGATCAATCATAGTCGTGTTTCGATTTGATTTTTGTTGTTCTTCCATTGTTGTATTCCGAATTGTTTTTATTTCAATGATTTTCAAAGTTTCTGATGTTAAAACATTTAATTATCCATTGAATACAATCATTAAGGGTTTTTCAATAATCATTTACACTCTCCCCTATGAATATCATTTTGTTCTTTAAGAGACTTTCTATCATTATTCTGCTACTCTTTCCGAATCATTTCTTCTCTCATAGAGATTTGCTAAGCATAAGCAAACTCTTCACGATATATGGATACAACTTCTTTTCCTCTGATCCTTTAAATATTTTGTGTATATTTTCATTAGCTGCATCTGTATAAATTACCTTTAATGAATGGAGTAACTTTCATTTATTTTCAAACCAATATTACTTTGGAGTCTGATTTTCTTCTAATAATTTTATAATCTTTTCATTAGATTGTTGAATATTTCTCAAAATCGATACCATGTTTCCTGTAAATCCTATCAATATAATGAATAAAATAATGATCATCCACATAAAATTGCCTCCTATGGTTGAATTAACGTTCTAATAGAAGAATAGCCTCTAAAATTAACTTCCTCAAATTTAGTACTATTATCAAAAGGTGCAGGAAAAGCAATGACTTGAAAATTCTTTTCCTTTTTCACTTTTGGCAATTTTATTTGATAAACATTTGTTTTTTCACTTTCTACAGATACATACATCACAGGTTTTCCATTGAATTTTTGTTGATCGAATTCCGAGAATGCGACTAAAGCATAATTCATTTTTTCTTTACTTGTATTATCCACTTGGAGATAGACCGGCATTTGACTTTTTGAAGTATACAGCACTTTATTTGAAACCTTTCCTGAAGCCATGAAAATTTCTTCTCCAGTTAATTCATCCGTTTTATATATTGGAGAAAATTCACTTCTAATATGATGAGATGAAGCTTTTTTTGTAATGAATCGCATCATATAATTTTCTTGTAAACCTGTCGCTATATCTATATGACTATCTTTCAAATGATACTTTGCTTCGGGAACAATAATAAACGCTATTTCTCCAACATCTTTTGGTAATGTCGCTTTGATTGGTAATGTCATCACCTGGTCTTTAGTCATCTCAAATGTGTATGATTTAGCTGGTCTATGATTATCTGCAGAAAATGCTATTTGATTAAAATTTGCTAGTAAGAATAACGTGTACTTTCTATCTGCGTCTATGTAGTGTGAGAAGGAAAGAACTTTGTTCATTTGGTTCTTCTTAATCAAACCGATATCTAGAGTATCAAGAAGCTTCCCCTCAGGTTCATACATACCATATGATACGGTCTCCGTTCCTGGTCCAGTAACATCCAACATTTCATCATTATAGTCTATATCGCCAGAGACTTTTCCTTGTCTGACAAATAAAATAAAAGTCATTAGTAATACGATGAAAATGGTTATGAATAAAATTGTTCTATGTCTCATCATGTCTATTAAATTTTAAAAGTCTTTTGGCGACTAACAGTTTTATAACCACTATCTTTATATAAAGAGTTTCCAATCGCTTTACCTTTACATCCCCAGCCACCATCAACACCACCGGCAGCATTCGCTCCAGCATAATTTGATTTCTTCGCAGAATCGGTCTTGCTTTTAGAAAGTCCTCCATCTCCTCCATATAGTCGTGATTTTGCTTCTATATAATCAATTTTACCCTTTGACTTCGCTGTCGTTAACATGCTGTAGTTACATTGAAATATCTCGCCAATCAATCCACCAGTTTTTCTTAGTTTCCAATTCGTAACATAGTCAGCTTTTGCCGATTTTTTGTTAGTTGAATGCGATACAGAATCCGTTGAAGTATCCTCTGCAATTGTTATCCATTCAGTTTCATTTTTCTCAACAGTAGTTGCTGAAACAGTTGCAGGGAATATCGTGCTAGCTAAAAATATTGAAGACAGTAATAATGTATTGCTTTTTTTCATCATGTAAACCACCTTTATCAATTTTTAGAGTAAATACATATACATTTAATTCAATATAATGATTTTAAGATAGAGTGAGCATACATTTTTTCACATCCGACAAAATCACTGCTTTCTTCTATAAGAATCTGCCCGCCCTTTTTACAGTTTCAAAATATTCCATTACTCCGTAGTTCATCACCTATCATTAATTAATTTAGAAGCTTACATGACAAACACTCAGAATCATTTTTCAGGCCTACTACTCTTGAAGACAGTTTCAAGCTGAAAATTTCTATATCCCTATCCACACTCCATCAAATCCCTTTATATTACATTTATTATCACATAATGGAATTCATAAAACACCGAAAAGAAACCGCAAAAATAATTGAGAAACAAAACATGTTTGCCTTATTTGCAAACTAATAACTTCTTCATCACACAACAAATAAGCAGACTCGTTAAAGTCTGCTTTATGCTAACTTCTATAAACCATTGGAAACCTCTTGCAAATCACTTCTGACATTCAGGACATATCCAATGAATCGTCTAACCACTCTTCACAATGTTCTATAAGCCACCTCAAATATTCCACATATTGACCGACATGATAGCCATCACAAACAGCATGATGGACTTGAATCGCAACTGGCAAGATGATTTTTCCTTCTTTCATCTTAAATTGACCTAACGTAAATATTGGTAGTAAATAAGTTATATCTGTAGATACATTAAGGTTAAAAGAAGTAAAATCAATCCACGGCAGACTTGAAATATTGAACATGTTTTCTGGCATATGAGGTGTCGGAAATAGGTTGTTACTTTTGCTGTAAGTGTCCATGTCCGCTACACAGCTTTTATAAAACCGACCAAAGTTTTCGTCATAAGGCGTCCAAATACTTGAAAATGTCTTTGTTTCTTTATTTAAAATCGTATAACTAGGATGGAGAATCTCCCAGTAACCAAGTGCATCGTTCACTTGATCCATCCGAAACTCAGGAATTTGCTGCACAGCTCTTGCTAACAAATAAATTTGCACAGGATATACTTTTAGCCTTTTTTCTTTTAATATTGCATACAATTTCGTGATGTCTAGATCGATCACCAGGCTATATGTGCATCGGGTTACCGTCATATAATGATGAAAGTGCTCTTTTCTCGGATAATTTTCATCTATTTGTTTAAACATTTTTTATCTCCTCCTGAATGTAATTGCTTGTATTCAGGAGGAAGCTTTATCTGTTTTTACCACCACAATCATCCTTTCAAAAGATATATCATGTTTCTGTCTATTCAAAGACTACCATGAGCTTTGCCTACGTTAAAGCCTGCAGCAACTCTTCGTAAGTTATCTTGCCCAACGTGAATTTTTCTAGTGCTATATATGTATTCTCCGCTGAGGTATTCATTCTATTATGACAGTCATTCACTAGCTCATGTTCATTTGGTAATGGTTCATGTATATGTTCTGTTTTTCGAAATGCTTCATAGTATCTTATACCAAATATTCTTTGGGACATCGCATTGATGTGAATTCCGTCCGGATTAGGTATAAGGCCTTTCGCAGTAACATAATAACAATTTTCATGATGATTTGCATATTTTTGTAGTACCTCATTGATCAGTTGATATTCCACACATCCTGCGCCAAATGCTGTCTTTCCTAAGAAATCGCCCAAACCACCTATCACAAGCGGAATGTTAGGTACAGATAATTCAGTTCTTAGCTCATGAAATAATCTTCGTATTTTTTCATCGTATTCTTTGTATTTCCCATCCTGGCTGTCACTTTCTCCTTGATGCCATAATATCCCGGCCAATTCGCTATCTTCCTTTGCAAATGTAGCTTCATTTATTGCATGACGAAATAATGCCCCATCTCGTGACCACTCATCAATGGAACTGCCACCTTCGGCACATGGAATAAGACCAATTTTTTCTCCCTCATGATCCTTACACCAAGTCTCCGCGAAAGAAGCCGCTAGTCCTACGCCAGCTACCGGTCTATCAAAATGGATGGGCTCAGTCATCATTTGCCATCTACCATTTCGCAACATCATGATTCTTTCATTATAAA
Source organism: Bacillus sp. iso_77 (assembly GCF_056173625.1). Taxonomy (NCBI): domain Bacteria; kingdom Bacillati; phylum Bacillota; class Bacilli; order Caryophanales; family Bacillaceae; genus Bacillus; species Bacillus sp. iso_77. The sequence continues at coordinate 1,172,715 of NZ_CM149683.1, read as the reverse complement.
TTGGTGGCACTTCATGCTTAAAGCCTCGACCCGCCATATTAGATTGTCCAATTAGTAAAAATGACTTCATATTTTTCTCCCCCTCTCTTTATTTTTCATATTTTTGTTGAAAGAACAGTAAACAGCAATTACTTAGGGTAAGATCCTGATGCATCTATCGATCAGGTGGATCGACCATGATCAATCCACTTAAACCATTTTAACAAGAAGAAATCTCTTGTCCATGTTGTCATATGGGCTTACGTTAAACTTGTGAAAAAAACATATTCATGTATAATACAATTGATGTATCATACATGAATTTTAGGAGGGTGACCTTTTTGAAAAGAGAAGATGCCTTAAAACTAAGATCAGATATTAAGAAAATGATTATAATAACTGGGGTTTTTGAATCTCAAAATTTGCCCAATGGACCATTTGAAAAACCTCTACCAACTTCTCAAATGATGGCGTTAGAGGAAATAGAGATGGAAAAATTAACTGTTTGGCAACTATCCAATAAACTTAGATTAGAGACTTCAACTGTAAGTAGATTGGTAGATAAGTTAGTAAAAAAGGGGCTTGTTTATCGTGAAGTAAATGAAGAAAACAGAAGAGAACTTTTTCTGCACCTCACAGAAAAAGGCCACATTACTGTTAATCGCTTAAGAGAACAATCCCTTACATTTTATCAACGTATCCTCAATAATTTATCAGAATCAGAACAAAAAATAGTTGTGGATGGTTTTGAATTATTTATTGATTCTATTTCTAAGTCTTTTGATTAGAGTGAGGTAAATCATACCCTTTGGAGGATAAAATGAGTTTGGATTTTGAACGTCCTATTATTGAACTAAAAGAGAAATTTGATGAATTAAAGAAAATGATGAAAGAACATAATGTAGATTTATCATCAGAAATCCATGTATTAGAAAAACGTTTAAATAAAATGCAAGATGAAATTTATTTTAATCTTACACCTTTTCAACGAGTTCAAATTGCAAGACTACGTAACCGGCCCACGACATTGGATTATATACCTTTATTGTTTACAAACTTTTTCGAACTTCATGGTGATCGATTATATGGCGATGATCAAGCAATGATAGGTGGTATTGCAAAATTTAAAGGGATGCCCGTTACGGTTATTGGTCATCAAAGAGGGAGAAGTACAAAGGAAAATATAGAAAGAAATTTTGGAATGGCACATCCAGAAGGATATAGAAAAGCGCTAAGACTGATGAAACAAGCTGATAAATTTAATCGCCCTATTATTACATTCATTGATACAATTGGCGCCTATCCAGGCAAAGGGTCTGAAGAACGTGGAATTTCTGAAGCGATAGCTCGAAATCTATTGGAAATGGCTACACTTAAAGTGCCAATTGTTTGTATTGTAATTGGAGAGGCATCAAGTGGTGGAGCTCTTGGTATTAGTGTCGGTAACCATATCCATATGTTAGAGTATTCATGGTACTCGGTCATTTCGCCAGAAGGAGCAGCATCTATCCTATGGAAGGATGCTAAGTATGCTCCAGAAGCTGCTGAACATATGAAAATTTCATCAAAAGATTTAAAGCATTTAGGAATTATTGATGAAATCATTCCTGAAATTAAGGGTGGAGCACAAAATGATATAAAATCACAAGCAAAATTGATTGAATCTGCAATCGAATCATCTCTTAAAAAATTGATACGATTATCCTCGGAAGAGCTTATACAACAGCGATATGAAAAGTATAGACAAATAGAGAATTATAAATGAAAATACTTAAAACCGTATTACATTTCTGAGGATTCTTACTAAAAAGTTCTAAATATTTTGTAAGTAACCTCTTAAACTTGATATGCTGATACTATTAAAAGTGTGTGATCGGTATGGAAAAGGGATTTTTTGATTCTAAAAATACTGAGAAACAATCTGGTGGATAAAGTTCGTCCCCAATTCGTCCCCAATCAAAAGAAACAGAACAAATTTTCGTTGTCAAAAAAACAAAAAACCCTTGCTAGGCAAGGGTTTAAACGATGATTCCGACTGGGCTCGAACCAGCGACCTCTACCCTGTCAAGGTAGCGCTCTCCCAGCTGAGCTACGGAATCGGGTTATGTATCAGTTCTGGGCTTTCTGTTACTGACAGTCTCTATTATATAACCATCATGATCAATCGTCAATGGTTTTGTTCAAAAAAGGCACAAAGCCGGTATCCATACCGGCTTTTTACTGACTTTTATGATTGCTTCACAAGAACTGGCTTTAGTTGATCTAGTGCTTGTTTGAAGTCCCTTTTGAGGTCTTCTCCGTTTTCTACGCCCACACTTAATCGAAGTAAACCATCCGAGATACCTCTTTTTTCTCTTTCTTCTTTTGGCATAGCGGCATGTGACATTTTGGCCGGATAGGAAAGAATGGATTCGACTGCTCCGAGGCTGACGGCGAATACAGGTAATGTAACGCCATCGACCAATTCTTTGACAGCCGCTTGGTTTTCTAGTTCAAATGAAAGAACAGCACCTGCACCGCTCGCCTGCTTCCGCTGAATGTCTGCCCCTGGGTGATCATCTAATCCTGGGTAATATACTTTTTTGACCGCAGGATGTTCTTTGAGGAATGAAGCCAGTTCTAATGCGGTTTGACTGGCTTTTTCTAATCTGACTTGAAGGGTCTTTAATCCTCTAAGCACAAGCCAGCAATCCTGTACGCCAAGTACCGCCCCGAAGGAGTTTTGCAGCGAATAAAGTTCGTCTCCTAGCTTCTCATCTTTCACCACGGCTAAGCCTGACAGTACATCACTGTGGCCGCTTAAAAATTTCGTTGCGCTGTGCAGCACAACGTCAACACCAAGGTCCAGCGGACGCTGAAGCGCAGGCGTTAAAAACGTATTATCTAAGAAAGTCAGACAGTCATGTTCTTTCGCAATCTGTACGACACCTTCAATATCCGTAATACCGAGTGTAGGGTTTGACGGTGTTTCCATGTAAATGACTTTTGTATTTGATTGAATGCCTTGTTTCACTTCATTCAAATTGGTCATGTCCACAAAGGTATGCTCAATCCCAAATCTTGAAAGAACTTGGGTGATCATTCGGAAAGTCCCGCCGTACACATCTCTTGTGACAAGGACATGATCTCCTTTTGATAATAGAAGAAAAGCGGTTGAAATGGCTGCCATACCTGACGCAAAGGCAAGCCCTCTCGTTCCTCCTTCTAGCGCTGCAATGGTATCCTCCAATGCCTGACGTGTAGGGGTGCCTGATCTGGAGTAGTCATATTGACCGAAGTCATCGAAGCTGCTTTGGTGAAACGTCGATGCATGTTGAATCGGTACACTGACTGCACCTGTTGAACGGTCTGTTTTAAACGCATTATGAACGAGTTGTGTTTCTAGTGTCCAATCGTGTGTGGTCATTTCGTGTGTACCTCCTCTTTCACATTTGATAGTGCCTGTTTCAGGTCTGCTTTTAGGTCCTCCACATGCTCAATCCCGACTGAGAAACGGAGCAATTTGTTACAAACACCGTTTGCGATGCGAATCTCTTCTGGGATGTCCATATGGGTTTGCGTTGCAGGATACGTAATGAAGCTTTCGACTCCGCCAAGGCTTTCAGCAAAACAAATCGTTTTCAGCTGCTTCAAAAATGGATTGACCCAGTCCTCTTTGGCTACTCGGAATGACAGCATGCCTCCCTTTCCTGGGTAAAGGACATCTTGAATTTCAGGCTGCTGCTTTAGAAAATCAGCTAATTCCTTCGCATTTGCTTCGTGCTGACGCATTCTCAGCGCCAATGTTTTCATTCCTCTCATTAAAAGCCATGAGTCAAATGGAGATAAAACCGCCCCAATGGCGTTTTGATGCTGGAACATGTCTTCCGATAGCTTCTCTCCTTTTGTGACGACAAGTCCGGCAAGAACATCGTTATGTCCGCCTAAATATTTGGTTGCACTATGAATGACAATGTCCGCTCCGAGTGTAATCGGTTTTTGCAAGACGGGCGTATAAAAGGTGTTATCCACAATGACCAATGCACCATGTTCTTTTGCGATCTTCGCAACCTTTTGAATATCCGCTTCCTGCATGAGTGGGTTTGTTGGCGTTTCAATAAAGACGGCTTTTGTATTTGGCGTCATTTTAGAGCGTAAACAGTCTTCATCTGAAAAATCATCATAAACAAAGCGCAGTCCGTACTTTTTCCATTCGTTTTCAAATAGACGGTATGTACCGCCATATAAATCTGATGAAACAATGAGTTCATCCCCGCTCTCAAACAGCGCCATGATCGTTTGGATGGCAGCCATTCCCGAACTGAAGGCAAAACCGGCCGTTCCTTCTTCGAGTGAAGCAATTGCATCTTCTACAAGCTGCCTTGTTGGGTTTTTCGTCCGAATATAATCAAATCCTGTTGAATCCCCAATGCCTCTATGTCTGTAAGCTGTTGAAAGATAAATGGGAGGACTGACAGTACCAGTCACCTCTTCGCTGCGGTTTCCAATTTGCGCTAACTTCGTTTCCACATGTTCTGTCATTTGACACCATCCTAAGTAAAAATCTAATTTCAAAACAGAAAAACCCCTTCTTCATAAGAAGAAGGGGTTTAATCGCTTCCTCTTATCTTCCAAGCAAAAAAGCTGCTTGCTGGATTTAGCACCTTGGTACATCACATGAAGTGATGCATACCGGTTGCTGAGGTTTCAAAGGGCCAGTCCCTCCACCTCTCACGATAAGAATGTGTTGTCTGTCTGTTCTAATTCTTAATACTGTAACGCATTAAACCTCATTTTTCAAGGGGAAATGTAACGATTAATTAAAATTTTCTGTATTTTGTAGCAGATTGAATGTTAGCCAATTTGATTGCATGTTAGCATATAGGAACAACGCTGTTTTTCGTGTTACAATGAATGGAAACGTTTCACTTATGATGAATTTGGTTAGCTGGAGGAATGGATTATGGTGAAGAAAACAGGCATCATTCAAGAAGAAACCTTACAGTCAAAAGAACTTGGGGCAGATATGACCATTTTGATTTATTTGCCAGTCAATTACTCCCCCCTTTATACATATCATGTCATCATTGCACAAGATGGTCATGATTATTTCCGTCTAGGTAAAATAGGCAGACAAGCGGAAGAATTAATGCAAAACAAAGAAATGGAACGCTCGATTATCATTGGTGTCCCATATGAAAATGTTACTGAAAGACGAAATACGTATCATCCAGACGGACCAAAGTTCGAGGCGTATAAACGCTTTTTGGCAAATGAACTAGTTCCGTATATTGATGAACACTATCCAACGTATCAAGTTGGATCAGGTCGTACATTTATTGGTGATTCATTAGGTGCTACGATCTCACTTATGACAGCCATTGATTATCCTTCGTTATTTGGCGGACTGATTTTGCAGTCTCCTTACGTGGATGAGTCGGTTCTGCAAGCAGTCAAACAGTCATCATCCCTTGCTCATTATGCCATTATCCATCAAATCGGGTTAGAAGAAACAGCTGTGAAAACGACAGATGGGCAAGTGCTAGACTTTATTCAGCCGAACGAAGAATTAAAGGTCCTTTTGGAGAAGTCCGGTGCGGATTATTTATTTGAGACATTCGAAGGCGATCATAAATGGACGTTTTGGCAGCCGCTCATTTCACCTTCGTTAAAAAGAATGCTCCCATATTCGTTAATCAACTGAATTTTGTTATAATAAAAAATAATAAATACTTTCTTAATCAGGAGGGAACATGATGAAATACGGAGTTGTTTTATTTCCATCAAAAAAATTGCAAGACATTGCGAACTCTTATCGGAAACGTTATGATCCGAACTATGCACTCATACCACCTCATTTAACATTAAGAACACCTTTTGAATTAACGGATCTAGAAGCAGCTGAGGTCGTCTCCACCTTGCGAGAGTACGCAAAAAATGCTTCTCCTATTACGTTACGTATTAAAAAATTCAGTTCATTCGCTCCTGTAAACAACGTGATTTATATGAAAGTAGAACCGAACGAAGAATTAATGACTCTTAATGAGAAGTTGTACACTGATCCGCTTGCTGGTACACCTGAATATGCATTTGTCCCGCATGTGACAGTGGCTCAAAAGTTATCAGACGATGAGCATTCAGACGTTCTAGGCACATTGAAGCTGAGAAAAATTGACCACGAGGAAACGGTTGACCGCTTCCACCTTTTATATCAATTAGAGAACGGTTCTTGGACCGTTTATGAAACATTTATCTTAGGAGAAGAGGGTTAAAGACATTTGAATACAGTCATCGTAAAAGAACAAACACAACGAGAAGATGCTTATTATGTTCGAAAAGAAGTTTTCGTAAAAGAACAAGAAGTCCCGTTAGAGATCGAAATTGATGAACTTGAGGACGAAGCCATTCACTTTGTCATTTATAATGATGACAACAAACCACAAGCTGCTGCTAGACTGCGCATAATTGAAGGTCATAAAGCAAAGCTTGAACGAATTTGTGTATTAAAAGAGGCGCGCTCTTTCGGTCTTGGCCACCAGCTTTTAGAAGCACTTGAGTCTGAAGCGATGGCAAACGGAGCGAAAGAAGCTGTCATGCATGCACAAGTCCAAGCTCTTCCTTTCTACGAAAAGAAAGGCTACAAAGCCATTTCAGAACCGTTTGAAGAAGCAGGGATTACACATGTCAAAATGACAAAAACACTATCCGTTTAACGAAAATAAAAAGCCAGGGCATCATGGATGCTCTGGCTTTTTATTGATTCCATCTCGTTCGCTCAGGAAGAAAGCGCAGTCATTTAGACGTAAGTATTGATATGAACGCCCTTACCTTCTTCCATAAACATATCTCGTACAAAGCGTTCCCGCTTTTTTTGCTGTACTTTCGTTTCCGCTTCTGTCACTAAGTCCTCTTTTTTCTCCAGCTCTCTGTATACCTTGTCATGAAAGGTGCGGGTGACCTTCGTCACTTTCGCATAGTCTTCTTTATCCTGAGGAGCAGGACGATTGATATATTGAAAATACAGATCCGGCTGAATCGGGGCTATATATCCCATCAAGAACGCCTCCTTTGCTTCTCTTCTATTCTACTATTCCCTAATTATGACTGTTTGAAACACGCCTCATTTGATATGATTAGATGTGTTTCTTTTTAAGATTGATTGACTATTGGAGGACTAGCTTTGAAATGCGCACGACGACATGATCGAACGATCTCATTACATACATATTCGAGAGAACACTATCAATTCCTCCATGATGAGGGGAAAAAAGGGCATTTATCTTGCCCATATTGCGGACAACCCGTCTTTTTTAGATTAAATATACATGAAGAACCTGCCTTTATCCATAAGCAAATATCTCAGCAAGAGATTTGCGAAAAAAGAGAACAACAAGAGGAAAAGAAACCGGCTGAACGAGAGGAAGATGCATCCTACAAAGAACTTGGCGGCTTTCGCTTTCCAACCGGCAAACAGATCATCTCACAAACAGAAGATTCGGATGACTGGCAGGAACCACGGTCCATTCAATTTGGCGAAACCTTTCATTTAGAAAAGAATGAAGAAGTGCATACCATTGACCTCTTTCCACACATCACCTTTAGCGCACCACAGCTTCAAGCAGTCACACACAAAGACGGTCCGATGCTTGTGCTAGCTGGCGCCGGCAGCGGGAAAACAAGGGTACTGACAGCAAGAGCTGCTTATCTGATGTCATACCATCAAATCCCTGCTCACCATATCCTGCTCGTGACCTTCACCACAAAAGCAAGCAGTGAAATGAAAGAAAGACTGCGTATGCAGTATCAGCTTCATCCTTCACAGGCGAGCCAAGTTGTGACAGGCACATTCCACAGTCTATTTTATAAAATGCTGCTTCACGATGATCGGGGTAAATGGAACGGACAGCATTTGATTAAATTCGACTGGCAAAAAGAGCAGTATATTCGCAAAGCGATCATGAATGAAGGACTTGATGAAAAAGACTATCCAACCGATCAAGTGCTGCAATCAATCGGCTATTGGAAAAATGCTTTTTTACCAAACGAACTTCCTGAGCTGAAAGATGAAAAGGAAAAGCAAATGTGGACAATCTATCAGTCATACGAACAGCAAAAGCGTGAAAATCAACAATTTGACTTTGATGACATGGCGATTGCCTGTTTACACATGCTGAATAAGCAGCCTGAATTGCTCAAACAATATCAAGAACGATTCAAGTATATTTTAGTAGATGAATTTCAAGATATTAATCCCGTACAATATCAATTAATCCAGCTTTTAGCTGGAGAATCCGAGCAGCTATTTTGTGTAGGCGATGATGATCAAGCCATCTATGCATTTAGAGGAAGCAATCCTGCTTTTATTCTTGACTTCAAACAGGACTATCCTTCGGCCGAGATCGTCCATTTACATGCAAATTACCGCTCTCATCATACGATTGTCGCAAGTGCAGACGCCATTATTAAGAAGAACCAGCATCGTTACGAGAAAACGTTAAAAGCCGTTCGCGTGGAGAAAATTCCGCCGACTCTTTTTTATCCATATGACGAGGAAGAGGAAGCGACCATGATCGTAGCAGATATTCAGGAGAAAATTAAAAACGGTGCAAAACCGAATGACTTTTGCGTGCTGTTTAGAACGAATACAGGAGGCCGCGCGATTTATGAACGTCTTCATCAATCGGCGATTCCGTATCAAACCGATGCTGGTGTAAAAGCCTTTTATAGCAGAAGAATTGTTCGGGTGCTGCTCGCTTTTCTTTCGCTAAGTCAGGATGCAGATGATGTCGCCGCAATGAAGCTGCTGCTGCCCATTTTCTTTTTAAAGCAGCAAACACTGAATACCCTGAAGGCGCTGACCATTACAGAAGATTGTTCTATGGTAGAGGCACTTGGAAAGCTAACAGACATTCAGCCGTTTCAGCGCAAAAAACTGCAATCGATCGTTCCCCTGTTTCGAACGTTAAAATCGTTAAAGCCATCTGAAGCTGTAGCGTTTATTGAACAAAGGATGGGACTTGGTGATTTTTTTAAAAAACGCGTGAATGATACGAATGTGCTTGAAAAAGGAACAGATGATGTACGAGATGTGAAAACAGCGGCGAAACGTTTTGAAACAATTGAAGCCTTCCTCGCTCATGCCGAACATATGAAATCTGCTGAAAAGGAAAAATCAGATGAACCAGGCGTTCAGCTCATGACGATCCACCGTGCGAAGGGACTAGAATTCCAAACAGTGTACATCACGAGCGTGGTTGATGGGGCGCTCCCTCATGACTTTGCACTTGATGAGCTGAGAAACGGTGATGAAGAAGCCATTGAAGAGGAGCGACGCTTATTATATGTTGCCATGACGAGAGCTGAACAATCCCTTTATCTATCAGTTCCTTCATATAGAAGAGGAAAAACTGCTCATCGTTCCCGCTTTTTGTACCCTCTTTTAAAGAAACATCGTGAAGGTTTTACCCAAAAACAACAGGCCCCCCTTTAAATGGAGAGCCTGTTGTTTATTTTTTGTTGTTCATCATTTTAGCGATTGTATTAAAATCAAGCTTTTCTTTTCCACTTGTAATCGATTGAACGATTTTGTCTTCCATTTCTTTAGGTACACGTTTGTTTGCAAGCTGCGCTACTTTTTTAATGACACCTCGAACGGTATTCTCATCTTTAAAGTTCGCGTTTTGCAAAGAACCTGCAAGCTTAAAGACATCATTCATATTTACACCTGTTTTATTTTCCACACTTTTAAAGAACTTATTATCCATTCCTTTGCCTCCTCTTTGTGGAGTAATCACCTTACTATATGAAAATAGGCGAGATATGTGCCTATCCTGCTGCCTTGTTAGCAAAGAGAAAGGAAAGCAAAAGGCTTCCCTATTGCTTCCCTCACCTTCTTACTGTTTAGTTAAAGAAAGAAGCACCAACGATGATTAGAAGAATGAAAAGCACGACGACAAGAACAAAAGTTGAACCATAACCGCCGCCGTAGCCGCCGCCATAACCTCCGCAATAACCGCCACCGTAACCGTAACAACTCATATTTAAGCACCTCCTCTTCTCCCTTACAAAATATGAAAAATACATGAAATGGTTTGGACGATCACATAAAAAAGTGCGGAATTTTTATTTCTGCTGTTTAAAGACGTAATCTGCCTCTCCATGACGGATCATGAATGCTTCTGTTTCTTTCGCAAAAGTATCCATTTTCTCGCCAAATGCTTTTAAGTGCTCTTCAAGATCCTTCGCTTTATTCGCTAGATCCATTTCAGCTTTTTCGTGCGCTTGCTCTTTCCCATCATGGGGTTTAGTGAACAAGGAACCGATTAATTGTTCGAATGCATCCATTCTGGTCACCCCTTCTCTCTTACATATGCATCACCCAAAAAAAGGGCAACAAAAAAACCGGATAAATCCGGCTTTTGTTTTTCCCTATTGAGGTTTCTTTTTCTTCCCGCAGCCGCAGCCAGTCTTCTTGATTTTCTTCGTATATACAGATTGTTGATTTGACTGCGCTGGATACCCTTGAAGCATATGTGACGGTGTTTCAGTTGGTTTCATCGCAACCCTTCCTTTCCTATTCCGTGTTAGTATATGCATTTTCTTTAAGCGTGTCTGATCAGAATGCCTGTTTATTTCACAAGCTTCGACACGACTGCTTCAATCAAGCCTGCTGCGGCGGCAATCGCTAATAGTAAATTAAGCCACATGCTGATGACAGGAAAAAATATGTATATCAGTAGTAAAGCAGCAGTGCACCACATACCCGTACACCAATAACAGCTTAACAGCTCTCCTATCCAAGATCGCAGTCCCTTCCCCTTAATGACGATATAGGTCTCGACTTCACCTTGTTCGTTTACCTCTTCTTGCTCTTCATGAAATAGACGGCGAAAGGGGGCTGTAATCGTATCAAACACGATCAATCTCGTCAGCCTAAAGGATGCGAGGGCAAATATAGCAAATGACAAAGCGCCGCTCATGGAACCTCCACCTCCTTCATTCTTCTTTTTCCGTCCTTTCTTTATATATGCAAAAAGAAAGGCCGCCATGATGAATCGAGGGCAAATAAAATTGGGTTGTACTTTTTCATGCTTTCCGATTCCACCTTGAGCCCCTGCTGCATTAAATAATGTATAGATAAGAAAGGAGTGAAAGTATTGTCTATTGAAGAAAGTGCTGATTTATTATACACACAACTGTTGAACGAATTAATCAGCAATTATGATGATTTCATCGAGATCAAGGATTCCGAAAATGTCACGATTCATAAAACAGATGTAACAGCCGCACTCTCCCTTCAAGCGACCGTAACGACAATCATTACTCTTTTAATTCAAATTCTTGTACCAGATGATGAATTGGCTGCAGACATCACAGAACAGCTTTTAGCTGCACAACAAGTGACAGTTCAAAAGAAAACAGTGATTCAAATCATCAATTGTTATAACGTCACGATTACATTATCTGATGCATCCATTATGAACTCCGTACAAATTCTCACTCAAACACTGAATGTACTTTTAGTTGAAGCCGGCATTCTTTGACCCTTTCTTTTTCTAACATCACGTATGAAAGAGGTGAAATAATCGTGGCTGAAGAGAACGAAAAAAAGGAGTTTCAAATCAACACTGATGTTGATCCATTAACAAGCCTTCTTGTGAGTGACATTTTAAATAAAAATAATGTCACAGATGATCAGAAAGCAAACCTTTCAGAAGATCAAAGAAGGATGATTTTGAAGCTGGTTCAGGATTTACAAAAGAAAGCAGATGATTTCGTACAGCAGCAGCAAGAGAAAAAGCGTCAGGCAGAGGCAGCAAAACATGCAGAAGAGGTAGAGCCTGAACCACAAGTGCGCCCTAAACGAAATTCACTTCGAGAACGTATCCAGCAGCGTCGTCAAGCGCAGCAAAATAACGATTAAATAAAAATGGGTTGCCTGCTAGGATAAATGCCCGAGACAAAACCAATCATTCCAGCATTTAATAAAGTAAACGGAAGGAGGAAAAGAAATGGATTCTAAACCATACTCTTGGGTCGCTCTAGATCGCAACTGTACACACCACGGCGATTACCATCATAACTACGAAAGAAAAGCAGTTTGTGACGGCCACTATTATGATGATGAAGATGTTTTACAAGACTTTGATCAAGTGAGTGTGACAAAGCAGACATCTGAGGAAGTCATTATCGTTAGAGATTCTTGTGACATTAACGTCTCTTCTGTTGATGCACAGGTTGCAGCATCTATCCAAGCAGCTGTTCAAACAGCGATCATCACCATTACAAACATCTCAATCGCTGATGGTGACCTAGCTGACCGCGTCACGCAAGATCTATTGCAAGCAGCTAGCCACAAACAAACAAATCGCCAGAAACTTGTCATCGAAAACTCTAGAAACGTTACAGTCTCTACAATCGATGCAGACATCTCTATTGCCATCCAAACGCTTACACAGACACTTGTTGCGACGATCGTTGCAATTGGTATCCTCTAATGTACAAAAGCAGAGCGAAAAGCTCTGCTTTTCCTTTTTCTAAAAATACAACAAAGATAAATAGTCATTTACCCACACCAACTAGAGGGCGCATACATATGTTGTTAAGGACTAAAGTCAAATACCTTGTTAAAGGAGCTGAAATCCATGAGCTGCGGAAAACACCATGGCCGACATGATGAAAACTGTGTATGCGATGCGGTTGATAAGATTTTAGCAGAGCAGGAAGCTGTAGAAGATAAATGTCCTACGAGCTGCTACAGTAATTTATTAAGCCCGACAGTTTCTGGAAAAGATACGATTCCGTTTTTACTTTTTGATAAAAAGGGCGGATTGTTCTCTACTTTCGGAAACATTGGAGGATTTGTTGACGATTGCCAATGCTTCGAATCCATTTTCTTCCGGGTTGAAAAATTGCATGACTGCTGTGCCACATTATCTGTATTAAGACCTGTTGATGTACACGGACATACGCTAAGCGTTTGTCACCCTTGCGATCCTGACTTCTTTGGTTTAGAAAAAGCGGACTTTTGTATCGAAGTTGATTTGAACTGTTTCTGCGCCATCCAATGTTTAAATCCAGAACTTGTCGACAGAGTCATGCCAACAAAAGATAAAAAGCATCATCACCACGGCTAAACCAATCGCCCGCTCATCTAACTTGTCATAAGTCAAAGCATCCCCTTCCTCACGAATGACAACCAATCATGCGGAGCAGTCAGCAAAAGGCGGCCGCTTCCGCATTGATTGACATTAGATGCATCAACCGGCGAGACACGTAATAAAGCTTATAGATGATGACAGTGCTCAAACACTCAAACAAATTTCCTTGTATAGGAGGGTTGAATATGAGCCGCAAACATTCATGGAACTGTGTAGCAGAGGCTGTTGAAAACATAAACGACTTACAAAATGCCGTCGAAGAGGATTGCCCGACCAGCTGTTACAGCAATCTCCTTTCTCCATCACATTCATTAGGTGACACTGTCCCGTTTGTTCTATTTACCTCAAAATCAAAACCATTCGTCGCATTCGGAAACGTCGGAGAAGTAGATGCTGGCCCTTGCTTCAGCACTGCATTTTTCAGAGTCGAACACATCTCTGATCACTGCGCAACACTCAGCTTGCTTATTGCATTTGACAAAGATCGTCATATTTTAGATTTTACAGATAAAGATTCCGTATGTGATGTGTTCCGTTTAGAAAAATCAAAATATTGCATTGAAGTAGACCTTGACTGCTTCTGCGCAATCGAGTGCTTAAATCCAAGACTCATCAACCGTAGCTGCTAACAAAAAAAGTCCCGTTATGGGACTTTTTTTATGTTCATTAAAAACCAAGTGGATGAATAGAAGAAATATCACCAATCGCTAATTCCACTGGATTACCGCCGCCTGCCGTGCGGATGACGGCCATATTGTCTTTTCTCTCCATGATGATTCCTCTGTATGTTTTTCCATCGGCTTCAATGAGGCAAAGCGCTCTCGGCATATTATGCGGCAGACTTGTAAGAAAATCGACTTTCTCCTCGATATTCATTTGGCTTAACGGCTTCTTCACTCGTTTTCTTCTTGGTTCTTCTTTTGTTTCATGAAATACGCCTTCTGGCTGTTTTTCTTGTTCTTGTACTGGCTCTCGATTTTGTGAATTATCTTTTTCTTGATTGATCTCCCGCTCTTGCTGTAGCGCAGGCGGCTCTTCTTTTTTCTGCTTTACTTCCTGTGATACAGGTTCTTGCACGCTCTCTGTTGCATCCTCTTTGGCACTTTTTTTGGTTTCTGAAGGTTTTTCTGACTTCTTTCGCTTTCTCACAATATTTTGCATGGCCGGCGCTGATTCATCATAGCTCGGCTGAACAATATACATAAGCGGCTTTTGATTCTCATCACCTTTATTTGACATACTGATCCCTCCCGAATGATTCATTCCTTATATATATGAGAGGACACCCCAAATCAGAAGAAAAATAAAAAACAGCATACCAGTGATTGGTATGCTGCAAATCATTTATTCGTTTAGCGGGCAATGATATGGAAGCCAGAATCAACATGAAGATTCTCACCTGTCATGCCGCGCGATAAATCACTGAATAAGAATAGTGCTGTATCGCCAACTTCTTCAGGAGTCGTTGTACGGCGAAGCGGTGCACGCTCTTCTATATCCTTCAGGATCGTATTAAAGCCGCTGATTCCTTTTGCAGATAACGTACGAATTGGACCAGCAGAAATGCTGTTCACACGGATGCCTTCCGCTCCAAGATCAGCTGCTAAGTATTTCACACTTGCTTCAAGGGCTGCTTTTGCTACACCCATGACATTGTAGTTAGAGACAACGCGCTCTCCGCCTAGGTAAGTAAGTGTGACAATGCTTCCGCCTTCTGTCATGAGCGGACGTGCTGCTTTTGCTACTGCTGTTAGTGAATAGGCACTAATGTTGTGCGCTAAAAGGAAACCTTCACGGTTCGTGTTCAAATATTCACCGACAAGCTCTTCTTTGTTCGCAAATGCAATCGCATGTGCAACACCATGGATGACTTGTACTTTTTCTTTAATCGTTGCAAAACATTTTTCGATTTCTTCATCACTTGTCACATCACAAGGAAGAATAATGGAATCATCACGCTCTAGCGTGCTTGCTAGCTCTTTCACTGATTCTGCCAGACGATCTCCAACATAAGTAAAAATCAAACGAGCTCCTGCTTCGTGAAGTGAACGAGCAATTCCCCAAGCGATGCTTCGTTTATTGGCAACACCCATCACCACAATATTACGGCCTTCTAAAGAAAAGTTCATATGTATTAAAGCCTCCTATTTTTTCAAGACATAGTATTAGTACCTGATCATAATCTTATCACAAATCATGAGATATTGACAATTTCCGCTGAAAGAAAGTTTTTATTTCAGAAAAAAGACCGCCTTCACAAGTGAAGACAGTCTTCTTTTTATGCTTTGACTCTGTTTTGCTGATAAGCAAAGTGGTTAGTCGGTCCGTGCCCAGCGCCAATATTCAGAGGAAATTTGATCGCCTCATGGACAAAGGTTTCTGCCGTTTCAAAGGCTTCCTTCATGGAACGACCTTTTGCTATTTCTGCCGTTAATGCCGCTGCAAATGTACAGCCTGTTCCGTGTGTATGTGGTGTATCAATATGTTCATTACTGAGTTCAAAAAAGCTTTTTCCATCGTACAAAAGATCTGTAATGAGGCCGTCTGAAGGGCTATGACCTCCTTTGATCACAACATAGGACGTGCCAAGCTCATAAAGTCGTTCTGCTGCTCTATGGCGATCGTCTTTTGTCTGAATGCGCATGCCTGTCAGCACTTCTGCCTCAGGGAGATTCGGTGTGACTGCATAACTGACAGGTAATAACTGTGTTTTCATAGCAGAGACCGCATCTTCATTTAATAAAGAAGCGCCTCCTTTAGCAATCATGACTGGATCGACAATTAGTTTCAAATCATATTGCTTCGTCTTTTCAGCAACGACACTGATCATGTCGGCACTCCACAGCATCCCTGTTTTAGCGGCATCTGGCAACAAGTCTTCTGCTACTGCATCAATTTGACTTTCGAGCGCCTCGATAGACAGTGGATAAATACCGTGAACACCAAGTGTGTTTTGAGCTGTAATGGCCGTAATGGCGGACATTCCGTACACACCAAGCTCCTGAAAGGTTTTCAAATCTGCTTGAATACCTGCTCCACCACCAGAATCAGTACCTGCGATGGTTAATGCTTTTTTAATCGTCATGTCATCTCACCCTCTCATTAGCCAATCCATTGATGATAAATCGTTCTCGCTTTCGCAATATCATTTGTCCCATGTACAAGCGCTCTGCCATCTTTGAATAAAACGAGCTTGTACTCATCCTTCTGACACGAAAGCAAATAAGGATTTTCCAGCACATCCATTCCTGCTTTCTTTAGCTGACGTGCTACTTCATGCAGCGCCGGGGGTGCCCCTAGTGCACTGCGAATTTGTACGGTATTTCGTCCACATAATACATCTGCTTTTGCTCTTTGATCATAAGAGAGAAATGGATATGTCTTAAGACCGCAGCTTGGACATTGTTTCTTTTTTAAAGGCGTAACGGATCGAATATCAGATCGCTCGTTTGTCCATAAATCAAACGATCTTAATACCGGCGTGATTTGGTGTCCTGTTAAAAGCTTCAGTGCATCCGCCACTTGATAGGCCGCAACCTGCTGCACAACTGGACTAATAATTCCTGCTGTATCACATGTCATGCCTTGTGCAGGTAAATGCTCAAGCAGGCAGTGTAAACATGGTGTTTCACCAGGAATCACTGTGAATTGAATACCATAGCTTGCTACACAGGCTCCGTAAAGGAACGGAATTTGATGTTTGACGGCCGCATCGTTCGCAATCATTCTCACCTCAAAATTATCCGCTGCATCCACGATGATGGATGCCCCGCTGACGTACTCATCAATATTTTGAGCGGTCACGTCAAGGACGATTCCTCTCACGTGAACATCACTGTTCACCTTCTTGAGTCTTTTCTCAGCAGCCACAGCCTTTGGCAGCCGATCAAGAACATCTTGTTCTGTGTATAGCTGCTGACGCTGCAGATTGCTCCATTCAATATAATCTCTATCCAAAATGGTGACAGATCCTACGCCGGCACGGACGAGCATTTCAGCACTCGCTGTTCCAAGTGCCCCAGCCCCAATAATGACGGCCTTTGAGGCATGTAGCCGTTTTTGTCCTTCCTCTCCAATAGGCCTAAAAAGCTCTTGGCGTGAATAACGTGTGCTCAAAATGCTGGCATTCCTTCCTGCGGACTGCTGGCTGTTCCATAGTTTTTGAATGGAATACGGCCTGCCTCGAACCCGAGTCTTCCAGATTCAATCGCCAGCTTCATCGCTTTAGCCATTTTCACAGGGTCCTTTGCGCCAGACACGGCTGTATTCAGTAATACAGCATCAGCGCCCAATTCCATCGCATAAGCAGCATCCTTCGGAGAACCTACACCCGCATCAATAATAACTGGCACCTTTGCCTGTTCGATAATAAACGATAGATTCAGAGGGTTTAAAAGCCCTTGACCTGAACCGATTGGAGAAGCACCTGGCATAATGGCATGGACACCAAGTTCTTCTAATTTCCTTGCCAACACCACATCATCTGACGTATATGGCAGCACGATAAAACCTTCTTCTAATAACATTTCAGATGCTTTTAACGTTTCGACTGGATCTGGCAGAAGAGACCTTGAACAGCCAATGACTTCTACTTTGATCATGTCACACAGTCCAGAAGCTTTCGCTAAACGGGCAATCCGCACCGCTTCTTCCGCTGTACTTGCCCCGGCAGTATTTGGCAGCAATGTATAGGCTGATAAATCGAGCTGCTCTAAAAAATTGGGCTGTGATGGTTCAAATATGTTCATTCTTCGCACAGCAAAGGTCAAAATTTCAGCTTCTGATACGTTCACAGCTTCTTTTTGAATTTCAAATGATGGGTACTTCCCTGTACCAAGTAATAATCTAGATGTGAATGTTTTTCCGCCAATATGCAGCATGTTGTCATCCTCCTCCTACAAAGTGAACGATTTCAATCGTGTCATTTGGTTGAATTTTTACCTGTTGAAAGGCTTCTTTATCTATAATTTCTTGATTTTTTTCAACGATCACCACTCGGTTTTCAAGTTGATAGGCTGATAGCAGATCAAAAATCGTGCCATTTTCCTTATCGAAATCAACCATTCTTCCATTCAATTGAACTTTCATACGAACAATGCCTCCTTTCGCCCAATACGAAACACATGAAGCCATTCCTTATTCACAGACTCGCCTACTATCAAGCCGCGAATGATTTCCCCCGTAATCGGCGCAAGTAAAATGCCATTTCGGTAATGTCCCGTTGCAAAAAGAATACGCTCGTCTTCCGGATGTTTTCCGATATAGGGGTGCCGGTCGCTTGTCGCTGGCCGTAGACCTGCCCAGCATTGATCAATCGGCATCTCTCGAATAGAAGGCATGAGCTGAGATGCTTTTTGAATAACTGCTTCAATACCGCCAAGTGTCGGAACGGCCTGCCAGTCATTAGGTTTCATCGTTGCACCAATCACTAGCTTACCGCTATCCCTTTGAACGATATAACAATGATCATGATAGATGGTGTGTGCAAGCGCTGGACCGTTATTCCAAACAGACACGCATTCTCCTTTTACTGGATAGAGAGAATGTGATAACCCCAGTTCTTCCAAAAAACGGCCTGACCATACACCACTTGCTACAGTCAGATGATCACATGTGAAGATGCCTTTAGCTGTACTGACTGTCAAAGTTTCTTTTCCCCTCTTCACATCGATAACGGGGGTAAACTCCTTCACATCCGCTCCGTGCCGAACAGCCGCCTGCCAAAAAGCCCTGCATACCGCATATGGCTCGACATGTACATCATCTGCTATCAAGCCTGCTCCTACGATGTCATCTGCTATTTGAGGCATACGTTCTTTTACGCTGCTTGCTTCAAGCCATTCAAATGTGGGCAAATGCTGCATCCGGCAAAGAGCTCGCTTTTCTTGTTCTGTAAAAGCCACCTTCATAATCCCGCCCACTGATGTCCGAATATCAATGCCCGATTCATGCTGAAGGTCGACCGTTAATTTTTCATATAAAGCCTGACTTTGTCTGCCTACTTGAAAGAAAGTATCTTCATCACCTTCTCCTTCAGCATGTGCACCCAGCATGCCAGCAGCCGCACTCGTCGTTTGCTTCCCGATCTCATTTGCCTCAAATAAGACAATCTGCTTTCCTACTTTTGCAAGGTGATAAGCGATCGACATCCCTATGATTCCACCACCAATGATTGCAACATCATAATGCTTGTTCATAAGGATTCTCCTTTCGCTTTTTAGAAAATGTTTGCGCCATTTTGCGCGGCTGAGGATGAGCAAAAATTCCCGACATGACGGCTATTCCCTTTAAATCAACATGCATCAATTCTGGCAGTCGTTCTGGTGTGATTCCACCAATGACAACGACTGGAATGGACAGCGTAGAAGTCATGTTTTCCACAATCTTTATGCCTCTCGCCTGTAGTCCGGGTTTGCATGCGGTATCATACACATGCCCAAACATGACATACTCTGCCCCGTTCTTCTCTGCTGCTTTGGCTTCTTCTATCGAATGAACCGATACCCCCGCATGGAGATGAGGAAATTTTTGTCTTAATTCCTTTGGCGAAAAGCTGTGTCCTGGAAGATGAACCCGGTGAATATTGGTCAGCAGCGCAACGTCAACTCGGTCATTTATAATCAGCTTTTCTTTCGGAACACCTTCTGCTAGTAGTTGTTTCACGAGGTGAACCAGCTCACCTGCTGCCTTCGATCGTTCACGAATATGAATAAAGTCTACTTCAGACGCAATGTCTTTTATTTGCTTGATGAGCTCCCTGACAGGAAGCGTATCATTTGTCACTGCATGGAGTTCCATTTGCACCAACCCCATCTAAGCATGCTGTTTGCCACATTTCTTTTTCATACGCCATCTCCCAGAAATGGTATTCGTAATAGCTCGAAATCACGAAATTTTCTTTCATATTAGCCCGCACATGTTCTGGCGCTTTTTCTGCAAGTTCATCAAAACGGTTCACCTGTTCAAAAACAAGCTCTTTAAACCAATCCCCGCCATATGTCAAAATCCATTCTTGATAAATCGGATGGTCAGGCGTTGTTTGTTTCAGTTTTTCTCCTACCTCATAATAAAGCCAGTAGCACGGCAATAATGCGGCTAAAATTTCTTCAAAACGACCGCTTTTCACAGATCGGTACATATGCGAGGTATATGCATAAGCAGTTGGAGAAGGTTTAAAGTTTGCCAGCGCTTCATCAGAGATCTGGAGCAGTTCTGTGAACTTTCTATGCAGTGATAGCTCTGCTTCATACGTACCCTGCGCATGATATGCCATTCTGCCTGTCGTATGTAAGTCCTCACTAATAGCGGCTCCATACGATTGTACTTTTGCAAAATGAGTTAAATAGTACGAATCCTGCATCACATAATAAGTGAAACGATCGAGTGAAAGTGTGCCATCACCAATCCCTTTCACAAAAGGGTGTGTAAAGCTCCCATTCCACCATCTAGCTGCTGCTTCTTTACATTCGTTCGAAAATGTCATGTTCCTCTCCTCCTGTTTTTCCATATAAAAAAACCACTTTCCGCGTGGAAAGTGGTTTGGAATTTGTAAAAAGCATAGTCAAACACCGCACCACTTCCCTACGCAGGTATGAACCTGTTCAGGTAATGAGGGTCTAAAAGTCTACACTTTTATCTCAGCCCTTTTAAAGGACTCCCCTAGTGGATCAAACATATATTGTTGTACCTCTATCTTAATCAGGATTTGTTCATCGGTCAAGGGTTCATCGCAACTCTAATTGGGCTCTAAGTCCTGCCACATACTCCCGGGAGCCAGACACAAGCACGCGGTCACCGCTTCTAAGCGTCGTATCCCCATGCGGTACTAAGCTGTCAATTCCTCTAAAAATACGGACAAACACCAAATCGCCGGTAAAAGGAAATTCCCTCAGCATGACATTATGATACCGATGATTGTTCATTTGAATTTGATACAAAGAAGAATCCTCATTTGTTAACAAGCGAATCGCATCAGGTGCTTCAATCAATGCCCTCAGCACCGTTTTAGATGATAAGAAGTTAGAAAAGGTATCGATCCCTGCTTCCTTTAAAGTCAGCTCGGCTTCCGCTTTGTTAACACTTGCAATGACTTGTTTAGACCCTTCTTCTTTTGCAAATAAAGCAATTTCCTTATTTTTCGTTTCACTGCCTGTAGCTACAACGAGCACATCCTCTTGCCCGATGCCAGCCTGCCTGAGCGTATCATCGTCATATTGTTCAATCGCTTCAACTTCAAAGATGGAGTCAGCAAGCAAGGCTTCTTTATTTTCCTGAAAGACGTGTAAAATACGAATGTCATATTCATCCTGATGCAAATCAAGCGTCACAGGTAACGTCAGCTGATTCGCTCCAATAAACGTCACACGCTTTTTATGATTGGTTTCACGTTCTTGTTTAAATAACGCCTTAAACCAAACAGGCGTTAAAACACTCGTGAGCACAGCGACTAGAATAAGGGCTCCTGACATTTTATGATCAATGACACCAAGCCGCTCACCAATCGTTGCAGCAGCAATAACTAGGGATAACGTCGAGGTTAATAAAAAACCAGAACCGATAACTTTTTTCATGTCATACCATTTTTTTAAATAAAGAATCGGAACGAGTTTACTAAGCAATAATGCGATAAACAGTAGCGGAATCATGATCATGATGGTTGGATCTTTAAAGAGTGACCATATATTCAGGTCCACACCAACCATCACAAAAAAGATCGGAATTAAAAATCCATAGCCAAACGAGTCCAGCTGCTGTACGAGCTCTTTATTAGGCGAAAGAAGAGACACAAGCACACCTGCTAAAAAAGCCCCAAGAATATTTTCAGCACCGAGTGATTCAGATAAGGCAACTAAGACTATAATGAGAGTAAAGATGGCTCTTGTCCCAATTTGCACCGTTCCTTTTGACATTGACTGAAAAATGGACTTTGTCTTAAATACCCGGCCAAATAAATAAAGAAGAATACCTGCCGCAAATAATAATAAGAGCAACCACATGTTCCCTGTTCCATCGCCATAAATGGAGGAAAACACAGCAAGTAAAATCATTGTCACCAAATCAGCAATGACGGCTACAAGCAAAATGATTTGACCAATATTCGTCTGCATCAACTTTTCCTCTTTTAAGGTAGGAACCACGACACCCAATGAGATGGTGGAAATAATAAGCGTCATTAAAAAGGCATTTTGAATAAATCCTGCAAGGACAAACGCATAAGACAGGATAAAGGACATACAAAATACGCCAACAAAAATAATGGTCGCTGTTTTAAATGTATTCGGTTCTTTTAATCCATTTGGTAGTTCTCGCGCTTTCTTCTTTGATTCAAAAGAAGAAAAATCTATTTCAAGTCCACTTAAAAACATAAGAAAAATAAAACCTAGCATGGATAACGTATCTAGCCATGCGTCGTGTTCAACAACTAGTTGAAGACCGCTTTTTCCAATGATGAGCCCCATGATGATTTCAGCGACAACGACCGGGATGGTCAGCTTAAACCGGTGCAATAAAATGGGGGTGAAAAAGGCTACAATAATAACGACAACGAGTGATGAAACAGATGTATGCTCCATTGGCTAAAGCCTCCTAACATTCATGTTTAATTTTTAAGTTTTACGTTAAAGCATTGATTCTAACAATTGCCCAAAATAAATGAAAGCCATTTGTTATATTTTCTAAAATTCAAACTTCTTTATATCCGATCAATGGATGAAAAAATCAGGAGGAACCTTTATGAAATTCGATATCATCGGCGATATCCACGGCTGCTACGAAGAGCTGCTTACCCTCATACACAAACTAGGATACGAACTCAAACATGGACTACCTGTCCACCCTGATAAGAGAACACTGGCCCTTGTTGGTGATTTAACAGACCGCGGCCCTCGATCAGTTGCCGTCATGCAATTTGTCATACACGCCTATTCTAAGGGCGCAATCCGCTATGTGCCTGGTAACCATTGTTTTAAGCTGTATCGTTATTTGAAAGGAAATCCCGTAAAATTACTGCATGGCATTGAAACAACGGTGAACGAAATCAAAAACCTGCCCCATGATGAACAAACCATTTTATCACGTGAATTTAAACATTTATTTGAAAAGGCACCGCTTTATGATGTACTGATTCCGAATGAACTGATCATTGCACACGCAGCGATGAAGGAAAAGGATATTGGCAAAAAACCGAACAAACAGATGAGGTCTTATCTATTATTTGGAGCAGTCACCGGAGAAACATGGCCAGACGGTCGACCTGTCAGGAAGGACTGGGCGAAGGAATATCACGGAAAACCATGGATTGTGTACGGGCATACACCCGTAAAAGAACCAAGATTCATCGGTAGAACGGTTAACATTGATACAGGCTGCGTCTTTGGCCACAAGCTCTCTGCCCTTAGATATCCAGAGCTTGAGACCGTATCTGTTCCTTCATCTATGCCATATGACGATTCAAGATTTCAGCATTTCACGCAATAAAAAACCCAGTCCACCATGACAGGTGACCGGGTTTACTTGTTTACTGAAGCAATAATGTCATATCATCCGGTAAAGGAGCCGAAAAGGTCATGGACTCCCCTGTTATCGGATGCGGAAAAACAAGGGTTTCACTATGAAGTGCCTGCCTGCCTATTCTCTCGCTTGTTCCACCATATAGCGTATCTCCAACAAGCGGATGACCAAGGAATTGCATGTGAACACGAATTTGATGAGTTCTTCCCGTTTCAAGGGTAAGGGACACATCAGACATATCTAAATGAGTATGTACCGCCCGCACCGTATAATGTGTTACGGCTTCCTGACCAGATTCATCCACCATTCGTTCAATAATGCTGTCCCCTTTTCGAGCAATTTTTGCTCTAATTGTTCCTTCCTTTTGCGTGATCATGCCATGTGTAATGGCTCTATACGTTCGCTTGACTTCCCCTTTTTTCTGCGCCTTTGATAAAAGGCTGTGTGCAAAGCGATGTTTAGCGACTAACATGACACCAGAAGTATCACGATCAAGACGGTTCACCAAGTGGACAGTCAGCCGAACGGACTGCTCAGCATAATGGTGAAGCACCCCATTTGCAATACTATACTCAGGGTGCTCTCGAGAAGGAATCGATGGGATATACGGCTTTTTATTCAGCACAAGCACGTGCTCGTCCTCAAATAAAATATCAAGCGGAATGGCCGCAGGTTTTAGCCCTTCACTCACTTTTTCCTCGGGAAATAAAATGGTGAGCCTGTCTCCCTCGCGCAGCTCATATCTCACGGTCACATGCTCTCCATTAATCAGAAGATCACCGCCATCAAATTTAATATCTGTCAGCATTCGTTTTGAAATGCCAAGATCGATTAAGTAGTCCTTCAGCAGCCTGCCTTCTTCTTTGGCTGATATGGTTTTGTTTATCTTAAAGTATTCCAGCGAGAACAACCTCTTTCTTATTCTCCTTTGCCGATAAAGGAATCTTGCACCCTTTTCCAAAACGGAAATGGTCTAAATCGGGCAAACCGGACATTCTCGTCTGCCACTCGGCATTGAATGGATTTCACATCTTTATGCAGCAGCGACAAATGATCTATCGTCACCTGAAAATCCACATCATTAATCGGTTTGATCACACACGTATGGTGGTCGGGCAAAATGAGCGGCGAACCGACCGTTCTAAACACTCTGTTGTTGATTGAAGCCATTTCTGCCAGCTGGATCGCCCTAATGGATGGGTGAATAATAGCCCCGCCAAGTGCCTTATTATAGGCTGTACTGCCAGATGGTGTAGACAAACAAAGACCGTCTCCTCTGAATGTTTCAAAAAGCTGACCCCTAATCTCAACATCTGCCACAAGTGTACCTTCCATACTTTTAATCGTACATTCATTCATTGCTAAATATTTTTCTTCTCTGCCCCCATCGTTGTACCTGACGATGACTTCAAGAATCGGATATTCCACAATATGATAAGGCGTTTTGGCAATGGCTAACACAAGCTTTTCAATTTCACTCGGGACCCAGTCCGCATAAAAACCAAGATGGCCTGTATGTACGCCGACAAAAGCGGTTTCGTTCAGACGGTTGCTATACCGGTGAAAAGCGTATAAAAGGGTTCCGTCTCCGCCAACTGTAATGACGAGATCGGGTTCCTCTTCATTTAATTCCATTCCAAAATCCAATAAGTAGGTCTGTATTTTATTTTTAAGTGTGTCAGATACAGAATTCCCTTTCGAAGAAACTGCAAATTTCATGAATTCTTCTCCTTTTCCACCTTGCTGCGACGAGAAAGCAGCATCATATTTGATTAAGCTTAGGCTCAGCTATCGTTTTTCTTTTTCCGGGAAAATGCCACTTGCGCTTCTTGAATTTCCCCTCTGATTTCAGACATCTCATCATCAAGAAGAGATGCTGCCTCAGAAGCTCTTTGAAGGCGCTGCTTGACCTTCTCCGGGATATTCCCGCTATATTTATAATTCAGAGAATGCTCGATGGTCGCCCAAAAATTCATGGCTAATGTACGGATTTGGATTTCGACGAGGAGCTGCTTCTCTCCATTGATCGTTTGTAGCGGATATAACACAACAAGGTGGTACGATCGGTATCCGCTTTCTTTATGTTCTGCAATATAGTCGCGTTTATCTACAACCACAAAGTCTTTTCGTGACTGAAGCATTTTCTTGACGACTTGTATATCTTCTACAAATTGGCACATAATGCGAAGCCCTGCAATATCCTGCATCGTTTCAATCTCATGCATCGGGATGTTTTTACGCTTTGCCTTTTCCAATATGCTGGCAACGGGTTTCACTCGGCCAGTGACAAATTCTACTGGTGAATGGTCATCCTCAAATTCATACAGTTTTCGAATGCCTTTTAGTTTCACTTTTAATTCTTCGACTGCTTGCTTATATGGTGCGAGGAATTGATCCCATTGTTTTTTGTCCATGAAACTTCCCCCAATTCCAAATACCTAATTATTTCAGAGGAATGTGCTCTTCACTTTCTCTTCCATATCTCCGTAATTGGCATTGTCTTTAATATTGTCGATTAAATAGTTTAATTCCTGATGAAGTTGAATGAGTTCTAGCGTTTGCTCTTCCGCCGCCAAATAGACAGGGATTTCACGATTCATTGCTTCTTTTAATGGAGCCCATGTATGTTCTCCTAAAATAAGATACGTAAAAGACTCCTCAGTCTCAAGTATGTAAACGAACGCAAAGTGATCAGAATCAACAAGCATTTGTCCTGATGCTTTTGCTTTTTGAATTTGCTCATCTGACTGGACCGTCAAGATCAGCCTGTCTTCTTTTAAAGTTGCTTCTGTGATTTCAATTCTGTTTTGCATCATGATCTCCTTTACAACAAAGTACAGCTTTATTTTATCATATCAAGTTCAATATTGATAAACCGAACTTTTTGAGAAAATTTGATTTCTCCATTTCGTTGTTCATTTTGCCTCATTTAGCATCTATATACGTCTCTTTTTAAGGAATAAATAAGAAAAAAAGAAGCTTTTCATGTACAATAATCATATTTCCTCTAAATGAAAGGTTGATGTCAAAATGGCACAGGAAATTGAGATAGAACTAAAACAATTATTAATGAAAGAAGAATTTGAACAGCTAAAAGAATATTTTCAATTAAAGGACGAGGACTTCCACACTCAAACCAACTATTATTTTGATACACCTCAATTTGATATAAAATCCAAATTCGCTGCATTACGAATGAGAGAAAAAGGCGGGCAGTGGGTCCTCACATTAAAGGAACCGCATGAGATCGGCCTTTTGGAAACTCACCAAACGATCGATCCTCCCGCAAGTCTTGAACATTTCCACCTGCCAGAAGGTGAAGTGGCAGACAGATTAGTACACCTTCACATTCAAAAGGATCAAACCGTGTATTTTGGTTCACTGGAAACGTCAAGAGCAGAAAAAATGATTAAAGAAGGCTTAATTGTTTTGGATCACAGCCGATATTTAACAGTAGAGGACTATGAACTTGAATTTGAAGTGAGCGATTTAGACATTGGACAAGCCGCTTTCACAGCATTGCTTCAGCAATTTCAGATCCCACCAAGACACACGAAAAACAAAGTCGTACGTTTTTATGAAGAAAAAATGAAAACAAAAGAATAGATGAATTCCTTGAAGGAGGAACATGATGAACGTCAATCAACTTCAATCCTTTATGCAGCTTCAAGCACTCAAAACGTTACAATCTGATAATGGACAAACACAACTCACAGCTGGACAAGAATCAAGCGCTGAGACTTCATTCCAGTCGCTGTTGCAAGATTTTTTAGGCGGATCAGAATTATCTCGTCTCCCGCTTTCCATTTCTGCTTTCATGGGATCGGACCCATCAACGTCTCCGAACACGCAATATGCACGCATGAACCCATATTTATCTGCGATAGCAGGCAGTGAACAGCTTCAATCTCAGTCTCTTTATGCAAATGACAGCCAATTGAATACCGCAAATGGTATTGGAAACGTCTTAAATAACAGCTACACACCGCCGCTTCAAAAAGCTGTTTCAGGCTCTTCATCAAAAGAGATTAATCAGATCGTCTCACAAATGGCTCAAAAGCACGGAGTTCCAGAAAAGCTGATCCACGCAGTGATCAAGCAAGAATCCGGTTATCGCACGAATGCTGTCAGCCATGCTGGTGCACTTGGACTGATGCAGCTTATGCCGTCTACTGCTAAATCACTTGGCGTGAACAATGCCTTTGATGCAGCCCAAAACATTGAAGGCGGAACGAAGTATTTAAAACAAATGCTGCAAAAATATAATGGAAATGTCTCACTTGCCTTAGCCGCTTATAACGCAGGCTCAGGGAATGTAGATAAGTACGGAGGCATTCCTCCATTTAAAGAAACACAAAATTATGTAAAGAAAATCACAGCTCAATATTTCGCCTAAACCGAAGAGAATAACCTCTTCGGTTTTTTGTATGTCGCTTTTCACCCTTTTTTGACTGAATGTGTTATGATATGGTCAATTGAACACGGACCCTGTCTCCCTCACTATTCCCAAAGGACCAAAGCGGTTTGTTTGTGGAATTGAGTAGAGGTTGTTAAAATAAGTATACAAGAATAGAAACAACAAAATAGAACAAACTGAATATCACTTTTGAAATACATGAAATTCGCAATAGGGTGAGCCATCCTATTAGCTACGAGTTAAAGGAGTAGTCAACATGGTACAATCGTTTAACGCACCTTACGAAGCGGTTGGAGAGGAACTTCTATCGCAACTTGTTGATACTTTTTATGAAAATGTAAAGTGTCATCCTTTGCTTCATCCTATTTTCCCGGATGACTTAAAAGAAACAGCAAGAAAACAAAAACAGTTCTTAACTCAATATTTAGGCGGACCGCCGCTTTATACTGAGGAGCATGGTCACCCAATGCTACGGGCGAGACATCTCCCTTTTCCGATTACTGAGGAGCGGGCGGACGCATGGCTTGAATGCATGGAGGATGCAATGGATCAAGTAGGACTAACCGGCGATATTCGTGACTTTTTATTTGAGCGGCTGTCTTTGACGGCTCGTCACATGGTCAACCAAATACCTGAAAAGGACGGACGATCTTGAGCTGCAATCCGCATGAGCAATATTTCTCACATTGTCACGGACATCCTCAAAAGCCGATTGAAATCTATGTATTCATTGATCCTCTCAGCCCGGACTGCTGGTTATTAGAGCCATCAATTAAAAAGTTGAAAATGAAATATGGCCGTTTCTTCACTTTACGAACGGTTACAAGTTCTAGTATTAATGCTTTGAACCGGAAACGAAAAAAACATTTACTAACCGAAGCGTGGGGGAAATTTGCCACGAAAACTCAGACCAAAAAAGAACAAATGCTGTCTGAACAAATTGTGACATCACCTTATCTCGCCTCTCTTGCATTAAAAGCAGCTGAACTTCAGGGCAGAAAATGCGGAATGAAATTTTTACGACTCATTCAAGAATCGCTTTTTTGCCATCAGCAGGACGTCACCAGTGAACAAGTCTTGCTAGAAAATGCAAAAACGGCTGGACTGGACATTGAAGAGTTCCAGCGAGATATCCATTCTCAAAGTGCTGTCAAAGCGCTCCAATGTGATATGAAAATCGCAGCTGAAATGGATGTGTCTGAGCTTCCCACTTTCACCTTTTTTAATACGATAAATGGTGAAGAAGGATTAAAGATTTCAGGTGCATATTCTTATGATATTTACGAGGAAATTCTCTTTGAAATGATTGGCGAAAAACCAACACCTTCAGAACGACCGCCAATTGAATGGTTTATCGCTTACTTTCAATTTGCATCAGCAAAAGAAATTGCCGTTGTATATGACCTGACCCTTGAAGAAGTTGAACGCGAGATGAAAAAGCTCGCATTCGCTAAAAAGGTAGAACGTGTACAAGTACATCAGGAAATGTTTTGGCGTTATACAGAAGGAGACAATCATTCAGATCTTGATGTCTACCGCTGTGAGAATGAACATGGGTGCTGACCCATGTTTTTTTCTTCACCCCCAAAAGAACACTTGTTCTATTTATAAGTACGAAGAAACCGCGCCGGGATAAGCGCGGTTTCACTATGTCTTAACGACAACAAAGGGGATGGGAGAAATTTTTCACGGTCAAACAAAGGGGTAATGTTTGTATGTGATTAATTTCACATCTGTAGTATATCAAATTTTGTCGACTTATGACAACCGATATACTATATGTTCATATTTTTGTCACAAAACATAAGAGGACTGTCACTTTCATATAGTGAAAGTAACAAAAAAATGGGGGATCTGCATGCGCAGCACAACCATTGGACTTGTTGCCATTGGCTTATGTTTCTGTTTAAATATATTAGGCTTAATGAAGATGCTGCCTCTTCACCTGACATCTCCACTCCTATTCGCTTCCATTCTCTTTACACTCTATCGAATGAATCACCGAAAAACCTTCAAAGGATTTAAAGCGTAATACAAACCTCGTTCATATAGACGAGGTCTAGCGTGTAGGCAAACCCTCGCATTCGGTGTCAGTCCTGCAAAGGTTTTCTATCACGCTAAAAAGAAGTCAAAGGGCTAAAATCAAGTTCATTTTAGCCCTTTGTCAACAATCTGGTCTTTTTATTTCAAGAAAAAACTCCTGCCAAAAGGTGAGTTTGCACTCACACATCTGACAGAAGTCTTCTCGTTACTCACCAGTCTTTGAGATGAGCTCTTCCATTTCCTTTAATTTTTCTTCAAACAATTGACATGCTGCCTCAATTGGTTCTTTAGATGCCATATCTACACCAGCTTTTTTCAGCACGTTGATTGGATAGTCAGAGCTTCCTGCTTTAAGGAAGTCTGTATAGCGTTCCACCGCAGGTTTCCCTTCTTCTAAAATTTGTTTACTTAATGCCTGTGCCGCACTATAGCCTGTCGCATATTGATACACATAATAGTTGTAATAGAAATGCGGAATTCGCGTCCATTCTAATCCGATTTCCTTATCCACAACCATACCGTCGCCAAAATACTTCTTATTAAGGTCGTAATACAGGTTCGTCATAAACTCTGGCGTTAATGCCTCCCCTTCTTGCGCTTTCACATGAATCAGATGCTCGAACTCTGCAAACATCGTTTGTCTGAATACCGTCCCTCTAAATCCTTCTAACAAGTGATTGAGCACATACAAGCGCTGCTTTTTGTCCTCTAAATGATTGAGTAAGTATTCACCTAGTAATGCTTCATTTGTTGTAGAAGCTACTTCCGCTACAAAAATGCTGTAGTTTCCGTACGGATATGGCTGATGCTTTCTTGTATAGTAGCTATGAACAGAGTGACCAAATTCATGAGCCAGTGTAAATAAATTATCAATATTATTTTGCCAGTTCATTAAGATATAAGGATTCGTACCATAGCTTCCAGAAGAATACGCACCGCTTCGTTTCCCTTTATTCTCATAAACGTCTACCCAGCGATTTTCGAGTCCCTCTTTTAATACCGAAACATATTCTTCTCCTAATGGCGCTAACCCTTTCAGCATATAATCCTTTGCTTCATCATAGGTCAGCTTCATGCCAGCATCTTTTACTAATGGTGTATACAAGTCATAATTGTGCACTTCATCAAGCTTTAATACCTTTTTACGCAATTCAATGTAGCGGTGTAATAACGGTAAATATTGATGAACTGTATCAATTAGATTGTCATACACTTCTTCAGGAATACTGTTGCGTGATAACGCTGCTTCTCTTGCAGATTTGTAATGACGTACTTTCGCATAAAAATTATCCTTTTTAATCGAGCCGCTGAGTGTAGACGCCAAAGTATTCTTATATTGATCATACGTTTTATAAACGGCTTTAAAAGCATTCTTTCTCACTTCACGATCATCACTGTTTAAAAAGGTAATGAAGTTGCCATGAGTAATTTTCTTTTCTTCTCCATTTTCATCCTTAACAGAAGGGAATGAAATATCTGCATTATTAAACATACTAAACGTAGTGGATGATGTTGATAAAGGTTCAGAGGCTTCAGCTAATAAAGCTTCTTGCTCCTCACTTAAAATATGCGGACGCTCTTTGTTAATTTCTTCGAGAGCGTGAGAATAAAGTTTTAATTCTTCTTTTTCCAAAATAAATTGCTGCAGCTTATCTTCTTGAATAGATAAAATTTCCGGAACAATATAGGCAGATGTACTAGACAGCTGTGTAAATAAATTGGATGCTTTATCATTTAAAGCCTGAAATGATGAATTTGTTGTATCTTCATCGTATTTCATATGCGCATATGTATAAAGCTTGCCAAGTTTTTCAGAAAGTTGATCCTGAAATGTTAGGGCTTCATACAAGACATCAGCAGAATGGGCCAGCTTGCCTTTAAATTGGGCGAGCTTCGGAATTTCTTTTTTTACAGCTTCGAATTCCTTATTCCAAGAATCGACACTTTCAAAAATATCTTCAAGGCGCCATTTGTTTTCTTCTTTTACTTCGCTTCTGTCTGGTAAATGATTGTTGTTATTTTGTGAAGTCATATGAATCCCCCTTGCATGAGTTGTGTTGAACCAACCTTTCGGAAAGTGAAAGAAATTGGTGTTGTATTTATCTTCTTTGTTTTGAACTATATTTGTCAAATCATATGCAGAAATAAATACCAAACAAACTAAAAAAATGAGAAAAAAGCGTTTCTTTCTATTCAATAGCAGCACCACCTTTTTCTTATCATGATCAAAGTGGGCATGAAACATGCTAATGAAATAAGAAAGCATCTCGTTTTATCGCTTCATCTGCTGTTCGTATAGGCTTTTGATTCGACGTTACTTGATAATTACCCTCTTTCGTCATGTATAAAAACCCTAGATTCACAAGCGCCCGTACATATGAAATGATCACCCCTTTGATTTCTTCTATTGTGACATTGGTATATCGGAGCTTCACTTCTTTATTCTGGACACATCGCTCAATTTCTTTTAAAAGAAGATGAATGGTCACTTGTTCTTTTCCCTTTCTAACCATCCAATCATAAAGACATCCTTGCCACACATAAACAGGGCTTGAAAAGATATATGCTTCTGTCAGGGGGATAAATAATTCTGTCGGTAGAAATGGCCATGCTGTTTGATGATGCTCATAAAAAATGGTTCTTAAACGCTTGCTTTCATTTGCTAAAATGCGGGGTGGCCGCTCCCTAAATTGCCGAATACACTTGAGCCACTCTTTATACAATTGATGATTGCTCGAGGAAACAGATAAGAGTGCTGGTAGTTGGCGATAAGCTGAAGGCGGTCTAACGGTCATTGAGGCACATATTTTCGTTGGCTGAAACACGAGAAGTTGATCCAGGTGGATGAATCTATTTTGGATCGGACAATAAAAAATGAGTCTCCTATTCTTTGACTGCCTTAAAATTCCCCAATGAATGGAGGAGAATGAAAAGAGCTGGCCAGCCATTCGTTTTAAACGATTCGCCCCTATGATCCATATAGGATAGAGCCCCGCAGCTTGGAGACCTTCCGTTCGTTTATGTAGCTCTTTCCACGAAATATTTGCACATTGAAATTCGATGGCATAGCTTTTATTTTCTATAGCAACGGTCACATCAGGGCGCTGCTGAATGTTTGAAACATATTTCTCTAGTAACGGCTCATATCCAAGCTGCGTGAGCCAATCCTTAAGAGCCATTTTCCCTGCCTGATGATAAGCTGTTTCACCGGTGGACGCTAATGGACATGCCGAGAGCTGTTTATGTGCAAAATGATGGACACGATGCTCACCTAGCTTTAATAGAACCTCCTGCCTACATTCAGGACAGTAAAATTTGCACGTAGCTCTTACATGCTCTAGCCGCCTTTTAGTCAGATGTTGTGTGATGCGAACCAGCTTGCCATTCTCCATGATCGCTGCATTCATATATTTCGCCCCTTGCTCTTTGATGACCGTATTATAGCTTTTTCTCTCACAAGAAAGCGAATATCGAAAATGAACTTTTACCGTGTCAAAACACGATTTCAACCTGCTTACCCTTAGTAAAATCAAAAATCCCCCTTTTAGAAAAGGGGGAAAATACAATTTTTATAAAAGTGGTGATAATAATCTTGCCGTTGATTCAAACAGCCTCACCCTCAAAGGTCTCTTCGCAAATTCTTCTGGAACAATTTCATGCGACTGCTCTAAATCACCTAAGAAATCGTTGACCAGCTTCTCTGTGCTTTTTGTTTTATAGAGGAAAGCATTCACTTCAAAGTTCAGATGAAAACTTCTCATATCCATATTTGCTGTACCAATTGATGCTAGCTCACTATCCACAATGATAAACTTGCTATGCATAAAGCCTTGATCATATTCGTATACCTTCGCACCTGCTTCTAAAAGTTCGGGGAAGTATGAACGGGACGCATGAAATACGATGCGTTTATCTGGATTTTTCGGCGCAATGATTCGCACATCGACTCCGCTCAATGCAGCAATTTTCAGTGCGGACAAAATATCATCATCAGGTACAAAATATGGTGAAGCAATCCAAATTGATTTTTTGGCGGAGATAATCATGGAGAAAAAAAGATTTTTAATGACTTCCCACTGTTTATCAGGACCACCCGCAATCATTTGTACGCCTTCTGCTCGACTCTCCATATGGCTGAAATCTTTAAAATAATCCACACCCGAGCATCTTTCATTGGTCATGTAATACCAATCCTGCATAAAAATCTGCTGCAAATCACGAACGGCCTCACCTTTAATCATCAGGTGGGTATCACGCCAAAATCCATATTGTCTGCTTCTGCCCATATATTCGTCCCCAATGTTAAGTCCGCCGACAAATCCTACTTCTCCATCAATCACCACGATTTTCCGGTGATTTCGGAAATTGATTTTATTATTTAATAAGGGCAGTCTCACTGGTAAAAACGGAACGATCTGCACGCCAGCCTTTTCTAAGTCAGCAATATATTGACGGGAGAGTTTTAGGCTGCCTACATCATCATATAAAAAGCGGACAATCACACCACTTTTTGCTTTCTCGATTAAAATGTCCTTTAATTCTTGTCCCAGATCATCATGACGGAGAATATAATATTCTAGATGAATGTGATGTGTTGCTTTTTTGATCTCTTCAAAAATATGAGAGAACGTTTCTTCTCCATTGGTCAGAACTTTAGAGGATGTGCGATACGTAATAGGGGTATGTCCAAGTCTGTGGGCCAGCTTAAATAAGAGCTGCTGATGGTCACCCATATGAGTCATTTTTTCAATTGCTTCTCTGTGGATACGTTCATCTTCCTGGACAAGCTGTTCATCCAGTACCGCTTTCTTTTCAAAAAGTCTGCGCTTTTTAATATTGCGTCCAAAGAAAATATAAAACAAAAACCCGAAAAGCGGAAAGCTCCCAAGCAGCACAAGCCACGTAATCGTTTGAGAGGGATTTCTGTTTTCTAAGAAAATGACAAACCCGATGAAGATAATCGATAAA
The DNA here is from genome assembly GCF_056173625.1 of Bacillus sp. iso_77. NCBI lineage: Bacteria > Bacillati > Bacillota > Bacilli > Caryophanales > Bacillaceae > Bacillus > Bacillus sp. iso_77. Next base: position 1,137,660 of record NZ_CM149683.1, on the reverse strand, counting down.
GTGAATAGAACACTGACGGAACTTAATACACTTACCGCTAGATCACCGGCAAAAATTTGGATAATCAAATAAGCACCTATCGTAATGATAAGAAAAAATAGAACTTTGACTACATTTCTCATTTCATTTTCTCCTTGCCGATCACTTTATTTACTTTTTCATTCAGATAAAAAAGTCGATTCCTCTATAGAAATCGACTTTTGGTTGTTACGAGAAGTGCTGTTGAATCGTTTCAAGCGCATTCTCTTTGACAATCAGCTGACCGTATTCTTGCAGTCTGTAGATGCTGACCACTGATTCATGAGCATATTCAAGCAGAATACTAAGCTTATTCTCCACCTGCTCATCTGACAAATCCTCGTGGAAGTCAACATATAGATAATAACGGTTTTCAAACGAATATAAACTTGTCGTAAAATCCTGCATATTTAATTGAGAAAGTGCAATCAAATCTTCAAAGTCATCCATTTTCAATACGAACTGAAGTTGAAGTTTTTTGTCCTTCTCATTATGATCTTCTTGATCTTGCTCTTCTTTATGAAAATCATCAAGCAGAGCATCTAAACTTTCTTCATCTGTTTGATCTTTTTTATCTTCTGGAATCGGCAATTCGAGCTTTTGTCCATCTTTAGAAAGTTGGGCTTTTGTCACGACAATTTCAAGACCTTTATCAAGTGCCTGTACTTGAATCCAAAGTGGTCCCTCTACTGCAAATTCTTCTTCTTCGTGCACTTCGTCCATCACTTCCCAGAACAGCTCTTCACTGCGCTCACGATTATACCAAATCTCTTCACGGTCAAAACCGCGATCTTCAATATCACCGTAGGAAATATAAAATTTGACTGTATGTTCATTTATTCTTTCGATTTCCATTTTGCCAACCTTCCCTTCTATATAAGATGTTGAAGGGACATACAAGCTCCCAATTAATAGTACTTTACTACACTTTACCCGTTCCGTCTACATGTTAACCATTTAAAGAAATGAGGTATTGCTGTGTACTGTCTATTTTATGATAAAACATGAATAAAAGAAATAAAAACGCATTTTTTGCAGAGAAAACTTGCAGAAACATATATTTGAATTGTCCTCATATATTGGTTGTACGAGCTATTTTAGTGAAATGAGGTGAACTGGATGGAAACAGAGTGGATCGTATCCTTACTGATGATTATTGGCATAGACCTCATATTAGGCGGAGATAATGCATTAATCATTGCGATGGCCAGTCGAAGCTTATCAAATGAAAAACGAAACAAAGCCATATGGATCGGCACACTTTTGGCAGTGCTGATGAGAATCACCATGACTGGTGCTGCCGTTTATTTATTGACCATCCCCTATTTGCAATTTATCGGCGGTCTCTTTCTCCTTTATATAGGATACAATTTGTTAATTGAACAAAAGAAAGAATCCATTCGGATTAAAAGCAGCGGCTCCCTTTGGCGTGCTGTTCAGACCATCGTGATTGCAGATCTTTTTATGTCACTTGATAATGTGATCGCTGTTGCAGGGGCAGCTAAGGGGAACATGGTGCTCACTGCCTTTGGCTTAATGATTTCAGTTCCGATTATTATTTGGGGGAGTAAGCTGATTCATGCAGCACTAACCAAGTTTCCGATTCTCTTATACGGAGGGAGTGCCCTTTTAGCTTTTACTGGCGGAGAAATGATTGTCCGTGATGTAAAACTGAATGAATTTATGGCGCAGCATACAACACTTGAATTGTTGCTTCCTTTTTTAACCGTCGCAACCGTTATTTTAGCCAGTCTCTTTTACGAACAAACGGCTGAAAATAAATAAAAAAAGCTGCCAAATGATCGGCAGCTTTTCGTGTTGTCTATTAGTTAGCAAGTCGCTGAGCTTCTCGAAGTTGGAATGTACGAACCGTTCTAGGAAGGAAACGTCTAATTTCATCTTCGTTGTACCCAACTTGCAGTCTTTTTTCATCCAAAATAATTGGACGTCTTAGAAGACCAGGGTGCTCATTGATTAGTTTATACAATTGTTGAAGCGGCATTGTCTCAACATTTACATTTAGTTTTTGGAATACTTTAGAACGTGTTGAGATAATTTCATCTGTACCATCTTCCGTCATACGAAGAATCTCTTTGATTTCATCGATTGAAAGAGGCTCAGAAAAGATATTTCTCTCTTGGTATGGAATATTGTGCTCTTCTAACCACGCTCTTGCTTTTCTACATGATGTACAGCTTGGTGATGTGTATAATGTTACCATAAATCTTCACTCCTCAATTTGTAGAATGAATATTGATCTGTATTCTTAAATTAAAATTGTTCTAAATAAGTAATCTTTATAGTGATTATACTATAAAAAAGTAAGTGTGAACAGATTTTCTTGCAATTTTTGTGACAAAAACTAGACAATTTCATTCTTTTTGTGCTGATGTTTGAAGTCTGAACATTCTCATTTAGTCGAGATGATCGAAAATATTTTTTTGTTTTCTATTTTCAATGAGTTTCAGCACATCATCAACATCCTCATACGATTGTCCATACCATTCTTCGTCTTTATACGTATGGATTCTTTCGTACGTCTTTCTCATGGCCTCCATCATTTCTTCCTCATTATCTGTACGAGGCGACCAATAAAGAATTTCCATGCGGTTCACTTCATTCGTTGCAAGTGACCTGCGTTTATAACCAATTGATTCAGCATGCTTGAAGTGCTCTCTCTGATAAAACTTTAGGCGTTTTGCAGTATCTGCATCATCTTCATCTACAGGCTCGACCTCAAGCAAGATCGGTTTTCTTTTTTCCTTCAGCTTATGAATGAGCTTTGAGCCGAGGCCTTCACCTCTTGCATCCTTGGAAACAAATAAATAATCAATAAAGATGAAAGAATCAAATTCAGCGTACATCATCACATGATGAGGCCCTTCTTCTTTATGATAAATATCACTTCTTTCCTTTAATAAAGCTTCCATATGCTCTTTTGACTTCATTTCTTCTATCGGGAAGTATTCACTGAGCTTTTCATACCAATTCATGGATCCGCTCCTTATGATGTAGTTAAGAACCACTTCCTTATCTATTCCCGATTTCCTGCTATTTAAACGCCTGTACTAGTAAGACGCAGCAATGCCATTGGTGGTTTCACTTTTTTTCAAGAGAAAGCAAAAAAGTTTTATATCGAACGATTCATGAGCATTTGAAAGCAAGTAAACAAAAGAAGTGTCATGGCAATATGAAACATGATGAAATAAAGGTACTTCATACGCCGGACTTCTTCCTTCTGTTTATTCGTGCGCCGATACACAGCAAATTCAACCGAAAACGAAATGATGCAAATGAGCACTAAAAATGCGATCATCCACTTTCCTCCATTTGGTTCCGTTAAAAAAGATATTGAAAAAAGCATCGTGACGATAAAAAAGTGAAGACATGAATAGCGAAACGTCTTCCATAACAACATTTCATTTCCTCCTGGTTTACTCACTTTACATAAAAATTACCATCAACTTGTTTTTTTGTAAAATAAAAAAAGAAGCACTGATATCGCAGTGCTTCTTCTCTGTTCTTATTGTTTTGCTTTGATCTCTTTGAATTCTTCCTCAGTACAGCTGACAAAGTGACCTGGCTTAACTTCACGAAATTCCGTATTTGTTCCTTTATGAACAGATGGATCGTATTTAATCCGTTTGCGGTTACGCTCATAATCAGGATCTGGAAGCGGAATCGCAGATAGTAATGATTTTGTATATGGATGAAGCGGGTTTTCATATAATTCATTCGCTGGTGCCAACTCAACCAATTTCCCAAAATACATCACGCCGATACGATCGCTGATATATTTCACCATGGAAAGGTCATGGGCAATGAATAAATACGTTAAGCCCTTTTCTTCTTGCAGTTCTTTCATTAAGTTAACGACCTGCGCTTGGATCGACACATCTAGTGCAGAGATTGGCTCATCGGCAATGATGAAATCCGGCTCAACAGCTAACGCACGAGCAATCCCAATACGCTGCCTTTGACCGCCTGAGAATTCATGCGGGTATCTATTCGCATGCTCTTTATTCAAGCCAACCGTTTCAAGCAATTGATACACACGGTCTTTACGTGCTTGTGCTGATTTTGCAAGACCATGAATATCGATACCCTCTGCAATAATATCCACAACTTTCATTCTTGGATTGAGGGAGGCATATGGGTCCTGAAAGATCATTTGCATTTTTCGGTTAAATTGTTTAAGATCTGTTGTTGATTTTTTATCATGCACATTCTGCCCGTTAAAAATAACTTCGCCACCTGTTGCATTATATAGACGAATGATGGTTCTCCCAGTAGTGGATTTCCCGCAACCAGATTCACCTACAAGACCCAATGTTTCACCTCTATAAATGTCAAAGCTGACATCATCAACAGCTTTTACTTCATTAGGTTTACCCACATTAAAATATTGCTTAAGATTTTTCACTTGTAAAATAACATCTTTTTCACTCAATGTGATCCCCCTTTTTGCGCATTAAATTGTCGCATTCTTTGCTTAATTGATTCAGGAGGTTCTACTTTTGGCGCATTAGGATGTAAAAGCCATGTAGCTGCAAAATGAGTTTCTGATACTTGATATAAAGGCGGCTGCTGTTCAAAATCAATTTTCATTGCAAATTGATTTCTAGCCGCAAACGGGTCTCCTTTTGGAGGATTCAGCAAATCAGGCGGCGTGCCTGGAATGGCAAACAATTTCTCCTCTTTTGCATCAAGACTTGGCATAGAGCTCAGTAATCCCCAAGTATATGGATGTTTTGGGTTATAGAAGATCTCATCTACGGTGCCAATTTCAACAATTTGACCACCATACATAACCGCTACACGATCTGCTACATTCGCAACGACCCCTAAATCATGTGTGATAAAGATGATAGATGTTTCAATCTTCTTTTGAAGATCTTTCATCAGTTCTAAGATTTGGGCTTGAATGGTTACATCTAAAGCAGTAGTTGGCTCATCTGCAATTAAAATTTTCGGATTACAAGCAAGAGCTATTGCAACGACAACCCTTTGTCGCATCCCACCAGAAAATTGATGAGGGTATTGCTTGAACCTCTGTTCCGGTTTCGGAATACCTACAAGACTCAAAAGCTCAAGTGCTCTTTTTTTAGCTTCTTCTTTACTTGCATTTTGATGTTTTAAGATGGGTTCTATAATTTGTTTGCCAATTGTCATTGTCGGATTCAAAGATGTCATTGGATCTTGAAAGACCATGGCAATATCTTTCCCTCTTATTTTCTGCATCTGTTTGTCAGAAAGTTTTGTTAGGTTTTTACCTTGAAACAAAATCTCTCCTTTTTTCACTTCGGAGTTAGATTTAGGAAGCAGACCCATGATTGATTTAGAAGTTACCGATTTACCAGAGCCTGATTCTCCAACAATGGCAAGCGTCTCACCTTTTTTCAATTCAAAATTCACACCTCGAATTGCCTTAACTTCGCCAGCAAATGTGTGGAATGAAATATTTAAGTCATTTACTTTTAAAATCGTTTCTTGTTTATTCATCAACATCACCGCCCCGTACTAATCTTTCATTTTTGGATCAAGTGCATCTCTCACACCGTCGGCAACAAGGTTAAAGACGATCATGATAACACTAATGATAATTGCTGGATAAACCATCTGATATGGGAAAGCGATCATTGATTTAAACCCATCTTCAATTAATGTCCCTAGTGAAGCTTGCGGCTCTTGCAGACCTAATCCAATAAAGCTTAAGAAAGCTTCAAAGAAGATCGCACTAGGAATAGTGAACATTGTATTAATAATCATCACACCTGTTAAGTTTGGCAACATGTGCTTAAAGATAATTTTAAAGTTACTTAATCCCAAAGTTCTAGCGGCTAGTACATATTCCTGTTCTTTCAGCTTCATGACTTGAGCACGCACGACCCTAGCCATACTGATCCACCCGGTAATACTTAGTGCAATAATAATTGGAATAATCCCTGGTTTTAAGACGAGAATCATTAATATGACAACGATTAAGTTTGGAATCCCCATTAGAACTTCCAAAATCCGCTGCATCGCATTATCAATTTTCCCACCGAAATAACCAGAAATAGCGCCGTAGGCAACACCAATAATTAAATCGATCACAGCTGCAACAACAGCAATAAGCAGTGAGATTTGAGTTCCTTTCCACACACGTGTAAATAGATCTCTCCCAAGATTATCGGTACCGAACCAGTAGTAATGTTCAATCCCTTTTTGTTCATATGGATTGACCACATCACCATTTTTTAGTGTTCTTTCACCAGTAAAAGGTAAGAAACTAACATGCTCTAACCCTTGGATTCGCGGCGGTAAGTTCGCTTCAGACGTTGTTTGAGTACTAAAGTCTTTGCCACTAATTAATGGTCCGACGAGCGCCATGAATACAATTAAAAATAAAATCACCATACTAACAACAGCGGCTTTATTCTTTTTAATTCTAAGCCATGCGTCTTGCCAATAATTTAGACTTGGTTTTTCAATTTTTTCAGCAGATAATGTATCAACACCAGCGGGTTCAAACAGACTTTTATCAATATTTTCTTCTTGCTGTTTCATTATTTGTTACCTCCCGCTACACGAATTCTAGGATCGATAATTCCATATAGAATATCGACAATAAATACAACCACTACAAAAAGAACGGCAAATAAGATAGTTGTACCCATGATGACTGGGTAGTCGTTTACTGTAATGGCTTTAACAAACTGCTCACCAATTCCAGGAATTGAGAAGATTTTTTCTATTACTAGTGATCCCGTCATTAAACTAACAGTCAATGGACCAAGTACTGTGACAACAGGTATTAAAGCATTTCTCATTGCATGTTTAAATGCGATCTCAAAATAGCCTGCTCCTTTTGCTTTTGCAAGTAAAATGTAATCTGTCTCAAGTACTTCAACCATTTCTGTTCTCATAAAACGAGCACAAATGGAGATAGGGAACATTGCTAACGCTATAGTAGGTAAAATTGTATATTCAAACCCATTCCAAAATTGAGTTGGTAATAACCCCAATTTCACCGCAATATAGTACTGAAGTAATCCAGCGAATACAAAACTCGGAATTGATTTACCGATAACTGCCAAGAAAGTAGCAGAGTAATCCACCCATGTGTTCTGTCTTAAAGCTCCAACTACTCCCAAAAAGATACCAACAATCGTTCCTAAAATAATCGCTTGAAGGCCTAGGACAGCAGATGGTCCTACTCGATATGAAAGAAGTTCTGTTACGGAGGTATTGTTGAATTGGAATGAAACACCTAAATCCCCAGTGAATGTATTAATCATGTAATGAAAATATTGAACAGGAATTGGCTGATCTAGTCCATATTTTGCATTAAGTACAGCTTGTTGAGCTTCTGATAACTTTTGCGCATTAACAAAAGGAGAACCCGGAATAAGTTTCATTAAGAAAAAAGTGATTGAAACAATGATGAAGAGGGTAACAACCATGTAGGCAACCCGTCTGATTAAGTATTTCAGCATACTTGCACCTCCTGATAAAACTGACTTTTCTGTATATTTCGACATATTTCTCTCAGTGAAAAAGAGAGTATATTCAGAGAATACACTCTCTTTTCTATAAGATTGTTAATTATCCTTCAATTTTCATCCATTTGTAGCTGAATTCAGGTCCAACTTTGTGAATGACAAATCCTTTTACTTTGTTATTAATCAGATAGTTAGTTGCTCTCTGATAAATTGGTAAAAGTGCTGCGTCATCTTGTAATAATACTTTTTCAGCTTCTTGTAAAGCTTTCCAGCGTTCTTCAGGTTTAGCAGCTAATTTGCCAGATGCATCTTTTAACAACTGATCATATTTTTTATCTGAGTAACCCATGTGGTTGTTTCCGCCACCTGTGATGAACAAGTCAGAGAACGTGATCGGATCAAGGTAATCTGGACCCCATCCAGCCATCTGAAGATCGTAATCCTCTTTCTTATCACGATCAATACGAGTAGCGAAAGGAACACTTTGAATATTGATATCTAAGCCAGGTAAAGTTTTCTCGAGCTGATCTTTAATGAAAGCACCGATTGTTTTAGCTGTCTCAGAATCATCACCTAAGTAATTAAGCGTTACTTTAGACGTTCCTAATTCTTTCAACCCTTTTTCAAAAAGCTTTTTCGCTTCATCTTTATTAGTTTCTAAGTATTTAGGCATTCCATCACGGAAGTCTTTTCCGCTTTCATCATGTACGAAATCTTTTGGAATTTGATAGTATGCAGCAACTGAACCATTCTGCAATACATCATTTACAAACGCTTCTTTATCAATTGCCGTTGCAATTGCACGACGAACGTTTTCATTCTTTAAAGATTTATTTCCTTGGTTCATTTTCAACCAGAACACAGTAGGTTCTAGTAATCTTTTCATCCGCTTATCACCTTCGTATTGAGAGATGATGGCAGGTGTTGATAATTTAGGTGTAATATCAGCTTCTCCCGCTTCAAATGCGTTAACAGCTGCTTGTGGATCTTTAGATACTTTAAAAGTAAGTTTTGTCATAGAGACGTTCTTTTTGTCCCAATATTCTTCATTCTTTTTGTATTCCCAAGTAGTTGCTTGTGGTCCATCCCAAGAAGAAAGTTCATATGGGCCGTTGTATACAAGGTTCTTTGCAGTCTTCGCATATTTGTCACCTTGTTCTTTAACGAATTTTTCATTCACTGGATAGAATGTTGGGAATGAAAGCAGAGATTGGAAGTAAGGAATTGGTTTTTCAAGTGTAATTTGCAGTTCTTTATCGCTTACAGCTTTAATTCCTAGTTCCTCAGGCTTTGCTTTTTTGTTGTAAACTTTATCAGCATTCTTAATTTTACCAACCATCATATATGGGCCATACTCAGACTTTTGTTCTGGATCTAAAGCACGTTGCCATGCATATACGAAGTCTTGAGCTTTAACTGGGTCACCATTAGACCATTTTGCATCTTTAATTTTGATGTTGTAAACTGTTTTATCTTTGTTAGCAACTGGTTCTCCATCAGCCATACCAGGCACTAATTCTTCTTTATCGTTGAAACGATACAAACCTTCAAACACGTTATTCATAGTCGTAAAGCTGATTGTATCACTCGCTTGGATTGTATCCATTGCAGGCATTTCCTGTGATTCTAAAATTGTAGCCTCTTGTTTTGAATCTTTGGATGCAGTGCCCTTGTCGCTACTTTGTTTACCTGAACATGCAGATACAAAAATAGTCAGCACCAATAAAAAAACTAAAAGCAGTGAAAATTTAGACTTTTTCATCTAGTTGTTGACCTCCCCTTCATAAATGAACTACAGGAACTATTATACTAGCAAATAAGTAATTGTGCATTCATTTTTTTAAGAAAATTTTCATATTTCCACTGTTTTTTAATATTTTTATTAAAAAATTGAAATAATTTGGTTATTTTTCTGAGATTTCGTGATCTTAAATACCTAATCAGAAGTAATCCTGTCTATACAATTGGCAATCTTCATGATTCATTGTAAACTGATATCAAGAAATTGATTAAAACAACAGCTTCGTTCCTTGTTTCGTTTTTCTTATATAGTGAAAGTCTTGAATTAAACGTTTTTATTGCTATTTTAGTACAGTAAAGTTTTAATGCGCAGGAGTGATTGTTATTAGATTTTTTATTCTTTTACTTAGTTCTAATGGCCTTGTTTTCATTTTAAGCTTCCTCTTTTATGGGCACATATCTTTCTTAAGCATGATTAACATCACATTTTATTTAGCTTCTGGCACTTTGCTAGTGTGGTTATCGTTCATCACTTTAAAAAGTGGATTTTTTGATCAAATATCTTACAGCTTCCGAAAGGTGTTTGATTCTTTAAATAAGCAAAAGGACCATGTTGATGACAGTTTAAACAAACATTTATCATCATCTTTTCAAAGTAACTTTTCAACCTTAAGAACATTAGGTTTGAGTTTACTCATTGAAATGTTAATATTGCTCTTGATTTATTATATGTAAGTTTTGACTTTTGATTTTTGCTTATTTATAATGAATGAAATTACATTTTTGCGATGAAAAAGAAGAGTACATATATTCACCATTTACAGAGAGTCTGCGGTCGGTGCAAGCAGATAATGGCATGTATGGAATGGGCTTTGGAGCAGCTAACCGAACACTTGATAGAGTCAGTAGGCTTAGACGGAGCAGTCTCCGATATCAACGTCTTGAGTGATTTCGTATTGAAATAACAAGGGTGGTACCACGGTTCATTCGTCCCTTTTCTGTTGAAAAGTGATGGGTGGGCCTTTTTATATTGAAGAAAAGAGGTTTTAGTATGACAAAAAAGACGATTTTCTCAGGCATACAGCCTAGCGGTTCTGTGACATTGGGGAACTACATTGGAGCGATGAAACAATTTGTCGATCTTCAGCATGATTACAACGGCTACTTTTGTGTGGTCGATCAGCATGCCATTACGGTCAGTCAGGATCGTTTAGCCCTTCGACAAAATATTAGAAGCTTAGCCGCTCTTTATTTGGCAGTGGGACTTGATCCAGAGAAGGCAACATTGTTTATCCAATCAGAGGTACCTGCCCACGCCCAGGCAGGATGGATGCTGCAATGTGTCGCTTATATTGGGGAATTAGAAAGAATGACTCAATTTAAGGACAAATCTGCTGGTAAGGAAGCAGTCGTTTCAGGACTATTAACGTATCCGCCATTAATGGCTGGCGATATTTTGTTATACGGTACGGACTTAGTTCCTGTAGGAGAAGATCAAAAGCAGCATCTTGAATTAACGAGAACGCTTGCTGAACGCTTTAACCGAAAGTATAACGACATCTTTACTGTACCTGAAGTCAAAATTCCAAAAGAAGGCGCTCGGATTATGTCTTTAACAGACCCAACGAAAAAGATGAGCAAATCTGATCCGAACCAAAAATCTTTCATTACCTTATTAGATGAGCCAAAACAGCTTGAAAAGAAAATCAAAAGTGCTGTGACTGATTCAGAAGGCATCGTCAAATATGACAAAGAAAACAAACCTGGAATTGCCAACTTGCTGACGATTTATTCTGTATTAGGGAACGTATCGATTGCAGAGCTTGAACAAAAATACGAAGGCAAAGGTTATGGTGAATTTAAGGGAGATCTTGCGAACGTGGTCGTGGATGCGTTAAAACCAATTCAAGATCGCTATTATGAACTCATTGAGTCAGATGAGCTTGATCGCATTTTAGATGAGGGTGCTGAAAAGGCAAACCGTGCGGCAAATAAAATGCTGAAAAAAATGGAGAATGCAATGGGTCTTGGCCGGAAACGCAAATAAAACAAGCTTGCAGCATATTCAGCTGCAAGCTTTTTCTAATTCACTTTTGATTCGTTTTCCATTTCCCAAAGTTTTTCAAAAAATGGCTGTCCTTTAATCATTTTTTCACAAAAGGCTAAATGGTTTTCTGACCATCCATCAATGGTTTCGTTATAAAGCATGTTCCAAATTTCCTCGAAAGACATTCGTTTGATCTGGTTGTACATGCGCGGATTCCATTCTGTATACCAATAGGCAATTTCTGCTCGGTTTTGAAGCCCCTTTAGTTGATCTAGCGCCATAAACATCAGCTGCTTCAGCTGTCTTTCTTTTCTCGTTAATCCGCTGATATGCTGCGGTGGTAATGATAGGATGTGATATTCTTTCGTCGATTCAAGGCTGTCCGGCGTGAATTCATACTCCTCTGCCTTCACATCTTTCACCATTTCATAGACCAATTGCTCCTGTCTTGGAATCAATCGGCTCTTTCTCACAGGGATGGAATAACCAATCGTATCCACAGCGATGATTCTAATCCCGTCCGTAACCACAAAGCAATACTCTAATTTACGGCGTTCATGATTTTTTCGAATATATGATTTCTCAAATACAGTCTCTAGCAGCGTCTTTGGCAGCTCTGATAGATCATTCTCTATGTAATCAAACAAAGGACTCTGCACCTTGAGTAAAGGTACTTGATCTAACAGCTCCACGCTGTCCTCCTTGCGCCACTCATGAAAATGACACACATTATAGCCATTCTCTTCCCCTTCAAACCAATTCACCCATACGTCATGAAGAAATAACATAACCAATCCCTCACTTTTTAAAAACTGTTGTCCACAGTATGGGCAAGGGATAGAGAAATTATTCCAACTTTATTAAAACTTCGCCCTGACGGAAGGACGGCTTTATTTCCTGGGAAAAGGAGAACGTCTCACAGAGTCCTTTCACGATCTTCTATAAGCAGAACCTTATTTTAGATTTTTAGGATCAAGGGCATCTCTCAGTCCATCACCTAAGAAGTTAAAGCATAAAACGGTAAGTAGAATCAGTAAACCTGGGAACAGTGGATACCACCATGCTTGCACCATTATGGAGAAATTTTGTGCATCTTGAAGCATGTTTCCCCAGCTCGCCGTTGGAGGCTGGATGCCGAACCCTAGATAGCTAAGTGTCGACTCAGCTAAAATAACAGAACCGACTTTCAATGTAGCAGACACAATGATAGGGCCGATACAGTTCGGTAAAATATGCGAAAAGATGATGACATGGTTTTTCGTTCCGATCGTTCTTGCTGCGAGTACGAATTCTCTTGTGCGAAGTGACAAGAATTCACTACGGATCAGTCTAGCAGTTGTTGTCCAGCCAGTCAGCGCAAAGATTAAAATCAATTTATCAATACCCGGTTTAAAAATTGTCACTAGCGTGATCAAGAGAAAAATATCTGGAATAGACAATACGACATCCACCATTCTCATGAGCACAGAATCAACAAAGCCTTTAAAGTATCCCGCTACCGCCCCAATGACGGTACCAATGGTGATGGCTCCGACTACTGAGACAAAGCCAACTAATAGAGACACCCTCGCTCCGTATAGCACCCTTGAAAAAATATCTCGACCAAACTTGTCGGTTCCCATAAAATGCTCTGCACTTGGAGGCTGTAGCCGTTTCAACAAGTCTTGCTGTTCCGGTGCGTAAGGTGCGATCACCGGAGCGAAAATAGCGGAAAAGATAATGACCAATAAAATAGCGGAGCCGGCAACCGCCAATTTATTTTTGAAAAATTTCTCGCAAAATAAACGAAGCATCGTCTCTGGTTTTGGCGGAAGGCCTTCTTTTAATTTGAGATCAACTGGAGGTGTTCCCATATTAGGTTGTGGCAATTGTGCTTCAGCTCCCTTCTAATATTCAATACGCGGATCAACGATCGCATAGAGAATATCCGCTATTAAGTTTCCAACGACCACGAGCACAGCAGAGATAACAGTCATCGCCATAATGACGGGATAATCTCTTGAAAAAGCAGAATCGATAAACAGTTTCCCAAGCCCTGGCCATGTGAAGATTTGTTCCACCACGACTGCGCCGCCAATAAAGGATGGAATCATGAGTCCAAAGATCGTAATAACAGGCATCAGACCGTTTCTCAATCCATGTTTGAAGATGACTTTGTTCTCTCTAAAACCTTTCGCTCGCGCCGTGCGAATGTAATCCTGCCGCATCACATCGAGCATACTTGACCTTGTATAACGTGTAAGGCCGGCCATATCAGCCGTTGCTAAAACAAAGGCCGGTAAAATAATATGATGAAGCCGGTCAAATAGATTAAAATCTGCATTTAAGGTAGAGACACCCCCGGTCGGAAACCATCCTAAATTCACCGATAACACCATAATAAGGATCAAACCAAACCAGAAATTCGGAATAGCCAGTCCGATAAATGATGTAACCGTAATACCATAGTCAAGTTTTGTATACGGACGTTTTGCTGAAAGAACACCAAATGGGATGGCAATGATCAGGGCAACTAATGTAGAAAAGATCATGAGGATGAGGGTATTTGGTAGCCGGGCAAAAATCAAATCCGACACGGGCGTTCCTTTTTTTACAATGGATGTGCCAAAGTCACCTTGAAGCATATTACCGAGCCATTTCATATATTGCACATATTCAGGATCGTTCAAGCCGTACTTATCAATAAAGGCTTCCCGGTCTGCGGCACTAATGGTCGGGTCCATCATGAGTGACATCGGATCGCCTGGTGCTGCTTTCATAATCGCAAAGGACAAAATCGTAATACCAAACAAAATCGGGATGGAAAGAAGTGTCCTTCTAATGATATATGTAACCATGTGCACAACTCCTTTTTCATCGGATGGCCATACTATGATGAAAAAAGGGGAGACCCCTCCCCTTCTTCACTAGCAGACTACTGTTCAATCCACCATTTTTCAATTTTGTAATATTCATCTTTCGGGTGGTAAGAGTAGCCTTGTAGATTAGATGGCATCGCGCGATGTGAGTTGGCATAATAAAGGAACGTATACGGCTGATCTTCTGCAATCAGCTCATAAATTTTTTCATACGCCTTTGAATACTCTTTTCGATCACTCAAGTTTTTGGCATCAACTAGCAGTTTATCGACTTCTTCATTTTTATACCAAATGTTATTTAAGCCTTTTTCAGACTGACTTGAATGGAAAATGCTGTATTGGTCAGGGAATGTCGCTAAGCTCCAGCCGAGTAATAACGCATCATAATCCCATTTTGGCGGGGTTGTTTGTTCGATTAATGCACTAAATTCTACAATTTGCGGTTTTGCTTCAATGCCAATTTCTTTGAGCTGCTGCTGGACAACGACAGCAATATCTTCACGGACTTTGTTTCCTTGGTTCGTCTTCAAGACGAAGGAGAACTTCTTACCGTCCTTATCAAGATAACCATCTCCATCTGTATCCTCCCAGCCTTCTTCTTTCAGCATCTTTTTCGCTTTTTCTTGATCAAATTCAAATACTGGGACTTTTTCATCTTTTGGGTAGTTCCATGACAGCGGGCTTTCTGGGATGTTGGCTACTTTCCCGTCTCCATTTAACACTTGATCGACAATCGTTTGACGATCAATGGCATGGGTAAGAGCTTGACGGACTTTTTTACTTTTGAACAGTTCGTTTTTCTGATTCCAGCCAATATATGAATAATTTAGCCCTAGATCAGATTCAATTTTGATGTTACTAACTTTTTCAGCTGTTTGCAGTTCTGCTCCAGGCACTGCAAAGAAATCAATATCACCTGCGGATAGCTGAGCCATGGCTGCATTTTGATCAGGAATCGTTTTAATGGTGACTGTATCAAGGTATGGCCGTCCATCCCAATAGTCATCAAATGCTTCGAGTTTGACATAGTCTCCTTCTTTCCACTGGGCAAATTTAAATGGACCGGAGCCGATTGGATTTTTTCGGTTAAATTCATTTTCGCCAAGATCCTTTATAGGGACATCACCTAAAATATGCTTTGGTAAAATCCCATAGCTTCCTAGCGTGACATTATAAAAATATGGATCTTTTTTATTCAGCTTAAATTCGACCGAATAGTCCCCTGTTTTTTTGACAGACTCTAATACTTCAAAGCCTGATCCACGCTCACCATTGTAATCCTTATTGATCGGAATGCTGTATGTAAACACAACATCATCAGCAGTCAGTTCTTCTCCATCATGAAACTTCACGCCTTTTCTAATGGTCACATCAAACTGTTTGCCGTCATCGGATTCTTTAATATCTTCTGCCAACGCCAGCTGTGGGTTTAGCTTTCCATCTGTTTGCAGTAAAAAGCTATAGATTCTTTCTTCAATATCAGAACTTGCCACGTCTGTTGAGTAAAGTGAGTTAAATAATGTAGGCTCTGCAATCGAACCAATGACAAGATCGCCGCCTTGTACAGGTTTACCTGTGGATTTCTTTTCACTGTCTCCAGACGTTTTATTTCCACCAGAACAAGCAGCAAGGATCAATGTAAAGATCAGCAGCAAACTGACCAAAATGGACTTTCTCTTTTTATCTTTCATAGACAATTCCCCCTATCTTTTTTAAAAAATGATGACAGAAGCCCGTTTTATCCCCCCTCTCAAAGATGAGATCATACAAGCGTGATCAAGCGTCGTAGAGGTGGCAGGCCACAAAGTGGTTCGTTTTTAATTCTTGAAATTGTGGTACTTTTTCTTTACAGACTTCTTTCGCGTGCGGGCATCTTGTATGAAACACACAGCCTTTTGGTGGATTTGCAGGGCTTGGTAAATCCCCTTGCAGCATAATCCGTTCCCTTTTCATCTGACCTTTTTTACGGGTGACTGGAACGGAAGATAAAAGCGCCTGTGTATATGGATGAAGCGGATCATCGTAAAGGCTATGTTTATCCGCCAGTTCCATCATTTTGCCAAGATACATGACGCCCACTCGATCACTAATGTGGCGGACCACACTGAGATCGTGAGAGATAAAGAGATAGGTGAGGTCAAACTCTTCTTGAAGCTCTTCCATCAAATTGATGACCTGCGCCTGAATGGAGACGTCAAGCGCTGAAACAGGCTCATCTGCTATGATCATTTCAGGATTCATGGCAAGTGCACGAGCGATACCGATCCGCTGCCTTTGTCCGCCGGAGAATTCGTGCGGGTATCGATTCGCAAAACTTGGGTGAAGGCCGACTTTGGATAAAAGCTGTTCTACTTTTTCATTTCTTTCTTTTAAGGAATATAAGTGATGTGTTTTGTAGGGTTCTTTGATGATACTTCGAAGTGTTTTTCTAGGGTTGAGTGATGCAAAGGGATCTTGAAAAACCATTTGGATGTTTTTCCTTGTTGATTGTCTTAGTTTTGATTCAGATACATGAGAAATATCTTGCCCTTTAAATAGAATTTGTCCTTCTGTTGGTTCATATAAACGAATCATCGTCCGTCCTAATGTGGATTTACCGCATCCAGACTCTCCAACGATGCCTAACGTTTCGCCTTTATAAATGTTTAAGTCGATGCCGTCAACCGCTTTGACTGCTCCTACTTTCTTTTGCAGCACCCCAGCTTTAATCGGAAAGTGTTTTCGTATATTTTTTAATTCCAGGATGGTTTCTTTCTCAGATCGATCTGTCATGTATGGTTGATTTTCAGCAAGTGTCATGTTTGGCTTGCCTCCTCATATAAGAAACACCTGACGCTTCTACCATTTTCAAAGGTTGTCAGTTTGGGCAATTCACCTATGCAGCGTTCCATTACTTTCGGGCATCTAGGCGCAAAACGGCATCCTGCCGGAAGCTGATCTGGCGCAGGGACATTTCCTTTTATCGCCGTTAATGGCTGAATGTCTCCGTCAATGACTGGAATGGATTCAAGCAGTCCTTCTGTGTATGGGTGAAGCGGCTCATCAAACAACTCTTCAACGGTTCCATTTTCAACAACCTGTCCGCAGTACATGACAATGACGCGGTCTGCTACTTCCGACACAACACCTAAATCATGCGTAATGAGAAGTATAGATGTACCAAAGGTCGAACATAAATCTTTCATAAAGGTCAGCACCTGGGCTTGTATGGTCACATCGAGAGCAGTAGTCGGCTCATCCGCAATGAGGAGCTTCGGATCACAGCTTAGCGCAATGGCGATCATGACTCGTTGACGCATACCGCCGGATAAACGGTGCGGGTAATCTTTGATGATTTGTTCCGGCCTTGAAAAGCCTACAAGCTTTAGCAAATCAATCGCTTTTTTGGTCGCTTCTTTTTTCGAAAGTTTTTTGTGGTAAATGAGGATTTCTGTTATTTGTTCCCCGATGGTTAAGACGGGATTAAGTGAGGTCATGGGTTCCTGAAAGATCATGGATACATCATTACCGCGAATATTGCACAATTCCTTTTCACTATATGTAACAAGGTCTTTTCCATCAAGCTTAATGGAACCATCCATAATCTTCCCACCAGTCCCATTAATCAGACCCATGATGGATAAAGACGTAATACTTTTACCAGACCCAGACTCACCGACTAATGCGACTGTTTCCCCTTTTTTGATACTAAAATCAACGCCATCAACAGCAGGTATTGGTTCCTTTTTTCGAAAAAAATAGGTTTTTAAGTTTTGCACTTCAAGCAGTGTGCTCATGCATTCGCCCCTTTCTCCATAGATTAAATGAACCGGATCAAAAAATTCTGTCTTTTTAGAATAAAAATAATTATCAAAATTTATATTTGTATATTATTACATCAGCATGACGAAATCAAGAATTATTTAGTAAAATTGTAATATGTCACTTTTTTTGTGAATGATTGTCTTTATGATTCTATCGCCTTTAAAAACGTTTCCGCTGGCTCCGCAATCATAGACTCCTCGCTGATTCGGTGCTCATCGAAATACTTTTTCACGATATAAAATCCAGTGGCATAGCCAAGCATTTTGGGGTAGTTCCCTTTTCCATAAAGGAGATTCTGTATCAGCCTTTCGTCGTCCTGCACTTTCTGATAAAGGTGACTGGATACCCATTTCTTGTACATGCGCTGCAGCTGCGATTCGTCATATAAAGTCGTCCACTTTGCTGTATAGCTTTCTCCATATCTATGATACACAGCATATTCAGCGAGCCCCTCCATCATGATTGTATCAAGGAATGTAAAATCTTTTTCTTCTTTCGTGAGAAAATGCAACCTGCATACATGGTGATATTCATGCGTCAGCAACGTACCGATTCGCTCCTTCGGTGTATGCGGGGATAAAAAAAGAAAGATTTTGTCATCAAATGCCATGCCGGATTGAAAGTAAAATTGTTCTCTGATCTCTTTGCTGCTCTCATTAACAGGCAAAATAAAGACGGGGACATCAGGACCTCCCCACTTTTTTTGCAGCGCTTTGTATTCTTTCATCACAAGCTTGAAATACCCTTTTTCTTTGAGCTTGTCGATCATTTCCTGGCAGGCGTTCCATGATCGCACCATTCCGTGATGTTGTAAATGGGCGAGAATAGATGATCCTTCTTTTTTCTCCGCTCCTTTAAAATAAGGGACAAAACGTGCCGCCAGCTCCTGAAATGATGATGATTGTTGGATGAGATATTGTGTATTGATCAGACCCATACCGCTGAACACCTCCATTTTCATCATATGCAAAAAGGCGGCGATCTGTTTATAGATCGCCGCCTTCTTAAGACATATTACGCTTCGTATTTTTTGAAGATAATTGTCGCATTGTGCCCGCCAAAACCAAGTGAGTTGCTCAACGCAACTTGTACTTCTTTTGAACGTGCTTCATTTGCTACATAATCAAGATCACATTCTTCATCTGGTGTTTCAAGGTTAATCGTTGGCGGAATGACACTGTCTTTAATCGCCAGAACAGAGAAAATCGCTTCTACTCCGCCTGCTGCACCAAGTAAATGACCTGTCATTGATTTTGTCGAACTGATCGCAAGCTGATTCGCATGCTCTCCGAACACTTCTTTAATCGCCATTGTTTCAAACTTATCATTATACGGTGTGCTTGTTCCGTGGGCATTGATATAATCAATTTCTTCCACTGTTAAACCTGCATCACGAATTGCTTCTTTCATTGCACGTACGCCGCCTTCTCCGTTTGGAGCAGGTGCTGTGATATGGTATGCATCTCCAGTTGAACCGTAGCCAACGATTTCTGCATAAATGGTCGCACCACGTTTTAACGCATGCTCTAATTCTTCAAGAACAACAATTCCCGCTCCCTCACCCATAACAAATCCGTCACGGTTTTTATCAAATGGACGACTTGCTGTATCTGGATCAGGATTTGTCGAAAGGGCTTTGTTTGCACAGAAACCAGCAAACGACATTTTCGTTAATGGTGCTTCTGTTCCACCTGTAATCATCGCATCTGCATCTCCGCGCTGAATCACTTTAAAGGCATCACCAATGGAGTTTGTTCCTGTCGCACATGCTGTCACTGTACAAGAGTTAACCCCTTTTGCGCCAAGTGCAATCGAAATTTGACCTGTCGCCATATCTGGAATCATCATTGGAACGAAGAACGGGCTTACGCGTCTAGCTCCTTTATTTGAATACACTTCGAATTGCTCTTCGAATGTTTCAAGTCCGCCAATACCAGATCCAACCCATACCCCAACACGAGGTGCGTTTTCATCTGTAATTTCGAGGCGTGAATCTTCTAAAGCCTTTTGAGCAGCAACGACTGCATATTGTGTGAAGCGTGCCATCTTTCTCGCTTCTTTTTTCTCCATGTAATCTTCGATGTTAAAATCTTTTAGTTCTGCTGCTACTTTTGCTGTATATTCACTTGAATCAACACGTGTGATCGGGCCAACACCTGATACACCTGCTACAGCATTTTTCCATGTTGTCTCTACATCGTTGCCAAGAGGTGTCAAAGCACCTAATCCTGTAACAACTACTCGTTTCTTATCCATTAATTTGTGCACCCCACTCTTTTATCGGCCCCATCGCATAGCGATTGCGCCCCACGTTAATCCTCCACCAAAACCAACCATTACAATCACATCGCCGTCATGAATTTTTCCGGCTTCGATTTCTTCACATAGTGAAATTGGAATGGATGCTGCTGATGTGTTTCCATATTTATGGACTGTTTTCGACATTTTTTCAACTGGCAGCTCTAAGCGTTCGCGTGCCGCTTCCATAATGCGAATGTTTGCTTGATGCGGAATCAAGAAGTCTACGTCTTCTTTTGATAGTCCAGCTTTTTCAATCACGTTTACACTTGACTCGCCCATTTGTCTCACAGCAAATTTAAATACTTCTCTTCCATTCATGATTGTATGATCTTTTTCATCTAAGTACAAGTGCTTCCCGCCTCTTCCATCGGCTCCAAGCTCAAATGATAGAATTCCCTTGCCTTCGCTGACTGTTCCTAGTACAGCAGCACCTGCTCCATCTCCAAACAAAACAGCTGTGTTGCGGTCATCCCAGTCGGTAATGCGAGAAAGCTTTTCTACACCAACGACAAGCACATGTTTGTAAGTGCCAGATTCGATAAATTGTTTTCCAGTAACAAGCCCATACATAAAGCCAGCGCAGGCAGCGCTAATATCCATTGCACATGCTTTATGTGCACCGAGCTGCTCTTGAATCATACAAGCGACTGTCGGAAATGCTTGATCTGGCGTAACTGTCGCTACAAGAATCATATCAATATCTTCTGCAGCCACATCTGCGTCAGCTAATGCTTTTTTTGCAGCAGCAAGTGCCATATGAGATGTATTGACATCATCAGATGCAATTCTTCTTTCTTCTATACCTGTTCTAGTACGAATCCACTCGTCAGAAGTTTCAACCATTTTTTCTAAATCACGATTTGTTAATACTTTTTCAGGTATATAGCGGCCAAGGCCAATAATTCCAGCATTCATTGAATAAGACTCCTTTTACTCATACGAGCATGTGATATTGTGATCTTATATTAGTATCTGGTACTAATTTTACCTTATTTTTTTCTGCTTGGCAATACAAACGTCTAACCTTTCCTCTCACTTTTTTCATAGATTAATGATATACCAATAGTAGAAAGGAACATGTGATATGGCGCAAAAGGATATTTTCTCAGCAATGATGTTTGGTCAGCCGCTTGAAAAGGAGAAAAGCAAGACAGAAAAAAAGGAGGAGCGTGCAGAGACTTCTTCAAGTGATGACTCCATTGACTACATGCATGTCATGAATCAAATTGGAAACATTATGAACTCCATCGATGAGCTGAAGCCTGTGTTTAAAGATGTCGGCCCTATGATTAGTGCCTTCAAGAAAAAATTATCATAAAAAAAAGCCACTATTCTGTGGCTTTTTCTGATGCTGCATCTGCTTTTCCAAGCTCATATGCCTCTTGCATGACAGATGTAAACAAAGAGAGAAGCGGCTGAAGTGCTTGTGGATCAAGCTGAATCCCTGCTTTATCTAATTCTTCTTTTGCTTGTGGAAAATACTTCATCGCAATTTGTAAAAACTCCATCGATTTTTCGTGTTGCATGTTCAACGTCCTCACTTTTCATTTGGCAATTTGCCTGTTTTTTTGTAATTCGCAATATCCTTCTCAATGTCTTTCACAAAAGCGCGGTCTATGGTTGAGCTAAATTTCCCCATTTCGATCACTCCTTCTTTAAAGTCAAAGGAGTACTCACCTTGTTCGTTTAGCTTGCCTTCATTAAACTTCTTCGCAATGATACTGTACGCTTTATCGACATGCTGTACAGTGCTAGTTAACACCGTATGGCTTCCAAGGTTGGATTGATCAGTGACATATCCGATCGCAGATAAATTGTCGGTTTTGATTTGTTCAATGACAGGGATATTATAACCATCACCTGCTGGATACACAACATCTACACCTTGTTTTTTCAATTTTTGATAGAGGTTCACCGCTTTGTCAGCATCATCCCAGTTTTCGACAAATTCCGCTAGGACTTGCACATGTTCGTCCTGATATTTTGCACCTTTGATAAAACCGTCTACTTCACTTTGCCAATCATATGTAGCCAGAATACCAATCTTTTTTGTTTTGGACATATGTGCTGCTGTCATGCCTCCGAAAAAGCCCATTGCTTCTCCTTTAAACGTGACGTTTGTGACATTATCAGCTTGAGGCTTGCCTCCATTGACCGTGATAAATTGTGTTTTCGGATAATCTTCACTGATCAAGTTGAAAATTTCGCTGTATTCATTGCCATGGCCAATAATTAAATTGACTCCTTTTTTATGAAATTCTTCAATGGCATCAACGATTTTCTCCTTGTCGACCATCCCTTCCTTATAATAAACATCTACACCAAATGTTGATTGGATATTTAATAAGCCTTTATAACCTTTCGTTCCCCAAACTTGATCATTAATCGTATCGGGGACGAGTAAACCCACCTTCTCAATATGTCCTTTTAACGGCGCCTGCGAGCAGGCAGATAGCATAAGAAGAAGGAACGAAAAGATCATGACAAGCCGCTGGTACTTCATGCCATGTTCAACTCCCTTTGCAACACGCAGGCATGAACCTGTATGTTAAATATAGGTTTATTTTATACTGAAAAAAGATAAGATGGAAGATCATTCTTGCTTTTTGTCGAAAAATGTTGAGTTTTGTCTTTTCCATTCTGCTATGATTTCTTCTGCTTGTTTGTCACCTGTTTGTCTTTCTACCTTCAATTGATGGATCATTTCCTGCCTTTGATCAGTCCGTGCCCACTTTAAAAGCTCCTTTGCGACATCTTCTACAAAAAAAGCGTGATCGTCCTTTATTCGTCTCTCTTCATGGAGTGTCCACGGACCAAACATGCGTGGAAGGATAACAGCCGAAACGCTTTGTTCATGCGAATGGCTTTCGGGTTCTTCGTAAAACAAGCGGTATATGCCATGCTTCGCTTCGAGGTCTGTCTCTCTATTCATTGAATCATCTGATTGAAAAAAGATCAGGTCATATGCCTCTTTCCTATCTTGACGATCAATGACACGGACAAGGTCATTACGGCCGAGCCACATCATCCGCTCTTCTAATAACATTTTTTGCTCCTCTGACTGCTCCTTAGGATATGTGATATCCACTTGTATGCCCTCTTTCATCATATATTCACAAAGTGTCAGTCCAAAAAATTCATCTGCACCTATGATCAGTCCTGTTTCCATGTTCATGTCCCCTTTTTTAGCATATCGAATAAAAAGAAGAGCCCTTTCCATGAAGGGCTGTTATCATCCTATTCATTACAATTCTCTTTCATGCGATTTATAAAACTTGTGAATGGACTGAAAGATTCTTCTTGGATGATCAAACATATGCAAGGTAAGGTCCATCTGACAATGGTCTGGATTCATCATATGTTGATCAATAAAAGGCTTTGCATGTAGTTCATAGGCATACGGTGCGCCGTTTAGTCTCTGCCATATATGAATCGGTACATGAGCTGAATGAACGGGGCAAGAAGGAAGTGGATACGTTTCTGCTTCCTTTGCAGAGCACCCATAGCTCTGTGCGAGTTCTTTCATGAACTGTTTGTAGAAGAATTTGTGTTCCTTTTCTCTTTCTCTTTGTGCTTGCAGGTGTAAACATGGATTCATCATGGCTATAGACCTTAGCACTTCTGGCATTTCTTCGGCAAGACTCATGGCGACAAGTGCGCCCATTCCCTCTGCCAGCACATGAATTTCCCGGTTTAATATTTCTTGTTTTAATGTGTGATGAACAAGCTGTTTCGCACTAAAAACAGCATCTTCACATCCCCAGTGATTCCCATGAAGATGACTATTAAACAATGTATATCCTTCATCCTTTAAAGCAGTTAATAGCTGGTTTCTTCCGTAATGCTGAAGCCAGAATGATGTATTTTCCTGCACAAAGTGATTTCGGTCACCGAGGATTAGAATGCCAAAGCCATTTGGTTTTTGAGGAAGGTGAATGACGTTCCACTGGGAACCAAGCTGGAAAAAACGTTCGCTTACACCCATATGGCCAGCCTCCTTTCAGTGATTCTGCTTTCTATGATATGAACAACAACTCTTGTAGGAATAAGGAAATCCCCTAAAGACAGAAGAATTCTTTTTATTTTTATAGTAGAAGGTCTCAAAATGATCACATAAAGGCGGAAAACAGTCTTTTCTCTGAACTCGTATCTATGGTATGATAGTCAATAGATTGTTACATAAAGGACGGTGGAATAATGCATTACATTATCACCCTCATTTGGACTTTTCTGCTGACACATATGGCTGGTTACATCGTTTCATCTATGAATGGAGCTGCTTATGATTTTACGTTAACTTCCATTCTTGCCATAGTGTTTACGGTTATTTTATTCATCTTTGCTGAAGTAAGTCCAATGAAAGAAACAGAAAGTTCAACAGAACATTCTTAATATTGCTGGAAAAGAGCTAATGATTTGAGATTAGCTCTTTTTCTTTTTTTCAGAATGATGACTAGAAGTTGAGAGCGCACGCTAAAACCCCCTGCCGTCAATTACAGGGGGTTTTTGAGTTACACCTCAACCGTTTCGGACTTCTGTTTGTCTGCTGACAAATGGCTTTTCGCTAGCCCTGTGAACAGGAAGATCGCGATGCCCGATAAAATTTCAAGCACACCACCCCCCGCAATGACAGGTCCTGCTCCAAAGCGTTCTGCCAGGACGCCCGATATGACGGCTGCAAGCGGGAGAAAGACATTTGATGACGCATTGATCACGGCATATACTTGCGGCTGATCTTCTTGGTCAACAGACGTTTGAATAATGACCATCTCTGGGACATTGATCGCACTGACGGCTGCACCAAAAATAAAGGAAGCTAGAAGAACGACTGGAAGCCATGTACTCATTCCAGTGATAAAGAATGCAGCTCCTTCAATCATGCCTGCGACAATAAAGAACAAGCCGAATCTTTTGATTTTCACCTTCGCCAGTGCAAAGCCCATCATAAACGCACCGACTGCAGCGACACCTCTTAAAATGGAATACACCATTGAATCACTTTGCAGCGCTTCTGCTACATATACAGCGGATAATGCCTGCCACGGAGCTGCGGCGACATTCATTAAAATACAATAAAGGGTTAGTGCAAATAAAATATGATGATTTTTAACGACTAGAAAGCCTCTTTTTAAGTTATACAGATATGTATTCTTTGCTTGTTTAATGTCTGCTGCTTTTTCTGCATCTGACTTTTGGAGTTTAACGCCAATAATGAACAAGCCCGATATGATAAATAAAGCAGTGGTGATTAGGAGCGTATCTGCAGGGCCAATTAGTTTGACCAAAAGACCAGCGACCATCACCGCAGCAAGTGCGACAATTTCAAAAGATGATTGCAGGATCGCATTTGCTTTTTGAATGAGATGCTTTGGAACAATCTGCGGCAGGATGGCCACAGAAGCCGGGTTATATGCTGCACCTGTTGCCGATTGAATAACCATTAATGAGATCAATAACCATAGAGGCAATATGTGCGAAAAATGCAGTAGTGGAATAATGAGTACAATGGTTGCTCGAATGACATCTGAAGCAAACATCCATTTAGATAAATGATGTCTTTTCATAAGAGGTCCTAGTATTGGGGCCAACAATGATGAAGGAAGAACTGTCACTGCTAGAAGAAGTCCGGTACCGAGCGCTCCATCCCCTCTTAAAATCAATAACCAAAGAACGGATGTAAAAGCAAAACTTTCTCCTGTATTTTTTATGAGTCTTGATATGAACAATGAGGTGAAGCGTTTATTCCAAACACTTTCACTGAGATTCATCTTTTCCATCACACAAATCCTTTCAACCTTATACTATTTTTACATATTTTACCTTAATCTTTCTTTTTTTCATACTATTTATTTGAAAATTGGAACTTAATTGTTTTTTATTATAAAGAAAAAAGAGGCATGACACATGCCTCTAAAGACTTATTCATATGGACTCTTAGTCAATTGCTTACGGCTTTCTTTGGTACGTCCAAACACGGTTATGGTTCGAGTTATCCGGAAAGACGTCTCCTGCTTTAAGCTTTATCTTTAAAGGATCTTTCACCATACTACCGGTCTCACCGATTTCGATATAAACACCATTATTAGGTGCCTTATTACCAGATTTAAACTGATGCTGTTGACCCATTTCCATCCTCCTTTCTCGATTGATGTTATTATGTCCCGTCCATTGCCTCTCCAATCCAATATGTAAAAAGTCCCTGCTCAGTCGAGACAGGGACACTTGTGATTTATTTAGGTTGTTGATACATGAGCTCTTTGATTAACGCTTTTTGCACATGCAGGCGATTTTCTGCTTGCTGGAATACTTTAGAGTGTGGTCCATCAATGATATCAGCCGTCACTTCTTCTCCGCGATGTGCCGGCAGACAATGAAGGAAGATATAATCTGCTGCTGCATGTTGCATGAGTTCCTCATTGACTTGATATTCTTTAAATTCAGCTAGACGTTTCTCTGTTTCAGCTTCCTGTCCCATGCTTGTAAATACGTCTGAATAAATGACATCTGCATCCTGAACAGCAGCTACTGGATCTGTTGTGACGATGACTTCTGCGCCTGATTGTTTTGCAAACGCCCGGGCAGTGTCTGTCACTTCTTGAAGAGGTTCATAGCCTTTTGGTGATGCAACGGCAATGTCACAGCCTAACTGCGCACAACCGACCATTAAGGAATGAGCCACATTATTCCCATCACCGATGTACGCCACTTTCACACCTTTTAGTGTGCCTTTTGCTTCTTTAATCGTCAGTAAATCAGCCAGTGCCTGACATGGATGAGAGTAGTCCGTTAGTCCGTTGATCACTGGAATAGTGGCGTATTTTGCAAGTTCTTCTACCTTCTCATGTTCAAAGGTTCGAATCATAATGCCATCTACATACCCAGACAGCACCTGCGCTGTATCACCAATCGTTTCTCCTCTGCCAATTTGCAGATCATTTGAGCTGAGGAAGAGCGCATGTCCGCCTAGCTGCGTCATGCCCGCTTCAAACGAGACACGGGTTCTAGTTGAAGATTTTTCAAAGATCATCGCTAATGTTTTTCCTTTGAATAAATCTTGATATGGATGTTGTTTCATTTCTTCTGCTTTTTCAATTAAGTACGCAATGTCATTGATCGAAAAGTCTTTTAACGATAAAAAGTCTTTTCCGTATAATGCCGGTTGCACGTCGACTTGGCTCATGCCGTCACTTCCTTTTTATATAATTCGTGGAGAGATACTGGTGATACATCTCCATCTTTTCCTTGCAGGAACGCTTGCGCCGTTTCATATTCGGTTAGAACTTGAACACCATGTGTGAGTGCTTTTACACGCTGTTCTTTTGCCTCTTCATCATCACCTAAATGAATGTGAAGCGATTTATCGTCTTGTTGTAGCCACGATTCAAAGCTGCCAGTCCAGACGTCAAAGCCTGCTCGTTTTGCTTCATCTACGAATAATTCACTGCCTTGTATAAAGAGGCTTCCTTTCTGTTTCCAGATCGGTGCAAACACTTTTTTCAAGGCGCTTTCGACGTTCTTTCCTACACACATTCCTTCACCCGTCGCCTTCATTTCAGGTGTGAGCTTTAAATCGATATCTTGAATGGCATGTGAGGAGAAGACCGGGAATTTAACAGCTGTGCCCCCCTTATTCTTCGTTACAGGTTTCAATTCTTCAAGCGTTGCACCAGCTAACAGCTGAGTCGCCATTGGAATCATGTCAACACCCATGACTTTACTTACAACTGGAACAGTCCGGCTTGCCCGAGGATTCACCTCTAATACGAGCGCCTGGTTCCCTTTTATCACAAATTGAATATTCATAATGCCTTTAAAAGCTAATTTCTTTGCGATTTGTTCAGAAGCGTTATACACCTGTTGTTTGATGTCTTCACTAATAGAGACACTTGGTAAGATGGCAAAGCTGTCACCTGAGTGTACGCCCGCTTTTTCAATATGCTCAACAATGGTTGGAATGAATGTCGTTTGTCCGTCTGAAATAAGATCCACTTCCACTTCTTTTCCAGTGACATACTCATCAATTAAGATCGGATAAGGTAAATGATCTGGCTGATCAAGTAGTTCTGCCAATTGAGCTTCTGTATGAACAACGATCATGCCCATTCCACCAATGACATATGATGGACGAATAAGAACAGGGTACCCGATGCTTGCAGCATGCTCCAGTGCTTCTTCTTTTGAATGTGCTGTATCTCCTTTTGCATGAGGAAGATTCAGTTCATCAAGAAGCTGATAGAATAAATCGCGATCTTCTAATGCATCTAGTGTGTCAAAGGACGTGCCTAACAAGGTAACGCCGGCTTTTTCTAAACCTTCCGCCACATTGATTGCTGTCTGCCCGCCAAATTGAACGATGACAAAATCAATTTGCTCCGCTTCAACTACGTTTAAAATATGTTCTAACGTGATCGGCTCAAAGTATAAACGATCTGCAATCTCATAATCGGTACTAACCGTTTCTGGATTATTGTTCATCATGATGGTTTCAAATCCAAGCTTTTGTAAAGTAAGAACGCCGTGAACGGCACTATAATCAAACTCGACCCCTTGCCCAATTCGAATCGGACCAGAGCCAATGATGAGTGCACGCTCCTTTGTTTTCTCTTGATGCTCTCCATCACTTTTGCCAAAGTACGTAGAATAGAAGTAATTCGTTTTTGCATCGAATTCAGCCGCACATGTATCGACAATTTTAAATGAAGCGGCAATGCCATACTCTTGGCGAAGCTGTCTGATATCTTGTTCACTGCGATCCGTCAGAGAAGCGATTGTTTCATCAAGGAAGCCTTTTTCTTTCACCTTTTTTAAGGTGTCTTTGGATAGCGTCCCCTGATGATTCTTCAATTCTTGTTCGAGTGTGATCATATTCTTGAAGACATGTAAGAAAAACAGATCAATCTTCGTCGTTTCATGAATCGTTTCAACGGTTTCTTGTCTGGAAAGCAGCTCCATGACAGCGAAGAAACGGCGATCGTCCGGTGTTTTGATTAATTCAAATAACTGTTCAGTCGAATGTTCTTTCAGTTCAGGCAAGTGGAAGCCCTTTGTTTTGATTTCAAGTGATGCGACGGCTTTTTGAATGGCAGATTCTAAATTACGGTCAATCGCCATGACTTCACCAGTCGCCTTCATTTTTGTGCCTAATTTCCGGTCTGCCTGTTTAAATTTATCGAACGGCCAGCGCGGGAATTTCACCACGACATAATCGAGTGCCGGCTCAAAGCTAGCATACGTTGTTCCTGTAAGCGGGTTTTTCAATTCATCTAGTGTATAACCGACCGCAAGTTTTGCCGCCATTTTGGCAATCGGATAGCCTGTTGCTTTCGATGCAAGAGCAGAAGACCGGCTGACCCGAGGGTTGACCTCAATGACAAAATATTCTTTGCTAAGTGGATCAAGAGCGAACTGGATATTACAGCCGCCAACGACATCAAGCGCTGAAATAATTTTTAAGCTTGCTGAGCGGAGCATTTGATAATCCTGATCCGTTAATGTCTGTGACGGTGCAACGACAATCGAGTCACCTGTATGCACACCAACTGGATCGATATTTTCCATGTTACATACAGTGATACACGTATTTTGACGATCTCTCATGACCTCATACTCGACTTCTTTAAAGCCAGCAATGCTTTTTTCAACTAAGCACTGATGAATCGGACTCGCTAGAAGAGCACCTTCAATCAGCGGTTTAAAAGCCTCTTCAGTTAAAGCGATGCCTCCCCCTTTACCACCAAGTGTGTAGGCTGGTCGAAGAATGACAGGAAAGCCCACTTCTTTTGCAAATTGAAGGGCGTCTTTCGCATTATCCACAATTTCACTTTCTGGTACAGGTTCATTCAAATGCTTCATGAGAGCACGGAATTTCTCACGATCTTCACCGTTTTCAATTGTTTCAACTGACGTTCCGAGCAGTTTTACCCCATGCTTTTTCAGCACACCGGCTTTTTCCAGCTCGACAGCAAGGTTTAAAGCCGTCTGTCCGCCAAGATTGGCTAAAAGACCATCTGGTTTCTCTTTTTCAATGATTCTTGTCACTGAATCAACTGAAAGCGGTTCAAAATAAATTTCATCAGCAAATGACTCGTCTGTCATAATGGTTGCTGGGTTGTTATTCACTAAGATGACGTTGTAGCCTTCTTCTTTTAAGGCCATACAACCTTGTGTTCCTGAGTAATCAAATTCTGCTGCCTGACCAATGATGATTGGACCGGACCCGATGACTAGAATGGTTTGTATGCTTTGATCTTTAGGCATGTGCGACTTCTCTCCTTGCTTGTTTCACTTTCTCAATAAAATCATCGAATACCCATTCACTTTCTGCAGGGCCTGGATGTGCTTCTGGATGAAATTGAACGGACATAATCAGCTTCTCTTTATGAATGAATCCTTCAACAGATCCGTCATTCACGTGGAGGAATTTGACGTCCACTTCTTTGTCATTCATGCTTTTTTCATTGACCACATAGCTATGATTTTGGCTTGTCATAAAGACACGTTTTGATTCTGTATCTTGTACAGGATGATTCGCTCCGCGGTGGCCAAAAGGAAGCTTATACGTATCCCCGCCAAGCGCAAGAGCAATTAATTGATGACCTAAGCAAATGCCTAGTGTCGGGAAGGTCATCATGATGTCATGAATGGTTTTTAAATATGGCTTCATTGTTTTTGGATCTCCAGGTCCATTTGACAAAAGGATCGCATCTGGCTTGATATCAAATACCTTTTCCATTTGTTTGTACGGAATCACTGTGACTTTACAGCCGCGCGCTTCGAGTGAGTCCGCAATTGATTTTTTAAAGCCAAAATCAATGAGCGCTACATGATCCTCGCCGCTGCCTTGTGTGTATACTTCATCTTCTGTGACCTGCTCAATCACATTGTCTTGCTTCATTGCAGGTGGCGTTTCATTTTCGTCTAAACTAAGCACTGCATTCATCGTTCCATTTGCTCGAATGTTCTGCACGACTGCACGAGTATCTGTATGTGTAAGAAGCGGAATGTTCCACTTCTGTAAATAATCTTTTAAGCTTACGGCTGCAAGGTGATGAGAAAAATGGTCAGCTGCCTCATAGACAACGACCGCTTTCACTTGTGGTTTTTTGCTCTCAAAGTCTTCATGATTGATGCCGTAATTTCCGATGAGCGGATATGTGAAGACAATGATTTGTCCTTTATAAGAAGGATCTGTAAGCACCTCTTGATAACCTGTCATCCCTGTAAAAAAGACCACTTCACCTGTCATGCCAGCTTCTCCTGTCAGATCTCCTTCAAAAGAGGCTCCATCTTCTAAATTTAAATAACCTTTCATGCTTGTGTCACCCCATATTGAATAATTAATAATATAAATGCATGTTTATGCGTTTTGGTGTAAAAAAATTTAGACCGTTACTGTTTCATTTGCTAACACTTGAATGATTGCTTCAATGGCTTGATCCAATTCAACTTTTTTGACATTCAGCGGAGGTAATAAACGAATGACATTCGGACCAGCTGGAAGCACAAGCAAACCTTGCTCTCGAAGGGCTGTGATGTAATCACCTACTGGCTGATGACACTCAATTCCTGCCATTAATCCTTTGCCACGTACTTCTTTCACGATGTTCAGCTGTTTGACTTCTTGCAGTCTCTTTAAAAGGTACGCACCCTTTTCTTTCACTTCTGAAAGAAAGTCTTCTTTGAATATTACATCAAGAGTTGCGTTCACAGCTGACATAGCGAGCATATTGCCACCAAATGTTGTGCCATGAGAGCCTGGAGAAAATGCATCCCCTAAAGCTTTTTTCCCTATCACTGCACCGACTGGAAATCCATTTCCTAAACCTTTTGCGGCTGAAATAATATCAGGATCAAGTCCCGATTGCTCATAGGCAAATGCTGTCCCTGTTCGCCCAATACCCGTTTGGATTTCATCTACAATTAGCAGTGCTTGATGTTTTTTGCAAAACGTTTGAACGGCTTCTAGAAATTCAGCTGTAGCTGGATTCACTCCACCTTCACCTTGCACCACTTCCAGCATGACCGCTGCGACATCATCGATTTCACACGCTGTGATCGCTTCAGGGTCATTAAACGGTACATAATGAAAGCCTTCCAGCATCGGTCCAAAACCAGTTTTGATTTTATCTTGACCTGTGGCAGCCATACCAGCATACGTGCGCCCATGGAAAGAGTGCAAAAACGTCACAATATTTGTTTTACCTGTTGCTTTTCGGGCCAATTTGATAGCCCCTTCATTCGCTTCAGCCCCGCTGTTGCAGAAAAATACGAGATCTCCTGAACTGTTGGCTGCCAGCTTTTCCGCTGCTTTTTCTTGCAGTCCATTTTCAAATAGATTTGATACGTGCCAGACCTCGTCAAGCTGCTTCTTGATGGCTTGATTGACCTTTGGATGATTGTGACCTAAATTCGTGACCGCAATGCCTTGTATAAAGTCTAAATATTTTTTCCCAGTTGTATCAACTGCCCAAGAACCTTCTGCCTCTTTAATTTCAACATTCCACCGTCCGTAAGTTTGAAAGAGATGACTCACAGGACCGCCTCCTTTTGTTTTACAATTCGAGTTCCTTTAAAGGTATCTCCTGTAAAAATACTACCTTTTCCATTCACAATCATGACTTCATCCACATCTCCCGATAAAGCACTTAGCGCAGATTGCACTTTTGGAATCATTCCCCCGGAAATAATACCTTCATCGATGAGCTTGAGAGCTTCTTGTTCGGTGACAACGTCTAACAGCTCACCATTTTTTAAAATTCCTTCCACATCTGTGACAAACATGAGCTTAT
This sequence comes from Bacillus sp. iso_77, assembly GCF_056173625.1. Taxonomy (NCBI): domain Bacteria; kingdom Bacillati; phylum Bacillota; class Bacilli; order Caryophanales; family Bacillaceae; genus Bacillus; species Bacillus sp. iso_77. The sequence continues at coordinate 1,104,620 of NZ_CM149683.1, read as the reverse complement.
CAGCTTTCATAGCTCCTGCGACTGCTGATGCTGCAAGATCAGCATTTACATTTAACGTTTGGCATTCTTCGGTCATAGATAGCGGCGCAATGACGGGAATGAATTGTTTCTCCATTAGTGCTTCTGCCATCTCTGGATTGACTTCTTTGATTTCGCCAACGTACCCATATACATCTTGATCGAGAAAATCGGCGACAAGCATCTGTCCATCTTTACCAGATACACCGACAGATGATATATCATGCTTTGCCAACTCTGAAACAAAGTATTTATTCACCGTTCCTGAAAGGACCATTTCGGCTACCTCTAACACCGGCTTTGTTGTTTTGCGCTGTCCATCTACAAATTCCGTTTTCACTTCTAATTTTTGCAGCATGCTCGTGATTTCAGGACCCCCGCCATGTACGATAGCCAGTTTAAATCCAGCAGCTTGAAGTGAGCGGACATTTTCATAAAAGGTATCGGAAAGTTCTCGAATGACACTGCCTCCACACTTGAACACGATCGTTTTATCCATGTCTATCTCCTTCATTATGTGCGATAGCTCGCGTTAATTTTCACATAATCATAGGTAAGGTCACAGCCCCATGCTGCCGCTTCACCATTTCCTTCATTCATTTGAATGAAAATCGTAATCTCATCCTGCTCTAGATACGCTTTTGCTTCCTCTTCTGAGAAAGACTGAGGTTCATTATGTTTAAACAGACATTGCCCGCCTAAGTAAACTTCAACCTCTTCTGGCGTGACAGAAGCTGCGCTATGACCGATTGCTCCGATAATCCGTCCCCAGTTGGCGTCCGTACCGTATACGGCTGTTTTCACAAGACTTGAACCTACGATTTTTTTTGCAATAATTCCCGCTTCTAAGTTGTTTTTAGCACCAACAACTTTTGCTTCGATTAATTTGGTTGCGCCTTCTCCGTCTCTTGCAATCTCTTTTGCTAGATCTTCACAGGCTAGTTTTAATCCTTCTTTAAACAATGGCCATTCTGGATGTTCTTCATTCAGTGCCTGGTTTTCTGCCATTCCATTTGCCATCACAAGCACCATATCGTTGGTTGATGTTTCTCCATCGACGGTAATTTGATTAAACGTCACATCTGTAATGTCACGAAGAGCATTTTGCAAAGCTTCTTGTTCGACATTTGCATCGGTTGTGACAAACCCGAGCATTGTTGCCATGTTCGGATGAATCATACCAGAGCCCTTTGCTGCACCAGAAATGAGAATCTCTTTCCCGTCTATCGTCAAGGAGTATGTCGTATTTTTAATGACTGTATCTGTTGTTAAAATCGCTTCTTCAAAGTGGCCATTTCCTGCTTTTGCTTCTTTTAGCTGAGCGATGCCTGTTTTGATTTTATCCATATCCAGACACTCTCCAATGACACCAGTAGAAGAAACAGCAATGTAATCAGGCTCTGTGCCTAACATGTCTGCACAGGCTGCCTGCATGTCGTATGCATCTTTTAATCCCTGCTCACCTGTGCATGCGTTGGCGATGGCACTATTGACAATGACACCTTTTAGTTTGCCCGTCTTTTTCAAGCTTTTTTGTGTGACTTGAAGAGGCGCAGCTTGAAAGTGACTTTGAGTGTATACCGCTGCACTCGCTGCTGGTACTTCACTGATGATCAAGCCAAGGTCTTTTTTTGAATAGCGTAATCCTATATGAATCCCCTTTGCTTCAAAACCTTTTGGTGATGATACGTCCCCGTCTATTTTGACAATACTTTTTTCATTCAATTCGATCATGTTTGTTGTCTCCCCTGTTCTTATGGATAGAGAGGTGTCATTGTGAGGCCCGCCTCTTCATGTAAGCCTTTGATGATATTGAAGTTTTGAACCGCTTGGCCGGCTGCGCCTTTCATGAGATTATCTATGACAGATACAATCGTCAGTCTCCCTGTTCGCTCATCTAAATGAAAACCAATGTCACAGAAGTTACTGCCATATACTTCTTTTGTTTGCGGATATATCCCATGATCTCTCACTCTTACAAAATAGGAATCTTCATAAAAGTCCTTCATCCGTTTCATTAATTCTTCTTTTGTGACATCTGATTTCAATTGTGTATACATCGTCGCCATAATCCCTCTTGTCATCGGGACAAGGTGTGTTGAAAAAGTGATGTTCGCCGTTTGCGGGTTCCATTCTCTAAGTACTTGTTCTATTTCAGGTGTGTGCTGATGTTCATTCACCTTATAAATTTTAAAGTTATCATTCAGCTCTGAAAAATGTGTGCCAAGTGAGGCTGATCGTCCTGCACCGGACACCCCGGTTTTTGCATCTATTATGATCATAGATTCATCGATTAAATTCTGTTTCATCAGCGGTGCTAAACCTAGAAGAACTGCAGTAGGAAAGCAGCCTGGGTTTGCAATGACTTCCGCTTGCTTAATGGTTTCACGATTCAATTCAGATAATCCGTATACAGCTTGTTGAACCGATGCTTCATCCGCTGCCCTTCGTTTATACCAAGCTTCATAAACAGTTCCATCTTGAATGCGCAAGTCACCTGATAAATCAATAATTGGCACCCCTTGATTCATGAGCTTCGGTGTGAGTTCACTTGAAACGCCTGCTGGTGTCGCTAAAAACACAGCATCTGTTTCTTGCACAATGGCAGCCGGATCAATGGCTTTTAATGTTTGGTCAGTAATCGTTGTCAGATGCGGATAAGATTGACTGTATAATTGCCCATCACCACTTGATGAATACAATATACATTCCTCCACATGTGGATGCTGCTTAAAGATACGAACTAATTCCGCACCGCCGTACCCTGTAGCACCTATAATACCTATTTTCAACGTCAATACACCCTCTTGATCTTTGTGAAATTATTTAACATTATAACATGTATAAAAATTAATTCAATTGTATATTTAATATTTGTTTTCATTTTTTTTCATAAAAAAATCCACATATCTTCGTGAGACATGCGGATTTTATCTATTGTTCTTCATATTGAGGACCAGAAGCGCACTGCATAAATATAATAGGGAACTTGCATAAAAAATCAAATGAATGGTGAAGAAATCAGCAAAAAGGCCGCCAAGCATAATGGCGATGGATGAAAAAAGCGCTGTCCAAAAATGATAGTGCCCAACTTCTTTCATTCGCTTTTTCTCATTTGTGAGTTCGGTGACGAGTAGTTTCTCTCCGTGCTTCTGAACACCACCTAGCACACCTAAGGCAAGCTGAATCATATAAACTTGCTCTACTTCTGTGATATGTGGAAAAAGTAGAAGAAGAAACGCCATACCAAACGAATGAATGATTAAAAAGAGACGCCTGTCGGTCGTTTCAGGAAGTTTTCCTAATAATAAATGAATGAACGCACCGCTCAAACCAAACAGACCATAAGCAAGACCAAATTGAGAGTAGCTCGACCCAACATTTTTAATAAAAAGAATATAAAAAGGGAAAATGAGGCTACTGGCGAAAAACAGTAGACTTTGTGAATAGACGAACCATTTCATTGCTTTAGCATTCATTGTGTATTGTACCTTTCATAAAAGTAGTTGATAAATCTGCCATCTGGATCTGCTTGCTTTTTCTTTTGAAAGAATAGATCGGTTTTTGGATACGCTTGTTTCATTTGTGCTTTCGTTTGATACGGCATGTATGGTAAGTAATAGCTTCCATGGTGCCGCAAGGTGATATCTGTCATTTGCCGGATGACCCGCTCTGCTTCTGCCCTCTCTTCTTTCTCAAAACCATAATTCACTAACAAAACAAGTGCAAACATATCTTCTTTCGCATATGATAGATCCGCTTTTTCATTTTTTTGTACGTAGCGGATCGTGATGTTCATTAAATTCAATTCTTCCTGTTGTAAAAAGCTTCTCATGTCATCGATATACGCACGAAAACGATCAACTGGAACAAAGTATTCTTGAAGCACATCGGTATCTGACTCATTTTCATATTCTAAAAAAGCAGAATCAGACCGCATCACGTTATTTCTTGTGATCAGCTGGTCATTTTGACTTTGAAAATACTTCTTTTGCAAGTTCCATAGCAAATCTTTCCCCATATCAAATCTTCTCGAAAGGCCGAGCATAAATTTTAAAGGGATGACGAGCTGATCTTCTTTGAGCTCGCGGTATGGATCGATCTGTTGATCAGAAGTAAGCGAATAATTCGTCACATACATCTCTTTCAAAAAATTTGTTTTCGCTGTAGAGATTCTTGCGAGATGCATGCGCACTTCTTTATTGTTCTTTACATGCTTTTGAAAATAATCAGTGTATTCATCGAAGTGTAGAGAGGTTGTCTCCATTTTATATAATTCATCCTTTGTTAAGGACAGCTCAACATCTAAAATGACACCGAATAAGCCGTATCCTCCAATCACGGCAGTAAATAAATCATCGCTAGGCTTTACTGTGATGATCTCTCCATCTGCTTTTAACAGTGTGAAAGAGCGCACAGTGTCAATGAGTGAGCCGTAGCGAATGTCACGTCCATGTGCATTTGCACTTAACGAGCCACCAATCGTAAAGATGTTTTGAGATTGCATCACCTTTACTGCAAGACCATATGGGTTCACATATTTTTGAATATCATCCCATGTGGCGCCGCTCTGGACCCGAATGGTCTTCTTTTTTTCATTAAATGATACGATTCGGCGAAATTTCGTCATGTCTAGTACAATGCCATTTTCATAATACGTGTGGCCGCCCATACTATGCTGCTTTCCGGCGATTGAAATGGGCAGATTCTTCTCTTTTGCTTCTTCTAATACTTCTTTTAAAGATTCTATTTCTTTTCCTTGCACGACTTTTTTTATTTTGACCGGCATGAGGTGACTCACATCTGTAAACGCATCAAGTCCTTGTCTTTTGTGTGCTTGACCTTCACGTATAGAGACTGATGCAAAAAAGGCAGCGCCATATCCCATCAAAAGAACGATCCATATCCACTTTCGTTTCATTATAGGTACTCCGTTCTATAAAATTACATCCATTATATCAAGCCATACTCCTCCTCTACCTTAATTTTTCATAAAAAAACCTGGTACGAGTTCAACTCATACCAGGCATTTTTCGTATTTACTTATTGAATACCAAGCGCAATTTTAGCGTATCTTGACATTTTGTCACGTGTCCAAGGTGGATTCCATACGATGTGAACTTCTGTTTCTTTCACTTCAGGCAAGTCACTTAATGCTTTTTTCACTTCATCGACGATAACTGGTGCAAGAGGACAGCCCATTGATGTTAAAGTCATTGTGATATCCGCTTTTCCATTCTCATCAAGATCGACATCATAGACAAGTCCAAGGTTGACGATGTCTACGTTTAACTCAGGGTCAATCACCTGTTCTAGGGCGCCTAAAATATTTTCTTTCAATGCTTCATCCATGATATCCACTCCTTTTTCAACTAGTATAACGTACTTTTCCTTTTGGCTAAACGTTTGTGCTTTTCAGGTGTGTCACAAACCAGTCAATGGTTTCAAACACCGCTTGTCTTGAGACCTTATGGCCAGCCTGTCCATCTGTGATAAAACGAATCAGGTGCGGATCTTCTTTATATTGGGTTTCTGCTAACTCGTCATAAAGAGCTTTTGCATGTCTGTAAGGGACAACTGGATCGTTTTCTGCATGCCAGAATAACAGTGGTCTTTTGTTTAATCGATCTGTTTGCAGCGTTAAATCATAAGGGCGCAGCGCGTCTAATTGCTGATGAACCTCTTCATCTGTAATCTCTTTCATCAACCCTTTGTGCCGCATGTCCATAATTTGTGCTTGTAGGAATGTCGTATATTTCGGACTGCCCATCAAGCTGACTGCCGCTTTAATCCAATCATGTTTTGCGAGTGCACCAAAGGTCGTGATGCCTCCCATGGAAGTACCTGCAACACCTATTAGATCGGCTTCAATCAATTGTTTTTCTTGAAAATATGTTTTTAAGATATCGATTTCACGTATTTCGTTCAGGACGATTTCCCAAAACTTTGATGCCAGTTCCTCTAAGCTGAGGTTTTCTGATCTTACACCATGATAAGCACAGTCAGGCAAAATGACTCTCATGCCTTTTTCCGCCAAATGAAAGGCGAAGTGTAAGTTGTGCTCGCGTGCACTTGTAAATCCATGAATAAAAAATACAAGCGGCAGCGGTTTATCTTTATTTTCAGCTTTTACGATATGTAAAAATGGAATATCGTGCGTCATTTGCTCATCAATGGTGATCACAGCCTATGAATCCTCCTTTATCATTCCCGTCTTTGTTTATTTTAACATGTAGACAACGAAGATGTGATAAAGATACACTATAGGTGGAGGCACCTGCACCAGCTGCCTCCTATTACTTACAGATCAAAGGAGATTTTATGGAGACTAAACCTTATCTAATCGCACTTGACCTGGATGGCACGTTATTAAAAGACGATAAAACGATTTCTGCACACACACTTGATGTCATTCAAAAAGTGAAAGACAGCGGGCATCATGTCTGTATTTCAACTGGCCGGCCATTTCGTTCCAGCTCTCCTTATTATCAGCAATTGCAGCTCGATTCACCGATTGTGAACTTTAATGGAGCGTTTGTCCATCATCCTCTTGATGAAAAATGGGGCAGATTTCACACATCACTTGATCTTCAAGTCGTGAAACAGCTTGTGGATATTAGTGAGGAATATAAAGTACACAATGTGTTAGCTGAAGTGCTAGACGATTTGTATTTCCATTATCATGATGAAAAGCTCATTGATATATTTAATATGAATGCAAACAAAGTGACCGTTGGAGACCTTCGGAACAATCTTGGAGAGAATGTCACAAGCGTCTTAATTCACGCAAAAGAAGAAGACGTCGGAGCGATTCGGAGCTATTTGACAGATGTTCATGCAGAAGTGATTGACCACAGACGCTGGGCTGCTCCGTGGCATGTCATTGAAATCATTAAAACAGGTATGAACAAAGCCGTTGGACTGCAAAAGATCAGTGATTATTACGGTGTGCCTCAGGAGCGGATTGTGGCATTCGGAGATGAAGACAATGATTTAGAGATGCTTGAATTTGCTGGATGCGGGGTTGCAATGGGCAACGGGATTGATGCAGTGAAACGCGTCTCTAATGAAGTGACAGATACGAATGAACAAGATGGGATTGCAAAATTCCTAACGAATTACTTCTCGCTTTAATTTTTCCATTCATACATAGCAGGTCGAAGCGGGCATACTACCGTTAGACAGGTTGTCCTGTCAGCTTGTGTAAAGGGGCGGATTCCGAATGGGTAAAAGAAGCAAATCGAAACGCTTTATACAACAAGGTAAAGATTCAGTCAGTCTGCATGACGCACGTTTTCCGTATCGTTCCACACTTGAAGAGGCTGCGGAGGACAGGGGAAATATGAAGACTGATGATTCTGGAGGTTCATTGTGAGAAACGAACTTTTTGATCAAGCCAAATCATTTACTGAGGAAGCCCTTACTTCTTCATTTCCATCTGGTTTAGAGCGTCAACAAGCAGTTCAGCGAGCTAAAAACGCTGTATCATCTGCATTTGCTAATTCGACAGATGCAGAAAGAAACCAGCTGCATACGTTCCAAGACCTGCTTGATGATCTTTAACGAAAAAAGCTGTCCGCTTTGTGGACAGCTTTTCTTATGCTTATTTCACTTGGAACGTTTTCTTCTCAGTGATTTGCTTTAGCCCTTCTGCTTTTCCTTTAAATGTGACAACCGCTTCATACGTTCCCGGCTCCACACCGTTTGACCACGTATCTTGGAAGTCATATGTTTCATCTGCTTTCAGCACAAAGGATTGGATGGCTTGTGTGAACATACGGTCTTTCGAGTAACGGTATTTTTCATTTCCGTCTTCATCGTACACACTCAATTCGAATTTTTGGCTTGTGTTAAACGTGAATTCAATATCTCGATCTGATTCATTTTTTAGTGACATATGAAATTGAACCGAAGAACCTTTTTGGACGGGGTCTACTGTGAGTACAACGGTTTTTTCTCCCATTTGACCGGATACCTCCTTGTCTGGTTCATCCTTTTTTTGTTGTCCACAAGCTGTTAAAACCAATAGAACGAGAAAAAGCACTAACCCTTTTTTCATCTTCTACCCACCTTTTAATCTCGTCTGAAAAATCCAAGAATATTGGTTGTTTGAACAATATTTGTAAAGGCTTTTGGATCGACTTCCTTTATAATTTGTTCAAGTTCATACAGCTCATACCTTGTAATGACAATGACCATCATTTCTTTTTGTTCATTGGTAAATGCCCCTTTTGCCGGAACAGTCGTAATCCCTCTGACCATTTTTCCATAAATGGCTTCTTTGATTTCATCTGCTTTCTTTGTCACAATCATGGCGGTCAACTTTTCATGTCTCGTATGGATGGCATCAATTACTCTGGTCGTCACATATAATGTGACAAGGGTATATAAGGCTTTCTCCCAACCTTGTAACAATCCTGCTGTAAAAATGATAATTCCGTTTAAAATGAAGAAATACGTGCCCACTGGTTTGTCTTTCCATTTCGCTAAAATCATCGCAATAATGTCAAGGCCGCCTGTAGATGCCCCATATTTCAGTGTAATCCCAATGCCAAGTGCAGAAATGACTCCGCCAAATACAGCATTTAATAAAATATCTTCAGAAACACTTGTCTCTGGTAAAATGCCGAGGAAAATCGTTGTCAGTGCCACACTAATAATGCTATACAAAGTAAAGGAACGACCAACCTTCATCCAGCCTAAAATGCCGACCGGAATGTTTAAAATAAATAATAGAATCCCTGTTGATAAATAAAACGGTGCATATTGATCGATTAAACTAGATAACAGCTGGGCAACCCCTGTAAAACCACTTGCATATACGTCAGCAGGGATTAAAAATAAATTCAGCCCAATCGCATTGAGTAAGGCACCAATGACGACGACGATGAATTTTTTTGCTTCTCCAATGAACATGTTGTCATTCCTCCACTTACCATTCTCTCTATGGTTTTCCCTAAAATTTAGAATTTGAACACGAAAAAATGATTTTCTATGATATAGTTAGGCTAAAAAGATGTAAAATATGGTTGATTTTTTTAGAAAGAAGGGATTTTGATGACTGTTCATATCATAGCAGACAGTGCTGCTGATCTGCCTCTTTCTTATTATGATGAACAAAACATGACACTCATTCCGCTGCGTGTGTTACTCGGCGAGCAGGAATTTGAGGATTTGATCACCATTGAACCAAAACAAGTATTTGATGCGATGAGACAAGGTGCAAGTCCAAAAACATCACAAGCTTCACCGAACCGGATCAAAGAAGCCTTTGTTTCAGCAGCCCAAACCCATACATCGGCTATTTATGTTGCCTTTTCATCAGAGCTTTCAGGTACATACCAAACCGCTGTGATGATGGCAAACGAAGTGAAGGAAGAATACCCTGATTTCGATTTACGAATCATTGATTCTAAATGTGCTTCACTTGGTTATGGACTAGCTGTCAAACACGCTCAATCACTTGCCATTGACGGAAATACAATACAAGAAATTGAAACGTCTGTAAAGCATTTTTGTGAATCTTTACAACATATTTTTACTGTAGACGATTTATCGTATTTAGCAAGAGGCGGAAGAATCAGTAAAGCGTCCGCATTTGTTGGCGGATTGTTAAGTATTAAACCCATTTTACACGTTGAGGATGGAAAACTGATACCCCTTGAAAAAATTCGTGGCCGTAAAAAATTGTTGAAACGCATTATCGAGCTGATGAAAGAACGCGGATATGACTGGTCTAGTCAAACTGTTGGCATTAGTCATGGAGATGACCCTGCACTTGCAGAAGAAATGAGACAATTAATCGAAGCGGAATTTCACCCAAAAGAAATCGACATCCAGGTCATCGGAGCGGCTGTTGGGTCCCACTCAGGCCCTAGCACACTTGCCATCTTCTTTACAGGCAGCCCATCATAAAAAGCACCCTTCCCTGAAACATCACGGGAAGGGTGCTTTTCTTATGATAGCTTAAATCGGTGAACGGTTTCGTTTAACCTTGCTGTCATACTCATCAGTTCTTCTACTTGTTTGTTCATTTGATGGAAAGATTGCAGCTGTTCGTTTGCCGAGGCAGAAATTTCTTCGCTGCCCGCTGCCGTTTCTTCTACAACGGCACTAATATTTTCAATCGAGTGCAGCACTTGTCCGCCAAGCTCTGTTGATTGAATAATTTGGTCATTTAAGACCGCCATTTCTTGCTTAATATGTTGTGCTTTTGTTTCTATATCTTCAAAGGAGTGTGAGGTTTTGTCCATTGCATCTTGCTGCTGAAGTGATAGCTTGACCCCTTCTTGTACAGTTTGGCTAATGGATTGAATGCCTTTTTCAATATGACTCACCATGTCAAAAATTTGTCTTGTTGCACGAGACGATTCATCTGCCAGCTTACGAATTTCGTCCGCTACGACGGCAAACCCTTTGCCAGCTTCTCCTGCTCTTGCCGCTTCAATCGCCGCATTGAGCGAGAGGAGGTTTGTCTGGTCCGCAATATCAGAAACCGTTTTGGCCATTGCGGAGATTCCGCTTGCGTACTGAGTGAATTCTCCTGCTGACTCTTCAATTTGTCTTGTCGCACGTGTATTTTTTTCAATGGCTGCTTTTGTTTCTGTTAACGTGTGCTTTCCGCTTTCCACCGCTTCAATGGCATCCTCTGTACTACGGATGACTGTATGTGATCTTTCGGAATTCTTACGGCCATGTGAATCCATTTTCTCAATCAAACTAACGCCATGCTGAAGGTCTTCTGAAATCGCTTGTGAACCATTCGCCATTTCGTCTGTCGATACAGACACTTGATTGGCCGATTCCATAAGCTTTTTGTTTTCATCATCTAACTGAACCGAGAATGATTCTACTTGGCTTGAGACATGGCTGATTTCTTGAATCAAGCTAATCAGCTGATCCGTCATTTGATTGAACGACTCATTTAAGCCACCGATTTCATCTTTCCGCTTGATGTTCATCCGCTCCACAGCGAGGTTTCCTTCGGCAATCTGTTTTGCCCGGTAAGAAAGGGATTTGATTGGTGTCACAATGGATCTCGTTAAACCAATATTTAAAAAGACGGCGATGACAATCAGCGTGAGGGCTGCGACAGATGCGCTTGTGATGATCCTTTGCACATTGTCTGCCGCCTCCTCTAAATGGTATTCATACGCTTCTTGTGCTCTTTTATTCATCGTATGCACGTCGTTTAAAACACCGTCAATTCTGGCAGCCACTCGTCTGGCATCAGAGGCATTTTTTTCACCAATGGCATTGTTTGCTTCTTGCGTCCATGTGTCAAACTTTGAATTTAACCGTGTTAGGGCTTCTTTGTTCATATTTCCTGCGTTTTTGTTTAACGTTTGCAGCTGTTTTTTCGCTGTAGATATATCGCTTTGAACGACCTCTAGCTGTTCATCTGAAAGGGTCATGGAATAATTGGTCATGGCTTGTTCGACACTTTCAAAGCTGGCCTTCGTTTTTTGTACGTTCAGTAAGGTTTGAACTTCTGTTTCGCTTGATGACTGAATCTTTGTCATGCTCACAATAATAAAAGCAATTACGCCAACCGCTAAAAGAAGTGAAATGAGTGAGTTGAGCAAAATTTTGATGCGTAAGCTCATGATGCTGCCCCCTCTTCTTTCAGAAGTGTCTGCTTCAGTCCATTTAATTTTTTGGTCAATTTCTCAGCATCTTTGAGCACCCGGATTCTTGCCATATCGATTCCGTCATTACTTAAGTCATAGACGATATGCCCGCTTTTGATTTTGCTGCTTTTGACGAGCTGTTCGCTGAATTGATAAACGACTTCATCTACTTTTTTGACCATAGACGAAATAACGGCTTTTTCAGCTGTATAATACTGATCGCTGTCCACGCCGATTGCGTATTTGCCTTGCGTTTGCGCTTCTTTTAATACACCAACACCCGTATAACCGGCTGCGGCATATAAAACATCTGCTTTCTTTTTAATCATGTCTTTCGCTATTTTACTGCCTTTGCCTGCATCACTAAATGTGCCAGCATACGTGGATACGACCTTGATTTTCGGATTCACAGATTTTGCGCCTTTTTGATAACCTTGTTCAAATCGGTGGATCACCTCTGCATCGACTCCGCCCACAAAACCAATAACATCACTTTTTGTTGTCATGGCAGCAAGTGCTCCCGCTAGATAGCTGCCCTGCTCTTCTTTAAAAGTCACTGATGTGACATTTTTCAATTCAGACACAGCATCAATGAGTAAAAATTGCTTTTTCGGATATTTTTTCGCTACCTTTTCTAAGTCTTCTTGCATACTGAAACCTACACCGATGATCAGGTCATTTCCATCTTTCACAAGCTCGGTCAGCCCTTTTTCATATGTATCGGTTTCTGCAATTTCTCTATAATCGAATTCAATGCCAAGCTCATCACGTGCTTTTTCTAATCCTTTAAATGATGAATCGTTAAATGATTGATCACCAAGACCATCATCCGTCAGCATGACACCAATATGCTTCGCATTTGATATCGGTGGTCCTCCCTGCTGATTGCTGCATGAGGCGAGTACCATGATCATCGCTGCCATCAGAAGTAATGAAATCTTCACTTTCATCCAAAAACACACTCCTTTTATCATCCTTACCCCTTATTTATCGGATTTGAGAGGCATTGTTTCAATGATAAAGTGAAGGATTTTCAGCTTTTTTCATGACTTTTTTCACTGAAAAAAACCATTATTTATGATAAAAATAAAAAAAGTGAGCAAATGCTCACTTTTTCTCGTATGTCCATCCTTCTTTTTGGTAAACAAGATCATTTTTCATCAGATGACCTAATGCTCGTTTGAAGGCTGCTTTGCTCATTTGAAATCTTTCTCGGATATCTTCTGGATCACTTTTATCCCCGTAAGGCATTGCACCGTTTCTCGTTCTCATGTAAGTTAAAATTTCTTCTGCATCGACAGATAATGCATCCTGTTTTCTAGGCAGCAGAGAAACGTTCACGGTTCCGTCCTCTTTCACTGCAATGACGCGTCCTGTCACGGTCGATCCTAATCTAGGCTCTTCCTTTCGTTCCGTGCGGTGGATAAACCCACGCACGCCTGTATCTGTCAGCATAAAAGAACCTGTCGCAATTAAGCGATAAATCGTTCCCGTCATTTCTTTGTTCATTAACGTTTCTGGCGCCTCAGTAAATAATTCACTGATCACATCTTCAGTGGCTGGTTTTGCGAACATTCTCCCGTAACTTGTCACTTTGAGCATACAGTATAGTTTGTCGCCTTTTTTCGGCCACGCTTCCTCAAAAGGCGGGAGGTGTTCAGTTGCAACAAGTGCATCCTTTGACAAACCTATATCGACAAAAGCACCCATATCTTCTACAACGTCTACGACTTCTACCCAATCGTATGTATGTGCATTGATTTTAGGAATTTTCATCGTCGCTGCCAGTCTTTCCTCATGATCTACATATAAGTAGACCTCTACTTCATCACGATCTCCAATATCCTCTGTCATCTCACTGCGATGTAGGAGAACAGAATCTTCGCCATCTGTTAAAAAGTAGCCGTATTCCATCTCGTTATCTATTTGCAAGGTCAGTTGCTCACCTGGTCTCATGTTCTCTTCCTTCCTATCTGCCCTTAAAAGAGCGTTCGTTCATCTTTTGATTCACTTTATTCTACTATACTTCTGTCATCATGAACATCTCTAGTTCTGTTAGCTAAAGTGGACAAACTGTACTTGAATTATACCGCATGCATCTGAACTCGCTTCGATAAAGTTTCTTCTTCCCCTATGGGCATGATAAAATAGACGCAATATCTATAGTTGGAGGTCATATGTGATGGCAAAAGAAAGTTCATTTGATATTGTATCGAAGGTGGAGCTGCCAGAAGTGCAAAACGCCATTCAAGCAGCACTGAAAGAAATTAAAAACCGTTATGATTTTAAAGGAAGTAAAAGTGATATTTCACTAGAAAAAGAAGAACTCGTTCTCATTTCTGATGATGACTTCAAGCTGGAGCAGCTAAAGGATGTCCTTGTGACAAAACTGATTAAACGAAACGTACCGACTAAAAACATTGACTACGGAAAAACAGAACATGCCCTAGGTGGAACCGTTCGCCAGCGTGCAAAGCTGATTAGCGGGATTGATAAGGACAATGCCAAAAAGATCAATGCCTTGATCAAACAATCTGGTATAAAAGTAAAGTCGCAATTTCAAGATGACCAAGTGCGTGTGACAGGAAAAAATAAAGATGATTTACAAGAAGTGATGGCGCTCATGCGCAAGGCAGATTTACCGATTGACGTCCAATTTATAAATTTTCGATAAATTTCAAATTTTCCATTGATTATTTCCGATTTTTTCGATACAGTTGATGGAAGTTCAATTCATTGACATGTTCATATCGCTTTCTTATCAAGAGAGGCAGAGGGACTGGCCCTGTGAAGCCTCAGCAACCGGTGTAGTAGAAATCTATTTTCTATGACCAAGGTGCTAAATCCAGCAAGCAACTGCTTGGAAGATAAGGAGAAGAATTTCAATACAGCCAAAAAGTCTTCTTCTTATCAGAAGGCTTTTTTTGTTACATAGAAATAAGGAGGAAACCAATGGGCCTATTACAAGACTTACAAAATCGCGTACTGATTGCTGATGGAGCAATGGGAACACTTTTATACTCTTATGGCATTGACCGCTGCTTTGAAGAATTAAATTTATCAAAAGAAGATGAAGTCAAAAGAGTGCACGAAGCATATGTGCAAGCTGGAGCGGACATTATTCAAACGAACACATACGGTGCGAATTATATTAAACTATCCCGCTACGGTTTAGAGGAAGAAACAAAACGCATCAACACAAAAGCTGTACAAATTGCCAAAGCAGCCGCTGGCTCAGCTTATGTCCTCGGAACAATCGGCGGCATTCGAACATTTAACAAAAATGCCTACTCTTTAGACGAGATTAAACGGAGCTTTAGAGAACAGCTCTATATCCTTTTAAATGAAGAGCCTGATGGGTTACTGCTTGAAACGTATTACGATATTGAAGAAGCAAAAGCCGTTCTTGAGATTGCTCGCAAAGAAACAGCGCTTCCGATTGTCATGAACGTCTCCATGCATGAGCAAGGTGTATTGCAGGACGGTACACCGCTAAAAGACGGTTTATCTGAATTATCCTCACTTGGCGCTGATGTCGTCGGCATTAACTGCCGATTAGGCCCTTATCATATGATTCAGGCACTTGAAGGCGTTCCACTTTTGCAAAATTCGCATTTATCTGTCTATCCAAACAGTAGTCTCCCCTCCCTTGAAGAAGGCAGACTCGTCTATGATACAGATAATGATTATTTCCGAAAAAGTGCACTTGAGTTTAGAAATCAAGGCGCACGAATCATTGGAGGCTGCTGCGGAACAACCCCTCAGCATATTAGCGCCATGGCTGAGGCGGTCAAAGATTTAGCACCTATCACCGAAAAAGAAGTGAAAGTATTAAAAGAAGAAATCATTTCCATCCAAGATCAACGAACAGAACCAGGTCTTGACGAGCTTGCTGTGAAAAAACGTTCGATTATCGTCGAGCTGGACCCGCCGAAGAAGCTGAACTTTGAAAAATTCCTTATCGCAGCGAACGAATTAAAAAGTGCAGGCATTGATGCCCTCACACTGGCCGATAACTCTCTAGCTACCCCGCGTATTAGCAATGTGGCATGCGGCGCTTTATTAAAACAGCAGCTTGATATGCGTTCACTTGTCCATATCACATGTCGTGATCGCAATTTGATTGGACTCCAATCCCACTTAATGGGACTGGACACGCTTGGACTAACCGATATTTTAGCCATCACAGGCGATCCGTCTAAAATTGGAGACTTCCCAGGTGCGACATCTGTGTATGATTTAACCTCCTTTGATTTGATCCGTCTGATCAAACAATTTAACGAGGGGCTATCTTTCTCTGGGAAACCGCTCGGGAAAAAGACTAATTTTTCAGTGGCTGGCGCGTTTAATCCCAATGTCCGTCATATTGATAAAGCGGTCAAACGCCTCGAGAAGAAAATCGAATATGGTGCCGATTATTTTATTTCACAACCTGTTTACTCTGAGGAACAGCTTGTGAAGATTCATGAAGAAAGCCGACATTTGGATAAACCGATTTACATCGGTATTATGCCGCTAACAAGCAGCCGAAATGCTGAGTTTATTCATCATGAAATTCCCGGCATTAAATTGTCTGACTCGATTCGTGAGATTATGGCCAAGGCAGGCGAAGATAAAGAAAAGCAGCGGACAGAAGGGTTAGCGATTGCCCGCTCTTTATTAGATACAGCCTGCGAATTGTTTAATGGTATCTATTTAATTACCCCTTTCCTTCGATCAGATTTAACAGCAGAACTGACAACTTACATCCATCAGAAAGAAAAGGAGCCAAACATCCATGCCAACTATCACTGAACAGCTCAAAAAACGCATCCTCGTCCTTGACGGTGCAATGGGCACAATGATTCAAAACGCCGATCTCACAGCAGAGGATTTCGGCGGAGAAGAGTATGAAGGCTGTAACGAATATTTGAACGTCACAGCCCCTCATATTATTTCCACGATTCACCGGCAATATCTTGAAGCAAGTGCAGATTTAATCGAAACAAATACATTCGGCGCGACGAAGCTCGTTCTCGATGAATATGGACTTGGCCATCTCGCCTATGAATTGAACGTAAAAGCAGCTCAGCTGGCAAAGCGTGAAGCAGACCGTTTGTCGACACCAGACTGGCCCCGCTTTGTTGTAGGCGCAATGGGGCCCACTACAAAAACATTATCCGTGACAGGCGGCACAACGTTTGAAGAGCTCGTTGCAAATTATGAAGAACAAGCCCGCGCCCTGATTGATGGGAAATGTGATGCTCTTCTTTTAGAAACGAGTCAAGACATGCTGAATGTCAAAGCTGGATTTAAAGGCATTCAAGAAGCCTTTCACGCAACCGGTATTGAGCTACCACTGATGGTGTCAGGGACGATTGAACCAATGGGCACCACCCTTGCCGGTCAAGATATTGAAGCCTTTTATATCTCACTTGAGCATATGAAACCAATCAGCGTAGGTTTAAACTGTGCAACTGGTCCAGAATTTATGACAGACCATATACGTACACTCTCCTCCATCTCAAAGTCGGCTGTCAGCTGCTATCCAAACGCTGGTCTCCCTGATGAAGAAGGGCAATATCACGAATCCCCTGCTTCGCTTGCTAAAAAAATTGCCGCTTTTGCAAAAGAAGGCTGGTTAAATATCGTCGGCGGCTGCTGCGGTACAACGCCTGCACATATTCAGGCATTGTCAGATGAAGTACGTTCGCTTCAGCCCCGCAGCATGACGCATGAGTCATCACCGCATACCGTATCAGGCATCGAGCCCCTCATTTATGAAGAAGCGATGCGCCCCCTCTTTGTTGGTGAGCGCACAAATGTCATTGGTTCACGCAAATTCAAACGGCTCATCGCAGAACAAAAGTTTGAAGAGGCGGCAGAAATTGCCCGTGCTCAAGTGAAAAATGGCGCTCACGTCATTGATGTGTGTCTAGCAGACCCTGATCGTGATGAGATAGCAGACATGGAAGGCTTTTTAAAAGAAGCCATGAAAAAAGTGAAAGCTCCTTTTGTCATTGATTCAACCGATAAACATGTCATCGAAAAAGCACTCATGTATTCTCAAGGAAAAGCCATTATCAATTCTATTAATTTAGAGGATGGAGAAGAGCGCTTTGAAGAGATTCTTCCGCTTGTCAAGCTATATGGCGGCGCACTTGTTGTTGGAACAATCGATGAAACAGGGATGGCCGTCACAGCAGATCGAAAACTTGAGATTGCCGTAAGATCCCATGACCTGCTCACGAAAAAATATGGAATCCCTGCGAGTGATATCATTTTTGACCCTCTTGTCTTTCCAGTAGGTACTGGAGACGAACAGTATATTGGTGCTGCTGAAGAGACGATTAAAGGCATTGAGCGAATCAAAGCAGCACTGCCTGAATGTCTCACCATTTTAGGCATTAGTAACGTGTCTTTCGGACTCCCGCCAGTTGGCAGAGAAATATTGAATGTCGTTTATTTGTATCACTGCGTAAAAGCAGGGCTTGATTATGCGATCGTGAATACTGAAAAGCTTGAACGCTTCGCTTCAATTCCAAAGGAAGAAATCAAGCTGGCTGAAACTTTACTTTATGAAACAAATGATCAAACCCTTGCTGAGTTCACCCAATTTTATCGCGGGAAAAAGAAAACAGAGAAGAAACCAAAGATCTCCTTATCACTTGATGAAAGGCTGGCAATCTATGTCGTCGAAGGGACGAAAGAAGGCCTGATTGATGATTTGGCCCTTGCTTTGGAGAAATTTGAATCACCTCTTCATGTCATCAATGGACCATTAATGCAGGGAATGTCAGAGGTTGGGCGCCTTTTTAATCAAAACGAATTGATTGTAGCTGAAGTCCTCCAATCCGCTGAGGTCATGAAAGCATCTGTTTCATACCTTGAGCAATTTATGGAGAAAAAGGACGCAAGCGGCAAAGGGAAGATTCTCCTCGCCACCGTCAAAGGCGATGTCCATGATATAGGGAAAAACCTGGTCGACATCATTTTGAGCAATAATGGCTTTCACGTCGTCGATCTCGGAATTAAAGTAACCCCACAAACATTGATTGAAGCGGTGCAAAAAGAAAAGCCAGATATGATTGGATTATCAGGTTTACTTGTCAAATCAGCACAGCAAATGGTCTTGACCGCTCAAGATTTACAAAAAGCAAACATCTCTGTTCCCATTTTGGTGGGCGGCGCGGCGCTTTCCCGGAAGTTTACGAAGATGAAAATTTCGCCTCAATATGATGGCCCCGTCCTTTACGCCAAAGATGCAATGGACGGCCTGTCTTTAGCGAATGAATTAAGAGCGGACCCTCTTCAATTTCAAACAAAACCCTTAGAGGATCAAGAAACACTCCATAAGGAAAAAGAAACAACGCAGCCAAAAGCTGTGATTGAATTACTAGAAAAACGCGCGACACTTCCGGAGGCAGCGATTTTCACGCCAGAAAATACGAAACGCCATTATGTACGGGATATTGATTTGCACCACATTATGCCCTATGTCAATGAGCAAATGCTGATCGGCCATCACCTCGGTTTAAAAGGAAAGGTCAAAAAGCTCTTGGCTGAACAGCATCCAAAAGCATTGGAATTAAAACAGCTGATCACAGATCTTCTTCAAGAAGGCAGAGAGAAAAACTGGTTTGCACCTGCATTCGTCTATCAATTCTTCCCTGCCAGTTCAAATGGGAATGACCTGCATATCTATGATCCAGAAGCGCCTGACCGCGTCATTGAGACATTCCAATTTCCAAGACAGGAAAAACTTCCGTACCGGTCTATTTCTGATTATGTGCGGAAAAGCGGAGAGAACGAGAAAGATTATATCGCCTTATTTGCAGTGACGGCTGGTACCCGCATACGAGAGGTTGCGCAGCAATTTAAACAAGAGGGTGACTATTTGAAAATGCATGCGGTCCAAGCTTTAGCACTTGAGCTTGCAGAAGGATTGGCTGAACGAACGCATCAAGTAATTCGTGATAAATGGGGATTCCCAGACCCAGTCGATTTCACGATGGAGAAACGGTTCCAAGCCAAATATCAAGGTCAGCGCTATTCCTTTGGCTATCCAGCGTGCCCTAATCTAGAAGACCAAGAAAAACTATTCCACCTGCTGCAGCCAGAAAAAATCGGGATTCATCTCACAGAAGGGTTTATGATGGAGCCCGAAGCATCCGTTTCAGCCATTGTCGTTTCTCATCCTGAAGCTCGATATTTTAACGTTCACTAAAAAAACCTCCTGAATGGGAGGTTCTTTTTATAAATAAAAATGGAATAAATATGAAAAATTACGTTTATTTACCGATATTATAAATGAAAGTCATTTACTTAAAAGGAGATGTTTGTCATGTTCAAAAAGAAGATCGGGGTTTTATTGCTTACAGGCCTCTTTATCGCTGGCCCTCTTTTCCAATCACCTGCTCAAGCGAGTGAAACTTCTACGAAACAAACAACATATTATACAGAAGAATTGGAGCATCTGTATCCAGACAGTGATTATGCAAACAATGATACGATGGAAAAAGCTCAATTCTTACAGCACTCTCTTCATCTAAACAAGACCTATTTATATCACGAAGGCAGTATCTCTTCTATGAATGACATTGATTTTTACCGGTTCACCAGCTCTAAATTTGATGGAGCAGATGGCCGCTTTTCTATCAAACTCGTCAATGTGAAAGCTGGAAATGATTTTGATCTTTATCTTTACAATCAGAGCGGGTCACTCGTGTCTTCCTCTGTGCGGACAAACAACCAAAATGAAATCATCCATATGCCGAAAATTGCCGCAAGCACTGACTACTATTTAGCCGTCAAACCAAAGCAATTATTAAATGAAGAGGACAACATGTATCGTATTGTCTTTGAAAAAAGTATTGAAAAAGCCACAACGAAACGATATGGATCACCTGCCACATTGAATAGTTTCAATGAAGCCGGATCTCCCAATTCTTCTTTTGATTTAAGCAGCTTGCCGCAGGATGCCGTTGTCACTGGCCTGTCATTAGAAGCTGAAAAAGGCAGTACAAATGCATATAATTATGTATTCACTGTCTCTTCCTTAAAAGGCGGAACAGTGAACGTACCTTGGAACGGTCAAAAAGTTGACATCTCTTCTTATAAAACAAGTCAAGTGCCAGCAAAAGACCGCTTTTTTGTTTCTTTTAATGCAACCGAGGTTCCTCAATTGATCGGTGGACGGTTAATTAAAGTAGGCGTTGTCTCAATTAAGAACTTACAGCTCACCTTTGAATATGAATACAACCGTGACCTCAATTATTAAACTAGACAAAAGGAAAAGGTATCCCCTTTTCCTTTTTCTTATGCGTTCTTATGGTACGATACATATAGAGAAATCAGCTAAGAAGGAGTTGCGTGTATTGGCAAACGTTATACAACGAACTTTAACCCTTGATGACATACCAGACCTTGTCGCATTGTCAAAAGAGGTCGACTGGCCTGATTACAATGCGGAAGAGCTCACATCTCTTTTAACAAATGGACATTTTACCGGTTTTACAACAACTGACGGACAAGTCATTTCATGCGCTGGACTTTTTCAGTATGACAGAGTGGCATCAATTGGGGCGGTCATTGTATCTGAGACACATCGAGGACTCGGTCTTGCCCGTCAAATGATTGACACACTGCTTCGTCATAGTGATCCAAGTGTCCCTGTCGTTTTAACGGCTACTGTACAAGGACGCCCAGTTTATGAAAAAATCGGCTTTCAGACAGCCGGTTATATTCATACATACAAAGCACAAAAAACAAATCCTAGTGCCCTTCACGCGTCACATCAGATTCATCTTTTTCCCGCTGATCAAACGCACCTCCCGTCTATTGAAAGGCTGGATGAAAAAGGCGCAGGGACCAATCGATCAAACTTCTTAATAAAGCGAATGGAGCGAGCAGCATTTAAACTGATCGCAAAGGATGAACACCACGAAATCACCGGCTTCGCATTTGGTGTGGAAACACCAGCTAATCTGATGATTGGCCCGCTTGCAGCAAACGATGAACAAACGGCGCTATCACTCATTCAATCACTTCTCACGTCTTATTCTGGCGCCTTTCGTTTAGATATGCAGGAAGAAACAGCTGAACGCCTGCATGCATCACTTGTAGAAGCAGGATTTACAAAAACAAACGTCGCACATTTTATGATGATTCGCGGGAACGAAAAGCAGAACGATCCGGCGCTTCTCTATTTTCTGGCCTCACAAGCATTTTCTTAAAAAATCAAAAAGCTGTAGACAGATGTTGTCTACAGCTTTTCTTTTTTATTTTTCGCCTACGGATGAGAGAACTTGAGCGAGTGCATTTGTGACCTTGCCATGCTCTGATGCATGCGGCCGGTCATCTCCGTCTCCATAGCCGTAATCAATCATGCGATTACGGTTTAAGCAAAGCTTTGTCAGCTGTGGCTGGAATAGATCAAATAAAGCAAAACGATCTTTTAGCTGTGGAAATTGCTTTTGATACTGCTGAATTTCTTCTGCAAGCAAGCGCCAAAGCGTCGTTTCATCTAACAGATTGTGATTGTCTAACACGTTTGACACGTAACGAAGATTGCAAATAAACAGGCCCGTAAAAATAAATTGTACAAGACCCTCTGGCGGCTCACTACGCAGCACTTCCTTTAGATCTTCTTCTAATGAAGCCAATTCAGGCAGCGGTTGATCACTAATGTTCACATCATCAACAAAATCTTTGATCGCCAAACGATGCGGCTTATGATCTTTTAATACAAGAATTGTATTTTGTCCGTGAGGTGAAAACACCGTGCCATATTGATACATAAAGTGCAGAAGCGGCGGCATGACAACATGGAAGAATGACGCCATCCATTCTTTTGCTGACAGACCCGATTTTTCAATGAGCTGCTTCAGATAAGGCTCGCCTTCATGATCTTCATACGTCAGTGCCGCCAACGTAACAGGGCTCTCCCCTTCATCTAAATACGTATAAATGCTTTCTCTAAAAATGACCCCAAGCATTTCAAGGTATTGATATGGCGCACCAGGTAGCTTGCTGTAATAAGGATGATCAACATTGATACTCGCATTCTCACCTGGTAAAATCACGCGGCATACATCGGATAAAAAGGCGTCTTGATCGGCGATTCCTTTAATATGTGCTGTAATACGAGGAGCAATCACCGTACGTTCTGATGGGAGCCCCCGGTACACTAGCGTATTTAAAATACTCATTGGCAGTTTAATATGATGCTTGCCTTTATTTGAGATGTTTGTAAAGGTTCTGATCGATTGCTGTGGAATATATTGATCCAGCCCTTCTCCTAAATACACAATACGGCGCATGGCTAAATCCTCAGGGAAATGCTGGATGATCATATGCGTCCACTGCCATTTATGAACAGGCATCATATAATAATCAGCCGCATTCAGCCCTTCATCCTTTAACACACGTTGGAATTGACGAATCGTGACTTCGTCTAATTCTTTGGCAATGATGTGCTCATAGTTCTCATGATCGACCGCATGGAAAGTCGCAAGTTCTCGGTGAACAGCAATCCAAGACAGCTGCACACATTCCTGCCTTTCAGGTGCATAGGCTAAGTAATCATCGTAGCTGAATCCAATACGCCCTTTGTTATAGACGATCCACGGATGACCAGTCATCTCGCCCTCAATCCATGCATAATCTGTATCTGTTAGCTCATCTGCACGAAGTGCTTTTTTCGACAGCAAATGAACATCCGCTAACAAGGTATGGTGAAGCTCTTTGATCAGATGACCAGTTGTTTCAGAAGACATTGGGATGATTGGCTGAATGTCTAGTAAAAACACAATGGCACTAACATCCTTTGTCCATGTTCCGTCTTGACAGCACTCGATCGATTCAGCAATCGTATCAAAACTATCAAACAAACGAGGTTTTGCGAGATAACGATATTTCTTCTGATCGTGAATGATTAATTCATATTGGGCGATGCCATCCTGATGATTTAGCTGAACGGGATGAAGCATATCCTCATACATATATTCGGACAGCATTTTTGCCACCATTCGCTGGTTTGCTTTTTTCCAAGCAGCAGGATTGACCGCTTTTTTCAATTCATCTTGTACACTCATCGGTTCATCCTCCTTACCCTTTGATTTCTTCAAATGTATTTGCGTGTTTATGTGTACCGAATGTCTGGAAAACATGCTTTTGATAAAGTGGATACACAGGTCGACGAGCCAGTTCATTGATAATGACACTGTTTCGGTACGCCCCTAGCCCTAAATCTGGTGCGCCTACTCCATGTGTATGAAGCTCTGCATTTTGTACAAAAATATCATTCTCACCTAATGTGTTTGTTTTCAATCGATATTCACGTTCAACCTGGAAGCGTCCTTGATGATCCCACTGAATATGATGGGAAATCGGATCAATAAATGGCGGTAATACAGATTGATAGCCCGTTGCCAAGACGACAATGTCTGTCTCATGCGTAAAGGATTCCTCTTTAACCCATTGATTGCATGAAAGCGATAAGCCGTCCCTCGTTTCCTCAATCAAATTGACTTCCGTCATCGCCTGCAGCACGGTGTTCAGCTGCTCTCCGCAAGCAGAACGTTCATAAAGCAAGTGATAAATATCTCGGATCATCGCTGAGCTGATGCCTTTATACAGCAAATCTTGCTGCTTTAATAGCGCATCTTTTTTAGGCTGCGGAAGCTCATAAAAGAAATCAATATAGTCTGGAGAGAAATACTCAAGACCCAAATTTGAATATTCCATTGGGAAAAACCCTTTAGAGCGTGTAAACCAATGAATATCCTTCGCCTCATCGTCTGATAAAATGTCATAGAATACTTCTGCTGCACTTTGACCAGAACCGATGACCGTCACGGATTTTCCTTTAAAACAGCCTTCTTTCTTTCGTTTCAAGTAATCAGCAGAATGAAACACCCGATCCCCTAAAGCTGGCTCAAGAGATGCTGGTACCGCAGGCTGTGTACCGATACCTAAAACAAGATGCTTACTTTCAAACACCTCTATCGTTTGATCTTTCACATGACGGACATGCACTTCATATCGTTTTTCTCCAGCTTTTTCAACGATGGAGACAGATTCGACATTCATGCCAAATCGGCAAGAATCTAATTGATCCGCGACCCAGCGGCAATAATGGCTATATTCCTTGCGCGGGATATGGAAGTCTTCTAGAAAGTAAAATGAATACAAACGGTTTTGCTCCTGCAAATAGTTGAGAAAGCTATATTTGCTTTTCACATCCGCCATACTGACAAGATCCGCTAAAAAGGGGACTTGAAGTGTTGTCCCTTCAATGAGCATACCTGGATGCCAGTGGAACGCTTCACTTCTTTCAAAAAACAAAGCGTCAATTTCATCTACTTCTTCAGATAATGCAGCAAGCCCTAGGTTAAATGGTCCAATGCCAATCCCAATGACATCCACTACATTATTTTGCTTGTTGAACCACGTCATGGTTATACTTCCTTTCAAATCGATCTCGATGACAAAACATCAAAAGACCTGTTTTATCTGGTAAAGTGACTGGTTTCACACGTTCGAATCCACACTTTTCAAAGACATGAATCATTTTTTCGTTCCGAATATCTGGCTCAGCCACGATTTTTTCTGTTCGTTTGTTCTGCTCAAACTGAAATGCTGTCATGACTTGAAGCAGCGGAGCCGCAAATCCTTTCCCTACATAATCTGGCTCTCCAATTAACAGGTGAATGCCTTGATCATGCGGAGAAGGCTGATAGTACGATTCAATGATATCCCCTTTCACATTGTATGCTTCAAAATAGCTCATCGGCGTGCCATCAATGGTTCCTAAATAAAGGGTTTGATGCGGATCATGAATGGCCTGATAAAAGTGCTTTTCAAAAGCAGGAAATGGAATATTCAAATGCCAAAATGGGTGGACATACTCTTCTTGCATCCACTTGTGGACAAGCTGGACGTCCCGTTCATATTCAGCGCGAATGAACCCAATTCGATGCCTCATCCAATCAGCGCCTCCTTATGTAAAAAGAGCGGATTCAATACAGACGTGTACCTGGATTGAGTTTCTAAAGAACCCGTCAGCTCATCCATATCTTCAAACCGCGTGAGTAAGTTCGCTTTTGAAGGCAGCTCCTGTGACCGAATAAGACTGTTCGTCAGCTCAGATGCACCATATGTCTCTTCATGCGCAAGCAGTGTGTCTCTAATCAGGGCTAATAAATCTTCTTCTTTTGCAAGCCCCTCTGTACCAAAACCATTCACAAGACCAAACAAATGATTAAAGAAGAAATAGTAACGCAGTCTCTCAACCGCTACATCGTCTGCACAAATGGTTTCACTTCTGACGCTTAAGTTTTGAACAAGCTTCGCAAGCTGATCCTTTTTCGATTCGCTATAATAGTAGCCTTGGTTGTCACGATAATAGAATGTGTGCGGATATCCATTCTTTAGCTGTACGACAGCATTTTGCTGATGGGCTTCAAGGGCAAGTCCATACGTTTCAAACAGCCAAAGCATCGGCTCTAACGCAATCGATAAATATTGTGTGAACCAATCACGACTGACATCTTCTGTTGATCTGCCTTCAGCGTCTGCTAATTCATGGATAATGCCTGAAAGCCTTGATTTTCCTCCGTATGCATGATCCTGACATAGCCCTGCTATTAAGCTTGCCCCTTTTTCATGATGCAAAAATGGATTTTGACGAATGACGACTTCAAAGCCAGATTCCGCCTCATCCCCTTGAATAGATAGATACGCAGGATCTTCAATTACACGGAATCCAGAGAATTTGTCATATAAAGAAACGCCTAATTCTGTTTTTAAGATACGAGACATCTCAACTCCACGATCAAGTTCCTTTTGTTTGTTAACGCGTAAAGAGTTTGTGATCTTTACAGGGACAGAGAATTTAAGCATGTACGCAGAGTCTTTTTGATAGACCGTTCTAAAGGAAGATGTCGCTGTGTATTCAGATCCTAGCGGCCCTAAATACGTCAGCATCCCATCCTCTATATAACGCTTGACGAACGCTTTCTCCATGACCACTTGGACTTGTAGCGGATGAATCGGAATCAGGACATATTCACCGCCTTCTGTTAACGTCGTCAGTCTCTCTTTTTCTTCTGGCATCTGGCGCATGAGCTCCTCAAACATGAGACTTGCCGCAGATTGTGAAAGAGAAGAATCCTGAAGCACAATTGACGGATGTGCTTTAAAGTAATGAAGCTGGAAAGAGCCTTTCAGCTCAGGAGAATAAATAGCTTCCTCCTCTTCTGTCATTCCTTGTCTGCTTTTTGGTGTAGGATGCGTTAAATGCCCAAGAAGAAGTGACTGCTCCGCTTCAATATATTCAAAATCAGCTGAAGAAAGAGCCGCTCGATCACTTTCTCTCTCTCTGATGAATCTTTCAATATTCCGGCAGCTTAAAATGATGCGAAGCATGAACTCATCCTCTGCATCTGTGCGGCCATATTCAATGAGAAGTTCCTTTGAACATAAAGCAACAAGTGTGGTGTAATCGATGATCGTTCCCTGTTGTTCACTGCCTTTCGGGCGAAAGCGAACGGGAAAATCAAAGAGATGACGGCCTACAGGCGAAAAATATCGAATCGGAATGACAAGCTCAAGATCTTGTTTTGCTAATGCTGCTACAAATACAAGTGAGCCGTCTGCTTTTGTCTCTTTTTTTGCAGATCGATCAATTCCTGTTTCACGTAAAAAACAGTTTAAAAAGCTTTGCATAGTTGCATTTTCAGCCATTTGTTTATATTGACTCAACGTAGTACCCTCCCGGATTGAATATGAGCGATCCCGATATCAACAATGTCAGAAAGGATTTCCTCAATATGTGTAATAGTCGTTCTCGGATTTAACAAAGTGAATTTTAAGCAAGTTTGACCATCGGCTACTGTTTTTGCTACGACAGCCGTTCCTGTTTGGAAAAGTGTGCGATGAATGATTTTATTGATGTCCTCTGCTTGTTGATCATCTATAAAACGAAACACGACTGCATTGATTTCTGGATCAGGATTGATCACCTCAAGATGCTCATTTTTCTCAATCAACGTAGCCACATCTTTCGCAAAATGGATGGTATGGTCAATGATACTTGCAAACCCTTCTTCTCCAATCATACGCAGAGAGAGAAGGAGTTTTAGCGCATCAAACCGGCGCGTCGTCTGAACAGATTTATTCACGAGATGCAGAATGCCCTCCAGTTCATCTTCCTTTGGATTGAGATAATCTGCGTGGTAATCAATCAAACCAAAATGTCTTTTATCCTTTAGTAAAAATGCCCCGCAGGAGATCGGCTGATAAAATTGCTTATGAAAGTCAATCGTGATCGAATCAGCCAGCTCGATGCCATCTAATTTTCCTTGGAAGGTTTTGCTTAATACAAGCGCCCCTCCATAGGCAGCATCTGCATGAATCCACAAACCGAAAGGCTTCACCATGTCATATATGTCACGTACAGGATCAATACTGCCAAAATCAGTTGTCCCGCAAGTCGCCACGACTGCAAATGGAAGCAAATCCTGCTCTTTAAGCTCCATAAGCTTCTTCTGCAAATCATGCAGGTCCATTCGGTGATGTTCGTCCGTCTCAACTAACACAACAGCCTGTTCACCTAAACCTAGCTGAGATGCTGATTTTTTCACAGTGAAGTGGGCATTCTTGGAGCAAAGAATCCGCATACGGTTTGCCTCGCTCGGCAACCCTTTCTGCTGTACATTCCATTGCCAAGTGTTTTCACAAAATGCATCTCTTGCTAAAAGCAGTCCCATGTAGTTAGATTGGGTTCCACCGCTCGTAAAGGTCCCATCTGCTCGTTCTCCATAAGAAAACTTTTCACATAACCACTTGAGGATTTCCTCCTCAACCAAAGATGCAATGCCGCTTTGATCAAAGGAATCCATTGATTGGTTAAAGGAACTTACGATCACCTCTGCTGCCAGAGCAGGGATTAGAGGTGGGCAATGCAAATGTGCCAGGCATTTAGGATGTGACACATCAACTAAATGCGGTAAAAGGTGATTTTTTATATCTTGAAAAACAGACTCAATGGATTCACCAGCCGGTTGAATCTGGAATAACGATTCGACATGAGCCGCTAATTTCCCAGGCAATATTCCGCTATACGGTCCTCTGCTTGTTTGCCACTCTGCCAGTAAGCTGTCGATGGATGTGTAGAGAGCCGCTTGGAAGGACTCCCTCCCAAGCTGGCTTTGTTGAATAAATAATGAATCGACAGATGGTTTAGTTGACTGCATCGTAAACTGCCTCTTTAAAAATCGTGATGACTTTTTCAAGCTGTTCTTCTGTCATGATCAAAGGCGGTAAGAATCGAATCACACTTCCAAAACGGCCTCCTGTCTCCACAATTAAGCCTTTATCAAAACAATTCTTTTGAATGAGACTGGCTAGCTCTGGATTTGCTGGATAACTGCCGTCCACATCCTGTTTCTCATCTGGATTCACAACTTCAACACCAATCATTAATCCTCTTCCTCGCACATCACCGAGAGCAGGCACTTGTTTTTGAATGTCTTTTAGATTGGCCTGCATACGCTGACCAAGCCCTTCTACATGATCAAGCAGATTGGTTTCTTTTATAAATTTAAGCGTAGCAGTTCCAGCTGCCATCGCCATTTGATTTCCTCTAAACGTGCCAATGTGTGCACCTGGATTCCATTGATCTAAGTCTTTGTCATAAATCACAACGGATAGCGGAAGGCTGCCCCCAATTGCTTTTGATAACACAATGACATCTGGCACAATACCAGCATGTTCAAAGGCAAACATCTTACCAGTTCGGCCGATGCCTGATTGAACCTCATCAATAATAAGTGGAATTCCTTTTTCTTTTGTGATTCGTCTCATTTCTTGTATCCATTCAATTGATGCCGGGATGGAGCCGCCCTCCCCTTGCACCGCTTCAAAGATCATGCCTGCTGGCGGAAGAATTCCACTCTCAGGGTCATTTAATACACGCTCAATATAAGAGCTGGAAATGCGATGTGAGTCTTTACCGCCAATTCCAAATGGGCAGCGGTATTCATATGGATAAGGCAGGAAGTGAACATCTGGCATTAATCCTTGTACTTTTTCTTTTGGCGATAAGTTGCCGCTTAATGACATCGTGCCATGTGTAGCACCATGATATGCTCCGTGGAATGATAGAATGGAACGATTTCCCGTCGCTGTCTTGACTAATTTAATTGCTGCTTCTATAGCATCACCACCAGTTGGTCCACAAAATTGAATTTTTGCTCTTTTTGCAAACTCTTCTGGCAAGTGAGAAAAAATCTCATTCACAAATTCTTCTTTAATCTCTGAAGTGATGTCCAGCGTATGCAACGGTCTTTTTTCATGAAGCATACGTTCAATAGCATCTATAACAACCGGGTGATTGTGACCAAGAGCAAGTGTTCCTGCACCTGCTAGGCAGTCATAAAATTCTCTACCATCTGCATCTGTCACGATCATACCTTCGGCTTTTTGCATGGCTAATGGGAACCGTCTCGGGTAAGACCTTGCATTAGATTCTCTTTGACTTTGTTGCTCTAAAAATTGCTGATTTTTAGAAACGGTTTTGATGGACATAATAAAACACTCCTCCAATTGATAAAGATTATCATTTTCATTTACTAGCCTAGAGGATGTAAGATACGAAAGTCAATTGTATTCAAAAAGATGATTCTAAAAGCATATGAATGCTATATTCTCTTTTTAACGAGTAATTTCGTGTATTTTTTACAAACATCTACAGCCATAAGGGCGATGTAACGTTTGAGTATGAAAAATATTGAAAAAAATTACAAAACAATTCTCCTGGTTCTTTTGCTCTATGCGTTGTAGCTCCCTTGTTTGATACGGGACGGCCGAATGAAATGAATGCAGTAAAACAAAAAATGAACGTTATTTTACCTTGATATAAATGGTTATGATGGTATAATTTCTCTGAAACGAAAGGGAATCGAGGGAGATCTGATGATTTTAACGAAGCATGACCTTCACCACTACTTGGCACAAGATCAGAAAGCACTTGCCATCAATCGAAAAAGACCAAAGTGGCTTGGGGATGATATTTGGAAATATCAAAGATATTTACGAAAATATGAGTACTATACGAATAGCGGTGCTACGTTACGCAAATGGTTTTATCGTTACTTACATAAAAAGAAAGGCATGCAGCTTGGCTTTGATATCCCAATTGGTGTATTTGGACCTGGGCTCAGAATCAACCATACTGGGCTGTTGATTGTGAACAAGCATGCCAAAATCGGCGCGTTTTGTGATATTCATCAAGGTGTGAATATCGGTCAAAACCATCATGAAAAAGATGTGCCCGTCATCGGAGATCATGTATGGATCGGCCCTGGCGCTAAACTGTTTGGAAATATTTATATTGCGAATCATATTTCCATCGGAGCAAATGCAGTAGTGAATCGCTCCTTTCATGAAGAGCGGATTGTCATTGCAGGTGTCCCAGCTCAAAAAATAAAAGAAAAAAGCCCTTCTTTATGAAGGACTTACTTGACCAAAGCAGTGAGCCACATGAGATAAAATAAGATGGATAAACATGAGGATCATCCTGCCCGAGCCCATCACCATTTATCCTATGATGCTTTGGCGCAATCAAACCATCAATCGGTAGCAACTTGAAGTGAAACAAATCACCACAGCCGTACTCTCTAATTTGCGTTGGAGTACCCGAAGACCAGCATGAGAAAGTACAAGACAAAGACGAGGATGGCAATCGCATAGATGAAAATGGACACAATCAGTACTGTCCAGCCCAACCCTTTTCTTCCTGTTTGAATGAGATATATTCCAAGTGTGAAGAGCCCGAGCAAAAGACCTAAGATGGCCCATAACCATTTATTTTTCCCGTGTTTTGGTGCATCAACGAATAGGTAGATTGCGACTAATATGGATACAAACCAACCTGTAATCCATTTCACATTCATCCGCCACCCTTCTTTTTCAATTTATTTAATCTTACTATACTTTTTTCCTAATCTTAAAAACAACTATTCAAATGAATGGTGCGGAAGGCTTTGCCATTCTTCTCTCAGCATCCCATACCGCATCGAATCATAATACTCCCCTTGATAGTAACGAACCTTACGCAGTCTTCCCTCAAGGATAAACCCGCATTTCTCTGCGCAACGCATCATGCGTTCATTTCCAGACCAGGTGGTTAGACCGATGCGTGGGATATCAATGTGTGAAAAGAGTTCATCGATCCATAGACGCAATGCCTTTGTTCCAACGCCCCCATTCCAAAAACGTGAGTCATAAATAAGAATCCCACACTCCAGCCATCGTGTGCGTTCATTCTCCCAATAATAAGAAACTGTGCCCTTTAATTCACCTCCGACATCAATGCCAAATAGTTTTGGCAGGACAGAATCATCCTGTAAATAGCGTTTTTTAAATGCAGTAAGCGATATGTCATGTTCAATAAAATACGGTGCATTCCACTTTCGATAGGCCTGGTCTGGTGCTTTAAACCTTAAATGCCATACCACTTCTAAATCGGTTTCGTCTAATGGACGTATGCTCACAATCTCTTTTTTTTTCCTTTCATCTGTTCACGTTCCTTTACTTTGTCGTTCTTTTAGCAAGATGACGATACTCGATAGGCGTCATGCCTTCATTTTGCCGAAACAGCTTTGAAAAATAAGTAGGGTCATCAATGCCTACATGTTCTGCAATGAGAGCTATTTTTCCATTCGTTGAAGCAAGCAGGCTTTTGGCTTTTTCAATTTTGAGTCGATTGATGTACTGGCTCGGCGTCAGTCCGTACACGGTCTGCATGCACCTTGTCATGTAATCAGGATGATAATGAAGAATCTCTGCCAGCTTCTCCATCTGTAATTTTTGCGTAAAATGACGTTCAAGATAGTGAACCACTTCTGAAGCGACAGTCTCCTTTGCACTTGGAATATGAAATGCTTCTTTTTGTAAATGAATGAGCATTTCCTCAAATTGAAGCTGCTTTTTGAGCTGAAGTTCAGACGCATCATCATTTAAAGCGCGCATCGCTGAAAGATGCTTCTGTAGCACGCTTCCCCCTTTCACTTTTCCTTTTCGGGGCAGACGAAATTCATAGCTTGCTGCTTTTTCAAAAGTGGCTTGATTTTGCTTCATGTCAAACCAGTGTTCTCTCGGCCGATCTGTAAACTCAAATGAATCGATTGAAAAATGCAGCCACTCATAAAGTGTTTCTTCTTTGCATGGCAGATGTCCACCATGGGCAAGTCCCGGTGATAAGATGATATATTCTCCCTCTTTTACATGATGAGGCACCTCGTCTTCTGTGA
The DNA here is from genome assembly GCF_056173625.1 of Bacillus sp. iso_77. Taxonomy (NCBI): domain Bacteria; kingdom Bacillati; phylum Bacillota; class Bacilli; order Caryophanales; family Bacillaceae; genus Bacillus; species Bacillus sp. iso_77. Next base: position 1,071,676 of record NZ_CM149683.1, on the reverse strand, counting down.
TCCACAGTTCACCTTTTGTGACATAAAGAAGATCAAATACGGTGAAAATTCTGGAGATATGTCGTTCTCCTCGATGGAATACACCTTTGCCTGAAGCAATATAGACTGGAAATGGCGGTACAGTAAATGTAATAAACGGACCCATATTCATCCCCTTATGAAGTCGGATTTCTCCAATAAGTTTCGGTTTCATCTCTTCTTATTATAGTCGATGCAAGGTACACTATAAATCGGATTTATACGAAAGAAGGCGATGTGATGAAACCACAAGCACTGACAATACAAAAGGTTCAAGCCAAAAGTGAAAAATCCCACCCTTCATTATTTGCATTAACTTGGCCTATTTTTATCGAAATCTCTTTATATATGCTGATGGGGAGCGCAGATACACTGATGCTCAGCCAGTATTCTGACAATAGTGTTGCCGCAGTAGGGGTAAGCAATCAGCTATTAAATCTATTGATTGTGATGTTCAGCTTCATTACGACTGGGACGACGATTGTCATTGCGCAGCTTTTAGGAGCGAGCCGCAAGCAGGAAGCGACCCAAGTTGCCTATGTATCACTAGGCACCAATTTCCTCATTAGCTTTGTGATCAGTCTTCTTATGTTTGTGTTAGCTGTGCCCATCCTGCATATGATGGGATTATCAAGCGAGCTCATGCCAGATGCAACCGTCTTTTTACAGATTGTCGGCCTGCTTTCTTTTATTCAGGCGCTCATTATGACCTATAGTGCTATTTTAAAAAGCTATGGATTCACGAGAGATACGATGTATGTCACCATCGGTATGAATCTGTTAAATGTTGCTGGTAATTATTTGGTCATCTTCGGACCATTTGGCTTCCCTGTATTAGGTGTCATGGGTGTCGCTCTTTCCACATCATTTGCACGGTTGATCGGTCTTACAGCCATGATACTCATTGTTCGACACCGCATTGGATTGCGGTTTTCATTCAAGCGAATGTTTTACATCCAGCGAACGCATTTAAAAAAACTGCTAAAAATCGGCATTCCTTCTGCTGGAGAACAACTTTCTTATAATGGCTCTCAAATGATTATTACGCTGTTTATCACATTTATGGGCACGCAAGCACTGGCAGCAAAAGTCTATACCCAGAATTTGATGATGTTCATTATGTTATTTGGTGCCGCCATTAGCCAAGGAACGCAAATCTTAATTGGGCGCCTGATCGGGGCGAAAGAATTTGATGCGGCCTATCGAAGATGCATGAAAAGCTTATACTGGGCCATTGCCATCTCACTTCTTTCTTCTACTGCTTTATCTTTATCATCGACGCATTTACTTACTTTTTTCACTAGCAACAGTGAGATCATTCAAATAGCGAGTCTCCTCCTCATATTGACAATTATTTTAGAGCCTGGACGTTCTTTTAATATGGTCATCATCAACTCCTTGCGGGCAGCTGGTGACGCGAAGTTTCCAGTCTATATGGCGATGATTTCAATGTGGGGCATCGGCCTTCCGATCGCTTATTTATTAGGCATTCAACTTGAAATGGGCCTTATCGGGGTTTGGATTTCTTTTATCGTGGATGAATGGGTAAGAGGTATCTTCATGTATAGGCGGTGGCGTTCAAGGGTGTGGACGGAGTACCGGTTTACTTCCACATAAAAAGGACTGCGGGTGCAGTCCTTTCAGATTGTTGTCAAAGGGCTAAAACGAACGAACTCTATTTTACCCTTTGTCTTCTTTTCATTACGTAATATCTTCTAAAATAAGTGCTTTTTCTTGTGTTGAAATATATGACCGCTTCGTAAAGACGCGGTATTCGTTTTCTCTAGTTTTATCTAAAATAGCCTTATAAAAGTGAGCAGCTGCTTTCACTGGGATCCTTGAATAAAGTGGGAATTCATGGAGATGGTCAAAAAATTCCTCATAGTACGCCTCTGCCTCAAAAGCAATATATTCCCATACGTGCTGGAAGGCTTGATTGACGATCCCTTCTTGTAATTCTTGCTCTGTATACCCAAATTGATCCATGACTTGTTTTGGCAAATAAATGCGGTTCCTTTCCGCCTTATCCTCACCAATGTCTCGAAGAATATTGGTCAACTGCATGCCAATCCCAAGGGAAATCGCTGCTTCTTTTAGCTGTTCTTTTTTACGCGGTGCAATGATCGGAAGCAGCATTAATCCAACTGTACTTGCGACATGATAGGAATAGATGAGCAGTTCATCTAACGTTTCATATCGATGTTGCTCTAAATCCATCTCCTGTCCTCGCAGCAGGTCACGGAATGGGGATTCATCCATACGAAACTGTTGAAATGTATACTCCAGCGCCACCCACATTGGATCATCACGATCTACTTCTCCTTGCAAGAAACGTTCAAATGCCTCCTGAAAAGACGCCAGTTCTTCCTTTGGTGAAGGAGACTCATCTACAATGTCATCCGCTCTCCTACAAAAAGAATATACGGCCCAAACAGCCTGTCTTTTCTTTTTAGGCAGCATGGAAAAGGCACGATAAAACGTTTTTGAATGGGTTTGAATGGTCTCTTCACATATTTTCAATGCTGTTTGCACATCAACCACTTAGCTTCACTTCCTTTCTGTTGTTCAGCTCTTTAAGCAGTACAGAAGCCATGAGCTTTGCACTTTGCATCACGATCGGTACCCCGCCGCCGGGATGGATGGAAGCACCTACCGCATATAGATTGTCTACATCTGCAACCTTTACTTGCGGGCGAAACACACCTGATTGAAACAAATTAGGAGCGAGTCCAAAGCTGCCGCCTTCAAACAATCCTTCTCGCATTGAATCATTCGGTGTTCTCACCTTTTGCCAGACAACCGCCTCTCGCAGCTGTGGAAAGCCTCTTTTCTCAAGACGCTCCACCATTTTATCCACAAAGTCTGTCTCTTGTTCCCAATTGATGTGATCTCCTGATGGAACAGGAATGAGCATATATAGGACACTGCTGCCTTCTGGGGCAAGGGATGGATCGATGGTCGATGGATTAAATGTATAAAATGATGGATCTTGAGGTATCGTTTTCGTTTGAAACACCTCTCTCATATGCTGATCAAAGTGTTCTCCCATGAAAAATTGATGAACAGGTGCTTCATCGTATACTTTGTTTAACCCTAGATACACCATCACGCAGCCGGAGGATGGAACGTATTTACGCCGGTCTTGTTCACCTAAACCAAGCTGTTTTAACGCCGCTGGATAATCTCCGTTCATCACAAATGCATCAGCTGCTATGTGCTCATCATTTATTTTTGCCTTGACCACACGTTTCCCCTCAAACTCAAATTGTGCGACTTCTTCACTTTTTCTTATGTGTACACCCGTCTTTAAGAGCTGTCTCTCCAATATATCTACTAAACTCGCATATCCGCCTTTTAAATAGTAAATTCCGTGTGCGTGCTCACTATATGAAACAAGCGAATAAATGGCAGATGCTTCATACGGATTTCCTCCGACATAGAGGGTTTGAAGTGCATATGCATCTCGGAGGCGCTCATCTGAAAAATATTTTTTGAGAGAACTTTGAACGGTTCGATATGCTTTTAATTTCATTAAAATCTTCATGTTCGCTTTTGTAAAAAAGGTTCGTTTTTCATGAAATGATTTTTCTAGAAAAGCTTCCTGCCCTTCTTGAAACCGATCCGTCATTTCTTGCATAAATGTTAAATATCCCTGTTCTTCCTTTGGAAATACACGTTTGATTTCTTCTAGTTGTCGCAGTGTATCAGAGTATTTCGTATAGGAGGTTCCATCTTGATAGTGGATCGTATACAGCGGATCGAGCTGCAAGAGATCAAGAGATGTTTCATCAATGCCTACGTCATGTAAAATGCCTTTTAACATATCAGGAAGTAGGACAATGGTCGGACCTTCATCTACTTTATATCCTTTCTCACGTACAAAAGCAAGTCTCCCGCCGAGCCGTTCATTTTTTTCAACAAGGGTGACATCATGTCCAGCTTTTTTTAAATAGAGGGCTGAGATCATTCCGCCAATACCGCCGCCAGCAATCAATATATGTTTTTTCATGAGGCGCTCCCCTTTTCTTGATGTGGCACTCTTTTGTGCGTATGTTTCTCTTTTGACAGAATCGCATTTGTCGTAATACGCGCTGATTCTAAAATGGTTGGCAATCCGCTGCCCGGGTGGGTTCCTCCACCAACGAGCCAGCAGTGTTTCAACTCATCAAATTCATTATGCGGCCTGAGTACCATCATCTGCGTCAACTGGTGACCAAGATTAAATGTAGCTCCTTCATACACGTACAGCTCTTCTTCCCAATGCTTCGGCGTGATTATCCGCTCGACTTCAATATGCTGCCTGATATTCTTAAAGCCTGTTTTCCGCTCAAGCGTATCCAGCACAAGCTCTCTAAATTCTTCTTGATGCGCTTCCCAGTCAATACCGCTTTGATTATTGGCAACGGGTGCTAACACATAAAGAGCGGACTTGCCTTTTGGCGCAAGCGAATCATCTGTCACACTTGCATTTTGAATATAAATGGATGGATCATCCGGCAGCTCATAGGTTTTCGTAATCTCTTTGACGAACTTCGCATAGTCATCGGAAAAAACGATGGTATGATGTGGCTCATCATATATCGTATCTAAACCTAGGTACAGCATGAAGGTGGAGCATGAGAATTTTTTCTTTTTCAGTTTCTTCTCGCTATATTTCTTTAAAAGACCCGGCTCTACAAGCTTTGTCATCACGTGTGCAAAATCACCATTTACGACCACCTCATCTGCCTGTATTTCTTCACCAGTTTCTAAGCGAATCCCCTTCACTTTCCTGCCTTCCGTCAGCAACTTGTCAACTCCAGTTGATAGATGAAGGGTAGCCCCAGATTCAACAGCTGCCTTTGCCATCGCTTCTGACAGCTGATTCACTCCGCCTTTCGGATGATAAACGCCTGTGTCATGCTCCATAAAGGAAAGAATAGAGAACGCTCCTGGGCATTCCCAAGGTGACATCCCTAAATATTTTGATTGGAATGTAAAGGCATATTTCACTGATTCATTTGAGAAATAATCCGACAGCACATCATATAAGCTTTTATTTAATGAGAGCTGAGGAAGTGCTTTGATGACTTTTGGACGCAAATAATGATGGAAACGATCCATTTTACTTTGTAGAATCGGCGTTAGGCGGTCCATTTTTCGTTTTGTATCATTCATAAAACGTACATACCCCTCGCCCTCACCAGGTGCAAAGGCTTCTAGACGTTTGTACATTTCGTCTCGATCTCGAATCATATCAAGCTTCTCATCTTGAAAGATTAATCTATACATTTCTTTTAATTCAATCACATCTATATAATCATAGAGATTTTTACCGGCAAAGGTGAACAGTTCCTCTGCAATATGAATCATACTGAGAAAAGTAGGACCTGTATCAAACGTGAAATCACCAAGTTGAAACTTAGAGTTACGTCCGCCAACAAAGGACTGTTTTTCATATATATGAACATCATGTCCTTTGCTTTGCAACATCATAGCTGCTGCAAGTCCCCCTGGTCCTGCTCCGATCACAATGATTTTCATTATCCTTTTTCCTCCAAATTAATTCACTTTAAGTTAATTATACAAATTGAAGCGGTTAGATCAACTTTTGATGTGCTCTAAAAGTCTCATGTTATGTATCAAAAAAGCCGACTTCCTTTCAACAAGTGCAAGAAAGCCGACCCTTTGTTATGCTTCTATATCAATTCGATATGTTTCAAACCAATGATGAATCTGTGCCAAATGGGCAATGAGCTGTGGGCCTTTCATTAACTGACCATACCAAGGAACCTGGAAAGAAGCCCCTTCTGTTTCAATCAGCTGTTTTAATTGATGTGGATCTAAAAATTCATGAAGCACAGAATCCTTTTGCGCGAGACAATCTGTTAACATCTCTTTTACCGCCTGAGTATAAGCAGGATGATGTGTTTTCGGATAAGGGCTCTTCTTGCGATAAAGCACTTCATTCGGTAAAATTCCCTCTAATGCTTTTCTCAAAACCCCTTTTTCCCGATTTCCATACATTTTCATTTCCCAAGGAATATTCCATACATACTCAACAAGACGATGATCTGCAAATGGTACACGTACCTCAAGGCTCGCCCCCATGCTCATACGATCTTTTCGATCCAACAGTGTTGTCATAAACCAAATCATATTTAAGTAAAAAAGTTCTCTTCGGGCTTTATCTACTCCAGTTTCCCCATCTAAAAGAGGGGTTTCTGCCACGGTTTCTTCATATTTGCTTTGCGCATATTCCTTCAGTGATAATTTCTTTTGCCATGAGTCTTGAAGAAGCTGAATGCGTGCTTCCGTTGATCTCATCCACGGAAATCCATTGGTTTCGCTTGCCATGTGAAACCATGGGTAACCTCCAAAAATTTCATCTGCACATTCACCTGATAAACCAACAACAAAATCCTTTTTAATTTCTCGGCAGAACCATAGTAAGGAAGAATCAATATCTGCCATCCCCGGCAAATCTCGCACTTCAACCGCTTCTTTCAAATAAGAAGCCAGCTCTTTTTGCCCGATGATACAGCTGTGATGATTCGTTTGAAACGCTTTGGTCATTCGATCAATCCACGGGCCGTCAGCATTCGGCTGAAATTGACTTGCTTCAAAGAATTGATCATTTCCGTCGTAATCAACGGAATACGTATGCAGCGGGGCTTTCCCTATTTTCTCAAAGTGCTTGGCGGCAATGGCCGTAATGGCACTAGAATCCACACCGCCCGATAAAAACGTACATACAGGCACATCAGAGACGAGTTGTCTTGTAACAGCATCCGTAAAGAGTTCCTTCACGTGCTGAGCGGTGTCATCAAGCGAATCTGTATGCTGCTTGCTTTTGACATTCCAGTACCTCCACACACGCAAACCATCTTTTGAGAAAGTTAAAGCATGAGCAGGTCTCAGCTCTTTCACCCCTTTAAATATGCCTTGCCCTGGTGTTCTAGACGGCCCTAAACCAAATATTTCTGATAACCCTTCATGATCCACTTTGGCTTTCATTTCAGGATGAGCCAGAAGTGCTTTGATTTCTGAACCAAACAAAAAGGAATGATGACGTTCTGTATAGAAAAATGGCTTGACACCGAGCCGGTCTCTCGCTGCAAATAATAATTCACGCTCACTATCCCAAATGACAAATGCAAAAATTCCATTAAAATGGGTCACACACTCTTCCTTCCATTCTGTATAGGCGTGAAGAAGAACCTCTGTATCAGAATGCCCAAGAAAGCGGTGCCCCCTTTTGAATAATTCTTTTCGTATATCCTCCGTGTTATAGAGTTCTCCATTGTACACCACCGTATAATCATGGTGTTGATGGGTATATGTCATCGGCTGCTTTCCGCCTTCAACATCGACAACGGCTAACCGTTTATGGCCGAAAAGAACGTGCTCACTTTTCCACGTATTTGTATCATCCGGCCCTCGTTTAGATAATGTATCTGTCATTTGATTGATTACATGATCCTGTTGGATGAGCTGCTTTTTAAAGTCTGCCCAGCCTGTTATTCCACACATCATCATCAGCTCCCATCCGTTTTTCATCAAGTGTTCTCATTTAGCCTTTCTTAGTTTATGCATCGTCTCCTAGATAGTTGATTTGTCCTTTTTTCCCCCTGTGTATAGGACAAGCTTCATTTGGTAAGAAAAGAAAGAGGAAAGGAGGTTTTGCGAATGGAGAACCGAATGACATATCTTCAGCAAAACCACCCAAAATGGTGTAACGGGTACTTACTGATGGAAAACGGTCATTGTCTGATTGAAGACGAAGAAGGAGACATCATGCTGCCTGAAAGCCTTCAAAGTTCTATGATCTGTTTGAAAGAAAAGGAGCGATGGACAAAAGGAGAATTGCTCGGGTCTGTCGTTCTTTGTGAGAATGGGAAGTTGGTGGAGGTAAAAGGCGGTGAACGCATTCAATATACAGCGTCTCTTTCTAAAGGGTGGCTTGATTTGCTCATGTTCGTACCGGAAAGCGTCTTTTATCAGATCATTGACTATGTAGAACAGCTTGGCTTTTCCGTCTATGATTGTATCTTCTCTTCCTTCCATCCTTCTCATCGCGTGTCTTTTTTTCAGTTTTCAGGAGACATGCAATCACTTGCCCTTCAATGCCACCATCATTCGGGTACAAATCAAGTTCAATTGGAATGGACGACGTCTGACGGTCACCGGCTGATGTCTCAGTTTGATCTCACATAAAAAGGGCACTGCTTTTGATAAGCAATGCCCTTTTTATCTTAAAAGATATGGAAACCGATCGGCAGACGTAAGCCGAGAAGAATGGTCACAATGGCAACCACGATAAAACCAATGAATACACCCGTCACCGATTTTCCTTTTTTCTTGCGTACAAGGACCATTTCCATGAAACCAATCACAAGAATACCAAGTATCATTTTTCCAACATACTCGCCCCCGTAACCCGGGATTTTCATTCCTGTGCGAACATACAGCTCTACGCCTGTTGCAATAATAATCAAGTAGAACAGTCGTACGATCATATGCACAATTTTAGCGCCTTTATCGTTTTTACCTGCTAATGCAAAGGCAACGAAAAATAAAATAATACCTAGCACCCACGCTGTAATATGTAAATGTGTTCCCATTTGTGATTTCCCCCTTTATCAGAACAATTACCTTCTCATCGTACCACGAAATAAGTCGAACACAAAGCGACAATCCTGTGTCAACACGCCTTTATTTGACGCGATTTGATAACGTCCCAATTGGTTCAATTGTTACTTCAACCTGATCGCCTGAGGCTAAAAATTTTGGCGGTTCAAAACCTTTGCCGACTCCAGAAGGTGTACCTGTTGCAATGATGTCTCCCGCTTCCAGCGTCATCCCTTTTGAAAGAGTTGACACAATGTCTTCAATTGGGAAGATCATTAATTCCGTACTGGCAGACTGACGAACCTCTCCGTTTACCTTTGTTTCCACATGGAGTGCTCCATGATCCTCGATCACTGACTTGTGAACGATATAAGGTCCCATTGGACAAGTTGTATCTAAGCTTTTTCCGATGAAAAATTGTTTGTGTTTTTTCTGCAAATCTCTTGCCGTTATATCATTTAAAATGGTGTAACCGAAAATGTAATCGTGGACCTCTTCAGGAGCAATATTCTTTCCTGTTTTGCCAATGACAATGGCAAGCTCCCCTTCGTAATCCAATTCACTTGTCACATCTTCATGGAGAAGAATGTCCGCTTCATGCCCTACAACAGAGGTAGGCGCCTTTGTAAAGATCATCACGTCTTTAGGAATATCTGCCGCACTTCCCATTTCCATGACGTGATCTTGATAGTTTTTCCCAACACACATGATGTTTTTCGTTGGTTTTGGAATCGGTGCATGGAGTGTCACGTCCGAAAGCGGATAGACATAAGAGCCGCGGTCTTCTTCTTTTTTCTCTGCCCAATCAAGAAGCTGTTTGACGTGTTCGACAAACTTGTCCCCCATGTTGATGCATTCAGATAAAGAGTTTGGCAATGTCTCCAGCTCAAATAGTTTTGCTTCTGCCTTTTTGACGTCCATCACCCATTCATCATCAATGACGACCCCGATAAACAATCTGTTATGAATCTCACCTGTAAAAAACTTCATGTCTTCCCCTCACAATCTTCATTTCAATACATTATGATGTCTCATTTTTATTTCTCTATGAAATAAAAAAAACCCTTTTTTATCATACTCTCTTTTAAAAAGGGTTTCAAAAATGAAGACCTGACATTTAGCGGTAGCGTCGATACTCCCACATATTCCCTTGATCCCATTTACGATCAACATTTCCTTGATGGCGGGAATGATGTTTTTTCTTTCCGCATCTTCGGCAAGAGTGACTCCGTTTATGGTGATGAGAACGTTTAGATCGATGGCTGCGGTGTGATTTGCGGCAGCTTTTCTTATGATGTGATCTGTGTTTGCTGCGGCATGATTTTTTGGGTTTACTCTTTTTACTGCGGTATGACTTTTTGCTTTTATACGACTTTTTGCTTTTGCATGATTTCTTGCTTCTATACGACTTTTTGCTTTTGCATGGTTTCTCGCTCTTTACACTTTTCTTTGAGCAGCGACTTTTTTTAGAGCGATAGCTTTTTTTAGAACGATAGCTTTTATGGCTTTTTTTGCTGCGATGTGACTTACGGCAGCCTCCTCCACCAAAGAACCAGTGACGGCGATTTGAATGACGAGAACGAGATGATTTGTGCGAATGTCCCGATTCTGGTTCACGATCTAAGTGTTGATCACGCCCCTCACTTCGAAGTGAATCAACTGCATGTTCAATATGCGAATGATCAAATGTGCTCACGAACAATTCCCCTCCCAAACTGTGCTCTGACAAAACAAACAGACAAAGCTGTTTATCTTCTCTGCTTTATGTTACGAGACTCGGTAGACAAGTGTTCTTGGCGAATGCCTCTTTCTTAGAAAACTCCATGAATACCTACCAGAAGGTACAGGACATTCCTTCAATTTCATATAGTGGAGGAGAATAGGAGGGTGATGAATGCATGGACACAGAACCTTTAAAACAACTGGATATCTGGATTCATCCAAAAGATCTCATGGAATTAAAAAAGGACGTATGGAACGATGAACCCGTCGAGGCCATTCTGAAAACCGGCCAAACCAAGTCACATATTTATGCCTCATACCGAGGATCACACATCCGAAAGCTCAAGAAAAAATCCTATCAAATTGAATATCGAAAACCAAAGCAAAGACAGGGCGAATCCCTTTTTCACTTAAATGCAGAGTACAATGATCCTTCTTTCATTCGCAACAGGCTGTCTTTTTATTTCTTTGAACAAATGGGTGTGTTCAGCCCGACCGCTTCTCATGTGTTTCTTACTATTAATGGAAGAAAAGAAGGCATTTATTTAAAAATAGAATCTGTAGATGAGCTGTTCCTCCAAAAACGACAGCTGCATGGAGGCGGCATTTATTATGCTGTAGATGATGACGCCAATTTCTCTCTTTTAAGTTCATTTGATAAAAAGCCAAAAAAACATCTTCTTCTCGGTTATGAGAAAAAAACGGGAACTCCTGAACACGACAAGCAGCTGAGTGAATTTATTTACTTTTTGAACACCGCAAGGGACGACACGTTTGCAAATAAGATTGAGCAGTATCTTGATGTGACACAATATTTCCGCTGGCTTATTGGTGTCGTGTGTACCCAGAACTTTGATGGGTTTGTTCATAACTATGCGCTTTATGTGAATGATCAAGGAAAGTTTCAAGTAATGCCTTGGGATTATGATGCGACTTGGGGTCGTGATATTCACGGAGAAGAAATGGCGTTTGATTATATTCCAGTCAGCGGTTTCAATACATTAACCGCTAGATTACTAGACATCCCTGCATTTAAAAGAGACTATTATGCCCTTTTCCAGCACGTACTAGATACACATTTTTTAGAAAAACGGCTTCTCCCCATCATTGAGACATGGCATGCTTCGATTGAGCAGCGAATTGGAGATGATCCATATACGAAAAACCGACAAGACATGCTGCGTTCAGAGCGAGAATTAATCCGACAGTATATCAACAAAAGACGACGTTATTTACAAACTGAGATTAAAAAAGAGACATCGCGCCTGTAAAGACACTTTCGAATTTTGTCACTTTAGTTCTCATATTGACGAAAGAGCTTTTTTTATAGAAAAATAGGGTATACTAACCATATCCTTCTATTTGATAAAAAATGTGAGAGTTGGCGTCCGTTATGATCAATTATGAAATTGAACAAAAAAGATTACATTTGATTGAGACCGCAAAAAAATTCGGAATGAATGCCGAAGAAACCATCAGGTGCAGTCAAGAGCTTGACACACTCTTAAATAAAGGCATCAAAACCACCTCTAAAGAATGCTCGAATAAAGGGTAAACCATACACTTCATTCCTCTCATCAAAGTTCTTCAAAAAGACAATCACATATTAAAAGACCCATCATAAGCTATGGTGAAACGCCCAAAAACGAAGTGCCCTATTTTTCTAAAGGATGTGCACCGCTATGCCGGCTATTGTTGGAGCCTTTAAAGTAAATGCCGTCGGAACGAGCGGAGTCGTTCATGTTGGAGACTGCATCACCATTTCTCCAAATAGTCAGGTTAAAACGTTTGCTGGCGCAGGCAGTTTTAACACTGGTGATCAATTACGCATTAGCAACTATAAAAGTGTGACAAATACGTATGATAGTGATGTCATTGATCAACCGCTTGTTGGTAACTTGTAAGGAGTGAGAATCCGTTGAACTTCTATATTAATCAAGCGATACAAATTAATTACTTACGTGTGGAGTCTGTGAGTAACTCATCCGTTCTGCAAATCGGCAGTGCTGGATCAATCAAAGCACTCTCCAATCTGTATAACACTGGTAGCTACGTAGAAGCAGCACCTGCCGCAGCAGGCACACAAGGAATTGAAGAGTCTCAAGGCGCAAGCACGGCACCTTTTGTACCGCTTCAGTCACCAACAACATAAGTTCATTTGCAATCCCCGGAGGTGTATGCATATGTATGACTATCAAAACAGCGCTTCACAAATGTATGGCATCATTCAAAAGCAAACACAGCAAATCATGATGCTTGAAAAAAGGCTTAACGAGCTTCAGCAGGAAATGCAAATGATCAAAGATAAACCGACAACAACGATTGAACGGATTGATTATCAATTTGATCAACTGAAAATCGAGCGGCTGGAAGGCACATTAAATATCGGCCTCAATCCATCTGATCCAAATAGTGTTCAAAATTTTGAAGTGGGCCAAACAACAACCCCGGGAATTGGAATGATGCAGCAAGAAATGGCTGATCAATTTTTCAATCAAACACGCCAGCTTGTCGATGCATTCTTAAATGAAGAAGCACCGCAGCTTCTTGAAGAACTAGAGCAGCGATACGAAGGCTCGCTTGATGAAAGCAACAAACACCATATCATTGAGGACATTCGAAAACAAATAGACAGCAGAATCAAATATTATGCGGGGCAGCTGCCACAAAGGGAAGATATGACCCCGCTTCAACGTTCCGAGCAAATTGCTGAATACGTGAAACATGATGTCAAACGGGCAATCGAGCACTTTTTAGCCCATATTCCAAATGAAACGAAAGGAGAGGAAAACGGATGAATTTCACAGTCGTCAACCGCAACATCGAAACTGGAAGCATTAAAGTAGTTGGGGTATCGTCCTCTTCCCTATTTATTATCGGGGACACGGACCATGTACAACTGTCATCGATTTTCGATACACCGCCAGAATCATTAATTATTGGCCCGTTTGTTCCTCTAGCCCCTCGATAATGATCAAGCGCACATCTCAAGTGAAGTTCTCGAAGGTGAATTCTGTCGGGATTGCAAGTGTTGTTCAAATTGGTGATACACAAGAGCTCTGTCCGAACGTGAAGGTGCTAGCTGTCCAGCGAACGATTAGTTTATTTTATGGAAATGAAGCTGAAAACCTAGATGCAAAAGAATTTGAAGTGTATTATGAGCCGATCCCATTGATGCTGCCAGAACGAGCGGTTAGAACGGCCTTTTATCATGAAAAGCCTCTCATTAAAGTGTCGTCCATTCATGTAGAAGGGGTCTCTTCCTCCTCTATCTATCAAATTGGCTCTACGTGCGGAATAAATGCCGTTGCGCGAGTGAAGCATATTCGAGAGTTATTTAGCAACAACGACGAACATCCGCCAAACTCACAATTGGACCTACCTGCGCATATGATGGTGATATGACTTCGAATAAAGGATGTCGATTATGCCAGCAATTGTCGGACCCATTTACATTAACTCGATTTCTGGGGGCGTCGTAAACGTCGGTGACTCATTTTATCTTTCGCCTAAAAGTTCTTCAAAATCTGCTTTAGGCTCTGGAGCGGGGAATACCGGAGATTTCTTGATTTTAAATAATGGCATTAGCGCCACCAACTATGTGGATCCTGACTTAAATGATCAGAATATGGTAGGCAATGCATAAAGCGGCTCCTCTACACTCATTTCATTTAGAGGAGCGCTTTTTTATGCTTATTTCTTTCTGCGTTGTCTTGATTTCTTTGTTTTGACCAGCTTGCTTGCCGGCTGCTTTCGAATCCATTTGATGTACGGAACAAGCTTTTCATCTTGTCTTAGGGCATCCAGCGTATTCAAACGTGCGGCAAGCTCCTGGTTTGTATAAAGAGCATGTACCTGTTTATGGCAAGGGATACACAGGAAGGCAGTCGGTAGAAAGGCCCCTCCTTCTTCTCTTGGCGTTAAGTGATGTTCTGTAAGGACGACCTCTTGTCTTCCGCACAGCTCACATAATCCAATCGTTTGCTTTGCCATCCTGAGATCACCTCACTTTACATTAATTCCATCGAGACTGTTGTTCCTTTCCCGCTTGGATCTGCTGGGTGGACAATCAGTTTCTTTGGCAGTCTCATCTTTAATTCTTCCACATGGCTGATCACACCAACAGCCAAATTTTGAGATTGTAGCTTCTCTAATGCTGTAATCACCGTATCTAACAAGTCTTGATCGAGTGTACCAAATCCTTCATCTAAGAAGAAGAATTGCAGCGGGAACTCACCTCTCAGCTGAATTTGTGCAGACAGAGCAAGGGCAAGTGCTAAAGACGTCAGGAAAGTTTCTCCCCCAGACAAGCTGGATACCGGACGTCTGACACCTCCATTGGCATCATCCCGCATCACAAAACCGCCCTCTGAATCGACTTCAATGGCATACCTTTGTCTTGTCAAAATCCCAAGACGATGAGAAGCATCACGACTGACACTTTCTAGCTGTTCTTCTGCTAGGAACTCAACAAATGTATTCCCTTTAAACACCGTTTGAAGCTTATCCAGCCGGTCAATTTCTTGCTGCAGTTCTTCAAGGCGTTCATGAATGCTTGCAAAGCGCTGATGGTTTGCTTCAATCACTCGCAGATGCTCCTGTGCAGATCCACTCAGCGCTGTCGCTTCTTCAAGCGCTTTTTCTGCCGCTTCTTTTTTTAGTTGAATGTCTGTCCACTCGTCTTCATCCAGCGACTCACCTTTTAACAGTTCAGAAATTCGCTTTAAGTTTGCTGCACATTGCTTTCTTTTATCCTCAAATTCCTCAATTTCCTGTTTGACTGTAAGACGTACAGATCGATCCATTAAAGCAGGTGCTATCTCCTGAGGATGAGCAAAAGGAGTAGATGCTGTTTCTTTTTGCCACGCTTTCTCAGCTTCTTGTTTTCGCCGCTTCGCCTCTTGGAGCTGACGTTCACTGCTTGAGAAATGGCTTTGTGCCTCACTAAATAATTGCTGTGCATGCTTAAATTGCTCGTACGATTGCTGTTCTTTTTCATTTAGATGAGCAATAGATTGTTGAACTTCGTCCAGTTCATCAGAAAGAGAAGCCGCTTTTAAAGGATATCGCTGTAAATCTGTTTCATATTGATCGATCAGGTGTTGCTGGCTTCCCAGCTGATGCGCCAGCTTATCGAGTTCCTTCTCTAGATCGTATATAGCTGTTTGCAGATGCTCTTTTGCCTGCTGTTTTTCCTCTAGAAAAGAAATACTCTTCTCAATACGCTCTTGATAACCTTCCGCTTGTTGATCCTTTTCGTCAATTTGTTGCTGCATTTCCTGCACTTGGTTGATTGTCAGGTGAGGAAAGGTCTGTTCAAATTGCGTCAGTTGATCGGAAAGCTCAGATCGAAGCTCCTTGATCAGCATGTCTAATTCCTGCATGCGCTGCTGTTCAAATGTCAGTTGATCTTTTACTTTGCTCATTTCTGCCGCTTGATCATAAGTGACGTCCATTAAACGAGCCCGTTTGCTTTCGATTGCTTGAATATCTTGTTTTACGCCTTTCCATTCTTGAATCAGCTGGTGCAAAGACTGCGGATTCTGTACTGCTTCTACTGCTGCAGCTACTTCTGAATCGGGGGCTTTTTGAGATAAAAAGGAGAACTGTTTAACTAATTGATTGGCATGCGTTTCAAGCAGCTGCTTTGCAGCAAACATGTCTCTAGCATATTCCTCTGCCAGCTTGAGCTCTTTATCTATTTTTACAATCCATTCATCAATTTGGGCAACCGTTTCTTCATGGTCATTGTCTATCACAGCCTTTGGATCATGATGAATCGATCCACAAACAGGACATGGTTCACCGTCTACTAGCTCTGCCGCTAATTCTTTTCTTAATTCTGCCGATCTGACAACATCACGCTGTTTTAATTTTTCTTGTTTTTTGTCCTGCTCTTTATGCCTCCATTCTGTAAGACCTCGTTCAAATTCACATACATAAAAATACAATTGCTCTATCGCTTGAAACGATTGATTTATTTTTTCATGATGATCTTTTTGCTGTTTTTGAAGCTTTTCATACGATTGTGTCGCCTTTGCTGAACGCTGTCTTAGCTCCTCAATCTTTTGTTCTTCCTTTTGAATGCTCACATTCATTCTTTGAACATTTTCACTGAAACGAAGTGCGTCTTGTACAAGTTTCCGCTCTTTGACAGAGACTTGTAATTGTTCCAGCTCATGCTTCAACTGTGTTTGTTTCGCAAGCGCACGCTCTAATAAAGATTGCACGTTTTCGGCTTCCGCTTTTTTTTGAGTCAATTGCTGCGCTTTTTCATTGTTTTGCTGCTCTAGTACGGTCTTTTCCTGAAGAGCTGTTTCTTTTTTTCGTTCAATTTCTTTTAATTGAATAAGCTGCTCTTTCTTTTGAAGAAGCTCTGGCTCATTCTCCATTTTCTTTTGCCGCGTTTGCTCATACTCCTGCGTCATTTGATCATAGATCGTTCGTTGATGAAGTAAATGTTTTTCTGCTTCCTGCTTCTCTTTTGATGCTTGAGAGAGCTGCTTTTCAGCCTTTGTTAATGCATCCGCATAAGGCTTTAATGTCTCTGCCTGCTCTGCAATGTGAAGTTGATTCTTTTTCTCTTCCATCGTGGATGCCAGCAGATTGAGGTTGTTTTGTTCCTTCTCGTACGCTTCTTGTTCCTTTTGATACTGCCAGATGGCTTGCGCTTTTGTAAAAGCAGTGAACGCTTCGTCCCGCGTTTGTTTTTTCTCATGAAAAATAGCTTGCGCCTGCGCAGCTGCTTCTTTAGCTTTCGCTAATGCCTCTGGCCCAGCTTCTCCTAATCCAGTCAGTTCAGCCAGCAGTTCGTTTTTCTGTCCATAGTGATTTTGAGCCTTTGCGCGTAAACGTTTGACGAGCTGATCACCATATTTCTCCAAATTAAACAAACGCTGCAGCATTTGGCGTCTGTCGGCTCCTTTCAATGAAAGGAATTCCGCAAACTTTCCTTGGGGTAAAACAACCGCTCTCGTAAAATCGTCAATGGTTAAACCAAGTAATTCTTCTATTTTACGATTGACCTCACTTGCTTTATCTGCAAGAACTGTCTGCGTATCACCAATTTCAATCAATCGGCATAACGTCGTTCTAACCTTCATTTCATCTGCCCGTTTAAAGGCACGTTCCACTTTATAAGAAATATGGTGTTCTCTTTGCAAAGCGAACGTAAAGGAGACAGACAGCTTTTCTTCAGCTTGGTTCAAAATACCATGCGTATTATTGAGTGCACGTTCGACCTTGCCATAGAGTGCGAGTGTCATGGCATCTAATATGGACGATTTTCCGCTTCCAGTCGGTCCAAAAATACCAAACACACCTGCATCACATAAGGAGCTAAAGTCAATGGTTTGCTCTTCTCTGAAGCTATGAAGTCCTTTAATGGTTAACGTGATCGGCTTCAATTCGCTTCCTCCTCTTGCATGTCATTGGCAAGCTCTAAAAATAGCTTGACGGTCTTTTCATCAGGTAGACCTCCACCTGTCTGACGCTCATAAAATTTCACGAACCGCTCTTCAATCGAGAGCTTTTCCACTTGTTTTTGTTCTTCTTTTTGTAACTCTTTAAACTTTGGTCTAATATGGACAAATCCACTATGCTGTTTTCTCAGCTGATGAATTTGTTCGATCGACAGCTGATCTGTTAAGTGAATCTCTAAATCAATCCAGGCTTGAAGATCCCGCTTTTCATCCAGCCAACTGTGTACTTGGCTCAGCCCTTCAGTCGCCTTCCACTTCATAAGTGGTTTACCGCTTGATAATAACACTTCTTTCCAGCTTGCTGTTTCATTCGGTTTTGCATCCACAATGGTGACTGATTTGGCGTAGCCTGCTTCAGAAAAGCTGTATGCAAGTGGAGATCCAGAATAGCGGGCAATCGTTTTGGCACGTTTAATGGTTTGGGGGCGATGCAAGTGCCCCAATGCGACATAACAAGCCGCCTCAGGCAGACTTTCGGCCGCAACTGTATATGCACCTCCCACTTCAATCGGCCTTTCCGAATCCGTTTGACTGCCACCTGCCACATAAATATGACTTGTTGCGATATTGACCGTATCCGCCTGAAATTGGCTGCTTAAATGTTGAAACATTTGTTGTATTTTTAAATTGTACTGATCACGAAGCAGTTTCTCTTCAAATGTTTCAGCCAGCACCTCGTTTAACCTTGCTTCAGACGGGTAAGCGAGTGCGGCAATAGATAGACGTTCACTTGCAGAAGAAACATCGACATGAATTAAATCATTTGTCGGATATCCAATTAAATGAATCCCCTGCTCATTCGTTAAAGGAGATGCGGCTGATAAACGGTCTGGGTTATCATGGTTGCCAGAGATCACAACCACCTGACGCTTTCCTTTATCAGATAATGCAGACAAACTTTCATAAAAAAGCTGTTCTGCGCGAGCAGGAGGGTTCACGGTATCAAAGGCATCGCCTGCCATCACAATGACATCAATGTGTTCATCCTTGACGATGTGATTTAATTCATCTAAAAACTCAGCTTGCTCCTCAAGCCGGCTTCGGCCTTCAAGGGTTTTCCCTAGATGCCAATCCGCTGTATGCAGAATCCTCATGTGATTCACCTCTCATTCATTCCACCTATAAAGAAATTTCTAGATTTCCATCAAAGAAATAAAGGATTTTCTCCTCTAATGTTCTGTTTGTTAAACGTTCTACCGCTGCTGTATATAACGATATTTGCGTTTCATAGCGTTTTTTTAACATCGCTTCAGCTTCCTCTAATCCACCTGAGAATCTGCCAGTCACTCGATCTGTTTTATAATCAAGTAAATAGAGCTTGCCATCTGCTTCAAATAAACAATCGATCATTCCTTGAATGAGCACAGGTTCACCTTCTGCATCAATATGGCTGTATACCTCTTTAACCGGTAAAACCATACTAAACGATACTTCTCGTTTCATCCAGTCCGCTTTCTGCAGTTTTTGACCAATAGCAGTAGAAAAGAAGGCAACAATTCCTTCTCGATTGATGGACTGGATTTGTTCATCTGTTAGTAAGTCTTTCTCTTTTAAAGAATGGAGCAGCTCTTCTACACGAGATTCATCATATGGTTCATTTGAAGGAAGAGGGATATGCTGCATGACTGTATGCATGGCCGTCCCTTGTTCTGCGGCTGTGAGTGTTTTTTTCTTCATAAAAGCCGGTCGTTCGTACAATGTCGCATGAGCTTTTCGAATGGAAGAAGGCACACTGTATTCATCCTGTATTTCTTTCATTCTTTTGATCTCGGAAACTGACTGCTTTGTCCCTACTTGGGAGGCCGCTAAATATGGATAACGCCATGAAAGTCTTTCTTTTACTTCCTCCTCGTAATCGCCATATTCTTGAACAGGCACACCTTCCATTAATGCTTGTACCACTTCGTCTTGTTTTTGTTTTTCAAGTGACATGTCTTCTTGTAGAAGATCGGACGCTTGATGAAAGGTGATAGAAAATGATGATGGATGAGAGAGAACGACTTCTCTCGATTCTTCTAAAAGAGAAGACATCGCTTGATGACGGATAAGGGCAGGGCCAATAAAATCTAAGTATGTTCTCGCTTGATAACGTTCAAAATCAGGGAGAAGCCAGTCGTCTCCGTTTGCGGCATTTTGCCACTTACTTAAAGCTTTCACTTGATTTTTGACAGAGCCGACTAAAAATAATTTTTCCTTCGCCCTTGTGAGCGCCACATATAGAACCCTCAGTTCTTCAGATAACAACTCTTTTCTCATCTTTTTTTTCATCGCGATCAGCGGTAATGTTGCATAACTAATTCTCAGCTCAGGATGAATATATTTGCTGCCAAAACCTAATTCTTTATCGAGCAAGTAGGACTGGTTTAAATCCATCATGTTAAAGTTCCTGCCAAGTCCTGCAGTAAATACAACAGGGAATTCGAGTCCTTTACTGCTATGAATGGTCATCATGCGGACAACATCCTCTGTTTCACTGAACGTTTTTGCCGCTCCAAGATCATCTCCACGCTCTTGCATTCTTTCAATAAATCGAAGAAATCGAAACAGCCCTCTAAATGCAGCCTTTTCATACTGTTTCGCTCGATCATATAAAGCCCGAAGGTTTGCCTGTCTTTGCTTACCTCCTGGCATCCCGCCGACATAATCTAGATATTGTGTATCTCGGTACACTTCCCAAATCAGTTCTGCTACCGAATGCTGAATCGAAAAATCACGCCATTTGCGTAATTGAAGGAAGAATCGCTCCAGCTTTCTGCATGTCGGATGATCAGAGTGTGTCACACTCATAAATGCCTTCACAGCGTCATAATAAGTGCCTTTTTTATCACTTGTTCTAATGAGTGCCATCTCATTTTCGTCTAAATGAACAAGAGGTGACCTTAAAACAGCAGCGAGCGGAATATCTTGATATGGATTATCAATCACTTTTAACAAAGAAAGAATGACAGATACCTCTGTCGCTTCGAAATAGCCTGAGGAAAGATTCGCATAAACAGGGATTCCCTGCTTCTTCAACTCTTCCATCATTTGCGGAGCCCACGGCATTGAGCGAAGCAAGATCACAATGTCTCGATACTGCAAGTTGCGGGTCAGCTGCTGTTTTGCATCGTACACTTGAAAAGGCTGTTCTACCAATTCTTTTATTTTCTTTGCAATCACTCTCGCCTCAAATTGTACCGTCTCTAGCTCTTCTCGTTCTTCATCGCTTTCTATGTCGTGCTGATCTAAATGAACAAGAAGCATTTCTGTCGTCGTGTCTTCGCTTTGCGGATAACTCGCTCCAAGCTTTAATTCAGCTTGTTCGTCATATTCAATTTCTCCAACTGTTTCTCCCATCAGCTGTTTGAACAGAAAGTTGGTACTCTCTAAAACATCAGCCCGGCTGCGGAAGTTTTTATTTAGATCAATTCTTTTACCTGTTTCTTTGCTATCTGCTTTAAATTGTTTATATTTATTTAAAAAGAGCATCGGCTCTGCAAGTCTAAAGCGATAAATGGACTGCTTCACATCACCAACCATAAAGCGATTGCCTTCTGCCGGTTGTTTCCCTTTAGACACGAGCTTTAGAATCGTTTCTTGGACAAGGTTTGTATCCTGGTATTCATCCACGAGTACTTCTTCAAATTGCTGTTGATAGTATTTAGCCGCTTCTGTTTCAATGAGATTTCCTTCTGCGTCCTGCTTCGCTAAAATGCGCAAACAATAATGTTCTAGATCCGAAAAGTCTACGATTGATTTTTCTTGTTTTGCTCTTTCGAAACGCTCTCCATATTGAATCACAAGCTCTACAAGTGTTTCTACAACTGGCTTCATTTCAGCCAAGCTTTTTAAATGCTGATCGGGACTGCGCATAAAGTATTCATCTTTTAGCTTTTCTAATTGTTTTTTGGCTTGATTGCGTGCATCTGTTGCTTTTTCTAACAGAGCTGGGTCATAGTCATCCCCTTTGCAAGTCTTTAACCTTTTAAAATTGATGTTTGGCAAAAGCTCATAGAGTGTCTCAAAATCATCTTGATGCCTTATTAATTCATTTACTTGCTCTAAATCATCTATAAAATTCTCTGCTCTCGGTGCTGGACCGCCCGGCTCTTTTGATAAAGTGAGCGCTTGTTCCAGCAGTTCCTGACAGCTTCTTAAAACGAGAGAAAGGTCCTCTTTGATATATGGATAAAAGGGTAATTCTTCTACCTTTGTCTGTGTATCCACATCATAAAGAGAAAGGAATGCCCGCATCCACTGTTCTGGCGCTGGATGTGATCTAGAAAACTCATAAATTCTTTTGACAAGCCATTGAAGATCTAAATCATGCCGATCAGATGTGTAACGATCAACGAGTTCAAAGAATGACGGTTTTCCAACCTTATACTCATCCTCAAACAGTTCATCTAACACTTCATCTCCTAGTAATTCTCCTTCTGTTTGATCAGCCAAACGAAAACCTGGATCAAGGTCAATCTCATAATAAAAAGTGCGCAGAACTTGCAAACAAAAGGAGTGCAAGGTAGAAATATTGGCACGATTCATAAGTGACAGCTGTCTCCGCATATGAAGGGAACCAGGGTTTTTAGATAGTTCTTTTTCAAGTGCTTCAGTGATCCGGTGCTTCATTTCTGCTGCTGAAGCATTGGTAAAAGTCACTACGAGCAGCCTGTCCACATCAACTGGCTGCTCCGGCCGAGTCATTTTTCGAATGAGCCGTTCAACCAAGACCGCTGTTTTCCCTGACCCTGCCGCCGCAGCAACAAGAATATCTTGTCCTTCTGAAACGATGGCGTTCCATTGGTCATCTGTCCAAGTACTGTTATTCGGTTTTGGTATTTGCATACTGATCCCCTTCTTTTTTGATCCGGTCTAACATGACATCATCCTTCTCAGAGGTGAGCACCCTAAATTCATTATCTTCTATTGATTCATCAAATTGGCAAATAGACTTAAAGGAGCAAAAGCGGCAAGGGGTTTGATCCTTTAATTTATATGGGTTTATCTCTACCTCACCGCTTGTAATTCTTTCTCCTGCCTCTTCAAAGGTTCGCCGAACGTGTTTTGTGAGAATGTGAAAATGATCTTCACTTAATACCGCAGAGTCAGATCGGAAAGAACCATCCTTTTTCAAACCAGCTTGGATGACTTGTGATCTTCCTGATTCGAGTGTTTGATCCATCAACTTCACTGCTTCCACATCTTCGAGCAATAGACCCTTCATTTTAAATTTCTTCAATATTTCCTGCTCAATTGCATCTTCTCCAAGCGGAATAGGCGCTTGAATCAGCGGGTCATGAATATGGAAGTATAAAATTCCTGCCGGTGTCGCTTCCATGCCAAGCCATTCTTTAGAATACGTAATGGTCAGGTCTAAATAAGTGAGCATTTGCAAGGCTAAACCGTAGTAAACTTCTGCTAGATCAAGCCCCTTCTCACTGGACTTATAGTCGACAATTCTTAATAGAAGTCCTTTTGATCCTTCTGCTTTATCCACTCGGTCAATCCTTCCAACAAGCTCCATCGTGCAGCCGTTTTTTAATTGAAAAGTAAACGGCGGCAGAGGTCCTTGACCTCCAAAACCTAACTCAAGTCCAACCGGAGAGAATCCGCTCACTTTTGCATGTTCGCTTAATATAGAAGACACCCTGATGAGGATTTTTTGAAGCTTTTCTTTTATATAAGCATGCCGATTAGAGCTTAATAAAATTTCTTTTTGCAGACGTGGAGCCAGCTGTTCAATTGCATGCCTTGAGTAGGTCACACAATCTTCCTTCGTTAAGTTTTTCCAATCCTTTTTTTGTTCAATAAGCGTATCTGAAATCAGTTTTAAAGCCGAGTGAAAGAGCTGGCCGATATCAGGTGCTTCTAATTTGTAAAATTGTCGATCTTTTAGTTTTAGCCCGTGGGAAGCAAAATGAGAAAATGCACATGCATTGAATTTCTCCATTCTTGAAACACTGCCCTGAATATGGTCACCGTAAAGTTCTTTTGTGACATTCGGATTTAAACGTGTCGCTCTATTTGTAAAGAACAAGCTGGACATGATTTTTTTTGATACGTCGCGGTTGGACGAGGTCATCAAATGATTATATACACTCCACCATACGCCGCTGATCGGATATTGATTGAGCCATTGTTGTAGCTGCGAAACGGTATAGGATAACGAGACATGCTCGTTTGTTACAAATTTTAATTGCTCCTGATCATCCAACTGCTCTGGATCTAACACATAGAGGGCTTGCTGATGGTTTGGCATCAGTTCCTCACAATACTTGATGAGGGTCGAAGGCAAAAGAGACCGCCCTTCCGTATCTGAAGCTGAATAGGATAAATACAGGTAGT
The DNA here is from genome assembly GCF_056173625.1 of Bacillus sp. iso_77. Classification (NCBI taxonomy): domain Bacteria; kingdom Bacillati; phylum Bacillota; class Bacilli; order Caryophanales; family Bacillaceae; genus Bacillus; species Bacillus sp. iso_77. Next base: position 1,047,521 of record NZ_CM149683.1, on the reverse strand, counting down.
GCGATGGACTGGACAGCGCTTGATATATCAAAAATTGTTCATCCAGCAGCCGTTCCTTCCCTGTCTCTGCCAGCTCTGCTCCTGCCCGTTTTAACCATTCCCGGTCGTCTTCAGACAATACACTTTCATCAGAGGGCCGTGCAGGTATAACTCCATCATTTACTCCAATGACAAACGTACACTTTACTTGATACATTCTGGATAAATCCATACTTCCGATAAACACTTGATCAAGTGAAGGGGGAATCAAAGCGAACTTGAGAGAGGACAGTCCTGTATCCATGATCTGTTGAAATAATGGAAATGAGAGCTCCTCCTCGCCCAGCATTTCAACAAATTCATCCATCAATTGAATGACAGCATCCCACACTTGCCCATGCTGCATCGCTTCAGCTAACCTGCCTGCTTCTTCTGCCTCAAGCCTTGCCTTTTCAAGCTTTTCTGGCACTTGGGCTTCTTCTAGAAAGACATACACTGCCTCTACCATGTCTCTTAGCTTTTGCGCTTTTTTCAATCTTTTTTGCAATTGAAAGAGAGGCGGAACAATCCATTCTTTTACATCATTCAGCATTTGCTCCATTTCTATTTCTTGATCGGTTTGTCCAAAATCTTCATCTAGTGATTGGAAGCGGCGATAATGAAATCGTGAACCATTCGTCCAGCGTTCACCTTTTACACCGTAAGCAATACAATAGTTTTCAAGCTGATCCGCCTGTTCTCTTGCCTTGTTTTTAGCGAGTTCAAGCGGAAATAAGAACTCCGTTTTCACACAGCGAAACACCGCCTCATACCGCCAGTTCCCTTTTATGACATCGAGGCTCGAACGAATGAACTCAATGAGCGGATGATACTGCATCGATTCATTTCCATCAATAAAGAAAGGAATATCGTAATCTCGAAACACCTCTTTTAACGTATCTTTATAGTCGTCTACATGTCTTGCAACAATTGAGATGTCTCGTAACCTAAGACCTTCCCCTCTTACTAAATCAAGAATATCTCTCGCTACTCCCTCAATTTCAGCTCGTTTATTTGCACTTTTCGATACGGTAAGGTGAGGCGTTTCTTCTTGGTACGGCTGCAAAGGTCTCTGTTCATATTGATTTTCTAAATAAGCTAGATCTGGGGTATGAAGATGCCGCTTATTTCTCTCCAAAATGTTCTCAGAAATAGCCGCTCCGCACTCTTTGGCCAGCTGATAAAGCTGGGAATATGTCTTACCTGTCATGCGAAATAAATCAAGTTCATTTGGCTGCGTGTCATGATAGGAACGATCCACTGTGAATGCAGCTGTTATTTTTTCGGCATGTAGCAAAAGCTGTTCAATGACAAGAAGCTGCTGGGGGGTAAACTGATAAAAACCATCTATATAAATGTGTGCTCCTCTCAATTCTTCTGATAAAGGAATTTGCTGAGCCAGAAGTGTCAAGTAATCCTCTGAGTGCACATACTCATCTTGCAGATGCTGCTCCATCTGCTGATAAAGAACATGAAGGTCATGCAATTTTTCCGCCGCACGTCTTTCTTCTGTATACTCTGAATGCATGCTGGATGCCGAAATTTTTTCAATATCCTCCGGCATCATACAGTACCTTTTGAATTCAGCCATCGTCTTTTCTATTTGCTCAACAAATCCCGGTTTATCACTCGCCTTTTTGAATACCTTAAACTTGTCTTTCTGTTCTTCTATTACTTTTCTTAAGAGCATTTGAATCCCTGTGCTTGTGACAAATTGACGGTTCGCACCGCCAGTCTGCTGTAATATAGACCAGGCAAGCCGAGTAAAACTAAAGACTTTGGCCCTGATCATTCCACCAGCTTCAGACGTTTTTGCAAGCTCATATTCCATTAAAAATGTCATTTGATCCGGGACTAAAAAAATGATTGGCGGACCCAGCGGATCAAGCCGCAGTTGTTCTTTGATTTCTTCTAGAATTGCAGTCGTTTTTCCACTCCCCGATCTGCCTGCTAAAAACTGAATCTCCACGTTCCACAACACCTTTCTTATGTACTCATATTCTAGCGAAAATAAAGGTAAATAGCTATTTTCCTATCACCTTCCCTTTCTCCTCCGATTGAAAAGAAAATAGGCACCTTTCCCGACTCTTTTCATATCATAAACCATCATGATCTAAAAGGAGGCTGGCAATATCATGTATTACGGTTATTATGACTACTCGCCATATGACATGCGCCAAAACACAAGGATCATTGCAGACCTTGAAAAGGCCATCAATGGCGAATATTCTGCGATCCAATGCTATGAAAAACTTGCACAAAAAGCAAAAAATCCTGAAGCGAAAAAAATCATTCAAGAAATACGTCAGGATGAAGTCAGACATTATCAGCTATTTACAAAGCTATACTATTCTTTGACTGGTAAAAACCACAAACCAAGCATAACAGAGCCTTGTCCAGACCAATTTAGGGAAGGTCTCTTATTTGCCTTTAAAGACGAACAAAAAACAGTCGATTTTTACTTAACGGTATCAGACTATGTCCGTGATCAAGGAACAAAGGAATTAATGAAGCGTATTGCTCAAGATGAACAGCAGCATGCCGTCTGGTTTCTATATCTTTTAACGCACCATGTTTCTTAGTTACCCCTATTTTAATAGGAGATCGTATGTTCCGTCAAAAAATGAAATTGCTTTTTTGCTCATTCAATATGTGAAATAAAGGGCTGTCATCATCAAAACGCCTCTTCGCTTTTCCTTTTTTAATGATAAAACGACCTTTTAACCATAAAAAAACTCCTCTGCTACAAATCGCAGAAGGAGTTTTTTGTTATTTAATGAAATTTTGCTTCATTGCTTTGCTGCTGTTGTTTTAACAATCCATCAATCGATAGCATCTTGCTGCCACTAAGTGTCAAGTAAAGCGCCATGACCATTAAAGAAAGTTCAAATTCATAACCGCCCACAAATCCTCTTGCAAAACCAACTGTGATAATGGCTACAGCCATAATTGGCACAAATAAAGCTGCGAAAAGACGTGTGCCTAAACCTAGAATCAGGGCAATTCCACCAACCAGTTCAATTGTTTTGACAATATAGGCCATAAATTCTGGGACACCAATTTGACCAAAAAATGCAGCAGTGCCTCCTAGTCCACCTTGATATGCTTGAAGCCCATGTAAAAAGAAAATAATGCCTAAGATGACGCGTACAAAAAGTGTTCCTATTTCTTGATTTGTTTTCATATAGTGATTTCCTCCCATTTTTACACTACATCATGTAATGTTCATTCGTAAAAAAAATTAGTAATTTAAGTTGAGCATAATCATTAAGACCAACATGAGGATGGTTGATGTCACAATTGGGATAAGTGGTACATTGAACGGTATGTTGTATGTTGGGTTTAAGATTTTTTGGATTCTTAAATTCAATGCTCGATCTCCAAAGGACACGGCAAATTTCGTTTGTTTTTGAAACTGGGTTCTATTTTTAATGAGTTTCAAAAGGGCTTGCCCTACTCCAAGCTCAGTCCCTGTCTGCTGAATGGCATAGTCATCTGCAATGACTTCACGAAAAACGGAGTAACTTTGTCTCATATGCTTTAACACAGGAATGTACCAAATCACTTTTGTGAGCATAGAGAAAGTGAAAGTCTTTAAAGGGTCGTAGCTGTATTTGTGATGTAATTCGTGATAGACAACAGCATCGATTTCCCCTTCATCCAGCATGTCTATAAGCGCTGTTGAGAGATACACTTTTGGCCGAAGCATCCCCATTGCGAAAGCAAGCGGTTCATGGCAATGAAACACAATGATCTCATTTCTATAATTGTCTGATAGACTTTGCGTTGCATGTTGATCGACTGCCATCATCATATTTCTTTTGAAATGAAGATACTTTCTGACCTGCTTTGTCATATAGAAAACGGCAAAACCAAGCGTATACAAGACGAACGCATCCAGAAAATACTTTAAAGGAGTGAATCCATAAAATTCGAGAACAGATTGACATACATGGATCAGGTTATATGCTTGATTCCAGCCAAAAAAGCTTGAGAGTACATAATAGCCCATCTGGTAAAAGATCACTAAGCCAATCAATATACCGCCTAAAAACAGCAGAGTCGACTTCATTTTAATCATGTCGTTTCTCCTCTTTTTTGGATGCAAGCCTTGCTTCGAGTACCTTCAGTAATTCAGGATCAGCACTTTCAATTGCGTCCACCATATGATTGACTGCAAGGGGGCCGAAATCATCCATCAGTCCTTGAGTAATCCATTTCGTTTGCTCATTTAGAAATTCTTCTTTTGTTAAAACAGGGTTATAGATAGATGAACGCCCTTTTGTTTTCTTTTCCACAATTCCTTTTTCGGTTAATCGATTGAGTACCGTCATGACCGTGTTGAAATTAATTGGCTTCTCATCTGACAGCTTCTGCTGTACCTCTTTAATCGGCATATCCTCACCTTGATAAAGGATCTCCATAATCCTTCCTTCTAAAGGGCCGAAAAAGCGGTTCAATCCCTTTTCGTTATATTTAAAAGAAGGAATTTTCATGTCATCACCTCACACTAAGCATTGTAGTGTAATTGAAAATGATAGTCAACAGATAACAAAAATAGGGGAAAATCGTTGTATATTGTATTTGTTTTTGGCGAAAATTATATGTCATTTATATCAAAAAAATCTCTTTTCTAACAGAGTTAACCATAAGATAATCTTATGAAAATACTAAAAAAATTCGTATTTTATTTATAGAGACTTTTGTATTATAGTGAAGATAACAACATTTCACTTACTGAACAAATATACAGGAAGAAGGTTTATACGTGATGAAGCAAGGAAACAGCCTTCGAACCGATCTCATTTTGATTGCGGTAAGCGGTTTAGGTGGATTCCTTTTGTCTCTAACAGGGATGTCTATCGGCTGGATGATTGGCACATTAATGACAGCTGCATTTATTGCCCTGCGCCGTCCCGCCCTGTTTCAGCGTAAAGGAAAGAATACCTTACGTATTCACAGCAGATGGCTACTCCTTGGTCAATTCATTCTCGGAATCGAACTAGGACAAAAAATGAACATGAAAGTCCTTCACATTTTCGCTGAAAATTGGCTTCCCGTGAGTTTCATGCTCGTCTTTTCTATTTTATTAGCCATGCTCTCCGGGTTTGTCTTATGGAAGCTGAGTAAAACAGATATGCTGACCAGCTTTGTCGGCACTGCCCCCGGCGGTCTTTCCGCTATGCCGGGCATCGCCCAAGAGGTTGGAGCAAATACAGCTGTAGTGAGTCTTGTACAAACGATACGTGTGTTAATGGTCGTACTGACCATTCCATTTACGGTATTTTATTTAAATACAAAAAGCCAATCAGATGTGGTAGTCGCCCAAGGCAGCGCCTTCTCATCAGGCGTTTTCACAATATCAAACATTTCTTGGACTGCTGCACTCATTTTAGGGGCATGGCTGATGTCACGCCTAGCCGTGCGTCTTCACTTTCCCGCCCCATGGCTGATCGGCAGTATGTTAGGTGTGGCGGCTCTCCAAGTAGGGGCAGGCGCCTTGACAGGTCATGATTTGATTCCTTACTGGCCAGCCCAAGCGAACATTGCGTCACAGGTATTTCTAGGGGCAACCATCGGGTCAAAAATGAATAAACAAATGTTTGTCGGGCTAAAAAATACCTTGATTGTGGCCGTCGTCAGCTCAGCCGGATTGATTGCTGCGACCGTTCTCAGTTCAATTGCCATCGCAGAAATAACAGGTATTTCTGTCATTACGGCCATTCTTGCTTTTTCGCCTGGCGGTATTGCGGAAATGGCCACAACAGCTGTTACACTTCATGAGGATTCCACATTTGTTGTGGCTGTACAAGTCGTTAGAATTATTTTGGTCATCGCCATGCTGCCACCGTTTTTTCGTTTCTTACATCATGTCTGGGCAAAAAGACAGACTGATTATAAAGCCGCTAAATAAAAAGAGCCGCTTTGCATAAGCAGAGCGGCTTTCAGATTATCTGACAACGGGCTAAAATGATGTTGATTTTAGCCCGTTGTCTTCTTTTCAGCGTGATAGAAAACCTTTGCAGTCTAGGAAGGTCGAGCACCAGAGCGGAGCGAATTTGACATTCGTGAGCACTGGAGCGCAGACATGACAACGAATGCGAGGGTTTGTCTACACGCTGAGCCGCTTTGCATAAGCAGAGCGGCTCTTTTTTATTCATCATGATTCCTTTTTACACCGACTACTTGATCCTTTGAGATCGTTCCAAAATGCCGGCTGTCAAAGCTATGTATTCGATTATCTCCGATCACGAAGTAATGATTGTTTTGTATGTTCTGACGACCGGTGATGGCTTTTAGCTGAAAATCACCTGTTAGGACGTTGCCCATTTTATGTTTTTTCTGCTCTTTTAAATACGGCTCTTTCCATTTTACACCATCAACAAACAGTTGATCATCTTCATATTTGATTGTTTCTCCTGGAAGTCCAATGACCCGTTTGATCAAGATTTGATTTTTAGGGCCATGAAATAACACATAGTCAAACCGGCTAATTTTCGTGAGTTTTGGCGAGAACTTGTTAATTAATAATTCTGTTCCATCTGTAAATGTCGGGTCCATACTAACCCCTTCTACTTTGTACGTGACAAACATGAAATTCTTTACTTGGAACAACAAGACAATGCATGTAATAATCATGAACCATAGCAATGGCTTCTTTTTCATTAAGAGCCTCCTTTGTCCTCACGCTGACTCATCCGAATATTCAACCTATTTTCTACTCTCTTTCCAACATACCATAATAAAGCAATGACTAGAACCGCAAAAACACTTCTTAACGGATTCTTTACTAAAGCTGAAATGTCATAGCCGATAAAACTAATAATAAAGAGCATGACACACTTCCCTGATAAAGCAGCTAATGAGAACTGCCAGACGCTGATTCTTGATAGACCTGCTACGACATTAACGGCAGCAGAAGGTGTAAAAGGAAAGCAGAGTAAAATAAATAACGGACCAAATCCCCGCTTTTCAACCCAAAGCATTAGCTTTTGAATAGAAGGGTGTCTGCTAATAAAGTTCAGCATCCTCATCTGTCCAAATTTTCTGATCAGTAAAAAGACAAGGATAGACCCTGCACTTGCACCAATCCAGGTCAATAAAAAGCCTTCCCATAGCCCAAAAGCATTTGCATTGGCCACCGCAAATGCCACGAGAGGTAAAAACGGTAGAAATGCTTCTATTAAAGGGAGTAATATAGCCACAATGGGTCCAAAAGCCTTGTAGCTTTCAAAAAATGATGTGATATTTTCATGAGTAAATATAGAAAGAAATAATGGCAACTTGTTTGACTCCTTCAAGGTTTGTCTATCTTTCATTTTACATGGAAAACATAAAAATATACAAATGAATCCCTCTCAGCCCCCCTTGAGATTTTTTAATTCATCCGATATAATAAATAAGAACAAATGTTCTATAAATAAAGAAAGCAGGCATGGACATGACGAGATTATCAAGCGTACAGCTTCAGATGATGGAACAGGCCATCTTTCTTCCAATGGTCATCTCCATCCTCAATCGTGATTTGACGTACCTTAAAAAACATCAAACATTCAAACTAAATGAACCATATATTCAGCTAGTCACCTCTTCATTAAAAGAAGCACAAAAAGCCCTTTATCAACTGAAACAACAGTTACGTAAAGAAAAAATGAACGTACAGCAAATTGAACACGATGAAGGATTTACGACATATTTATTTCTGATAAATGGCTATGAAGAAAAGCATAAATATTTTAATCCCCGTATACGTCATCGTGTAGAGGAAATGCTCACCCATTATTTCCTCCATTCAGGAAAATAATATGGTTATATTTTACATTTATAGAAGGAACTCTTCAGTTGTTGGCGAATTGATTTTTATACCAAAAATTAGGAGGTTCCGAATCATGTTCAAAAAAATAACAGCACTCACCTTAGCAGCAGGATTACTTGTGCCAAGCACAGTGTCAGCATTAGAACCACTGCAGACAGGAAAACAAGCCCCAGCAGCATCTGCACAAATAACAAGTGTAGCCTATACAACGGTTTCTATCGTTGGAAAACGAGTGAAGTTTGAAGTGAAAGCACTCGAAAATCCTTTCAACATGAATTACTATAATCGAATTGCTTGGACGAGTACGGACGAAGAGCCAAGTGTATTCAATGACAATATTCTATCGGTCATTGTCGCAAAAAAAACCGGACAGACTTATCAAGTCTTTTCATACGAAGCGCTCATTTCGGTAAAGGACAAGATTGAATCAGGTCAAAAGGTGTATGGCTGGGCGCTTGCTTTAAATGGTGTGTGGTACCCAACGATGCCTGCAACCCTCTATTATTAAAAAAAGCCTGCCACAGTGGCAGGCTCCAGATTGTTGAAAAAGGGCTAAAATGAACTTTATTTTAGCCCTTTGTCTTCTTTTCAGCGTGATAGAAAACCTTTGCAGTCTAGAAAGGACGAGTACTGGCGCGGAGCGAATTTCACATTCGTGAGCACCAGCACGCAGGACTGACAAAGAATGCGAGGTTTTGTCTACACGCTGAAGCCTGCCACAGCGGCAGGCTCTTTCTCAATTATGACAATTCGAGCTGTTTTCTCAGCTCTTGTCTCACTTCTTCTAATCCTGGTCCATCTAACTCAAAGTAATACACATTCCCAGGCTGGTAATCGTGCCCTTTTAACTGGATGGTATCCACTGATTTTAATGAACTCAGTAAAGGGAATAGACCGATCAACTGTTTCATGGATAAATTGGTGGAGACGTTATCCCCAAGAGTATCAATGATGTTGTCATAAGACGGTATGGAAGAAATGGATTTGGATTTTTCAAAGATGGCTTGAAGTGCTTCCATTTGGCGCTTTCCACGCATGAGATCACTATCTGCCTTTCTCGTTCTCACAAACGCTAATGCTTCTTCACCACTGAGCGTATGCGTGCCGGTTTCCACATGAACTTTTCCTTTCGAATCCTTTTCCATTTGTTTTGCAATGCCTTCATCTTCAATCGTTACGTCAATTCCATTTAGCTCATCGACAATGTCTTGAAACGCCTTAAAGTTTCCTGCAATCACATAGTCTACCGGGATGTTTAACAAATTCTCTACCGTTTTGACTGATAAATCTGCACTCCCAAACGCATGGGCGTGAGCAATTTTATCATATCCTCTCCCCGGTATATCAACATAAGAATCACGAGGAATACTTAGGAGCTTGATCGTTTTGTCTGTTCGATTCACCGTCGCCAGTAAGACCGCATCACTTCTTGCTTCGTCTACCGTTTCACCTGGACGGCTGTCAATCCCTAAGAGCAGCACCGAAAAGCTATCCTTTCCTGGATCAAAAGCTTTCACACGCTTTTGCGAGGTCTCTCCTCTTTCTAAAGATACTTGCGCTTTATTCGACGCTTTTGAAATTTTATAGTATGCGTATCCTGTGACAGATACTGCCATGATCATGACAAATGCCATGATAAACAGCACGACTTTCACCCAAGGTCTTAGCCTTCTTTTTGATCTTGTTTTCTCCTTCATCCTTTCCGAACCCTCACTCTATCTTAGTCTCACAATGTAGGTTCCACTATAACATATTTTGATGAAAGTTTCCTGCACGCAACATATTTTTATGTATCCACAATAAAAAAGCTGCTCAAAATAAGCAGCTTTTCATCCATTACTTTTGTTCAATTCCTTTTTTCACTTCATCAATCATCGCATTCAATGATTCAAGGCCGCCGCCTGCTAAATACCACATGTCAGAGTTTAAATACACCACATGATTGTTTTTAACCGCTTTGACTGATTTCACATAATCATTTTCAACAAGCTGTTTCGCAGACGTTTCTTCTCCAATCGCCGCGCCTCGATCCACGACAAATAAGTAATCTGGGTTCGTTTTGACCATATACTCATACGAAATGCTTTGTCCATGTTTATCAGATGGCTCTAGCTTTTGATCTGCTGGTGTGATGCCAAATACATCATGGATCAGACCATATCTTGACTTAGGACCAAATGCCGTCATTTTGCTGTCGTTCGCCATAATGACGAGACCATTTTTCTTTAACTCTTTTGCTTGTTTCTTTAATGCAGTCACTTTTTGGTCAATGGCAGAAAGTTCTTTTTTCACTTGGTCTTCTTTATCAAAAATCTTTCCTAATGTTTCAGCATTCTTTTTAAATGATTCCATATAGTTTGCATTATCTACATCCATATAAATCGTCGGAGCAATTTTAGAAAATTCATCAAATGCATCCGCTTGACGGTGCTGAATTATGATCAAATCTGGCTTCATCTCTGCAATTTTCTCAAAGTTTGGCTCTTTTAACCCGCCGACATTTTCATATTTGTCACTTTCATATTTAGATAAATATGTAGGGATCACTTGTTTTGGTAAGGCTGTCACGTTGACACCAAGCTTATCAAGTGTATCGAGACTTCCCATATCAAAGACGACGACTTTTTTCGGGTTTTTCTTGACCTTCACACCGTCTTTATTCAACATATCCTTTACTGTTACGGTTTCCTCATTCGTTCCCGCTGTTTCTCCTTGGTTACCACAGGCAGCAAGGACAGCAATCGCTGTTAATACTGTTATCATCCAAATCCATTTTTTCATGATTGATCACCTCTTCATTTTTTTAAGAAAAATATAAGCAAATACGCTCACCACGAATGACTTCGATCGGTATGCGCATGTCATAAATGTGTTCAAGTGCTTCTGTTTGAATCACTTCATCAACGCTTCCTTCTTTGATCACCTGACCCTCTTTTAAGGCGACGATGTGATCTGAATAGACAGATGCAAAGTTAATATCATGGAGAACAACAACAATCGTTTTTCCAAGATCTTTCACGAGCTGCTGAAACAGCTTCATCATTTCAACTGAATGGTTCATATCTAAATTATTTAAAGGCTCATCTAAGAAAATATAATCCGTATCCTGAGCTAGCACCATGGCAATAAAGGCTCTCTGCCTTTGTCCGCCGCTTAGTTCATCTAAATATTGATGCTGGATTTCGACGAGTCTCATGTATTGAAGCGACACATCAATCATGTTCTCATCTTCTTTTGTCAAGCGGCCTTGAGAGTAAGGAAAGCGGCCAAAGCTGACAAGCTCACGAACGGTCAGACGCACACTCATGTGGTTCGACTGCTTCAAGATGCTCATTTTTTTCGCAAGCTCCTGAGGAGAGTAAGCACGATAAGGTTTGTCCTCTAAATAAGCTTCCCCAGTATCAGGTTGAATCAGGCGGCTCATGATGGACAAAAGCGTACTTTTGCCTGCGCCATTTGGACCAATGAGAGAGGTCAGCTGTCCTTTTTTTACACTGACAGTTGTTTCGTGAAGCACTGTTTTTCCGTTATATGTCTTACTGACTCCCTTCATCACGACCATGAACGACTCTCCTTTAAAAGTAGATAAATAAAATACAGTCCGCCGACTAAATCAATTAGCACACTAAGCGGTGTTTGAAACGTAAATACCTTTTCCACAAGAAATTCCCCGCCTACAAGCGCAATGACACTAATGAAAAACGAGCCTAATAGCAAGTACGTGTGCCGATATGTACGAAACAGCTCTCTTGCCACATTTACGACGAGTAAGCCAAGAAACGTAATCGGGCCGACGAGGGCCGTCGCAATCGAAACAAGGACGGCAATGACGATCAGCATCTTTTTTGTGATCCCGTCATAGTCAATCCCAAGATTCACAGCCTGTTCCTTTCCTAATGACATGACATCTAATTTCGCGCGGAAGGTCCATATATAAAGACAAAGTGCCGCAAATAAAAGAGAAGCGAAGAGTAAAATATCTGTGTTCATGTGATTAAAGCTGGCAAAGGACTTGTCCTGTACGACTTGGTATTCATTCGGGTCAATGAGCATTTCCATAAAGGAAGAAAGACTTTTGAACAATGTTCCAAACACAATCCCGACAAGCAGGAGTAAGAAAATATGCTTGTTTTTGCGTTTGAACATGACCGTATAGAGCAGCACAGAAAAAAGAATCATTAATCCAACGCAGAGAAAGAAATTCAGGTTCTTATTCGCGATCATCATATTGGTCGATCCAAAAAGATAAATAATCGCCGTTTGCAAAAACAAGTAAAGCGCGTCTAACCCTAAAATGCTTGGCGTTAAGATTCGGTTATTGGTCAATGTTTGAAACACAACAGAGGAAAAGGCAATCGCGCCTCCTGTCAAAGTCATGGCAAGCACCTTTTTTAAACGGCTCGGCACTGTGTACTCCCAGTACCCCATTTGAAAGGTGACGAAGATGACAACGAATACGGCTGCAATGGCTGCAATGAGAAATAATGTTCGTTTCTTATGCATAGCGCTTCCTCCTTAATAACATGTACAGGAAGATCGCACTTCCAATGATGCCAACCATAAGCCCGACAGATATTTCATATGGATAAATGATCACCCGTCCGAGTACATCACATATGAGCACAAAAATGGCCCCTAATAAAGCCGTATGCGGCAGGCTCTTTTTCAAGTGATCCCCTCGGTAGATCGATACAATATTCGGAATGATTAAGCCGAGGAATGGCAGCATGCCAACAGTCAAAATCGTTACAGAAGTAATCATCGAAACAATCACCAAACCAACTGCCATGACACGTTTATACGTTAAACCTAAATTGACGGCAAAGCTCTCACCCATACCAGCCACTGTAAAGCGGTCAGCATATAAATACGCGATGATCAATAGAGGAACACTCACATAGAGCAGTTCATAACGCCCCTGAACAATAAGAGTAAAATCCCCTTGCAGCCATGCGGATACGTTTTGGATCAAATCATATTTATAGGCTATAAACGTGGAAATTGAACTAACAATTCCGCCAAACATTAAGCCGACTAACGGTACGTAGATCGTATCGTTCACCTTAATATGGCGTAAAATTTTTAAGAATAATAGATTGCCAGCTAACGTAAATAAAAACGCACTCGCCATTTTCATCAGTGGGCTTGCCTGTGTAAAAACAAGCATGGCGGTTAAAATACCCAGCTTGGCCCAATCCATTGTTCCTGCAGTCGTTGGAGAGACAAATTTATTTCTCGTCATGCTTTGCATGATAAAACCGCATAAGCTCAGGCTCATGCCAGCAAGCACAATACTCATTAGCCGCGGGATGCGACTTGAAAATAAGGTGTTCATTTGTTCATCTGATAGATGAAACAACTGTAAAAGAGACAGGTCCTGTACCCCGACAAACAGCGACGCACATGCCAAACACAAAAACAACAAACTTAATTGGTACAACTTCATACAGGGTTCACACTTTCTATCAAGCTCTCTGCCACAAATGATTATCATTATCAATTAAGCGACAGTTCATATATTATCATATTTAGTGAAATATTCAATAGTAGAATGAGGGTGAAAACCGCATAAAAAAACAGCTTTTGGAATCAGCTGCTTTTTACGCTTCAATATTCAATTGAAACTGCCCCTGCAGTTCCTCTTCAGCTTCTTGTAATAACTGCCGCAAATTCTCTGCATAATCACCAAGCTCGTCTTTGCTTGCTTGATAATGAATCCACGTGAGCTCTAAAGGCAAGCTCACTTCTCCTGTTAAACAGTCCCAAAGGGCATCAAGATTTTTCCCGTAATGATCAGGAAGTTGTAACACTGTTTTTAGTTGATCATGAAGCTCCTCTTGTGATCTGCACATCGCACCATTTAGCTGTACTTTTTTCATTTCCCTCCCCCTCTTCTGTCTTTATTTTAAACGAATTGGAGAGGAAAGAGAAAGAATCCATTTCACTTTTGCCTCTCTCTGAAACTTAAACTAAGTAAGATCAGGCAGGCAGCCAGCACGAGCATGAAAAAGAGCGTTAACACTGTCTGAGTACCGTACATATCAGCAAAGAGACCAACGAACACACTTGGTATGCCAAGACCTAGATACGCAAACAAGTAATATCCAGCAACGGCTCTAGCCGCTTCCTTCTTCCCTTTCTCAACAATCAGCTGGAGACCGCCTAAGTAAGTAAATCCATAGCAAGCTGTGCCCGCTAAAAGAGTTCCAGCAAGGACAAGGAAAATGGACCCGCTATTAGCACCGAATAACAGCAGGCCATATCCACACGGAAGACAAATAAAACCGATACGAAGCGCTGCACTGCTATTCATCTTTCGGACAAAAGGCTGCATCAGAACACCTGCCATATTAATAAAAAACAGCGCCGGGCCTACCCACAATTCATAGCCATTTAATTTAAGCTGTGCTGGCAAAATCGAAATGACAAGACCGCACACAGACCATGCGATAGCAATAGCTATGTTCGCAGGCATTGTCCCTTTTGGAAACCTCGGCATGTTCATTAGCGGTTTACTTGCCTCCCCTTGTACAGGCGGCACCAAAAAGAATACAGCAACAATCGTCAACATAATCAAGACCAACACAATCCAATAGCTAAGAGGCGTCAGTGACACTTGCTCAAAAGAAAGAATCGCTGTAAAAAGAGCACCTCCTCCAAATCCAATCGAACTGCATAATGCGATAAACGTTGGGATCCAGCCCGATTTCTCTGGATATAAAGCAATCAAGTAGGCAGTACATGTGCCAACACTTAACCCAAGTCCCACTCCTTGCAGCAGCCGGGCGACAAAGAGCATTTGTATGGTCGGATGCACGATCATGAGCAGGGTGGCACATAATGAAAAGCAAAGAGCGATCAATAAAATCGGTTTTCGTCCAGCCCGGTCAGACATTCCGCCAAGTAACAGTAATACTGGAATCAGTCCGAAAACATACGCAGCAAACACCAGAGCTGTTGACGCCTTTCCGTATCCTGCCTGCTCTGCATATTCCGTATAAAGAGGGACTTGCAGGTTCACTGCTGTTGTAATCATAAAAAGGCTAAATAAAACGAATACAAACGGAATCATAGATAGCTGTGCTGTTTCTTCTTTTGATGCAGGAATCATGGGACTCTCTCCTCTGTGTAAATGATATGAACCAGTGTACACATCATTTGGATTTCTTCCCACATCCAAAAATGAAGCTATTGACCAATCCATAATTCCATGTCATCATCATGATGACATGACAAAGGAAAGAAGGTGCACTGTGTACATTCATTTAGACCGTTCCAGCTCTATCCCGCTCTGGCAGCAAATCGTCAATGGCATCATTCAAAAAATTCATACAAACACACTGAATCCTGATGATCAGTTGACTCCGTCAAGAGTATTAGCACAAGAGCTCAACGTATCTCGATCCACCGTACAGCTTGCCTATGATGAACTGCTGGCAAGAGGCTATGTCAGCACCTCTAGAAGAGGCGGAACAAAGGTCATTTCAAGTGATCACAATGCTGCTTCTCCCCCACATCAAAACGAACCGCCTTTTGCACTTCCGACAAGACCTCACTTTGACGAGGCTGAGAAACAAATGGATCACTGGCTCTCGGCCAATCAATTTCATGACACACTTGAGATTGATTTCCGCCATCAAGAACCAGCCATCGACGACCATTTTCAAAACATATGGAAACGCTCGCTTCTAAAAGCATTACAGCGCTTAAATATGAAAGATTGGGGCTATTCTTCTCCGCATGGATTATGGGAAGTGCGTTCTGAAATTCGCCAATACTTATCGGTTGAACGCGGCATTGATATAGAAGAAGACCAAATCGTGTTAACAGGGGGCACACAGCAAGCCATTGACTTAATTTCACAAGTCATGCTCAAAAAAGGAGATACAGTAGCTGTTGAAGATCCTGGTTTTCCTGGAGCTAGGTTGTCCTTTTTACATCGCGAAATGACTATTTACCCCGCACCAGTCGATGAAGAAGGAATGATGGTGAATACATTGCCAGAACGTACAAAGCTGATCGCTGTAACGCCCTCTCATCAGCGGCCAACCGGTGTCTGTATGAGCGTCAATAGAAGACGGGAGCTGCTGCAGTTTGCTGCGAAGGCTCAATCTTACATATTAGAAGATGATTTTGATGGGGATTATCGTTATCATGGCGGACCGCTTCCTTCTTTATTTTCAGAAGCACCCAATCATGTGATCTATATTGTCAGTTTTTCCAAGGTACTTGCTCCAGGCATCCGCCTTGCTGCCATCATCGGCTCCAAAGCAGTCATTAAAGAAATCGCTGCACTGCAATCACTTATTCAAAGACAGCTGCCGATCATGGAGCAAATCACTCTTGCCTCTTTTTTCAGAGAAGGAGAGTTTACGCGATATGTCAGGCGGATGAGACAGGTGTATAAAAAACGGCAGGCAGCGATGATGGATGCTCTTTTGACACATCACTTTGACAAACACTTCCGTTTATATGGAACCGATACAGGCCTTCACGTCTTTTTGGAAGGAACATCAGACTTTGATGAACAAGGCACGATTGAGGCCGCAAAAGCGGCAGGTGTCGGCATTTATCCATTAAGCCCCTATTGTTATGAAAGCAAAAGGAAAGGGTTGCTGCTTGGTTTTGCCTGTACGGATGAAGCCATGATTCAAGAAGGTGTACGCCGATTAAAGCAAACACTGCACATCTAAAAAAGCCTGGAAGTCTCCCTTCCAGGCTTTTCATTGTGATTGCTGAACGTTTCCCACTTCTTCAATGAAAGAGGCTGTCTCTTGCAATCCATCTTGAAAATGTTGAGTAGCTGACATAAACAGCTTTTCTTGATCAGGACGCTTTAACAGCTGCTCTACCTTGCTAATTCCTTTTTCAAATGAAGCAAGACCTGTCTTTAATTGTTTGTCTGCCTTTTGATACACAGCTGGCACTTCTTGATGAGTAAGCCCTTTTTGAATGACACGGTCGAATGCTTTCGTCGCTTTTGTCAATTTTTCATTTACTTGAATTTTTCCATGTCCATCCGAAATAAATTGATCGGTCATGTTTTCATATGCTTCATTTAACTCATCCATATAACGCTGAACCCATTGTTCATACGCAGCTTCTTTTGTGTTTTGTTTTGAAGGCGGCTGACCTGCTTGATTGCAGGCCGTGAGTAGTGTCACTGTCACGGTAAATAGCAGCATCAAATGCCATCGTTTTTTCATACAGGGCCCCCATTTCTCTTTCCCATTTGTTCATATCGGTCAAATATGATCAACTTTTACCTCATACGAACACCTTGTAAGAAATGACTTATTTTTATTGTAACAGACCGCATGTATCACTTCTGTGATTTATGCGGAAATGAATGAAAATCCTTCTAATGGTTCACATTTCCCTGCCATTTCATGATGATACAGTCAATAGACGACCAGAAAGGCACATTTGGTTTCAATCTATTTCATCTTCGTCATTTTTTCTCAAATAAAAAAGACCCCTTTCGGCGCCTTTTCCTTAGATGTATGGATTTCAAATGATGATCTTTCTTAGCATGGAAGCTACCTTATATTCTGCTCTGCATAGCGGCAACACCCTCTATGATCCTACCCATTTATTGCAGCTTTCCTTTACAAGCAATCTCCAGCTCTTCTACCACCTTGCCATCTTGAATGAGGTATGCTTTTTCATGAAGATTCACAGCAGGACAGATGTGATTCGGAATCATTTGCACCTTCTCACCGATCTGTACACTTTGACGAAAGCCTTCATGATAGATAATGGCATGCTCGTCAAATACGCTTGAAACAAATACATCATCATATTCTTTCACTTTGCCTAAGCCCTCTGTTTTGGTCAGCCCTTTTGTACGCGTTTGTGCCGTCAGCCCCTTGGCCCCTACATCTGTAATCACCCGGCGCTCTGTCGGTTTACTAATGACCGTCGTCAGCACAGAAGCTGCACAATGCGAATATGTGCCGATTACATTGGACTGGGAAGCATCCATCAAGATGTATGTGCCTGGCCGTATTTCAGTGACTCCTTTTGGAATATCAAATTGAAATAAAAATGGCGGTGTTGATCCAATACTGACGACCTCTATCGGCATACCAGCTTCTTCTGCAATCTGTGCAAAACGGAGCGTTCGATTAACAGCCTCCTCGTATAATGTCCGGCAATGTGCTTTACTTTCCGCTAGATACGTATGACCATCATGAGAAAAAATCCCCTTTAAATGAACGGCATCACTTGTTTGAATCGCCTCTAATATGTGGCAGAAATCACGTTCTTCAATGACACCAGACCTTCCCTCTCCAACCTCTATCTCAATTAAAACCTCCGCTTTTTTCTCTGATTCACAAAAGACTTGCTCAATCTGCTTCACATGCTCAACACAATCTATACCGAATGAAATCTGTATCGACTCTGCCAGTTTACGAATCCGCTTGAGTTTAATCTCACCTACAATTTGATTGGCGATAAAAATATCCTTTAGCCCATGGGCTGCCATTACTTCAGCCTCTCCTACTTTCGCTACCGTAATGCCAGATGCACCTTTCTCTTCCTGCAGCTTGGCAAGTGCAGGCGTTTTATGAGTTTTCGTATGAGGGCGCAATTTGACATGCTGACGGTCTGCGTATTGCTGCATCGCCGCTACATTCTCCATCATCACCCGTTTATCAATGAGTAGTGCCGGCGTATCCAGTTCTTCATACATCATCCCCATGACCCCTTTCGTTATATAAAAAATTATATAATATAGATAAATTATATATTTTTTTATACGATAATCAATGGTTTTTTCTGCAAAAAAATGATGGCGATGAGTAAGCAGTCCAGCGGCTGTCTGCCGCTGGTCTCTCACTAATAACGATTACGAAGTTCTCTTAAGATAAAATCATACACAAGGTTGAGCTGCTGTTCCTTTGGATACAGCATAAATTCTTGTTTCTTAGGAAGACCTCCATCAAGTCGATCTTGAAATTTCGTTCGGAGATACGCTGTTCGGTGTACCTGACTCTCAAATGACTTATATGAGACATCTAGTTTGACCGATTGCTCATTTGTAAAAGTAACAACCGTGTCTCCGAGGGATGATTCCTGAAAGATATGAATGTATTTGTGGGAATCCATCCGCATTGAGGGCGGTTGGATGAATAGGTTGGGAAGAAATACAGATGATTGGATGAGTCAATCACGATGGGAGGCTTGTGTGATATACCTGTTACTTCATATGTTCCCGCTTTTCTGCCTGCATAGCTTGAGCCAAAGAACCTGCAACTGCGTTCTATAATTTGCAGCGGCTTTAATTCAACGTAAAAGCTTGTCTCTCTTTCGATCACTCTTGAATATACTCGTTTTCCTTCTTCAACCGGAAGGACCGCCATTGTTGTTTGATTAATGACGTATGAATCTAATGGTGTTTCACTAATTCCTGACACTTCATTTCCTCCTGTGTTAATTTTTGGTTATTTTAGATACTATTAATCTATCACCAACGTATAAGAAACGACAGGATTTTTTCAATATTTATTTAAAATTATCTTTTTATCATGTTATTTAGTACATTCGATCTATCTAAAAGCCATTTTTAAAGATATATCGCATCTTGTCGACTGGACAAGGGGTGTCGATATGGCTCAAAAATAAATTGTCTAAAAATTATAAATTCTTGTTGATTTTTTCTCCGCCAATCCATATACTATAAAAAAGGCATCGGGGGGATTCTTTATGAAAGAGAAAAAAACGTATGCTGAGCTCATGAAGTCCCGCAACACCCAAAAAACCGAAGAGAATGGCGTTACTATTTTAGACATTTATATTCAAATGGTTTTAGATGAGGCGCTTTATAAACAGCGCTTAACCTTCCTTAGAGAAGAGATTGACAAGGCTCTAGATCAGCGTGATGAAAAGCGTTTTAATGACCTGTCAGCTCAATATGCAGAACATTGCTTACATCAATCATGATGATTTTACTTGCGGCAGAGAGACAGAAACTTGTCTCTTTACCGCAAGTTTTTTGTTTTTATCCATTTAATATGGTTCCGCCATTCACATGAATCATTTGTCCATTCATATAAGAAGAGTCTTCGCTCGCTAAAAATAAATAACTCGGTGCTAACTCTACTGGCTCACCAGGCCGCTCCATTGGGACATCTCCACCAAATTCAGACACTTCCTTTTCCGTAAATGTGGATGGAATCAGCGGTGTCCAAATCGGTCCAGGCGCTACCCCATTTACCCGAATCCCTTGTTTGATAAGAGATAGAGATAATGATCTTGTAAACGTTACAACCGCCCCTTTTGTCGATGAATAATCAATTAAGGTTTCATGACCTTTATAAGCAGTGACCGATGCTGTATTAATAATACTGCTTCCTTTCTTTAAATGAGGGAGCACCGCTTTTGTTAAATAGAACATGGCAAATATATTCGTTTGAAATGTCCGAAGAAGCTGGTGAGAGGTAATCTGTTCAATGCTTTTTTGCGGATGCTGTTCACCTGCGTTGTTGACCAAAATATCAATCGAACCGAAAGCATCTTTTGTTTGTTTGACGACCTCGTTTGAAAAAGCTTCATCCCCTAGGTCACCTGATATTAAAATGACGCGGCCTCCCATCTTTTCAATATAGTCCTTCGTTTCTTCCGCATCACGATGTTCATTCAAATAAACAATCGCTACATTGGCTCCTTCTTTCGCAAATAAGACAGATACTGCTCTTCCAATCCCGCTGTCTCCACCTGTGACAATCGCCGTTTTCCCTGTCAGCTTTTTGCCTTGCACCTCTCGATCAAAGATAGGTCTAGGGTTCATTTTATATTCAAGTCCTGGACGTTCGTTCTGATGCTGAGGCGGTAACGTTTTCTTTGGCTGCTTTGTTGACACGTCAGTCCACTCCTTCCTTTTTATCTCGTTTATTTTTATGTGTTGCTCATTTTTTTATGTATTTCGCTCTTGTTTTCACTAAAATGTATGATTTTCAGCATCGTGGAAAAATTATACACAACAAGTGACTGGAGGCGACAACATGGAACAAGAACATAAAGGATCGGAACAAGCAAAGTCGTTATGGCTAGCTGATAGTGAGAAGCCCTCTTTTCCTACTGTCAGCGAAGATCTTACAGCAGATGTCATCATTGTCGGTGCCGGTATTACCGGTATCGCTACTGCATTTGAAATGACAGAACGCGGACTGGATGTCATCATCATAGATGCTGATCAAGTATTGCAAGGAACCACTGGACATACGACAGCGAAAATTACTTCCCAGCATGATGTGTACTATCATGAGCTGATTCAGCATATTGGTATGCCGAAAGCCCGTTTATATGTAGAAGCAAATGAAAAAGCAAAGGAGCTCATCCAAGCACGTGTGAAAGAGTATGACATTGATTGTCAGCTTGAGGTAAAAGATGCTTACCTTTATACAACAGAAGAAAACGGCGTCAAAAAGTTAAGGAAGGAATTAGATGCGTACAAACAGCTCGGTATCGATCGCGAATGGAAAACAGCGCTCCCGTTTGATGCTGGCATCAAGGTAGCCCTCGCCATGACGCAGCAAGCACAATTTCATCCTCTTCATTATCTTCATGCACTGATCGATCAGCTCATTGACCGAGGCGTGCGCATATTTGAACAGACAACGGCAGTCGATGTAAAAGAAGGAAAACACCCTGCTGTCATCACAAAAAGTGGTCATCATCTGATGGGGCGCTCTATCATTTCATGCTCACACTTTCCTTTTTACGATGGCAAAGGACTGTATTTCACGCGAATCCATCCTGAGCAATCTTATGTCGTCGCAGCCAAAACAAAAAAACCGCTTCCAGACGGCATGTACTTAGGAATTGATCAGCCTGCCCATTCATTAAGAACGGCGAAATTCCATGGAGAAGATGTCGTGCTCATCGGTGGACAAGGCCATAAAACCGGACAAGGCGGAGATGAATCCGCACACTATGAAGCACTAGAAAAGTTTGGAGAAACCACCCTTGGCATAACGGAAGTCCTTTACCGTTGGTCCACGCATGATATGGTCACAATGGATCAAATCCCTTACATTGGCCGCCTGACATCACATCATTCGAATATTTTTGTGGCAACAGGCTTTAGAAAATGGGGCATGACCACAAGCCACGTAGCAGCGACACTGATCGGAGATTTGATCGAAGGAAAATCGAATCCTTACGAATCCATCTTTACTCCATCAAGACTCGTGTCAGACGCATTCGTAAAAGACTTTATCAAAGAAAACACCAATGTTGCAGCGAAGCTAATCAGCGGTAAATTAAAACGAGCTGATCAAACAATTGATGATTTAAAACCGGGTGAAGGCGGGATTGTGTCTTATGAGCATAAAAAATGTGGCGCATTTAAGTCAGAGGACGGCGATATCTTTCTTGTCGATACAACCTGTACTCATTTAGGCTGTGAAGTCGCGTGGAATAATAGTGACCGCACGTGGGACTGTCCTTGTCACGGGTCTCGCTTCTCCATTACGGGAGAAGTAGTAGAAGGTCCGGCTAAAAAACCACTAAAAAGGTCATATAAAGAACAGTAAAATTTCACTGTTTTCCCTTTAATAAAACCAAAATTATCCGATAAAAAACATAAAGTCTGATATTTGTGATGATTATGGGGGGACAAACACATTGTTATTTAAAAAAGAGAGTAAAAAGAAAAACACTGCTTTTTTCACACAGCAGGATGATGGGATAAAACGAATCAATTTTCCGGAGAATACGGACATTGCCAAACAAATTAAAATGATTGATTTGACGCAGCAAGACCTTTTTATCTTGAAACAGCTGAATCCAATCGTTCAAGATGAAATTGAACATATCGTCGATAAATTTTATAAAAACCTAGAAGTCGAGTCTTCCTTGATGCACATCATTCAAGATAACAGCTCAGTCGAGCGTCTAAAGAAAACACTACGCATTCATATTAGTGAAATGTTTGCCGGTGTGATTGACGAATCTTATGTGGCCAAAAGAATTAAAATTGCACAAGTTCATTTAAGAATTGGACTTCAACCTAAATGGTATATGGCAGCCTTCCAAGACCTATTGCTATCCATAATGGATTTATTTGCCCAGCATATCCAAGATTTCAAAGAATATCAGACGGCAGTGAAGGCGACGACGAAAATTTTAAATCTAGAGCAACAGCTTGTCCTAGATACGTTCCAAAATGAATACTCTAAAGTTCGTGATGAAGCAGAACTACAGCAAAAAGAGCTTCATACAAAAATTACAGAAACATCTAATTCACTTGCTTCTCTCTTCTCAAATACAACAAATGCAGTGGACAAACTTGTATCAAAATCTGATGAGATGGCGGATATGTCACAGGCTGGCACAAAGATTTCAGCACAAGTTGAAGAGAAATCAATTGGCGGTAAAAAAGAGTTAGAAATTCAGCAGACGCAGATGAACCAAATTGACGGCAGTATGACAAAGATTGAAACAGAAATTAAACGCTTAGAAGAAATTGCGAAACAAATTGAACAAATTTTTGGGATCGTCACAGGTATTGCGGAGCAAACGAATTTACTATCTTTAAACGCTTCAATCGAATCAGCTCGAGCAGGTGAACATGGCAAAGGCTTTGCTGTCGTTGCAAATGAGGTTCGCAAATTATCAGAGGATACAAAGAAAACGGTTTCAACTGTATCTGAGCTCGTCAACAACACAAATTCACAAATCGCCATTGTGTCACAGCATATTGCTGATGTGAATTTACTTGTGACAGACAGTAAAGAAAAAATGACCCAAATCAACTCGCTATTCGATGATATCGTCAGCAGCATGAACTTAAGCAAAAACCAAAACGGAAAAATTGAAATAGATTTGCAAACATTCCTAAACGAATTGAAAGAAGTCAAACAAACAGTGTCCCAAGTGGCAAGTTCGGTCGAGTCCTTAACGAGTCTGACAAATCACTGATCCAGTCATTCTTCTTCTATTTTAGTATAATAGAGGAAAAGATAGAAAAGGCGGGATTTGATTGACAGCAATTTGCCTAGTCAGACACGGAGAAACCGATTGGAATGCAGCGAAACGAATTCAAGGACGAACAGATATCCCTTTAAATGACACTGGTAAATGGCAAGCGGAACAAACCGGTCTTTACTTAAAAGATGCCCACTGGGATGTTGTCATTTCCAGTCCGCTATCAAGGGCAAAAGAAACAGCTCATTTGATTTTACAGCATGTACATGCACCGCTCTTAATCATGGACGATTTTATTGAACGTGACTATGGCGACGCTGAAGGCATGTCATTTGAGGAACGTCAGAAGCTGTTTCCGAATAAACAGTATCCAAATATGGAACCATTATCGGCACTTCAAGATCGAATGCTAGAAGGTATTGAAAAAGTGAGGGCAACCTACCCAGATCAACGGGTACTAATCGTAGCACACGGTGCTGCCATCCATGCCTTACTCACCTCACTAGCTGACGAACATATGGGTATTAAGGATACAAGGCTTGAGAATGCCTGCTTAAATTATGTGGAATGGACAGATGGTGAATGGAAGGTGAACGATTACAACGTGGTCAGCCATTTAACACAATCTGCCCCTTCTTAAAGAACCTGTTTTCATAGCAGGTTCTTTTTCATGTCAAAAACAATGATAAAATAATATTTTTTTATATCGAAATTCGAAATAGATGATAGCCTTTTCTACCCATTTTATGGCATTTCGGGTATCGAATGTTTATCCTCAAATAGATCATGAGAAAAAAAGCACGATTCCTTTTTAATAGGAAACCGTTGGAAATATAGAATAAACATATTTTACCATCATTTCCAAGCGACTTAATTCCCTATTTTTCGCTAGGACTTCCACAAAAATTCGGGCCTACTCTTATTTGCCTATCTCTATTAAACTGAAAATACAGAATAATCAAACGGATCATTCTAATAGACTACGGATGATTATTCTGAAATAAGAAAAAGGGATGTGGAATGTGCGTGAAAAAGAAAAATGTGATGACAAGTGTTTTATTGGCTGTCCCTCTTCTGTTTTCAGCAGGGTTTGGAGGCTCGATGGCAAATGCCGAGACTGCCTCAAAGTCAGAAAGCGAAAAAAGCTATATCGTTGGCTTTAAAGCTTCTGCCACCACAAACAGCTCTAAGAAACAAGCAGTGACACAAAATGGTGGGAAATTAGAAAAACAATACCGCCTCATTAATGCTGCACAAGTGAAGATGTCTGAACAAGCCGCAAAAAAACTTGAACACGACCCTAGCATTGCTTATGTAGAAGAAGACCACAAAGCAGAAGCATATGCCCAAACCGTCCCTTATGGTATCCCTCAAATCAAAGCTCCAGCCGTACACGCTCAAGGTTATAAAGGTTCTAACGTCAAAGTAGCTGTCCTTGATACTGGAATCCACGCCGCACACCCTGACTTAAATGTTGCAGGCGGTGCTAGCTTCGTCCCTTCAGAGCCAAATGCCACACAAGACTTTCAATCACACGGAACTCACGTAGCCGGAACCATTGCTGCCCTTGATAACACGATTGGTGTTCTTGGGGTTGCGCCGAGCGCCTCCTTGTATGCCGTTAAAGTGTTAGATCGAAACGGAGATGGACAATACAGCTGGATTATCAGCGGTATTGAATGGGCTGTTGCCAATAACATGGATGTCATCAATATGAGCTTAGGCGGACCAAACGGCTCCACAGCGCTTAAAAATGCTGTAGACACAGCGAATAACCGCGGAGTAGTTGTCGTTGCCGCAGCAGGGAATTCAGGTTCAATTGGCTCTACTAGCACCGTAGGCTATCCTGCAAAATACGACTCTACAATTGCTGTTGCCAACGTGAACAGCAACAATGTCAGAAACTCGTCTTCTAGCGCAGGTCCTGAATTAGATGTTTCTGCACCTGGTACATCGATTTTAAGTACAGTACCAAGCAGTGGATATACGTCTTATACGGGAACATCAATGGCATCTCCTCATGTAGCAGGAGCAGCAGCGCTTATCCTTTCTAAGTATCCGAATCTATCAACGTCTCAGGTTCGTCAGCGCTTAGAAAATACGGCAACACCGCTTGGTAATTCGTTCTATTATGGAAAAGGATTAATTAACGTTCAAGCGGCTTCTAACTAAAATAAGTGTGACAAAAAAATCCGGCGAACTGAGCCGGATTTTTTATTTATTGCTTTTTCGATGTTTCCTCTTTTTTTGCGGCTTTTTCCATATCGATGATTCTCTCCATCATCGTCGGGTGTCCATAGCGGAATATTTTCACTAAAAGTGGCGGATTGACTTGGGAAAGCCCTGATTTTGCAAGCTTTTGAAATGACGTTACCCCCGCCTCTCCATCCTTTGTCAAATTCACGGCATATTCATCAGCTGCACGTTCTTGATGTCTTGACACAGCATTTGTAAAAGGAGAAGCAGCAAATGACAGCATAGATACAATGATCAACAGAAGCGGAAGAGCAGCAACGTCATGTGGTGCCTTCAGACGAAATGGAGAAGCGCCTTTTTGGTAAAGGGAAAAATAAAGACGGTCAATGGCAAAAAATCCAACCAGAGACAACACTAAATATCCTGCTAAACCGATATACACATGCTTCATCACGTAATGTCCCATCTCATGCGCCATGATAAATAAGATTTCACGGTCTTTCAGCTTTTGAAGTGTCGTATCCCACAAAACAATACGCTTATTTTCACCAATTCCTGTGACGTAAGCATTCATCGTGTTTGTTTTCTCTGACATGTTGACTTCATATACATGATCTGCTGGAATATGTGCTTTCTCTGCAAGAGTTAATATCTTTTTCTCAAGCGCTTGATCCTTCAATGGGTAAAAATCATTGTAGAGTGGATCAATAACGACCGGCTGTATAAAGAAGAGAAATAGTGTAACTGGAACGGTTAAACACCAAGCATACAGCCACCAATATTTCCTTTTCTTTTGAATGAGCCAAAAGAACACAATGGCGCATAGAACAAGCAGTGGATATTGAATCCAAAAATCAAGCGTTTGGTCTTTTAGCCAACTTGTCGTGCTTTGTGCTGAAACACCGTAGTACAAGGACAACTGGTAGCTCACCCACTTGACCGGCAATGTGATCAGCATCGTCAAAAGTGACAGCACAAACACATACACAAGTTTGCTCAAAAGGTGAAAACGAGCTGCTGCCAAGCTCCAATCTGCTAATTTCCTTGAAAACCCTGAAATGAGCAAAAGGAAAAAGACATACCAATCTAAAGGAATTGTCATAAAGTACAACAGGTTACGAATGTTCGAGTAATTTCCACTGATCAAAAGCTCATTGCTTGTCATAAATGTATGCGGGTCTGCACTTGTCCCTTTCACACTGTCAGGGACAGATGAATCCCCCATTAGAAATAAGTAAGAATAAATAAAAAGACCGTACAATATGTATGCTACCGTTGCAAGAGCTACCCATTTGCGTACTCGCACTGGTCAGCCTCCTTTCCATTTCTCTCTCTATTGTAATCACGCACGTTTTTGTTTAGAACCCGTCTCATGTGGCTCCATCATAGCATGCCCTATCTGAAAAAGCTTGAGTGAAAAAAATGATTATGCTGTTCAAAAATCGGAGAAACTAGCTATAAAAAAGTGAGTTGGAGGTTCATCATGAAGAAAATCCTTGCAGGAATTGTGATCTTTGGGCTTTTACTGATTACCTTCTTTTATGTGTTCAGCCGGACAAGTGACATCTTCGATGAAAATCGAGCAGAGAAATTATTGCTTTCACCGACGAACCAGTCCATTTCTTATGAAATAGATGATAAAGATACAACTGAGGATCTAATTGAACAATTAAACAAAGGGAAACAAACAAGCAGCCATCTCAAAAAGAATGTAAAGAAGCCAGATTATATTGCCAAGGTCATGTTCGGACGGACAAATGGCACTTCTTTTCAGCTATGGACCAACCGCTCTCAAGTTGTTTTTTTAGTAGACGGCACCTATTATGAATTAAATCAAAAACAGTCAAATTCCTTTCGAAAACAGGTACAAGAAGCGATTCAAAAAGGAGCCTCTTCATAAGAGACTCCCTAGATTGTTGACAAAGGGATAAAATGAACTTTATTTTATCCCCTTGTCTTCTTTTCAGCGTGATAGAAAACCTTTGCAGTCTAGGAGGCGCGGAGCGAATGTGAACCAAGCACGCAGGACTGACAAAGAATGCGAGGGTTTGTCTACACGCTAAGGAGCCTCCTCATAAGAAGAGACTCTTTTTTTATTTACTTGTTTCTGCTTGGTACTTATCCTTTAGCGCTCTTCTTAAAATTTTACCAGTCGTGTTTTTTGGAATATCATCAATGAAATGGATCGTTTGGGGCTGCTTATATTTCGCCAAATAGCGTGAACAATGTGTGATGATGTCTTCTTGATTGATGTGAGCATGTTTCTTAGGGGAAATGTAGCAGACAACAGCCTCTCCTGTGTTTGGATCGGGCACACCGATGACAACGGCTTCTGCTACAGCTTCATGTTGATAAAGCACTTCTTCTACTTCTCTTGGATAGACATTATACCCGCCAACGAGAATCATGTCCTTTTTTCGATCGACGATATAAATATATCCGTCTTCATCTCTCCTTGCCAAATCTCCTGTGTACAGCCAGCCATCTTTCAGTGCTGCTTCTGTGTCTTCTGGCATTTGATAATAGCCTTTCATAATGTTTGGCCCTTTTGCGATCAGTTCTCCGACTTCGTTTGGTCCAACTTCCTCTCCAAGTTCATTCACGATCTTATTTTTCACATTCATAATATCAGTGCCGACCGAGCCTGGTTTTCTTTTTCCATCAAGGGGATTGAATGCCGTCACTGGAGAAGCCTCTGATAATCCATAACCCTCTAGCACCGTGACACCGAATTTTTCTTCAAAACCGTGAAGTAAAGCAACAGGCATGGACGCACCGCCTGATATACAAATCCTCACCGACTTCATCGCTTCCTCATGACCGTCCTGGCGGTATAAATAGTTATACATGGTTGGAACACCAACAAATAGCGTTGGCTTTTCTTTCTCCATCATTCGTAAAAGCTCTGATGGGCTGAAATGCGGCAGGACATAGATGGTCGCTCCATGAATCAAAGGGGCATTCATACAGACGGTCAAACAAAACACATGGAACATCGGCAAAGCAGCAATCACCTTGTCCTTCTCATCAATTGACAGGTACTCCGCAATGTCTCTTGCATTTGAATATAGGTTAACATGAGTGAGCATTGCCCCTTTTGGTTTTCCTGTTGTGCCAGATGTAAATAAAATAACGGCCGTATCGTCAGGTTGGATGACAGGATGCTCAGTTTCCGGCGCATCTCCAGACACAAGCTTTCCGAAGAAAACAAGACGATCAGATACTTCTTTTAAACTTGACCTGCACGCAGATTCATTTTGTGCACAAATAATGACTCGTTCAATAGATGGAAGCTGTTCATACACCTGCTCGTATATCGGCAGAAGCTGATCCGGTGCAACAATCCCTTTTACATCACCAGTGACCAGCATATAGCCGATTTCACTTGGCGTATATGTTGGATTGACAGGTACAACAACAAGTCCTGCCTTTAATGCACCAAAAAATGAAATCACAAAATGCGGTGAATTTCCTAAAATCAGCGCGATATGATCTCCCGCTTGAAACCCTTCGCTCACTAAACCATCTGCAAAACGTTCGATACTTGTCATCAGTTCTTGATAGGTCCACTTGTTCCCTTCAAAGATCAGTGCGACGTTCTCTCCCTTGGTCATCGCAGTCTGCTCAAGATTTTTGATCAAATCCATTCTCCCACCCCTTATACTTCATCAATGAATGAATAGCCATTCATTTTATGACCAAACATTCCTCCTTTCTATTATAATAGACAATCGAAAAAATTCACAAGATCAAATGTAAACCGCTTTCATCTCTTTCATTAGAAAAAGCACCGCTATCTCTAGCCGTGCTTGTCCTTGCTTAATAAATCAAATCCAGAAAATCTTCTTTTGATACGTTACCAAAATAATGGCGCATATCCATGTCTTCTAATACATCACTAATGGTTTTGCGATCATATTGCTGCCCAATGAGTCGTTTCTCAATATCAGCAATATCCCCTACACCGAAGAAGTCACCAAAAATTTTGCAGTCTTGAATGATGCCTTTTTTCACTTCTAATCGAAGATCAATCGATCCAGCTGGAAAACGCTTAGAGTGCTGCAAGTTAAACTTAGGTGAACGGCCGTAGTTCCATTCCCATTTTTGGTATCGATCACGAGAAATCTCATGAATCTTCTCCCAATCCTTTTCTGTCAACTGATACTCAGGCACGTCTCCGTTCGTGTCAAAAATATAGCTTAAAAGAATTTTTCTAAATTCTTCTGTTGTCATCTTTTGATCCATCAGTTCACTAATATTCGCAACCCTGCTTCTAATGGATTTGATACCTTTTGATTCGATCTTTTCTTTCTTCACATTTAATGCCGAGACAACATGTTCGATTTCTGAATCAAATAATAGGGTGCCATGACTGAAGATACGTCCTCGTGTAGCAAATTGAGCATTCCCCGAAATTTTACGCCCATCTGCCATGATGTCATTTCTGCCGCTTAATTCCGCTTTGACGCCAAGCTTTTCAAGCGCTTTGATGACTGGCTCGGTGAATTTTTTAAAGTTATGAAAGCTGTCCCCATCGTCTTTTGTAATAAAACTGAAGTTCAAGTTTCCTTTGTCATGGTAAACTGCACCACCGCCAGATAACCTGCGAACGACTTTGATGCCATTGTCTTCCACATATTTTGTATTGATTTCTTCTATTGTATTTTGGTTCTTTCCAATAATAATGGACGGCTGGTTGATGTAAAACAGCAAATACGTTTCTTCTGGATCTAAATATTTTAAGCAATACTCTTCAATTGCTAAATTAATCATTGGGTCATAATGTTGCTCGTTATCGATAAACAGCATCTCTATCTTCCTTCCTTGTTCCATCTAAGCCCTGATTGGGCAAGCTGTATATTGCCAGTATATAACGCCTGTGCTTCATTGACTAGGTCTTTATGCCGGCCGAAATGAGGCAGATGGGTGATGATAAGCTCTCCAACATTTGCTTCACTTGCCAGCTTCCCTACTTCAGTGCTGTTCATATGTCCTGCACCCGATCCGTCTTGTCCGGCGTAAAAGTTGCTTTCGGCAATAAGTAAGTCTGCATCCTTGCTAAAAGGGATAAATGCATCTTGATAGCTGGAGTCAGCTGTATACACCACCACAGCCTCATTTGCCTGAATTCTCATCGCATAGCATTCTGCCGGATGAACCGTTTTCAAAAAATCAATTTGAAATGGTCCGATTTGAATGCCCTCTTCCGGGTGATAAGGTTTTGTCTTTGTATGTACATCATCAGAGAGCCGCTGAAATGCTGCTTGATCCCCGGTATGTCCGTAGATCGTCAGCGGACCACTGCTTTTTCCTAAATGATAACCCACTAGCTTCGCATATTGGAGAGGTCCGATATCTGCAATATGATCGTGATGATAATGAGAAAGGAGTACAGCATCTAGTTCTTCTATATCAATGTATTGCTGAAGCTTTGACAGAACTCCGCTCCCGCAGTCGACAAGCAGACGAAAACCATCTGATTCAAAAAGATAACCTGATGTGGCTTCACCAGCTGCTGGAAATCCTCCGTAGCAGCCAATCACGGTTAATTTCATCGTCATATTTCCTCCTTTTCAAAAAATCCCCTTCTTACAATATACCCATTTTTCATAAAAAAAGCATTCTTCTTGCCTATTGTTGCAAAACAGATTGACAATTATCAATCTGTTATAATACAATGATAGCAATAAAACGTATTGGAGGATGACAAATGCTAGGAAAAATCACTGAGTTTTTTAGAAATTTGCCTTCAAAAAAATGCACAAAATGTGGAAATGATTTAATGGAACAGCACGAGTGTTACGGTAATGAATGTGAGGAATGCTCACAAGTAAGTTATCTTAAATAAGGAAATAAATAGAACAAAAAAGCACTTTTTTCCTCCTTCGTCAGTTGGAGTCAAAAGTGCTTTTTATTTTTTCTGAAAAATAGGTAAAAAGGTAAAACCCTTGGTACAGAAGGGTTTTTTAGTATTTTCATATGATGACTTTTAGTTCGGAAGGCACTTTTTATTGACTTGAAACAACGAAGGGGGTTCGAAGTGTCCATTTTTTCAAATAATTTTGTATTTTCTTAATATAATTTAATCGTGGACGAACCTCTTTAATTTTAGTTATACTTTAATTCATATATTAAAACTTAATATAATGGGAATATTCCTTTAATGAATATGTTAGGGAGGAAATCTATGAAAAAATTAAAATTTGGATTAGCAACTCAAATCCTAATCGGTCTTATTCTCGGTGTCGTGGTTGGTGCGATCTTTTTCGGTAACCCTGGTGTTGAGACATATTTAAAACCAATTGGAGACTTCTTCTTACGACTCATTAAGATGATTGTCATTCCGATTGTCGTATCTAGCTTAATTTTAGGTGTTGCAGGTGCGGGTGATGGTAAAAAAGTAGGGAAGCTTGGTTTTAGAACCATTCTTTATTTTGAAATTATCACAACGTTTGCGATCATCCTTGGTCTTGTGCTTGCGAACTTTGTTCAACCAGGTGCAGGCGTTGACTTTGGACATACAGAAAAACAGGATATTAGCCAGTATGTTGAAACGGAAAAAGAACAAAGCAGTAAATCAGTTGCTGATACGTTCCTTCATATCGTTCCGACGAACTTCTTCCAATCATTGGCGGAAGGTGATTTGCTTGCGATTATTTTCTTCACTGTATTATTCGCACTTGGCGTTTCAGCGATTGGTGAACGCGGCAAACCAGTACTCGCCTTCTTTGAAGGTGTGTCACATGCGATGTTCCATGTCGTCAATGTTGTGATGAAAGCTGCACCATTTGGTGTTTTCGCGCTCATTGGTGTGACAGTATCAAAATTTGGTCTTGAATCTCTTGTTTCATTAGGTAAGCTCGTAGGTCTTGTTTATTTTGCGCTCGCTCTCTTCCTTATCGTTGTATTCGGAATTATTGGAAAGATGATTGGCGTCAATATTTTCAGATTTCTTGCTTACATGAAAGACGAAATGCTTCTCGCCTTTAGTACATCCAGCTCTGAAACAGTTTTACCGAGAGTCATGGATAAAATGGAGCGCATCGGGTGTCCAAAAGGAATTGTTTCTTTTGTTATCCCAATTGGTTATACGTTTAATCTGGACGGCTCCGTCTTGTATCAAGCCATTGCGGCGCTTTTCTTAGCGCAGGTATATGGCATTGACCTCACGATCGTACAGCAGCTCACACTAATCCTTGTATTGATGGTGACATCAAAAGGAATGGCTGCCGTTCCTGGTACATCCTTTGTCGTATTACTTGCAACACTTGGAACGATCGGTGTTCCTGCTGAAGGTCTAGCCTTTATTGCAGGTGTTGATCGTATCATGGATATGGCAAGAACCGTTGTCAACTTAACTGGTAATGCACTTGCAGCTGTCGTGATGTCTAAATGGGAAGGGCAATATGACCCTGAAAAAGGACACCGCGTGATGACTGGACAAGATGTACCTGAGCCAACACAACTTTCAAGCTAATCAAAAAGAACCCCGCGATTGGGGTTCTTTTTTTATACTGTGATTAATTTGCTTTGAACATAGTGGTACAGTAGATTGGCTGTATGAATCAATGAGTCTTCATGGGTTCTTTCATAGGCATGCGAAGAGTCAATGCCAGGTCCAATCAGTCCATGAATGATATCATGCCCTGCTCGAATCGCTGCTGACGCATCTGAACCATAATAAGGGTATATATCAAGGCGGTAATCGATCTTATTTGCCTCAGCTAATGCGGCTAAATGTTTGCGCAGACCATAGTGATAAGGACCGCTAGAATCCTTCACACATATTGACACACTGTATTCATCAGTTGATTGACCGTCACCGATGGCTCCCATATCAACAGCCAAATATTCCACCGTTTCTTCCGGGATATTCGAGTTTCCACCGTATCCGATTTCTTCATTATTTGAAATTAAGAAATGTGTCGTATGCGGCAATGTGATGTTCTCTGTTTGAATGCGGTGAATCAATCTCAGCAACAACGCCACACTTGCCTTATCATCAAGGTGTCTTGATTTAATAAAACCTGAAGATGTCACTTCCACTCTAGGATCAAATGAGATAAAGTCTCCTACTTGAATGCCGAGTGCTTGCACATCGTCTGCATTTTTCACTTTCTCATCTAAGCGAATCTCCATATTTTCTTGATTTCGCTTCGCTTTTCCAGCATCCTCATATACGTGAACGGACGTTTGATGCATCAGAATGGTACCTGTGTATGTACGGCCTGTTACTGTTTCAATTTCACAATACTCGCCTTCTATCGAGTTATATTGAAAGCCTCCAATGAGTGCAAGACGCAGCCGGCCATTTGATTTAATTTCTTTGACCATCGCACCGAGCGTATCGACATGTGCTGTCAGCATGCGGTGTTCCTTGTCATCTGTTCCTTTTAGGGTGGCAATTAATCCGCCTTTTCGATTTCGCTTCGTTTCAATATTTAAATCTTGTAAAAAACGTTCGACAAAGCCAATCACTTTCTCTGTATTTCCTGATGGACTTGGGATCGACACAAGCTTTTGAATAAGCTGAATCGTTTCATTTACTTCCGTTGTCATTCGGCATATCCTCCTTCATCTAAAAGAAATTCTTTCCAAGCATGCCTTTTTTCAGCATCCTTCTTAAAATATATCGCTTCGGGTTCCTGATGTCTAATTTCTAATAGAAAAACCTTTCTCAGGAAAGAGAAAGGTTTTTTTGATTAAGCTTCTTCTTGTTTCATTTTTCTTATGTTCCAAGCAAAGTATGCTGTTGTTGCAGCCATCATGATGATGGCTACTGTTCCAAGAATCGCTGCTTGGTGCCATAAATAACTGTTATCACCGCTTGCAATGATCGTTCTAAATCCGTTGATGGTATACGTCATTGGAAGCAGACTGTGAATAACTTGGAAGAATTTTGGTACAAGCTCAAGCGGGAATGTACCCGCACTTGCTGCAAGCTGAAGAACCAAGATAATGACGGCAATAAAGCGTCCTGGGTTCCCCATCGTCGTCGCAAGAAGCTGAATGATCGCTAGGAATGTCAGACTGACGATGATTGCAAAGAGATAGAAGCGCCAGAGGCTTTCCACTTCAAGTCCAAGTCCAAAGATCAGCATGGAGCTTGCAATCACTGCCTGCAAGATACCGACTAAGAGAAGCACACTATATTTGCTGACAAACCATTCAAACGCATTTCTAGGGCGTCCTGCAGGATCTTTCATTGGGAATACAACAGTCAGCATAAGAGCTCCAACAAAGAGTCCCATTGATAAAATATATGGTGTGAGCCCTGTTCCATAGTTATCAATTTTTTTCGCTGTATCATTCTCTGTTTTGACTGGGCTTGCAATCATATTGTAATTGTCCTGCCCCGCATCAATGTCTCCTGTTTCATCTGCAGCGCTTTTTAGCTTATCAGAAAGCTTTCCAGTCCCACTTTTTAAGTCACCTAATCCTTTATCAAGGGATTTTGACCCTTCAGCCAGTTTAGATGAGTTGCTTTGGATACTCGCTGATCCACTTTCTAGTTTATTCAATGCTGCACTAAGCTGGCTTGAACCATTTGCCAGTTTATCCGCACCACTTTTCGCTGTATCAAGCTTTCCATTTGCTGTTTGCAGGCCATCTTGTAATTTCCCTTGACCCGTTTGAAGCTTCAGTGCACCTTGATACAATTTATTCGTACCGGATGTCATTTGATCAATCGCATTTTGTATGGCGACTGTCGATGTATACAGCTGTTCTGTTTTCTCTGGCAGTTGCTTGACTTGCTGTAGCTGTGCTTTTGCAGATGCAACCGCAGACTGAACTTCACTTGCGTCAGGCAGTTCCTGCAGCGCCGCTAAGCTTTGCTCAAGACCAGACAAATCAGGCAGTTCGATTGTAGGAAGACTGTCTAGCTGATCCATTGCCGCCTTTTTCTCTTCATCTGTCATCGAGCTGTTTTGAATAATACTTTTAACTTTTGCATCTCGATTAGATAATGCTTCTTTTAAAGAAGCAAGTTTGGTACTGAACGTTTTTGCATCTTCTTTCACCTGATCAATCTTAGGCGCCATCTTTTCAAGGTTCGCTAATTCAGGTGAAGACAATACTTTCTCCACAGCAGCGATTTTTTCTGAAAATGACTGTGCTTTATTGTTCAGCTGCTCAATGCCTGCTGTGAATTGCGGCATTTTAGAAGAAAGCTGCTCATGTCCTTCACGGCTTGTGTTTAACCCTTCGGTCAAAGTATCAATTCCTGTGCCAAGCTCACCAAATTTCTGATCAATCGTTTGATAGCCTGTTAAGAGCTGACCAAGACCGCTATCAAGAGATTGAATTCCAGTGTTCAGTTCACCCATTTTTCCTGCAAACTGATGAACACCTTCGCTATACGTTAACGTTCCTTCTGCCAATTTCGCCAGATTGTCTTTTAACTTTTGGCTACCGTCTTTTGCGCTTTTTGTTCCGTCATCAATTTTCTTCGCTCCATCGCTTGCTTGATCTAATCCTTTTGCAATCGTTTTGAAGTTATCAAAGATGACCTCTGCATAATTTTCTGTGACTTCCTTTGAAACCGAATCTTTTAATTTGATAATGGCGTTATTCGCAATTTGAGACGCAGCATAGTTTGCGCCTGGATTCGTATAATATTTCAGATTCGATTTTTTCGGATGTTTGTCTAGTACTGTACTCGCATTTTTCGAGAAATCTTTCGGAATCTCGACGACGAGATAATAGTCTTCGTTATTTAACCCTTTGATGGCCTTTTCTTCACTATCAACAAAATGCCATTTAAAACTATCGTTTTTCTTCAATTCCTTCACTAAATCATCGCCCACTTGAAGGGTTTTGCCGTCATAATGACTGCCTTCATCCAAGTTGACAACCGCTACAGGTAATTGATCAACTGTACCATATGGATCCCAGTAAGCTTTTAAAAATACACCACTATAAATCAGTGGAATAAATAAGACAGCTAAAATCGGGATCAGTAGTTTTTTGCTCGTCACAATGTCTTTCCATTGATTCCGAATTAAATTCATTGCTGTTTTCCTCCCATTGATGAATGACTAAATTAAGAATTCGGTCATTTGAACTCAAAAAAAATTATGTTGTTGCAGACAGTCCTTTTAGTACATAAAGCTCGAGCGATTCAGCGACCTCTTCTTTTGTTAAAGGCTCATATCGCTTTTCCCAGTCAAAAATAAGTGCAATATATAGTTTCACCATCACAAATGCCGTCAATTCAGGATCACAGGGCTTAATGTCGCCTTTTTCAATCGCTTCTTTTACTTTTGTTTTAATATAGCGAATGATCATCTGCTCCATTTTTTCAATCATTTCTTTCACTGCTGATGTGCCAAGCTCCGCATTTTCCTGAAAGATTTTAATTGTAAGCTGGTGGTTTTTTCGAAATTCTAATATTGCAAAGAGTGCTAAATGAAGGTTTTCTGAGAAACTATTCTTCTCATCTATTGCTTCATCTGCAATTTTCCTCATCTCCATTAACAGTGATGTGAAAATTTCATCGAACAGCTCTTCTTTGTTTTTGAAAAAAGTATAAATCGTTCCTTTTCCAACGTTGGCAAGCTTTGCTACAAGGTCCATTGTCGTGGCTTTATACCCGAATTGGGTAAATGCCTTTGTTGCTCCATCTAAAATCATTTGTCTCCTATCAACACTCATGATCTCACTCCCAAAATGACTATTTGAACGTTTCGGTCATTAAGTACAGAAAGTAATATACCACATCCTTTTCCTCAGATGCAACAACTTTGTTCAATTTTATTATTCACCACTCTTTTCTAAACATACGAACATGAAAAACTCCCTTTCCATGACAGAAAAGGGAGTTTGTTTTTTATGAAAATAGATAAGATACAGCTTCTGAGATGGCAGCTTTTCCTTGATCAATACAATCAGGAATCCCAACACCTTCAAATGCAGCACCCGTGATATAAATACCAGGATATGATTGCTTAAACGTTTCTCGCATCGTCGAAATCTGTTTTTGATGACCCACATGATATTGCGGCATGCTTGTTTTCCAGCGAGTCACTGTCGTCAGCTCTGGATCTGCTTTAATATCCATGATTTTCTTCAAATCCTCCAGCACGATGCTCACGATTTGATGATCAGACTGTTCGACAATTGATTCATCGCCAGCTTTCCCAACGTATGCACGGAGCAATGTTTTTCCTTTAGGTGCAGTGTGAGGCCATTTCTTATTTGTCCACGTACATGCTGTAATGGAGAAATCACTATTTCTTGAGATGACAAAACCAGTACCATCATATTCATTGTGAACATCCTCTTCTTTAAATCCGAGTGCAACTGTTGCAACAGAAGTCGATGTCATGTCATGCAAGTACTCAAGCCCTGCTTCTTTTGGAAACATGGAATAGATCGATTGGTGAGGAGTTGTCACAATGGCAGAATCTGCAAAAAGCGTTTGACCGCTGTCTAATTGAACGCCATAGCCTCCCTCTGCTTTTTCGATCTGGGTCACTTTTGTCCCTTTGTAAATCTTCGTCAGCTTGAGTTTACTTTCGACCGCTTCAACAAGTGCTTGCAGCCCTTGATTGATTGTCTGGAACTGTCCTTGCTTTTTCGCTGTCACTTGTTGCGCTTTTGCATGCTGCTGTGATTTTTTCATCCCAAGAATCAAACTGCGATGCTTCTGTTCTGTTTGATAGAACTGCGGGAAGGTAGACATTAAGCTCAGGCGATCAATGTCACCAGCATAAATGCCTGATAGTAGCGGTTCAATTAAATTCTCCACCACTTCATCACCCACACGTCTTCTAAAAAATTCCCCCAGAGACTGATCTTCCGTCTGTTTGCTTTTTGGCAAAACGAAATCCATCGCTGCACGTGCTTTTCCGGCAACTGAAAAAAGCCCAGTTGTAATGAAAGGACTGATTTGAGTTGGAATGCCCATGACAGCCCCCTTTGGCATCGGATGAAGGGTTTCATTGACTAATACATACGCTTGCCCTGTTTCATTATTGACGAGCTGATCAGATAGGCCAACATCTTTTGCCAGCTGGGGTCCACTGACCTTTCTTTCTAAAAATGAATCGGGTCCACGTTCAATGATATAACCGTCTTTATATAATGTTTGAATTTTTCCACCTAGCCTAGGACTCGCTTCAATAAGAGATATTTGGATAGGAAGGCCTTTTTCTTCAATTTCCTTTTCCAAATAGAAGGCGGCGGCCAAACCCGTGATGCCACCGCCAATGATGACAAGGTGTTTTTGATTGTCATGCATAGGATCGCCTTCTTTTATATGATTACTTGCTTTCATTAAGCTTCTTTAATACGACTGCTGCCAGTGCATCAATAAATGCTGGTTTCGCATTTGGCATTTCTGGACGATAGTAGGCTGCACCAATTTCATCCGTGACGACTTTACATTCATAATCATTGTCGTATAACACTTCAAGGTGATCAGCGACAAATCCAACAGGCACGTATACAAATGTTTTATAGCCTTTTTGCTCAAATAGGTCACGCGTGAGATCCTGTACGTCTGGTCCAAGCCATGGATCAGGCGTATTGCCTTCACTTTGCCAGCCAATTTCATAATGCTCAATTCCTGCACCTTCAGCAATCATTTTTGCAGATTGTGCAAGCTGATCAGGGTATGGGTCTCCTGCTGCAATAATTTTTTCAGGAAGACTGTGTGCAGACACAATCAGCACTGCTGAATCTCTTTCTTCCTGACTCATGGATGCATACGTCTCTTTCACTTGTTTCACCCAATAGTCCACAAACTTCGGTTCATCGTACCAGCTTTCAACAGAAGTAATGTTCAGATGGCCAAGCTTTTCTGCTTCATCTTGTGCACGTTTGTTATACGATTTCACACTAAATGTGGAGAAGTGCGGTGCAAGGACAATACTCACCGCTTCTGTGATGCCATCTCGGTGCATGTCAGCGACTGCATCTTCAATGAAAGGCTCAATATGTTTTAACCCAATGTATACATGAAATTCAATCTCGTCTTGGATCTCATTCAAATGTTCACACAAACCATTTGCCTGCTGTTCTGTAATTTTTGATAAAGGAGAAATGCCGCCAATTGCCTTGTAGCGGTCCTTTAAATCTTGCAGCATCTCCGGCTCTGGCTTTCTGCCTCTACGGATATGTGTATAGTAACGTTCAATGTCTTCTTCTTTATATGGGGTGCCATATGCCATGACAAGTAGCCCCATTTTCTTTTTCTCCACAACCAACACTCCTTCAGATCATTTGAAATCATTTAGATGGATGTCTTTTTATGTTTAGCTGAATAATCGTGAATAAAATCTGTCAGCTTCTTTAACGTGTCTGGTGAGACATCAGGAAATACCCCGTGACCTAAGTTAAAGATGAATTGATCTGATTTCATCCCTTGATCTAAAATCGCTGCTGCTCTTTCTTCAATCACTTCCCAAGGAGAAAGTAAAATCGTTGGATCAAGGTTTCCTTGTAACGTTTTTGTTAAGCCTTCTTTTCGCGCTTCGTCTATACTCATACGCCAATCCAGTCCAACGACATCAAGCGGCAAGTCATGCCAATCTTTGGCCAGATGGCTCGCACCGACACCATACATAATCATTGGTACGTTTTCAGACTTCAGCTCTGTGAAAATACGCTGCATGACAGGCTTAATGAAGGTCCGGTAATCTGCTGCATTTAAAGCGCCAACCCAAGAGTCGAAGATTTGAAATGCTCGGACGCCTGCTTTTACCTGAGCGCGTATGTATGTGATCGTCATATCGGCTAATTTATTCATCAAAAGCATCCATGTCTCTGGCTCACTGTACATGAGCGCCTTTGTTTTATGATAATTTTTAGATGGACCGCCTTCGATCATATAGCTTGCCATCGTAAAAGGTGCACCTGCGAAACCAATCAGCGGAACATTCAACTGCTCCTCTGTTAACAGCTTGATCGTATCAAGCACATACGGCAGGTCTTCTTCAGGATGAAGCTCTCCAAGACGCTGGATATCTGCCTTTGTCCGAATAGGCGAGTCAATCACTGGTCCAATTCCATTTTTAATTTCAACATCCACTCCAATAGCTGGAAGCGGAGTCATAATATCTTTATATAAAATAGCGGCATCTACACCATATTGTTCTACAGGAAGTCTTGTTACGTAAGCACATAGCTCTGGCTGATGCGTAATTTCAAATAGCCCGTATTTTTCTTTAAGGGCACGATATTCAGGCTGCGAGCGTCCTGCCTGTCTCATATACCAAACCGGTACATGGTCTGTTTTTTCCCCTTTGCACGCCTTTAAGAACGTGTCATTAAAAGCCTTCGTTTTTCCCATTACCTTTCATTCCACCTTTCGCCTCACACTCTCTTTGTATAAGGCTCAAACACTGCTTTTACTATACCGCTTTTTCAAGGCTCGGTATACTAAAGCGGCTCAATGTTCAAAAAATCGCCGAATATTAACGTCCAAAAGCCTCTGGCTTGATATAAGCACTGCCTTCGCCTTCTTCTTGTGTTTGAGTATTGTATGGAACAACCTTATACTGCGCATCTGAAAACACATTTGCATACGGCATTGTGTAGCTGTTTGTTCCTGTTACAGAATCGATCAGGGTCTCGCTTCCATTCCTCTTTTCATAAATACGATATTCAACGCGTTTGTCTTCCTGTTCATCCCATGACAGCTCCAATGTAAAGAGCCCTTTGATTTTAAATGCATAACGTGCTTCAAAGCCTGACAGTCCTTCTAAATGGATTGGCGATTGAAGTTCTTTAATTCCCTCTGGTTTTTGGAAGGTTTCATTGGTTATTTGGGCTGTCGTTAAAATATCTTTCATTAACTGCACTGGATACTGACTGCCGCCAGTTAAATAATGACTGTTATCCGTTTTGTCATACCCCATCCAGATTGCCCCTGTTGTACTAGGCGTGTAGCCAGCAAACCAAGCATCTTTCGTTGCCCCTTTGACACCGGAATACGTAGTTGTGCCTGTTTTACCAGCCAAATCTCCAGCGTATGATCCGCTCTGAGCGGTTCCGCCTTTGACGACCTGTTGAAGCATTCTTGTCATATTCCAAGCATTCTGAACGCTAAACACTCGTTCTTCTTTGTTTCGATTTTTTTCAACGGTTTCTCCATCATCATTCGTGATTTTCTGAATGAAGAACGGCTTTTTATAAACGCCTTCATTTGCAAATGTATGAAATGCTCCAGCTATCTGCAACGGAGAAACCCCTTTTTCTAAACCGCCAAGCGCTATGGCAAGTCCTTTATCCGAAATATCCATCCCCATTTTCTCAAGATAGGATTTAGACGTATCGATGCCAAGCTGGCTTAACGTCCATACGGCAGATGTATTTTTACTTTTCATGAGAGCCTCTACCATCGTGACCCTGCCCTCGTACTGTCCATCGTAGTTCTTTGGAGAATAGCCGTCATAGCTTTTTTCCTTGTCCTCAAGCAGTGAATACGGTCTGAATTTTTTCTCCTGCATCGCTGGACCATATACTGCGATCGGCTTAAAGACAGAACCAGGCTGTCTAACAGCTGTGACTCTGTTATAGCCTCTTGCCTGATATTCTCGTCCGCCTATTGCTGCTTTTACACCACCAGATGCGTTGTCAATAAACACAGCGCTGCCTTCAGGTGACCCGCTTTTTCCCGGGAAATAACGATTGTTTTTCATCGCATCATAGGCAACTTTTTGCAAATTCATATCGATTGGTACCGTAATGGTATAGCCGCCTTGAAGCAATTGTTCATGCGAAATCGAATACTGTGATTCTGCTTCTTTAATCATGAGATCTACATAACTGTCCACCCAAGGGGTTTCTGATTTCTTTTTTAAATGAATACCAAGTGTTCTTCCTTTTGCTTCAACTGTTTCTGTAGAAGACAAATATCCTTGTTCATTCATTAAATTCAGGATGGTATCCCGTCTTTGTTTATTTTTATCTGGGTGTAGAACAGGGGAATACGTTGAAGGTGCCTTTGGCATGGCAGCAAGTGTAGCTCCTTCACTGACAGTGAGATCTTTTACATCTTTACTAAAATAGTAATTGGCCGCTGCTTGGATCCCATAGACGCCATGACCAAAGTAAAGCTGATTCAAATACATTTCAAGCAGCTTGTCCTTTGAATAATCTCTTTCTAAATTGATCGCAATAATGACTTCTTTTGTTTTTCGAAGAAA
Organism: Bacillus sp. iso_77; assembly: GCF_056173625.1. Lineage (NCBI taxonomy): Bacteria > Bacillati > Bacillota > Bacilli > Caryophanales > Bacillaceae > Bacillus > Bacillus sp. iso_77. The sequence goes on along the minus strand of NZ_CM149683.1, from coordinate 1,004,405 downwards.
CGTTTTATCATTTGTGAGAAAGATATTTTTGGCGAGCTGCTGGGTGATGGTACTGCCACCTTCTACCTTTCCACCTGCTAATATATCTCGATAAACCGCCCTTGAAATCGATTGTGCATCAATTCCGTGGTGCTCATAAAAGCGCTTGTCCTCTACAGCAACAAAAGCTTTCGCCACTTTATCTGGGACCTCTTTTAATGACACAGGGTCCCGATTTTCTGAATACATGCTTGTGAGTTCTTTTCCATTCTGATCAATGATTTTCGAGGAAGCGTGAAAAACGAGCTTCTTCTCATCTATGACATAATGTCCTAAAAATAAAATGGTCAGATAGCCAATAAATGAAAGCACGATTGTACTTCCTGCAATGACTAATGGAATGATTATCTTCTTTTTCTTCAAATTAGGTCACCTCATTCCTTTATACGGATAGTATGGGATGTATTGCTTCATAATATGTTTTATGGATTGACTACCAAAGAATTATATATCATTCTTTTGTTATACTATCAAGCAGGAGGCGGTTTAGATGAATTTCTATATTACATATGGAACAGCAGACTTTTTGCAAAAAATCGCAAAAAAACATCATCTTGAAAATCTGCTTTATACGGTCGGTAAGGAACAAGCGGCTCTTTTTCATGAAACGGAGGGTGAGACAGTCTTTAAAGCACCCCATGCCTATGATGTGATTTATACAAAAGGTGAGCTCGTCCAATCTGGCTTTGTCACGCTGAATCATATCCCTGTAAAGCTCGAAAGCAGAGCACTTTTTGAATCCACCTTTCAGAAAAAAACAAACATGTCAGAGCACCAGCGCGGCTTTCAGGCGCTTCGTGTGTTAAGACCAAAAAAGGATGAAGAAGTGTACTTGATATTGACCCTTTGGGAATCTGAAGACTTATTTCAAGACTTCCAAGAGTCAGAAGCGTTCTTTCAGCCGCACGAGGATACTGGCTCCATCTTCTCTCGTCCTGCCTATCTGACATCCTATCATGCCGTCATAGACCATTAAGGAAGTGCTGCTTTTCGCACTTCTTTTTTTTCATAAAAAAAAGCCCTTCTGCTGGGCTTTCAACGCTTATCTCTAAGCTCGTACCGATGAATGATTGGCTGAAGCACATAAAAATTCAGCAAGATCCACCCTAATAAGATTGGCCATTTGAGCATAGGTGAAGCACCTTTCATCTGAATAAGTAGTACCAACAGTGGAATCAAACAAATCATCAAAAAGCTCATCTTCGAAACGAACGTTTCTTTGATTTGATGCCGGCAGCTTGGACAAAGCATCATTCTCGTATGCGATAAATGAAATTTTTCGACGAAAGAAAATGCTTTTGAACAATTTGGACAGCTTCCCAATGCCACTCCCCCTTTTTCAAGCTTCATACTTAACCTTCGACTTTTATGTAAAATGACCTTTTCTGTCATTCTCGACATCCTCTTCTGTTGAAAGATTCTAACAATTACCATACAATCAGTAAAAGAGCCTAAAGGAGGTTTTCGGATCAATGACAGTATCCACTTTACACAAAAGGATCAATGAACGTCTTGATGAACATTATGAGGAAATGGTTGAAATTAGACGCCATCTCCATATGAATCCAGAACTTTCTTTTCAGGAAGAGGAAACAGCTGCTTACATCGCTCAATATTATGACAGATTACATATCCCAACACGCACACATGTAGGCGGACATGGTGTACTCGCTTTTATTGAAGGAGCTTCCCCTGGACCGACCATTGCACTGAGAGCTGATTTTGATGCACTTCCCATTCATGATGAAAAGGATGTACCTTACCGTTCAACAAAACCTGGCGTCATGCACGCATGCGGTCACGATGGCCACACAGCAACACTTCTCGTCTTAGCGAAGATCTTACATGAGCACCGAGATCAATTAAAAGGAAAAATCGTCCTCATTCATCAACACGCTGAAGAATATGCCCCCGGCGGTGCGAAACCAATGATTGAAGATGGCTGTTTAGACGGTGTTGACGTCATTTTCGGCACCCACCTTTGGTCCTCAGAGCCATGCGGCACTGTTCTTTATAAAAGCGGGAACTTTATGGCAGCCGCCGATCGTTTCTCTATTCAAGTGCAAGGGAAAGGCGGACATGGCGCACAGCCGCACCTAACGAAAGATGCCGTACTCATCGGTTCACAAATTGTAGCCAATCTTCAGCAGGTCGTGGCCCGTAAAGTCAACCCGATTGATTCTGCGGTGGTATCTGTAGGGGGATTTGTCGCTGAAAATGCCTTTAACGTCATTGCAGATTCTGCCGTGCTAACAGGTACTGCACGTTCCTTTGAAGAGAGTGCACGCCATATCATTGAACGTGAAATTGAACAGGTGGTGAAAGGTGTCTGCCACATGCACGATGCCTCTTATACTTATGAATATGTAAGAGGCTATCCTGCAGTCAAAAATCACCCTGCACCAACTGAATATATAGCAGAAATAGCCAAACAGACAGAAGGAGTCACAGAAGTAAAAGAAGCCGAAACTCAAATGGGCGGAGAAGACTTCGCTTACTACCTTCAGCATGTTCCTGGTACTTTCTTCTACACAGGCGCTATGCCAGAAAACAGCCAAGATGTGTATCCACATCACCATCCGAAATTTGATATTAACGAAAACGCAATGCCTGTCGCAGCAAAGGTACTCGCTCATGCCGTCCTTTCCTACGATGAATAAAAAAAAGCCGCTGCCACCAGCGGCTTTTCTATTTCGATTCTTTCAACACTCTCAAGTGAAACACATGGCGTGCGACTTCACCAAGCTGTCCTGTCAGCTGATGATTTGCCACCCCACCAACAGCGGCACCGACCACAGGCATTAATTGAAACAGCTTCACAAGGTCAATATAATCTCGATATTCCTGCTGAAAGCTATACCAATCCATTTCTTCCCGGGTTGTTTCCCATTCTTCAATGAGTTTCATCATTTTTTGACGGTGTGCACTGCTTGAAAAGGCGAGTTGAAAAATACAAAGCAAAAAGAGCCTTTCCTCTTTTTGAGACAAATCAAATCCATATATACAAGCAAGCTCATATAGACATTTCATTTTAATACTCAAAAGGAGAGGGAAATCCGCCATTCCGAGAAACAATCCACCCGCACCTGTGCCAATTCCTTCAATCGCAGCGGCCTTTTGATAATATGTCACCTTTTCCTTTGCCAGCTCATTTCGCTCTACAATAGACAATTGTTCATCAATGACTGTAAATGAAGTAAAATGGCTTCCTGATACGGTGGATTCAACCATTGTTTTCACCGCACTTGTGATGACTTGATGAAATCGAGCAGGGATTCGACGATTCACTTGCTGCTGAACGCCTTTTGAAAACCGCTCGATCTTGGATGGTTTTCTTAAAAAATGCATTTGAAAAAAAATGGCCTCTTCATACAGTTCCCGTTCAGCTGCATTCATCCCAGTTCCCTCCTTGGTGACATCATACGCTCGCTGTAAAAAACAAATCTCCGCTTATCTCATCTTTTTTAATCTGCTTTGTACGTAAGGCTTGAATAGGACAAGCACAAATACCAATGAAATGAGAAGAGCAAGTCCGCTTCCCTTCCATCCACCTGCTGGGAAAACGGCGGAGCTCAGTACAATTGACTGGATGATGAGTACATTTCGTACGAGAACAAAAAAGCTTCGATCTTTTTCTTGCTGAGACACAGGATAAAGTGCCTGTAACGACAGATGAGCAAAGTGCTTTGTTAACGGGACAAGCTGTACACCTGTGATAAAGACTGTAAACAAGACAAGTAATGCCCCCACCCAGCCTGCTGCACCTGTATACAAGAGGATGAGCACAAACACGACCGTTAACCTAAACACAAGACCAAAATAGTCATTTGAACGTAAAAACGCCCTCACATACATATAAGAAAAAGCTTTACGCTGTTCATAAGGGACAAACTGCAAGACCCAGTCCATATACGCCCTTCTTTTCACTTGTTTCTTTAAATGAGGGACATCCGTAAATAAGTTTGCCAAGCGGTAAAAACGCTGTTTTCGTTTTAACTCATCAGAAATATGCAATTCCCATTGAAAGGGCTGTTTTTTTACTGCATTTGTTAGATAAATGAGATAGACAGCATATAAAAGATAAAAAACAATGGCAATGGCATAAGCTGCTTGTAAAACGGTATACATTAACATTGTATTGAGCAGAAAACGAATCACTGCATCAATCCATCTGACATGTTTCCCTTGAAAATAAGTGATTCTCCATTGAATCGCTGTATTCAGACCTTTTATTAAGATCATTTGCGCCAAAATGAGCACATATAGCATCAGATCGCCTGTGGAGACAGCCGAATATAGCGGAAGTGCAATAATGGACACGGCAATCAAAGGAAATAACTGAGAAATGAAGCTAAAGTTAAACGCTTGTTTTAAATAAGGGTCCATCTTAGCTTCCAAAGGAAGCATAAACACAAGATCTGCCTCTTTGATCAACGTTCGCACGTAAGAACTAGTCAGTACCAATGAGAAAACAACTGCCATGACCCAATAGGATGGGAAGTGAGCTGGAATATGCTTCAGCCAATTACTGTACCAGCTCGCCCCGCCTGCAAGGAAAAAAATGAGCACAATCACAAGATGATCGTTGAACATATATTTTAAATATTTTCTTGTTTCTTGTACGTGTTCTTCTAATCGTGATTTCCAAATGGTTTGCGTTGTTTTACTCATAGCTTTCTTCCTTTGTTAATTCCAAATAAAGATCATCGAGTGTCGCATCTCTCATGTTGAACTGCTCTCTTAGTTCTGTCAGTGTTCCTTTCGCTCTAATTTCCCCTTCATGCAAAATAATAAAGGAATCACAATAACGTTCCGCTGTGGCTAAAATATGCGTTGACATCAGAACACTTGCGCCATTTTGTTTCGCCGCATTCATACGTTCTAATAGTGCGTTGATCGCAAGCGGATCAAGCCCTAAAAACGGCTCATCGATAATATACAACTCTGGCTCCACAAGAAACGCACACATAATCATCACCTTCTGCTTCATCCCTTTAGAAAAATGAGCAGGGAACCATTTCAATCGCTTCTCCATTCGGAATTCCTTCAGCAAAGACGGCAGACGTTCTTCTAATTGTTCTTTTGAAAGGCCGTAAGCCATCGCTGTCAGCTCTAAATGCTCTTTTAACGTTAATTCTTCATATAAGACAGGTGTCTCTGGAATAAACGTAAATTGTGAACGATACGCCTCTTGATCTTCTTGAAGGGTTCGTCCGTTCAGCTCAATGACCCCTTTATGAGGTTTCATTAATCCAATAATATGACGAATGGTTGTACTTTTTCCCGCCCCGTTTAAGCCAATGAGACCAACGATTTGGTTTCTTTCTAATTCAAATGAAATATTTTTCAGAACGGGATTCTTTGTATATCCACCCGTTACATCTTTTACAGTTAGAAGGGACATCAGTTCGTTCCTTTCTTTCTTTTTTCCTTTATAGTACCAAAAACGAAAGACAATTTGAAATGTTTACCTATAGACAACTCATGAATAAAACATCGGCATACTGGTCATCATAATGTATGTAGAAGAAATGAACTTGATGACCAATACGTAAATGAGGTGTTTGTTAAAGGCAATAACCGCATGACAAATTGGTTTTTCATCTAAAAACCTTAGCTTCTGTTTTGCTTCACTGATTCTTGATTTTTGTGTCCTATACAAATATGTATACGACGAACCAAAACGTCAAATGAGGTGTTTACGGCAGAAATAGCAGGCATATAAATTCTTTATTTCAGTAAATAGAGAATTCAAAAGGCATATCAAATGAAAGCATCAGCATTTCTTCTGCAGGAGCAGGATGAGCGACCAAAGGAGTTCGCTTGTCCTGTTTTCTTTTTTGCTTCTTTTTGTGATACGATAAAGGAAAAATAATGAGGAGTGACATGGCGTGAGCGACTGCATTTTTTGCAAGATCATTGATGGAGACATTCCATGTGCAAAAGTATATGAAGACGAGCATGTATTGGCTTTTCTTGATATCAGCCAAGTAACAAAAGGACATACCCTTGTAATCCCGAAAATACATAAAGAAAACATTTATGACATGACACCAGAAGTGTCTAATCATTACTTCCAAGCGATTCCAAAAATCGCTAGAGCCATCAAACAAGAATTTGAACCAATTGGGTTAAACCTTCTGAACAACAACGGTGAAAAAGCCGGACAATCTGTGTTCCATTACCATATGCACATCATTCCACGTTATGGCAAAGGCGACGGCTTTGGTGCCGTATGGAAATCTCACCAAGATCAATATACATCAGAGGATTTAAAAGATATTTCTTCCGCCATCCATACGCGCCTTACCTCATCTTAATTGATGAGGTTTTTCTTTTTTTCACTTCTTTCCTGTGCTTATCCTCTGAATCGTAAGATATTTAGGACGATTCAAATTTTTTGTCCAAATGCTTCAAATTTGTGATAGGATGGTTTTATCTTTTGATCCATTAACGCGAGAAATAGGGAGAGATTGTGATGAAGCGAACGACGAATTTTAATGCTGGTCCGGCGGCGCTGCCGCTAGAAGTGCTTCAAAAAGCACAGGAAGAACTTGTTGATTTTAAACAAACCGGGATGTCTGTGATGGAACTTTCTCATCGCAGCGGTGAGTATGAAGAAGTCCACAATAAAGCGAAAGCACTCTTGGTAGAATTGATGGACATTCCAGAAGATTATGAGGTCCTCTTTTTACAAGGCGGGGCAAGTCTTCAATTTGCAATGATTCCGATGAACTTCTTACATGAAGGCGAAACGGCTCATTTCATCCAAACAGGTGCTTGGTCAGAGAAAGCCTTGTCAGAAGCAAAAGGGTTTGGTGAAACATCAGTGTTTGCCTCAAGTGAAGACGACAACTATTCGTATATTCCAGATGTAGATGCTTCCGTTTTAACTGACGGTGCTTACTTGCACATCACATCGAACAATACCATTTTCGGTACTCAGTGGAAAACGTTCCCGAACACGTCACTCTCGCTTATTGCCGACATGTCCAGTGATATCCTCAGCAAAAAAATAGACGTGTCTTCATTTGATTTCATTTATGCCGGGGCACAAAAAAATCTAGGGCCTTCTGGTATCACGATTGTGATCGCGCGCAAACGTTTATTAGAGAAAGAAAAAAGCGGCACACCTAAAATTTTAAAATATTCAACACATGCCAAAGCCAATTCTCTTTATCACACACCACCGACTTTTGCGATTTACATGCTGTCCCTTGTCTTGGAGCATGTGAAACAGGCGGGCGGTGTAGAAGCAGCAGAAAAACGCAATGAACAAAAAGCAGCGCTTCTGTATGATACGATTGATCAAAGCGGCGGTTTTTACAAAGGACATGCACGTGCTGACAGCCGTTCACATATGAATGTCACGTTTACCCTTCGTGATGATGCACTCACTGCATCCTTTGTGGAGAAAGCAAAACAAGAACAAATGGTTGGACTCGCCGGCCATCGTTCTGTTGGCGGATGCAGAGCCTCGATTTACAACGCCGTCTCTATAGAAGACTGCCAAAAGCTTGCGGACTTTATGAAAAAGTTCCAGCAAGAAAATGAGTAAAAAGGCTTTTCTATCGTGAAATAAATTTGTTATAATAACGAGAAATATAAAGTCATGACTCTTGCAATAAATGATCAGCCATATTATTGGAGAGTTCTAAGAGCTTAGCAGAGGAGAGCATAGAAATGAAAACAAAAGAATTAGTGATTATGTCATTGCTTGCAGCAATGGGAGCTGTTTTGCATACGATTTTCCCGCCCATCTTTTTCGGAATGAAACCTGATATGATGCTGGTCATGATGTTTTTAAGCATCATCCTTTTTCCGAAGGTACAGCATGTCATTGTGATCGCCCTAGTTACTGGGGTCATTTCCGCTTTGACAACAGGTTTTCCAGGCGGACAAATTCCCAATATGATTGATAAACCGGTGACAGCCTTTATCTTCTTAGCCCTTTTCTTATCTTGCCAGAAGATCAAGAACAAAGTCGTTCTGACCGCTGTACTCACCGCTGTTGGGACCGTCGTATCGGGCGTGATTTTCCTATCTGCCGCTTTACTGATTACTGGACTGCCGGCTGCGTTACCAGCACTTCTTGTAGGTGTTGTCCTGCCAGCAACTGTGATCAATACGATAGCTATGGTATTTGTCTTCCCGATTGCTCAGTCCATATTAAAGCGCGCAAGAATGATTGAAGTCGCTTAACGAATAACTGAACCTCTTCATTAGATGAAGAGGTTTTTTTCATGCTTTCATGCTTCTATAAAAGAAAAAGGGTAAGTAGCAAAATGGAGAGCGAAATCCCTGCACCTGCCGCACACACAATTGCTTTTTGTCTTAATACATGTTTTGGCGGATAAGACCCTGCATACCCAAGCTGCCTTACATAATGAATAGAACCACCTGCGAAAATCACACACATACACGTAAAAACGAACAGAAAGACAGACAACCTTCTCCCCTCCCTTTTCTTCAAAAGTATGCTAAAATAAAGCAAGCTATGTATGGAAGTTCAATGAAGCTGATCGTCAGCTCAGAGAGAACATGCAAATGTGTAAAATTTGACTAGAGGTGATTGGAATGGCTAGTGGACGTTCTTTATTAACAGGATTATTTGTAGGCGGTCTCCTCGGAGGTGCGGCAGTGCTCCTGACGACTCCCTCTTCTGGCAGAGATGTACGCGGAAAGATGAAAGACGGCTATGACAAATTCGAAGATACGCTGACAAGATTAAAAAGAGATGGACAAGCTTTAAAAGAGCAGATTGTTGAAACCGCAAAAGAAAGTGCTGAGGTCATTAAAGAGGTCGGAACTGAATTGCAAACATCCATTCAGCAATGGCGCGAGGAAATCAAACCTCATCAGCAGGACTTACAAAAGGAAATTCAGGAAATTGAGGAAAAGCTCAAACAACTGGAGAAAACCTTACAAAACTAATATACTCACAAAAAAATATTCGTTTACAAAAGTGTGCGGGGTGCGTATCCCGCACTTTTTTTGTTGAAAAAAGGTTATTTTGTCAATGTTTTTCATGACTTTTAAAAATTCTTGAATTTTCAGCTTTATTAATCTTTATTTTATTGGCATAATAGAATTACAAGAAAAAGAGAAGTAGGTGAAATGGATGAATCATTCGGAACAGCCTTTCGATGTAAAAGAAGCACTTTTATTCAGTCAAAGAATGGCCCAATTGAGCAAAGCTCTTTGGAAATCCATTGAAAAGGACTGGCAGCAGTGGATCAAACCGTATAACCTAAATATCAATGAACATCATATTTTGTGGATTGCGTATCAATTAAAAGGAGCTTCAATATCAGAAATTGCAAAGTTTGGCGTCATGCATGTATCAACGGCGTTTAACTTCTCTAAAAAATTAGAGGAAAGAGGATTTTTAAAATTTTCTAAAAAGTTAAACGATAAACGCAATACGTATATTGAACTAACGCCAAAAGGCGAAGAGACATTCCATAAACTACTCGAAGATTACGACCCGGCCCGAACTGGTATTGTCAAAGGCGCACAGCCGCTTCATGACATTTACGGAAAGTTCCCTGAAATTTTAGAAATGATGTGTATTATCCGAAACATTTATGGTGAGGATTTCATGGAGATTTTTGAGAAATCGTTTTCAAACATTGAGAAGGACTTTTTGAATGAACGTGGGAAAGTCACGAAAAAGCCTGAAGAACTTGAAGACTCAGCGGAGGAAAAAGCGGCTAAAGCAAATCAAATTGTTTAATGATCTTTATAAATTCATTCATTAACGGCTGAAACAGCCCTTGATCATGCAAAGCAAAAATCGTCTCATGAACATCCAACTTTTCAATTAACTGTCCCGCAAACAGCGCAAGGAGATCGTCGAACATGACGTAGCCTTGTGCTTTTTGCTTGTCCATTTCATCTGAGAGCTCAGCACAAATACGCTCAATGTCCTTTGCCTCTTCTTTCGATACACGCTGCCGGATCAATAGCGCATAATATGGATAACGGCTCATATCTGTCGCCGTCAGTAACAGTTCCATATAATATTCGAGCTGGCTCATTCGTTCCTCAATACTCATGTACGTTCCCTCTTTCTCTTAGTCACTCTATTTTAGCCGAAATTACTCATTGACGAAAGAGACGAACCTCCCTCTTATGTCTTTTTTTCTTGAAAAACCCAAAGTTTCCTCTCTTTATTCCATATGAATGTAACAATTTATTTTTTTTCTTGAAAACCATTGATTTTTATCCTCAGGAAGAGTAAATTATCTTGAGATATTCAATTAGTTTTTTTGAGATTGGAAGGATGAAAAATGAATTGTTGGAAGACCATTAATCTTGAAAAGGATTATGGTTATACGAGAATGATGATTTCAGCCATATGTCTTACTGTATTTTTTTTCATTATGGCATTTTTATGTTTTCAACTGACTCATCCTGAAACGAGGCTCAGCAGTCACAATGCACCGCTTTTTATCGTGCTTTTACTTGCGACATTGCTTGTCCACCGCGTGGTTCACTTGATCCCAGTCATGAAACATAAGAAAAAAATGACGTTATTTAAACGAAATTGCTGGCAGCGCGTGCCTAAGAGAGTGATGCTTTTCTCACTGCTCAGCCCGTTTTGTGTCATCTCACCTGTTTACTTTGTTTTAGGAATGGCATTTCCAATGTACGCACACTATTTTATCATGATCGCAAGTATTCATGCAGGCTATTGTTTGCCTGACTTTTTATTTACTTGGAAACTGCTAAAAGCGCCAAAATCATGCATCATTGATCAAGCCCAAGACGAGTTTGATATTTTAGTTGACCCAACTTCCTCATCATGAGGTTTTTAAAGCCAACTTCTATCTTTTTCATAAAAAATTTGGTAATGTAGTATGGGAATAGCATAGAGAGGGGGGATCTCCGATAGTTTTATTTTACTTCATCGTCTTTGCCGCGTTTATTGTGTATTCAATAAACAGGCTTACTAATACATTATGCCTTGTCAGAGAGATTCCTGAAGAACGGCAAGATAAGGTGTTTCGCTTTATCAATGTATCGATACTGATCTTACTGATCTCATCATTTGTTGAAATTACCATATCTATTTAAGATCAAAGCAAAAGCTGCCTGTTTGATGGCAGCTTTTTGTGTATGATGATCTATTAGCAAATCCAAGATGCACCGATAATGATCAATAAGATAAATAATACGACGACTAGTGCAAAACCGCCAGCAAAGACTTCTCCTCCCATGTGAAAACACCTCCTGCCAGTTCTTCCTCTGTTCTAAGCTCAGTGTATGCAGAAAATTTTAAAACGTTTAGGCACTTGTCATCGTTTTAAAAAAGAACCGCCCGCACGCATGGCAGGACGGCTCCTTTCTGTCACAGCGATTTAATTAATAAAGATATGCTGCACCAACGATGATCAGCAAAATGAATAGCACGACCAATAAAGCAAACCCATTAGAATATCCTGCTCCCATATAATTCAGCCTCCTTTTTGTGATCAATATATGTGTATGTTGGTCGCAAAAATTTGACTAGACGAATGCCCTCCCATTTGCATTTCTTTTTACAGCATGTCACAATATGTTATGATACAAGCAATGATAAATAAATTGGAAAGATTAGGAGTGTTTTTTGAATGAAAAAAATGGCTTTAGCAGCTGTAACAGCAGTAAGTGTTTTAACTCTTGGCGCATGCAGTAGCGGTGACAAAGAAGTGATCGCAACAACAAAATCAGGAGATGTCACAAAAGAAGAGCTTTACACAACTCTTAAGAAACAAGCAGGTGGAGATGCTTTAAACCTACTTGTTCAACAAAAGGTTCTTGCTGACAAATACAAAGTATCAGATAAAGAAATTGATAAGAAATTGGAAGAATATAAAAAGACACTTGGTGAAGATCGTTTAAAACAACTTCAAGATGAATTCGGAAAAGATTACATCAAAGATCAAGTAAAATATGAGCTGCTGACTCAAAAGGCTGCCAAAGCTAACATCAAAATCACTGACAAAGAAGTAAAAGCGTATTACGATGACCTAAAAGGGAAAATCCGCGCAAGCCACATTTTAGTTGCTGACAAGAAAACAGCAGATGAAGTAGAAAAGAAATTAGATAAAGGCGAAAAATGGGATGACCTTGTATCTGAATATTCAACTGACACTGCTTCAGCAGCACAAGGCGGCGATGTAGGCTGGTTCGCAAAAGAAGGCCAAATGGATGAGAACTTCAGTAAAGCTGCCTTCAAACTAAAAGTAAATGAAATCAGCAAACCAGTAAAATCTCAATTTGGTTACCATATCATTAAAAAGACCGAAGAACGCGGTAAATACGATGACATGAAAGCAGACTTGAAAAAAGAACTGCTTGATCAAAAACAAGCAGATAACAATGAAATTCAAACGATCTTAAACAAATTGGTGAAAGATGCTGATGTGAAAGTAAAAGATAAAGAACTTGAAAATACATTCAAAGAAAAATCTGAGCAAACCACACAACAAACACCAAACCAATAATGAACGAAAAACCCCTCTACATGAACTTGTAGAGGGGTTTTTTTATTCTTATTGATTATGCAATCGAATGGTCCTCATGCTTCGCCGTTTCCTGGGATTGTTTCATTTGCTGTCCTTGACGTCTACGCTCTCTCTCCTGCTCCATTCGTTCGATAAAGATTTCTCCCTCTTTTTCAATAAAGGATTGATCAATCTCTTGCTCCTCTTTGGCTGTCGTCATTAATTTATAGGCACAAAAAATAATGCCAATGATACATGCATATACCCACCATGGAAAAAATAACATTGTCTTCGCCTCCTTTTTCAGGACTAATCTCTCTTCCTTCGTGTTACATGCTTATGCGAAAAGAAGACAAGTTATGAAAAAAAACGCCCGCATCAAACGGGCGTTTTATCATGATGATTCATTGTGAAAGGTTGGTTTATAAAACGAACGATTCTCTAGTGCAAAAATACGCTCTGTATATTCTCCTGGCTTCACATGCTCAAGCGCACGATCCATCATGTTCATTTTTGCATCTAAATTATCTATATAGTGGAGAATTTCGGCTTCCTTCACCATTGGTGGTTTAGGACTGCCCCACTCCCCTTTTCCATGATGACTCAGCACTAAATGCTGCAGAATCAGAATTTCCTCAGAATCAATGCCAAGCTCCTCTGCGGCTTTCGCAATTTCTGTCACCATAATAGAAATGTGGCCAATTAAGTTCCCTTCTACTGTATATGTGGTGGAGACAGGACCCGAAAGCTCTTTGACTTTCCCTAAATCATGTAGAATGATCCCTGAATATAAAAGATCTCGATCTAGTGATGGGTATAGATCAACAATGGATTTCGCTAAATGAAGCATCGATACCACATGATAGGCAAGACCCGAAACAAACTCGTGATGGTTTTTCGTAGCTGCTGGGTAATCAGCGAATTCCTGTCCATATTTCTTCAGCAAATGTCTTGTGACACGCTGAATATTAGGGTTTTTCATATCAAAAATATATTGCATGATGGTATCCATCATATCGTGCTTTGGAATAGGAGCTGTTTCTAGAAAATCATCAATGCGGATTTGCTCGTTTTCAGCAACAGGACGTATATTCCTAAGCTTCAGCTGATTCCTTCCGCGATAATGATGAATATCACCTACTACCTTCACAATGGTTTGCGCAGCATATGTGAGTTCATCATTCTGCTTTGCATCCCATAGCTTCGCCTCAATATCTCCACTTTGATCTTGAAGAATTAACGTTAAAAATGGTTTGCCATTACTCGCAATCCCTTTAGTAGATGATTTAATTAATAAATGCAGGTCAACTTGTTCGCCGACGTCATAGGTCATGATCCCTTTAGCCATTCAATAAATGCTCCTTCCATGTTTCTGCTCATATAAGTATAACATAAGTAATAATTTGTCAATCATTCCACTGCTAAGCTCGTAATCTGCCCGTCTTCCGCTGCTTGTTTCATATAATGATGACAAGTGAAATAAAACAGCTGTGTTTCAAAACGAGTGAGTTCACTCATCAGCTCCAGCACCCTGTCTAGACGGACATGATCAAAGTGAACGAAACTGTCATCCATCATAAATGGGAGCTGACAATCTTGCTGGTGGGACAAAGCAAGTGCAAAACGAATCGAGAGATAAATTTGTTCACATGTTGCTTGTGAAAGCTCCTCCGGGCGGAATAGGCGTCCATCCCTCCGTTTCACAATCAGCCGGTCATCTTCGGCAGAAAATAAAATCACTTCATATCGATCATTCGTTAACGGCTGAATAAATCGGGAAGCTGTTTGGAGGAGTGCTGGTAGCCTCGTTTCTTTATGCTCATTGAGTTTCTCTCGAATGACGGAACGAACGAGCTGAATAGCCGCCCATTTTTTCGCTAGATGCTTTGCCTGCTCCTGCTCTACAGCAAGCTGATGAGTCAAATCAGACACTGTACCTGATGCTTCTATTTGGCGTATTTCTACTGCTAATTCTGCCAAGCGTTTTTTCATATTCGTCACATTCTCTTGCATGTCATTCAGATGTCTTTTTGCTTGTGCACACTGCTCCTCAAGGGTGCGTAAACCTTTACGGACAATGACCTCTTCCTCATCTATATAACCGCTTTTGTGCAGCTCTTGGTTCAGCTGCTGCAAATTGTACAGCCGCTCCCGGTATTCTTTGGATAGATGAGATAGGACATGATAATCTTCTTTTGACGCTGCTTCTACTTTTCGAAAAAGCTCGTCCGTTTGTTTTTCATAATATTGAACTTCTCCTTCTAATGTTGTCAGCTGCTGCTCTACATGTTGAATGGATACGTGCAATGTCTGACGTTCTTTTTCTCTTTTTTCCTCATCTTTCAATATCTCTTGAAAGGCTGAGATATTCTCTTGAATGGTCCCTTCTTTTCTTTGAAGGAGACTCATGAGCGCTGAAACTCTTTGCTCGTAGGTCGATTGCTGCTGTGTGAGCATCTCTATTTCCTTGTTAAGCGCCTCATATGCCGCTGTATTCGCTTTTAATTGTTTCAAGATATGGAAAGCTTCCACAAGGAATGAGAGCTCTGAGGACAAACCCAGCTGCCTTCTCATATCTTCTACTTGTTGCTGTACAGGTTCCAGTTCCCGCTCCCAGTCTTCATATTGCTGTATCATTCTTTCGTATAAAAGCTCCTTTTGCTTCACTAGCGTTTCAGCTGAAGCTGTTTGAACTTGAAAGGAATGATAGGCGTTACTGTCGTTTGCTTCCTTCATCTGAGTCTGTTTAAGCACTGGATAAATAGCGATCAAGATAAATACGGAAAATCCTGCAAACAGTAACGTCACCCAGCTCTCTGCTAAAACGAATAAGACCGTGAGAATGACAGCACATAGCACGAACATCAGCGGGAATAACCACACTCTGGAATGATTCTGTTTCACTGTAGCCCTTGTGCCCCTGACATCTTCTGCATCTTGCTGTTTAACGGGCTGCTCCTTTAATCCTTTTAGAGCGGTTTCCGCTTCTTCCAGCTCATGTCTTGCATGATCAAACCGGTCATCGAGCTGCGTTTTCCTATCCATTAAACGAACGTATTGGCTCACAGCCTCTTTTAATTCCCACTCAAAGTCAAGTGAATCATCCAGCTGGTCAAGCTTGATTGGACGCTGCCACTTCAGCTTCGCTGATGCTTCTTCTATTTTTTGTTTCAAAGAATTCTGCTCTGTTTTCCCTTCTGCTAAGCGTTTCTTCACAAGTTCAGCATCAGATGATTCAGCTATGACTCGCTTCATCTCCAATACCGTATCCTTGTCATAGAGTGGCTGAACTTGCGTGAGCGACGTTTGCAAATGATCTAATTTTTGTTTCAGTGCCGTCACTTGCGCCTTTTTTGGGTGAAGGTGTGATTCTAATTTATCAAGTTCATGCGCGGTTTCCGGTCTAAACCGTTTGACTCGTTCAGGATAACTAGCCAAATCTTTTTTTAACTCTATCTTGTTTTCTATCATAGGATAAAGTCGAATATGTTCAGTCAAAAGCTGAATCTCTTCTTCAGTCTGTCTCATTTCATGCTGAAGCATTTCTACCTTCTCGGTTAATTCAGCTTGTTCTTTTTTCTTTTCGGTATAACGACTTTCTACCAATTTGGCCTGTTTCAACTTACCTGACAGCTCTTTTACATGATCAAGCTGCTGATTTAATTCAGGCTTACGTCCATTCGGTTTAAAAAGCTGCTCTTGCTGTTTTAGCAGCCTGCTGTCCATTTTGGATGCCGCATCTGAGCCAAACAAACTTGAAAAGAGTAGAAATTCCCCTATTTGATCTTGATTTAATGTTTGTACATTTTGCAGACCAAACACGTCAAAAGAATAGATCGATTGGTATAATCTGCGATCTGTTCCCTTTAACATCGCATGTAGAAACGCTTCACCTTTCACTTCACCATTTGGCAGCAACACCTGAGCTTGGCCGCCATGATCAGATGTTCTTTCAATATGAATCACACCTAATTCCTCATCTAAACATGTAAGAGACCCGCCATAAAATGAGCCATGCTTTGGCTTATACATATGGCTTTTGGAAAAACCAAATAACATCGATTCAATAAACGCCTTCAATGTCGTTTTCCCCGATTCATTCAGGCCATAAACTAACTGAAAACCGTCATCAGAAAAGTGGAAGGTTTGATTGGAAAATTTCCCGAAATTCGCAATATGGAGTGAACGTATTTTCATCATACCTCTCCTTTTCTCATAAATGCTTCAGCTGTTCTGCCAGCAGCCTTTGTGCCTCTTCTTTAATATCGATCTCGTCCTCTTTTGTAAAAGCTCTTCCTGCCTTTCTATAGGTTGGATGACGCTTGATCGGTGAAAGCAGCTCATCATACGCATCAAACTCGGCAATTTCTGCTGTTAGTTCAGTCAAAAAAGAATCTTCTAGATAGACGGCATCTTCATGTGTCCGGCAGTCAATCGACATCACCCAAACAAACAAGTCTTCATCTTCCTCCTGTTCATGAAGAACAGCCATCAGCTCCTCAAGCACTTCAAGCTGAGTAAGCTCCATATAAGAAGGAGCATCGCCAGTTAGTTCGATTTTCACAAAATGAGGAACACCTCTCTCTTTCAGTCCACTCATCTTTTTGTCCACAAGTATCACAAGATCGGTCATATGAGCGGTATGTGTGATATCTATTGTCAATGTCTCAAAGATGACATCTGAACAGCTCATAAACTCCGCTCTTTGAGCATCTTCAGATAGGTAAACGACATAACAGCCTTTCTCTCCTGTTTCTTTTATATGTCTTCCTTGCACGTTTCCAGGATAGATCACCATTGGGTCTTCATGCAGAAGAGCCCGCTTATGAATATGTCCAAGCGCCCAATAATCAAAATCCCGCGCTAGAAGCTGCTGAAGCTGAAATGGTGCATACGCATCATGCCCTTCTTGACCTGCTAATGTGCCGTGAAGCATTGCAATATGATAGGGGGCATTTGTTGTTTTTTCATAATAAGGTGTCATATTTTCATGGACAGCTCGATCTTTGTAGCTGAACCCGTAAATACTTGCCACAAGCTGACCTTCTCTATAAAAGGCTTGCTCACTTGGCGTACTGCTCAAAAAAACGTGAACATTCTCTGGCCACTCAATTGGTGTCCATTCACCACCTAAATGATCATGATTACCATAAATAATAAACACTTCAATCCCGTGTGATTGTAGCTTAAGAAACTGATTTCTTAAAAAAAGCTGTGCTTTTAGGCTGCGATTCGATTCGTCAAATATATCTCCGCTCAGCAGCATAAAGTCTACTTCTCGATCAATCGCAAGTTCAAACATGTTCTTGGCACTTTGAAATGTACTTTCTTTCAACCTCTTAAAAATTCGGTTCGGTATATTGGACATTCCCGCAAACGGACTATCTAAATGAAGATCTGCGGCATGAATAAAAGTGAGCTTCGTCAAACGTCTATCTCCTTGTACGTTACTGTAGTTGTCCATATTTTATCACGCCGTTTTTACGAATGCACGTTCTATCGCTCTCATTCTAAAAAACACATTTTCAGGGGTGAAAAAAGAGGTTTTAACTTCCTCCTTGTATAATTCATTAAAAAACAAGAAGAAAGGGAAGATCAGAGATGGAGAAAACCTACTATTTGACTGTATTTGATTCGTCAGGTGAAACCTTATTAAACGAAAAAATCACCACAGATAGTGATGAAAAAGCAAAAGAATTAGGACGTCATCGTTTAATCGAACAACAATACACAAAGCATTCTCACCGGCTCGTAAATGATGCAGGTAAACTTCTTTTATTTGAACGTTAAAAAAGCCGGCATCCGCCGGCCATTCATTCTTCTATTTAATGAAACACAGGACGTCTTTTTTCCAAAAACGCTTGAACACCCTCCTGATGATCACGGCTTTGTCTCAGTCTAGCTTGTGCAGCACGCTCTTTTTGAAGAACGGCTAACAGCTGTGATTCTGACTGCTGAAAATAAATCATCTTTGTTTCAACAAAGGCTTGAAGTGGCATATTTAAAAATGGCTTGACGCACGCTTTTTGATACGTATCCACCTCATCTTGAAACACGCCGTCCGCAAGGCGAAGCTTGAGCGCTTCTTCAGCCGGTAGCTTTTGTCCGCTCCAAATCAATTGTTTAGCGGTTTGTTCACTAACTCTTTTGGTGAGGAAAAAATGCCCTCCGCCATCTGGGATTAACCCGATTCCATTAAAGTTCATGGCAAGTTTAGCATCTTGATGCATAAACAAATAGTCACAGCTAAGGGCAAAGCTAAAAGCAAGACCAGCCGCTGCCCCGTGGACAAGTGCAATCGTCACTTTTTTCATACTGGCTAAAGAAAGTGTAATTCCCTCGATCAAATCCATCACGCGATGAAAATCTTCTTCACGATCTTGCTTTAGCATCATGCCAATATCTCCGCCTGCTGAAAACCCTTTGCCCATTCCCTTAAGAACAACAATTTTCGCACTGCTCTCACTCGCTGTATCACACGCTTCCTTCAATTCAGCAAACATGTCAACATGAAACGAATTATACGCTTCAGGTCTATTGAAAACGATTTCAAAAATATCCCCGTCTACCTGACAATTGATATATGTCATCATCCATTCCCCCCTCTTGCTTTTCAAGCTCATCACTTACTTCAATTTCCATCAAGTAATTCCTTTTCCTCTACATAAAAAATTTCAAGATCAACTGATACTAAAATAAGCATAATTGTTGAAACGAGAAATATATTTTTATATAGTAAAATAAGAAATAAAACATCATTTGAAAGGGGGAGGATGATTGATAAGAAGTTCCATATGTATATTGATTAGCTGCATCGTCATGTTTTCTCCCTTTTCAAATGTCGTTTTTGCTTCACAAGCAGAAGCGAGCACACCAAGCCTGATTTCTCCATCGATTTATGATGAAGAAATCAACGCTGTGAAGACACCTCCATTCTCAAAAAAACATGCCGCATCTCTTCTGTTAAAACAGAGGTTATCAATAGGCGCTTCAAAAGCTTTTCTTGTAAAGCTTGCACTAGCCACTGCGTTATCTATTGATTTATGTTTTTTAGAAATGAAGTGTGCAATCCCCATTATGTACCAATCAAATTACCTCGACTGATTCATTTTATTTCATCCGTACTCACTATATGAAAAACAAAACCTATCATATTCGGAGGGATAAAATGAACATTAAAGAAAATGATCTTCCTGGGATTGGAAAGAAATTTGAAATTGAAACGAGAAATAGAGAAAAGATGACGATTGTGATTCATGATGATGGCAGACGGGAGATTTATCGTTTCGACGATGAAGATCCAGATGAAGTACTGTCCACCATTTCTCTCGATGATGCTGAAGCCCGGCAAATTGCTGCCATTATTGGCGGTATGGTGTATAAGCCGCAAGCACTTGAAACGATTGAAATGGCGTTCAATGATTTGATCATTGAATGGTTTAAGGTAGAAAAAGACGCAAAAGCGGTTGGACATACACTCGGCGATTTAGATGTGAGACAAAATTATGAAGTCACCGTCATTGCGATCATTAAACATACAAATGAAAAATTACTCAACCCCGGTGCCGATTCGATTATTCAAGCAAATGATACGATGGTCATTTCAGGCGAAAGAAAACACTTGAAGCGATTGATACGTGATTTTCTTTCTAGAGGGGGAGAGTGATGAATGGATCATTTAGTCTTTGAAGTTGGAACGGCGCTTATTCTCATCGCCATTGCCAGCTTAATCGCCAATAAAATTAAATTTTCTATCATTCCTTTTCTCATTGTCCTCGGGATGATTGTTGGTCCGCATGCACCAACCATCGGGATCATTGATTTGAAGTTTATCGAGAGCACCGAGATTATTTCGTTTTTTGGTAGAATGGGTGTCCTGTTCCTTCTATTCTACCTCGGGCTTGAGTTCTCTGTCGGCAAACTCATAAAATCGGGTAAATCCATTGCAGTTGGCGGATCTATTTATATTTTGATCAACTTTAGCTTAGGATTGCTGTATGGGTTTATCACAGGCTTTGGATTCCTTGAAGTCCTCATTATGGCAGGCGTTATTACCATTTCATCCAGCGCCATTGTCGCCAAAGTCCTTGTCGATTTAAAACGGACAGCGAACCCTGAAACAGAGTTAATTCTTGGGATTATTATGTTTGAGGATATTTTTCTCGCCGTCTATTTATCTGTCGTATCCGGTCTTGTCCTTGGAGATGCCACGTCCGTTGGCGGTGCCTTATTATCTATTTTAATCGCTTTTGGTTACATGATGATTTTCTTTATCATCGCACGTAAGCTACCAAAACTATTAAACAAACTATTCGATATCCGTTCAAATGAAGTATTTATCATTGTCATTTTTGCCGCTTTGTTCTTCGTGGCTGGTTTTTCAGAGACGATTCATGTCGCAGAGGCCATTGGCGCTCTCTTACTCGGTCTTGTGTTTTCAGAAACAGAGCACTCAGACCGCATTGAACATCTCGTTGTTCCTTTTAGAGATTTCTTTGGCGCCATGTTCTTCTTCAGCTTCGGATTGAGTATTGATCCATTTACATTAGGAGATGCCTTCTGGCTTGCGATCGGCGCTGTCATTCTCACCTTAATTGGGAACTTCACCGCCGGGATGTTTGCTGGAAGAAGAGCCGGTTTCTCTCATAAAGCTTCTTCTAATATTGGATTAACCATCGTATCAAGAGGAGAGTTTTCCATCATTGTAGCCGAACTTGGGATTGCAGGCGGGCTTGCCGCTACATTGAAGCCATTTGCTGCATTATATGTATTAATCCTTGCGATTTTAGGACCGCTAGTGACGAAAGAATCAAAGCGTATCTATCAAATCCTAAACAAAATCTTCAAATGGAAAACTGAAAAACCAAAAGTAAAAAGAGAAACAACCATTTAATTGAAAAGGGCCCTGTGCTGGGGCCCATTTTTTATATCTATTCAAATTGCTGAAATGCTGTTTCTTGCTTCACTTGTTCTTTCGTATCCCCGCGAATGGTTCGGATGACTTTCTGATTGCGGTAGATCGATAGTTTTAAATTGGTCGCCGCTGTTCCATGAGAGTGATCGAGGTTCGTGAATGTAAAGAAATGATGAGACCGTTTGTCTTTAAACACAAGCCTGAAGTCGTCTGTCACTTTAAAATGCTTATCGCTTTCCCATTCAATCAATGGTTCATATGAGCTAAACCATTCCGGAATATTAGGCGTATATCCTGTAGCCAATACCACATGATCGGCTGTGACTTTCTTTTCTTTCTTCAGTTGCCATTGTTTCAAATGCAGCTCTAACTGCTGCTCATCCTCCATATGTATCGCTTCAAGCTCAGTCATTGGCTGAATGAGTACAGAAGGCTCTTCACCTGAAACGGAGCGATGGTACAATTCCTGATAAATACGAGAAAGCGTCGATGCATCTATGCCATTCCTTAATCCTGCCAGTCTAGGCAATGTGTTCATTCGTTCTTCATAAGGAAGGGAATGAAAATATTCAACATACTTAGGTGTAAATAGCTCCTGACCAAGCTCCGCTGTCTCTAGTTCTCTAAATTCACTTGAACGTGTAAACCACGAAAGCTGCTGTCCTTTCTTCTGATGCTGAAGCAGGTCTAAGAAAATTTCAGCTGCACTCTGACCTGAACCAATCACCGCCACCGTTTCAGTTTCATGAAGTTCTTTTTGTTGATCTACATAACGACTGCTATGGGTCACATGCGGCAACGCAGCTTCTGGCACATCGACAGGGACCATCGGCTTGCTTCCCGTTCCAAGGACGACATGCTTTGCACGATATTCAGAAAGCGCCCCATCTTTCAACCGCCGAACTTTTACAAGATACCCGTCTTCACAGTCGGTCACTTCTTCCACCTTCATCCCGAACTGACAGCTATCTAATTCACCTGCAACCCATGATAAATACTCATTGAATTCTCTCCGGGGGATATCAAATTGTTCAAATGTATAAAATCGGTGAAGCCTGTTTGATTCATGTAAATAATTTAAAAATGTATACTTGCTCCTTGGATTAGCCATTGTCACAAGGTCCGCTAGAAAGGAAACTTGTAAGTCCGTTCCTTTGATGAGCATACCAGGATGCCAAGCAAATTCGGTTTCCTGTTCAAAAAAACAGCATGTCACATCTTCATACTCCTCTAATAAAGCGGCCAATCCTAAATTTGCTGGCCCAATCCCAATTCCGATCACATCCATCATATGTACACCTGCTTTACCTTTTTACCCCCTATATACCCTTTTACAAATGAAAAAAACACTGCGTCACCGCAGTGTTTACATGTGAGAAACAAATAATGACTCAAGAAACTGAATCTTCTCTTCCGTATAGTGCTCATAACGATCATTATAAGACTTTGGATCTTTTGGATTGGCATACTGCGTAATTTTTCCGGTTCGCGGATCAATGAATTTACTCGCAGCGCCGCATCCAATGCCAATGATCGTCTGCACCTCTTCCATAATGATAATATTATACAAACTTTCCTGTCCATCTAACGAATACCCGACATTTTCGAGATTCCCCAAAATGTTTTTTTGTCTGTATAAATAGTACGGATGATAGTCATGTGCCTTTGTCCAAGCAACCGCTTCATCCATCATACGTGTGATCTCTTCACGGTCTGCCACTTGATACTTTTCCTTATTGCGGGTCATTTCAGACGCTCTCTTAAAGGAAAGGGTATGCACCGTTAAAGATTCAGGCTTCAGTTCTTCTGTTTGCTGCAAGGAATGTTGGAATTCCTTTAGCCCTTCTCCTGGCAGCCCGATGATTAAGTCCATGTTAATATTATTCATGCCATACTGCCTTGATAAATGATACTTTTCAATCGTTTCTTCCACACTATGGTGCCGGCCAATCGCTTTCAATGTTTCATTCTCATATGATTGCGGATTGATACTAATCCGGTCAATATGATAACGGTTGAGCACCTCCAGCTTATCAGGTGAAATCGTATCAGGTCGTCCCGCTTCTACAGTGACTTCCCGAATATGTTTCACATCTGGAAAAGAGCGATACATCTCCTCATACAGCAAATCCATTTCTTCTGCTGTAATACTCGTTGGAGTACCTCCGCCAAAATAAACAGTCGTCACTTTAATCCCATGTTCCTTTAACCATTCGCCCATTTTTTGCATTTCATAATGCAGCCCAAAAAGAAACGTTCCTACTCTTCCAGCTTGTCCTTGAATGGCATAAGCAGGGAACGTGCAATAAGCACATTTTGTTGGACAGAAAGGAATACCGATATAAATACTCACTTCCTCCTGCAGATCGTACAGATCTGGAATGGCTTTGATTTGACGATCAACAATTTCCTGCATCAAATTGATCTTTTCATCATGAATCAAGTAATCGCGCTTTAACGCTGCATGTGCTTCTTCCTTTGTCATGCCTTCTCTTAGCATCTTATGAAGTAATTTCGTAGGGCGTATCCCCGTAAGAATCCCCCATTTTTGCGTCATTCCTGTATATTCCTGAAGCAGATGTAAATAAACAGACAGCACAGTGTTTTTGATTTGCTTCCAGCGCTCTTTATCGTTCAAGCCCTCCGGCATCTCTCTTGTAAAACAACTCGTCATATCTGATCCAGCAATATGGCCAGAAGCCTCCACCATACCGCCAGTTTCTTTCCAATCAAACACCATGACCAGGCCATCGTTCGCTTCACCTGAATCAAACAGCACTTCACTATCTTCCTCGAATAAATTGGCTATATTGACAAGCGGTCGATGAAATCGTTCATTAGACAGCCCTTTAACTAAAATTCGCATCGTATCACCTTTATCTTCAAACTTGTTTCATTTTACAAAATTCATCTAGGAAAAGCAATGAAGAGAACAGATGAAGGCCCTGCCATTTCTTAATAGACAGGGCCTTCACTATATTATCGTTTAATATCAAATTGATGTAAAAAACCTTCCCTTTGCTGCATTCTAAAGTATTCTTTGATCATATAAGCAACACCCTGTTCATCATGAGAACGTGTCACCCAATCGGCTTTACGTTTGACCGAATGAGGTGCATTCCCCATCGCAACGCCTAAGCCAGCTAACTCAAGCATCGGGATGTCGTCTGTCCCGTGACCGATCACGACCGTATCTTCTAATGTAAAACCTAGTGCTGAGGTTAAAAGAGAAAGTCCTGCTTCTTTCGATACCCCTTTGCATACAATGTTCATTTTCTCATCACTGATCTTAATCAGATCAACAGATGGGAATGCTTGTTGAATGGTTGTGTGGATTTCAGGCTGAAGTGCTGCCGTCGAATACACTTCAATGACAGGTGTGCTAACCGGTTCATCCATGAGCATATCACTTAATGATTCAACAAATTGAACGGGATAGAAAATGGGATCAGACGGATGAATCAACGTTTTTCCCATCAGTTGAGACTGTGTTTTTTTCCGATTGCCGATTGAGAATTTTTCATGTAACAAGCGAACATTACAATCAAAGCTTTCAAGGATCTGCACAAGATTAAATGTTTTCTCTTCCGTTAATTTCTTCACATGGAGCGGCTCATCAAGCTTATCAGCGATAAATGCACCACTATGCGTCACAAGAGTTGAAGTTGGTATTTTCAACGCCTTGGCGATTTTTTGTGCAGATCGAAAATGACGGTTGGTGACAATCGTCACGTAAACCCCTTTTTTCTTAACATATTCCACAGCTTCTTTTGTAGCGGAATGGATTTTCCCATTGGAACGAAGCAACGTTCCATCTATATTGAGTGCAAGTAGCTTTTTTGACACTGAGGCATCCCCCTTCTTGATGACTGTACTTACGATGAGGATATGCCCTAGCTTATCGCTTTAGAACATGCAGTTGAAGCAGCCCTTGTTTTATGCCTCAATCGCAAATAAAAAAAGCCTACCCCTAGGCTTTTTTTTATGTATGGTTTGGATGCGTAACAATGGCGTGATGAAGCTCCCCATGATCCCCTCATCTTTCACACACCAAAGCATTGCTTATATCATATCCCCTTATGCTTTGCTTTTCTCCCAGAAGCGCTTCTCTCTCATTTGGCTCATCGCCGTAAATCCAAAGTGGAACGCACCCAATTCATCACGATAGCGCTTTTTGAAAGCACTTTCAATAAGTATTATCGCAGAATTTACGAGCTTCGACAACCCTTTTTTTAAAGATATACAAGCGGCGATATGAATGAAAAAAAGGGCGAATATGATCGCCCTTTCAATTAATTTTCTTCAGTATTTCCATAAAGCTCTTCAAGAGGCTTCATGATAATTTTATTTAATTCACCGATGAGAACACTTACGCGTTGTTCTGCTTCCATCAACTGAGAGATTTTATCGTGCTGCTGCACAAGTGCAACCGTTTTTTGCGCTTGCTCTACTTCTTCTTGTGTAATCTCTTGACCAGTCATTTGTTTTTGTTGAAGGTTTACTTGAATGTCACGGAAGTTCTCAAACATTCTTTTAGAGGATTCATCCCCGTTTACCTCATCATAAAGATTTCTTAACGCTGAATATTCTTCGCTATGACGCAGTGCTTTTTCAAGGTCATATGCAACATCATAAAGATTTACAGACATGTTATGTCTCCTTTCTATCCGTTATCACCGATATGGATCGGCGGACACCACTCCACTATAACAAACTATGGCTTTCGTTTCACATATATACAATAAATTCATCGAAATTTCTCGATCTTGCCTTAGAATAAGGTGACAAAAATCGCTTGGACAGCACCGATCAATCCACCTAAAAGACCGCCTAAAAATGTGATCATCTTCAGCTCCTTATTAGATATGCTGATCACAAGCTCTTCCATTTTTTCAAGCGGGAAAAGTTCAATTTGTTCACGAATAATTTCTTCAAATTGGAGCTTTGCGAGCAGTCCCTCAAGCGCATTAGATGCGGCTTCAATCCCTTTATCAATGAGAGATGGAGCAAATTTGGTCTTAAGATCATCCGCTACTGCACTGATGTAAACTCCTACTGTTCTATCTAACAGCACCTTTGTAGAAAAATGTGAAAGCAATTGCTTTTTCACACTAAATAGAAGCTCCTTCACATTCCATTTTTTATCAAGCTCATGTAAAGAAAATTGCTTTACCTTGTCCCATTCATGAACAAGTAAATCTGATAAAAACCTTTTTGTCTCTGCATTCTTTAAGAACTTCATCATTTCAGGATGCACGCGATCAATTAAGCTTGAATTCCCTAAAAACATTTGGACCATACTGCCAAGCATTCCTCGTTCTTTTAAGAAATCATCTATCATATGACCGAGTCTTGCTTTTCCCTCATCACTTTCAAAATAATGAATGCCTCTCTTTAAAATATAATCTGCGGCATCTGGAATTTTTGATGCAAGCTTATTTTCTACATCCTGTGGCAACAGCTCAGACAACGTTTGCTGATCATACTTTTCAAGCAGTGAGTGGAGCTTATGATCAGTCCACTGATGAAGCCATGCGTCAGCTTTAACGTCAGCCTGTGAAAAACCGTATTTTTCTAACATGGAGAAAACCGTCATTTCCATATCAGCACCTTTATCAATATATCGGTGCACTGTCCGCAATATCTCTTGCTTTGCCTCTGATGATTCAAATCGTTTTTTAATGCCCTCTGGCGTTAGTAAATGCTCCATCACCATGACGCCAACCTGCTTGGCTACTTCATCTCTTCTTTTAGGAATGAGGCCCGGTGTAAATGGGAGCTGCTTCCCAAATAAATAATATGGCTTATACGGACGAAAAAGCATTTTAATCGCGAGATGGTTTGTTGCTGCCCCTATCACTGCACCTATCACAATCATAAAGATAAACGTTGTGAATATATCCAAAGTCGTCATCTACCTTTCAAACAACACCTGAAGTTTATTGTTTTTATCTATACGTATTATAGTTGTTGTCAAGAGTCCAAGCAAATGAAGCATTCAATGTGACATATGAGACAACGATTGTCGTAATGATATAGGAACGCCAAGTTTATGTAAAATCAACAAAAAGTGTTTTTCAGATGTTAAAAAAAGAATTTGAAAAGTAGGTGTTGTTTCATGACGTCAACGCTTGGCATTGTCACTCTTTCTCCGAAGCATGAAGAAGCATTCACACATCAGCTTGCCAAAGCAGCCTCTTCTTTTGATTTAGAATTTGTTCGTTTTTCACCTCTAGATTTAAAGCCTGCTTCAAATGTCATTCACGGTCAAAAATTTAAGACTGGCAAAGGATTTGAAGCGTCAGAATTTCAGATTCCTGACTTGATTTATGATCGTTGTCTTTATCAGCACGACGCACAATCTAAAAAAGCAAAACCTATCATGAATTGGTTAAAAAAGTATCCAAAAACCGTTTTTTTCAATACTGGAATTTCAAATAAAATGCGGCTATTTGAGCAGCTCCGTCTCCTCCCTTCTTTACAACCATACTTACCTGTCTGCTCTCTATTGACAGAGCCTTCAGACCTGCTCAACTTGGTCAGAAAGGGCGGATATTGTAAAATACAGCCGCTTTCTCAACAGCACGCAGTACCCTCTTGCTTCATTTCTTTAAAAGACAAATCACTCATTACTGTGCAGCTAAACGCTAAGCAAATCATCACCTTTTCACATTCAGCAGAGGTTGAACGCTGGTGCAAAAAGTATATCGGCCGATCTTTCCTTCAATTTTTTAACACGAATGATCAAAAAGACGTTATATTCAATGAAATTAGGATTTTTCTTATAAAAAATTCACAAAATCAATGGAATAGCATGGGGATTCATACAAAACCACCAGTAGAAAACAGCCTTTTAAGCAATACACAAAATTCCATTCATGTGGTAGCCTTTGATCACTATTTAAACTCATTAAAGCCACACATCAAGGAGCTGTTGTTAGATGATATTGCCTCCATTCAGTCATCTCTTCCAGCGTTTATAGACAAAACTTTCTCACCGTGTATTGAATTCGCTATAGACTTGCTTCATACAAATGAAGGCAGACTTTTCATCTCAAATGTAAGATCAAAGCCAGGACGATCCTCTTTTTTAAAAGCTTACCCTGAGAGGGAGAATCAATTGATTCAGACCATACTTGAACATGCCAAATCGATGATGGCTGAAGAAAAGGAGGTTCCTTATGAAGAGAAAACGCTACATCATCGCTCCTCATTCAGCAAGTGAAAAAACAGTATATCTCCCTGCTCAGTTTAAAGAGCAGGAGGCAATTTTATCTATTGCTTTAGGTTCTTGTTTAGTAGATGATTTCACCATTTCCTATCATCATCAATCACAAAGGATTTTATTATCAGAAGACCTTTATCGCGCTTTACTCATTCCATACAAAACGAAAGCTGATGTCATATTAGTTCAACATACACTCTATATAGGACCTCTCATCGGCATTTTCACTGCAGGATTCGAACAAAATACAGCACCTTTAGGCGCAAGATCTTCCTATTTTATGAAATTGCTGCAATCTTGCAGGCAGCATGCTGGTTTTGCATATCTTTTTGGTACTCATTCTATCGATTGGGATAAAGGAATAGTAGAAGGTTTGCTTTACCAAGAGGAGCGCTGGGTAAAAAAGCAGATGCCCCTCCCATCCGTTGTGTATGACCGGCTGCCTAATAGAAAGGCTGCTCAGTCGGCATTCATTCAAGAAACAAAACGAAAACTCACTCAAGACTACGATATCCCTTGGTTCAACCCTTATTTTTTTAATAAATGGGACATTCATGAGCAGCTATTAACAGATGAAAAAACAAGCTCTTTCTTACCACATTCTATACGATTAGATCCTGTTGATGCTTTAAATAAAATAGAAACACTCCTTCATATGCATCATGTCATTTATTTAAAACCAACAAACCGCAGTCACGGAGACGGGATTTATCAGTTAAAGAAGACGGAAAACGGGGTCACTGTCTGCTCAAATAAAGGGAAATCCACTTCATATCATTCCGTAGACCATTTCGTGAAAAAACTGCGGGAAGATTGTGCAATTCAAGACTTGATTGCACAACAAGGCATTGAGCTTCTTCAAATAGACAATCAACCACTGGATTTTAGAATTCATACGAATAAAAATAAGTATGGTCATTGGACTGTTACAGCCGCTGCTGGAAAAGTTTCAGGAGATCACACTGTCACAACCCATCAACTGCATGGTGGTTCAGTAAAAACACTATATGATATCTTTCCTGATGCAGAGAAACGTTTGAAGGTTTTGCAAGAGCTCTCTGATACTGCCCTCGCTCTTAGTCGTGTGATAGATGAAAAAATGCCTGGTCTGATTGGGGAAATTGGTTTTGACTTAGGTATTGATCACTTAGGTGCTATCTGGATGTTTGAAGCCAATTCTCGTCCAGGCCGCGAGATTTTTCTGCATGCACCATTGAAAAACTCAGAATGGCTGATTGGGAAAAGAATCGTTGAATACGCATCTTACCTAACACAAATGGCTCTTACTCCTATAGACCATGCAAACGCCTACTGATGTTTTCTTTTCATGTCTCTGAAATCTGTGCTTTCCCTATGCTCTTTTCATCAGATGAGATACAATAAAACCAAGTCCAAGGTTGTTTCCGTATTGTCGTGTGTATTTATTGTTTCATCAATAAAAGCAAGGAGGCAATGATGATATGATTTCTCATTTTCAATGGAAACCTCTCTTTAAAAAAGCGCAATTACCTGGCTGGAAAATATCCTTTTTTCATAATGGTTCACACTATGAAGGCATTTATCACAAAACGGGTGATATTGAATGGGGCTCTCAGCTTCCGCCTCATGAAGTTGAACCAACCTTAAAAGAAGAAATCCACGAATTAATGCTATTCCATGTGTATGATTAAACTGTTTAAGGAGCCTCGCCATGTTAGAAAAACTAAAACTTGTTTACGGACACCATATCATCAGTTCACCAACAAATGATAAACAAATTCTCTGGTATCAAACAGACGAAGGCGAAATTTTCGGAGTAAACAAAACGGAGCTAACAGAAAGGGAAGCGCTTCTTCTCAATTCATTCCTCACACCAATTGATGTACCTCATACGCAGGAAACGGAAGAAGAACAGAAATGGTACAGCTATCTCTTTGAAAACAAATCAATCACCATCGATCAATCCGTCCGTGTTCATTTTTTCAAAATGGATCACCAAGCAGAACAAAGGCAGCAAATAAAAGAGGCTGTGAACAGCAGCCTCGAACATATTCATTTCATATGGACAGGCACTGAAACAGCTATGCTCATTCAAACAAACGCTACATCAGAAAATGGTCAACTTGAACAGCTACATGATTTGTCTCAAGCCATCACAAGTGATTTTTTAACAGACGTTGTCTTCATGCAAGGACAGCTGCATTTGCCGAATGGAAATTTAAAAATGAGATTATTAAATGAACATCAGCTCTTTTTATGGCATCTGAAGCAAGGAAAACTTAGGTCAGGGGTTGCAACATTTTATCAATGTCTACCTGCTTTCATTCGCCATGATACAGACATGGTTTCTGCCGCTATTTCAGATGCATTTATAGAAACAATCTTTGATCGTGACGTTTACCGGACTCTCACGACCTATATGCAGTGTAATTTAAATGCATCGCAGGCAGCAAAAGCGTTATATGTTCATCGAAACAGCCTCCAGTATCGGATTGATAAATTTATTGAACGGACAGGACTAGATATACGGCATTTTCAAGAAGCGTCAGCTGCTTATTTCATGATGAATCTTCTCGATCTTTCTTAAATGATCCTAACATGAGCACCTTGCCTAAAAATGAAGATAAGATGTTGTGCACGTTGTCCATTTACAGACACCCTTCCTTTTTATACACTTCATTTATAAGTAAAGCGCTTTCAAAAAGGACTGGGAGGCTACCACCTATGGCTGAAATGATGCTGAATCAAATTTATAAAGTGTACGATAACAAAGTAACAGCAGTAGATAACTTTAATCTACATATTGAGGATAAAGAATTTATTGTGTTTGTTGGTCCATCTGGGTGCGGAAAATCAACAACCCTCCGCATGATTGCAGGCCTTGAAGAAATTTCACAAGGAGATTTTCTATTAGACGGCAAGCGAATGAATGATGTGGCACCAAAAGATCGGGATATTGCGATGGTTTTCCAAAACTATGCCTTATATCCTCATATGAATGTGTACGATAATATGGCTTTTGGATTAAAGCTTCGAAAATTTCCTAAAGCAGAAATTGATGAGCGGGTACGAAACGCTGCAAAAATATTAGGGCTTGAACAATACTTAGATCGAAAACCTAAGGCATTGTCTGGAGGTCAAAGACAGCGTGTTGCACTTGGAAGGGCCATTGTACGCGATGCAAAAGTCTTTCTTTTGGATGAACCTCTCTCTAACTTAGATGCTAAACTTCGTGTTCAGATGCGTGCCGAAATTTCTAAACTTCATCAGCGGCTGCAGACGACATTCATCTATGTCACACACGATCAAACAGAAGCCATGACAATGGCTACTCGGCTTGTTGTCATGAAAGATGGCTTTATTCAGCAGGTTGGCGCACCAAAGGATGTGTATGAAAACCCAGAGAATGTCTTTGTAGGAGGATTTATTGGCTCTCCAGCGATGAACTTTTTTACAGGAAAACTGTCTGACGGAGCCATTGCCATTGGGAATACGCACATTCGTGTACCAGAAGGAAAAATGAAAGTATTACGCAGTCAGGGCTATATCGGAAAAGATGTGATTCTAGGCATCAGACCAGAAGATTTCCATGATGAGCCTGTGTTTATAGAGGCTTCTGAAGGAACAAAAATTGAAGCAAACGTAGAAGTGGCTGAATTAATGGGAGCGGAAACGATGCTTTATTCTTCTCTCGCTGGTCAAACGTTTATTGCACGTGTTGATTCTCGCACAGATATTCAGGCAGGTCAGACAATCCCTCTTGCCATTGATATGAATAAAGCGCACTTCTTTGATACAGAGACTGAGCTCCGCATCCGCTCAGCTGAATAAGAAGACGTTCCACAAACCATCACCATTGGGTGGTGGTTTTTTGTATATGAAAACAACATTTACCATGTTCTTTTTCCGTATGTTTTTTTCGTAGCGAACCATAATATTTAGTACAAAGCAGTTACCGCATTGGGTTTCGCCAAGTGGCAAATGACTTGGTCATTTCGCTGGTGCGACTCCAGCAAACCCAACCAAAAAAATCATATATAAAAAGGAGATTCACATCATGGCAAATTCTAATAGTTCAAATCAATTACTAGTTCCTGGAGCAGCGCAAGCAATCGATCAAATGAAATACGAAATCGCTTCTGAGTTTGGTGTAAACCTTGGAGCAGAAACAACAGCTCGTGCTAACGGTTCAGTTGGTGGAGAAATCACGAAACGTCTTGTATCTTACGCTCAGCAAAACCTTGGCGGAACAAAAGCTTAATTTCATATCTGGATCATAGAAGGCACCTCTTATGGTGTCTTCTTTTTTTGGTTTTATCCCTCACCGATTCCTTTTGAATTCATATGATGTATTAGAAAGGAGCGGATCTTCATGGACATTATTTCAGGTGTGAATTTTGAACTTCTACAATTTGTCGGTCTCTCTCTATTATGTGAATATGCTCATAGTATTCGGTCCTTTCATCTTTATAAAAAAAGCATGACATAAAACTGTACCATTTTAAGTTCTTTTCACTTATAGTATGTAGTGGAGGGATCGATCAGATGAAAATAGCTCTTTTCGGTGCTCATGGACGTGTAGGACAAGCATTTCTTCGTTTCGTAAAAGAAGATGATCGTTACATGGTTCGCTCGTTAATTCGGACAAACCGGGAAGAAATGCTTGCGGGTATGTTTCAAGTCACCGGCAATTCCAGAAATCAAGAGGATGTGCTTGAAACAATTAAAGGATCAGATATTGTCGTGAGCTGTCTATCAACAGATGGTGATGATACTTTATCTGTTTCAATGAAGCATATCGTACAAGCCATGAAGCAAACAGGAACATCAAGAATTATAACGATTGGTACTGCAGGGATTTTGAAAGCAAGGCAGCAGCCTGAGCTTTACCGCTTTGAAACAAATGAATCAAGGCGAACCACTTCCCGAGCTGCTAAAGAACATGCCAAAGCATTTGAAATTCTACAATCAACTGAACTAGATTGGACAATCATTTGTCCAACCTATTTACCAGATGGAGAAGTGACACGGTCATATCGCTATGAAAAGAATTTTCTCCCTATAGATGGACAGAAAATTTCAGTTGAAGATACCGCACACTTTTTGTATCAGCAGTTAAACTCAAAAGAATTTGTGCATCAACGTGTTGGTATCGCCTATTGATGGAAACACACCCAATGTAGCCAGAGAAATTCAAAAAGTCGAGGTGAAAATCACCTCGACTTTTTAATATGAGTATAAAAATAGATTAAATTGAACATTCCAAAAAATCAATTAAAGAGTAATCCAGCCTGACTTTGAATGAACTCTTTTTACTACACCTTTTCCTGTAACAAATCTAATTCTTTTTCCTTTTACTTTGTACTCAATGAAAGGCAATTGAACATCTATAAGATCATATTTTTTATTCTTAGTTAAAAAGTCTTCTAAATACCCCATTTGCCAATATCCATTATATACCATATTTTTAAGAGTACCTCGAGCACTAGGAGCTAAGGTAGTTATTAAACCAGACACTCCCGCAACTACTCCTGCAGGTGTACTAGTTACAAATACCAATCCAAGTACAGTCGCACTTGTGCCTAGTGCATCTTTTAGCTTGCTGTAATCTTTTTTATTAAATCCTTTATCAAAAATATTACGCTGAGCAGATGTCATTTTTCTAACTTGGCTTAAATTAAGAGTAACCCTTGCAGCATATTCTGAAGAATCAATATTACCTAAAGCATGAACTTGTCCAACCTGATTAGCAGTCTTAAATGATTGAATTTGTGATGATAAATCAGTTTTTGTCTCGACTACTTGTTTCTTTGGTACTTTTTGTTCAGCTGCTGATGCAGATGATGTAATTTCACTAAATCCAGAAATAATTAATGTTGTTGCAGCAATCAAGATGACGTTCTTAAATAACCTTTTTCTACTCTTCATATTCAATCCTCCTGTTTTTTGATACAAGAATATAATATCACAAATAAGAGAAAATCATATATTTTTGGATAAAAAAACTAAAAAATATATATAAAAATTCATTAATTAACCATTTTACATATCTTATTTCACATATGTGATATTGATTCATAATTACAAAAATATATATTCCTATTAATATTAAAGTTACTTGAGTTTCACCACTGAGAAAAGCCTCTTTCAGTTGAAAGAGGCTCTCTATATTAAAATACTTAATCAGCCGCTCGTCACAGCTCCCTTTTGTAATTCGTACATTTGCGCATACAGTCCGCCTTGCTCCATGAGCTCTTCGTGGGTGCCGCGCTCGACAATCTCACCCTTTTCTAACACCAAAATCATGTCAGCTTTCTTAATAGTAGATAATCGGTGTGCAATGACAAAAGTGGTTCGTCCTTCTTTGACGACATCCAGTGCCCGCTGAATGATGGCTTCTGTTTCTGTATCAATGTTAGCCGTCGCTTCATCTAGAATTAAGATCGCTGGATCGTATGCCAGTGCACGGGCAAATGAAATCAATTGACGCTCCCCAGAGGAAAGAGTACTCCCCTTTTCAACAACTGGTTCATCAAAACCTTCAGGCAAATGCTTTAATAGTTCTGCTGCGCCCACTTGCTTTAACGATGTTTCAATCGTTTCTCTTTTAATGTCTTCATTTCCCAAACTGACATTGGATGCAATCGTTCCAGAAAATAAATAAGGATCTTGCAGTACAATGCCCATTTGTTTACGCAGCGTTTGGCGCGACTGATCATAGATGCTTTCTCCATCAATGAGGATATCCCCATGCTGAATATCATAAAAACGTAGCAGCAAATTCATGATCGAACTTTTCCCAGAACCGGTATGTCCAACGAGTGCCACCGTCTGACCTTTTTTCGCCTCAAAGGTGATGTTCTTTAATACATTTTTCCCTTCATTATACGCAAAGGTAACATCCTGAAATTGGACGTGTCCCTCTAGTTTCTTCTGAATTGGTTCTTCCACTTCAGTACCTGGCTCATCTAATAATCGAAAGACCCGTTCAGATGAAACCCTGGCTAATTCTAATCTAGAGAATTGATTCACAATGCCTGTAATCGGCTGGAACAAACGATTTAAATAATCGACAAATGCATAGAGCACCCCAATCGACACAATGCCCGTCGCACTTAAGGACGCGCCGCCAAAATACCAAATGAGTGCGACATATGCTAAGTTCCGAAGCAGATTCACCAAGTTATGTGAAAGCAGTGAATTTAAATGAAGCATCTTTCGCTGATATCGAAAGTGATTGTTATTCAGCTCATCAAATTCTTCTTTCGTTGCTTGTTCATGTCGAAATGCTTGAATAATCGTCATTCCTTGAATGGCTTCATTTAGCTTGGCATTAATTTCACTGATGATGGATCGAATGCGATGATTGTAAACTGACGCAAACTTTCGGTAAGTCATCGACCATAGGAAAATAATCGGAACAGCCACTAAACAAATAAGGGCCAGCTTCACATTTAATAAGAACATGGCGATATAAATTCCAACCATGTAAATGGCACTTGTGACGAAATTAGCGAGTACTGTGACATATAAATCACGAATGGTTTCTGTGTCATTCGTAATCCGGGCGACAACCTTTCCAGCCGGTAAATTATCAAAATACCGAATCGGAAGCGTTTGAATATGTTCAAATACGTCCACTCGCATTTTTTGAATAATGCGATTTGCAATACGCTGGAGTAAATAGTGCTGCCCATATTGAAAGAAAATCGCAATGACGAGCATCCCAAAATAAAATAGAACAAGCTGTACCAAACCACTGATTTCCGGCTGATAAAAAGCAAAGATTTCCTCTTTGGATAACTGCTGTACCTGATACGTCTCACGCTCGCTCCCATTTTCAATGGTGAGCTGATCCCCTTCTATTGTCCGGCTCCCGTCAAATCGAATCGGTTCATTCACAAAATAGTACCCAAATCCGACTTGCACGACATTGATCTGCTTTCCAGCTTCATTTTGATTCTGTAGCCGGTCACTTCTTATATAGTTATTTCCCTGGTAATAAACCGTTTTATCTGTTTTTTCATTTACCTCAACATACGGTTTTTCTACACCTAAAATATGATCATCAATCATTTTTTTCCCAATGAAAGGTCCTGTCAACTCAGCACCAACTGCAATGATCAGAAAGATCAAAGCAACAGACAATACTTTTTTATATAGGAGTGCATAGGCAAGAAGTCTTCTCCCTGTTGTCATGCCTCATCCCCTCCTTCCAGCTGATTTGTCAGCTGCTGACGCAGAAATTGCTCTTTATACCATCCATCTTGCTGAATAAGCGCTTGATGGGTTCCCTTTTGAACAATACGTCCTTCTTCCATGACAAGAATGAGATCCGCATGCTCTACAGCTGATAGACGGTGGGTTGTAATAAATGTCGTTTTTCCATGACGATTTTGTCTTAAATTCTCTAAAATAGCCGTTTCTGTTTTTGCATCAACTGCAGATAAAGAGTCATCCAAAATCAAAATGTCTGGATCAATTAATAAAGCACGTGCAATGGAAATCCGCTGCTTCTGTCCTCCTGACAGCGCCACTCCCTTTTCTCCAACCATGGTTTCCAAGCCTTCTGGTAAAAGGCGTAAATCCTTTTCAAAGTAAGCATCTTTAATCGCTTGTGCTAATTCAGCTTCTCTCGCGTCTCTATGACCGAAACGCATATTCTCTTCTACACTTTTTGAGAAAAGGACATGATCTTGCGGAACATAGCCAATCCATTGAAACAGTTGATCCAATTCAATGTCCTCAATTGGAACACCTGAAAGCAAGATCTTCCCATCACCTGTCGGATACTGACGAAGAAGCTGTTTGACAATCGTTGTTTTTCCGCTTCCCGTTTTTCCTGTAATACCAATCGTTTGCCCTTTTCGTACAGTAAAGGAGACATCCGTTAGATTATCTTTAGAGGAAGTTGGATACCTAAATGTCACATGTTCAAATTGAATATCGCCAGGCTCTTGTAATCTTTTTGGCTTGGCTGCGTCAGTTACATCCGGTTGATAACTGAGTGTATGATTCAACCGGTCTAATGAGGCATTTCCTCTTTGCATGATATTAATCAATTCACCAATGGCAAACATTGGCCAGATCATCATCCCCAGATAGACGTTAAATGCGACAAGCTCACCAATGGTTAAATCACTTTGGAACACAAGATATGCGCCGTAACCGATACCGATTAAATAACTGATCCCCACAAGCAATTTCACCGTCGGCTCAAACAATGAATCAATGATCGCTACTCTCATATTTTTTTGAAAGACATCGTCTGTCATTTCTCGAAAGCGATTCACATCTTGTTTTTCCTGCACAAAAGACCGAATCACCCGAACGCCGGCAACTGATTCTAATACACGATCATTCATATCACCAAATGCATCTTGAGCGACTGTAAAGCGTTCATGAATTTTACTGCCATAAAACGCTATTAAAATCGCCATCAACGGCATCGGGATAATAGCCATTAAAGTTAATTTCCAGCTGATCGTCAGCCCCATCGTAAAAAAGATCATGAGCATGTAAGCAGTGGAATCGACTAATGTTAAAACGCCAAAGCCCGTTGTTAAAGCCACAGCATTCAAATCATTTGTACCTAGCGCCATTAAATTTCCGGTTTTTTTCTTTTCATAAAAGGTGGGTGTCATCTTCAGTAAGTGGCGCATTAATTTTCCGCGCATCACACGCTCCATGACATTCGCGCCACCAAATAACTGATACATCCAAAAGTAGGTGAGTGCATAGACACTGACACCAAGTAAGCAAAAAATGGTTACGTAAAATAAGATACTGGATGTTGTAAATTGACCAGACCGAATGTCATCAACTGCTTGACCTAGATACCTTGGTGGCAGCATTTCAAGCACATTCACAATGAGCAGCAGCGTAATGGCGATTGTATAGCGCCTCCACTCTTGTTTAAAGAACCAGCCTAATTTCACAAATACTGAAAACATGTTTGTCTCTCCTTTTAAAGCTAGCCGCTTTCTATATTTTCCTGATTGTCACCTTGTTTCGTTTTTTGAACTTTTGTCATTTGTCTTGCCTTTGGCATGTTCACATGCTTTCACTCCTCTTCATTTAGTTGTTGATGCATTCCATTATTTCGAGATACGAAATGTATACAACAAAAAAAGAGGCAACCAGCTAACTGGTACGCCTCTTTTATACATGATAAAAAGGCGCATGTTGACAAATACGCAACATACGCCTTGATTCATCCGATCAATTGGAACATACGAGTCCCTTTTCAATGACCAATGAAGGTGTAATTGTCACGTGAATCAACCCATTCATGCAGTTTGATTTCATTCTTCCAATGATGTTGCACATGACATTTCCTCCTTTTGGCTCTTGAATCTTTTTTTATCTTATAGTGGCTGTCACCATTTTGTCAATAAATATTTTTCAATAAATGAAATTTTCTAACAAAAACA
Source organism: Bacillus sp. iso_77 (assembly GCF_056173625.1). Lineage (NCBI taxonomy): Bacteria > Bacillati > Bacillota > Bacilli > Caryophanales > Bacillaceae > Bacillus > Bacillus sp. iso_77. Next base: position 965,324 of record NZ_CM149683.1, on the reverse strand, counting down.
CAATCGTTTTCATGTGTATCTTTTTCTCATAACGGGTATACCATGAACGTATAGACTCCTTTTGAAAGGAATGAGGACATTGTTTCAAGCTGATCGGATGGTCGTTGCGTTTGATGGACATGAAGACAGTAAGAAAGCATTAAAGAAGGCAATCGCTTTAGCCAAAACGTTGCATGCCAAGCTGACCGTTGCCTACGCTCATGATGGAAAATCCAGCAGACAGGTGTTTGATGCACCTCGCCCAATGACTGGCGGCGCTTATATCGGAGGCGGCATGGCAGACCTTCAAACACCCCCTGTGTATGTACCTCATGATGAACAGCAAAGTCCCTTGATTTTTGAAGATCATACAGAAGAGGTCGTTGCAGAAGCAAGAATGCTGTTAAATGAAGAGCAGTTTGAAGCTGCGATTGAAATTGTTGAAGGGGAGCCTGCAGAAGCGATTATCGAATACGCTGAAAAGATTTCAGCAGACCTCATCGTCATGGGAGCACGTGACCAAAGCAGATTGAAAAAAATGCTCTTTGGCAGTGTGAGTGAAAAGTTATCGTCCAAATCAGATATACCTGTACTGATCGTGAAATAAATATGAATCACAAAAGGCTAAAATGAACTTTATTTTAGCCCTTTGTCTTCTTTTCAGCGTGATAGAAAACCTTTGCAGTCTAGGATGGACGAGTACTGGCGCGGAGCGAATTTGTCATTCGTGAGCACCAGCACGCAGGACTGACAAAGAATGCGAGGGTTTGTCTACACGCTGAAAGGCTGTAAACATTGGTTTACAGCCTTTTTCTTCTTACGAAGAAATAGATGCTTCGCTTTCATGCTTAATTTTTTTCTGGAACCCTTCCTGTACACGCTTCGTGATCTCTCCTGGAACACCTTCCCCAACTGGCTGACCATCTATCTCTACAATTGGAATCACTTCAGCTGTCGTTGAACTGATGAAAATTTCCTGTGCATGCAAAAGTTCGTCTTTACTCATGCGGGTTTCTTCCACACGACATCCTTCTTCCTGACAAACCTCTAGCAGCTTTCTACGTGTAATGCCGTTTAAAATCAGGTTATTTGCTGGGTGTGTACGAATGACACCGTCAATGACGGCATATACATTCGAGGACGTCCCCTCTGTCACAAAGCCGTCTCTTATTAAAATCGCTTCAAACGCACCAGCTTCAGACGCTTTCTGCTTTTCCATGACGTTATATAAAAGGTTTAAGCTTTTAATATCACACCTTAACCAGCGAAGATCTTCAGACAATAGAGCTTTCACACCAGCTGTCTGCTCTTGAATAGGCTTTTTCACTTGAAATGTATATGCCGTAATCTGAGGGGTAAGTACACCATATTGATGTTTACGAGGTGCGACGCCTCGCGTGACTTGAATATACACGCCGCCATCAATCACTTGATTATCTGCGACTAGCTTCTTCAAATTCTCTTCCATATCGGATACTGTACCTTGCAGATGAATGCCGATTTCCTTTGCACTCTTGAATAGACGCTCAGTATGCTCTTTTAATGTAAACAAAGTCCCATTATATACGCGGATGACCTCATAGACTCCGTCGCCAAATTGATAGCCTCTGTCTTCAATATCAACATGTGCATCTTTTTTTTCAATAAAATCCCCATTGTACATTACTTTCATATGGAATCTCCCCTTCGCTTTGCTTAATGGTTGAATCTGATGCTATCTTAGCGGATAAATGTAAACGTTTCAATGATTATTCAGAATTACTTCATATCCATTTGACTGGATAACCTTCTATTGTAACAAATATAGATTCATAACCAAAAAGATTCCAATTTTTTAGCATCTTCTATATTCATAGGCTCTTTTTTCCTGTATACTTACTCCATATGAGCATGACAAAAAACAGCGAAAAAAGACAGAATCCACTACATGATTCGACACAAACTACTGATTTATTGGAGCGATTGTAATGCAACGGGTTACGAAAAAACAGACACCTTCAAACACGATGCTGCTCTCAAAGGCGATTGGTCTAGTCATTCTGACATTGATCCTTTTTTTCATTTGGGATATGTCTAAAACCAATATGCAGGCAGCAGATCAACTGAATGAAGTGTCTGCGAGCAGTCCATTTCGAGACACAAGTACAAGTCTGAAAGCAAAAGATGATTCGCCAAAAACATTAGATGCACATTTTAAGATCAATCCAAACAAACATGTAACGGATCAAACGATCTTTTTGACCTTTGATGATGGCCCTTCTGCTACATCAAATCAGCTGTTAGATGTGCTAAAGTCACAGCAAGTGAAGGCCACATTTTTTATGCTCGGGCCGCAAATCAAAGAACACCCAGCAGCTGTGAAAAGACTTCATCAAGAAGGTCATCAATTAGGGCTTCATGGCATCACACATGATGTGAAACGCTTTTATCAAAAAAGTGATTCTCCTGTAAATGAGATGAAAGAAGATCAGCGCATATTGGCTTCTGTTACTGGTGAATATACACATCTTGTGAGAACACCTTATGGCAGTTCACCAAACTTAACAGACCAGCAAAAAACACGTTTAAAACAAAAAGGCTTTGTATACTGGGACTGGACCATTGACAGTCTTGACTGGAAATATAAAAGCTCAAAATATGTACCAGAAGTATTAAATCAGCTGCAAGTGCTTGAAACCAAGTACCCGAAAGAGCCAAAAATCATCTTAATGCATGATCAGCCAGCTACCGCAAAATACTTAAACAGTCTGATCACACAATTAAAGGCGAAGGGCTACACATTTGAAGTCCTTGATGAAACAATGAAGCCACTACAACAATAAAGCAAACCCGCACCTATTGGATGCGGGTTTTTTATGATTTATAAAGCATTCACAAGCTCGCCAATTCGTTCGTGAAAGACAAGATCAAACAGCGGATCGAATTCCGTTTCACTTAAATTCATCATGACCTTAAAGATGGAAGGATGATGAGCAGCATCTTCTGGAATATATCGGGCTGGTGCCACTTCTAAGGAAGTTCCCATGACGAGTAGCATGTCCGTTTGCTGGAGCGATTTCTCCACTTGATCAAAGTGCTTCACCATGTCCCCAAAAAGGACAACATCTGTTTTAAGTACTCGTCCACATGTACGGCCGTCTGATGAGATCCGCTCACAAACCGGTACCTCTTCTTGTAATAAATAAGGCAGTTCGTATGTTGACCCGCATGATGGACATGTAGCTGTTTGAATGGAACCATGCAGTTCATACACATGCTGGCTTCCCGCTTTTTTATGCAGACCATCGATATTTTGCGTGAAAATATCCACGCGTTTTCCTTGCTTTTCTAAATTGGCTAAAAAAGCATGTCCAGCGTTTGGCTCGTACTCTCCACTCATCTTCATTTGAAACAATTCTTTGAATTTCGGCCAAAATTGATGAGGATGTGATAAAAAGTAGGACCGGCTCATTGCCTCCATGCGAGAAGTATCTTCTGTCCATAGTCCACCCGTTGATCTAAAATCGGGAATTCCCGATTCTGTGCTCATCCCAGCACCTGAAAGGACTGTAATATGTGAGGCCTTTGATAATCTCTCTCTTAGCGCTGCCACTTTTGTTTGATCCAACCACCATTCCTCCTTTATTCACCGAGCTGTTTCTCACCTTTTTGTTTCATATAAATGGTCTGTCCAGGGAAAGCAAATTCTACCCCTTCTTCATGGAAGATATCAATAATGCGATAGTTAATATCCTGCTTAATATCCAGGTTTTCAGACCAAGCCGTTGTGTTTGTATAAAAGTTAAAGAATAAGTTTAAATAGCTGTCTGCCAGCACATCGAAATTCACCATAATCGTTTCCTTATGAACCCCATCATGCTCATAAAGCATTTGCTTCAGACGTTTGATGCACTTATCAATGTTTTCTTTCGGTGTATTGTAAGATACGCGAACGGAGAACGTAATTTGACGTTTATTCATTCTCGTCCAATTTGTGATCGGCTCCTTTGAAAGGGTCGAATTTGGCACGGTCACCACCGCTTCAGCAGGTGTTCTAAATTTTGTGCTTCGGAAGGTAATGTCCTCTACAGTCCCAAGTACACTTGGAGTCTCTACAAAATCGCCCATTGTAAAAGGCTTCTCTGTAATAATCACAATTCCTCCAAAAAAGTTCGCCACTGTATCCTGCGCAGCGAGCGCAAAAGCAAGACCACCTAGGCCAAGCCCTGCCACAAGTCCGTTCACATCATAATTAAATTCTTGTGCAATGACGCTAATACTCAGTGCAATAATAATAAACCGAAGAACCTTTGATAAAAATGGGGCTAAAATATCATCCATCTCTAATTCAAATTTTGAATTCACTTTTTGAAATAAGAAGGAAGAAGCTGCGGTTAGATTACAAAGCCCCCACGTCAGCATCAAAATAATAGAAGATCTATACAATTTGACAATGACATCCATATGGTGCTCAAAGTATGGGGCTTGTCTTAACGCAAAATATAAACCTAGTGCCACAAAAAACAGTCTCGCAGGTTTTTCAAACGCCACGACAATTTGGTTAATGACTTCGGTTTTAGACCGATTTGTCAGCTTAAAGAGCAGGTGAAACAAGTATTTCGTAAATACTTTTCGAAGTAATAAAAAAAGCAATAAAATACAAAGGCTAATGCCTATTTGGATCGCAATATCGACTGTAAAATATGTATCCATCCATTTTTGTGTAAACATCTCTGTCTCTCTCCTTTAAAACAATCCTCTCTAGTTTATAATATAACCTTCGTTTATGTCCTCTCTTAAATGTCTGACCTCTATATAAAAAGCCTCGGGACCTATCCCGAGGCATGATGTTCAATTATGAAATTTTGGCTTGAGACATATCGACGGGCAGCAAACTACTTTTTCTTCTGAGCCTGATCAAGGAGAGTCGCTTTAAACATTTCAGCATCCGTTTCGGCCTTAATACGTTCTTCCACTCTAATTCTCCCTTTACCCAATCATCTCGCCTCCTTTTCATCATTATAAAACATCAGAATTTTCAGTCAACATGACGAAAGCACTAATATTTTGACGAACGCTGACGATTTGGACAAAATTGATCGAAGAAAAATTGATGTAATTCAGGTTTACTCAATCAAAGCTTGCTCTATTCCTGTAAATTTTTCAAAATGATACATCAAGCTTTTTCGGTACATGAGGTTCCATGATAATACGGCGCTCTTCTTCTCCATATAGTAAAGAAGGAAAACCACCAAAGCATTTGATATGATAAGACCAGAACTTATGTCAGGGAGCTGGAGCAAGTGTATATTATCGCACATAGAGGGTCATCAAGCGCAGCCCCAGAAAATACAATCGCTGCGTTTGATGTAGCTGTCGAGCAAGGAGCAGATTATATTGAATTAGACGTACAAATGACAATGGATCAGCACGTCGTCGTCATCCATGATGATACCGTTGAGCGAACGACGAACGGAAACGGCTTAGTCAAAAGCTATACACTTGATCAGTTGAAAAAACTGGACGCAGGAAGCTGGTTTGACCAACAGTATACGAATGAACGAATTCCAACATTACAAGAAATTCTTGAAAGATACAGTCAGCGGATTGGGATATTGATCGAGATCAAACACCCAAAACGGCAGATAGGAATCGAAAAGGCCGTTGCCCGCATCATCAATCGGTTTGCCTATTCTCGTCATATCATCATTCAATCTTTTGATGTTCATGCACTACAAAGAATCAAAGCATTCGCCCCTTCTCTTCGCACAGCTTTGATTATCAAGCCTGATGCATTTAAACTAACGAAACGAAAGTTAACGACATACAGCTCGTTTGCAAATTGTCTTAATATGAAGAAAACGATGATCAATAGATGGTGGATAGACCGCATCCACACATTCGAGATGGATGTGTTTATATGGACTGTAAAAGATCAAAAAACAGCGGATCGAATCAAAAAATATCCAATTGATGGTGTGGTAACCGATAACCCGCTATTTTTTCAAAAGGAGAAATGATGCAGATGAAAACTTATTTCGCCGTTTTTATCGGTGGATTGATTGGTACACTTTGCAGATATGAACTAAGCCAAACTGTCATCAGCCAGACATTCCCCTATGCAACGATGATTGAAAACATTTCCGGCAGCCTGCTTCTTGGTTTTGCGACAGGATACTTTCTATTTCAGAAAGGAAAAAAATATCTTGCAGCTTTGATTGGAACAGGGTTTTGCGGCGGGTTTACGACCATGTCCACCTTTTCTAAAGAGACAGTTCTTCTGTTACAGGCAGGGCAGTTCAATTTAAGTATGATGTACATCCTGCTCTCAGTCATTGCTGGAGTAGCCGCTGCTTTAGCAGGCCTGATCCTTGCTGAACGGCTCTTTCATCAAAATAAGCAGCAGAAAGGAAGCAGATAAATGATTGTTTTTTGTACAGCTGTAGCTGGAGGGATCGGTAGTGCATGTCGTTTCTTCATCAGCCAAACAATCCAGAAAACTCCATCCCATGCCCTTTTCCCGTACAGTATTATTTTCATTAATTTATTAGGTGCAGCCGGTTTAGGTTTTCTCACAGGCGCTGTAACGTCCAATCATCCACTGCTAGTGATCATAGGAACTGGTTTTTTTGGCGGCTTTACCACATTCTCTACGTTTAGTGTAGAATCTGCGACGATGCTGATGCAGCGTCAAATAGGAAAGCTTGCTGCCTATTTACTTGTGACAATTATCGGCTCTTTATGCCTTTTTGCGGCGTTTTATCAAATAGGACAACTTCTGTTTTAAATATCTGTGATGGCAGCTAGGCTGATGAGCAGTTGATCCATCAGCTGGCGCTTCATTAAAAATAGTGTCTTCTCACTATAGCCGATTTCGATTGCACATTTTGCCATGCGCCAATCTCGAAAATACTTATAATCAATGAGCTGCTGCTCTATTTCATCCAATTCTTTTAAAGCCGTTTCAATACAAGCAACAATCAGTTCATACTGACTTTTCTGCTCTTCTAATTTTTGACGTGCCATATGATGATGTTGGAGAGAACTTCGCTTTTCAAGCTGTCTTTCAATATTTAAAATGGCTGCTTGATAGTTCTTGAAATTTTTTAAATGAAACTCAATACGTTTCATTGAGGTTTTTTTCTCCGTGATACTTGCTGTTTCATACCAGAGCATGTCCATCCCCCTTTTACGAACGTTTGTTCTCATTATATACGAACATACATTCTCAAAAAAGAGGCTAAATACCTAAAAAAACCTTGAGCTTATTTTTCGCTCAAGGTCATTTCATTTACTAACAGCGGCTCTTTTATATCAAGCCCTGTGCGTGTATTTTCTTTTTCAGATGATGTGACGCCTTTTTTCAGGTCGATCTTTTTCACATAGCGTCCATCCATCTCCAAGACCTTCATCCGAATATCATCAAGATAAATGGATTGTCCTTCTCGGATATCAATGTTCTCATTTAAGATTAGCCCGCCTATCGTATCAATTTCTTCATCATGATATGACATTTCGATCAAATCTTGAACTTCCTCTAATCTCACTTTTCCATCTAATATATAATGATGCTCCGCTCTCTTTTGAATGACAGGCTGCTCATCTTCATCGAATTCATCTCGAATGTCTCCAACAATCTCTTCTAAAATATCCTCCGTTGTGACAAGTCCAGATGTCCCGCCATATTCATCCGTTAAAATCGCCATATGCATTCGATCGCGCTGCATCTTGACGAGAAGCTCTTGAATTGGAATCGTGTCAATCACTTCAATCACTGGATAAATATAATCTTGAAGCTTCAGTTGATCTTTTTCTCCTAGATACACAATATCTGCAAAGAGCTGCTTTTTGTTGAGCATGCCAATGACATGGTCTTTATCCCCTGAAAACACGGGGAAACGTGTGTACTTTTCCTTTGTCATGATCGCCAGTATTTCGTCTAACGGCATATCTTCTGGAATTGCACAAATTTCTCTTCGCGGTATCATAATTTCTCTTGCGATTCGATTATCAAAATCGAATATCTTGTTCATATAATTATACTCTGATGAGTTGATTTCCCCATTTTTTAAGCTTTCAGATAATAAAATCTTTAATTCCTCTTCGGAATGGGAATGTTCTTTTTCAGACCCCATATCGATACCCATCATTTTCGTTAGCACACGGGCTGACCCGTTCAACACATAAATGAAAGGGTACATAAGGATATAAAATGCATGCAGCGGTCCTGACAGCCAAAGCGTCATTTTTTCTGCCTTTTGTATGGCAAGTGTTTTTGGTGCAAGCTCGCCAACAACTACATGCAAAAAGGTAATAATAGAGAACGCAAGTGTTGCTGAGATCAGGCTGATTGCTGAATCAGGAATGTTTGTCAAACCAAAACCTCGAACTAAAAGTTCTTTTACTGCCGGTTTACCGATCCACCCTAAACCAAGGGATGTCACTGTAATACCGAGCTGACAGGCTGACAAATATTCATCTAGCCTTGATGTCACCTTTTTCGCCATGATAGCCTTTTTGGACCCTTCGGCAACAAGCTGATTAATTCTTGAACTTCTCACCTTTACAATGGCAAATTCAGATGCAACAAAGAAAGCTGTTAAAGCAATCAAAACTCCGACTATACTCAGATTAACAATATCGTCCATTTAACCTTGCTCTTTCTTAGAAGAACAAGGAGTCACCTCCTGATTGATGATGTTGTCTTTTGCAAAACGGTTAACTGATTAAATAAGACTACTTTGAGGGCCCCACTTAACCACCTCCGGTTCACGTAAAATCCGTCTCTCTACATATATATGAAACGGTATTCATTTTATCTTACCATAAATAATCTGAAAATTCCTGTATCGCTACAGTATTTTAGAGATGACAACCTAAATTGATGGAAATGCCCTTTGTTTCTTCATATTGGCAGGAAATCTGAACAATTATCTTGTATTTCAGACTCGAATTATATTAAACTATTTTCATAAACTATAACGTGACGGTTAGGAGGAGATGTTCAGATGGGGCTGAGAAAAAGTATCGTATTGGTGAACTAGCACAGATTGCACAGGTGACGAAACGAACTGTAGATTATTATACGAATCTAGGGTTGCTTGCGCCTGTTAGATCTTGCTCTAATTATCGTTATTACGATGAACATGCTTTAAAACGATTACAATTAATCGTTCTTTGCAAACAGCAGAGATTGGCTCTTTCTGACATCAAATCCAGATTAGATGAACAATTCCCTTCTCAAAAGGAAGAACATGACGAACTTGTCCATTTAACCTCTGATATCGATCGGATGAATGAGCATATGGACCGCATTTTGGCACGTTGTAAGCAGCTTCAGCCAGAACAACGTGAAAAACTAAAAGAGCAGCTTACTCCTGAAAAAATGACGGCTGTCCAATCATTTTTACTGCTGTTAAGTTAAAATTTTTACTAAACAGGAGGTGTTACCTTCGTTCTCAAAGTCAGAACGAAGGCCTTAATTGGACATAGTTAATTTACTTATAGTTGCTTTACTTATAGCTTTAACCGCATTTTTCGTTGCATCAGAGTTTGCGATCATTCGCTTAAGAAGCTCAAGAATTGATCAGTTAATCGCAGAAGGTAATAAAACAGCAGTTGCTGTCAAGCATGTCACGACTCACCTTGATGAGTATCTGTCGGCCTGTCAGCTCGGTATTACCATTACCGCCCTTGGGATTGGTTGGTTAGGGGAAGAAACGATTGCGCATATGCTTGCTCCACTATTTGTAGAGCTGTCGATTCCTCAATCAGCCAGTCATATTGTCACTTTTATTATTGCGTTTAGTATTATGACGTTTTTACACGTCGTGGTTGGAGAGCTTGCACCGAAAACACTCGCCATTCAAAAGGCTGAGCAAGTGTCCCTTCTATTTGCTAGACCGCTTATGATTTTTTACAAAGTGATGTTCCCTTTTATCTGGGTATTAAATGGATCTGCTCGTTTGTTAACAAAAGCGTTCGGTCTTCAGCAAGTTTCTGAGCATGACATGGCGCACTCTGAAGAAGAATTGCGGATTATTTTATCTGAGAGCTATAAGAGCGGCGAGATTAACCAGTCTGAATTCAAATATGTGAATAAAATTTTTGAATTTGATGACCGTCTGGCGAAAGAAATTATGATTCCTCGTACCGAAGTTGTCAGCTTCCCTCATGATATTACCATTGAGGAAATGCTGAAAGTGACCAAGGTCGAGAAATATACACGTTATCCAATTGAAGATGGCGATAAAGACAACATCATCGGTGTTGTGAATATTAAAGAAGTACTCACTGCATGTATTAGTGGTGAATGTTCCACAAGTGATACGATCGAACATTTTGTAAACCCGATTATTCATGTAATTGAAACAGTTCCTGTTCATGATCTACTGCTTAAAATGCAGCGTGAGCGTGTACACATGGCCATTTTATCAGATGAATATGGCGGTACAGCAGGACTTGTAACAGTTGAAGACATCCTTGAAGAAATCGTCGGTGAAATTCGTGATGAATTCGATATTGATGAAATCAACGAAGTGCGTAAACTGGGAGAAGACCACTATATCTTTGATGGAAAGGTCCTTGTAGATCAAGTTAACCTGCTACTAGGTATTCAGCTTGATAACGAAGAAGTCGACACAATCGGCGGCTGGTTCCTTACACAAAAATATGAAGTCGAGAAAAATGACGCGATTCGTGAACAAGGCTATGAATTTATCATTAATGAAGTCGATGGACACCATGTGGCATACATCGAAGTCAAAAAACTAAACGAACAACTATTAGAAGCAGCTGAAGAAGGCGCTTCTTAAGAAAAAAACGACCCTTGCCTTAGCAAGTGGTCGTTTTCTTTATCCCTTTTCGATTAACTTAGCTTCAAGTTCTTTGATTCTTGTGTTTAATACTTCTGTCATCGCACCTAATCTTTCTTTTGGCGGCAGATGATCAAATTCAGACAGCTCAATCGGTTCACCAATGATTAAGCGCATTTTCCCCTTCTTAAAAAGGCTTTTTGCATTAGAAGGTCCTTTGTACGCTGCTGGAACGATTGGTGATTTGCCGAGCTGCGCAATCGTAACGGCCCCTCTTTTTAAAGGAACATCTTCCGTTGTACGTGTGCCGCTTGGAAAAATCCCCACAATCTTTCCCTCTTTTAATAATTTAATGGGCGTTTTAATACTGCTTGGCCCAGGATTCTCTCGATCAACTGGAAAAGCATGAATCTTCTTTAAAAATCCGCCGATCCATTTATTTGCAAACAATTCTTTTTTCGCCATATAGTGGATCTCAAACGGAAGAATTCCTGCGCCTAATGCAAGAACATCCACAAAACCCTCATGCGTACAAGCAATGACAAACCCCCGGTCTGTTGGCAGATTCTCTTTTTGATATACTTTGATTCCGCCTCGGAGAGCAAAAAATGCTTTGACGGTATAGCCTGAAAATTTATACATAGTGCACTTCCTTTGTTTGAAGAATGAAGGATTTGTATCTATTATAACAAATTTTTTATTACCTGGTACTAAAAATTTTCTCCTGCTGATAAAATAGAGACGGTTCACTAAAATCATCTTTTCACTTAAGATGACCGCTCCTTCTGTATTCAAGCATGTGTTTTTAGGAGAGAATAGAGGAAGAAATGTGTCCAAAATTGTCGTTTTTTGAGTTTTTTTCCTGATTTGTTCTATTGAAAACACTTTATAAATGATGCAAATTTCGCTATGATAAGGAGAAATGATTTTGATTCGGTGAAAGAGAAGAGTAATGTACGGCCTATGAGAAGTTTCGTGCAACTTTATGCCTTTCTTATGCGTGTATAACATAGAGGGGAGAAAAATCAGTGACGATCGATGAAATTTATCAAATGTATATGAACGATGTTTACAGGTTTCTGCTCTCCATGACAAAAGACAAACATTTGGCAGAGGACTTATTGCAGGAAACCTTTATGCGTGCTTATATACATATTCATTCCTACGACCATAGCAAAGTGAAACCTTGGTTATTTCAGGTGGCACGAAATGCTTTTATTGATTATGTCAGGAAACATAAAAAAGAAGTGACCATATCGGATGATCTCATTGGCGGCCTTTTACAAACGTCTGTACAAAGTCCTGCTGAACAGATTGAAATAAAAGAAGTTCTCAACATGTATTTGGAGCAGCTTCCAGATAACTACAAGGAAGCGTTGACATTGTATTATTTAAAAGAACTGAATTACAAAGAAGCATCCAAGGTCATGAATATTACTGAAGCAAATTTTAAAAGTGTTTTATTTCGTGCAAGGCAGCGCCTAAAAGCACTATATAACAGAGGTGTTAATGATGAATGAAGAGTTTAATAAGCGATGGGAACAATATAATAATGGCGAGATGAATGAAGAAGAAATGATGGCGTTTGAAGAAGAGCTCGAAGAAAATGAAAAACGCTTAAGCCAAGAACTGAATGACTCAGATTGGACAGACTTCTCCATCAGTCCTGAAAAACAAAAAGCCATTTTACAATACGGAAAAAGAAAGTCCTATTTACGTATTTCTGTGCTTGCTGTCATATCTACACTGATTATTTTACCGCTTTGTACACTAGGTAGTTATCTATACTACGGCGTTGGCGGAGCAGACAGTAAAGGCAATCATTTTATGGAAACGGCCGCTGTAACAGTCGCCCTAACAAAACCGAATGTCGCCATTGATATGAAGGATTTAAAAGGGCAAGTCAAACTGTTTGGTATGAACACAGAACTTAAGCTACAAAAACAAATTGGCAATAAAACAGAAGCCATCGGCAGTGAACAAATCGAAATGTTTTTCGATAAATTAAAGCAGCCTACGATCTCTTATTATGGAGACAGCGCACGTAATACGGAGGATTTCTTTACGCACCCTTCGTCTCAGGCAGATACATCTAAAAAACAAACACTCACTACTCTAGACAAGCTACCTGAAGGAACAGTGAGTGAAGTGTATGTATCCTATGACAAAGCATACACACCGAAAGACGTGTATTCATTTGCTAAAAAATATGATATGAAAGTGCTTTGGAATGCGATAAAAACAGAAGATTCATTAAGTGGAAATCAGCGTCCAATCGGTTTTCCCGGGAAAGACTCTGAATTTTTAAAAGAGCTTCAGCACACATCAAAAACAGAGGTTGATCAGTTCAAAGATGCCCTCGCTTATGTCAACCAGCATCCAACCTGGGCAAAAACGATCTCTGGCAGACCTGAACTTGACCTCTCTAACCGAATACGCTACATCAATCAAAATGGTGTCAAGGTTTACGGTTCTGTTGTCACAGGTCCTTCTAAAGAAATAGAGAAATTTGTGAAGACAAAACGCATTAAAACGGCCAAAGTGAGCGAGGTGGAATTATGGAATTGGTAAGAATTTTTAAAGAGCATAATGTGTTTGGCTGGATTTCGGTCGGCACCGCTATTTTATCGCTGCTCATGCTGAACCTCGCCATTATTAGCAATGTGACATTTTATTCGTTTCAAATGCTTCCTTTTGCAATGGCCGCAGTTCCATTCGGTGTGATTGAACTGTTCATTAAAAAAGGCCGCACTGGACCAGGTTTCCTAGGCGTCGTTCTGAATATTTTTGTCATCGTTTGTGTCTATGCGATCGTCTCCATTGATGTCGATCTTCAATTAGGTTTTTAATACTAAAAAGCCAGTCATACTTGACTGGCTTTTTCTGTACACTCTTATTTTTTGTTTAATTCGGAGTGCTTTCTTGAATATAAGAAATAGACAACAAGTCCAATGGCAAGCCAGATTAAGAAACGAACAAATGTGATGGTGCCAAGCTTATAAATGAGCAGTCCGCAAGATAGAATAGCCAAGATTGGAATGAGCGGCACTGCGGGGCATCTGAATGCTCTCGGTAAATCAGGCTGTGTTTTTCTCATGACAATGACAGCAACTGAAATCAAAATGAAAGCTGAAAGTGTTCCGATGTTCACTAGACTTGCCAACTCATCAAGCGGAATGAATCCACCCATTAATGCTGACAATGTCCCAAAGAAAAGAGTATTGATATAAGGTGTTTTATGTTTTGGATGAACCTTTGAAAGAACCTTTGGTACCAAGCCATCACGAGACATGGCAAACATGACACGTGTTTGGCCGTACAGCATGACAAGCATGACCGTGGTCATCCCTAAAATCGCCCCAACATCTACAATACCCGCCACCCAATTTTGACCGGCTACTTGTAAAACAAGAGACACTGGATGGGATACTCCCTCAAAGTTCATAAATGGAACAATGCCTGTCATGATGGCACTGACTACCACATACAACATGGTACAAATCAATAAGGAAGTGATGATTCCTCTTGGCAAGTTGCGGGATGGATTTTTTGTTTCCTCTGCCGCAGAAGCAACTGCATCAAATCCGATAAATGCAAAGAATACGAGAGCTGCTGCACTTAACACGCCTGAAGTTCCAAAAGGAACGAATGGTGTCCAGTTTTCAGGTTTTACATATTTCACAGCGACTAAAATAAAGAGCAGAATCACCGCAATTTTCATAATGACCATGATGTTGTTGACTCGTTTTGATTCTTTAATACCGAAGTACAGCAAGAAGGTGATGATCATTAAAATAATAAATGCAGGAAGATTAAAATATGTCACTTGACCCTTTAAACCACCTGGTGCTGCTGTTAATTCAACCGGTATATGAATCCCTATCCCATTTAAAAACGACACAAAGTAGCCTGACCAGCCTGCTGAAACGGCACTAGCGGCTAGCATATATTCTAATATCAAATCCCAGCCAATGATAAACGCTAAAAATTCTCCCATAGATGCGTACGTAAATGTATACACAGAACCTGATACTGGCACTGTGGATGCGAATTCCGCATATGACAATGCCGCAAATAAACAAGCAAGGCCCGCAATTACAAATGATAAAACAAGTCCTGGACCTGCTGTGACGGCGCCTGTACCTGTCAGAACAAATATCCCTGTTCCGATAATCGCCCCAATGCCAAGCATCGTTAAATCAAATGATCCTAATTCCTTTCTTAACGCTTTTTCTCCTTGTGTTGCCGCAATTAGCTCTGAAATGCTCTTCTTTCTAAACAACGAATTGCTCATACCATCACTCCCAAAACTTAGTATCCGTCTAAAGACGCCACCACTTCGTAATTCACTTTATTTTCTGAATATTTAGATTTAATTTAGCGCAATAAATTGGTGGCGTAAAATTATTATATATGAAAATTAAAAAATGAAAACACTTTTTTTAAAAATAGAGTGAAAATTCTTATTTATCAACAAAATACTTGTCAATATTCATGGTAGATTTTCTTCAATCTTTATTCAAATCATAGCTTGGCCTCTTCTATTTATTATACAACATACAAAATTATACTTTTTTGATATAATTTTTATAAAGTGAAAATAAAATTATTCTTTTGATAACTTGTCTTCACTTTTGCTTATTTAAAAGCCTTTAGACTCATAGAGAGCTATGATAAAGGACTGTTTTAGCTGCGCAAACGATATACAAAAAAAGAGACTGCCTAGTAAGCAGTCTCTTAAGATCCATTATTAATTTACAAATGTCTTTGCGCCAAGGTAAATTGGCTTCCAATAGCTTGAAGTCATATCGCTGATCGTCACACCATCAGAAGCAGCGTGGATAAACTTGTTGTTCCCAAGGTAGACACCCATGTGAGATGGGCCAGATTTATAGGTTGTAAAGAAGACAAAATCTCCAACTTTAGGTGTTGAGACGCTTTTCATTGATCCCCAAAAACCTTCAGTTGTTTGTCTTGAAATCTTTGTTTGTTTGTTAATGATATACCACATAAAACCGCTGCAATCAAAGCCTTTCGGTGTCGTTCCACCCCATTTATATGGTGTACCGTTTTGTGCTTTCGCATCTGCTACGAGTTTAGACGTATTTAAAGAAGAAGTAGCAACTGTTTTTTCTTTGACAGGTGTTGGTTTCACTTTGGACGTCTTTTTCACTTTCAGCTTTTGTCCAATTTTAATCAGATCTGTTTTGAGTTTATTTAACGATTTCAGCTCTTTCACTGTCATTCCATATTTTTTGCCGATTTTAGATAAAGTATCACCTTTGACAACTTTATGAGTGGCTGTCGTTGAAGACGCTTTTACTTTTGTTGTTGTTTTTGATGTTTTCGTTACCTTTTTTGAAGAAGTACCATTCACTTTTAAGGTTTGTCCAACATAAATCGTGTTAGATTTCAGTTTATTGTCTGATTTAATCTTACTCACGGTTGTTTTGTATTTTTTCGCTAGAACAGAAAGAGAGTCACCTTTTTGAACCTTTACTGATTGTGCTGAGGCAGCTCCGGCAAATAATGTCGTCCCAAGTAGAACTGCACTTGCAGCTGTGATCAATTGTTTTTTCATTTGTTCCTCCTGTATGTATCTATCGTGATCCGAATTTTTATCTACTTTCTATTATAAGGATCGAATACCAGAAGAAATAGTCTTGACTTCCTACGACATTATGCTTATTAATTCGGCAAAAAATATTTTTTTTTAGGGTTCTTTTTATTTCATTTTTATTACACAATCGTGACAAAACAAATGCATCTTGTCATAGATAAATCATACATTCATTTCTCTTTTTGGTTCATTCTATGTAAAGTGGACCTTTACAATTTTAAAGTGAACTTTACGGTGCTGTCATTTGGAATCCACACTTCTGTTCTACCATTGTAAACGTGAGAGCGATACATAAACAATGAGGAGGCAAAATGAATGAGTGTGTTGAAAAGCTCGAAAACGAAAATAGCTGCAATCGCAGCCGCATCAGTGTTATCGATTGGTATTTTTTCAGGAATTGAATTTGGACAGGCTGACAAAGCTGAGGCTAAAAAGAAACCAAAAAATGACGTACAAAATGTGATCGTGCTCATTGGAGATGGCATGGGAACACCTTACCTTTCAACTTACCGCTCATTTAAACACAACGGTGATCTTTCCAAGCAAACAGCGTTTGACCCTTACCTCACTGGCATGCATAAAACATACCCTGATGATTCTAAAAGTAACATTACTGATTCAGCAGCAGCTGGGACAGCCATGGCAACTGGTCAAAAGACATACAACAACGCCATTGGTGTAAACAAAAATGGCAAAAAACTAAAAACAGTATTAGAAGAAGCAAAACGCAAAGGAAAGTCTACTGGTCTCGTCGTCACATCTGAATTAACCAATGCGACACCTGCTGCGTATGCCGCCCACGATGTTTCTAGAAAAAACACAGCAGCCATTGCTGATGATTTCTTCGATGAGAAAATTGGCAAACAGCATACAGTCGATGTCATGCTTGGCGGAGGACTGATCGATTTTGTCCGCAAAGATCGTGATTTGACGAAAGAATTTCAAAAAGCAGGTTATCGTTACGTAACCAATAAAGCGGACTTACAAAAAAACAAACAGCAAAAATTGTTAGGCATTTTTGCTGACGGTGGTCTCGATAAAGCAATTGATCGTGATAAAACGACCCCTTCATTGCAAGACATGACATCCTCAGCCATCAAACAGCTGTCTAAAAACAAAAAAGGATTTTTCCTCATGGTTGAAGGCAGTCAAATTGACTGGGCTGGACATGACCACGATATTGTCAGTGCAATGAGTGAGATGAAAGATTTTGAAAAAGCATTTGAAGAAGCCATTCGTTTCGCAAAAAAGGATAAAAATACGTTAGTCATCACGACAGCAGATCATTCAACTGGCGGCCTTTCCTTCGGGGCAGACGGCTCGGGCAGCTGGGATTATCAGCCTGTCAAAGCAGCAAAAAAGACACCTGATTTCATTGCAAACAAAATTGTTGGGGGTATGACGGTCGAGACTGCGCTCAAACAATACATCGACCTTGATTTCACAAAAGAGGAAATCGCCTCTATTCAAAAGGCAGCTGAAACAAAAGATCCTGTTCAAATTGATGATGCCATCGAAAAGGTCATCAATACGAGGTCTCATACAGGCTGGACCACATCGGGTCATACAGGGGATGAAGTACCATTTTATGCTTATGGACCAACAAGCGAACAGCTAAAAGGGCTTATGGAAAATACAGATCAAGCGAAACACATTTTCAAACTGCTGAAAAACCAATAAAGTGCTAATCACAAAAAAAGATGTCTAGTCGTAGACATCTTTTTTGATCATTAAGTGAGATACTTCCTATGAACCCCTTTTCCATCGTATGAAAACATCACTTCTTTTCCTTCAAGAACTGACTCGATGTGCACACTTCTTCCCCATAGCTGATACAAATATGGAAGCACCTTTTCTAAGTATTTGAGATCAAGCTCAATGCCTTCATACCAATGTTTAATATAGAGTTCGTTGTTTTTTAAATAGTCGCCATCGATGACTGTCAAATACGGAAAGCCGCCATTGACCCTCATACTGACTAGCTGATCACGGACTGCCTTCCATTCTTTATCAATGACTTTATAGTCTCTCCCCTGCTTTTGAAACAAGTACAAATCTTCCCTCATCACAAGGTCTTTCGTTAAGTAATTTCGAATAAAAGAAATGTCTGATTCAATTTCCCGCACTTCAAACATTTTGCTGCGACCCGACCCTTCCGTCACTCCTGCTTTTTTTAATTCCTCGCATGGATGATCGTAGCGCTCTTCAATATCTTCAAAAATCTTCAGCCCTAAATAGTAAGGATTGATTCCTGTCTTAGATGGCTGCACGACACCTGCATTTAATTTGGCAAATTCAATCGATTCACTTGAATCTAAATCAAGTTCACGCATAATCCGCTGGTGCCAATACGATGCCCAGCCTTCATTCATGATTTTCGTTTCTAGTTGTGGCCAAAAATAGAGCATTTCCTCTCTCAGCATCGTCAGCACATCCCGCTGCCAAGGCTCTAGCTCCCGGGAGTGTGCCTCGATAAAGAGCAAAATATCTTTTTCTGGCTTTGGGGGGAATTGCTTGATCGTTTTCTTTTTCTCACGTGTTTTCGGTTCATCCATTCCCCACAAATCATCATATGGCGTTTGACGTTTTGGTTTGTCCTCTTCATATTCATCTTCATCGTCGAGATTCCAGCTTAATTTTGAACGAACAAGCGACGGATCAATATGCTCCTGCAATGCCAATACAGCATCTAAAAAGGACTCGACTTCTTTTGTACCGTGGATATGTTCATATTCTTTAATTCGCTCTGCTGCCGCTGACATACTTTCCACCATATCTCGTTTTGTGTTTTGGAAACGGCAGTTGTTTTTAAAGAAATCGCAGTGTGCCAGGACATGAGCCACAATTAGTTTATTTTGAACAAGCGAATTGTTATCAAGGAGAAAGGCATAGCAAGGATTTGAATTAATCACCAGCTCATAAATTTTGCTTAATCCTAAATCATAATGAAGCTTCATTTTGTGAAATTGCTTTCCAAAGCTCCAGTGGCTAAATCGTGTTGGCATGCCATATGCACCAAATGTATAAATAATCTCCGCGGGACAGATTTCATACCTCATCGGATAAAAATCCAGACCAAATCCTTCTGCAATTTCTGTAATTTCATCAATCGCTCTTTGTAAAAGACGCTTTTCAGATACGCTCAAGGAAACCATCCCTCCTCATCGGACTTATCCCTACTATATGAGCGTATCTAATAAAACATGATGTTCAGCCAGTTGTTTAGACGACTTCCATCTCTTTCATGGACTGCCCGCCGAACGCTTCAAAATGGATATTCTCTTCCGGAATGTCCAACGCTTTTAAAATAAGGATCATCTCTTGAGTAAATACTGGGGAACCGCAAACATAAAATTGCCCTTTTCCTTCACCAATGACTGATTGAAGGAAAGGTCGGTCAATCCGCGTAGCCACCTTCTCAACCATCTCACTCTTTACACTCTTTTCAAATTGTTCGTTACAAAGGATAATACGCCCCTCTGGAGATGAAGTGAGAACGTGTTCAAACTCTTGTTCAAAAGCAGTTACATCCTCTAGTCTGTCTGCATGAATCATCGTGAATGGCTGATTGTTATGCGACGCTGTTTTCACTAAACCAATCATTGGTGTGACACCAGAACCAGCACTAATCAAATAAACGGGTTCTTTTGTATCATCTTGCAAACAGAACATTCCCTGCGGCATACTCACGTGAAGAACATCGCCTTCTCTCATTTCATCATGCAGGAATGTGGAGACATGCCCATCTCGTTTCACGGTGATGCGATAGTAAGATGGGTGATATTGATCTGATAAACTGTATTGTCTGCTACATACATAGGCTTCACCCGGCATATCTACCTGCACCGTAATGTATTGACCAGCTTCATACATTGGTAGCTCAGATTCATCCTCTGGTACTAAATAAAAGGAAATGAGTGATGGAGATTCTGGTTTCTTTTTCTTCACAATAAACGGTTTGACATCTGCCCATCCACCAGTTTGTTTCACATTTTCAGCCATCATTTCTGCCTCAATGGTGATGAATATATTCGCAATGATGTCATATGCAGCCTTCCAAGCCAACAATGTGTCATCTTCCTCTGATAACCCAAATACCTCTTTCATTGCTTCAAGAAGGTGATATCCGACGATTGGGTACTGCTCTTTTTTCACCATGACACTGACATGCTTATGGGCAATTTGTTTCACAGCAGGAAGCAAGTCTGCCAAGCGGTCAATGTGCAGTGCAGCTTGATAGAGTGTTGCGGCAAGCGCCTCTGGCTGGCTTCCATTCATGAGATTTGTTTTATTAAACTGATTGAGTAGCTCTGGATGCTGTCTAATCATATTTTGATAAAAAACTGTCACAAGTTTTGTTCCCTCAGCTTTTAGAAGAGGGGCTGATTGTTTAATGGCATTCATTTGATCTGTGGATAACATCGTTATTCCTTCTTTCAAAAGATGTATTTTAAATACATCTTTATCGTAATGGAAGACAACGTATAAAAGCAATATTTATAATACATGTTTTAAATGTTGTCACATTTAGCACTTTCTCGAACAGTTTTTGTCTAAAATGTGTTACGATGATACAAAACTCTATTAGGTTTAGAGGTCGTCCAAATGAAACTTACGAATTATACAGATTTCTCATTAAGGGTACTCATTTATTTAGCTTCGAGAGAAAACAATGAACTGTCAAATATTCAGCAGATTGCCGATATTTATGGCATTTCGAAAAATCACCTGACAAAGGTAATTTACCATCTAGGAAAACGTGGTTATGTAGAAACGATCCGCGGAAGAAATGGTGGGATTAGGCTGGGGAAAAGCCCAGAAAGCATTAATATTGGTGAGGTTGTCCGCTATACAGAGGATGATTTAGTCATGGTTGAATGCTTTGATCCGAAGAAAAACAGCTGTATTATCTCCCCGATTTGTTCATTAAAGCACGTACTTCATGAAGCACTTACTGCTTATTTACGCGTTCTTGACCAATACACATTAAATGATTTAACACAAAACAAAGATGCTCTAAGAGAGCTTCTGCTCTAAGGCGAAAGAATTTATTTCTTTCGTCTTTTTCTTTACCTCCTTGTAATAATAATTTATTTAAAATTATTATAAATAAATATTGACTATCATGTTTGATTCAATATAATTAGGGTATATAGATTGCTAGAAACCATTTTTTGTTTACAGGAGGAGAAAAAGAATGACAAATTCTAATCATAAAAATTTGACAACGAATCAAGGCGTGCCAGTTGGCGATAATCAAAACTCTAGAACTGCTGGTCACAGGGGACCTTCATTTCTTGATGATTACCATTTGATTGAAAAACTTGCACACTTTGACCGTGAACGCATTCCAGAGCGTGTCGTTCATGCAAGAGGCGCCGGCGCTTATGGTGTATTTGAAGTAGAAAATAGCATGGAGAAACATACAAGAGCAGCCTTCTTAAGTGAAAAAGGAAAACAAACAGACGTTTTTGTCCGTTTCTCAACGGTTATTCATCCTAAAGGTTCACCTGAAACATTACGTGACCCTCGCGGCTTCGCAGTCAAATTTTATACAGAAGAAGGCAACTATGATCTAGTTGGGAACAACTTGCCGATCTTCTTTATTCGTGATGCACTCAAATTCCCTGATATGGTTCACTCTCTCAAGCCAGATCCTGTAACAAACATTCAAGATCCTGACCGTTATTGGGATTTTATGACGTTAACACCTGAATCCACTCATATGCTCACATGGCTCTTCTCTGACGAAGGTATTCCTGCGAACTACGCTGAAATGCGCGGTTCTGGTGTTCATACGTTTAGATGGGTAAACAAATACGGAGAAACAAAATATGTGAAATATCACTGGAGACCATCAGAAGGCATTCGCAATTTATCAATGGAAGAAGCTGCAGAAATTCAAGCAAACGACTTCCAGCATGCGACAAGAGACTTGTATGATCGTATTGAAAAAGGAAATTATCCAGCATGGGATCTTTACGTTCAGCTTATGCCGCTCAGTGATTATGATGAACTAGATTATGATCCATGTGATCCGACGAAAACGTGGAGCGAGGAAGATTATCCGCTTCAAAAAGTGGGCCGCATGACACTGAACCGCAATCCAGAAAATTTCTTTGCTGAAACAGAGCAAGCTGCTTTCACGCCAAGTGCCCTAGTACCAGGAATTGAAGCATCTGAAGACAAACTGCTTCAAGGTCGTCTGTTCTCTTATCCTGACACGCAGCGTCACCGCCTAGGTGCAAACTACATGCGCATCCCAGTGAACTGTCCTTATGCGCCTGTTCACAATAACCAACAGGATGGCTTTATGACAACAACTCGTCCAAGCGGTCATATTAACTATGAACCAAACCGTTATGACGATCAGCCAAAAGAAAACCCTCACTACAAAGAAAGTGAACCGGTTCTTCACGGTGACCGTATGGTGAGACAAAAAATCGAAAAACCAAACGATTTCAAACAAGCTGGAGAAAAATATCGAAGCTACTCTGAAGAAGAGAAACAAGCATTGATCAAAAACCTGACAGCTGACTTGAAAGATGTAAATGAAAAAACGAAATTACTTGCGATCTGCAACTTCTATCGTGCAGATGAAGATTATGGACAGCGTTTAGCGGATTCACTCGGTGTGGATATTCGCTCATATCTTCAAGGAAGCATGAAATAAATCTTCTTTTCAGCTGGAGCACCTCTTTTTAAAAGAGGTGCTTTTTTATAGCCGAAATACGTTAATACTAATCAAATGACCCGTCACCGGATGAAAGTAAATTTCTGCATGTGCTGCAAATCGTGTGGAGCCTTCCTTCACGGTCACGCGAAACACATCTTTTGTTTGTTCTTCATTCACTTGTGTACGTCCAATGTAATGATAATCGTTTAAAGCGGCGCCTTCATATTCATCTTGGAAGGCAGTATACGCAAGTCTTTCCCAATTCTCTGCCGGCTGCACAGCTGCTTGTGAAGATGGATGAATCATCAGACTGCCAAATAAAACAATTCCTGCTGCAAAAAGCATCCATAATTTCGGGTGCATGATATCAATATTCTCACTTTCATGTCTATTTTGTTTAGGTTTTGCTGGTTGATTCTTTTTCATACATCAAGCATTTATTCAGCCTATAATTCCCGGTACCCTGTTTATGCAGACACCAACTTTTCCCCTGAAAAAGTCGATCTGATCCGAGCAAACTAAGTAAGACTTCTCAAGGGAAAGGAGAAGGTTTAATGAATGTGGCAGATTATGATAAGGCACTTTATTATACGCATCGCTCGCAATGGGATAATTTACTTATTCTTATGGTCCGTACGCAAGATGATTTGCTCTCGAAACGTATTGAGCATTTCTTACATGCGTATCAATTTAACCGGAACGATGCAGATGTTGAAAAATGTTTATATGGACTCCTGCAGTATATCGACCATGCTTCAGAAGCTGCCGTTGCTGAAGCATATGCTGAACCAATGTACACATAAAGAAAAAGGCTGATTTTCTTTCAGATTGTTGACATAGGGCTAGAATGAACTTTATTTTAGCTCTTTGTTTTCACCCTTTTACTGACCGCCTTTCATAAAGAAGAAAAGACTTCATGATAAATACTCATGAAGTCTTTTGAAATGTCCACCATGACTGTTACAACAGCTCTTTCGGCTGATTTTTTTGATAATCTACCGCATATAGAGCGGCCTGAGTTCGATCTGCCAGCTCTAACTTTGATAACACATGAGACACGTGAGTTTTCACAGTCTTTTCAGAAATAAAAAGCGATGAGGCAATTTCTTTGTTACTTTTCCCTTTCGCAATCTCAAATAAAACATCACGTTCCCTATTGGTCAACTCGTTCATCAGGGCCCATTTTTGCTCTTTAGGTTCAGTTAGATGCTGGACAAGAAACGCTGTAATATGACCATCTAGCTGGTACGTACCATTTTGCACCTCAATCATTGTCGTGAGAAGCTTTTCAGGTGCTACATCCTTGAGCTGATAAGCCTTCGCTCCCGCTTGGATAGCAGGGATCACATAGTCCTTATCTGCATAGCTTGTCAGAATGACAATGCGGACATCCGGCATATCCAGCGTCATTTGCTTTGTCGCCTCAATCCCATTCATTACAGGCATAGAGAGATCCATCAAGACAATGTCAGGCTTTGTCTGCCTCACTACCTGTAGTGCCTCTTCTCCATTGGATGCTTCACCAACGATGTCCACATCTGGCTGGGTTTGCAAGAAAAAGACCAGCCCTTTTCTGACAATGTGATGATCATCTGCAATGACTACCCTCATGACAATCCCTTCCTTTCTTGAGAAAATGGTACTTTCACATCAATCGTCGTTCCCTTCCCTAGCTCAGAATTGATGCAAAATGTACCTCCTGCTCTTCGGATACGGTCAGCCATCCCTTTCAGCCCAAATGAAGGAAGACTCATTTGTTCATCATACTGAAATCCCTTTCCCTGATCGATGATTTTCATACCAAACGTATCTCCTGATTGCTCCAGTTTGACCTCTACTTTCTCAACGCCCGCATGCTTTTGGCAATTATTTAGAGCTTCTTGGCATACGCGAAATAAAGTCTCGTGCTTTGAATGATCTATTTCCATACAGCCTGATAAAGACAATGAACAATTTAAACCTAAAAGCTGTGCATACTCTTCAATCGCTGTTGTAAATCCTTTTTCAAGCCCTTTTGGTCTTAACTGCCAGATGAGTGATCGCATTTCAATGAGGGCATCTTGTGATAAATGCTGAATAAAATCAATCATCTCACCTAATTTTTGATCACTTGTCATTTGACGCGCTGCCTTTGCAGTCAAACTCACGGAAAACAGCATTTGATTCACAGAATCGTGTAAATCCTGCGCAAGCCGGTTTCGTTCTTCTAAAAGTGCATGCTGCTGCTCATTTTGCACAAGTTTCATGCGCTGAATAGCCGTACCAATTTGCAGTGCAATACTTTCAAGCAGATTCAGCTCCTCCTGTGTAAATGTGACCTTCCCTTTTGCCGCCACATTTAATAAGCCAAACGTACGCTTACATGCTTGGAGCGGAACGGTTGCATGATGGGTAATTCCTTCTGTATCTCCAAGCTTTTGCTCAATGGCCGTTTCAATCCGTTTACAATTGATGATATTGGTAGCTGATTGCAGTGAGCCTTTCGTGTAGCGGTTGATGCAATAGCAATCGTTTTGACACATCAATTGCTTTCGATCCTTTGCCAACGCTTCAGGTAAGCATACTTCTGCCATTAGTTCATACGATCCGTCTTCTTCTATAAAATAAATCCATGCTGTTTGAAAGCCTGTCACTTCCATAAGCATATGAAGCACTTCATGAAGCGTTTCCTTCATTTCCATCCCTTCATTTAGCTTTTCAGCAATTTCTTTTAACGTTTTTAATGTTTTGACTTTTTCTTGGTAATCTCCCATCGTGTGTACCCCCGGCTTTTACTACCTCTCTTATCAATATGTTGATTATACCATGAGCATCTGTGCGGCTCTTTCTCAAAAAGGATGATTTTTTCTCATCCTTTTGACTGAGAAAAAGCCATCATGCATGACATGATGGCTTTGTGATATTTTATTTAGCTGTTTCTTCCACAATGTCATAGACGACTTTCATGACTTCTTCTGATAAGTGTTTCAGCTTTTCTTCGCTGTCTGTTAACGATGTGCCTTTGACTGCAATATAAAATTTGACTTTAGGCTCCGTACCAGAAGGTCGTAAACAAAACCATGAGCCATCTTCAAGGAAATATTTCAGGACGTTTGATTCCGGCAGATGAATCGTTTCTTCTTTCTTTTCAGCCACAAGGTGCCTTTGACTTGATTGATAATCCTCAATGACCGTAATGCGCTGACCGGCGATAGAAGCTGGCGGGTTTGATCTAAAGGTATGAAGAATAGCAGAAATCTGCTCTGCTCCTACTTTCCCCTTTAAGGTTAATGACTTTAACCCTTCTCTGTAAAATCCAAATTCCTTAAAAATATCAACAAGCGCATCATATAATGACTTCCCTTGTTTCTTATAAAAGGCTGCGACTTCAACTGCTAATAACGCCGCTTGAACTGCATCTTTATCTCGTGCAAAATCACCGATCAAATAGCCGTAGCTTTCTTCATAGCCAAATTGAAACGTGTATTCTCCGCTTTCCTCGAACTGCTTGATTTTTTCTCCGATAAATTTAAAGCCAGTGAGCGTATCAATCGTGTCAGCTCCAAATGCTGAGGCAACAGCACGCCCAAGCTCACTTGTCACAATCGTTTTCATCACAACAGGGCGAGGCGGCAGCTGACCTAGTTTTTGTTTTTCAGATAATAAATAATGAAGTAGTAAGGCGCCTGTTTGGTTGCCGGTCAAAACGGTAAATTCACCATCATGATTTTTCACAGCGATACCTAATCGATCTGCATCTGGATCTGTCGCAATCAAAATATCAGCATTTTGCTTTTCGCCAAGCTTGATGGCGTATTCAAAAGCGGCATGCTCCTCTGGATTTGGAGAAGTGACCGTCGAGAATTGCGGATCTGGTTTTTCCTGTTCAGGTACAACCGTCACATGCTTATAACCAAAGGCCTGAAGTCCGTTTCGGACAGGTTTATTCGCCGTCCCGTGAAGCGGGGTAAACACCACTTTGACATCGACTTCTTTTGCAAGCTCAGGGTGCACACGAATCGTTTTTAATTTTTCCATATACGCTTGATCGATTTCTTCACCAATCATGCGGATCAAACCATTTTGCTTCAATACTTCTTCTGATTCCACTGAAATGGCTAATTCATTTTCGATGGCATCTACTTCTTTAATGACTTGATCTGCTTCAAATGGGGGCATTTGGCCTCCATCTTCTCCATAAACTTTATAGCCATTATATTCTGGCGGATTGTGACTTGCTGTCACAACAATCCCTGCAAAGGCATTCAGTTCTCGAACTGCAAAAGAGAGTTCTGGTGTCGGACGCAGTTCGTCAAATACGTATGTTTGAATGCCATGTGAAGCAAGTGTTTTGGCCGCTTCCATCGCAAATTCAGGAGATTTATGGCGTGAATCATAGGCAATGGCGACGCCTCTTTTTTTTGCATCCTCTCCATGTGCTGCAATATACGCAGCAAGACCAGCAGATGCTTTTCGAACAGTGTAAACATTCATTCGGTTCGTTCCAGCACCAATTTCTCCGCGCATTCCTCCAGTACCAAACTCAAGGTTTTTGTAGAAGCAGTCTTCAAGCGCTTGATGATCATCTTGATGTGCCTCCAGCCATTCCCTTAGCTCAGTATCCAGGTGCTTCTCATTGATCCAACGCTCATAATTCGTATTCCAACTCATGGTCGTCCTCCCAGCTCTTATCATCAATAAAATAACATCTACTGTTATTTTATATGGAATTATCCTTCATGTCATGTTATATCATGAACATATGAAAAAACGATGAACAAAATAAAAAAAGCCGATACACGATCGGCTTTTTACTTATTCAGCATCAAGCGGTACGACTGCTTCATGGAATAGTCGGTCTAATTCAGTTTGATGTTTCTGTTTTGTCGCTTCATCCCAGCCAAAACGATCTGCCATATAGTCAACAACAGGCTGTGCATACGTTTTTGCCCAATTGATATTAAATAATAGGCTGCCTGTTCTTCTCAAGAAGAAATCGACAGGTGTAACAGCCAATTCTTCTTCGATCGCATAGACAAGTTCAGCCAACACATATGCGGGAATATTTCGTTTGTCTGCTTCCCCTTGAAGCTGCTCTACACGCTTGAAGACATTGCTGACGTTTGAGCCATATTTCTCAGCTAATTTTTGTGCAATCGGTTCTGTCAAACCAACGGATGCTCCTTCTGCCGTTTTCGCTTGAACAAAGGATGCCATATTTTTTGAACCGCCTACATGCCCGCCTGAAATTGGCATATGTTTCGTTTTACATGGTCCGAAATCTTTTCCAGTTTCCTCTTTAAGTCCATCATGTACAAGATTCACAATGTGTTCAGCCATTTTACGGTAACCTGTTAATTTACCGCCAGCAATCGTGATTAAGCCTGAAGATGATGTCCATACCTCATCCTTACGAGAAATTTCTGAAGGATCTTTGCCTTCTTCATGAATGAGTGGACGAAGACCAGCCCAGTTAGATTCAACGTCTTTCTCTGTAATGTTAAGATCTGGGAACATATATTGAATGGCTTTGATCACGTAATCACGATCTGCTTTTGTCATACGCGGATGTTCCAGCTGTTTTTTGTAAACGGTATCTGTTGTTCCCACATACGTTTTTCCTTCTCTTGGAATCGCAAAGACCATTCGTTTATCAGGTGTGTCAAAGTAGATTGCTTGTTTTAATGGGAAAACAGATTGGTCAAATACTAAGTGAATTCCTTTTGTATGTTGTAAATGTTTCCCCTCTTTTGAGTGGTCCTTGTCTCTTAACTGATCGACCCATGGACCTGTCGCATTGACGATTTTTTTCGCATATACATCGTATGTTTTTTGCGTCATCACATCTTCAATGACAACACCGACAACTTTGCCTTTATCATAAATAAATTCTTTTACTTTCGCATAGTTGACCGCTTCTGCCCCGAATTTCACAGCCTCTTTCATGACTTCAATTGTCAGGCGTGCATCATCTGTACGGTATTCAACATAGTAGCCCCCGCCTTTTAAGCCATCCTTTTTCACAAGCGGTTCTTTTGCAAGTGTCTCTTTCGCACTTAGCATACTTCTGCGTTCACTATGCTTAACGCCAGCTAAAAAGTCATATACTCTAAGTCCGATTGAAGTTGAAAACTTACCGAATGTCCCGCCTTTATGCATCGGAAGAAGCATCCATTCTGGCGTTGTCACATGAGGACCGTTTTCGTATACGATGGCACGCTCTTTACCGACCTCTGCGACCATTTTCACTTCAAATTGTTTTAAATAACGAAGTCCGCCGTGTACAAGTTTCGTTGAGCGGCTAGACGTACCTGCTGCGAAGTCCTGCATTTCCGCAAGACCGACACGCATTCCGCGTGAAGCCGCATCAAGTGCTGTACCAGCGCCAGTAATACCCCCACCAATGATAAACACATCATATGGTTTTTTTGTCATGTCCTGAAGCATTTGTTCTCTTTCGAAGCTAGAAAAAGTCATCTCTTGTTCCTCCCATGTTGTACGGTAAAGAAAAAGAGACCGCAAACACCCAAAGCGTATTTCTACACTTCGGTGCTTGCGGTCTCTCCAGTTCTCCAACCGTTCTATTAACTTACTTGAAGTATACCATACTTTTTGTTTATTTGAAAGCTTGAGCTGCTTTTACAGCCTTTTTCCACCCGCTGTATAACGAGTCACGGCTGTCTTCTTCCATTTTAGGTTCAAAGCGCTTGTCAAGGTTCCATTGTTTTGCAATGTCTGAACGGTCGTTCCAGAAGCCAACTGCTATTCCCGCAAGATAGGCCGCACCGAGTGCCGTCGTTTCATTAATTTCTGGACGTTCTACTGGTACATCGAGCAAATCACTTTGGAAGCCCATTAAGAAATCATTCTTTACAGCCCCGCCATCGACACGTAATGTTTTAAGTGAGATGTTTGAATCTTTTTCCATCGCATCTAAAACATCTTTCGTTTGATAAGCAAGTGATTCTAACGTTGCACGAACAAAGTGCTCTTTAGAAGTACCGCGTGTTAAACCGAATACAGCGCCTCGGACATCACTATCCCAGTATGGTGTGCCTAAACCAACGAATGCTGGTACGACATATACGCCGTCTGTTGACTCAACGCGCTTAGCATAAGCTTCACTGTCTTTTGAGTCTTTAAACATTCTAAGTCCATCACGCAGCCACTGGATCGCTGAGCCAGCAACGAAAATACTTCCTTCTAAAGCATATTCAACTTTGCCGTCAATGCCCCATGCAATCGTCGTTAACAATCCATGATCTGACTTAATTGCTTTTTCCCCTGTATTCATCAACATGAAACATCCTGTACCATATGTGTTCTTCGCCATTCCTTCTTCAAAGCAAGCCTGACCGAATAACGCAGACTGCTGATCTCCTGCCGCTCCTGCAATCGGAATATTTTTACCGAAGAAGTGATAGTCTGTTGTTTCACCATAAATGTGTGATGATGGTTTGACGTCTGGCAGCATGGAAGCTGGAACACCTAAAATATCAAGTAGTTCTTCATCCCATTTCAGATCGTAAATATTGAACATTAACGTTCTTGATGCATTTGAATAATCTGTCACGTGTGATTGACCGCCAGTCATTTTCCAAATGAGCCATGTATCGATTGTGCCAAACAGCAAGTCACCATTTTCTGCTTTCTCACGAGCACCTTCGACATTGTCTAAAATCCATTTCACTTTAGTACCTGAGAAATAAGCATCAATGAGTAGACCCGTTTTATTTCTAAACGTTTCATCGTGCCCTTGCGCTTTTAGCTCATCACATATACCAGATGTTTGTCGTGACTGCCAAACAATTGCATTGTAAACGGGTGCGCCTGTATGTTTATCCCAAACGACAGCTGTCTCACGCTGGTTCGTAATTCCGATACCGGCGATTTGATCTGCTTCAATTCCTGATTCGATTAAAGCAGTTGAAATAACTGATAGAACAGAGCTCCAAATTTCATTTGCATTGTGTTCTACCCAGCCTGGGTTCGGAAAATATTGATTGAATTCCTTCTGAGCTGTATGGGCAATTTTACCTTCTTGATCAAATAAGATCGCTCTTGAGCTTGTTGTCCCTTGATCTAATGCGAGAATATATTTTTCTTTTGCCATGATGTTTTCCTCCCCTTACATACTTTCATTGACAGCATTTGTCTGGTTTTTCGTAGAAACATAGAGTCCTAACAATACCACAACTAAAATAACGCTTACAATCCAAAAGGCTGGTGTGACGTTCGCTTTAAAGGCTGCATTATAGAAAACACCGCCAAATGCACCGCCCAAAATTGGACCAACAACAGGAACCCAAGCATATTTCCAATTTGATGGACCTTTACCTGGAATCGGCAGAATGGCATGTGCGATTCTTGGACCTAAATCACGTGCAGGGTTAATTGCGTAACCAGTTGTACCACCTAATGAAAGACCAATTGAGACAATTAAGAAACCAACAATCAGCGGATTGACTCCGTCTGCAAATTTATTTGCACCAATCGCTAAAATTCCTACCACCAATACAAATGTACCAATGACTTCACTGAGCACGTTTGCAAAAGTATGCGGAATCGCAGGACCAGTTGAGAATACGCCTAGTTTTGCACCTGGATCGTCTGTCGCTTTCCAGTGTGGTAAGTAATGTAAGAAGACAATAATAGCTCCGAGTAATGCGCCAAGCATTTGACCGACAATATACAATGGAACATCAGCCCAAGGAAAACTTCCTTCTAATGCAAGACCTATTGTCAGCGCCGGGTTTAAATGTGCACCGCTAATTCCTCCAGTGGCATAAGCTGCAATCGCTACTGCAAATCCCCATCCGAAAGCGATTACAATCCAGCCGGACTGGTAAGCGAGCGATTTCTTTAAACTGACTGCCGCACACACACCGCCTCCGAAAATAATCAGAAGCATTGTACCAACGACTTCACCCCAAAATGGTGTCATGAAAAATTCCTCCTCTGGTTCAGTTGCCATCCCCTATAAATGTGTAGAAAAGATAAAGAAAAAAGATCCACAACAAACATACTTTACATCAGGGTCATTTGTCACCTAGTAAAGCGTCGTTGTGGATCTCCGTTTCTCCATCACATGATATTAACTTAGTGCTATAGTAACAGAGGATGAAAACGTTGTCAATCAATTTTCACATTTTATCTTTTTCACTTTTGGAACGCTTTCCAAAGCTCTGTATTCGATGTGGTGACAGCTGTCGCCCCTGCTGCAAGTGCCCTTTCTACATCTTCTTTTGTTCGGATAAATCCTCCTGCAAATATTGGTATTCCAGCTCTTTCGCGCACTTCTGTAATTAAATCTGGCACGACACCCGGCAATACTTCAATAAAATCTGGACGATGTTTCCCGACAAACTCCATGCTTTTTTCCATCGCACTTGTATCAAGTAAAAACATTCGCTGGATGGCATATACCTTTTTCTGCTTGGCTTTTACTATGACAGAAGACCTAGTAGAAATAATGCCAGCTGGTTTCATTTCCTGACAAATAAATTCCGTTCCGTACTCATCATGTTTGATTCCGTGAATGAGATCGACATGGACAAACATTTTTTTATGATGCGCATTCGCCTCATTCATGATGCCCTTAAGCCGCCCTAAGTGAACATCCAGTAAGACCCCATATGTAAATGGACTTTTTAAAAATTCCTCAAATTGCTTCATATTGCGAACAGCAGGTAGAATGGGTTGATCATGAAAACTCATATGCCGTCTCCTTCTCGTGTGTATTGGTTCTATCTTCTCCTTACAGTAATAGAATCGCATGTTTTTTTCAATACACCTAGTGTACCCATTGACCATTCAGCCTAGCAGATCGATTCAGACCTGATCCTTTCAGGGCATAGAAAAAAGCAGAGAAATCTCTCTGCTATAATTGCGCCATGCTTTCTTTTAAAGTATGAATAATGAATGAGGCGTCTTCATCAGTGATATTTAGCGGTGGTGCGAGCTGTGCCACGTTATTATAGCCAGCCACTGTATCGCCATTTTTCCCGATGATCAATCCTCGTTTTTTACATTCTGCAATCAATTGACCGACTACACTTGGATCAGCTGGCTTTTTTGACGCCTGATCCTGCACAAGCTCAATCCCAAACAGCAGGCCTTTTCCTCTCACATCACCGACAAATGGATGCTCTTTTAACTCTTGCAAACGTTCGAGCATGTCTTGGCCAAGCGTGCCTGACCGCTCCACTAATTGCTCGTTTTCCATGATGTCTAGGTTAGCAAGTGCCACCGCACAGGAAGCAGGGTGACCGCCAAATGTATTCACATGCCGTAGCCTGTCATACGTATCTTCTCCTGCATACGCTTCATAAATGTCTCGTTTCACGCACGTTGCAGATAGCGGTAAATATCCACTTGTGATCCCTTTTGCCATGGTGATGATATCTGGCTTCACTTCCTCATGCATAAATCCAAACCGCTTTCCTGTCCGGCCAAATCCGCAGATGACTTCATCTACAATGAGAAGCGCTCCATGGGCTTCACAGATATCTTTGACCTTCTTCAAATACCCTTTTGGCGGCATTAGGATACCTCCGCCCGTAATGATCGGCTCCATAATGACCCCAGCTATCGTCTCACTTAGTTCCCACGTCATGGCCTGATCTATTGCCGCAGCACTCGCCAGATTCTCTTGATCCTCAGGATGACGATACATATCAGGCGGTGCGACATGGATAAACCCCTGCCCTAACGGTTCATATTTGTACTTACGCTGCGCTTGACCCGTTGCGGCTAGAGCTGCTGCTGTGTTGCCATGATACGATCGATATCGGGAAATAAATTTTGTGCGTGTACTCTCTCCCTTTTGCGCATGATATTGTTTGGCAATTTTAAATGCCGCTTCATTCGCTTCAGAACCACTGTTAGAAAAGAAGATCACATAGTCCCCGTCTAGCCATTCATTGAGCTTCTCAGCCAGCTGAATCGCTGGCACATGGCTTTGTGTCAGTGGGTAGTAAGGCATCGTATTTAATTGCTTATACGCCGCTTCTGCAAGCTCTTTACGTCCATATCCGGCATTTACACACCACAGTCCTGACATTCCGTCTAAATAACGATTTCCATGAATATCTGTCACCCATGCGCCTTCTGCCTCATGAATCACCATACTTTCATTTTCTTTGTTTGTCCCTTTCATATGATGCCAAATGAACTGATCATCTTTCGCCTGAAGATCTTGTGCGTTATGTGTTTTCATCTTCCCACGCCCCCATGTATCCGTTTTCATCATAAAAGAAACTTAAACCGGTCCTGCATATGACCTCTCCATTCATTATATGGATAAAAAGTGAGGCATATGAAACTGAAACAAGACCGCTCGTGTCGTTACTCTCATTATAAAAAAGGGGCCAGACACATTACATTAGACAGATCGTCAACTGATTGAAAAGAACCATGAGACACTCTACTTGATCCCTTAGCAAATCTAACATATACCATTAATG
This sequence comes from Bacillus sp. iso_77, assembly GCF_056173625.1. Lineage (NCBI taxonomy): Bacteria > Bacillati > Bacillota > Bacilli > Caryophanales > Bacillaceae > Bacillus > Bacillus sp. iso_77. The sequence continues at coordinate 930,812 of NZ_CM149683.1, read as the reverse complement.
GCGATTCCCCTGTAAAAATTCATAAGCAAGGATCGCAAATTCAAGCGCTTGACGTTTTGGCGCTTGCATCATATCCTCACCAAGTAAAGCATGAAGCTTATCCAATCTGTGATAAAGCGTCTGCCTCACAATATAGAGCTGGCTTGCGGTTTCTTTTTTAGAACCGTTTGTCTGTAAAAAGATATTCAGCGTCTGATAGAGCCTGCCGCTATTTTGTTTATCATATAAAATCACCGGCTCTAAATACTCTTTCACCATGCATTCTAATAACCCGCTTTCTTTCATGACAGGCATCAACCGAAGCATATGTAAATCTTGATAAAATGGGCTTTTTATCCGTTGCGGCATCACTTTCTTTAAATGCAGCACTTCTTTCGCTGCTTGAAAACTTTTTCTCATGCGCTGAAATTGCTCACAATATGAACCGATTCCATAATTGATGGCTGCCTCGCCGGGCTTCTCACGGTCATATAATTGCGTGATGTCGTTTGCCGCTTTTTCTGCACGCTCTTTCCAGTCCTCAACTTTTCTTGTATTCAATAAAATAAATAAGGTTTGTCCTTGATGCTCGTACACAATCAAATAGAAACCAGCACGCTGAAAAATAGAACGGCAAGAGACAAGAAAATAAAGATTCCCTGCGATTTCTTCTATTTGGTGGTTTTTTTGAAAGAGCATCACCACACAGCCGGTCGGTTTTTTCAGTCCTTCTGTTTCCTCAAGGTGTTCTATGATTTCTCTTTCTGTATGCTCTTCATGAAACCATTTTTGCAGCCATTCATTCTCTTTTGTCTTCTTCAGCTCTTCTGTATACAGCTCTCTTAAAGTTTGCTGGGCAAGGGCATTCGCTCCTTTATCCATCACAAGCAGTTCAAATTCCGAGAGCGTGTTCGATTGATGAATGAGGACGAGGTCTGCAAAGGTTTGTTTGAGTGCAAGGACTTGTTTTTGCGTCACTTCATATCCTTTTGGTAATGAAGCATACTGCAAATAATTCATCACAAGCTCTTCTGTTTGTTTGGATGAATCACATAAAATAATCGGCTCACCTTGAACAGGGATCAGCAGTAGTATCCCTCTCACGTGCTGATACACTTGATCCAAAATATCCATCTGCGGATGAGGAGTCAATAAAAGCTCATTCAACTTGGACGACAGTGTTTCTAAATCCGCCATCATCTGATACTGACGCTCAATCATCATCGTATGGAGATGCTGTGTAATATTGACGAACTTCACTTCTTTTGTAAACAGAATAAGCGGAAAATCACGTTCTTCTGCATAAATAATCAGTTCTTCCGGTACATCAAACCGGAGCGGTACAAATTCAATACATAGTCCAGCCGCACCTGAGTCAATCAACTGCCTTAAAAACGCCTGAAAGACTTCCAATTGATCATGGAAGCCTGCGGCCGTCGTTAAGATCAGCTCGCCTCCATTTAACAAATCCTCTACAGCAGGCACTTCAAGTACATGTACCCATTTTACCTGCCGAAACAATCCCTTTTCCCCAGCTAACACTTTCGCATGCGTAAAATGCTTCGTTTTTAACACATCACTTACTTGAAAATGAACATCTACATTCATTCATAAGTCCCCCTTTGTTTGCCGTCCCCTATCCCAGAGGGTGCATGGATAAAATCCATAATAAAACAGGTAAAGTCACAATACTTAAAATCGTACTGAGAAACGTCGTGCTTGAGACAAACTCAGGCTTCGTTCGAAATTGCACAGCCATCAGTGTTGTATTCGCCGCTGTCGGCATCGCTGCAACTAAAATCATAATTTGTTTCACCAAATCATCTACAGGTAAAATAAGTGTAAAACCAAAGGCGATGAGAGGTGAAATAAACAGCTTGAGCAGCACCGCATAGGAAATATTGCGATAATCCACTTGTTTAAAAGAAATCACTGCGAGCTGCATACCTAAAATCAGCATAATCGTTGGTATCGCTGCATCCCCGACCAGCTGAACACCTGTCATAAGCTCTTTAGGTAATGAAAGGTCAATGAGCTGAAATAATAAACCAAGAAGAGCCCCGTAAGCAACCGGCATACGCAGCACTTTTTTTAGAACGACCTTCAAGTCTCCCGCGTCCTCTCCACCTTTTGCTGCATAATACATGCCGATCGTACTCATGACGAGCTGCTGAAGGACCATTAGCACAATCGCAATATCTAAACCAGCTGCTCCAAAAACAAGAAGGACAACAGGCGTGCCGTAATTTCCATTATTCATAAATGCTGATGACAAAATCATGGCACAATACGTTTCATTCGAATACCCGTAAATTCGAGATAAAATGAAGACACATAAAACAAGTGAAAGACAAAGCCCTACGACAAATATAGATAAGTACACATAGTCCATCGATACTTTATTTTGATAAAAGGTTTCAAACGCAAGAAAAGGTGACATTAAATATAAAGACATTGATGAGAGCGTATGTATATCAAAACCAATTGTCTTCTGCCCAATATACCCTATAAGGAATATGCCGAACACTGGCATTAAGACAAGTAAAAACTCCATGCAGCACCTACTTTTCTCTAGATGAATTCCTTATTTTTTACCCTCTTATCATACCACTGATCATCAATAAAAAAGAAGCACCCTTATGAAAGGTCGCTTCTCTCCTCATCCATATAAAACACTTCCCATAAATGACCATCACGATCCTGAAAGCTCCAGCCATACATGAAATCATGGTCTTGTTTTTCCTTAAACGGTGAACCACCAGCTGCGATCGCACGCTCTACAAGCTCATCAACCTCTTCCCTCGTCTCGACCTGTAAAGAGATAATGACCTCTGCGCCATTTCTGGCATCTACCAATTCCTTCTCTGAAATGGATTGGAAATGCTTAAGTGATAACAGCATGACTGTGATCGTCTCATTCATCACAAAACAAGCAGCATGTTCATTCGTCAGTTCTTGTTGAAAGTCAAAACCTAGCTGTTCAAAGAAATCCTTTGACTCATTTACATGCTTAACCGGCAAATTGATATACAGATGTTTAGATTCTCGCCCCATATCCCTCTCCCTTTGTAAAACATCATTTCCATTCAGTATATTCGTCTTTTCATTTGGCATCCCTTTGTCGCATGAAAAAATAAGCGGTAAGCCCCATTACCTTATTTTAACAAAAATGTATAATAAATCTCGTGCACAATACTAAATGAACTAGGAGGTTTTCTTAATGAAAACAATCGCAAAATCTTTGATGCTCTCCACCTCTGTCCTTTTATTCGCTTCACCTATTACACAAACAGCTGATGCTGCATCTATTCAAACGAAGCAGGTGACAGCAGAAAGTGATTTTCAGCTTCCTTCAACAACAGACACCATTAAACAAAACATCGAACAATCTTTCCAAAAACAAGAAAAGTGGCTACAAAAATTAGAAGTGATTGCCGGACAAGAAAAACGCGAACAATTTGAACAGTTTTTCAACCAGCATGTAGGACCTGATTTAAAAGATCTTTTAGAAGAGCCTGCTCTTACATGGAAACAAGTAGAAAAAACGATTTATCAATCTCTTGTCAAATCAGACGTTCCATTTTTAGCTGCCAAAAGCATTGCCCACTTTGCTACACTCGCATTAAAGAAAATGTAAACATAAAGAAAAGCGCCTCGCATAATTGCGGGGCGCTTGTTTTGGTTATTTCTTATATTCAATATGGTACACGTCTCTTCTTCGGTCTTTCAGCTGACGAACCGTCCCATCTTGACGCTGCCTTCTTAATATTTCTAAGTCGACATCACCGACAACCACCATTTCAATATTCGGGTTGCATTCCCCTACAATGCCATCTCTTGCGAATTCAAAATCAGATGGTGCAAAGATTGCTGATTGTGCATATTGGACATCCATGTTTTCTGTTTGCGGAAGGTTTCCGACCGTTCCAGAAATGACCGTATATATCTGATTTTCAACCGCTCTCGCCTGCGCACAGTAACGTACTCGTAAATAGCCTTGACGGTCTTCTGTACAGAATGGAGTGAAAATAATTTTCGCTCCTTTGTCAGCTGCAATTCGAGCAAGCTCAGGGAATTCAATATCGTAGCAAATTTGGATCGCAATTTTCCCGCAATCCGTATCAAATACCCGGACTTGGTCACCAGCTGAAATCCCCCACCATTTTCTTTCATTCGGCGTGATATGCAGCTTATATTGCTTTTCAATCGTTCCATCACGTCTAAATAAATAGGCGATATTATAGATTTTCCCTTCCTCTTCAACGAAATGAGAACCACCGATGATATTAATGTTGTACTTGACCGAGAGATCTGTAAACAAATTGATGTAGTCCTCGGTATATTCTGTGATCCGCTGCACTGCTAGACTTGGTGATCTCTCTTCTAAATATGACATAAGCTGCGTTGTAAAGATTTCCGGGAAAACGGCAAAGTCAGCTGACGCATCTGATGCCACATCCACGTAATACTCCACTTGATTCATAAACTCTTCAAAGGAATGAATTTGCTTCATTGCATATTGAATGACACAAATTCGTACTGGGAACGCCGATTTATAATATCTTTTCGATTGCGGACGATAATCGACATTGTTCCATTCCATTAGCGTTGCGTATGTACTGGAAGCTTTATCATCCGGCAAGTAATTCGGATTGATCCGCATCAGGCTAAATTCATTTAACAGCTGAAAAGATAGCACAGGATCATAAATTTGGTGTAGCATGACTTGCTCTACATATTGGCGAGGCGTCATTTCCTCTTGATATTTATGATAATTCGGGATACGTCCGCCAATGATGATGCTTTTTAAATTTAATCTTCTCGCTAAGTCTTTTCTTGCTTCGTATAAACGATGACCGATTTTCATCCGGCGGTACTCAGGACTGACCATTACTTCAATTCCGTACATATTCATCCCATCTGGATTATGGTTTGTGATATATCCATCATCTGTGATGTCCTGCCACGTGTGACGATCATCGTATTCATCAAAGTTAATTAATAAACTTGAACATGAGCCAATGATTTCTCCCTCGAATTCCGCACAGAACTGGCCTTCTGGGAAATGTTCAAGGTGGCTTTCAAGGTGCTCTTTTTTCCAAGGGTCCATGCCTGGAAAGCATACCTCTTGCAATGCAATGATTCGGTCGATATCTTCTTCTCTAATATTTCGAATCACCATTCTTTTTTCAAATCGCGTTAAATCTAGTTTTTCTGCCATGATGTATTGCCCCCTTACTGATCCTCTTTTTCAAGCTGATGGAATAGCTGGAGCAATTCGATTTCAGCCATGGATTCTAATCTAACATCATATTCTTCAAACTGCAGTGTGCTCGTCACTTTATTTGGCACGATGACACATTTCATGCCCGCTCGTTTGGCAGCGGTTGACCCATTCACAGAGTCCTCAAATGCCACGCAATCTTTTGGCTCAACGCCTAAGCATTGTGCGGTTTGCAAATAAAGTTCTGGGTGAGGTTTCACTTCTTCCACATCGTCTGACGTGCGGATACATTCAAAGTAATCGAAAAGTCCAATTTGCTTCAGGTGATCAGACACCCATTTATAATCTGAGCTGGAAGCAAGTCCAATCTTAATTCCAAGCTCCTTTGCCGCTTCTAAATAAGCTTCTACACCAGGTCTTGCTGCTTCGTCCTTCATTCTCTTTTGAAAACGTGAACGCCGGTCTTCTGTGAGTGCCTCATGATCTAATGTCTTTCCTAACTGCTCTTCCAAATATTCAAAAGGCTTAAAACCTGCCTGCGTTCCAATCACATTTCCCCATACAGACAGAGGCAACTCCGATTCATGCTCCGCAAACATTTCCTGCAGAACCTCATATTCATGTGTTTCTGTATCTAAAATTAATCCATCAAAATCAAATATAATCGCCTTTACCAAAGAGGCCACTCCTTTTTTCCGAAAGTCTGAAATATCTTCCATACTGCTATCATATCGTGAATAAAATTGACTTTCAAAGATGAATGTCTGCTAAAATGATTATGTATAAAAGGAGCCTGCTTCGTTTTGTCAGGCTCCTGTCATGTTCGATTCTTTCTGCAAGAGATCCAAGCGCTCCGATTCGTGGAGAATAGACATTGTTGAAAAAGAGCGGAATTGGTATTACAGATCTTGAAGGTTTCTCCGTTCCCTTAAAAATAGTATGTGCGACGACCTTGTAAGTTAACAAGGAAGTTCACACCAACTTTTACGCATTTTGAAGGTGACGGCCTGCAAAATCATCTAAATCAAACGGGAAAGAAAAGCCGCACACATTAACTTGTTCACGGTTGAGTTCAAATAACTCACGATCTCGTTTTGTGATATGTCTCTTCGGCTTTAAAATAATGGTATGTAATAGCTGAAGACCTGATAAGATACGAAAAGCATCATCCATTGTCCCGTTATACACACCATCAATGAATGTAAGCGGGGGGTGTTTTTCCTGCGCTTCTCCATTGACAGAATGGGATAAAAGATCTTCAATTTCCTTTGATACTTCTTCAATTGCCTGCTCTTGAAGGTCTGTCGCAGCTTTCATTAATCTCACGTGGCATCTACCTCTCTGTCGTTATTACTCCATTCAGAATAGCACAGAAAAAAAGTCATTCGCTAAGGTAAGTGTTTCCTATATATACCCAAAGAGAGGACGAATATCATGATCATAAAAGGACACACGCTCTCCCTAAAAGTAGGTGAGCAGCAAAATGGCATTTCCTTAAGTCAATTTTTAAAAGACGAAGTGTCTGCCTCTAGACCGATTATCCATTTTTGGATGGAGCACCAAAAAGTCCGTCTCAATCAAAAACCTGCCCACCATGCTGCAAAAGTGAGTACAGGTGATCAGATTATCATTGATTTATTTGAGACGGAAGAAAGTGATGTGACGCCAGAATACGGTGAATTAGAGGTACTCTTTGAAGACGAGCATTTATTAGTTGTCCAAAAGCCTGCTGGAAGGCCGACGCATCCAAATGAAAAAGGACAAACAGGTACGCTGGCGAACCTAGTCGCTTTCCATTTTCAAGCAAATGGAGAAGAAAAGCGGGTCAGACATATACATAGGCTTGATCAAGATACAAGCGGCACCGTCATTTTTGCCAAACACAGGTTGGCACATGCTGTACTCGATCAAATGCTTTCAAAAAAAGCGATTAACAGAACGTATCTTGCCATCGCACAAGGACTGTTTAAGAAAAAGAAAGGAACGATCCAAGCAGCCATTGGACGTGATAAACACCATGCCGTCAGAAGGAGGGTTTCTCCTACTGGTCAAAGCGCCAAGACTCATTATGAGGTCTTCCATCTCAATAAACGTTTACAGATGACGGCCGTTAAGCTGCGATTAGAAACAGGCAGAACGCATCAAATTCGGGTCCATCTTAGCAGTCTCGGGCATCCTTTAGCTGGCGATACATTATATGGCGGGAAGCGTGACCTGATAAACAGGTGCGCCCTTCATGCCAAACAAGTAGACATGAACCATCCATTCACAGGTGAAAAGCTGACGATAGAAGCACCGCTTCCACCTGATATGGCTGAATTAATGGACAATATGTAGAAAAAAGAGCCTGATCATACAGGCTCTTTTGACGTTAGACAGATGCTCTTTTCGCATAAATAATGTACCGCTCTGGTGCGTTGCCGACAAAATGAAATGGATAGCATGTGGTTAACACAAGCTCTTCCTTTTTATTTTGTAAGGTAATAATGGATGTATCGTGCTGATCCACAATTTTCGTATGCGTGATTTCATAAACAAACTCACCATACGGTACAGTGATTTTCAGCTGATCCCCAATATCCAGTTCACCAGTCCGGCGGAAGACCGTATCCCTGTGTCCCGACAAAACGATTTGTCCATTTTGATCAGGGTAATAACTGCCTTTATAATGACCGACGCCTTTGGCAAGGTCGTCCGCATCTGTCCCTTCAACAATCGGCAAATCGGCTTTTAATTTCGGAATGGTCAGGATGCCAGAGGCTTTCCCCATTTCAGGTGAGAATTTTTCCTTTGTCATCCCTTGATCAGTTTCTACGACCTTTTTTGCTTCCTCTAAAGAATGTGCTGTTTGTATGTGAGTAGAAGCCATTTGCCAGATTCCCCAGCCAAGCACCACAATTCCCGCTGACATGACAATCACTGCAAGCCATTTTTTCATGCGTTAACTCCTTTGTCTTTGCTGATGATTCTTTAGCTTGCTGCTGCCTTTTCTTCTTGTTTCGCTTGTTGAATTCGGCCCTCTTTTTGATACACAATAGAAGCTCCCTCGAAGCTCTTTACAAAAGCGACCGTTGCTTCTAAATCTTCTGGGCCTGTTTCCGGATTTTTCCCTAGCCGCCCAATCGGTGAATACTTACTTCCAGTGGCAGTCGCCATGAAGTTGTTCACTGTGAGTGTATACGTTTTATCGAAATCAACGGAAGAACCATCAGGCAGTTTTAAGTCGACTACTTTATATGTTAACGGATTGTACGAATATGAAAAGCCTGAAATGCTATAATCCGGTCCAAATTGAGGAGATATTTGAGCTTCAATGATATCAACTAAATCTTTCCCCTTAATGTCCAGCTTCACTAACACATTTCCAAATGGCTGAATATTAAAGAGGTCTCCCCAAGTAATGGGTCCTTTTTCGAGATTTTGTCTGATGCCGCCACCATTCATCATGGCAAAGTCACTTTTCATTGAATATCTCATGCCATCCGCAATGAGATTGCCAAGTGGTGTATCACCATCATTTGAATAGCCGCCCTCCATCTTGACCCCTGCTTCTCCAACCACCTCACTAATAATCGTCTCCACTTCTTTTCCGTAATGGTCTAAAATGTCCGCTGCCTCCTGATCCTTTTCAATACCAGCCTGATCCACATACTGAATGTTTGCACTCTTTTTGACAATATCTTTTGTTTTCCGGTCAAGTGTGACATTGACTTCTCCAATTGCCTTTCCGTATTCAAAGGCTTGGACAATTAATTTTCCATTTACCTCTCCATTGACCACTTCGTGATTATGGCCAGCGAAAATGACATCAATTTCGTCATCACCTTCTTTGGCAAGCCTTGCACTTTCTCCAGTAATGGTATCACCATTTTGAGAGGCGGTCATATGAGCCAGAACCGCGATCGCTTTAATCCCTTTTTGCTTTAATTCCTTCGCTGCTTCATTGACAGCTTGGACTTCATCAGTAAATTGAATGTCTTTAATTCCTTCTGGCATGACCATACCTGCCGCTGATGTTGTCACAACCCCGATAAAAGCCACAGGAATTCCTTCGACATCCATGATTTCATAGGCCGGTAAAAGTGGTTTGCCAGTATCCTTGTATTCACAGTTTGCACAAACAAGCGGGAAGTTCTGCCCATCGTATCCTTTTGTGCCTTTCGGGTGATCTCCACCTTTTAAGATTCGTAATAGTTCGTCTACACCTTCATCAAACTCATGGTTGCCAACTGTCCCAACGTCAAAGCCGATGTTCTCCATTAGTTCAACCGTTGGTTCATCTTGTAAAAGAGACGATATTGGCGAGCTTCCGCCTATCATATCTCCTGCATGAACTGTCAGTGTATTTTTTTGCGCAGCTTGCTTTTGTTTTATATAAGCCGCCACATAATCCATCCGTCCATATGTTCCTTTACTGCCATCACCTTTTACATCCAGCTCATATTGCTGATCAATTTTCCCATGCAGATCATTCATGCTTAAAATGGTTAATGGGACTTCACTGGATGATGCTGACGCCTGATATCCAGCCTGCTCTGCTTCTTCTTTAGAAGCAAAAAAGACACGTTTATCTACATCGATCTCATTCCAGCTGTCAGGTGATACGTAGGTTTTTGCAGATGAATCCCCCACATAACGTGTGAGCCCTTTTTTCTGCTCGCGTGCTCTAAATTCAAACGGCTGTTCTAACAGAGGATCTTCTTCATTCCAAATACCCAGCCCTTTTTCCTTGGCATCTTTCACTGCTTGCTGGAACATCTGATACTCTTTTTCATCTCCAACAGGCCAGATGAAATAAGTAGGGGCATATCCTTTTTTCACAAGCTCTAGGTTCGTATTCAGCCCTTTTTTGGTTTTGACTTGAGCTAAAAGACGTCCATATCCATCCTTTGCTTCCGGGCCAATCTTTAATGTGACTCGATCACCACTTGAAAGAAGCGTTTTTAAATAATCCGTCGCTTTTTGTCCAAAGCGCAGCTGGTTTTGATCTAATTCATTTTTTGGCTTGTGGTAGGTTTCTGGTGTGTCCATATTCACGAAGCGTACCTTTGTTGTGCCAAGCACAGGCTTCTTCAAATGAATGGTATCTCCATCCACAACACGATCTACCGTTGCCTCATATTCTTTTTTGATTTTTGGCGGCTTTGGCTGGTACTTCAGCAATTTGACATCGGTTTTGTGTCTTGGAAGTACTTGCAGCGTATCATATCTGCTTAAAACGCCAGTAAACTCATACCATTTTCCGGTCTTCACTTGATCAATGGCACCCGTATCAACCATGACTCTAAGGACTGTGCTATGATATTTTTTATCGATGATGACCACATTGTATCCACCGCCAGCTGGCTGATCTGGCGCCTGTTCTACATAGCCTTTTACCTTCACTAATCTTCCTTCATATTTGCTTGCTTGATCCGATTCCAATTGTTTAATGGAAACTTTCTTTGGCGAAGGCAATGGCTGATTCACAGCCTCTATCTTCAGACGATCTTGATCTGGCACAATTTCAACGAGTCCTTTATAAGTCGTCACCTTGCCAGTCACCGTGACCTTCATGCCTGCTTTCAGTTCTGGAAAATTCTTAGGCTGCGCAGAATAAATATTGAGACCAGCTGTTTTGTCTTGAATATATGTTGATAGTTTCCCATTCCCTATAGCGGATTGATCTGCTGTTACGATTCCGCTCACCGTTACCGTTTCTCCTATCAGTTTTCGGGCTTTTTTTATGTTCATCGGCTTTGTTTGTTTCCATAAAGTCTCCTTTTTCTCAGAAGAAGAAAACGCCTCAGCTGTCACGATACTAGCCAGTAAAGATTGCAGACTAAATATCACCAAAATCAAACAACAGACCATTCGAATAGATTGTATACGTTTCATTAGATTTCTCCCCTTTGAACTTCATCTCTTCTAGTGTACAAAGCAATTATTAAGACTGGATGGATTTCATGTAAAACTGATCTCAATTACTTGGAAACGTAATAATCACACGTGTCCCTTCAAAGCTTTTGCTCTCAAAACGAATGGTACCGCCATGGCTTTCAATAATCTTAATGGTCATCATTAATCCAAGACCCGTGCCTTTTTCTTTCGTTGTGTAAAAAGGTTCACCTAATTTCCCAATCTCATCTTCTGGTATGCCCTTTCCTTGGTCTTCAAATATCAGCATCATTTGGTCGTTTTTCAATAATGAAGTCACTTGGATCACACCTGTTACTCCATCCATCGCTTCAATTCCATTTTTAAGAATGTTAAGGAACACTTGTTTCAATTCATTTGGAATGCCTTGAATATGTGGCAGTGAGGGCGCCAGATTCTTTTGAATCGACACTCCTTTTAAGACCGCCTGAGATTCAACGACCATAATGACTTCTTCGAGGAGAAGATTCACATTCACCGGTTCAAATTTAACAGATTTGCTTCTAGAGAGCACAAGGAATTCGTTAATAATAGACTCAAGCCGATTAAACTCTGACATCATCACATCGGCATAATCCTTCTGATACTTTTTACTTTGAATCATTAGCTGTAAAAAGCCTTTTAACGACGTAAGTGGGTTACGTATCTCATGGGCAATACCAGCTGCAAGCTGTCCAACTGCTGACAGCATTTCAGACTTCATCAGCATTTTCTCAGACTGTTTTTGACTTGTAATATCCTCTGAAATCCGCATGACAGTAGACTGCATTTTGTCAGGGTCATCGATTCGGTGTAAAGAGACTCTTTCCCATCGCTCACGCCCTGATAAGTCCTGAAAATACAGCTCACCTGTCCAGCTGCCCTCTCTTAAACACACGTCCCATTGTTTCACTAGATCATCACATTGACACAACGCATAATAGACAGAAAAAATATCTTTTCCGATCAAGTCATATTCATGCTGTTGTACAAACTGACAAAAGCGCTGGTTGACACACTGAATGACACCTTCTCCTGTTGCAACCACAATATGAATATGGCTGTTATCAAGTGCTGTCACCGCAAGATGAAGAGCCTGCTTCAATTTTGTCATTTCGGTCATTTTGATCCAGGTCATCACTGCTCCCTCGCGATCTTGATCATAGAAAGGCGTCATATGAACCGTGAATTGTTCTCCTTCGTTCGTTTCAATTTCACGTTCGATCACGCGCCTATCTGAAATGACAGATTGAATATCATGATAGAGCATTTCCTTCGATAACTTCTTCACCATCGACTGAAACGTTTGCTGGTGCCGGGTTTGAGCTGAAGTGAATAAAGAGGTAGCTGTAGGAGTGTGATAGCGAATATTCATTTCCCGGTCCACAAACAACGTGGCAAGTTCTGGCTTCACAGACGGCCGGTACAGTTCTTCTCTTGTCACCTTTAAATTGTTTATGATATTTATAAAATGCTCGTTTGTTTTCTCGCGCACTTCTATTTGCTTGTTTTTTTCTTTTAATTGAGCCCTTGCTTCTTGCTCCTTTTGTTTGACCTCATTGAGCTCGTTTTCTAAATCGACAATTCGCTGTTGATAAACCGAATTCTGCTCTGACATCCCTTTGTCCCTGCCGTTCTTTTGATTTTTTCCTCTCTCACTCATCCGAATGAGAATGACGTATACTCCTTTAAAACGGCGATCAAAATGTTTCACTGTAAAATCTGCATACTGCTTTCTTCCATTTTCCGAAATGAGGACATGTTGAAAGACAACCTCAGTCTCTTCAGTCCACACCTTTTGAAAGCTTTGACTTAGTATCTCTTTCATATAATCAGGGGTTACATATTCACATAATTCATCTGAGACTTCTGCATGCGCTAAGAAAGAATAGGCACCGTTTGATATCGCGAGGATTTTCTCGCAATCGTCTATGATGAAACATGCATCATACTCCTGCTCTACTTCTTTCATATATTGGACAGCTCGTTCTTTTAACTCCGCATGACCTGCATTGTATTTAGGAACGTTTGAGTGGGTGTAAATGTTCCACTTTTCATTTAACAAATGAAATAAACGAGGGATATTGGGTACCTTTTCATTCGGCCCTAATATCAACATCCCTTGATCCTTTAGTGCATATTGGAATCGAGATAAGACTCGTTTTTGTACTTCTGGCTGGAAGTACATCAGAACATTTCGGCAACTGATAAAATCGAGGTGGATAAAAGGTGAATCGATCAATAAATTGTGAGGAGCAAAGACTATATGTTTTCTAAGCGACTGCTTCACAATAAAAGCGTCACCTTTTTTTTCAAAATATCGCGCCCTCCATTTTTCTGGCATCCGTGCCATAGACTCAAGCGAATAAACACCTTTGCTTGCACTTTGGATGGCTTTCCGATTGATGTCTGTTGCAAACACTTGAAGTTCAATGGACACTTGTCTTCGTTTCATTTCTTCTAAAAATAACATCGCAAAAGAATAGGCTTCTTCACCTGTAGAACATCCTGCAATCCAAATGCGGCATCGAGATTTCCCATTTTTCATTGTATTATCAATGATCGACGGAATGATGTGATGTTCACATACTCGAAAGGCTTCCATATCTCTAAAAAAGGAAGTCGTGCCGCTTAAAAGCTGTACATGCAGACGATCAAGCTCATCTGGTTCTCTCTCTAATAAACGATCGTACTCGGACAATAAGGAGATCGATTGGTTCGCACTCCTCATTCTTTTTTGAATGACAGAGAGCAGTCTGCGCTTCTCATAGGTTGAAAATGCAATTCCTTTATGCATTTCAAGACGTTCAATGATTCTGATCAAAACAGGGTCTGCAACATCTGTATGCGGAACGTTGATGATGTTGGCTATATATGACGCAAGTGCAGAAGGGTCTTGAAATGTTTGATGATACATACGATCAAACCCACTATTTGTCTCACTGCACGATATGGCTGTACCGCCTTGCTCAACGATTTGAAGCAAACCACTTCCTACACAATAGCCTTTTTGAAAAAAGATCGCATAGGCCTCTTCCTTTTGCACATTGGCAAGTGACTGAAACAACGAATTTACAGCACACACCTTGTTCGTAGGATGTTGCTCTGTTATGTGTAGCCGTTTGTCTTCTGTCAATGTCACAGCTGCATGCTGCGGACAAACATAAATCGTATTTTTCATGACTTTCTCACCATGCTTAATCGGCTTTGCCCGGTAGCCAATCGGTAAAACAAGTGCTTCCAAATCAGTTACACAATCGCCTGTCACATGATTTTGCACAACAATAAAAGAGGCATTTAATTCATGCGGAAATGATTGAAAAAAAGCCTCAAGATGATGCTGTTCAAACGGCGAAACACCGATGCCAATCACTGGTGCCTGCACATGTTCGTCTTCTATCAAACGATTAATGATTTTGTCCTGCATCTGGTACCCCCATGTTCATTCGTCTGATACATTTTTTCGACAAAAAGGAAGAAAACCCTCTAATTGTAAATAATGTTTTTTGCATGAAAGGAGGAAAACTTCCTCACATTAAAACAGACTGTATAAACAGAAGGAGGATTCTTTATGCAAAACGATCAGCAACCAAACGTTCAAGGACATGTCCAGCAGCCCCAATTCAATCATGGCGGGCATGAGTTATTTGATTTACATGAGGTATTAGCAGGGACCATTAATATTTTGGATCAATACATGATCTTTCGACAATTTATCCAAGATCCCGCATTATCCGACATGTTAGATCGACAATATCAATTTGTATTGTCCCAGTACAACGTCACGGTAGATTGCTTTTCTACTGGTCAAAAGCCTAGTGAAGAAACATCTACTTATATGATGAAAGAACAGACACAGGTGACATACGGAATAAAACCATCTCAGCCTAAGAAGCCAAATCAATCAATACAGGATGTAAAAGATGCGGGAATTACAGGGCATATGCTTGGTCTCGTGAAATCTCATGCTGGATTACTCTCAATGACTGCATTAGAGGTCACAAACCCTGTGGTGCGACGTGTGCTTGCAGCGCAAATCCCGAACTTTATTGAAATGGCGTATGAAATTTTCTTATATCAAAACAAACATAGCTATTATCAAGTTCCGCAGCTTACAGCGCAAGATATGCAGGCGATGACGTCTACATTTGCCCCTATGCAGGGACAAGTGCAGATGCCGCCAAGCAAAGCCACTCAGCAAAAACCGCTTCATTAACCAAAAACAACGGCCGCCCTATTTACAGGTCAGCCGTTGTTTCTTTGATAATTCAGTTTAAATTGCTCTTCAAAATCTGTGAGACGTTGTCCTGTCGCTTGTTCAAATCCTCTATCAAAACGACTAGTTTTCGCCGTTTCCTCCATGATCTCATGTATGACATCTCGTCCATAAAGCTGCACAAGCTCATAGATCATATAGTAGCTTTGTAAATAAACATCTGTCTCATACGTCGTGCGAGATTCTTGCCAGTCTTGATCAGAATAAAGAGATTTAAAAGGAATGACGTCAAACCGTTCAGACGTGGCGTTCAGCACATCATAGGCCGTCCATTCTGCTGTTCCTTCATGGAACCAAAGGGGAAAGACGACTGGAGATACATTGTATGCATGCACCTTTTCATAGAAAACAAAATGGGCATACTCATGAATGAATAACGTGTTGAAAAAGTATAAAGGCAGTGTCTCTTTCTTCAACAATTCTTCCCGTTTATCTGGGTATAATCCAATCATATGATCAACATCAGAATAAAAACCTGTAATATGCTTGATACCGGCAAATTGCTCAATCGTCTCTTTATCATCAAAATAAATGATATCTAACGGTTTGTCAGCTTCATACTGAAACACTGACATCGTTCTCTTCTTTGCCTGTTCCAGCGCTTCTATGGTCAAATCGACAAAGGCGCCCTCATCCTTTGCATAGTAGATTCGAATATGTTCATAGACTTGCTTATTGAGTCCTTCCGTTAAGACCGTTTTAGGCGAAGAATGCTGCTCTAGATATTGCTCTGCCAGCTGGAATCCTACATAAATCAAGTACGCAGTGAACGCATAAAAAATCAAACCTGCTGCAATCATTCCGCTTACAAGTTTTTTATGAATTAATGACGGTTTTGCTTTCATTTACTCCCCACCTGAATTCATCCTGCAACCTCTTTCTCTCTATGAAAAAACAAAGATCAACAAGAGGTGATATATTTTTTACTTTATGCAGTCAGGTGCGCAAGGTGCGGTTCCAAACAAAAAAGCCGCATATGACATACGGCTTTTGTCGTAGCTATTTTGATTCAGGGAAGACACGTCGAACCGTTTCAGTAAACTCGTCGAAGAATCCTGAAATTGGCTCTCCACTTCTAATACGTTTTCCGTACCCTGCCATACGATCGACAAAGTCTGGATTAGCAGATACATACACATTATCAATTTGTTGATCCGTCGATTTGACTTTGTCAGAAATTTTCTTTTTCAAATCGTCTGTTACATCTCCGCTTTTATTGCCTTCAAGCACGACAGCAACAAATGCATTTTTCCCTGTGACAAGTACGTTCGCTGTTTTCACTTCAGACATGTTGGCAACAAGCTCTGATGCCTTATCTGCCACTTTCACCTTCTGAGGTGTTTGCACATTTGGTTGATCCTGTCTCATGTTGTCGTTCTTATATGTGACATTTTCGTACTGTCGTTTCATTGTTCCTCTTCGTTCATCGCCTTGGTTGTTCATTCCACACCCAGCAGTGATCAATGTTGGAACGAGTAATAAAGATAGCATCCATTTCTTATTCATCAATTTATTCCCTCCTTTTGCTCATAGGTTTTTCATCCAGCAGACTTTTTATGCACACATCCTCTATTTCAGCAATGAATTCATAAATCAGCCTTGATTGGTCATCCTAAACATGATGAAGAAGTATCATCACGATCAAATGGAGGGATTCGTTTGTTTAAAAAGAGAAAAGGTATGAGTACTGGTGCAATGATCGCAGCATCAACAGCCATCATTGCATTGTTTTCACCACTATTACGGAGAAGACTAAGCAGCATGACTCAAATGAATTTGTCCTCAACGATGAAAGGCAAAGATCAACACCATCATGAGTCATCTCGTCATGAGTCCCATTCACATTCACGTAAAGACTCAAAAGGCACAGCTGAAGTAGGACAAATGATCAAGCAAGCATTCACCGCTGTCCAGCCTAATGAAACAAGCCAGCATCAAACATCATCAAAAACATACCAAACTCATCAGCCGCCGAGAGAGTCTTACGCCCAGTCTCTTCACATTGATGAAAGTGTCATGAATGTAATGGATGATGAATCTATTCAGCAAGTACTCAATGACATCGAGCACAAATAACTAAAACAGGAGCCTTTTTTCAGAAGGCTCCTGTTTATTCTCCTGAAAAATGCTCTTTCACCATAATGCAGAAGGAAGGCAAGAAGGTGATTTCGATCGTGATAACAAACCGCTCCACACCATCTAATAGTATCAACAGCTCTTTTTCATGTTGCCGATCCTTTTTTATTTCTACATGTCGCACAGTTTTAAAGGCATATACTCCTAAAACGGATGCGTCCTTTTTTCGAACAGCCTTCAAAGAAAATTCTTGTACTCCAAGAGACATCGTCACCACAAATCGCTCTACCTCATTCTCAAACCGAAACGTTAGATCTTGATATTCAATGGGCATATCTCGTTCAAATCCTTCATCAGGCCACGTCTCAAAAAAAGAAAGCCAGTCCGTTCGATCTGGAAATTGTTTTCTCCTCATTTTAAACCCCTCATAAGTGAAATTTTTATTAATTATCTTGTTTCCCCTTTTCTTTTGCAACAAATTTTAGTAATTTTAAAAAGGTGATTTTATTTTGCTAAGAGACCTCTTTATTAATTTAACAATTCTTGTCACTTTCCATTATTTATTGATGCTTGTGTTTAAAGAGAATTTTTTAAAAAAGGAAGACACCCTGCTCAGACAAATATATAAAGGAATGATTTCTGGGTTACTCGGTGTCCTCTTAATGTTTTTCTCTATTAAAGCAGGACCAGCCATCATCGATTTAAGACATATCCCCCTTATTTTAACGGCATTTTATGGAGGCATTGCACAAACGTTCATTGCAGCCTGTGTGATCATTATTGGCCGATTATTAATCGAAGCCAATGTCGCTTCTTTCATTAATATTTTTTCCATGATATTTATCGCCACAGCTTCTTTTTTAATTGCTGAGCGTCATATCAATCACGTCGTAAAAATGCTGTTATCTATTACCATGAGCAACGTCATAGCGACGATTTTATTTATCATCATCGTCAATGAAAGATCATTTGAACTGCATGCTGCCTATTGGATGTTCTCGTATATTGCCGGTTTATTTAACTTTTATGTCATTGAGCATCAAACAAAAGCGTATCAGATGTTAAATTTGTATAAATTCCAAGCTCATTATGACTTTTTAACTGGTGTTTTAAATAAACGGAAATTCGATGAGATATTAAGTGATGCTTTTTCTCTGAACTTAAAGCAACCTATCCATCAAATGTCCTTGATTTATCTAGACATCGATTATTTCAAAACCATCAATGATCAGTATGGACATCATGAGGGAGATATCGTTTTAAAAGAAATCGGAACAAGGCTAATTAAAAACACAAGAAGCTCTGATTATATTGGGCGAATCGGCGGTGAAGAATTTGCTGTGCTTTTACCGAATTGTTCCGTTGAAAAAACATGGCAAATTGCGGAACGTTTACGAAAAAAAATGGCGGATCAGCCAATTTATTTACAAAACGGAACATCGATTCACATTACGGTGTCAATTGGATGTGCTTATGATGCAGGAACAAGTGAAAACATGAAACAATTACCGATTATTGCAGACCAGGAGCTCTATAAAGCGAAGCAGTCAGGCAGAAACCAAGTGAGCTTTTCTGGACGAAAAAGAGAACACTTAATATAGGCTTTTTCCTCAATTTGTTAGCGCTAATTATTTTTAAAAAAGTTTTCGTATAACAGTTGTTTTTTCCCGCAAACACTGGTAAAGTAAAGGTAATTATTTTTGTTCGTATCATCTTTAAGAAGAAAGTTTTGAAAGAGTTTTCGTCTTTGAAGTTTGTGTAAGAGCAAGAATAGTGAATTTAAGCGTTAAGATCGCTTTAGGAGGAAATTTCATGTTAGAAGGT
Organism: Bacillus sp. iso_77; assembly: GCF_056173625.1. Classification (NCBI taxonomy): domain Bacteria; kingdom Bacillati; phylum Bacillota; class Bacilli; order Caryophanales; family Bacillaceae; genus Bacillus; species Bacillus sp. iso_77. Next base: position 911,538 of record NZ_CM149683.1, on the reverse strand, counting down.
AAAGTAAAATGGTTCAACTCTGAAAAAGGTTTCGGATTCATCGAAGTAGAAGGTCAAGACGATGTATTCGTTCACTTCTCTGCTATCCAAGGCGAAGGCTTCAAAACTTTAGAAGAAGGTCAATCAGTTTCTTTCGAAATCGTTGAAGGTAACCGTGGACCACAAGCTGCTAACGTTAACAAAGCGTAATTTAAGAGCATCTGCTCTTTTAGCACTTTATAGAGTGAAGGAAAACCGCTCGGCTTTTATGCCGGCGGTTTTTTTGTGCAATAAAAAGAGAACCTGACGAAAGGTTCTCTTTTTATTTGTCCTTCTGCTTTAGTTTCTGTAAAGCAGAACGATACATATCATCATTCATTTTCGTCTCTGGTTCTTCTTCTTTGACAGGTGGTTCTGGCTGCTTAAACTTTTGAAGCGCCTGTCTATAGAAATCATCACCTGACGGAGCATCATCTGTCTGAGAAGGCTCTGACGCTTTTTCTTCCACTTCAGGCTCTACAGGTCTCGCCGCAACTTCTGGCTCGCTATGCGGCACGTCAGGATGATTCGATACATCTTCTTTGATCTCTTCCTTCTCGGCCGAAGCGTGTCTGACATTGAACGCTACTAATCCGATAATGACTAGAACAGCAGCTACTAACGCTACAATAATCGTCGCCAAAAGAACCCTCTCCTTATCGCTTAAATGACGCAGTGACTGATGCTACACGTCTTCCTAATGCTTTCCCCAGCTCAATGCCTTCTGCAGAAATCACTTCATCAGAATCAATCGGGCACGTCACACCTGCTCCATAATAAGAGCCGTATAACGCATTTTCTGGAACATTTCCAGGAAGGCCGACCACAAGCATCCCTTGATGGAACATTGGCGTAATCAAATTATGCATCGTCATTTCTAATCCGCCGTGTGTTGTTGCAGTGGTACAGAAAACGGCACCGACTTTATCGATGAGTTTTCCTTCTGCCCATAAATACCCAAGACGGTCAATCCATGTCTTTAATCCAGAACTTATGGTACCAAAGTGACCAGGGCAGCCCCAAATAATTGCATCCATTTGATCAAGCTTGCGGATATCCGCATCTTTCACATGATCAATGAACACTTCAGCGTGCTCTGTTTCACCTGCGCCAGCTGCAATCGCTTCTGCAAGTGCTTTTGTATGGTCACCTTCACTATCGTATACGACATAAATTTTCATGTACGGTCCCTCCACACTTATCTTGCATCTTGGTTTGCTTCCTTAGGTGCTGGAAGCAATGTCATTTCTTGTTTCTTATCCTGCTTTTCTTTTCGCTTTTTATCCTTACGTACATCTCGCAGGAACAAGCTGAGAATCACACCCGCTGCACAGAATAATGTCACCCACATGTAAGCATCATTGATGCCCATCACATTGGAATCAACTTGTGCTTTCGTAAAGAGCTGGGTCGACACATATTTTTGAGCAGCTTCTGCTGTCATGCCCATATGGTGCATCACATTAGAGACAGCCGCCTGGAATGAATTCATAAAGAACGGGTCAGCTGTATTCGTTTGATCTGCCATATTGGAATAATGGAATGTCGTGCGATTTGTATAAATCGTCGTGATCAAACTCGTACCGATCGAACCACTGATTTGTCTCAGTGTGTTTGACATCGCTGTACCATGACTGTTTAAATGCTGCGGTAATTGGTTCATCCCAGCAGTCATGACTGGCATCATCAAGAGTGACATACCAAAGGCACGTACTGCATACATGAGCACAATGTGACTATAAGATGTATCAATCGTCAGCTGTGTAAACTCGTATGTGGTGACAACCGTAATCAGCATCCCCACAATGGCAAGCGGACGAGGTCCAAATTTATCAAACAAGATCCCTGAAATCGGGGACATAATGAGCATCGCAAGTGCCCCTGGAAGCATTAATAGCCCAGATTGCAATGCCGTAAACCCAACGAGGTTCTGCAAGTAGATCGGTAGTAAGAACATCCCAGTGTATAAGGCAACGGTAATAATAATGTTGATAACACTTGATAATGAGAAAATGCTGTATTTAAACACGCGGAAATCAAGCATCGGATTATCCGCTTTTAGCTGTTGGAAAATAAAGAGAATGATCGCAATCGCACCAATGATAATCGTAGATAAAACGATTGGATCTGTCCAACCATCACTTCCCGCTTCACTCACTCCGTATAGAAGCGAAGCAAAACCAACGATCGACAGAATCGCGCCAAGAGTGTCCAGCTTGATTTTTTTAGGCTCTACAATATTTTTAAACATAAAGAAAGCCGCGATAATGACAATCGCACCGATTGGTACAAGTCCATAAAACATAATACGCCATGAATAATGTTCAATAATATAACCAGATAACGTTGGTCCGACAGCTGGCGCAAACATCATCGCAAGACCAAAAATCCCCATTCCTTTCCCTCTGTTTTCTGGAGGGAAAATAAAAAGGATTGTTGTCATGACGAGCGGCTGTAAGATACCGCCACCGACTGCCTGAATCAAACGACCAATCAGCATCGTAGAAAAGTTTGGCGCAATACCGCAAATAAAAGTCCCTAGTGTAAATGAAATCATCGCCACGAGGAATAAGCTGCGCTGGCCAAAACGTGTGATTAAAAACGCAGATAACGGAATGAGCACACCGTTGACAAGCATGTAACCTGTTGTAAGCCACTGAATTGTCGTCGCACTCACATTAAATTCAGTCATTAAATGGGGCATGGCTACGTTCAAAAGCGTTTGGTTTAAAATCGCTACGAACAAACCGGCCATTAAAATGATCAGTAAAGACAAGGAGCCTGCTCCCTGTTTTGTCGCTGCAGGTTGATTTGCCATCTCAGACAACCTCCTTTCATTTTTTGATATCAGTCATCATTAAGAAGAAATTTTGACAGAAGCATTCATACCTGGAAGTACTTTGTCAGATGGATTTTTAATTGAAATTTTCACTGCTACTTTTTGTGTCACTTTCGTGTAGTTACCACTTGAGTTTGTTGCTGGCAGCATATTGAATGTTGAGTTTGTTGCATAACCAATTTGTTCAACTGTTCCTTCAAATGTTGTATCAGGATCGCCGTCTACAACGATGTCCACTTTGTCACCTTTTTCAATGTTCTTAATGTCTGTTTCTTTAATATTCGCTGTAATGTAAAGCTTGCTTAGGTCAATCGTTTCACCAAGAACTGTCCCAGGCTGCACTTGTTGGTTGTTTTGTACTTCTTTTTTGACTAATGTGCCATCAGCCACTGCTTTAATGTTTGTTTTTGCTTCTCCTTCAACTTTTGCAACTGTGCTGTCTTTTTGCACTTCGTCACCTTCATTGATGTCCCAGCCTTTGATTTGTCCAGCTGCTGGCGCTGTAATTTGGTACATGTCACCTGTCACTTTTGCTTCATCTGTTTTTACGAAGTTTGTGCTTTCGTAGTAGTAATAAGCACCTCCGGCAATAATGGCAAGAATCACAATAAGGCCAATAATATTCGTTAGCAATAAACGCCCTCTGTTCATGTTTTGTTTCTCCTTTCATGTATAAAAATATAGTGTCATCTGCTTTAGCAAACTTAGAATGCCCATCATCTGACAGATTATGAAACAAGCTCATAGAGCTGCCTGTTTCCCCTTTTTCTACTCCGCTGAAAATGGTGTGCAGCCCATTTATACTTATTGTTCACTTATGAGCAAAAAGCAGAAAAAGAAGAAAAGACAATCGGCATCTTTTTTGAAAAACTTATATTTAACAAGATTAAATATTAATAAATGAAAATTGAAATGTCAAAGAGAAAGTTTTACTTTTTTTCTGGTGATCCCTTCCTTCTCCACACAAAAAACCTTTCAGCCCTTATGCTGAAAGGTTTTTTTGAATGTTCTCTTTAAGAAAGAACTTCTTCCTGCTGAAAAAATTTTTTTAATGCGAGAAAAACGTCTGATTTTTGCTTCAAAATATAATGCTTAAATTTCTCATCCTGAATATGTTTATATGCTGACATTAACGTAGAATGCCGATTATATTGATTCACTTCACCATAACAAAATAAATTGGCTTTTTTCATAATTTCAGAAACGAGCTTCACGCACCGTGCATTATCTGAGGTCAAATTGTCACCATCAGAAAAATGGAAAGGATAAATATTATATCGTGACGGAGGATATCGTTCGTCTATGAGCTCTAGTGCCTTTCGATAGACAGAAGAACAAATGGTTCCCCCGCTCTCTCCCCGAGAAAAGAAGTGCTCCTCGTCTACGACCTTCGCCTCTGTATGGTGGGCAATGAATTCGATCTCGACTGTCTCATACTTTGTCCGCAAGAAACGTGTCAACCAAAAGAAAAAGCTTCTCGCCATATATTTTTCCCAAAGCCCCATACTTCCGCTCGTATCCATCATCGCTAGGACAACCGCTTTTGATTCTGGTTTGGTGACTTCATTCCACGTCTTATACTTAATATCCTCTGGATAAATGGGATAAAAGGAAGGGCTTCCTGTCATGGCATTTCGTTTAAATGCTGACAGCATTGTTCGTTTTTTATGGATATTACCGGTTAACCCCGTTTTGCGAATATCATTAAACTCAATTTCCTCGACAACGATATCATCAAGTTCCTTTTGTTTAAGATTTGGTAACTCCAGCTCACGAAACAGCGCTTCCTCTAAATCCATTAATGAGACTTCTGCTTCGTAATAATCATCACCGGCTTGATCTCCAGCACCTTGCCCCTTTCCCTGCCCTTGCTTACTGTCAGATCCATCCCGAGCGACCACATCGCCAACCTGGCTGTCTCCATCCCCCTGACCTACATGCTTATTCTTATCATAGTTGTACCGAATTTTATATTCATCTAAAGAACGGATCGGAATTTTGACCACATCTTTGCCATTAGACATGATGATGCTTTCCTCTGTGACAAGATCCGGCAAATTGTTTTTAATCGCCTCTTTGACTTTTTTCTGATGACGCTGCTGGTCATCAAAGCCTTTTCGATGGAGGGACCAGTCTTCCTGAGACACAATAAACTGACTTTTTTCTTGCCGGGACATCCATCCCCCTCCTCACCTTTTTGGACAATTCTTGTACCCATCGATTCCATTATCGTATGCTGCTCGTCAGCGAAATGACGACGATTTCTAAAAAAGACATTACCGGTGCTAGTTTGCGCCAATAATGCCTCCTTCATTTATTAACGATTCAGAAGACTACCTACATATTTTAAGAGTTCGTTTGCACTTGTGGAATTATAGCCATGCTCATCAATCAATCGCGCCACTACTTCATTGACCTTTTTCAACTGTTGCTCATCCGGCGTTTTTGTCGATGTCGTAATTTTCACGACATCTTTCAAATCGGCAAAGAGCTTCTTCTGAATAGCTTCTCGTAATCTCTCATGAGAATTATAATCAAAGCGTTTGCCCTTTCTCGCATAAGCAGAAATCCGAATAAGGATTTCTTCTCTGAATGCCTTCTTGGCGTTTTCAGAAATGCCGATCTGTTCCTCAATTGAACGCATGAGCTTTTCATCAGGATTCATTTCTTCACCTGTTAACGGATCACGCAGTTTGTTTTTATTGCAGTACGCCTCGACATTATCTAAGTAATTATCCATGAGAGTTTTCGCAGACTCCTCATAGGAATACACAAATGCCTTTTGAACTTCCTTCTTCGCCATATCGTCATACTCTTTTCGTGCGACAGAAATAAAATTCAAATAACGTTCCCGATCTTCACTTGAGATCGATGGATGCTGATCGAGTCCTTCTTTTAAGGAACGGAGGACATCCAGTGCATTGATGGATTCCATGTTCTTTCGAATAATAGTGGATGAAATGCGGTTAATGACATATCTCGGGTCAATTCCGCTCATTCCTTCGTCATGAAATTCCTTTTTCATCTCATCAATATCAACAGATTGGAAACCTTCGACACTTTCGCCATCATACAGTCGCATTTTTTTCACCAAATCGATATCAGACCGCTTCGGCTCTTTCAGCCTTGTCAAAATAGAGAACATCGCAGCTACCTTTAGCGTGTGCGGTGCAATATGAACATCTGAGACATCACTTTCTGAAATCATCTTATGATAAATGCGTTCTTCTTCTGTCACCTTTAAATTATAAGGGATCGGCATCACAATAATTCTTGAGTGTAAAGCCTCGTTCTTTTTATTTGAAATAAATGACCGGTACTCCGTTTCATTCGTATGTGCAACAATCAATTCATCCGCACTTATCAACGCAAAACGCCCCGCCTTAAAATTTCCCTCCTGCGTTAATGAAAGAAGATGCCATAGAAATTTCTCATCACACTTTAACATCTCCTGAAATTCCATCATTCCACGGTTCGCTTTATTGAGCTCTCCATCAAACCGGTACGCACGCGGGTCTGACTCTGAACCAAATTCAGCAATCGTTGAAAAATCAATACTTCCTGTTAAGTCAGCAATGTCCTGAGATTTCGGATCCGACGGACTGAAAGTACCAATGCCGGTCCGTTTGTCCTCTGAGAAAAAGATTCGTTCCACTCTCACATCCTCAATGCGGCCGCCATATTCCTCTTCCAGCCTCATCAAGTTCAAAGGTGATAAATTCCCCTGCACACGTATGCCATATTCTCTATAGAAATCCTCCCGCAGATTTTGCGGAATGAGATGAAGCGGATCTTCATGCATTGGGCAGCCTTTAATCGCATAGACTGCGCCATGATCTGTTAGTGAATACTCTTCAAGCCCTCTTTTCAGCCTTGTGACAAGCGTCGATTTCCCGCCGCTGACTGGGCCCATTAATAATAAAATACGCTTTCTGACATCTAAACGTTTAGCCGCAGGGTGAAAATACTCTTCCACTAGCCTTTCCAATGATTCCTCTAAACCAAAAAGCTCCTGATCAAAAAATTTGTAGGTTCTGACCCCATTCTCCTCTTCAATCCCGCTGTCCTTAATCATATGATAAACGCGAGAATGAGCAGATTGAGCGACAAGTGGATTTTCTTTAATAATATCTAAATATTCGCTGAAGGTGCCTTCCCATTTCAGTCGCTGCTCTTCTTCTCTGTGCTGTTCAATTTTCTTTAAAATATCCATATGAACCTCCTCTTTCAAGATTGAAGCTAGAAATCAGATACTGTTTTACAATCTATGCGGAGGCGTCCTATTACATGCTTTCGTTCTTCAAAATGACGAATTGGCAAACTGAATTGACAACCATCCGCAAGACCCTTCATAATAAAGGAAAAACAGGAGAAAAATGATCTTCATCTCCTGCTTTTCAAGGCGAACTTCACAACATATGAAACCGGCAACGAAGGAACAAAGGGATAAGGGGGAGCTTATATGAGAACGGTCATTATGATGGGCGTCATCATTACGTTTTTAGTATCCATTTTCACAGCTGGCTACGAAGGCAAGCCTGGTAAATGAAAAAAAGGATGTTCCATCAGCGGAACATCCTTTTTCATTTCGTTCATATTTTCAGCACTTACATATTCACTGAAAGCGAGATGGGATCTCGGCTTTTTATCATGTTCTTATATCAAATCTCGGTATTGCTGCTGGCGAAGCGCCTCATACACAAGAATCGCTGCCGTATTCGATAGATTCAGTGAACGAACATGCTCTGTCATTGGTAAACGTAGACAGCGATCCATATTCCGTTCAATCAAATCTTTTGGCAATCCACTCGTTTCTCTGCCAAATACGAAGAAGTAGTCTTCATCTAGCTGCGAGTAATCGAACGTTGTATGCGGCTTTTGCCCAAACTTTGTGATATAGAAAAATTGCCCCTTCGGATGAGCCTCAAACAATTCATCTAATGAATCATGATAGACGACATTGGCATATTTCCAATAATCGAGTCCTGCACGCTTCAGCATTTTATCATCTGTCGAAAAACCAAGCGGACGAATCAGATGAAGTGTTGTATTTGTTGCTGCACATGTTCGCGCAATATTTCCAGTATTAGCTGGAATTTCTGGTTGATATAAAACGACATGAAGTCCCAAAAAAGTTCACCTCTAATTTTCTTTTCCGCTCAACATTATACCATTAACTATCCTTCGGAGCATCGTCCAAAATGTGAAAAAACGTATAACGAATACTAGGTGTATAAGCCGTTGAATCTTCATACGACCAGTAACGCATACGACTGTCATACGTTTGTGCATTCACAAGAGGCATTCCGCCTTTATCATGATCAACGACAATGGTTGTATGATTATACCTACCGTCACCCTCAAAATCGTAGCAAATAACATCACCTATTTGAAGCTCCTGCGGCTCCTTGAGCTTCTTCGCTCTCAACCCCGCTTTGGAATTCGTTAAATAATTTTTCATCGAATGTGCCACCGTCCAGCTGTAGCTCCATGTATGTGGACGAACCCACCAGCCAGATCCACGGTTCGGATATCCTCTCGTTGGTGCATTCCCTGCTTTTAGACATTGTGAAATAAAATTCGTACAGTTATCTTCAAAATTTTTATAGGCTGGATTCCGTTTATTCCAATACGTCTCAGCATATTGAACAGCTGCACGCCGGTCATAGTGAAAAGCTCTTCCAAATTGGTCTTCATTTTGGAAGCGCTCATCCACCTGACCTTCCTTTTGTCGTTCTTCTAACATCATCCGATCTTTCACAAGCATGTCGTTATAAAGAAACGCTTCTCTTTTCTCAACCTGTTCCTCTAAATAAAAAGAATCGTCTATATCCTTACAGACATAAGTGAGGTGCGCGAGATATTGTACTTGCTGAGCTCCATCATCTTGAATAGCTGAATCGAGAAGTTTTGCTTTTGCTTTCGCCTTGACAATCTCAACTTGTCTTCTTGCAAACAGCTCTTTCTTTCGCTCCACAGCGTCCACATCAGACATCAGCTGGGGTTGTTTGATCGTACTGCCATTTAATAAATATGCCAGTCTGTCTTCTAACGTTTGTTCTAATAATTGTTTCACACAGACACCACCAAACTTTTTTTAACATCTCTGTTTGGTTCATTCTATGTTCAATGGGAGGTTATTTAGTATTTAAAGGTGTTTGTAACAATTCAATCCCTTTGATGATCTCTTGTTTTGCTTCTTCATCACTTTCCCGCTCAAGGGCTTTTTCCAGTTCTGAAAGCTGCTGACCATCGCCAATTTTACCGATTGCCCAAGCAGCCGTGCCTCGAATGACCGGTCTTGGATCTTTATGCATCAGGTCAACCAAATCTGGCAAAGCAGATGCATCTTTAAAGTGAGCAAGTGCCAAAATGGCATTCCGCTGAATAGGCTTTTTCCCTCGCCATGATCCAGAAACATGACCATACTTCTCTTTAAACTCACGATTGCTGATTGTCAGCAGTGGCTTTAAGAGCGGCTTTGCAATTTCAGGGTCCGGCTCCATTTCAGGATGTAGATGAAAGTCTTTCCCTTTATTAATTGGGCAGACCGTTTGGCACGTATCACATCCATACAACCGATTCCCTATTTTCGAGCGAAATTCGTCAGGTAAAAACCCTTTTGTCTGTGTTAAAAACGAAATACACCTTTGAGAATTGAGCTGGCCTGGATTCACAAGAGCACCCGTTGGGCATGAATCCACACATTTATTACAAGTTCCGCACTGGTCTTCTATTTTCTCATCCGGTTCAAATGGAACATTTGTAATCATCTCAGCCAAATAGACATAAGATCCGAACTCTGGTGTGATAATCATACAGTTCTTTGCACTAAAGCCAATGCCAGCACGTTCGGCTACAGCACGGTCAGACAATTCACCTGTGTCCACCATTGATTTTGTCCGAATATCTTCGTGTTTACTGCGCAAAAATTCTTCAAGCATGTCGAGCTTTTTTTTCAGCACAACATGATAATCAGTTCCCCATGAAGCCCTGCAAAAAATCCCTCTTCTGGCATCCTTTGTACTTCGGGGAGCATCTTTCATTTTGGAAGGGTATGCGAGCGCAATGGCGACAATTGATTTTGCTTTTGGAAGCAGCAAAGCAGGATTTGTTCGTTTTTCGATATCAGGCTCTTCAAAACCGGACAAATACCCTAACGATTCATGTAAGATGAGGCGGTCCTTTAATGAATCAAATGTATCAGCACTTGCAAATCGAATTTTATCGACACCAATTTCATTCGCATATTGAATTAACTCTTCTTTTAATTGTCCAACATGAATCACCTTGCAAACCTCCTTTCTTTGTTTCTTCAGTTGTTTTCAGTATAATACGAGTGTATCATGACCGATTGGAGTGAGTCACTGTGAAGATACAAATGAAAATCTCCCAACCTCAAAGCCCGTCTATCCATGTTGGACAGATTGAATATTCACATATTGAGATAGGAAAATCCCCTCAAATGTTAAAAGGCCGACTGCGACTGTTTCAAGAATCTTTGTTTTTTGAATATGAAGATCAAACTTTGGAAGAAGTACCAGCGATCAAAGAATGGACGAATCTTCTAGAAGGTGTCCCCTTTCTTCCGCTTCTTGCTGATATTCAAAAAGAACAATTTATTGACTCGACCAATTCCGTACAGGATTTGTCGATATTTTTTTCATTAAAATATTTCTTGCCTATCCTTACATTAGATGCCGATCAATTGAAAGGGCCTCTTTCATTATCCAAAAATGAAACTGGTCATATTGAATGGCAGGATGGCGCAGAGCTTAAAGGGTTATTTTCTCAAGCAAGTAAAGCTCAAATTTCTCAAGACACAAAAAGCATTCTTCAAATCATTCTCTTCCCACCAGCTATTTCCCGGGAAAAGAGTGAGGCACTTATACAATCCTTGACGAAGATGTTTATACAAATACATGGTGGAGAAAGTAAATATGAACTCATTGAAAAAGCACTGTAGGTCACAGTGCTTTTTACATTATACTGACATAATAAAAAACGCAACACTTCGTTTATCTATGAAACGAAATACTGCGTTATAAACAAAATTATGTATTGGAGCGGGTGATGAGAATCGAACTCACGACATCAGCTTGGAAGGCTGAGGTTTTACCACTAAACTACACCCGCATCAATCTTTTAAAGACAACATCATTGCGTTGACTTTTATTATGTTACAACTTTCTTAACAATTCGTCAAGAGAATATGAAGATTTTTCGTCAAAAAATTTCATATTCTCCATATATATTACGATAGTTATTTGTCTAGCTGCAAATACACCAAATAAGCCTGCTTCACATCTTTTAATTCCTCTTTCAGATTCTTTTCAGAACCTGTTAAACCAGAAAACTCATGGTTCAATCCAGTTGTGATGGTAGTAGAAATTAATTTTTTCTCTCCAGGAGACATGTGAAAAAGATCTGAAGCTGATATCGTTGTGTTTCCTCCCACGTCCTGTTTGAAATCCATGCTAGTCGAGAGTTTCGTTAGTTCGCTTTGCTCTTTATCTTTCCATAAGCTATACGTTACTTTTAACAGATCATCTTTTTCATCTTCTAGCTGGTAGATAAAATTCACACTGTTATCGACGCCATTTTGATGAAGCTCAATGGTGATTTTTTTTGTATCGTCTTTTAATAATTGTCCATCTTTGTAATGCATACCGATCAAGGATACACTTTTATTACTGCCTTTTAGTCCTTTCACTGTCATCGCTTCAAACGGCTTATCTGATAATGCTTCCAAAAGACTTTTTTCATTTTTTGTTAGTTTCATAGGTTCGACAGTTACTTCATCGTGAGTTGCTGTTTCCTTATTTTTCTCTGTTGCAGGTTTTTCTGAGACCGTTTTCTCTGTCGTTGTTGTTTCTGCAGCCTTCTCGCCGCATCCTGCTAATAGAAAAACAGTAAATAAAAGAATGCTCCATTTCTTAATCATTGATATCCCCTTTAGTATTTTTATTCTTTATTATACTAAAATTTGGTTGATTATACAAAAAAAGATTAGGAGTATTCTCCTAATCTTTCGCTTTTTTCTGTTTCATGGCTGATAGGAATGCCACAATGAGAAAACTGACAGCAAAAATGACAACCATATAAATAAAAAAGTTTGGTTTGATTTGGAACGTAAATGCAGACGAACCTTCCATCTCAAAAGCAAGACTGTTAAATAATAATTCATTATTTGTTTTTGATTGAAATAAGTGATAGAACAGAACACCAATGGTCAGCATCGGAAAGCCTAAGAAACCTAGGAAACTACCAACAATTGCACCTTGTTTCATTGCCTGAACGTTCATGATCGTTGTCCTCCCATTCCACCAAGCAATAACTGCTTCATAATAGACTTACCATCCCCCATAAACGGAAGAAGGTAGAGCAATTGAATAAAATACGTGATTGAAAAAATGAAAAACCCTGTCGAAATTGGATTTTCTTTTAGAAATAAAACAGTCACAATGATTCCGGCTGCGCCAATGAGCCCCGGCAAAAGCGGACCAAGCAGTGTAATCCACACCTGTTTTTTCTGAAACGGATCTAAAACAGGCCTCACAAATTTCACAGACATCATATCGCTCGCAAAAAAGCCTTGAGGACCATCCCGGCCGGCGAACTTCCGATGTGCATACCCATGTGCCGCCTCATGCAAGGCAGTTCCAGTAATTAATCCAAAATAAATAATCGTAAAATAAATCGCAATGGCTGCAATCGATGGATCAGGCATAAATAAAAAGGCGATTCCCGCCATGATCATAAAGAGCACCCAGAAAAAGATGATTTTGCGCGTCACCATCAGCAGAGCCGTACCCAATATGTGAAGAAATGAATGACCCGTGCAGTCAAATCGCTCTTTCATCTTTACTTGATACTGCTTAAAAAATTGACAGAAGGCTGTGACAGTCCGATATGGCGATTGATAATGAATCGACAGCAAGTGATGCTGATTCAGCCCCATCATCAATTGATAAAAATCGCGGGCAATCACAGACTCATCGACCTGAAACAAATCGGCGAGTTCTGCCGTAATACTCGCCTCTGTCCTTTGACCATCCACTTTCGTTAACATATGATATGCACTTTCGTTAATTGGAAGTGAGCTTCCGTACTGCGTATCAGTCAAATGCCTTTTTTGTAAAGTCACATATGGCCCAAGTGCCGGCACCCGCTCAATCTTTAGCTTATTGTTAAGAAGTTGAATCATGTGAATACCTCCATGAAAAACCTTTATATATGGCAAAGATGAGCAGACATTCAAATCCTGCCACAAGCAGCCACTGAAGCATTTGACTCGATTCCCCTATCACATAATTTCCAATAAATACAATCGGAATCATGATTAAAATAAGCGCTCCAAACGAGAAAATACCTGTGTAAGGATTATTTCGATCAAGGGGTAATAAAATACCTACCACATAAAAGAGAGCCGTTGCATTACACAAGACAGCAGCGCCAATCAACACGATCCATATCTGATCCGGGAGCGTCAGTGTTGTGATCATAAATAAAACAATTTGGATCACACCAACGAGCAAAAGTCCGAGAAACTTATAAAGAGCCACTTCCCACGGCCTTAGACCAAACGTTTTATACATCCCAAGCATACGTTTGTCATTGCCAAATGAATTAAAAGCTGTTAACCCAGCTAGCGCACATAAGACAAAAAAAGCTTCTCCTTCAAAGCGGAAGGCAAACTGATAACGGACAAATAAAATGACAATAAGGAGGATGAGAAAGTTTAAAATATTTTCTTCATTTCTCACTTGTGACTTTATTTCCTTTACAATGAGTGACCACTTTTTCGAAGATGAAAATGGTAGTTTGTGCAGAAAGGTTAACGCTTTTTTCTCAGCCATAATTGGCATTAAAGCAAGAGAAATAAATGCGCCTCCCGCAGATAATAAGATGAAGAGGATCAAAATCGCATAATTCACCCCGTCAGGAGACATCCCTTGTGCCGCTAAGAAAAACGGCGCTGTAAAATACATCAAATGATAATCAAACTGTACATATGATTGCTGTATTTGATTGATGTCGAAATGTGTCATTCCATACGCTACAACTAGCGCTAATAAAACAAATATCGCTGCAAATTTTTGCAACGGTAATTTTAATTTTAGTACGAGTAAATAAGTCACGTTGTAAATGAGCTGAAGCAGTGTTAAGACAAAGAGCGATTGCAAAAGCACCATCAAAAAGAATGTAAGAATAAAGAAAATACCGATCCCTTGTGCAATAAAATTAGGTAAAAGCAAGATCCCGATGAAAAATAAAACAAGCCCTGTCACGACTGTCACCATCGGAATGAAGTAACCAAGACTTTTTTGAAAGGTAGACAGCGGAAACCAGCTGAGCTGCATAGAAAAACGATCTTGTTCAGGTGTTCTGACTTTGATCAGCACAAATAACAAGCTTGTAAAAATGGATGCATTGATTGCCATCGACACAACCAACAACCCAAGTGAACGTTCATCTCCATTTAAGAAAGCCTTCATAAAGACACCCGTAAAACTGTATCCGATGATGGCTCCCATTGTGACTGCAAACAAAAAGAATAAGACCACAATGATTCGCTTCGTTTGAGTATCAAAGAGCTTATACATCTCCTGCTGCCACATTTTAAGCATCATTTTAGAAATGATTAATGATTTCATCAAAATGTGCACCCCTATCACTTAACATTGAAGCTTTCAGAAACACCTGTTCCAATGTGCTTGATTGATACTTTTCTTTTAAGGCTGAAACCGTCCCTTCATCCATTTTATTTCCTTTAGAAATAATGGCGATCTTGTGGCACAGCTCTTCCGCTGAAAGCATATCATGCGTTGAAAGCAAGATTGCACCATGGTGCTCGGCATAACGTTTCATCAGTTTCTTTGTGTTTATAACCGCTTCAATATCAAGTCCTCTAAAGGGCTCATCCATGATCACTAATTGACTCTCAAGCATAAAGGCAGCAATCAGCTGTGTCTTTTTTTTCATTCCATGGGAATAGGTTTCAATCGGTCTTGATAAAGCTGATTCCATATCAAACAATTCAATTAGTTGATTTCTTCTTTGAATTGTTTTACATTCATACATAGAAGAAACAAAATCTAAATATTCAGCACCAGTCAATGCTTCAGGGAGCAGCAGATCATCTGGAACATAGGCGACTTGTTTTTTAAAGGATGGATCATCATTTGTGACATCCTTGATATGAATGGTTCCTTCTGTATGCTTAATGATGCCGAGTACACAGTTAATCATCGTTGTTTTACCGGATCCATTTGGTCCAGCCACAGCAACGATTTGATGAGGGGCAATTTTCAAATGAAAATCATTGACAGCAGTCACGTTATTTTTATACGTCTTGGTTAAATTCTCGATCGTAAACATATAACCTCCAAGTGTCTGCATATTCTTTAAAAACAGATCAGGCTAAACCGCCCGCCACAGACGGTTTAGCCCTGGTGTCTTATCTAAGAAGTAAAAAGATGAATCCTAAGTATAGCTACTTACATTCAATTTGGACTTTTAAGCCACTTTCCCACTGAACGGCTCCTGTAAAGCTACCCTTGCCGTTTGCTAAACACCAAACTGCTGCTCCTAGAACAACTGTTGCTCCCAATCCAAGAAGGACAGCAACAAATACTAAGAACCAAGCTTGGTCCATAATAGCAGGTTCCATAGTGGAATAGTCAACTTGCGGCGCTGCATAAGTCATACTTTTCACCTCCCAGCTTATGATGATCGTATCATAGGCGTCACACTCCAAACATCAACAGAAGATCCCATTTTTGACCGAACGTATTTTCGTGTAAAATGTGACTTTTTATTCAATTATTCATGTTCAACTGTATAAATACTCCCTTTTTTACTATTTTTCACCACAACATAAGAACCACAAAACCCATATATTGTCAATAAATCCATCTTTTTTCTGCCTTTTTTCAAATAGTTCATTTTCATCATCTCTTCTATTTAATCTTTCATTTTTTTGAGATAGAAAGAATTCCCCCGATATATCAGATATAAAAGTCCTAATTATATGTCGTTAACACATCAAATACGACATATTAACTGATAATTCCGACAAAAGAGTGAGCATA
Source organism: Bacillus sp. iso_77 (assembly GCF_056173625.1). Taxonomy (NCBI): domain Bacteria; kingdom Bacillati; phylum Bacillota; class Bacilli; order Caryophanales; family Bacillaceae; genus Bacillus; species Bacillus sp. iso_77. Next base: position 895,587 of record NZ_CM149683.1, on the reverse strand, counting down.
TTTTCCTTCTTCTCTTGTCTCTTAAAATATGTATATACAAGAAAAACTGTTGGGAAAAAAGCCCTTGCCTTCTTCCACAGCACATATCATTTTACTTGCTTCTCTTTCTATAAAAAAAGCAAAGCAGCCCGACAAGTATGACTGCTTTGCTTTCATTTATGAGGAACTTGCAGCAGAGGCTGTATCAGGAAAGTAATTGTTCCCAATAATTTCACCAGCAGGAACGTGTGGTCCTGCATCACCATTTCTTTTAAATGGGAGAAGCGGGAAAACAAGTTCTGCTAAATAATAAGATTCTTCTAAGTGCGGATAACCAGAAAAGATAAATGTATCAATACCTAGAGACTGATATTCTATTATACGTTCTGCTACTGTATGCGGGTCCCCGACGAGCGCTGTTCCTGCCCCGCCTCTAACTAAGCCAATGCCCGCCCAAAGATTAGGGCTAATTTCAAGCTTCTCTTTATTCCCTTGATGTAATTCAACCATTCGTTTTTGCCCTACTGAGTCCATCCCTTGTAAAGTCTTTTGCGCATCATCAATAGTCTCTTGATCTAAATGACGAATCAGATGTTCCGCTGCCTGCCAAGCTTCATCTTCCGTTTCCCTCACGATCACATGAAGTCGAATACCAAACCTCACCGTTCTTCCCTCCTTTTCAGCCTGCTTTTTCACTTGTGCGATTTTCTCTTTTACTTGTGCAGGCGGCTCGCCCCAAGTTAAATAAACATCTGTATGTTTTGCAGCGGCTTGAATGCCTGCTTCTGATGATCCTCCAAAAAAAACGGGTGGATGTGGTGTTTGAGCTGGTGGAAATAACAGCCGTCCATTTTGTGTTTGCAGATGCTTCCCTTGAAACTGAACATTCTCTCCTTTCAATAACCTCTTCCAGATGGTCAAAAATTCTTCTGCTGCCTCATAGCGTTCATCATGAGAAATGAATAGCCCGTCTCCTTCAAGTTCTTCTTTACTTCCTCCCGCTACAACATTGATCAGCAGTCTCCCGCCTGAAAGCCGATCAAATGTGGAGGTCATTCTAGCAGCAACAGATGGCTGCATCAACCCTGGCCGAAGAGCCACAAGAAACTTTAAATGGGTTGTTTCTGCAGCTAAAGCGGCCGCTGTCAGCCATGGATCTTCACAAGATCTACCAGTAGGCAGCAAGACCCCTGTGTACCCAAGCTGATCGGCAGCTTGAGCAATTTGTTTAAAATACGGATAGTCTGCCTGTCTTGCCCCTTTCGAAGATCCTAAATAACGCCCATCCCCATGCGTTGGAATAAACCATAGAATATTCATCATATCGCCTCCTATTATTTTTCACCTTGATAACTTGTGCGCCATTTGAGCAGTCGCTTTTCTAACAGCCGTACAAATGAATCAGTCATCTTACCAACTACCGCAAAGATGATAATCCCTACAAACACTTTATCCGTTTGCGAGAATTGTCTTGCATCCATAATCATGTAGCCAACTCCACTACTCGACCCCATCAATTCAGCCACCACTAAACCAAGCCAGGCAATGCCTAATGAAAGCCTCACGCCCAGAAGAATATGAGGAAGGGCAGCAGGTAAAATGAGCTTTGTGATATTTTGATACAGATTAAACTCTAAAGCGCGAGCCACATCGAAAAGCTTGTTATCTACACTGCGAATTCCTAGAAAAGTATTGATATAGATCGGAAAAAAAGCCCCAAGTGCAATCAATAAAATTTTCGCTGATTCATCAAAACCAAACCAAAGAATAAATAAAGGAGTCACCGCTAAATGAGGAACTGTTCTCAGCATTTGCAAGGTCGGATCTACATACTGCTCGGTTTTCCTAGAAAAACCGACACACAGACCCATCGCAAGTCCTAAACCTCCCCCAAGTAAAAACCCGCATATTGCTCTGTAGAGACTGATGTAAAGATGGCCAAACAGCTCACCGGAACGAATCAACTCACGAAAAGATTCCGCAATGACAGTGGGTGCAGGTAGTACAGTAGAAGAAACGATTTGGGAAGCAGCAGCTCCCTGCCAAATCGCAATGAGTAAAGTAGGTAATACAAGTCCTTTTAACATGATGAAGGATGAAGCTTTTCTCCTTTTTTTCTTCATTCGCTCAGTTTTAGTCACAAGGGCTGGGTTAGATGCAGCTTTCATCAACTCTTCTCCTCTTTCAGCATTTTTTCAATAAACGAATTATCTACCACCTGATTGACATCAATCTTCCGCTGAATCGCCTTTGTTTGATATTGAAAATCAGCTGTATGCTGCTGAGCGTTTATGATCTTCTTAGAAATGGGCTCATTGAGCGGCTCTGTATTGTTTAATACTTGTGTCACCACCTTCTGATCTAATTGTTTCAAACGAGCATAAAGTGTAATGGCTTCCTGTTGATGGTCTTTCTGCCATTTCACCGCTTTGTCATATACTTTTAAAAATTGCACCACTAGTTCAGGGTACTCATCGGCAAACTTGGATCTGACAAGTGTGAATCCAGGTGAATATAAATCGGTCGCTTCTCCATTAACCAGTAGCTTTGCTCCCTTTTCTATCGTTTCAAGTGATAAGAACGGCTCCCAATCGACCAAGCATCAACTGATCCATTTTCAAACGCAGATATTGCCTCATCCGGCTGAAGCTGAATGATCTGAACATCCTTTGCAGATAAACCAGCCTGATCTAATACTTTGTATAAAAAGTCAAAACCACTGCTTCCTTTGGCAACGGCGATTTTTTTTCCTTTTAAATCTTCTACTTTTTGAATCTCACTGTTCTTATTCACTAAAATCCCATTCGCCTTTAACCCATCCTGAGATAAACCAATTTCCTTAAAATCAATACCTGCTGCCTGACCAGCTATAACAGGTGAATTACCAACCTGTGAAAAATCTAATTGATTGGCGGCGAGTCCTTCGAATTGGGGAGGACCACTTTGGAACTCCACCCACTTGACTTTCACACCTTCTTTTTCAAATGATTGCTCAAACCACCCTTTTTCCTTTGCTAAAAGAAGTGGGCTTAGACTTTGCTGAATCCCAATCCGAATCTCTTTCGGCTTGTCTTCTGATCCATTCGCTGCTTGACCACACCCAGCTAATACAAGGAGGATACCCAGAAAGAGAACGATCCTTTTTTGCCTTTTCATTCAATTTGACCTCCTTAAATTCCTGAGCCATTCGTCAGTAACAGCTCATCTGTTTTATCAAATTCTGAAAGCACCTTTTGTCTTAAGCTCTGAAAAGCTGTTGACGTTCTATTCCGCGGGAATGGTAAGTTCACGGGAAGGATTTTATGAATTCGACCGGGTCTTGCTTGTAACAGCACAATTTCATTGGCTAAATAAATGGATTCGTCAATATCATGAGTGACAAGCACCATCGTTGTTCTTTTCTCCTGCCAAATATCCAGCAGTACATCCTGTAAGTGTTTCCGTGTAAATGCATCTAGCGCACCAAAAGGTTCATCAAGCAATAAAATCTCCGGATCACGCAGGAGTGCTCTTGCAATAGCAACACGTTGTGACATCCCGCCTGAAAGCTCATGTGGATAGGCGTGTTCAAAACCTTTTAACCGAACAATTTCAATTAATTCATCCACTTTGCGGCGAACAGACGCCTGTTTTAAATTGAAATTGGCAGCGATATTTTCTTCGACCGTCAGCCATGGAAACAAGCGATGCTCTTGAAAGATAAAGCCCTGTTTCATTCCTGGTTCTACCACACGCCTTTCTCCTATCACGATCTGCCCATCATAATCTGTATCAAGGCCTCCAATCATCTTCAGCAATGTACTTTTCCCGCATCCGCTCGGACCAATCACCGTCACGAATTCACCAGGAACGATGGTGAGTCTTACGTCTTCAAGCACTTGAATGGTTTGTTTGTCTTTCCAAAAAGACTTATCCACAATATCAATGGAAATAGTCATTGCAAGTTCACTCCTCTTGTCATCAGATAAATACACAGAAAAGCCCTTATCCCAAAAGAGAGATAAGAGCCTTCGTGTTGTCCGATCAGCTATTCATATTGAGTTGTTAGCACCATCCTAAATCATATTATTCCTATAAATCAACTATATTTTATAAAATGGTTATTTCGACCTTGTATGCTTTTCATCAATACGCTCGTAAATTTCTTCTATTCGTTCTTGATTGCTGTAAATCTCATATTTGTTCCGCTCAATCAAAATGTCTAATGTGATATCCAAATGTTTTCTGTATTTTTTTCGTTTTTTCTTTTTCTCCATCTTCAGCTTCCCTCCTGATTAAAATAAAAAAAGGCCCTTCACTCATGCCTGAGTGAACGAGCCTTCGGTTGACCGATCAGCGATTCTTGTTGGTATTTTCAGTATGCTTATGTTAATACATACTATTCCGACATGTCAACTATATTTATTGTTTTTTCAGATTTATCTAAAAAATGATTGACCGGGCAGTAAACAAGATTTATAGTCTTATTAAATATTTCTTATTAAAGTAGTTGGTTTTATCTAACAAAAGGAGGATACACACATGTCAGAAGAACTTCAATTTCGTTTAGAAACAAAAGCAATACACGCAGGTCAAGAACTGGATTCAGCCACCTATTCAAGAGCTGTACCTATTTACCAAACAAGCTCTTTCGGTTTTAGAGATAGTGAGCATGCGGCGAATTTATTTGGACTTCAGGAACCCGGTAATATTTATTCACGTATTATGAACCCGACAAATGATGTGTTTGAAAAACGGATCGCTGAGCTTGAAGGTGGAATTGGTGCACTTGCTGTCTCCTCAGGACAAGCAGCGACCACTTACTCCATTTTAAACATTGCAGGAGCTGGTGACGAAATCGTATCCTCCAGCAGTCTGTATGGCGGCACATATAATTTATTTGCGCATACCTTGAAAAAGCTTGGAATAACAGTAAAGTTTGTGGATTCCTCAAACCTTGAAGAACTTGAAGCAGCCATTACAGATAAAACAAAAGCAGTGTATGCAGAGAGCATCGGAAATCCAAAAGGCGACATTTTACATATTGAAGCCGTATCAGCCATTGCACACAAGCACCACATCCCTCTAATTGTGGATAATACACTTGCCAGCCCTTATTTGTTAAGACCGATTGAATTTGGCGCAGACATTGTCGTCCATTCAGCGACGAAATTCATCGGCGGCCACGGCACATCCATTGGCGGAGTCATCGTCGACAGCGGTAAGTTTCCTTGGGGTGATAGCGATAAGTTCAAAGGCCTGACTGAACCAGACCCAAGCTATCATGGCCTGACGTATACGGAAGCAATTGGCGAAGCGGCTTATATCACAAAAGCACGTGTACAGCTCTTACGTGATCTAGGGGCGGCTTTATCACCATTCAACTCATTTTTACTCTTGCAAGGCTTAGAAACATTGCACCTTCGCCTTGAACGCCACAGTGAAAATGCATTGAAGACAGCACAATTTTTACAAGATCATCCTCTTGTAGAATGGGTCAGTTATCCAGGTCTTGAAGGCCATGAATCCTTTGAGCTGGCTCAAACTTATTTACCAAAAGGACAAGGTGCCATCCTCACATTCGGCATTAAAGGTGGCAAAGACGCAGGAAAAAAACTCATTGATTCAGTTCAGCTTTTCTCACATCTTGCAAACGTAGGCGACTCTAAGTCACTCATCATCCATCCTGCCAGCACAACGCATCAGCAATTAAGTGAAGCAGAGCAAAAAGCCACAGGGGTGACACCAGAACTTATTCGTTTATCTGTTGGAACTGAAGCGATTGAAGATATTCTGGCAGATCTAGAACAGGCGATTTCAAAAAGTCAGTCTTAACCAAACAAAAAAAGCACACGCCTGTGTGCTTTTTCTTATTGATTAGTGATTGATTAAGCGAATATCTTGGAAGGGATAAAACACGAATGATGTTGTCCCTTGAATGTCACTCTTTGTAAAAAGACCTAAACCATTGCGACTGTCCATTGAGTTTTGGCGATTGTCACCCATGACAAAGTACTTTCCTTTAGGGACTGTAAGAGGACCAAAATCAGGTGTCAACAAGGTGCCATCTGCGGCAGCTTTCTTTTTGTTTGATGCTAAATAAGGCTCCGCCACTTTTTGACCGTTCACATATAGCTGGTCATTTTTCATTTCGATTTTATCACCAGGTAAACCAATCAATCGTTTCACATAGTGAGTACTGCGGTCTTCCCCATCAAGAACAATGATCTGTCCGCGTTTATAATCGCCGAAGTAATCGACTGTTTTATTCACAAACACCCGCTCTGTATTATGCAGTGTCGGTTCCATAGAAGTCCCCTTCACAATATACGGTGCGAATAAAAAGTTACGAATGATAAAAACAGCAATAAATGCGATTAAGATGGCTTTGATCCAGCCCCATAATTCTGATTTCTTTTTTTGTGTTTTTGTATTTGTTGTCATAAGCTCCTCCTGAAATCCCCTAGGACAAAATGAGTTATCGCCAGCTGACCGCTGACGCCACGCTTGTTTCCCCCTAAATATAAACATATTTTGCCAACAAATCAAGCTGTAAGAGAGAAAAAGGCAAGCACCTTTCTGTGCTTGCCCAAAACTCAGTTAGTTAGCAGAAGAATCCGCTTCTGTCTCTTTGTTTGTTTTACCATAGAAATAATCAGATGGATTCACTGGTTTAAAATCAGATAGCTTATGGAATCGAAGAAGATCCCTGTACAGTACTTTATCTGACAGGCTTAACTGATTATCAACACGGGCTTTAATCGCTTCTGTCTTTTTGTTTTGTTTCACCACTTTACCCGTTTTTGTATCGTAGACCGTATTATCTACAAGGGTATATTTTGGTGTCACATAGTTTCCGTTACGGAATGCAACAGTTTGATCATGCTTCTTAGAGAATAAATCTGTTCCAAAATTCACGTACTCATTTGAATCAATACCTTGTAAGTGAAGAAGCGTTGGCATCACGTCTACTTCACCGCCATACGTATGATTCACGCCGCCTTGTTTCCCAGGGATACGAATCATGAGCGGTACACGCTGATTTTGTGCATTTTGATATGGCGTAATTTCTTTCCCTTGAATCTCACTCATTGCACGGTTATGGTTCTCAGAAATACCGTTATGGTCACCATATAATAGAATCACTGAGTCTTTATACAGACCCGATTTTTTCAAGTCCTTAAAGAATTGTTCTAATGACTCATCCAAGTATCTCGCTGTTTGGAAATAATTATCCACTGTTTTATCGCCAGTTGTTGCCTTAGCGATTGTCGCATCTTTCTCATCTAAATTAAATGGATAATGGTTGGTCAATGTCATTAAGTGTGCATAAAATGGCTTTTTCATTGATTCTAACATTGGGATTGATTCTTTAAAGAATGGTTTATCCTTCAGACCCATGTTTACAAGGTTTTCTTCATCCATGTTGTAATAAGATGCATCGAAGAATTGATCAATTCCCATATGTTTATAAATCGTGTCACGGTTCCAGAAAGATTTATAATCCCCGTGAAGCACTGCACTCGTATAGCCTGCTTTTTGATCTAAGATGGCAGGAAGTGATTGGAAGGTATTTTCACCTTTTGTCACAAACGCTGCACCCTCTGGCAAGCCAAACATACTATTATCCATCATGAGCTCAGCATCAGAAGTCTTCCCTTGACCAGTCTGGTGGAAGAAGTTATCAAAATACGTAAAATCTTCTTTTCCATGAGCTAGTTTGTTTAAAAACGGCGTCACTTCTTCTCCATTTAACTTGTAGTCAATTAAAAATGACTGGAAGCTTTCTAAATGGATTTTGATGATGTTTTTTCCTTTTGCTTGACCAAAGTATTCTGCATTTGGTTTCGCATAGTGAGAGGTCGTATAGTTCACGACATCCGTTAAATCATCACTGCTCGCATTTGCTACCTGCGTTGCATTTTGTGCGGTTTGCACGCCGTCATAAATCGCATAGTTATAAACACCTAAATATTTCACAATATACTTATGATCAAATGTTCTCGTCAATAATTCTGGACGATCTTTTTCAGCTAAGTGTAGGTTAACGAAGAACAGTCCAACACCTGCAGCCACAATCAGCAGTGCGAAAGTTTTTTTCATTTGGAACTTCTTCACTTCTGGTCTCCAAATGACAATGGCAATTAAAATGATGATATCAAGGAAGTACAAAAGGTCATGCGGCTTAATACTTGCTAACACACCGCCGGTCATACCTCCCCCAAGATTACCGGCTTGTTTCATTGTCGGGAATGTTAAAAAATCATCAAAGAAACGATAGTACGCTACATTCGCATATAAAAGTGCGGTCATAATAAAATCAATGACAATTAAAACAATGGCCGATTTACGCCCCTTCAAAAAGAGAGCAAGTCCTAAAAACACGATGGCTGAACTAAATGGATTTAATAAGAGAAGACCCTCTTGAAAAGATCCCTTCACTCCTAAATTAAAGTCCATTTTGTAGGCTGTGTACGATTTTGCCCAAAATAGAAGAACAGCCAAAACAAAAAAGCTATATTTGTTCGCAAATATTTTTTTCATAAAACCTCTTCTTTCTTATTTTCGATCTGATATAAATGAAATCATAAAAAATTTACATTGATTTTGCAAATGTAAATCTTCTGCACCAAGCATTCCGATGCTCTTTTCTCCGCAGGTTACATGTGCTCCTTTAATATAACGAATAAGAAGCATCATAAGTTTCAAAAAAAATACGAGTAAATAAAAGGAAAAATATCCATTTACATTAAATTTACTGCCTCTACATGTTTCAGTGAATGATGAAGGTTTTGTAAATCACTCAGTACTACTTTACTTTTTTCATCTAATCGTGTCAAAGTAATTATAAAGAAAAGGAAGAATCACCTAGGCTTTTCGACTCACTTAGCCAAATTTATACAAAATCCGAACCGATTTGCTTTTTTATTGTGACTCAACCTCCTACAATCCATGTATCCTCTCTGCTGCCACATACCTAAAAAACAGTTTTAAATAAAAAAAGCTTGATTTCCCCTGCCAATGTACGGTGTGATAAAGGTATAGCTCCATCAAATAAATCAAGCTGGGGGACATCCTATGAAATCAAACAAACAAATCAACATATTTGAACAAAGATTCTCAGAAGAAGTGATAGACATCATGGCTGTTACAGGACCTTCTGGAGTCGGCGCAGGAAAAGCAGGAAAAGAGACTCTTTGGACTGCTTCAATCCCGCTCATTGCATGGAAGGAAAAAGAACGCATCATAACCGAAAAAGTGAGACTGTGCTGGTTAACAGATGAAAAGGGATTACGAGAAAAACAAGCGCAATTACATAAAGAATCTATCGTCACACTTCAAGTACGTAAAGGTGAAGATGAATTCATGCTCGTTTCACTTGTTGATACAGATACTGAAGATAAGGAACTTCAAGAAATATTAGAAGAAGCTCAACAACCTATCTTTTACCACGATGACAAGCTGGGTACCTTTGAATTAGTGAAAGGACTAGACTTATTTGAAACAACCATCAAGTGGGGCAATGAGGAGTGCCTTCTTTACTTCAATCTTGAAGAAGAGGAAGAAATGAATGACTCTCTGAAAACGGCTAGACAACTCGTAGAAGAGCAGACAACATGGGATGCCTCCATGAAGTCATATGCAGCAAATCAGCTGATTGAACTAGCAAAAGATTGGCAGGAACAAGACGACTCCGCTGAACATTCAGAAGAGGTCACACCGGATCAATTTATCAGCCGCATCTCTCTTGAAAGCCTCCATGCTTATCCAAATGGAGAATTCGAAGCCTACTATCATGACGGAGATTTATTTTGGGGACATGTCATCATTGTCTCTGGCAATATGAATGGAACGTTTCAAGATGCACACATTGCTGGCTAAAGAATGGAGGATGGATAAATGAAGATCAAAGCTTTTGACGAATTAAATCAACTAGGAAAAACACCTATTGTAGCCAAAATAGGCGGGTTTCGCCCTGATCCTTCTAAGTACAGCTGGTTTGCTGGTCATTTTTTCATCCAACGTGATAAAGGGTGGCCGGCAGATCAAGATGGAGCTATGATTCCCATTTTACAAATGTATTTACCCGAAGTACCAGGGGGAATGAACGGCTTTGATGAATGTAAGATGATTCAAATTTTCATCAACAAGAAAACCCTTCCGATCGATATCGCCAAAAACGGTGATGGCTGGAAACTCATTGAATATTCATCAATGGAAGGATTAGAAATCGCTGAGACCCCTGAAGAAGTGAAAGGAATTAAGCCTTTCCAGATAGAGTGGCTCGAAGGGGAACAACCGGATTATCCATGCTGGGAGGAAGCTTGGTCATACGTTGACTTATCAGAGGTTAATGAAAGTGAAGAAGCGACAGATCATTTCTTCGAGCATTACTCAAACTACTCGTTCACAAAAATCGGTGGATACGGAGCTTACATCCAATCTCCTCCCCACCAGATGTCAGGAGAATTCATGCTACAAATCGCTTCAGAAGAAAAACCTCGGTTCATGATTGGTGATAACGGCACGATGTATTTCTATTACGACAAAGACAATAAAGAATGGTTCATGCACTGGGATTGTTTTTAAAACCAATTGTATGGAACCATTCCCCTTTCTAAACGTAATAAACGATATGAAGGGGGCCGGTAATATGGGATTCATTTTAGACATCTTCAATCTTGCTCTGTATATCCCTTTTTTACAGGTAGATGAAGATGATATATCACGAAATGCAGCACAGCTAAAAAAATACAGCTGGTTTCAAGCGTTATTAAATGATCAAACGAGCAGAGAGCTGATCATTTATGATCAAGGAGTCCGCCGTGTAATTGGTCAATTTAAGACGAGTAAACTCCATAAGAAACCATACAACATCAGATGCGAACGAAAGGTACAACAAGCCATACACCGTGCCATGTCAAAACACGGAAAGATCCGCACTTAGCTGTGGCTCTTTCCGTACAAATGTAATAAATCCTTTTGAAGAAAACAATTGACGCTCGGACAACTCTCCCCGTATATTATGTATAAATCCATCTTTTTTTAGAAAAGGGGGCCTCACATGCGCTTGTTTAAGAACTGGAGAAAAAAGCAGCACAAACAGCCGATTACTTCAGATACGCAAGAAGACAGCATCCCAATTAATTTTTCCACCCTTCCCTTTGGCACAGACACCGTAGATGATTTTTTGTTCAACTTAGACCTAACCTCCAAACTGATAGATCCATACAAAGAAGCAGACACGAACAAATAGAACCTAAACTTTCGTGAACCCTCATCCAATATTGGATGATTTTTTTATACTTAGAGGAAGGTGTCCCCCTATGAAGACATATTATTTCGTCAGACACTGTCAAGCAGATGGACAATCCGAGGATGCGTCTTTAACGCCTCAAGGCATCACACAATCGCATGAACTCGCACAGTTTTTTTCCGGCATTCAGCTCAACCAGATCATCTCAAGTCCTTATAAACGAGCGATTCAAACCGCTGAGCCCCTTGCTTATGCCAAACAGATCAAGGTACAAATGGATAAGCGTCTCTCTGAACGTAGGTTAAGCAGTCAACCAATGGAAGATTGGTATGAAAAACTAAAGCTCAGTTTTTCGGACTTGCATATGACCTGTGAAGGCGGAGAGTCGAGCCTAGAAGCGATGAATCGTATTGTAGAGGCACTCTATGAACAAATAAAATTAGGAAGAGATCATACTTTATTCGCCACTCATGGCAATATTATGAGCCTGCTTCTAAAACACGCCGATCCTGCAATTGGATTCAAGGAGTGGGAACAACTAAGCAATCCAGATGTCTACATCCTGAAATATTTTAAACCAGACCATGTAGAAATAGAAAGAATATGGCATAAATAAAAAAGGCAGGGTTGACCCCTGCCTTTTTCTTATGAAAAACAACTATTGGTGATAGTAAAATGTCTGTACCCACTCATAGGGCTTCTTACGATCCGCACACCATTTCACAAAACCTCTTGTCTGCGTCTGCTGAAATTCCTTCCAGTCCGATAAAAGCTGGTTATAGTAGACTGCTAGTTTTTCAACATTGCTTTGAACATTTTTATCTTCGATCAGTTTCATGACATCTTGAATCCCTTGAATTCGCTCATGATCTTTCTCATAGGTGCTTAAATAAAGATCTTCATGTATATGATGAAACGAATACCACAAAGCCGAGATATAGGTTTCGCAAATTTGAACAATCACTCGCTGCTCTTTGCTGCCTCCCATCTCTAATGCCTTCAATAAATAGGGCAGCCCTTCCCCCTGATGCACAAACAAGCCTTGCCAGCGATACGGTCTCACATCCGTTGGATCAATATTTTCCCACTCTCGAAGAACAGGGTGGATCATCCCATGTACCAATGGATACACAAGCAAATGATGACCATTCTCAAAACGTTCAATGTAATCAAACAGCCAAACAACAAATGAACGCCGTGCTGTAAATTCGTTCTTATTCATCTCTTCAACAAAAGACTGAAGAACCTTTAACGCATCTTTACGCAGACCCTGTTCTTTCCTTACACAGTACTGTCTAAAAAGCGGATAATCATGTGATCGCTCATCTTCAATAATAGTCTGTAATATCGTCTTCGTTTGCAAGATAACAACTCCGCCTCTTTACATTCAATCTATTGAACTATTATAACCAATTGTAACATCCACAAGAAACTAGTAAAAAGATAAGTTGTCCTTTTTTTATAAAACCCTTGGCATCCTCAAATCCATTCTTTTCTGTGTTCATGAATGAATTGTATGTCTATTTGATAATGCTCAAGGTGCCCCTCATGAATCATTTTTTGAAAGGCTCTATCCCCTTCATTCGCTTTTCGCTTCATGTATTGACATAAACCTTCTAAACGCAGCAACACCATGTCCACATAATCTTCTGGTATTTCCTCACCATAAGCTTCAAAAAACAGTTTGACTCTATACTTTATATGGGCTGCATGCTCTAATGAATGATAATTTACGACCTCCCCTGTTTCAGTACGAAAAAACCTACTGAGAGGGACACAAGTATAGAGAGTATATGCAATATCCCAAAGCCTTGGACCAGGGGCAGCTACATCAAAATCAATGATTCCCACTGGGTTTTTATCTTTGAAAATGATGTTGTACATCGCAAAATCATTATGGCACACAACCTCTATGTTGTTAGGGGTATTGTCCATTCGTTCCCAATCGTCTGAAATGGGAAAATCACTAACAGCATCATGATACAGTCTAAGCATTCTCGCTATTTCTTTTAAAGCATTGTGAGAGCACATGTATTCTTTTAAGGGATCATGACCGGCCACACCTTCAATGAAGGACAAGATCTCTCTACCTTTTTCATCAACCCCTAAAAACTTTGGAGCATAGGAGAAATTCTTTTTTTCTAAATGCTTTAGCAGCTTTTGTATATTCATATTATCTGACTTTACCTCTCTGCGAACCGTATCTCCCGAACGATATACGTTGGAGACATTTCCACCTGTCAATAACTCTTCATGATCATTTTGTTTTTTCATAAATTCTCCCCCAAACTGGGTCACAATGATGATGCCAGCTAAAGATGTGTATGTACCCACAAATATTCATTTAGCTACACAAAGGTAGTTCACTGTTTTATGTGAATGCGCTACTCCATTTTGTTTCCTTATATGGTTAAATGTATCGTACCAAATGTTGCAAATCATCTAAAGTTTATTCTGTTAAAAGTAGTACATGCTCATTCTCTTCTAATAGGATTCTATTTTCATCTAAATAACTCATTTAAACCACAAAAAAACGTTTCACCACGAGGGTGAAACGTTGGGTTCACGGTAAAAACCAAACTTTTAATAGATACCGGTGGCCGGAGTCGAACCGACACTCCGTGATAAATGATTCCAAAAAGGCAAGGTATACCCTCTTAAAGTAAAGCAGCCGTTAATGAAATAAGAATTAAAGTTCTTCTTGATATATTGCTGATTTTATCGGCTTTAAAGTCAAAGGAATTTTAAACTCATGAATACTTTCAATATGATTAAAAAAATGATCTATATCGTCATAATCCATTGACCATTCTTCTACCACCTTTAACTTTTTTAACTCACTTGTTGGTTTAAATAAAAATTCACAGTGCAGTTGTTCCATGTGAGAATAATCATCTTCTTCATAAATTGTAAACTGACGTACAAAATCAAGATGAAATAGTTCCTCTCCTGTAAAATCATAGACACCACACTGAAATAAAATTTCTTTATCTTCTTCGCCCTCAACGGTCTCCTTTGAAAAAGCCTTAAATGTTTCCCAAACCTTATTTATCTCATCGGTATCTTCACCGATGCTATCTTTAAGATAACTTTCAGCATTTTTAACCGTAATCATTACAACACCTCCTATGTACAATTGATCCAATCCATCTTCAATTGTCCTGCCCCTTTAGTTTAATCATAAGGTAACCATCAATAAAGTAAAAGTCAATCTCCTTAGAATGGCCCTCAGCAAAAACCGTTTTTTCACCATTTGAAGTAATTTTGTCATGTGAAAAACTAGCTAAAACAAATAAAAAACGCCTCTCTACAATCTGTAGAAAGACGTTTTAAACGTTAATATTCTTTAATTTTTCTGTAATTGACGATAATAAAGAATATCTAAAACTAGATACCGGTGGCCGGGGTCGAACCGGCACTCCGTGAGGAACACGATTTTGAGTCGTGCGCGTCTGCCAATTCCGCCACACCGGCATGATCATTAAAGAGCGCAACTTATAATAATAAAAAATGGTGCCGAGGGCCGGACTTGAACCGGCACGGTAGTCACCTACCGCAGGATTTTAAGTCCTGTGTGTCTGCCAATTCCACCACCCCGGCAGTCTTTTCAAAAAAGGCGACACCCGGATTTGAACCGGGGATAAAGGTTTTGCAGACCTCTGCCTTACCACTTGGCTATGCCGCCATAATTGGAGCGGAAGACGGGATTCGAACCCGCGACCCCCACCTTGGCAAGGTGGTGTTCTACCACTGAACTACTTCCGCATATCAACTGGGCTAGCTGGATTCGAACCAACGCATGACGGAGTCAAAGTCCGTTGCCTTACCGCTTGGCTATAGCCCAATAATAAAATGGGGCGATTGATGGGAATCGAACCCACGAGTGCCAGAGCCACAATCTGGTGCGTTAACCACTTCGCCACAACCGCCATAGATGTTATGAATCATATAATTGGCAGGGGCAGTAGGAATCGAACCCACACCGGAGGTTTTGGAGACCTCTGTTCTACCGTTAAACTATGCCCCTATGAAAATAAAAATGGTGGAGGGGGGCGGATTCGAACCGCCGAACCCGGAGGGAGCGGATTTACAGTCCGCCGCGTTTAGCCACTTCGCTACCCCTCCACATTTGAAAAACAGTGCCGGCAAGAGGACTTGAACCCCCAACCTACTGATTACAAGTCAGTTGCTCTACCAATTGAGCTACACCGGCAAATAGTGGTGGCTCGGGACGGAATCGAACCGCCGACACACGGATTTTCAGTCCGTTGCTCTACCAACTGAGCTACCGAGCCAAGTATTCTTTTTAAAAAATGGCGGTCCGGACGGGACTCGAACCCGCGACCTCCTGCGTGACAGGCAGGCATTCTAACCAACTGAACTACCGGACCAATAGAGAAAAAATTTGGTTGCGGGGGCAGGATTTGAACCTGCGACCTTCGGGTTATGAGCCCGACGAGCTACCGAACTGCTCCACCCCGCGACGATATAAAAGATATGGTGGAGGATGACGGGCTCGAACCGCCGACCCTCTGCTTGTAAGGCAGATGCTCTCCCAGCTGAGCTAATCCTCCGAATAAAATGCTGGTATGTATTTCTATAAAAATGGTGACCCGTACGGGATTCGAACCCGTGTTACCGCCGTGAAAGGGCGGTGTCTTAACCGCTTGACCAACGGGCCCTTTATTATGTAAATTGTGGCGGAGAGCAAGGGATTCGAACCCTTGAGACGGGGTTACCGCCTACACGATTTCCAATCGTGCTCCTTCGGCCACTCGGACAGCTCTCCAAATTGGCTCCGCAGGTAGGATTCGAACCTACGACCGATCGGTTAACAGCCGATAGCTCTACCACTGAGCTACTGCGGAATGAAGAAAGCCTGGCGATGTCCTACTCTCACAGGGGGAAACCCCCAACTACCATCGGCGCTGAAGAGCTTAACTTCCGTGTTCGGTATGGGAACGGGTGTGACCTCTTCGCCATCATCACCAGACAATTTAGTGACAAAAGATATTATACTATGTATTACAAATAAATCAAGAGATTTTTGAAAAATGTTCTCTCAAAACTAGATAACAATGTTCATTTTTCACATTAGAATATAGGTTAAGTCCTCGATCTATTAGTATCTGTCAGCTCCACGTGTCACCACGCTTCCACCTCAGACCTATCAACCTGATCATCTTTCAGGGATCTTACTTCCTTGCGGAATGGGAAATCTCATCTTGAGGGGGGCTTCATGCTTAGATGCTTTCAGCACTTATCCCGTCCGCACATAGCTACCCAGCGATGCCCTTGGCAGAACAACTGGTACACCAGCGGTGCGTCCATCCCGGTCCTCTCGTACTAAGGACAGCTCCTCTCAAATTTCCTGCGCCCGCGACGGATAGGGACCGAACTGTCTCACGACGTTCTGAACCCAGCTCGCGTACCGCTTTAATGGGCGAACAGCCCAACCCTTGGGACCGACTACAGCCCCAGGATGCGATGAGCCGACATCGAGGTGCCAAACCTCCCCGTCGATGTGGACTCTTGGGGGAGATAAGCCTGTTATCCCCGGGGTAGCTTTTATCCGTTGAGCGATGGCCCTTCCATGCGGAACCACCGGATCACTAAGCCCGACTTTCGTCCCTGCTCGACTTGTAGGTCTCGCAGTCAAGCTCCCTTGTGCCTTTACACTCTGCGAATGATTTCCAACCATTCTGAGGGAACCTTTGGGCGCCTCCGTTACATTTTAGGAGGCGACCGCCCCAGTCAAACTGCCCACCTGACACTGTCTCCCTGCCCGATAAGGGCAGCGGGTTAGAAGGTCAATACAGCCAGGGTAGTATCCCACCGATGCCTCCACCGAAGCTAGCGCTCCGGTTTCCAAGGCTCCTACCTATCCTGTACAAGCTGTACCAACATTCAATATCAGGCTGCAGTAAAGCTCCACGGGGTCTTTCCGTCCTGTCGCGGGTAACCTGCATCTTCACAGGTACTATAATTTCACCGAGTCTCTCGTTGAGACAGTGCCCAGATCGTTGCGCCTTTCGTGCGGGTCGGAACTTACCCGACAAGGAATTTCGCTACCTTAGGACCGTTATAGTTACGGCCGCCGTTTACTGGGGCTTCAATTCGCACCTTCGCTTACGCTAAGCGCTCCTCTTAACCTTCCAGCACCGGGCAGGCGTCAGCCCCTATACTTCGCCTTACGGCTTCGCAGAGACCTGTGTTTTTGCTAAACAGTCGCCTGGGCCTATTCACTGCGGCTTCTCGGGGCTTTAACACCCTAAGAAGCACCCCTTCTCCCGAAGTTACGGGGTCATTTTGCCGAGTTCCTTAACGAGAGTTCTCTCGATCACCTTAGGATTCTCTCCTCGCCTACCTGTGTCGGTTTGCGGTACGGGCACCTCTCACCTCGCTAGAGGCTTTTCTTGGCAGTGTGGAATCAGGAACTTCGCTACTAAATTTCGCTCGCCATCACAGCTCAGCCTTCACGGGAAACGGATTTGCCTATTTCCCAGCCTAACTGCTTGGACGCGGATATCCAATACCGCGCTTACCCTATCCTCCTGCGTCCCCCCATTGCTCAAATGGTGAGGAGGTGGTACAGGAATATCAACCTGTTGTCCATCGCCTACGCCTTTCGGCCTCGGCTTAGGTCCCGACTAACCCTGAGCGGACGAGCCTTCCTCAGGAAACCTTAGGCATTCGGTGGACGGGATTCTCACCCGTCTTTCGCTACTCATACCGGCATTCTCACTTCTAAGCGCTCCACCAGTCCTTCCGGTCTGACTTCACTGCACTTAGAACGCTCTCCTACCACTGTTCGTAAGAACAGTCCGCAGCTTCGGTGATACGTTTAGCCCCGGTACATTTTCGGCGCAGAGTCACTCGACCAGTGAGCTATTACGCACTCTTTAAATGGTGGCTGCTTCTAAGCCAACATCCTGGTTGTCTAAGCAACTCCACATCCTTTTCCACTTAACGTATACTTTGGGACCTTAGCTGGCGGTCTGGGCTGTTTCCCTTTCGACTACGGATCTTATCACTCGCAGTCTGACTCCCAAGGATAAGTCATCGGCATTCGGAGTTTGACTGAATTCGGTAACCCGGTAGGGGCCCCTAGTCCAATCAGTGCTCTACCTCCGAGACTCTTACCTTGAGGCTAGCCCTAAAGCTATTTCGGAGAGAACCAGCTATCTCCAGGTTCGATTGGCATTTCACCCCTACCCACACCTCATCCCCGCACTTTTCAACGTGCGTGGGTTCGGGCCTCCATTCAGTGTTACCTGAACTTCACCCTGGACATGGGTAGATCACCTGGTTTCGGGTCTACGACCACGTACTCATGCGCCCTATTCAGACTCGCTTTCGCTGCGGCTCCGCATCTTCTGCTTAACCTTGCACGGGATCGTAACTCGCCGGTTCATTCTACAAAAGGCACGCCATCACCCGTTAACGGGCTCTGACTACTTGTAGGCACACGGTTTCAGGATCTATTTCACTCCCCTTCCGGGGTGCTTTTCACCTTTCCCTCACGGTACTGGTTCACTATCGGTCACTAGGGAGTATTTAGCCTTGGGAGATGGTCCTCCCGGATTCCGACGGAATTTCACGTGTTCCGCCGTACTCAGGATCCACTCTGGAGAGAACAACATTTCAGTTACAGGGCTGTTACCTTCTTTGGCGGGCCTTTCCAGACCTCTTCGCTTATATCGTTCCTTTGTAACTCCGTATAGAGTGTCCTACAACCCCAAGAGGCAAGCCTCTTGGTTTGGGCTGTTCCCGTTTCGCTCGCCGCTACTCAGGGAATCGCATTTGCTTTCTCTTCCTCCGGGTACTTAGATGTTTCAGTTCCCCGGGTATGCCTTCTCATACTCTATGTATTCAAGTATGGATACTACTCCATTACGAGCAGTGGGTTTCCCCATTCGGAAATCTCCGGATCAAAGCTTGCTTACAGCTCCCCGAAGCATATCGGTGTTCGTCCCGTCCTTCATCGGCTCCTAGTGCCAAGGCATCCACCGTGCGCCCTTTCTAACTTAACCATTTCTTACTTTAGAAAGAATCACTATGTGTGATGAACTTTGCATTGCATTCAATGTGAATGTATTACTTATTGTTATCTAGTTTTCAAAGAACAATCCTGTCTCGCTAGAGACATGTTTGAAGGAATGATCCTTCAAAACTAAACAAGACGAAAAACGTACGCTGCTCCATATATCCTTAGAAAGGAGGTGATCCAGCCGCACCTTCCGATACGGCTACCTTGTTACGACTTCACCCCAATCATCTGCCCCACCTTCGGCGGCTGGCTCCATAAAGGTTACCTCACCGACTTCGGGTGTTGCAAACTCTCGTGGTGTGACGGGCGGTGTGTACAAGGCCCGGGAACGTATTCACCGCGGCATGCTGATCCGCGATTACTAGCGATTCCAGCTTCACGCAGTCGAGTTGCAGACTGCGATCCGAACTGAGAACAGATTTGTGGGATTGGCTAAACCTTGCGGTCTCGCAGCCCTTTGTTCTGTCCATTGTAGCACGTGTGTAGCCCAGGTCATAAGGGGCATGATGATTTGACGTCATCCCCACCTTCCTCCGGTTTGTCACCGGCAGTCACCTTAGAGTGCCCAACTAAATGCTGGCAACTAAGATCAAGGGTTGCGCTCGTTGCGGGACTTAACCCAACATCTCACGACACGAGCTGACGACAACCATGCACCACCTGTCACTCTGTCCCCGAAGGGAAAGCCCTATCTCTAGGGTTGTCAGAGGATGTCAAGACCTGGTAAGGTTCTTCGCGTTGCTTCGAATTAAACCACATGCTCCACCGCTTGTGCGGGCCCCCGTCAATTCCTTTGAGTTTCAGTCTTGCGACCGTACTCCCCAGGCGGAGTGCTTAATGCGTTAGCTGCAGCACTAAGGGGCGGAAACCCCCTAACACTTAGCACTCATCGTTTACGGCGTGGACTACCAGGGTATCTAATCCTGTTCGCTCCCCACGCTTTCGCTCCTCAGCGTCAGTTACAGACCAGAGAGTCGCCTTCGCCACTGGTGTTCCTCCACATCTCTACGCATTTCACCGCTACACGTGGAATTCCACTCTCCTCTTCTGCACTCAAGTTTCCCAGTTTCCAATGACCCTCCCCGGTTGAGCCGGGGGCTTTCACATCAGACTTAAGAAACCGCCTGCGAGCCCTTTACGCCCAATAATTCCGGACAACGCTTGCCACCTACGTATTACCGCGGCTGCTGGCACGTAGTTAGCCGTGGCTTTCTGGTTAGGTACCGTCAAGGTACAAGCAGTTACTCTTGCACTTGTTCTTCCCTAACAACAGAGCTTTACGATCCGAAAACCTTCATCACTCACGCGGCGTTGCTCCGTCAGACTTTCGTCCATTGCGGAAGATTCCCTACTGCTGCCTCCCGTAGGAGTCTGGGCCGTGTCTCAGTCCCAGTGTGGCCGATCACCCTCTCAGGTCGGCTACGCATCGTCGCCTTGGTGAGCCGTTACCTCACCAACTAGCTAATGCGCCGCGGGTCCATCTGTAAGTGACAGCCGAAACCGTCTTTCATCCTTGAACCATGCGGTTCAAGGAACTATCCGGTATTAGCTCCGGTTTCCCGGAGTTATCCCAGTCTTACAGGCAGGTTACCCACGTGTTACTCACCCGTCCGCCGCTAACATCCGGGAGCAAGCTCCCTTCTGTCCGCTCGACTTGCATGTATTAGGCACGCCGCCAGCGTTCGTCCTGAGCCAGGATCAAACTCTCCGAAAAAGTACAAAACCGAAGTTTTGCTTTTCGCCAGTTTGACTGACTACCTATGATGTATCATAGGATTTTTTTATAAAAACTCGAATTAACAGGTACGTTTTGTCTTGTTTAGTTTTCAAAGATCATCTTCGTTATCGCTCAGAGGCGACTTTCTTAATATAACATTTGAGCATCGTGTGCGTCAAGTGTTTTTCTGAATTTCTTTTTGTCCGCTTTTCTTTAAAAGCAACTCAGTTGCTCATTAGCGACGTTTAATAATATACCATCATAATATTCATACGTCAATATCTTTTTTAACAAAATATCCTCGATGATAGATTTTTTGCCCCTTCGTCTCAATTGGCTCTACTAGCACAATTCCTTTTTCCACAAAGAAATCAATCATCACACTAAGATCAGGTGTGAAATGTTTGAGATCAGGATGTGCAAGAAGCTCGCCAAACAGCCAAATATCCTGCTGTTCCATGACATGACGCAAATGAGCCGCACCAATTTCTGCTTTTGAATGAATCAAGAAATCATTCGCTAGGAATAAAAGTTCTAACCGTTTATGAAGACTTTCGTGGCTTTCAATCAACTCTGAATAAAGTTTATATACTTCCGGCTCCATATGACGTACTTGATTCCAAACGGTCACTTCTGGGTGGAAGCCTTTATCAATCACTTCAATACGCGCCAGATGATGCAGGGCATGCACAATGGAATTATATGCATCGAGGAATTGATTTGATTCAAAAAATGCTTTTCCTTCTATATATCTGCGAATGAGCTTGCCATATTCTAAACCAATTTTGAGCTTACGGTTAGAAAACGGGAATGTACTCAGTTCATCAATCAAGTTGAAAATATATTCATTTCGATCAAACAGGACTTTTCCGTTTAAAATCCAATCAATAATCCGCCTGTTGGTACCTAAGGTAATCCATTCCTTCAACTGATCATCTGTGACAACATTTAAAGAAGCTGTCTGATGATCGGATTCATAGTGCTTAATAAATAAAGGTTCTTCCGCATCCTTTACGATAACTAGAAGCGCTGCATCAAAGTTATCCGTCTCAGAAGATACTTTATGCCTTCTTTCTACTATAATCACAGCTAATGTATCTGGATGACTTGCTCTCTCTTGATAAATAGGACGGAGAAGATTTTCCATAGTGATTCCTCCAATACTCGGGTGTAAGGTTCTTCTCTAATGCTATGTATTTCTCCTCATAGAATCAAAATTCCTTCAATACATGAAAAAAGATCGTTGAATCATTATAAGCAATTTATTCACAAAACTCTATAACTAATTCAAACAGAAAGGTAAAATGTGCTATATTGGAGATAAGGGGGACTAGGGATGGCGAAATACTCCAGTAAGATTAATAAAATCAGAACATTTGCACTTAGTTTGGTTTTTGTTGGTTTTTTGATCATGTATATCGGTGTGTTCTTCAAGGAATCGGTCTGGCTGTCGACCTTCTTTATGCTACTCGGCGTGTTATCGATTGGATTGAGTACAGCCGTTTACTTTTGGATCGGTATGCTTTCTACGAAGGCAGTCCGGGTCGTATGTCCAGGCTGTGAGAAGGAAACAAAAGTGCTTGGGCGGGTGGACATGTGCATGCATTGCAGAGAGCCACTTACACTCGATCCAGCATTAGAAGGCAAAGAGTTTGATGAATCCTACAATCGAAAAAAGTCATAAAAATAAGCTGACCATTCAACTGGTCAGCTTTTTCATTAATGATTTTCTTTTTTTGCACATTCTTGACAAGTGCCATAGATCTCCAAGCGATGATGACTTACTGTAAAACCTGTCACATGGGATGCAAGCTGTTCTACTTCATCAAGGCCAGGATAGTGAAAGTCAACGATCTTTCCGCAGTTTTCACAAATCGCATGGTAATGGTCAGATGTCGCAAAATCAAATCGGCTTGAGGAATCCCCATACGTTAATTCTTTTACTAATCCAGATTCCCGGAAGACTCGTAAATTGTTGTAAACCGTTGCTACACTCATATTAGGAAATTTTCCTTCAAGTGCCTTATATATATCGTCCGCGGTTGGGTGTGTCATAGAATTTACGAGAAACTCCAAGATGGCATGGCGCTGCGGAGTAATTCGAACACCGGTTTCTTTTAGAGCATCTAAAGCGTCTTTTAGTTCGTGAGCAGCCATTTCATCATGCACCTCTCTTTTCAAAAATATTCTTATATTATAATCTTTATAAATAGTGTACCCCCAGAGCCGAAACTTTGTCAATTACAATCCTCTTTTTTACCTATTCTTCTATACAAAAAAGACCGGCACGACTGCCGATCTCATCTCGTCAACATATTAAGCGTGAGCTTTCAGTTCCTCAAGCGCTTCTTCCACATGATCTTTCACCTTTACTTTACGCCACTCTTTCACAAGCTTTCCTTCTTTATTAATAAGAAACGTTGAGCGTTCAATTCCCATGTATTCCTTACCAAAGTTCTTTTTCAGCTTCCATACACCGAAAGCTTCAGACAATTTTTGTTCGTCATCTACAAGAAGCAGGAAAGGTAAGTCATGTTTTTCTTTAAACTTTTGGTGCTTGTCTTGACCGTCTGGGCTTACGCCGATGATGACAGCATCTAATTCGGCAAAGCTTTGATGGCGGTCACGGAAATCACAGGCTTCCGTTGTACACCCTGGCGTCATATCTTTTGGATAAAAATAAAGGACAATGTGTTTCCCTTTAAAATCAGAGAGCTTTACTTTCTCTCCATTATCACCAAGTAATTCAATATCAGGTACTTGCTGCCCCACTTCGATTGTCATGATACAATCCCTCCAACCTATTTTTTCATTAGCCTATCCAATTTCGAGAAGATATTCAACTAAGGACGCTTGCATCGGCATGTTAAAATAATGATAGACGACGTGATACGTTGAGATAGGAGGCTATTTATGAAATTCACCGAATCAGAAAAATTACATCAAGAGGCGCTGGAGCATATTGTTGGAGGGGTTAACAGCCCATCTCGTTCATATAAAGCAGTTGGCGGCGGGTCACCTGTTGCAATGGAAAAAGGAGAAGGCGCTTATTTTTGGGATGTTGACGGAAACCGTTATATCGACTATTTAGCGGCATACGGTCCAATTATTACGGGACATGCTCATCCTCATATTACAAAAGCCATCACGAAAGCAGCCGAGACGGGTGTCCTTTACGGAACACCAACGAAGCATGAAGTCACTTTTGCTAAGATGCTGAAGGAAGCGATGCCTGCTTTGGACAAAGTTCGTTTTGTCAATTCAGGTACAGAAGCTGTGATGACGACAATCCGTGTCGCTCGCGCTTATACAGGTAGAACAAAGATCATTAAGTTTGCCGGATGTTACCACGGTCATTCTGATCTTGTGCTAGTTGCGGCCGGCTCTGGACCTTCCACTTTAGGAACACCAGATTCAGCGGGCGTGCCTAAAAGTATTGCCAATGAAGTCATTACCGTTCCATTCAACGATATAGACAGCTACAAAGAAGCATTAGACCGCTGGGGTGATGAAGTAGCAGCTGTTCTTGTTGAGCCAATTGTCGGGAACTTTGGCATCGTAGAGCCTAAAGACGGTTTCCTGCAGCAGGTTAATGACCTGACTCATGAAAAAGGGGCTCTAGTCATCTATGATGAAGTCATTACAGCTTTCCGCTTTATGTATGGTGGTGCACAGGACTTGCTTCAAGTAAAACCTGACCTCACCGCATTAGGTAAAATTATCGGCGGCGGTCTTCCAATCGGCGCTTACGGCGGCAAAAAAGAAATTATGGAGCAAGTCGCCCCGCTTGGACCAGCCTACCAAGCTGGTACGATGGCAGGTAATCCCGCCTCCATCCTTTCTGGTATTGCATGCTTGGAAGTGTTAAAACAAGACGGGGTGTACGAACGTCTTGATCAGCTCGGGGCAATGTTAGAAGAGGGAATTTTAGCCCACGCAAAAAAACATCAAGTAGATATTACAGTGAATCGCTTAAAAGGTGCTCTCACCATTTATTTTACAAAAGAAACGATTGTGAACTACGAGCAGGCTGAAAATACGGATGGTGAAATGTTTGCCCGTTTCTTTAAATTCATGCTCGCACAAGGTATTAACCTCGCGCCTTCTAAATATGAAGCTTGGTTCTTAACCATTGCACATACTGAAAATGATATTTCTGAAACGCTCAAAGCAGTAGATCATGCGTTTGAACAACTGAAACAATCATAATGAGGAGAAAAACAGACGTAAATTCATGCGTCTGTTTTTTTATTTACCAGCTCTTGATTGTCAAAAGCGAGTGAATCTGTTACATTTTTTCTCAATACCTTCTTTTGATGTTTTCATGAACTTTCAAAAATCACTTGAATATTTCGGAAGACCGCTGTATATTACTTAGTTGTTTCATCAAAATATTTATGATATATGACAAGTGGTCATCTATTATCGAAAAGAAAGGAATGCAGGGACAAAACCAATGAAACTTGGAGCCCGTATTTTAAAAACTGGTATTGCCATTGTACTCGCGCTTTACCTGGCAACATGGCTTGGGTTGCCGACACCCGTCTTCGCGGGAATTGCAGCTGTATTTGCTATCCAGCCATCTATTTATCGATCATTTTTAACGATTGTTGATCAAGTGCAAGCCAATATTATTGGAGCAGCACTTGCCATTACGTTCGGTCTGCTTTTTGGCACAGGACCAGTCATCATCGGCTTAACTGCCGTCATGGTCATTGCGATTAATTTAAAGCTGAAGATTGAACACACGATTCCGATTGCACTCGTAACCGTCATCGCGATTTTAGAAAGTGCAGGGGATCATTTCCTTTCCTTTGCCTTAATTCGAACAGCAACTGTGGTGTTAGGCGTACTTTCTTCATTTTTAGTGAATTTGATTTTCCTGCCGCCAAAGTATGAAACAAAGCTTGTTCATCACATTATGGAAAATACGGAGGAGATTTTAAAATGGATCCGTCTGAGCTCCAGACAGTCTACTGATCATTCCACTTTAAAGGATGACATCGATCAAATAAAAGAACGTATGATCAAATTAGATCACATTTACTTGTTATACAAAGAAGAACGAAGCTATTTAAAGAAAACGACCTATGTCAAATCTAGAAAGCTTGTTTTATTCAGACAGGCAATCATGACGTCTAATCGAGCGCTGTACTTGCTAAAAAAGCTTCATAAACTAGAAAATGAAATTCATTTGATGCCGGAGCATTTTAGAGACAGCTTAACAGATGAGATTGATTATTTACTGTATTGGCATGAACGTACCTTAATGAAATTTGTTGGGAAAATGAAACCGCAGGACGATGATTTTCAGAATGAATGCTCTCTTCGTCTTGAAGCATTAACGAAATCATTTATTCAGCACCAGCAAAATCAAGAAAACGACTTGCTAGATTACAATATGCTGAATGTGATGTCGAGTATTATTGAATACCGTGATGAATTGGAGCATCTAGATACTTTGATTACAAGCTTCCAAACGTATCACCCAAAAGATAGTGAGATTGAGACAGAAGAAAAAGAAGCTTAAATAGAAAAGACCGATTCTTAGAATCGGTCTTATTTTATTTTCTTCATTTTAGGATCAAGGGTGTCTCTTAATCCATCTCCCATCAAGTTAAAGCCAAGAACCGTCAGCATGATCGCAATCCCCGGGAAAAATAAAGTCCATGGCGCTTGTACGAGATAAGGTCTCGCATCTGCAAGCATTTTTCCCCACTCTGGGCTTGGCGCTTGTGCACCTAATCCTAAAAACCCCAAGGCGGCCGCTTCGATAATGGCTGTACCAATCGCAAGCGTCGCCTGAACGATCACCGGCACCATACTATTTGGTAGAATGTGACGAAGAACAATACGGCGGTGTGACATCCCGACTGCCTTTGCTGCTAAAACATATTCTTCTTGCTTAATGCTCAGCACCTTTGAACGAACCAGCCGGCCAAATGTGGGGACGTTAATAATCGCTATGGCAATAAGGGCATTTTGTAAGGAAGGTCCTAAGATGGAAACAATCGCAATCGCTAATAGAATGCTAGGAAAAGCGAGTAAAATATCAAATAGTCTTGAGATGACAGCATCCAGTAATCTACCGCCGTAACCTGCCATCAATCCAAGCAATGTCCCTAAAATAACCGACCCGAGAACGGAGAAGAAACCCACCCATAATGAAATCCGAGCTCCATGCACGACTCTAGAAAATATGTCTCTCCCGAAATCATCTGTTCCAAACCAATGCGCAGCTGAAGGGGCACTAAATCGTTCGCCTAGTGACTGCTCGTTGATTCCATAAGGAGCAATGAGTGGTGCAAAGATTGCTAGGATCAGAAATAAAAAGACAATCACAGTGCCAATGACCGCCAGCTTGTGCTGAAAGAACAGTTTCATCGATTCAAGAATCAGTGATTGAGAGCGTTCTTCCTTTTGTTCAGGTGCTTGAAGCTCTTTTTGCGCTTCCATGTCGTCACTCTCCCTTCTCTAGTATTTAATCCTCGGATCAATGACTGCATACAAGATATCCACAATGAAATTGATCAGCACAAATATGAGCGCAACAACAAGAATGCCAGTTTGAATAACAGGATAATCACGATAGCTAATTGCATCGTAAATATACCGCCCAATTCCCGGCCAAGCAAAGATCGTTTCTGTTAAAATGGCTCCGCCTAGCAAGAGACCTGTTTGAAGACCAATAATCGTTAAAATCGGAATGAGCGCATTTTTCAGCCCATGCTGATAAATGATGAAAAATGAACGTACCCCTTTTGCTTTTGCTGTTCGAATAAAATCTGAATGAAGAACTTCCAGCATACTTGCCCTCGTAATCCTTGCAATAATCGCAGCAGGAATCGTTGCGAGAGCGGTACTTGGTAAAATTAAATGCTTGATGCTGTCAAAGAATTGATCAAATCGTCCTTGCAAAAGCGTGTCCAGCGTATGAATATAGGTAATCGACTCTACCGGATTTCTTACGTTTTCTCGTCCTGTAGTCGGCAAAATACCTAATTCAATCGAGAATAGCCACTGTCCCATTAAGCCTAACCAGAAAATCGGCATGGACACCCCAATGAGCGCAATAAACATGGCCACATAATCAAAGAATGAATGTTTAAACCACGCACTAATGATTCCGGCATTCACACCGACAATAATCGCTAGCAACATAGCGAAGAATGTCAATTCTAATGTAGCGAATAAGTAAGGCTTCATTTCCTGGGCAATAGCCGCTCCTGTTCGTATGGAAGTCCCTAGATCACCTTTTAAAAGCCCCAGCATGTAGTGACCATATTGTACGTACCACGGCTGATCTAAACCAAGCTGAATCGTCAATTGCTCTACCGCTTCTTTCGTTGCCCGCTGTCCTAAGATGACCTGCGCCGGATTTCCAGGGATAAACCGAATAATAGAAAATACAACTAAGGTCATTCCGATCAGTACTGGAATGAGCATTCCTGCTCGCTTCATACAATAAGCAAACAAACAGCTTTCACCGCCTTTTCATTGTTTGGATAAGGGAGATCGAACGATCTCCCTTATTTGCTTATTCGAAATATACGTCAGTCAATGCTTCGGAACCAGTCGGATGCGGCTGGTAGCCTTTTAAATCTTTAGATGCGGCGAGCATTGGAATTGAATGGACTAATGGGATCCAAGGCGCTTCATCATGAATGATTTCTTGAGCTTCTTGATATAATTCATTTCGCTTCTTTTGATCTGTATCGGTCTGCGCTTCAATGAGGATGTCATGCATTTTATCGTTTTGGAAGAATGTATAGTTGTTACCGCCAATACTGTCTTTATCTAATAATGTATAGATGAAATTATCAGGATCGCCATTGTCCCCTGTCCATCCTAATAAGAACACATCTGCTTCGCCTTTACTTGCTTTATCTAAATAAGTCGCCCAATCATATGTGACGATTTCGGCTTTGACACCAACTTTTTCAAAGTTTGACTGAATGACTTCAGCTACCTTCATCCCGTCTGGCATATATGGACGCGGCACAGGCATTGCCCAAAGCTTGATGCGAAAACCGTCAGGGAAGCCTGCCTCTTTCAATAGTTCTTTTGCTTTTTCCGGATCATATGGATATGGCTCAATCTCGTCATTGTAGCCTTCTAATGACGGAGGAAGTGGATTTTTTGCTGGTTCAGCAAGTCCTCCATAAAACGACTCGATGATTGATTCTTTATCAACTGCATAATTGAGTGCCTGACGAACCAACTTGTTATCAAGCGGCTTTCTAGTCACTGTCAGCCCGATATAACCTACGTTCATGGATGGTCTTTCAATCAGCTGGAGCGCTTTGTCTGTTTTAATGCCATCTAAATCGGACGGATTGACGCCATCCATTAAGTCGATTTCGCCTGTTTTAAGCGCATTTAAACGAGCAGAGTTTTCAGGAATAGAGCGGAAGATGATTTGTTTCAGTTTTGGTTTATCTTTTTGCCAGTAATCTTCGTTCTTTTCTAAGACAATACGGTCGTTCTGCTTCCATTCTTTAAACTTAAATGGTCCTGTGCCCACTGGGTTTTCTCTAAATGAATCACCGCTTTTTTCAACTGCTGCAGGACTAGCGATACCAAATGGTGACATGGCGATGTTTTTCAGAAATGTTGCCTGCGGGCGTTTGAGTTGAAATTCAATTTCATGCTCTCCTTTGACGATGATGTCTTTAATGACATGCCCTTTATCTTTTTTATAGCCGCCAAACATGCCGTAGTAAGGAAATTTTTCGGCATCTCCATTCATCCAGCGGTCAAAGTTGAATTTCACTGCTTCTGCATTAAAATCTGTGCCATCGTGAAATTTCACACCTTCTCTTAAGTAAAACGTGTACGATTTTCCGTCCTTTGCAACATCCCATTCTGTTGCGAGGCCTGGATGGATGGTCGTGTCTTTTTCACCGTAATTCAAAAGCTTTTCAAACATATTCTCTGTGACCTTGAAGGTTTCGCCTTCTGTTGTTGTAATCGGATCAAGTGACGTAGAGTCCCCTCCTCTGCCGAATACGAGAGTGTCTTTTGTGGCTTTTTCTTCTGATGTTGATGAAGATGTACAGCCCCCTAAAAATAACGCAAGTGCCAGCACAAAAATGAAACTACTGAATAACCATGTCTTCTTCATTGTGTTCCTCCTTTTGATATAAATAGCACGCAGCTGCATGGCCTGTTTCCTCCTCATACAAAGGCGGAACAGCTTGCAAGCATTGCGCCCACCTTTTTGGACATCTTTTATAGAAAGGACAGCCATCTTCTGACACCAGGGTGGATTCTTCCGCTGACACATCCTGCGTTTCCAGCACGTGATCCATATGTGGAATGGATTTCAGAAGAAGCGATGTATAAGGATGAAGCGGCTTGTGAAATACGTCCTCCGCAGGACCCATTTCTACAATACGGCCAGCGTACATCACTGCAATTCGATCGCTCATATACTTGACAACGCCTAAATCGTGAGAAATAAACAAGTACGTCAGAGAAAGCGTCTTTTGCAATTCGAGCATTAAATTCAATATTTGCGCTTGAACCGATACATCTAAAGCGGAAACTGGCTCATCGGCAATCACAAGACTTGGATGAGTAATCAGCGCCCTAGCAATTCCAATACGCTGCCTCTGACCGCCGCTGAATTGGTGCGCATAACGGTCTCCATAGGATGGGTCAAACCCAACAATGTGCAGCATCTCTTTTACACGCTTTTGTCTTTCTGCTTTTGTTCCATGTTTATGAACAATGAGCGGTTCTTCTAAAATGTCTTTGATTTTCATTCGTGGATTTAAGGAAGCGTATGGATCTTGGAAAATCATTTGAATGTCTTTTCTGAAGGAACGCATGTCTCGTTCTTTCAGAAGCGTCACTTCTTTTCCTTTCATTTGGATTGAGCCAGAAGTCGGTTCGATTAATCTCATTAAGCTTTTGCCAAGGGTTGATTTCCCGCAGCCAGATTCGCCCACAATGCCGAGCGTCTCTCCTTCTTTCACGTGAAAGGACACTTGATTTAAAGCCAAAGTCGTCTGTTTGTGTTTAGAAAAAAATGCCGATGTGTCATAACGCTTCGTCAGTTGATTCACTTGCAACAGTGGGTGATTCAGTGTCTTCTCCTCCTTCCATTAGAAAACATGCGACGCGGTGATTGTGTGAAATGGATTGTAAAGATGGGTCTTTTTCAAGACATTGCGTCATTTGATATGGACAGCGTGGTGCAAATTGACAGCCGGACCGAATAGCTCCTGGCTTAGGTACATGACCCGCAATAGACATGAGTTTTTCTTTTTTCTCTTTAAATGATGGAACAGAGGCGAAAAGACCTTTCGTGTAGGGGTGCAGAGGTTTTTGGAAAATACGGTCAACGGTTCCTTCTTCTACGATTCGACCGGCATACATAATCATGACACGCTGGCATATTTGCCGCACGACGCCTAAATCATGAGTAATAAATAAAATAGCGGTGTTCATCTCTTCATTTAACTTTTTGAGCAAACGAAGAATTTGTGCTTGGATGGTGACATCAAGTGCAGTCGTTGGTTCATCTGCAATCATGAGCTTTGGGTGACATAGCATCGCCATCGCAATCATTACACGCTGACGCATGCCGCCCGATAGTTCATGTGGATATTTTTTGAGTAATGACGCTGCTTGTTTCAGGCCTACCGTTTGAAGCAAATCTACCGCCTTTACTTTTGCTTCTTTTTGGCTGATAGTCTGATGTGTGAAAAGGGCTTCTGTCATTTGCTTGCCGATGGTCATGAGTGGATTGAGAGAAGTCATGGGTTCCTGGAAAATCATTGAGATGTCATTCCCTCTGACCTCTCGCCATTGTTTCTCCGACAGTGACAGCAGGTTTTGACCTTCAAATTGTATGTGACCTGTTGTTTCTGTTTGGTGATTCAGCCCCATTAAAGACATCGATGTGATGCTTTTCCCGCAGCCAGATTCGCCCACAATACCTAAGGTTTCTCCTTTTTGAATAGAGAATGAGATGTCATGAACGATCGGCACTCTCTGCTTTTTTTGCTGAAAAGCAATAGACAGCTGTTTGACATCTAGCAATACTTTTTGTTCTTTCACATCTTCACCACCCCGTCATACTTTTTAAAATTGTATTGAGACAAGCTGGGAAATATGTCATGTTTTTGACAAGCATAAAAAAGCCTATCCGCTAGAATCGGATAGGCTTCTACTAATTTAATGTTTGAATGGTAAATAGATGACGATAGTGGCTGTCTCGGTTCATTAATTCTTCATGTGTTCCTTTTTCCACAATCTCGCCTTGTTCCATCACCACAATGAGGTCCGCATGTGTAATCGTTGATAAACGGTGCGCAACAATAAAAGTTGTGCGATCTTTTGCCAGCTTTTGCATCGCTTCTTGAATGTAATGTTCACTTTCTAAATCAAGTGCAGACGTCGCTTCGTCTAAAATAAGCAGCGGTGGATTTTTAAGAAATACCCTCGCAATTGAAATTCGTTGTTTTTGACCGCCTGATAGCTTTACGCCACGTTCTCCTACCTTTGTGTCATATCCTTCAGGAAGAGACATGATGAACTCATGGGCATTAGCCGCTTTGGCCGCCGACACAATTTTCTCAAAGGATGCTTCTGGGTCTCCCACAGCGATATTTTCTTTAATGGTGTCACTGAATAAGAATGTATCTTGGAGCACCATCCCGACTTGATTCCGCAGGCTTCTTGCCTTGTACTCTTTAATATCAATGCCGTCAATTTCGAGTGATCCGCTTGTGACATCATAAAATCTTGGAATTAAGCTGACGAGTGTCGACTTCCCTCCGCCGCTCATTCCTACAAGCGCAACGGTTTGACCTTTTTCTACTTTCAAGGAGATATTGTGTAAAATCTCTTCCTGTGTATGTTCGTAACGGAACGACACATCTTTAAATTCTACCTCTCCTTTTAAGTGATTGGCTTCTTTTGCATTCGGCTTGTCTGTCACTTCATACGGTTCATCAATAAACTCAAAAATACGATCCATTGATGCTACTGACTGAGTTAAAGTCGTCGATGAGTTAATGAGACGGCGAATCGGGTTGTACATCCGATCAATGTAGCCGACAAAGGCAATCATTGTCCCAATTGAAAGCGACCCGTTAATGACGGTATAGCCAGCAAAAGCAATGATGAGCAGCGGCGCAATGTCTGTGATCGTATTGACGACAGCGAATGTTTTGGCATTCCAATTCGTATGATTGATCGCTTTGTTTAAGAAATTTTTATTTTCATCGTGAAAATTCTCTTGTTCGTATTCTTCAATCGCAAAGCTGCGAATGACAGGCATTCCTTGTACTCGCTCATGCAGGTGCCCTTGTACCTCAGCCAGTGCCTGCGACCGCTCTTTTGTCAGCTTGCGAAGCCGTCCGTAAAAATACTTCACTGCTAACGCATACAGCGGAAAAATAATGACAGACACAATGGTGAGTTTAAGATCCAGTGTACACATAATGGCTATCACAATCAGGACGGTCATCAAATCAAGCCAAATGTTCATAAGCCCTGTGATGACAAATTCCTTTGTTTGCTCCACATCGTTGATGACCCTTGAAATAATTTCCCCTGTTCTCGTGTTGGCGTAATAACGAAGGCTCAACTTTTGAATGTGCGAGAACAGTTTTTCCCGAATATCAAATAATACTTTACTGCCTGTCCACTGCGCATAGTATTGTCTGTAGTACTCAACAGGCGGTCTCATCACTAAAAATAATACAAGCATGATTCCCATAATAATAAAGAGAGTGGATGTTTTTTCTTCAGCCGATCCAGAGCCTTGAATCACATCATCAATGACATACTTTAAAAGCAGAGGCAATGTTAAGGGGATCGAGAACTTAATCATTCCGATCACCATTGTCAATGCAATCTGTTTTTTATACGGTGTTACAAAAGCCATGTAACGTTTTATGACCCCCATGTAAATCTCCTTCCCAATCTATCAGTGCCTCTTATCCGTACGCAATCAAAAACCTGTTGGCTTTGAAAAGCCAAACAGGTTTTAGCTGCTGTTACTTATTTTGTATAACGCAAAAAACGTTCATACCACATATCCACAAATTCTGGAGCAAACGGTCCCTTCCGCTGGTGAATCCAATGCAGTAATGTATTTAGATGCTCTCGTAAGATACTATCGATTTCTTTTGGATAATTCATCTGCCTCTTATGATCTGCATATTCATCCTCATCCAAAATATTATACGTCATGTCCGGAAAGACTTTGACATCTAAGTCGTAATCAATATACTTAATCGCCTCTTCATCTGTCGCAAAAGGAGAGCTGATGTTGCAGTAATAATACACCCCATCATCTCGAAGCATCCCAATGACATTAAACCATTGTTTTGCATGAAAATAGCAAATAGCCGGTTCTCTTGTCATCCATGTTCGGCCATCGGATTCAGTCACCATTGTTCGATCGTTTGCACCAATGATACACAATTCCGTTGCTTTCAGAATGGTGGTTTCATTCCAAATCCTGTGGATCAAGCCATTATGTTTATAGCTTTGAATTTGGATGGTTTCTCCTTCCTTGGGATAGCCCATATTTTCTCCCCTACTTTCTATAACAAACAAACCTAACAGTCCAAAGACCTAATTTCCCAACTAAACATGTCTCTATTATATTATACCGTTACATCATTAAAAAATGAAATGAAAAAGCCATTCAACCCAATTGAACGGCACACTCTTTTACATCACGGTTGAGCTCTTCTCCATTTGTTTATACGAATTGATGACTTGTTCAGTCTGTTTTGTAAATAGTGTTTGGACTTTTTGCAGTTCTTCTCGTTTCTGTTTGATTTGATCATGAAGCTTATGCCGCTCTTCCTTTTTTTCACCTTGCAGCAATCGTTTTTCTGTCTCTAAGTACAGATCAAGTTCTCCTTGTACATCGAGCAGCTGATCCATAAGCTGCATTTGTTCTTTGACAAGCTGGTCGAAATCAGACATCTAACTCCTCCCTTTCATTCGTATCGACTTTTTGTATCTATACCATTTCTTGAAAGAAGGAAGAAGTCCTTTGACTGTTTATGTAGAGGTTTTACAGGTTTTGTCGGATGGTGGGGAGAGGCAAAAAGAAAAGCACTTCATTCGTAGATGAAGTGCTTCCCTTTGTTTCAGTGATTAGCTGTTTTGTTGTTTGTTTTGCTCAGCTTTTTGGTTGTATTTTTTTACGTGCTGTGCGTCAGTCTCGCTAGCAAATTCAGTGCCATATTGACCGCCTTGTGCAGCAGCTTGGTTTTGTTTTTTCACTTGTTGTGCGTTTGTTTTGTTTTGTTGTTTATCCATCATTATCACCTCCACGCACATTAATTTGTGCAGAAGGTGTACATCTTATTCATGATTTTTTTAAACAAGCAAAGAACGTCCGCCATCGACGATAATCGTCTGTCCTCTAATCATATCTGCTTTGCCTGATACAAGGAATTCTACACTGTCGACCATGTCTTTAATTTCCACCATACGGCCTGCTGGTGTATTTTTCTTAGCGTCTTCTAATAACTCTTCACGATTTGGGAAGTGCTTGAGTGCATCTGTATCGATGGCGCCGCCTGATACGGCATTTACGACGATATTTTTTTGTGACAGCTCAACGGAGAGGTAGCGTGTCAAAGCTTCTAGTGCTGCTTTAGATACACCGACCACCGTGTAGTTTTCAAGGTAGCGGATGGAGCCTAGTGAGCTAATGCTGACGATATGTCCGCCGCCGTTTTTCTCCATTAATTTGGCTGCTTCTTGTCCGCAAAATAACAAGGCTTTCGCATTGATATTCATGGTCCAGTCCCAATGATTTTCTTCAAGATCCATGATTGGGCGCTGAACGCCAGATGCCGCATTGTTCACAAATACGTCTAAACGGCCAAACGTTTCGTCAATTTGCTGGAACATGTCTTTGATTTTCTCTGGCTGACCAACGTTGGCTTTGACAACTAATGTTTTAACACCCATCGCTTCAATTTCTTCAGCTGTTTCAAGTGCTGCTTTTTTGCTTCTTGCATAGTTAATGACAATGTCATACCCTTTTTCAGCCAGGCGAAGGGCTACTTCTTTCCCGACACCTCTACTGCTGCCTGTAATTAGTGCACATTTACGCTTGTTCATTATGGTTCATCTCCTGATTTGAATAGTTTTCGTCCATTCGCTTCACACTAATAGGAAAGTTCCTATTAGGAGGTTACATTCATGTATGTCGGACGCGATTTAAGCCAGCTTGGCATGATGTCAAAGGATCAATGGAAAGATACTGAGCTTGCTTTTTTTCATCATGCTTTCCAACAAATTTTACCTTATTTAAACGAAGAAGGGCAATCTAAGTATCGAGAAATCATTTCTGAAATTGAAAACCGCGGGGGTCTGCACCGAAATGAAGCCGATTATACCCATGGTACAACGGTTAAATATGATTAGGCTGTTCAAGTGCCATCTTCCATATTTTTTGATGTGAGACTGGCAAAGCATATGCCTCAAATTCTTCTGTTGTGACTTTTTTCAGCATCGTGTCATCAGATACAGAGGTCACACGTCCAAAGAAAACAGAAATATTCCAGATGAGGTGGGTAAATACATGTTGAATGGTGCCTTCTAAATCACCAAGTTCTGCTTGTACACCCGCTTCCTCTTTTAAGAAATCAATCAGCTGCTCTTTTTCCGTTTTTCTTCCCTTCATTGTTTCTATGTTTGGGAACTCCCATAAATTCGCAAGCAGACCTGTACTTGGACGCTTATGAATATAGAGGTGGCCTGCATCATCAAATAACACCACCGCTGCCATTGATTTCGCAGTCGGCTTTTTCTTTTTACTTTTCACCGGCAGCTCATGCTGAACGCCTTCCTCAAGTGCCGAGCAATGCATGTTTACAGGACAAATGAGGCATGCAGGAGAGGTTGGGGTGCAAATAAGTGCACCTAGCTCCATTAGCCCTTGATTGAATTCTGACGGCTTTTCCCGGGAAATGAGCTGATCAACCGCAAATTCGAAAATGTTTCTCGTTTTTGGTTTTGCAATATCATCCCATATGGACAAGATACGGGAAATGACCCTCATCACGTTGCCGTCTACCGCAGAGTATGGCTTGTTATAGGCGATACTCAGCACTGCGCCGCTCGTATACGGGCCTACACCTTTCAGTTTTGAAAATTGTTCTTTCGTATCAGGGACAACACCCCCGTAGGATTCATAGACTTCTTTCACAGCTGCCTGTAAATTACGCACTCGTGAGTAGTAGCCAAGACCTTCCCATGCTTTCATGACCTTTTCTTCATCAGCTAAAGCAAGATCCTTCACCGTCGGGAATTGCTCCATAAACCGATTGAAGTACGGAATGACCGTATCCACTCTCGTTTGCTGGAGCATCACTTCTGATACCCAGACGCGGTATGGATCTTGATTTTCACGCCATGGAAGTGTACGTTGTTCTTTTTCATACCAATCGATTAAATCATGCTGAAAGCCCGCAATATCTTTGCGGTCCAGCTTTTCTTGAATGTCTTTCATCTCTATACTCCTTCTTATCGAACCGAGAGCTAACGTTCTGAAAAGAACCTTATTTGTTGTATACTGTTTGTAGATACGTTAACATGTTACATTAAATCGAGATAAAGCAAAAGTGATTTTGCACATAGTCTTGATGAGAGACGTATACTTTGTATGATTGTTCCTAAGCATGACAACTAGGAGGTAATCAATTGGACACTGGTACTCATGTAGTAATGGGCATTTCTCTTGGGGGACTTGCGCTTTTAGATCCAGCCGTCAGCGCAGATCCACACATGGCACACGCCGTGATGATCGCGACCATCGCCGGCTCCCAAGCACCAGACATTGATACTGTGCTAAAACTAAAAAATAATGCAGTTTATATAAGAAATCACCGGGGATTTACTCATTCCATTCCGGCTGTACTGTTTTGGTCATTGCTAATTCCGGCTTTGATTTTCCCATTTGTGCCGGGGGCGAATTTACTTCACCTTTGGCTATGGACACTATTAGCCGTTGTGCTTCATGTGTTTGTCGATATTTTCAATGCATACGGCACACAGGCCATTCGCCCATTTTCAAAGAAATGGGTAGCGCTTGGGATCATTAATACGTTTGATCCGTTTATCTTTTTTACACATCTTGTCGCCATTGTCGTATGGGCGATTGGCGGGCATCCCGGCTATACGTTCATTACGCTGTATGCCGTGATTTTCTGTTACTATATCGTCAGGGTCATCATGCAGCTTCAGATTAAACGCCAGCTGCGTGCACGGTTCGATGAGATTGAAGACATTATTATTTCGCCTACAATGAAGTTCAGACAATGGCGCATTGCCGTGAAATGTAAATCCTCTTTCCATGTTGGACGCAGTATGAATGGTGAGATCATTATTTTAGACACCTTTAACCGTGTGCCGGTCCCTGATACTGAGATTATGAAAATTGCCAAACAAGATGAAAACATTTCAGCCTTTCTCTCCTTCTCCCCTGTCTACCGGTGGGAAGTGGATAAATACAAGGATCATTATGAAGTCCGGTTCATTGATTTGCGCTACCGCAGCAAAGGTCACTATCCTTTTGTTGCGATCTGCCATATCGACATGGACCACCAAATCAAAAATTCCTATACCGGCTGGATTTTCAGTGAAGAAAAACTGCAAAAAAAATTAAGACTCGGCTCTGTGTGAGCGAGTCTTTTTTTGTGCTTACATCTTCGTCATATATTCCACAATAAACTCCCAAAAGCCAGGTCCTTCTTGGTAAATCAGCCGGTCTACTTTTTCGATGAGTTTGATATAGAGTTCTTGTTCGAGGTCTTCTCTTTCTTGATATGCCGTGTTTTGTAGTTTCTTTTTGATCATGGGTGTGAAGGTTTCAATGAGTTCTTCCATTTCTCCATTGGTCATTTTGTCTTCGTTCACGGACATTTCCCCCTGTTTCTTCTTTTAGTTTGTTGAGCGCTTTTTTGTGGATGTTTGAGATGTTTTGTCTTGATTCGCCCAGCCGGTCGGCTATTTCTTTCATTGTTTGACCTTCAACATAAATATGGGTTAAAACCATTTTTTGTTTGTCTGTGAGCTGCTGATAGGCCTTGTACAATCTTGGGTCTTGCAGGTGCTCCCCTAAGTCTTGCTGGTTAAAGAGCACAGCTTCATACGTATCTGTTTGAACAGGGTCTTTCACTTCTTGCGTATCAGGATGATCGAGTATGAGCGGAAAACGCTGCTGCTTTTTTTTCACTCGTTTGTCAAAGTCGACTGAAAAGATGCGGATCATTGTGGAAATATACTTGATGATGCGGATTTTTTGATAAAACTGCTTGAACTCGGAATCTAGTTTTTTCGCATTTTCTTCGTTTGGCTCTTCCATGACTTGCCTAAGCAGTTGCTGGTTTTTAGGATTGCTTAAAAATTGCTGAATGAGCGGGTGATCAACGATTTCCTTCCATTTTGCTTTCAATAACAGCCGATAATCCATGTGCATCCTCCCCTTTGTTCTCTCTACTTGCATTAAGTGGACAAAAGTTAAAAAAAGTAAACTTTGTGAAACGGGTCTAATGGTTCATTTTCTCCCCCTTTGATTTCCTATTTCTTCTTTCATACCACTTATAGAGAAGACGAGCATCCGCTGGGAGGTGAGACAAATGGAGACCTTTTTTTCGGAGGAATGGCTGAAGCAGCTCGGTCAGGCTGGATTTCCTGCTATTTTAACGATTTATTTGTTGACACGTTTTGAACGAAAGTTTGATGAATTAAGCAAGCTCATCCAACGATTGGTCGCTGTTCAAAAAAATGATGAATCAGATTGACATCTTCTTGATTCGTTTCACCTTATGAAAACGAGGGCGAAATGAAAGGCCTTTTGTCACCTCACACAATACGATGTTGAAAGGGGATTTTATCATGAGTGAAAAGCAAAATGGTGTACCGCAGCCGATTCGAGGAGAAAAAGGAGCAACGGTCAAAATTCCACGTAATCTCGAGCGAGACAGACAAAACCCAGATATGCTCACGCCACCAGAAACCGATCATGGAACGGTTCCCAACATGAAATATTCTTTTTCTGATACGCACAACCGTTTAGAAAAAGGCGGTTACGCAAGAGAAGTCACGGTACGTGAACTACCAATCTCTAAAAGTCTTGCCTCTGTGAACATGCGGCTAAAACCTGGTGCGATTCGCGAGCTGCACTGGCATAAGGAAGCGGAATGGGCGTACATGATTTATGGGGAAGCCCGAATTACATCGGTTGATGCAGAGGGGCGCAATTTTACAGAGGATGTGACCGAGGGTGATTTGTGGTATTTCCCTTCAGGCTTGCCGCATTCTATTCAAGCACTTGAACCGGGAGCTGAATTCTTGCTTGTGTTTGATGATGGTTCCTTCTCTGAAAATAGTACGTTCCAAGTGACTGATTGGCTTGCCCATACGCCAGAGGAAGTTGTGCTCCAAAACTTTGGAATGACAAAGGAGCAATTTGAAAAACTGCCAGAGAAAGAGAAGTATATTTTCCAAAAAGGAATTCCTGGTTCCCTTGAGTGTGACAAGGTGAAAACAGAGCAAGGAGAAGTCCCGAACTCCTTTAAATATGAGCTGTTAAAGCAAGAGCCGATTACGTCAAGCGGCGGACAAGTGTGGATTGCGGATTCTACCAATTTCAAAGCGTCTAAAACGATTGCATCCGCTCTTGTGAAAGTTGATCCAGGTGCCATCCGTGAGCTGCACTGGCATCCAAATACGGATGAATGGCAATATTTCATTTCTGGAAAGGCACGAATGACGGTCTTTGCTTCTGATGGACATGCGAGAACCTTCAACTATCAGGCGGGAGACGTTGGCTATGTGCCATTTGCGATGGGGCATTATGTAGAAAATACAGGCGACGAACCGCTCTATTTCTTAGAAATCTTTAAGAGCGATCATTATGCAGATATCTCGCTCAATCAGTGGCTTGCGGTCACACCGAAACAGCTTGTTTTGGATCATTTAGATCAAGGCGAAGATTTCTTAAAACTGCTTGATACAGAAAAACACCCTGTCATCGCTGCCCCTAAAAAAGAGGATTAATTCCACCTTCCTGCAAAAAGGCTGTCCTTTTTGCAGGTATCTTCATGTAAAGGAGTGTTGTTTACCCATGCAACAATCTGTTCACGCTTTATGGCAAGGGCTGAAATGGCTCATGGCGCTATCAGCTGTCTGTTACATATTTTTGTTGTTTTGTGTGCTGTTCTTTCATTTGACCGGTGCTTTTTACCAATCGATTTTATCGCTGCTACTGTTTATGGGCATCTATGTTGTACTTGGGATCTCTTTTGAACATCTGGAACACGTGCTCATGCGGTTTGTTCGTAAGTGTCGGTCCAAAAAACGATCTATCGTTTTCTATGCCGTTTTATTTCACCTTTTGTTTATTTGGGGTGCTGTCTATGTATCAGACGAATTGGTTGACGGCATTTTGCTGACTACTTCTGAAGAAATTCTCTTTGCGCTAAGTCTTTGGTTATTTCATTTTTTGTTTGATTATGCGTCGTTTTCGTTTGATAAGGAAGCTTCGTGAGGCGCTATCGTCTTTTTGTGGAGAGCGCTTGTTTGACCTGCTCCATATGATGGAGATCATGTTTAATCAAACCTTGAAAATAACTTGATAACGTCAGCTCAGTTTGACCGATCAGAAAGGGTGTAGTCCAGCGAGATGCTTCGATTTTCTTCATTTCTTGAAGCAATTTTGTTCTAACAACAATAAATCGCCCGATCGTCTCGCTTCTCTCTTCCTTTCTTGCTCTTTCGGCTGACTGCTGATTCATTTCATGCACATCAGGTGCCTGAGGTAACGCTTTATTGTTCCAAAATTCCTTTAGGCGATCGTGTAAAATAAATTCATCCCATGGAACGAAATGTGCGATGATCTCAGCAATGCTCCACTTTCCATCAGCGATGGCGCTACGCCATTCTTCTTCTGTTACTTCCGTTAGTGACTGTACCCATTCAAGGGTGTGTTCATAGTGTTTTATCACGGTGTCTTTGTTCATGTTTTGTTATCCCTTCATGTTTTTAAAAGAAGTTGATCAGAAATTGGTTAGTTTCATTCTTGCTAAATCATTTCTAACATATTATCATATACTTTAATTACCAAATGAAAAGGGGGAATTGTGATACGCTGTCTTATATGAAAAAGCTTATTTTTTTGCACTAAAATAAACCGACCGGTCTGTTTATAAAAAGGGAGGAAAAATGATGAAATCTCAAAATGTGATCATTATCGGCAGTGGTGTAGCAGGATTGGCTACTGCTTTATTTTTAAAAAAGGCTGGAATGGAAAGTACGATTTATGAAAGCAGGTCAGATGAAGAATTAGAAACAGGAGCAGGTTTTTTACTGTCTCCGAATGGGGTAAAGATTTTGGATGGAATCGGGTGTAAAAATGAAGTGATAGCAAATGCAACAGTGATAAAGAAGATCCAGCAAATAAACAGTGAAAATGAAGTAGAAGCGATCTTTCACAATTATAGTGAAAAATATTATGATGCCCCTTTACTGAACGTCATGAGAGACCAAATCATCAAATCACTTTTAAAAGAAGTTCACCGTCAAGGAATAGAAGTGAAATACAACAAAAAGTTAATCTCAATCACACAGCAGCCTCATTCCGTTCAGGTTCTTTTTGAAGATGAAACTGAGATAACAGGTGATATTGTAATAGGAGCAGATGGAACTTTTTCGAAAACAAGAGAGGCTATTGCGTTTAATGCTAAATTAGACTATAGCGGTTTTTGGGGACTACAAGGAATATCGTTTGTGAAGGATTTTGTATTGGATGAGGCAACAAGTTATCTTTACAATGACGGAAACTTTCAATTCATTTTTGGGAAAGCGCATCCAACAAATAAAATGAATATTTTATGGCAAGCTTTCTCTCAGTGTCCTGAGAAGTTACCTACAAAACATTTTGAGAAAGCCAATAAAGAAACCATCCGACAGTTATTATATAAACAAATGGAACATTGGAACATTCCTAAACACCTTTCTGACATCATCGATCATACTAACATGTTCTTTCCAAGAAGTATCTATGAAATAAAGGATTTTCCTGTGTGGTCAAAAGGACGTGTTGTTCTTGTAGGTGATGCGGTACATACGGCGAACCCTTTTGTTGGTCAAGGAGCATCGTATAGTCTAGAAGATGCCATGCTCATAGCAAAGATGCTAAGGGATCATGATTATCGAGATGCGTTCTATTATTATGAAAAAGATCGAAGAAAGAGGACAGAAGAATTGAATGCGCTATTTCAGCACATGAGTATTCAAAACGATATTGATAAAAAAATGAACGAATACACGATTGAATGGGATGAAGAAACTTACGTATGAGATGAAAGATAAAAAAACACCACTTATGCTGAAAAGTGGTGTTTCTTGTGTTTTCTCCGTGCATATAAAATCGCAACGACCAAACTGACGAGTGAAATCAATGCGAGAATTCTGATATAAGGCGGATAGTAAGTTAGCACGATCTCGTTTTTGCCTTTTTCTATTGGAAAACCAATAAACGCATAATTGGCTTGTTCAATCTCGGTTTGATGGCCGTTCACCGTGAGCTCCCAGCCTTTTTCATATGGAACAGGCAGAATCATATAATCATCGCCGCGCTTGTTCTCATAAGAAATCGTAAAGCGGTTATTTTTAAGCTTCACCTGCTGGCTGCCATCATCCTGTTTTTCTTTTTCATATGCCCGCGCAAGGGTGCGGTAAGGCTCATGATACAGCTTTAATTGACTCAGCTCATACGTCCCTTTTGGAACTCGTATGGAAAGGATTTTTCCCGCAGGGACTCGGATCGTCACGTCATTAACGCCTGTTTTGTAGATAGACGTATTGCTTTTGCGTGATGTGACGTAGTCATCTACAGATAACTGAAACCCTTCGTTACGGTCGGTCCGCTTCACATAAAAGCTCACATACACATCCCCCACGCGAGCGATATCATCTGGAAGGGTGATATTCAGCCCGCCCGTTTTCCCGTATACATCAAGCACGCCATTTTCGTATACCGCTTGTTCAGTATGAATGTTTGTATCCTTTATTCGATCAGGCGATTGGTCGATTTCAGCATTTCCTTTTTTGTTTAAGA
The DNA here is from genome assembly GCF_056173625.1 of Bacillus sp. iso_77. Classification (NCBI taxonomy): domain Bacteria; kingdom Bacillati; phylum Bacillota; class Bacilli; order Caryophanales; family Bacillaceae; genus Bacillus; species Bacillus sp. iso_77. The sequence continues at coordinate 851,492 of NZ_CM149683.1, read as the reverse complement.
TCACACCTTGCAACATCGCATGTTCTTTATCAAGTGCTGACGCATGCTCTAGTGACTTTTCTGAATAGACGGTACTCGTTGTTCTTGCAAATGGGAGCGGACGTGTATTTTCATACACTTCATAATGTTCGCTTTCCAATATGGGCTTAAAATAAACCGGCGGTGAGAAAGACATCGATTTGTCTCTCATATAATACTTCCCGTAGGTCAAACTGTATAAATTCGCTCTGTCCCCCATTGTTGCATACCGGCTGACACTTTCCCGTCCCATATCAATTTGCAGGTCATTCCAGTAGAAATGGAGCAGATGCTGATTCAATATACTTGAATACGCACTCATGCCTTGAAAGCCTTCAAATAACGGGGTGTTGTTGCGCAGGCCGTTCATCCAATCAATCCGGGCAAGCGGATCTTCTTTTGAGCGGCTTTGAATCTGCTGAATGAGCTTCATTTGCTCATGTCCAGCATACGCCTCACTATTCAGATACGTATCTGATACGCTCTTAATATTGCTTCTTTCAAATAAGTAGCCCTGCTGATACACGCCTGCTGTCAGTAAGCTCACAACGATGAGCACAGCTGAAAAGAAACGAAGGTGCAGACGTTTCCCCGCATGTATCGAGAGGAAGAACAAGCTGATCACAAGCAGTCCTATTCCGGTAAATACAACAACATCCATATTTCCCTTTGCTCGTTCTGAAAGGGCGACTGCGAGAAGGAATACAATCCAAGCGCCTAAAACCGCACGTTTTTTCCACTTCCACTCCATTTGCGAGAAATGCTTGATGGTGATGGCTACGACTGCTCCGACTGTAAAAGCAAGAATGTATTCAAATCTGTACTGCGGTGCAGAAAAACCATTAAACACGCTCGCCATCTTTGGACTGTAGTGAAAAATGATCAGCAGAACACTGATCGATGTGAACATGAAAAACCATCTGTTCCGGTATAGCGGAACGAGAAACAGACAAATCAGAAAGATGACCGGCAATAAATACACCCTGCTTGTAAACAGCAGATGATCATGCAGCTCAAACCAAGGAATTGCCTGTTCATACGGCGGTCTTACATTATTGAGAAAGCCGTAAACAGACGGGATAAAAAAGGCAGCACTGATCCCAAACGATAACAACGTAGAGATCGCAAGGGTCCAGAACACCTTCCAGCCTCGCTCCTCGCTTTGAAGCTTAATCATATATCTGAAGACGAGATAAATGGCTAAAAAGATAAAGTGAATGTAAGCAAAGTAAAAATTATTGATCAGCATGAGACTGCAAGCCGCAATAAACCAAGCCGGCTTGCCTGTTTTAAAAATCCGTTCAACCCCGAGCACAAGCAGCGGAAGCCACATCATGCTGTCGGTGAAAAACTCCCAAAACGTTTGATGTCGAAAGTACACAATAGACAGTCCGTAAATACCGGCACCTGTCAGCGCCCCCAGCCTATGTTGCACAATCGAAAGGAGCACACGATATGCGATGAACAGAATGACTGTCAGCTTGATCACACTCAGCCAAATAACAGCATTTGCCCAAAAGTGAATGTCTGTTGACTGTACAAGGTGAAGCGCATTTAACATCCAGACAACAGCGACTGTGACCATAAAGACCATCGACGTTGTAAAATAATAACCTAATTGCGTATATGTACCACCGCCTAGACCAAATTGATAGGAATAAAAGAAGTTTCCTTTGACGTATTCGTCATACAGCAGCTTTTTAAACGGGAGCATTTGCGAAATGCCATCTCCATCTCCCGTCATATATCGGCCTTGCGTATATTCATATAAGAAAAAGGAGTGTCCTAATAAAGCAAGAATGAGGCACATTCCAATGAGTATCCATCTACGTTTCATCATCTAAATCCTTTCTCCAAAAGATCCACTGTTCATTGAAACAAAACAACCCAGCAAGCGATTCGTGCTTGCCGGTTATTTGACTCCACGTTATTTAAATAACTGCGTTAACACTCGGTCTTGTTCTTTTGAGCTTGTCTCTTGTTCCATGACATTTGATTCTTGAATTAAGTAATGCGGCCTCTTTTTCGTTTCATAGTAAATCCGGCCAATGTATTCTCCGATCACACCTAGACTCAAGAGCTGGACACCACCGAGGAAAAGCACAGCTGAGATTAAAGTGAAATAACCCGGTACCATGATGCCCGTTCTGACGATTTGAATAAAGGTCGCCACGATGTAAATCAAAGAGAGAAATAAGATCAAAATACCCGTATAAAAACAAATACGCAGCGGGCGGTTGTTAAACGAAATGACCCCATCAATCCCGTAGTTAAATAATTTCTTCAGTGACCATTTTGTATCACCGTGCTGTCTTTCCACATTTTCATAATAGATGACCTTTTCTTCAAAGCCAATCCAGCAAAAAAGGCCTTTTGAAAAACGATTTCCCTCTTTCAGCTGAAGCAATGCGTCGATCGCTTGACGGGAAATTAAGCGGAAATCTCCTACACCATCACGCAAGTCCACTTCGACCACCTTGTTCATCACTTTATAATACATCGATGATAGGTAAGAACGAAGCTTGCTGTCCCCTTTACGGTTTCGTTTGGCAATGACTTGATGATAACCTTCTTCGTAGCCTCTAACAAAATCCTGAATCAAATACGTTGGGTGCTGCAGGTCGGCGTCCATAATGATCGCAGCTTCTCCTTTTGCATGCTCAAGACCTGCTAAAATTGCAGCTTCTTTCCCAAAGTTACGAGAAAAGGAAATGTATTTGACTTTTGCACTTTTGTGAGAGAGCTCTCTCATGTATTGAAGCGTATTGTCTTTGCTTCCATCATTCACAAAGATGATTTCAAAGTCATAATGAAAATCGCGAAACTCTTCCTCGAGTGCCTCAAAGATTCGTCTGATGTTTTCACCTTCATTGTAAGAAGGAATTATAACAGAGAGCAGTTCCCGTTCCATATCGCACCTTCTCTTCACTTTTTTCACATAGTCTGTTATGTTCATTATTCCTTTTTTGTCAGAAAACGAAACCCTTTTTTATTATCCATAAATTTCATGTATCCTGAATCGTTACATTATATCAGAGTTTTATTTCCAGTGATTTTCACCAACATGAATTTAATGTAATTTTAAGTTTATCCATTGTAAAAAGCCTGTAATTTTGATCACAGACTGGGTATTGTTTCATAAAATTGTTTGGTCAATTATATATTTTCCTGTTTATTGAAAAAGATGAGTGGAAGTGAAAAGGGCAACCCTTTTAATGCAGCAGCCCTTTGTCGTTTTGTTGCAGATGCTCATTTGCCTTCGATTGTTTATTTTGAAATAAATGCAGCTGAGCGCCGTAGCTTTCGATCCATTCTCGGACAATCCGTTCAGTCGTTTCTTGTCCTTTATACTTGCGGCCAGCCTTTGCATAGGTTGTTTCAAAATCACTCCAAAGGAGCTCTACCCATGTACGTGCTTCTTCATATGTGAGCATATTGTTTTTTTCCATTAGTTGTTCGGTTAATCGCTCAAAATATTGTTCCATACTGGTTCCTCCTTCATCTAGCAGAAAGTGCCTTTTTAAAAAAATCTCTTTTTTCATATACTACCCTTACGTCTTCAAAAGACGCAAATGATTTGTATTGTTTGGAGGGAATCAGTATGCGTAATAAAGCAAAGGGCTTTCCAAATCAAGTGAATCACAAGTTTGAAGGCGAACCAGGGGCCACAGATGCTTATGCGTCTAAAAGGCCGAACGGTGAGACGAATACACGTCCACAGGAACGTATGAGGGCATCAGGGAAACGCTAATTTTTCCAAAGGGAGTGCTTGAGATATGAGTTCAAATGGGAAATCGTATATGGAAGACTTTGTTCAATTAAGAACAACCGCTTACCCTCAACCATGGGCGAATGCTAAACATTCTGCCTCTCAGGTCAACGGAGAAACGCAGCAAACGCAGCACGACATCGTACTTCAGAACAACGTCCGTAAACAACGTTCGAAGTAAAGAAAAGGACTGATCTCTAACGATCAGTCCTTCAGATTGTTGACAAAGGGCTAAAATGAACTTGATTTTAGCCCTTTGTCTTCTTTTCAGCGTGATAGAAAACCTTTGCAGTCTAGGAAGGACGAGTACTGGCGCGGAGCGAATTTGACATTCGTGAGCACCAGCACGCAGGACTGACAAAGAATGCGAGGGTTTGTCTACACGCTGAAGGACTGATCTCTAGGGATCAGTCCTTTTGCGTAAGCATTGAAATCGGCAGGGCATCTTCTTTATTTGGCGCTGATACTCTGTAGCCCCAAGCAAAAACACCATTTAAATACTCCACATAAAACAGCTCGTCTGTATCTTTGATGTGATAAGTCGTTTTGGTTTGAATAGCAGCTGGATCTAATAAATAGGCTTTCGCCATGTCAATTTTCCGCTCCAACACGGCATATTCATTCACAATGCCTAGCTGCTCAGCTTTTCTTGCTTTTTCAGAAAGAGCGGCAATCTCCTGCTTTAATTCGTATTCTGTCATTTCACTATAGCGTTTCTCCATCTGTCATTCCCCTTTGTCTAAAACGTGATCAATTGTATCAAGATCAAATCCTTTTCGGTAAAGGAATTGCTTCACTTTCATTTTTTTCTCAAATGATCCGTCATAACCTACCTTGCGTTTTGCCTTCTCAAGCATATAGTGAAGGGCTTCTTCTTCCTTTTCCTCTTCTTGTCCATCATAGGATTCTTGAAGGGCTTTATCAATGATATCAAATGAAAATCCTTTTCGCTGAAGCTGCAATTTGATACGCTGTTCAATTTCTTTTGCGGACCGGTTTTTCTCTTTCTTAACCAGCTTTAGCACTTGTTTCACTGCTTCCTCTAGCTGCAAATCATTCGGATATTGCGATAGTGCTTGTTCGATGGTGTCATCGTCTATGCCTTTCAGCTTTAACTCTTTTTTTAGCACTGACGGGCCTTTGCTATTCGTTTTTCGGTGGGTGCTTACATACGCTTCTGCAAATTCAAGATCATTTACATACTTATAATGTTTTAATTTGTGTATAATTTCACTAATAGCAGGTGCTGGTATGTCTTTTTTCGTCAAATAATCGGTGACTTCTTTCACTGATCTCATCCGATACGATAAATAATCGACGGCCTGCTGAAATCCTTTTTTTACTGCATCACCGAATTGAATCTCTATGATATCGGCTTCGTCCAGCTCTTTTCCCTTTTTCAAATCATGCTGGACGAGCACATCTAGATCAACGCTAAAAGCGTACTTTTCATCAAGAAAGATGTTCACGCGTTCTGTATTGTTTTTCTGAGCAGAGATTTTCGTAATATAGGGCATCCTGTGATCACTCCTTTTTTCAAACAGTCAGGATGTTTCTTCTGATTCAAAATCTTGAAAGATATAGGTATGTATATGAGAGGAGAAGATGTCAATTGAATATCGCCATTACCGGAGGAACCGGGTTTATCGGCCAGCATGTCACAAAGGTGCTCGCAGCTGAAGGACATCATCTATATATTCTAACAAGAAATCCAAAGGAATCCGAACAAAATCATTTACATTACGTGCAGTGGCTGACAGAAGGCGCTAAGCCTGAACATGAATTGCCTGCGATTGATGTATGGATTAACCTTGCTGGAAAATCCATTTTCACACGCTGGACGGACAAAGCAAAAAAAGGCATTCTCTCCAGCCGTATTCAATCCACACAAGAAGTGAGACGCATTATAGAAGCGCAGGAATCGAAACCATCTGTGCTCATTCAAGCAAGTGCTGTCGGTATCTACGGCACTTCCAAGACAGAAGACTTTACGGAGGAGGCCCCTCCAGCCGATACAGACTTTTTAAGTCATACGTCAAAACTTTGGGAAGCTGAAGGGCAAAAAATTGAGGCGCTCGGTATTCGCACAGTTTATACACGCTTTGGGGTAGTGCTAGGAGAAAAAGGCACACTTCCTCTTATGACCTTGCCATACAAGCTGTTTGCCGGTGGAACGATTGGCTCTGGCTCGCAATGGGTATCTTGGGTTCACGTGGAGGATGTAGCACACCTCATTGCGTATGCCATTGAGCATGAACACATATCAGGTCCACTCAATGTCACATCTCCAAATCCTGTTCAAATGAAGCAGCTGGGGCAAACTATTGCATCTACCCTTCATCGCCCTCACTGGCTGAAGGTGCCGTCCTTTGTCATCAAAACCGCACTTGGCGACATGTCATTGCTTGTATTAGAAGGCCAACGTGCTCTGCCGAAAAAGGCACTGCTGTCTTCTTATGAATTTTTACACCCTGAGCTAAAAGAAGCGATTTTGCATTCAGAGGAATAAATTTTATCAAAAACACCCATCCTATTAAAAATGAGATGAGGGGGCGATTTTGATGAAGAAAAAAGAACACCAGCCGACTTCAAAACTGAAGAAAACCCAGGAAGTTCTGTATCAGCAGGAATTCAAAAAAGCGGAAAGAGCAGCAGAAAAAAGAAACAAATAAAACGGATATTCCTCTTTTACAAGCACATAACTAAAGTGATCTTGTAAAGGAGGGAAAAGCTTTGAAAAAAGACCAACACAAAAAATCCAACCACCAGCTTGCGGCACAAGAGACGGATGGCGAATATGTTGAATTTTCCAAAGAACTTGCAGATCCGAATGACGTAAAAGCGATGGCACGTATGAAAGCAGCCGATCAGCGTGCCAAAAAACAATAAGTAAAAAAAACAGACCCTATCAAAAGGTCTGTTTTTATTTGATTTCAGTTAGCAGGCTTGATGCCTTCTGACGTGACTTTTCCTCAGGTACCTCTTCTGGATAACCGATGTGAAGAATCGCGGCAAAGCGTTCGTTTTCCTTTAATCCCATATCCTGTTGAAACCCTTTGTCGTATAAGATACGGCCGCTCTTCCATACCATACCGATTCCTTGATCCCAAGCCAGCAGCTGGAAGTTTTGAATGAGCGCACTCACAGCGGCAAAATCATCATTTCTCACAACTGGATTTTCGTCTTCTTTTAGAACAACAAGTAAAAGTGCTGGTACTTTAGAAAAATAATCTCTGTACTGATTGATCTTTTCTTCTTTTGCGTCTGGATTGTTGCGTTTAAAGAAAGCAATAAACCGCTCAACAAATACCTCTTTTGCTTCATCCGTCACTGCATATAAAAAACGCCAAGGTTCCGTGATTTTATGATTGGGTGCATAGACTGCGTCCTCTAATAATGGCTGAAGCTGTTCAATGCTCACCGGCGTTTCTTTGAATTTTCGAATCGATCGTCTATATCTGACAGCGTCTCGAACCGTTAACGCTTCTGTTTGTTGTTTTGTTTCTGGCATATATGTCATCCTTTCAATCAACCTTAATTGAAATTGATTCTCATTCACATTATAAACATGATCATGTGCTGTTTGCAAATAAGACCTCACCTCTCTGCTAAAAAGTTGTTTGACTTTTTCAAGTAATGTTACAATCATATTACGTTTTAAACAAATTTTGAGAAAAAAGCCAAGATGATGAAATGGTTTCAGGTATTTCCACTTTGTTAAATGCGGCTATTTTTTCAAAAAGCTTTCAACCCATGATTGGAAGGGAGGCTTCTGAATGGAATGAAAATCAATATTGGGCAAATCATCAAACTCTATCGTTATAAACAAAATATGACCCAATCGGAGTTGGCAGAAGGAATTTGTTCTGTCTCTCATTTAAGTAAAATTGAAAATGGCTCAAAAGAGGCCAATCAAGATACGATCAATCTTTTGCTTGAACGGCTTGGAATTAGTCAAGAAACGCTGTCGCAAAAGGCGCGTCATCTGTTGTCATTGCTCGATGAGTTTCAGATGAACATGTATTTCTATGCGCTCGATCAAGCAGAGCAAAATGCAGAAATGATCATTCATCACGAGGAACAGTTCTTTTCGCTAGATTTAGGGATTCAGTATCATTTGTCCTTATTTCAATTTTATTTATTAACAGAAAAACAGCAGCTTGCCTTAAAAACGCACCGCGTGCTTAAGAAGTTTGAAAAAACCTTTATTGACACAGAAAAAGAAACGTTTGAATATCTAGATGGCATCCACCAGATTAAAATCGGTCAACTCGAAGAAGGATTGAAAAGACTTGAAAGCTGCTTTTCTTACGCTTCTGTTGAACAGAGCGACCTGTATTATCACTATGCAAAAGCACTTGGAGCCATGGGGCATCTCGGTGATGCGCTTGAGGCCACACATCAAGCAATGGATTTGTATAGACAAAAAAATAATTTCAAGCGGGTCATTCATTGTACACTCATTCATGGGGTCATCTCACTGGAATTAAAGGCCTTTCAAACAGCTAAAAGATATTTAAAAGAAGTGATTTTACACACATCGCTTCACCCTGATGCTTATATTAAGATGACAGCTTATTTTTATTACGGGGTTCTCTTAAAACGCCAAGGCGATTTCTCATCCGCTGTGCCTTATTTACTAGATTCACTCAATTATTTTAATCAAGAACAGATAGAAGATCGTTACTGTGAAACGCTTTATGAAATCGCGACATTGTATGCGGAATATGATCGCAAAAAGGCGCTTCCATATATACACGAGCTGCTCAAACAGCCTCGTATTCAACCAAACTGTTTATATATGATTAAAATCTATAAATTGATGATTGAAGAGAATCCTCATGATTTGAAAACTTATTTAGTAGAAGCAGCGATTCCTTACTTTGAACACAATCAGCTCCACAATGAGTACTTGTTTGCTCTTAGAACCTTGCTTTCCTATGCGGCTTCTGAGCTTGATAAGCGTGCATATATGTCTTACACAACGAAGCTGCTTGATCACTTAGCATCATATATCCCGTATTATAAAAAAGCATGACCTTCTGCCGATCGAAGGTCATGCTTTTTCTATGATTAGATGGTCTTTTGTTGATCTGTATCGGGACGGGTGACTTGTTCGACAGAATGAATGTACCGTTTTCTCGCAAAATAATCGTAAGCATGCTGCCCAAAGCCAAGCCAAATGCTGAGTACAATGAATGGGACCGTTCCCCATAATGCAGGGATGTGACAAGCCATTCTCAGCCACGTATAGATCCCTGAGTTTTTTTGATTTTTCGCTAAGGAAATAGACACGATTCGTTTCTCTGCCTTCTCTTCACTAATTTTATTCAGTCTCAGCAGCTGTGAGTGTCTAAATGATTCAAAGTGAATTCGGTTTTTCCAATCGAGTGATTTCAACAGGTCAATCGCTTTTGCACATGAAGGACTTTGTCCGTCATAAAACACAAGCAGTCTGAGTGATTTGATGGAACGCTGTTCTCTTTTCTTTGATTCAGCGAGCTTCTTTTTTTCTTGATCGAGATAGATGATTTTTTTCATAAATTGATCGCCAGCCCTTTTCCTTCATTTATTTTTTTTAGTTCGTTCAAAGGAGATTACAACTAGATTACTATAGTTGCTGGGCCTCTTGTATTGGGAAAAAGCCATCCGACGTGCGTTATATGAGCCTTTAGATAAGGGCAAAATAGCTGATTTCATGGCATATATGAGGTTTTTCAACTAAAAGTGGTTGGGAAAATCGTGATGCTTTGCGGTTTTCTGCGGTATTTGATAGAATTCTGCGGTTTTTCTACATCTTTATGCGGTATTTTGTAGGTAAAACGCAAAAACAAGATAAAAAAAGACTACTTCCCATTGCGGCGAAGTAGTCTTTTGGTTTATATTTTTGCCAAAACTTCTACTATTTCTTTCTCAATATCTTTCCATAAGTAACGATCTGTCGTATAGTGATGTGCGGCTTCTTTCGCAAACACTTTAAATGCTTCCTCAAAATCGGGTGCATCTTTATCCGGCTTTTTCTCGTCGACAAAGCGCTGAGCTTCTGCTGAGCGAGGTCCCCATTTCCCCACTTCTTTCCCGTCCTGATCAATGATGACGATAATCGGAATCGATCTTGCGGTCCCGTTCGTTAAATACTGATCCATCAGGTCTAGGTGCTCGTCCCGAATGAAATAGCGCGCATCAATCAGTGCTTCATTTGCAATACGCATGAAAATAGGTACATTAACCATCGCATCACCGCACCAATCTGCTGTAATCACAAGCGCTCTGAGCTTTTTCTTTTGAAGTTTTTGAAGCAGCTCTTTTTCCTTTTGATGAATTGCGTACTGGTTGTACACCGTGAGTAAGTTTTCACGATTTTTCTCCATGTTGTGTACATATGTACGTTCAGCTAATCCCTTTGTAAACCATTCATTTAGTGTCATGTGAACATCCCCCTTACCCTTCAACTTTACCACTTTTGCTATTCTTTTGTCTAAAAAAACCTTCACCTAGTGAAAGGTAAAGGTTCTTTGGACTTATGGACGCCGTTTTCGATTTGGGTCCATTCCTATCAGCTTAGTGACGAGCACCATTGTGACAGGCAGTGATGTATTCTTTTTATACGCTAAATATTTTCCGCGCCATTCTGGTTTATATTTCTGTTTAAACGACCGTAAGCCGCTGAAACTATACATATATCTGACGTTATTGAAGATGACACTCGCCAAACGTTCTGTCAGAAAAGACTGGTGGAACGTGCCTACATTCGATAATGGCGCCATTCCCATGTTAAAGGATGTGTAGCCTTTTTCTTTCGCCCATTGAAAAAGGTGGATAAAGAGTGCATCCATCATCCCGTTCGGTGCATCATGCATATGACGCATGAGGTCGATGGATATCTCTCCTTTTTGATACATCGGCATTAAGGACACAAAAGATATGATCTGTCCTTGTTCATCCTTTAAAATCGCAATCGGTGCTTTTTGAAGGTAGTCTTCATGGAAATAGCCTAATGAAAATCCTTTTTCTTTTTTCTTGCCCAGCCAGCTGTCAGAGATTTGTTTTAAGGTTGAGATCAATTCCTCTGAAAAGGGCGGCTCCAGCATTTCAAACGTATAGCCTTCTCGTTCAAATTTATTTGCGACAGCACGTAAGTTTGATTTTTTCTTTCCTGACAAAGAGAACGTTTCTAAATCGACCATGGCTTCTTCCCCAAGCTTAAAGAAGTGAAAACCTAGGTCATGATAAAGCGCCATTCCTTCACGTTCTACTTGATAAAAAGCGACACGATAGCCTGCTTTTTCTGTCTGCTCCAAAAATTCTTCCAGTACAAGCGGATATGAGGCTTTACGCCCAGAAGGATCTCCAAGCACAATAACGCAACGGCCAATCCGGCCAAACTGAAGCATTGCCTCTCCATCACTTGAGAAAAACAATTTTTTGTCTCCCAAAAAACCTAGATGACTAAGAGCATTTCCTCCCTTTTCTTCGAGAAAAGTTTTTAATTTTTCTTCATCGGCTTCTTCGCCGATTGGAACTGCTTTTTTATTAAAAATCAATTTACTAATGAAAAAGAAAAGAGGGACGCCAATTAAAGCAATCATACTGGTCATCGTGATATGCCGTTCATTATGAACCAAATAGTCCTTGCTTAGGAAATGACCAATTTTCATCCAAATGAAGTTCCCAATGACATTATAGTTAAACAACACGAGTAAATATCCGGCGGCGGCGGCCACAAACTGATTCAAAGAATAAGGCGCCTGCTGCTTCACAAATTGATTTCGAAGCGAGAAAAATACCACCATGATGACCGGCAATATAAAGATCAAACTCAGGTTAAACCCTTTTAGTAAAGTAAACACAAAGCCGCCTGCTAGGGCAATCATTGTCAATAGATAAGACCGTTTCGTTCTTTTATACACTTCAATGGACAAAATCATTAAAATGATCCCGAACATTAAAGAAAGACCATTAAATCCTGATAACAAAAAGCGTGGAATGGTTGTGATCACACCTAAACGATCAACAGGAAGCACAACTGAAGCCATAATGAGCAAACCGCTTCCAAACGTTAAAATGGACAAAGATCCGTACAATAAACGGATGAGCAGAGCTCGGTGCAACACAATTAAGACGTTTGTTGTTTCAATAGCAGGCGCCATTCTCGGATTGCCTTCAAGACGCCTGAGTGTTGTTCCAGTTAAATCGTATGCCGCTAGACAAAGTCCAAGAATAAACGGGAAAATGGAGTAAACGAAGCGGTACAATACAAGCGCTGTCAGTACCATCTCTTTATCAAACCCAATGTATTGCATACTGAGTAAAAAGATCAGATCAAACGAACCAAATCCGCCCGGAACCATACTGATTAAACCGCCGATTGACGCAATCGCAAAGACGCCTAATACAATACGGACATCAACGTTCATCCCCATAGAGACAACAGCCATGTACATGACAAGACCAGCTGCCAGCCACTCTAAAAACGATGCACCAATATAAGCATAGATCGGGTGCTTCAGTCCGTTTTCACCGCTCTCAATCGAGCTTTTTCGAATGGACGCCATGATGATGTAAATGGGCACAATACAAGCAAAAATAATGACAAATGCCCATAACCACGGCTCCTGACTAATAATACTTTCAACAGGCAGGACCCTAACTAAAATCAAATCACTGAAAATAGATAAGCCCAGCAGAACAGAGGATGTTAAAAGGGCAATGCCTTTCAGCAGTTTTTTCGTATCTGTTATGTATTCCTTGTATAGAAGCGTTCTAAGCCCTGCTCCTGATAAACCACCGAAACCAAGCACACTATTAAAGGAGTTGGCGATCCAAGAAATTCGGATCGTTTTCCAGCCGCTGATAGGCATATTAAGGCTTTTTCTTAAAATAAAATCATATAAGGACATGGATAAAACAGCGACAAGTCCAAGAAAGACAAGAATAAACAAGTCCATTCGATTCAAGCTGTCAATAATATAAAACGTCTTTTTAATGGAAAGGCCGCTCAGCTCCTGCTTGGCGACAAAAATTAAGACAAGGATGATCACGATCGGAAAGAGCATTTTTAAGATCGTCATACCCGTTTTTTTGTTCCACATGTTTTTCCCAACTTTCTAAGTTGCTTCATTAATTTCAACTGACCATTATTATACAACAAATACCACTTAATTCATGCAGTTTAACATTCAAAAGCTTCATGATACTTTCAATTAGAAGTAAAAATCAGTAATATAAAGAAAAGAGCCGCTTAAAGGAAGTGAACAAGCGTGGAATATAATATTCATGACACCACCGTACTAAAAGAGGAAATCCTATCTCCTGAGGAAAAAAAGACATGGGTGCTGTATATGAAAGTACTCACTGCTGCAGGACTTGGAGATGTTTCTGAATGGATGAAGCTGGATATGAGTATGCCTCAAATGAAGGTGCTCATGCTGCTCAATAACCATGGCTCTCTTAAGGTGTCCGAAATTGCTGAAAAAATGGGGGCTTCTTTGTCCAATATGACAGGGCTGCTTGATCGGTTAGAACAATCGAACTTTGTGGAACGAAAGCATTCTGAGCGTGACCGTCGAATCATTGTCGTAGAATTGACAGAGGAAGCGAAAAATATTTTCAGAAGTATTTATCAAAAAGGGCATGAAAAAATTAAAAATTCCCTGCAACGGCTCAATGACGAAGAAAAAGAAAAAGTCAATGAAGGTCTAGCTATTTTAGAAAAAGCACTTCGTCCCGAACGTGGATAAAAAAGAAAAAAAGACGGTCACTTGAGGTCCGTCTTTTTTAATTCTTCTTTTCCTTGTTTATCTGGGGTGAAAAGATATTGACGAATGACTTCCCGGTCATCCCACAAGAGATAACCTAAACCGATAATGAGAAAAATGATGCTGATCCACGTACCGCCTGGGAGTATATCTTCCAGTTCCTCAATCGTTCTTTCTCCGCCTACATTTCCACCATAACGAATCTCAAACAAAACGAATTTTGCTATATAAAACAATGCCGCCGTGCAGATAAACATAGCGCCGACAATTCTTCTACTAGACATGTGTTGACTCCTTTACTTCCACTGATTTCTTTTGATTAATTCCGTGATATGGGCGAGATGATGCTGTGAATGCCAGACGTACATTCCTGTTGCATCATATAAGGACACCGTTTGTTGATCGGCTGGATGGTAATATGCAGCGTTGAAATCTTCCTCTGTCATCTCGCGAAGTAATGTGACCCACCTGCGATGCAGACTGCTGATTAACGGCAGTGATAGGCTGATAGGCGCCTTGCTATCAGGAAGTGAAGCAAATGCCTCCTGATCATATGGACGTATGTGCGGTGTTTCTTCTGTCAGCGCAAGTTTAAATCGCAAGTAGGCGTTCAGATGGCTGTCCGCTACGTGGTGAATGAGCTGACGAACGGTCCATCCTCCTGGCCGATATGGGGTATCCAGCTGATCATTTGTCAATGGGACAACTGCCTCTTCATACTTTTGAGGAATGAGTGCCAACTCATCAATCCATGCCTCCAGCTGCTTTTTCGTTTGTTGGTCCACCGGTTCGTATAAGCCAATCGGATATTGTAATGATGTCATCTGCTGCCCCTCCTTAAAATCCTTCTAGAACAAATTTACCTATCATCTTCCCTTGCTCAAGTGTTTGATGTGCCTGCTTCAAATTGGCGGCATTGATGGGGCTGAGCACCTTTGTTAATGTATGTTTTAACTTCTTCTCTTCAAATAATGTACTCGCTTCTTTTAAAAGCTCATGCTGCTTCATCATATCCGAGGTTTTGTACATCGGCCGTGTGAACATGAATTCCCATACAAATGCAGCACTTTTATTTTTGAGTAATTGAATGTCTAAATGGTGCTGATTTTCAACAATGGTACAGATCGTCCCTTGAGGTTTAATCGCTTCTGCCATCCCTTTGAAATGGCCATCTGTATCATTTAAGCATAAAATGTAATCCACTTCGCCAATCCCTTTTTCCTGAAGCTGCGCTAAGAGCGGCTGGTGATGGTCAATGATATGATCAGCCCCTAATGAGAGACACCATTCATTTGTTTCAGGTCTTGATGCAGTGGCGATCACAGTCGCCTTTGCTAATTTGGCGAGTTGAATGGCGATAGAGCCCACTCCGCCTGCACCACCGATGATCAGCAAGGTCGAGCCTTCTGCATTCCGCTTCATATGCATTCGGTCGAATAGCGCTTCATATGCCGTAATTGTTGTAAGAGGCATGGCAGCTGCTTCAGCAAAAGAGAGATTTGCAGGCTTTTTCGCCACAATTCTCTCATCCACAAGCTGGTATTCACTATTTGAGCCTTGTCGCGTGATATCTCCTGCGTAATAGACGTGGTCACCCGGCTGAAACAACGTACACGCTTCGCCCACTTCCACCACCGTACCGCTTGCATCGTAGCCAAGAATTTTCAATTCATCTTCTTTCTGATTCTTCGGTGACCTCACCTTTGTATCCACTGGATTCACCGACACAGCCTCTACTTTCACCAAAATATCCTTGCCAGCTGCTTTGGGCTTTGCCACCTCCTGATCGATCAAGCTTTGTTCATGCTCAATTGGCAAATACTCAAATAATCCAACTGCTTTCACTCGCTCGCACTCCCTTTCTCCATGCTTCTTTTCCACATTTTATCATACATTTCTGCTGCTGATGGATCAGTCAGCAAGCGATTGCACATTTAGGATTTCTTCAAAGCCCTTCGTTCCCTCATGATGTAAGAAGGACGAGCCTTTTGTAAAGAGAGGACATAGGTGAACCAGCCGCTCGATTTAAAAAAGTACTGAACATAATAAAACTGAATGTGCTGTAAGAAAACGACGATGAACAGAAAAATTGTGAATAATAGCGTCACAATGTCTCCCTGCATCCATCCACTGATCAATACCATCACAAAACCGAGCATCATGAGCTGTTCGAGCCTCTGCATGATCTGGACAACGAGATGTCCCCGTTTGGTTAGGTCACCTGATTGACGCTTTCGAATGTTTCTTGATTTATAAAACCATACGATACTTGTCACTAAATGATGAATGATAAAAAGAGCGATCATGACCATAAGTAAAGGAGTTGATTTAAAAAGATCTTTTATAATGAATGGGATCACCAAAAAATAAAATGCGGTAAATGCGTGTCTACCTGATAAGAGAAATAGTTGTTTTTCTATGTATCGCTGCATGTGTCTCACCTCTATATGTAGTACGTCTCATTTGTCATAAGGTTCCTTCTGCCTATCAAAAAAGGATGCCCTGAAAAAGGCATCCTTCATGAATCAAGCTTAAAATGCAGCACTCAGTACGACAGGGCCTTGCGGAAGCTTGTTATCCTTTTTTGGTTCAAGGGTGACAGCCACAGTATCCCATGATTCGTTTGCTTCTTTTTCAGATAACGCATAGGTGACGGTGCCCTCCCCTTTGCTATCTGTTTTAAAGGCACCGGCCGGAACAGGCTGATCTCCTTTAATGAGCCATACTTGATAAACGGCCGATGAATCAAGCTGGCCTTTTAATCCGTCTGCACTCACTACAAGCTCTTTTTTGCCGTGATGCTCAATCACTGAAAAAGCACCCGTTGTTTTTGCCGATTCGGCAGATGCCAGTGATTTTGTCGCAACAACTTTGACAGGTTGTTCTGCTTGATCTGTTCCATTTGTTAAGAAGTACACGTTCCCAGCTGCAGAAATGAGAAGTAGTGCGGCAACGAGAGGCAAAAGCCATTGATTTTTCTTCTTCATTGGCGGTTTCGTCTCATTTGCATCACGAACTATTTTGAGATCTTGAGGCGGGTTCGATTTTGCAGCGATTGTTGTCTCTCGCATCTCTTCTTCAAATACTCTTGATAAAATGCGGTCTTTCATCCCTGCCGGAGGCGTTTCGTCCTCTGCTAGAAACGGAATATCAGACATGAGCGATGTCAGTTCTTCAAGCTCTTCTTTGCAAGCCGAGCAATGTTTGATGTGTTCTTCAAATTGCGTCTTTTCTTCTCCTTGTAAATGCCCGTTAAAGTAATCAATGACTTGATGTTTACACTGAGTCATGCCTCTTCCTCCTTTCCTCCGCGAGACAGTTTCGTTCGTAAATGCTTCAATGACAATCGAACTCTTCCCTTCACCGTTCCAATAGGGATGCCTAGTTTTTCCGCAATGCTCTTTTGTGTCATTCCTTTAAAATAGACATCTTCGATGATGGTTTGCTGTTCTTTCGACAATGTTGATACTGCTTCACGTATGATTTGTTTTTCTTCGTTAAATTCTACTTCTTTTGACACATCTTCTTGATGATCTGCCAAGTATTCAATATGCTCATCTTCAAGAGCTGTTTCATTTCGGTGTTTCCTTAATAGATCGATTGCCGTGTTTCGTGACATCATAAATAACCATGAGGAAAATTTCCCTTTATCTGTATTGTATTCTCCTATGCCGCGCCAGAGCTTGATAAAGACTTCTTGAAGCACTTCCTCCGCCAGCTCACGGTTTCCAGTCATTTTATAAATAAACGAATATAACACACGTTCATAGCGATCGTACAATAATTCAAGCGAGGGCTTATGTCGATCATGTTTGATCTTGTGATACAGCTCAAAATCCTTCAGTGTGTCCATGGTCATCTCCTTCCTTTTTCATGAGAAAGAGCATTATGCATTCATCATGAAATCTTCACGTATGGCTCATCACTCAAATTGCTGAGATAAGCCTCCTTTGTACTTTACTCTTTTTTCAAGGAGAAAAAAAGAGCGCTGAAAAAGGAAATGTGTTCCTCATGAGAATGTACTTACTAAACGGATGGATGGACCATTTGGATCACCCGCCTCATTGAAAGTCAAGCATCCATGTGTTTCATTCACTGTTCAGTTGATTTTAGCAAACTCTCGTCAGGCTCTCAATTTACATCAGGTAGAACGCATCCTTTCATCATGTCATAATAGAACGAAACAGGAGAACTGGAGTGTCCGAAAATGATTGTAACGATTGTTCTTTTTTTATTAGCTGGTCTGGCTGAAATAGGTGGCGGTTATCTTGTCTGGCTGTGGCTGCGTGAAGCAAAACCCGTCAGCTATGGAATCGCAGGTAGCCTCATCTTGGTCGCTTACGGCGTCATCCCTACATTCCAGCAGTTCCCGACCTTTGGGCGGGTTTATGCGGCCTATGGCGGTGTTTTTGTCGTTCTCGCTGTGTTTTGGGGCTGGTGGGTCGATCGCAAAACCCCTGATTTCTATGACTGGATGGGTGCTTTGATCTGTTTAGCTGGTGTCAGTGTGATGTTATTTGCCCCCCGCAGTTAATGGTCGGATGATGATCACACGCTAAAAAGCCGGCAATATGCCGGCTTCAGATTGTTGACAAAGGGCTAAAATGAACTTTATTTTAGCCCTTTGTCTTCTTTTCAGCGTGATAGAAAACCTTTGCAGCCCTAGGAAGGACGAGCATCGGCGCGGAGCGAATTTGACATTCGTGAGCACCGAAGCGCAGGACTGACACCGAATGCGAGGGTTTGTCTACACGCCGAGCCGGCAATATGCCGGCTTTTCCTCTTTTACATTCTAAATTGTGTTTCATACAAACGCCGGTACATCCCGTCCATTTCCAGCAGGTCTTCATGCCTGCCTTGCTCCTTGATGCCCTCTTTTGTTAAAACCACAATCCGGTCAGCATGCTGGATGGTCGCTAGGCGATGCGCAATAATAAACGTGGTTCGTCCTTCAGATAGTTCTTCAAGTGAGCCCTGAATAAAGGATTCTGTCTCCGTATCCAGAGAAGATGTGGCTTCATCTAAAATAAAAATTGGCGGATTTTTAAGGAAAATACGTGCAATGGAGATACGCTGTTTTTGTCCGCCAGATAACATCATTCCGCGTTCACCGATGATCGTATCAAGCCCATTTGGCAGGCTATTTACAAGATCCTTCAGTTGGGCTTTCTCCACTGCCTGCCACACTTCTTCATCAGATGCATCGAGTTTTCCGTATAAAATGTTTTCTCGGATAGTCCCATGGAATAAATAAATATCTTGCTGGACGACACCAATTTGTCTCCGCAGCGAAGGCAGTGTCATCTTTCTTGTCTCTATGCCATCAATTGTAATGGTACCCTCCTGCCATTCGTAAAAACGTGGCAGCAAACTGCAAAGCGTCGATTTCCCAGCACCAGAGGGACCTACGACCGCAATGGTCTCTCCTTGTTTCACCTCAAGATTGATGTCATGAAGAACCGGTTTGTCTGATTCATATTGAAAAGACACGTGCTCAAAAACGATATCCCCTTTTAACTGATCAACTTCAATGGCATCATCCGCATCCTTTTCATCTGGCGATTGATCGATGAGTGATGCAAATCGTTTAAAGCCCGCTGCACCTTTTGGATACATTTCAATGACTGCATTGATTTGTTGAATGGGTCCTAAGAAGATGCCTGTTAATAGTACAAATGACACAAATTCCCCATACGTCATATTTTTTTGCAGCACAAACCATGCGCCGCATACAAGGCCAAACACTGTCACACTCTTAATAAGAAAATGACTGACAGCGGTATGCACAGCCATCATTTGATATGTGGTTAGCTTTGTCTTTCTAAATTGCTCGTTATGTTCAATAAATCGGTCCATTTCATGTGATTCATTTCCGAATGCTTTCACAACCCGTATGCCACTAATATTGTTTTCCACACGTGAATGGAATTGACCAATACTCGAGAACATTTTATCAAAAGCAGCAGACATTTTTTTCGTAAAGTAGACGGATAATCCGATCAAGAATGGAACGACAATAAATGTGAGAACTGCCAGCTGCCAATTAATCGACAGCATCAAGCCAAAGGCACCCGTGAGTGTCATGATAGCGATAAATAAATCCTCCGGGCCATGATGCGCAATTTCACCAATATCCATTAAATCATTTGTCATACGGGACACGAGTTTTCCCGTTTTCTTTTTGTCAAAGAAGCGAAAGGACATTCTTTGCACATGAGAAAATAGCTGATTCCTCATATCCGTTTCTATATTAATGCCTAATTTGTGCCCAAAATAGGTCACGACATAATGCATCGTAGAACTGATCACGTATAAAACGAGGAGCAGAATGCCCCAAAACCAAATGGCGTCCCAATCACCATTTGGCAGCAAATCGTCCATCACTTTACTGATGGCAAGGGGAAAGGATAATTCGAGTAAGGCTGCCAGTACCGCACAGGAAAAATCTAATATAAACAGCCCCATATATGGTTTGTAGTATGAGAAGAAACGCTTTAACAATTGACAGACCTCCTACCGATCAGACATTTCTGTCAATATGTCAGCAAACTCTTCCGCTTGATTGGCTACTGCAATCGGATCGTAAGGCCAGAAGAACTCTGTATCCATTTGATAGGTCTGCTCTTTTTTGACAGATTCTAGACTCTTCCAAATAGAATTGTTTTTATCAAATGTTCCGCCGTTGCTTTCATCAATGAAAATGTAATCTCCTGCATATTCAGGAAGGGTTTCATAAGAAATGACTTCATACCCTGTCTTACTTTTTAAAATCGTATCTCTGACCTGTTTTGGCGGGTTTACTTGTAATTGCTGATATAATGCCTGCCCGCCTCGATAAATTCCGTTACCATATACATAGACATCATTTTTAAAAGCGCCCATGATCGAGACCGTTTCATTCTCTTTTAAAGCAGACTTCACTTTTTTCCTAGCAGCCTCGATTCGTTGATCGAAGGCGGTGAGGAATGCTTTTCCTTCCTCTTCTTTATTTAAAATTTTTGCCAGCGTCGTTAATTCTTCATGTGCATCTTTGAAAGAACCGTAAGGATACACGATGGTAGGCGCTATTTTTTTGTACACATCATAGACTTTTTCATCCTGTACTGCTGTGATAATCAGATCAGGCTTTAAGCTAAGTGCTTTTTCAGCTGAACGCTCGTCACTGATGTCCTCTATTCCTTTTATCTTGTCCTTTAAGTGTACGTTCTTTAAATCCTGCGTGGTCGATCCCACAGGCTGAACGTCAAGTGCAATCACACTCCCTAAATATCCATCTACGAGAATTCGTTTAGGTTCAGCTGGAATCTCTATCTTTCCTTTCACTGTTTCAACCGTTTTCGTTTCTTGCTTTGATTCTGCTGTTTTGGCTTGTTCTTTATTGCCACAAGCCGTCAATATCATTAGAAGAATGACAGCACATATCCAATACGTCTTTTTCATCTCCATATTCCTCCTTCATTTTCGCCACTACAAATGAGAATAGTTATCAATTACTAGTCTCATGTATTCTATCAACCTCACCCGTAGTGGTCTATGGAGGATTCTCGCAACTTACATATGGACAATTGTTGGATAGGCTGGCTGTGTCAATAGAGAGACAAACCGGTCCATCAAAAGAAGTGCACGCTCTCCTTCATCAAATCGAAACTCCTCCAGTTTTACTGGATAAAAGGTACCATTTTTCACAGCCGATAATTGACGAAGAACATCACTTTCTTCCATTCGCTTGTCCATTTGCTTATACCACCCATATTGGTCAGAGACAATAAAAAACATATGATCCGCCTCGTATTCTCCAAGTCTCTCTAAAGGAATGACTGTATGTTGATTAGGAAGAAGAACTTCTTCTAAAATGGCTTTTGGAGGTTTTAAGCCAAGCGTTTCGTAAAGATAGAAGGCCCCTCTTGCCTCATAGGACCACATATACACTTTGTCATGTCCTCTCATTTCATAGATTGCAACGGTCTCGCCTTTTTCTCTAAAGGAAGACAGGGTGTTTCTTGCCTGTTGACTATGCTGTTCAAATCGCTTCACCCAATCGTTTGCCTCATTTTCTCTTCCTAAAAGGCGTCCTATAGACAGTACCTCTGGTACAGCATGATGACCGACGTATGGCAGAACAAGAACTGGTGCGATTTGCTCCAACCGCTTGATCAATGCAGGTTTTGAATAATAATAGTTAGGGACGATGATGACATCTAATTGAAGTGATTTAAAGACGTCATCAGGCGTATGTTCATTTATGACGAGCGAACCGGCCAGTTGTTCTTTCAGTATATCTGAATGGAGATAGGTTTCTTCGTCAATACAAACAGGCTCAATGCCTATTGCAACCAATGACCCGACAAATTGAAAAGCAGCAATACGCTCTGGTCTTCGGTTCATTCGAAACTGACTGGGCGTTCTCCCTGTTTTTTGACGGAACTTCCTGCTGAAATATAAACTGTCTGCATACCCGACTTGCCGTGCTATGATTTGAATTTGATCGTCTGTTTGCAGAAGACGTTTTTTGGCTTCGTCTATTCGAATTTGTGTAATGTATTCTGTCACACTCATCCCCATACTTTGTTTGAAAAAGGTAGAAAAGTAACTCTCATGAAACCCCATCTTATGAGCTAAGTCTTTTCTTGTTAGTTTTTGATCATAATGCTCAGCCATATACTGCAAGATCATGTTAATCGAATAATGCACTTTTTCGTTGTATGGCTTGGATTGTTTGCGGAAAATGAACATGATTTCTTCCAGCCATTTCGCCTGTTCTTGTATGATTTGGCTCGTCTGTATTTGTTTGATGTAAGAAAAAAGGACGGCAGAGCCTTTCACCACTTCCCCGTTATCAGGGAGATTATCGTGATTCACCTTATAGACCAATTCATTTTGTGCATCTTGTGCCAGAGTGAATTGGTCAAATGTGACAGTATAGATCACCACTTGCTCGCTCGATAAAGATTGAACCATGACATCTATTCCTGAGCGGATCAACACACTGTCTTTGGCGTTTAGCTCATATCGAATTCCTTCCATGTCAAGTCTCACCGCACCGTCCGTAGTCAAGAACATCAGTGAAGATGTTTGCCATGAGTCCGTTTGTTTCACAGAAAGAGATCGTTTACTGCTTTCTTTCATGCGAAGAATTGTATGAGTATAGGCGGTCATTTTCTCTTTCTCCTTCCATATAAAAAAGTGCTAAAATAAACCATTTTAGCACTTCAATGTCTGACTGAATGGTGATTATCGCGCTCCAGCCGTTTGTAATTCTTTGTTTTTCTCTTTAAAGCGTTCATTATGTGAAGACACGTACGCTACTTTTTCTGCTTCTGGTTCGATGTATAGCTTTGCGCTATTGAGTGCATTGACTCCATCAACAAACGTACCGGCAATTAAACGCACTTTACTTTTATGTGTGCATAAGTCGCCAACTGCATAGACACCAGGTAAATTGGTTTCCATCTTTTCATTGACCTCGATGAGTCCCCACTCACCTTGCTTGAGTCCCCATTCTGATAGAACACTTAAATCACCTTTCATGCCATGGTTGACGATGACAGCATCGGTTTCGATTCGTTCGATGTCGCCTGTTTCTAAGTGCTGAATGGTGACGGCTTCAATTTTGTCACCTTGACCATGAAGCTCTGTGAGTTCATGCGGTGTGAGAATGCGAGCACTAGATGCTTTCATGTTGGCGACGTTTTTTTCATGTCCGCCAAACATATCACGACGATGCACAACGGTCACACTTTCAGCAATTGGAACGAGGGCATTTGCCCAATCAACAGCTGAATCTCCGCCTCCAGAGATGACCACCCGCTTCCCTGCAAACGTCTTTAGTTCCTGTACGGTGTAATAAAGATTTGTTACTTCATAACGGTCTGCATGCTCGATTTCAAGTTTTCGCTGAACTGGTATTCCGTGACCCATGGCTAAGATGAGGGTCTTTGTCAAATGACGATCGCCATTTTCAGCCGTCAGCAGGATATGACCATTCTCATCCCGCTCGAATTGCGTGATTTTTTGATTCAACGCAATCTCTGGTTCAAATGTTTTCGCCTGCGTTTCTAGCTGCTGAATCAGTTGTTCACCTCTTGTTGGTGGCAAACCACCCACATCCCATATGACTTTTTCAGGATAGAGGAGGATTTTTCCGCCAAGGCTTTCGTTATACTCCAGTACCTTCGTCTTTAAATCCCGCATCCCGCTATAAAAGGCAGTGTACATTCCTGCTGGACCGCCGCCAATAATGGTGACGTCAAACAATTCAAGCTGATCTGTCATTTGAGTCCCTCCGTTTTTTCATCGATTGATCTATTTATAAGTGATATTGATTCTCATTATCATATGTACCTATTGTAGTCTACTCTGGTGAAGGGAATCAATAGCTTTCTGCAAAAAAAGAACAGGACGAGCGCTTTCTCGTCCTGTCATCCATCACACAATCGTTAATCCAAGGTCCTTTAATTCCAGCGAAACAAGCCTTGCAATCGCATCTGCTCCTTCTTTTGTAAAGTGCGTGCGATCCTCTATGCCTGTTGACAGCATAAAGTAAGAAGTCGTTTTCTCTATGCCGGAAATTTGATAAAACTGAAGGCTTGCCGTATTTAAATCTACAAGAAGGACTTCTTCTTCATCAGCTAGTTCTTTCATAGCGGCACAGTAATCAGGGAAATCATTGATATATTCTCCGTCTTTTTCATGAAAGCGGCCGACTGGCGTTAATAAAAGCGGTGTAGCTCCTTTCGCTCTTGCTCCGTGAATATATTGAGACAAATAGCTTTTATACGTTGTGAAAGGATCTGTATGCCGTTCGGGCTTCTCCGTTGAAGCATCATTGTGCCCCATTTGTGTAAACAGCCAGTCCCCAGGCTGAATGTCAGCCAATATTTTATCAAGCCGTCCTTCTTCAATGAATGTTTTTGAGCTTCTTCCACCGATTGCGCGGTTGTCGACGCTCACACCCTGCGCTGTGTAGCGATGTAAAAACTCTCCCCATCCTCCTTGAACAGGACGATCTGGATAAGATGAAACGGTTGAATCACCAGCTAAATAGATGGTTGTCATGTTCATACGCCCCCTTTTTCATATAGCCACTCTAATAAGCGATGCGGACATCCAAGTGGCTGCTGAAAAGATATGAAACAATCAGCATCGCTACTTCATTCATTCTCTTTTGAATGATCAAAACCCTGCTTACCGGTAGATGTGAATACGTTAAATATGCGGCGGAAGTTCTACTTTTGTCTCAACGGCTTGCTTTAACGCCTGAAGCATATAGCCAATTCCTTTATATGGAGCCAGCGGATAAATCGCTGTCTGATGAGGAAGTAATAACGGATCGATTACCTTTCGATATTTCTTTCCACCTAGTATCACTAATTCATCATATGCAGTGAGATGTTTTTCATGAAATTGCTGACTTAGTGCTTCTCTTGTTATCTGATCAGTATGCGGTGTACCAAAAGCCACATCATAATTTTCATGAATAATATCATCTGCCTTTAAGAATCCATGCTTCGCTGAAATGATTAGGTAGTCTGAAAAGAACGTTCGGGCATAGCTTTTCGTACGCTGATGCAGCGGACTTAAATAAACGAGGTTCGCCGGCTGGCTCCCTGCCTCTGGATGGACGTCCCACATTTTCTTCGCCCCACATGGAATGATACAAACTCGCTTCACTTGATTTTCTCCTTCCTTCGTTGATACATCCGATACAACATACAACCTAGCGCTGTGCCAAGTGTATTTAAGAGAATATCATCAATATCGCTGCTTCTTGTAATCATACCAGATTGCGAGAATATCCATTGAAGCACTTCAATTATTGTTGACAAGAAAAAGCCAGCAAGAATTGCCTTTTGCCAGCGCAAGGTTCGGAATGCTTGATAAAGAAAAAAACCAAGTGGCACAAATAACAAAATGTTCCCTGCCAAATTTAAAAAAACAAGATTGGGATAGCCATGATGATAGGCATGGAGATTTTGATAAATGGACTGCAAAGGCATGAGGTTGACACTCACCTGATCCCTTGGAGCGGAAAACCGATTAGGAAAGACCGTCAAATATAATAAAACATTTGTATACATAAACAGACAGGCAAGAACGATTTCAGTTCGTAAATAGATAAATCGTTTTTGTTTTTTCGCCTGTCTGTATCTCATATGTAAATAGAGCGGGACGAGCAAGAGAAAATAAGTCATGGAAAACATCGCACTGTATGTCATACGGAGAGCTGCCCCTTTCTCACATCATGCTTGACCATATTTACAGCTTATTCAGGCCTGCCCGCATCTATTCATCACTTATTCTCCTATTCAATGACGAGAAACCCATATTGACAAATCGTCATTTTTCCGCTAAACTGACTGACATTCAGTCATTTAAGGTCGGTGATGATGTGTCGAAACGAGATAAGATTATGCTTGCTGCCATTGACGCGTTTAAAGAAAAAGGAATCGAAAAGACGACCATTTCGGATATTGTGAAAGCAGCAGGAGTAGCGCAAGGAACTTTTTATTTATATTTTCCTTCAAAGCTGTCTGTCATGCCTGCCATCGCTGAACATCTGATTGCACAGATGGTACCTGCCATTGAAAAGGAACTCACTCAGCATGCAGATGTCCTCGATCAAGCAGATGCGCTTGTTGAATTCATTTTCGCTTTTACAAGGCAATACCGTGATGTCCTTGCCCTCACCTACTCAGGCTTAGCTGCCACCGAGCATTTAAAGGAATGGGAAGATATTTATGAGCCGATTTACAAATGGGTCGCTTCTTTTTTAGAAAAGGCAAAGCAGGACAAAAGAGTCCGTGCGAACTTGAATTGTCAATATGCTGCGAAATTCATTATCGGTTTACTTGAATCATCAGCTGAGCAAATGTACTTATTTACAGAAACAGATACAGAAGAGGTTCTGATTCAAAAGCGAGAGGTCAAGCAATTCCTTCTTTACGCACTCGGCATAGAGACACCTTAACTTAGTACAGCACTTGCTGTACGCTCTTTTTTGGCTTCAAAATGACGAATCGTCAGTTTTCAGTTTTAGGAGGAAATACGATGAAAAAAAGCTGGATGTATGTTGCACTCACATGTTTATTTGAATTACTTTGGGTGTTTGGTTTAAATAGAGCTGATGCTGTGTGGGAGTGGGGGATCATTATCTGCCTGATCCCGGTTGATTTTTATTTTTTAATGAAAGCTTGCGAGAAGCTGCCGACTGGGACTGTGTACGCCGTGTTTGCCGGAGTTGGAACGATTGGTACGTCTTTGATGGATTATGCGCTGTTCGGCGGTTCGTTTTCATTAGAAAAGCTTTTATTTATGGGCATTTTAATTCTCGGAATTATTGGATTGAAAGTGTCTGATGGAGATGCACATGAGCAGAAAGGAGAAGCGGTATAAATGGGCTGGTTTTTTGTACTGTTAGCCTCTGCCTGCGAAATTGGCGGAACCATTGGTCTCAATATGTTCAGTAAGAAAAAGCAACTCACGACAGGCATTTTATTTGTCGGCGGATTTGCCTTATCCTTTTTGTTTTTGTACGCCTCGTTCTCTTCCGTTCAAGTCTCCGTTGCCTATACGGTTTGGATTGGACTTGGAACAGCGGGTTCTGTCTTGTTTAATATGATTCTATTTAAAGAGCCGAAAAACATGATTCGTATCCTCAGCTTGCTGCTGATTGTGATTGGCGTCGTTGGGCTGAAGTTGTTTGCGTAATAGAAAAAGCAATGGAATAGATTATCCATTGCTTTTTAAGTTAATTTTTATACTTTTCTTGGTACGCTTTAAATTGTTTTTCGTATTTTTGTAATTTTTCCCCATCTACTTTTGAATTTAATTTCGGTTTCCGCTTTCCAATTACCATTACATCTTTATCTACAATAGGACTTGATAAAAAGATGTATGGTGCAAAACGATCACACTTCGTATTTGGAAGGGTTACGGATAATCTAGCGTATTCTTCTGTCGGGAATTGGTTTGAAATGTCAAGTTCCTTGAGTCCCTCTAATGCCGATATTGGTTCTAAAGACTCGTCCTTCACTTTTATATTTGATAAGCACAGATATTTTAAATTCTTAAGGTATCTTAAAGGTTGTAGAGTATTTAAATTTAATGTATTCCAAATCCCGCCTGACAATTGCAACCATTCTAAACCAGTGTTTTTTTGCAAAGGGGCTATGTCATTCAACTTTGAAAAATCTGTTAAGGATAAAGATTTTAAAAAAGTGTTTTTTGATAGATCCCATAAACTTTGTGCCTTTGTATTCCATTCAAGTGCCAATACCTCAACATCTTGAAGAGAACTGATGATTGATAAATCTTCTACTCTCAGTTCACGCATATAGAGCATTTTGGGATTAACTAAGCTCAAGATCGTATTGAATTCCTTTTGGCTCACTTTGTAAATCCACAATTTCGTGAGGTTAGAAAAAGAGTTCAACCTTTCAATATTTTTTGTTTTTCCTGTGATTAACAACTCGGTGGAATTTTCATCTACATCGGCTAAATCATGAACAACTTCTGGTTGGGCATCATGACGAAAAATATAATCAGGGTCTTCTTTGAGCATTCTTTTACCTCCACACCTACGAATGATGGATATCTAAATGAATTTTATCAGAAGTTTGGAGTCAAAATATTATTCTTTCCGATTTATAAAATCTTTATCATCTAAAATATGGAGCAACAACATATCAACGATTTTCACTATACTCCATATATTCTGCACAGGTCTTGACGATAGCTCGTACTCTTTCATATAAACAAATAAAAGAACTCCAATTCATATACGAATTAGAGTCCTCATTATATGACTAATACAAATTTCCCACGTTAAAACCGTACCCGTTAATTAAAGACCTTCCTTTTTTATTTCTTGTTTAATGTGGATCATGCTGCTCTAGCAAGAGATCCATTGCGTAAATCGATTCGCCTTTTTCATCCAATAAAAAGTACACAATCAAAGGCTCTCCAAAGGACTCTGTCTGCTGCGTGAACAAAACACATGTGAATTTTTCAATACCTATCGGAATCTTTCTTCTTAATAAAGGATGAAGAATAGGTGAAGTCCGAATTGTATCTATATCCACATCCCAACGTTCGTTTTTTAAAGTGGGATAATGCTCTACTAACAGTTGGTGTAACATGTCGGTCGTGAACGCTGCTTTTCCAGCATACCCATCATCTATTATGTTGGTGTTATACATCCGACGGTTGCTTATCCTTTGAAGCATTGATTCGTATTCCTTTTAAGACAAATCGTTTCTGGCCATCAAGAGTACAAGTGATCAATGTCAGTTCATTTTTCCCGCGATCCTTTAGTACATCAACATCCGTCGGTTCAATCGTAGCTGAGCTGACAATTTTATATTCGTATGTTTCAGCTTGATGATGTAAGACGACTTTTTCTCCTTTAGGCACCTCTGGCAGCTGCCGGAAAAGCCGGTCGCCTCTATACCCTCTATGGCCTGCAATCGTGAAATTTCCTTCACCTGGCATTTGATGAGATTTGATTTGAGTCAGTGCAATCCCTAAATTTTCTTTTGTTGTAACAGGAAGCACTTTTTCGTTTAAATCAATTGACGGGATCTCAAGCTCCATCGTATCTCGCAGGTCTTCTTCTGACACTGTTAAATGTGGAATAGAAGAAAGGGCATCACTGTCATTTTCTTCAATCATTTTCAATGCCTGTTCCATGGCTGCTGTCTCCTGAGAAGTTCGCCACTCATATAGAAAAGGAACGGAGATGAGCATTAGTCCCGCGACCACCAAAAAGCTGCCTAATAAGGTTCTTTTTTTCATCAATACACTCGTTCCTTCCTTTTACTGAATGGTTCTTCTTCTGACTACAAGAAGAACAGTTCCAGACACTACTAGTAAAATCCCTGCATACATCAAATAACGAAGCCATTCTTCCCCAGTCTTTGGCAATTCACCGTTTGAGTCATGAGGCGGATGTTGATCCCCTTGATCTGAAGCTGGAGGATTCGTGTGGTCCACTTCATTCTTCATTGGAGCATTTTTTACAATCAATGTCTTGATCTCCACTTCGCCCATTTGAATTGTAAAAGCGAGTGGTTTTTTTAACGCTACATAACCATTTGGAGCTTTCGTCTCTGTGAGTGTATATTCACCAGGTTTAAGCCCTTTGACAATGGCTTCTCCGTCTTTTCCTGTTGTCACAGATTTTATCGTTTTCCCAGCTTTTGTACGAATGTCAAAGGCTGCACCTTTTAAGGTTCTATCTGTCTGCTGGTCTACCTTTATGATACGCAGACTTCCTAAAATCAAGTGATTCTTCGCTGTTAATTGAAGAGGCTTCTGCTGATTTTTCTCAATCGTAAACCGGATCGGCTGATCATCTAATTCATAGCCGTGAGGCGCTTTCGTTTCAACGAATTGATATTCTCCCGGTTTTAGATCGTTGATGTGAAGCTTTCCTTTTTGATCCGTTACAAGTGATTTCTTCAACGTTTTCCCGTCTTTACTCTGAAGAGCAAACTCTGCGTTTTCCAGCGTGTGTCCTTCAGCATCTACTTTGGTCAGTTCCACTGCTCCCGGCGTCAGTTTGTTGATCTTTTCTACTTTTGCTGGTTTGTCTTGCCCTAATCGAATCGTAAATGAGACAGGTGTCTGATCCAATTCATAGCCGGCAATGCTTGCTGTTTCGATAAATTGATAGGTTCCTGGCTTCAGTTGATCGACTGTCAGTTGACCGTTTTTGTCTGTCTTTAAGTCTTTCTTCACACGCTGACCGTGCGCATCAATCAGGTCAAAGGTCACGCCAGCGAGCAATTGACCATCCTCCCCTTTTTTCTCAAGCTTCACAGCACTTGTCGTCCGAATATTTTCTTTTGTCACTTTCACCAGTTGATTTGGATTGAAATCAATCTTGAAGTCTACTGGTTCTGCATCAAGTTGATGTCCAAAAGGAGCCTTCGTTTCAACCAATTGGTAAGCGCCTGGTTTCAAATCGTTGACAGTGATGATGCCTTTTTCGTTGGTTGTTAAACCTGACATCAATTCTTTACCATCGTCATTGAAAAGTGTAAATTCTGCGCCTTTCAATCTTTCTTTTTCTTCCCCTATTTTTGTGAGTTCTACAGAACCTTTCTTGAGCTGATTGATGGCTTCCACTTGAATCAATTCTTTTTGACCTAATTCAACTTCAAAGACAAGTGGTTTCGTACTCAATTCATAGCCTTCAAGACTCTTTCTTTCAACAAATTGATAGGTTCCAGGTTTTAGACCTGTGAAGGTAATCTTTCCATCCTGATTGGTTGTAATCCCTTCTCCTCCTGCCACTATCTTTCCTTTGGCATCAGATAGATCAAAGACAACCCCTTCTAATGATTTCCCATCTTCACCTTTTTTGTGTAACAGCACTCCGCCAGTTGTGCGGCTATTTTCTTTTGTCACACTGACCAGCTTCTCAGGGTTAAATGGAATAGCAAAAGTAACAGGTGTTTCGTCAAGCTCATGACCGAATGGCGCCTTCGTTTCAACAAACTGATAGGTTCCAGGTTTCAGATCGTTTACGATGATCTTCCCGTTCTCATCTGTGACGAGACCTGTTTTTATCTCTTTTCCATTTGCATCTACTAGCTTGAATTCTGCTCCTTCAAGCACATCATTCTTTTCACCGAGTTTCGTAAGCTGAACATCTCCAGTTTTGAGATCATTGATCACTTTGATCTCTGCCGGTTTTTTTTGTGCGATTTCGATGGTAAACGGATAAGGTTTATTTTTCTTTTGGTAACCATCAATACTCTCTGTCTCCACAAGCTGATATTTGCCCGGTTTGAGGTGATCGACCAAAATCTTCCCATCTTCATTTGTTGTCAAATCTTTACGCACAACTTCGTCATTTTGATTCAGGATTTCAAATCGAACCCCTTGAAGTTTCTTGCTATCTTCCCCTTCTTTCATCACTTCTAATGCACTTGTTTCATATAGGTTCTTTTGCGAAATGACGACTGGTTCCTTTGGATCAAGTGGTACTTCAAATTTAATTGGCGTTTCATCTAATACATAACCGTCTGGTGCGTTTGTTTCAATGAGCTGATACGTACCCGGTCTTAGTTCGTTGATCGTGATCTTGCCATTTTCTCCTGTGACAAGCGAACCATTTAGCTCATGTCCGTCTTGATCTAAGAGCTTGAACTGTGCACCTTCTAGTCTCTCTCCGCCTTCACCTATTTTGCTCAATTCTGCAGAGCCTTTGATGATGTCATTTACTGCGGTGACAACCGTTGTTTCTGTTTGATTTTCTTTAATGGTGAACGGCCATTTTTGCTGATTTAATTGATAGCCTTTTGGTGCGTTTGTCTCAACAAAATAATAGGAACCTGGCTCAAGATGTTTGAAAAGGATTTCTCCTTTTTCATCCGTTTTCAAATCGGTTTGGACGGTATCTCCAGATTCATTTTTCAGTTCAAATTCTGCATTTTCTAATGCCGCACCCGTTTCTTTATCTTTTTTCGTGAGCTTGACATGCTGACGGATTTCTTGGTTTTGCACCGTCATGCTATTTCCTGTTTTCGCTTGATCTCCTGATTCGTAAGGCTGATCAATCGTGACATTGATCGGTTCCTTCGTTTTCAAATAACCATCAGGTGCTTTCTCTTCTGTCACGATATAGTCACCATACAGAAGACGATCAAATCGAAGAGCTCCTTCTTCATCTGTTGTCTTTGTTCCAATGACGATACCGCTCGCAGCATCTGTCAGTGAAAAGCTTGCTCCTTTTAGCGCTTTTCCACTACTCGCATCTACCTTATGAATGGTTAAAGCGCCAATCGCTCCTGTGCCATCTCCCATGCCAGCGGTACGTTTGACCACAATTGAGGCTTCGGATTCCTTTTTGATTTCTTTTACATTTTCACCTCTAAACGTTACTTCGTTTTGAAGTGTACTTCCCACCTTATCTAAAATGAGAGATTGGTATTCTAAAATATAGGGTCTCGTGATTTCTTCTTTAAATTTGATTTGAAAAGAATCTGGATCGAATTCAAGGTCTAGTTCATAATCCTTCCCTTTTTCCAGTTCTTCCTTTTTGGTCACTTGCCCCTTTTCATCTATTGTTGTCGAATACAGATGAAATGAGTTTTCTATTATGGCTTGGTTACTGCTCGGATGGTCTATAATCGTCGCATCTTGGACTGTTGATTGACCAAAGTTGATATTCAGTTTCCAATCAATGACTTTCCCTTGTTGATTTCCTGATTTGCTCGTGTATTTCCCTCCATTTGGAATGGACACCACAGCATTCACATCTGATTCTTTCGTCTTTCCATCATAAAGGGTCGCTTTATTTTCGTAGGTTTTCTGTACTAAATCCATTCCTTCAACACTTGTTTGATACGTGATTTTGTATGGGGAGTCAATGGCATGTTTGAAAATGACTTCGAAGCCTGATTCTCCCTTTTCATTTTCAAGGAATTTGATGTCATAATGTTCTTTCGCTAATACTTCTTTTTCTTCCGCACCATTTTCCCCGCCTTGTAAATCAAGCGAGTAGACGATAATTGAATCTTTAAGCAAACGCTGATTTCCTTGAATGAAATCCTCGATTTTTGCCTCTTCTAGATGTTTCAAATTATAGTTCACACCAATATTCCATGTGATCTCTTTTTTCTTTGCATCATATGTTCCGTTCTTGAATCCATTTGACTGCGTGTATGTGTCAGGCGTAAAGACAGATTGATTTTCCTTCGTCAAATCCTTGCCATCTTCATTTATCCATTCAAGTTTTACATGGTTACGCAGGTTCTTTTGATCTTTATCTGCTCTTTTTTCATAATCAAAAGACGTTGTATATGTGACGGTATGTTCTGTCTTGATTTCTTTCGTAAATTGAATATCAAATCCATTTGCATGTTCAACGATTTGATAATCTGTGCCTTCTTCAAGCACTGTATTACCTGTCGTCACTTTTAAACTATCTTTTTGCAGCGTCAATCCTTCGTTTGTGAACGTATCTTTTAATATCACGTTGTTCATGGTTTGTTGATCTTTGTTAAAGGTGATATGCCATGGAATGGTCTTGTTCTTGTAATTCGGTGTTCCGTGGTTTTTCGTTAGGATTTGCTGATCAATTCTTTGCTTCGCTTGTTTGCTCTCTTTGCCAGCTGTCACAGTATTGATAATCTCTTCAGCTTCGAAAATTCGATCAGTTGCTTTTGTTTGATATGTGATGAGATAAGCCGATTGAATTTCTTGATTGAA
The DNA here is from genome assembly GCF_056173625.1 of Bacillus sp. iso_77. Classification (NCBI taxonomy): domain Bacteria; kingdom Bacillati; phylum Bacillota; class Bacilli; order Caryophanales; family Bacillaceae; genus Bacillus; species Bacillus sp. iso_77. The sequence goes on along the minus strand of NZ_CM149683.1, from coordinate 817,730 downwards.
TTGCAAGGTAAACCCGTTTTGTTCATCCTTTTTTTGAGGTTGAACCACGTAATTTTCAAATGCTTTTGTTCCTGCTTCGTTGCCGTTCTGATCAATTGTGACTTCTTTGACTTGAATTGAGTCAGATATTAGCGCCTGTGTACCGTTAAAGAAGTCTTCTATCAAAGCATCCTTTTGAGCCAGCTTTTTTTCGTTATAGTTATACCGAATTTCCCAAGTAATCGTTTGTGTGACTGGATCGTAGTGGGCGGCTTTTTTATTTAAAGGACTGCCTCTTGTCACATTCACTGTTCCTTCTGCTGAACTAATCACTTTATCAGCAGAAACAAGGGACGCTTTATTACGAAACGCAGACTGATCTTGATTCGTAATGTCCGTTTCATACATTAAACGGTAAGCGAGATGCACGTCATCTTTAAATTCAATCGTGAAATCTTGACCATCTGCTGTTTGGCCGATTGTGTAGTGGTTTTCGTCAAGCAGCTGTCCAAGCGATGTTTCACCATTTAGCTTTGTATCTACACGATAAAGCTTGATTGAATCTTTTTTTAACGCTTGACCTTCTTGAATCGGATCTAACAGTTTCGCTTGTTTCACATCATCTAAGTCCATATTAAAATCGACTGTCCATTGAATGGTTTCAGCATTGTAAGATCGATTGGGTTCTCCCTTTTTAGAGACATTTGGACCATTTGGAATGTATTGAATCGGGATCGATATCGCATCTTTGCCTTCAATCGGGGTAATCACCACTTCTTTTTCTTCAGTGATCACTGTTTTTTTATCTAATTGTGTCCATACTTGAAGTGTTCCTTGGATATTTGAATATTGTTTAATAAAATCTGTGAACTCGATGGAGGCATTTCCGCTTTCATCTACAGAAAAATAACCGATGGTCGATTGATTAAATTTCATCTCGAGACGATCGATTTTTTCATAAATGACTAATTCCTCTGGAACCTTGAAATGGAATTCATCGCCGCCATTATAGTTATGACCATTCGGGATGGCCCACTTATAGTTAATGGAAATCAGTGAGTTGATATCAGGCCTTTCTACTGAATTTCCTTCTTGATCTTCAAATATCAATTGCGCATCAGTGAGAAGATTTTCTTGGATCGTCATTTGTTTTGAGACACTTTGCAATCCTACACGATTAGACACGTTCACTTTGTTTTTTAGTAACTCATCTTCATCACTTTGTGTCTTTTGAACAGTTTCTTGATTGTTAGCAGCTTTGTCTTTCTCCGATGAGGTTGAATCATCTTTTGAAAGATTTTCTTCACGCTCGTTTTGCTTTGTTTTCTCTTTTTTCTCAGCTATACTGGTGACGTCAATATCTATAGATCCTTCTAAATTCGGATCAAGCTCAATATCCTCATTGAATGTGACCGTCACTTCATTTTGTTTCGAAACGGTATACTCACCAACAGGTATGTCATCGACAGTAATGAGTTCTTTCTGCTCCTTCTCTACCTGAATGACTGAAGGAAGAGAGAGAATATAAGGATATTGCTTTTTGAGATCAATTCCTTTAATAGACCAATGCACAATGGCCTTTCTAACTTGCTGATCTTCTATGCTTGATAACTTGTTTCCTTCGCTATCAGCAAACTCAATATTCCCATAAATATTCTCTTGAATGTCTTTAGCATGTGCCCCTGCTAAAGGCAAGATTCCTAATATACTAGACTGTATGACTAACACGGTCATCAGTGCCACCGACAATATTCTTTTCAATACATCCACCCTTTTCTACAATTATTTTTCAACAACGATTAAAAAATCATTTGTATACTGCCTGATCAATCACTCCGCTTCTGATCAAATTTTTCTAAAAATTGCACCTTAAGACCCTATGAATAAAATGAGTTGATCAATCATGAGTTTGAAAGGTCATCATGAGTAGTAGATATAGTAGCTGGATAGGGGTCTATAGCAATGGGGAATAGTGAGAGGGAACATGAAAAGAAGACATGTGAATTTTTCTATTTATACTGGAACGAACAACAAATGATTAGTACATGCATATATAAGCATGTACTCACATATAGAACGTTCATATAAAACAAGCATGACTCATATGGTATGTATGGTGAGATAGTTCAGCATCATATAGATCGCATTCCTTCTACTCCCTTCCATATGGTAATCAAAAAGCCGATGCTTTTTATTCTTACATTTACCGTTTAAGCAGCAAAAAAATAAACAAAATGATCCATTTTTATAGGATTCATGGCATACTTATCACCTTTTAAAAGAAAAATATGGAGAATCAGCGAATAACATTTGTTTTCGTCTAATTTTTTTCTCATTTATCATCAAAAGTGTAGACAAAACGATTTAGGCAAAACATTACAATCATTTCATGCCTATTTTGAGCTCAAATGTTCTTCATCTGAACTTCATAATATATAGAGGTAAGCCAAAGAAAGGAGTTAGTTGTTTGATGGAGCTCATTGATAATAAATCAAAGAGATGGATAAACATTTTAAAATTGCTTGTATCCAAAAATAAGTGGTGGAGCCTTCAAGAGATATCGAATGAACATATCGGTTCTGTTCGAGCCATTCAAAGCGATATAGAACAAATGAAATCGTTCCAAACCGAGAATGGAGAACCGTTAATCCACATAAAGCCAAGACAAGGCATATCCATTTGTAATACGCAGACGATACGAGTGGATTACTATATCAAAGAAATTCTAAAGGATACGATTGAAATTCGATTGATTGACGGCATTTTTTTTGAAGAAAACAGATCTTTCTATGAATGGATGGACACGCTGAATATCAGTAGATCCACATTATATAACACGATTCATAAAATCAACTCGATCCTTACATCCTATGACATCGAGTTACGCCCAGATAGTATGCAGTTTCATGGAAATGAGAAGGAGATTCGTCAATTCTTTGTTGAATTTTTATTTGAAGTGTACGGAAGCCGGCTTTGGCCATTTGATGATATTCAAAAACAAGACGCAGTTCATTTATTACAAGAACTATTTCAGGTGCTCGAAGTCAATGTACCAGATGTCGCGATAGATAAATACTGCCTGTGGCTCGGCGTTTCCATTCACCGAATGCGAAAAGGTTTTACAATCAGCCGTAAATATACATACTCAATGAATGAAGAAAAACAAACCTCTACAGCTAAAGGAATCTATGATCAAATTAGAAGATGGGAAGAGCACATCTGCCGAATGGCCAAAGACGTATTTGATGTGACGCTGGATCATCATGAATTTGTCTTTTTGCTATTGATCGAACCAGCTATTGGACACTTTAAATCAATTGAAACTGTCGAAGAAAAATTGACGTTCTTTCAGTCGCATACACCACGCCTCTATGATGCCATTCATTCATTTATCACCCAGTTGGAGTCGATTTTTCATCAAGAAATAGCAAATCGTAAGGTGATGACACTCGTTCTTCTCCAATATTATGTGTATTCCAATGAAATTACCGTGAGAGATGGATTCCTTTTCAAAAAGAAATCGAGCTATTTATCAGAGGTGAAAAAACAGTTTCCTTACTTCTATTCGAGGATTAGTCATATCATCCAAGAGTTAAAAACAGACGATATCCTCGCTTCTTTTGTGAAAAATGAACGGGAATTGATTCGTATCATTACATCTTCCTGGAGAGGGCTTGTTCATTTGGAGATGGAACGGAGAAACGTGCTGAACATTTTTGTTACTTCAACATTAGGTTATTATCATAGTTTGTTTATTGCTGATTTAATTAAATTAAGCGTGCCTCCTCTCATTCACATTTTCACAAGTCCAGAAAATTCGTTAAATGATGTCACGATGGATCAACTTGGGGTTGATATGATTGTGACCGATACTGAGCTTCCTCTTCAATTCGGTCGATCTACGCTGCTGATCAGCTCTTTTCCAACAAAAAAAGAATTGGACAACTTACACCGAAGATTGGTTGATATGACAAACTAATGTTCATCATAAAAAAAAGCTGCTGAGATATTCTCAAGCAGCTTTTTGGTTCTGTATTAATGAAGCACGATTTGTTCATTCATCAAATCAATGGCGTAAAGCGATTGCCCATATTCATCTAATAAAAGGTATACTTTGAGCGGGGCAGTGGTTTGATCTGTTTGCTGCGTGAATAGGACACAAGTGAATTTTTCAATCCCTTCTGGCAGCTTGCTTTTCAGAAAAGGATGAAGAATAGGAGAGATTCGAAGGGTATCAACATCTTTCAGCCAAAGCTCATCTTGTAACGCAGGATAATGGTCAACCAAAAACTGACGAAACACTTCCAATGTACTCAAGGTAGATATCCTCACTTTCTTCTAACTTGGCTTCAAACTCACCTAAAAACAAACGGAACCAACTCATCATATGATCTCGGTACACGTATTTTCGCATACGGCTTGAGACATGATCACTCACTTTTTAGACATGAACTGTAGATCGACTGTACTGTCACGAATGTTCAATATGTATAACGTTTCCTATGTCATCTCATTGACTCCACCACGAATTCAAACAATGGACCTATGATCATATTCTTACCTGTTTTCTTTCGTGATGAAACGACAACTTCCTGCTACAAAATTCCATTTTTCTGCAAAAAAGAGGGAGATGGGACAAAAAAAAGAACAGCACTGACTGTTCTTTTGGAAGTTATGAAAAGTCTGTCAAAGAGAACACTTCGCCGCTCACTGCATCAACGCCATCATGACAATCGAGCTTGCCGCATAAAACATATTGTTTTTGCACATCGTCATAGACATAGATGGGTGTAAGTTCGAGGCGTTCTCTCAATGTTTCAAAGGCTTGTTTCTGAGTTATGGTGATTTCACTAGCTGTTTGAGATGGATTGAGTATCCCACATACTTGAAACATCTCTTTTTTATATATGTAATTAATGGCTTCAAAAGTGTTGGCATCAATGAAGACCTTGATTTTATCCATAAATCCACAGCCTTCTTGCTCATTCGTTTTTAATATCGCATGGATGTATCCATGATCACGTTGGAGTGTTTTTAGAACCCACTTCCCTGTATCGTTTGAATATTTTTGCGCCAAAAAGGTTCGAACCGCTTTGATACACTCATCCTGGTCTTCTTTTGATATCGGGAGGGAATCTGGTGACGGTTCCAATGAGAAAGCTTGTTCAGCTGAAATGTCCTCATGAATGTCCATTTCCTTTTTTTCAAAGGCATTGTTTATCAGTTCATTCCACTCAATGACTTCATTCATGTGTATACAATGCGTTTCTTCACGCCCAACCTCAAACGGAAGAGTTCCCGTTCCATCGTTCTTCACATAGATTTCTTCTAAAGCATAAATAGAACGGATTTGATTGTGCTCGAAGGAAGGCCATTGAAACATCTGTACTTGCTGCTTGGCTAAGTTCTTCACCTGATCAAGGGAAAGCACATATTCCTCATCTTTCAGTAATGTTTTGGCTAAAAATGGACCGTGGTGTGTAAAGTACATGAGCTGTCCATGTTCATTCCATTTCACTTCGATTCTGCCTGAAGGTGCTACTTTCACACCATCTATTGCTTCTTCGAAAGAAAGTTCCCCTTTCTCCTTCTGATGCATATGAAAATGCTCTCCATAGATCAATCCTGTTTCTTGTTCGATCCATTGAATGACATGAGCTGGATAAGGTCTCTTAAACGTGACACCATGCTGCGCATAGGTTTTGTCCATAACAAAAATAACCGACTCGGTCTGTCCTGTATTCAAGTTCACTTCAATGACAGCTGTGCCGTCTGGGTTTAGATCATGGTCCTCGGGTTCCGTTTCATGAGAGGGAAACCATTCCATATTCAATGTATACACCGTTTCATTGAACATATTGACGTAGCGATGAAAACTGTGTCTTTTTAGGTAGTAAAGATCTAAGCCAAATTTCGCCTTTGTCTGATCGATTAGTTGTTGAATGTTTGCATTCAATGAATTCACCTCAAAATGATGATGTTTTATGGAAGAACAAAAATAACGATAAAGATGAAGATGATGATTGCCATAAAAAATCCTAAAGCGATTGCCATTATATTTGACTCTTTTGTGTAGCCTGTTAATTCACCTACAGTCGATCGGTCAATTTTTCTAAAACGAAAAAGCATGCTTATATTTAAAATGGCTAGAACCATCAAAAACAAGAAAATGATCAATGCAGGATCGACGTCACTGAATGCATTATCCACATTTTGTAAAGTGAATGATTGAATAAACATAATGACACTCAATATGATTTTCCACACATGATCTAACCGTTTTTCCTTTTCCCACTCTTTCCCTAATTTCTCTTTTTCATAAATAGCTACCTGCTCTAAAATAGGTATGAAAGACTTTGTTGTTCCTTTTCTAATAAAGCCTAAAATGCCTTGAATAAGCATTAGAATTCCTAAACAAAAAAGGAAATGTGTCAGTTTGATTTTAACAATTTGAATCAACATAAAAAAAATGATGATCATAAGTCCGACAAATAAATTAGAGATAGCGATTTGTTTTGTCCTCATCTTTTTTAGTGCAGCTTGTTCCATGTGATAAACTCCTCCTCGTTTCAAATTTTTCTGATAAACGCTCTATCCTTATTACGATTTTAACGAAAAAATGTTTCAATATTTTCCCTTTCAATTGTCAATTCGGCTTTTTCACAAATGAAAAGACGTCCACATTCAATGGACGTCTTTTCCTTCTTCATGAAATCAGCACATCATATTTGAGCTGTTCTGTCTTTTATTTGCTGGGCTGCCAAGTGTTTAAAGTCATCAATAGACAGCAGCTTTGACATTTTTTCTCCATGTTGTCTGATGTTCAGTGTTTTTTCTTGCATTTCTGTATCTCCAATGACAGCGATATAAGGAATTTTTTGCATTTGTGCTTCTCTCATTTTATAGCCGAGTTTTTCATTCCGTTCATCGATTGTGACTCTAATTCCGATATTTCTTAATTGCTGCTGCACCTCTATGCAGTAATCAAGGTGAACGCTTGAGACAGGTATGATTTGTACTTGGATTGGTGCGAGCCATAACGGGAAGACGCCGGCAAAATGTTCAATGAGAATACCAAGGAACCGGTCAAGTGAACCAAAAATGGCACTATGAATGACAACTGGCCGCACCTTTTCATTTTTCTCGTTGATATATGTTAAATCAAATTTCTCTGGCATTTGAAAATCCAGCTGAATTGTGGCGCACTGGTGGCTCCGCTTTAGTGCATCTTGAATATGAAAGTCGATCTTCGGACCATAAAATGCCCCATCTCCTTCATTTAAGTAGTAGTTAATCTTTAACTGATCAAGCACATTTTTTAGCGCTATTTCGGATATATCCCAAATAGCGTCATCCCCTAATGCTTTTTCTGGGCGAGTGGATAGTTCGACTGAATACTCAAAACCAAATGTCCGATACACATGATCAACTAATTGAAAAATCCGTTTGATTTCAGCTTCGATTTGATCTTCTCTTAAAAAAATATGGGCATCATCTTGGCAAAATGTTCTGACCCTGAACAATCCATTTAATGCTCCGCTAAATTCATGACGATGCACTTGACCAAATTCAGACATTCTAATTGGAAGGTCTCTATAGGAATATAAGTTATTTTTGAACATGAGCATATGCCCTGGACAGTTCATCGGTTTTAAAGCAAAACTTGTATCGTCTACTTCTGAGAAATACATATTCTCATGATAATGATCCCAATGGCCTGACTTTTCCCAAAGTTCTTGGTTCATCATAAATGGAGTACTTACTTCTTCATATTGCGCTTGACCTCTCACTTCTCTAGAAAAGGCCATTAATTCATTTCTGACAATCTGACCTTTTGGTAAATAAAACGGCATGCCTGGCGCTTCTTCTGAAAACATAAAGAGGGATAACTGTTTCCCTAATTTCCGGTGATCACGTTTATTTGCTTCTTCCATGAAATGAAGATAATCAGCTAGATGATTTGGATGCTGAAATGCTACACCATACACTCGCTGCAAGACATCCTGATTGCTATCTCCCCGCCAATATGCCCCTGCCACACGCATTAGTTTAAATGCCTTTAAATACCCTGTAGAAGGCAAATGAGGTCCACGGCACAAATCTATAAATTCTCCTTGCTGATAAATCGTGATGGCTTCTTGTCGAGGGAGATTTTTTAAAATATCCAGTTTATATGGATCATGTGCAAACATCACTTCAGCTTCTTTGTAAGAGACCTCCATTCTTTGAATAAGGTGATTCTCGTTTATGATGTTTTTCATCTCTTTTTCAATCATTGCCAAATCCTCTACGCTTAACGTTTGATTCAGCTTCATATCATAGTAAAATCCATTCTCAATGACAGGTCCGATCCCCAGTGTCACATTGTCATATAACCTTTTCACAGCTTGGGCTAATACATGTGCAGCTGTATGACGTAACACTTCCAGCCCTTCTTTTGAATCAAGTGTTAGAATCGAAACCCCCGCATCGTTGTTTAACGGATAACTTAAGTCCACTGTCTGATCATTGATCTTTCCCGCTACTGCTTTTTTTCTTAAACTTGGGCTAATATGGGAGGCAACCTCTGCGACTGTCGTACCTGCGGAGAACTCCTTGATCTTTCCATCTGGAAATTGAATTTTTACCATTTTTTCTCTCATCACTGACACACCTTTCTCTTTTTTGAAATAAAAAAACACACCCATCCCTCATAGAGGGACGAATGTGTAATCCGTGGTTCCACCCAAATTTCCATAACGCGTATTCGCTTTATGGCTCTGGCGCCGTAACGTGGCGTAGACGGTATTGGATACTGCAATGTTCCCCAATACAGCTCAAAGGTGGTAAGATAGCTTTTCTGCGTTAGGAAGATTTCACCGTGACTTCCCTCTCTGTGAACCGATAAAAGCTGCTCATGTCCTTTTCAAAGCAATCATGCTATAAAAGTAAACAAAAAAACACACCCATCCCTCATAAAGGGACGAATGTGTGATCCGTGGTTCCACCCAAATTCCCATAATGCGTATTCGCTTTATGGCTCTGGTGCCGTAACGTGGCGTAGACGGTATTGGATACTGTAATTTCCCCAATACAGCTCAAAGGTGGTAAGACAACTTTTCTGCGTTAGGAAGATTTCACCGTGACTTCCCTCTCTGTGAACCGATAAAAGCTGCTCATGTCCTTTTCTTCGCTTTTGATTTCTCCATATATTACATGATGATGGGGAATGATGTAAAGATTTATTTTGTACAGTGCTATTGAATTTTATTCTTCAAATGACATTTTGAGTGACTGTACTTAGGCTATAATCAATTTGTATTAAATACTCAATTAGTATCCTAATTTGGATAGTAATCTTAAGCCAGCCATAATTCCCTTAGATTTCTCAATCCTGATAATACGTGTATAGCTGTGAAATTTCTATATCAATTCCACATTTAAGAAGTCTCTCTCTCCTACTGTGAAATAGCTTATCTAATATTTCTTTCTTGTCCTCAAATCGTCCATAATGGATTTTCTTATGACAGACTAAACAAATTGAAACAATATTAGCATGGATGTCTAAACTGTGATCAAATTGATCCTGATATTGCATTGGTATCAAGTGGTGAGCCTCTACATAATTCTCTCCATTAAACTTAGAAATAAAGTGTTTATGCTGATTATCAAACTCACATAAATAATGTGCATCAGCTACAGCCCCAACTGCATAATTAGGATTTCTACTCCATACCTTTCTATTTTTCACTAACCTATGTTTAGGCTTATCATTTGGTTTATCCTCAATATCAGCTCTGCTGACATCAGCAGGATTTCCTATTAGGTACTTTTCAAACTGCTGCTCCTCTTTGAACAGCTCTGCCTGTAACTCAGAATCATAATAATACTCAATGTATTTTTTTAAATGCTTTAAAGCTACACTATACATCCTGTGTCCTTTTTCATTTTTCTTTTTAAACTCAGAATTACTAAGAATTTCATCAATAAAGGCAGCATCAGTTAAATTAAATAAATTAATACTCTGTAATCCATAGTCTTCTAATTCTGAGGATATTGTGCCAATTGCTTTAGAGTATCTTCCAATAGAGTATGGTTTTATATTTGCATAAGTTCTCAACCATTCAGCAAAAGTATCTTGATTCATCAATGGTACTACTCACTCTCTCTGTATATTGTTTTCTTTATAGATAGATATTATTTCTAGTTTTAGTCAGAAGAATTAATATGCTCTATTGAATTATGTATTACAAAAGCAATCTTTGACTCAACAAAACGAAATTTGTACCATTCTGAAGAATAGTACTTCTGAATAATAAACCTGCAAATCTCTAAGAATTTCCTATCATTTAGATAAGAATCCCTCAAAAAAGGAAATTTAGTTCATGTTCTTTTTCACAAATTCCCCTTCACAATCGTTCTCTTGGCTTTTTTAACAATCCTGCTAGTCGCTTTTGTATCAGAATCCTTTGACCACTGTTCACATAGGTTTCTTACCCAATTCGGCTGTGCTTTACTAGCGTCATTCAGCCAGTTTCCTACAGAATCTTGAACATATGTTGATGGATCAGATTTGAGGTGATCTAGAATAGGCAGTGCCCTCTCTGGTTCCTGTTTTAATAACTCAATATGCTTTGTCCATACACCTCTTGGACGGATCGACTCTACAGAGAACCGGCGAATATTTTCATCCTCGCTTTTTGCCCATTCTGTTAAATATTCTATACTTTGATCGAGCTGATCACTTAAACTGTCTCTCACTGACATCCAAGCAATTTCGCGAACACCAAAATGATGATCAGCTGCAAATGGCTGAATGTACGCTAGTTTCTCTTCCAAAGAGGATGAATGCTGCTTGTTCATATAAGCCGCCCAGCAGCGAACGCTATCAGATATGTGGCGACTGCATGCCTGTATGACTTCCACTCGTTTTTCCTCATTTTCTTCCTGCAGCACTTCATCTAACAAATGACCTATGAGACAAATTGCTTTCATGCCTGACTCAGATTTTTGTTTGGCAACTTCAGATGAAACATAGTCCAAATGATCGTCTAAGCCAAGGGACGGCAGGACATGCTGTATTAGCGTCATATGATTGACCGCTAGCCATTCAGTTAAATTTACACTCTCTATCTCCCCTTGATTCAAAAGGGGCAAGACGTCATGAGGAATGTCACTTCCCTTTCGAGCGCCTTTCCGATTGATGATCTCCTCACTTATTGGCATTATGTATATCTCCTGTCTAGCAGTACTTTTTCGGCATTCATTTTTAGAGTAATTTGTTATTAACCCTTAAAAATCTTTGGATATTTACTACTATTGTAGCAAATAAACTTCCTCAACTGGTGCATTCTTCAAATCAAAAAAAGGAACTACCCGAGATAAGTAGTTCCCACAATAAAAAACTGAATATGTTACCTTCCTTGCTCCATCACCTTCAAACTCTTCTGCTGAGAGATTCTGTCAAACGCCACCATCAAGATGGTCATGAGTAAAGCGAGAAGAACCGTTCCAGCACTGATCCAGCTCAGGTGCAATATAGATGTCCTGCTCAATACAATCCCCCCTAACCCCGAGCCTAAAGCAAATCCGAATTGAATAAATGATGTATTGACACTTAATGCGATATCAGGAGATTTCGGAACAAGGGTTACTAGATATAGCTGCTGAGCTGGTGATGTACTCCATGTTGCGATCATCCATATCATGATAACAGCCACCATGATCACGAGATTCCCTGTGACAAATGCTAGTAGCATGAGCATCATGATTTGCAAGATGATGCCAGAAAAAATCGTGAAGATTGGCCCTTTTTTATCTGCTGCCATCCCTCCAAGGCTTGACCCTAAAAAGCTACATATTCCCGCTAGTAACAAAATGCCACTGATTTCTGTGATGTTAAGGTTTGCTGATGCTTGCAGGAAGGGCGTTAAATAGGTAAATAACGTGGAATATCCACCTACATAAAATAGCGTCACTGCCACCGCAAGTAATATCCGCTTATCTTTTAAAATCGATAATTGCATACGAAGCGTCACCGGCTCTTGTTCTTTCATAGAGGGGATTCGCCTATACACCACAATCAGCGGAATAAGCGTGATCACTCCAATGGCTGCGAATAATGCTTTCCATCCGATCATACTGCTTAGAAATGTCCCAATTGGAACGCCTAAAACCAAGGAGCTGCTTAATCCCATTAAAATGATGCCAATCGCTGTTCCTCTTTTTTCCCGTTCTACAAGACGAGTTGCAACCGCCATCGCCACTACAATCGCCGTTCCCCCACTGATTCCTTGTAAAATTCTTGTGATCATGACCATTTCAAACGAATGGCTGATACTTGTGATGAAGTTACTTAAAATAAAAGTGATCAGCGTCCATGTTAATATTTTTCTGCGGTCCATATTGATGGTCAGTGCGATGACAATCGGTGCACCGATTGCGGCCGAAAGTGCTAAAGATGTGACCAATAAGCCAGCAGTAGACGTTGTGACATGTAAATCATGTGCGACCATTTGAATAATGCCAGTAATGATGTATTCGATCGTTCCGATTAAAAAAGCTGCTAAAGCAAGTAAATAGACAACGGTTTTATTTTGCATCGTGACGTTTCTCCTTTGGGCCATGTTTACGATTTGATTTCATTCTTAATAGGAATTTGAATTTCAATGAGTCTGCCTTCTTCATTTTCTGACAATGGGTAATAGATTTCTCGGCCCGGCTGATCATCTTTCACGCGGTATCCGTTATGTTCAATCCATGTCGCCAGGTCAACACAAGCAGTTTGTGCGGATGGAGAATGTGAATGAAATAAGAGTGTTGCCATGGTGTCTTCTGCAGGTAACGTGCGAATTGTCATTCCCTGAGGAAGCGAGCACCTTAACGATTTGACGGAATACCCCACCTCAAATTCGAACTCACTTTCTTTATCCAGTGATTCTCTCCATAACACTACTTGTGGTCCCGAGATCGATTCTTGTTGATGTTTATGTAATAAATGATGAAACATTTGAAAGAATGAAGGGATTTCTTCAACAGTTCCGTTGGATTGAAAAGACATGATGCGTTTACTTTCAACAGATTTAATGATGACCTCCTGTTCTTTTTCAACACACCCCTCTCGTTTGATGAGATGCATCCGCTCCTTAATACGGGCTAATTTCTGTTGTTCTCTTTCGATCAATTGCTGAATCTCACTCTCTTTCAAGAGAAACATGCCCTGAATTTGCTCTACTGAGATATCTTCACGAAGAAGCTGCCCCATTTGCTTTAACGTAAAGCCTAATTCCTTATAGAGAAAAATTCGATTGACCTCAAGTAACTGCTCCGCTGAGTAATAACGGTATCCCGAATCTTGATCGATCTGCTGAGGCTTTAATAAATCAATTTGGTCGTAATACCTTAAGGTTTTGACAGGCACTTTACTTAACATAGAAAAATCGCCGATCTTGAACATCCTGCATCTCCTCCGATTTGTTGATCTGATCACAGTATAAACCTTTCAGTTAAGGGGAAGGTCAACAAGAAGTTGATTAAATTTTTCAAAAGCACAAAAAAAAACCTAGATTTCTCTAACATCTAGGTTTTGCTCATTATCCTACTATTTTTTCTAACAATCCCATCTCTTCAACAATCTTTATATCATCCATAAATCGTTGCAAACTTACTTTATGTTCTTTCTTTTGTAAATCTGTTGAATAACCTAAGCATAGATTAAAAATACAATCTAACCTTTGTCCGACTCCACTATAAAAATAATTCGTCAATATTCCATTATTTTCACTTGCAAGAACCACAACTGTAGCGATCTCTAATACATATTCTATATCTTCTATAGAAATCGTTCGCTCCTTTTTCTTAGCAGTCATGAATTCATGACTATGAATAGAACGAATCCTACCTTCAAGTAAATTGAGTATAGACCTTTTATAGATGACATACACACTGTGAATATGATGTTTATCAGGACAATAGGGATCTTGTAAAATGAATTTTATACGTTCATCTTCTTTTTCCATTTTTATTGCATCAAGATCATATAATAAAATATGATCAATTTCTTCTATTTTCGTAGGAGGAAACATGTGGGCTACATCTGTTTTGTTTTTCATTTGATCACCCCGAAATCTAGTCTCTCTTACTCCAAACGTTCCAATCTTTCAAGCCACTTGACAATAGTTCCGTTTGTAAAAAAATCGAGTATGACACCCTCGCAAAATCGTTCAGCTCTCAGAACCCCCATGATGAGAGCCAGTACACACTGCGCATTTACATTTGAGGTGTCCACATTCTCCATATCGTTCGTTCCACCCTCAATACCATTTTCTTTGAGGATCTCACTGTAGCGGGTAAGCCTCATTTCTTGATGTTGTTCTGCAAAGGTATAGACATCCTCGATAAAACGACGGACCGTTTCGGAATAATTCACAAAGGGCATCTGAATCGGATGTTCCGCTGTTCCGTCATTTTCTTGATCTATGACCCATTCACCAATATCATCGCCTTGAAGCATAGGGATATAGTTTGTTAAGATTTTAAATTGGCTCAATCTCATCCTCCACCTTTCCATGAATTAAAAATTCTTTGATCGATCTCTCTCAATAAGTTAATAAAAAAGTCCGTGATGATCGTACAAACTAGAAGCCAGTATTCAAGTCACGAACCATTTTTATTCATTTCACTTTTTACACTCGTACCATCGATACAACTGTCTTCACATGCACGGTATTAATCATCTTGCTTGTCAACGTTTATGTGTCATATTAAATAATAAGCTGATACCAGATGTGAATAAAGCGTCAAGGAATTTATAAGACGATTCCCAAATAAAAAAACACCTCTGTCACATCGTTGCGAAGAGGTTATGTTCACTATTTTGTCTTTATAGTTCTTAGAAAGGCACTTCTGTTCTCTGTGGCATTTGTCAGCATCTTCGCATTTTCATTGAGTCTTTGTATCAATGCATCCTTAGCTTTTCCTTCAAATGAAGAGAGTAAAGCAACATACACTTCAGCTACAACCTGTTGTGCTGAAGAAAAGTCTGACGCATGTTTTGTGTCTTCTTTTAGATGCTGACAATGCGTTTTTAAACTTGAACCTACAATTTTTTTTAATTCCTCATTCTGTTGTAATCTTCTGTAAAACTCATCTGCATCCATATTAACCCCATATGGCAATTGAAATCCCCCTTACAACCGTAACCATCTTGCTAATTCATTATCCTTATCTTTTAAATCCTCCGCCATTTTCACAATAAACTCACTAATATCCTCTAAATCTCTAATCAAATAATGTAGAGAAGCCTCAGTTTGATACTGTTCTTCTGAGTCATAAAATGCTGCTCCATCTTTCACAAAAGGGGCGTGAAACAATATAGCTTTTTCAACGTCACTTGGATCTAAATCCTTGAATTCCCCTAACCTTTTTCCGCAAATAGATTTCACGTCATACACCATTTTGCTGTGATCATGTGGGAATTGTTCAATTGCTTGTTTTTTTGTTTTTAAGTCTTCGATAGCTGCCTGTAATCGACGAGCTAATTCTTTTGCATATTTGGCATCCACTTTGATGGTTTGTCCATTCATACCTGAATAAGATGAAAATGATTCGATATTCTGGTTATAAACACCTTTGCTTCCATCCACACTTTTGATATGACCATTCTTATCAAAAGTAAAGTTCGACTCATTTAAACTATGAGTATCCGGATCTTTTGCGAATGCTTGGCCATAGAAGGAAGTAATTAAATTTCCTAAAACCCCAGGAACACCAAGCGGTGACACAAACCGATCTATACGCTCTCTTCGTGATTGACTAGGATTTTTCGTATAAATTGTCGTTCCGTTGTGTCTGTCATATTCTAACAACCAACCTGCCCCCACCATATCATCAGGATTAATGATGGCTTTATGATACAAATCAAATTCGCCGTTTCTGATTTTCTTCTGTGTTTCTTCATCATGCAGTTTAACAATGGAAGGGTTGTTAAAGGCTACACTGTAAACATGATTGTTTACACCAGCGTATTCCGCATCTGCCCCTCCAAGTGAGTGACCCGTTGTTGAAATCACTGTATTAGTGCCAGCATACTTTTTCACTTCATTGGCGACGAGCTTATCACCTTGATCAAATTGAGATGTCTTAGTGACAATTTTGTAATCTCCACTTTTCAACAACATGGCTTGTTCCATACTACCGTTATACTTGGTAATCGCTTTAGAGTTTTCAGGTGCCTCTTTTTTCATGATGTATTTGACTTTCTTTTTCGGGTCTTGACCCATTACCACGTTGCCGCCATCTGCACCTATCACGTCAGCTTTGATTTGTTCTTGATTGGTTCCTTGAAAACCTACGACAACATTCTCAGGCTCTTTTGGTTTAACCCATTTACCTTCTTTTTTCTTGGCTTGGACAAATACGTAAACATCTAGCCCTGTGTCTGGGTCTTTTTTGATTTTGTCTACATAAAAAGCTTTTTTTGATCTAACTTGGATTGGAATTTTATTTTCATAGGCTTCTTGCATTATCTTTTCATTATATGTATTTTGGCTTAGAAAATAATAGTCCTTATCTGATAAATTAGGTATGTCAGTCTTTGTATTCATGTACAATGCCCCTTCTCTCATGTAAAATCTAAGATAGAAAGGATGGTTTTATGAAAAAATACATAATTATCCTTATGACTTTGGTTATTATAACACTTGGAGGGATATTTATGAAGGAACAACACGACAAAAAAACAGCTGCCCAAGAAGCTAAAAAAGAAGAATTGTATTCCTTGGCTAAGAAAAGAATGACTGACTTTATTAAAACAAACTATAATGACATTAAACGAATTGATTATACTGATGATTATGAGGTAAACCCAATGGGGGGCATTTCAATTAATGGTTATTTAAATGGAAACAAGGACAAAAAAATTTGGGGAATATATGATAAGGCAAACGATGAAGTAGGTTCATTTATTGTTGATGCTAAAGAAAAACCCGAGTGCGAAGATAAAGTATGCGAGTATTAAAAAGAGGATAAATCATCGAATAAACAAAAACGTCCCCTTGGAATTTCAAGGGGACTATTTGTTTACTTCAAGAAGGCTTTGAGCTGCGCCTTTTTCTTTGGTTTTGGACCATATATACCATCTGCGATAACACCATGCATATATTCATATAAAACTTCCATTGATAAAACATGACTGGTGATATTTATGCTCACTTAAAAAAATTTGGTGATTACTTCATATTAGAAGGTTAAATGATCATAATGGCCTTTCGCGGTTCTTTGCCCACTATTATTTAAGGACTAAAGACACCACACACTCCACATGCGCCGTATGCGGAAACATATCCACTGGCTGCATGTATTCGATCTTGTAGTCTTTTGACATGTATTCGAGGTCTTTTGCTAGTGTAGATGGGTTGCAAGAGACGTAGACAAAGCGTTTTGGTTTGACTTGTTTAACGGTGTCTAGGAAAGTGCGTTCGCAGCCTGTTCTTGGCGGGTCGACGACGATAACATCGGGACGGAAGCCTTCTTTGACCCATTTTGGCAGCCAGTGTTCAGCTGTGCCTGTCACATAAGTTGCGTTTTTCATGCCGTGTTTTTTGGCATTTTTCTTCGCGTCATCAATTGATTCTTTGATAACATCCATACCTCTTACTTCTTTTGCTCCATCTGAGAGCCACATTCCAATAGTTCCAACGCCGCAATACGCATCGACTACCTTTTCTTTTCCAGTCAGTTTGGCTGCTTTTTTCGCTTCGTCGTAAAGCTTTAATGTCTGCTTCGGATTCAATTGGAAGAAAGCCCGTGCACTCAATTCAAAGGAGACGTCTCCTAAAAATTCTTGGATGACCATGTTGCCAGCTAGGTGCGATGTTTTATGCCCAAAGATGACTGACGTTTTTTCGCCATTGATATTGTGCATAATAGACGTCACTTCTGGCAGACGTTTTTGAATGGCTTCGGCGATTTCTTTTTTCTTTGGAAACTCAGGCTTTGATGTGACAAGAACGACTTGTACTTCACCTGTTTCAAAGCCGACACGCACAACTATCGAGCGCACGTCGCCTTTTCTTGTCCGCTCATTGTAGACAGATACGCCGAATTTCTCTAAAATTTTGCGGACGACGCCTGTTGTTTTATTCGTTTTCGGATGCTGGACGATACATTCCTTGATCGGAACAAGTTTATGAGAATTCAGCCCATAAAGCCCTGCGATGATGTCGCCGCTATGTGATCTTCCGACTTGGAACTGACTTTTATTCCGGTAGTGCCACGGATCTTCCATACCGATTGTTGGTCTAATATCGATCTTTTCAACCGACAGCTTTGTATGACGCTCCATTGATTGAATGACAATATCGCGTTTTTCCTTTAATTGTTGCTCGTATGCCAAATGCTGAAGCTGACAGCCTCCGCACTCTTCGTATACTGGGCACGGCGGTTTCACTCGATGTTCTGAGCGCTTGCGGACTTTCCTCACCGTACCTTCTGCATATTTCGCTTGGACATTCGTTGCTTCAACTACTACTTCCTCACCTGGAAGTGCACCTGGGACAAAGACTACTTGCTTTTTAAAATAACCGACCCCTTCCCCATTAATGCCAAGGCGTTTAATGGTAAGCGGGAACTGTTGCCCCTTTTGCAGAAGGGCTCCTTGCTGTTTTTCTTTCACGTTTATTCTCTCCGTTCTATTTAAACCTTTATCGGTTGTCCTCATTTTATTCCATCTGAATAGTATATCACGACTTAGACGAAGAGCGAAAATGCCTTTCAATTATTTATCTGTCTCTATACTTCTCCATAAATAAAGGGAGGCGTAGCTTAAATACGGTGCCCACTCCTTGCTTAAAACTGCCATCTCTTCTTTTGTTGGCTTTACTGGCAGGTCAAAGTGACGTTTGATCGCATTTTGAATCCCGATATCTGCCATTGGAAAGAGATTTGGTCTTCCTAGTCCATTCATGAGGACATTTTGAACCGTCCAAGGTCCAATCCCTCTAATCGGAAGCAGACGTTCTTCAATTTCAATATCCGTTAAGTCGTGTAATTCTTCTAAATTCAGAGAGCCGCTCACTATTCGCTTTGAGACATCAATCACATATTCCGCTTTTCGCTGACTGAATTGCAGTTTTCTCAAATCGTCGGTTTCAAGTGATGCAATGGTATCCGGTAAAGGGTCAAACCAGACGCCGTCGATTTGCTCACCATACGTATGAACAAACCGTTTCGTCAACTCATAAGCAAAGGCAAGATTGAGCTGTTGATGAATGATGCATTTCATCAAGCAATGATATAGATGGAAATCCAGCATAAGCGGCGTTCCGATATGACGTTCAAAAATGGGCGCAAGATTTGTTTGAGCAAAATGGTCATGCACGGCGTGTAATTGATGCTCCATGCCAAATATCCGCTTCACCTCAGAAAGGATCGCTTCCTCCGGCCCGTTAGCCTGTATCCGGAACGAAGGCGCTTCTTTTGTTCCTGTCGCTTGAACGACTGCAACGTACGGTTTATGATTCAGCCTCATCGGTACTTTGATTTCTCTTTTATCCAGATCGACCGCCTTTAATGGATCGCTCGACAAACGTCTCAGCACTTGATCGAAGTGATAGGGCGGTTCAACCAATAGGTGTTTTTCCCACATGTTTTTCCTCTTCCTTTCTGCCAACACACGCAGATGTGATTGTTTCACTTTGCATGAATGATTCTCTATATTGAATACTTTTAAATATAAAGAGTACAAGAATTTATCAGTTATATCTTCCTTATTTATGGTCATTCTCCTTTTGGATAGATGAAAATTTTTAGTCGAATTCAGCTAAAATTCGACAGCAATCTTCAACATTTTAGGATCATTTTCCTTAAATTAGAAATAGAACCTATGGGTGATATCTTCTATCTCAAAAATATTTGTATAATTATGACATATCAAGGAGGTGAACAAAGGAATTAGCGGATTAGGCAATCATTTGTTTCATCTTGCAGGAACATATTTACCTCATTGATAACCGGCTTCACCTAGTTTCACGTTTTACTAAAAGAAGACCCAAAATTTAAAAACAAAGGAGATCCGACCAATGAAAAAAACAATTCTTTCTGTTGCCCTTGCCACTGCTGTTTCTTCGACACTACCAGTATTCGCTGACGCTGCTGAGCAAAAAACTGCTCCAGTTTCAACAACTATTCAGCAAACTGTGTTAAACAAAGCTGCTGAAGGTAAAGCTTCAACAAATGCGACAAATGTTAACATTAACTTTGACGTACTTGGAATTGCCAATGCATTAATTAATGCTGCAAATGCTAACACGAACCGTGAAGGCTTTGTCAAAGGATTAATGGAGTCTGCTTTCTATGCTGCTGGCGCAAAATACAATGTCATGGTCTTTAACTTAAGCCAAGGCTATGAGACTCGTTTCAACGGTGTTAAAACGTTTGCTACTGTTAAATACGGAAGCATTACGTACGGAGTTTGGGTATTTGAAAATGGATCTTTCACAAACAAAGGTGATGGCGGTTACATCAACTGGGCATTTAGAGGTTGGTTCGACCGTAACGGTGGTTTCGTCAACTTCCATCGTCCTTAATTCTCGCTTTATCCATCAATCATACACGCACATTGGACCGATCTCAGCGATGAGATCGGCTTTTTTATGGTGAAAACGTATAAGTTCACCGCTGCTGCTTCATGATATAATGCAAGTCTGGAGGGGTGCACATGCTGAAAAAACTTGCAGTGACAAAAAACGGCGACTTGATTGAACATGCAACATTGCAGCAGCTTTCAAGCCCCGATATTGCTTGGTATTGGATTGATTTTTATGCGCCAACGGAAAAGGAAGCAGCACTGTTAAAGGAATTTTTTCAGTTCCATCCGCTTGCGATTGAAGATTGCTTCCATTATTTACAGCGGCCAAAGCTTGATTTTTATGAAGGGTATTTATTTTTCGTCCTTCATGCCCTCAATCAAAAAACACTTCGATCTGAAGAAGTCGACCTGTTTGTTGGAGAAAACTATATCGTTACTTTTCATTTGAAGGAAGCACCCTACATTGATCGAGTCATCCGAAAGCTCAAAGGGTCTGATAAAGCACGAGAGAGCGGTCCAGAGCATATGGCTTATATGCTGATTGACCAGCTCGTCGATGATTATTTTCCTATTATTTATCAAATTGAGGACAGGCTCAATGAAATCGAGGATGAAGAAGGGCATAAAACGTATGGTACATTAATGAACGAAGTATTCGGTATTCGATCCGATTTGCTCAAACTGCGCAGAACCATTATCCCGATGAGGGACCTCTTATATCGAATTGTGAACACGAATATGATGAAAAGCGATGCAAACCGGCAAGCATATTTTAATGATATTTATGATCATCTATTGAAACTAACAGAAATCGTTGAGTCAAACCGTGATATGACAGCCGATTTACGAGACAGCTATCAAACACTAAATTCCAATCGAATGAATGCCATCATGATGACACTGACCATTGTCTCGACGATTTTTATTCCTCTGACCTTTATTGTTGGGGTGTATGGGATGAACTTTGATAACATGCCTGAATTACACTGGAAATATGGCTATTTTGGCGTACTGATTTTCATGGGTTTGCTTGTCTCAGGGATGCTTTTGTGGTTTAAACATAAAGGATGGTTTAGGATTTTCAAATAGTTTTTTGAGAGAAGTGCTTGAAAGGGAGATACTATGGAAAACTGGATTCCACTGACAGACAAAGAACTAAAGTACGCATGGAAGACATTTGATCAAAAGTTTAAATTTAACCCAAGCATCTCTCGCTTTCCCGGTTTTCAAGCACTATCTCCTTACATCACATATGATATCTCTGCTTATTTCGAGGACCCTTCTCTCCTAAGTGCGGATGAAGACCTTGAAAAGAAGGCACTGCTGTCTTTTCAGGAGAATATCACCGGAACGGACGAATATATGCAGGTACTTGATTGGCAGCACGAATGCTATTGGATCACACCATACGGCTCATTTGAAAAAGATGAATTTGGAGAATGGAGAGTTCCTGTGCTCCCAAATGGGGATTACTATTTCTTTTTATCGAAAGAGATGACCTGGGGTTTACTAGGACATCCTTGGGAGCAAAGCATCACGATTTTCGGTGAGGGCTTGATTGACTCCTTTACTCGTCATCGTCCCCTTTTGTTCCAGCGTAAAATAAGAGAAGGATAAGTCAAAAAGCTTGCAGATGTCTGCAAGCCTCAGATTGTTGACAAAGGGCTAAAATGAACTTGATTTTAGCCCTTTGTCTTCGTTTCAGCGTGATAGAAAACCTTTGCAGTCTAGGAAGGACGAGTACTGGCGCGGAGCGAATTTCACATTCGTGAGCACCAGCACGCAGGACTGCGGGCGAATGCGAGGGTTTGGCTACACGCTGAAGCTTGCAGTGTCTGCAAGCTTTTTCTATAGCTGAGGGAGATGCCATACTTTTTCAAGCATGAGATCGTCTAAGCTTTTAAAGGTATATCCTTGTTTTTTTAAAGCAGTGATGGCATCATCAAGTGCCTCGGCATTGTCCCTTGAGACGGTATGAAGTAAGTAAATGGCACCCGGATGCGCCTGTTTCATCATTTGATTGTACGCATACTGTTTTCCTTTTTGATGGTGGATATGCCAATCTACAAACGCTACTGACCAGAAAACGGTTTGGTAGCCAAGCTGTTTCGTTTCCTTTAGTACCCTTTCACTGAACACCCCGCGCGGTGGACGAAGGTAGAGGTTATCTTGTTTTCCTGTGATTTTGTATACCGCTTCATTGACACGATCTAGCTCTTCTTTGATTTCTTTCGTGCTCTTTGTTGTTAAATCTGGATGGTGATAGGAATGGTTGCCAATAATATGACCTTCCTCTGCCATACGTTTGACGAGCTTCGGCTGATCCTTTACGAAGTGCCCAGTCACAAAAAAGGTGCCCGGTACTTGATGTTTTTTCAGCACGTCCAAGATTTTGGGTGTGTACCCATTTTCATAGCCATTGTCGAATGTAAAATAAATCTCTTTCTTTTTCGTATTTCCTAAATAGAAAGCATCATATTTCTTTAAGAGTGTCGTCAGTTCCTTGCCGGCATCTGCTGGCTTGTGCTCTTTGCTTTTAGCAAATCCCCAATGAATCGGCTGATTAGACACGGCTTCTAAGTTTGAAAAAGGCATCGATACAAAAAGCGCACATAGACAGATCAGTATGCATTTTTTCATTTACGTCACTTCCCGGTTTTTCTTCTATTGTGCAGAATATACCGGGTACTCATACACTTTTTGACCTGCCAATTTAAAGAAAAAAGCCCGCATCAGCGCGAGCTATTCTTCCTTCCAATCGGTTTTAAACCGTTCATATTTCGCTTCCAGGTCGTCGATCATCTGGATGAGTCTGTCTATATCCTCAACGTCTGTGGATTCAGGATCTAATGAATCAATCACATTCATAAACATATCTAATCGGTTCTTTAAATAATCAACCTGCTGCTCTTTGCTGTCTGCTGCCTTGCCCATAGATACACTCCCTTTAGCATTTGTTTATAGCTTATCTTTTTTTCCTTTGTAAATCAATTGTGTCCCCTCTTGCGTATAACGGTGATGGGGCTTAAAATTAACTGTTGGCGGGTCTATGTTTGCCCGAATGAAAAGGAGATAGATACCATGAACCAAAAAACAGCACTTCGTCCGATTACACCTGCATTCGACCCTTGGGAAGCCTATCTCGATGTGCAGGATTACGGAGAAATGAAGCTGACAAATATTGAATTGACGACAACGACGTTGTGTAACATGAGATGTGAGCACTGTGCGGTTGGCTATACTTTGCAGCCAAAAGATCCGAATGCACTGCCACTCGATTTACTGCTTCGCCGTTTAGATGAAGTACCGCTCTTGCGTTCCCTTAGCATCACAGGCGGAGAGCCGATGCTGTCTCTGAAATCTGTACGGGAATATGTCGTTCCTTTATTAAAGTATGCCCATGAACGCGGCGTCCGTACCCAAATTAATTCGAATTTAACACTTGATTTGGCTCGATATGAAGAGATTATTCCATACTTGGATGTCCTACACATTTCACATAACTGGGGAACTGTCGAAGAGTTTGCTACGGTTGGTTTTGCAATGATGGACCGAAAGCCAACCTTTGAGCAGCGCGAGAAATTGTTTAACCGCATGATTGAGAATAGTCAAGCACTTGTGAAAGCGGGTGTAACCGTATCTGCTGAAACGATGCTGAATAAGCGTACGCTTCCTTATATTGAACACATCCATCGTCAAATCGTGGACGAGATGAAATGCCAGCGTCACGAAGTTCATCCGATGTATCCAAGTGATTTTGCCAGCGCCCTTGAATCATTGTCGCTTCCGCAAATGCGGGATGCGATTCATCAGTTGCTCGATGTTCGTGATGAGAACACATGGATGCTGTTTGGCACATTGCCATTTTATTCATGCAGCACAGATGAAGAAGACCAGCGCCTCTTGGCTCGATTGCGTCAAGCGAAAAATGTGACAGTACGAAATGACCCTGATGGCCGTTCACGGTTGAATGTGAATATTTTTGATGGGAATATTATTGTGACAGACTTTGGCGATACACCGCCATTAGGAAATATTGAAACTGATACGTTGCAATCAGCTTATACACGCTGGATGAACACAAAATTGGCAAAAGAACTGAATTGTCATTGCCCAAGTGTGCAATGCCTTGGTCCGAATGTTCTTGTGAAAAACAGTTATTATCAAGATGTTGATTTTACTTCTCGTACAGCCAGGGGGTAACCGATAGATGGACGAAACATTTCTGACAGTGGTCAAGAACAAATACATTGAAATTCTCCTTGTTGGCCTTATTCTTTGGCTTGCCGTCTTTATGATCAACAAAGCGCTTCAGATTTTCTTTAAACGCACTGAATTCATTGAAGACAAGAAGAAAAAAACGATTGAGAGCTTGGTCAAATCGGTTTCAAAGTATACAGCTTCCATATGTTTTGTCTTATATGTGATTTCTCTATTCTTTCATGACTTTGGGAAGATTCTTGCGGGGGCTGGTGTTGCTGGAATTGTCATTGGTTTTGGCGCTCAGACCTTGATTCGTGATATTTTAGCCGGCATCTTCCTCATTTATGAAAGGCAAATTCATAAAGGTGACTATGTGACGGTCAATAATCTTTTTAACGGAACCATTGAAGAAATTGGTCTCCGGTCTTTGCAAATTAGAGAATGGAGCGGCAAGCTGTTAACCATTTCAAACGGAGACATTCGTCAAATCCAAAACTACAATATGCACTACATGCGTATCACAGAGTCAGTCTTGATCAGTGCAAACCAAAATCCTGACATTGCTTTCAAGGCGCTAGAAACAGCATGTGATCAGTTAAATCAAATGCATCATGATTTACTGAAAAAAGATGAATTCCAAAACGCCATTGAACCTTTTCAGGTTCATGGCATTATGGGGCTCAATAAATTGAATCGCGGGATTGAGATCACCGTAAAAGGAATGGTCGAGGATGAAAAATACTTCGAAGCCACCCTCGCTGTGCGAAAAGAAATGATCACACAACTTCATCAGCATGATGTGAAATTGCTTGAGGATCTCGTCTATCCACAGCCTGCAAAATAACCTCATTTGTGATGAGGTTATTTTTTTGATTGTTTTTAGTTAACCAGTTAATTATAATATTATATAGTTCACCGGTTAACTAAAAGAAAGGATGTTTACATTGAGAAAAACTGAAGCGATTTTTTTTATTAAGCAAATGTATCAAGAGGTGTTAATCCAATTAGATATAGAAAAGGTGGAGACTTATTTTTCTTCAGATTATCAGCAAGTCACTGATGGAAAGGTCTCTTCCCTTAATGAATTTAAAAAGCATCTCTCCACATTAAAAGTCATGACCAAACAGCTCGACATCCCCGCCTTTCATGATATGTTGTTTGATGAAGAGACTCAGCAAGGGTGTTTTCGTTACACTGTACATGTTGAGCTGTCCACAGGAGACCACGGTCTAATAGATGTGATGGCGTTATTTACTTTATTAGATGGTAGAATCATTCGGTGTGATGAGCTGACTAGACCGCATGAGAAAAATAAGACGCTTGAACAACTTGGACATATCAGCTAAGGAATTCTTTTCTTTTCAGCCCTCTTACTTCTATCCTCTTGACTGATTCATGTATAATAGAAAGCAGATTGATTTCATGCAGCATGGGGACCCTCATACTGTGTATTTACTAATTGAAAGAGAGTGAATAAGATGGGTCGTAAATGGAACAACATTAAAGAAAAGAAAGCATCAAAGGATGCCAATACAAGTCGTATTTACGCAAAATTCGGGCGTGAAATCTATGTGGCTGCCAAGCAAGGTGAGCCAAATCCAGAATCAAACCAAGCACTTCGTTTTGTCCTAGAACGTGCAAAAACATATAGTGTCCCAAAACACATTGTGGACCGTGCGATTGAAAAAGCAAAAGGCGGTGCAGAAGAGAACTTCGATGAGCTGCGTTACGAAGGATTTGGTCCAAACGGATCTATGGTGATCGTTGATGCCCTGACCAATAACGTCAACCGCACAGCGTCTGATGTTCGTGCAGCATTTGGGAAAAACGGCGGAAATATGGGCGTCAGCGGATCTGTTGCTTACATGTTTGACCAAACAGCGGTGATCGGTGTCGAGGGGAAAAGTGAAGAAGAAACGCTTGAACTTTTAATGGAAGCAGATATTGATGTACGTGACATTATGGAAGAAGATGATACGGTGATCGTCTACGCTGAACCAGATCAATTCCATCAAGTTCAAGAAGCCTTCAAACAGGCAGGCGTAGAAGAATTTACTGTCGCTGAAATCACAATGCTGCCTCAAAACGAAGTGACATTAGATGATGAATCGAAAGCACAATTTGAAAAACTCATCGATGTATTAGAAGAGCTTGAAGACGTGCAGCAAGTTTATCATAATGTGGATTTAGGGGAATAAGGACGACCGAAAGCCATGTAACAAGTTTAGTTCATCCAACTTGTTACATGGCTTTTTTATGCACAACTTATTGGTTTCTATAAAAAATTGTTCAAAACAGGAACAGCGCCTCATTCACACAGGTAAATTAAGGTTAAATATCCTATTAATCTATAAAATATTACAAAAAAAGGTTTACTAATCCCTAAGCGGATTGTATTATATTAAATAACTACAAAATAATACATAATTATACAAAAATGCAAGGTGGTGTTATCAATTTTTAAAATATGGTGGAAAAAATATTATGGATTTATGATTATACCGTTTATTGCTCTAGGTTTCATTTTCAATAATTTATCTAATTTCACAAAAATCGCATACTTCGTTTTCCTTGCTTGGATCTTATTTAATGCGATTGACTTTTATAGAAGCGAGATAAAAAGTAAGAATGACAAAAGCTCATGAAAGGAGGTGTAAACATTGATATTTGAGGTAGCCACAAAGTTTTTTCTAACAATTGGTACAGCAGAGGCAATAGTAAATGCTGTAAATAATGGTTTAGGGATTCTATCAATCATAGCACTTGCTGGCGCTACTTATGGATGGGGAGCTCTCGCTTACCCAATTATTAGAGGTGCTGTAGCAAAATGGGGAGTAAAACAAGCAGTCAACTGGTAGTATACTAGATTTAACAAAGGGGGGCTCGTATACTACCCCCTCTTTTAATGAAAGGTTGTTTATAAGCGATGAGATTTTTCAAGATTTTTTATCAGCCATTAGAATTGATGTACTCTCTTGATAAAAAACCTAACGTAGCTCTTCCATTATTATTTTCTGCTTTAATACCCTTACTTTATATTCAAATCATTTTTGAACGATTTGAATTTTTGGAAAGCAAGTGGTTGTATTTAATAGCTTTAGGTATGAGTTGTTTTTCATTAATGACTTTTTTCATTACTTCATTTACCATCTATTTATTATTAAATACTTTTATGTTAGATAAAGAAATCAGTTTCAAAACGACTATTTCAATTTATGGGTTTAGTCAAATGCCAAAAACCTTTTTTGCCATCTGCCTTTTATTCTTCCCATTTTTAGATAACACCAATATATCTCAATATGATCATTTTCTAATAGCACTTGCCATCTTTATCATAAATCCCTTTAATATCTGGAGATATGTGTTATTGATATGTGGATTTCATGTATTAATCAACATGAAAATAAAAAAATTAATTCCTATTGCGGTAATTTTCGTCATCATAGAGGTATGTATTATATTTTTCGGAAAGGATATAACTCATATTTTTAGATAAAGGAGAATCATTTTTCTGATGAGAAATGTACTAACATATATTTATTTTAGACAAAAATCTTTTTTTTACTATCGACTTCCAAAATTAAAAATAAAGAATGACTTATTTATTCATGTCGCTCTATCCGTCATTCTTTTATTAAGCGCAGTTTTCACCACTATAATGACTCAATTATATACTAATCATTTATTATCAAATAACGAGATCTTTTACATATCAACCTTCTTCATCTTTACTTTTTTATTAACAGGAATTCAGCACTCTATTACAAATACTGTTTATAAAACATCTTCAAAAAATGATCTGAAATTATTAATTTTATCACCTTTGTCTTTTCATGAGTTGTTACTAGCAAAATATTTTGAAACCACATTTTTGAAAGAGATTTTAATCTCTTCAATTCTTATTCCAACACTTTATTTATACCATTATTCACAAATAGATTCGGTTTTTTTAGGCATTCTATTTACACTTAACTCTGTCTGCTTCCTTTATATAATGAAATTTTCCGTTTTCTACTTATCTGTTATTGGGTACCGTTATATTGCGACAACATACCAATTGTTTTTTTCAATTCTGAGAATTTTTGTTTTGGTTATATTAGCCGTCATTTTTTTATCTAACAAGATAGATTTCCAATCTGTTTCAATGCTTCATTCGTTTTTCAACTGGATATCCCAAATACCTTTTGCGGATTTACCAAAAATTTTACAAGAAAAATTTATTGTTTTTTTACAAATTTCATTATTAATCATCGTTATGTTATTGATTCGAACTTCTTTTTCGCATGGGGTAAAAGCACATTTCATTGGTGAAAATTCAAAAAACAGAACGGTTAAAACAATGATTTCTCACCTTTCCTTTCATGAAAGAAAGGAATTGTCTCTCATCCAATTAATGATTGCTTACATTAAAAGACAAAGAAAACAAGAAATGATTATGACGTACTTGCCTTTATTCAGTTCGCTATTTTCTATCATACTTGTTTTATATTTGCTTTATTATAGAATACCTGCATTCATGAAGGCTAATGAGGGTTTAGTTTTTATCATTCTGTCAGCAGCCTTTGTTAAAATGTTATCAGATACATATTGCTTTCTTGCAAGCATCGATTTTCATGGTGCACGTTTTCAACTACTGAAATTGACAGGGATTCATCCTAAATTCATCGTACGAAGTCACATTATTCTCTCTAGTTCAATTAATATCACGCTGTTCATTATCCTTTTTACAATAGCTACAATCGTATTTCAAATATCTTTCCCTTTCTTTATTTTCATTTTTGTTATGGCAATAACACAAATGATCTTATTCAATTGTATTTATTTCTTATCAAGCATTAGTTACCCAGAATTTAAAAGGAATTTTGTAAGCAACCTTCCTTCAAGCAAAGCAAAAATGTCTGCGAATTTGCTGATTCTATTTTGTTTTTTGCTGGAAGGACTGATGATCATCATATTTGATAAACAGCAGTACCTTGCTTTTGTTATCTCTACGTTGATTTATGTGATATTTATTTTTATTATTTTGAAAATCTCTAGTCTTAAGATACAATTCCTTAATTTAAGTAAGTAAAAAGGAGAAGTAATAAAATGTTAAAGTTAGATAATATTCATGTCCAAATTAACAACAAATCTATTCTCCATGATTTATCTCTTCATGTTAAACCACATGAGTCTGTTGGTATTATAGGAAAAAACGGCGCAGGAAAAACGACGCTATTTGAGATCATTTGTGGCATACGATTAACAGATGATGGTGCTATCCGTTTTTTAGATAAACAGCCTAAGGAGCGACATTATTCAAGTCACCTTTTCTTTGTACCTGATGATTCTCTTGTATATGAATACTTAACTGCATCGGAATATATCCATTTTGTTTCTAGACTCTACAACAAAAAGTTAGACACTACAGAAATCAATACTATGCTTTCTTTCTTTGAACTTGACTACCTGTCCAACAAATTAATTAGAGACTATTCTAAAGGAATGAAAATGAAATTAGCTATTTCACTTGCTCTTTTATTAAAACCTCGGTTACTTATTTTAGATGAACCCTTTAATGGGTTAGATCCATCTAGTTGTATTAAATTAGTTCAGAAGCTAAAAGAATTTCTTCATTTTGGGAGTGTGCTTTTTTCATCACATACTTTAGACTTTGTCGAAGAGCTCAGTCACTCGACATATCTTCTTCAACATCAGCAATTAACGAACGTGACGACAGAAAATCTAAAAGAGCTGTTTACTGATGATTAAAAAAATCAAGAGTTACTTAATAGATTTTTACCATGCTTTAAAAATGCTTATTTTACCTTCTATTTTCTTCATAACAATTGGAATGGTCTTGGGATTTTATATAACAAACGAAGATTATTCAGAGGATATTGTTAGAATAAATGATCAACGTCATTTTTTTGATTATTTCTTTCAAAATTTATCTATATGTATCATGATGATCGTTGGAATGGTTACTTTTGGTTTATCTAGTGTATACATATTGTTTATCAATGGATTAATGATTGGTGGAGCTTTTAAAATCTCGCTTCCGTATTTAATGCATCCTCTCCAATCATTACTTCTCATCTTACCTCATGGTATAAGCGAATTGACGGCTATTATGATTTCTGGTGGGATTGGTTTTATTCTTCTGAAAGAGGCCATCCTTTTATTGTTTGGTAAAAAAAAGAAAATAGATTTTAAAAAAATATGCAAAATTACTTGTACAGGGCTTGTGCTCGTAACTATACTATTATTTCTTTCAGCCATTATAGAGTTCTATATCACGCCTGACATTAATAACTTTACGACAAAATAACCCCCCTCTTATCTATAAAGTGAAAGAGGGGGGTTTTTAGTATGTTAGTTCATCCCTTGAAACCCAAACGTCAGGTGATCCTGAACAGGAATCCAAGCGCCGATTCCTTGTGAGGTCACATTTTTTACGACAAGTTTGCGTTTATTTCCTTTGAGCACAAGGTACACTTCTCCGTATGTGACCTTTCCTTTTTCATTAATCGCTGGTGCATAGGCATGAAGAGATGCTGCTTTTTTCGGAGAGACGTGGTAGGACTGATCTCGCTTTGTTCCTGCACCAATCACTGTGTCGAAGGCGAGCGGAAGTTTTGTTTTTTGGATGGCTTTTTGCATCATCAATGTTTTCACATCTTCTGGGTTTGGTACTTTTGCTGTGAGCCCTCCACTTACTTTTACTTGTTGCTTTTGCACATATTTGCCGATGGCTGTTTTGTTTCCGCCTCTATTATCAATGTGATTCGTGTTCACTTTTTTGTATTCCCAATTGGCGACAGTTTCGTTTGAATCATAGCTGAGTGCCCATCTTCCAAGAAAAATCGTTGCCCTGTAGCCAACTGCTAGCGGTGTACCTGAGATACTGGATTCATTCAGCATTTTAATTAAATGTGTATTTTCAATTGGTACACTTGTTGTTTTAAATAATTCGGCCGTCAGCTCGCTCGGCTGGAGCAGCGGTTGATCCTGTGATGCATTTGGATACGTATTTTCCTTTGAGATACTGGCGACAGACGATGGCACCTTAAACGGCTTTGCTGCCTCGGCTGGAAAACTGTATAGAAAACTTAAGGATAAGAGAACAACAAACATGATGCGGGGCATCTTTTTCATATCATCACTCTTTCTCATTCATTTTTCCATAGTATTTTCCCGAAAGACGTCCCTTATCCACAAAAGATTATAAAAGGAAAAATCCAATCGCCATAATGAAATAGGCAGCGAGCAATGTAGCTCCTTCAAACCAGTTCGTATCCCCATCATTTGAAAGGATGACCGTTAGTAAAACAGAGGATGCCATGGCAATGAGCTCTGGTAATGAGAAGATCAGTGGCATTTGCTTTTCAAAAAACAGAGAGCTGATCACAAGGATCGGTGCGACCATCATGGCGACTTGAAGCGTAGAACCGAAAGCAATTTCGACCGCGACATCCATTTTGTTTTTATACGCCATAATGACAGCAGAAGCGTGTTCTGCTGCATTACCGACAATCGCAACAATGATGACCCCGATAAACAGCTCACTCCAGCCAAACTGTTCTCCGACTGTGTCAAATGTATGGACGAGCCGCTCTGAAATATACGCCACAGCAATTGTCGCAAGGAGTAAAATCGCCGTGGCAAACTTCCCAGACCATTCTGGTGTTTCTTCTTCCGTCGCTGCTTCCCCTTCAGCAATTTCCTGCTTGGCAACATAAACACCTCTGTGGCTGACCAGTTTGAAATAGAGTGCTGCGACATAAAGCAAAATCATCACAATGCTAATGCCGATACTTAAAACAAATTGACGCTCTTCTGCCATCCCTATGGAAAAGACTTCTGGAATGACAAATGCCACAATAATCGCAAACATAAGAAGCCCAGAGTTATGCCTTGCATCGTGTACATTGAACTCTTGTCGTTTAAATTTCAATCCGCCAACGAAAAAAGACAGTCCAGCCACAAGCAGTAAATTGCCGATCACTGAGCCAGTGAGTGAAGCAAGGACAATAGCGGTGAGTCCTTGTTTTAATGCAAAAAATGAAATGATTAATTCCACTGCATTTCCAAAAGTAGCGTTTAATAACCCACCAATTCTTGGTCCCGCTATAATGGCAAGACTCTCTGTCGCTCTTCCCATAAAACTTGCAAGACCGATGATGGCGATACAATAGACGGCGAACATGACAGCCTGCGGGAAATGAAGAAAACTGCCAATTACAGATAATGGAACACCAATTGCGACAATCACAAGAAACAAACGATTCATACAGCCAATCTCCTTTACATCATATCTGACTGTTATTCTTTCGTGAGTGCCGGCATCATATACATTTAGATTCGTTCGTGTGAAAGGGTGATATCAATCGTTCCTTTCACGGATTGCACCATGGAGCAATGCTTCAACGCAAGTTTCATTACTTTTTCCAGCTGTTCATCAGAGGTGCTGATGCTTTCAAAGATCATATGTAAATGAATATGAGTGATTTTGTTTACAGTTCCTTCTCTTGTCGTTTCAGGTGTAATGGTCAGCCCTTGATAGGATATTCGTTTT
Organism: Bacillus sp. iso_77; assembly: GCF_056173625.1. Taxonomy (NCBI): domain Bacteria; kingdom Bacillati; phylum Bacillota; class Bacilli; order Caryophanales; family Bacillaceae; genus Bacillus; species Bacillus sp. iso_77. The sequence continues at coordinate 784,425 of NZ_CM149683.1, read as the reverse complement.
TTCCGGCATACATGAATGACCATTTCTCCAAAACAGCCCGCAATAGCCGAGGTGAACAATTGATACGGCCTGTATCCCGCTTCTTCATTTCCCGAAATAGGCAGCTGCCTATGATCAGCATTTGCGACCCACCGATCATTTTCGTATATCAGCTTCATTCCTTTTCCACCTTTCTATTGAAACCCCTATGGTTCCATTGTACGATGAAAGCATGAACTTGTAAGGAGCTTCTTATGTCGAGAATTCATTTTATGATTTTAATTTTACTTGTATCCGTATCTGGTTTTTCGCAGGGAGCGTTACTGCCAGTTATTTCGATTATTTTCGAACATGCCGGCACTTCCCCGACGTTAAACGGACTGCATGCCACCGGTTTATATATCGGCGTGCTGCTTGCGTCTCCTTTTATGGAAGCGCCGCTGCGCCGCTTCGGATTTAAACCATTGATCGTCATTGGGGGCGCTGCTGTCTTTTTAAGTTTGTTTAGCTTTGTCTTTATTGAATCTTATATCGTCTGGTTCTTCTTGCGGCTAATGATCGGCATCGGTGATCATATGCTTCATTTCTCCACACAGACGTGGGTAACCTATGCCTCATCATCTAGAAATCGTGGGCGAAATATTTCATTGTATGGGTTATCCTTTGGACTCGGTTTTGCCGCTGGCCCTTTTTTAACACCACTCATTGAAATCAATCCATCCTTGCCGTTTATTGTGTCTGGTGCAGTTAGTTTGTGTATTTGGCTGCTTGTGTTTGTTTTAAAAAATACATATCCTGATACAGGTGAAATGCAGACGTCAGAGCAGACAAATAGTTTGAAGCGCTTCAAGAAGGCGTTTCAATTTGGCTGGGTAGCCTTTATGATGCCGTTTTGCTATGGCTTTTTAGAAACGACGCTCAATAGTAACTTCCCTGTGTATGCGCTGAGAAGCGGGGTGACGATAGATGCTGTTGCATTTATTTTACCTGCGTTTGCGATTGGGAGTATTGTTTTTCAGCTTCCTCTCGGGATGCTGAGTGACCGTTTCGGCAGACGACGCATGATTTTAGTTGTGACACTCGTCGGTTCATTCTTTTTCCTTTTAGCAGGGATTTTCATTCAGTCCGTTTTGGCTGTTGCGATCTGTTTCTTTATCGCAGGTATGGCTGTAGGTTCGACCTTCTCACTTGGCATCAGTTATATGACGGACTTATTGCCAAAGCATCTGCTGCCTGCTGGGAATTTGATGTGCGGGATGGCGTTTAGTGCAGGAAGTATTCTCGGTCCGGTTCTTGGCGGATTCTTTGTGCAGACGTTCGAGGGCATGAATTTACTTTACCTTGTCAGCATTGTGATTTTATTTGTGTTTTGTTGTGTTCGATTTGGGCGTACACAGTCAGTGGTCGACACTCGAAACGAATCCATTTCTCATTAAAAACTCCCCTGCACCTATGCAGAGGAGTTTTTTCATCTAGTGATACCCATTTTGCCCATTCGCACTTCCGCTTGTTTTGTGCTTTGGCTGATGGCCTTTGTTTTGTTTTGTGTTGCTTCCGCCTTTTTTCGATTGTTTAGACACTCGTTATTCCCCCATCCGTCAAGATTGAACATGTTCGTTCTCCTTTAGGATGCCCGGATTTCTTCACACCTTGCCTGGTACGATTTTACGCTTATGTAAAAGCGCATTGAGCTCGCCGCCGAGGATGATCATAATGCCGGTTAAATAAAACCAGATCATTAATATAATGATTCCCCCAATGCTTCCGTACATCGCACTATAGTTAGCAAATTCGCCTACATAAAATGAGAACAGCATGCTGACGAGAATCCAGCCAACAGAAGCAAATATGGCACCAGGTAGCACAAATTTCAATTTCAGCCTGATATTAGGGGCAAAATAATATAGGGATGTAAAAACAATCAGTAAAATCAGTGGACTAATAATCCATCTCATGGCGGTCCAAATGGTGAGAAACGCATCTGACTGCCCAACTAATTTAGCGACAAATAAGCCAAGCTCTTTTCCAAAGACAGGCAGCATCAAGGCAAAAATAATCGTAAGCACCATCGCAATGGTTAAGATAATCGATGTTAAACGTACGAGAATGAAGGAACGATTTTCCTCAACTTCGTAAGCGTGGTTAAATGCTCTGACCACCGCATTAATACCGTTGGATGCAGACCAGAGTGCCGCAATAATCCCGAATGACAACAATCCGCCGTTACGGTTATTCAGCGTCTCTTCGGCAATGGATTCAATCATCGAAAGCGCTCCCTCTGGCGCATAACCAGAAATGACGCTTAGAACATCCTTTGATGTCAGCGGCAAATAACCAACAAGCGTCAGCACGAAGATGAGAAACGGAAATAATGAAAGCAAAAAGAAATACGCAAGTTCAGCTGATTTTGCCGGTCCTTCATGCAGCAAAAAGCGTCCAATTAACGCTTTAACAAAACCCATACGCCTCATCTCCAATGATCAATCTTTCTGTTTCTTTTGAAAGTGATCCTTTGTTTCTTCAATAATCTCTAATACCTTTGGTGTTGTTTCCTTTAACTGATTCACCTGTTCATTCAGAAAAGACAAATCATCTGAGACCGTTCTCATCAATTGCTTCGTTTCTTCCATTTTTCCCTTCACGCAAGCAGACATCTTGCCAGGCTCCAGGCGGTATTCATCCAGCTTTTGCTGGCAGTCATTCCATTTTTCTTTCAGTGCAGTTCTTGTTGGACGATGAAATAATGTCAGCAATATGCCGCAGGCTGCGCCTATAACAGCTCCCCGAAGCACGATTTGTTTGTTCTCTTCCATCTCAACTGATCTCCTTTCAGTTAAAGGTGTTTCTCTTTTTTTACATACGTCAAAAAACGATCAATTCCTGTTTCAATTAAATCATGTACTTCCTCAAAGTTCCCAGTGTAATAAGGATCTGGCACATCGTCTCAATCGTCGTCTTCTACAAAGTCAAGAAGACGGCCAATAAAGTGATGTTTTCCATAGCCGGCTAAACTGCGGAGGGCGCCTACATTTTCAGCATCCATCGCAATGATATAGTCGTATGTGGTGATATCCTTATCCATGATTTGTCTTGCCGTCATTCCTTCATAGCTGATGCCCTTTTCATCAAGCAGCTTTCGTGTTCCTTCATGCGGAGGACTGCCTTGATGCCAGCCGCCAATGCCTGCTGAATCAATCACAAAGTGTTCACTCAGCCCTTCGTCTTCGACACGTTTTCTAAACATCGCCTCTGCCATCGGTGACCTGCAAATATTGCCGAGGCACACAAATAATACATGAATCATCTTTCATTCTCCTCCTATCTTTTCCCTAAGAGTCCCTTTGGAAAACCTTTTCTCTATCATATCAAGCCCTTTTTCTTTTGGAAACTTTGCAAGAAAAACTCCCATCGGCATTGACAAAATACACAAAAAAAGGAGAAACTTTAGGAGAATTACACAAACAAAGGGGGACATTAGATGGGAATCATTGAGCAGTTTGTCACGACGATGAACAATTTTTTGTGGGGGCCTCCCCTATTAATTTTAATTGTTGGTACTGGAATCTACCTCACCTTTCGGATCCTCTTCATTCAAATTAGATTACTTCCTTATTCTTTAAAGCTCGCTTTTTCAAAACAAGACAAAACATCAGAGGGAGATATCTCCCATTTCCAAGCATTAATGACGGCTCTTGCTGCAACTGTCGGTACTGGGAATATCGTCGGTGTTGCCTCAGCTGTCATTGCAGGTGGTCCTGGTGCAGTATTTTGGATGTGGTTTGCTGCATTTTTCGGGATGGCCACCAAGTTTGCAGAAGCTGTTCTGGCTGTAAAATACAGGGTCAAAAACGAAAAAGGCGAAATGTCTGGCGGACCTATGTATTATTTAGAGCATGGCTTAAAACAGAAATGGCTAGGGGTGCTATTTGCTGTTTTCGGTGCCAGTGCTGCCTTTGGGATCGGCAACCTGGTACAGTCTAATTCCATCTCAGGCGTCATGAATTCAACCTTTCAAATTCCAACATGGGTAACAGGTATCATCATTACCGCCTTTACGGCACTCGTGATTTTAGGCGGAATCAAAAGTATCGGCCGAGTGACATCTATTTTTGTACCAGTCATGGCTTTATTTTACGTCATTTGCGGGCTCATCATTCTTGTCATGAATGCTGATCTTGTTCCTGGCGCAGTCAGTCTTATTTTCTCAGATGCCTTTACAGGTCAAGCCGTAGCAGGTGGTGCGATTGGAACTGTCATTCGCTGGGGTGTCGCACGAGGAGTCTTTTCCAATGAAGCTGGTCTTGGATCAGCACCAATTGCTGCTGCAGCTGCGAAAACGGATATGCCTGCCCGTCAAGCTCTCGTCTCTATGACGCAAGTGTTTATTGACACCATCATTGTTTGTTCTATCACTGGCATTACGATTGTCATGGCAGATATGTATTTAACAGAAAAAAGTGATGCGCTGACTTCGTTATCCTTTGCTCACTTCCTCGGTCCAGCTGGCTCAATCATCGTGGCAATCGGGTTGCTCCTGTTTGCCTATTCAACCATCATTGGCTGGTCCTATTATGGAGAGAAATGCTTTACATATTTGGCTAAGGATTCGTACGTCATGTATTACCGTATCGTGTTTGTGATAGCTGTCTTTTTCGGTGCCGTGTTTAAGAATGACTTCGTCTGGGGCGTAGCAGATATGCTCAATGGACTGATGGCCATTCCAAACTTAATTGGCCTCATCGGTTTATCAGGTGTTGTGGTGTTTGAATCCAAACGAATCATTGATAAGATCAAAGAGGAGAAAAAGGAAAAAAACATTTCAGTGTCGTCATAATAGCCCTTTTATTCTTTTGCTTTTCTGTTAAAATAGACATATTATTCGACACATGCAGGAAAGGACGTGCCGCCCTTGTCACAGCAAAAAGCGGCTGAAGTCAATCAGCTGATTGAAGACATTTCGCAAAAGCTCAATATGCTGAATATTGGAGTCATCAAAGCCGAAGACTTCAGTCCAGATAAGTATGAAGATATTGAATTTCTTCACCAAATGGTGATGAAAAAATCTTCATTCAGCCCAAGTGAAATGCAAGCCATTGCAAGCGAGCTGAAAAGCTTAAGAAAATAATCGTGCACCTGATATTGAATTGCGGTTGACGCCGCTTTCTTACATCCATGCACAGAAAAAGCCAGCACCTCGCAAGGTGCTGGCTTTGTTTATCCTGTCAAAACGACTTATTTGGCGAGCAGTTTTAATGATTCACGGTTAAATGCTGGAATGTCATCAGGTGTACGGCTTGTGACAAGCTGATCCTGACAAACGACGACTTCTTCATCTTTGAATTTAGCGCCTGCGTTTTCCATATCTACTTGAATGGATGTATAGCCGGTCGCGCCTCTTCCTTCCAGCGTCTTCGCTGTAATAAGCAATTGCGGTCCATGACAGATCGCAAATACTGGTTTTTTCTCGTCCATAAAGGCTTTTGTGAATTGCACGTAGCGATCATCCGCACGCAGAATGTCTGGTGAGAAGCCGCCAGGAATCAGAAGTGCATCGAAGTCTTCTGGTTTCACGTTATCGATAGACGCATCGACTCTTACTTCTGCCTCTCCTTGCTTTCCTTTCACTGTTTTTCCTTTTTCGTTTTCAATGACTGTGATCTCATGGCCTGCGTCTTTAAAGGCTTTTGCAGGCTCGGTGAATTCAACATCCTCAAAGTAATCTGTTAAGACAACTGCAATTTTCTTACCCATGTAGAAACCCTCCTGCTTGATTATCGTTTACACTACACACTATACCCCCACCAATTGAAATCAAACATCCTATCCCTATGAGAAAACCCCCTTTCAGAAAAATAAGCATTTAGACTCATTCACATTCCCTTAACAAGGTAATTCGTATGATTTATGTTATCTTTACAATAATCTGCAAAAAATAACTACAAAAGTTAACGAAACATTTCTACAATAGGTATTGTGGTCAAAAAAATTAGAAAGGCGGAGATCAGGTGAAGAAGCAAGCACATAGGTCTAAACGAAGGAAAAACCTGTCTATTCTGCTCACTTCCATGATGTTGATTAGTCTCATTCTCCCAGCAGTACCTACTCATGCAGAAACAGAAAGCGGCAGCGCCGTAAAGGTCAGTATCTTAGCCACAACGGATGTTCATGCGAACATGATGAATTACGATTACTACAGCGACAAAGAAACAAATGAATTCGGTTTGGCAAAAACAGCCGAGCTGATTGACAAGCACCGTTCACAAAATCCTAATACACTCCTTGTTGATAACGGAGACCTGATTCAAGGAACCCCTCTTGGAGAATACGTTTATAAAAATGAAAAAGACAGCATCATCAATCAAACAAAGGTTCACCCCATTATTCATACACTCAACAAATTAAAATATGATGCAGGTACACTCGGCAATCATGAATTTAACTACGGTTTATCTTTTCTTGACGGTACCATTGCGGGCGCCAACTTCCCGATTGTCAATGCGAACGTCAAAAAGTTAAACGGAGAACACCGATTTACTCCTTATGTCATTCAGGATAAAACCTTTAAAGATGCAAACGGAGCCTCCCAAACTGTGAAAGTCGGTTACATAGGATTCGTACCACCACAAATTATGACGTGGGATAAGAAACATTTAGATGGACAAGTTCAAGTGCAAGATATTGTGGAGTCTGCCAATGAAACCATTCCAGAAATGAAAGCAAAAGGCGCAGATGTCATCGTCGCTCTTGCTCATACAGGAATTGAAAAAACAGCTTCACCTAAAGGATCAGAAAATATGATCTTTGACCTTGCCACAAAAACAAAAGGCATTGATGCGATTGTGTCTGGCCACCAGCATGGCACATTCCCAAGCGCTGAATATAGCGGCGTTGACAAATTTGATGTCGCAAAGGGAACCATTAATGGCATTCCTGTCGTCATGTCAAAAAACTGGGGAAGCTACCTCGGGGTCATTGATTTAACGCTAGAACCAGACGGAAGCAACTGGAAAGTCACAGACGGAACAGGCAAAATCGAATCCGTTGCCGGGGTGACATCTCAAAACAGTACAGTAAAAAATGCCATTCAAACAACTCACCAAAACACCCTAGATTATGTCAGAAAGCCAGTTGGAAAAACAGAAGCAGACATTAACAGCTTTTTCGCTCAAGTGATGGATGACCCTTCTATTCAAATCGTGACAGATGCCCAGAAATGGTATGCACAAGAAAAAATGAAAGATACTTCGTACAAAAACTTGCCGATTCTCTCTGCGGGTGCGCCATTTAAAGCCGGCGGACGCAATGGTGTGAACTATTATACAAATATCGCAAAAGGTGATTTAGCGATTAAAAACATCGGCGATCTCTATCTTTACGATAACACCGTACAGATTGTAAAACTAAAAGGCAGTGAAGTAAAAGACTGGCTTGAAATGTCTGCTGGTCAGTTTAACCAAATCAAACCAAATACTTCAAATGAACAGCCTATTTTAAACGAAGAATACCGCTCATATAATTTTGATGTGATTGATGGTGTGACGTACCAAGTAGATGTCACACAGCCTGCTAAATACAGCACAACGGGCACACTTGTTAACGCTAGTGCGAACCGCATCAAAAACTTGTCTTACAATGGAAAACCCGTTTCTGACAATCAAGAATTTTTAGTCGTGACAAACAACTACCGTGCATCTGGCGGCGGAGGCTTCCCGCACCTCACACAAGATAAAGTCGTGCTTGCCTCAGCAGATGAGAACCGCCAAGTGCTGATGGATTATATTATTGAACAAAAAACCATCAACCCAAGCGCAGATCAAAACTGGTCCATTGCACCAGTAAAAGGCGCAACCGTCACTTTTGAATCTTCTCTTTTAGCAAAACCGTTCGCAGAGAAATCAAGCAGCGTCGACTTTATTCGGAATGCCAGCACAGACGGACTTGGCGTGTACAAGCTAGCGTTTAAAGATGATGGTACAACAGAACCACCTGCAACAGACAATTGGCATTTAACGGTGATGCATACAAACGATACACATGCCCATCTGGATGATGCAGCAAGACGCGCAACCAAGATCAAAGAAGTTCGCGCCCAAAGCGAAAACAATATTTTATTAGACGCTGGAGATGTCTTCTCTGGTGATCTCTATTTCACAAAATGGCAAGGACTTGCCGATCTGAAACTGATGAACTTAATGAAATACGATGCCATGACGTTTGGGAATCATGAATTTGACAAAGGTCCTTCTGTCCTTCGTCAATTCCTGACAGGTGACGCATCCAGTGTAGATGCTAAAAACCGTCATCAGTTTGAAAAACCGAACTTCCCGATCGTGTCATCAAACGTGAATGTCTCTAAGGAAAAACAGTTAAGCGACTTAGTGAAAAAACCAGCAACATTTAAAGCTGGTGAGAAAAAAGAAGCTGGCATTTACCCTTACATTCTGCTTGATGTAAATGGTGAAAAGGTCGCTGTATTCGGTCTAACCACTGAAGACACAGCCATTACATCCAGCAGTGGTCCCAACATTCAATTTCAAGATGCATACAAAAAAGCAAAAGAAACAGTCAAAACCATTCAAACTGAAGAAAAAATCAATAAAATTATTGCGCTCACACATATCGGCTATAACCGTGATCTAGAACTGGCTCAAAAAGTAGATGGCATTGATCTCATCATTGGTGGTCACACCCACACCCTTGTTGAAAAATTAAAGGTCATCAATAAAAAAGAACCAACGATTGTTGCGCAAGTAAAAGACTACGGACAATTTTTAGGAAAAGTAGACGTGGCCTTTGACAAAAAAGGCGTCGTACAGCCAAAAGAATCTACTTTTGACCTCATCACGATCGACGACTCTGTGAAAGAAGATGCGGACGCAAAAGCGATTCTTGATCAGTACAAGGCAGATATCCAAGATTTAAAAACCGAAAAAGTCGGGACGTCAGATGTCTTCTTAGATGGACAGCGTGAACACGTCCGTGCAAAGGAAACGAACCTTGGAAACTTTATTGCAGATGGCATGTTAAAGAAAGCACAAGAATCTGCTGGGGCTGACCTTGCCATTACAAACGGCGGCGGTATTCGAGGCAGCATTGAAAAAGGAGATATCACATTAGGGGATATTTTAACCGTGATGCCTTTTGGAAACACACTATATGTCGCAGATTTAAAAGGCAGTCAAATTAAAAAAGCGCTTGAACAAGGTCTTTCAGGCATTGAAGAAGGCGGAGGCGCATTCCCTCATGTAGCCGGTATTGAATATACGTTTACACTGAGTAAACCAGCTGGCAGCAGACTGATTGATGTCAAATTGAAAGATCAAAAGGGCAATCTGACTGACATTGATGATCAGAAAACATACCGCGTGGCGACTAACGCATTCGTCGGCACAGGCGGTGATGGCTACAGCGTCTTTACAGAAGCGTCTCATGGTGAAGACTTAGGCTATGTTGACTATGAAATTTTCAAAGAGCAAATTGAACAGGCAGACGGTCATATTTCTCCAGTCATCGACCATCGAGTGAAAGAAGTATTCCTTCCTCGCTTGAAAGGAAAAGGCGTCTATGACATTCAAGATGATGAGAAATTCCAAACGTATGTGCAGCATACGAACAAAACATTGCTCTATTTAGACAAAGCAACCGAAGCGAAAAAGGTTCAATTGTCTCTATCAAAAGGGCAAGTAGCTGAACTGAAGAAACGAGAGCAAGATCCAAACGTCACCATCTATCATGACAAAGTCGGTCTAGCATTACCGCTCTCCAATTTGTCAGAGCAACAAGCAGATATATCAATGGCAAAAACAAATAAGGTGAAAAATGCATTAACCGACACATACGATTTCCAAATCAAACAAGATCAGAAAAATGTGTCTACCTTTAAAGATCCCGTCACACTATTCTTTACATTAGATGCGCCTGAAAAAGCGAAAAAACCAGGTGTCTATTATGTCGATCGTGAGAAAAACCGCTATGCCAAAACAAGTAACGGTTCATTCGAAAACGGGATTGTCTCAGGTAAAACGGAGCACTTTAGTGAATACACTGTACTCAATCAAAGTGAAGCTGCTGGAACAGCTCCAGACCAAAATGGCGGAGACGGTGGAACTTCTGCTCCAGGCGGTTCGGATCCAAATCAGGATGGAAGCGGCATGCCAGGGGGCACACTGCCGAATACGGCAACGATGATGTATACAGCGGTATTAATTGGCTTGCTCATGCTCGCCTCAGGCGGTATCCTTTATTACTACCAGCGCAAGCGCACACGAAACAAAGTATCATCTTAAAAGAAAAGGACAGAGCATTGGCTCTGTCCTTTTTTGCATCTCACTATTAATCTTGGGATAAATACATCCAATGACGGTCATCAAATTCTTTCACATCATCTGACCCTATATGACGCAGCATCCTATTAAAGAACGTGATATCATCTTCATCATCAACGGCATATAAATCCTCTTGAACATATTCTCTCGTAATGAAATTCGTTAAGTTCGTGTTATTCACAAATTCAGCAAAGTACGATTTCACAAGGGTTAAATCTTCTTCATTTAATGTTTCATCACTGATAATTGAAATATGAAATACATTCAAAATCGCTTGAATGTCTTCTTCATCCATATAACATAATGGCTCTAATTTTCTATCTTCTTCCGTAAACGGTTTTCGCGTGTCTTCAATGATGACATAACATAAAATCCTGTGATCTTTCATCACGCAAAAAATTTCTACATCTCTTAATTTTAATGGTCTATTCAGTCTGATCATTTGTCCTCCTAAAATGTTGCTCTTGTTTCCCTAAAACCTGAAATAGACAGAGCCTCGGCCCTGTCTACTTCTCTCTTCTAGCAAAATCCACGAATCTGAAACGATCTAGCCGGTGGCGGCTTTCGGTGTATTGGAATAGACTCGTATCCTCCAAGAACACATAATTTTTCACCACCACCACATGATCAAACCCGTTCAAATCGAGATACCTCTCATCTTCTTCAGTACATGGCTCGACCACAAATTCCTTTTGAGCATAACTAATCGAGACCCCAAGTTCTCCTTCAATATACTCGTAGATCGATCCTTCACAAATGTCCTTAGACAAGAGCGGCACATGTTTTTGCAAGAAGTAATCTTTGTCTAAAATGACTTCTTCTCCGCTAATATTGCGAGAGCGAATGACTTCCCAAACGTCCTCCTGCCCACTGATTTTCAGCTGAGACTGAATATACTGATCTGGCTTGATTAAACCGAACTCATGAACCGTTGTTACCGTCTTTCGCCCAAGCGTTTGGGAAAGCTCTTTAAAGCTGACAAGACCCGAAACTGGGAACTGCATTTTCTCTCGATTCAGCAATACTGAGCCTTTCCCACGAATTTTTTGGATATAGCCATTTTGCACAAGGATGTTTAATGCCTTTCTCACCGTCTCACGGGATGTGTCATACATGACAGACAGCTCATGTTCTGATGGGAGGATGCCTTTATCCTGCCATTCACCTTGTTCAATTCGTCTAGCGAGCTGATCATAAATCACTCGAAACTTATTCTCTTTCATTTTCCCTCCGCCCCATTTACTAGCGTTTGGTTAAATGATAAACGATTGACTCATATGGGCGCAACGTAAATCCCTTGATATCTGCCGGCACATCCTCATAATTGGACAGCAAGACTTGCCCTTCCATTTCATTGACATCCTTTGCAAGCTCATCTGGAAGTGTAAAGTCCGTCTCGCCTGCATAAAAATGGTTGATCACGAGGATCTTCTCATCTTTGCCTTCTCGGACATATGCAAACACCTTTGGATCATCTGAAAGCAGTAAAGTAAAGCTCCCATAGGTGATTACATCAAGTTCTTTGCGAAGTCTACAAAGGGCTTGATAATGATAAAAAATCGACGTCTCATCTTTTAAGGCAGCTTCTACTGAAATGCCGTTTTGAGCTGGTTCAATCCAAGGCGTACCTTTTGAGAACCCCACATTTTTTTCCGACGTCCATTGCATAGGTGTCCTTGCGTTATCTCTTGATTTGACCTGTAAAATCGCCAAAGCTTCTTCCTTTGTTTTCCCTTTTTCAAGCATGACTTCGTACATATTCAGTGATTCGATATCGCGGTATGACGAAATGTCCTCAAAACGAGGATTCTTCATCCCAATTTCTTCACCTTGATAAATATAAGGAGTGCCTTGCATCAAATGAATGGTGGTCGCCAGCATCTTCGCTGATTGCTGATGGTACGTGCCATCATCACCGTATCTAGACACGATGCGTGGCTGATCATGGTTGCACCAAAATAGTGCGTTCCAGCCGCCGCCCTCATGCATTTTCGTCTGCCATTCTGACAGAATTGATTTCAACTCTAGAAAATCAAATGGCGCAATGGCCCACTTTTCACCGTTAGGATAGTCAACTTTTAAATGATGAAAATTAAACGTCATATCCAGCTCCTGCCGATCAGGTCTTGTATACCGAATGCAGTCTGCAATATTCGTTGAAGACATTTCCCCCACGGTCATGCTATCGTATTTCGAAAACACTTCCTGGTTCATTTCATGCAAGAATTCATGAATTCTCGGCCCATCTGTATAGTACATACGCCCGTCACCTTGCACTGATTGCCCAGCATCATCTAAAAAGCGTTGATCCTTTGAAATGTTATTGATGACATCCAGTCTGAATCCATCGATCCCTTTTTCAAACCAAAAGTGCATGATGTCACATACTTTCCTGCGCACTTCATCATGTTCCCAATTGAGGTCTGCCTGGGTAACATCATATAAATGAAGATAATAGTCACCTGTCGCTTCATCTAATTCCCACGCTGGCCCGCCAAACTTTGACTGCCAGTCATTCGGAGGAGAGCCGTCCGCTTTCGGCTCCTTCCAAATATAATAGTCTCGATACGGGTTTTCCTTCGACTCTCGGGAGGCTTGAAACCACTCATGGAAAATAGATGTATGGTTCACGGCTAGATCCATGATGACACGAATCCCTCGTTCATGTGCTTCTTTCAGCATGTGCTCAAAATCGGCCATTGTGCCGTACATGTCATGGATTTTTGTATAATCACTAATATCATAACCGTTGTCATGCTGTGGTGACTCATACATAGGAGTCAGCCAAATACAATCCGCCCCTAGCTCTTTGATATAGTCGAGCTTTTTCGTCACGCCATTGATATCTCCTGTACCAGAGCCTGTTGTGTCTAAAAAGCTCTTCGGATAGATTTGATAGACCACGGCTTTTTTCCACCACGGTTCGTTTGTTTGTTGATTCAATTTCCTTCACCACCACTAGTTAAGTTCTTGTGATACATCCTTCTTTTTAAGTTTTGCATATAAAAGGGTACCAATGAATGGGACGATCAGCACAATCACCATTCCGATGGCAAATGCCCCCCAATATTTCGGAATGATCGAGAAGATTCCTGGAATGCCTCCAACGCCGACTGAACTTGCCAGTACCCCTTGTGAGGCAATAAACATACCAGCTATCCCTGAACTGATCAGGGCAAAAATAAACGGGAATCTATAGCGCAAGTTCACCCCAAACATCGCCGGTTCAGTAATGCCCAAGTAAGCAGAAATACTTGATGTCAGCGAAAGCCCTTTTTGCTTTTCATCTTTTAAGACAAACATCATCGCAAGTGCCGCTGATCCTTGAGCGATATTAGACAGTGCGAGCATTGGCCATAGGAACGTGCCGTGCAGTTTTGAGTTAATCAGCTGAATATCGACCGCTAGGAACGTATGGTGCATGCCTGTAATGACTAACGCTGCATATAATCCGCCATATAAAAGGCCGCCAAGTGCTGCGAATTGCTGGAATACAGTGACGAGTCCAGATGTTAATACGTTTCCGATCGCAAATGTAACGGGACCAATGACGATAAATGATAAAAATCCAATGAGTAGTAATGTAATTGGTGCAACAACTAACAGCTGAATACTTTCAGGTGTCCTTTTTGTTATAAATAATTCGAGCTTTGCAAGTAAATAGGAAGCGACAAGTATCGGAAGAACCTGTCCTTGGTAACCTACCTTTTGTACTTCAAGTCCAAACAAATTCCATACAGGTATGTCACCTGTCTTTTCCGCCGCTCCATACCCCCACGCATTCAACAGATCTGGATGTACAAGCATCAGTCCGAGGACCATCCCTAAAAGCGGATTACCTCCAAACCGCTTGACAGCCGACCAGCCGATTAATGCTGGCAAAAAGGTAAAGGCAGTACCTGCAATCAAGTTGATCATATTTGCTAAATCCGCCCATGCCGGATACACATCCACAATGGATTTTTGATCAAAGAAAATATCAGGAGCTGTTAAAATATTATTAATCCCCATCAATAAACCGGCTGTCACGATAGCTGGAAGGATTGGAATGAAGATATCTGCAAGCGTTTTCACCGCACGCTGCAGTGGATTTAATTTCTGATCAGAGGCACGCTTGACGTCCTCTTTTGTCGCTTCGCCGATTCCCGTCTGTTTGACCATTTCGGCATAAACCCGATTCACCACTCCTTGACCAATGACCACTTGGTATTGGCCATTCGCTGAGAAAGATCCCTTCACTTCATCAATTTGTTCTAGTGCTTTCTCATCCACCTTACCTTCATCTTTTAGCACAAAACGAAGTCTTGTCACACAATGTGTGGCTTGATCAATGTTTTCTTTGCCGCCAATGGCTTTCACAATCTGATCTGCCGCTGCCTGATAATCAGCCATGCTATCCCCTCCGAGATCGTTTTTTTATAAGAAAAAAGAATCAAAACTTGTATATACATGTTCACTTCATATTTTATATTTGTATATACATGTAGTCAATAAGAAAATGTAGCGCTTTCATAAAAAAAGCTCCCTCAATGTGCTCAAAGAGGCAGCGTGTCATCATCTTTTTTTATGCTCCGTTAGTTTTTCGTAGACCCTATTCTTATAAAAGGAGGAGGCTGGTCGAGCAAACGTTTGGCGCTTGGATGTGAGTTCATCAAGGCGTTTTTGTTTTTCCTCACATACGAGAGAGAGTTTTTTTCTTTCTTCTCCATCTATACTCGTTTTCAGTAACTCTTTAACCGTCATTAGTTCTTTTTTCAAAGCTGTTTCTTCCCCGGCAAAGCCAGCATTTTTCATGATTCGATAGCCCATCCTCAGCTCTTCTGGTACATGAGCAGCATCATCCTTTGGCAGAGGTTTCCCAAAGCCTGATAGTCCTTCAAAAGCTCCATGGTCCATCGCCTTTTTGATCCGTTCTTCTGACAATCTCTGCGCAAAATCCATGACACGTCTCCTTTCAGATCGTCTGATATTTTGGTTAAGCATAGCAAAAAAGCTGACTCTCTCACAAGAGCCAGCTTTCTCGTTATTTTTTGTCGATTTTAAAAGTAGATACCATTTGTGCCAAGTCCTCTGACATGTCAGAGAGCTGTTCAATCGCACTTGAAATTTGCTGCATGCCAGCACTTTGTTGTTCTGTTGCTGCCGCTACTTCTTGAGAGCTTGCCGCATGTTCTTCTGACACGACCGAAATTTGTTCAATCGATGTAGAAATTGTTTGATAAGCGCGTTCTACCTGCTTAATAGATTGAAGCAAATTGTTCGTTCTGCTTGCAAATTGAGACACTCCATCATAAATACCAGCGAAGTTCTGCGAGGTGCCTTTCATTTGCTCACGGCCTTCTTCCACTGCTTTACTGCTTTCCTCCACGCTTTCAAGGACACGCTGACTATTTTCCTGTGTGCCAATGACTAAGTCTGAGACCGTTTTAGCTGCATCAGCTGACTGTTCAGCTAACTTACGGACTTCATCAGCCACAACAGCAAATCCTTTTCCTTCTTCTCCTACACGTGCGGCTTCAATAGAAGCATTCAGTGCAAGCAGATTCGTTTGCGCTGAAATGTCCGTAATAATGGAGATGACACTTTCAATTTCTGTTGAATGTGATTGCAATTCTTCTGCCGCCTGCTTTGAGCTTGTCATCATGTCGTGTAACATGTTGAGATGTTCAAGCACATGCTGCACCAATTTTTGACCAGATTCTGACTGCTCTTGTACTTCTGATGAAACAGATTTCATTTCATCCACTTCTTTTGTCACGCCTTCGATTTGAGTATCGATTTCTGCAACAGATGTTGTGCAGTCTGTAATGTTTGCGACTGAATCATTGATTCCTTCACTCATATTCGTCATCGCTTCTGACACTTGTTGTGCACTTTGACTAGATTCTGTTGTCACTGTGCGAAGCTGTGAAGACATTTTCGACACTTCACTTGATGAGTTTGAGATCTTTCCAATAAGCTCTTTGATCCGTCCCTGCATTTTCTGGAAGGAAGCTGCTAATTGACCGATCTCATCTTTACTTTGAACTTCTACCATGCCAGTTAAATCACCATCTGCAATTCGATCTGCTGATTCCATTAATGAACGTGCTGGTTTTGCAATTCTTCTTCCCATGAAGAATGAGAAGAGTAATCCACCGATGAGCACAATCGCAGATGCTACTGTAATATAAATTGTCAGCTTTTTCGTTGTTGCTGGAACAACAGACGCATCTAAGTCAATTCCTAAAATCCCCGTGAGTTCACCGCCTGAATCTTTAATTGGTAAAAAGACGGATTTATGAGTCCCATACGAATCAACGTAAATGTCGCTTTTGACCATTTTATCTTCAGAAAGAGCTTGTTTCATTTCATCTGAAAAGACATAATCTTGATCAAAATCATTGTCTTCCCCTGTTAGTACGATGATTCTTTCTTTGCCGCCCTTATTTGATAACACGTATAAGTTCTCAAGCGTATGATCTTCTTTCAGTTCTGTGAATTTCTTTTTGATCTCCACATAAATAGGATCATCCTTCCCGCTAATGCTAAGGACATTTCCATCCATATTATCGATTTCTTTTTTCGCTGTATCAATATCTGTTGTTAATCGATAATCAAATTGCTTTAATAATTGGGAAGATAAATCCTGGCTAACTAAATAAAATGTTAGAACGAATAATGCAACGGTTGCGAGTAATGTTACGACAACGACTGACATGATTTTGGAGGATATCGTAAGTCCTCCAAACTTCCTTTGTTTCGCCATTTTTTTCTACATCTCCACTCTCAATTTTAATTTAAGCCTCTACACTTTCAAATTGTCCACAAACAGATGCAATGACATCTTTTAAATAAGATACGATATGAGGGATATGCTCCGGTAACGTATAAGGTGAAATCACAAAAAATTTACTCACACTTAGATAGAATTCTTGACCTTCTTTGGCATTGACTTGTAAAAACTTCGTTGTATCGCCAAAGAACATTTCGTCTCTTTTCTCTCCAAGCTTTTCAAAGAGGATTTTGTTCAAATCATTGTTGCGCTCAATTTCCATAGCAGTTGCTTCACCAGACACTTCTTCCTTAAAACGAGGAGAGCCGTCTAGGTAAATTCTAAACAATGTAGCCATTCCGACATTGTCATCATTGACGACTTCTGCTTGTGGAATTTCCTGACGAAGTGCTTCTCTAAATGCAAGGTTCACCTCTAAAAATTGACCGAGCAAGCGCTGGTATCCTTCAATTCCAAACGTTAGCAGCACACTTAGCATGCTGATGGAGCTTCCCATTCTTGAGCATTCCAGTGTATAACCCGTATGGTATTCGCCGTAGCCTCTATGACCAACGTATGGTGTCTCTTGTTCTTCCAGATCTAAACGCTTTAGGTCTGCTGCGTTTTTCACTAAGAATAAACTAGATGTGTACGGCGTTTGGCCGAGCTTTTGAAAGTCAAAGCACATCGTGTCAGCAAGAGAAAGATGCTGGAATTTCGCTTTGATTTCTTTTAGCATACGAAGAACACCATCTGAGAATTGCAGCGGGTTTTCAGATACATCATACTCATTAAAGAAAGCAAAGAATCCACCAAGCGCCGAATCCGCATGAATATGCGGCACCTTGAGACCATACTCCTCAGCAATGGCTTCTGCCGTTTCACGTACCCCTTTTACATCATCAATTGCAATGGCATCTGTTGTTCCGGTTGTTGCCACAATATAAACGGGAATTCCGCCATTTTGGGCAACACGTTCCATTTGACAACGCAAATCTTCCATATCCATCGAATGATCTTTATTCGTCTTAATTCTGATTAAGTTGTCTGTGCCAAGCCCTGTTGCTTCCATTGACTTAAATAAGCTGTAATGTGCTGCATCAGAACAAAACGCATAAAGATTTTGCGGGACACCTTTTCGTAATGACTCCGGTGCAACTTTCGAAATTGCTAAACGAAGCCCCGAGAAAATAGCCCCTTGACCTCCCCATGTTGTGTAGCCCCCGCTCACATTTGGATCATATCCGATGAGCTTAGACATCATTGAGACCACTCTGACCTCAGCTTCTGCGCCTGCTGGTCCATACACATCCCATAGGTTGTTTCCGTTAACCAGCATAGCCGTCAGCATGCCTAGAATTCCTGGTGTACTTGCCATTGGCAAAATGTTCGTGAAGAAATACTTCGTGTGGTATGGATGATTATGTAAAAGCTTCAGTAATTCTTCATTCACAAGTTCCGCTTTTTGTCCGTTCATCGGAATTTGACTTGTTTCAGTGAGCTTTTTGTAAAAGTCCTCCTCGCGATTCTTTTCACCTTTTAGGTGAGCTCGGTTTGGATCCTTCAGGTCATCGACCCCTGAAATGATCTGTTCCATTAATTTAATGAGTTCTTTCCGCTCTTCTGCATTTCCGTCCTCACTCGGAAACCAGTTCTGAACGAGGTTCTGTGCTCGTACAGTCATATACTATCAATCCTTTCAATGGAAGATTTCCTGTCACTGTCTATATCGACCCCGTTTCAAAAGTTTATAGTGTCGAACTGTTCACTTAAGTATATTTAGATAATTTGTTCGCTCGTCAAAACGAATAAAACCCCTACAATACACATCAAAACCATTATGTTTGTGAAACAATAAAATATATTAATATACTTCCATGAAGGAATTATTATCCAGACAATTCAGCTGCTTATTCATTCATTTTTTTTACTTAACCTGCATAAACATTAATAAACACTGGAAATCCGCCTAAATGCACCATTGTAGAAATCAAATTAATTCTTTAGACTTGTGTCTTTTTACCTGTTTTATTGATATAACAACAGGAAAAATACAGAATTTTCTGTAATTATTAGGATAGATTTCACAAAAAGTTTTTCGGAAATCGAATGTTTTCGATGTCTTTCCAACTCTAGCTCGGACAGGCTGCCTTAGGTGCTCACCAGTTATGACTTTTCTATTTGTGCATTTCATGGTATATTCTAATGGTTCGTTTTCTTTCGTTCCGCCTCTTCCGTTTAACGGAGAAAAGGAGTGTTTAAATGAAAACATTTATTCAAAAAAGGGGCCTCGGCTTCTTTGTAATTGCAGCCATCTTGTTATGGCTCAAGACGTATACAGCTTATTTAATCGAATTTAAACTTGGTATATCAAATGTGCTTCAGCATATTTTGCTTTTTGTGAATCCTATTAGCTCCAGCTTGTTCTTTCTTGGCTTTGCTTTATTGTTCAAGAAAAAATGGCAGCCTGCCGCTATCATTGTGATTCACTTTTTCATGTCTTTTTTACTTTACGCAAACATCGTGTACTATCGATTCTTCAATGACTTTATCACGCTGCCTACAGTGATGCAGGCAGGAACGAATGGCGGACAATTAGGTGATAGTGCATTTTCACTCATGCGTTGGACTGATATGTTTTACTTTCTCGATACCATCATCTTGATCGTACTCGCAGTCCGCATGAAAAGACAGCAGCAAACAAGTACAGCGACTGTACCTGTTCAAAAAACAAAATCGTTTAGACTCGTTCTTGTGTCCTCTGTTCTGATTTTTGTTGTCAACTTAATCGCAGCAGAAATTGATCGCCCAGAGCTTTTATCAAGATCGTTCGACCGCAATTATTTAGTCAAATACTTGGGTGCTTATAATTTTACGGTGTTTGATGCCATTCAAAATGTGAAATCAAACAGCCAGCGTGCCCTGGCAAATTCAAGTGACGTAACAGATGTAGAGAATTATCTAAAGGCGAACAGCGCTGATCCTAACCCAGCTTATTACGGGAAAGCGAAAGGCATGAACGTCATTACGATTTCTCTTGAATCACTGCAAAACTTTGTCATTGATTACAAGGTGAATGGAAAAGAGGTCACTCCTTTCCTAAATTCATTAGCCCATGACAACAAAACGTTTTATTTTGATAACTTCTTCCATCAAACAGGACAAGGAAAGACATCTGATGCGGAATTTATGATGGATACGGGGCTTTTCCCATTATCACAAGGCTCTGTATTTATTAACAAAGCTCAAAACACATATCAGGCGCTTCCTGGCATTTTGAAAAAGGACCAATACACGTCCGCAGAATTCCACGGGAATACGAAAACGTTCTGGAACCGAAATGAAATGTTTAAGTCCTTTGGATATGACAGATTTTACGATTCTGAGTACTACGATATGAATGAACAAGATACGAAGAACTATGGATTGAAAGACAAACCGTTCTTCAAAGAATCCATGCCAATGCTTGAAAATCTGAAACAGCCGTTTTATTCAAAATTCATTACGCTGTCAAACCACTTCCCATTTGGTATGGATGAAGGTGATACTGATTTTGAACCTGGCGACTTCGGAGACCCCGTCGTTGATAACTACTTCCAATCTGCTCATTATTTAGATGAAGCCATTGAACAGTTCTTTAATGACTTGAAGACATCTGGTCTCTATGACAATACCGTCGTCATTATGTACGGTGACCACTACGGCATTTCAGAAAACCATAATGAAGCGATGGAAAAAGTGACTGGCGAAAAAATTGGAGACTATGAAAATGCCCAGCTTATGCGTGTGCCGCTCTTTATCCATGTGCCAGGCGTAAAAGGCGGACAGATTCATAAATACTCTGGTGAAGTCGATGTTGCGCCTACCCTTCTCCACCTGCTCGGAGATGATACGAAGAACTATTTAATGTCTGGTTCTGATATCTTATCGAAGAACTTTAAAGAGCTTGTGCCATTTAGAAATGGAGACTTCGTGTCTAAGGACTACACGAAAGTAGGCAACAACTATTACAGCAACAAAACAGGTGAAAAAATCGAGCCGACTGAAAAGGCATCACAAGAAAACGAAACGGTGAAAAAGATGCTAGAGACATCTGATAAGATTGTCACGGAAGATTTACTCCGTTTCTACAAACCTAAAGGCTTTACACCAATTGAGCGCAATGATTATGACTACACAAAGAAAGTACAGGATGAAAAAGATTCCTCTTCCGCCAAAGATGAATCCAGCTCGTCTTCCAAATAACTTTCTCATTTAAGGCCCCAGCCGATCCAAGATCAGCTGGGGCTTTTTACGTTTGATCCACATGGCACCGGGTATAGTTGAAGAAGGAGGGATTGATTAATCATGAAAAAAACAGCAGCTTTTGTCGTGACCGCTTCACTCGCTTCTTCTACCTTATTCGGTTTTAGCCCGGCGATTTCAGCGCACGCCCTGACCCAAACCCAGGCAGAACAGTCCATTCCTCAAGGTCCGAAAGCAGCGCTAAACAGCATTTATCAGCTAGCACATCAAGGACAAATGCCATACTATGCAGAAGGACTCAAAATAGGGGTTCAAACAAAAAAAGACGTTCGGCATAAACTAGGACAGCCTTATCCAGAAACGGGTCAAAACGGCTTTGATTTGTATCATGCTGAGATGGGGAACCCAGGATTTGCTTTTCACTATGACAAAAAAGGCAAGATTAACGAAATCCGTTATTTTGGAACAAATGTAGAAAAAGAAACGAATATCGGAGGAATGACTCCTTCCCTATTAAAGAAACAGCTTGGACCAGCAGATTCAGTCAGCACCATCCCGCAAACAAAAGAGAAGAAATACGTTTATCAGACCGGTGATTATGAGCTCGAATTTATCGTCGGACATGATCCAGATATCAGTCAGCACGAGCTGACTGTGGTGCATATTAACCTCATCAAAGCCGGTTCCTAAATAAAAAGCATCCTGAATTTTTGCTCAGGATGCTTTTCTTTATTATGATGCCACTTCTAAATGCGGCTTTCTTTTCAGTTTTCGCTTAAGGATTGGACCTGCTACATAATCAAGACCAAATTTTCCGGCATTTCCTTTCGCTGCTATGATAAAGACGGCGATCAGAAGAAGAAGCGGGTTAACAGAGACGGTTCCAGCTAGTAAGAAAGAGACATTCATCACGCTTCCAAAAAAGGCTGCCGTTGTTGTGAACAATCCAACAATTAGTCCTAGACCAACTAAGATTTCTCCCCACATGACCATGACACTGAAAAGTCCGGCATTTGGCAACGCGACATTTTCTAAAAACCAGACATAGAACGGATAAACAAGATGTCCATCTTTCACAACAGGTTCAGCTATGGCAAATTGCAAATATCCTGATGCATCGAATCCACCTGTTAGTTTTCCAATACCAGATGTCAGCCAAGTCCATCCGATATAAAGTCTTGCTGCCAAAAGGATAACCGCTGCCCATACATTCGTTTGTAAGAATTTTGTAAACATGATGATGCCTCCTTTTAAATTATGTGAATTATTTCACATTTTCTTTATGATCTTATTATACTACTTAATATACATTTGTGATCCTTTTCACATATATATTCACAAATTGTTCATGAATATCTAGTCGAGGTAAACTTTTCCCTTGCTATTTCCGTCTAAGTTATTTCAGACAGTAAAAAGGGGTTACATTTTGTATGAAAACATTATTTCATTTTGCTTATTTACAGGCTATTTCATGCCTATTCCCCGTCATGATCTTTACAGCGCTTGCCTTATCAAAGATCGTGTCTATTCCTTTTCTTCCTCGATATGATGTTATTCTTCTGCTTTGCCTTATCGCACAGCTCCTCATGCTGATGCTGCGGCTTGAGACACTGACAGAGTTGAAGGTTATTTGTCTCTTTCATGTGATTGGAATAGGCTTAGAAATCTACAAAGTACATATGGGTTCATGGTCCTATCCTGAAGAAGCTTATTCGAAAATCTTTGGGGTTCCGCTCTATAGCGGCTTTATGTATGCGAGCGTGGCAAGCTATATTTATCAGGCACTGACTCGGCTTCGCGTGAAGGTGAATGCGTGGCCTCACCCGTTTCTTTCAGTGGGGATCAGTTTATGTATTTATCTCAATTTCTTTACTCATCACTGGATTTATGATCTACGCTGGTGGCTGACATTACTCCTAGTGGTTGTGTTTCGAAAAACAACCGTTTCCTTTCAGGTCGGTTCATCGACCTTTCGTATGCCGCTTGTTATCTCGTTTTTGCTGATTGGCTTTTTTATTTGGGTGGCCGAAAATGTCACGACCTTTTTAGGAGCATGGCAATATCCAAATCAGCAGCATGCTTGGTCTCTCGTCCATCTTGGTAAAATCAGTTCATGGTTTTTACTTGTTGTCATCAGCATTGTACTGGTGATCGAACAGCGAAAACAAAAAAACGTTCAGCCCATTTGATCTGGCTGAACGCTTTTTTTAGTCCCGAGCGACTTCCTTGCGAAGATCATCGGCGACAAATTCGACATTTGTTCCAATGATGATTTGTACGGAAGTTTTTCCTGACGTCAGTACCCCTTTGGCACCTGCTTTTTTCAATGTACCTTCATTTAATAAATTGGTATCTTCTACTATTAAACGAAGACGGGTTGCACAATGGTCAATTGTGGTGATATTGTCTTTGCCGCCTAGTCCCTCTACGAGCATACTTGCTCCGGCAGTATGTGTATCATCCCCTGGGATATCTTCGATGTCATCATCTTCCCTGCCTGGTGTTTTTAGCTTTAACAATTTAATCAGGAAATAGAAAACAACAAAGTAAATCACGCCATAGATGACCCCAACCACAAGTAACAAAATGGGCTTTTGCGCAATTCCAAAACTTAAAACGTAATCAATCGCACCGGCTGAAAAAGCGAAACCGCTATGAATGCCTAAGGTGTTGACAATAAAGAGCGAAAGACCAGTTAATATCGCATGAACACCATATAAAAGTGGAGATAAAAACATAAATGAGAATTCAATTGGTTCTGTGATTCCTGTAATAAATGACGTCAGTGCCATTCCAATCATAAGACCGGCTGTTGCTTTTCGTTTTTCAGGCTTTGCGGTCACAACCATCGCGAGACATGCCGCCGGCAGCCCGAACATCATCACTGGGAAGAAACCAGTCATAAAGACACCTGCACTTGGATCACCTTTGAAGAACCGTGCTAAATCACCTGTCGCTCCGCTGAATTCACCGAATTGAAACCAAAATAGATTATTCAACACATGGTGAAGTCCTAATGGAATGAGCAAGCGGTTAAAGAAGCCAAACAGCCCGGCACCTGTTGCTCCAAGACTTAAAATCCACTCTCCCAAATCATTGATCACACTTTGAATTGGAGGCCATACATATCCAAAAACGGCTGCTAATAGAATGGTAAAAAGTGCTGTCATAATTGGCACAAGCCGTCTTCCACTAAAGAAACCTAGGTATTCTGGCAGTTTCGTGTCCTTAAATTTATTGTAAACGTAACCTGCCAAAAGTCCGCACAAAATACCACCCAATACCCCCATATTGTTGGTCGAATTGATCGACGTGGTACCAGCTGACAAAATAAAATAAGAGATCGCTCCAGATAACGCCGCTGCCCCGTTACCGTCCTTTGAAATACCAATCGCTACACCCATAGCAAAAATTAAAGCCAAATTCGCAAAAATTGCATTTCCTGCTGCATGAATAAACGGGATGTTGAATACATCTTCTCGCCCAATAGCCAAAATGATACCCGCTGCAGGAAGCACAGCGATTGGAAGCATAAATGATTTTCCTAACTTTTGAAAAAACTGAAACACCATCTTATTTCTCCCCCCTTCGTCATCATCATGAACAAATCTCTCATGATGTTCATAAAAAATATATCATATGCACATCTAGTTATCTATACCAATTTGTCCACATCTCACCCGAATCTCAGCCTTTACTCTTTTGGCGTAAAATGTGGTAAGCTATTGAATAGAATGAAGTTATAGAAAGCGGGAATGAACAGTGATTGTCAAACATGATCATGAGTTAGAAGCCTTAAAAAAAGTCGGCCGAATTGTCGCTTTGGCAAGAGAAGAAATGAAAAGCCAAGCGAAACCAGGCATGTCTACAAAAGAATTAGATTTGATTGGGAAGAAAATATTAGAAGAGCATGGAGCCAATTCAGCTCCTGAAAAAGAATATGATTTCCCCGGTACGACTTGCATCAGTGTCAATGATGAAGTCGCACATGGCATTCCAAGTGAAAAAACCATTTTACAAGAGGGCGACCTCATTAATATTGATATCTCAGCAGAGCTTGATGGATATTATTCCGATACTGGGATTTCATTCGTTTTAGGTACAGGAGATGCTCGTCTTGAAGCATTATGCCAGTGTGCAGAGGATGCATTCCTTGAAGGATTAAAGCATGCGAAAGCCGGTAAAAGACAAAATCAAATTGGCCGTGCGGTCTACAATACAGCGAAAGAACAAGGATTTACCGTCATTAAGAACTTGACAGGACACGGCATTGGGAAAAGCCTGCATGAAGCACCTAACCATATTTTGAACTATTATGATCCATTCGATAATGCTTTGTTTAAGAATGGGACAGTCATCGCCTTTGAACCTTTCATTTCAACAAATGCTGAATCGATATATCAAGCGGATGACGGCTGGACATTTAAAACACCTGATAAGAGCCTGGTCGCACAGATTGAACATACGATTGTGATCACAAAAGACGAACCGATTATTTTAACAAAGCTGTAAGCAAGCGGGTCCCTTCCTTCACTGGTGGGGATTTCAGTTTGTTGACAAAGGGCTAAAATGAACTTTATTTTAGCTCTTTGTCTTCTTTTCAGCGTGATAGAAAACCTTTGCAGTCTAGGAAGGACGAGCATCGGCGCGGAGCGAATTTGACATTCGTGAGCACCGAAGCGCAGGACTGACACCGAATGCGAGGGTTTGTCTACACGCTGCAATCCCCTTCCTTCACTGGAGGGGATTTTTTCATGCCCGTTTCACGAATCTGTCACGACTAAACAAAAATGCCTGTGGTAAAATAGGCAAAGATATGCGAAAGGGGTCTTATTTGATATGTGGTTCATCATCATCGGTGTTATCTTCTTTATTGAAAGTATTATTTTAACGGTTGTAGGTATTAAGAAAAAACAATCCATGATGACCTACCTCGGGATTGTCATCATGATTATGACAGTCGGCATGATCATCGTTACCCTCAACCCGCCAAATTCATAAATGATTATTTCCAGCATATACATGGATCATAGGCAGATAGAATCAGTTTTCATTTCTAAACACCTGCACACTTTTCACGTCCTTTTTTGAGATGTTACAATGCAGGCAGTTTCCATTGAAAGGAGTTTTCTATCATGCATTATGGTAGCAAAGGCTGGTATGTCGAAGAATTAAAGAAGCTTGGTGTGACCAAGCATGAAGGAAGAAAGCTTCAAAGCTTTAAAACTTATTTCCTTGCAAATCTTCTTGAGCAAAAGAAAACGAGCTCTTAAATGTTGAAAAGCCGTACATCCATATCAGATGTACGGCTTTTTATATGGACTGAACACGTTTTTCTAAAGATTTTCTGACCACATCTGCTAAGGCATCTACTTCAAGAACTGCTTTCAGCCTGTTTTGATCTACTTGACGGTATTTGACTTCATTGACTTCGTGGACTGTGATGGGATGGGGCGCTTTTTTAAATAGAGTATTGTATTAAGTAGAAAATATCTTTTAATTTTAGCGAAAACAAAACAAGTATATTTCTTTTAGGATGCAGCCATACAAGACATATAAATACTAATTCTTTATCGTTCTAAATTATTTTAAACAATTGAACATACTAAATATATTTGCGGAAAATATATAGATAACAAATTAAAATCTACTGTGTTATTTTAAAAAGAGTCAAATAGCTTTATAATGATTATTGATCCTGCGTAAAAAGTTAGTTTCAGAAAAAGCTGGATCATTATTAGTTAAAGTAGCCTAGTATTAAAACACTAAAATCATTATCACAAATAATAATATTTAACATAAAGATTAAGATTAGGTGATATAACAGTAAAAAACAGTACTTAAATATAGTTATATAGGAAATTTATTATTTTTTTGTTTTTTATTGCCACGGAAATGTTTTTTATGTTACTATTTTATATGATAAAAAAAGATTCTATGCTATAGGAGGATTTAGAAATTGAAAAAATTAGTTGTCTCAATTATTATTGCTCTATTTGCTGTAACTAGTCTAATTAATACAGCATCTGCTACAGCGGAAAAAGGAACTTCATCTACAAAGGTATTATCTAAGTTAAAAGGTGTGGTTGAAAATTCTAATCATCTAGAAATAGTAGATCTAGATAAATTACCAGAAGGAACTCCAATTTTACAGTTTGATACAGTAGAAGATTTTGAAAAAGCATTAAAAGATTCCAAACTACAAAATACTTATAATGATGTTAACAATTTAACAGAAGAAACAAAACCTTTAAATCAAATTACAACACTTGCTTCAAAAGCTACAACAAAAACAAGAACTGATGTACTTAAAATAATGCGAAAAGGTAAAATTTCTAGAGTTCTTAATCCATTATCAGACTCATCAAGAATTACTGTTGATCTAAAATATAGTTACTCTGGTAGTGGTTCAAAAAGAAAATTCACGAAAATTAATAAAGTTTCTTCTTATTCTTCTGGTATACCGACAAGTTGGAAACAAACTTCTTACAATAAAAGTATTAGTAGTACAAAGAAAAGCGTTACAATAACTTTAAATGGATATTACCTATTCGGTGTTTCTATTGGTGGTCAGACAATAGGCACAAGAACACCTGATCAAATCAAATTTAAGTATAATATGGGTGGAAAAAAAGACTTAGTAGAAATTTAATACAATAAATAAACATAGAAAAGCTGTTGAGGGAAACTCAACAGCTTTTCTATGTTTTCAGATAAAAATAAATAAGTTTAAATTTCTATATTCCAGTGCACCAACACTTAAAAGTTATTTCTTAATTCTCATTTTAACCATTTTTACTCTTTAGAATACTATAATATTTAAAATTAACACCTGCTTGCAGGGGATTTTTTATCGCGATAAAAGGACAATATACAAAAATTAAAAATACTTTTATTGGACATCCTAATTTAATATTTAAAAGAGTGGAAGAAGAAAGAGATTAATTTTAAAGGCACACAGAGATGACGAATTTTTAAGAATGTAAGGTTTGAAGTTGACTTACATAGCTCACCTGCATTGCCAAAGCATCACGATTTGAGTACTATAAATGGCTTAAGAATCAAATGATTCGAATAGAACGGAAACTGAAAACACAAATTTAAAAGAATACATCATGGCGCTTCATAATCATGCTCTTTCTATCCTATCCTCCAGTGACAGAAGGATTTCACATCAACCATTCTACAGGTTGATGAAAGAGATTAACTTCCAAACAATACAATAAGCTAGATATGACTGACATTTCTATATACCTTGCCAGCATCACTTCTAATATATTTCATCAATACAATATCTATATAACAATAAAATCGATGCATGGAAACTCTCAAAACGAAATGATCATAAACTGTTCATGTAGACATTAGCTCCTTTGATATCGCCGCCGGTTTGTCCAATTAGTTTCACTTTATTCTGATAATGGATCCTCACAAAAACATATCAAAAACGACTAGAAAAAACGTTGGTTTGAAAGGTAGTCATTCCTGAAGGGGAAATTGCTTGGGTAATATCTGTACGAATCATTGTTCTCTCATCTTCAAAAAAGCATAGAAGTTTAACTAATATGCTCCATTAAGATATTGTAACTTACTGGGATCTTAGGCTTTTTATATTTGTCTCCTTAACAGGGCTAATCCACTAGCTTTTCGCTAGGCTCTTTCCGTCCCGTGGTAGGGTTTTTCCTGATAAAAATAATTCGGTTTCACGATCGTATTGTCATAGTGACGATGGAAGATATGCGTAGCAGCTGGTGATACTGGCGGAATCAGCCATGTCCAATCTCCAGTCAGCTTACGGTCAGCCTTTTCTTCCTGTTTTTCAAATTGTTTGAACTGATGGGCAGCTGTATGATGATCCACAATGGTCACCCCTGCTTCCCGGTAAGAATGAAGAACCGCCACATTCAACTCGACAATGGCTTTGTCCTTCCAAAGTGACGCATTCTTTGTCGTGTCCAGTCCTAAAATAGAAGCAACTTTTTTCAGCATATTGTAGCGGTTTTCGTCAGCTAGATTTCGCGCGCCAATTTCTGTTCCCATATACCATCCATTAAACGGTGCCGCATTGTAATGAATGCCGCCAATTTCTAATTTCATATCAGCAATAATCGGAACAGCATACCATTTCAGTCCTAAATCACCGAATCCATCATATTCAGGATGAGTGATCTCTACCTCTTGAACGATCTCTCTCGGAAGATCATACAGAACCGGCGGCTGATCTTTTAGCTGAAACATAAGCGGCAGAAGGTCAAAATGCGTGCCTTCGCCTTTCCAGCCATGCGCTTCACACAACTTGGTTAATTCAAGTGATGCCTCGTCCCCAATGATGCCATATTCCGACTCATATCCCGCATAACGAACGAGTTGATGATTATAAATAACGACTTCCTTCCGTCCCTTATTCTCTGGTGGGAAGATGGTAATGGACGGTTTGATTTTACCCCCATTTGTCGCATACTCAATATGATGAAAGAGTGCCTCTTTCACCTCATCTTCTGTTGTCACGTGCCGGCAGTCATGCACATGCAGTGTTGACCAAAACAAGCGCCCAATGCACCGGTTGCTGTTGCGCCATGCCATTTTTGCCCCGTGAGCTAATTCTTCCTGCGTATGAGTATACATACCGTCAGACTCAATTTCTTTTTTTATTTCATGCAGACGTGCTGCTTTTTCTTCATTTGACTTGCCTAATTCTTCATAGCATACAGAAATAAAAGCTTCTGCTTCATTCCACAACGCTTCTTGGTTACTCAAACATACTCGCCTCACTTTAATACGAATATATCCATTGTAGCGGTTTCTATTGATAAATTCACTTGTTTCAAACCATTTTTTATCATATCGTGCGACGATTGTCCTTAGACAATGGATGAATCAATGACTTCAAGGGTCTTTTGGAGCCAGCGAACATACCCTTTTTCCCTTTCAATTGCTCTTGTCAGCACTAAATAATGCCCGAATTGTGTTGAATGCAGTGATTGGGCAGATGGATCTTCTTCTGTTAAAACGTTCAGTTTCTGTTCAAGCATCTCTACTTTCTTTGTTCGCTCCTGCAGCTGATGTGAGAAGAGACCGGCCGCTTCTTTTTGATCCATAGATGAAATAAAGAACGTTTTTAACATAAATTCATCTTTTGTTGTGTCTGGAATCGGGCTTTTTTTCCTTAACCACTCATGCAGTTCTCTTTTTCCTGCATCAGTGATTTGATAGACCTTCTTCTCTAGCTTCTTTCCTTGTATGTGAATATCAAATTCAATAAAACCCTCTTCTGTTAGCCGCTTTAATTCAGGGTATATTTGACTATGCTTCGCACTCCAAAACTGTCCAAGGGAATCTTCAAAGTGTTTCTTCATATCGTATCCCGTCAGCTCACGCTGATCTAGTAAGCCAAGAATGGCATATTTCAGTACTCTCATGACATGCCTCCAACGCATATTCTTTGACAATAGTATACCATACACCCTAAAATAAACATGTAAATCATGACATGTTTGAAACAACATCATTTTAATTGAAAGAAGGAATAAACATGGATCAATTCGTTGGACTTCATATGATTTATACGTATGAAAATGGCTGGGAATATGAGATTTACATTAAAAATGATCACACCATTGATTACCGCATTCATAGCGGAATGGTTGGAGGCCGCTGGGTTCGTGATCAAGAAGTGAATATTGTGAAACTGACAAAAGGGGTATACAAAGTTTCCTGGACGGAACCGACTGGGACAGACGTGTCTTTAAACTTTATGCCTGAGGAAAAACGCATGCATGGCGTCATTTTCTTCCCAAAATGGGTGCATGAACGTCCAGATATCACCGTTTGCTATCAAAATGACTATATCGACCTCATGAAAGAATCCCGTGAAAAATATGGGACCTATCCGAAGTATGTCGTACCAGAATTCGCAGACATTACGTACATCCACCATGCTGGGGTAAACGATGAAACGATTATCGCAGAAGCACCGTATGAAGGCATGACCGATGAGATCAGAGCTGGACGAAAATAGAAAAAGCGGCACGCACTGTGCCGCTTCTAGGGTGGTTGACAAAGGGCTAAATGAACTTGATTTTAGTCCTTTTTATTTTATACCTAACGTCTTTTGAGATAACAGGAATCGGTAAACTGGTAGTTCATCGCCTACTTTTGATGCAATAAAACCTGATGACATATAGCTGTCTTTTGATTCTGGTTCAAGGGCAAGTGACAACAAATTGGTCTCTGGCTGTGCAGTCACATATACCTTTGTTCCTTTTGGCAGCTGACGTTTCTTTTCAACGAGTCTCGTTTCAAGCTGAATATCTGTTTTGCTTGTTTCTGCTCGTTTTGTCACCTCATAGGCTTGAACTGGTACTTTCATGCCAACAGGAAGTGTCACACTTTTTAACCCTAAAGTTCTGAGCTTTCTATCTACTCCTTCATGTCCTGGGAGAATGAGATAAGCTGTCGGCCGTTCTCTTGTCAATACAGGAACCGCATCACTTGCACTATGAAAACGCACTGGGACATTGGTGGTTTGTCCTTTCTCAATATCCACCATTTCAAGTGAATCGTTCACAGGCGCTTTGAAAGCATCTTGAATGACCACTTGATCATCATCATTTGGTTGAAGACCTTTTTTCACAAGTTTCAGCCGCTCCGTCACCATTTGCTGCTTCACCTGCTTAGCATGCTTCACCGTTGTCTCAATGATTTTTTCATGAGTGGTGACTTGTGCTGCCACACGCCGAGTAAAGTCCTCTCTACCAATTCCAATACCCCTACTTTCTACAAGAAAGGATAAAGCTGGTGAAAGCGCCAGGGCATTTCGGCCAATTCGTGCATCGGTTCCGCCTTCATAAAGGTCGATCTTTCCGTCCTTTCCTCTTGTGTTTGTATAATATAAATCGTTGGAAAATCCCTTATTCGTCAATGCTTCACGCACTCCGTTGACGTACAATTCATTTGACGTGAAACGAATGCTTTCAGGAATGTTCAAATTCTTACCGGATAATATCAGCAAATCGTGATACTTGAGAGCACCTGATGCACCGATATCTTCAAACTGCTTTTGACCGACATCATATTCATGGGCATCAATGACGACCTCGGGCGCATAGCGATTAATTTCTTGATGAAGGGCTGTCAGCTCTGGAGATTCTAATGTCATGTGGTCACGGTTGCCATCCATTCCGTTTGCAAGTCTGCGGTCAAATGCATAAGAACCATCTGGGTTGATTCTTGGGACAATGATGACGTTGACATGGCTCAGGATACGCTCTCCTTCATCACCTGCTAGTCGTTTGGCGATGACAAGGGCAGATTCACCGGAGGCTGGTTCATTTCCGTGTATTTGTGCTTGAAGCCAGATCGTTGGCTTTTTTGACAGTGGAGAGATGTGGCGATCCTTTGTAAAATAGAGGGCTGGAATGGACCTACCTTCAATGGATGTTCCAATCTGTTTCTGCGTGGCGTAAGGACTTTTACTGACAATGTCACGTAAAAAATCTTGAAGCTCTTCTTGTGTGGTAAATGCTTTTCCTTTTTTCTGAAAAGCAGGGGTATCAAACGTTTCATCAGGCTCAGGATACAGTTTTTGAACCGAGGCTGGCTGCTCATAGCTTTTTCCATAATAAGGGGTCTCTGCATTCGCTGAAGCTGGGATCACCATCGACAAACTTCCTGCCATGAGGCATACAGCAGCAAAAAGAATGGTACTTTTCTGTTTGGACATGCTATCCTCTCCCTTCGTTGATTTGCATTATAAAGAAAAAAACAGCAAAAGTGTCAGCATTTTTCAAAAATATATCTTTTGGAGGAATCATGCATGTCTTTATATAGGGCAAATGAATGGAGCTTGCCCTGCAATAGGACCTAAAAAAGAGCGCCTGCATGAGCAGCAGACACTCTTCTCATTACCAGATCGAAATGGCCCCAATGAGAACCGCCATCACTGTCATGGCGACGACTGCAAGAACCGCCCATTTCATACCAAATTTCTGATGCTGATCTAGTGATACCCCAACGAGTCCAACAAGTAAATGAGTCGATGGAACAAGTGGGCTTAACATATGAATCGGCTGACCAATGATAGATGCTCTCGCAATCTCAATTTTATCGACACCGTATGCTGCCGCTGTTTCTGATAGGATCGGCAGTACCCCATAAAAGTATGCATCATTCGGCATAAAGAAAGTGAAGATCCCGCTTGTTAGTGCGACAATGACTGGAATAAACCCGCCAAGCTGCTCTGGAATAGCTGAAACAATCGAAATCGCCATTTCATCAACCATTTTCGTCCCAGTTAAGATGCCTGTAAAAACACCTGCCGCAAAAATCATCGAAGCAATCGCCAAAACATTTGTTGAATGAGCCGCAATCCGCTCACGCTGCTGCTCTAAATTCGGATAGTTCACGATAATGGCGACACAGAAGGCAAGAACAAACAGAACCGTTAAGCTTACTTTTCCTGACACAAGCAAGAGAACCAATAGCAAAGTCAGTGTCAGGTTAAACCACCAAAGTTTCGGTCGCTTAATATCATCTTGCAGTGCCGCTGCCATTTCATTGGCATGAATCGGCTGTTCGAGCTCAATAACACCAAGACGTTTTCTTTCAGACTTCCCAAGAAAGTATGCCACCACAATCATGCTCAAAACCCCTGCGCCAATGACTGGAATCATCGGGCCAAATAAAAGTGATGGATCAACGCCAAGTGCACTTGCCGCTCTAGGTGTTGCCCCTCCCCATGGAATCGTATTCATAATCCCCATGCCGACTCCGGCGATACCCGCTAAAATAATCGGACGAATGCCAAGCAATGTAAATAACGGAAGCATGGCTGTTGTTGTAATCATGTACGTTGTGGTTCCATCACCGTCAAGTGCGACAAGCATCGTCAGGACAGCTGTTCCGACAACAATTTTTAATGGATCGCCTTTGACGATGTTTAAAATTTTTGCCACCATCGGATCAAATAAACCTGCGTCAATCATAATCCCGAAGTACAAAATGGCAAACATGATCATGACCGCCGTTGGTGCAACTTGCTGTACACCTTTGACAATCATGTCTGAAATTTCTGTAAAATGAAAACCTGCAATAAGAGCAAATGCAATCGGTGTTAATACCAATGCCGTTAGAACAGACATACGTTTCGTCATAATTAAAACCATAAATACAATCATCATAAGAAATCCTAAGATCGCTAACATTTTGTTCACCCCTTATGTTGTATACGCTTTCATTAAATGTTGGTATCCCATTTCCAACCCTTTCTGTCATGATATCTGACGCCTGAATTGAAGTAAATATTATGAATTTTAATTCTTTTTTGGTCGATAAATGCTTTTTGTTCATTTTGTGCAATTGTTGTTCTTTGTTGGTTCCATGAAAAAAAAGCGGTCTCATTTGACCGCTTGTTCTCCTTGTATAAATTGCTCATATCGCCTTAATTGCTCTTCCATAAAGACCTTTGCTTCTTTACTGTTCATATAACGGCCTGTCCAGCCTTTTTGTTTTAACTGCTTTTTCCACGACTTCGTTTGCGTCATTTTTTGAAGAAGCTGATCCCATGCTCGAATGTCGTGCTGATTCATTTGCTTTGGTCCCATCACACCACGCCAATGAGAGAAGATGAGCGGAATCCCCTGTTCTTTCCAAGTGGGCACGTCTTTGAAGCCTTCTAAACGCTGATTCGTTGTGGTCGCAACAAGCTTCAGTCTTTTCTTTTCATAATCATGGCGAACCTCTGTAATGGTCGTAGTTGCCGCATCTACCTCATGGTCAATGAGTGCTTGAAATAAATCATCTGCACTATCAAATTTTAAAAACTGAATGCGGTACGGATCAATTCCTGCCATTTCAGCAGCCCGTGCGAATGAGATTTGATCATCATTTCCAAAGTCCGGGGCAAACCCAATTTTTAAGGAATCTGGTTTCTTTTTTAATGCGTGTAATAGCTCCTTTCCATCTGAGAAAGGAGAATCAACTGGCACTGCGACTACCTGCCACTCTTCCGCAAGAATAGCAAGCGGGGTGACATCATTCATGGTCACGTTACTGCTGCCCAGCAAATTACGGCTTAATAATAAGCTCGAATTTAAACTAATATAATTGGCATCTCGCTCCATCATATAGGTCCATCCTTTATCAACCGTTCCGCCTCTTTGATAAAGAATATGCACAGGCTCTTCCACTAGCTTTTCTTCTTCTAGCACGGTTTTCATCACTTGAGCTGTTTGGTCAAATCCGCCATCAGGTACACCTGATACCACAATGTATAATGGGCTGTGCTCCAGGAAAGAATCTTTTGCTGTTTTTTCATTAAAGGTGAGCGTTGTACAAAGGCAGACCAAAATGAGTAAGAGTATTCCTTTTTTCATTTTTATGACTCCGTTTGTTTTTTGGCGGGATAATATTTTCGTTCTGGTCTACCAATGATTCCATACGCCAGCTCTGCCCGGCATTCTCCCGTTGTCACAAGATACTCTACGTATCGTCTTGCTGTTGTGCGTGATGCGCCCATTTTTTCTCCGAGTTCTTCCGCTGTAATTCCGTTCATCTCTGCTGTCATGAATGTTTTCACCTTGTCCAAAGTCAATGAATTAATGCCTGTTGGCAAGTCTCGCTCATCCTTTTGCTGCGATTCTTCCTGTATTTGACCAAAAAACAGATCAATCATCGTTTGATTGACTTCATCTTTTGAATTGATTAACTCTCTCTTCTCTTTATATTCGGTTAAAACCTGCGTGAATTTTTGGGCGGTCACTGGTTTGATTAAATAATGAACCACTCCATAATGCAATGCGTCTCTTAACAGCATCGTTTCCGTTGCAGCCGTGATAATGATCACATCCACTTCAGGATGGCGCTCTCTTAACAGCGGCAAAAGGTTCGTGCCGAGCTCATCAGGCATGTAGACATCAAGTAAAATGAGATCCAATTGTTCTTTTTGAAGTGCCTCCCACAGATCCTTTGCACTCTTTGCCTTGCCGGCCACTTGAAAGCCTTGTACCTTTTGGATATAAGATTCATGAATCGCAGCGATTCGAAAATCATCTTCCGCAATGAGTACCTTTATCACAACCTATTCCCCCTTTGTGCCTTTCGGTATGTAAACAGTGAAGATGGCACCGCCTTCTTTTTGGTTCGCAACTTCAATCCAGCCCCCAAGTTCATCTAGCACTTCTTTGACATTGGCAAGTCCATAACCTCGCCCTTCTCCCTTTGATGAATGTCCTCTTGTGAAAAGTTGTGAAATGGCTCCTTCATCTACACCGTCCCCTGAATCAGATACCTCTATGATAATATCAAATCCAATATCTGTGATGAACAAGCTGACTTCTCTTTTCTCCTTATTCAATACAGCCTCAAACGCATTGTCTACGAGATTGCCAATGATGGTAATAAAGTGAGATAAACTTAAATGGGCTGGGAGCGGCTCCAATGAACTATTTTCATCAATGTGAAAATGAACCTTTTTCTCAGATGCCTTTCCTAACTTCCCAAGTAAAATGGCTTGTATATTCGGAGAGCGAATTTGCTTCATGAGTAAATCATGCTGGCGATTTTGAAGTGTATACTCTTCTTTAATTAACTCAATGGCTTCATCCACTTGTTTCAACTCAAGCAAGCCTAAAATAGCGTACAGCTTATTCGAAAATTCGTGTGTTTGTGCTCTAAGGTCTTCTGAATATTGACTGACCTCTGTCAATGTATCCAACAGCTTTGTCAGCTCGGTTTTCTCCCTGAAGCTCACAATTCCTCCAAATACTCGATTGTCCTGCACCACTTTTTTGACATTTAGCACGAAGGTTTTATCATTGACGACTGATTCTATGTTAGGTTCAATCGTCTCTACCTTTAGATAGAAAAGAAGATTGGCATTTGGCAACACTTGATCAATATGAAGAGGCAGCGTTGAAGAGACGCGTAGCATCTGTTCAGCTGACGTATTCATCATCGTAATGGCACCTTTACGGTCAAATGCAATGATTCCCTCTTTAATCGCATGCAGCATCGCTTCTCTTTCTCGATATAATGAAGCAATTTCATGCGGTTCAAGCCCTAATATATCTTTTCGAATACTCCTTGTTAAAAAAATCGCTCCAAAAACCCCAGGCAAGAGCACAAGAAGGGCAATATAACTTAATTTGAAGAGTTGATGAGCTGTCGCTTGGTCGATATCTCTTTTTAAAAATTCGACACTGACTGTCCCAATAATCTCTTCATAACTGCCAGTTTCTTTCATGATCGGAGCACTTCCTCTGACAACGGTTTCACCATCAGAATCACCCGTTGATATGGAAGTTCCTCCAAATAGCAGTGTACTTCTTCCTTCCGACACACTGATGGTTTTCCCTACATCCTCATGATTCGTATGAAAAAGAACCTTTCCTTTTTGATTGGTGATAAAAATGGCATGCGCTCTTACTTGCTCTTTCATTTGCTCAAGCACAGCCTGTTCTTCATTTTGCGAATCTCCCGTAGCCACCGATGTTTTAATGGGCGGCATATAAGATATCGTTCTAGCAGTTTGCACCGCCAGCTGTTCAGCTTGGCTCTGCCTTTCTGATGTCTGCAAAAAACCAAAACAAATGGTCAATAAGGCAATAACAACAAGTAAAAGACCAATAATTAACCCCAAAATTTTTGTTTGTAAAGTGACTTTCCTTTTGCCCATCCTCACCGCCACAACCCCTAATTCAGTAGATTCACCCGAATAGACTCTAAGAAAATCATATCATTTTTTCTCATGAAGTTAAGAGAAAATTCACACAGACAAAAAAAGGATGACTCAGTATTGAGTCATCCCTGTGTGCCTATTACGTGATGGATAAACCAGCACTTGCATAGCCTGCTACAGTATTCACTAAAGAAAGACCTGTAGCTGATGCCGAGAATACGACAAGTAATCTTGTTTCTGGTGTGACTGGTACATTTAAACCAGTAGCGATGCCGTTTGTAATAGCCCCTAGCGTTAAAATCCCGGTTAACGCTGGAGCCAATGTGACGCTCGCTACTTGAGTGAAGCTGTTATTTGGTGTCGGTGAAGCAAACAGACTAGCAGTTACAGTAATACTCGTGCCAACTAAAGAAAGGGCTGCAGTCGTGCTAAAATAGCCGGCAAATGACGTAATGGTTCCAGCTCTTGGAACGGAGAATGCCATGTTTAACAATGTTCCTGCTGCTCCGGTTAAATCAATGATTCCTCCTACAATACTGACACCTGTCGCCGAGTTACCGAATCCGACCAAACTAGATGTTCCAACTAGACCGCCTGCGATTGTGGTTAAAACAGCTGGTGTACCAGATGCAAATGGAATAATCGCACTTGATCCTGTCGCACCTGTGGCGCCTGTTGCACCGGTTGCTCCCGTGGCACCTGTTCCTGTAGCCCCTGTTGCACCCGTATCTCCTGTTACACCTGTCGCACCTGTGGCGCCTGTTGCACCGGTTGCTCCCGTGGCGCCTGTTCCTGTAGCCCCTGTTGCACCCGTATCTCCTGTGACACCTGTGGCGCCTGTGACTCCGGTCGCTCCTGTTGGACCTGTATCTCCTGTGACACCGGTTGCTCCCGTGGCGCCTGTCACACCTGCGGCTGCCAATAACGTGTAATCTGGAGACGTATCTGGTGTGCCAGTTGGTGGTGCTGTATTTACGACATAAGTTCCACCTTCATATGTCACCACTTGACCTACTGTATAGGTTGGAGCTGTTGCTGGGTCAAATGCCAAAATACCAGCTAACCCTACTCCGGTAGCCCCGGTATCTCCCGTTGCACCTGTGGCTCCGGTTACTCCAGTCGCTCCCGTATCTCCTGTTGCACCTGTGGCTCCGGTTACTCCAGTCGCTCCCGTATCTCCTGTTGCACCTGTAGCTCCGGTTACTCCGGTCGCTCCCGTATCTCCCGTTACACCTGTGGCTCCGGTTACTCCGGTCGCTCCCGTATCTCCTGTTGCACCTGTGGCTCCGGTTACTCCGGTCGCTCCCGTATCTCCCGTTACACCTGTAGCTCCGGTTACTCCAGTCGCTCCCGTATCTCCTGTTGCACCCGTGGCTCCGGTTACTCCGGTCGCTCCCGTATCTCCCGTTACACCTGTGGCTCCGGTTACTCCGGTCGCTCCTGTATCTCCCGTTGCACCCGTGGCTCCGGTTACTCCGGTCGCTCCTGTATCTCCCGTGGCGCCTGTCACACCTGCGGCTGCCAATAACGTATAATCTGGAGACGTATCTGGTGTGCCAGTTGGTGGCGCTGTATTTACGATATAAGTTCCACCTTCATATGTCACCACTTGACCTACTGGATAGGTTGGAGCTGTTGCTGGGTCAAATGCCAAAATACCAGCTAACCCTACTCCGGTTGCCCCGGTATCTCCCGTATCTCCTGTGGCTCCGGTTACTCCGGTCGCTCCCGTATCTCCCGTTACTCCTGTGGCTCCGGTCGCTCCAGTATCTCCCGTTGCACCGGTCGCTCCGATTGCTCCTGTCGCTCCTGTATCTCCCGTTGCACCCGTGGCTCCGGTTGCTCCAGTCGCTCCCGTGGCTCCTGTTCCTGTTGCCCCTGTGGCACCCGTATCTCCTGTGGCTCCGGTCGCTCCAGTAGCACCTGTATCTCCAGTAGCGCCGGTCGCTCCTGTTCCTGTTGCCCCTGTGGCACCCGTATCTCCTGTGGCTCCGGTCGCTCCGGTTGCGCCTGTATCTCCAGTAGCGCCGGTCGCTCCTGTTCCTGTTGCTCCCGTGGCACCCGTATCTCCTGTGGCTCCGGTCGCTCCAGTAGCACCTGTATCTCCAGTAGCACCTGTATCTCCAGTAGCGCCGGTCGCTCCTGTTCCTGTTGCCCCTGTGGCACCCGTATCTCCTGTGGCTCCGGTCGCTCCGGTTGCGCCTGTATCTCCAGTAGCGCCAGTCGCTCCTGTTCCTGTTGCTCCTGTGGCACCCGTATCTCCTGTGGCTCCGGTCGCTCCAGTTGCGCCTGTATCTCCTGTTGCTCCTGTTCCTGTTGCTCCGGTTGCACCCGTATCTCCTGTCGCACCCGCAGCGGCTAGAAGCGTATAATCTGGTGATGTATCCGGTGTACCCGTTGGTGATGCTGTGTTTGCAAGATACGTTCCACCTTCATATGTCACTACTTGACCCAATGGATATCCTGGTGCCGCTGCCGCATCAAAAGGAACGACTCCAGTTAGACCTACACCAGTGGCTCCTGTTGCACCCGTCGGACCTGGATCTCCGGTGACACCTGTTGGTCCTGTACCTGTTGCGCCCGCAGCTGCTAAAAGCGTATAATCCGGCGATGTATCAGGCGTACCTGTTGGTGGTGCTGAATTTACCACATACGTACTGCCATCATATGTCACCACTTGACCTACTGGATACGCCGGGGCTACCGCTGGATCAAATGCTACAATCCCTGTTAACCCAACGCCTGTTGGGCCTTGTGGACCTGCCGGGCCGGCTGGACCCGCAGGGCCTACTGGACCCACTGGACCCGCCGGACCTGCTGGGCCTCTTCTTCCTCTTCCCCCTGGCGGTCCTTGAATGACACACACACAAGGATCTTTTCCGCAGCATGGATTTTTTACTGGTTTCCTTGGTTTGTCTGATTTACCTTTCTTACAACTATCACATTCCCA
This sequence comes from Bacillus sp. iso_77, assembly GCF_056173625.1. Taxonomy (NCBI): domain Bacteria; kingdom Bacillati; phylum Bacillota; class Bacilli; order Caryophanales; family Bacillaceae; genus Bacillus; species Bacillus sp. iso_77. Next base: position 743,497 of record NZ_CM149683.1, on the reverse strand, counting down.
GCCATCATCCTTATACGCATCATACCAGCTTCCTTTTTGGTAGTGGTCTGTCGAATGAGTTGGGTATATCTTTCCGCATTGTCTACATTTTCTCATAGAATCACCCCAATCCATCGTATTCATCATGATCGATAAAGGTGTATGTACAATTTTATTTTTATCAAAAAATTTGAAAGGTCTTGCACTCTGCGTGCAAGGACCTCTCTCCATCGTTAAAATGTCATCGTCATTTTTAAATCTTTTCCTACCATACTATATTCAATATCCGCTGGACGGATCGCCTCTTTTAGTTTTTTTACTCCTTCTCCTTCAAAAAAAGTAGGTGCATCTTTCCCTCCAATCAACAAAGGTGCCATATAGATAACAGCTTCGTTCACAAGTGATGCTTCTAAAAATGATGCACTCACACTGCCCCCTGCCTCTACAAGCACTGACATCACAGAGCGCTTCTTCAACAGGTGTAACACATCCTGAAGATCTGTCCGGTGTTCTCCGCTTGTGACAAATACTTGATGACCTTTTTGTATCAACTGTTGATACTTTTGATGATCATAATCTTGTGATGTACAAATTATGGTTTCTGCCCTATAATCTGTTAAGCATTTGGCATGAAGCGGTATCCTTAATGTTGAATCTAAAATGACACGAATGGGCTGATGGTTGAATGAATCCTTTACAATTAAGCCGGCATCATCTTGAATAATCGTTTCCACTCCTGTCAGCACCGCATCTGCTTCTTGACGTAAGCGCTGCACTTCTGTTCTCGCCTCTATTCCTGTGATCCATTTGCTTTCTTGCTCAGCCGTGGCAATTTTCCCATCTATCGAAATAGCTGATTTTAAAATGACATAAGGAAGGTTTGTTTGCATCAAATGAAAAAAAGGAGCATTTAAACGATCTGCTTCCTGTTTACATATACCTTGCTCCACTTCAATTCCAGCCTTTTTCAAAAAGGCAATTCCTTTACCTGCAACAACCGGATTCGGATCTTGAGTGGCAATCAGCACTTTCTTCACACCACTTTTGATGATCGCTTCGGTGCAAGGGCCTGTTTTTCCGTGATGTGTACAAGGTTCGAGTGTCACATACATGTCAGCTCCCTTCGCCTTTTCTCCTGCCATTTGTAGCGCATGAATTTCAGCATGAGGCTCGCCAGCCTTCATGTGCGCACCAATCCCAACAATCTCACCGCTCTGAACAATCACTGCACCAACAAGCGGATTGGGTGAGGTTTGTCCTTTCATCGCCTTCGCGTTGGCAATCGCCAGCTTCATATAAAAAACATCGTCTTTCATCTCGGACTCCTTTCTTCTCTCAAGGGAAAGAACTCCTTCAGAAAATGAAGGAGTTCTATTCTCATGTGCTATACTTTCTCAAGCCGTTTCTTTTCAGATCGATCATAGTAAGGCAAGGAATAAAACAGTTTATATGATGCTCGTTGTTTACAAAAACAGCATTTGCGACATTCATATTTATTAATGAGGAGCACATGCGGACAATTGAGTACAGTCAGACCTTTTTTCATATGTTCCTTGCAAACACTTATCATGAGAATCCCCCGCTTACATTCTTTTTCTTAATGAGAGATTACTTCTTTCGGAAATTGTTCAAATAAGCGCAGTACTTCCGTATGTGTGCCATCTTCTCGAATATGATAAATACCACCGTCATATGAGCTTGCATACACATCATTTCCTAGTTGTCTAATGGCACTAATACCATTCTTAGCAATTCGAATCGGACCTGTATTGACATCTAGCTCTGGATTCCATACCACAATATATCCCCAATAGTCTCCGCTCACAATATAGCCAGAGTCTGTCACAGTGATGGATTTAATGGAATATTGATGCTCGTTGTGCTGATTTAAAATTCTGCCTGTATGCAAATCAAACAATCGGACGTTTTTATCACGGCTGACAATGGCAATACGATCTCTTTTGCTATCAATAAATACATCATTTAACAGCTCTGTCGCCCCGATATATTCTGCTGTTAAGGACAAACTCTTTTTATCGAGAAGACAGATGGTTCCTTCAACTGCCGCTGTGATGATATGATCTCCTTCTACCTTTAATGCTTTGACCGCGCAATCATGTGCTTTAGAACGGCCAATTTCCTTTAAGTGTTCTGTCGAAATGACATGCACATAACCGCCATAAGTGCCGATATAAAATTGACGATCCTCCTCATGGAAATACACACTATTGACAGGACCTGTGTTGAGATCAAAAGAGACCATTTGCTGCAATGACTCGTGTACAATATGCACCTGACTCGCATGATCGCCCCATGCATAATAGCTTCCATCCCGTGCAACAGCCACTCCATTTGTGAGAACACCTGTTGATTTTGCGATTTCGATTCCATTCTTTCTGAATTTTCCGTCATCTGATGCAGTGATAATATCACCCGCTTCAGTCAACGCAATATCATTAATAGAAGGTGTCGCCAATTCCTGCTCATCAGAGATCACTTTTCCTTCTTGAATTGACCATTCACAATACGTTTTCCCAAAGCTGGCTCCTAAAATGGCTTGCTCGTCTTCTGTCCAAACAAGCGAGCGCTCCCATTGATATTTATGAGGTAGCAGCGTATCAATTAAATCACCGGTTTCATAATTCCACAGCTTAATTAAATGGTCATAACCCGCTGTGAGCAAGTAGTTACCGCTCGGCGAAAAATTCACACGTTTCACACCTTGTAAATGAGCTTTAATGATTTTTTTCTCCTGTAATGTAGCGGCATCATAAATGATAACTGTGCCATCATCTCTGCCAAGGGCGAATACTTCTTTTTGATTGCTGCCGCTGATGGTATCCAGCTCATAATCAAACGGGCCAATTTCACCTACAATTTCTCCTGTTTCATAGAGCCATACAAGGACATAGCCATCGTCACCAGTTGTATAAGCTTTATCCTCATGAATCCATACAGCTAATACATCCTTGCTATGTCCATGAAATTCTCTTAAAATGGCTCCCGTTTCAATATCCCAAACTAAGCATCTTCTGTCTCTGGACACCGATACAAGAAGCGTATCCTGCTTTGCAAATGCGACAGCTTCCACGTCATCCGCATGACCATATAGCGTACGAATTCTTGTATGTGTGCTAGTATCATATAATTGAATGGTATAGTCTGACGATGCACTCGCTAAATACGTTCCATTTTCCGAAAGGGATAAAGAGTTGATGATATGCTCGTGACTGCCAATGAATGTTCCTTCTCCCGTGGCACGGTCCCATTTATAAATACAGCGGTCATAGCCACCTGTGTAGACAATTTGGTCATGCTGAGTTGATAAAACGGATGTAATCGGTCCTCTATGCATGGTTTTACACTCCCACCTTTATATGTTGTTTTTGACGAGTAACTACACGAAAACCAGTAAATCGAAAAACAGGGTCTGGGTGTTTCCCGTGTCTTCTTGCGACTCTGCATAAATCTCCGCCTCTTGCGAAGGAGCCACCTTTTAAAATGTAGTAATCACTGCCGAGTGTCTCGGTTAAATCATCTACAACCTCAATTCCGCCTTCATATATGTGATACTTGGTGTTGACCCATTCTTCGACATTGCCACCCATATCATATAGTCCAAATAGAGATCTTCCTTTTTCGTAATGACGGACAGGTGTCGTTTTTTCAATATTTGATTCGTGCGTATTACAGTAAGAGGGATCAAACTCATCTCCCCAAGGATATTGATGTCTCGTATTGCCCCGGGCAGCATATTCCCATTCTTCCTCAGTAGGGATCGATACCTCATATCCAAGCTTCCCGCTCAGCCACTGACAAAATGAGAAAGCTTCCTCGATGTCCATGCCCCAAGCTGGATGGTCTTTTCCCCCGCCAAGTTCTAGGTTCGTCAAGCTCTCTGGATAAGGCTTTCCTGTCTCGTCGCAATAGCTTTGATACCATTCATTGGTGACGACCGTATCTGAAATGAAAAATTCGCTCATATACGGCTGATAAGATGGAAATTCTTTGTACAGCCATTTTTGAAATTTTTTCTCACGGCCATAGGCTGGATTCAGAAGTTTGTCCTTCCAAAATTCTGATGCCTTTTTCATATCTTCTTCATTACTTCCAATCGTCGCATAGCCGCTTGGGATTTGAATCCAATTGATATCAGGTTTCACGCTTTTCTCCCGCCTTCTTTAAATAAACTCATCTACTGATTAATTAATTTCTTCTCATCGACCATATGCCCTGATGCTGCTTTTGCCTTTAAATACGCCTCATTATAGAGAGAGGCTTCTACCGTATGATCAAACCGTAAAACCGGAAGACCGTAAGCAGCAATGGAATCGACTTTATCTGGATTATTGGTTAAGAGATGCAATGGTTTCCCTTTGTTTAAATAGTGCAAGACAGCCGCTGCTTCCTCGTAATGCCGATCATCATCTCCGCAGCCGATCAACCTGTTCGCCTCAAATGTATCCAGTTTCATTTCCTGTAATTTATACGTGAAGGCTTTGGCCATTAGCCCAATAGAGCGCCCTTCTTGATTGGCCATATACACAAGCATGCCTTTTCCGTAATCAGTGATTTTTTTTAGCGATGATGCAAGCTGTGGACCGCAATCACATTTCAGTGACCCAAACACATCCCCTGTTTGGCAGACACTATGAATTCGCACAAGCGGCGGCACTTCATTTTCAAAGTCGCCAAAAAGGAGACAAGAGGAAAATGTTTGCTGCTCGGTACTCATTTGTACAATAGACTCAACCGTTGGCGTTGTATCAGCTTCTACAGACGCAAAGGCATACCATGTAAACTGCACTTCTTCATGTTCAATAGAGATCGGCAGGTTCACTGGCCCCACGAGCAAATAGTGTTTTTCTTGAAATGTAAAATGATGAATCATTGATTGTAGTTCAGCTACAAACTTGTTCATTTGTCTCCCCCTATTCATCACTGCACCCCATTGAACTCTCTCAGCGCAGTGATGGCGTGATGAATATGTGTATGCACTCCCTTTGCATCCTGAGCACCGGTTCCAGCTAGAATCATGGCTCAGGAAAAATTTCCTGTCATACTGGCTGAATAGATGTGCGATGCCAATCATCCATCAGTACCTTTCATAAAGACTCTTTTTAGGCTGTCACTTGTCCAGTACAAAGGAGCAGAAATCGAGCTTCATACGCTGTATTCTCTGTAAGAGAGCAACACCATTGGATGATTCTTGAATGGAAACTGACATGCTCTTTCTCTAAAAGAATATCTCTGCTAGCTTCGAGCTGCTTTCTCCTTTACTAGAAGCTCTGGTTCTTCAAATGCACGTCATCCGGTTGTACCCTTTGATTGGATGAATAGTCCGTACTTCAATTCAGCTACATTGATTGAAGCATGACACCCGCCTAGGTATGCACCAAGAACCATCACATCAAACATCGCGTTTATCCTCCTTTGCACTAGATTTTGACAGCAATGACATGATGCTGGCTGATCCCAGCCTTCGCTTGTAATGGTGTAATCGAAACGAGCTCAAGTCCTGATGTACAAATCTTTTCTCCAAGCTGAGTATCTGAGAATGAAAAATGGAAGCGTCCATCTTCTCCGATTAAGCCTGTTTTCCACTCTTCTCCCCATACAACAAGGGAAAACACACCACCTTCATGAAGCAGCGAGGAAATCTGCTTTAAGTATCGTTCGTGGTCATCAGGGTGCTGATGGTGAAAGCAGCCATGATCTAAAATCAAATCAAACGTCAGCTCGCGCCCTTGATTCATCGACCAGGACATAAAATCTTGATGATAAAAATGGACAGGAACCTCTTTTCTCTTCTTTAATCCTTGCCATTCCTCATGCTCATAAAGATCAATGCCGGTATATGCCGACAGTCCTTGTAAATGTTCAAGAGCCCGGCCGTTCCCGCAGCCGATATCCAGCACCGAAGCAAGTGCATCCTTTTCCCTGGAACGCCATGCCTTCAGAGACATCACAGCAGCGTCTGTTAATGATGGATCAGTGGACCACATATCTGTTCTTTGCTCATAGTGTTCTTGAAAAGCCATGCGCATTTTCTCTAAATACAACCCGCTGTCTTCATGATACAAAGCCTTTTTCATCACGTGACCTCCTTCAATTCACAATCACCTTTCCTAATAAAGGTGGTTTTCAAGCAAAAAGCCTTATGATAAAATGAAAGATGGATTTTTTAGGAAATCTATTTTCTGAAAAAGGAGAGAAGCATCCCACATGTCACTCTTCTTTTTCAGCACTCATCTTCACATACAACCACAGCCATTCAACTGTTACAGCGCCTCAGTTTGTTATACATTTTCTTCATATGGGTTCACCTCCTTAACAGCGATAAGAAAGCGCTTTCTTTATGATGATCCTCTGAATACCTTGAACAATATCATTGAGAAATAGGCATAGTAGAAAGACGAATCTACCATTCTAAGCTATCTTTCATCTATTTTTTTGTCTAATAGATATTTCTTCAGTATCGCTCTGCCTCAGAAGCGCTCTCCCTTAGGTCTTAATGCATCATCATTTACCGAATTGATCCTGAAATCCACCCATCAAAAATTTAACAACTAATTCCATAATAACTTGATTAAGCCAAATATATTGTTTTTAGATTATTTTGTCAACAAATTATTTCCTAAACATTAGAATGATTTTCTAATTGAAAATACAGGTATATTTCGTGGTTTTTTGACCTTAAAACACTTATTTCTACACAAAAATACAACTTAAACCAATAGAACTAAGAAATTTATCTACTAAATTACACAAGATTTTTATTTCATTTTGAAATAAAAATAAAGATATCATAATTATTTCCCGAATGGTTTTTTGTGATATTTTCACTACTTTTTTCATTTTTTGATGGTACCCTTTGATATTTCTATATTTTCAATTAGACATTTTACTGTTTATCCCAATTTTTCAACCTTTCTTATTATAGTGAAAAAGACAGATGGTAGATTTTAATTATCGCAGCATGAAAAAAAGCCCCTTACAAAAGTAAGAGGCTTTCAGCGTGTAGACAAACCCTCGCATTCTTTGTCAGTCCTGTGCGCTGGTACTCACGAATGTCAATCCGCTCTGCTCCGGTGCTCGTCCTTCCTAGACTGCAAAGGTTTTCTATCACGCTGAAAAGAAGACAAAGGGCTAAAATCAAGTTCATTTTAGCCCTTTGTCAACAATCTGAAAAAAAGCCCCTTACAAAAGTAAGAGGCTTTTTACGATGGCGTTTATGCCCAATTTTTCACTTTTTCATGGTCAGTCACAAAGAGAAGAACTTTTCCTTCATCTAAATGTTCTTCAAATGTCTCAGCTTCTTCTTTTGAGAAACCAATTTCGTGAATCTTATTGCGGAGTTCATCTCCCTTTTTGCTAAAGATGTTTCCAACCGCATGCTTGAGTCCAACTTCTTTTGGACCTATTGTATTGGCATCTGTGTTACTTGCAATACGCTCAGTTCGATCATCGTCATGGGACAGAACATAAATGTCCTCTCTTGCAACACCGAGTTGTTTTAATTGCTCCACATCTCTTTGAAGTGTTTCATCATTTGAATACTCTCTTACAACAGGTTTCATTTATTATTCCTCCTTTAACGTCTTACGAATCTTTTACCCGTCACTTTTGTCATTAAACCTTCCTCCAGCACATCCATTTTTACTCTGTGAACTTAATGCGTCTATGGACTTATTTTTGACAAAAAGACTGTGAATATGACTAAATTTTCTGAAAAATTGTATTCATTCCTTGTCATTTGTTGTACAATTCTTATACTGGAGGCTAGAAATGGGGTGGAGCTGATGTATTATTTTTCAGCTGAGCAGCAGTTTAATGCATGGGTTGTCAGTGATTTGGTGAAACAGCTTTTTCAAAAATGGAATCCTGAAGAATCAAAAGCAAAGCCGCTTACTTTGTTTGCTGAACAGCACTTTCACATCTGCATCGATTATCTCTTTTCTATTATTATTAACATTGGAGATATCGAGTCAATCGAACAAGATCCACAAGACCTGTTGTCCTCATATTTAAATATCCTTTTTCCTTTTGTGACGCACGATATGATGAAAGCCTCCATGCAAAATGCAAATGAATATTTATTAAAAGAACGTGATGCGGATGAGTATCAACTGTTTGGTTGTCTCCCGCCGCTCCTTTCTGTCTCTCTTCAAAAAAAGTAGTCCCCTTCTTTTAGATGGTGGCTGCTTTTTTGTATGTGCTTGGAAAAGACCGTATGTTTTGAACGAAAAGAAGCATCATGTTAATGTAAATCTAGGTTGCAAGTGAAAGGGAGGATTTGACATGAGTCAACAAAAACAAATTCAATTAGCAAAACGTCCAAAAGGGTTACCTACTAAAGATGTTTTTCATTTTGAAACAGTTGATATACCAACGCCGCAAGATGGCGAAGTCTTGATTCAAACGAAATATGTGTCTGTAGATCCTTACATGAGAGGACGAATGCAAGATACAAAATCCTATACACCTCCGTTTAAACTCAATGAAGTGATCCAGGGTGGAGTGGTCGGAGAAGTCGTCGAGTCCAAATCTCCTCAATTTGAGAAAGGTGATTTTGTACTTGGATTCCTTGGCTGGCAGGAATATTCTACTGCCAAAGCAGAGTCTCTGACAAAAATTGATCCATCCATTGCGCCGCTCTCTTATTACTTAGGGATTTTGGGCATGCCAGGACAAACCGCCTATTTTGGACTTCTTGCGATTGGTCAGCCAAAAGAAGGAGAAACTGTTGTCATTTCTGGAGCCGCAGGTGCCGTTGGTTCTGTTGTCGGACAGATTGCTAAAATCAAAGGTGCCCACGTCGTAGGAATTGCCGGATCTGATGATAAGCTGGCTTATTTAAAAGAACTGGGCTTTGATGAAACCATTAATTATAAAACAACAAATGATTTAGATGACGCCATTGCAAAAGCCTGTCCAAACGGTGTCGATGTGTATTTTGACAATGTGGGCGGCGAAATCTCTGATGCTGTGATGAATCATTTGAACCGTTTTGCACGTATTCCAGTCTGCGGCGCCATTTCTTCTTATAACATTAGTGCAAGCGAAGACATTGGGCCTCGTGTGCAAACAAAACTAATTAAAACAAGTGCATTGATGCAGGGCTTCATTGTTGCCAACTACTCTGATCGTTTTGAAGAAGCGGCAAAAGATCTCGCACAATGGGTAAAAGAAGACAAACTGACTTACAAAGAAACCATTATCGAAGGTTTTGACCATATTCCAGATGCATTCCTCGGACTATTCAAAGGGGAAAATGTCGGAAAACAGCTTGTCAAAGTTTCATAAAAAGAAAGGACCCTCCATGTGGGAGGGTCCTTTTTTTATGCTTGCTTGGGCGCAAGGTGCAGCTGACCTTGCTTATAAACAATTTCCTGAAGCGAAAGATTTAGCTTTTTCGCCATTTTTTTAAGCATTGAATGCTCTTGAGATGTGACTAGGCTGATAACCGCCCCTTCTTTTCCTGCGCGGCCGGTTCTGCCTGAACGGTGGATATAGCCTTCTTCGTTTGGCAGGTCGGCATGGATCACGTAAGGCAGATCGTCAATATCGATCCCTCTTGCTGCGATATCTGTTGCAAGAAGAAGCGGGAATTCACGCTGTTCAAAAGCCTTTAAGATGACTGCACGCTCTGCTTTTTTCGCTTCACTGTGAAGCACACCAAGGTCGACATGGTGATACGCTAATTTTTCTGCATAAATGCTCAAATTCGTAATATCTCGCACAAAGACAAGTGCCTGCATGTCCTCAAGCCGTGATAGCTTTTGTAGTAATTTCACCTTGTCACGCTGATCACATAACAGGTAATAATGCCCTACCTTCTGCGCTTCTTCTTGGCTTCTGCTAATTTTCAATACTTCTGGTTCAGATGCAATGTCTTTAATCTGTTGAACGGTTTCCTCTTTCAACGTCGCAGAAAAACAAAGGATTTGTCTTTCTTTTAATGTGGATTTAATGATCGCTTGGATCGTTTTCATATGCTCTGGGACAAGAAGCTGGTCTGCCTCGTCTAACACGATCGTTTTCACTTCATGCATTTTCAGTTTCTTGATTTTGATTAACTCTTGTACGCGACCCGGTGTCGCCACCACGATATTCGGGTGTTTTTTTAGCTTTTCCTGCTGCTTCTTGATGTTTGCCCCGCCTATTAAGGAAATAGCTTTGATGTCTGAACCTTGTTTGAACTCTTGCACAACATCAAAAATTTGCATCACAAGCTCTCTTGAAGGTGCCAAGATTAAGACTTGCGGGTGTTTGATACTCACATCAATTTTATTTAAAAGCGGCAGAACATACGCTAGGGTCTTCCCTGTTCCAGTCGGTGATTCTGCGATCACATCGCGTTTTTCCGTAATCCACTCTGCTGTTTGTTCTTGTATCGCTGTTGGCTTCTCAAAGCCAGCCGCTTCAAAGTTCTTTTGAATAAATGGCTTTGCTTCTTTCAAAAATGCCCAATTTTCCGTCATGTTGATCTCCTTTATCCTCATTCAATCTATCCTTAAGTATCTCAAAATCAGCTTTGAAACGCAATTTTTCTTTTGATGCTTTTATCGAGCCGGACAGTTCGATATAATCATGAGAGGCACTAGCCGTTTTGAATCTATTTGAGGTGTAAAAAATGATATTATCTGTTAAAGATTTAAGTCATGGCTTTGGCGACAGAGCCATTTTCCACGAAGTCTCCTTCCGGTTATTAAAAGGCGAGCATGTCGGCTTGATCGGCGCCAACGGTGAAGGAAAGTCAACGTTTATGAATATTATTACTGGCAAGCTTGAGCCAGATGCAGGAAAGGTCGAATGGGCAAAAAATGTCCGTGTCGGCTACCTCGATCAGCATACCGTGCTTGAAAAAGGAAGAACCATTCGTGAAGTCCTTCAAGATGCATTCCATTATTTATTCTCAATGGAAGCCGCAATGAATGACATTTACGAAAAAATGGGTGAAGCAGATCCTGATGAGCTAGAAAAGCTTTTAGAAGAAGTAGGCGTCATTCAGGATGCCCTGACGAACAATGATTTTTATATCATTGATTCCAAGGTAGAGGAAATTGCAAGAGGTCTTGGGTTAACAGATCTCGGGCTCGATCGTGATGTGACAGAGCTGAGCGGCGGACAGCGGACAAAAGTACTGCTTGCGAAATTGCTGTTAGAGAAGCCTGAAATTCTTCTTCTTGACGAGCCGACCAACTATTTAGATGAACAGCATATTGAGTGGCTGAAGCGCTATTTGCAGGAATATGAAAATGCATTTATCCTCATTTCACATGATATCCCGTTCCTAAACAGTGTCATTAACTTGATTTATCATGTCGAAAATCAAGAACTCACGCGATACGTTGGTGATTATGACCAATTTAAACAAGTATACGAAGTGAAAAAGCAGCAGCTAGAAGCAGCGTATAAAAGGCAGCAACAAGAAGTGGCTGAATTAAAGGATTTCGTCGCGAGAAACAAAGCACGTGTCAGCACTCGAAATATGGCGATGTCTCGTCAAAAGAAACTCGATAAAATGGACATGATTGAATTAGCAGCGGAAAAACCAAAACCAGAATTCCACTTTAAACCTGCACGTACATCAGGGAAATTGATTTTTGAAACGAAGGATTTAGTCATTGGGTATGACGAACCGCTCTCTCGTCCATTGAATTTAAAAATGGAACGCGGGCAGAAAATTGCGTTATACGGTGCCAACGGTATCGGAAAAACGACACTGCTCCGAAGTCTTCTTGGAGAAATCTCCCCCATTTCTGGTGAGGTGGAACGCGGAGAATTCCTGCATATAGGCTACTTTGAACAAGAAGTAAAAGAGCAAAACAGCAACACTTGTATCGAAGAGGTGTGGAGCACCTTCCCATCGTACACACAATATGAAGTCAGAGCTGCCCTTGCCAAATGCGGTTTAACGACAAAACATATTGAAAGCCGTGTGTCTGTTTTAAGTGGTGGTGAAAAAGCGAAGGTCCGCCTTTGTAAGCTGATCAATGAAGAAACCAACCTACTTGTTCTCGATGAGCCGACAAACCACTTGGATGTCGATGCCAAAGAAGAATTAAAGCGCGCGTTAAAAGAATATAAAGGCAGCGTCCTATTGATTTCCCACGAACCTGAATTTTATCAAGATGTGGCCACTGAAACTTGGAATTGTGAATCCTGGACAACCAAAGTATTATAATCACAAAAAAGCCTTATATCTCATGCAGATATAAGGCTTTTTCTATTTAATGACCTGCTTGAATATTGATGAGATGTTTCCGGCCAATTAGTAGGATGATCATGCCTAACAGAACGACAGCCGCCCCAACATAGTAAGGGGTGCTTGCAGTAAAAGATTCAGCAAGTACGCCGGCAATCCAAGGAGCAATCGCGCCCCCAATAAACCGCACGGCACTGTAAGAGGATGAAGCAATGGAACGCTCAACCGGTGCTGATCCCATCACTGCGGTCGTGAGCACAGTATTGATCATACCAAGAATACCCCCAGCAATGACAATTCCGCAGATGACGACTACAACATGTGAAGTCCAGATTCCAATACCGAATAAAATCACAGCAAACGAAGCAAACAGAACCACAAGAGAAGTCAATGTTCCAAGCTTGCGATGAATGACCGGCGCTGAGAAGACGGAAGTCACAGCTAAAAATAGTCCCCATCCAAAAAAGACATAACCAAGACCATGCTCATCAAGATGAAGCACAAATGGCGAATAAGCTAGAAGAACAAAGAATCCAAAATTATATAAGAAAGCAGCAGATGCCATCGTTAAAAGCCCCTTATATTTCAAGGCTCCAACAGCTTCAAATAACTTCACCTTTTTCTGCGGCTTTTGCATAGGTGGCAGCATAAAGGTAATGGCTAAAAGAGCAACGAGCATTAACACTGCCACACCAAAGAATGGCCCACGCCAAGAGATCGTTCCAAGCTCACCGCCAAGGAGCGGCCCGACAGAAATCCCAAGACCTAGTGCAGCCTCATATAAAATGATGGCCTTCGCACTTCCTCCAACAGACACACCGACAATGACAGAGAGAGCCGTTGAAATGAATAAGGCATTCCCAATGCCCCATCCCCCTCTAAAGCCAATTAATTCATTAATCGTTGAAGAGGTACCCCCTAAAGCAGAAAAGACAATAATAAAAATAAGTCCGATTAATAACGTCCATTTCGCACCAATCCGACTAGAAATAAAACCGGTAAAAAACATCACAAAGCCAGTCACAAGTAAGTAGCTCGTAAACAAAAGAGAGACCTGACTTGGAGATGCATCTAATTGTGATGCAATGGCTGGCAAAATCGGGTCTACAAGCCCTATGCCCATAAATGAAATCACACATGCAAAGGCAACGGCCCAGACGGCTTTTGGCTGCCTAAGCAGACTTGTACGCTGTTTCAACACTTCTTCTTCCTTCATTCCATCAGAACCTTTCCTACAGTTGTTTAACAAAATAAAATAAACACGCTGAGGTGTTTATTTTTGTAATTGCTCAATGGCATGAGCCGCTCTTTCTTTCATCATTTCAAGATCCTTTTTAAAGGATTGAATCGTTTCTAGCTTTTTTGTAATCAATTGATGCTGCACAGTCAGCTGCGCATCAAGATCTAACAGTTTTTCTAATCGTTCCTTCGGGTCAAGTGACAACAAGTAGCCTTCTTTATTCAGCTCAAGCTGTTTTCCGATTTCCATAAACGATTGAAGCTCTTGTAAAGAAAAGCCAAGTACTTCTTTGGCCTGCATCACTTTCTCCAGTTCTTCCATGTCATCCTCTGAGTAAAGTCTGACACCGCCCTCTGTCCGCTTTGGTGCTGATAATAAACCAATCTCTTCATAGAAACGAATCGTCCGTTTCGTCAGACCGCTTCTTTTCGCCACTTGATCAATTTTCATCCATTCCATCACCAGTGCCTCCTGCTCATCAATTCATGTTTTATTATACACCTTTATGACCTTAACGTAAACGTTAATGTTTGATCACTTGATTTCTATTGTGGTTTGATGCAGAATAAATAGGAATCATTACGTTTTAAAGGAGGTACCCTATGCGTTCATTTCCATCCAAAAAAGAACGACACGCACAATTCGGTTCTGTCCCGCCAAGCGCTAGAACAAAACCTTGTCAAAAAGAGGACATGATAGACATCCAACAAACTGAACAGGACTTTTATTTTGATCTGGAACAGGTCGGAATTTGCCGTGTGTCGTACCCTGTACATATTTTGTCTAAAACGGCTCCACAGCACCAAACCGCTTCCGCTGATTTTACGCTGAGTACATATTTGCCAGCTCATCAAAAAGGCATTCATATGAGCCGTCTCACCGAGCAGCTTCACTCCTTTTATGAGAGCGGAAAGCCGGTTGATGTGGATTCCTTAAAAGAATTGACAGCACAGCTTGCCAAGCATATGAATCAGCCATCTGCCTCGATTCAAGTTTCCTTTCCGTGGTACATGGAAAAAAAGAGTCCCATCAGCGGAAAGTCCGGTTTGATGCATGCAGACGTGCAATATGACATCCACTTTCATGAAGAAAACGGATGGATTTGTCATATTGGCTGCACTGCTCAAGTGACAACGTTATGTCCTTGTTCAAAAGAAATCAGTGAATACGGCGCACATAATCAGCGCGGCACTGTATCTATTCAGGTAGAGCTGTTTGAACAAGGTCAACTCCCTGATGACATGAAAGCAGATCTACTGCAGATCATCGAGTCTAATGCGAGTGCACCCCTTTACCCTGTACTCAAAAGACCAGATGAAAAACACGTGACAGAAGAGGCCTATGAAAATCCACGTTTTGTAGAGGATGTTGCGAGGTTAATTGCCGCAGAGTTGTACGAACAAAACTGGATTAAAGGGTTTCAAATTGAGTGCCGAAATGAAGAATCCATTCATCAGCACGATGCTTATGCCAAATGTTCTTATCAAAAAAACTGTAGAATGTCTCTACAGTTTTTTTGCCAACCTTTATTTTTCATTACTTTCTAATTCCTCAATCATCATCGACAGTTCTGTCCAGCGATCCATCGCTTGTTCTAGTTCTTCAGCGACGGCTTTTTGCTTGTCCATCAGCTCTTGAATTTTCCCAAAATCACTGCCAGCCTCAGCAATGCTGGCTTCAAGTTGCTGGTGTTTGTCCTCTAGTGCTTGTATCCGATCTTCAATCCCATCCCATTCAAGCTGGTCCTTATAGGATAGTTTTTTCCTCTTTTTCGGTGCAGCTTCTACTTGTTTTTCAGCTGGTTTTGTCTCTGTCCGCTTCTGTTCTTTTTCTTGCTCCATGTAATCGCTGTAAGCACCTTGGAAGTGTGAAATACGACCATTTCCTTCAAACACAAGCAGACGATGGACGACTCGGTCTAAGAAATAACGATCATGCGACACGGTGATGACTACGCCTGGGAACTGCTCCAAATAATCCTCTAAAATGCTCAGCGTCTCTGTATCAAGATCATTCGTCGGCTCATCTAAAAAGAGAACATTCGGCTCTTCCATCAATACCTTCAATAAATACAATCTGCGGCGCTCTCCCCCTGACAGCTTGCGGATAAACGTGCGCTGCATGGATCTAGGGAATAAAAATCTCTCCAACATCTGCTCTGCTGTCACAATGACGCCATCTGCCGTTTTGACAATTTCAGCTGTTTCTTTGATGTAATCAATGATATTCAGCTCTTCATTCATTTCGTTATGGTCCTGCGTGTAATAGCCAATGCGGACTGTTTGTCCAATGGTCAATTGTCCATTCGTCGGTTCGATTTTACCCGCCAGGCAATTGAGTAAAGTCGTTTTGCCCACTCCATTCGGTCCGATAAATCCGATACGATCACCTGGCACGACTAAATCACTGAACTGGTCCACAAGGGTTTGACCAGCAAATGTGATGCTGATCTCTTCTGCCTCAATCACTTGTTTTCCAAGCCGGTGAGAACCGATCGCAAAATCAAGCTCTCCCTTTGCATCAGGTCCCTTTTGATCCTTCAGCTCTTCCACTCTGCCGATACGTGCTTTTTGCTTTGTCGTTCGAGCCTTTGCCCCTCTTCTGAGCCATGCAAGCTCACGTCTAAGCAGGTTTTGACGTTTCGTTTCTTTTACTTGAGCTTCTGCTTCTCGTTCCGCTCTTTTTTCTAAAAAGACTTCATAATTTCCTTTATATGTGTAAAGCTGCCCCTGATTTAATTCATAGATCCGATTGGCGACACGGTTTAAGAAATAACGATCATGGGTGACAAGAATGACAGCCCCGCTGTATTGACTCAAATATCCTTCAAGCCATTCAATGGTTGCGTTGTCTAGATGGTTTGTCGGCTCATCTAAAATCAGCAAACCCGCAGGCTGAATTAAATTTTTGGCGATCGCCACACGCTTTTTCTGTCCGCCTGATAACGCATGAACAGATCGGCTCACATCTTTAACGCCAAGCTTTGTCAAAATCGTTTTCGCCGAAAGGTTCGCATCCCATGCGTCGTCCTGATCCATTTTATTTTGCATACGCATAAGCGCTTCTTGTTTTGCCTCGTTTTGTGGATCATGCTCTAAATCAGCCAGCGCCTTTTCATAGGCTTTCATCGTTTGAATCATCGGTGCTGTTCCTGAAAAAATATAGTCGAGAATCGTTTCATCCCCGCTCATTTCAGGATCTTGCTCGAGAAATTCGATATCAAGTGTCCCTGCCTTTGTGATGTCGCCTTCCTCAAATGATTCAAGTCCTGCAATGACTTTTAAAAGCGTTGACTTCCCTGTTCCATTCGGTCCAATTAACCCGATGCGTTCCTTTGGTTCTATATGAAAAGAGATATGGTCAAACAGCGTTTTTTCGCCATAGGTTTTATATAATCCTTCTACATTCAATAAACTCATTTTATCAGCCCTTACATAGATTCTTCCTTTATTTTAAATCAGCCAGTAGCAGAAAACTAGTTTTAAAAAACCCGCTTCTGAAAAGAATGTTTCCTTTTGATGCTCGATACACTATGAAGAGGTGATCTAAAGATGATAACCATTAGTTTATGTATGATTGTGAAAAATGAAGAGGAGGTTTTGGCTGACTGCCTGTCTTCTGTTCAAGACATTGTAGATGAGATGATCATTGTTGATACAGGATCAACAGATCAAACAAAGGACATTGCTCACTCCTTTTCAGCAAAGGTACTCGACTTTGAATGGGTCCAGCATTTTGCAAAAGCACGCAATTTCGCTTTTTCCCATGCGACAAAAGAGTATATCTTATGGCTGGATGCCGACGATGTCCTACTTGAAGAGGACCAGCAAAAACTGCTTCAGCTCAAACAGACGCTTGATCCCGCAGTAGATGCCGTCTCGATGTTTTACCATGTTGGATTTAGTGAGGACGGTCAGGTGAATTTTAAATATAGAAGAAATCGGCTCGTCAAGCGTGCCTTGAACTTTCAGTGGTATGGGGCCGTTCATGAGTTTCTTCAGGTGTATGGCAACATCTTACCGGCTGATATCGCCGTCA
This sequence comes from Bacillus sp. iso_77, assembly GCF_056173625.1. Lineage (NCBI taxonomy): Bacteria > Bacillati > Bacillota > Bacilli > Caryophanales > Bacillaceae > Bacillus > Bacillus sp. iso_77. The sequence continues at coordinate 726,029 of NZ_CM149683.1, read as the reverse complement.
CCCATCAAAAGCGTAAGAAAACAACCGCTGGAGAGCCTGGACGCAATCTGCGCATTTATGAAAACATGCTTGCAAAAGGCGAAGAGATGACGCCTCGTGATCTCTTTTACTTCGCCAATGAATTACGAGATAACAAGCAGCATGTGAAGGCGATTCGCTTTTATCACAAATTTTTAGCCACAAAACAATGCTGGATTGAGGATGAAATTCGCACATGCCAAAATTTAGCTGACTGCTATTATGCAGTCGGTTTTGAGGAAGCCGCCTTATCCTCCTTATTGCGATCCTTCTTATATGATCAGCCCCGTCCAGAATTTTGCTGCCGGATTGGGGATCATTTCAAAGCACAAAATAAATACAAAGCGTCCATCTATTGGTATGAGCAGGCACTGAAGGCACCTGAAATCGAAACAGCCTTTACACTGACACAATATAAAACATGGTATCCTCACCTTCAGCTTTGCTATTGTTATTATCAGCTCGGTGATTTGGCTCAAGCCAAAACCCATCATCTTGCATCCTCAGCCCATTACCCAACCCATCCTAGTGTGCTGTACAACGAAAAAATATTTGCTGAACAAACGTAAATCTCCTGTTATCACATCCGCCTGTCACATGACGGCGGATGTCTTTTGATACACATTAGCCTTTTGTGACATTTAACACTTTAGCGATTTAAAGCGTTTTTCAACCAATTGACTAAATTGCCATTTACGCATATACTAACATTCGTCTTACGAAAAGATTTATCCATTAGGAGGTCAACATGAGTTCTTTATTTAGAAAAAAGTCTCTCGACCAGCTCATGCTTGAAAGTCAAACGAAGCGGCTGAGCCGTTCTTTGAATACATTTGATTTAATCTTGCTTGGCATTGGCTGTGTGGTCGGGACTGGCATTTTTGTGATAACGGGGGTTGCGGCTGCGAAAGATGCGGGACCTGCGATTATTATATCTTTTATTTTGGCTGCGATCGCATGCGCCCTTGCTGCTTTTTGCTACGCTGAATTTTCCTCGTCCATTCCAGTGTCAGGAAGTGTCTATACGTATTCTTACGCAACACTTGGAGAATTCCTCGCCTTTTTAATGGGCTGGGATTTAATGCTTGAATATGTTGTTGCGCTCTCTGCTGTGGCAAGCGGATGGTCATCCTATTTTCAATCACTGCTCAGTGGATTTGGTCTGCACATACCGAAGGCTTTATCGGCTGCACCCGGAGCCGCTGATGGGGCCATCTTTAACCTGCCAGGCGCACTCATTATTTTACTCATTACCTTTATTGTCTCAAGAGGCGTAAAAGAGAGCACGAAGCTGAATAACATCATTGTGCTCATCAAAATTGCCATTGTCCTCCTCTTTATCATTTCAGGCTTTGCTTACGTTAAACCTGAAAATTGGACACCTTTTATGCCAATGGGCTTCCATGGCGTGATTGCAGGAGCGGCCACTGTCTTTTTTGCTTACCTTGGATTTGATGCAATCGCTAATGCATCTGAAGAAGTCAAAAACCCACAAAAAGCGATGCCGATCGGAATCATCGGTGCGCTCGGTGTTTGTACGATTTTATACATCGGGGTTTCATTTGTCTTAACAGGCATGGTTCACTACACGAAGCTGAATGTCAGTGACCCTGTCGCTTTTGCTTTACAAGTGGTTGGCCTGAATAGTGTCGCTGGTATTATATCGGCAGGTGCTATTATCGGGATTACGACAGTGTTAATTGCACTTGTCTACGCTCAGGTTCGTTTAACCTTTGCTATGAGCCGAGATGGACTCATGCCGAAAATCTTTTCAAACGTTCATCCAAAATCGAAGACACCGGTTGCCAACACTTGGCTGACAGGCGCTGTTGCGGCATGTATCGTTGGATTCGTCAACTTATCAACACTTGCTAATTTAGTCAGCATCGGTACACTTGCGGCCTTTACGGTGATCTCGATCGCTGTGATCATACTCCGGAAAAAACATCCGAATATGAAAACAGCGTTTAAAGTACCCTTTGTTCCTGTCCTTCCCATCATTAGTGCGGTCATTTGTATGATCTTGGCTGCCACACTGAAATGGGAGACATGGCGAGCCTTCCTCATCTGGGTAGCCATTGGTGTCGTTGTGTACTTCACCTATGCAAGACGCAAAAGCCATCTGAATCAAACACAATAGAAAAGAGACACGGGGTATCCCGGTCTCTTTTTTGTTTAAATCACACTGTTTTTCACTGAATTCGAATCCACCATATCTGGATCGAGTACGCTTGAAATCGGAATGACAAGCGGTGAACAATCTCCATTGTCCTCACCAAAACCCTGGTTCAATTTCATCGAGAGAAAATAATCGATCTGCTGATAAGGTCCTAGCGTCAGTGATGCCCCCCGATCCATTGCATTGATTTTAAAAGCACCGACATTGACGACTGAGGGTGAGAATAACATCACACATCACTTCCTTGGAATAGGTTTAGCTGCTGGCGAAAAAGAGGCAGGTGAGTCCACTTGATCTCGATCATCTACATGGCTCTTTGTTCCGACAAAACCGCTGGCATCTCCAAAATTCTGTCCGTACCCCTGATTTTTTTTATCTGAGTTTTGCCACTCTGCTAACAAATTTTGTCCGACATTCACCGCCGACGCATTTTCAAAGGAATTAATTTTTAACATGAAAATATTAATATTGATATACGGAGTTGGTTGAACCACAGATAAACCTCCTTTTTATAGGTATATGCGAGCACCCATCAAGTATGTTAACAGGAGGTCTTCACATGGACTTCGAAAAAATGAAGCAGTGGATGGACATTGCCCAGCAAATGCATGGAGATGATTTTTGGAAAATGATATTCGATGATGAGCAAAGATCTCCCTTTATGGCAAATGGTCCGTCTCCCTTTACATTCTCGCAGCAAGATCAGCGAGGAACAGATGCATCGTTTCCACCAGTCGACATTGTGGAAACCCCTACTGAATTTCAGTACTTAATTTATCTGCCTGGCTACCGGAAGGAAGATGTTCAGGTGCTGTCATATGGTGAATATTTAGTTGTAAAAGGACAGCGTTTTTCCTTTTTTAACGAACAAGATTTTCGCCAAAAACAAGGAAAGTATGGTCCGTTTGAAAGAAAAATTCGGCTCCCAGATATGATTCTTGGTCAAATGAATGCGGCTTTTAAAGACGGCGTGCTATACATTCGCTTGCAAAAGGATGAAGGAAAAGCAACTGCGATAATCATAGATGACGAATATTGATACTGACTGCGTCTATTAGATCACGATCATCAATCGTTTCAATCGGCAAGATCGTGATCACGCCATCAGCATTTTGTTCACCAAAACCATTGTTTCTTTTGATCGTCGAGCAGTGATTTCGTACGATCGTCGAACCGAATGTCATCGAGGACCCTGTACCAATCGTATTCGTCTTCATATGGGTAATCTGAATGCGTGTAGGCAGCATGCACTTCTCCCCTTTCATGTATCTCTATAAGTATATACCGGGCAGCTTTTCCATAGACTAGAGCAAGGCGAAAGAAAAGGTTGTGGTCCACTTGAAACATTTCATTCAATCACTCTTTAAAAAAACCGAAGCCAGTCCATCCCCATCTGTCGTCGAGCTGGAAAAAAGACTCACCGCTCTTGAGCAGAAAATGTCTGCACCTGCTCCGCCTGTCTCGGAGGATACGCACATTCACATTGAATCACTGCATGTGGACAAAATTGACTACCATTTAGAGTTTGGTGAGCTTTCCATTGATCAGCTTAAAGGTAGACTCAACATTGGAGCCACCTATTACACGCCAAAGGACCCGCACCTCAAAAAGGCAGCTTCAGTACCGAAGCCAAAAGAAACAAAAACACCAAAAGTCTCCATTCGATCAAAGTCTTCATCTCAGCACGACCGGAAGCCAGAAATAAACCGCAAGCACAATCGCTACAATACTGATCACATTTAGCCAAAAGCCAGCCTTGACCATATCAGATATTTTCAGCACATCCGCACTAAAGACAGCCGCATTTGGCGGTGTGGAAATTGGCAACATAAACGCACATGAGGAAGCTAACGCAGCCGCAGCCATTAAGCCGTACGGCTCCATGCCAATTGCAAGTCCAAGCCCTACTGTAATCGGAATGATCATGTTCGCAACTGCTGTATTGGACATAATTTCGGTCATAAATAAAATAGAAGCCGTTAAAATAATCAGCAGCATGAGATACGACAGCCCATTTAAATGCTGTAAATTTTCCCCGATCCATCCTGTTAGATTCGTTTCCGCAAATCCTGTAGCGAGCGAAAGCCCGCCTCCAAACAAAAGCAAAAGCCCCCACGGCAACTGCTTCATATCCTGCCATTCTAGTATTCTCTCTCCATTTGTCGCTGGAATGAGAAATAACAGCATCGCCCCAAAGATTGCGATCGACGTATCCGAGACAGGAAGCCCGCCAAACAAAAAGATTTTAAAGATCCATAAAAAAGCCGTCATAAGAAAAATAGCAAAAACCCATTTTTCTTCTTGTTTCATTTTGCCTAAATCCTCTAAACCCTTCCGTATAAACGCCGCTCCCATTTCACCTGTGTGCTCTACCTTGAACTGTATCTTGGTCAAATACAGAAATAAGAGAATAAGCAGAACAGCCGCCACCGGAAAACCAAACAAAAACCATTCAAAAAACATAATTTCTCGATCTAACAACTTTTTTGACATCGCTGCAAAAACAGCATTTGGCACAGACCCAACGAGTGTCGCCAGTCCGCCAATAGAGGCTGAATAAGTGACTGATAATAGGATGCTTTTACTGAATCGGTCAAGAGATGCACCAGACAAAATATCGTTCGCCTTCACCTCTTTAATCACAGCCAGTGCCACAGGCAGCATCATCAGTGCTGTGGCTGCATTTGAAATCCACATAGATAAAAAGGCCGTTGCCATCATAACCCCTAATACAATGCGGTCACTTCTTGTGCCAATGATGTTTAAAATATGTAAGGCCATTCTTCTATGTAAATTCCATTTTTCAATAGCAATGGCAATCATAAATCCGCCCATGTACATAAAAACAATCGGGTCTCCATAAGCTCTTGATGTTTGCTCCATCGATAGCCCGCCAAGTGTTGGCAAAAGGATGATGGGCAATAAAGAGGTAGCCGGTATAGGCAAAGCTTCTGTGACCCACCATGTCGCAGTCCAAGCAGTAACGCCCAGTACCACTCTTGGTGCATAGGTCAATTCACTTTCTGGAATGAGCAAAAAAATAAGCAAAAAGAAGATCGGTCCAAGAACAAGTCCAGTCAGATTCACTTTTTTATAAACGATCACAATTCCTCCTTCATGAAAACGCTTTTAATTTTCTAATTTTTCACATTCGATGATCACATAAAAAATCCTTTAAATCATAAGAAAAAATGAAGAGATCCTTAAGCAGCAGCTGTGTCTTGCTTCATATTTCCACTTCATGACTTGGTCTATTTTCATAGGAGAAACTATACAAATCCTACACAGTAACTGTAAACTATAGAGGATCTAATCAAAAATTGAGGTGTTTTCATTGTATACAGATCAACGAAAATCATTTTGGAAACAGAAAAAAGTCATCATTCCCCTTCTTAGCATCATCGCGATTGCTGCTGCTCTCTTTTTCTTAAAAGATACGCTTTTCTCCAAAGAAAAAGAGGCGCTGAAAGCCGCTGAATCCTTTACGAAACATCTGGAGAAAAAAGAATTCACAAAATTGGCAGATGAGGTCACAAGCGGCTCTCTGAAAGCCAATGACTTTTCTAAAAAACAACTTGCCGAAAAATACGATCATATCTTTAGCGGCATCGGTGCGAATGAACTAAACGTCTCAAACGTCAACGTAGAAAAACAGGATAAAGGAAATGGGTATCAATTCACCTATGAAGTCACGATGAAAACGTCACTTGGAAAACTGAACAAACTCTCTTACAAGGGCGTTCTCTCCGAAGAGGATAACGAGTGGAAAGTAGACTGGAAACCAAATCTCATCTTCCCGCAAATGGAAAAGGGTGACACCATCAAAGTGACAACGGATCCTGCGGTACGCGGAAATATTGTAGATCGAAAAGGGCGCACGTTAGCAGAAACAACTGGTGGACACGCACTTGGCATCATCCCTGGAAAGCTCGGGACAGGTACGGAAAAAGAAAGCAACATCAAAAAAATCAGCAGCGCTTTTGATATAGATGAAGAGCTGATTCAAAATCAGTTGAAACAAGCATGGGTCACAGATGACACATTTGTCCCGCTAAAGTCTATGTTAGAGCAAAAGCCGATTCCAAAAGACATAAATGGCGTCACCTATCAAACGAAGGAAATGCGCTACTATCCATATAACGAAGCCGCTGCTCATCTGACAGGCTATGTGGGAAAAGCAAATGCGGATGATATCAAAAGAAATCCAGCTTTAAAGGCGGATCAAATCATCGGCAAAACCGGCCTTGAATTCACATTTGACAAGAACTTAAGAGGACAAGATGGCGGAAGCATCCTCATTATCCATGATGAAACAGGTATTGAAGAAACATTACAAAAAACAGACCGAAAAGACGGAAAAACAGTCAAACTGACCATTGATGCATCTTTACAGAAAAAAGCCTATCAACAGCTGAAAGGTGAAAAAGGGGCTGTCACCATTATGAATCCATCATCAGGTGATTTATTAGCGCTTGTTAGCACCCCTTCTTACGATGTCAATTTAATGACCAACGGGATCACGCCTAAACAATACCAAGCATACAGTGAAAATCCTGATCTCCCATTCCAAGCTCGGTATGCGAGCAGATATGCACCAGGATCTACATTCAAAACCATTACAGCAGCGATTGGACTGGAAACAGGTGTCACAAAACCTAATAAAGTGCGCACCATTCATGGACTGAAATGGCAAAAGGATCAATCATGGGGAAATTATCGCATTACACGGGTTCATGACAAAGAACAAGTCAATATGGTCGATGCCCTCGTGTACTCAGATAATATTTATTTTGGACAGGAAGCCCTTGAAATCGGCAAAGATACTTACGAGAAAAAAGTGAAAACATTTGGGTTTGGTGATGATTTAAACATGCCGTTCACAATGAAACCGGCACAAGTGTCTAACGACGGGATCCAATCAGACATCTTACTTGCCGACTCAGCATATGGCCAAGGAGAATTACTCATGTCTCCAATTGAACAAGTACATGCCTATTCTCCATTTGCAACAGGAGGAAAGCTTGTGTACCCTCGAGTCATTCAGGATGAAAAAACAGCATCACCAAAACAGATCATCAAAGAAGATACAGCAAATACGGTGAAGGATGCACTAACTCAAGTCGTCACCAATTCAAACGGAACCGCTCACTCGTTGCAAATAAAAGGGGCTGATATAGCCGCTAAAACCGGAACAGCGGAACTAAAGAGCAAACAAGGTGCGACAGACGGTACTGAAAATGGATTTTTACTTGCGTTTAATCCTAAAAAAGAAGATTATGTCCTCGTCGGCATGATTGAAGGTGTGAAAAACCGTGGAGGCAGTGGACTTGTCATTCAAAAAATGAAGCCTGTCATCGCTTCTTTCTATAAATAACCCTTTAGAGACACACGCTCCATCAAGCGCATGTGTCTCTTTTTTTCTAAATCATGACAATTTGCTATTGTTTTATAGTTCACCTTATGAATAAAATGAGGAGAATGAAAAAAAGAAAACAAGTTGAATGAAAGGAGGAAGTCTCATTGGCTATTGCTGCTCAAACAAAGAATAAACCTCAAAAAGCGGTCACCGGTTCAACGGTTTATCCTATTTTATTGATTATTGGTATTTGCCATATGCTCAACGACACATTGCAAGCCGTGATTCCTGCCATGTTCCCTATTTTAGAACGCTCAATGGGGCTGACCTTTACTCAATTAGGGCTAATCGCCTTTACATTAAATATGGTCTCCTCTGTCATGCAGCCTGCGATCGGGTGGTACACAGATAAACGGCCGATGCCCTATGCACTGCCTATCGCATTATTTTCAAGTGCTGTCGGCATTCTCGGCCTTGCGTTTGCACCATCATTTGCGACCATCCTACTGTGCGTCGTCTTTATTGGACTCGGCTCTGCGATTTTCCATCCAGAGGGCTCACGGGTTGCCAACATGGCAGCTGGTCCTAGACGGGGTCTTGCTCAATCCATCTATCAAGTCGGTGGAAATACAGGCCAAGCCTTTGCTCCGCTAATCGCTGCATTAATGCTCGTCCCTCTCGGTCAGCCAGGTGTGGCTTGGTTTACGATTGTTGGAATGATTGCTGTCGGTTTCCTTCTTTATATTTCAAGATGGTACGCAGGAAGACTTCAAACCATTCGAGCACAAGCGAAAAAAGCGCCTGCAAAAGCAGCAAGATCTGAACTTCATCGCAAGTCAGCGCTCACAGCACTTGGCATTATCGTCTTTCTTATTTTCGCACGTTCTTGGTATGGAAATGCGATCTCGAATTTCTATGCGTTTTATGCGATTGAACAATATGGTTTGACGATTAAAGAATCACAAACTTATATTTTCTTATTTCTTATATTGGGTGCGATTGGGACATTTTTAGGCGGGCCGCTTGCAGACCGCTTCGGCAAGAAAACCGTCATTTTAATTTCTTTATTAGCATCCTTTCCGCTTGCCCTGCTTCTCCCATTTGCCGGACCAGTTTTTGCTTATGTTTTACTTGGACTCATTGGGATCATTCTGACCTCAAGCTTCTCTGTCACCGTGGTCTATGCCCAAGAACTATTTCCCGGGAAAATTGGCACAATGTCTGGTTTAACTGTTGGGCTTGCGTTTGGTATGGGAGCGATTGGATCCGTTGCCCTCGGCTCATTAATTGATGCAGTCGGTTTAACGCCTACCATGATCGGTGTCGCCTTTTTACCGATATTAGGCATCCTAGCCTTCTTACTGCCAAGCGATCAGACCATAGCGAAATGGAATGAATCATAAAAGGTAAAAACCGCTCAATAAATGAGCGGTTTTTTCATATCTCATAAAAATGCGTGTCAGGAACATGCTTCTTTGCAATAAACCCCTGCTGAAAGTCTGGAAAGACCTTTTGCACCTGTTTAATTTTCAGATGAATCAAATCCGCATACGGAATATACAAATGATCCACAAGAGTGTGTTCTGTCATATAGTAATACCAATTCAGATTAAAGGTATTTTCATCAATGATCGTAAAGGCAGAGAAATGATAGAACAGCAGTGGACATTCGTCGAGATACATATCTCCTTTCACAACGGAGAGCTTATAGTTTTCAATATTCCAAATCGCTGCATTGGCACCTTTAGATGCCACCACATGGACACCCTCAAAATCATCGACCCACCTTTCAACATACCGCTGATCACCATATGTCTTTTTTTCCGTATCCATTTCTACTGTACAGTGCGCAATGCAGTTCTCTTTCCACTGCGTCACAGCCCGTTTGGCCACATCTGTGTTTCGACAGCCTACAAACCCAGTATTAAAACGGCCGGATAATTCATAAAAGTGATAGAATCGCTTGGAATTCATATGATCTGTCAAAAATACATGAGCGAGTGGATTTTCTGCAAATATCGCCTCTGGATCATGATAAAAATACAAATCCGTATCCAAATGAGCGAGATAATCTGCATCAGAGGACTCAAGAATTTTGAGTAGAAACGCAGGCTTAAGCGTCCAGCAATACTCGTGGAACGTACGATCCGCCTTTGCTTTTCGCAGCGAATCATCTTCCACATCTTCAAGCTGTTCATATTGGACATGTGGATGAGGAAACTGACTTAACACTGTGTAAGCCAAAGGATCAGCACATAAGACAGAAAGTTTGTATGATTGAGCCGTCTGCTCAAGTGAATGAATCAGCGCCAGCAGCTTAAACACATGGGTATTCGACACAATGGTTGTGAAATGATAGGATGCCATCTACAACACATCCACTTGGAACAAGTCAACATGCAGCAGCTCTTTTGTGAGCCCTTGAATGGCCTCGGCCAGCACCGTGCATCCATGTTCCTGCTTGGCAAGCTGAGCCGCCTCTGACAGCTTTTTCAAAGGGAAATGCTTTGCCGTCAGCACGTCCATTTGATCACGTTTAATGCCCACATTCCGCTCTGTGATCATATGAAGCAGCTCCAAAAAATAAGCGAGCAGATCATCATATGCTTCATTCTTACGCAGCTGGCGAATGTCTTTCACGATATCATTTGTCACGGTATGAGAAAATGGTCCAGAGAAAGCCAAATGAACATCAATCGAATCAATATTGTTGTACTTCTCGCACATATACAAAATGTTATATTTGATGTCATCGAATGACGTTAAATTACTTGGATGTTCCTGATGCACACTTAAAATATCCTCACGCAGCTCAAATGAGAGGCCAAGCTGATGTAGACGAATGCCTAAATCATAATCCTCAAACCCGTATCGAACGATTTTTTCATCAAACATCCCTAGTTCCATGACATGCTTTCGCTTGACGGAAGAGTTATTTGTGATAAAAAATCGCCACGGCAATTGATAAGAACTTAAATCATAGTCGTACGTGTTTAAAATGTCTTTCAGGATATCAATAAATTCGGACTGCAAGTCGAAACTTCTCTCTAGAAATGCGCCGCTTTTCACTTCCTCCATCGACACAAGAGACGTTTTGTCTTTCATTTTCCGCTGATACAGCCCTTGTTTTTTTAATCGATTCACATGATCTTTATCAAAACCGGTGTAAAAATAACGGTAGATTCGCTTCCAGCATACACCGCAAATGACACGGTCCTCATGATCAGCATGTGCCTCTGCGTGCTTTTGAATAAATTGGGGCTCTGCCAACATATCGCTGTCATGGAATATTAAGAGGTCTCCCTCTGCCTCACGAATGGCATGATTGCGCCCCTTGGCAATTCCTTGATTGACAGGAATACGCACCTTTTTGAATGGAAAGTTCACCTCAATGTTTTCGAGCATTTCCATCGTGCCGTCCGTTGACCCATTATCAGCGACAATGACCTCAAATGGAATATCGGTTTCCTGAAGCGTTAAGGAAAAGAGGCTCCCTTCTAAACGCTCTTTCGCATTATAACTCGGAATAATGACGCTGACCTTCGACTTTTCATTCATGCGCCATCCTCCTCCAGTTTGGCATAGCCGTTAAACATCGGATTGACTTGTTCTACCGATTCAATCACATGACGCAGCACTTCCCGATAGGCTTCTTGGAAAAATGGCAAGTCATCTCTTCCTTTTTCATGGATTTGCTGCATGTCATCTTTGCTTAAGATCCGAAAACCACTGAAATGATAGCAAATAAGTGGGCTTCCATCCTCAAGCAAAATACGTCCATTCTCTTCCTGATAAGAATGCTGGCCATAATTCCAGTGACCAATATTCACACCCTTTGTTTGAATATCTTCTACTTTTTCAAACAGCACCGGCATATGATCCAAATACCCTTGATCGCCAAATTTCCCCTCTCCAGGCGCATTTTTGCATTCTTTTAGACATTCTTCTTTCCACCAGCTCAGGCACTTTCGGCCGGCTTCATCTCCTTTAAAATGCAGGAACCCTGAATTATAGCGCCCTAAAAGTTTCTGAAGCATCTTCACTTCCTCTGGATCAAAGCTTGGAATGACAATATCCCCTCTTGATAGAAGCACAGAGGCATCAGGCTGGTTTTGAAAAATCACTTGTGGACTCTCATAAAAGAACAAATCCGCATCAAGATACGTCACTTCCTCCGCCTGGTCCTGCTTAAATAGCCACTCAATCCAAATCGGTTTTAATGTCCAGCAATATTCCGAATCATTTCGTTCCTTTTTGATCTCTAGAAGCTCCGGCGTTTCAAGCTCACGCACATGAACAAGATCGACATGCGGGAAATTCATTTGATGAAGCAAATCAAATGCAGCATCATCCATACATAACGTTTTGATGACAGCATCATCTTCTACTTGCTTCAACGATAAGAAAAACGCAATGGCTTGATAAAGTCTTCCACTTGATAGAACCGTACAATATATGCTGTTCATCTGTATACACCTCTATTTTTGAAAGAATTCGCGATACCATTCAATTGTCTTTTCTAACCCTTCATCAATGGAGTAATCAGGCTTCCAATCAAGCAGCTTTCTCGCCTTTTCTGCTGATAAATATTGATGCTTAATCTCATGCGTTCCTTGATTCAAAATACGAGGTTTTAGTTCACTGCCCATCGCCTTTAAGATTTTATCAACGAGCTCAAGCACAGTCAGCTGAATTTCATTACTAAAGTTAAATGCTTCTCCTGCAAGCCCTTTTTCCTCCATTTTTTCAGCTAGCAGTAAATAAGCCTTGACCGCATCTTCAATATAGAAATAATCACGGATAAAGGTTCCGTCACTTCTAATTTCTGGCGCCTTTCCCTCTAACACCAGCTGGATGGTTTGCGGAATGATTCGGTTAAAATTCAAATCCCCGCCTCCATATAAATTACCGCAGCGCGTAATACAAACCGGAAGACCATATGTGTTGTAGTACGTGTGAGAAATTAAATCTGCACAGCTTTTTGACACATCATATGGGTGCTTGCCGTTAAGCGGCATGTCTTCATCATAAGGAAGCTGTTCTTGATCTCCGTATGCTTTATCACTCGATGCCACAATCACTCGTTTGATAAGCGGCTGCCTTCTGCATGCCTCCAGCACATTCCATGTTCCTAAAATATTGGCTTCAAATGTAGAAACTGGGTGACGATTTGCGACCCCAACAATCGCTTGGGCGGCCAAATGAAAGACTGTATCAATCTCATATTCTCCTAACGCACGTTCTATCGTTTGCATGTCCTCCAGTGCGCCTTGGACGACATTCATCTTTTCAAATTGACTGCCTTGATATAAGTTCGATCTTGGCACCTGATCACGTACAAGCCCTGTTACGTTTGCTCCTTGATCAATCAATTCCTTGACGAGGTAACTCCCTAACAATCCCGTACACCCGGTCACAAATACGTTTTTCCCATTCCAAAATCCGCTCATGCTGTCACCAAACCTTCCATGGTTGTTTTCCATCTGCCCACATGCCGTTGATTTCTTTCAAGTTTTTATACGTATCAATTGCTGTCCAAAATCCGTGGTGCTCGTAGACTGCAAGTTCACCATCATTCGCCAAGTTTTGAAGAGGCTCTGCTTCGAACACACATTGATCATCATCTGTTAAATAATCAAAAACCTTTGGAGACAACACAAAAAATCCTCCATTGATCATCCCGATACTGTCTGTCTTCTCAGAGAAGGATTGTGCCATCCCGTTATACACCTTCAGCGTGCCGTACTGTGATTTCTTTTCAATTCCTGTGACAGTGGCAGCTGCTCCAAGCTCTTGATGGCGCTTGAGCAAATGAAACATATTGATATTGGCAAGTCCGTCCCCGTACGTCATCATAAATGTCTCATCACCAATATAATCCTGTACCTGCTTTAACCGCCCGCCTGTCATCGTATTCTCACCCGTATCTAAAAAAGTGATTTTCCAGTTCTCCGAATTCCCTAAAAGCTTTATTTCCCCTGTCGACATATCCAGCTGCATGCTGTGATGCCGCCAGTCGTAGTTGAGAAAATACTCTTTGATTTTCTCTCCTTTATATCCAAGCAATAAGATAAACTCGTCTACACCGTAATACTGATAGATTTTCATAATATGCCATAGAATAGGCCGATCTCCGATCATAGCAAGTGGTTTAGGAAGCGCTTGTGTGACCTCACTCATTCTCGTTCCCTTTCCTCCGCAGAGAATGACTGCTTTCATCTTCTCCCCTCATCTCTCTATGAAAATTTTTGATTGAAAACCCTATCTTCATGCGGAAAATCAGTACATGTACCCTTATACTTTGTCCGACATCAGGTTTTGAATCTACTCTATTCATATGTTGGAATATGAGAGGATGCCACCTAGCATTTAACTATTTTTACAAACAAAAAAGAGCGAGATTTGCATTCTCGCTCTTTCAAAGTTTAAATTGTATATTTTCAGGGTAGATGGTATGATAAACATGTGCATATACAGCACAAACAGCCTCTTTCGATAAAGAGACTACTAGATTGAATGAACTCAAGTGGCAGCTTGCTTCATTCTTAATATGAATCACGGAGGTGAATCCCCATGGCACAAAATGTACTTTGTGAAGTGAACTCTTGCCGTTTTTGGGCTGACAACAGCTGTACAGCCTCTACCATTAAAATTGGTAAAAGCACAATGACTGACGTGACTCGCAATGCTGAAACGGATTGCGAAACATTTGAAACAAAATAATATATGATTTTCTGAGATGAAGGAACTGGCAGGTTCCTTCTTTTCTTTTATCATTCTATCAAGAATGATAATTATTATCAAGCGTTTTTCACGAAACATTTCTCGGGAAATAATGACACGATATTTCTCCATTCGTTGACGATTTTCACTCCTTTTTCTATACTCAACATATCCAAAGAAGAAAAAGTGGTGACCAATCAGTGGATTTTACGATACGTTTTCTATCATTCTATGTGGTTGAAATAGAAGGCAAAGAGGAACAAGCAAATAAACGGTTTAAACATTACCAAACATTAAACCAAGAAGAATTTGAACAAAGTGAGCTGAAAGACTTTCTAGACGGTGAGCTAAAAAAAATCGTCAAACGAAAAGTGGACAGACACCCTAAGTCTGAGCAAGTACCGACTAAAATTGGCCGATTTATTGTCGAACCCGGGCATGAACTCGATTCAAATCCAAACTACAATTTATTTCATCAGACGAGATTTGCAGATACAAAAGAAGTATTTAACGAATGCAGTGAACAATTTGTTCGCACCTATTTAGATACAAGTGCTGTCAGAGGCGGCGTGTTTTTGGTTGCATCTGCGGTTCCTAAAAAGTATTTCGATGACTCTTTTGTCTTTATCATGAAATGCGATTTTGAACAGAAAGTCGCTTCTATTGCTGATACATCTACCTTGATCAAAAAAGTAGAAATGGCGATTACAACAAAAAACATGAAATCGATTCAATACCCGTTTATGCCAGAAGAGGGCATGACAGAGGAAGCCGAAGTGAAAATTCACCAATCCTCACACGCTCGTTATTTTGAAGACTTTCTAAAATTCGTCGAATACGGGGAATCGATGCCTGAAATCATGAAATCACAGGTCATGAATATGGTGCAGGAACATGTATTTGAAACATTTCAGGATGAAAGTGAAGAATTAAAACAATTTGAAGAGGACCTTGAAATATGGGAAGCAAGTGAAAAACGGGAGATTCGGGAAACACTCGATACAGAACAGGTCACGCTAGCGGCTTCACACATTGTTGAACAAACCCCTGATATCACGATGAAGATGCGTCTAGGCGAAACAGAAATTAAAGGACTTTTAGCCGACTTCGGTCACTCGATTCATATTGCAAAGGTCAACAATCGATATGTCGTGCTCGTTGAAGCAGATCAAATTGTATTTGAAAAAGGAAGCACACCTGTTGAATTCCATAAACCCAATGGCTTGAAAGAGGTCGTCAGCCAACTCACGCAAAAAGCCTATGATTCAGACTTAGAATAAGAGAATATGACTGCCTCCTGCGATCATCTGCATGAGGCAGTTTTTTATATAACGCTTTATTTCTTACACTGCACTAGAAGAAACATGCTGCCCGCTTCTTATCCACATGCTGACGAGCATTAAACTTATGATAAGCATCAGCCAAAAGACGCTGTTTGTTCCGAAAAACTGGATCAACGTATACCCACACAAAGGTCCTAAAGCAGCCCCCATATCTTGAACAAAAGAATAACTGGCGAGAAAGCGGTTCTTATCTGTTTGAGCAGAAGCTTTTTGAAAGGCAAGTGTATCGGTGAACGTTGTGACAATTGTTGCCATCAGTTGCATCAAAAGCAGCATCAATAGGAACCAGCCACTTACCTTCAGCATGATCACAAGAAAACTGAGCCCTCCAAATGAAAGAAACATCCAGCATAACATTCGTTCCTTCATCACAAGACGATCAAACCATTTGCCCGTTCTCGGTGCGAGAAATGGTTCCCATCCCCACCTGAGTGCTTGAATAACACCGCTTAAAGCCGAAGCTCCGATGACAAAGCCAAACAGAGTCAATTCATCTTGGTCAATCTTTGCTTCAACGATATGACTCAGCGTGGATGCGAATAAACCTTGGATGATCAGTGCGATCAGCATGCCTGTTATCAGTACTTTTACCACATCTCGTGTAAACCACTTCTGTTTGATGCCATGATACACCTGCGTGCCTTCTCTCTTTTCAATTTCATCCAACGATACATAAAAAATGCAGCCCATTAATGTGAGTAAGCCAAAGACAAGCGTCATGGACTGAAAACCGATCAAGCTGGCAAGGATTCCACCAAATAACATGCCAAATAAACTGCCAAGCCGGTAAAGCCCATTATAAAGACCCGTCAAATGTCCTTGTGAGCCTTCGTCCATTTCAGCCAAGACCCTCATCCCACTCATACGGAGTAACGTCCAAGCGAGACCCCATGCACAGCGGCAAATCAATAGCAGCCAAAATCCACTCATACCATATAATATCGTGGTCACTGACGCGATCAAAATTGCGATCAGTACACCGGTCTTCATTGGAATATATCGATAAAGCCACCATACGACAGGTGCTAGCGGGATACGAATGAATCGGTTGATAGACAGCAGTAACCCCACCTCCCAAATGGATGATAAACCAATCTCTTTCCAATAGACCGGGAGAACAATATAGAGCATTGAATCCCCAATAAGTGCAAATGCTGTGATGAGCGAAATTGACACCACTTGCTTTTGACGACGATCCATTTTTTCTTCCCCCTTCGCTACCTTTACGATAAGGGATACCTTATAATAAATCTAATGAATGTTTTTGATTGAATCATCAAAATAATTGATAGGCGGTGCAAAGATGAATTTACATGCCCTCCGTATTTTTGCAAAGGTAGCCGAAACAAAAAGTGTCACACAAACGGCAGACGTGCTGTCTTTGACGCAGCCGGCTGTGACAGCACAATTACGAAGCATTGAACGAGAGATCGGCTTTCGTCTTTTCAAACGAAACGGCCGGGGGATTACACTGACGGAGATGGGAAAGATCCTGTATCCATATGCCCGGCAAGTATTCGAGGCGGAAAAAGAAGTAGAATATCAGATTACTCTTCTGCAAAACGGAAAAAAAGGAAGACTCAGAATTGCTTCTACCTACGTACCACTTAACTTTTTGCTGCCTGATTGGCTTGCCTCTTTTAAAACAGCATCGCCACAGACAGATATTGAATTAAAAAGCGGAAACTCCGCTCAAGTGATCGAAAGCCTGCTTCAATATCAATCAGATGTAGCGATCGCCGTAATAGAGGATCTGCACCACGAAGATCTTCACACCTCTCACTTGACTGATTTAAGTTATGACTTTATCGTGCCTGTGGATCACCCGTTAAATGGACAAACCGTCCCCCTAGAACGCCTAAGCCATGAACCCTTTTTAATGCGAGAAGAAGGCAGTTCGACGAGAGACAAACTTTTTTCCCTTTTTACCGCTAAAGGAATTAAAAAACCGACCGTTGATTTACAATTCAGTGGTGTCCACGAAGCCATTCAAATGATCAAAGCTGGCTATGGCATCACACTTGTTCCTCGTGACGCTGTTCAGCGAAGCTTAGAACGTGGAGAGATTGGGCGCGTGTATATCGAAGGAATTGACATTATCAGACCTGTTGTGGTCTGCAAACGGGCGAATGACCTTGAGGAAAATAGGACGGTGAATGCTTTTCTGCAAATGAAAGACATTGGACCCTTTATAGCACCTGACTCCAATTAAAAAAGTGCCTGTTTCAGCAACAGGCACTTTCTCTATTCGGATGGCTGAACAAGATCAAATGGGACCGCTTTTGAGGCTTTTACTAATTGTTCTGGTGTGATGAGTATTTCATTTCCCCATTCTCCCGCTCCAACGCCTAATATCTCTTCTTCTAATAGCGATGCTTCGATAATCGTGCGGAACCCTTCAGGCTGCCAGCAAAATGGCGGGATGGAGCCAATGCGATAGCCTGTCACTTCAAGCACCGTGTCTGGTGAAGCCATTTTGATATTGCGAGAGCCTGCAGCTTTCTTTAGTTTCCCTGATTTGATGTGCTGGTCAGCACCCACCATTACAAGCAGCTGCTCCCCTTCCCCTGTTTCAAAGATCAATGTTTTGATCATTTGTCTTTCTCTAAAACCAAGAGCAGCCGCTACATTCGCTGCGCCCTTCTCTGTTTTGGCAGAAAATGTTTTGATGTCATACGGGATGCCATGCTTGTCCAAAAAGTCATGTGCTGGTAATTTTTTCAATGGATTGAACCCCTTTCCTTACGATGTTCTTTCATTTAGCTTATCACAATCCTCTCATCCTTAAGATGTATTTTTCAATGGAAAACCTCTGCACACTTCGCCAACATGCTATACTGAACTTGTTTTTGAAAAGGAGTCGGTTGGATATGGGAAATAAGTTTTGGTTTTATACAGGTAGTAAAAGCCTTCTCATGCTAAGTGATATTCTATTTTTGATGACAGTCACATTGGTTATTTATCAAGATACACAATCTGTCGCCTATGCGGCTGTATTTCCACTCATAAGAACACTATGTCAGCTATTAGCTGGGTTCCTCTCTCCTGTTTTGACAGAACTCTTTCAAGCCAAGCGTCTATTGAAATGGGTCCCTCTTTTACGTATTGGAATGCTCGTCGTATTCACGACCCAATTTGATTTCTTTCAGCAGCACCTGATCTGGCTGTTTAGTGCGTTCGTTTTGATTTCCATCACAGGCGGGTTCATCAGCCCTTTATTACAGGCCATCATGCCGATGCTTGTGCCAGCAAATCAGCTTGTGAAAGCGAACAGTACAGCCTCCGTTTTTTATCAATCTGTTCAAATCGCCGGCTATTCGTTTACTGGAATGCTCGTCCTGTTGATTGGTCCATTTTATTTAATGTGGGCCTCTTGTTTCATGATTGTGTTGTCCTATCTATTGATCATCCCTGTTTTTTCTCTACTCAAGCAAGAAGACACGGTTCAAAAAGAAAATAAGATGAACGGGTTCAAGGATGGCTGGAAGATCATTTGGACAAACAAAACGGTTCGCATCCTGACTTTCATGGATGTTAGTGAAAATATTGCAGGTGCTTTGTGGGTCGGACCGGTTACGCTTGCCTTTGTCACACTTGTTTTAAATGAAGGTGCGGAATGGTGGGGATATATCAATGCCGCATATTATATAGGTGCCATTATAGGCGGACTTATGGCTGCATGGCTAAGTCAGTTTATTCAAAAACAACTTCTCCTCTTTATGGCAGCGGGCTCTTTTATTTATGCAGTGCTGACGATCCTATTTTCGCTAAACAGCCTGCCATGGCTTGCATTGCTGCTTTGTATTTTAATGGGGCCTGCCTATCAAATTCGGGATGTTTCGCAGCAAACCATCCTCCAAACGGAAACGCCAGTCCATGAGTTATCAAAGGTGTATTCGGCTCAATACGTTCTCTCTTCTATGTCTGTCAGTTTATCTATTTTCTTTGTTGGATTAATTGCGGATACATTCGGAGCGAGATTTGTGTATTTGTTAGGCGGACTGTTTGTACTCATCTGCTCAAGCATTGCCATCACCACTTTCATGATGCAGAAAAAAAGAGCCACTGTTTAAGGCAGCGGCTCTTTTACTTTTCTTTTAACATCGCAAACATGTCACGCGCCATTGCTTCTAGGATATAGACAACGGGTGTCTGTGTAGTAATGTTGGCTCTATGGACTCGTTCGTCTGTAACGTAATAAGCAATATTCAAGTCAGAAATACGAGAAATTGTACAGTGCTGATTGTTTGTAATACTAATGATCGTGCTGCCTTCTCTTTTTAGTTTCGAAATATGATCAATCGTAATACTGTTCTCTCCTGATACCGACAGCACAATGGTGACACTATTGTCTAAATACTGCATATTCATCGGGAAAAACGGATCATTGATGTAGAATGAAAATTTCTCCAGACTTGAAAAGTACCTTGCCCCATACTGCGCCAAAATACCAGAACTGCCCGTCCCAATAAACAGCACATTCTTTGCATCCGCAATGAGCTTCGCTGCCTCTTTAATCTTTTCCTCAAAATCTCCTTTAAGTGTCCGTTCGATAAATTCATACAGGAAATGCTGCGTGCTTTTCAAAGAAGGTGTTTGTTCTGCTTCTAAATACATTTTGAGCTTCACCTTAAATTCTGAAAAGCCTTCACAATTCACTTTTCGACAAAAGCGAAGGACAGATGAGGTCGATATATGTGCGGCATCTGCCAAATCACGAATTCTCATATAGACGACTTTTTCACTGTTTTCCATAATGTATCGGTATAAAGCGCTTTCTAGTTCATTAAAGCTGGAAATGACCTCACTTGAAAACATCTGACTTCCCCTTTCTCCAACAACATGACACAACACGTTTCTTTTATGTAACAAATCTCTAAATAGGGCACCCTTGCCTAAAGACGCTGAAACCGTTTACGCACAAGGTACTCTCACGATAAGCTATAGATGTACAAACAAATGATAAAAGATTGATTCACTCTATTATAACATTGTGCGTTACATTATTCGGAGGTGCAGAACATGGCAAAAGGATTAAAGGTTGTCACAATCGGCGGAGGATCAAGCTATACACCAGAACTTGTCGAAGGATTCATTAAACGGTACGAGGAATTTCCAATAAGCGAACTTTGGCTCGTCGATATCGAAGCAGGTAAAGAAAAGCTTGAGATCGTCGGAAATCTTGCAAAACGCATGGTGAAAAAAGCAGGGCTTCCAATCGAGGTTCATTTAACTTTAGATCGCCGGAAAGCACTGGTAGACGCTAATTTCGTCACAACACAATTCCGCGTCGGATTACTGGAAGCACGTATGAAGGATGAACGTATTCCTTTAAAATATGATGTCATTGGTCAAGAAACAAACGGTCCAGGCGGTCTATTCAAGGGTCTGCGCACCATCCCTGTCATTCTTGAGATTGTGAAAGATATTGAAGAATTATGCCCGGATGCTTGGCTTGTGAATTTCACCAACCCAGCTGGTATGGTCACAGAAGCCGTACTTCGCTATTCAAACCACCGCAAAGTCGTTGGCTTATGTAACGTACCAATCGGCATTCGCATGGGCATCGCCAAAGGACTTGATGTCGACGCAAGCAGAGTCGAAGTCAGCTTTGCTGGATTAAACCATATGGTCTTTGGACTGAACGTGTTCTTAGATGGCAAAAGCATCATGGATCAAGTGATCGAAGACATGGCAGATCCAAACTCGACCATGTCGATGAACAACATTCAAGCGATTCCGTGGGATGCAGATTTCTTAAAAGGGCTTGGTGTGATTCCTTGTCCATATCACCGATACTACTACAAAACAAGTGATATGCTGGCTGAAGAAAAGAAAGCAGCAGAGAATGAAGGAACTCGTGCAGAAGTCGTCCGTGCACTAGAAAATGACCTGTTCGAGCTTTACAAAGATCCTGATCTTGATATTAAGCCGCCACAGCTTGAAAAACGAGGCGGTGCTTACTACAGTGATGCAGCATGTAACTTGATCGCATCCATTTATAACGACAAGCATGACATTCAGCCTGTAAACACAATCAACAATGGCGCCATCAGTGACATTCCAAATGATTCTGCCGTTGAACTGAACTGTGTCATCACAAAAGACGGCCCAAAACCAATCGCTGTTGGTGAAATGCCGGTTGCTGTCAAAGGACTTATTTCTCAAATTAAATCCTTTGAACGTGTAGCCGCTGAAGCAGCCGTGACAGGCGACTACAACACAGCACTTGTCGCCATGACCATCAATCCGCTTGTCCCATCAGATGCCATTGCAAAAAGCATCCTAGATGAAATGCTAGAAGCACACAAAGACTACTTACCACAGTTTTTCAATAAAGTAGAAGCATAAAAAGAAGCCGCACTTGTCAAAGTGCGGTTTTTCTTATTTCCCGGCAAACAACTGATCCATCTGAGCACGGTCATAGTCTAAGAGCCAGTGCTGTAAACCTTCATAAACTGGACACAGATGTTCTGGATCTGCCGCAATAAGATCGCAGCCTCGATCATCATATAAGTGGAAAATCATCTGTTTTGAGAGATTGATGAGATAAATGTCATAACCAAGCTTTCCTTTCAAGATTTGATTCGGTTTGTAGAAATCCTCTTGGCATATGGCTTGTAATAGCGGGCGCAATCGAATATCTTGCAGCTGACACTTGAGTGTAAATCTCTCTCTTTTCATTGTTTCTTCTTGTTTTGGTTGTATATAGGTCAAACGCTCGTGACGCAATCGGTGACGCACTTGTCGGTATGCATATTTCTGATAAACTAGGAGCTTTTGCTTCGTTAATTCATGTTCATGCTGCGTATAGACATCCGTGACAAGTAGAATATCGTCTTCTGGATCAAAAGCATATCTGACAATTTTCAAAGCCCGATCGCCTGCTTTTTCTAATACAACCGGTTCTTCTCCTAATGACCAATCTGCCACTTCAAAGCGAAGACCAAAAGGCCACCTATAAAAAAGAGGCGGCGCGAGGACAAGTTCAGGAAAATGACTTTTTAAAAAACGATTGGTTTGATCGCTCATCTCATGTCCTTCCATTGGTTTTATTTCTTATTTTACCGTTGAAACTGATGGAAATTCAATTGGAAATAAACTGTCATTTCTTATATGATAGAAAGAGATGGAGGTGTGACCAATTGAAAAAATGGTTTTTACAGGTGTTCCTCACCGCATTGATCACGATGTGGATACAGACTGGACTTGATCAGGCGAACATCATTCAAATCAACAATGTATGGGTCGATGTCAGCAGCTGGATCCTAATCTTCTTTGTCATCTACGCACTTTTTGAATGGACTGCTCACGTCTTAGTAAAATGGAAAATCGCTCATCGCTGAACATCTCTTTTTACAGAGATGTTTTTTGTTGAAACTCTTCCTGCACAAGTTCATGAATCACGCCCATTCCTGCCTGACTTCCAGCTGCTGCTGCAAGAACAAGCTGAGCAGGTCCGCCTAAATTATCACCACATGCAAAAATACCGCTGACGGTTGTACGCCCAAGAATATCTGTTTCAATGCCCCCATTTTTCGTCATTTGACAGCCTAGTTTTTCAGCAAAAGGGGTTGACTGCTTGAAATCACTTGCGACAAATCCGCCTTCTCTTATCACTATCTCTCCATTTACAAGCTGAAGAGAGCGTAGCTGACCATTGTCATGATGGATCGCTACAATTGGCACATCAATAACTTGAATAGAATGTGCTGATAGCAGTGCTTTCTCCTCTTCAGCTAACACTTGCTGTCCATTTGTAAACACAATCAAATCGTTTGTCCAATTGGAAAGAAGTTTCGCCATATGCAAAGCGCGCTGGTTCTCTGCAATCAGGGCAAGTGGCTTGTCCTTCAGCTCCCAGCCATCGCAGAAAGGACAGCTAAACAACGTCTTTCCATACACATCATGAATCCCGTTGATCTTTGGCAATATGTCCTGAAGTCCTGTGGCCAAAATGATTTTTTTCGCTTCGAATCTTTCTCCTTCTTGTGTCAGTAACACGAAATTGTCCTCATGATTTTGTATCTCCACAATTCTGCTTCGTTTGATTTGGATATTGGGGTAGTTTTGAAGATCCGCTTCTCCTGCTTGTCTGATCTCAAACGGTGTCATTCCATCGTTTGTAATAAATCCATGTGATTCCTGAGTCACTCGATTTCTTGGCATCTCATCATCGAATACCATGACCTGTTTTCTGCCCCGCCCGACAACAAGAGCTGCATTTAATCCGGATGGCCCGCCTCCAATAATGGCACAATCTAATAACATATAAATCTCCCCTTTTTATTAAAGACTTTAAAGACTTTTAATATCTATAATTAGTTCAAAAAAATCACATGTTGAAAAATGGATTTTTTTCTGTCTGCTCTATTTGGCTTGCAATATCAACTAACCGCTTTTGACTTAACGTCTCCTGCATTTTCGTTTCAACATCCTGCATGACTTGTTCAATCAAACAGCCATCGTGAGGCATGAAAGAATCATGTGCTAAGGAACAACGAAATAAATGGGTTTGTCCTTCTACCGCCTGAATGACGTCTAGAAACGAAATGTCCTCCTTCTTTTTCAGAATGGTGTAACCACCTTTTGCGCCAGGTGTTGATTCAATCAATCCCGCCTTCACAAGCTTTGTTAAAATTTTAGATAAATAGGTAGGTGAAAGATCTTGCATCTTGGCGAGAGGCTCAACGCCTATTGCTTTCCCCTTTGGTGCAAGGGTTAAAAAGACCATCGTATGCAGCGCATAGTTGGTCGCTTTAGAATATTTCATAGAAACATTCCTTTCTATCTATTGTAGACCTTTTATATCTGTAATTGATCATAAAAGATTCAAGAAGAAAAAGCAAGTATTGTGGATCTGCTTCTTTTTTCATTCCACATTTCGCATTTCCTTCCGATAATAGAAGTAAGCACGAATAAAAGCTTGATGAAGACTAGAAGGAGTGAACAAAATGTCAGATCAACAGCACAATGCAGCACACGAAGAAGAAGAGGAATTTAACGTATACGACATGCTTCCACCCGCAGGAACAATCATTGGCGAAGCAACAGAAGAAGAAATGGAAGCTGCGGCAGCATTAGAAGTGAGACATTACGCCTTTATGCGTCTGCAAGACTCGTACATTCAATTTGATGGATCTTCTTATAAAGAATTGCTTAAAGACTTTCAAGAACTAGAATTTGATTCTGCAAAATTTTGGAGAGCCATCGCACGACGCCTGCAAGTCCCATACGAATGGCCAATCCGAATCGACCATGCAAACGGCCCTATTTATATTGGTGAAACAGAAGATAGCCGTGAGGTTGAGGAGAGTGCGGAGTAAAGGAATTGGTGACCCCCTTTTTGGTGAGGGGGTCTTTTTAATAATTTAAAAGATTTCTATTTCAGATATTTTTCACATGAAATAGATATTCTTATTGCTCTTCTAAATCAAATTCCAACCATAATGATATATTAAAAGCGATTTCATGCATTTCTTCTATTTTTGATTGATTCAATTGCTCCGCAAAACGACGTGCCCTTTGAAAAATATCGTCATTCTGCTTAACCACCACATCATTCAGTGTAAGGATTGTGCTGAGCGCCCAGCCAGCAGTTACTAACATATTTTCGTCTTGAATGGAGTTCATAAAAGTTTCTACTTCTGAAAAAAACCACTTGATATCATCAATTTGGTCTAAATGAAAAAATACAATTTTATGAAGTGCCTCAGGGTCTCGAGTCTTCAATATGTCTTTTACTTCTTCTTTTGATAATGGCGGATTCTGCTTTTCATATTCAGCCTGCCACTCTTCATCTGACATCCCATCTTCTTCACTATCCTCTGCGGTATAATGCCCCGCAATCAATTCATCAAACGAATCCGTTAATTTAAAATCCGTCTCATATTCTAGATCAAAGTAATGAATCGGCGGATGTTCCTTTGTTTCTCTATAATCCAATGCGATCCACGTATGACCATCCCCACAAATCAGTACAAGCCCCTCAGGCAATTCCCATTCTTCTATTAAATAATCACTGTCCATGATACCTTCGCCTTTGGCAATTCCTCTTAAATGATCAAATGACACATGATCCTCTGCCCATCCATTCGGCTGATCTGTTGGAAAAGCATTATGCAGGGTATAACCGCCATTTTGCTCGAGGATAAGCTTCTTATATGTATCAGGCAAGATGACGCCTAGTTTCTTTTCTGCTTTTGCAATGCCTTTTTCATTGATTTTCTTAAATGTCTCTTCACTTTCTCTGTCTGTATCCCAAAATGGCTTCAAATAAAATACCTCCAATTGTTATTTCTATCTCATTTTACCATTTGAGAGAACTAGTTTAATAGTCCTGTTCATAAAAAAAGAGAAGGGTTCCCCCTCCTCTTTTTCATCATGATTGTTCCTGGTTTCTCGCTTCAAATTCATCTAGCATTGCACGCACTTCATCTGTTGATGATGTGTTCATTAATTGGTTTCTTAGGAAGCTCGCTCCTCTGAATCCTTTTACATAAATCTTAAAGAAACGATGCAGTGCCTTGAATGGACGCAAACCTAGTGATGAATATTGATCATGAAGATCAAGATGTAATCTTAAAAGACCTAACAGTTCGTCACTCGTATGCTCTTTCGGCTCTTTTTCAAAAGCAAATGGGTTATGGAAAATCCCACGCCCAATCATCACACCGTCCACTCCATACTGTTCAGCAAGCTTTAAGCCAGTTTGACGGTCAGGAATATCACCATTGATTGTCAAAAGCGTATCAGGTGCTACTTCATCACGAAGTTTTTTAATTTCAGGAATGAGCTCCCAGTGCGCATCTACCTGGCTCATTTCCTTTCTAGTACGAAGATGAATCGATAAATTCACAATGTCTTGCTTCAAAATGTGTCTGAGCCAACCACGCCATTCATCGACCTCTGTAAACCCTAGTCTTGTTTTCACACTAACAGGTAATCCCCCTGCTTTTGCCGCTTGAATCAGCTCTGCCGCAACGTCTGGGCGAAGAATCAATCCACTACCCTTCCCGTTTTGCGTGACATTTGGGACAGGACAGCCCATATTAATATCGAGCCCCTGAAATCCTAACTCCGCCATTCCAATACTCATTTGTCTGAAGTTCTCAGGCTTATCTCCCCAAATATGAGCAACAATCGGCTGCTCATCCTCTGTAAACGTTAAACGGCCTTTCACACTTTGAATGCCATCAGGGTGGCAGTAGCTCTCACTGTTCGTAAACTCTGTAAAAAACACATCCGGTCTCGCCGCCTCACTCACAACATGACGAAACACAACATCTGTCACTTCTTCCATTGGTGCTAATATAAAAAATGGCCGTGGTAAATCACGCCAGAAATTTTTACTCATCTTTCATCCAATTCCTCTCACGACATAGCGCCTAAAGGGCTTGTCCTTCTGTAAATTCTTTCAGCAATTTTTATCATTATATACTTTAATATGAACCGGGCAAAATTGCAAAAAAGGAAATTATAAAGCGAAATGTGGGATGAAATTAATTTTTCAAACTCCGGTTACCGCTATTTAAAAAGTGCATTGAAAATAAAATATCCCTATCTCGATATTTTCTAAGAGATTAGGATATTAAATACATTTATTTATTGATCGAACACCAGACTTTCTACAGATTTAACATAAGTTAAATACTTTTCTTTGAAATTTTCAAAGGTGACTATAACGACTAAAAATATAGAAGCAGTATTAAAACAGCTTTTAATGATACTAATATAAAATGACTCTTCCTTTTCAACAAAAAATTATTTTTGTTTCCTGTTTTCTTAATCATATAATTTAAAACCAAAAAACCTTTTTGTGTTATCATTTGTTCGTTCTAATTTCGCAACAATATACCCGTTTTTTTCGAAGAAATCCAAATCCCCTTTTAGTAATTCATCTTTATTCAAAGTTACGAAGTACTGTCCCTTTTTTATCTCATTAATTTTTTTATTAATAAACTTCAAAATTCTTGCCTTTACAGAGGGATTTGGCTTTGAATATGAGCCATCATGAATTAAAAAGTTAATGTTGTGACCTCCAAAGTTTTCCAAAGAAGAAATAAACCATGTTAAATCAAACATATTTAATTTCATATAATTGATACCGTGTGAACAATCGTCAGGCAAACTGCATTCTATTTTTACTCTACCAGTTATAGATTTTTTTCTATCATTTACATTATTCTCAAATTGAACATCGAAAACTCCAGCAGTATCATAAGCTAGTTCAGACAACGTTTGAAATAATTTTTCCAAACTTTCGATATGTTTTTCATATGAATTAAATTCATCTGTCTTCTGTTGAGTTAATGTTAACCGATCGCTTTTTAAGACGTTTATATGATTTGTAATTGATTTTAATCTATCATGATTATCTAATTGAATGTTTATCTCAGCTATTTTAGTATTTAACTCTTCTCTATCTGCAATCATTGAGTTTATGTCTTCTAATAGACTACTATTCTTAAGTATCTTATAATCATTCTTCAAAGTTTTTTCTAATTTGTCTTTCACCTTAAATAGTTCGTTTATCTTCTCATCTATGTTTTTTATTTTACCTTCAAAATAACTCCCTCTATTTTCAACCATAAAATCATAAAAATTCTTCACTTTATCGTAATTATTCGAGATTTCATTAGGAAACCATCCCAATAGCTGTTTATAGAAAGGTTCAATGTCACTGAGTGCTTGGATTTCCTCAACTTTTTTCTTTAAATTTTCGATATTCTGTTTATATTGATTTTTAACATGCATTAGTTTAAAAAGTTCATTTTGAATATTATTTAATTCCGATTTATTTTTACTATAGTCTATGGCTTTTAAATTATATTGTTTGTTTATATCAATTGAATTTATATTTTTTTCAAGCTTTTGAATTTTGCTTCTATACTTAGATTTTTCAGATTTTAATTCAGAGATAGTTTTTCCGATTGTAGTAGAAAGTATTTTTTTCTTATCTTTTAAATCATTTATATTTTTAGTTATTTTTTTTATTTCTGTTTCTGAATTGTAAGGCAAATTACATAAGAAAGCTAGAATCTTATTTTCTGTAGTTGCATTTCTATCTGATATTCCCAATGAGTTTTTTATAAAACCGTTTTGTTCATCTCTTATAATATATTCCCTTATTGAAGCAAATGAAATATCGCTATTTTCATCGCCTAAAATCTCTTTTTGAA
This sequence comes from Bacillus sp. iso_77, assembly GCF_056173625.1. Lineage (NCBI taxonomy): Bacteria > Bacillati > Bacillota > Bacilli > Caryophanales > Bacillaceae > Bacillus > Bacillus sp. iso_77. The sequence continues at coordinate 697,229 of NZ_CM149683.1, read as the reverse complement.
TTTTCTTCTTGTAATCTTTCTCTTCATATATATCCCATTCATTTAGATCATAACAAATATTTTTATCCCATAATATATATCCCTTATCGGGTGTGTTAATGAACCTAGCTAAAAAGCTGTCAATTTCGTTAGAATTAACCTTCAGTGTAATTAGAATACCCTTATTTATTAACATTTTGTTAGTTTTATAATATGCGTTTATTTCTTCACCTAAAAGGAAGGAAAGACATTCTATCATAGTAGTCTTTCCAACCCCATTCGCTTCATCTTTTTCGTCTTTTTTTTCGCCTAAAATTATATTTACACCTTTTTCATTAAATTGATAAGTATTTAAAACTTTCTTCTCTTTATAGGAATATATTGATAATTCTTTTAAAATCATTTTTTTACCCTCTTTATCATATTGCTATCTGATGTTATTAATCCCATTGAATACAAAAATGCCAATGATAAGAATAAAACTCTTTCAATATTTATATTTAATTCAATACCTTGTTTTTGCGAAAACTCATTGAAAAGCTTATCTAAATGTTTAGATTTATTATCATCCAAAAGAAAATACAGCACCTTTGCATCGTATAATAAATTCTCTTCTAAACTTTGATATTTATGCATTGTAAAAAAATTCATAAAGACACCTTTTTCCGTTTATCCTCATTAAAAATGTCACATCCAATAATAGCCCATGACACTAAAATCTTGATGTAAAATCGCAACTTAGACTTATTATAAGAAAGTTCACTTGAGTATTCTTTATAAATTTCATCAACAGTAGCTTCAAAAATACTTTCACCAGTGTTAAAACAATTATGAACCCTATTATAGCTAGATCTCACAGTACTAGTAATAATAGTCTTTTTATCAAAATCAATATAACTTGGTGTCATCATAATTTCATCAATTGATGGAAAATAAGCGGAATAAGTTTCAATTTCTTTCCTAAAACTCTCGCTACAAACCATTTTTTCATACTTATTTTCTATTTCTTCTTCATTTAAATCTAGAATTTCCATTGCTTTTTTTTTACTTTTATTAAACTCTAAAAGAAAGCTTTTAAACTCATCTTCATCTATATCTTCATCTAAACCTTTTTCCTTTTTGGTAACTACAGTATTTTCTCTCTCTAACATATCACTCAGTTGTTCAAGAAAAGGAACAATCTGATCATGATCTTTTAATTGTATATTTTTAACGTTATATTTTGTGAAGTCCTCATTATTAACAGATAAAATAAAACTTCTTTCATGATATCCACTGTAAAGTTTATTAATATACTCAAATACGTTGCTTACATAAGGATCTGATAAACTAAATCCAATAAAAAGAATTGTCTTACTAGCAATCATATTTTTCATTTGAGCAAGAGTAGCATTATCTTGGTCATATAACTTCTCATAGTCCTCTCTTAATAAGACACAATCACCAGCAGACTCATGATCACCATGGATTTTTAGAATAAATTCGTTAAGATTATGAATTTGTCCCATTAAATGTTCGTTCGTGTATATTATCTTTTCTATTTGTTCTTTTGCAGCTTTCTCCAATAATTGATCATAATTAGTAGTAATTATTTTTTTGGAGATTCTAAATAACTTTCTGTGTTTTTCCAATAATTTTTCTTTTCTACTATCATACTTAAATCTCTTATATATAGTATCTCTTATAATTCTTTTTTCACTTTTTATATATTCTAAGATATCTAATACTCCCATGGTTTTGTTCTCAAGGAGCTCTATAAATGGTTTGTATTCTGAGTTCTCTTCAATAATCTTTTCTAACATTAATTTCACTAACCCATTCCAATCTGGGAAGCCGAAATCTCTCGAAAATCCAGCACCGATAAAGAATACAAGATTATTATTTTTTGCATTTTCAATTAATGAGTTAGGTATTAAGAATTCGTTTTCCACTTTAATCACCTTTTTTATATTCTTATTCATAGATTACCATAAAAATTAAAATTTTGGTAATTTTTTGGTTTATTTATAGATTTTCAATTCAAAAAATCCATGTTACGTTTAGATTTAAGAGAAATTTTTATTAAGTAAGCACATATAGGAGAGAAGAGGAGAGTTAGATACAGAAGAATTAAAAAAGAAGATGGCATTAATCCACACAATAAGTAAAATTGCTGCCATCTTTGAACGACTTTAAAATTTTTACATTTAAATAGATATACTGAGCTTTTTTATTTAAAATTTAAATAACTGAAAAAACGGTACTAAGATTCACTAAAACTTTGTACTGTTGAGGGACTATAATCACCATCAATCATTTTTAAAAACTAACTGTGCCACACACTCCACATGACTCGTATGCGGAAACATATCCACCGGCTGCACTTCCTCCGTCACATACCCACCATCTTCAAGAATACGCAAATCACGAGCTAGCGTCCCAGGATTACAGGACACATACACAACACGGTTTGGTTTCATCTTTAAAATCGTATCAAGCAGTGCTTCATCACAGCCTTTTCTTGGTGGATCGACCACTAGCGTATCTGCTTTGATACCTTCTTTGTACCAGTTTGGGATAACAGTTTCTGCTTCACCGACTGCGAATTCAACGTTGTTAATCCCGTTTAAGGCAGCATTGCGTTTTGCATCTTCAATCGCTTCTGGCACAATTTCTACGCCATATACTCTGCCTGCTTTTTGTGCGAGAAATAAGGAAATTGTACCGATTCCGCAATACGCATCGATCACGGTTTCTTCTCCTTGCAGCTCGGCATATTCCAGCGCTTTGTCATAAAGCACCTTTGTTTGAGCTGGGTTTACTTGATAAAACGAGCGGGCTGAAATAGCAAATTTGATGTCGCCAATCTCGTCATAAATGTATTCTTCTCCCCATAAAACGGTCGTTTCGTCTCCGAAAATGACATTTGTCTTCTTTGAATTCACGTTTTGCACAATTGACCGAACGTGTGGGAAGCGTGCTATAATCTGCTCAATCACTTGTTGCTTTTGCGGAAAATCAGCCGTTCTTGTGACAAACACAACCATCATTTCACCTGTTGCCATGCCGTAGCGAACCATGACATGACGCAGCCAGCCTTTATGCCGCTCTTCGTTATATGCTTTGATGCCAAACGCATTGCAGATGTCTTTTACTGCCTGTACCACTTCGTCATTTTCTGATTGCTGGATCAAACATTTTTCCATATCAATGATTTCATGGGTACGCTGCTGATAAAATCCAGCAACAAGTCCGCCTTCCCGTTCACCAACTGGTACTTGTGCTTTGTTTCTGTAATTCCAAGGGTCTTCCATGCCGAGTACAGGATGAACTTTTACACGGCTCATATCAAGCTTGCCGATCCGCTCAAATACGTCCTTTACTTGTTTCTGTTTAAAAAGCAGCTGGCCTTCATAGCTCATGTGCTGAATTTGACAGCCTCCGCACTGCTTATAGATAGGACATGGCGCATCTTGCCTGTGCTGACTTTCCTTTGTCAGCTCCATGAGTCGTCCAAAAGCAAATCCTTTTTTGACACGTGTGACTTTGATTTTCCCTTGTTCGTCAGGAAGGGCATTCGGTACAAACACAGGGAAACCCTCAATTTTCGCTACACCTGCACCTTCGTGCGTTAAATCTTCGAAGGTTACATTGTAGTATTCATTCTTTTCAACAGGCGGTTTCATTTTCACCAATTTTATCACCTCATTTGCAAAGAAAAACTTGGTCGCCATAAGGAACCAAGTTCAGTCTTCACCCTATTTTTTCAGCTGTTGCTTTTGGCACAATAAATTCAATATGGCGATACAAGTTTTCAAATTCACCTGGCAGCATGCCGCCGTATTCACCATCTAAATTCAATTGCATTTTATCTTTTACATCTACCTTCACGCGATTCGCTTTTGCGTAGATGACATTGTTATCATGAATATGCTCGCCTCTGAGTGCAAGGCTGACCACTCGAATGGCTTCTGCTAGATTGACCTTCTTTAGAATGATCAGGTCAAACATCCCATCATCTAGAATGGAATCTGGTGCGAGCTTTTCAAAGCCGCCTACTGAGTTTGTTAGTGAAACAAGAAACAGCATGATTTCTCCATGAAACAATTTGCCGTCATATTCAATTTCGACTTCTGTCGGGCGAATGGAAGGAAGCATCTCCATGCCTTTCAAATAATACGCAAGTTGTCCTAGCATGGTTTTCAGCTTACTAGGCACTTCATAGGTCAGCTCTGTTAATCGGCCGCCTCCCGCAATATTAATGAAATACTGTCCATTCACTTTACCAATATCAAGCGGCTTTGCTACACCATCAATGATGGCATCTGTCGCTTTTAAAATATCTTCTCTTGGAATGCCAAGTGCTCTTGCGAAGTCATTGGTCGTTCCAACTGGAATGATTCCTAATTTTGGTCTTTTTTCAAGCGGTGCTAATCCATTGACGACTTCATTAATCGTGCCGTCTCCACCAGCTGCTACAATTAAATCAAAATCTCTCTGTGCGGCTTTTTCGGCTGCTTGTGTTGCATCTCCTGCACATGTCGTCGCATGACAAGATGTTTCATAGCCAGCCTGTTCAAATTTTTGCAAAACCTGCGGTAAATTCTTCTTAAAGAGTTCACGTCCAGATGTCGGATTGTATATAATTCGAGCACGTTTCATTCATCATCATCCTATTATCATTATGCAATCTATTTTCACCACTAACAACCTTTAATTATACTATGAGATTTGAAAATGGCAACAGAACAACCCCCTAATATTTGAAATCTCACGGTACGTTTCCCTCAGCAGATCAGCATTCTGATAAGATAAAAGAAAACGATGAAAAGGATGGTATGCCATGAAAAAGCCTGTCTATTTCAATCATGACGGCGGTGTTGATGATCTCGTGTCCTTATTTCTACTTCTTCAAATGGAACACCTGAAAGTGATCGGGATGTCTGTGATTCCTGCTGATTGTTATTTAGAGCCTGCGCTGAGCGCTTCTCAGAAAATTATTGATCGTTTTAGCCCATATGAGATTGAAGTCGCCGCTTCCAATTCTAGAGGTGTGAATCCATTTCCAAAGGAATGGCGCATGCATGCTTTTTATGTAGATGCCCTGCCGATTTTAAATGAAAAAGGCGCTATTGATACAAAAGTATCTAAGCTTCCTGCACATCTTCACCTGATTGAAACGGTGAAAAAGTCAACCGAACCTGTTACGCTGCTCTTTACAGGACCGCTTACAGACCTTGCACGCGCGTTAGAAGAAGATCCTTCCATCTCAAATAAAATTGAGAAACTGGTGTGGATGGGTGGCACATTCCTTGAAAAAGGCAATGTCGAAGAACCCGAGCATGATGGAACAGCAGAATGGAATGCTTTTTGGGACCCTTATGCAGTGAGCACCGTATTTCAAGAGCGTTTTCCAATTGAAATGGTCGCACTGGAAAGCACGAATCAAGTCCCGCTCACACTCGATGTCCGTCAACGATGGGCTTCCCTTCGCTCTCACATCGGGATTGACTTTATTGGACAATGTTATGCCTTTTGTCCGCCTCTCATTCATCACGAAACGAACTCGACTTACTACTTATGGGATGTGCTGACCACGATCACTCTTGCATCCACCTCATTTACCCGTTCAAAAGAAATGAATGCAATTGTTTATACCGAATCGCCAAGACAAGGACGTACTGAAGAACATCCAGATGGAAAATCGATTCAAGTCATTGACCACGTTGATCGAGATGCCTTTTTCCAAGCCTTTGAAGAGCTTATGAGAAAAGCGGTTTGTCAGATTTCATCATAAAAAAGCCCCGCTTATTAGCGGGGCTCAAATTGTTGACACAGGGCTAAAATGAACTTGATTTTAGCCCTTTGTCTTCTTTTCAGCGTGATAGAAAACCTTTGCAGTCTAGGAAGGACGAGTACCGGCGCGGAGCGAATTTGACATTCGTGAGCACCGGCACGCAGGACTGACAAAGAATGCGAGGGTTTGTCTACACGCTGAAGCCCCGCTCATGAGCGGGGCTTCCTCTTACTCTTCTTCAGCGTACTTTTTCTTACGTCTAAACTTGCTTAAGATTTCATACACGATTGGCACGATGACCAATGTGAGAAGTGTAGAACTTGTTAAACCGCCAATAACGGTGACGCCAAGCCCTTTTGATACGATCTGACTTCCGCCTTCAAAACCTAATGCGAGTGGCAGCAATGCACCAATTGTCGCAAGTGCCGTCATTAAGATTGGGCGTAATCTTGTTGTACCTGCTTCAAGTAAGGCTTCTCTTGTTGAAAGTCCTTCTTTTTCTTTATGAATCACTCGGTCAATCAAGACAATGGCATTTGTTACAACGATTCCGATCAGCATCAGCAATCCAATCATGGCATTTAAACTGATGGTTTCTTTCGCTACAAACAATCCAACGAGTGCACCAATAATCGTAAATGGAAGTGAGAACAGAATCGCAAATGGTGCAAGACCTCCGCCAAATGTAATGACGAGAACGAGGTATACAATAGCAATCGCTGCAAGCATTGCGAGTCCTAGCTGTGTAAAGGATTCCTCAATATCCGCACTTACACCGCCTGTATCAATCGTAACGCCAGATTTTAAATCAAGCTTGTCAACTTTCTTCTGGACATCTTGTGTCACACTTGATACGTCGTCTGTTGTCATGTCACCAGATACTTCAGCGTAAATCTTCCCATCACGCTTTGTCACAGTGTTTGCTGTTGTGCCATCTTTCACTTTCACCACATCGCCAATTCGGACTTGTTGTCCTGTTGGTGTTGTGATCTTTTTATTCTCTAGATCTTTTTTACTCTTGTATTCATCTTTTTCCGTTTGAAGCTTCACATCTAGTTCTTTGCCGTCCTCTGTTACTTTCGTCAACGTTGTTTCATTACTTTGAGGAGCGATCGCCTGTGCGATTTGTGAAGCGGTCAAGCCTAGTTTCGCCAGTTTTTCTTGATCTGCATTAAACGTATATTCGTCATATTTCTCAGATAAGCTTGTGCTGACGTTTTTCAAGTTCTTCTCATCTTTTAAAATGTTCTCGACATCTTTGACTGTGCCTTCAATATCACTTGCTTTGTCACCGTACACATAGTACGTCACTGTATTGCTTGCGCCAGCAGATGAGAAGTCTTGTGATTTCCACTCCCCTTTAGACGTTTTGTCCTGCAGGGCTTTAACCACACGATCTTTTTCTTTATCAAAGTTCGGTGTGTCCTCGTCGTATTGTACGAAGAATAATGCACCGTTAGAGTTTCCACCAACACTTGCTGTCAGCGCATTTGAAGAGCCTAATGAATATTGAACCGTATTGACATGATCACGTTTCATTAAGTAATCTTCTGCCTTTTTCGTTTCAGCAATGGCTTGTTCTCTTGTTTGTCCAGGCTCTGGCGTGTATGTCACCATTGCCGTTTTTTCTGCTTCCTGTGGTAAGAAGCTGACACCGACAAGTGGTGCGAGGAATAAGCTTCCGATCAGCATCAGAATCGCAATTCCTGACGTGATCCATTTATGGTTCAATGTCCAATTGAGTACACGTCTATAACCACCAGCAAGTTTGCTTGGTTTGTGTTCTTTTACCTTTTTCGCTTTGCCGTACAGGTTCTTTTTAAATAGGCTGTGAGCCATCATTGGAACGATTGTAATGGCGACAAGTAGTGAAGCCATTAGAGCAAACACAATGGTTAATGCAAATGGGATGAATAGTTCACCAATCATTCCACCCACTAGCGCTAATGGCAAGAATACCGCAATTGTGACAATCGTCGAAGACATAATCGGAATAAACATTTCTTTTGTGGCTTCTCTAACGAGTGCTTTGCCTTTTAACGGTTCATCTTTTAACGCCATTCGTCGATAGATGTTTTCTATGACGACAATCGAGTCATCGACAACACGTCCAATGGCGACTGTCATGGCACCAAGTGTCATGATATTTAATGTGATATCTAGCTGATTTAATAATAAAACAGCAATCAACAGGGATAACGGAATAGAGATGACCGAAATTAATGTTGATTTGATATCTCGAAGGAACAACATGATGATAATGATCGCAAAGATTGCTCCGATGATCGCCTTGTTCAGCATTGTGCTGACGGATTCTTTAATCGGCTCTGCTTGATCATATGTCGTGCTGACTTTGATTCCTTTATTGTCTTTTTTGAATGTTTCAAGTTCTTTTGTGACTGCTTCTGCTACACTCACTGTGTTGGCATCAGAGCCTTTGACAATTTGCAGACCGATACTGTCTTTTCCGTTCGTTCTAGAAATCGATTCTGCATCTTTCACGACTTTAATATCTGCAATCTCAGAAAGTTTGATCGTCGGCAGCTCTACCGATTGACCGCTTGCTGCACCTGCACCAGTTTGCTGCTGAGCTGCTGCCTGCTGCTGACTTGCACTTCCAGCCTGTTGATCAGCACCTTGAGCTCCTGCATTTCCTGAGCCGCTAGAAGGCGCTCCAGCTCCTGCGCTTCCCGCACCGCCGCTTGCACTTGGTGTAACAGGAATTCGCATGTTTTTCAAATCTTTAACACTTAAAATATTGCCATCCACTACGACTGATTTTTGCTTGTTGCCAAATGTGTATAACCCTAAAGGTACATTGACATCAGAGCCTTTGATCATGTTTTGGACAGTTTCTTCATCTAAACCATATTCCTTTAATTTCTTTTGTTTAAAAGAAAATTCTACTTCTTTGATTTGTTGTCCAGAAGCTTCGACAGAAGAGACACCATCTAAGCCTTGAAGAGAAGGAATAAGATCATTTTCCACTTTTTGTGTCAGGTCTTGTAAAGATTCTTTGTCACCAGAAACACTAAGAGCTAAGATTGGAATCGCGTTGATGCTAAAGCGTGCGATTTTTGGTTTTTCTGCATTTTCTGGGAAATTGATATTGCTAATGGCATCTTCAATTTCCTTCTTTGCTTCATCCATATCTTTATTGTAATCGTACTCGATTTGAATCGATGAGGCATTTTCAAAAGAATTAGAAGTGACCACATTCACCCCATTGAGATTTTGTATCGACTTCTCAATTGGATCTGTCACCTTATCTGATACTTCGTCCGGCGTTGCGCCAGGATACGTTGTAGAAACCGTAATGACTGGAGTGTTGATATTCGGGATTGATTCTTGTTTCATATTCAATCCGGCATATAGACCAGCAACTGTTACGATAATCGTCATGAGCCATACAGCGAACTTGTTCTTTAATACAAAATTGATGATCGAATTCATTATGTCCTCCATTTTCCTTTATGTATTGACTGACTGGTCATTCTATATCATAATAAACGGTGATATACAATGCCGTCAACCATTTCACTTGCGTTTGACGTAACATTCTAAAGCTGAAGGGGCCTTATTTCATGAACGAAAAAAAAGAAAAAATCATTAAAGCAAGCATTCAGTTGTTTGCGAAAAAAGGTTTTTCTTCTACGACCATTCAGGAAATTGCAGATGAATGCGGAATTTCTAAAGGTGCATTTTATTTGCATTTCAAATCAAAAGAACAGCTTTTCAACAGAGCGTTTGAATATTATATCGACACGTCTATGCAAAGTATTGAAAAGATTCGAAAAGAAAATCAACATCTTGCGCCTAGAGATATCTTTCAGAAACAAATCGCTGAACAGTTCCAGCACTTTGCTGAGAACAAGGATTTTATCATTTTGATCCTCAGCGAGAACATTATTCCGGAAAACCAGCAAATTAAAAAGTATTCCAAAACGGTTAAAAAGCAGATGAATGATGAAATCCAAATTTCTATTTTGACCACATATGGACAGGAGATCGAACCATATATAACTGACCTGTCAGTCATGATTCAAGGAATCATCCAATCTTATGTGCAAGTACTGCTTTTGCAAGATCAGATGCAATTATCATGTGATGAGCTCTCATCCTTTATTCTTGACCGATTTGATGATTTGGTTCATGGGCTTCTTCGTTCTCATGCGAAGCCGATTCTGAAGCAAAACATTTGGGATGATGAAGCGCCAAATGCCGCTACTCTTCAAGAAGAGCTTCGATTGTTAAAATCTGAGCATCTGCTTTCGGATGATACCCTTGTATCCATTGAAGTTATTGAAGAAGAATTGGCCAAAGCTGAGCCTCGCAAGCCGGTCATTCAAGGGATGCTGACAAATTTAGAAACGTGTGAGGACTCCGCTGTCCAAAGAGCTGTGGAACAATTGAAGCTATTCCTCCAATGACAATACGTGGCGATGTTCACTTTAGTTCACCTTTATCCCCTTCGAATATGTGCTAAAGCTTATGCTTCATTATAAAAAAAGAACCAATGAATTGATATACGGCGGTGGTCTGAATCTGTGATAAGACCCTGTCATATCCATCAACAAAAAAACCGCCTCTTCCATGAGGCGGTTTTTGCAATTTATCGTTTTTTGATTTCTTCGAGAAGAATCTTGTTGACCATCGGCGGGTTTGCTTGGCCCTTCGATGCTTTCATGATTTGTCCGACTAAGAAACCAATTGCGCGGTCTTTTCCATTTTTGAAGTCTTCAATGGATTGCGGGTTGTTATCAAGTGCTTCTGTGACAAGTTTGAGCAGTGCACCTTCGTCAGAAATTTGGACAAGTCCTTTTTCTTTGACGATTGTTTCTGCGTCGCCCCCATTTTCGATAAGTTCTTTGAATACCTTTTTGGCAATCTTAGAAGAAATCGTTCCTTTTTCGATAAGCTTGATCATACCAGCCAGTCCTTGCGGCGTTAGCTTCGTATCTTCCAGCTCTTTTTGAGCCGAGTTCAAGTAGGCAGATACTTCACCCATGAGCCAGTTTGATGCTTGCTTCGCTTCAGCACCCTCTGAAATGGTCGCTTCAAAGAAATCAGACATTTCTTTTGTCAGCGTCAGTACCATTGCATCATATGCAGGAAGTCCAAGTTCATCAATGTAGCGTTTGCGGCGCTCGTCTGGAAGCTCTGGAATGGATGCTCTTACGCGTTCTTTCCACTCGTCATCAATATACAGCTCCACCAAATCTGGTTCCGGGAAGTAGCGGTAATCATCAGAACCTTCTTTGACACGCATGAGGATCGTCTTTTTAGACGCTTCGTCATAGCGGCGAGTTTCTTGTTCGATCAATCCGCCAGAAAGCAATACTTGCTCTTGGCGTTTTTCTTCGAACTCAAGACCTTTTTGGACGAATGCGAATGAGTTCAAGTTCTTGAGCTCTGTTTTCGTTCCAAATTCTTCACGGCCGATTGGACGAAGAGAAATGTTGGCATCACAGCGCAGTGAGCCTTCTTCCATCTTACAGTCAGAGACGCCTGTATATTGAATAATAGATTTTAATTTTTCTAAGTAAGCATACGCTTCTTCTGGCGTACGAATGTCAGGCTCAGATACGATTTCAACAAGTGGTGTACCTTGACGGTTGAAATCGACGAGTGAATAACCGTCGCCTGTGTGCGTCAGTTTTCCTGCATCCTCTTCCAAATGAAGACGTGTAATACCAATTCGTTTTGTTTTGCCGTCTACTTCAATTTCAATCCAGCCGTTTTCACCGATCGGTTTATCAAATTGAGAAATTTGATACGCCTTTGGGTTATCAGGATAGAAATAGTTTTTACGATCAAATTTTGTATCAGTTGCAATCTCACAGTTCAGTGCCATTGCTGCTTTCATCGCAAAGTTCACCGCTTCTTTGTTCAGTACAGGCAGTACGCCAGGATAACCAAGATCGATGACACTTGTTTGTGTATTGGCAGCCGCACCAAAAGGCGTCGGTGAGCTTGAGAAAATTTTTGATTGTGTTTTGAGCTCTACGTGGACTTCAAGTCCAATTACCGTTTCAAAGTTCATTCTGATTCACCCCTTACAGTTCAGGTTTTGCTTTATGATGATCTGTTGCTTGTTCGAAAGCGTGAGCCACGCGGTAAACGGTTCCTTCATCAAAGTGTTTACCGATGATTTGCAGTCCTAACGGAAGACCATTTGCAAATCCACAAGGCACACTGATTCCTGGAACGCCTGCAAGGTTAACAGGGATCGTTAAAATGTCGTTTGCATACATCGTGAGTGGATCGCTTGTCTTTTCACCAATGTTAAATGCCGGAGTTGGTGTTGTTGGTCCTACAATGACATCATACTTTTCAAAAACATCTTCAAAGTCTTTTTTGATCAGCGTACGGACTTTTTGCGCCTTTTTATAGTATGCATCGTAATATCCTGAGCTTAGAGCGAATGTGCCAAGCATGATGCGGCGTTTGACTTCGTCTCCAAAGCCTTCAGAACGGGTATTTTTATATAAATCAATCAGGTTGTCTGCATTGTCTGTACGGTAGCCATAGCGAATACCGTCAAAACGCGCAAGGTTTGCAGATGCTTCTGAAGATGAAAGCAAGTAGTAAGTCGCAAGCGCATATTTAGAATGCGGAAGAGACACTTCTTCCCATGTTGCACCAAGCCCTTCTAATACTTTCAACGCTTGAAGAACAGACTCTTTTGCTTCCTCGCCAACACCTTCGCCAAGATATTCTTTTGGCACAGCGATTTTCAAGCCTTTGATGTCGCCAGTTAATGAAGAAAGAAAATCTGGGACATCGACATTTGCACTCGTTGCGTCCATTTGATCAACACCAGAAATCGCTTGAAGAACATATGCATTGTCCTCAACATTACGCGTAATCGGCCCAATTTGATCTAATGATGAAGCAAATGCGATTAAACCGTATCTAGATACACGGCCATACGTTGGTTTAAGACCCACAACACCACAGAATGATGCCGGCTGGCGAATGGAGCCGCCTGTATCTGATCCAAGAGAGAATGGTACTTCTCCAGCTGCAACAGATGCTGCTGAGCCACCACTTGACCCACCTGGAACTGTATTTAAATTCCACGGGTTCTTCGTTGCTTTGAAGCCTGAGTTCTCCGTAGAAGATCCCATCGCAAATTCGTCCATGTTTAATTTACCGATTGTGACAGCTTCCGCTTCTCTTAAGCGGTTCACAACGGTTGCATCGTAAATAGGATCGAAGTTTTGCAAGATTTTACTTGATGCCGTTGTACGTAAATCTTTCGTCACGATGTTATCTTTGACACCGATCGGCATACCGAACAATAGACCAAGCTCGTCCTTTTCACCAACGGCCTCGTCCAATTCCTTTGCGTACGCACGTGCTTTCTCTTCGTCCTGCGCTAGGAATGCTTGTACTTTCCCGTCTACTTCATGGATTCGTTTATAAGACTCGTCCACTAAATCAGAAACAGACAGTTCCTTTTTATGTAAAAGCTCTTTTAATTCAGAAATTTTGTGGTCAAACAGTGACATGCCTCAGGCCTCCTTTAGTCCAAAATTGATGGCACACGAATATAGCCGTCTTTATGATCAGGCGCGTTTTTGATGACTGCCTCAATGGAAAGACCTTTATTCGGAACATCTTCTCTCATGACGTTTTTCATTTTTAATACGTGTGTTGTTGGTTCAACGTTTTCCGTATCTACCTCGTTTAACTGCTCTGCAAATGAAATGATGCTATCAAGCTGTTCTGTAAACATCTCAGCTTCTTCTTCTGTAATCGCAAGCCGTGCCAAATGCGCAACATGCTTTACTTCTTCTATTGAAATTCTTGACATGCAGGTTCACCTCCAAAAATGATACGTGTTCGTGGTCATGATCATAAGTCATATACACTTTATCATATCAAATTTTACTGTTCTAAAGCAACTTTACGAGGTCGCCCAGAAAGGCTTTGTCCACTAATATGTCATTGTGGTGCAGCCATTGTCTAAAATATTCATCAAGGTGACTTTTTATTTTTCAGAAAATTTTTTCTTTTTTTAATTGAGTAAGCGCTTACATATAGACGCTTATCACGCATAGACGTATTTTTTTGTCTGATGAGGATGTTTAAGAAGGTTGATCACTTGGGAATACTCTGATAGGTTAAGTAACCATAGCAGTGAGCAGACAGTTCAATAGGCTGTTCTTTGTATATTTTGATTGAGGTGATGTCAAATTAATACGAAAAAGGTGATATGGAAACATGAGTATTGAGATTGTAATTTCTCTATCTATTTATTTTATTGGAATGCTTGCTATTGGCTGGTATGCATTCAGAAAAACAAATGACTTGAATGATTATATGTTAGGCGGACGCGGGTTAGGTCCTTATGTAACGGCTCTATCTGCTGGTGCAGCTGATATGAGTGGGTGGATGCTGATGGGGCTTCCAGGCGCTATGTATACAACCGGTCTTTCATCTGGATGGCTTGCTGTTGGTTTAATTAGTGGGGCTTACTTAAACTATCTATTCCTAGCGCCACGATTGAGATCGTATACAGAAGTTGCTGATGATGCGATTACCATTCCAGACTTTTTTGACAAACGATTTAAAGACTCATCTACTTTATTGAAAGCTGTCTCAGCTGTCATCATTATGATTTTCTTTACGCTTTACACCTCATCAGGTATGGTATCAGGCGGACGCTTATTTGAATCAGCGTTTGGTGCTCATTATATGTTTGGTTTAATCTTAACTTCTAGTATCGTGATTTTGTACACACTATTCGGCGGCTTTTTGGCAGTTAGTTTAACTGATTTTGTTCAAGGAGCTATTATGTTTTTAGCATTAGTGCTCGTGCCGATCGTTGCCTTTACTCAATTAGGTGGACCTGTTGCCACATTCAATGATATTCAACAGATTGACCCTAAATTGCTTGATATTTTTAGAGGAACGAGCGTCATTGGCATTATTTCCTTCCTCGCTTGGGGACTCGGTTACTTTGGACAGCCGCACATTATTGTTCGCTTTATGGCGATTACGACTGTAAAAGATTTAAAGCCAGCACGTCGTATCGGTATGAGCTGGATGATTGTGTCTGTCATTGGTTCACTATCTGTCGGTTTAGTCGGTGTCGCTTATGTTCATGAAACAAGCACCACTTTGGCAGACCCAGAAACCATCTTTATTGTGTTTTCTAAAGTGTTATTCCATCCATATATTACTGGATTTTTACTTTCTGCCATTTTAGCTGCAATTATGAGTTCAATTTCTTCTCAGCTGCTTGTCACTGCAAGTGCGATGACAGAGGATTTATACCGTACATTCTTTAGAAGAAAAGCCTCTGACAAAGAACTTGTGATGATTGGACGTATCTCTGTACTAGTCGTAGCGATTGTTGCCATTTGTCTCTCTCTAAACCCAAGTGATACCATTCTTGACCTTGTCGGTTATGCTTGGGCTGGGTTTGGATCTTCATTCGGTCCAGTCATCTTGTTATGTCTATACTGGAAACGAATGAATCATCATGGCGCTTTAGCCGGAATGATTGTTGGGGCTGTTGTCGTTCTCGTTTGGATTTCAACAGGCTTAAACAACACGACTGGATTGTACGAAATGGTTCCTGGATTTATTTTAAGTGGTTTGACTGCTATTATTGTCAGCCTCTTAACAAATAAACCGTCTAAAGCTTCTAAAAAGCTATTTAGCAAAATGGAAGACCATCTCGAAGAAGAAACAAAATAACTAGACATGAGGAGTCATCTGCATTATGCGGATGACTCTCTTTATTTTTAAATAAAATGCTTTTCTTTCTCCCGTTTCTGAATAAAATAGAAGTTGTGCAGCCATATGGACTGTGAGAAGATCATATACATGATGTGAAACGTACATGAAGTGAAAGGAGCGATACGCATGTTTTGGACAATTGAATGGGATACGGTCTTAAAATTAGCCGTTGCCACCTTAATCGGTTTGATCATCGGTCTTGAACGCGAACTTAAGAAAAAGCCGCTTGGGCTGAAAACGTGTATTGTCATTGCTGTCAGCTCCTGCGTATTAACCATCATCAGCATTGATGCAGCCTACAATTTCCCTCGAGTCTCTAAGCTTCAAATGGACCCACTCAGGTTACCGGCGCAAATTATATCTGGTGTTGGTTTTATTGGAGCAGGTGTGATTCTTCGCAAAAGCAA
Organism: Bacillus sp. iso_77; assembly: GCF_056173625.1. NCBI lineage: Bacteria > Bacillati > Bacillota > Bacilli > Caryophanales > Bacillaceae > Bacillus > Bacillus sp. iso_77. Next base: position 681,314 of record NZ_CM149683.1, on the reverse strand, counting down.
TGACGTCATCTCAGGACTTACGACATCTGCGATGATTTGGGGAGCAGCAGGACTTGGGGTTGCAACAGGTGCAGGTTTTTATAAAGAAGCCTTCCTCAGTCTTTTCTTTATTCTTGTCAGTGTGGAATTTTTACCTTGGCTCTTCCAGCGGATTGGACCCATTCGCTTACAGGAAAAAGAAATCCGCATCAGAATGTCACTTTCTGATCGAAACCGTATGACAGAGATTTTAAAAGAAATGAAAGCACTCAATATTCGTATTCATTCTGTACGTATTGATGATTTAAAGGAAAAAGACTATCCGATCATGGAAGTACGTGTTCGCGTACATAAAGACCGCTATACAACCGATGTGTACTTTGATATTAAAGATTTAGAAGGCGTTGTTGGTGTGAAGTGTGATACGGTTTAGGATAAAAAGCCCCTTGCTATGTGAAACAGCAAGGGGCTTTCTATTTATGTTGTTAGCTGATGAAAGTCAAAAGGCGTAATTGGGGTTTTGTCCTCAATCTCCTTTCGAAAACGCGCCAGCATGGCACTTTCGTCAGCGCTTAGTGTTCGGAGATCAAATGCTTGATGTAAAAGCCCATAAATAAGCATATGACGCAGCATAAGGAAATCTGGTATTGTCGCCAGCCATGCGTCATCAAGCTCATTCTCCTGTCGATAGCCTTTGAGAAAATGGCTCATAAATTCACCCGTAAATTCAGCTTTATCCTCATACGGAATCACCGGATACCAAAGAACGTTGTATAGCAAAATGCTTATATCATTGATAAACCAGTGATACCCACAATCATCAAAATCAAATGCAATGATTTCTCCCTGATGATAATGGAAGTTCCCGTGATGTAAATCCGCATGCACCAGTCCATAGACATCCTTGGATATTCGGAGCTGGTGAAGCTTTTGCATCAGTTCATCTTTTCTCTGCAACACAACCGTTTGATCAGAAGGAATATACGTTTCAAGCTTTAATTGCTCCTCCTCATACCACTCTTGACGCTTATAGCGAGGATCTTTCACTTGATATTGTTTAGTCGTTTGATGCATACGCCCAGTATAGGCTCCTAACGCTTGAAACAACTGTCCATTCCAATCTGCTTCGGTCACTTTTCTGCCGGGCGCCTTTTCGTACACTCTCAGCAAAAAAGCGCCTCCTGCTTGATCGGGAATCGCTTCAACATCTTTTCCTCTTGCGGATAAAACCGGTTTAGCTACTGAGATTCCATGTTGAGATAAATACCGAATCCAGTCCATTTCTCCTAGAATATATGTGCGGGAGCGGCGAATGGTATGGGTAATTTTCAATATATAACTCGACCCTTTTTCATCCGTATATTCATACACATAATTTTCTGCATCGGCTAGAAATGTGACCTGTTCTGGCTGAAAATGATAGAGTAGAGCCGCTTTCTTTAAGACCATTTGTTCATCGTATCGTGCTTTTACTTCTTTATGCATGCTGATTCTCCTTTTATCGTCTTTTTACTTATACATGACGGTAATCAGCATTTATACGAGCATCAACATACCTGCCTTTCCTTTTGGTTTCTTCACATACTTTGACAAAAATTGAAAAACTCCTCTAATTAGAAATAAAAAACCGCCAAAAGGCGGTTTTCAGATGGTTGACAAAGGGCTAAAATGAACTTGATTTTAGCCCTTTGTCTTCTTTTCAGCGTGATAGAAAACCTTTGAAGTCTAGGAAGGACGAGTACTGGTGCGGAGCGAATTTCACATTCGTGAGCACCAGCACGCAGGACTGACAAAGAATGCGAGGGTTTGTCTACACGCTAAAAACCGCCAAAAGGCGGTTTTTATTTAGTCATATATATGGACCGTTGGTTCTTTGTCTTCAGCATTTTTTGTGATGAGGGCTTCTTGCTGATCAGAAGAGGTGATGTTTATTTCTATATTGGTGCTCTTATAGTAATCCATGACTTCACCTGTTAAGTATTGCGTGAATGCCACGACTTCTGTTTTTCCGTAGAATTGCATTGGAATTTCTACTTTCATTTTTTGCAAGTTCCCGTTTTTATAGAAACCTTTGCCTACCACACCTGTGTAATTCGGGAAGTAGTCTTCTACCTTTGTCTTGAAGCGGTCAAATCGCTCTGAATCATCTTTGTAGCTGCTCTTGGCATTATCTGAAGGGAAGAAGACATTCTCTTCTTTAATCGTATCCCAACTACCAATATCAGCTGATCCTGCTTTTACATCGGTTTTAGCGATGAAGTTTCCTGGAACAATAGATGATTTTGGTGCTTGTTTATAAAGAGCAATCATGACTGGGACTTTTTGCAGTCCGTCCATTTGACGAAGGCGTTTAATGACTTGTTCCGCAATTTTTTCGCCCTCTGCTAAAAGTTTCTTTGAATTCTTCGATGAATCGATGGTCACCTCTTGCTGAGGATCCCCGATATTTTCGCGATAATAATAGACAGAGTTAAGCGCAAGACCGATGACAACCCCGCCAAGCTGTAAGCTATTTTTATCTTTTCTGATTAAGTAATTATGTTCTAGCATGGAAGCTAAGTAGATTGGACTATTTTCATTTTTTGACTTTGTTGAACCTGAGTTTGGAAGAGCAGGGTTTAAACCTAAGTTCTTAAAGTCTTTGTCTTCTTTTTCAGCCTTTTTCAGATCACTGCCTGTTTTTTTGCGGGCAAGCCAGCTGAGAACAGTATCTTCATCTAAATGCTGTCCTTCTTGGAACAGATAGTCGTTTGTATTGAATGATTCTGTTGCCAGGCGCATGAGTCCTGTTTCAAATTCATCAATGTCTAAGCGTGTATTGAGACGCTCTGCTGTTAGTCCTCTTGCCGCTCCTTGTTTAAACGGCAGCACCATTTTGTAATAGGAATCAGAGATGTTGTACATTGGGATGATCGCTGTTTCTTTCGTTTCATCCGTTTTTTGTGTGACCTCTTCCTCATCCTTTCCCCCAAAAGGTGCACACGCTGACAATACCAGTGTGAGCATTGTCAGCAGCAATAGCAACTTTTTCAATAGAAAACACTCCTCTTATTTCTTTAGCTCCTCGAGCATTTTGGCTTCGTCCCAAATTTCAATATTGAGTTCTTCTGCCTTTGTCAGCTTACTTCCAGCTGCTTCGCCGGCAATGACTAAGTCTGTTTTTTTACTTACGCTACCGGCTAACTTGCCGCCTAATGCTTCGATCGCTGCCTTTGCATCATTACGAGACATTTCTTCTAATTTCCCCGTCAGCACAATCGTTTTTCCTGCAAAGTAGGAATCACTTTCTTCTACTTTCACCGGTTTTGGCCCAGTGTAGGTCATATTGACCCCAAGTTCTTTTAGTTCATTTAGCAGATCTAGTATTTCTTCTTTCTCAAAGTACGTGACAACTGCATCGGCCATTTTTTCACCAATTTCATCTACTTCAAGTAATTGTTCTTTCGTTGCTTGTTTTAACTGATCGATATCCTCAAAGTGCATGGCCAACGTCTTCGCTGCTTTAGAACCAATAAATCGAATACCAAGTCCAAATAATAAACGTTCAAGAGAGTTTTCTTTCGATTGCTCGATCGAACGCAGTAAATTATCGACTGATTTTTCGCCCATTCGTTCTAGCTGAATCAACTCTTCTTTTGTTAAACGGTAAAGGTCTGATACACGAGAGACAAGCTGTTCTTTGAAAAGTTGTGTAATGACTCGCTCGCCTAGCCCATCAATATTCATCGCATTACGAGACACAAAGTGAATGAGTCCTTCACGTATTTGAGCGGGGCATTGTGGATTGATGCACCGCAGCGCCACTTCTCCTTCAATTCTGACCAGCTCACTATGACACTCTGGACATTCAGTCGGCATGTGAAACGGCTTTTCTTCTCCTGTTCGCTGATCAACAAGGACCCCTGCAACCTCTGGGATAATATCGCCCGCTTTTTTGACAATCACTTGATCAAAAAGGCGGATATCCTTCTCTTTGATCAAATCTTCATTATGAAGAGAAGCACGTTGCACTGTCGTCCCTGCCACTTTTACAGGCTCAAGAATCGCTGTTGGGGTGATGACGCCAGTACGCCCCACACTTAGTTCAATATCAATCAGCTTCGTCACGACTTCTTCAGCCGGAAATTTGTACGCAACAGCCCAGCGTGGACTTTTTGCTGTGAAGCCTAGTTCTTCTTGCTGAGCCAGTGAATTGACTTTAATAACAATGCCATCGATTTCGTATGAGAAATCAGCACGCTTTGTTTTCAGTGTTTCAATGAGGTCGATCACTTCTTCAATGGTTTGGCACATCCGTCTTTCTTTGTTCGTTTTAAAGCCAAGCTCATCGAGAAGATCAAGTCCTGCGCTTTGCGTTTCAACACCAATTTCATCAAGCTCCGCTATACTGTAGACGAAGATATCAAGGTTTCGTTTCGCTGCAATTTTCGTATCGAGCTGACGAAGTGAGCCAGCAGCCGCATTACGCGGGTTCGCAAACGGCTCTTCTTCGTTTTGTAATCTTTTTTCGTTAAGGGCTTCAAAAGAAGGTTTTGGCATAAATGCCTCGCCTCTCACTTCAATCGACAGAGGCCGATTGATTTTGAGCGGGATGGAACGAATGGTTTTGAGGTTCTCGGTAATATCCTCACCTGTTGTCCCATCACCCCGCGTGGCACCCCGGACAAACACGCCATTTTCATAACGGAGAGAAACAGCGAGTCCGTCAATTTTCAGCTCGACATTGTAAGCGACGTCGTCACCGACTGCCTGACGAACCCGGCGGTCAAAATCAAGAAGGTCCTGTTCATGAAACGCATTGCCGAGACTGAGCATCGGTGTACCGTGACGTACTTTTTGGAAGGCGTCTAAAACAGCACCTCCTACTCTTTGCGAGGGTGAATCCGCTGCTTTTAAATCAGGGTATTCTTCCTCCAGAGAGATCAGCTCACGCATCCGCGCATCATATTCAGCGTCAGGAACACTTGGACGATCCAGTGTGTGATATTCGTAGTTGTATTGATTCAAAATCTGGTGTAGTTCCTCGATCCGGCGTTTCGCTGCTTCTTTATCCATCTGCTTCTTCCTTTCACTTCATCCGTTTTGTCAGTCCTATCAGTTTATTGCTTTTCGATTGGCGCAAATGCGGCAAGGAGACGCTTAATGCCTGTAGGGCTTGGGAAGGCAATATCAAGCTCTGTACTATCCCCACTACCTTTTACACTCACAACCGTGCCAACGCCCCATTTTTTATGAGCGGCTTTATCACCGACAGCCCAGCCAATGCTGCCGCCGCCTGTGTTTTGAATGGTTTGCGTTTGGGGACGTGAGACAGGCCCTCGTCTTTGCGGTCTTTCTCTCGTTTGGCCAAACGGTGTTTTCGTTTCTTTTTTCTCATTTAGGTTGTCCAATAAATCAGCTGGTATTTCTCTGATAAATCGTGATTCCAGATTCATGTTCGTCCGGCCGAATAACGTTCTCATCTTCGCACTTGATAAATAAAGCTCTTCTTCGGCCCGAGTGATCCCTACATAAGCAAGACGGCGCTCTTCTTCCATCTCGGCATCTTCCATTAGTGAACGGCTGTGCGGGAAGACGCCTTCTTCCATTCCCATTAAGAACACAACAGGGAATTCAAGTCCTTTTGCTGCGTGAAGCGTCATTAAAATGACCGCATCCTGATCTTCTTCCTCAGCCTCATCCAGCTTATCAATGTCTGCGACAAGGGCGAGGTCTGTCAGAAAGGTGACAAGTGATTTATCTTCATTTTGTTCTTCAAAGTTTTTAGTGACCGATAGAAACTCGTCAATATTTTCTAAACGGCTTTGTGCTTCAATCGTTTTTTCGATCTTCAGTGCTTCACGATAGCCTGTTTTCTCTAGGATCTCTTCCGTTAATTCTGTGACAGATAAATAATCCTGCATATTTGTCATTTGATCAATGAGCTGTTTGAACTCATCAAGTGCATTGGCTGCTCTTGCACTGAGTCCAATGAAATCCACCTGACCAAGTGCTTCAAACATAGAGAGATCATTCATTTCTGCGTATGCGGCAATTTTATCAACAGAAGTCGCCCCAATTCCACGCTTTGGTACGTTGACAATGCGCGCAAAACTAATGTCGTCATCTGGATTTGACACAAGGCGTAAGTAAGCCAAAATGTCCTTGATCTCTTTTCTGTCATAGAACTTCGTGCCGCCGACGATGTTGTATTGAATGTTCGCCTTCATTAACGTTTCCTCTATGACACGTGACTGGGCATTCGTTCGATAGAGAATCGCAAAATCAGATAATTTACGCTTGCCGCTCTGATGGAGCTGACGAATCTTGCCAGCGACAAATTGACCTTCACCGAATTCATTATCTGCGCGGTAATAGGCAATCTTCGCTCCTTCGTCATTTTCTGTCCAAAGGTTTTTTGGCTTACGGTTTGAATTGTTTTGAATGACCGTGTTTGCGGCATTCAGAATACGTTTAGTTGATCTGTAATTTTGCTCAAGCAAAATCACTTCACTGGACGGATAATCTTTTTCAAAGGAAAGAATGTTTGTAATATCCGCTCCACGCCAGCGATAGATAGACTGATCCGAGTCACCGACCACACATATATTTTGAAAACGCTGAGCGAGCAATTTCACAAGCATGTACTGCGCTCTGTTTGTATCCTGATACTCATCGACATGAATGTATTGGAATTTTCGCTGATAGTGTTCTAATACTTCAGGGATCCGCTCAAACAGACGAATCGTCATCATAATAAGATCATCAAAATCGAGTGATTGGTTTTTGAGTAATCGTTTTTGATAATCTGTGTAGACGTCGCTGACGACTTGATCGTAAAAGTCACCGGCTGTTTTTGCGTATTCCTCTGCGTCAATGAGTTCGTTTTTTGCACTACTGATCGACCCTAAAATACTGCGCGGATCAAACTTTTTAGGATCGATATTTCGTTCTTTTAAAATGTTTTTAATGACTGAAAGCTGGTCAGATGTGTCTAATATAGAAAAGTTGCGATTCACACCAATACGGTCAATATCGCGTCGTAAAATGCGCACACACATGCTGTGGAACGTAGAGATCCAAATGTCATCCGCACCAGGCCCTAAAATGGCTTGTACACGCTCACGCATTTCTCTTGCTGCTTTATTTGTAAAGGTAATCGCTAAAATATTCCACGGTGCCACATGCTTTTCTGCCATTAAATACGCAATTCGATGCGTGAGCACTCGTGTTTTTCCACTACCTGCTCCTGCCATCAGTAGCAGCGGCCCATCTGTTGCTTTGACCGCTTCTTTCTGCGCGTCATTCAGCCCTTCTAATAGATGATTCGATATTTCATTCATTTCATTCACCGCCAATTCGAACTTATGTTCTATTTTAACCCGTTTCGTCTTGTTTGACTATGATGACTTTTTCACTGCGTCGACTGTCTTTAACGCTTCTTTAAAATTGTCATAAATGACGTTTCCCACTACGACAACGTCTGCGTGCTGTGCAAAGTCTTTCGCCTGCTCTTCGCTTTCAATACCGCCGCCATAAAATAGAACCGTTTCATGTAGCACTGCTTTGGTTTCTTTCACAAGCTCTATATCTCCAAGCGTCCCGCTGTATTCTAAATAAAAGATGGGCAGTTTCATCAAGTGCTCTGCTACTCTCGCATATGCCCTTACGTCATCTATATCGAGTGCCGTATTGGCCTCTGTCAGCTTAGCCGCTTTACACTCTTCGTTTAAGATGACATATCCTTCCGGCACAATCTCTTCCATTGACATCAAATCACCGTATTCCTTCATCGCATCCTTATGCAGACCAACAATCCAATCAGGATGAGCGCTGTTTAACACAGTGGGGATAAAATACAGGTCAAAGCCAGGCACAATCATCTCATGTGTCGAGATTTCAAGGACACATGGCACAAGAAAGCGGCGCACCTTTGACATCAGTTGCAGCACGTTGTCTTCTGTCACGTTGTCACTGCCGCCAATTAAAATGGCATCCGTACCGGATTCACAAATCGCTTCAAGTTGTTCATCGGAAATCTCTTTATTTGGATCGAGTTTAAAGACATGCTTCCACTCGGTAACATCATACATGAAAAACGTTCCTCCATTCGTTTCATTCCATTTAAATATTATAACAAAATCAGACACCGCAAAAAATGGGTAACCTCCTTCAGCTAAAAGTTTCATTCTTTTGAAAATAGTCGATTTTCACTTTAGGCGAGGTGAATGGAGACTATATGAAAAGCTCCACTTCAAGAGGAGCTGAAGGAGATCAATAGATGCGTGCTGAACTGAAATGAGAGCTACTTCATCTCATCACATGATATTATACATGAAAGGAACATTTTACTATCGACCAAGCAGGTGAATGATTTGAAAAGAACCATCACATATGATCAAACGATCGACATCGGATACATCTATCTCATCCCGCCTCGAATCGGGACAATCAAAGAAACCATTGAATTAGACGTGAATGAATGTGTGAACGTAGACATCGACAAAGAGGGCCGAGTGGCTGGGCTGGAGTTATTTGCAGAAGAAGCCAAGGTGTTGAAGCACACACCCGTTTATGAGGACGAGCTTTCGTTACGTTTTACGGATCAGGAAGTTCTCTCAACCTATCATTTATCGGGCATTGAATTTCTTTTCTCGACGCCTGATCACGAAGGGTTGATCGGTTTTACGATTGTCGATCCTCTTCGATATCACATCAAAAAAAAGACAAGAAAAAACCGTTTTGAATGGTCAAAACGGTTTTTCTAAACTATTGTCTCACTTCATTAAAATAATGAACAGATGTCATGGCCCCTTCATCGACCATCTTATTGTCTTGAATATCTAACGGATCAGGGTGACCAGCTTTTTCAGGAACCTTTTCATCTGATCGGAACATGCTTGCCCATTTTTTGAGATGCTGTTTATTTTTCACTGCTAATAACACTGCACCACCAACCCCTAATCCTGCAAGTACATACGCATTCGGACGCTTATTCATGTATGTTCCCTCCCCTTATGATCTTATTTGTAAGTTACCCCGCCTTTTCATTTCTAAACGTCACAATCTGTTGAAGTGGTTTCTCTTTCAATGAAAAGTGGAATAACAACAGTAATGATAGAGAAAAGAGGGGATTTTCGTGACAACAACTTTCATTGTCATTGGCGCATTATTAGTGATTTTTTTCATCATACCAATCATTTTATTCATCTGGATTTGGATGCGAGATGAAAAACAGGAAGAGCATTCTGTCCTACGAAATTATCCGGTCATTGGAAAGCTACGGTTTATTTTTGAAAAAATAGGACCTGAGCTTCGTCAATATCTGTTTCTAAATGATCGAGAGGAGCTTCCTTTCTCAAGAAGAGAATACGAGCAAGCTGTCATGTCTGGGAAGTACAAAAGCCGGACAATGGGCTTTGGATCAAAACGTGATTTTGACAAGCCTGGTTACTATATTCGCAACGTCCTATTTCCAAAGCAGCGAGATGAGTTACGCATCGATCAATCTGAAAAAATCCAAACAAAAGTGTATCAGATCGATCAAGACAATTTACTGAGAAGAAGTGAACATACCAAAGAGGTCGAAGCAAAACCTCATTATCTCCATCAAGACGATGTACAAGTGATAGGCGAGCACACATGTCAAAAGCCTTTCCGTGTAAAAGGCCTGATTGGTCAGTCAGCCATGAGCTACGGATCTTTAGGCGACAGGGCCATTACAGCATTATCCTCAGGATTAAAGATGGCTGGCGGTACGTGGATGAACACAGGTGAAGGCGGGCTTTCTCCCTATCACCTCAAAGGCGGAGCTGATATTATATGCCAGATTGGGCCTGGTCTATTTGGCGTGAGAACAGAGGATGGCGCTTTTTCCTTTGAAGAGTTTAAGAAAAAAAGCGAGCACGAGGAAGTCAAAGCCTTTGAGCTGAAACTGGCTCAAGGAGCTAAAACACGCGGCGGACATATTGACGGTGAAAAGGTCACCGAAGAAATTGCAAGCATCCGTAAATTGCCGCCCCACCAATCCATTGACAGTCCAAATCGATTTGAGATGTTCCATTCCATTCCTGATATGTTTGATTTCATTGAACAGTTGCGAAGTATAGGCGGAAAGCCTGTCGGCATCAAGCTTGTGGTCGGACATAAAGAAAACATTGAGGAACTTGCAGCGTACATGAAAAAAAGCGGAAAGCATCCTGATTTCATTACAGTGGATGGCGGAGAAGGCGGCACTGGTGCATCCTTTCATGAATTGGCAGATGCCGCAGGGCTGCCGATTTTCACGGCACTCCCAATGGTTCATCAAATATTGAAAGAATACGGTGTCAGAGATCAGGTAAAACTCTTTGCTTCTGGCAAACTTCTCTCACCTGATAAAATTGCGATTGCCCTTTCCATGGGTGCTGACTTTGTCAATATCGCACGGGGCTTGATGTTTTCAGTCGGATGCATTCGCGCACAAGTGTGCCATACGAATAAATGCCCAGTCGGCGTCGCCACAACTGATCCAAAGCTGCAAAAGGGTTTATCCATTGAAGAAAAGAAATACCGAGTCTGTAATTATATCCTGTCCCTTAGAGAAGGTTTGTTTAATTTATGCGCAGCAGCTGGAATCGAATCACCTATTCATTTTAACGAAAAACATATTATTTTTAGACAAGAAAACGGCCAGACAAGTGAAGTCCCTATGTTCTCAGGCACAGAGCAGTCTGTCTAGCTTAAAAAGGTGCGTTTCCGCACCTTTTTTCGTTGACATTCTTGCTCAATCACGTATAAAGAACTTAATAGATCTTTGATAAGGAGAAAGAGTATGCGTGAAAAAAAGGTCCGCGGTATGAAACGAAAGACTCAACAGATCATAAAAGAAATAACCGCAAATACGCAGTCGTTTCCGGAGAATGTTTCTGACTACTGGCACCTGCCTCTACCAGCGGCTTATGATTTTATGACTTCCAACAGAACACCGAAAAAGATCAAACGTCTATGCATTCAAACTCTATTGAATAGAGCTGAGCATCTCATTGATTTGAAACCAAACGACGGGGACATATATCGTGTCGTGGTCGCAGTCGATCTGCCTGGATTATGGCATTCACAAATCATTGTGTTTAAAGGGGATTCTTATGTGAAAGATTTCTTCAACAGACAAGATGAGTATCAGACATGGCTTCCCCTTTCTGATCAGAGAAATATTCAAAAAGAATGGGATTTATCTGTTGCGCAAAATATGCGAACCATCGGTTTTAAGGAAGTGATCACTGATGACGATGAAGTGTCCTATGAAGGTGAACGATGGTTTATGGGAGAACTTGATGATATCAAATAGAGCCATTTCAACTGAAATGGCTCTATTTGTTCAACTTCAAAACGACAAATCATAAAGAATGTCTGCAGTGAAAGCTGCTTTATTTTGTTTCGTCCGTTGCTTGTTGCTCTGCTACACGGTCAAGTGCCATCGTGTAGGCATCATTTCCGTAGTTCAAGCAGCGTTTGACTCGTGAGATGGTTGCAGTGCTTGCACCTGTCTCCGTCTCAATTTTATGATACGTATTTCCCTCGCGAAGCATACGCGCTACTTCAAGACGCTGTGATAAAGATTGGATTTCATTGATGGTGCACAAATCATCAAAAAATCGATAACATTCTTCCAGGTCTTTAAGGGATAAGATGGAGTTGAATAGCTGATCTAAGCTTTTGCCCCTTAATTTATCAATTTGCATCTTTATACATCTTCTCCTTTACTATTGGCACACCGCTCCGCACTGACTTTTCCGAGAAAGCGGTATCTTTCCTGACTCATTTTTTTCAACCTCAGCAATGAGCTTTGAACGAATCATGACAGGTTTGGTTCTACGCTGAAAATGCCATCAGGTTCTTTCGTAAGCCGAAGCTTCTTTATCGTAAACAAATTCGACAAGTTTTGTCATATTCCTTGTGCGACAATCTGACAAACTTGTTTGTCTCCGATATCTAGAACACTTCTGCTCTGTTAAGTCTTTCCCTAAAAAACAGTATGTGGAGAAAGCTTGGCGAGACGACAAACCTGCGCCCCGCCTTGCTTAATTATTCAAAATATGTTGGTCGGCCAGCGTAACCGACAGATTCATTTTACAATTGGGCACTTCATTCGTCATGTCAAAGCCCTATGCTTTGTCACCATATCTAGCAGCGAAGAGATCTTTTGCTTACTCCTGCCCTATAACAGCGGTCAGAAATCTAGCAAATATGATACAGCTCCACTCTGTTATATTTTAACGCATTATAGACGGAAAGAGTACAGTTTTTTTCATGACATCAAATATTCCTCTTGGTGTCACTCGAATATACGGCAAGTGTGTGCTTTGGAAAAAGACAAGTGTATCAATCGGGCAGTCAAATGGATACCCTCGCTCAATGAGTAGCTCGCGTAACGTTTGCTCCTGCTGAAGAACCGTTTCAAACGGTTCAGCTGATGCACAGCCTGATAATTGCAGCGGGATTTCATGCAAAATCTTTCCGTTTTCTGTGAGCACAATTCCACCGCCAATTTCTTTCATTCGCTTATGAGCAAGCATCATATCATCTTTATTTTTCCCAATCACTAAAATGTCACCAGTGGTTGAAAATGAGCTGACAAACCCTTGCACCTTGTTTGCAAATCCTTTTAACATTGTGTTCACGCGCCACTCGCCTTTTCGATCAATCAGGCTGAAGAAGCTTTGATCATGGTCACAGGACAGCTGATTGACAGAGTTATCAATCTCCACTGTATAAGGCTCCATGATGACAGAATTTCGCATTTTGACACCAAGAGGCATTGAGAATTGCAAGTCACTCATTGTCAGGTCATAGCTTAAATCTAATGGTTCAAGCCCACCATTTTCCCATTTTGTCTCTTGGAATTGATGCTGGTTCTCCCCCTCTAATTTCAGGATTACCCCTTTAGAAATCACCGTTTCTGGATTTGGATTCATCGGATCATCTAAAATATTCAAAGAAGCCAATCGGCCAGGACCGACCACGCCTAATAAGTCATCAATTTGATAGTATTTCGCAATGTTAAAAGTCGCCATATTGTACGCATCAATAGTAGGCACGCCTTCTTCAAGGGCAATGGAAATGAGACGATTGATCATGCCTTCTTCATAAAAGTGAGGCGCTGATCCATCTGTTGTATAGAAAAAGTGATCGTAGTGCCTAAAGTCACGCTCATGCAATTCCCTTAAAATGTTCACTAAATCTGGGCGGATGGAAGAATGACGCAAGGACACATGATAACCTAGAGACAAGCGTTTGAGCACATCATCTGCATTCATTGCTTCATGATCACTGTCCGCTCCAAACAGCTTCATTTTTGTTAGCGTTTTCTCAGAAGCCCCAGGGAAATGCCCTTCAATTCGTTTTCTCTGCTTCTTCGTTTCTTGCATGCAATATAAAATGAGATCATCACCGTCCATTAATCTTGGCCAGCTCGTTAATTCGCCGCCTTGAAGGACGTCGGGATGATCAATCCATTCTTTCCGATAGTTAATAGGAAGCATCTCATCTTCATACCTGACCTCGGTTTGAAGATCGTATCTAGACCACCAGAAATACTGAAATGGCTGCTTTTTTAATTCACACAGAGTGGAAAGCGCTTTCTTTTCATTGCTTTGCAAAAGAAGAAATAAGTTATCGCTGACCATCGTTGTTGTGCCAAATTGAGACACATATTCTGCAAGTGATTGGGGATTATAAATATGGAACGGATGCGCGTGAGGTTCAATATACCCCGGCACAATGTATTTACCTTCACAATCAATCACACGTTTAGCTGATTTATTTTGAGGAAGCTCTGCTCCGACATAAACAATTCGATCATCATGTATCCAAATATTTGCCTTCACCCATTGCTTCAAAAACGGGTTTAGCACGAGTCCATTCGTTAAAAGGAGTGTTGGAACTATTTTTGAGTCGACTACATCGATTTGTGTGCGGATGTCATTGTTTCTCCAATTAAAAGTACGTTCGGACATTCACATACTCTCCTTCATTTGTATTAGCCCTATCGTAACATAACGAACCACGTTACGCATTAATGAAACGTTACAATTTCTTGAAATCACACTTAAAATAATTTAAAAAAGGAGAATCACTTGCAATGAAACCTAATCTTGGCTTAATGGAAGCGCTCATGAGAATTGCCTGCGGAATGACGATATGTACTGTAGCTGGATCCTTATATGCTCGAAAACCATGGAGTAAAATGCTGCTTTTTGGCATCATGCTCGGCGGATTAAAATTGGGCTCTGGTATTCTTCGTTTTTGTCCAGTGACCTATATGTGTGAACAGCAGAATACACATAAAGAGAAGGCTGAGTAGACAGCCTTCATCAGATTGTTGACAAAGGGCTAAAATGATTTTTATTATAGCCCGTTGTCTTCCTTTCAGCGTGACATGAAAACCTTTGAAGCCTAGGAAGGGCGAGCACCGGAGCGGAGCGAATGTTACATTCGTGAGCACCGGCGCACAGACCTGACAACGAATGCGAGGGTTTATCTGCACGCTGGAGAAGGCTGAGTAGACAGCCTTCTTTTTTTGTGTGTGAATCATTCCGCTGCTTCGCACCATTTGACCAACGTACCAGCAATGATTTCTGCTGCTTCAATCACATGTTTCATCTCAATGGATTCATTCGGGAAATGGGCAAGCTCTGTCGTTCCAGGTCCAAACACAATGATTGGGATATCCGCTGCTTGTGACAGTAATCCGCCGTCTGTCCCCCAAGGGGCGGCTTCCACTTTTGGCGGGTGCTGCATGACCTCTTCATATTGTTCCTTCAATAGACCTAAAAGCGGGTGATCAGAGTCGATTGACCCTGGAAGCCACCTAGCACCAAACCACTCCACTTCCACAGGATGTTCTTGAAACCAACCATCCTTTTCAGCGAGTCCAGTCATCCAATTTTCTAATTCCTTCTCTGCCTGCTCAACTGTCTCACCTGGCATCACACCAAGCCTGCCTTCCATTGTGACAAGATCTGCGACAGAGGACGGCCAATCACCGCCTTGAATTTTCCCAATGTTGATTGGAATTGGAATCGGGATATGCTGAAACAGCGGCTCCGTCACTCGCTGATTTCTTTCTTTTTCTAGTGCCGCTATATGAGAAAGGACCACCGTGCTCTTTTCAATAGCAGAAACACCGTGATACCTTGTTCCGCCATGAGCTGCCCTTCCTTTAATATGCAGCCTGAACCACTTTGATCCTTGCTGAAGCGGAAAAATGTTCATATGACTTGGCTCTGGAATGATGGCAGCATCCGCTGTGTACCCTTTCAATATCGCTGCAAGTGTGCCTGCTCCGCCGCTTTCCTCTTCGACGACACTATGAAACACCACATCTCCTTTCAGGGGAATCTGAAGCGCATGCAGTGCCTCAAGCGCAAAGAGTAAAGAAACGTTTCCACCTTTCATATCTGTTGCCCCGCGTCCATAAAGTCTCCCGTTTATGATATGCCCGCTGTAAGGCGGATATGTCCATTGATTCGTATCTCCTGCCGGAACCACATCTACGTGCCCGTTTAATAAAATCGATTTGCCGCCACCTTTCCCTTTCAATCGCCCAGCAACGTTGGGACTCCCTTGAAAAGATCGGCGCGGGGAATAAAAATAAGGATGCTCTAGTAATTCATCGTCGCCAATTTCCCAAACGTCTACATCAAAGCCAATGGCGGACAGTTTATTGGCCACGATCTGCTGCACATCTTCTTCATTTCCTTGGGTGCTGTCACATTGCACCATTTGCTGAAGAAGCGTAATGGCTTCATCCTGATGCTCTTTCATCCAGTTTCTAATACGTGTCATTGGCTGCAAGTCGTTCATCCTTTCTACACAACAGATTTGACATCAGGCGCTAAAATTAATGGCGCTTCAGTCGCCCTTATGACATCTTCCGGCTGAAATGGCGGCATGACTTCACGTAAAATGAGCAGCTGAGACTTGACCTCAATGACCGCCATATCCGTAATAATCAAATCGACACACGCTTTAGCGGTTAACGGCAATGTACAAGCCGATTTCACTTTAGATCGACCGTGTTTATCAAGATGGCTCATCACCACGACCACTTTTTTCGCTTTTTGCGCCAGCTCAATCGCTCCGCCCATACCCGGTACTCTTTTCCCCGGTACAATCCAATTGGCAAGATCCCCTTGGCTGCTTACTTCAAGTGCACCCAAAATCGTCATATCCAGCATGCCTTTTCGGATGATGCCAAAAGCAGTCGTACTGTCCATGTACGAGCCGCCCTTTGTCAACGTAATGGGAAAACCACCGGCATTGCACAAATTCGGATCTTCTCCCCCTTGCAAAGGCGAGGCTCCTGCCCCCATAATGCCGTTTTCTGCATGCAGCCACACCTCGTAATGTGATGGAATGTAATCTGCTGCTAGGGTCGGAATGCCGATCCCAAGATTCACAATCATGCCATCTTCAATTTCTTGTGCTGCTCTTTTAGCAATGCGGTGTCTTAAATCGATGTCTCCCATGCCCATGTCCAGTTCACTCCTTTTGATTGCACGATTTGATTCACAAATACGCCTGGCGTCACGATTTCTTCTGGATCGAGCTGCCCCGCTGCCACAATTTCTTCTGCCTCCGCAATGGTCCAGTCTCCTGCCATCGCCACAATCGGGTTTGTATTCCGTGCGCTTTTATCAAAAATCAGGTTTCCCACTTCATCTGCTTTGTAGGCATTGACGATGGCAATATCCGCTGTGAGCGCAGGCTCTAACATATAATTCTTCCCATTCAGTTGAACCAATTGTTTCTCATCGAGATTCAGGCTATCCATCCCAACATCTGTCACAATGCCCGCCAGCCCCATTCCGCCTGCTCTGATTTTTTCTGCAAGAATGCCCTGCGGATAAAAATGAACGTCTAATGTACCAGCCTGCATTTTCTGTCCTGCAATGGGATTTGAGCCGATATGGGAGGCGATGATTTTTTTCACTCTTCCTTCTGTGATGAGCCTGCCCACACCAATTTGCGGGAAACCTGCATCATTTCCGATCAATGTCAGATCTTGAATATTTGCTTCCAAAATGGCATCAATCAACGATGGTGGTGAACCCACGCCGCCAAATCCGCCAAACATGATGGTCATGCCATCTTTTAATCGCGTCATCACTTCATCCAAACCCACAGTTTTGTTCATGTTCGTTCCTCCTTACATAGCAGATGGGAAAAACCCTCGATTGATCACTTCTTGTTCGACTTGTGTGATGGTCTGCCCGAATAAATCAATGAGTTCATCCATTTCCTGCTGTGTGATGGAAAGCGGCGGTGCGATCATAACCGCTGCGCCTCCAACCCCATCCTCTCCAGCGCTTGCTGGATACACCAGCAGTCCATTTTGTTTTGCCGTTTCAACGACGAGATTGGTTATCTGAGCATGTGCAGGAAATGGCGTTTTGGATAAACGATCTGCGACAAACTCAATGCCAATAAGCAATCCCTTCCCTCTCACATCTCCTATGATGGAATGATTTACTTGCAGATCTTTTAAAGCATTCATAAGATATCGCCCAGAAAGGTCAGCCCGGTCGGGAAGCTGATGTTTTTTCATATATCGAATGACAGCTAATGAAACAGCTGCTGAAAGCGGATTGGCACTATATGTGTGCCCTGCCATGACAGAGCCGGAGCCGCTGATAATCGGTGCCATCACACGATCCGTTGAGACAACTGCTGCGATTGGAGAATAACCTGCGCTCATGCCCTTTCCGAGAACCATGATATCTGGTACCGTGCCCCAGTGTTCCATCGCAAACATTTTCCCAGTTCGTCCAAAGCCCGTCATGACTTCATCTGCGATCATTAAAATGTCGTTTTCTTCACAGACACGCTTCATCGCTTCGAAATATCCGTCTGGCGGCAGGAGCGCCGCTCCCGCTGCGCCAACAATCGGTTCAGCAATCAATGCGGCGATCCTCTCTTTTCCTATACGCTGGATGACGGTCTTAAATTCCTGGACATACCACTCGACCTGCTTGCTGTCTTCCTTTGGCAGCCATGACCGGTAGCTATAGGGCGGTGACAGCACTGGGTGCTTTTCAAGCAGTGGTTCAAAGCGCTCCCTCCTTGCAATATGACCTGACATTGACAGCGCCCCTAATGTAATGCCGTGGTAACTCATCCATCTTGAGATGATATGATTTTTTTCCGTCTTCCCCTGCTCCTGCCAATGCTGAATCGCCATTTTCATAGCAGTCTCCGTTGCCTCTGAACCGCTCCCTACAAAAAAAGACCAGTTCAGATCACCTGGGCAAATTGTACTCAATTCATACGCTAGTTCTTCCGCTGGTTCATTCGTAAATTGTGACCTGTACGTAAAGCTCACCTTTTTCGCTTGCTCCGTCATCGCATCAATAATCTCTTGTATGCCATGTCCAATACTTGCCGTGACTGCCCCTGATGAGCCATCTATATATTTTTTTCCGTCCCGATCATATAAATAAATCCCCTCTCCTCTCACAGCCACAGGATATTGCTGATTTAACATCGGTTTGATTAAGTAATCCCGGGTCTCCACTTTGTCATTCCTCCCTCTCTTGTCAGCAGCTGCACTTTTCTTTTTACATGAATCGCAAGAAAATTTTGTATACTTGGTATAAGATTAGCTTAATCAAGAGGGCAGTCATCCTCCATTCGCCATATGCCCGAATTTCACATGTGTTTTTTATACATGGTGTATAAGAGTGTTCAAAAGGAGGTCATGAGTCTATGGCGATTCTCGTCAAAGATGCACTCTCGCTCGATATGATGAAAGAAACCAAACTGCTTGCTGGAGAAAATGGACTGGATCGTCTTATCCAGTGGGTGACCATTGTGGAAATTATTGAGGACACGTCTAGACTTTCCGAAGGAGAATTACTTGTTACAACTGGATTTGGGCTGACAGAAAATAAAGAAAGACGCATCCGGCTTGAAAAATTAATTCAATCTCATCGTCTTTCAGCCATTGCCATTTATAAAGGAGTGTACTTAACGGAAATTCCCGCATCACTCATTGAAGCCGCCGAAAATAGCGGTATTCCGCTCATCGAGATTCCGCCCCATGTCAATTTTTCAGACATCACAAAAGCCGTTCTAGAACAAATCGTCAGCAGTCAGCTCCATCAGCTCAAATATTCTTCCGCGATTCATCAAAGACTGACCCATTTAAATGTGAGCAATAAAAATGTCACGCAAATTACAGATGAACTGGCACATCTCACAGCGGCAAATATCGTCGTACTGGATGTGTTTTTGCACCAAACAGCAGCTCATCTCGAAACAGACGAAGTGACCTATTCTCCTGCTTTTGGCTTTCTAACAGATGACGAACCGATAGAAACTTCTTCTCTGCTCAAGCAGGCAGAGGAAAAAGGCCGGCTCGTCTATGACACATATGGTGCGTTTGTTCTAGCTGCATGCCCTGTGATTGCAATGGGAGATATTTTCGGGTTCATTGTGGCGTTAAAGAAAAAAGAGACGTGGCACCATCTCGATGCCATCGCCATTGAGCATGCCGGTGCGGTGTATGCGATTGAATGGTTGAAACAAAAAGCCATTCAAGATACAGAAAACCAAATGCAGGGGCATTTATTGGATGATATGCTGCAACAGCAATACACAGAAGAAAGTTATGTCATCGAACAAGCAAGAAAGCTGCAATATGATATGAGCGAAGAACAAGTCGTCATCTACTTTCAATTTCAGCATCAGCACACACAGCTCGATCATCAAATGGTGCAGCGCCTATCCCAATTGCTCACATCCATTTTTGAACGCAGACAAATTCCCTTTTTATTAAAGGCAAGGCTTGATTCCATTTTCGTTCTGACACCCGCAGGGAAAAACACGTATCAAGAAACAAATTGGTATCGCGCATCAGAAGAATGCCGCAGTACTTGGTCTTATTTTTTCCCCGTCCATCCCATTGTGATTGGCATTGGAAGAGCCTACGACCAGATCAGTCTCTTTGCTAAAAGTGCAAAAGAAGCCCAGTATGCAGCAAGGCTTCTTCCTCTTTTGAAAACAGATGACAGCATCATTCATTATCAGAAGCTCGGTCTATATGGGATGCTGCTTGAAATGAACGAAGCCGGAATGAATTTGCATGACTTTTATGTGGAGCTGTTAAGCCCGCTGCTTTATACAAAAAAACAAGGGGCTGACCTCATTCATACACTCGAAGTGTATTTGGCACACAATGAAAATATTCAAAAGTCAGCGGGGGAATTGTTTATTCACCGGCATACGTTAAGCTACCGGTTGAAACAAATTGAAACGAGAACAGGCTGCAGCCTCAAATCCACTGATGATCGGATGAAGCTGCAGCTGAGTATCATGGCGTACCGCCTATCTGGTCTGCTTGATCAGATGAGAACCATTTCATGATTCATTTGGCGTTTTGACCCATAGATTCATATCTTCAATTTTGTCAAAAATATAGCAGTTGTTTTGAAAGCGTCCGGTGTATGTGTACCCGAGCTGATAAAATACTTGATTCATTCCATAGGACAGTGCACGGGCGAGAGAATAAAAGACATAAATGTGCATGGATTGAAGCTCTTGTTCGAGGGCTAGAATCAAATGATGCATGAATCCTAGTTTTCTGTATGTGGGAAGGGTTGCACAATCTGTTAATTCTGCATGACCATACGGCACATTGATTTCAGCGGATGCGGCACTTACAAGTTGACCGTCATGTTCAACAGCATAAAAAACCGTCCCTTCCTCCATTACCTTTCGGATGTAATCTAGCTCGTTCATTGGCGTGGGATACGTTTCAAAGACCGTATCATAGAGCGCTGCCAGCTTGTGCACATCCTCTGGACCGGCTTTCCTCATTACATACTCATCTTGCCACACGCCTTGGTCTTTTTTCATCGGCTTTTCTTGAATAGACGCAACGATTTCATCTTCCTTCAGCCAAAATGGGCTGTTCATTCGATCTTCGGTCAGAAAAAGCGACATGCCGTACGCATCACTTCCGAGAAAATAATGAGAAAACACGCCTTCAAGCCGAAAGCCTTTTGCTAAAAAAAGCGGCATATGCTCACGCCTTACTTTTACAATAACCTTAGACGCCTTGCAGTCCGCCGCTTCCTGAAGCACGGACTGAATCACATCCTGCACCCTGCCGCTATAGTCATCCAAACGAATTCGCTCGTTAAATGGATCCATACAGATCAAAGCAGAAAAACGCTCGTTTGCAAGTTTCTTCAATTGCACCATACACTCATTCCCCTCTTAGCTAATGAAAAACTTCCAAATTAAAAATGAAGAAATAGCAATGCCAGAAAAAATGGATAGGATCATATAACTAATGGCAAAGCTTTTTTTCAATTTATTCTGCTTAATGGCAGTCACCATGATGTTATTTATAGTTATGAGATATAAAACAAGCATGACATTTGCAAAGATGATAAATGCTTTGATTTCCATGTTGCCTCCCTAAATCTATTCGTGATCCCATACTACTTCTTCATCATCTGCCCGCATCCCTCCTATGAACAGAAGAAGAAAAAACACCTTTCCATCTCGTCAGATAGAAAGGTGTTTTGATTAAACGTTTTTCCCCGCAGCCTTCAGCGCACGGGCGCCAATGTCACGGCGATAAAATAAACCTGGCTGAATGATTTCTTCAACCGCTTCATACACTCTTGATCTTGCCGCTTCAAATGTGTCGTCAAATGCGGTCACATTTGCTACACGGCCGCCATTTGTGACGAATTGATCGTTTTCCTTTTTTGTTCCTGCGTGGAAGGTGACGACATCAGAGACCGTTGTTTGCAAAGCACCGATTGGCGTGCCTTTTGCATAGTCTTCCGGGTATCCTTCTGATGCAAGAACGACACTGACAGCGGCTGTGTCTTTCCACTGCAAGTCCACATCTTTTCCATCTAGAATGTCTAGGAAGACTTGAACTAGATCTGATTCAAGACGAGGAAGCACTACTTGCGTTTCAGGGTCACCAAAGCGTGCATTGAACTCAATGACCTTAGAGCCTTCTGGTGTCAGCATTAAGCCCGCATATAAAATGCCTGTAAACGAACGCTCTTCCTGCACCATCGCGCGAGCTGCTGGTTTGACGACGTCTTCCACCGCTTTTTGTACCACTTCATCAGAAATTTGTGGAACCGGTGAATAAGCGCCCATCCCGCCGGTGTTTGGTCCTTTGTCATCTTCAAATGCCCGTTTATGATCCTGTGCGATCACCATCGGATACACCTTTTCTCCATTGACAAAGGCCATCAGAGAAAACTCTTCACCCGTTAAAAATTCTTCAATGACAACCGATGCACTCGCATCGCCAAACTTTTCATCCTCTAAAAAGTCATGTAGGCAGTTGATTGCCTCTTCAAGCGTCATGGCCACTGTCACGCCTTTTCCTGCGGCAAGCCCATCTGCTTTAATGACAATTGGGGCACCCTTTTCTTCCACATATGCCTTCGCTTCTTCAAACGATGTAAAAGTGGCGTAAGCGGCTGTCGGGATCTCATAATTTTTCATTAAGTCTTTTGCAAATTCTTTTGAGCCTTCAATGACTGCGGCTTTTGCATTCGGTCCAAATACCTTGAGTCCTGCTTCTTCAAATGCATCGACGACACCTGCAATTAATGGAACCTCTGGACCGACAATTGTTAAACCGATGTTATTGTCTTTTGCAAAACGAATTAACGCCTCATGATCGCCCTCGTCGATTGGGACAAGCTTCGCAGCGTCTGTCATTCCATCATTGCCGGGTGCGACAAATACTTGGCTGACAAGTTCGCTTTGATTCACTTTCCATGCGATGGTATGCTCTCTTCCGCCTCTGCCGATAATTAATACGTTCACACTGTCATCCCCTTAATGTTTGAAATGTCTAACGCCAGTGAAGACCATGGCGATGCCGTATTCATCTGCTTTTTGGATTGATTCTTCATCACGAATGGAACCACCTGGCTGGATGATCGCTGTAACGCCTGCCTTTGCAGCAGCTTCCACTGTATCGCCCATTGGGAAGAACGCATCAGAGCCTAGTGCGCTTCCTTTCGCTTTTTCACCTGCTTGCTCAATCGCAATGTTAGCCGAGCCAACACGGTTCATTTGACCAGCACCAATACCTGCTGTCATTTGATCCTTCGCTAGAACGATGGCATTTGATTTCACATGCTTGACGACTTTCCAAGCGAGCTTTAAGTCTTTCCATTCGTCTTCAGTCGGCTCTCTTTTCGTTGGGATAGAGATCGTTGCTTCCTCTAAGCCGTATGTGTCGATATCCTGAACGAGCAATCCACCATGAACACTTGTGAGCTGCTTTTCTTTTTTCCCAAGATCTGCTTCTACATCTAATGTTAGTAGACGAAGGTTCTTTTTCGCTGTTAACACGTCAAGTGCTTCTTTGCTGAACGATGGTGCGATGACGATTTCTAAGAAAATCGTATGGAGCACCTCAGCCGTTTGTTTGTCTACTTCACGATTAAGCGCCACAATGCCGCCGAAAATAGATGTTTCATCTGCTTTAAATGCACGATCGAATGCTTCTGCAATCGTTTCCCCTGTCCCAACACCACATGGGTTCATATGCTTTACAGCCACAGCCGCTGGCTCCGTAAATTCACGTACAATTTGAAGTGCTGCATCTGCATCTTTGATGTTGTTATAGGAAAGTTCTTTTCCATGTAATTGCGTTGCAGTAGCTAAAGAGCCTTTGCTTGGAAGCGCATTTTCATAGAACGTCGCCGCTTGGTGCGGGTTTTCTCCATAACGAAGAGATTGCTTTTTCTCAAATGTGACTGTGAACTGTTCTGGCTCTGTTTCGCCAACAAAGTTCGTTAAATAATCCGCAATCAGGGCATCGTAAGCAGCTGTATGACGGAATACTTTTGCTGCAAGCTCACGTTTTTTCTCTAGTGAGACGCCGCCTTCTTTGATTTGTTGAACGACAGAATCATAATCACGCGGGTCCACAATCACCGTGACGTCCTGATGGTTTTTAGAAGCAGCACGAAGCATACCCGGTCCGCCAATATCAATGTTTTCAATCGCTTCTTCATACGTGACATCGTCTTTGGAAATGGTCTCTTTGAATGGATATAGATTCACAACGACAAGATCAATCGGCTGAATGCCGTGCTTTTCGATCTGTGCCATATGCTCATCGTTTTCTCTCACTGCTAACAGTCCACCGTGAATGTTCGGATGAAGCGTTTTGAGTCGTCCGTCCATGATTTCTGGGAAGCCAGTCACTTCAGAAATACCAATGACATCAATGCCGTTCTCTTGAAGAAGTTTGTGTGTACCACCAGTTGAAATCACTTCAACTCCAAGTTCTGTTAGTTCTTTCACAAAAGGTACAAGATTTGTTTTATCGGAAACACTGATTAATGCGCGTTTGATCGTCATGCCTTTGTCACCTCATTAAGATAATTCTAAAAGTGATTTGATCACTTTTGGATATAGTGTATGTTCTAATTCATGCATTCTTTTTTCAATGGATTCAAGGTCTTCCCCTTGTTCAATATGAATGGCTGCTTGATCAATAATCGGGCCGGTATCCATGCCTTCGTCGACATAATGAACCGTGATGCCAGCTACTTTGACTCCTGCTTGATAGGCTTGTCCAATCGCATCGAGTCCAGGAAATGCTGGCAGTAAAGAAGGGTGGATATTCACGATTTTCCCTCTAAATGCGTCAAGTAATGTCGGACCGATCAGTCGCATATACCCAGCGAGGAAAATCCATTCCACTTCATGCAGCTTCAGCTGTTCAATGATGGTTTGCTCAAAAGCGGCTTTACTCGGGAAAGCCTTCGGCGTAAAAGAAAAGGACGGAATGCCCTCTTTCTCTGCCCGCTCCAGCACCTTCGCACCCGGTTTATCACAGATCACAATGGCGGCTTTTGCCGGCCACTGTTCTTCTTTTAACGTATCAATAATGGCTTGAAAATTTGTCCCGCTTCCAGAGGCGAAGATCGCAAACTTTTTCATGAGAGGCTTCCACCACCGAAAGTGACGCCTTCTCCTTTTTGAACTCGTCCGATAAGGAAGGCTTTCTCTCCGCCTTGTTCAAGTCCGCTGATCACATCGACGAGATCATCCTCTTTGACGGCTAGGACAAAGCCGATACCCATATTAAATACATTGAACATCTCTTCTGCTTTTAATTGCCCTTTTTCTTGAATAAAGGAGAAAATAGGCGGGACCGGCCATGAGCCATTATCAATCTCAACACCAAGCCCTTCAGGCAGCATACGTGGTAAATTCTCAATAAAGCCACCGCCTGTCACATGTGCCATACCGTCAACCTTGCCAGCTTTCACTTGTTTAAGAACAGGCTTGACATAAATCTTCGTCGGTTCGAGCAGCTCTTCTCCAAGCGGTCTTGTAAAAGGTTCATATGTTTGGTGAAGGTCTAGTCCTGCGTCTTCCAGCAATACTTTTCGTACAAGAGAATAGCCATTGCTATGAATTCCGCTAGAGCTGAGTCCAATCAGCAAATGACCTTCCTTGATGTTCTCTCCTGTGACGATTTCATCCTTTTCAACGACACCTACAGAAAATCCAGCAATATCATATTCTTCTTCTGTGTAAAGACCCGGCATTTCTGCTGTCTCTCCGCCGACAAGCGCTGAACCAGACTGCTCGCATCCGTCAGCTACACCTTTGACGATGGATTCAATTTTCAAAGGATCTGCTTTTCCAACTGCTAAGTAATCTAAGAAAAAGAGCGGCTCTGCCCCTTGTGCAAGCACATCGTTCACACACATAGCAACAGCATCTACACCGATCGTATCGTGTTGATCCATTAAAAATGCTAGCTTTAATTTCGTACCAACACCGTCTGTTCCTGAGACAAGAACGGGCTTTTTGTATGGCAGTTCAGATAAATCAAACATACCGCCAAATCCGCCTAGAGCCCCCATTACACCTGCTCTTTTTGTACGTTCTACGTGTGTTTTCATTCGTTTAACAGCTTCGTATCCTGCTTCGATGTCGACACCGGCGTTTTTATATGCTTCTGACATCCCATTCACTCCTTTTATCTGCTTGTCTTTCATGTATTTTCGGCAGAATGAAAGAGCAGCATATCAAATCACGTTGACTGCTGCTCCATTATTCGATTATTTCGTCAGGACTGTTTCCTTCACATGAGGAAGGACAGTATCTTCATAAATTTCGGTCGGGTATTTTCCAGTAAAGCATGCTAAACACTGACCACGCTGCGGATCATCATACTTTCTGCCAATCCCGTCCATTAAACCGTCTACAGATAAAAATGCAATGGTGTCTGCACCGATTTCCTGTCTAATTTCTTCCACTGAATGAGATGATGCAATCAGCTCTTCGTGTGTAGACGTATCAATTCCATAAAAACACGGATGAGCGATTGGCGGTGAACTAATGCGTACATGCACTTCCGTCGCTCCCGCTTCTCTTAGCATCGTCACAATCCGGCGGCTTGTGGTTCCGCGTACGATGGAATCATCCACCATGACGACACGTTTGCCTTCGACCACCCCGCGCACAGCAGACAGCTTCATGCGCACGCCCTGCTCACGCAATGCTTGAGACGGCTGAATAAATGTCCGGCCAACATAACGGTTTTTAATTAAACCTAGCTCATATGGAATACCTGTTGCTTCGGCATAGCCAATCGCTGCAGAAATACTGGAGTCTGGCACACCTGTCACGACATCTGCTTCGACATGTGCTTCTTCTGCAAGCTTCTTACCAAGATTCTTTCTCGCACTATGCACGTTGATGCCATTGATATTGCTGTCCGGTCTTGAGAAATAAATGTATTCCATGCTGCACATGCTGCGGTTAATGTTCATCGAGAAACGCTCAGATTTTAAGCCGTCATCATTAATGATCAGCATTTCGCCAGGCTCTACATCTCGTAAATAGGTAGCACCGACGACATCAAATGCACATGTTTCAGAAGCGACAACATAAGCATCCCCAAGCATACCAAGTGAAAGTGGGCGTAATCCGTTCGGATCAAGCGCTACGATCATTTCTGTTTCTGTCATGATTAGGAAAGCATAAGCTCCTTTTAACATAGACAGAGCATTTTTGATTTGATCCTTCAAATCCATATATCCGCTACGCTTAATTAAGTGAGCGAGCACTTCGGTATCAGAAGACGTTTGAAAAATACTTCCTTGGTTCTCTAGCTGCTGTTTTAATTGCGTTGCATTGACCAAGTTTCCATTATGAGCAAGGGCAAGACTGCCATTGTTTTGCGAGCGGAAGAAGAGGGGCTGCACATTCTCAAAGCCGCCTCCGCCTGCTGTCGCATACCGAACGTGTCCGATCGCACCTTTTCCCTTTAAATCCTTAAGCTCACCATTTTGGAACACTTCCGTAATCAGTCCAAGGCCTTTGTGTGACGTCAAGTTTTCACCGTCTGTTGCAATAATTCCCGCACCTTCTTGTCCTCGGTGCTGAAGGCTATGCAATCCGTAATATGTGATTTGCGGGGCTTCTTCGTGTCCCCAAACCCCAAAGACGCCACATTCTTCGTTTAAGCCTCTGATTTCAGCAAGCATGGGATCGCTCCTTTCCATGCGCGTTCAAGCTCGTTGACTGCCGCATGAATCCATTGTTGTCCTTCTTGATTTTTGACAGTGAATACACCATCATTTGTGACCGTTCCGACTTCTTTTGCATCTTGCACAGCCGCAGCAAACGCTTCGCGATTTTCTGGTTTCACTGTGACGACAAAACGTGACTGTGATTCACTGAATAGTGATGCAGCGCTGTTTAGATCGAGCTGGATATCAGCGCCAAGACCATCTGTTCCAAATGTACTTTCAGCTAGTGCTACACCAAGACCGCCTTCAGACACATCATGTGCTGACTGAACAAGTCCGTTTTGAATTGCTGCTAATAGGGCTTCTTGACGCGCCAGTTCTACATCCAAATCAATTTCTGGTGCTTTTCCGTAGATACGGCCTTCTGTCATTTTTTGAAGCTCACTGCCTGCGAATTCTTCCTTCGTTTCACCAATGACGAAAATCACATCGCCTGCCTGTTGGAACGATTGAGTCGTAATATGAGCTGTATCTTCAATCAAACCAACCATGCCAATAACTGGCGTTGGGTAAATGGCTGTACCATTTGACTCGTTATATAAAGAGACGTTACCGCCGATGACCGGTGTGCTTAATGTACGGCAAGCTTCGCTAATGCCGTCAGCAGACTTTTCAATCTGCCAGAAGATTTCTGGTTTCTCCGGGTTACCGAAGTTCAAGTTATCTGTTACTGCAAGCGGACGAGCGCCTGAGCAGACAATGTTACGTGCAGCTTCTGCGACGGCGATCTTCCCGCCAACCTCTGGATCAAGGTAGAGATAACGTGCGTTACAATCTGTTGTCATCGCAAGAGCTTTTTTCGTCCCACGGATTCTGAGCACACCCGCATCAGAGCCAGGTGCAACGACAGTGTTTGTACGAACCATATAGTCGTATTGATCGTAAACCCATTCTTTACTCGCAATCGTTGGCTGCTTTAACAGCTGTTTCAATGTATCTGCTGCATCTGTGATCGCTGGAGCTTCGACTTTTGTTTCTAAAAACTCGCGATAGTATGCAGGCTCACTTGACGGCTTGTGATAAACCGGTGCTTCTTCTGCAAGAGCATCAACAGGAAGCTCACACACCACTTCTCCTTGATGGAGTAAACGAAGCATTTTATCGTCTGTCACATGACCGACTGATACCGCTTCAAGATCGTATTTTTCGAAAATATCAATGATTTCTTGCTCACGGCCTTTTTCAATGACTAGAAGCATTCTCTCTTGTGATTCAGACAGCATCATTTCGTATGCGGACATGCCTGTTTCACGCTGCGGAATGAGGTCTAAATTCATCTCAATCCCAGAACCTGCTTTACTCGCCATTTCTGCACTTGAGCTTGTTAAGCCAGCCGCTCCCATATCTTGAATTCCAACGAGCGCATCGTTTTTGATGACTTCAAGGCACGCTTCAAGCAAAAGTTTTTCCATGAATGGATCGCCGACTTGAACCGCTGAACGTTTTTCTTCTGATTCATCAGAAAATTCTTCAGACGCAAATGTTGCACCGTGAATCCCGTCACGTCCCGTTTTAGCACCAACGTACATGACCGTATTGCCAACACCTTTTGCCTGCCCTTTCTTGATGTCTTCATGGTTGATTAACCCTACACACATCGCGTTAACGAGCGGGTTGCCTTCATAGCTTTGATCAAAATGAACTTCTCCGCCGACTGTTGGAATACCGATACAGTTTCCATAGCCTGCAATCCCTGCCACTACTTCTTCAAACAAGTACTTCACGCGCGGTGAAGTCAGTTCACCAAAACGAAGAGAGTTTAATACCGCAATTGGACGAGCCCCCATGGAGAATACATCACGGATGATTCCGCCGACACCTGTTGCCGCTCCTTGATACGGTTCAATTGCAGATGGATGGTTATGTGATTCGATTTTAAATACAACCGCTTGGTTGTCTCCAATATCAACGATTCCAGCGCCTTCCCCAGGACCTTGAAGAACATGCTCTCCTTTTGTCGGGAATTTGCTTAAAACAGGCTTTGAGTTTTTATAACTGCAATGCTCTGACCACATGACAGAAAAGATACCTGTTTCTGTGTAATTTGGCAGCCTGCCAATAATGGATTCGATTAAAGCGAATTCTTCATCACTCAATCCCATTTGCTGATACAATTTCTCTTCTTTAATTTGCTTGTGACTTGGTTCAAGCAGTAGTGACATGAGTGTCCCTCCAATTTTTCACGATAGATTGAAACAATTTAAGTCCGTCTGCGCTGCCTAGTAATGAGTCAACCGCGCGCTCAGGGTGCGGCATCATGCCGAGTACATTGCCCTGTTCATTCGTTACACCTGCAATTCGATTGACACTGCCGTTAATATCGTCACCGTAAGTGAAAGCGATTTGGCCTCGTTCAATCAGCTTCGCTAACGTGTCTTCGTCACAGTAGAAGTTACCTTCACCGTGTGCTACAGGAATCGTAATCGATTCACCTTTTTGATAACCGCTTGTAAATTGCGTTTCGTTGTTCTCTACAATGAGTTCAACTGGACGACAGATAAATTTTAGATCTTTATTCCGTCTCATTGCGCCTGGCAGAATGCCAAGCTCTTGAAGAATTTGGAACCCGTTACAAACACCAAGAACAGGTTTTCCTTCCGCAGCTGCTTTTTTCACAGCCGGCATGATGTTAGAAAAACGAGCAATCGCACCGCATCTTAAGTAATCCCCATAAGAGAAACCGCCTGGTACGAGTACACCGTCAAAACCATCAAGACTCGTTTCGTCGTGCCATACATATTCAACTTGTTCACCTAACTCATCTTGAATCGCATGGTACATATCGATATCACAGTTAGAGCCAGGCAAGACGATCACTGCAAACTTCACTGTGCGACAACCTCCTCCACCTCATAGCGGTAATCTTCAATCACCGTATTGGCAAGCAATTTTTCACACATTTCTTTGACCACTGTATCTAAGTCACGTTCTGATTTCTCAATGACTAGCTCCATATATTTCCCGATACGGACATCCTTTACTTCCTGATAAGACATGCTGTGCAAAGCGCGCTGCACGGCACTTCCTTGTGGATCAAGAACGCTCTCTTTTAAGCTGACAAAAATTTTCACTTTATACATGTTTATGGCCTCCAAGTCTTTTGAAAATTTCTTCGTATGCATTTGTTAAGCCGCCCAGGTTTCGTCTGAACACGTCTTTATCAAGCTTTTCGTTTGTGTCTTTGTCCCAAAGCCTGCACGTATCAGGTGAAATCTCATCAGCTAGCAAAATACGATTCTCGTGATCTATTCCGAATTCAAGCTTGAAATCAATTAAATTCACATGGCAATCTGAGAAGATTTGCTTCAATTCTTCATTCACTTGTCTTGTGATTTGTTTCATTTCCTCGACCTGCTCAGGTGTCGCTGCATGTAAAATGCGAATATGATCTTCTGTAATGAGCGGATCGCCGAGTGCATCATCTTTGTAGTAAAACTCGATCAAAGGTGTGTCCAGTTTCGTTCCCTCTGGAATTCCAAGACGCTTTGACATACTGCCTGCCACCACGTTTCGCACAACGACTTCAAGCGGTACGATGTCTACCTTTTGAATGAGCTGTTCTGTTTCAGATAGGCGTTTCACAAAGTGATTGTTGATCCCTTTCTCATGTAGCATTTGAAAAATCAAGCTGGAAATTTCGTTATTCAGTCTGCCTTTGCCTTCAATTTCAGCTTTCTTTTCACCGTTAAATGCTGTAGCTGAGTCTTTATATTCGACATATAAAATATGCTCGTCATCGGTCTGATAGATTCTTTTCGCTTTGCCTTCGTAGAGAAGTTCTTGTTTCACAGTCATTCAGATTGGCCTCCTAATTTGAATGTTGGCAATTTTCAGGATTAGGCGCCTGACTAGCAGGCGGCCCATTTCTTACGCAAGACCTAGACGTTCGAAAATCATATCGACATTTTTCAAGTGATAGTTGTAATCGAAGCAGTCAGCGATTTGTTCAGGTGTTAAGCGTGAAGTGATTTTCTCTTCTGCTTCTACTAATGAACGGAATGGTACTTGTTTCTCCCAAGCTTCCATCGCCTTTGGCTGAACCGTGTCATATGCTTCTTCACGTGCCATACCTGTATCAATAAGTGCAAGAAGAACACGCTGAGAGTAGATCAAGCCAAGTGTGCGGTCCATGTTGCGTTTCATGTTTTCAGGGAACACCGTCAAATTCTTCACAATGTTAGAGAAACGGTTCAGCATATAGTTCAGTGCAATCGTTGCATCTGGTAAAATGATGCGTTCAGCAGATGAATGAGAAATATCACGCTCATGCCATAGCGGTACATTTTCATAAGCAGTCAGCATATAACCACGGATGACACGGGCAATCCCCGTCATATTTTCAGAACCGATCGGGTTTCGTTTATGAGGCATCGCTGATGATCCTTTTTGTCCTTTTGCAAAGAACTCTTCTACTTCACGTGTTTCACTCTTTTGAAGACCACGAATTTCAACAGCAAATTTCTCAATGCTTGTTGCGACGAGTGCAAGAGTAGCCATGTAATCTGCATGACGGTCACGCTGCAAGGTTTGGGTTGAAATTGGTGCAGCTTTGATGCCAAGTTTCTCACATACATATTGCTCAACAAACGGGTCGATGTTCGCATATGTGCCAACAGCACCAGAGATTTTGCCGTATTCGATGCCAGCTTTTGCTTGTTTAAAACGTTCTAAGTTACGCTTCATTTCCTCGTACCAAAGAGCAAGCTTCAAGCCAAATGTTGTCGGTTCAGCGTGTACACCGTGCGTACGGCCCATCATGACTGTATATTTGTGCTCTTTTGCTTTTTCTTTTAGTATGTCAACAAATCTCTCAATGTCCTTGAGCAAAATATCGTTCGCCTGTTTTAATAGATATGAAAGCGCCGTATCCACTACGTCTGTAGATGTTAGCCCGTAATGAACCCACTTTCTTTCTTCTCCTAGAGATTCAGATACAGCACGCGTAAAGGCAACCACGTCATGGCGCGTGTCTTGTTCAATCTCTAAAATACGATCAATATCAAAGCTTGCATTCTTACGCATAGTCACAACGTCTTCTTTCGGAATGATGCCAAGTTCTGCCCAAGCTTCACAAGCGAGAATTTCTACTTCAAGCCATGCATTAAATTTGTTTTCCTCTGTCCAGATTGCTGACATTTCTGGTCGTGCGTAACGTTCGATCATTTCCCGTTTCCTCCATCTCTTTCAGTCCATATCTTTGTGATGTTTGCCATCCATTTATCATCAAGCTGTTTCATAAATGTCATATGCCCCATTTTGCGGCCGGCTTTTACTTCATGTTTGCCATATAGATAAAGCTTCGCTTCCTTTAAAAGCTCAGGATGTTCTTTTGGGATGTCCACTTCATCGCCCAGCAAGTTCACCATCATACCCTCTGATAAAAGAGCTGTTCCGCCAAGCGGCAAACCGCATATGGCGCGAATGTGCTGTTCAAACTGACTCGTCTCACATAAATCCAATGTGTAATGTCCAGAGTTATGCGGGCGCGGTGCCAGTTCATTGACGAGCAGCTTCCCTTCGTTTGTCAGGAACAGTTCAACAGCAAGCGTACCGACCAACCCTAGCTTTTCAGCAAGCGTTGTTGCCAGCTCTTTTGCTTTCTCCTGAATGCTGCCATCTACCCGTGCAGGCACGATGCTTTGGAATAAAATATTGTGCTTATGAATGTTCTCAGCGACTGGGAATGTCGCAATTTCCCCCTGAACAGACCGCGTCACAATCACGGACAGTTCCATTTGGAAAGGAACCCAGCTTTCTAAAATGCACGTTCCATGCGTGAGAAGTGCAGCCGCTTCATGAAGCTGATCCTTCTCTTTGATGACGTACTGTCCTTTACCGTCGTAACCGCCTCTGCATGTTTTCAGCACAGCTGGCAAACCAAGCGCATTTACTGCATCTTTCAGCTCCTTCTCATCATGAACGATGCGATAAGGGGCGACTTCACAGCCTGCATCTACAATCCCTTTTTTCTCCGTTTCACGGTTTTGGGTTAAAAGAAGGAGTTCGCTTCCTTGCGGTAAATACGCCTCTTCCTTCAGCTGATTGAGGGCATCATAATCAATATTTTCAAATTCATATGTGACCACATCGCTGATGTCCGCCAGCTGCCTGATCGCTTCAAGGTCACTGTATGCGGCTGTAATTTCTGTATCAGCAACCTGTCCACAAGGAGAAAGTGTGACAGGGTCAAGAACTGCTGCCCGGTAGCCCATTTGCTTTGCACTGACGGCCATGTATCTGCCAAGCTGTCCGCCGCCGATGATACCAATGGTTGCGTTTGGAAAAATGGTCTGCTTAGCCAAGCTGATCACTGCTTTCTAATACAGTTTGTTTTGTTTGCTCTCTTCTTTCTTCAAGGCGTGCTGCAACGGCTTCATCGAATGCTGAAATCATTTGTGCAGCTAGAAGCCCTGCATTTGTTGCACCGGCTTTGCCGATTGCCACTGTGGCAACAGGTACACCGCCTGGCATTTGAACGATGGATAATAAGGAATCCAGCCCGTTTAATGCTTTTGATTGTACGGGCACACCAATGACCGGCAGTGTCGTTTTTGCTGCGACCATCCCCGGTAAATGTGCTGCGCCTCCAGCACCGGCAATAATGACCTTGAGTCCTTTACCTCTTGCTTCAGTCGCATATTCAAACATTAAATCAGGTGTCCGATGTGCGGATACAACCTGTTTTTCATACGGAATGTTTAATTCCTCTAAGATATCGCACGCATGTTTCATTGTTTCCCAATCAGATGTACTTCCCATGATGACACCTACAAGCGGCTTCATTTTGTCCCCACCTTTAAGCTATTATTCGATTTTGTATCGTTTGACACGCTTCCCAAACCTAAGCAGCTTGTCAAACGCCGAACAAAAAAGCCCGGTTTGTATTGCATTGTTAGGAAGCAACACAAACCGGGCCATGGTAAGCGCTGTTCGCTTTTAAAACGCCATGTCAGTTTTGTTCACTATCCTGCATAGTCCAGTCATTTACGGTAACTGGGTAGAAACTTATGGGCCATATTCCCAAGATTATATGAGGCTCGTGTTTTGATTTCATGTTTATCTTAACAACGGATGTTCATGATGTCAACGGATTTATCGAACAATCTATGAAGTCGTCGTTTTAATGTTCGGATTTAGAGTATTTTTCCCTCAAATACGATTTTTTTCCCAATCGGAATGATCTGAATCGACCCATTTTCCTTCTTTTCCTGAAAGATGGGCTCCTCCATTCGTCGGACAGGTGAATAGCCTTCCTCCGCCATCTGGGACAACACTTGATCAATCGTCATGTTGTCTTCCACGTAGAATTTCTTTTTCTTTGGTTTTGCGGTCATTCTTTAATTCTCCTTTTCTTCACAGCCTTCACCCAGAAGCCACCATGAATCGTTTTGGGCTCATACGAAATGATAAACGCCTTTGAATCAAGCGTTTTAATCGTTTCATATAATTGCAGTTCATATTTTCTCGGTGTTAAAATTTGCATCGCTGACCGGTCTCCTTCAAGACCTCCTACTACCCAGTTGGTGACGCCATATCCTTTTTCTCTCAATTGTTTTGGGAGATCTAGATCGATTTCTTTTGTAATCACGTTCACAGTAATGTAGCCAAGTGCCAGCTTCTCTTCAATTTTCATCCCGACAATGATTCCAATTCCATAACCTAGCGCATACGCAATGACATTTTGTACTTGATCTAAGTTATCTAATACGATACTCAAACCAATGACATAAATCAGCATCTCGACAGTACCAGCAAAAGCGGCTGCATACCTTCTGCCTTTCATTGTTAAAATTAAACGCATAGTGGAAAAAGAGACATAGACAATGTTAATCACTAAAATAATCAAAACCACGGTGAACGCATTGGATAAAAGTTGTTGAAGCACGATTCGAACCCCCTGCACTAAAAATCAAATAAAGCACCCCATATTCTACTAGAGAACAAACCTTGATACAATCAAATTTGCGCGAGAAAAACACATATATCTTTCGACAACAAGGGGTGGTCTTTGTTACCAAGAGTTTACCCGTTTTTTCCTCTTCTCAACATGAAAAACCTCCTTTTTCAAAAGGAGGCTTTAGATGGTTGATAAAGGGCTAAAATGAACTTTATTTTAACCCTTTGTCTTCTTTTCAGCGTGATAGAAACTTTTGAATTCTAAGAAGGACGAGTACCGGTGCGAAGCGAATTTCACTTTCGTGAGCACCGTCACGCAGGACTGACACATCGCAAAGATTTGTCTACACGCTGAAACGTGTTATTATCCAAACCTAACCGGAACAAGTGATGGGATCAAATACTCTCCGACAATGCCCCATAAAAGGGCAATGATGACGAGCTCAATCAACAAAAAGACCCAGCCGGCATACATCAAGTCTCCCCGTACAGCATCTTGCTCTGATTGAATGGAGCGGAAGAGCACAATAGCAATCAGCTGAAGACCAAAAAACATCATGACGGATAAAATCACCGTTACATATGGAATATTCAGCATGGCAAATACAAGCCAAAGGATAGATAAAACCAAAACCGGCACAAGCATGGCACCGAACTTCATGATCACTTCTTTCAGCAATATGTTCCCTTTCAGCATGTACTTACCGAGCACCCAAACCGTCAGCATCATCAGTGTTAACAAAATGAGTGTAAAGACCGCTACCTTCAAAAAGGCGTCACCAAAAGAATAATGAATACCAAAACCTAATAAACGGGTCTTTGACGCCTTTAATTGAACGTAGTTGCCTAAAGCAAAAAACACACTGAATAACACAATTGAAATCCAGGCGTACTTCATGCGTAAAGTGTCCGCTTGATGGATCGCACGGCTCGGTGATTTTAACATTGCGAGCCCATATGAGCCATAGCGCTTAAACGCACCTCCTACACTTCTTGCAATGCGCTGAATGGCTGAACGCTCTTCATCAGCTGGCTTAGCCGTTCTTCCTCGTTTTGCAGCACTGCGGCTGAGGCGGGACTGCCTCGTTTCTCGATCTATTGATGGCTCTTCGTTTTCGTTTTTCGTTTCAAATGTGACCTGCTCTTGATCTTTCTCTAACATCCCATATCAACTCCTATCTCAGACAATCCGCACAGGCTCAGGTGACCTGTCCGGATGACTCCTATTAAAGTAGCGGAGTCTCTCTATTCAGTCAAGATTCCTTGACGTTCATACGAATAGACGGATAAAAGAATGAAGAGGTTTTAAATGGAGAGAAAATAAGACAAAACAAAAAAGCTGATGAGTGGATCAGCTTTTCATCATCTTTCATAACTTTTCATGAACGATAGCGCCCCTGCTTTGCTTTCTGAATCCGAAGATTCTCCTGGTGTGCTGGGAAACGAGTCTTTTCTGTCGTATCGACTTGTGTAATTTGTCCATTATGAATGGTGATCACCACCGACCCGTATTCAATCCCTTTTAAGGCAGATAAAATAAAATTCAGCTTTTGTTCATCCATCGCTCATCCCCCATCCCACTAATTTTGCTTTCGCTCTTTTAAATAGAGAACCTCATTTTCCAGCTCATGAATCGTATAATGCATGAGCGCTTCATGTTTTTCTTCATGCCCCCATAAAAGGAGCTGCTCAATCAATACCTGCTTTTTCCGCTCAATCACCTGCCTAAGCCAGCGTGACAAGTCATCCCCTCCCGTTATAATGAATGCAAGAAAAAAGGCACTCTGAACCCTTCTATAGAAAAAAGGAAATCAAAGCGCCTTTGGTGATCCAATCAGCGAATTATGTCTTTTTATCATAAACACATAATTCCTATAAGTCAACTATGTTTTTAAAATTTCCCTACAAAAAACAGCAGCCTCCATGAGCTGCTGTTTCAGACAAACCATTAATGATTTAAGAAAGCAAAATATAGAATAAAGATGACAAACAGTCCGTACATAATTGGATGCACTTCTTTTGCTTTTCCTTTAAAGATCATGGTGATCGGGTAGAAAATGAAACCAATCGCAATCCCTGTTGCAATACTATATGTGAGTGGCATCATAATCATGGTTAAGAAGGCCGGTACCGCAATTTCAAAACGATCCCATGCGATCTTTGCAAGAGGTGCTACCATCAGTGCACCGACAATGATTAAAGCAGGTGCCGTTACATTCGATGTCACGACAGATAATAGTGGCGAGAAGAACATCGCAAGTAAGAAGAAAATACCTGTCACGACGGCTGCAAAACCAGAGCGGGCACCCGCAGCAACACCTGAACTAGATTCAACATAAGACGTCGTCGTTGATGTACCAAGAACAGAACCGACGACGATAGAAGAAGAATCCGCCAGAAGCGCTCTTCCTGCACGAGGCAGCTCATTATTTTTCATTAAACCAGCTTGTGTCGCCACAGCCACAAGTGTACCAGCTGTATCAAAGAACCCAACGAATAGGAACGTTAAAATGACCACAAGCATTTGAATGGAGAAAATATCTGGCAAGTGAATCAAAGCTTGACCAAAGGTTGGAGACAAACTTGGAATGCTTCCGATAATTTGAGATGGAACTGGCACAAGACCAAAGATCATTCCAGCAATGGCTGTCACAAGCATCCCAATGAAGACACCTGCATTCACTCGAAGAACCATTAAAATGACAGTCACAACGATTCCAAATACCGTCAACAATACCGGACCACTATGAATATTTCCAATCGAAACGAGCGTATTATCGTTATTTGCAATAATACCGGAGCCTTGAAGACCCACAAATGTAATGAACAAACCAATCCCTGCACCAACAGCCAGCTTCAGCTCACTCGGAATGGCATTGATGATTTTTTCACGAAAACCTGTTAAAGAAAGAGCAACGAAAATCAATCCTGAAACAAACACACCGGAAAGTGCTGCCTGCCATGAGATCCCCATACCAAGAACCACTGAGAAAGCGAAGAACGCATTCAGTCCCATACCTGGTGCAATCGCAATCGGGTACCTGGCGATCAATCCCATCAGGAAACAACCTGCCGCAGAAGCTAACGCCGTAGCTGTAAAGACAGCCCCCTGATCAATTCGTAATTTATCTGGAAAATCCGGTACTGCTACTAAAGCAAGTGTGATCGGATTGACAAACAAGATGTAAGCCATCGACAAAAATGTCGTTAAACCGCCGATGATCTCTCTGCGATAATTCGTACCTAACTCATCAAACTGAAAAAACTGTTTCAAAGCCAACTGACTCCCTTCATGTCCTTTTGCTTTAGTCTGCCCCATTCACAAGTCAAATAAAAAACGCCCCAACAGTTTTTGGGACGCTTGACTACAATGTGAATTCAGACCGTGACATCAAACAAGAACAATGCATGATTTATATCAAACGAGTGTGAATTGACGTAGTCAAGCCATTTACGGTAGCTTGGTAGAAACTTGCGGGCCATATCCCCGCCATTATACGACTTCTATCTATTTGATTTCTGTGTCTATTGTACCAACTTCATTTTTAAAACACAATACGAAAAGCGAACATTTTTCAAAGAAATGTCCGCTTCATTCGTCTTATTACACGAATTTGGAAAATCACATCTAGTTCTTTATACACCCATCACTGAATTCTGGCAAAAACCGTTTCTGCTACATCGAAAAATGCCTTCACAGCAGGAGAAGATTGCGTGAGCGATGGACAGGCAAGCGCCACCTCACGATGATGCGATACATTCAGATGACTGATCTGCACAAGTTGTTGCGTTTTTAGGAATAATTCAGGACCTATCGTCACACCAAGTCCTTCCCCAACCATGCGGGCAATGGTCGTACAATCATGCACTTCAAATAAAATAGACGGCTTGATTTGCGCCTCTGAAAAAATATCCTCTACATGGGACTGATACATGCCAGTTGGCATAATAAACGGTTCGTCCGCTAATTCTTCCATATCTACAATTGGTTGCTGCTTAAAACGATGATTTTCGTGATAGGCGACCACCATTTTATCTTTCATAAGTGGCAATAGATCAAACGCTTCATCCGCTTTACCTTTTACAACAAACCCAACATCAATAATGCCAGAATCGAGCCACTCCAATATTTCTTCATATGTCCCCTCATAAAATTTAAATTCAATCTTTGGATGCTTTTTCTGATAGCTCACAAGCAGTTTTGGCAACAAACAAGCGGATGCACTGGCAAATGTTCCAATCCTAATCAAGCCAGATTCAATATTTTTGGTGAGCGCAATTTCCTGCTGAATTTTCTCTACTCGATTTAGCACTTCTCTTATATGCGGAAGAAGGGTTTCACCGATGTCTGTCAGCGTAATGCCCTTTTTTCGGTCACGCACGAATAAAGACACGCCCCACTCCGTCTCTAAACTTGCCACCGCATGACTCACGGCAGACTGTGTCATATTTAATGCTTCAGCTGCAGCGGTAAAACTGCCTAGCTCGACCACCTTAGCCATCGTTTCGAAACGAACAAAGCTCATGAGTAATCACTCATCCCTTTCATGAAAAACATCAATTTTACTTATGTTAGCACGGAATTTAAAATGAATACAACGTTTCAACATAAAGGAAGGGTTCAAAATGAAAAGTACATCTTATCCATTGCTCATATTTCTTTTAGCCGTCGGTTCTTTCGTCACAGGCACTTCAGAATTCGTCGTATCAGGCATACTGGACATCATTTCTGACGATCTGCACATCTCCATCCCGGTTGCGGGACAGCTCATCACCATCTATTCTCTTTTTTATGCCGTGGGTGCCCTCTTTTTAGTCATGGCCACATCGAAATTGAATCGAAAAAAGGTTCTTTTATCGGCGATTTCCATGTTTATAGCAGGGAATGTGCTTGCTTTTTTTAGCCATCACTTTATGCTGCTCATGCTCTCACGGGTCATCATGGCCATGAGTGGCGGCTTATATATTGTACTCGCAACAAATTATGCAGCGCAGCTCGCCCCGCCAGAAAAAAAGGGGAGTGCGATGGCCACGGTGATCACTGGATTTACAGTTTCACTAGTACTCGGTGTACCGATTGGAACATTTTTAGCAGGATATGTAGATTGGCATGCCATTTTTCTCATCATTGCAATAGGAACCGCTTGTCTCTTGTTTCTTCTGTATCGATTATTACCGCCTATGGAGGGACATTCCCATGTGCCATTTAAGCAGCAAATGCAAATTCTTCAAGACCGTAGGGTGTTAAGCGGATTAGCCACGACAGCCTTTTGGATTTTAGGTTACACAATGGTATTTGCCTACATTTCGCCATTATTGCGACAGACATCCGGATTTACGCTCGAAATGACAAGCATTGCCTTGCTCGTCTTAGGGATTTCTGCTTTTATCGGATCACGCTTTGGCGGATACGCTGTCGATCAATGGGGACCAAACCGAACCATTTCAATCAGCATCACGGTTCAGATGCTCATGCTCTTTGCATTATCTTTTACACAATTTTCTGTAGTTGGCGTCTTCATCACGCTCGCCATTTGGGGCACCGCCACATGGACGACAACACCAGCGAAGCAATTTTATCTCAT
Source organism: Bacillus sp. iso_77 (assembly GCF_056173625.1). Lineage (NCBI taxonomy): Bacteria > Bacillati > Bacillota > Bacilli > Caryophanales > Bacillaceae > Bacillus > Bacillus sp. iso_77. The sequence continues at coordinate 640,279 of NZ_CM149683.1, read as the reverse complement.
CTCCCTAAAACCCGAAACATCGGAAACTGTGCTGAGCTTTAATACAGCAATTATGAATATCGGCATGATGCTTGGCTCATCAATGGGTGGTCTGATTATTCAATATACAAATGTAACGAATTTAAGTTGGATTGGTGGGATAGCTAGTTTTGTTGCATTGATGTTGATTCGGTACTCGTTCAATCGTCATCGACTGGCGCATCAACAGATAAAAAGCGAACATGTGTAATTATGTTCGCTTTCTGATTTATCGATTAGCTTTTGATGTTTCTTTTTTGACTGGAATGGTTACCGTTATCGCCTTCTGTGGTGCCAACATGTTCAGTTCAGTCAAATCAAGATAAAGCCCATATTCTTTAAAAGAAAAATGGTTTAATGATAAAGTCTCTAAATTCTTATCATCAAATTCAAAGGTGGATTGCATGGAAGCTGTCTTTAAATTCGTCACCTTCGCATGGTTCCCCTTCAAGTAATATCCGCTTTCATAGTCTGCTTGTGGATCGGGCCATGATTTCATCTTTTCAACATCGCCTAATCCAATGAATTCACCTATATTCTCCATCACATCCTGATCTAATTCTTTTTGATCTACTCCAGTAAATTGATAATCAACATTCACAGAACGGTCTTTTTGCTCTATCTTAATGATTTTGATTCCGATGCCATGGTGTTTTGTTTTGAACTGAACAGGCAGCTTTGTCTTGAGAGGAATGATGTGGCTGTATTCTCGTTCGTATCTCACATCTGTGTAAAATGTCAATTCAGTCGCCTTTGGATTGATCGGCTGATTCAAAATTGTCAAATGATCTTTTCTAGTTTTGTCAGAAGTCAGTTGTTTTTTTCTTAAAACGGTTCCAATCTCAAGCTCATACTCATTACCTAAATTATCCTTCATTCTATCAATACTAACTCTATCATCTTTGGCAAAACCATTGTAATCAATGGCATATTGAATAGCAGAGCCATTCACTCCATTTTCTACCTTTACATTTCTTATTTGATAACGGCCGTTTAAAATAGACACGTCTTTTTGCCCCACTAATAAGGTGGTTTTTTGCTTGACAACAGGTAATTTGAAGCGCCAATTCCCTACAATATCCCCAATCTTCGAAATGACAAGTGGCACTTGCTGACCTTGTTTGATCGTCTGTCCATTTGTATAGACTTCTGTCTGCCCAACATAGCGGCCATCTTTCATTTTTTTCAATCCTTGATTGTCGTAACTCGGTTGGAAAGTGTCATTTTTATGATCGAAGTTGTTGACTATGAATGGTACAGAATCTTCCTTTGTATTCAAGTTCTCCACAGTAAACGTATAAACAAGTCGCCCGGCATCATAATACACACTGTTCACTTTCACAGTAACCCCTCTTGATTCAGCCCCCTCATTGACATGCTTCACCAACTCACTCTGAAAAAGAGACATTCCTACTTTATCGTGAAACATCATATATAACTGTCCAACAAACGGCACTCGAGCCATCGCTGTATTAAGAGAAGGAAAAATGAAGCCTGATGAAAAGTAAAGGACAACCAGGGCGATAACTGAATAGATTGGCGTTCTCCAATTCCATTTAAACCAATTTCTTTTCTTTTCCGCTTTCAAATCTCCTATTGCTTGGCGAACCGCAGAGGTCAATTCAACCTTTGGTACATCAATCTCATCATAAAGCTTTTTCATTTCTTTTCGTTCCATCGACACTCTCCTCCTTCTCCAATGTTTGCTTTAATAACTTTCTTGCTCGATACAAATGCGTTTTGACCGTTCCTTCAGGCACACCCATCTGCTCAGAAATCATCGAAATTGAATAATCTTGAAAATAAAATAGCTGAATCACGAGCTGATATTGCTCATCTAACACATCTAGTGCATTTTTTAAATCCAGCTTGTCTTCCAAAAAATCATGCCGCTCAACGCTCTCATGATGCTGTTCAAACGGAACAACATCTTGCTGCTTTTTCTTCATCGCAAAAATCGTATGAATCAAAATCCTAGTCAGCCATGTAGAAAAATAAGCCGGTTCTTTTAAGCCCGATAGATGCTTAAATGCTTTAATGACCGTCTCCTGAACAGCATCTAACGAATCCTCTTTATTTCTTGTATAGAGAAAAGCCGTTTTATATAAACGCTCTTGATACATCAGCATTAATGTCTCAAATGCCGGGACATTCCCTTTTTGTGCTTTTTTAATTAGACGCACTTGCTTCATCTCATCCACACCTCCTACACCTGTTAGAGCAAGGTTTCTCACAAACGGTTTCAACAAACAAAAATTTCTTTTACTTAGCATATGTCGGACAGAAATCGAGAAAGTGAAGATTGGGCAGCAAAGATCATGTTGAACATTTGATATAATGGAAGAAATATCTACAAAAAGGAGGATATTGATTGTTTCTATTTGAAGAACCTGCTTGTGCTAGCTGCCAAAAGAAAATAGAAGGTAACGAAGAAGTGTACGTTAAGCTGGTCTATCCAAAGAGACGAGGAATGACAGAAGTAAAGGCTTGGCTAAGAAATGAAGGGGTTTTTTATTGTAAGGCATGTACAGAACAAAAGACATCACATGGAGGATAAACGCATGAACAAAATCACTTTTCCGCAATCATTTCCAACAATACATACCGAAAGACTGATCTTAAAACAAGCAACGATCACAGATGCTGAGGATATGCACATCTATTTATCCAATGAAACCGTGTGCCGCTACATGGGCATTGATGCACATGAAACCATCGAGGACACAAAAGGGGAAATCAAATGGTATGACAATATCTTCAAAGAACAAACAGGCATCCGCTGGGGCATTTCTCTAAAAGAAAATCCAGCCATCATCGGCAGCTGCGGCTTTCTCAATCTAGAAAAACAGCACCGCCGTACGGAAATTGGCTATGAATTACACCAAGATCATTGGCGAAAAGGCATCATGAAGGAAGCAATTACTGCGGTGTTGCGGTATGGATTTCAGGAGATGAACTTGAATCGGATTGAAGCGATCATTGATCCAGCAAATACGTCTTCTGTTCAATTATTGGAGAAGATACATTTTGTACAAGAGGGTTTATTAAGAGAGTATGAATTGGGTCAGAAGGGATTCGATGATGTGTATATGTATTCGATTTTGAAGAGAGATTACGAAAAATCCTATTAAACAGAGGAGAAACAAATGAAAACGGATATTCATTTCATCCAAAAGCCGCAACCAGAGTATGTTTCTTTTCACATTTATGAGCTGAATCCGGCGATTGAAAAACTTGTCCAGCAAGTGGAGCAGTCAGCCCCCTATTTCTTAGCACAAGAACCCACGAAAGAAAGAGTGAAAAAGGTCTATTATCACGACATTTTATATATAGAAAGCGTTGATAAAAGATCGTTCTTGTATACGTCAGATGGAGTGTTTCTCTTAAAGGAAAAGTTATTTGAACTTGAAAAACAGCTTGAAGCGCACGATTATGTCAGGATTTCAAAATCGATGATTCTAAATATAGATTCTATTGCCGCTATTTCTCCTAAAACGAGTGGCCGTTTTGAAGCAAGCCTTACAAATAAAGAAAAAGTAATGATTTCACGTTTTTATATCCAAGCATTAAAAGAGAAGCTTGGATTACGGAGGAAGTGAACAGAATGAAACGTTATATCACAAATCTTTTGATCTCATTTTGTATAATCTTTACTGCACTCGTATTGATTTACTGTTTCACGTTTGGAACGATGCCCATCTATATTTTACAAGCCATCATGTTCAGTTCCTTTTTTTCAAGCGCCCTGACCTTCTTGCTATACCCAAAACAAACGTACAGTCATAAACGGATTCTTTTTCAACAAATTCTATATATCGTCCTTGTGATGTGTATGATTATGACCACCATCATCATCGTCAGCGCTGAAATCAGTCTCCTTTCATTCATCGTGAATTTCCTTGTGGTTATGGCATTATTCTTTGTGATCAAGTACCTATTGTATAAAAAAGATCAAGCAACCGCTGAGGAAATCAACGACCTTTTACAGCAGCGAAAGAAACGAACAACATCTTAAAGCGCATCTTAGGGCTAAAAATTGACATGTTAGGAAGATTTCATTGTGGCTCCTGCTTGATTCCACTACTCTGACATTAGAGGGGGAATCAACAATGAAACCAATGACAATCATTCGAAAAGCTGTACTTCTACTGCTGTTTTCTTTAATTATTCCAACAAGTGCAGGTGTCTATATATCCATAAAACAAGTGACCGATCCAATGACCATCTATATCATCAATGGCTGCGCCATGCTAGCTGGGTGTCTTTTACTTCTATTCATTATTCAAAAAAGTCGTTTTCACTTGAAAGAAATAGGTTTTCGAAAAGGCTCTCTTGGTATGTGGATATTTCCGATCCTTATCATCGAGGCCATTCCGTTTATTGCTGGATTCAACAAGGATTTAACTGTTTCTTCCTTTCTAGCACTTTGTTTCTTCATGGTGTGTGTCGGTCTTTTTGAAGAAGGAATCTTTCGAGGCATTCTGTTTCAATATTTAAAACAAATCAACTTGCGCACTGCCATATGGGGCTCCGCCGTACTATTCGGACTTGGTCATGCTGCGAATCTGCTAAGCGGAAAAAGCATCACATTAACCGTCGCACAAATCCTTTTCGCCTTCTTATTTGGATTCGTTGCAGCTGAAATCGTTGCACTCACGAACAGCTTGCAATGGGTGATCGTATGGCACGCGGTTCATAATATCGTGGATCAGATGACAAATGGAAATACGCCTGTCGGAATGCAAATGCTTTTACTATCCATTCAATGTGTCATTTTGCTTGTTCTTGCGGTGGTGTTGTGGAAAAGATTAAGGATGAAAAAAATGTTCGATTGATAAGGAGAACAGGAGGAAAGAAATGAATAGGAACACATGGATAGAAGGCTGGTTTGAAAAGTGTGAAGAACTTGAAATCAAGCCTTGGGAATGGGATTTTAAACAAAGTTATATCAAAGAGCCGATACCGAAAGATAAATCTTCAATTGAGTTAATATTAGATTATAAAAGCCGTACACTGAAAGAAATCGGAATCTGTAATGTCACTAAAAAAACTGGTCGTAAAGCTGACTGCGATAAAGAACCTTTTAATATTTATCAATTACTTTGGAGTACTGATTATAAGCCAGAGCCTAAATAACAACTTAATTTAGACCGTTACAACTTGATCCGTGGAGAAACAATGAATTCCTTTATAACGACTTTCAATCATTCTAAAACACTAACTTATTATTCTCATATCAAACATAAGTTTGAAAAATTCGCTACTGACACCCACTGCATTGGGAACTTCATCGTATTACCACATTGGATGAATACGGGCCGTTATAAATTTTCTCAAGATTATTGGGACGTTACGATGTATTCACTTTTTCATTTTTTCAAACCATTAGGATGCTGGAAACAGTTCGTTGAACGATATTTCCTTCAGCCTTATGTAAACCATGATGAAAAATGGACAGTGACTGAATTTTGGGAAGGTCATTTTGATAGCATAGGAAATTACAATCAATTAAAACCTCAAAATGAACAAGAATTAAGTGAGTTCCTACTTAATTAAAAATAGAGCCAACGCTTATGAAATTCGTTTGGCTCTATTAAGCAAGTTAACTAGTACTTATTTAGGAGATTAAATTAATTCTATTGCTAAGTGTGTCATTATAAGTCTTATTGCAAAAAGGGCACTTTAAATGAGTGTTTGCTGGCATAGCAGGGTGAATCTCATTTGCAATAGCACCTTCAAAACAATGGTATAAAGCCGTTTCTGACAAATAAGCCTTTTCAGCTGAATCGAAGGTGAAATATTCAAAGTAGTGAGCTATTTGTGAGTAAGGGTGGTTCAATAACCTGCGTTGCAAATCCGTATCAGATCTGCCAACGTAGATTGGTTCTACTACATTTTTAACCTTTGCGTAAAGAATATAGGTTCCTTTGAATCCTTTCGGAATTAGGAGACGAATGAGCCATGGAGTAAACTTATATAACCTTGGCTTCATATGACAAGACCCAATTCTTTTTTATATGCCTTCCTTGCTTTACTAACTCTCGTTCGCATTGCCTCAACACTGATATTGTAGTATTCTGCTAAATCTACAGCATCCTTACCTGAAGCAAGTTCAATTAAAACAACCTTTGCCTGCTCATTCAGAGCTGTACGGCTAATTTCATCAGTTACTTCCAATTTGAAATTTTCATGGTCATTAATAGTTTGATTGATTACAAGTGATGAAATGCCCGCCATCTCACTTGCTTCTTTAATTACATTAATTCTATTGCGAATTTTAGAGCCAGCACTCCCTAACACATCTCGTACAATGGTTTTTGGATTACCCTGTTTTAAAGGCGTATTCAAAAGATAGTCCATTGCCTGCTCAATTCGCTCAACTTGGTAGTAACCACTTGAGGATTTAAGAGATTTTGCTCTCATGTTGTCCAACAGAATTAATGCATCAACAACATCATTACTCATTTGTAGATAGTTTTCATTCATTTTTTTACCCCATTTCTAGTGTCCGCTAATATAGTCGGTCACTGAATCTTTTTGGAAAGTTAGAACCTAGTTACATACTTTTGCTGTAGCCGTCCTCGGGATCGATTACAGATAACTCCATTTTACATGTTTTTTTCCTAAATTGCAATTTTTTCTAGAGTTTAAGAGTTCAGTAACTTTCCGTTCCTGCTTTCACTTTATATGGGATGTAAGTAAAAGAAAAATTTCCATTAAAAAAACTACAGGAAAGTTATCCTGTAGTCATTTTTGTTTTATTAAAACGATTTTAACAATTCGCGAACATAAGCCCCTGAAAAGAAGCCCCATTGTGTTCTTAAATCACTATACACATCATCTGGATTTGCGTGCATATTCTCAGCTTTAGCATAAGCCATAAATAAAACATCGATTGCAGCTTCAACCTTCCTTGCAAGCTCAATCAATTCATCAGGATTAATCGTAGAAGGTTCTTGGCTAGTCGCTTCTTTTATAGGATTATAAATTTGTTTAATAAATGGATGTCGATGATTTAGTTTTATTACTGCTTTACCATTAAAATGTGTTATATCAAGCAACTCTTTTCCAGGCCATGAAGAGTCTACTAAAGTAATGGGTTGCTCATCAATTTGCGCAGTCATTTTGTCAGCTAATTCTTTGTTTGTATCAGAGTCTATCCCGGCATCTTCAAGTATATCGTTAATAACTTCTTTTACTTCTTCTTTTGGCGTATTTAAACGAGCTCTTCCAGGTATAGCAGTTTTTTCAGCTTCTTTTACCGCTTTTGTTGCTGGAGTATGTTCTATATCATTTTTTCTTTTTTCCGTACTTGTTTTCGAAAATACAGCTTGTATCTCTTTACGAGCAGCCCTAACTGGTTTATCTAGAACCTTACGAATTTCTGCCCTCAACTTACCAACAGGAACTGCTCCCCTTTTAACATTCCGAACTTGAAAATATTCGTCAAGGGTTGCAGGAAAACTAATTTCCACTCCAATAAATCTGTCAATATTTTCAATCCTAGATGGAAACATACCTTGAATTGGATCAAAATAGATCTCTCTTCCATTTCTTAGGATACTAATTTTCCCATCACGGTCCTTTAGATACAGCTCTTTAAACCTTGACGCAGAACCCCTGTAGCCACCTTCTCCTTGGACTTTCCTAAGAACCTCTGGCAGTAAAGTAACCGTTATCTCTACTTCTTCACCATCGATTTCAATAACTGATCGATCAATAACATCAGCAGGCAAATTATTTTCACCGACGAGTTTAGAAATCCTTGGGCTGTCTAGTAACATTAATGGGTCATATAGATCAAGAAACTTATCGTTTAATTGAATTACTAAGCCTTGATCAATAAACTTCCGATAAGCTCTCGCAAGGAACTTTGTTAATTCTTGTATATATTCACTTACAGAATTTCCATATTTCCCTTCATTAGTTAAACGATCAATTTTAGACCAAACAATCAATGTTCCTGAATCAAAAGGAGCCCCGTCATCCCACGCCATATGCATTACATATTCCTTTGGAAACCCATCAATTTCTTGTGCAATAATGTGAGTTTGTTTCTCTGTTGCTATGAGGTCAAGATCTAGAAAAGCATGATAATATCGGTCTACCCCTAAAGGCTTTGTATAAATATCTACCCTTCTTCCTTGGCTTAATGCAGCAACTTTCATACCCACACCAAAACGACCAAGTCCCTTGCGTTGATTATATCTAGTCGAAAAACCTATTTTTAAAGTTTGCGCTAATATATCCGGTTGAATCCCAAATCCATTATCAGCGAACACAATTGTATTAATACTTTTATCAGCCTTATTCTGATAAGGAATCACTTTAACAATCTTTGAACCAGCTTCAATTGAATTATCAACTACCTCGCCTACTGCCGTAGATAAATCAAAACCCGAATCACGCCAGCTCTCAAGAGCCTTATCCACTTGAAAGATATCAGACTTTGAAACATTTGATAATTTGTTTTCCATATTAATAATCCTCCTATTTTCGAATTGGCCTCTGGTCCAATTCAAATGTTTATTAAAGGAAGTAAAATAACAAAAGAGCCATTATATGTGCTTTCTTATTTCTTACTTACCTTCACCCTATATGGGGGGTGTGTTTGAAAAAAATTTCCTAGTAGAGAAATTTTTTATTAAATTAAGAGTTAGAGTAATAAAACCATTAACCTCAACGTCTTAATACCTTAACGATATGGTACGAATCAATATTTTTTCTGAGAATTTGTCATCCGAAATCAAACTCGAGCACGCTAACTCTAAAAAAATACCCCTATCAGAATTTGATAGGGGTATTTGGTTTCACGCTCTTCCAATTTTTTGGCGGGGAGTTTGGCGGGTAACCAATTAAGTTCAACAAAAATTAACCTTCCTATAACTCATAAATCCCCATTAAATCAGCGTAAAAACTTCATTTCTATTTTATATCTATTCCCACTCAATCGTAGCAGGCGGCTTACTCGTAATATCATACACCACGCGGTTCACATGCTTCACTTCATTCACGATACGAGTCGAGATCTTTTCAAGTACATCCCAAGGGATTCTTGCCCAGTCACTCGTCATACCGTCAATAGATGTAACAGCACGGATACCGATTGTGTAATCGTATGTTCTTGCGTCACCCATGACACCTACGCTGCGGATGTCCGGGAGGACTGTGAAGTATTGCCAGATGTCGCGCTCAAGGCCGAAGTTAGCAATTTCTTCGCGTAGAATCGCATCCGATTCACGGACGATTTCTAGTTTTTCTTCAGAAATTTCACCTAGTACACGGATTCCTAGACCTGGACCTGGGAATGGTTGTCTCCATACGATGTCGTCTGGAATACCTAGCTCTGACCCTAGAGCACGAACTTCATCCTTGAATAGCGTATTAAGTGGCTCAATCAATTCGAACTGCATGTCTTCTGGAAGACCGCCTACATTGTGGTGAGATTTGATTGTTTGTGCCGTTGCTGTTCCGCTCTCAATGATGTCTGTGTAAAGAGTTCCTTGTGCTAAGTAGTCGATTCCTTTAAGCTTGTCCGATTCGTCATCGAATACATAAATGAATTCGTTACCGATGATTTTACGTTTTTGCTCAGGATCAGACACACCTTTTAGCTTGTTTAAGAAGCGATCTTTCGCATCTACTTTAATCACGTTCATGTTGAAACCTTCGCTAAATGTTTTCATAACCCCTTCTGCTTCGCCTTTGCGAAGAAGACCGTGGTCAACGAAAATACATGTCAGCTGATCGCCGATGGCTTTGTGGATCAATACAGCCACAACAGATGAATCTACACCGCCGCTTAGTGCGCACAATACTTGTTTGTCGCCTACTGTTTCACGGATTTTCTGCATTTCGATTTCAATGAAGTTCTCCATTGACCATTTGCCATCGCACTCACATACGCCGAAGACAAAGTTCTTCAATAGATCATTTCCGTACTCAGAGTGACGTACCTCTGGGTGGAACTGAACGCCATAGAAATTCTTCTCAGCTAAGCTCATCGCTGAGTTTGGACAATGTGCACTTGTTGCATCAACTGTAAAGCCTTCTGGTACTTCAACGACAAGGTCACCATGGCTCATCCAAACGACTTGATCCGTTGGAAGGTCTTTGAATAAAGCAGGTGTTCCGTTAATATGAATGTCTGCTTTTCCATATTCACGCTGGCTTGCCGCTTCTACTTTCCCACCTAAATAGTGAGTCATCAGCTGCATGCCGTAGCAAATGCCTAGAACTGGAATGCCTAGATCAAAAATCTTTTCGTCACAACGGAAAGATCCTTCATCATATACACTGTTTGGTCCACCAGAAAGGATGATTCCTTTCGGCGCCATTTCTTTAATTTCTTCAGCAGTTAAAGTGTGCGGATGAAGCTCACTGTACACACCAAATTCACGAATACGGCGAGTGATCAGCTGATTGTACTGACTACCGAAATCGAGAACCAAAATCATTTCATTTACTAAATTTGTCATGGTGTCACCTCTATGTCCAATATAGTTTTTATAAACGCACAGAAAAAATGAGAGGAGAAAACCTGCTCTCAGTGTAAATCACGCTTTTGAAGCGCCCAGACTCACATCCGAACGCTTCAATTTCATGTATTTTAGAAGGTTTTAATATTCACCTATTCTAACAACAGGAAGGTACGGGGTCAAGACTATCTCCTGTTTATTAAATTTTCCCATAACTTCACCGACTGCCGCCAAAGCGCCGACGCATCTTCTTGTCGATAGAGCGCCCGCTCATAGAACTGCGTTAGTTCAGACATGTGATGATTCCCTTCCTTGTCATCGATCAAAGAAGCAAATTCTCTTAGCGTCATGCCTGGTTTTTTCTCGATCCCTCTGCGCTTTAGCTGTTTTAATAAAGCAGCATATGCGTAGAAAAAAGCTTCCTCATCTGGCAGACGTTTTACCTTTCTCACAACAAAGATTGGCAGCCATCTTGCTCTGAACCGGTAAAGCATCCAGCCTATGAAACCAAGAAAGACAATCACACCTGCTGCGTAGCCCAAGATTGAACCAACATGAACCATACTTGGCTTTGCTTTAGCTGCTTGTTCCTCTTGTTTTGCCGCCTGTTCTGGTTCTTGTTGCTGCGGCTGTTGTGTCTGCTCGTTTTCTTGTTGATCAGATGCGGGCTGATCTTTTTCATCCTGTTGATCATCTGTTTGGTCGTTGTTAGCCGTGGTTTCATTCGTAAATGTCTCTGGGTTCGTGAACCCTTTTGTCGGTTCAAAAGTCACCCAGCCACGGTTTGGAAAATACACCTCTACCCATGAATGGGCATTGTTATTGGTCACTTCATACACATTGTTTCCATCCATCTGTGTTTCATATAATTGACCTGACGTGTACCCTTTCACCCATCTCGCCGGAATTCCAATCGAGCGAAGCATGACAATCATCGAGGTTGAAAAGTTATCACAATAGCCAATCATCGTATCAAATAAGAACTGATCCACATAGTCTTCGTCACGCCCAGGCACAGCGACATTTTGGGTTTCATATGAAAACTTCGCAGATCCTAAATAATCCTCAATCGCTTTTGCTTTATCATACATATTATCCTTCGTTTCCGTTAAGCTGTTCGCCAATGTTTTCACACGCTCTGGCAGCGAGGATGGGAGCTGCAAGTATTCACGTCCGACCTGCTGGTTCACTTGCTGCTTGGTCGGTACTTTGATCCGCTGTAAGTCCTCTAGGATAAATGTAGGTGATAAGAAGCTGACTCGATAGTTCCCTAAATTTTTGGGCGGGTTTTGAGTAGACGGGACAATTTTCTCCGTTTTGCCCATCATTTGTAGTGGAATGTTTTCCATTGGCGTCAGCATAACCGTACCAATCGGATAAACAGCATGATTAAATCGATAATTTGATTCCATATCGACTCTCGTTTCATGCTCCTCTGTTTTCACGCGATTGGTAAACCACTGGTTCGGCACTTCATTCCCTTTTAACCGAGTAGGTTTCGTATCATTTGAAGCATCCTCCCAGCCTTTCCCCGTGTAAATACTTTTTGTTTCTACACGAAAATAAGACGGCTCTTTTCCGCTCCATTTAAATACCGGTGTACGGTCCTCACTAAACGGTCCCCCAAGCGACGAATCATCCGTACTATATCCCACCTTATTCTGCCCGGCAGAACCATCTTGATTCGTGACCGCTTTAAAAAACGGGACAGGGTCAGGCCATTTCGGATCAGATTTTGGCAAAGACGCACCGAGTGATGCTGATACAAGAACAAGTGCCAGCATGGGTAAGAACCAATTGAGACGCGCTTTCTGTGACACTCGCACACCTTCAGCCGAACGAAGCCGGTCGAAATAGAGCAGGCCAAGCAAACAAAAGCCAAATACCATAATTCGAACGATCGCAAAAGTCGCATCATAAGGTGTAAACGTATCAAGAATCGTGACATATACAATCGTCATCAGTAAAAAGAAAAAGATACGCTGCTGATACACAACCCAATAATGAAGCAAATAAACAAGTAGCCAAAGCAAAATATAAAACAACAATGTGCGGAAAGACGGATACATGTCACTCCACATGCCCATGCTCATCAAAGAAATATTATCTTGAATATCAGCAAACAGCGCAGGCAGATAACTTGGCTCTGATTGATAAAAAATCAAATATAATGCGAGCAAGATCAATCCAGCACAAATAGGAAACGTCACATACCACTTCAATCGAAAGAACGTAAACAAACACGTAAGCCCTATAAAAATGATGAAATAAGACGTATGACTCGTCTCTGTAAAATCTTGAAGCGGACGAAGCCACTCCCAAAGCAGCAGAAATGCGACAGCATAATAGATGAACAACTCAAAACGGCTTTGCCGCTGATGCATATGCAGCATAAATGTTTGTCACCTCACAGTTCTTTCGTGCAGCCGGTCCTCAAATAAAAGGGTCGTGTGTATCCCAGAAGCTTTAAGCCGGTCCACAAGCTGTTTTTCTTTTGCCGTCAATCGATCAACGGCTCTCTTCACTAAAAGAACAGTGATGTTCTTTCTGTTTCGATTCCCAAGTAAAATGGCAGCAAGCTCTTCTTGCAGATGACCTGTCACCACATACTTTCCTGTCTGCTGGTGCTCACTCGATGTTAATGATTGATAATCAGGTGCACGAGAAGGCTGATACTGCACCTTTGTTAAATAGTAGAGCATGTCCTGTAAATGCCTCTCTCCTTGACCCACTCGAAATAAGTGCTGATCCCCAAGCGGGACAAGGCCTACCGGCACCCCTTTTTTCACAGCCGTTTGCAGAACCGATGCGGCCATAGACACAATCGTTTCAAAAGCGGCTTCATCTGTAAAATCAGCAAACACCACCAGATCCTTTGTCTGATTCTGTTCAAACTCCTTCGTCATAAGCTGACCTCTTCTAGCTGTTGTCTTCCAGTCCACCCAAGCGAAACGGTCTCCTTGCTGGTATTCACGCACACCTGTCGTCACATTTGTCGGTTCATTTAACCAAGAGTGCAACGCTTTGCCTCCATTTTCATTCACCGATGTAGCAGATTCAACAGGAATATCCAACATTTTCGGATACACAAGCAATGTTTTCTCTAGTGGAAGAATCACTTCTTTTTCAACAAACCCAAACATATCACCCGTTTTGATTCTAACCGCCGTCAATTGATGCTCTCCCCGCACAATGTCATTGAATTGATACGAAAATCGCCACGTTTTCCGAAACCAAGGAAAGATCATTCGCTTCATTTCAATTTGTTCCTGCAAATGAAAGGTATCCGGCGGTTCATCCTCAAGTATGACGTACACGTACGGAAATAAATTCGTCCGCTTGATTTCAAGGTCAACAGACAGCACATCCCCTGCCTTTAACCGGGTATGCTGTAATGTCCTTTTGGCTGTTGCACGAAGTGGAACAAGGGCAAACAACAAAGCATACAAAGCATATGGTGAAAATGCATAAAAAAGGAACCAGCTCACAAAACCGCCCTGAAACATGGCATAGCAAAAGGCTGCTGCCGTGAGAATGACGAGCATCATCACCCGTAACCATAGTGAAAAAGCTAAACGATTACGTGACTTCATTGAGTCATCGACTTTTGAACTGGTACGCCAATATGCTCAATCATCTGTCGCAACAGTGTCTCCGCCTTCTTCCCTTCATATGTTGCTTCTGATGTCAAAATCATGCGATGCGGCAATGTGTAAGGCGCCAAATACTGTACATCATCAGGAATCACATAATCCCGCCTGTTCAAAAGCGCATACGCCTGAGCCGCTTTCATCAATGCAATTGAACCCCTTGGGCTCACGCCTAAATAGACAGACGAATGATTTCGCGTCGCTTGGGCGATTTCGACAATATATTCTTTAATCGATGCATCCACATGTACGGTCTGAACCGCTTGCTGCAAAGCATGGATATGATCTTTTGTCATGACTGCCTGAAGCGTGTCAATTGGCGATTGTTTCTCCTGCAAATTCAGCACCTCAAGCTCCTCAAGCATGGTTGGATACCCCATCTGCAGCTTAAATAAGAAACGGTCCATTTGCGCTTCTGGAAGTGGATAGGTTCCCTCATACTCCACTGGATTTTGCGTAGCCATCACAAAGAAAGGATCTGCCAGCGGCATCGTTTCTCCGTCCACTGTGACACTGCCTTCTTCCATCGCTTCAAGAAGGGCTGATTGTGTTTTAGGAGAGGTTCGGTTGATTTCATCAGCCAAAATAATCTGCCCCATAATCGGTCCTTGTCTAAATTCAAACTCGTTTGTCTTTTTATTATAAATCGACACACCTGTTACATCTGAAGGCAAAAGGTCAGGCGTAAATTGGATTCGCTTAAACTCACACCCAATGGATTTTGCCAGAGCACGAACCATCATGGTCTTCCCAACGCCAGGCACATCCTCTAATAGCACATGCCCCTTCGCCAAAATCGCAACAAGGCTTAATATCGCAATATCTTTTTTCCCCACCATCACTTTATTGATGTTATCTACGATTTTTTGTAAATCTGAATGCATCGGTTCATCAAATGCCATCCTGATCCTCCTATCACGTTTCCGTCAATTTTCATATAGTCTAACTTTACCATACAACACGCATTTGCATGTAACATCAACACGTAGAAAAAAGAAGCCTTCTCACGACGGAAAAGACTTCTGCTCCTCTTTAGGCTCACTTGCTGGTTCCATATGAACATGAGAGTGTAGAATATCATGCTCCTGCTTCATTCTGCGTTCAATTTCATCTGCAATATCATGGCTTTCTGCGATGTTTAAATGCGGTTCTACTTCAACGACCACATCCACATGGACGGTACTTCCAAGATAACGAGCTTTAATGTCTTTCAAATCGCCCACTCCTGGTGTCGCTTCAATCGTCTCTTTATATTTAGACATATCTTTTATATGAAAACCGTCCGTTAATGAATGAGACGCATCTCTGAAAATCTCCCACGCCGTTTTACAGATAATTAAGCCAATCACAAACGCAGCAAGCGTATCAACCCACGCCAGCTGAAATTGAGAGGCGATAATTCCGACAAACGTCCCGATACTCACATAAGCATCTGATTTATTATCAGCCGCTGCCGCATATAGCGCCTGGCTATTAATTCGTTTAGACAGTTTACGGTTATACATATACACGCCATACATCACAACAGCACTTCCTGCTGCCGTCCAAGCTGCAATCATATCAGGCGTTTGATGCTCTGATGAGAAAAGCGACTGGCCTGCACTCAGCAAAACCTGAAGCCCGACAAGCATCATAATAAAGGAAGCCACAAGTGACGCAATATTTTCAGCTCTAAAATGACCGTATGGATGATCCTCATCAGGTGGCTTCTGAGAAATACGCAGCCCAATTAATACGGCAAGCGAAGCAATGATATCTGTCGTATTATTCAAGCCATCTGCGGAAAGGGCTTCTGAATGAAACACATACCCAATGATCAGTTTGACAGCAGATAAGATCACATAGGCTATAATGCTGACCCAAGCACCTGTTTCACCTTGTCTTAATTCGTTGTAGCGCTCCATACCGAACAGCGCCTCCTCACACATTACTTTTCTATATTTATCTTACAAAGCCAAGCCCGTGTGGGTCTACAGCAACATGATTCGCTTGAATCAGCAAAATAGGATACATAGAAATGTGTTGACCTAAGCAAACTTATTTTTATAAGGTCAATTGACCTCAAGACCTACTCCCATCAATGTTTTTCAAAACCACCCCGAAAAATGAAAAAGAACAAAATGACTCTACTATATAATTGTCAGAATAGTTTTATTTCAAAACACAACTTTTCTTTCTTCCTTCTTATGCTATTTTTAAGAATGGGCAGAGGAAAATGAGGGAACATAATCTCTCAAATCCTTTATACTTTTTAACATCATGTTAAGAGGTTTGAAATGTCAGTTTGATAACCTGTCCAATGCTGAATGACAATTCAGTATGATAAAATTTAAAATATTCTAAAAACAAACTCTCGAATAAAAGAGAAATGTTTGGAGGTAAAGAAATGTCCAACATGACAAACGGTCTTCAAAAAAACCTTAAGACAAGACATATTTCAATGATCTCCATTGCCGGGGTCATTGGGGCAGGACTATTTGTTGGTAGTGGTGCTGTCATTCATTCTGCAGGGCCTGGATCGATTCTTTCCTATTCATTTGCCGGACTTCTGGTCATCTTTATTATGAGAATGCTTGGAGAAATGGCATGTGCCTATCCGACAAGCGGCTCTTTCTCACAATATGCGAGCGACGCCATCGGCCCGTGGGCCGGGTTTACAATCGGCTGGCTTTACTGGTTCTTCTGGGTCATCGTCATCGCCATCGAAGCCATTGCCGGTGCTGCCATTATTCAATATTGGTATGGAGATGCACCTGTTTGGCTCACAAGTCTTATCCTCACAATCCTCTTAACTTTGACAAATATCTTTTCTGTTAAATCTTTTGGCGAATTTGAGTATTGGTTTTCATTGATTAAAGTCGTCAGCATTATTCTCTTCCTACTCATTGGTTTTGCATTTATCTTTGGTTTTGGCGGTCATCATACTGCAGGTCTTGCCAATTTAACGGGGAATGGCGGTTTCCTTCCAAACGGGTTCGGCTCTGTGCTCCTCGGGATTGTCGTTGTCATCTTTTCCTTCATGGGAACCGAGATTGTGGCAATTGCCGCAGGTGAATCAGCAGACCCTGTCAAATCTGTGACAACAGCTACCCGTTCAGTTGTATGGCGTATTATTGTGTTCTACGTCGGGTCGATCGCCGTCGTTGTCACTTTACTCCCATGGAATTCAGCGAATATTTTAACAAGCCCGTTCGTTGCAGTATTAGAATACATCGGTGTCCCATCAGCCGCTCAAGTCATGAACGTCATTGTTTTAACAGCCGTTCTTTCTTGTTTAAACTCCGGCCTATACACAACGTCCAGAATGCTTTATTCATTAGCAGAAAGAGGCGAAGCACCAAAACGTTTTATGAAAATCAGCAAACGCGGTGTCCCTGTAGCAGCGACAGTCGCAGGTACCTTCTTTTCCTATATTGCCGTCATGATGAACTACTTTTACCCTGAAACCATCTTTCTATTTCTAGTCAATGCCTCTGGTGCCATTGCACTTCTTGTCTACTTGGTCATTGCCGTTTCACAATTAAGAATGCGTCGTAAAATTGAAAAAGAAAATCCAGAACAACTCAAAATCAAAATGTGGCTGTTCCCATACCTTACGTACTTTACCATTTTGGTCATCTGCGCCATCTTGGCCTCTATGCTGTTTATCGAATCGATGAGACCTCAGCTCATACTGACAAGCATCATTACCATCGGTGTACTAGCCGCCTACTTCATCTTTAAACCGAATAAAAAAGTGCCTGCAAGTGCAGCGCTTGAAAATAAACACCCTTAATTCTCCCGCTGAAAAGCGGGTTTTTTTATTTTATTCACCTATTTGGATGTCCGCACTTATAATGTATCAAATTGATTTTAAGTGAGGATTAGTCAACATGAACCTAGAAAAGTTTGTTGACGAGCTGCCAATTCCAGAAGTCGCAGAGCCCGTCAAAAAAAACCCAAGACAAACGTATTATGAAATCGCTATGGAGGAGGTGTTCCTAAAAGTTCATAGAGATCTGCCCCCAACCAAGCTATGGACCTATAATGGCAGTTTGCCGGGTCCAACCATTAAAGCGAATCGAAATGAAAAGGTCAAAGTGAAATGGATGAACAAATTGCCGCTGAAACACTTCCTGCCTGTCGATCATACCATTCACGCTGGACATCATGATGAACCCGAAGTCAAAACAGTCGTTCACCTGCATGGGGGCGTGACACCTGCAAGCAGTGACGGTTATCCGGAGGCTTGGTTTTCGCGAGACTTTGAAGCAACCGGCCCCTTCTTTGAACGAGAGATTTACGAATACCCTAATCACCAGCAAGCATGCACATTGTGGTATCACGATCATGCCATGGCATTGACACGATTAAATGTATACGCCGGATTAGCTGGCTTTTATTTGATCTCAGATGCGTTTGAAAAATCACTCGAATTACCGAAAGATGAATATGATATCCCTTTAATGATCATGGACCGGACATTCCAGGAGGATGGCGCACTGTTTTATCCAAGTAGACCAAATAACACACCAGAAGATAGTGACCTTCCAGATCCCTCTATCGTGCCATTTTTTTGCGGGGAAACGATTTTAGTCAATGGAAAAGTATGGCCATATTTAGAAGTAGAGCCGCGAAAATATCGTTTTCGTATCTTAAACGCGTCCAATACAAGAACTTATGAGCTTCATCTAGATAACGACGCCACGATCTTACAAATTGGATCTGATGGCGGCTTTTTGCCAAGACCTGTTCATCACCAATCTTTTAGCATTGCACCTGCTGAACGTTTTGATGTCATCATCGACTTCTCAGCTTACGAAAACAAAACGATTGTTTTAAAAAATACGGCAGGCTGCGGTCAGGATGTCAATCCAGAAACAGATGCGAACATTATGCAATTTAAAGTCACTCGTCCGCTCAAAGGAAGAGCAGCTAAAACATTACGTCCGATCTTCAAACCACTGCCACCGCTCCGGCCGAGCCGAGCTGATAACGAGCGGACGCTAACGCTTACTGGCACACAAGATAAATATGGGCGCCCGATTTTATTACTAGATAACCGGTTTTGGAATGATCCTGTCACGGAAAATCCTCGACTTGGCAATGTAGAGGTATGGAACATTGTCAACCCAACAAGGGGCACACACCCTATTCATTTACATCTTGTTCAATTTCGGGTGATTGATAGAAGACCATTCGATACAGACATCTATCAATCAACAGGTGAAATCGTGTATACAGGACCAAATGAAGCGCCTCCTTTGCATGAACAAGGATACAAGGATACAATTCAGGCGCATGCCGGTGAAGTCATTCGCATCATCGCTCGGTTTGTCCCATATAGCGGACGATATGTGTGGCATTGTCACATTTTAGAACACGAGGATTATGACATGATGCGGCCGATGGATATCATTTAGTAAATATGAAACCTCCTCTCTCTTAATTGCGTAATATAAAAAGGGCTAACATCTTCTATATATTAGCCCTCTATTTTCTTTTCAATCTCCATGAGAAAAACGAACAATGTATCGCATGAATGGCATTTTTTTGAACATTCCACACTTAAAAAGTTGACGAAGTAAACCGATAATACTACTATATACCCATTACCTCTATCAAAAGGCACTTAAGAAACCAAGCACGAACAAATAGAAAATCGTCATAAAAAACGGAGGAGTTCAATTTGAATGAAGAAAAAGAGACTTGCCATGTCAAGCAAGAAACAGTGGCAGGTAACAGGGAGAAGCTTTCAATTCATGAAAACGAGAGCATTCGATCAAACATTGAACAACTAACAATTGAACTCGGTGAACAAAAAGAATTCAATCACTTCATATTAGATGAAAAACAGAAGACCATCAGCACATTATCGGCTCTCATTGCAAAAGGTGATTGTGATGAAGAGTTAAAAGCTCATTTTGTACAAGCATTACATATCGGGCTCTCTGTTATAGAGATTATGGAGATCATTAAGCACTGTACAAAGGTTGCAGGATTCCCTCATTCCATTAATGCCTTGTTTATTTTTCAAAACTTACTAGATGAAAACAATAAATAAATAAGAGAAAACGAGAAGTCTTCTGTCCTCTCGTTTTTTTATTTCCACTTACTTTACTCTCTTACGCTGATTCTGTCACAGTAGCAAAATATCAAAATACCACTCATTTCCTTGCTTAAAAAGTGATGTTCATTTCACAAATCCGCATTTTTCACCGACACATCCCATGACAAAATAAAAAAACGTCCAGTTATATAAAATAACTGAACGCGCACCTTTTACCGATTGACAGTGAAATTGTTAACAATCCCGCCTTCTTTCTCCCAAGCGGTTTCTACTGTTTTCTTCTTAATATCATATTCAAAAATGGTTCTGACCTTCGCCTTTCGTCCTGTGTCATCCTTTAATTCCTTTGCGTTCTTTGCAACACCTAAGAAATAAACAGATGTACCATCCGCAGAAAATTGCGGCTGGGCAGCACTTAAAATACGCACATCTTGGCTGTTTTTAACGAGTGTCTTTGTTTTTCCTGTATCTACATCCATCACCTTAATAGATGATACTTCTTTTTCATTTCGAACCTTCACTTCTGTATAAATGAGTTTTTTATGATCTGGTGAAAAAGAAATATCATTGATGGTTTGAGAAATACGTGCAATTCGCTTTCCCTTCTCACCTGTTTGAAGGGTAATATTCATGGTCGTTGGTTCAGGATCCATTCCTTTTTCATTTGCCTCATCCGTCTTTTTATAATCCTCTTTTAACGAATAATGCTGAATGGCCAACAGATTTGATGCTGGATCATAAGCAAAAGAACTCACCGTATCATCATCACTTTTTTCTGGATATAACACTTTCACTTTCTGTGTTTTCAAATCAAAAGACGCTACATAAAATTGCTCACCTGAATCCTTGTTATACCTTAGATATAACTGTTTTCCGTCACCAGAAAGTCTCATACTGTCGATTGAATCGTCACTCGTAAAGAGCGTTTTTTCTTTATCCGTTTTCACATTCAATTCCCGTATACTTACTTTTTGTGTGTCTTCATCTGTATACGTGTAATATAAAAGCTGCTTCGCCTGATCATAAGCAATTGAAGGATATGCTGTCAGTTTCTCTGTATGAAGCGCCTTGTCATGCAAGTAATAAGTATTGTTTAACTTTTGATCCGTAAATGAAACAAGCAATTCGTCTTTTGCATCTTGATTTGTTTTCACTTTTCCTGCATGTTTTGCCTCTTGCCCCGGCTTCATCATGAAGAAGATGACGGCCGCAATCACTACGACTCCAATTACTGTGATGATCCACCATGTTGATTTTTTCATTGACTTTCAGACCCTCTCCACAAGAAAAGAAGCCAGAAAATGAACTTTTCCCGCTTCTTTGCATGCCTATGTATTAATAAGTGTAATGCCCTTTGACGACACCTTTACTTGTTTTATATCCAAGTGCTTTGAATGCTTTCGGACTTACGTCTAATACTGCGTTTGGCATTCTACCTACATCATATTTATATACTGTAATCACTTTATGTGGTTTCGCTTTTGTTGTCACTCTTAGTTTTGTACCTTTTTTCGGTACGTCAAATCCCATTTTCGTTGCTGCATCCCAATGACCGAGTTTTTTTCCATCTGCGCCTTTTTTACCGACACCATTATACCATGTAATATTGCCGCTTACTTTTTTTGCACTTGCTCCATGTGAGAAACTAAACGCTAAAAATAAACTAGCTACTGTTACGATTGTCGCGATAAGCTTTTTATTCATTAAAAAATCCTCCGTATTTGGTTTCTGACCCTATTATACATGAAGATGCACCCAGTTATTTTACAGTCACATTACAATTCGAATACAAGTTGACCACTTAATGACCGATTTTGTTCATAAATTTCACCAAAAACAGCCAGAACATTGTCAGTAGATCCCTCCCTTTTGTTTTATATAATAGAAATGAATCAAAGATAAGGAGGAATTTTCATGAAAAAGTGGTTCATCGTTTTGAGTGTAAGTTTGACCTTCGTATTGATGCTTTCAAGTATTCCTGCCTCTGCGGCTGGTCCTCGTCACGGCGCCATCGTGACACAAACGGATGAAGCCAAATGGTCAGGTATCTCGGCTGATATTGTGCTGCCAAAAACAGCCACTATTAAAAATGGCTATGCCGACTGGTATCTTGGTCTCGGTTCTGCCGTTGTTGAGAGCGGGATTTCAAAAACATCTTCTGGTTATAAGGTATTCCTGGGCACCGGCTCCCAAGGCGGCAGTCAATATTGGAACAGCGAATACGATTCAAGTATTAAAGATGGTGCACGTGTCAACTTAAAGCTCATCAACAATGGTGATGGCACAGTGTCACTATACGTCAACGGGAAACTGCGTTATAAACAGCCTGTTTTCAACCCTAGTCGTCTGAAAGACCTCGATGTCGTCAAAATGGTACACGGCGTACAAGATAATGGAACAAACAGCTACTCGCAAGCAAGCTTCTCTAATGTACAGCTCCGTGCAAATACATCTGGAAGTGTCTATAAAAAATGGGACGGCACCGTCAAATCATCTCTTTTACGCAAAAATCTAGAATCTGGTGCTCCGGCTCCAAAATTCACAGTCATTTCGTCTATCCCACTTAGTACAACCCTTTCAGCACAATAAAACACGAGCACCCAACTTTGGGTGCTTTTGATTGTTCACAGCTTATCAACACTTCTCTTTTAATCAAAACATCAATTCGTGGTAACATAAGCATACATACTTTGAAGAACAAAGGAGAAAGAACGTGAGAAAAAGTCTACTTGTTTTCATGAGTCTTGTTGCAATCTTCTCTATCCTAGCAGCTTGCTCAAATACGGCAAAAGAAGAAAAAACAGAATCTACGGCACTTCCAACGATTAATGAACGCATTCAAAATGAAACGAAAGAGGTCATGGAGCAGTCTAAGCTCGTAAAAGACACAGCGATCACCGTTGATCAAAAGAAAAAAGTCATTTCCTTAAACGTGACGGCTTCATCTGAGACCAATAGTGATTACGCTGAAGTCATTGGTTTGAACTTTGCCAAAACACTAGCTATTGGTGCATCCACTGAAAAGGAAAACAACCTGCATAAACCGGAAAATGACAGCCTCGGCGCCCTCTACTCCTTTTATGACCTAAACATTACCGTGAAACAGGAAAACGGAAAAGTACTGGCAAAAGGAAAGAAAACAACAAATGAAACAAAAATCACTTGGGAAAGAGCCCAATAACCGGACAAGAAAATCCTTTATGGATTTTCTTCTTTTTTTTAACAAAACTATTAACATTGTGAAAAGAATGCCGATGAGTAAGATTGTGTTGGTTCTTAAGTACCAATAATTCTTATGTACATAACGGAGGAAAGTATTATGAAAAGAACGACAGAATTTGTTTTAGGTTTAATTGGAGGTATTTTTGGATTTTTCGGTGCAATGTTTGCCATTGCCTTTGGAGGACTCGATGCGGCATTTAGTGAATCAGGTACGAGTCAAATCACAGGATTAGGCTGGGCAGCGATGCTTTTCTCTATTCTTGCGATTGTGGCATCTGTTATCGTGAAGAAAAAAGCAAAGCTTGGCGGGATTTTATTATTAGTATCTGCTGTTGGTGGTATTATTTCTATTTCTATGTTCTTTATCCTTCCAGCTGTTTTAATCCTCATCGCAGGATGCATGGGCGTGTTTAGAAAAGAGACTGTCGTCAATAACACAACTGCATAAAAATAGAGAATAAAGCTTGTAGAGATTGCTCTACAAGCCTTTTCTCTCTACTTTTTGTAATTCATATTGAATGACATCAACTAACTCTATTATGTTTTCATCTGTCCAAAGATCCAATATAAACAATATATCATCCATCATGTGTGACAAATCTTCCTTGCACATCAATTCTTCTTTGTAAGCAGGGACAATAAAGAAATAGAGTAGGTCAGCCAATTCAAGAGCGACACTTACATCTTTTTCATCCATGATGGCTTTATGCAAAGAGTAGATCAGCCATTTAAGGTCTTCATGATTTTCAATAGGAACATACATCAATTGATGAATTTCATCTACTTTCCTTTCCTTTAGAATCCTCTCAGCAAATTCCTTTGAAAGAGCCCCAACTGTATTTGAAGATATATTCAGAAACGAGAATTCATGTTGTTCCTCTCTATTAACCATCTTGATTGACGAACCATCCATTTTAATCACTCCCAATCTCTTATAATAATTCTATTATAAGGAAATCCAAACTCGTTTTAAGTCATCAGAAGTGGATTTTATGTAATTTTAAGCTAACTGGTTTATCAAAAAACCACTCAAAAACAATAATTTTCTATTTTTATCATTTTTTGTTGATTTAAAGGTTCTTTTATCCTATTATAATAGTCATGGTCAATATATAAGTGCAAGACGCTTATATAAATTAAACAAAAGGGGATTTTCATTTTGAAGAAATTATATGCTTTATTTTTAGCTTTAGGGCTAACATTTACACTGGCTGCTTGCGGCTCAACAGAAGATGTGTCTACAGGTGCATCTAAAGAAAAAGAGTCTACTAGCACAAAAACACAATCAAAAAACAAAAAAGATGATGGTTCAAAGAAAATAAATGCGAGCAAACACAAAACAACTGCTCAAGGAATGAAAGTAAACCTTGGCGAAATTAAAATTATGAAGGATAGAATCAATGTAGGAATGAATATCGAAAATACGACAGATAAAGTTCTAAACTTCTATCCAGACCAAGGTAAAGTTGTAGCTGGAAGCATGCAATTAGATGCGAATATGTTTATGACTGATGGCGATATTGGTGGCGAAGTTGAAGGTGGCGTTAAACAAGATGGTGTTATTCAATTCTTAGCTCCTGAAGGCAAAGAGATCAACATTAAAAACATCAAAGAATTAAAGCTGAAATTTGGAAATGTCACAACTGACGATTACATGAATAGTAAAGATGTGACCTTCACAGTAAAAGTAAAATAAACTTTCGCTATTGCCCTTGAATAATGAGGGCCTTTTTATTTATCACATTAAAAAACACTTTCCGAAAAGAAAGTGTTTTTGTTTATAAGTAACGATTCATTCATTTTAATATTTCATAAGAATAACTGATTTTTCGAGAAGTCTCTTACATGGAACTCTTTTTCATCGCAGCCGCCATTTCCACTTCACCCTCTGCTTCCAGCTGTTCAATAATGCGAGCATAATCTCTTTCATGGCGATTTTGGCTTAACTTAAAAGCAGCTTGAACTTCATTAATGATGATTTTGAAGCCCACAATCCCTTTCATTTGTTTCTCTAACAGTTCCTCAGATAACGTATCCCATAACACTGGCTGATCTCTATGACTTTCATATGTCTCCAGCATCGCTGTTAATTCCTTGACCAGTTCTGATTTTTCGAGCAGTGCAGCCTTTCCATATACATGTACAGCTTGATAATTCCACGTCGGTACGGCTTCTTTCTCATACCACGAAGAGGATATGTAAGCATGCGGCCCTTGAAAAATGACGAGCACCTTCTTGTTCTCTTCAAACGTTTTCCACTGAGGATTTCCAATCGCCATATGCCCTGAGATCACATACGAATCGCCAATTTGATGAAAATTCACTGGAATATGGGTCGCAATGGGCTTTTCATTCGTTGTCGTCACAACTGTAGCAAATGAATGTGATTGAATAAATGATTTGATTTTCTCCATATCTTTCACTTGAAAAAATGATGGTATACGCATGTTCCCTTCCCCCTTTTTGATTACCTCAATGTTTTGGTCATAATGAAGTCCATTTGCTCCTCGGCCCCCATTTGGAAAGCATGCACTCCTGTTTGAACAAACCCAAGCTTTTGATAAAATGCCATGGCGGCTTTATTATGCTCCCACACACCAAGCCAAACATCACGTTTATGATGTTTCTCTGCAATTTCAAAGGCTTGATTCATTAAATATCGACCTAATCCTAGTTTTTGAAAGGACTGCTTGATATAAATGCGTTCAATTTCTAATGTGTCATCACCCATCTCTTCTGACTGTGCATCGTCCATATTGACCTTCAAATAACCAGCAAGGCATCCATTCACTTGAACAAAATAAAATTGTGAAAAGGGATGTTGTAATTCTTTTAACAGCTGGTTCGAATGAAAAGCTGTCTTCACATATGCGTCGATATGCTCCGCCTTATTTTGCTCCTGAAACGTTTCTATAAAAGTCTCGATTCCGATTTTTTGCAGCTCTTTTATATGTTGTTCATTACACCGAATGAGCGTGACGGTCATGAAGTAACCCCTCCTTAGTCATTAGTAGCTTCTCTTTTTGCCTTTTTTCACATCTTCCCAATCTTTTTCGATATTCTTTCGCACCCTCAAAAGATACTGATAAATCTGTTCCGCTTCCTCTTCAGAAAACCCATCCAGCGCTACCCGATTTGAATGATCATGTTCTCGTTTGATCATTGGATAGACGGCTTTCCCTTTCTCAGTTGGAAATAATTTCTTGATTTTTTTATTCGCTGAGTCATGTTTCTTCTCAATAAATTCATGTAGCTCTAATTTTTGAATAGCCCGAGCAGCCGTAGTTCGATCCACCTTAATCATTTCCGCTAGTTTTTCCTGAATGATGCCAGGCTCCTCACAAATACGCACAAGATACAAATACTGCCCCTTCGTTAAATCATACTCTTTAAATTCAATATTACTAATGGAATCAAGCGCGCGAGCAATCACGCCGATCTCCCGCAAAATTTCTTTCATATACCTCGACTCCTTTTATTGCATTTACAACAAATAACTAAAGTTAGTATAATTGATTAATATTGTATTTGCAACAAAAAACCCACTTCTTAATTGAAAGTGGGTTTTCAACTCTTTCTTTATTTATCACGCCTCTTCGATCCAAACAATCCAAACACGACAGCCAGTGCAACAATAATCGCCACCCAAGTCGTAAAGCGCATATGATCACCGCTTTTCTTTTGAAAATCATCTCTTTATGTTAGATAAAACCAAAAAAATCACTGTCTCTTTAGTTAACGGATGTAAAGCGGTGAAAGTTTCAATTCATTTAACGCTCTTAACCAAAAAATAGACAAAACAAAAACCCCTATATTTCAAGGGGTTTTCGAAGGGTGTTACATCATTCCACCCATACCACCCATGCCGCCCATATCCGGCATTCCGCCGCCTGAGCCGCCTTCTTCTGGTTTGTCAGCTACGACTGCTTCAGTTGTAAGAAGCATAGCTGCTACAGAAGCTGCGTTTTGAAGTGCAGAGCGAGTGACTTTTGTTGGGTCAACGATTCCTTTTTCGATCATGTTTACCCATTCGTTTGTTGCTGCGTTGAAGCCTACGCCAATTTCTTCGTTTTTCAAGCGCTCAACGATGACTGATCCTTCAAGACCTGCGTTGTGAGCGATTTGACGAATTGGCTCTTCAAGAGAACGTAGAACGATGTTCACACCTGTTTGAACGTCACCATCAGCTTCGATGGAAGCGACTTTGTTGTATACATTCACAAGTGCTGTACCACCACCGGATACGATACCTTCTTCAACTGCTGCACGAGTTGAGTTCAGTGCATCCTCAATGCGTAGTTTACGTTCTTTTAGTTCTGTTTCAGTTGCAGCACCAACTTTGATGACAGCAACGCCGCCAGCTAGTTTTGCAAGACGTTCTTGTAATTTTTCTTTATCGAATTCAGAAGTTGTTTCTTCTACTTGCGCACGAATTTGGTTCACGCGTGCTGCGATTTGAGCAGAATCCCCTGATCCTTCTACGATCGTTGTGTTTTCTTTTGTAACAACCACTTTAGACGCACGGCCAAGCTGACCAATTTCAGTTGATTTCAGGTCAAGTCCTAGGTCTTCTGTGATTAATTCTCCGCCAGTTAGAACAGAGATGTCTTCAAGCATTGCTTTACGACGATCACCGAATCCAGGTGCTTTTACTGCCACTGCGTTGAATGTTCCACGAAGTTTGTTCACAACAAGTGTTGCAAGTGCTTCGCCTTCTACATCTTCAGCAATGATCAATAATGGTTTTCCTTGTTGTACGACTTGCTCAAGTACAGGAAGGATTTCTTGAATATTTGTGATCTTTTTATCAGTGATTAAGATGTAAGGATTTTCAAGAACCGCTTCCATCTTATCAGAATCAGTGACCATGTATGGTGAAGCGTATCCACGGTCAAACTGCATTCCTTCAACCACTTCAAGCTCAGTTGTGAAACCTTTAGATTCTTCAATTGTGATGACGCCGTCGTTTCCTACACGCTCCATCGCTTCAGCAATTAGGCTGCCGACTTCTTCATCTGCTGCAGAAATAGACGCAACTTGAGCAATTGATTCTTTACCTTCGATTGGTTTAGAAATCTCATGCAAGCCTTCAAGTGCTACTTTCACTGCTTCTTCGATTCCTTTACGAACGCCAACAGGGTTTGCACCAGCTGTTACGTTTTTAAGACCTTCACGGATCATTGCTTGAGCTAGAACTGTTGCAGTCGTTGTACCGTCACCAGCTACATCGTTTGTTTTGCTTGCAACTTCTGCCACAAGTTTTGCACCCATGTTTTCAAATGCATCTTCTAATTCGATTTCTTTTGCAATCGTTACACCATCATTTGTGATAAGTGGAGAACCGAATTTTTTCTCAAGAACCACGTTACGTCCTTTAGGTCCTAAAGTTACTTTTACAGCATCTGCAAGTGCATCTACACCACGTAACATCGCACGACGTGCTTCTTCACTGAACTTAATATCTTTTGCCATAATAACGAAACCTCCTCAGTCTTTTTAGAAATTTATCTCAATCTTTGTTTATGTGATTAACCAATAACAGCTAAAATGTCGCTTTCACGAAGGATTAAATATTCTTTTCCTTCATATTTCACTTCAGTACCTGCATATTTTGAGAAGATAATGCGGTCGCCTGTGTTTACTTCTAACGCAACGCGCTCACCACTTTCAAGTACACGACCTGAACCTGCTGCAACAATTTTACCTTCTTGCGGTTTTTCTTTTGCAGAATCCGGTAAGACAATACCGCTAGCGGTTTTTTCCTCAGATTCAACGAGTTCAATGATTACGCGATCGCCTAATGGCTTTAACATAAGAAACAACCTCCTCAATTTTTATATGTAGTCTTTTTTAGCACTCATCACTAGTGAGTGCTAACACATTTATTATAATAAAGAATGTCTTCTGTAATTTCAAGTAAAAACCTTTAAAAATTTTTACGCTTTCATGATCTTTTTTTATCACCGATTCTTTCCTTTTCAACGAAAAAGAAGACTTGTGTTACAATAAATCTAGTTCTTTTAGTAAAGGGGTTTTCGTTACTTGAAAAAACAATATTGGTACATCATCTTAACGTATATATTGGTGCAATTTTCTGCGTTTCCGTATGTGTTCATCATGAAGTGGTTAGGTTACATTCAGACACCGATGACACAAGCAGAGCTCTCCAAATTGTCAGGAACATGGACAATCATCAGCTTCTGTATTGGACTAATCATTATTCTGCTCATCCTTCGGACTGTACCAAAAGCTTCACTTCGAAATGAAGCACCGGCATCAGTCGGCGTGGCAATCGCTTGGATCATTGGCGGTTTCTTTCTTTCCCTCTTTGCACAATCCATTGCGGGGGCGATTGAACAATATGCATTTGGCATTAGCCGAGAATCCGAAAATACTCAAAACATTTTAGCCATTATGGATGCAGTTCCATGGCTTGTAATCGTCATCGCTCTGATTGGACCGATATTAGAAGAAATCATTTTTCGAAAAATCATTTTTGGTGTGGTTTATGAAAAAACGAATTTTTTCATTGGCGCACTTGTCAGTTCAGTGGTTTTTGCTGCTGTACACAATGATTTCCCACATATCTTGCTCTATACCGCAATGGGCTTTACATTTGCCTTTTTATATGCGAAAACAAAACGAATCATTGTGCCAATCGGTGCTCATATGCTGATGAATTCGCTCGTTATCCTTGTGCAGATTGAGCCAGTAAGAAAAATGATTGAAGAACAATCTCAAACTATGCAAATGATTATTGGAGGCTTTTTCTCATGAGAAACCCTGTCGTATGGGGCATTATTTATTTTGCCGTAGGTGTGGCGTTCACCTATATGGCCATTCAAAATCCAGGTGACATGTGGTCATTTTACAGCATTTTGCTGATGGTGTTTGCGGCCTATAATATCAATATCGCGTTAAAAATGTTTGCTTTTTCTGTCAAAATGAAAAAACAGCAGCAAAAATAAAGCAAAAACCATTTTCCGCCGTTTGGAAAATGGTTTTTTTATGGAGGTCATGTTTTCATGGAACACGAAAAACTGAACATCATGAACAATCAGCATGAAACGATTGGTACAGCCGCTCGATCTGATATCCATGCTGAGGGCCTTTGGCATGAAACCTTTCATTTCTGGCTTTTAAAAAAGGAAGATGACACAGTGTTTCTCTATTTTCAGCTGAGGAGCCCCTCCAAAAAGGATTTCCCTTCTCTATTTGATATCACCGCAGCAGGCCACCTTCTCGCAGATGAACAGCCTTCTGATGGCATCAGAGAAGTCGAAGAAGAGCTTGGTCTCTCCATCTCGTTTGAGAACCTTACCTTTGCTGCTGTTATTAAAGATGAAATCCATATGCCTTCGTTTACCGATCGTGAGTTTTGCCATGTGTATCTTTATATGGATCAAAAAGAGCACATGGATGTCCATCTACAGAAAGAAGAAGTTGCTGGACTTTATAGAGCAAGGTTGATGGATGCACAGCAGCTTTTAAGTAGAGAATGCGAAAAAATGAACATCGAGGGCTTTGAAGTGGATGCAGACGGCAAGCGACGTGAGGAAAAGAGAGAGGTCCGTGTACATGATTTTGTTCCGCATGAACCTGCCTATTATGAGCATCTCTTTCAAGCAATCAATCAATTTCTTTCACAATAGAAAAAGCATCGTGACCCCTATTTGGATCACGATGCTTTTTTATGAGACAACATCATTTTCTTTCTCCTCTGTCTCTGTTTGCTGCATTTTGCGATAGGTCACTCTTGAAATGACAATACTCACTTCATACAAAACGAGCATTGGCAAGGTAACCATGAGGTGAGAAACGAGCTCTGGCGGTGTAATCAGTGCGGCAATGACAAGGAGGACAAAATAGGCATACTTCCGTATTTTTGATAAAAACATCGGTGTAATGATACCAAGTCTAGTGAGAAACATCAACACGACAGGCATCTGAAACAAAAAGCCAAATGGAAGTGTTAACTGCATCAGAAATGTAAAATACTCATGAATCCCAATCACTTGCTCCACATGTAAATCATTTGACATCCGTATCATAAAATCGACGACAAATGGAAACAAAATAAAATAAGAGAAAGCCACACCGCTCAGAAATAAAAGCAGTGCAATCGGAATATAAGCAAGTGTCACCTTTCTTTCTTTTTCATATAAGCCAGGACTCACAAACGCCCAAAGCTGATATAAGATCACGGGACACGTCAAAACAAGAGCAATGACAAAAGCGAACTGCATAAACACGTACAGTGGATCTGTGAGCTTAAACGCGTTCAATGTCAGTGTGGCCGCTTCATCGGTATTTTGTAAATACACAATGACCGGCTTAGCGAGAAAAAAACCTGCCACCATAAAGGTGACAAAAAACATCGCAATGATCACTAAACGTTTTCGCAGTTCCACAATATGCTCCATAAGCGGCATATCTTTGACATTCATGAAGCTCATCCTATTCTACTGATCTTCTTTTTTCTTTTTTTCTTCCTGATCATCAGCTAAACCTTTTGTGGCATTTTTGAATTCACGTAATGTATCTCCTGCTGCTCTTCCTAATTCAGGAAGCTTTTTCGGCCCAAAAATAATGAGCGCAACAACCGCAATCAGAACCAAACTTCCAGGACCGATCGGACCCATTTGCTCCACCCCCTTTACCCCTTTTCGTCAGTCCTCCTGTGTAACAGAGTAATGCTTTAAGAAATACACAAGAGACTGAAGTTCAACCGCCAAATCTATATGATGAATTCGAATGTGTTCCGGCACATTCAATCGAGCCGGCGTAAAGTTAAGAATTCCTTTGATGCCAAGGGCAATCAAACGATCTGTAATGGATTGAGCTGCTACGGCAGGCACTGTCAAAATCGCAACAGGAATATCTCCTACCTCTTGCACATGCTCTTCAAGCTTATCCAAATCATAGACAGGCACGCCGCCTATCTCACTTCCTATTTTACTCTCATTGACGTCAAAAGCCATTGAAATTTTTGTATTATTATTTTTAATGAAATTATAGTGTAAAAAAGCAGTCCCTAAATTCCCGACACCGATGAGCATGACATTCGTCATTTCATCTTGGTCAAGGGTCTTTCTAAAGAAGGTCAAGAGGTAATCGACATTATAGCCATACCCTTTCTTCCCAAGTGCACCAAAGTAAGAAAAATCTCGGCGAATGGTGGCAGAATCCACTTTGACTGCATCACTAAGCTCTGCCGATGACACCCTTTGTTTTCCTGATGCATGCAGATTTTTTAAAAAACGGTAGTAAAGCGGCAAACGTTTGGCTGTCGCTTGTGGAATTTTTGACTGGTCTATATTCATATAAGATCCTCCAACTTAAATATCAGATGCTCTGTGAAAATCACCGTTTTTCCCGCCTGTTTTTTCTACTAGATAGGTCGGGCCGATGATCATCCCTTTGTCTATTGCTTTGCACATGTCATAAACGGTCAGTGCACATACTGAGGCAGAAGTGAGCGCTTCCATCTCCACACCCGTACTTCCTTTTGTTTTCACCTGTACTTGTATGTTCAGAATGTACGCATTTCCGTCTTCCTCCCAATCAAAGGAGATATCGACACCTTTTAATGCAAGCGGATGACACATTGGAATGATGCTGGACGTTTGCTTTGCTGCCATAATTCCAGCTACCTGTGCGACAGATAGTACATCCCCTTTTCCAATGTCATGCTTTTGTATTTGATGAAATACTTCTTTTATCATACGAACGCTTGAAACAGCAACGGCAGTTCTCACTGTAGACGATTTGTCACTAATGTCGACCATCTTTGCTCTTCCTTGTTCGT
Source organism: Bacillus sp. iso_77 (assembly GCF_056173625.1). Classification (NCBI taxonomy): domain Bacteria; kingdom Bacillati; phylum Bacillota; class Bacilli; order Caryophanales; family Bacillaceae; genus Bacillus; species Bacillus sp. iso_77. The sequence goes on along the minus strand of NZ_CM149683.1, from coordinate 607,054 downwards.
TAAAGTGGCTAAATTGACTCATCTTTCAACGCTCCCTCACTCAAATCATACACTATTTTTTCCTATCTGTCTTTCATTTGACCATGGCAGCCGTATGTAAGATTTGCCGGTTTACTGCTGATAAGCTACACTTAACATATTATAGCAGAGGTGAAGTTACATGATGATTCTACAAGTGAATCAGCTGTCCAAATCGTTTGGCGCTGATACCGTTTTAACGAATATAAAATTGGAAGTCAAAGCGAGGGATCGTATTGCCATTGTCGGTCGTAACGGTGCAGGAAAATCCACGCTTTTAAAAATCATTGCCGGTCAAATGTCTTACGAACAAGGTGAGATCATCAAACCGAAAGACCTATCCATTGGATATCTAGCACAGCATACAGATGTGACGTCTACACGTACGCTAAAAGACGAACTACTATCCGTTTTCGATCATTTAAAAGAAATGGAACAAGAGATGAGAACCATAGAAGAGAAAATGGCTTCTTCCACAGGAACAGAATTAGATTCTCTAATGAAAACCTATGACAGACTGCAACAAGCATTTAAAGATCAAGGCGGCTATCAATATGAAGCAGATGTCCGCTCCATTTTACACGGACTCGGCTTTAGTCATTTTGAAGATCATACAACCGTCCAATCCTTAAGCGGCGGTCAGAAAACCCGTCTAGCGCTTGGAAAGCTATTATTGATGAAACCAGAACTCTTGATTTTGGATGAGCCAACCAACCATCTAGATATTGATACCTTATCATGGCTTGAGCAGTATTTGCAAAATTATACAGGAGCCATCCTCATCGTTTCCCATGACCGATACTTCTTAGACAAAGTCGTGAACCATGTATATGAAGTGTCAAGAACAGCGATGAAAAAGTTCGCTGGGAACTATAGTAAGTATCTTGACCAAAAAGCTGAGCAGCTAGAGCGTGATATGAAGCTGTATGAAAAACAACAAGAAGAAATTTCGAAGCTTCAAGATTTCGTGGATCGCAACTTAGCAAGAGCCTCCACCACAAAGCGTGCTCAAAGTAGGCGGAAACAGCTGGAACGGATGGATCGTTTAGATAAGCCGTTAGGAGATGAAAAATCCGCAAACTTCCATTTCGATATTATGAGGCAAAGCGGAAATGACGTGCTGAAGGTGCATGATCTCGATATTAGTTACGATAAAAAAACGCCGCTCCTCTCCTCCCTCTCTTTTCATATTAAACGTGAGGATAGCGTGGCACTCATCGGTCCTAACGGTATCGGGAAATCAACTCTTTTAAAAACCTTAACGGATACGTTAAAACCAGTAAAAGGCGAGATCAGCTTTGGTTCTCATGTGACGATTGGCTACTATGATCAGGAACAAGCCAAGCTGACATCCTCCAAAAAAGTGTTAAATGAACTTTGGGATGATTATCCCCATATGACTGAAAAAGACATTCGGACTTGTTTAGGAAACTTCCTTTTTTCAGGTGATGACGTCTTAAAGCCTGTACATGCTTTAAGTGGTGGAGAAAAAGCACGACTTGCACTGGCAAAGCTGATGCTCCAAAAAGCCAATTTCCTCATTCTCGATGAACCGACGAACCATCTTGATTTAGACAGTAAGGAAATATTAGAGAATGCACTAATTGATTATCCAGGCACCATCTTGTTTGTTTCGCATGACCGTTACTTTATCAATCGCTTGGCAACAAAAGTACTTGAGCTTTCACCAAATGAAACAAAAGAATACCTCGGTGACTACGACTATTATCTTGAAAAGAAAAACGAACAATTAGAGCTTGAAGCACTCCAAACTCAGGAGACGCATAAAAAACAAGCAGAAAAACCAGTAGAAACAGCAAAACTTTCCTATGCAGAAGAGAAAGAACTCAAAAAGAAAGAAAGACAAAAGCAGCGCCGAATTGAAGAAATTGAAGAGCGTATCGCTGTCATCGAAGACAAGCTCGTTGAAAACGAAGAGCTTCTATGTGATCCTGCTATTTTCCAAGATCACGAGAAAGTACAAGCCATTCAAACAGAAAATGATGCGCTCAATCAAGAGATGGAATCACTTTTTGCGGAATGGGAAGATCTATCAGATGCATAAAGAGTGCCCTAACGGTGCTCTTTTTTTAAGGTGAGAATCTTTATCCACAATGATACCCACAATAACATCTTGATTATTCTTAAATATTTTAAAGTTATCCACTTTATCCACAGCATTTTAATCACATATCCACATAAAAGATCACATTTATACACATTCTCTTCATTTTAAAACGAATTTTCTAACAATTGTGGATATATAACGTTTACATGTGAATAAATCGCTTTCATTTCAATAGAAAAAACTCCTGTATATCCACAGGAGTTCCAAATTTTTGACAAAGGGCTAAAATGAACTTGATTTTAGCCCTTTGTCTTCTTTTCAGCGTGATAGAAAACCTTTGCAGTCTAGGAAGGACGAGTACTGGCGCGGAGCGAATTTCATATTCGTGAGCACCAGCACGCAGGACTGACAAAGAATGCGAGGGTTTGTCTACACGCTGAAACTCCTGTATCCACAGGAGTTCTTATTCATAGGAGACAAGCGGCAGTCCAGGTTGACCGTTCATTGCCATGTCGCCTCTTATTCCCTTTTCAAATGCAATGGTTCCCGCAGCAGCAATCATGGCTGCATTGTCTGTACAAAGAGACAATGGCGGAATCATGACATTCACTTCAGGTAGCTTCGCAAATGCTGAAGTAAGGGCTTCTCTAAGACCTTTATTGGCAGCAACCCCGCCAGCTAGAACGACTTGTTTCACACCATACGCTTCAGCCGCTTTTAAGGTCTTTCCAACCAGCACCTCAATCACGCTTTCTTGGAAACTTGCAGCCAAATCCTCTGGCGCAATGGTTTCGCCCTTTTGAGACGCATTGTGTAACGTGTTGATGACCGCTGATTTTAAACCGCTGAAGCTAAAATGATAGGATCCTTCTTCAAGCCACGCTCGAGGAAGCTTAATCGTTGGCTCCCCTTCATGTGCCAATCGATCAATGTGAGGTCCCCCTGGATATGGCAGACCCATCGTCCGAGCTACTTTGTCATACGCTTCTCCAGCCGCATCATCCAACGTTTCGCCAATGACCTCAAAAGACCCATGCTCTTTCATCAAAACAAGCTCAGTATGCCCACCAGAGACGACTAGAGCTAAACAAGGAAACACCAGTTCACCAACGAGCTGGTTCGCATAAATGTGTCCAGCAATATGATGAACACCAACAAGCGGAATTTGTTGTGCAAAACTCAATGCTTTGGCTGCATTGACACCTATCAAAAGTGCACCAACTAAGCCCGGACCTTCTGTCACAGCAATGGCGTCTAAATCCTGAAAGGTCATATTGGCCTGCGTCATGACTTCTTCTAATACGATTGTCATTTGTTCCACATGATGCCTTGAAGCGATTTCTGGTACCACGCCGCCAAATCGTTTATGGCTTTCTATTTGTGAGGCGACAACATTCGCTACGATCTCTTTCCCATTTTTCACAATGGACGCAGCTGTTTCGTCACAGCTTGTTTCTATACCTAATATGAATCGATCTTTTTTTTCACTCATTTATCTTCACCCACATGACTAATGCATCTTCCCCGTTATCCGTATAATAATTCTTTCGAATAGAAGCTGGTTTAAAACCTAGCTTTTCATAAAGGGATTGTGCTGGCGTATTTGATACCCGCACTTCTAGTGAAAGATGATCTGTCTTTTTTTCTTTGCAAAATTCCATGACATATCGAAGCAGCGCTTCCCCGTATCCTTTTCCCCGGTGCTCAGGGAGAATCGCAATATTCGTAATTTGTGCATCATCCATGACAATCCAAACGCCGCAATACCCAACAGGCTGACCATCTTCTTCAATGAGGAAATAATGGCTGTATTGGTTATGGAGAATTTCATAGACAAACGACTCTTTTTTCCAAGGCGCTGTAAACGAATGCACTTCAATCGTATATACCTCTGGGATGTCCTCTACTGTCATTCTTCGCATCTCTACTGTGTTGAGATTATTTTTGTCCTTCAAGCCATTTCACTTCCGCTTCTGCCAAACGAATATAATTAGGAACAAGCTGATGGACATCTTCAGCAGGGCGGTCTGCCCCTAAAAATGCGAGCACTGAAGGTCTTGGGTTATGAAATGCCTCGTCTGCGATCACAGCAGTTTCTCCAAGTATGGAGAGAACATTCTCTTGATGAAGATGCACATCATGTCCAAGAAATAAAACAGAGTTCCCTTCCTTTTTCAGCTCTTGAAGCCAATCAGTGAGCAGGATATTTTGATCTGGTTTCGCTTCTTTTATCTTTCCACCTTCAAATGTATATAACCCTGTATAAACTTGTCCTCTTCTTGCATCAAATATAGGAGAAATCATTCCATCAAAATATCGAGCATTTGCCGCCAGCGTTTCTAAACTTGAAACAGCAGTTATCGGGATAGACAGCGTCCAAGCAAGTGTTTTTGCAATGGTCACACCGATTCTAACGCCAGTGTAAGAACCGGGTCCTTTGGCTACAACAATTTTGCTTAATTCGTTCGGTGCTACGCCGCATTCTTTCATCAATGCTTCAACTGTCGGCATTGCTCGTACTGAATGATTCTTCTTTAAGTACGTAATACTTTCCCCAACCACAGTGTCATCACGGACAAGAGCTATTCCGAGTGTATGGTTTGACGTATCAATTGCCAGTATGGTCAATGTCTTTCATCTCCTTACAAAGGGCCTCATAGCGCTCCCCTTTTGCATAAAACGTGAGATGACGTTCTTCTTCACGTTCTGTTCTCAGCATTTCAATTTTTAAATACGATGAAGGCAATTGAGGTTCAATGAGATGTGCCCATTCAACTAAACATACACCTTCCCCCTCAAAATATTCGCCCAGTCCAATATCTTCTTCCGCATCTTCCATACGATACACATCCATATGATAAAGTGGCAGTCTGCCATCCGAATATTCTTTAATAATTGTAAAAGTAGGGCTGTTGACGATACGGGTAATACCTAAGCCTTCTGCAAAACCTTTTGAAAAAGTCGTTTTACCTGCGCCTAAGTCTCCTTCTAATGTTAAGACATCGCCGGGCATCACAAGTGTAGCCAAGGCAGCAGCAATACGTTTCGTCTCATCCGCACCTTTTGTTGTCCACGTTAACTTCATGGTGGAGTCACCTCATTTCTTAAAATGATTATATCCTTTTTTCATTAAAATTGTTTGTTGATCATGGTCTTTTAAAATAACGCTGGACGCTCGATCATCTTTGACTTGTCCAATACGCGTGACCTGAATGTGTTCTTTTTTACATTGCGTCTCAAATCGCTTCCAATCCGTTTCAGGGATCGTACCAGTTAAGACAAAATCCTCTCCACCGAACAAGACCCATTCAAGCCACTCTTTATGTAACAACGGTAGATGTGGATGTTTTGGGAGCTGATCAGCTTCAATTTCAATCGTCACACGACTGGCTTCCGCTATTTCGTTTAACTCACTCGCTAATCCGTCACTCACATCATTCAAGGTCACCCGGGGGAAGCTTGAACAAATAAGGCCAGCAGCAATATGCGGCTGCGGCATTTTGTGTCGCTCTAGAAAAAAAGCAGTGTCAATCGAATGTTCAGCATTTACTTCATTCATTAAAAGGGATAGCCCAGCAGCTGATGAACCTAGGTCACCTGTGACAAAGACAACGTCTCCTGTCTGAGCACTATGACGGTAACAGGCTGTTCCCTTTGGAATCTCACCAATGACCGTTACTGTGATGACAAAGTCACTGCGGGTGGCTACTGTATCTCCACCGATTAAATCCATATGATATGTGTCAGCCAATGCTTTCATTCCCTCGTAAAAAGCTGCGACAATTGCTTCATCCCCATGAGGCGGGATCGCAATTGATACAAGATAATACTTAGGGGTTCCTCCCATGGCTGCGATATCACTGATATTCACTGCCAGCGCTTTAAATCCAACCTCAAAGGGTGTGGAAAAATCAAATCGAAAATGGACATGCTCTACCATTGTATCAACACAAACGACCTCTTCACAATGTGAATGAGGTTGATAAACACTAGCATCATCACCGATGCCCATGATCAAAGAACGCTGATGCGTTTCTTTTGGTGTAATTCGGCGAATAAGATCAAATTCATCCATAAAAGACAGCCCCTTCATACAATCAACTGATTGAGCAAACATGATGTCAGACACAGTTAGTATTAGTGTAGCGAATATGAGCCTCGGTTCCAACTAAAAACGATATAAAGAAAGCCTGGTATAAAAAAACCAGGCGTTGTTTGTTGAAGTCATGATCTTTTCTTATCACATTTAGTGTAGCCAAACACAAGGAGTTTCATTGCATCTAGGATACTTATTGAAAGAAAAAGACATAAAAAAAAACGAAACTATACGTTTTCGTTTACAAGTCATAAAAATGGCGGTCCGGACGGGACTCGAACCCGCGACCTCCTGCGTGACAGGCAGGCATTCTAACCAACTGAACTACCGGACCATTTTGGCTGTACTCAATGAGTACTCCCTATTTAATAGGTAAAATAATTTGGTTGCGGGGGCAGGATTTGAACCTGCGACCTTCGGGTTATGAGCCCGACGAGCTACCGAACTGCTCCACCCCGCGACGATATAAAATGACAAGCTTGGCGGCGTCCTACTCTCACAGGGGGAAACCCCCAACTACCATCGGCGCTGAAGAGCTTAACTTCCGTGTTCGGTATGGGAACGGGTGTGACCTCTTCGCTATCGCCACCAAACCTGATGGAGAGAATGTTCTCTCAAAACTAGATAACAATGTTCATTTTTCACATTAGAATATAGGTTAAGTCCTCGATCTATTAGTATCTGTCAGCTCCACGTGTCACCACGCTTCCACCTCAGACCTATCAACCTGATCATCTTTCAGGGATCTTACTTCCTTGCGGAATGGGAAATCTCATCTTGAGGGGGGCTTCATGCTTAGATGCTTTCAGCACTTATCCCGTCCGCACATAGCTACCCAGCGATGCCCTTGGCAGAACAACTGGTACACCAGCGGTGCGTCCATCCCGGTCCTCTCGTACTAAGGACAGCTCCTCTCAAATTTCCTGCGCCCGCGACGGATAGGGACCGAACTGTCTCACGACGTTCTGAACCCAGCTCGCGTACCGCTTTAATGGGCGAACAGCCCAACCCTTGGGACCGACTACAGCCCCAGGATGCGATGAGCCGACATCGAGGTGCCAAACCTCCCCGTCGATGTGGACTCTTGGGGGAGATAAGCCTGTTATCCCCGGGGTAGCTTTTATCCGTTGAGCGATGGCCCTTCCATGCGGAACCACCGGATCACTAAGCCCGACTTTCGTCCCTGCTCGACTTGTAGGTCTCGCAGTCAAGCTCCCTTGTGCCTTTACACTCTGCGAATGATTTCCAACCATTCTGAGGGAACCTTTGGGCGCCTCCGTTACATTTTAGGAGGCGACCGCCCCAGTCAAACTGCCCACCTGACACTGTCTCCCTGCCCGATAAGGGCAGCGGGTTAGAAGGTCAATACAGCCAGGGTAGTATCCCACCGATGCCTCCACCGAAGCTAGCGCTCCGGTTTCCAAGGCTCCTACCTATCCTGTACAAGCTGTACCAACATTCAATATCAGGCTGCAGTAAAGCTCCACGGGGTCTTTCCGTCCTGTCGCGGGTAACCTGCATCTTCACAGGTACTATAATTTCACCGAGTCTCTCGTTGAGACAGTGCCCAGATCGTTGCGCCTTTCGTGCGGGTCGGAACTTACCCGACAAGGAATTTCGCTACCTTAGGACCGTTATAGTTACGGCCGCCGTTTACTGGGGCTTCAATTCGCACCTTCGCTTACGCTAAGCGCTCCTCTTAACCTTCCAGCACCGGGCAGGCGTCAGCCCCTATACTTCGCCTTACGGCTTCGCAGAGACCTGTGTTTTTGCTAAACAGTCGCCTGGGCCTATTCACTGCGGCTTCTCGGGGCTTTAACACCCTAAGAAGCACCCCTTCTCCCGAAGTTACGGGGTCATTTTGCCGAGTTCCTTAACGAGAGTTCTCTCGATCACCTTAGGATTCTCTCCTCGCCTACCTGTGTCGGTTTGCGGTACGGGCACCTCTCACCTCGCTAGAGGCTTTTCTTGGCAGTGTGGAATCAGGAACTTCGCTACTAAATTTCGCTCGCCATCACAGCTCAGCCTTCACGGGAAACGGATTTGCCTATTTCCCAGCCTAACTGCTTGGACGCGGATATCCAATACCGCGCTTACCCTATCCTCCTGCGTCCCCCCATTGCTCAAATGGTGAGGAGGTGGTACAGGAATATCAACCTGTTGTCCATCGCCTACGCCTTTCGGCCTCGGCTTAGGTCCCGACTAACCCTGAGCGGACGAGCCTTCCTCAGGAAACCTTAGGCATTCGGTGGACGGGATTCTCACCCGTCTTTCGCTACTCATACCGGCATTCTCACTTCTAAGCGCTCCACCAGTCCTTCCGGTCTGACTTCACTGCACTTAGAACGCTCTCCTACCACTGTTCGTAAGAACAGTCCGCAGCTTCGGTGATACGTTTAGCCCCGGTACATTTTCGGCGCAGAGTCACTCGACCAGTGAGCTATTACGCACTCTTTAAATGGTGGCTGCTTCTAAGCCAACATCCTGGTTGTCTAAGCAACTCCACATCCTTTTCCACTTAACGTATACTTTGGGACCTTAGCTGGCGGTCTGGGCTGTTTCCCTTTCGACTACGGATCTTATCACTCGCAGTCTGACTCCCAAGGATAAGTCATCGGCATTCGGAGTTTGACTGAATTCGGTAACCCGGTAGGGGCCCCTAGTCCAATCAGTGCTCTACCTCCGAGACTCTTACCTTGAGGCTAGCCCTAAAGCTATTTCGGAGAGAACCAGCTATCTCCAGGTTCGATTGGCATTTCACCCCTACCCACACCTCATCCCCGCACTTTTCAACGTGCGTGGGTTCGGGCCTCCATTCAGTGTTACCTGAACTTCACCCTGGACATGGGTAGATCACCTGGTTTCGGGTCTACGACCACGTACTCATGCGCCCTATTCAGACTCGCTTTCGCTGCGGCTCCGCATCTTCTGCTTAACCTTGCACGGGATCGTAACTCGCCGGTTCATTCTACAAAAGGCACGCCATCACCCGTTAACGGGCTCTGACTACTTGTAGGCACACGGTTTCAGGATCTATTTCACTCCCCTTCCGGGGTGCTTTTCACCTTTCCCTCACGGTACTGGTTCACTATCGGTCACTAGGGAGTATTTAGCCTTGGGAGATGGTCCTCCCGGATTCCGACGGAATTTCACGTGTTCCGCCGTACTCAGGATCCACTCTGGAGAGAACAACATTTCAGTTACAGGGCTGTTACCTTCTTTGGCGGGCCTTTCCAGACCTCTTCGCTTATATCGTTCCTTTGTAACTCCGTATAGAGTGTCCTACAACCCCAAGAGGCAAGCCTCTTGGTTTGGGCTGTTCCCGTTTCGCTCGCCGCTACTCAGGGAATCGCATTTGCTTTCTCTTCCTCCGGGTACTTAGATGTTTCAGTTCCCCGGGTATGCCTTCTCATACTCTATGTATTCAAGTATGGATACTACTCCATTACGAGCAGTGGGTTTCCCCATTCGGAAATCTCCGGATCAAAGCTTGCTTACAGCTCCCCGAAGCATATCGGTGTTCGTCCCGTCCTTCATCGGCTCCTAGTGCCAAGGCATCCACCGTGCGCCCTTTCTAACTTAACCATTTCTTACTTTAGAAAGAATCACTATGTGTGATGAACTTTGCATTGCATTCAATGTGAATGTATTACTTATTGTTATCTAGTTTTCAAAGAACAATCCTGTCTCGCTAGAGACATGTTTGAAGGAATGATCCTTCAAAACTAAACAAGACGAAAAACGTACGCTGCTCCATATATCCTTAGAAAGGAGGTGATCCAGCCGCACCTTCCGATACGGCTACCTTGTTACGACTTCACCCCAATCATCTGCCCCACCTTCGGCGGCTGGCTCCATAAAGGTTACCTCACCGACTTCGGGTGTTGCAAACTCTCGTGGTGTGACGGGCGGTGTGTACAAGGCCCGGGAACGTATTCACCGCGGCATGCTGATCCGCGATTACTAGCGATTCCAGCTTCACGCAGTCGAGTTGCAGACTGCGATCCGAACTGAGAACAGATTTGTGGGATTGGCTAAACCTTGCGGTCTCGCAGCCCTTTGTTCTGTCCATTGTAGCACGTGTGTAGCCCAGGTCATAAGGGGCATGATGATTTGACGTCATCCCCACCTTCCTCCGGTTTGTCACCGGCAGTCACCTTAGAGTGCCCAACTAAATGCTGGCAACTAAGATCAAGGGTTGCGCTCGTTGCGGGACTTAACCCAACATCTCACGACACGAGCTGACGACAACCATGCACCACCTGTCACTCTGTCCCCGAAGGGAAAGCCCTATCTCTAGGGTTGTCAGAGGATGTCAAGACCTGGTAAGGTTCTTCGCGTTGCTTCGAATTAAACCACATGCTCCACCGCTTGTGCGGGCCCCCGTCAATTCCTTTGAGTTTCAGTCTTGCGACCGTACTCCCCAGGCGGAGTGCTTAATGCGTTAGCTGCAGCACTAAGGGGCGGAAACCCCCTAACACTTAGCACTCATCGTTTACGGCGTGGACTACCAGGGTATCTAATCCTGTTCGCTCCCCACGCTTTCGCTCCTCAGCGTCAGTTACAGACCAGAGAGTCGCCTTCGCCACTGGTGTTCCTCCACATCTCTACGCATTTCACCGCTACACGTGGAATTCCACTCTCCTCTTCTGCACTCAAGTTTCCCAGTTTCCAATGACCCTCCCCGGTTGAGCCGGGGGCTTTCACATCAGACTTAAGAAACCGCCTGCGAGCCCTTTACGCCCAATAATTCCGGACAACGCTTGCCACCTACGTATTACCGCGGCTGCTGGCACGTAGTTAGCCGTGGCTTTCTGGTTAGGTACCGTCAAGGTGCAAGCAGTTACTCTTGCACTTGTTCTTCCCTAACAACAGAGCTTTACGATCCGAAAACCTTCATCACTCACGCGGCGTTGCTCCGTCAGACTTTCGTCCATTGCGGAAGATTCCCTACTGCTGCCTCCCGTAGGAGTCTGGGCCGTGTCTCAGTCCCAGTGTGGCCGATCACCCTCTCAGGTCGGCTACGCATCGTCGCCTTGGTGAGCCGTTACCTCACCAACTAGCTAATGCGCCGCGGGTCCATCTGTAAGTGACAGCCGAAACCGTCTTTCATCCTTGAACCATGCGGTTCAAGGAACTATCCGGTATTAGCTCCGGTTTCCCGGAGTTATCCCAGTCTTACAGGCAGGTTACCCACGTGTTACTCACCCGTCCGCCGCTAACATCCGGGAGCAAGCTCCCTTCTGTCCGCTCGACTTGCATGTATTAGGCACGCCGCCAGCGTTCGTCCTGAGCCAGGATCAAACTCTCCGAAAAAGTACAAAACCGAAGTTTTGTTTTTCGTCAGCGTTTGACTGACTACCTATGATGTATCATAGGATTTTTTATAAAAACTCGAATTAACAGGTACGTTTTGTCTTGTTTAGTTTTCAAAGATCATTTTTTTAAAAATGGAGCGGGTGATGAGAATCGAACTCACGACATCAGCTTGGAAGGCTGAGGTTTTACCACTAAACTACACCCGCGTGGTTAAATGTTATTGGCGCGCCCGAGAGGAGTCGAACCCCTAACCTTTTGATCCGTAGTCAAACGCTCTATCCAATTGAGCTACGGGCGCTTAATCAGGCGACTTAATTATCTTAACATATCGTTTTTATTAAGTCAACATCTTTTTAAAGTTTGTTTGTCGTATCTGTCTGAGCATCAGTGTTTCAGATGCGTCATCAGCGACGAATAAAAATATACCATGGATCATACAAAAGGGTCAATACATTTTTCTAAAAAAGTTTAATGTTTTTTAAGAAGTGCTCTTTTGTTAGATAAATAGAGTTTCAATCGCCCTATTTTCATTTCTTTCTTCATAATTCTAATGATTCTTAAATAAAATCTTTCTAAATCCAAAGGAGGACAAAACATGGTCACCTAGAATTTTTATTTATTGGAAAATTCTTAATATTTTCCATGCATTTAAAGGAGGTAGGAGATGATGAAAAAGTTTGTCGCTTTTCAAATCATGATCGCTTTGGTGATAGGAGCTCTTATCGGCCACTTCTTCCCTGATTTCGGAATGGCACTGCGGCCCATTGGGGATGGCTTTATCCGATTGATTAAAATGATTGTAGTCCCTATTGTTTTCTCTACGATTGTCATCGGCGCAGCTGGCAGCGGTGGAATGAAGAAAATGGGCAGTCTCGGATTAAAGACAATCATTTGGTTTGAAGTCATTACGACCATCGTTCTTGGAATCGGGCTTTTATTGGCCAACGTGTTAAAGCCAGGCGTTGGACTCGATTTCTCTCAATTAGCTAAGAAAGATATTGGGGAACTCGATGGTTATACTCAAAAGGTCGTCGATTTTAAACAGATGGTTTTAGACATCATTCCAACCAATATCATCGATGTCATGGCTCAGAATGATTTACTAGCAGTGATTTTCTTCGCTATTTTATTCGGTGTAGCCGCAAGCGGTATTGGGAAAGCTTCTGCTCCTGTCCTTACCTTCTTTGAATCAGTAGCACAAATTATGTTTAAGCTCACACAAATGGTCATGGTGACAGCTCCTATTGGAGTTTTAGCATTAATGGCAGCTTCTGTCGGACAATACGGCATTGTTTTACTCATTCCTATGATGAAACTTGTTGGCACTGTCTTCTTAGGATTGTTTATTATTCTATTTGTTTTGTTCCCTCTTGTCGCACTGATCTTCCGTTTTAACTACTTCGAAGTGTTGAAAATGATTTGGGATTTGTTTTTGGTTGCCTTCTCTACTACAAGTACAGAAACTGTTCTTCCACAGCTCATGTCACGGATGGAGAAATACGGCTGCCCAAAAAGAATCGTTTCCTTCGTCATCCCGTCAGGTCTTTCTCTTAATTGCGATGGTTCAAGTTTATATTTATCGGTTTCCTGTGTGTTTCTTGCACAAGCGTTTGGTGTCGATATGAGTTTATCACAGCAGCTCCTCATGATGCTTGTCCTTGTTTTAACAAGTAAAGGCATTGCAGCTGTCCCGTCTGGCTCACTTGTCGTTCTTTTGGCAACAGCTCATGCAGTAGGTCTACCAGCAGAAGGTGTCGCTATTATCGCCGGGGTTGACCGGATTATGGATATGGCTCGAACAGGCGTGAATGTTCCTGGACATGCGGTTGCCTGTATTGTCGTTTCTAAATGGGAAAAAGTATTCCGAGAGTCTGCATGGGAAGTTCCAAAAGCAGGTGAAGAAACAAAAGGAATGTAATGTTTTTTATGAAGGAAAGGGGTCGCCCTTTCCTTTTTTTATGGCAAAAATGTCTGCTTCAGCACGGCTTTACCTTCTTGTTGCAACTGCACCTCCGCATATGCTCCGTTAATGAGGGTCATTTGCGGCGGTACGTGTCCACAATCAATATCGTAAACAATCGGTATGTGTAATTCTTTATGCAATTCTTCATATAGATCCGTATATTCATATCCTTCCACAGGAGTGTCCACTGCACTCCTGCCAAACATGATGCCAGAGCAATGATCAAACCAGCCCGCTAGTTTTAATTGAACAAGAGACCTCTTCATGCTCGCAGCATTTAATTCACAGTTTTCAAAATACCATAGAATGGGTTCACCTTTCAGGTATGTTTCTTGAAAAGCTTTGACATCTCCAAAAGGCGTGCCAGCTAAGTGCCGGATCACATCAATACAGCCACCCATCAGTCTTCCCTTCATCGTCGTCTCTAAGTGATCAACAGTACGCCATGCGGTTGGCTCGGTTAAATGAAAGACATGAATGCTTGGATGGTCATACTGCCATTCCTTTTGATACATATCAGAAGAAAATTGAGTAACGTCCTTTTTCTCTGGAGTGGAAAGTATTTGTTCCCACATAGCCGTCACCTGATCAAGCTCTTCCCCCTGAAGATCCACCAGGTTCGGTCCATGCGCTGTCGCAATGCCTGTGTTTAATGTCAAAGCTAATAGAAGGAGACTTGTATCTGAGTAACCAAGAATCCACTTTTTTTGCATCACTGAGAAATCAAGATGCTCTAACACTTCAATAAGCAGCTGTCCCCCCCATGGCGGGATGATGTGGTCAATCTCATGACAAGTCATCATCCGCTGTAACTCATTTGCTCGCTTGATCGCAGGGGCTGATTTCGCTTTTTCCTGCTGCCATACTGTCTCTCCACATATGACTTCATAGCCTCTTTTTTTCATCCGATCGCAAGACAGTTGAAACATCTCATGCAAAGAGGGTTGTACACCTGAGGATGGTGCTGTCACACCAATTGTTTGTCCCTTTTTCAAATGCGGATACTGGATCATCCTGCTCACCTTCACCTTCTATGAGTCTCTCATCTATTCATTGTAAAGAAAATTCCCCTTCTCCAAGGGGAATCTCGTCTTACTCTCTCTGACGCAGGACAGTATATACACCTGCGAAAATACACAAAATCCCAACAAACGAACGTAAGCCCATCTCTTCACCTAGAAGCATCCATCCAAGGACCGTGCCAACGATTGGTTGAAAGAAGAAAAACAGACCACCGCTTGAAGCGTCCATCAGTTGAAGCCCTCTATTCCACAAAAAGAAAGCAAGGGCCGTTGAGATGATACCTAGATACAGAATGCCGCCCCATATTTCCGGTCTTGCCATTTGCTGCACATCAAGATGAGGCAAACGAAACAAGACAGGTGGTGTTAATACGATAAAGGCCACAATGATCGCATATGTTGTCGTCACTACTTGAGGATACTTTCCTGGAACTCGTTTCAAAAGAACAGACATGAGCGCCCATGTTAATGCAGCAATAACCAGTGAAAGACCACCAACAAACTCATCCGTTTGAACAGCGACAGGCCCAATCATCGTCAGCACACCTACTGTAGCAAGCAGAATGGAGACACACTTTCTCACTGTGAATGATTCTTTTAATAGAAAGAAAGCGAAAAGCACCATAAAAGCAGGTGTGGCCGATGTGATGACGGCACCCATTTGTGCAGACGTATACATTGTGCCAATTTCTTGGGTCACGATCGAGAGAAAGTTGCCAATCAATCCAATCGCCACAATCAGCGGGATATCCTTTTTGTCTAATCGAAAAGAGTAACCCAAACGCCAAATCGTGAACACAAGAACGACTCCAGCTATTGCATATCTCATCCAGACAAGCTCAAGTGGCGGGACCACCGCAACTGTTACTTTGACCACTACATACATACCGCCCCAAATACTAGCAGCTAACGCTAAGTAAAGGGCTCCTATATATTTTTCATTCATTTTTTCCCCTCCGTTACTGGATATATTCACTGCGATATCCACAAACGGAGATCACTCTCCGTTATGGACGGAGGTGATTTGGTACATCATGTTCAAATAAAGGCTTCCATTGCATATCAGTCACCCCAATTGTTTTTATTTTCTGATTACTTTATAACAAAATCTGGTTCACTTCAATCCTTTTTTATCGCCATGTTTCTTCATATAATAGAAGTTCAATAGGATTGACATGATGAATTCGTTTTCTTATAGTAAGTAAAACAATTGATGTTTACACAGAAAAGGAGTAGAGGTCTTTGGATGTTGAAGCTAGGAAACACATTCCCACTGCCGGAAACGAACCGTTTCTTGAGGGAATAAGAGATTGTGTGCCAACCTTGCTTGGTTATATGAGCATTGGGTTTGCCTTTGGAATTGTTGGCATTAGTTCGCAGTTAAGTATATGGGAAATCGCGCTGCTCTCTATCTTTATTTATGCTGGCGCTTCACAGTTTATCATCTGTGCATTACTTGTGACAGGAAGCCCCCTTTCCGCTATTATTTTCACCACGTTCATTGTCAATTTACGGCATTTGTTACTCAGCCTTACGCTTGCCCCCCATTTTACACGCTACTCCGTTATGCAGAACATCGGGTTTGGTCTTCTGCTTACTGATGAATCCTTTGGCGTAGCGATGAATAAATTAGCACAGCAAGGAAAATTGAATAACAGATGGATGCATGGACTGAATATTACAGCTTATTTATGCTGGATTGCTGCGTGTACACTTGGCGGAATATTCGGACACTGGATTTCAAATCCAGAGGCGCTTGGTCTTGATTTTGCCCTATCCGCGATGTTTGCTGCGCTGCTCATTCTTTCTTTACAGACGGTGCCAAAAAATAAGCTAACCCATCGCTTGT
This sequence comes from Bacillus sp. iso_77, assembly GCF_056173625.1. Classification (NCBI taxonomy): domain Bacteria; kingdom Bacillati; phylum Bacillota; class Bacilli; order Caryophanales; family Bacillaceae; genus Bacillus; species Bacillus sp. iso_77. The sequence continues at coordinate 590,719 of NZ_CM149683.1, read as the reverse complement.
CACTTGTTTTATATATGTTTGTTGCGATGTTTGTGCTGCTTCATTTTGTTCCTTCACACGTGGCTGTTTTGTTGGCAACTGTGCTTGTTGCCACTATTGGGGTGGTGACAGATAAATGATTAGTAGTTTTATGTTATGGCTCATTCTTGGCTGTATGATTGTGACCATCATCCCAAGAGTCGTTCCATTTTTATTTGTAAGGAGTATCCAGATGCCAGAAGTGGTGCTCAAATGGTTATCGTTTATTCCTATTTGTATATTTACCGCTTTGATTGCAGAACATCTTTTCATACATACTACAGAAGGCGTCACCATTCACTGGATGTACCTTGCTGTCTTGGTTCCAACTGTGTTAATTGCTATTTGGACAAAAAGCTTGTCCCTCACCGTTCTAGTAGGCGTCATGCTGATGGGCACAGCTAGATGGTTTTTCTAATAGAAAAAGCTTAACCGGATGCGGTTAAGCTTTTTGTCATTTTACGATACCGTATATAAAGCCGTCATAGCCTTTTTCGCCAACAGTTTGAATAGCGGTTGCTTCAATTCTCGACTCTTGTTTGAGTAAATCGAAAAATTCACGCGTTCCCTTCACTCGCTCATCTTGATCAGAGGCATGGAGAACTGCCCCATTTCTGACCACATTGTCTGCAATAATGACTGTTCCCTTTTTTGAGAAATGTAACGCCCACTTCAAATATTGCGGGTTGTTTGGTTTGTCTGCATCAATGAAAATCAAATCGAACGGTAGCGTGTCCTGTTCTTTTAACTGAGATAAAGTATCTAACGCTTTTCCTTGTAAAATGGTGACACGTTCTGCAAGGCCTGCTCTGTCTATATTTTGCTGTGCTGTTTCTGCATGATGACTGACAGCCTCTAATGTCATGAGTTCTCCATCCGCTTCAAGTGCACGGGCAAGCCAAATGGTACTATAACCGCCAAGTGTACCGATTTCTAAAATGCGCTTTGCCCCCTTGGTTTTTGCTAACAAATAAAGCAGTTTTCCTTGGGCCGGCGACACATCTATTTCTGGTAACCCGGCTTGCTTATTCTTGATAAGAGTTTGCTCCAATACGTCATCTTTGGCCATCAATTTGTCTTTGATATACTCGTCAACTTTCCCCCATACTTGCTCCATTTCATCCATCTCCCTTGTTCATGTCTTCTATTTAAAGTCTACATGACGGAAGCAAGAATTTATAATCAATTCTTTTCACACACCTATTGATTTTATTGATGAAAGGTATGCGATGATGGATACATGGGGCGAGTACCTGCAAGTATGTGCAAACTACTGATTCAGCTTATTTTTCACGTCACCTTTTTTATCTTGAAGCTTTCCTTTTACTTGATCTTTCTTTCCTTCTGCTTTCAGGTTTTCACGATCTGTCGCTTCGCCAAGTTTTTCTTTCACTTGACCTTTGACTTGATTTGTTTTTCCTTTCGCTTTATCCATATGTCCATTTTGTTCACTCATTTGTTCCACCTCCACGTTTGATACTGTTTATTTATCCTTTTTGCACATGACAAAACATCTGAGTGTGCTGTGTGCGCGTTTCAGGTATGATAGACATAATGGAATGAAAGGTTGGTGGTCTGTTCAATGATCATTTCTGAAAGTATGTTCACTGTACGTGGTGTGACCTATCGTATTCGCTCTGCTGCATTAGCAGATGCCAAACAGTTATCAACTCTCAGACTGAAAATCGATGGTGAAACCGAATATTTAGATCGTGAACCGGGTGAAGCTTTTATTGATGAGAAAGGGTTCGAGGCGTTGATTCAAGAGGATTCCAATGAATGCCGTCATCTCTTTTTAGTTGCAGATATTGAAGGAGACATTGTCGGTTTTTCAAGATGCGAAGGACATTCTCTTAAGCGCTCTGCTCACAAAGTAACGTTTGGCGTCGCCGTACAGAAGGCCGCTTGGGGCTATCACATCGGGAAAGAACTTTTAGCTACATCGATCGACTGGGCAGATCAGCAAGGCATTCAAAAGATGTCACTTCAAGTAATGGAAACCAATCAAAAAGCCATTCGTTTATATGAACACTATGGCTTTGAGATTGAAGGCTTGTTAAAAAAAGATAAACGGCTGGCGGACGGCATGTATTATGATACGGTTGTGATGGGCAGGCAGCGGCCAGTCTCCTGACCGCTTACATGACATAACTCCAGATCATCGAAATCGCACTATACATAAGCAGCAGCCCCATGACGAACTGGAACGGCCGCTGATAAAGAGTTAAAAAACGCTTGAATACAGAGCCAAATAAACTCCAGCTAAATGTGCCTAAAAAACCAATGATGGCGAGAATCAGCGTCAACAACATGTATTGCATATTGGACTGTCCATAAGGCAGAACAAAAGTGGAAATGACGGTTAACCCATACAAAATGGCTTTCGGATTAATAAATTGCAGCAGCATCCCCGGGATAAAATGATTATAGCGGTCTAGTGTTTCGTCATCTCCGCCTTTACTTTTCATGATTTTGACAGCCAAATAGATCATGTAACCGGCTCCGATGAAAGCCATGACCCAGTCTATTTTCGGCATGACTTGATAAAGAATCATATTGAAGAAACCGCTCAAACATAAAATGACCAAAAATCCGATCCCAACCCCTAAACAAAATCGAAATGTTTGCTTGACCCCATATTTATTCGTAAAGACCATCGCCATGATATTATTCGGCCCAGGGGTGAAGCTGGTAACAAAAGCATAAATCAACATGGAAACAATCAAATCGTTACCTCCTTTTCATACGTTATTTAGACCTAAAAGTCTTTATTGCGTATATTACGTTTCATTGTACTATTCGGTCGTTATAAAGTAAATAAAAGAAAGGAGTTTTTTCATGGAGGATGTACAATCAATTATTGCTAGAAATGTCAAACTGCTAAGAGAGCAAAAGAAATTAAGCCTAGAAAAGATGGCTGAGGTAACAAGTGTGAGTAAAACGATGATTGGGCAAATCGAAAGAGGAGAATCCACACCGACCATCACCACTCTATGGAAAATCGCCAATGGGTTGAAGGTGTCTTTTAGTGAACTCATATACGCACCGCAACCTGAAATTAAGATCGTGCGAAAAGAAGAAGGACAAGTTTTAACCGAGGACGAGGGAAAGTATCGGGTATATACGACGTTCCCATTTGATGACCTGAGAAAATTTGAAGTCTATCAGGTAGAAATTGATCCTCATGGGTCGTTAAGTGCGGAAGAACATATCGGCGGTACAGAGGAATTGATTACCGTATTTGAGGGAGCACTTGATTTATCGATCGGTGATGAGCAATACACATTACAAGCTGGCGACTCGATTCGGTTTAAAGCTGACCGTGCCCATGAGTATAAACAATCAGGAGAACAGATGGTAAGGATGCAAATGATTCTTTATTATCCCCATTAAAAAAAGCTGACAGGCTTGTCCACCTGTCAGCTTTACATTTTATATTTAATTAAATCCTGGATCGCGTACAACCGTTCCAGTAAAGGTAACTCTATATTTTCCTAAACCTAACTCTTCAATTGACGATTGATAGAGAATACCGACCCATCCATCCTTTGCATATGTAATACTTGATGGGATGTTTGACGTCGTATATGTTCTCGTTTCCGAGACGGTTCGACTTGCTTGTACCGTTACTTCACTGCTTACTTTCCCCTTCGCTTCTACTGGGACAGCGGTGACACCCGCACCCGTAAAAACAATTGCTCCAACCAAAACAGAAGTTATGACCTTTTTCATACAAAAATCCCTCCCTTTTTTTGTTGAACATATTAACCATACCATAATTTAGAACTTTAGTAAGTTATTTTTTCATTTTTTTGAAATTTATGATATGATTGTCTTATGCTGGATAGAGGGTGTTACATACTTCTATGCTTTTATCCTCACCTCGTTCTAGTGAAACAATTGATAACGGAGGTGATTTCATGAAAAAATGGCTTATCTGTTTTCAACTTGTTTTCCTCTTCACCTTGACGGCCACACCATTTGCTTCTGCTGCTTCATGCCCTACAGTGAAACCATGTGTTATTGATCCTTAAGCATAAGAAAAAGTCGATCAAGCCTATTCACTTGATCGACTTTTTTGTTATGCTTGTTCGGCTTCCCAGCGAGCAACCTCTTCTCTTACTTTAGGAGCCACTTCTTTCCCAAATAACTCAATAGCTTTCAGCACTTGATCATGCGGCATCGAACCGACCGGTACGTGCAGCATGAAGCGCGTAATGCCTACATTTTTTCGCAGATGAATCACTTTCTCTGCTACGGCATCTGGATCTCCTACATACAATGCACCTTCTAATGTTCTTGCTGCATCGAATGTAGAACGGGTATAAGGTCCCCAGCCTCGTTCTCTTGCTAATGTATTCATGACATGCTGTGTAGAAGGGAAGAATTGATCTGCTGCTAATTCTGTTTCCTCCGCAACAAATCCATGTGAATGGGATGCCACCGTTAATTTCTCAGGATCATGTCCAGCGTGAATCGCAGCTTGCTTGTAGAGCTGCACTAGCGGTGCGAACTGTCTAGGGCTACCGCCAATAATGGCAAGGACAAGTGGTAATCCTAATAATCCAGCACGTACGACAGATTCTCTGTTTCCTCCACTGCCAATCCAGATGGGAAGCGGATCTTGAACAGGTCTTGGGTATACGCCGACATCCTGAATGGCTGGACGGTGCTTACCGCTCCACGTCACACGCTCTGACTGCTGTAATTTCAACAGTAAATCTAGTTTTTCTTCAAATAATTCTTCATAATCATCTAAGTCATAGCCAAAAAGCGGGAACGATTCAATAAATGATCCACGGCCAGCCATGATCTCTGCACGCCCGTTAGAAAGGCCATCTAATGTCGCAAAATCTTGAAACACACGAACAGGATCTGCCGATGAAAGAACAGTTACGGCACTTGTCAGACGAATATTCTTTGTTTGCGTTGCCGCAGCTGCTAATACGACTGCTGGATTTGATGCGGCGAAATCTTCACGATGATGCTCTCCTACACCAAAAACGTCCAGACCCACTTGATCTGCTAAAATAATTTCTTCTACTACTTCACGAATACGCTGTGCGTGGCTGACTGTTTTTCCTGTTTGAAAATCAGGTGTTGTTTCTACAAATGTACTAATTCCTAGTTCCATGAATGGAACCCCCTATCTTATAAATATGTCACAAATTCAGAGACCGGCTTGCGATAGCCTCTCGCTTGTCTGCTTTCTACTTTTTCTTTTCCGAGTGTAATCATTAATACAGGAACCAAATCTGATTCGATGTTTAACACCTTTTTCATTGCTTCGGGGTCAAAGCCGATCATCGGGCAAGTATCCCACCCCTTGTTTTTGGCGGCAAGCATAAATAGCATGGCAGATAATGAAGCATTGCGAATTGCCTCTTCTTTCTGAAAGTCTGATCCTCTCTGCACATAAAAACTCATCGTCTCTCTGACCATTTCCTCATATTGTTGCGCATTTAAGATGCCGAGCATTTTTAGGCCTTCATAAATGTTTCCTGCTTGCTCATAAGCTTTCGGATCGCCGAGTACAATGATCGCTGCTGAAGCGGAATGCACCTTATATTGTCCAAATGCAGCATCTCTTACTTGCTCTTTAAGCGCTTCTGATTGGACGACGACATATTGCGTATGCTGTAAATTAAAGGCTGAAGGTGCCAGCTTCACTTCTTCAAAGATACTATTAAGCTCTTCTCTCGAAATCGAGATATTTGGCAAAAAATTTGATGCTGATCGTCTTTCACGTACCAATGTATCAAAGCTGTGTGTCATCTTGTTTCCCCTTTTCGTGAAGTTGTTTTGCACCTAAACCGATTTTTTTCAACCATTCAATGAGCTGTTCTTTTTCCTCTGTTTCGATAAAGGACAGATTTTGTGAAATGAAATCTGTATGTTTTGGAAAAATATCGTCAAATAGCTGTTTCCCTTTATCTGTCAGTAATACATGGAATACACGTTTATCAGAAGGTGCACATTGTCTTTTGACTAATTCTTGCTTTTCTAATTTGTTGACCACATAGGTGATGCTCCCACTTGGAATGGATAGAATCTCACTAATTTTTTGAACGGGATGCGGTCCCTTACTATACAGTAATTCAAGAATTTGAAAGTTTTCAAATCCGATATCATAACGTTCAATGTCTTTTTGGATGTTTGCAAAAAGGGCATGGTAGGCTTTCATCCACACTCGGAAAAGCCTTAAGTCTAATTCCTGATCTTGCTGCACCATGGCAACTACTCCTTTTTCAATAAATCCTAAAAATAGGATAAATTTATCCTAACACTAGGATATTTTCTTGTCAACGTGTTTGTTTGATTAAAAAAAAGACCCCTGTGATTCAGTGGTCTTCTTTTAACACAAAATGCATTTCAGCAATTTGTTTGTATTGATTCACTTGTTGTAATGAAAATCTAGATTCCTGTTCAGTTGGAGGGAAAAGAGGGATTCCTTTTCCAATCATGACAGGTGCGATTTGGAGATACAGCTCATCGACTAATTTTTCTTTTAATAATGCTTGAAGCAGTTCCCCGCCTCCTACTATCCAGATATGCTGCCCTTTTTCATTTTTTTAAGTTGTGGATAAATGAGAGAACATCTTCACGAATGATACGGGTTCCTGTATGACTGTCTTGTAAAGTGCGAGAAACGATATAACATGTCTTGTCTTCATAAGGAAACCCATCAGGTGAGAGCTTTAGAACCTGTTCGTATGTGTTCCGTCCCATGATCAGCGTATCGACTGAAGCATAAAATTCCTCATATCTCGTATCCTCTTCGCCCTCTGTTCCTATGAGCCAATCTAAACGGTGATCATCCCTTGCTAAATATCCATCAATGCTCATTGCCCCATAAAATAGTAATTTCCTTTTCAATCTCACCACTCCCCGCCTGAAATAAGAACGTATATTCCCACTTTAACAGAAAGAATAGATAAATGATATATGATTAATTCGTTTCTTACGATTCCTGTTCTACCTTCATAAGAAGCTTGTACAAGATGTGTGCAAGCTGCCCCGCTTCAACTGTCATCCCTTCATGAATCCATTCCTCCAGTACACCAACAACACCAGACACAACAAATGAGGCCACAATCTGTTCATGCTCCGTAATTTGACGCTGATCAAGCTGCCACTCTTTCATGATTTTTTCTTTAAAAAACGATTTAAATTGATTCGTCGTTGGGCTATTCGGTTTGACAAATAACGTCATCATGAATTGTTTTTCTTTTAAATACTCAGTTGTTTTGTTTAAAAAGGACAGCATATCAAGCGGGTCCTGGCTTGGAAACGATTCATCGTATAGTCCGCCAAGCTGATCGAATAGTTCCTTCTCAAGCTGTTCATGCAAATCAAATACATCTTGGTAGTGCAAATAAAAGGTCCCTCTTCCTAAATCCGCTCTTCTAGATAGCTCTGATACTGTAATTTGCTGAACATCTTTTTCCTTTAAAAGCTCAAGAAAGCTTTCCCGTATCGCCTTTTTGGTTTTGATTGTTCGTCTGTCCTTCATCAAACACCCTCCATTTTTGAACAATCTGGCTATACCTGTCTATTTATGAACAAGAGATCATTCATTGCCGATGTTCGGTTTATTTTCCTCTTATTATAATAGACACATGTTCAATAATCTATATCTGTTCAAAAAAAAGGAGGGCCATCTTATGTTTCAATTCAGACTTGCTAGAGAGGATGAACTGCCTCAAGTGGCAGCGTTGTTAGATGATTCATTTCAGAACTATTCATTTTTTGATTTATTATGCGAAAAGGTTACCAAGCGTGCTGCTTTCGCCCGTCAGCTGCATTTGATCAATACAAGGGTATATTTTCAGCATCAAATCTGTTTGGTCGGGGTTGAGAACGAGAAAATTGTGTCTGCCGCCCTGTTAAAACATCCCCGTCTTCCTGAACCAGGACTCATGGATTATGTGTTATCTGGTGGGTTAAAGTTGCTCTTTACTGGTGGCATATCGGCGATTCAGCATGTGTTCCGTATGTTAAAGGAGGCAAAAAAAGCGTGTTCTTCCTTAAAGAAACCTTACTGGTATTTAGAAGCTCTTGTCGTTGCAAAAGACCAACAAGGAAAAAAACTTGGAAGCCGTATGTTAAAGCAATGTCTTTTCCCCTTTATCGCCCGGCAAGGCGGCGGACTGTTCACACTGATTACACACAACGAGGCCAATCGTCATTTCTATCGAAAAAATGGGTGGACGGAGTTTGATGAGAGAGTACTGCACGGAGAAGACATGTCGCTAGCAAGCTGGAGTTATAAAACCGTGATCAAATAAGGTATCTTCTTCAAGGGATGATATAATAGAAGCAGTTCAGACAATGATCATACTTGGAGGAGAGACTGATGATACGACGACTTGATCATATCGTGTTGACTGTACAACATATGGAGGAAACCATTCGCTTTTATACAAACGTATTAGGAATGAAGGAAGAAACTTTTGGAGAAGGCCGTAAAGCCCTTCGTTTTGGCTTACAAAAGATCAACCTTCATGAAGTGGGTCATGAATTCGAACCAAAAGCTAATCATCCCAAGCCTGGATCTGCTGACTTGTGTTTTATCACCGATTTAGATATAGACAGTTTATTGCTTCATCTTCGAAAGCAGGTTGTTCCAATTGAAGAAGGTCCGGTCAGACGTTCTGGTGCATTAGGTCCGATTGAATCCATTTATATCCGTGATCCTGATATGAACTTAATTGAAATCTCCCGATATATAGAGGAGGCTGATCCATCATGACTCGATTATTCTTGAGACCGATTGAAGAAAAAGATTATCCTGGTATTCATAGAGGATGCCAGCATGCAGAAACACTTTATATGACTGGCACACGCAAAACGTTCACACTAGAAGAAATTCGTTCAGCCTATACCCGTTTTCTACTGGATGACAGTAGACGAGACTTTGCTATTTGTCTGCTAGACACGAAAGAAATGATCGGGGATGCGGCGATTGTAGATATTGATCCGATAAACCATACGGCAAGTTTCCGCATTGCGCTACATGGTCCAGAGCATTTTCACAAAGGATATGGCACTGAGGCTGTTCGGATGGTTCAAACATTTGCCTTTGAGACGTTAGAACTCAATCGGCTTGAGCTTGAAGTTTTTTCCCATAACCCACGAGCCTTTCGAAGCTATGAGAAAGCCGGATTTCAATATGAAGGAAAAAGACGTCAAGCGCTCTATTTCAACGGTGCTTATTCGGATGTCATCATGATGGGCATCCTTCGTGAGGAATACGATAGAATCAAATCATAAAAATGTCCCAGCCTACGATGGGTCATCTTTTTTAAACAAATGAACCCCTGTAACGATGATCAAACAAATGATAGAAGAGAGAACGATAGAGACGCTTGATATGCTGAGCGCCATCCCTTCCCATCTGCCAATGAAGAAACTGCCGATCAATAACAGCAATCCAAACAAAGTGATACATATCGGAACAATCAGCCCGGCATGGCGATGCCTGCGTCTTTTTCCTGCCCACCATGAGAGACAGAGCACAATAACAGTAAAAATAGCGGTTTGTAGCCAGAACATATCGCATCAACTCCTTTTCTTTTTTATCCTATGACAACGGAGGTTTTTCCAATGAATATTAGACCGATTCAAAAGCAGGACAATCCTTTTATCGCGGCCATTATCCGCCAGTCATTAGAATCAGCGAATCTTGCGATTGAAGGTACAGCCTACACAGACCCACACCTTGATCAGCTTTTCGATTACTATCAATCATTGACTCATGCAGCCTATTGGATTGCCGAAGAACATGATGAAATTGTTGGTGGCGTTGGCATTGCCCCTTTCACAGATGGCATTTGTGAGCTGCAAAAGCTTTATTTAAGCCCAAAAGCACAAGGCAAAGGTGCGGGCAAGAAACTGATGGATACGGCCCTGCAATATGCTGCTACATACTACGATGCTTGTTATTTAGAAACCCGCAGTGAATTAACAGCTGCTACTGGTCTTTATCAACGGTATGACTTCTCTCTTCTTCCTGCACCGATTGAAGGCTCAGAGCATTCTGCCATGGATGCTTGGTATCTCAAAACCTTTTCAGCGTGAGGCATAAAATAAGCGATACGTCTTTGTCCACTGAAAACCTAGCTTCTCTGCCAATTTTGCCGAGGTTGCATGATGGACATCGCAATCCCAATGCGGTGTCTTCCCTTTTTCAACACAGATGCTGATCATTTGCTGAGCTGCTAACAAAGCCAACCCTTTTCCACGGCAGGCTTCATCTGTCCAAATATCGATTTCCACACGTTTTTCACTTAAAAAAATAGAGATACATTCACTGACCACATCTTCACCATTTAAGATGGCAACTCCGACGCCATTAGATAAAAAGTGATCTACTCCTCCCCAATATGCTTCATAATAGCTGGATGGGAATACTTTGCTTGCGGCAATGACTTGTTCATTCGTGCGTTTGATCATTTCGTCTTGATCAGGCACAATCAGATCAGGAGAGGTCAAGTCATAAGAATACGCATGTCTTTGCATTTCATTCAGTTGGGAACCGAAGCATTTTTTCATCATCTCATCTGATGCTGGATTTGCTGAAAACAAAGTGAACCGTCTGTTATCTCTTTTCTGCTTTTTATAAACATCCACAATGAACGTTGAACATAATGAGAGTGCTGCTTCTGTCTTGCCTGCGACATAATAAATGTCGGTTGTCGTCCCTGCAAAATAGACACACGGGTGATCTCGGTGATCCACATATAAATCTCCTTGTATCACGCCATCGAGTATCGCATCTACGAACACTGGATAGGCAGGATCAATCCGCCGAATTTCCTCTTTTACCGCTCCTGTCCTTTGTTGATCTACAAGATACAACATCATTCCTCCATTCACGAACGAGTATCTTTTCATTATAAAGGAAAGCCGCAGACACGCGGTGAATCTTTGCAACAAAAAGAATTCTTCTGCATCAAAGCAACATTCAATCGCATTCGCTTTCATCTATTGCTATGCTCATTGTGAGAGGAGGTTTATGAATGAAATTTCGTTTGATCTGGAATCAAGAAAAGGATGTGACGGAAGTAGACGTCATCAGCCATCCACATAATCAAGAACGTTTACAAAAGATGGCATCAATGCTGGAGACTAGTACATCTCTAACGGTCAAAGATCCAAAAAATGATCGGCAGTCTCTTTTACCATTAGAACAAATTGAAGCGATCTCTGCGCTTGGACATCTGTCAAAGGTGATCACGACTCAGGGTACGACGTATTTTCTCAGTAAACGGCTGAAGGATCTGAAGTCGTTAGAGCGTGAACATTTCTATCGTATCAACAATGCAGTCATTCTCAATTTAGCGCAAGTCGACAGCTTTGTTGCTGGTACGTACGCTCGCTTAGAGGTCGAAACCATCTCGAAAAACAGCTACACCGTCAGTCGTCATTACGCCAAATATATAAAGGAGCGATTCAAATGATCAAGGAACTAAAACATCAATTTATGCAAACAGCTTTTGTCTCTATCGTATGGCTGACACTCATCCTGTCAATCACTCAATGGTCATCCTCTATCCCTTTTCATTACGTGTGGCACATCATTGCCATCGGTACTTTGGCAGGCATCGTCTTTGGGGTCATGTATCCTTTACTATGGAACTACTTTACCTTTCCAGCACCCATCAACATTCTCATCTCCACTGTCGTCAATTTAGGGTTTCAAGTAGGAGCCGTCGCTTTATATTCGACTACACTGCTCGAATGGATCATGCCTTATTTTATCGGTATAGCCTTTCTCACATTAATAGGCCATATCATCGCCTTTCTGTTTTACAAAAAGCAACAAAATCAAAAACTGGCGCAGGCACTGAATCACCTGAAGCCGCAGCCTTAAAAAAAGAGACCTAAAAAAGGTCTCACTTTTTTCAATAAAGATTTTTGAATAAATCTTTGGTGTTCCATTTTATTACTTTATTTTTTAATCTACTAGTAAATTATCAACAGGATTTTTTAGGAAAAGGATTATTTCCTCACTAGACACAAGCATTGGTAGTATCTGCTTTTCATTATTCTCCTGATGCCTCTTCTGTCGCCTTCCCCTTCCAAATAAGGGTTAAGCCCAATCCAAGAAATAAGACAACACCCGCAAACAGGAATGGGAAATGAATATTTTGATCGAATAAAATGCCGCCAAGTGCCGGGCCAAAGATCGTACCAAGACTTGTGTAGGTAGAGTTCATCCCTGCGACAAATCCTTGCTGGTTGCCAGCGATTTTTGATAAGAAGGTCGTGAGTGCAGGGCGCAATAAATCGAACGCAAGGAAAATCACACACGTCACGATCAGCACAACCATAAAGCCTGACACGACTGTGGAAACAAAAGCGAGAACTGCTCCAACAATCAAGCATAGTTGAATAACTCGTTTCTCCCCAAGCGCATTCACCATTTTACCAAACACGAGGACTTGGATGATGACGGCTACAATTGAACTGACGGTAATGATAATCGCAATATCCTTCGGACCAAATCCAAACTTGTGATTTGTAAACAAGCTAAAGACCGTTTCATATGCAGATAGTCCAAACGCCAGCACAAAGACAATGATGAAGGCGATGAGATAGCTTGGATGAATCGATTTTTTCAAGTCTTTAAAGAAGCTCGATTCCTTCACTTGATCCATTTGCTCTTCTCGCTCTTCTTTTGTTAATGGCTCCTTCAGCATAAACATAGACGAAATCACAGCAATAAATGCAATCCCTGCTGCAAAGAAAAACGGCAGGCGAACGCCATATTCTGCAATAAATCCGCCAATTCCCGGGCCGATGATAAATCCGGTACTAATAGCAGCGGATACATACCCCATTGCCTTTGATCTTTCTTGAACGGTTGTGATATCAGCGACATAGGCAGTGACAGCCGGCATGATAAATGCCGCACTAATACCGCCTAGAAGTCTTGCAAAATACAGAACATACACATGTGTCCCAAGGCCAAAAACGAGTTCTGATAACGCGAATAGAAACAGCCCAGACACAATCATGATCTTTCTTCCGTATCGGTCTACCCATCTTCCCGCAATAGGTGATGCGATGAGCTGTGCAACAGCAAACGCCGCCACAAGATATCCCATCGTACTGCCCGTTAAATGCATGACATTCATAAAGAGCGGCATGACAGGTATAATCAGACCGATGCCTAAAAACGCAATAAATATATTACTTAATAAAATAACAAGTACCGCTTTTTGCTCACGAATCGGTTTTTGCATGATGTTTGTTTCCCCTTTACTGACTCACTTGTTACTCATGATGGTTGATTCCGTGAATAAACAATGAGATCGCCTCTTTTTGTAATTCCTTTTTCTGCTGCATCGTGTCATTTTTATATAACACGTCTAATCCATAGAATACGGAAAGTAATATTTTCACTTTTGATTCAACATGCTGAATCGACCAGCTGCCATCTTCGTTTCCTTCATGCAGGATGTCTCGCATTACATCATCAAAGTCTACATCAATCTTGTTCAGGCGCTCCATGACTTCATCTGATGTAAATGCACTGGCACAGAATTCTTCACTTGCTCTCATTAAAGGATAGTTAATCCCCATTTGACTAAGCAGCTCTGCAAACCCTGCAAGCTTATCAATGGCCCGGTGCAGCGTTTGTTTCTCTTCATACCACGTCTCCATCATGAATCGATGATCCTCTTCCATAATATGAAGGAACAAAAACTCTTTTCCTTTAAAATGATGATAAAGGTTGCCTTTACTAATCTCAGCCGCCTCTAGAATATCTCGCACGGATGTTTCGGAATATCCTTTTTTCGCAAATAAATCACGTGAAGCGGTGACAATCTTCTGCTTCGTCTTTTCACTTTTTCCAGCCCCGCTTTGTGTACTTGTCATCTATGAACAATCCCTTCTACCTTGCTTTTCTTCACACGGACAAATAAAACCGACCAGTTGGTTTATTTTTTTATTATAAATGGAGATCGCCCATAATACAATGAAAAAGTCATCGACTTCCTAAGGAGTGAATCTCAGTGAAAACAAACAAAACGATCATTTATGCCATCACCAAAAAGGACGTATACTTGTTTTTCTTTTATGAGCTATTCATTGCCACCTTAGCCTACTACATGTTCAAAATCAAACCAACTATGTTTTATGAATGCTTAGGGATAACAGGAAGTATTCTTTGTCCATTGTTGATGAGAAAGTGGAGGTAGAGGTCATTTTCTCATCACATCTATCCCTCTTTTATTTAATTTTTCTTAACATTTAACTTCACTTAAATATTAAGATCGCATATAATATAGGAGAAAAGAGGTGATGTCATTGGATGAGGATATCATTCATTACAGCAAAAAAATCATTGAGTACTCAAACGCACTAGGTTCTATCTATGTAGAAGAGTATCAACGATTCTTAAAAAATGAGTATGCAGATTTAACAAGCAAACAAGAACTGACGCTTGAATTGCTGCGGTCGAAGACGAGAACAATCAATGAACTAGCTGATTATTTCTCCATTTCATCTAGTGCCGCTAGCCAGCTCATATCAAAGCTTGAACAGCTTGGATATGTGAAAAGAGAGATTAATCCACATAACCGTAGAGAAATCATTGTTGATTTTGCTCAAAAGGGCCATGACTATCATAAAGATATTGAAAAAATTCAGCTGCATCTTATTCAAAAATACTATGCCAAGCTATCAAAAGAAGATCTAAAAACATTATTATCGCTTTACGAAAAAATCTATCAAATTGCGAAAGAAACGCCTTAACCCGGCCTTTCATGCATGAATATGTAAGCTAGATAAACGATGAAGGGGATGATCATATGGACAGGATTCATTTGCAAGATGGACGTCATATTGGTTTGTCTCAATACGGTGATCTTGAAGGATTCCCAGTATTCTTTTTTCATGGGACACCTGGATCGAGAGTGATGTTTTTAGATGATGATCCAATCTCAAAAGAGCTTGGCATTCGTCTCATTTCTTTAGACAGACCTGGTTTTGGTTTATCTGATCCGCAACCTGACCGCACCATTTTAGACTGGGCAAAAGACGTACAGGAAGTGGCCGATCATCTTGACATCTCCCAGTTTTCAGTGATTGGTGTCTCTGGAGGCGGGGCATTCGCTGCTGGTTGTGCCTATCAATTGCCAGATCGCATTCTTTCGGCTGCTCTCGTCTCAAGTACCACCCCATTTCAGGATGGTAAACCGCCTAAAAGTATGCTAAAAGAGAACAAGATTGCCTTTTTCCTCAGTAAAAGAATGCCTTGGCTCTTAAAGGCAAGCTATCGCGCTCAGAAAAAACTAATTGAAAAGAAACCAGAGAAATTCAAGAAACTAACGAAAAAAGGGAACAAACATTTACATCCTTCGGATCGGCAATTTCTTCAAACCGATGATCAACTGGAGCTGATGATGCGGCATTTATACGAAGCCACTCGTCAATCAGTTGATGAATGTATTTATGAGCCAGATTTACTGTCGCGGTCATGGGCATTCGATATGAAAGATATACAAATCCCTGTGGATGTCTGGCATGGAAAAGAGGATCAGATGGCCCCTTTTGCAGAGATAGAAAGAATGGCTCCGAACATTCCAAACGCCAAAACGCACTATATCGAGCAAGCAGGACATTTTCTTACTGATATAGATGATGTTTGGAGAGACATTTTACTCTCTTTAAAAAAACGGGCTGAACATCAGGTACACATATAAAAAAAGACCCAATGATACGTCGGGTCTTTTTCTTTTTAATACTGCTCGTAATAGGATTGAATTTTATCTGGATCTTTTGTTTTCGTCAGAGCCAGCATGAGTAGAATGCGGGCTTTTTGTGGATTTAATGAATCCGATGAGACAAAATGATGTTCATCATCCATTTTTTCATGTGTGACAATGCCATTTCCTGCACGGCTTGACCTCACGATCACCACGTCTTTCTTCACTGCATCTGTTGCCCCATTGATCGCTTCTGTTGACATCGTTCCATTCCCTGCGGCGGCAACGACAATGCCTTTCGCTCCTGCTTTAACCGCAGCATCATACACATACTTTTGATCATTTTGATAGCCGTATAAGATATCCACTTGCGGCAGCTCTTTTAGCTTTGAAATATCGAATTCACTGTCAGCTGTATGTTTTCTTGTCGGTTCGTTATAAAAAGAGACAACTTCACCCGCCACTTCTCCAATGTACCCTTGCTCAAGAGACTTGAACGAATCGGTTGTGGTGGTATTTGTCTTCGTAATAAAACGAGCAGAGGCAATTCGGTCATTTAATGTCACCATTACACCTTTGCCTTTGGCTTCTTTTGTCGAAGCAATTTTCACTGCATGATACAGGTTAAGCGGGCCATCCGCACTAATGGCAGATGCTGGCCTCATGGAACCCACGACCACCACTGGCTTATCACTTTTTACAACCAAATGTAAAAAATAGGCCGTTTCTTCTAAAGTATCTGTACCATGTGTCACCACAATGCCATCCACTTGATCATCATTTAAAAGCTGATTGACTCGTTTCGCTAATTTTAAAAGAAGAGCGTTATCCACATTTTCACTGCCGACGTTCGCTACTTGCTCACCCGTGACATTTGCAATATCCTTCAGCTGTGGTACGGAAGCAATGACTTTATCGATTCCAAGTGCACCAGATTTATATCCAGTCGTATCTGTATTACTATCTGAACTACCGGCAATCGTTCCGCCTGTTGCTAGCACCTTAATATTGGATAAAGATTTGTTCCCTGTCTCAACAGCCGTGTTTTTTTCTTTTGTTTCACTGGTAGTGCTTTCTTGATTACTTTGATTATTCTCTTGAGTGCTATCGTTCGCACAAGCTGCGGTCACCAATAGTGAAACAGAAAGAAGGGCAGCACCAAACCATTTTGTTACGTTCATAAGATCATCTCTTTTCTTAAATGTGATGAATAATTATCTGTCTATAGGGTTTACTTTATACCATTCCTTCATTCATCAGCATGAGGTGAAAGTCACAGAACCAAATAAAGGAAAAAGGACACTATTATCAAAATTTATTTATACCATAATACCTAAATTGACTTCAGAAATCGTTCTCAACCCATTTATGATAAAATATAGTAAATCTTACAAAAAAGGAGTACATACAGTGCGTTACGTTCAACCATTTTACAAAATTCTACTCACACTATTCTTCAGTTCCATTTTACTCAGCTTGTTCGTATGTTTGTATCCACCGATTCAGGGCGAGCCTGCGTTTATGATGCTTTACACTCCCATCTTTTTTGTTTATTATTTCATCTTTGCGGTACCTTTACAGTTGTTGTTTTCTTTACAGCCCAAGGCTTTTCATCCTCTTTATTTAGCGGCTTACTTACTGATAGCAATGATTGTCATGCTTTTTGTTATGGATGGAATTGAGAGCTCCACATCCCTTCCGATCATGATTGTCAGCAGTCTCATTTACTGGACCTGCGATTCTTTCATTCATCAAAGAAGCATAAAAAAAACACCTAATGTGTAGGTGTTTTTATCTATTCTAGTATGTGTTGACAGTGCTCCACATTATCCAAGACATCTTTCGGCTCGGTGACCTGCTGATCACTAAGAGAATCTATCCTCAGTGATTGGAACTTTTTATTTCATGCTTGTGCCAGCGTGTGAAAAAATGGGGTCCTTCAATTCAAAATCAAATGTCTTCCCATCAACGATACCAACTGTTTTTGAACTGTCGTAAAGCTCAAGCAAGCACGCTGCCATTTCTTTTGATGTGTGATATTTCTTGATAGTGCCTTCATATTCGAATTGATCGACATCTAATGAACGCTTTGCAAATTCCGATTCTGTCGCAGCAGGCGCTAAAACTTTTGCCTGTAATTTGGCTCCTTTTTCTTTCAATTCTAGGGCCAGCCCTTCTGTAAAGGCGCTCACATAAAATTTCGTGGCTGAATAAGTGACAGCGTTGCCGACGACGGTATAACCCGCTCTTGAAGAGATATTGATTAGCTGCGTCCCCTCTTTTTGCTCATAATCACGGACAAACAGGGTGGATAAAATTGTTAACGCTTCAATATTGAGATGAAGCATGTCCCCAATTTTTTTCACATCCTGCTCTCCTATTGAACCAAAATGGCCAAACCCAGCATTATTAATGAACGTATCCAGCTCATCACCAGCTAATGACTCATAGAAAGAATACACTTGCTCTCTGTCTGTTAGATCAACAGACTGGACTTTCACTTGAATATCGGGATATGTTTCTAGAATCTTTTCTTTCAGTTCTTGGAGTTTATCAAGCCGGCGTGCAGCTAAGATCAGATTTTTCCCTCTTGCTGCAAAGGCCAAAGCCGTTTCATACCCAATACCTGAACTTGCCCCTGTAATGACTGTATAGCCCATTGTATATCCCCCTATTCGTATCTTCTAGCTTTTTAAAGTATAGCGAGAGCATGTGACTCTAGTCAATTTTGAAGAGATTCAAAGAGACATGAACAACTGAACGTTCAGCTTTTAATCGGTTTCTTTTGAATCATGTTGGAGGATAGCCTGCTGAGCTTTTTTTGTTAATTTGTGAAAAACCAGTTGATAGGAATGTTCAATTAGCTCTTCGACAAATGAAGATGGAATATCTGCATCAAGATAAATAGAATTCCAATGCGTCTTATTCATGTAATAGCCGGGAATAATTCCTTCATGCATTTCTCTTAATTCTTCAGCGCGTTGCGGATCACATTTTAAAGTGATGACTGGCTTGCGATCGACGTCTCCCCCCATCATGGCGAACATCTTTCCACCTATATGATAACGATCTGCCTGCCACTCAGGTTGATAGTCGTGGGTTGCTCCTTGTAAAGAAAGACAAAATGCCTGTAGTGTCTCTTTTTTCATTCTATTAGCTCCTTTTTTAGTTGTCTTCTATCTTTCTATTATATCGACAGTTGTGATTGTTGTATCTACACTTCTTTTCAGGACGTCAGCGAGAACAAAAAAAAGCACAGACAAAAAGGTCTGTGCTTTTTACTTATATCCGAATATTTCTTATTCAAACGCCTTCTTAAGCTGATCGCTCATCAGATGCCAAGCCTCTTCAGCTATCTCTAAATCTCCGGCATGAGTGAACGCATGAGGGACTCCTTTAAATTGTTTGTATGTGACATCTACCCCTGCTTCTTTTAACTTGCCTGCATAATGCTCAGCTTCTTCAGCTAGTGAATCCTTCTCAGCTGTGATAACAAGAGCTGGGGGCATTTGTGCTAAGACTTCTCTCTCTGCAAAGACTGGAGAAACGAGCGGATTGTGCGGATCTTGACCTTGCAGGTAGAAGGCATTAAACAGTCTCGCCATTTCAACTGGAATTGCTTCTTCAAACGCTGGCTTTTGTGCTGGATCAGTAGCCAAATCAAGCGGTGGATAGTCAAGCACTTGATAGACAATCGGAAGTTTGTTCCCTTTTTGGATATCAAGCAAACAAACCGCTGTTGCCAAATTCCCACCTGCACTATGACCGCCAATGGCTAATCGATTTGGGTCTATTTGTAGTTCATCAGGATGTTCATATAACCATTTCATCACATCGTAGCATTCATGAAGAGCTGCCGGAAAAGGGTGTTCCGGTGCCAGCTGATATTCCACATTGACAACGATACACTCCGCACGATCTGCTATGACCGGACACCAATGATTATCCATTTCAGCACTTCCAAGTATAAAACCGCCCCCATGCAAATTCACGAAAACAGGTAGGGGTTGTTTCAATGTTTTCACAGGTTTAAATACCCACACCTTTGTTTCACCAGCACCCGTTGGGATATCATATTCCATTTTGTTCACTTCAGGAGGGTGGACTGGCTTAAGTTCTGATTGACCAGCTAATGAATCTTCAGCTGGTTGACGCAATGACTCAGCCATTTTGATTTGTTCGTCTAAGTTCATGATCTCAGCTCCTATCTTATTCTTTTATCTCTATCCATTCGTTACGAATTTCGCCTTTTCCTTCAATGTCGTCAGAGAGTCGTTGCTTTTTATCTATCTCCCCATTTTCAGCTCCTTTGAAACAAACATTCACCCCTATGAGTAAATAAAAAAAGCACTGCGGCGCTAAGTCCTCAGTGCTTTTCATATATTATGATACTTGTTGTTCTACTTTCACTCGTTTAATAAAGAAAGCAATCACCAAACCAATCACTGTCATAATGACAGCAAAGATAAAGGCATGCTGGACGCCATTTGTAAAGGCGAGCAGCTGATTGACTGGATTTGCGGGATCAGCCACATTTTCCATAAAGCTGCGCGCTCCTGATGAAAGGATCGAGATACCAACCGCAGTCCCAATCGCTCCTGACACCTGCTGCAATGTATTCATAATCGCTGTACCGTGCGGATATAGCTCTGGCGGCAGCTGATTTAATCCATTTGTTTGGGCAGGCATCATGATCATCGCAATTCCTATCATTAACGTAATATGAAGCGTCACGATATAACCGATGGACGTATTCACACTTAAGTTCGTAAAGCCAAACATGGTCGCTGCAACGATGACAAGGCCTGGGATGACAAGCCACTTCGGCCCAAATTTATCAAAAAGCCCACCCATGATTGGCGATAGCAGTCCATTGATAATTCCACCTGGTAATAGCATTAAACCTGCGGTAAATGTAGAAAGTGCCAATGACGTTTGCAGATATAATGGCAAAATCATCATAGCAGACAGCATCACCATCATACACACTAAGATCAGAAGTAACCCGATCACAAACATTGGATATTTAAATGGGCTTAAATTCAACATCGGTTCTTTCATGTTTAACTGTCTTAGGGAGAACACAAGAATGCCAATGACACCTACAACAATCGCCACAATCACATGCATACTGCTCCAGCCACCGCCTTCACCGGCACTGCTAAAACCATACACAATTCCACCGAAACCGATGGTTGATAGCACAATCGATAAAATGTCGATTTTCGGTCTTGTGGGTTCCGTAATATTTTGCATAAAAATATACCCAAATACGAGTGCAGCAACTAATAACGGAAGCGAAATCCAAAAAATCCAATGCCATGTTAACGATTTAAGAATAAGACCAGAGACCGTTGGACCAACTGCTGGGGCAAACATAATGACAAGACCGATAATCCCCATTGATCTACCTCTTTTATGAGGCGGAATGATGACCAAAATCGTGTTAAACATCAATGGAAGGAGCAAGGCTGTTCCTACTGCCTGCACCACACGTGCCACCATTAAAATACTGAAGACTGGTGCAACGGCCGCAATAAATGTACCGATGATCGAAAAGACCAGTGAAGTTATGAAAAGCTGTCTTGTTGTAAACCATTGAAGAATGAGGCCAGAAATTGGAACAAGAATCCCTAGTGTTAATAAATAACCGGTTGTAAGCCACTGAGCAGTCGTTGCTTCAATACCAAAGTCTAATGTTAAACTTCTCAGCGCCATGTTGAGTGCCGTTTCACTGAACAGTCCAATAAATCCAGCTGTGATAAATGAAATAATAATGGGCAGCGTTCGAATGTCGGAAGCTGCTGTTTGCTGTTTGTTCATATTAAGTTGGCTCCTTTTCTTTTTCAATATTGAGCAATCTTAGGAAGTCAGGCTAGTCAGAAATGAGCCACTTCATTGTCGTTGAAAAACAGATAAAATTTGTTTTTCCGCAGCGAATTGTGCAATTTTTTCGATTGAGTAGCCGGATTCATGAATATAAAACATGAGTTCAGGCGTCATTGGAGAGGACATACATAATGTCGTCAACTCAATGTCTTGTATGTTCGCTTCTCCCTTTACTTTCGCTTCCTCGAGCAAATCACGAATGATTTGTTTGAGTGATTGACTGTAATGACAATCATATACTTTACTTGTCTGCTCTAAGTTCCCAGAGATTGTGAGCATGCGAATCCAATCTAAATGATGACCGACGATGAGATGAATTTCTTCAAGAACATATCGTAAACGCTCACGAACCGGTTGATCACTGATTTTACTTAAGTAAAGATGCAACGCAGGGATCAGTTGTTCAAATTTTTCTCCAAGGATCGAAAGGCATAAATCACTTTTATTGGCATATCGGCGGTAAAGAGTACCCTGTCCAACACCAGCTGTTTTAGCAATTTTATGCATACTGACATTCTCTACACCAAACTCTTGAAACAAAGAAAAAGCGACCTCTTCAATTTCCTTTCCAATATCCTTTTCCATGATGCTTCACCTTCTTTACCTTCATCCACCTTGCATATATCTCTATGTGTAAATCAAATTTCTTTCATTTTCATTAGGACAATTGTACCGGTATTATCTTACGGACAACAGTCCGCTTTGTCAATCATTATTTTTTACCTATCAATTTTCTTTTCATTCTATTAAAAAAACACACTGTTTATCATTATTTAGACCGATTTTCCATTTTGAGAGAATCATGTATGATCAAAAAGAAAACGCTTTCAAAAAGAGAGGGGAATGCCTACATGTCTTACCGTGTAAAACGAATGTTGATGCTGCTTGTCACTGGATTATTTATGAGTTTGTCCACATTTGCTGCAAGTGCCTCGGCACAAACGGGCGGGTCGTTTTATGAACCGTTCAACAACTATAATACCGGGTTATGGCAAAAAGCCGATGGGTACTCGAACGGAAATATGTTTAACTGTACGTGGCGCGCAAACAATGTCTCCATGACGTCGTTAGGGGAAATGCGATTATCGCTCACAAGTCCTTCCTATAATAAGTTTGACTGCGGAGAAAACCGTTCTACTCAAACATATGGCTATGGGCTTTATGAAGTCAGCATGAAACCAGCCAAAAATGTTGGAATCGTGTCTTCGTTCTTTACTTATACGGGACCGACTGATGGTACGCCTTGGGATGAAATCGACATCGAATTTCTAGGAAAAGATACGACAAAGGTTCAGTTTAACTATTATACCAATGGTGTCGGAAATCATGAAAAAATCATCAACCTTGGTTTTGATGCAGCAAACTCTTATCACACATATGCGTTCGACTGGCAGCCTAACTCGATTAAATGGTATGTGGACGGTCAATTAAAACATACGGCTACTACTCAAATCCCTCAAACACCTGGAAAGATTATGATGAACTTATGGAATGGTGCAGGTGTCGATGAATGGCTCGGCTCCTACAACGGTGTTACTCCACTTTACGCTCATTACAATTGGGTGCGTTACACAAAAAGATAACCACATCACAAAACCTGTGACAAGTCACAGGTTTTCTTCATTTAAATAGAGCTCGTTTTTAATTGATGAACTAGTTTTTGTTCATAACTGTGGATAATATCTTCATAACTTTCGATCTTGTAATCTAACCGTTTAATCGTTTCTTCGATTTCCTTTTGTTTGTCTACGAGCCTTTCTCTCTCATTGACCAAAATACTCTTTCTTGAGGACAATGTACGATCCTCTCCCTCGATAAATAAAGCCGTATATTCTCTAAGAGCATCAATTGACAGACCCGCATTTCTCATACATTTAATAAATTCTATCCACTGAATATCTTCTTCTGTATAATCACGAACACCATTTTCATCACGCCTGATCGGTCTAATTAAACCTATATTCTCATAATACCTGAGCGTAGCAGTAGATAAATCGAGCTGTTTGGCGGCTTGTGCTATTTTCATTGTTTTCACCCTTCTCTTCTTTCTCTTACTTGACGATCTCCCTTTTCCCATCATCTCCATTTTTATCGAGAAGACAAGATACTTTTGGCTCAAATCTTGATTCAAGGCTGATGCTAAAGCCTGAATTGAGGCGATCAGAGGGTTCTATGTTGACTTAAAGTTCACTTTAAGACGTACAGTATAGAGGAAGGACCGAATCTTACTTTTGAAAGGATGATCAAGAATGTGTCAGACGCACCAATCAAACGTTTTAAGTGTTTCCCATGCAAAAGCAAACTTTGAACGGACAACCATTGAACGAAGAGCACTTCGTCCACATGATATTTTAATTGATATTCAGTTTAGCGGGATCTGTCATTCAGATATCCACAGTGCCTTTGATGAATGGGGCGGCGGTATTTTCCCAATGGTTCCGGGTCATGAGATTACTGGAGTTGTTTCAGCTGTTGGGGATGCTGTCACGAAATTCAACATTGGTGATCGTGTAGGCGTCGGTTGTTTTGTCGATTCTTGCGGTACATGTGAATATTGCCAAAATGGAGATGAACAATATTGCAAGAAAGGAGTCGTTCAAACTTATAATAACCTGGATTATGATGGAGAACCAACTTACGGCGGCTACAGTCAGAAAATTGTTGTGACAGAACGATTTGTTGTCAATATTCCTGACCAGCTCTCCCTCGATGTCGCCAGCCCTCTTCTCTGTGCCGGCATCACAACGTATTCTCCGTTAAAACACTGGAAGGCTGGGCCTGGCAAAAAAGTGGCGATTGTCGGAATGGGCGGTCTAGGTCATGTCGCCATTCAATTTGCACGCGCACTTGGCGCAGAAGTGACTGTATTAAGCCGCTCTTTGAATAAAAAAGAAGAGGCCCTGTCATTTGGTGCAAAAGACTATTTTGCTACAAGTGACCCTGATACGTTTAAGACACTAGCCGGTCAATACGACCTCATTCTCAATACCGTCTCTGCCAATATCAACGTGGATGCCTATTTGTCCTTACTTCGTGTTGACGGAACATTAGTAAACGTCGGTGCACCACCAAAGCCAGACAACTTCCATGTGTTTTCATTAATTACGGGACGTCGCAGCATCGCCGGCTCACTCGTTGGCGGCATCCAAGAAACACAAGAAATGCTCGATTTCGCAGCTGCTCACAATATCGCACCACAAATTGAAGTGATCAACGCAAACCAAGTCGATGAAGCATATGAACGTGTGCTCAATAGTGATGTGCGTTATCGGTTTGTGATTGATATTTCGACATTATGATCGGATTCTATTTGGAAAGACCAGCTCAATGGCTGGTCTTTTTTTAATGGTGGATATTCTGTTTTTCTTGTAGCAAGGATTCTTGAGGATATGATCAAAAACCATCCGAAATTCACATGAAAAAATCTCTCTTTTTCAGAACAAAATTTATTGACAAAAAATAAATAAACATGTTATTATTAAAAATTTGATTATTTTACCCATAAGTGTGGTACCCTTAAAGTAGATACATGATATGGAGGCGGATGATATGTTTCAAATTGGTGATAACATTGTTTATCCAATGCACGGAGCAGGTATAATTGAAGCCATAGAAGAAAAAGAATTCTCTGATGAAAAACAGCAGTATTATGTGATCAAAATGTCAATCAGTCATATGAAAGTGATGATTCCAACACGGAAAATGTCAAGTTCACGTATTAGACCTGTTACAGATATACTGGCATTAAACAATGTGATGCACATTTTCCAGCATGGCGAATCAGATCAATTACTGACATGGAAAGAACGCCACACAATTAATACAAACAAAATAAAAACGGGTGACATCCAAGACGGTGCTGAAGTTGTACGTGATCTGATGCGGATGAAGAAAGCGAAAGCACTAAATGCAAGTGAAAAGAAAATGCTAGATGATGCTCATGAATTTTTGTTAAGTGAATTAGAAGTTATCGAAGGGATTACAGAAAAACAAATTAAAAGTTTCTGTTAAGAACTCTGCCGGGCTTTACGGTATCCCTCACCATTTTTGAATACATGTTCTCTACGAATTGATCCATCCTTCAATTTTGTTAAAGAAAAAAAGAATTTATTTAAGCAAATTCCGCATATTGTAAATCCAATATGCTATACTGTTGATAAACCTTTGAAGCATGAATTTTTTTACGATTACCTTGTAACATCTCCCTACTTGTACGTTGAGTAGGGTTTTTTATTGCAGAAATAAATGAAAGCACAAAAAAACAGGCTCTCTACAGAGAACCTGTTTTGATAGAATGAAGATTAAGCAATTTTTTGAACGTTAGCAGCTTGAGCTCCACGAGAACCTTGCTCTACGTCAAATGATACTTTTTGACCTTCGTCTAAAGATTTGAATCCGTCACCTTGGATAGCTGAGAAATGTACGAATACATCGTCGCCTTCTTCACGTTCGATAAATCCAAAACCTTTTTCTGCGTTAAACCATTTTACTGTACCTTGTTCCATGTTTGTTGCCTCCTAGTGCGTTATCACACAATGTATTATACTATCCTTGCCCAAAGTATCCTCAAGACGAAAAGTCTTTCTTCATGCTATCCTTTACGCCGAACAAAAATAATTATTCTTATTGTAACATGAATCGGAAATTATTGCAATTTAGGATTTAAAAGAGTAAAATCAACGATCATATTCAATTTTGTTCTTCTCTGACTTTAAGATATTTTTTCTACAAAATGGGCGTTCAATCATGAAATGAATAAATAAGTTCATAACGCAAACCTTTTTTTCAGACATCTGTCAGTTTTATTTAAAAGTAAAGAATAAGAAACATTACTTTACTCTTAGAAAATTGATGTCATTTTTATTTTAGTTAAGGTTAGCATCTCTATTCCTATCAATTCTTAAAGTAACTATAAGACTAGCTACGCTGGCTAAAGTTCCTGCAACAGAAACAACAATTGTTAAAAAATCTGGAATAAGAAATCCTATTGGAATGAGCCCCAGAAAAGATAGAACAATAAAACATTGATATACACTAGATATAGTTCTCACAATCAAGTGACTGAAAAAGGACATCACTAACGGAGGAATGAATAAACATAACATTATTCCAATTGATATTATTAAGATGTGAGGCTGATCAAATGAAATGACATTATCCCCAGGGGAATTTTTGGCAGCCACTAGCAAAACAACTATAGACATCATGAGAGTAAGTAAAACTAGAGAAAACCTTTTTATCATGTTATAACTCCTTTGGTTGATCTTATGCGACTTAATTTATTTTTATCAAATTATCTCATTATCACCTTTATTTAACAATATAAAAGGTGATTAGAAAACCACCCCATCATAACTAACAACTATTCTCTAGAGGATAGTCATTAAGATTTCACAGCTAAGTTAATTTGAAGTGGAGTCGTTTGTTCAAAGAGAAACTGATATTAAAATCGACTGGACACGTTTCCACCCTGCATATAATCGATGTATCTTGTGATCTCTTTCTAATAAAAGAGCACATAAAAAAATACCAAAGGTACACTACCCTCGGTATTTTTTAGAGGTGATCGAGAGGACTTAAACCTCCATGGGTTATTCACCCCTGACTCCGATTTGCACAAATTTTGCACAAGATCTAATCTATTTCTTCACATTTTCCGACTCAAGTCTGTTTAACCAGTTATGGACTAATGAATGAAACACATCGGGTTGTTCAATCTGCAGGTTGTGACCTGCCATATCAAGCACTGCAAAAGTGGCCCTTGGATAGTCTTCGATCAGCCGCCACGCATCTTGATATCCGACTACATCGTCTTGACGTCCTGTGATCATGAGCGTGGGATATTGAAATTCAGCTGAAATGTCGAAGGTATAGCCATATCCATTTTGAAGAATGTTATTGATGAATTTGTAACAAAACCAAACTTAGGGGGAAGTATAAAAATTTAACACAGATCATATAATGCTCTTACTCGAGAAATATAATATTATACAAATTTTTCTCTCCAAAATAAGAACATTGAAAATAAAACAAAAAAACCAAAGGTTATAAACCTTTGGTTTCTTAGATGCGGCCGAGAGGACTTGAACCTCCACGGGTTATTCACCCACTAGGCCCTCAACCTAGCGCGTCTGCCATTCCGCCACGACCGCGTGTATGATGTGCTCATATATTCATAAGTGCACTGTTTGAAAAAACAATGCGGGTGAAGGGACTTGAACCCCCACGTCATAAAGACACTAGATCCTAAGTCTAGCGCGTCTGCCAATTCCGCCACACCCGCGTGACAATGGTGAGCCATGAAGGACTCGAACCTTCGACCCTCTGATTAAAAGTCAGATGCTCTACCAACTGAGCTAATGGCTCATCTGCTATGCAGAAAAACATATATATAAAAATGGCTGGGCTAGCTGGATTCGAACCAACGCATGACGGAGTCAAAGTCCGTTGCCTTACCGCTTGGCTATAGCCCAACGAATCAACATAAAAAGAAAACATGACCCGTACGGGATTCGAACCCGTGTTACCGCCGTGAAAGGGCGGTGTCTTAACCGCTTGACCAACGGGCCATATGATAATGGCGGAGAAGGAGGGATTTGAACCCTCGCGCCGCTTGCGCGACCTACACCCTTAGCAGGGGCGCCTCTTCAGCCACTTGAGTACTTCTCCATTATGGCTCCGCAGGTAGGACTCGAACCTACGACCGATCGGTTAACAGCCGATAGCTCTACCACTGAGCTACTGCGGAATAATAAGACATGTTTCATTATATCTATGCCAGAAAAATGTGTCAAGAATTTTTAAACGTTTCATTCCTGCTCCATTTGCGACGGCTTTTATAATTTAACATATACTAATATAACAGTCAAGCCTTTTTCCATGCCATTTGTTTAACTTGGCAGAAAGCCCCCGACCTCCACGTAGACCAAGGGCCTTGATGCAGCCTTCCTCATAAGATTAAGACAGATGAAACTTTCGCATCCACTTATAAAAAGTACTTCTTGGCACTCCTGCTAACCTCGCTGCTTCTGACACATGACCTTTTGTTTTATGCAGTGCGTCTATCACTGTTTGCTTTTGAATGCGTTCCCTGAATGTGAGTTCTTTTGAAGTCTCGGGTTGCTCTGCTGGATGCAGCTTCTGTTTTTTCTGATCAATCGTCTCTAATACTGAAGCATATTGCGATTCACCAATCCATCCACCTTTCGGAAAGAGGACCCTTAGATGTTCAAACAGGTTAAAAAGCTCTCGTATATTCCCTGGCCAATGATACGCCTGTAATTTCCGAAAAAATGATTCAGGAAACGCTGCATTCCAGTGATGCTTCTTTTGGTAATAACGATATAAATCATGAATGTCTTCTTTTCTTTCTCTAAGCGGCGGGATATTGATCGGATAGACATGAAGACGGTAATACAAGTCTTCTCGTATTTTTCCTTCCTTCAGCAGTTCGTTCATATTACGGTGAGTCGCTGTAATGATTCGAATATCCAAAGGGATTTCGTGTGTCCCGCCGAGCGGTACGACTGCCCTTTCTTCTATCACCCTAAGAAGCGCTACTTGCATCGCATATGGGATTTCGCCTATTTCATCTAGAAAGAGTGTTCCTTTATGGGCTTGTTCAAATTTTCCTTTAGCTCCGTGACGTTTTGCTCCTGTAAAAGCACCTTCAACATAGCCAAACAGCTCACTTTCTAACAGGCTTTCAGGAATGGCTCCGCAATTAACAGCAATGAACGGCCCTTTATGCCTTTCACTGGCGGAGTGAATGGCTCTAGCGGCGAGTTCCTTCCCTGTCCCTGTTTCTCCCCAAATATACACATGAGCATCTGTTTGTGCCGCTCTCTTCATCTCACTAAGCGTCTGTTGAAATACCTTACTTGTTCCTGATTCCCCGGGAAATTGAGCAAAAGAAACGGTCATGCTGCTTTTCGCTGCTTCTTCAAGAGAAAGGGATATGCCTAGCACCATCCCGTCTTGTTCTGATTGAATGATCTGCTTTCCCCGAATAACAAATGAATGATCCTTAAGCCGCTCAACATCCATTCCATGCCAGTCTGAAAATCGATCTCTAATCGACCTGCTGGCAGACACAATTTGCTTTTTTTCATTACAGACCACATACGGTTCATCTGATTCCACCTGCTGAAGACAATGAGTGATCCGTTCCATCTCTCTCCTTTTTTGCTCGACTTGAATGTCTCTCTCTATGGCATAAGCAACCGTTGAAGCCATTCCAAGCATAAAAGGGTGCTTGTTATCCGTCATACAGGAGATGTCAATCACCCCTATGATTGTACCGTCCGCATCACGAATTGGAGCAGCTGAACAACTCCAATGATGAGAGGCGATAGAAAAATGCTCCGTTCCGTTGACCGTCACCGCTTCTCCAATGACGAGTGCCGTTCCGATCGCATTTGTCCCTACATCTGTTTCAGTCCAGCGTGAACCCTCCATAAAATTAATTCTTCTGGCTTCCACCATCGTTCTTTCGCTTCCTGTCAGACTTAGCACATAACCATCTGCATCGATGAGTAAGGCCAGCATATCAGAATCTTTTAATTGCTGATTGATTTTATTTAAGTAAGGAAGAGCCGCATTTAGGAATAATGAATATTTCTTTTTTTGGGCACTGAATCGTTCCTTTTCTAACAACGACTGTCCTTTATCTAAATACGGATTCACATTTGCCTGTTTACACCTGTGCCATGATTCTGCCACTCTCTTATTCAGACGAGACTGATCAAGCAAACCTTCACGAACAAAACGTTTCCACGTATTTAAATAACAAGGCGTCGGATTCATTCCATCCTCTCCTCTGGGGGCTTTTTATTCATTATAGATAAACATAAAAGCGCTTTCAATTATCATTGGCTAACCCAAGAAGTCAATTGGATAGAAAAGGAGTCTTTTTCAGCAGTGCACCGCTCTTCCAATGGTTTGCAGAACGGCTTCGTGTATTGCCTCTGAAAGTGTCGGATGTGCCGCAATAAACTGCTCTAATGTATCAGCGGTCAACTCTGCATGCATCATCACCGCCGCTTGTCCAATCATTTCTGTTGCATTCGGTCCAATGATTGAAACGCCTAATATTTCTTGATATTGCGGCTCTACAATGACCTTTACGTGACCGGCTGGTTGATTTAAGATTAATGCTTTTCCATTTGCAGAAAATGCAGATGTCCCGATCCGAATCTCCTCATATTGTTTTCTAGCACTCTCTTCACTTAAACCAACACTCGCGATTTCTGGAGAGGTGTAGATGCACCTCGGAATCACTTGTTCATTGACCTTTAGATGTTCACCTGATGCATGGGAAGCCGCAACCGTCCCTTCATGAAAGGCAGTATGAGCAAGCTGAACACCACCTGTCACATCACCGCACGCATAAATATGCGTGAGATTGGTTTGCATATGTTCATTGACGTAGATTCCGTTTCTATCAAATTCAATTCCAATCTGATCAAGATTCAACTCTCCAAGTTGCGGAGTTCTGCCAATCGCCACTAAGCAAAGATCCGACTGGATGTCACACCGCTCTCCTTGATTATTCTCCACCACTACTTTTCTTGAAGAGGAATCAAGCTGTTTGACTGCGGCGGACGTCAAAATGTTTACACCCGTTTCTTCGAGCTGCTCGTGAAGACATTGTGCTGTATCACGATCTTCTTCTGGTAAAATGTGCACTGCCCGTTCAACCATGACAACCTTTGATCCCATTCTGCTAAAGATGCTCGCAAACTCACAGCCAATCACCCCGCCCCCAATGATACAAAGTGAATCTGGGATCGAAGAAAGTGACATGGCGTCCTTGCTGTGAATGATCCATTCGCCATCAAAAGGTGCAAACGGTAAAGCCGCAGGCACAGCCCCTGTTGCAATAATGATTTGTTTTGCTTGAATGATTTCAGACTTCCCTTCACTTTCTATGATTAGCTCATGTGCTGATAGAAATGAAGCCTTCCCATTTACCACGGTAATTTTGTTTTTATTCATCAAGTAACGAACACCATCAGTGAGCTGCTTGACGACAGACTGTTTCCGCTTTTGGACAGCATTCCATTGAATGATAGGCTCATGTTCTGGAAGCTCAATGCCAAAATGTCCAGCCGATTTCACATGCTCATACATATCGGCGCTTTGCAAAAGTGCTTTGGTTGGGATACAGCCTTCATTGAGGCAGGTACCTCCCAGCTGACCTTGATCAATTAACACAACCTCTCTGCCAAAACGGGCGGCTGTTATGGCCGCCACATAACCTGCTGGTCCGCCTCCTATAATGACCAGTGTCATGGTACATTCACCTTCTTCCTATAAAAGAATGGATATTGGTTCTTCTAAGTGTGCTTTGACCGTTGATAAAAATGCAGAGGCAGGCGCCCCGTCCAGCACGCGGTGATCAAACGTAAGACTGAGTGGTAGGATGGTCCCTTTGCACAATTCATCTTCTCGATAAACAGGGGTGTCATACATTGTTCCGACACCAAGGATCCCTGCTTCCGGCGGATTCAAAATTGGTGTGAAATGCTCTACACCATACGCTCCAAGATTGGTGATGGTAAAGGTAGAACCTTTGATTTCGTCATGTAGAAGCTTTCCTTCACGTGCTTTTTTACCATACAATTTAATGCCCTTCGCCAGCTCTATCAGCGTTAACCGCTCCGCATGCTGAATGACCGGTACAGCCAATCCGTTATCTAACGCAGCAGCAATCCCAAGATGAACATTCTCAAAGGTTTCGACAACTCCGTTATGATATTGACTGTTCATCGCAGGATGTTCTAACAACGATAGGATCGCTGCTTTGGCTACAAAATCGGTGATGGTCAACTTTGTCTCGTAACGTGCGATGGCTGTTTCATTCAGCTGTTGTTGTAGGTTTGTCAGTTTTGTCACGTCCGCTTTCATCGTAATGGTTAATTGTGCACTTGTTTGCAGGCTTTCCATCATTCTTGAGGCAATTGTTTTCCGCATCATGTTAATAGGCTGTTGCACTGTCTCGTTTTGTTTCTTCTCTTTCCGTTCAGGAAGTGCACGAAGCACATCCTCTTTCGTAATTCTTCCACCTGGTCCTGTCCCCACTAGCGTATCAATGTCTAGATTTGCGCTATTCGCCATTTTACGGGCAACAGGGGAGATTTTCTTTCTCTCTTTCTTTGGTTTTGACTGGATTTCTTTTTCTTTCTTTCTCTCCACCTGTTCATTTCCTTCACCGATATAGCAGATGACCGTGCCGGGCGGTACACCTTCTCCCTCAGACACTTTTATATCCAAAATGGTTCCTTCAGCAGGTGATTCGATCTCCATTTCAATTTTTTCGGAGTTGATGCTTGCAATGCTTTCTCCTTTACTTACGGTCTCACCGACCTCTTTATTCCAGACAGATACCGTTCCTTCTTTCATCGACATGCCCAATTTAGGCATCACAACTTCGACAGCCATCTCCCTCTCTCCTTTCTCTAGTTCAAGATCTTGTCATGACTCTTGCCAATCATCTCTAATACGGTGTTCACAACTTTATCAGGTGTTGGCAGATAAATATCTTCAAGAGGTGGTGAAAATGGTACCGGTGTATGAGGAGCCGTCACTTTTTTGATTGGTGCGTCCAGTAAATCAAATCCTTTATCTGCAATCAAAGAAGAGATATCTGCGGCAATTCCGCATCTTGGATTTGCTTCATCGACAATGACAAGTCGATTTGTTTTTTCTACTGAAGTCAGAATGGCCTCCTCATCGAGCGGCGACAAGCTTCTTGGATCAATTACTTCCGCTTCAATACCTTGAGCAGACAATTGCTCTGCCGCTTCGAGTGCTGTATACACTTGTTTGCCCACTGCAAAGATGGTTACATCAGAACCTTCCCTCTTCACATCTGCTTGACCAAGCGGCAATGTGTAATACCTCTCCGGCACATCTCCTGTGATATTGTAAAGCGTCTTGTCTTCAAAAAAGATGACAGGGTCCTGATCCTCGATGGCTGCCAGCAGCAGCCCTTTGGCATCATATGGTGAAGAAGGTACAACTACTTTCAAACCAGGGATGCTTGTAAATAGCGCATACAAACTTTGTGAATGCTGGGCAGCTGCTCTAAAACCCGCCCCATGGGTCGTTCTAATCGTGATTGGCACCTCTGCTTTTCCGCCAAACATGTATCGAAATTTTGCGCCTTGGTTCAGCACTTGGTCCAAACAAGTACCGATAAAATCATTAAACATAAGCTCCGCAATTGGTCTTAGCCCTGTTGAAGCAGCAGCCATGGCCGCACCTATATAGCCAGCTTCACTAATCGGTGTATCAAGGACACGTTCACGCCCAAATTCCTGAACAATCCCTTTTGTTACACCAAGAACACCGCCCCATGCTTCATCATCCTGTAAGTGATCTACATGAGCACCTCCCGCAACATCTTCCCCCATTAAAATGACATCTCCATCTCTTCTCATTGCCAGTTTAATCGCTTCATTCAAAGCACTAGACATGCTGATTTCTCTTGTCATTTCCCTCTCTCCTTTCAGATTTATTGATACGAAACATATACGTCGGTCAATAATTCGGATTGATCTGGATATTCACTTTCCTCACTAAATCTAACGGCTTCCTCTATCGCTTCTGCTACAGACGCTTCAATACTTGATATTTCTTGATCTGTTAGCAGCTGCTGCTTTAATAATTCATTTTTAAAAAGAGTGATGGCATCTTTCTCTTCTTGATGTTCGGTTTTTTCTTGATTGGTTTTGTAGCGCTGAGCGTCTCCTTCAAAATGACCATAATTCCGATATGTCATGCATTCAATCAATGTCGGACCTTCTCCATTTTTTGCTCGTTCTATCGCTTGTTCTGCTGCTTGATAAACGGCTGTCACATCTTTTCCATCCACTTGAATACCCGGAATACCATAACTGGCGGCTCGATCCACAATCGATTTGCAGCTTGAAGCATACGAAAATGGCGTCGCTTCCCCGTAACCATTGTTTTCTGCGATGAAAATGACTGGCAGTTTCCAGATGGCAGCGAGATTGATTCCTTCGTGAAAAGTCCCTTGATTGTTAGCACCATCCCCAAAAAAGCAAACGCTTACATTGTCTTTCTTTTTATATTTAGCCGTGAGGGCTGCCCCGCACGCAAGTGGAAAGCCGCCTCCAACAATCCCGTTGGCACCGAGCATTCCTTTATCAAAATCTGCAATGTGCATAGATCCACCTTTACCTTTACAAAGACCTGTGGCTTTTCCATAGATTTCTGCCATCATTCCTTTTAGATCACAGCCCTTGGCGATACAATGACCGTGGCCACGGTGTGTACTTGTAATACTGTCTTGTTCATTCAGGTGAGCGCAGACTCCTACAGCAACAGCTTCTTCACCAGCATAAAGATGGACAAAACCTGGCAGGATCCCTTTTGTAAAAAGCATGTGTACTTGATCTTCAAATTGGCGAATCTCCTGCATTTTTTGATACATCCAAACGGCTTTTTCTTTTGTAAGTGCCATTTCCATGATAAAACCTCCTATCTTTTTTGCTTGCACTTCTATACAAGCAAAAAGCGTGCCAACATCATGGCGCTTGAAAGCTTAGGATTTGAGCGATTCCCATCGATCAAAAAAGAGACAAAATGAGACTCGCGTCTCTATTTGTCTCAATATGTCTACTTCATCTCACAAAAAAAGCACCCCATAAAGGAATGCATATCACTCTGAACCGATTGTACGCTGCCATTTTAATTTTCCTTTGCAGACGCCGCACACATAACGAGAGGTATCAACTCGCCTTTTCCTGATAAAATACTGACCGCATCCTGTGCAAACATATTCTTGTCGCTTCTGTCCACGTCGTTTATTTTGTACGGTCTTTAGCGCTGTACAAAAACGCGGGGCTCCTACTTGTTTTAATAACTCTTTAAAAGAACGGTCACGATGCTGATAGCCTTTTCCCTCAAGATGCAGATGATAATGACACAGCTCATGCTTGATGATTCCGATTAATTCTTCTCGTCCATGTTCTTCTAGGTATCGGCGGTTCAATTCGATATTGTGTGTTCCAAGTAAATATCTCCCGCCTGTCGTTTTTAAACGGGGATTGAAAACAGCCTGATGGCGAAACGCCTTACCAAAGAACTGCTCTGAAATGTCTTCTGTTAACTGCTGTAACTCTCTCTCGTTCAATCAAGATCGTTCCTTTCTATAAAAACCTCGAACGGGACAATTTCCTCTTTGCATACATTGAAGGTACACCCACTGTTTTGATCAAAGGAGGAATGGGCGATGCCCAACTGGCTGAAAAATCAGATGCAGAAAGCATTTTATGAGAAAAATCATTATCAAATCAAATTGCTTAATCAATGCTGGTACTTCTATAGAAAAAAACATTCAGTCACATCAAGGCACACCCCATCCTAAGGTGCGCCTCGTTTTTTGTTTACTCTGGTTTTAGCATCGAAAGAGCCACCCGACCTTTTGCCTGGTCAACGGTGTCTACCCAAACGGTCACAATATCACCGACTGATACAACGTCGAGCGGATGTTTCACAAAGCGATTGCTTAGCTTGGAAATGTGGACAAGTCCATCCTGTTTTACGCCAATATCAACGAATGCGCCGAAGTCTACGACGTTTCTCACCGTTCCTTGTAGCTCCATCCCTTGCTTCAAGTCCTCCAATTTCAACACATCTGTTTTCAAAAGAGGTTTTGGTACTTCATCGCGCGGATCACGCTCAGGTCTTGTGAGCTGATCAATGATATCCTGGAGTGTAATTGGACCAATGTCAAGCTGCTGTGCGGCTTCGTCTAGCTTGACCTCTGCGATTTTCTCTTTTAGCTGCTCTGTACCAAGATCGTCTGGCGTCATCTTAATCATGCGTAAAAACTGTTTTGTTTCTTTATAGCTTTCAGGGTGAATACCTGTGCGGTCAAGTGGATCTTGTCCATCTGTGATGCGCAGGAAGCCGATACACTGCTCATAAGTCTTTGCACCAAGCCTTGGGATATCCTTCAGCTCTTTTCTGCTTGTGAATCTGCCAATCTCTTCGCGGCGCTTGACGATGTTTCCTGCGACGGCTTTTGAAAGACCTGACACATATTGTAGCAGTGCCTGTGAAGCTGTATTAACGTTCACACCGACTTGGTTGACGACCGTCTCCACCACGAAGGTTAACGAGCTGTTTAATTGCTTTTGGCTCACGTCATGTTGGTATTGGCCTACTCCGACAGACTTCGGATCTATTTTCACGAGCTCTGCTAATGGGTCCTGCAACCTTCTAGCGATGGAAATGGCACTTCTTTCTTCCACTTGCAAGTCTGGAAACTCTTCTCTTGCCAGTGCAGATGCAGAGTATACACTTGCCCCTGCTTCATTCACGATCAAATATGAAACTGGCTGGTCCAGCTCTTGGATCAAGTCTGCGATGAATTGTTCGGTCTCTCTTGAGGCTGTTCCGTTTCCGATCGCAATGACTTCAATGTTGGATGATTGAATGATTTCTTTCACTTTTTGTTTGGCTTCCGCTTTTTTCTGCACAGGCGGGTGCGGATAAATGACGCCAATATGATGGACTTTTCCTGTATCATCCACGACGGCTAATTTACAGCCTGTACGAAACGCAGGGTCTACCCCAAGTACACGTTTCCCTTTCATCGGCGGTTGAAGTAGGAGCTTTCTTAAGTTTTCAGCGAAAATATGAATGGCTTGTTCCTCTGCTTTTTCTGTCAGCTCTTTTCGTATTTCCCGTTCAATTGAAGGCTGAATCAAGCGCTTGTATGCATCATCAATGGCCGCTTCAATGTAAGGCCTCGCCGTCGTTTGCTTGCCTTTTAAGACTTGTTTATCGAGGTAGAAACGAATATTTTCAGCAGGTGGTTCGATGGTTGCTTTCAAAATCCCTTCTTTCTCGCCTCGGTTGACCGCAAGTACACGATGAGGCACAATTTTTTTAATCGGCTCTTGATAGTCGTAATACATTTCATAGACGTTTTTCTCGTCGTTTTCAACGTCTTTTCCTGATGTGACAAGACTTCCCTTTTGGTACGTCTCACTGCGAATCCATTTCCGCATATCAGGATCATCCGCAAGCTGTTCAGCAATGATGTGCTGGGCGCCCTCTAGTGCTTCTTCTGCGGTTGTGACTTCTTTTTCTTCATTAATAAAAGCCGATGCTTTCTTTTCGATCTCATCGTTTGGCAGCTTCAGTAAATACTCCGCAAGCGGCTCAAGTCCTTTTGCTTTGGCTACATTTGCCTTCGTTTTTCGTTTTTGTTTAAATGGTCGATATAAATCTTCGACCTCTTGCAACTTATGCGCCTGTTCGATCTTCTGTTTTAATTCATCTGTTAATTTGTCTTGTTCAGCGATTAAGCGAATCACTTCTTCTTTTCGATTCGTCACATTTTGGATATATGTATAGCGTTCAGAAATGGTTTGAATTTGCACCTCGTCTAGTGAGCCTGTCTGCTCTTTCCGGTAGCGTGCAATAAACGGGACGGTGTTGCCATCCTCTAATAGCTGGATCACACTTCCAATTTGTTTTGTTGAAAGCTTTAATTCTGTCGCAATTTGTTTCAATAAAAAGTCAGATGTCTTCATACTTTGCATCCTCTCACTGTGTCTTCTCTTTTAGTGTATCAAAAAAACCGGCAAAACAGAAAAAAGGTCAGCTATTTCATGTAAGCTGACCAAGTACATAGGTGAGATCGTCTTTCTTGTCTTGTGTGTATGTTTCAAGTTCTTTTGCGATGTCTGCAACTGAATGGCTATGCTTTAAACACATTCGCATGTTTGGCACATTCAGCCCGTCTGAATACATAATGAATGTCGAACCTTTTTCGTAGGAATAGGTGTATGTTTTGTATTTTCTAGGTTTACCTGATAGATATCCTGATGTCGGAAGTGGATAAATATAGTCGCCAGAAGGTGCATTCAAGATAAAACGAATGTTACCAACCGAACAATAGGTAAACTGCTGTTGGGAAAAATTCACCTTTAATATGGCTACAGTGGCCCCGCGTTTATTTTTCATGGCCTGATTGCATCTATCAATGAGGGTTATTACATCCTCATGTCCATATTCTTCGACAATTTCGCTGACTAAAGAAGATGATTCATTGGCGAACTGGCCGCTGCCTAATCCGTCTGCTACAGCACAAATTAGTTCTTCATCATCTGCTTTAATAAAAAAACTGTCCCCGCAGCATGATTTTCCTTCTTTGTTCGATTGATAGATAATGGCGTTTACATGCTCATGCTGTTCGATCTGCTTCATTACCCTAGCTCCATAGACGCATCTTCTGACAATGCATCTCGTAGCTTTTTAACTGCCTTCCGCTGCAGCCTTGATACATGCATTTGAGATATGCCGAGTAAATCGCCTGTTTCTTTCTGGCTTTTATTTTGCAAATACGTGAGATTGATAATTTCTTTTTCTCTATCTGTCAGAACGTGAAGCACACTTTCAAGCATCATTTTTTGGTTTACACGTTCGTACCCTTCTTCTTGTGAGCCGACGACGTCTAAAATCGTCACAGTGCTTCCTTCAGAATCTGCCTCTACGCCTTGGTCAACAGACAGCGCTTGATAGCTTTTGCCCATCTCCATTGTTTCAAGAACTTCTTCTTCTGTTACATCTAGATATTCTGCGATTTCTTGTACTTTAGGTGACTTTTGCGTTTCCGTTGTCAGGTGATCAACTGCCATCTTGATTCTTGGTCCAAGCTCTTTAATTCGTCTTGGTACATGGACACTCCATGTTTTATCACGTAAAAAGCGTTTGATTTCCCCGATAATGGTTGGAATGGCAAATGCCTCAAATGACTTACCGACAAGTGGGTCATAACGCTTAATTGCGCCGAGTAGACCAATCATTCCAACTTGTCTTAAATCCTCATGAAAGCTTTTTCCTTTGGAGTATTTCTTCGCGAGCATATCCACAAGATTTGTATAACACTCAACTAGTGTTAGCTGCGCCTGCTCGTCTTGGTTGGATTGATAGCTTTGAATGAGGCGATCCACTTCATCTTTAGTTAGTTTCATAGTTTTGGATGGTTGTGTCATGGTCAACTCGCTCCCTGTTTAAAAACTTTGTCATCGCCACGGTAACTCCGGAGTTTGCTTGCACCTCGACTTCATCCATCAATGTTTGCATTAAGTATAAACCAAGACCTCCTTCTGCCAATTGATCCACCGTATGAGCAGATGTGTACGGCCCTAGGTCTTCCTGCTTTTGCTTAAAGTCAAAGCTACCGCCTTTATCAGCGACAATGATTTCTAGACGATCTTCATAGACAAGAAAGCGAACCGCTACCTCTCCATCTTCGCCATCTGCACCTTTATAGGCATGCTGAACTGCATTTGTACATGCCTCACTGACGGCAATTTTCAAGTCCTCAATCTCTTCGTAGGCATAGCCCATCCGGCTTGCAACGCCTGAAAGAGTCAGACGAATGATGCCTACGTATTCTGGTTTCGCCGGTATTTTCATCTCGATTAGATCTACTGATTCGTTCATTGTACCCCACCCTCTGACTTTGCAGAAATGTCAATGATGTCCTTTAATCCAGTAATTTCAAACAACCTTACAAGCCGCTCTGACAAGTTCTCAAGCTTTAGTGTTCCACCTGCTTTTTGAGCTGCTTTAAACAACCCAACAAATACACCTAATCCTGTACTATCCATATACGTAACATCCTTCAAACAGATCTCTAGATGCTCGCCCGCCTCGGCTTTAGGCATGAGTGTTTCTCTTAGCTGAGGAGCAGAGTACACATCGATTTCTCCACTAACACTAATTTTCGTTTTTTGATCTATTTGATGCTCTTTTACAGACATATTCATTATGCATTCACCTCGAAATTCTTGTTTCCTTGAATTTTATATACCCGTCTATGCACTTTCTAAACCTTCCTTTTGAGGACAAGTAACGTAAAATCATCATGCAGCTGAAATTCTTGCAGCTTGAGTAAGCTGTCATAGATGGAATCCACCATTTCCTGAGCTGAATAGGATAGGTTCTCAGATATCAGGGCTTTGATATCCTCACGCTCTAGGAAGCCATCCTCCGATTTGGATTCTGTGACACCATCAGAGAATAAGATCACCATATCCCCTACGTCCAAATGCTTCTCATACTGCTTATAATCAAAATCTGGTGCAATTCCAAGCACAAGACCCTTCGCATCTAAATCGTAAAATTGATTCTCTTTTTTGCAATAGAAAAAGCCCGGCTCATGTCCAGCCGATGCGTACTTAAATTCATGTGTTTCTTTATTATAGCTGCCATAAAACATGGTGATAAACATGCTTGGGTCTACGTTTTGCTCGACCACACGATTAAGGGTTTTGAGCACTTTCGTTGGGCCGCTTCCTGACTCTGGCAAGGAGTCCATCGCATACTTAATCATCGACATACAGAGCGCAGCTGGAATGCCTTTCCCAATGACGTCTGCAATCGCGATATTGATTGTATCGTGATCTGTTACGAAATGGTAATAATCCCCGCTCATCTGTTTTGCCGGCACACTGATGGCTCCGATATCAAATGTGTCTCCTTCTGGAATTTTCGTTTCCAGAAGGGTTTGCTGAACATTTGCAGCAATTTCAATTTCCGACTTAATTTCTTGCTGGATGCCTCTTAGTGTTAAATGCTCCTGGTAGGCAAGTCCGTATCCAATCATGACTTCAATTAAGAAGTCTAGTGAATGAAAGACATCTTCCGGCAAATCAGGGTAAAGCTCCTGAATCACTTTTCGGTGAACACTCACTATTTCTTCAGGAGGTATTTGATGCTCAATGGTTTTACGGCTAAATTTTTGAGCTTGATAAAGCGATGTTTCAGTTAAATCACTGATATAACGACTGAGCAGCTGATGGTACCGCTGCTCCATTACCTCCTTAAAATCCATGGTTTCCCTCCTAGCGAAGCCACTTGACAGCTTGTATCTCAGTTCCTTGTTCTGGTGCGGAATCTAATTTAAATTCATCCATCAGTCTTCTGACGCCCGGCAAGCCTGCTCCGAGTCCGCCTGATGTAGAAAATCCGTCTTCCATTACTTTACGTATATCCATGATGCCAGGCCCCTCATCGGCTGCGATGACTTTGAGTCCACGCTTTCCGCGCTCCATTACTTCTTCTATACAAATCTGACCTTTACCAGCGTATAAATAGATGTTACGAGCTAATTCTGAAATGGCCGTCGTAATTCTTGCTTGGTCAACTGTTCCAAAACCAAGTTCTTTTGCAACATTCCGCCCCAATTGTCTTGCTGCGACTATGTCCCATTCCGTCAATATTTTTACACAGGATTGGTCTTTCATATCTATTCCCCCAATTCCCGCTTCAGTGTCTCAAGCCCTTGTTCAAGATCTAGTGCTGTCTGAATTTCTTCCAGTGAAATGCCAAGTTCAATAAGCGTCACAGCGACTGCCGGCTGTATTCCTGTTAATACAACTTTTGCCCCCATGAGCTTGGACATGGTGATCACATCGCCTAATACCTTTGCGATAAATGAATCAATCATATCGACGGATGTTAAGTCAATGACCACACCGTTTGCTCCTGTTTCATGAATTTTATTCAGTAAGTCTTCTTGAAAGTGAAGAGCTGTTTGATCATCAAGCTCCCACTGTATTGAAATCAGAAGACAATTATATAATTTTAAGATTGGAATCTTCGGGTGATTTCTCAATTGGTTATCCCTCCAATGAAACAATTTTTCGATTTGTCATTTCCAAAGCAGTTTGAATTCCTTTTTGAAGGGTATTCTTTGTTGTAACCTGAGATAAATCAATTCCAAGGTTAACGATCGTTTGGGCTATTTCTGGGCGAATACCGACAAGTAAACACTTCGCTCCTACTAATCTCACAGCCTCTGACGCTTGAATAATATGGTGGGCCACCATTGTGTCTACGACAGGTACACCCGTGATATCAATCAAAACGACCTGTGAGCGATGTTTGACGACACCATTAAGCAGGTTCTCCATAATTTTTTTCGCACGATCTGTATCAATTGTGCCAACAAGTGGCATGACGGTGATGTGCTCAAACACAGGGATTAGCGGGGCAGAAAGTTCCTGCAGCGCAATTTTTTGAAGGCTGACGGTTTTTTCCCATGAGATGGAATACTGGTTTAAAATCTCATTATGGATGGGTGTGATGAATCGATCGATTTGCCAGATGAGGTCATGACTTTCTTGTGTTGTATCTTTGTCATCGTTCATTTTTTCATATAAATGTGTACGGATTTCCGTTAGACCGTTTGCCAGTAACTTAAGTGATATACCCATTTGAACGATTTTCAAAGCAAAATTTTGCACTTTTTCTTCAAAATCCTCATGATCCCCCTCTGAAAGAGATGTAATGATAAGTTGAACATATTCCGAACAGATGGTTTCATACATTTTGTCGTTCAGCATCATGTCCGTTTCTTTTTCTCCGAGTCGTTTTAAAATGTCCGTCCACTCTGTTTCTAATTCCTTTTGGTGCTTTCTTGCAAAAGCTAACACGATATGATTCGACATGTTTTACCCCCTACTTACATTTAAAGCTCTTCTTTAGTCTTTCTTCATTATAACGTTAAAAAAAATTGAACACAAAAAAAGTTGCTCCCAATAGAGCAACCAAGTATCACCATATTAAAAATCAATAAGAGCCAAACTAACTTGTAAGGCTTCATCAACCTTCTCCATCATCTCATCATCAAGATGTGTGATTTTATCTGTCAATCTTTGTTTATCGATCGTACGAATCTGTTCCAAAAGAATGACAGAATCTCGTTCAAAGCCGTAGCGCTTTGCATTAATTTCGACGTGAGTCGGTAATTTCGCTTTTTGTATTTGGGCTGTTATGGCTGCAACGATAGCAGTCGGGCTGAAGCGATTTCCAATGTCATTTTGAATCACCAATACTGGGCGAACCCCGCCCTGCTCGGAGCCAACAACAGGAGATAAATCAGCAAAGTAAACATCACCGCGTTTAACAATCAAATGTTTAACCCCCGCTGACTAATCGCTCAACTGTATTCTCAGCCTCAAACTCTGCGTATTGTGCTTCTGAAGAGATATTCAGATTAATTTTCGCCATCTCCATGTAGCCGCGTCTCATCGATTCACGATTTTGTCGAATATTACGTTCACGAATATACGTTTTTGTCGCTCGGTAGATCAATTCATTTCTTGTTACCTTATCCTGCTCTGCTACTCGTTCGATCTCAGACATCAAAGTCTCCGGCAGTCGAATCTTCATTTCGTTTGTTGCGCTGGATTCAGACAAAAAACATACACCTCCACAAAACTTACGGATACCGTATCGATCCATTCCAAGACTAATCATACCATTATTCAATGCACAAGCAAAGCTGTTTTTTCATGATTTCTTATTAGAACATGAAGCGGCTCGCCACCCGTAAATCAAGATGATAATGGAGTTCCTCTTTCCCATTATACGCTTTTTTCCGAAAATCATACGGTATTTCCAAAATCTC
The DNA here is from genome assembly GCF_056173625.1 of Bacillus sp. iso_77. NCBI lineage: Bacteria > Bacillati > Bacillota > Bacilli > Caryophanales > Bacillaceae > Bacillus > Bacillus sp. iso_77. Next base: position 546,628 of record NZ_CM149683.1, on the reverse strand, counting down.
TAAAAAAGGGAGAATGTTTACCCTATTTTTGTCGAATAAAAAAGAACGAGGTCAGTTTGACTATCGTTCTTTTTGAATGTTGTTTATAAAAAACTTGACCCGCCTTGAAGGAGTGGATTCCGCACTTGCACTCTTTTGCCGTCTTCTATATATACTCTTGGAACACGGTGGCCAATCGAGCACGTGACTTCATAGTTAATGGTTTCAAGTCTTTTAGCGATTTCATCGACTGGTACCATGTCTTCTCCTTGCTTACCAATTAAAACGACCGGTTCCCCTACTGGAAGCTTGTCTTTCAGTTCAACCATGAATTGATCCATACAAACCCTTCCGGCGATCTTCCGGCGCTTTCCGCCAACAAGTACTTCCGTTCCTGCCAGCTTCCGGATCCATCCATCTGCATAGCCAACTGGAACCGTGCCGATCCACGTATCTTGATTGGCTGTATACGTTGCTCCGTAGCTGACACTCTCACCCTTTTGAATGTGCTTCACATGGGCAAGTTTTGTATGAAGAGACATAGCTTCTTCGAGCTTGAAAGGCAGTTCATCCTTGATTTCTTCTGACGGCGACAGCCCGTACATACTGATACCGAAGCGAACCATATTAAACAAGACGTCTTTAAACCTTAGACCCGCTGCACTGTTGGCGCAATGAACGAGCAGCTTGTCCGTATGAAGCGGCTCAAGCAGTGTTTGAAAGGTGTCGACCTGCCGATCAAAGTAGGTCTCATCCTTTTCATCTGCTGTCGCAAAGTGAGTAAATACGCCTTCCAGCTGTAAATAAGAGTGCTCGCTGACAAGTTTTTTCACTTCGTTCACTTGCTCAATCGTTTTCACACCTAATCGGTTCATTCCGCTGTCTATTTTCAAATGAAATCGTATAGGCTGTCCCATCTGCCCTTTTATCATGTTGGTGACGTCTCTCAGCCAATCGATGGAGTATGCAGTCATGATGACATTGTATCGAACGGCGACTTTGACATATTCAGCAGGTACAGCGCCGAGTACCAGTATTGGTGCTTTGATGCCTTTATTTCTTAAAGAAATGGCTTCATCTAAAAAGGCGACGGCTAATACGTCTGCTCCTGCTTTGAGAGCAGCTCTTGTCACTTCTATATCTCCATGTCCATATGCATTGGCTTTCACCACAGCCATTAGTTGAACATTTTGACCGATATGATCTTTCATATGTGAAACATTATGCTTGATTGCTGATAAATTAATTTCTGCCCATGTGTCTCTATAAAAGGCGTTTGTGTCCATCCGTCACACTTCCCTATTGAATGATTCAATCCCCTCATATGATACTAAAAATCCAGAATAATGTGAAACAACTCAAAGAAAATCAGCCCCTGCACAGGGCTGATTTGTTGTTATGTTAAGAATCTCGCCTATTTCGCTGACTGTCCTTCTACACTTTTGGCGACCATTAAGAGTTCTTCCTTCGATAAATCACTTGAAGAAATTAAGTAGTCAACTCCATCAGATGTCCAAGAAAGAGATTTGTCTGTCAGAACACCCACTGTCATGCCAAGATCGACTGGCTCGCCGTTCATTGTCACAGGCGTAGACGCTTCTGCTACCCGCGCTTTTTCCTGAATGAGTGTGAAGGATTTCTTTCCGCCATACGTCATCACATAACGCTTCCCGGCATCTGTTGTCATTTCTTTCTCTTCCATTTTCTTCACGCCCTCTGGCATATCCACAGGCGTTTTCACCGCAAAGCTGTCAGATGGATCTGCACTTGTGGCAACATCCATTTGAGAAAGTGTCATATTTTTCTTCTCATCAAAGGCATCTTTGTCAAAGGATTTGTTGAATTCAAAGTGAGAGAATTCTACTTTCACCATTGGCTTTTTATCGCTATCCAGTACTTTCACACTGGCAGGCGCCATTGTTTTTTTATGAAAGGTAATCTCTTGGGTCGGCAGCATTTGGTTGTGCTGATAGTTGGTTTTTGTTTCAAAAACGTACTTCGACTCTTTTGCTTTGAACTGAGCTGCACTGTCATTTTTAATGTCTTTCACAAGTGATTCAAATAAATACACCTGACTGCTGTTGTTCGGCCAATCGCTATGGAAGCGGAAGCTTTTGTTTAATGAAGGTGTCAGCACAAATACACCATTGCCATTTCTTAAAATGACTTGACTCTGATCCTTCTTCGGATTTTCTAAGTAGACACGGTAAAGCTCCGGCTTCTTGTACCAAATTTCCACATGGTATTCCTGCGGATCATTTCCTGTCTCAATGGTCATTTTTGCTTTGGCTTTGTATGATGTCATTTCCTCTGCCTTTTTGTTTAAATCTCCAACGATATCCTGTTGAGATTTTTGACCGCATGCGGAGAGAATCAGTACAAAAAGGATCCCCGTTACAAGCAAAACAAAGCTTTTTCTCACCCTTTTCAACCCCTTCGTTAATTGTGTTAAAAGGAAGAAACCGCTTGTTTGACTTTAACAGTACGCCTCAAGAGTTAACTGCGTACCGCGAACCATCAAAGCCTGTTAGCAACTCGCCCTTCCTTATCGCACTACCCAATATATGAAGGGGGGACAAACAATATGCAGACTAGCTTGACAACCTTTCAATTAAAACTTGTGCTGCAGCATATTCTTTTGTGTGTGTAATGGATACATGAACGTAGTCTTCTTTTGTTTTCTCACTTTTAATGAGAGGTTTTCCGTTCGCATCTTTTTGTATCTCGATGTCGTGAAAGCTGACATACTGACCAATTCCCGTACCGTATGCTTTTGCGAATGCTTCCTTCGCCGCAAAACGGCCTGCTAGAAACTCCAGCTGTCTCTTTTCACTTAGTGTGCGAAAGTCTTCCTGTTCACGTAAAGTCAAAATTCTTTCTGGTAAACGGGGCTGCCTGCTAAGCACTCGTAACAGCCGGCCGATCTCTACAATATCCATACCGATTCCTTTAATCATGAGGTACCTCCTATGATACTCGTACTAATTTGGATGTTCGCTTCATAAACGTGTTACTATAAACTTACCATTATCTAGTCAAAAGGGGTTTGTTATGTTTATTCGAACGGAGAGCTTTCAACAATTTATTAGATCGTATCCCATCGTAACAGCGATCCTTGCTTTGCAAATCGGCCTATGGCTTTTATTTGCAATCCCTATTCCAATGATCCAGCTTGGGCAGGACCATCTCGTTGGTTTTAATTATGGTGTTGCAGCAGGAGAATGGTGGCGGCTTTTAACGCCTATTTTTCTTCACGGAAGTCTGACACATATTCTGTTCAATTCCATGTCGCTCTTCCTATTCGCTCCAGCACTTGAGTATTTGCTTGGAAAGGTTCGATTTCTTGTGATTTATCTGGGTGCTGGATTCATTGGCAATCTCGGAACCTATTGGGTGGAGCCTTTAGAGTACGTACATGTCGGGGCTTCTGGTGCGATATTTGGTTTATTTGGCGTCTATCTTTATCTTGTCCTATTTAAACCACATATGATGGACCGTGGTAATTCTCAGGTCATCTTAACGATTCTCGGCGTTTCTGTCATTATGACGTTCGTCAACTCGAACATCAACATCATGGCCCACTTATTTGGATTGATAGGCGGCATGATCCTAGCACCGATCACCCTATTCTTCCATTCAAAAAAACGACGCTATTAAGCTCATAAAAAATGTCGATCACTCTGTTTAACGGGAGCTGATCGACATTTTTTGGTTTAAGTTGATTGATTCGTTTCATAGGAATACCAATCGCATACACGTGCAGCATCTTCCTCTTCAAGGTGATGCACACCAAAGGAATCAAGCAAGGCAGAGGACTTCACAAAGGTGTGAATACTTGCCACCCGCCCTTTCTTTTGAAAATAAGATTGGGTCATCGTATAGTTTTGCATTCGTTTTCTTAAAACAATTCCGGTGGTCTTGCCGATACCTCTTGTCGTTAATTGAATCAGTTGATCTTTGATCACATATCCTGATTGTTTATAGGCTAAATACCCAAAGAACAAGGCAAATGGTAATGGAATCAGCGCCAAATACCCCCATGGTGGAAAACGTACAGAAAGGATTATACCTACAAGTAATGGAACAAATCCGTAAGATATCAGATAACGTTTTAGTGAACGCTTCGGCACTTTTTTCAATTCACTTTCTGGTGCCAGCTGATATTGATCTGTAAATTGCGTTAACAATTCATTGATTTTTTTCTTCCGTATGAGTGGAAATAAGACAGAAGAGGTCTCTTTTTCTGTAATGGAACCTCCTGCGCTGACAAGCATGACCGTCGCAAAACCAAATGGTTCACGAAGAATATTTTCCTTGATTTTCACTGCTTGAATTCTCGCAAGCGGAATGGTCATTTGATGCCTTTCGATGAGTCCTCTTGTGATGATGATGTCTTTCCCTTTTCGTTTTGCGTTAAAATTCGCATATTGAAGGGCTGTTACCCCAACACTAAGAATCCACGCAATCAATACGGCAATAAATATGAGAATCGCATAAATCTCAACACTCGCATGACTTAAAAAAGAAAACCGTTTGAGGAATCCGTCCAAAGGCAGAATTTCATCTATTTGTGTGTAAATGGCGAGACACCCAGAAATAATGACGCCGATTCCGCTTGAAGTGGTCGCAGCCAAAAGCAGCTCTGGTATACCCATTCTGTAGGAAACACTGATTTCTTTTTCTACAGGCTGTTGCGCTGTCAGAGGATCAGGGAAATCTAAATTTTCATCATTCATTTCTTCTTGTTGCAAGCTTTTCTTCCGGTTGAAAATCGATTGCTTTAATTGCTCAGCTTCTGCTTTTGTAATGGCCGTCAGGCTCACTTCAGGTCCATCCGTCCCGCCTGCCGTTTCGATTTGCACCCGAACCAAACCAAAAATCCGCTGGAAGATGCCTTCACTTGTATTCACCGTTTGAATTCGTTCTAACGAGATATACTTTTTCTTTTTGGTGATGACACCTGATTCTACTCGAAATTCATCGTCTTCCATTCGATAGGTGAATCGTCTCCATGCTAAAACGGTTGAAACAGCTTTCCATAAAAGAAGCACCCCAAGAATGATGAACGCATAAAAACGAATACTTGAATTCGAGTTCACAAAAATAAGCACGAAAAAAGGGATAATGAAGTTTTTGATCATGGATACGGCATCTGATATAAAATCAATGAACATCGAGATTGGATGTACACGTTTTGGTTCAGACATCATCTTCCGTCACCCTTGCTAATCGAGATATGTAATCGCGAAGCTCATCTGCCTCTTCTAATTCCAGCGCCGGAATATCATGCACTGTCGCAGCAGTAGAAATTTGAACAGAAGCCAACCGGTAGCGCCTTAAAAGCGGTCCTTGAGAAGTATCCACATGCTGAACACGTACCATTGGCACAATGACACGTGTGACACGAATCAGTCCGTGCTGTATTTCAATTTCGTTCTCAAATACTTCGTAGCGCCAGATGTGATGGCGGATTTTCGGTATGAGCCAGATTCCGAAGATGACCTGTAAAATCCACAAACCGATGAGGATGGCTCCAATCCAATATGGCCATTGAAAATAATAACTAGCTACAAATACCCCAATGATGATGAATAAGAAAATCAATGAGATAATTCCATTTTGAAGACGCCATACTTTTAATCCATTTAAGCTGATTTGACGTTGCGGCTGTTTTCTCACATTCTTCCCCCATTCTCTTACTTTTCTATCAATATATTACGAAAGAAAGCCTAAAAAGTTTCATTAGGCCTGTTAAAAAAAGCGAACCCTGCAAAGGATTCGCTTTTGAATTAGTTGTTATAAGATTTCTTTTGACGACGATCGTTAGAAGAACGATTGCGGTCATTTGAAGAACGCTTTTTATCACCGTAAGATGAACGGCTTTTTCCGCGATAGCCGCCTCCGCCGCCACCGTCTCTACGTTTTGAAGAGCTGCGGTTGTTACGATTGCGTTTTGAAATCATTGGTGCTTCATCTGTCAAACGAACAGGCGTTGCATCCGGCTCTTTTGTCATCATTTTGATAGCAGCCGCAACCACTGTAACAGAGTCATGATCTTCTAACAATTCAGCAGCTGCTGTCATGTAGAAGTTCAAGTTGTTTTCACTAATGATTGTGCGTAGACGGTCAACTGTGACTTGTTGTTGTCCTTCAATTGCCTCGTCTAGAGTTGGTTCTTTCATACGATCCATTTTACGCTTAGTCGTTTGCTCAATCGCACGAAGCATATCTTTTTCACGTGGTGTAATGAATGTCATCGCCATACCTGTACGTCCAGCACGGCCTGTACGTCCAATACGGTGTACATAGCTTTCTGGATCTTGTGGTACGTCGAAGTTATACACGTGTGTAACACCTGAGATATCAAGTCCACGTGCTGCAACGTCTGTTGCTACAAGCACATCGATTGAACCTTCTTTAAATTTACGAAGCGCAACCATACGTTTCGCCTGAGTCAAGTCACCATGAATTCCTTCAGCTGTATAACCTCTAAGGTTTAATGCTTCAGTCAATTCGTCAACACGACGTTTCGTACGGCCGAAAACAATTGAAAGCTCTGGTGATTGAATGTCAAGAAGACGAGTCAATGTATCGAACTTCTTACGCTCGTGAATATCCAAGTAGAACTGCTGGATGTTAGATACAGTCATTTCTTTCGCTTTTACTTTTACATGTTCTGGGTTTGTCATGAAACGCTCTGCAATACGCTTAATTGGTGCAGGCATTGTCGCAGAGAATAAAAGTGTTTGGTGTTCACTTGGTACATTTGAAAGGATCGCTTCAATGTCTTCGATGAAACCCATGTTAAGCATTTCGTCTGCTTCATCAAGCACGACTGTTTCAACATTTTGAAGACGCATTGTGCGACGATTAATGTGATCAAGTAAACGTCCTGGAGTTCCTACAATGATATGAGGATTTTTCTTGAGCGAACGGATTTGACGGCCGATATCTTGTCCACCGTAAATTGGAAGTACACGTGCACGCTTGTCTTGGCCGATTTTGTATAGCTCTTCAGATACTTGAATCGCTAATTCTCTTGTTGGCGCAATGATAATCGCTTGGATGTTAGGAGACGCTGGATCGATTTTTTCTACAAGAGGAATACCAAATGCTGCAGTTTTTCCTGTTCCTGTTTGTGCTTGTCCGATGACATCTTTATTCTGAAGACCGAGAGGAATTGTTTCTGCTTGAATCGGTGTTGCTTCTTCAAATCCCATGCGGTTAATAGCTTTCATGAGACTTTCGCTTAATTGAAAATCTTGAAACGTTATAGTCAATTTATTCAAACTCCTTCTAATTGCTGTTTCAGTAATCTCGTGAATGATCATTAAAAACTGCCCTTTGTATGAAAGGACAGGTCCATTATATACAAAGCCCGAATTACCCTACATTATATCTTACCATTACACTATTTGTTTTTCAACAAGACAGAAATGGATATATCTACTGCTCGACAATGACCGATTCACCTTCACTTTGATCTCCGTCCATCCATTTCCACTTTTCAAACAGTTGAATTTTTCCGTTATCCAGCTGCTTAGGAGTGGAATGACATGAACCGCTTCTCATGCTGCCATCCTTACTTACATGGTGATATCTAAAATGAAGTGCTCCGTCTTTATTCACAGTTCCTACAAGCACGCCAGATTGAATACTGCCGCCTTGATATGTGCCCGTTAAAATATTCCCGTCCTGACGATATTGAAATATGGTTCCTTCCGATACTTCCCCATTGCTCGAATTAGACTGCGGGATAAAGGTTTTTCCGTCATATTGAAACAACCGAATCGACCACCTTTTCTTACCTATTGTAACATAGGCCTGTCACTCATTCGACAAAAATGATGCAAATTTTAACAAGTGGGATTCAATTTATATTAGTTTAGCCACATTTTAGCTTTTCTATAGATTAAATTGTTTTTTTTAGAAATTGTTCGACTTTCTCAAACAATTGCTGTGCACAAGGCTCATGACAAACGTGATGTTTACAATCAGGTAAATAGAACATTTCTTTCTGACGGGACGGGATTTTATGATAAATGAATTCTGCACTAGAAGCGGGGACGATCCCATCACTTTCACCTTGAACGATCAAGACAGGTAGATGAAGCTTTTCAAGAGAACCTTTCGTTTGCTTCACCAATTTCATAAATTCTACAGCAGCTGATAGCGGTGTACTCGTCAGCTTATGACGATATCGATCATACAATGGGTTCGTCTCAATCAAACCAGACAAGGATTCCTTCACCATCTGCCTTGTGTCTTGAATCATTTGTTTTGGGTTTACATATTTAGCAGCAGCACTTAACAGAACAAGACGGGCCACTGGATACTTCGCTGCTAAATATGAGGCAATCATCCCGCCCATAGAAAAGCCGACCAAATAAATGGTGTCACATGTTCGGTAAAGGGATAAGAGTTCTAATTCAGCGGTGGCAATCCACTCCTGATAGAGAATGCCTTTGAGCTGAAGTTCCTCCCCATGCCCCGGAAGCGTGACAGATTGTACCGTCCAATCTGTCGTCTGCTTTAAATATTCCGCAAGCGGCTCTACTTCATACGGGGCACCAGTAAAACCGTGTATACATAGACAGCCAATCACCCTGTCACCTTCTTTGCCGATCTGATTTATAGTGCAGTAATAACGTCTTCCAATCTCATGCCACGGGAAGCTTTGACCAGAACGACATCGTCAGGTCCTGCCACATCCGCTAGTTTTTTCTTCAATTCTTCTTTGTCCATATAAGAAGACACGCGGTCGTCTCCAAATGCTTTCTTTGCTCCTTCAGCAATGAATGCGCCAAGACGGCCAAACGTTAAAACATGATCAATAAACTCAGGCTTGATGTACTCCCCTACTTCAAAATGATAGGTCTCTTCTTCACTGCCCATCTCCAGCATATCTCCGAGTACGAGAATGCGGTTAGCAAAGCCATCCATATCTCCTACAAGATCAATCGCTGCTTTCATTGACGTAGGACTCGCATTATACGCATCGTTGATAACCGTGATGCCCTTATCTGTTTTAAACAGTTCTAAACGCATGCCTGTCAATTTCGTTTGCATCAGCCCTTGGGCAATTTGTCTTTCATTCAGACCGAAATGCTGGCCGATTGCAATAGCTGCAAGAGCATTCTTTACATTGTGTTTCCCTAATACAGGAATGAGAAACCCTTGAGCATATCCCTCCACTTGAAATTCAGTGCCTTCAGCGAGTTGGTGGATGTGAATCACCTTGATATCACAGTCCTCTGATTCTCCAAACATTTTTACGCTGCGTGCCAGGGCATTTGCTCTTTGGCGGAGTAAAGGCTCATCTCCTAAATAATAAAAAGTCCCATCCTCTTTTAACCCTTTTGTGATCTCACATTTTGCATCTGCAATAGCTTCTCTTGATCCTAAATCCTGCATATGAGATTCTCCAATATTCGTGATGACAGCTGCATCAGGTTCAGCGAGTTTAGATAAAAATTCGATTTCCCCTTTTGCACTCATGCCCATCTCTAGTACAGCAATCTCGGTTCCTTCTGGCATCGCAAGGATGGTCAGTGGAAGTCCAATGTGATTATTAAAGTTGCCATCTGTTTTGTGGACTCTGTATGTCGTTTGTAGGACAGAATGGATCATATCTTTCGTCGTTGTTTTGCCATTACTTCCAGTAATACCGACAACTCGAGGGTTTTCCTCTTTTAAGTATGATTTTGCAAGCTGTTGGAGTGCTGTCAAAGTATCCTCTACAAGTATGACAGGTACACCGAACGGTGGATTCGCTTCTGTTTGATTCCAAAGAACCGCTGCCGCACCAAGCTCCACTGCTTTTGAAGCAAAAGTGTGACCGTTAAAATGTTCCCCAATAAGCGGGATAAATAGTGCGCCTTTTGATACTTTTCGTGTATCTGTTGTCACTCCGTGTATCTGTTCTTCGCCAAAAGCTTCATTCGATAATGTGCCACCAGCCATTTGGGCGACTTGTTTCACTGTACGTTTGATCATGTTTTTTCGCCTCTCTTTCTCATTTCACGTTTGAAGGAAAAGAGACACTACCTGTAGGATAGTGTCTGCTTGCTTCTTACATTAAAAAGTGGTTTTAATGGTTTGTTTTTCTTGATGGCGTTCAATTGCAAGTGACACCAGCTTCTCAATCAGCTCAGGATACTCTACACCAGTATGTTTCCAAAGCAGCGGGAACATACTAAAAGGTGTGAATCCTGGCATTGTATTCACTTCATTGATCAGCACTTCGCCTTCTTCTGTTAGGAAAAAATCTGCACGTACGAGACCAGATCCATCAATGGCTTTAAAAGCCTTAATCGCCATATCGTGAATCGTCTTGTACTCTTCCTCTGTCACACTCGCAGGAATGATCAAATCTGTATCGCCATCTTCATATTTTGCTTTGTAGTCATAAAAATCTGTTTTAGGTGCAATTTCACCAACGACTGAGCATTTCGGCTCGTCATTTCCTAATACACCAATTTCAATTTCTCGTCCTACAACGCCTTCTTCCACAACAACACGACGATCATATTGGAAAGCCAAATCAAATGCTGTTTGCAGCTCTTCTTTGCTGCGGCATTTACTAATTCCGACACTTGATCCCATGTTGGCAGGTTTCACAAAACAAGGATACCCGAGAACTGCTTCTACCTGTTCTAGACTGTCTGATATGGCTTTCTCATAATCCTTTTTATTGAAGGAAAGATGCTTTGCCTGCGCAAGCCCAGCTTGAGCAAACACATCTTTCATCATGACTTTATCCATACCCGCAGCAGACGCGAGAACGCCGTTACCGACATACGGGATATTCAATAGTTCAAGTAACCCTTGCATGGTCCCATCTTCACCATTTGGCCCATGTAGCAATGGAAAGACGACATCAATCTTTTCATCAGCTGATGCAGGCTGTGGAAACATGCTTTCATTTAAAGAAGTTGGTAAAAACGTCTTTGCATTTTGTTCAAATTGAAGCATTTTGACGTTTGATACTGGTTCAGTGAGTTTTTCTCCTCTTAGCCATTCGCCCTCTTCTGTAATATAAATTGGATGTATATCGAACTTCTCAGTGTTAAGTGCTTTTGTAACCGCAAGGGCTGTTTGCAGTGATACATTATGTTCGGCTGACTTTCCGCCGTAAACCAATCCTAAACTTATTTTCAATGGATACTCCCCCCACTAAAATTCATCTTTACTATCTTATCACTTTCAAGCAAAAATGCTCTAATTAATTTTTGTTGTTACGGAATTGAAATGATTTGTAAAGGTTGTAAGCGCCCCCCCGAGCATTTGTATGTCATTCGCCTTTATTTTATATTAAAATGACATTGAAAAGGAGTTGTGACAAATTGAAAAAAATTACAAGCACTGAACAATTCAACGAAATCATTCAATCAGACAAAGAGGTCATCGTTAAATTCTTTGCGACATGGTGCCCTGATTGCACTAGAATGGACATGTTCATTCCAGACATCTTAGAGGCTTATGCTCAGAATGAATGGTTTGAAATAAACAAAGACGACTTTCCTGAGTTAGCGGAAACGTATCAGGTCATGGGAATTCCTAGCCTGTTAATTTTCAAAAATGGCGAAAAAACAGGTCATTTACACAGTGCCAACGCTAAATCACCTGAAGAAGTAACAGAGTTTCTTCAAGAACACGTTTCATAACTCATTTGAATGGAGACATCAGCCAACTCATGCTGGTGTCTTTTTTTATATCCTTTTAAATCAAATCTCTTCATAAGACGAGATGTGCGGCTAAAATGTTTCAACATAGGCAGGAATGTTTGATCTGATTTCATGACAAGGTTTGACAGCGGATTATTTCCTGGGAAAGAATTCATCGTCGATATGGATGGGAATATGTCGGTTACGTGAATTTTCTGAATTGAATCTTTACTTATGACATTCTGCTTTGTATAATGGAGATGCTAATTGAAAATGATTATCAATTTCATCTGTGTGAAATCTTATAGAGTCCATTCTACCAAAGGAGCGTTGAGTTACATGTCTAAGAAGAAAATCAAAACGTATCAGCAATTGATTGAAGAAAACAAGGAAGCGATCATGCGAGACCCTAAGATGATGGAAAGTATATACGCAACCATCGACAAAAAGCACCAGAAGCAGCTTGCCGCTGCTGGACGTGAATCATAAACACAAGAAGAGCAGTCAAACAGATGGCTGCTTTTTTATTTGCCTGAAGAAAAGAAAAAGCCGATAAAATCTATTCTTCGATTTTATCGGCTTTTGTTTTAATGTGATTTCGCTACACGGTCTTGCTTCATTCCTAAATAGATGAGCATATATGTTAGATAACCCATTGTCATCGTTAAACCACCGAAGAAGAATTGTGAAAACACGGGTTCTTCAAATGTCGTAACGGCAGCAAGAACGATCCAGCTCGCATATAAATAGACCATGAACCATTTCATGTTTCTTTTAAGTGTATACAGAAAGAAAAGACCCGCTAATGAAAAGATCCCTAGCGCTAGTCTGAAATAAACAAGATGATCAAACTGGAAGGCAAAAGACACAAACGAAAACGACAACAGCAACAAAATAGGTAAAGCCGTAATAAAATTTTTCACGATAGTGCCACCTCCATGACTCTGTCTTATTATAAGACAAAATCAGCCGGTTATCGTGAAATACAGACTCGTTTTCACAAAGATGTCACGAATTTTTCTTGTTATTTGACACAATTTTTACACATTTACATCACGCTTCCAAAAAAGGAGCCAAGCAGCACCAACAAAGAAAACGAAATGCGCCCCTACAATGAATAGCGAAAAAAGAGGGCTCATGCCCTGAAAGAGCGGCGGACCTTGAAAACTGTATTGTGTAAAGTCCGTATTAGCGAAAAGTAGAATCTTCCCCCACTGATTTTCTAACAGAGACATGATCGAAACTAATGATTTCGCCGCGTATAAGACGAAAAATGAAGTCACAAGTGCAATCAGACTGTTTCTAAACAAACTTGAGCACAGAAAAGCAAAGCTTGCCATCATGACCACTTCCACCCACTGTGATCCAATCACAGCAAATGTGTGCAGAAATAACCGCCCAGTGCTTTCATCAAAATCAGTACCAAAGAAAATAAGGCCAAAAAGAAAAGCGAACACATAATAAAAAACAAACAGGTAAAGGACCATCAGCACAAGAGTGATGTATTTTGACAAGAAAATATGAAGCCTTGTCTTCGGCCGAATCAACAAGAACTTGATGGTTCTTTTTTGAAACTCTGTTGAGATCAATGTGGCGCCAATCACGACAGCGAACACTTGTAAAATAAACACAACATTCGTGGAATAAGCAAAATAGTTCGCGACTGTATCTTGCCCGCCAAGCCCGGAAATGACTCGTTTCAATGCTAGAGCCATCGTCAATTGAAAGACAACAATCAGTCCAAGTGCAATGAATGTGATCTTTTGTCTCGTGATTTTTTTATGTTCATTCTTGATGAGTTGAAGCATCTGTCGTCCCGCCTTCCGTCCATTTCATAAAGGCCTCTTCAATTGATTGTTTTTGAGGCGTCATTTCAAGTACATCAAATTCTGCTAAGACAAGCTGTTTATTCAGCTCCGGCACACGGTCTTTATTCAGTTGAACCAGCACATGTTGATCCCTTTGTTCATATGTATATCCTTGCGTATCTAGCCATGAAACTGCCTTTTCTACTGGCTGAATATTCATCAGCACCTGCTCTTTCCCTTCCATGTCGCGAAGGTTTGTGTTGGCTTTGATCTGTCCTTTTTGGATGATGATCATGCGGTCACAAATCTCTTCTACTTCATGCAAAAGATGTGTAGCAAATAACACAGAGACACCTTCTTCTTGTACAAGCATTTGCAAGTGCTCACGAAACTCCTTCATTCCTGCGGATCAAGCCCATTTGTTGGTTCATCTAAAATGAGCAGATTGGGCTTATGCAAAATGGCTTGTGCAATCCCGAGCCTTTGTTTCATCCCTAGTGAATACGTTTTGACCTTCTGGTGAATGGCATGCTCCAGACGAACTCTTTTTACCACTTCAAAAATGCGCTCTTCTGAAACTCCATCATGCATAGATGCATACAGCTCAAGGTTTTCAAAACCTGTTAAATATGAATAAAATTCCGGATTTTCTATGATCGCTCCAACAGATGACATAGCATTTAGATGATCATCATCTTGAGAATATCCATTAATGATGATCCGGCCGTTGTTTTTTTTCATCAAGCCAACAATCAATCGAATCAAGGTCGTTTTTCCAGACCCATTTGGTCCAAGTAAACCGACAATTTCTCCTTGCCTAATGTCCATCGAAATATGTTGCAAAATTTGATGCCGGCCAATTTGTTTATCGACGTTCTCTATGTGTAGAACAGCAGACTGCAAAGTGGTTCCTCCTTCTGATGTAAAACCTATGGCGGCAGTTACGGCCGCTCATCCTGTAAAAAGTATATCACGCTAGACAAGCCGTTCCACGAAAAAAAGGGCTGATCCAGTCAGCCCTTTTTGTTGTTACAGTGATAAATTAGGTGTTGGTGCTTCCTTCTCATGTTTCTTCTCGGTTTCAGATACAATCACCGCACATGCTGCGTCACCTGTAATATTGACCACGGTTCTTGCCATGTCTAATAAGCGGTCTATGCCAAGGATCAGCGCAATGCCCTCAACAGGAAGATTCACGGAATTTAAAACCATGGCTAGCATGATGAGCCCTACCCCTGGGACACCTGCTGTGCCAATACTTGCTAGTACTGCCGTTAAGACAACTGTCAGCATTTGAACAAGGGTTAATTCAACTCCATACACTTGTGCGATAAAAATAGTCGCAACCCCTTGCATGATCGCTGTACCATCCATATTAATGGTCGCACCTAGCGGCTGCACAAAGCTTGAAATAGGTTCTGGCACCTTTAAGCGCTTTTGAGCTGTTTCCATTGATACTGGCAGCACTGCGTTACTGCTTGATGTACTAAATGCCACAACCATCGCTGGAGAAAATCCTTTGAAGAATGCCATTGGATTTCGTTTAGCTAATAGGGCAACGGTTGACCCATAGGTCAGGAAGAAATGCAAGATCAGCGCAATTAAGACGACTGAGAAGTAAAGTCCCATCGCTTTCATGGCATCGAGCCCCTGACTGCCAATTGCCGTTGCAATCAAACCGAATGTCCCGTACGGTGCGAATTTCATCACAACACCGACAAGATACATCATTAATTCATTTCCTTGTTCAAACAGCTTCAGCAAACCTTCTGTTTTTTTACCGAGCAAGGCAATGCCAAGACCTAAAAATACACAGAAGACGATAATTTGAAGCATATTTCCTTCAACTAGAGATTGGACTGGATTGGTTGGAATAATATTGAGTAGTGTGTCTGCCATTGATGGGGCTTCCTCAGCGGAATATTCTGCCGCTTTCGTATCAAAATTGCCAAATGCGCCTGGCTTAATAAGTAAGGCCAATGAAATGCCAATAATGATGGCAAAAGTCGTAGTGAGTAGAAAGTAAGTAATGGTTTTTACGCCGATTCTGCCAAGTTTTTTCGGATCGCCAAGGCCTGCTACACCAAGTGTGATCGAAAAGAAGACAATCGGTACAACTAACATTTTAATCAGGTTTAAGAAGATTTGACCTAGAGGTGTAAATAGATAAGGGTCTAACACTTTGAATACATTTGGAGCAAAAATGTTGAGCAGTAGTCCTGTGATTGCACCTACAATTAAAGCAATAATAATTTTCGTCGCAAGCTTCAATAAAATCTCCCCTTCCTCGTCAAAAAGGCCCACGAGAGAGTCTTCTCGTGGGCCTGCGTGTCCATACGTGTACCACTGTCTACTCTCTTCACGCTGATGAGGTTAGCTGACGGGTTAGGACGAAGAGATGTCCTTTTTTCTTAAAATAAGAAAAATTCACCCCAAAAACTTGGGTCCCCCATTCCTTTAGAAGGATTAAGCGTGTGGTAATATGATATTTTCATACTATTTATACCTTATTTTTAGAAAATTGTAAACAGGTTCATATGAACTTTTTAATTACTTTCTTCCTTATTCGTGACCTCCAAGATATCTAAGATAAACACAAAGATTGGGATGCCGATAATCAGTCCCCAAATGCCAATATAGTGTTCAGAAAAGATCAGGACAATAAACGTGAAGAAAATAGGGAGCTCTGTTTTAGCTGACATGAGCTTCGGATTTAAGAAGTAGGCTTCAATGGCATGGATGATCACAATCACCAGCACAATATATAGGACGTACATTCCGCCTCCAAGTGTATACGCAATGATGCTGAGTGGAACGAGGGAGATGACCACACCCGCTACCGGAATTAAACCTAACAAGAAGACCATGACCGCTAATCCAAATAATTGCGGGAAGCCCATAATGCCAAGCGCAATTGTCGTTAAGACACAGTTAACTGTTGCAATGATGAACTGTGCTTCAAGTACCTTACCAAATGTTCTGGAAAACTTACGTCCAAAGAAGGCAATTTCATGATAGAACACGGAGATTTTACTCGTTTTGAACTTATTCATGAATTGAATGAGGCGTTCCTTTTCGAACAGGAAGAACATGCTTAATATTAAGGACATAATGACCTGGATACTGAACGTGCTGAAATCTGTTAAGTATGTATAGAGGAAATTAAACCCTTTCTCGAAGAAAGAAGATATTTTGAAATCTCCGAACACATTGGTGACGACGTCAAAGAAGGGTAAATCTTGTGGATGATTGCAATCTTTTTCCCTAAATGAAATAACTGTTCCACCTGTTTAGCAATGATGGGCACAAACACAAAGCCGCCAAACGTCAATCCACCAGCCAGAAGGATGTACAAAATGGTGATGACTGATTTCTGTCCTATTTTCAGGAAGCGATTTAAAAAGCCTCTTATGACCTCTTCTAACCGGTTCATTAAAAAAGTGAAAATGAAGGTCAGGAGGATTAAATTCATCATTCCTCTTAATAGATATAATGCTGTGGCTAATACTACAAATACTGAAAACCTCTTGACACCAGGTTTTTCGAACAATTTAAAAAATGCCGCCATACGTTACACACCTGCCAGGACTAAAGTCTATTTTTCGTTGGATCTCCTATTCATTATATCGGATCTTTCTGTAAATTATATAACAAAAGGTCAATGAGGTCTTACGATTCGTCCTAAATTAATCAAGCTTTTATGTTTTTTCTTTTTTTACACAAGAAAAAACCGAACCCCATGTAGACATAAGGTTTCGGTTTTTGGTTGTTTTTATACTAAACAGCCTGCTTGATATTTCGCATTTCCTGTAGCGCTGTTTTACTCTTCGCTTCGTCAAATTCCCCTTCACTTTTCGCTACAACAATTGTAGCAATTCCATTTCCAATCAGGTTCGTAATCGCTCTTCCTTCACTCATGAAACGGTCGACCCCTAATAGCAGTGCAAGACCTTCTAGCGGGATAACCTGAAGTGCAGCAAGTGTAGAAGCTAGCACGATAAATCCGCTTCCTGTGACTCCAGCTGCTCCCTTTGATGTGAGCATCAGAACAAGGATAATCGTGATTTGCTGTCCGATGGATAGGTCCACCCCAAACACTTGCGCTAAGAAGACCACGGCCATGGACAAGTAGATTGAAGTACCATCTAAGTTAAAGGAATAGCCTGTCGGAATGACAAGTCCAACAACCGACTTAGAGCACCCGTAGCGTTCCATTTTATCCATCATTCTTGGCAGGACCGATTCTGAAGAACTTGTGCCAAGAACAATTAAAATTTCATCTTTGATAAAACGGAGGTAACCGAACAGGCTGAAGCCATACATTTTACAAATGATGTTCAGCACGACGAAAATAAACAGGAACATCGTCATATAAACGGAAAGCATCAGACTAGCTAGTGGTTTAATTGAAGCTAAACCAAAGTGTCCGATTGTATAAGCCATTGCTCCAAATGCCCCTAATGGCGCGGCACGCATGATGTAACCAATGATTTTAAAGAAGACCAGTGACAGCTTATCAAGCCATTCGATGATGCCTTTCCCCTTCTCGCCAAGTGCAGCGAGCGCAACACCGAATAAAATAGAGAAGAATAAGACCTGTAAAATATCTCCCTTTGCAAAGGCATCTACCATGTTAGATGGCACAATGTGTGTGACAAACTCCATCCAGTCGATACCCTGTCCCCCATTTTGGGTATATTGCGAGACATCCCCTTTTTCAAGCTTACTATAGTCAAGACCTGCTCCCGGCTTCATGATATTGACCACAAACAGTCCGATGACAAGCGCAAGCGTCGTCACAACTTCAAAATAGATAAAAGCTTTTCCCCCAACTTTTCCAACCTTTTTCATATCCCCCATCTTGGCAATTCCAAGAACAATGGTTAAGAAAATAATGGGTGCAATGACCATTTTCACTGCATTAATAAATGTGTCACCAAGCGGCTTCATTTCTTTCCCGACGTTTGGCCAAACCATCCCAACAATGATCCCGATAATGACAGCTGCAATGACCTGAAATGTCAGGTTCTTCAATAGCCTCTTCATAAAAAATCAACTCCCTCACCCTTTGATGTAAACGCTTAACTGTTATCTGTAGGTAAATGATAGCGATTTCATCAAAGGCTGTGAAGCTTATGGACATATCGTACATTTTGGTCTTTTTGGTCTCTTAGTCAGAATGTACGATATATTTATTCACAGGGCGTCCGACCCCGCCATATTGCATATCTAATTTCAGCTCGCCTTCTTTTACAAGGAAGTCTAAATAACGGCGTGCCGTGACACGTGCAATCCCAAGTGCATTGGCGACTTCCTCTGCAGACTGCGCTCCTTCTTGCAGACGCATATAGGCTTTAATTTCATTCATCGTATGCACATTCAGCCCCTTAGGAAGCCATGTCTCTTCCTGCTTAACCGCAGGCTTTCGTATGATATCATCGAGCATCTCTTGAGAAAATTCTGCTGCGGTACGAATTTTTGATTTGAACGCTTTATAGCTTTCAAGAGATTCTTTCATCCGTTCAAACTTAAATGGCTTAATGATATAATCTCGGGCACCATTTTGAAGCATGGTGCCGATCGTCTCTTTGTCCTTTGCTGCCGAAATAACAATCACATCCACCTGCATCTTTTGCTTTCTGATGTCTTGCAGTGTTTTGACGCCATCTTTTTTAGGCATATACACATCGAGCACCACAAGATCTGGACGAATGTCTTTGATCAGCTGGATGCCCTGCTCGCCATTTCCTGCTACAGCCGCAACTTGAAAGCCAGGGACACTCTTAATGAACTCTTTATTAACTTCTTGCACCATCGGGTCATCTTCAATTAATAGCACCTTAATCTGGGTCATCTGTCTCTCTCCTCTATTGTCATTGGGAATTCGATTGAGAAGGTGGTACCAATGCCGATGCTTGATGTGACTTCTACATTTCCCATCCCTTTGTCGATAATCGTTTTTACAATATACAGTCCGTAGCCTGTTCCGCCTTCTTTACCGTGAGTAAAGCCTTTGTCGAAAATATGAGGAATCATGTCCTCTTCTATTCCAGATCCATAATCTTCAATTAAGATCGCGAGGACATCCTCTGTTTGATCAATACTAATAGAAATGAGTTTTGTGTCTCTTTCTACAGTATCATACGCGGCAAAGGCGTTCTCGATCAGGTTGCCAAGTAGCTTCGTCATATCATGCTGATCCAGCCGCTCTGGGAAATCGCGCAGACTGCTATTTTCATCTACTTCAACCTTTATGCCAAGCTCCTTGCCCCTTCTTATCTTGCTCATCAATAAACCTGCCACTGCGTCATGCTGTATCACACGGTGGAGAAAGTCCGTCACATGCTCCTGCTCTTCGGTCGTTTGAAACGCTAAATCGAGTGCTTGATCGGCTTTCCCTAGCTGAATTAAACCAGCAATTGTATGAAGCTTATTCATATGTTCATGATTTTGCACCCGCAGGCCATCAACGAAGTTCTTCACCCCGGTTAATTCCTCCGCCAATTTGGCCGCCTCTGTCCGGTCCTGAAAAATCGCAACCGCTCCGATGATTTTCTTTTTCATCACAATCGGAATTCGGCTGCTCATGATCCGCTTTCCGCTCATATGAATTTCTTCATTGTAGACGGGTTCTGCGCGGTCAATGATTTCTGGAAGCCTTGTATCTGACAGCACATCCCAAATATTTCGGCCCACTACATCACCAGTCACGCTGAAAATTTGCTTTGCTTTTTCATTAAAAATGGTGATCATGTGCTGGTTATCAATGGCAATGACCCCTTCATTAATGGAATGAAAGGTAGCAGTGCGTTCTTCTAGCATTCTGACAATCTCATGCGGCTCCAGCTTAAACATTTGCTGTTTAATATGACGGGCGAGCAAAAATGAACCGACAAGCCCGAAGCTGAGCGTCAGCAAAAGGATCATGAGGATATCCTGCTTCATTTCTCCTAATATATCTGCCATACTCGGCAATGTTCTTCCGACTAGTACAACCCCTGTTTGGTTAAATTTTTCATCCTTTACTGGATAAAAGGCTCTAATGGCTGTGCCAAGCTCTCCCTGTGCTTCTGAGAAATAGATATGCTCTGCAAAGGCAGGTTCTTCATCTGTCCCCTCAGAGCGCTGGCCAATCCTTGTTTTCACTGGATGTGTCAATCGCACGTGATCCATATCCATGACAACAATGTAGTCAGCATCTTGGATAATCCGAATCTCTTCAATGGCATGCTGTAACCGCGCACGCTCCTTTGTCTGATCATCCAATGCCTGCTTTACCTCATTCATCTCAGCTACTGTTCTTGCCGTGTTCATGAGCCTTTTTCGAAGTTCTCGTTCCTCTGTTTGCTGAATTCCCCCGACTAGAACAATTCCTCCGATTAAAAGGGCAAAAATGACAACGAAATATGTGAGGATGGTGAGCTTCCATCTAATAGATAATTGTTGTAATTTCAGTCGATTTCTCATCATTTTTTCACCTGTATCTTTACGAATTCTTCCTCTGTCAAGTATCCTTGACATAAGGGGGATCTGACGCATGAAGAATTTACTCGCCTATACGCTATTGCTCATCATCGGTTTTGTAACCGCTTTATACTTTGGTTTTTATCATATGATGCCTAAATCAGCGACGATCTTCGACGATGAACAGACTGGGCTGAAGGATCAGCTTGTGTTCAAATTCAGCCATGTTGTCGCAGATAATACCCCAAAAGGGCTGGCTGCAAAGAAATTTGCTGAGCTTGTTCATAAAAAATCCGACGGCAGGATCAGCATTCAAATCTTTTCAAACGGGAGTCTTTATTCTGATATTGAAGAAATTAATGCACTAAAAGAGAATCAAGTTCAATTTATTGCTCCGTCTACGTCAAAGCTCGGCATGCTGTCCCCTGAATGGCTGGCACTTGATCTGCCCTTTGCCTTTTCTAACTACGATGCTGTCCAAGAAGGGTTACATGGTGCGATTGGACAGAGACTGTTCGGCACACTGCAAAAAGACGGACTAAAGGGAATGGCCTACTGGACAAATGGCTTTAAGCAAATCACTTCGAATAAAGGCCCAATCAAGCAGCCTAGTGATTTAAAAAAGCAATCTCTCCGTATTATGCAAAGTGATATGATTGAAAAGCAATTCAAGCTTCTTGGCGCAAAACCCTATCAGGAATCGTTTAATTCAACATTTCAGCTGCTAGAAACAAAAAAAGTAGACGGTGAAGAAAATACAATTTCAAATATTTATTCAAAAAAATTCTATCATATACAAGACTATATGACGATCAGTAATCACGGGTATTTAGGGTATGTCGTCTTAACAGATCAATCCTTTTTTGATCGTCAAACACCTGAGACGAAGCGAATTTTACTCGAAGCGATGGAAGAAACAACGGCATGGAACGAAAAACATGCAGAACAGATGAATAAGGATCAGCTGGAGGATATTAAACGCGAATCTCCAATTGCCATACACGAATTAACACCAGCAGAGCGGCAAAAATGGATGAAGGCGCTCGATCCTTTGTATGATGAAGCAGAAAGGATCATCGGTTCCACCTTGATCAAACAAATCCGCGAGCTCCGGGCACGCTATGAATATTCTCCGATTCAAGCATTTGAAGAAGATGCTGAGACCAAATAAAAAATCCCTTTTAGAGAGGGATTTTTTTATGCGCCGGAGTCACGCTGTTCTTGCTGAGCGAGCTCCTCTAATCTTGTTAATATTCTGCGCTTTCGATATTGCATGATGCCTGTTTCGGCAATTCCTTTTAACTGTGAGCGGTTGGACGCTGCACCAAACAAAATCCCCGCAATTGGGACAAGTTGAAACAGCTTCTTCCAGCCAAACGAATCACGGTAGTTATATACGACCTCACGCCATCCTTGAATTTGAGAGATCATGTTTTCGTGCTTCCCTTCTGATGCATGATAGCTCTTCAGCTCTTTTAATATTGATTTTTTCCCAACAACGTCAGCAGAATTCAACTGTAAACATTTAATGATAAAGACTCGTTCTTCTTTATTTTTCGGATCATAGCCATAGGTGACGGCGATATCCTGTAATGTTTTTAAAGAAAGACCGAGGACAGCCGGAATATCTGCCGCTAATGTAAACATACCTCCGACACCTGTTGTCGCACCTTGTACAGTGGCGAGGTTTGTTCGATTTTTCCCCATCTGGTCACTAATGGCATCCATGACCTCGATCGGAGCCGCCTCAATATCTTCAATACGCTGAATCGATTCATCGGCACATTTCTTTTGAAATTGATGAATAATGCCTTTCTCTGACGTCAAATAGACACCGCCTGATTGAATGTAGTGCCCCATCTCATCTAATAACACACCGATTTTCTTTTGAATAAAGGCAGGGGTCAGCTTGTCCAGCATTTGAAATGGAAGCCGGCTGAGTTTCTCCCAAAACCATACCTTTTGCTGGTCTTTCTCCCATTTTTCAATCTCTTTTAATTGTGCTTTTAGCCACTCTCTTTCCTCCATGCCATTTGCCTCCTTAGATGCCGTTCAAGTATATGTCTGTTATTATACACAATCCTTGTCCATCATACGTATCGAACATTGAAGCGGTTCCGAAAGGTTTTAATCTCTTTTAAAACGGTTATTGCTTAGTAAACAAACAAAAGAGGAGTGATCAACATGTTAGGATTTCTGATTTCATTAGTTGTGGCGATTGTCATTGGTCTCATTGGGAGTGCACTCGCTGGAGGTAGTGTACCAGGAGGCTGGATCGGTTCAATGATTGCTGGGCTTGCAGGTGCTTGGATTGGTCATGGATTACTTGGAACGTGGGGTCCTAGTCTGGCAGGATTTGCGATCATTCCAGCGATCTTAGGAGCAGCCATTTTCGTCATTATTTTAAGCTTGATCTTCCGCAGCGTTGGATCAAGGGTTTCTTAAAAAACGATACAAAAGAAGAGGAAGCAGAGGATGCACCGCCTAAGATAAGAGGCGGTGTTTTTTATGTTTTGATTGACAAGGTATCTATTTTTTTCACTTACATATGATAAACAAACCTATTAGTTCAGATAGTTGACTTTTCATGAAGATGGGCATATGATGATTAAAAATTGCATCGAGGAAACTTTTTGTGCCAAAGCAAAACTTTGTAGAATCTAGGTGATGACATATGACAAACAAATACATCGAGGCACAAGCCCACATGTCAGTGGCAGCGGAGCGTGCACTTGAAGGAAAGGTGAAAGGATTTAGAAGGCTCCTTCCTTTTCTCGGGCCTGCTTTTATCGCCGCCATTGCCTATATTGATCCAGGAAACTTTGCGACCAACATTGCAGCTGGCTCGAAATATGGCTACCTTCTGTTATGGGTCATTCTCATATCCAATCTCATGGCCTTACTCATCCAGTCTTTGTCTGCAAAGCTTGGAATCGCAACAGGGAAAAATTTACCTGAAATTGCTCGAGAAGAGTTTCCAAAACCAGTCTCGATCGGTTTATGGATTCAGGGCGAACTCGTCATTATCGCCACAGATTTAGCCGAATTTATCGGGGCTGCCCTTGGTTTATACTTACTCTTTCGTATCCCGCTGCTTGAGGCATCGATTATTGCAGCGATCGGTTCTTTTGCCATTTTAGAGCTCCAAAGACGAGGTTATCGAGCGTTAGAAGCAGGAATTACCGGCATGCTGTTTGTTGTCGTGATTGCTTTCGCTGTACAAACCTTTGTCGCCAAACCTGATCTTGCAAGTGTCGCCGGTGGACTGTTCATTCCAAGGTTTGAAGGGACAGACAGCGTACTGCTTGCCGCTGGTATTTTAGGCGCTACGGTGATGCCGCATGCGATCTATCTCCATTCAGCCTTAACGCAAAGAAGAGTCGTCGGCAGAACGGAAAAAGAGAAAAAGCTGATTTTTCGTTTTGAGTTTTTAGACATCCTCATTGCGATGGTAGTTGCTGGCGCCATCAATGCCAGCATGTTGATTGTAGCAGCTGCTTTATTTTTTAAAAATGGTCTTTTTGTTGAGGATTTAGATGTAGCATTTCAGCATTTTGGAACTCTCGCAGGTCCTGTATCAGCGATCTTATTTGGTGTAGGTCTGCTTGTAGCCGGACTTTCCAGTTCTTCTGTCGGTACACTGTCAGGCGATATTATTATGCAAGGTTTTATTCAGTACCGAATTCCGCTGTATGTCCGCCGGCTGATTACCATCATTCCCCCTATTGCGATCATTGCATCTGGGGTCAATCCGACATCTGCGCTTGTGATGAGTCAAGTGGTCTTATCATTTGGAATTGCGTTTGCTTTAATTCCGCTCATTTTGTTTACAAGTAAAAAACGAATTATGGGCGATTTGACGAATGCTCGCTGGGTGACCGGAATATCTTGGGTGATAGCAGCTCTTGTTGTCGCACTGAATCTGTTTTTAATTGTGGATACGTTTATGTAAAAGACAGTGATCAGGCTGTCTTTTATATCGGGTTGTGGTAGAATTTCCCTTGAGAGGATGTGATCACATGTTTTTTTATCAGGATCAAGATCTATCCATGCGGCTGCTTGAACCAAGAGACGCGAGAAGCCTGTACCTGCTCATCCAACGCTCAAGAGAGCACTTACGTGAATGGATGCTATGGGTCGATTCGACGCAGACAGAAGAAGACAGCATGGCGTTTATTCAAGGTGCCATGCAGCAAGCTTTGCAAAACAATGGTTTTCAGGCTGGAATATGGTCACATGGAGAACTCGTTGGTATCATTGGCACCCACCAAATTCATTGGATTAATCGGACGGTTTCCATTGGCTATTGGCTCGGGGAAGGCTATCAAGGAAAAGGCATCATGACAAAAGCATGCAAAGCGGTCATTCACTATTTATTTGAAGAGTGCGGTCTGCATCGCATTGAAATAAGGGCCGCTGTTGATAATCAAAAAAGCAGACGCATCGCAGAGCGTTTATCTTTTTCACTTGAAGGCATATTAAGACAATGTGAATGGCTGGGCGACCACTTTGCCGATCACTGTGTGTACGCACTTTTACAGCCTGAATATATGAAACAAAAAACGAATTCGATCAATCAGCCCACTTAATTGTGTCGATTGCATGAACTATTTTACAAAG
This sequence comes from Bacillus sp. iso_77, assembly GCF_056173625.1. NCBI lineage: Bacteria > Bacillati > Bacillota > Bacilli > Caryophanales > Bacillaceae > Bacillus > Bacillus sp. iso_77. Next base: position 521,091 of record NZ_CM149683.1, on the reverse strand, counting down.
TGAAGCTTTGTAGTATCCGTTGTGATTGGCATCTGATAAAATAGAAGGAAAAAATCGAGGTATGATGTATGTCTCTTATTATTTTATTTTACTTATGGATTGTCCCTTTATTATTTGGCATTTTCTTCTCATTCCTAACAAAGAAAGCCACATACAAACGCCGCTTTGTCCCATCATATAGCATGGCAGGACTCAGCATCGTGTTTCTCATTCTGGCACTCGTCTTTTCAGCCAGTCATTTTCTATTCATTTGCGGTATGTTCCTATTCGCCACTACACTTGTCGGCACAGGCATCCCGTTATTTTTAGCCTTTACCAAAACACCTTCATAAACAAAACCACCTTTTCGCGATGGAAAGGTGGTTTCTTTTTTTACTGCTGAGGCATTCGATAGGTCATCGTACCATTTGGGTTTTTTTCAATTACTTTCACAATGTCTTGAAGGATCTCTGATGCTCGATCGCTTGAGTCATACTTGCCGAGCGTCTTGACCCAAGAATCACTGCCTGCGATAAACCCTTCAATCTTTTTACCGGTTACTGTGACTTCGTGAACATTAACGAAACTTTGTTCGTTTTGTGTGAAAATCCATAGCATGGTTTATTCCCCTTTTTTTGTGGTGATTGGGTTAGTTTAACATATGATTCCCAATTATGTGTGGGGTGATTTGGTATGAAAGTGAATTTACAGTTTAAAAAACCTTGATTTTATCAGAAAAATCAAGGTGAAATTTTCCATCTATGATAATCGTAATTCCTTCTACGAGTTCACCCATATTTTTATTTTCAAATTTCTCGGATATGATACTTATTTTATTGTCAATCTATGTTTTCACCGTTTCTTTCAAAATTTTATAAAATGATCCTATATATAACATTCCACGTAGAATTCAATCACCAAAGGACTTCTACAATTGCATGAAAATCCCTATGCTCAAGAGAAAGGTCATTAGACAAACAATCTTATGTACGAAAAAACGATGGCTTATTTATCCATCGTTTTCTTTAAGTTCTCTACTTATTTAAAATCAATTGTTTTTCATTTTCTAAAAACTCTTCTACAAGTTCTTTCATTGTTTTTTGTGAATCATGGGGATAATAAAATGCGTCTGATACTTCTCTAAAAAAATCATACATATTTTCGGGCGTGTGAAAGACTGAGAAAATATGTTCAATTTCTTCAAAGATGGTATCATCAGTTGAGTGAGTATACGCTTCTTTCATAATACTATATAGCCACTTATGATATTCTCTCGTCATGTCTTCCGAAGAATTATCAGAGATTATGCTTTCAAGTATATCATCTACCTTTACTTCTTCTTGTTCCCACGCTAATTCAAGAATGAGCTCGTTATCATCATGAGGGTTATCTTCTAGATATTCCACTGCATAGTTTGTTACTTCTAAGGCAGGAATTAAATTATACTGTCTACCAACAAACAACGTAGCCCAATTACATTCAAATCCACTTTTCTTGATTATTTCAATTTTATACAATTTTTTATTTCCCCCATTGATTTATTTTTCCTGTAACTTTGCCGTCAGGTATAAAAGTTCTATGGGTTACTTTGTTAGTTGTTGGATCTACAACCCATTCAAACACGCCATTTCTTATCTCTTTCGACTGTATCATTTCAGGTGCATTATTCTTAATTTTTACAAACTTTGTCTCATACTTAACCATTGATCCCTCAATTTGATACAACGAATCCATATGTCCTCTTCTATTCGGCAAATCAAATCTTTTAGAATGAACTGCATAGTTGTCAATAATATCATTAAATCTATGATAAAAATCATCTTTTAATGCACTACCTACTCTTGGATTATCTAAAACCGGATGCTTAAGTTCACTCGTACTCTTAATCCCCATCTTCCCACGAAAACCTTTCGATCCAAACGGTAAAAGCATTGTAAGCGCCGCATTCATACTCGCTTCCTGTTGTTCTTTCGAGACTTTATTTCCAAACATGTCTCGACCCGTAATCGCTTCGCTGAAGCCGTTGGTCGCGGTGAGTCCATATAAGCCTTTTTGTGATGTTTTCAACGCATCGAAAGACTTCTGTGATGTCTTGTAAATGTCGACCGCTCTGACTGCGGCGGACGTGGCTTGAGTCGTTTTATAGACGGCTTTTCCGCCTTTAAAAATGCGTCCTGCCCAGCCGACAATCGGGATGTAGCCTGCTGCTGCCATGCCGCCTGCGGCGACTCGTTGGCCTGCGGTGAGTTCTTCTCCTGTGATCGGATCGACACCTGTTGCGGCACGTTTTGCATCGTTCACGCCTGTCAGCTCATTGACGATATTCCCACCGTAATCAAGGGCTTTTTCATACCACGGACGGTTGGCTAGTGCTTCTTGTTCCTTTGCAATCTTGCGGGCTTCTTCTTGATCTTTTTTGATTTTTAGATATTCAGAAGTTTGCTTCTCAATATCGCTTTTTGCCTTGTAGATTTCGCTATTTTGATACGCTTTCTTGTCAAAATTCATAGGCGAAATGGATTTTCCGTCATTTGTGGCATTGATCATTTCTGCGTACAATGCCATTGTAGCCTTCTCCTCAGTCTCTGACAAAGCATATTCATCTTTTAGATTTTGATCAAGTTCTATTAAATCTTTAACCGTTTTCTTCCGTTCATCTTCCGCATCTGCAATCTTTTCGTCAAAGGTTTTACTATCAAATACCTCCAGAGAAATGAGGTCATCAATATCTTGAAAAATCGTTTTGAGTGCCTTTTTTTGATCCTTCACGATGCTTTTGGCATTCTTGATTCCCATATGTACAGCGTTGTCTAAAAAGTGTTCTTCTACAAAGGTGTCGCCGCCAAAATTTGTATCATCAAGTGTCCCAGAAACACCTTCATGAAAGGCTTTTTGTTTATCAATGAAGCTAATAAACATGTCCACATTTCCGGCGAGTTCTTTGTAGAAGCTTTTAATGTTATCGGCACCTTTTCCAGTGAAGTCGTCACCGAGGTTGGCAACACCTTGTAATGCCTTTTTTAAATCTATCATCTGTTCGCGGAGTTCCTGATAGTGTTTTGCCCTTGTATCCATGGCACTGGTTAGTGCTTTTGCATCAAGTATCTTGCCCAGATTAAGCCACTCCCTCCATTATTGATCATAAAGTCTATTTTACCTTTCTCACCGAATTGGAAAAATAGGCTTTAAGTTGCAAAAAATCCAGTCTGTATATTTTTATACAGAAGAAAACAAGTGACAATTGAAATGATTTTACCTATTCAACAAAAAAAGTCAGTCTTCTAATTAGAAGACCGACTACCTGCTGTTTAGAAAAAGCGTTTAAGGCTTTTCTTGAGTGGAGGGATATCCAGCTCACCTTTTTCAAAGAATTTTTTCAATAAATATTTACTAAAGCCTGCTGCTTGTGTGTACGTGATTTTACCAGGTAACGGTGGTTCATTGGTCACCGCAACATCAATGATCACAGGTTTCTCAGCTTGAAGTGCTTGATCAAAGGCTGGTGCTAGTTCTTCATGTGATGACACCGAGATTCCTTTACCACCGCATGCTTCTGCAAATTTTGCAAAATCAATATCTTCCAGCTCTATACCATAGTTGATGTTGCCTTTTACCTGTTGTTCATATTCAATCATACCAAGGTTGTTGTTGTTTAAGATCACAACGACAATTGGCAGTTTATATTTTACTGCCGTCACAAAATCTTGCATCACCATTGTGAAGCCTCCGTCACCACAGACAGCAATGGCTTGGCGGTTTGGTTCGTTTAATTTAGCTGATATTGCGCCAGGTAAACCACAGCCCATTGTGGCAAGCCAGCTGGAAATAATGAAATCCTGCTGCTTCATTTCGAAATGACGTGCCATCCATACCGTCACATTACCGACATCAACTGAAAGAATGGCATCATCATCGACCGCTTCTTCTAATCTAGCGATGACTTGCTGCGGTTTAAGCGGTGATGTGGCAATAGATTTTTCCTTATCCATTTCTTCTCGCCACTTCATCATATGCTCTGTACAAGCTTCAAGGAAACCGCGCTGCTCTTTATATTCAATATAAGAGGTTAGTTCATGAAGACCAGTCTTACTGTCACTTACAATCCCCACTTCTACTGGATATCTTTTACCGATCTGATCCGGTTTGATATCCAATTGAATGGCAGGTGTGTCTTCCGGTAAGTAATCCCTATATGGGAAGGAGGTTCCAAGCATGATTAATAAATCGCACTCTTCCATCGCTTCATATGCAGGCTTCGTCCCGATCTGACCTAGGTTCCCTAAAAAGTATGGATGCCTGTCTGGAACAACACCTTTTGCTGGAAGTGTAATGACGATCGGTGCAGCTGCCTTTTCTGCAAACGAAAGAAGTTCTTCTTTAGCATTTTTTAATCCTTTTCCTGCTAAGATGACTGGCCTCTTCGCATTGTTAATGAGTTGAGCAGCCTTTAGCAGTTGATCTTTCTTCGGCCGCACATCTCCCTCTACATAAAGAGGTGATGTATAAATGGGACTCCGCTTAATTTTCTGAGAAAATAAATCATCTGAGACAGTGAGAACCGCCACCCCTTTATGGGTATAAGCAGCTTTGATGGCTTGATTCAATAAGTCAGGCAGAGCTTCTGCTGTTTGTACTTGCTGATTAAAGACAGCAACATCGTCAAACATCCGCTCTAATTTGATTTCTTGAAATGCATCTCTGCCTACTTCAGTTGAAGCAACCTGCCCTGCAATCGCTAATACAGGTGCACCATCCGCTTTTGCATCGTATAGTCCATTTAATAAGTGGACAGCACCTGGCCCTGCAATTGATAAACAAACACCGAGTTTACCTGTTAGTTTCGCATCAGCTGCAGCTGAAAGTGCTGCCACTTCTTCATGTCTTGTTTGTATAAATTGAATTTTGCTTGATTCATGCCTTAGTTCTTCGATCAATTCGTTAATACTGTCGCCGGGCATTCCATAAATATGTTTCACGCCCCACTCTTCCAGTAGCGCTGTTACTTCTTTTCCTGCGGTTCTTTGCGGCATGTGAGAAAACTCCTTTTTTCTTACTCCATACCACCGCACCTTTTTGATCAAACGTTTCAACTTGCTCTTGTTACTTTTTAAAGTGATATGGAAGAGTGGCGACAACAATATCCCGTTTCCATAATAAACGGAATCTTAATAAGAAAGCAGATTGATTATGCAAAATGGTGTGCCATCTTTTTTTCGGAATAAATTGAGGGACGAGCACCATCACTCTATATTGATGTGCATTTGCTTTCGCTTCAATCGTTTCAAGAAATTTATCAAGCGGGTGAATGAGACTTCGATAAGACGAATGTAAAATCACAAGACGCACATCACTATTCAGCTTTTCCCAATCAGCTTCAATTTTCTTGTCTTTCTCTTTATCAAACGATACATGAACCGCTATGACCTGGTCTGATAAGGATTTTGCATATTGCACAGATTGTTCGACGACACGTGTGACACCTGCTATTGGGACGATGACCACATTTCCTTTGATTTCGACAGGCTCGGTTTCATTCAATAAACGTAATTGTTCTCCAACAGACAGATAATGTTTCTTAATAGAATGAAAAATAAATAGAACAATTGGCATGAAAACAAATACTGGCCATACAAGATGGAACTTGGTCAAAATGAGAATCATGAAAACCGTAAATGAAATAAGTGCTCCCACGATATTGATAGGCATTTTCACTTTCCATCCCTGTGGTTTTTCACGAATCCACTTTACACACATACCTGTCTGAGACAAGGTAAATGGAATAAACACACCGACAGCATAAAGTGGAATGAGGTGTTCCGTTTTCCCATCAAATAGCCAAATAAGCAGCATAGAAGCTACACCTAAAAAGATAATACCATTGGAATAACCGAGCCGATCTCCTCTCACTGTAAACATGCGCGGCATATATTTATCTTTTGCTAAGTTGACAGCCAATAATGGAAAAGCTGAAAAACCTGTGTTTGCCGCTAATATTAAAATTAAAGCTGTGACAGCTTGAATGACATAGTAGAAAAATGTCCGTCCAAATGTGTCTGATGCAATCTGTGACACAACCGTTTCTTCTGGCTTTGGCGAGATGCCAAAACCAAACGCAAGCAATGTCACTCCTACAAATAGAACGGCCAGTAATCCCCCCATCATCAATAAAGTTCTCGCTGCATTTTGTGCAGCTGGTTTTTTAAAGGATGGAATTGTATTAGAAATCGCTTCAACACCAGTTAAAGCAGAACAGCCAGACGAAAATGCCTTTAATAAAAGAAATAACGTGATGCCTGATACATGTGTGCCAAATGCTGTATGTTCAGGTGCTGGCGGCACTTGCCCAGTTAATAGTTTAAACCCGCCCACCCCAATTAAAATGAGCAATGAAAAGACAAATAGGTACACAGGATAAGCCAAAATAGATGCCGACTCTGTCAGTCCACGAAGGTTTAACACCATAATCACTAGGACTAATACAATTGAGATCATGACATGATATGGATATAGAGCTGGAAAAGCCGATGTGATCGCATCGGTCCCAGCAGAAATGCTCACTGCTACGGTTAAAATGTAATCGACGAGTAATGATCCACCAGCAACCAGCCCTGGTTTTTCACCCAAGTTTCTGCTGGAGACGACATACGCCCCGCCGCCTTCTGGATAAGCATAAATAATCTGGCGGTAAGATAGAATTAACGCCATTAAAAGGATTAATACACAACCTGCAATCGGGAGTGAGTACCAAAACGCTGCCGCACTGACAACTGATAGAACAATTAAGATTTGTTCTGTACCGTATGCGACTGACGATAATGCGTCTGATGACAATAATGCCAAAGCTTTGATTTTTGATAGTTTTTGTTCTCCTGCTGCCTGTGATTTTAATGGTTTACCAATTAAAATACGCTTCATCAAACTGTACATGTGATGCCCGCTCCTTTAGTGTCAAACGATTTGAGTTACAAAATTTGGATCGCCAAAAAGACACAGAGGCAATAGAATGCCCCTGTGCCTATTGTTTAGATCACAGGTTGGTCTTTGCTCTCTTTAACGCTTACGAGGTTAGCTGACGGATTCGGGCGCATGAGATTTTGCCCTACCTTAAAAGGATTCACCCCACGTGGTGTTTTATACCACCACAATTGGTTCCCCCGCTCATCGAAATGATTCAGCGATTGGTCTTTTATAAAAGAGATCATACTCCCGTTTGACACCAAAGTAAAGAGATTTTTTCAAGGTCTTTTGATCGTTTAGAACTCAGTCTTTTTACGGTTTTTTCGTACGAAATAGACAATCATTAAAAGCACAAAAAGGATGAGTGCAGCGATACACACAAAGTAAATCCAAGACTCGCTACTGCTTTGTTTTTCACTTGTTTTCAGACTGTTCGATGTGCTGCTGACAGATTGATGATTAGTAAACACACCTTTGTTTTTACTCTCTATTGCAACTGTTGCTTTTTCTGTATTTGTTTGAAGAAATTGCATTACTTCATTTGACACGTTAGCTTCAGTTGCAGTCATTCCTGAAAAGACTGTCATTGTCTGTTCTTTATTCCAAACAGATGGCTGCGTCCATACAATTCGAGCCGTTGTTTCGTTGATCATGCCGAAAGAAGATACATCATACTGATCCTTTTTCACCGGAACAACGAGATCGGCTGCTTTTTCTTTCAGAAGAGAGAATGTTTGAATGCCTCCGATGAAAATGAGAGGGTGATTTTTCAATTGTTCATTTGTCACTTGAGAAGCTTTTATTAAATGATATTGAGCTACTTCTGGCTGACTAAAAGATTCCGTCAACATGGCCATTTGATTGATTGTTTCACGTTTGATTTGATCTGGTATGATGATCAATGTATTTTTCGAAGTGAACGGGAGCGGCCATGCGGCTAAATCTGGCTTTTCACTCGTTGTTCCTTCTGGTATTTGAAGAGAGCTGTCTTTGTCAATGAATATCCAGCCTTCTTCATCCGTATGTCTGCAAGATTCCATGTTTTTAAAACCACTTGTGACAAATTGCAAATCAATATATTCATTTTTTTGAAGTATCTTTGAATCTACTGGAATCGAGACATGATAGAATCCATTCGCATCTTTGCTGCCTAGTTTTGCTAATGGTATGTCGTGCGGTTCGTCATTGATCATAACAGTTAACCGTTCTGTTTTGCTTGCCGCTGTATCAGATTTTTTGAATGAAAGATTGAGCTTTGCACCTGATTTTTGGTTAGCCAGTAGCGCTTTCGGATAATAGTAGTGGTCGGATGCCGTCTTGTTGGTCCCAACCGTGACATCATCTCCGCCAAAATCTTTCAAAGGAATCTTGTGAGATGGTTTAGACGTTTGAGCTGCAGCCTTTTGAAGCACTAGGTCTGTTCCAGTCAGTTGATCCGTTAATTCTGACTGAGTCAGAACATTGATTTTATCAGCGATTGTCACAGGCTTTTCCGCTGTCACAAATAAAATGGGCTGTCTTGTTTTCTTTGCTGTCAAAGTTCTCATCGCTAACGTAAGATGACTGCTTTTCGTTTTAATTCCTGCAGCTTGTTCAATCGTTTTCATCCGTCCATCCCAGCTTCCTTTAGCTCCCACAGCAATCGTTGGGTGCGCCACTTGCTTGATGTCCTTTTCTTGGATCAGTTTGATCTCTTTTTGGCGATCTTTGTTTTTCAACGTACGGTATACTTTGATGGCTGCTTCTAATTCAGCTGCATCCGGTGAATTAGGAATTACAATGTCTGTCTGTTCTTTCTGATCACCTGTTTGAATAAAAGGTGATGGAAAGCTATCTAATGTGAAATCTTTTGTCTGGATTCCTTTGAATGTAAGTTCACTTTCAGGATACACTTTTAGCCAATTAGCAGGTGTCTCTTGGTTGATACACACGCCTTCTTTTAAAACACCATAAAATGTGACCTGAATGCGGTGAGTACCTTTTTTCAATTGTGCTTTGTTCAACTTGATTTGAATCGACTTTTTCTGGTTTTTCCCTGATACAGGGATGGTCTTTTCGATCTCTCCATCAATCATAACAGTGAATGAGGAAGGTGAAATCAATAATGGTGAAGCCTCTATATTTAACGTCAATGTGCTTGACTCTGTTTTTTCCTGATCCACTTGATAGGTAAATTCAGTGCGGTCTTCTTGCCCATATAAGGTCACTACGTCTTCTGATAGATGCTGCGTTTTTGTTTTGCTTTCTTTTGAAGATTGAACCCAATCATCTTTGACTTGAACTCGGTTGGATTGCGCCATTGCTTGACCTGCCATGAAAAAAGGCTGGATCGCTAAGGATAATCCTAATATATAAATCAACCATTTTAACGATTTCAATATGTCACCCGCTTTTCTTTTGTTGTTGATTGTAACGCTCGGTTTTGTACCATTTCACTTCTTGTTTCAATAATCGGCTTTTCACCTCTACACATAAGGAGTACACAACAAGCGCAATCCATACTTGAGAATAGGTAAAGTACATGAGAACGACAATGAGAATATTTTGTTTGGTCAGCTCTGTTTTCTCTATGCTTAACGTAATCATCACTTCTGTTAAAAAGAGGAAGAAGGCTAATCCCCATAGGATGAGTGCCACAGCTCCCACAGATAAGTGAAGATCAACGAATAAGTTTACGATAAAAATGCCGTTGGAGAGCAGTACACCAAAGAAAAATAGGAAATACGTAAAGAAAAAATAAAATAAATCGAAAATCATTCGTTTTCGTTTTAATTTCATAAACTGCCTTAAAAATTTGAGCACAACATATTGGTTGCCTCTAGCCCAGCGTGTTCGTTGCCGCCACCAGACTTTCCATGTTTCAGGCTCTTGTTCCCATGTAATCGCAGCAGGAAAGAACCGAATCACATAGCCCAGATTATACACACGAATTGTTAATTCAGTGTCTTCAGCTAGTGCATGGACATCCCAGCCGCCAAGCTCTTCTAAAATGTGCCGACGGATCGCAAAGTTGGTGCCTGGTATTGTCGCAATGCCAAACCATTTCCATCTCCCGCCTTGCGCCATCCACTGGAAGCAGATCGTTTCTATGTTAATGAATTTTGTCAGGAGGTTTTTGGCTGCATTGATGACCCTGAATTTCCCGACAACAGCACCTGCTTTAGGATCATTCAATAATCCAAGAACCAAATGGTAGACAGCTTTCTTTTCAGGCATATTATCTGCATCGTATACACAAATAACGTCTCCTGTCGAAGCCTTCAAGCCTTCATTCAGTGCAGTAGATTTCCCCTTCCCTGCAAATGGCGGCTTTGTTTCAATCATATGAACATGATCGTATAGCTCACTAAATGATTGCACAATCTCCCCTGTACGATCAGAGGAATTGTCATTAATCACAATGATTTCAAGAAGGTGTTTGGGATAGGATAACTGGACCATGGCTTTTAGCGTCTGCCGAATGACCACTTCTTCATTATGTGCTGGAATGAGAATGCTGACGGTCGGCAGATCTTTCCCTTGTTTCGTCCATTTAGGCAGCACTTTTTCGTAAGTTAAATAGTGCTGAAAGCCTCCCTGCATCAGAAACATATGATATAGGAGCATGATCCAAATCAGTATTAATGATAGGTAAAATAAGATATCAGCCACCTGATTTTCTCTCCTTAAAGATCCGTTTTTTCATCGTCAGCCTTAAATACAATGTGTAAAAAGCAAATGCCACAATAAAGAGCAGCACCACCATTGTGAGTATTCGAAGCATATTTTCCATCCCGCTTCGTTTGTTTGTTTTTGGTTCAGCTATATTGGATTGCTCTATTTGAATATGTCCATTTCCTGCTGTTTTGATCTGGACATTCTGAGTTTGAACAGTCTGTTTTGTTTTCTTTAAATCTAGCCATTCACTAGAAGGGATCGCATCCATTTGTGTGATTACATCTTGCAGCCCATCTATCCCCGCTTCCACATCATAGGACAGCCCAATGGCGGCGGATTGGATATGCTGCATGGATTGAATTGTTTGCTCAGTCAGTATGTTTGCACCTTCTTGGTCAGACGCTGTATCTATAGACTGTTCAGGATATAAAGTCATGCCATGAAGCATGGCGGGTGTCGACAAAAATGGTGATTCACTACTTGATTTCCATGTACGGTCTGAGAGCTGCACCTGTCCAAATAGACTGGACATATGGCGGGAAATCACTTCATAGCCTTGCAGGGAAATGGCATCATTCGGCACTTCAAATGCAAGCGGATATAACCCCTGCTGCGCAAGCAGTTCAATGCCTTTTGTCAGCTTTTCTTCTGTATAGATGGCTTCTTGATGTTGATTGGATGTGATATACGCATTAAAATCTTTTTCATTCGGAAAAAAGCTTTTGTTCAGCTGCTGATCAGCTTTCTCTGGTTCATTTGACGTAACGGGCTGATCGTACTTGACATCCCAGAATTCAAAGCCTTTACCCGACTCCTCCGTTCGATACGTACGGCTAAACCCGTGAAGAACGACACTAGCTCCATTGCTTTGCAATTGTTTTAACACGTGGACAAGTTTAGGCCGGTCACTGAGCGTCACTTCATCCCCTGTTGCTGGATCAATCCATATAGGGGTCACCGCCAGCAGAAAAGGGATATGGCGAGCTGTTACGTATCGTCCAAGTTCAAGTAACTTCTTCTCATCCGTGACGGGGTTAATCTTCCCAATCTGTAAGTACTTTGTCGTCGTTTGATTAGAAGCCGGCAGGAGACTTTCTAGCACCTCTGCAAGTAGCTTGTCGTGCTGAAGGATATTTAGCATTCCGACATATGCCGCACCTTCTTTTGTTTGAATCACAAATGGCTGTTCAGCTTGATTTTTCTTCAATAAGAATTTACGTTGCAGATCTGTCCCTTGAACCGTCTGAGCTGTGATTCCTCTCTCTAGCTGACGGTATTCTTGATCATCAGTATCTTTGATTTGACTGATGTGATCTTGTTTGTGAAAAGTAAGCTTGGAGAATGGACGAAGCTGTTCCGCATTGTATCCTATTGCGATTAAGCGTTTTGATTCGTTTATAAGACGAATTGTTTGTGCTTTCAACGTTCTCTTTTCTTCACCTATATAGATAACTAGCTGAGAGTCATTGAGGTTCTTTTCAGTGATTTGTTCATCAGATAAAATGGTCGTTCGTGTGGAAAAATGCCCCACAAGTACATCAAGCATATGAACAGATGGCGTTGTCTCACCTGATTGTGTGGAATAGACGATGAGGGTCCTTGACTCTTTCTCAAGTGCACCGGCTGATGTACTGTCTTTGATCGAAAGCATAGAGAAAAGAACGATTAACAAACAACATTTCGTCAAAACATTAAAGTTCATTCATCATCATCTCGTTTTCTAGTTCTTCTAAAAATTGCTCTGGTGTCCGATAATCCGAGCTGCTTGTTAAATGACAAACATGAAAGGTTAAGGTCACTTCACGACCATTTAGCAGGACATGCGTTTGCAGTTTATCCTTTAGCTTTTCAAGAACGATCGAGACGTTTTCTGCAGGTGTGTGAGTGAGCAGCAGCCCGATTCGTTCTTCGGATAATCGAAATTTCTTATCGGTTTCTCTCACACTTTCGCGTATCTTCATACTGAGTTGCTGGAAAAGATGCTGCATTTCTTTTTCTCCATATAATGTTTTGAATTCAGCTGAGTAGTGCATATGAAGAAGGATAAAGACGAATGGCTGTTTGTATCGTTCTGCTCGTTTCATTTCCTCAGACAATTCGAGCCTCATCCGCTCTGCATTGTCAAAGCCTGTGGTTGAGTCAATCGCTACAAATTGTTTGATGGCCCTCTTTTGTTGTTCAATGGTGTAACGCATCGTTTTTATTCGCTCATGCACGTTTCCAGCAGAAATAGCAAAAAAGAGAAGCGCCACGCCCCATATCACGACATCTTGCAACGTTTGATGAGAAAAGAGGGAATTTGTGTGACCAAGCTCTGTAAAGAACATCCCGCTTCCTATAAAGAACAAAATCAACAAAGTAAAAACCAATGCTGGCAAAATACCAAATAAAATGCCGCATCCTATCACGACAAATGTGAGTGTGATGATCATGACACTCTCCGCATCACGTCCATTCAAGTAGCCCATAAATAAAATGAGTCCCGCAAACATGAGGAGCACCGTATAATACGTGCGATAGGTGTTACTGAATAACCTTTTCATTTAGAAGCTCCCTTTCTGCAATTAGAGGCAATAAATTATCAAATGAGTGTGTATCTTTTTCGTTCATGTAGCCTCCGTAATAAGGCTTGAGAGGATCTTGGATTTGCAGCTCTTTCATTCGGTGATAGACGTCTTTTGCAAAATCATCTTCTCCTTGTTTGAGTGCATATAAGATCACCAGTGCATAGACCGAAGGTGATTCATACGTCACTGCTGGCTGTAATGTGCTCAGTTTATATCGTCCATACAGTTTTCCTTCCTTTTGGAAGTTGGTTTTCAGCCATTTCATGATGACTGTTGTATCAACCTGTGCACGTTCGGCATAAAGAGCCGTATAAAGCTGGTCGATCAAGTTGATTTCCTGATCAAACGAGTAGACTTTCTTCGCTATGTCATAGGATTTTGGAAAAAATCCTTTTTGTCTCGGTGCATTTTTTAGAATGGCCAATTGGTTGTTCATCATTTGTTCTGTGAATAGGTGGAGGGATACTAGTTCTTTGATTGCTTTTGGGTCAAGATATGAAAGTGTGATTGTATGTGAAGTTTGCTTTGTCGATGCATCATAATAGTCGGTCAACATACCCTTGAACATGTTTTTGTCTTTTAACGCTTTTGCGATTTTTTTGGCTGTGGTTTGATACACTGACTTCTGCCACAATTGATCTGCTTTTTGAAGTGCTGTTACTACACGTAAGTCATCAACTAAAGCATTGACTTTGCTTTTTTGATGAGATTCGATTTGCCAGCTAAGAAGATCATGTTCCAGTAAGAATTGAGTGCGCAGGACGTCTACCTGTTGATCAAAAGATGTTTGATCTTTTTTTCTAACAAGATAATCCATCCAAAGTCCGAGCGATTCTGATAAGTAAGTAGGCTGCTCCGCAAGCGAGGTCCGGATCATGCCTTGATCTGTCATTAAGTGGTGAGTCATAAAGTACTCTCCTGACAATACTGGCTTTGCAGGTTCTGGTTGAGCTGAATGTTGCTGCTGTTTCCAGGTACATCCGCCTAGTAAAATGACAATAAGTATAGCGATAGACGTACGATATATGGGTGTATCCATTCGTGTCCCCTTTCAATCCTTGTTCTCTCTAAGCATCTAACGATTTATTATAGAGCGTTTCTGTTTAAATGAAAATAAATATTTTATACCAAATTACGAGTCTTTTCGCTTACATATTCCCATTTACAGAAAAACAACATGTCAAAATACTCGAACAAACAAAAAACCCATGCGAATTCACATGGGTTTTTACACAACTATTGATCTAATTTTAGTTTCTTCAATTGTTCTGCAAGTGCGTTATTGATTGGTTCTTCCACTTTCTTTTGTTTCTTCATATATTTGGACACATCGTGCTTACTGGCTCGTTTTTGATTGGATTGTGATTTGCGTTTTTCGAAAACAGACAGTTTCTCTCTATGACCACAAACACAGGCAAATATTTTACCATCGCCTTCTCCGCGCAGCTCAAGCTTTTTATGACAGTTCGGGCAGCGTGCATTTGTTTTCTTTGCCACATTTTTTCGATGTCCGCATTCTCTATCCTGACAAACAAGCATGGTGCCGTTTTTCCCGTTCACTTTTAACATGAGTTTTCCACAGTCAGGACAATGTGTGCCTGTCATGTTGTCATGCTTAAAGGTTTGATTCGTTTGTTTGATTTCAGATACGGCTTGTTTTGCATATGACTTCATTTCACTCATGAATTGAGAAGCTTTCAATTGGCCTTTCGCAATTTTAGACAGCTTTTGTTCCCATTCCGCTGTTAAAGCAGGTGACTTTAAATCTTCAGGTACTAAAGAAAGAAGCTGCTTCCCTTTCGATGTGATGAAGATGTCTTTGCCTTTTTTCTCAATTAAGAAGCTGTTAAACAGTTTCTCAATGATATCAGCTCTAGTTGCCACTGTCCCCAATCCACCCGTTTCGCCAAGGGTTTTCACTAAGTCTTTTTCCTTGTTCTCCATAAATGCAGACGGGTTCTCCATGGCAGATAAAAGGGTCGCTTCGTTAAAACGAGCAGGAGGTTTCGTTTCGCCTTTTGTCTCTTTTAATTGGCGTACGTCAAGTGACTGCCCCTCTGTTAATGCCGGCAAGTGCTGATCTGCTTCGGCTGATTCCTCGTCTTCATAGGAATCATCGTACACGGCTTTCCAGCCGGCTGATTGCACAATTTTCCCTTTCGCTGTGAATGTCTCACTGCCGATCTTGGCGATCACTGTTGTTTCCTCATATTCAAAAGGGGTCATCAGTACAGCAAGGAATCGCTTGGCAATCAGGTCATATAATTTACGCTCTTTATCGCTTAATGCACCTGGATACAGCTCTTCCTCGGTTGGAATGATCGCATGGTGATCTGACACTTTGGCGTCGTTGACAAAACCTTTATGCGCTTTAATGCCTGATTGTAGAATGCGATTCACATGCTGCGCGTAAGGTCTAACGTTCATTCCTTTGAGTCGATCTTTTAATGTAGGCACGATATCTGCCGAAATGAAACGTGAATCCGTACGCGGGTACGTGACGAGCTTATGCTGCTCATACAGACGCTGAAGTGTAGACAGTGTTTCTTTTGCTGAAAAACCGTAGCGTTTATGGGCATCACGCTGCAATTCTGTCAGGTCATACAACCCTGGAGCAAAGGATTTTTTCGCTGTTTTTTTCAGTGCATCAATCACTGCAGGTTTTCCTTTACAGGCTGCCAAGCGCTCCTTCACTACATCTTCTTGGAATGTACGGTTTTGTTTTGTCTTTGCATCCTGCCAAGTCAGCGTCAGTCCGTCTACTTGTGCAGTCAGCCCAAAGAACGGCTTCGGCTGGAATTGCTGAATGTCTTCCTCTCGCTTGGCGATCATAGCAATCGTTGGCGTTTGCACACGTCCACAGGATAACTGCGCATTGAACTTCGTTGTCAGCGCTCTTGTTGCGTTGATCCCCACAATCCAGTCTGCCTCTGCACGCGCCACCGCAGAGCGGTACAAGTTGTCATACTCTCTGCCGTCTTTTAATCGTTTGAACCCTTCTTGAATGGCTTTGTCTGTAACAGACGAAATCCATAAACGTTTTAGAGGCTTTTTCACATGTGCTTTTTCAAGAATCCACCTTGCCACAAGCTCCCCTTCACGTCCAGCATCTGTTGCGATGACAATGTCTTTTACATCTTTTCTCGCCAACTGCGCTTTGACCGCTTGGAACTGCTTCCCTGTTTTTTTCATCACGACAAGCTTGAGTGGTTCTGGAATAATGGGTAAATCCTCTAGGCGCCAGGATTGAAATTCTTTCCCGTAGCCTTCTGGATCAGCCAGTGTCACCAGGTGGCCCAGCGCCCACGTGACAATGTATTGATCTCCCTCTAAGAAACCATTTCCTTTTTTATGACACTTCAGCACACGTGCAAGGTCACGTCCTACCGAAGGTTTCTCTGCTAATACAACTGTTTTTGACACGAAATTTCACATCTCTTTCTTCTATCCATCCTTTTATTATAGCAGACGTGGAGATGCGGTTCTAATGACTGATTATTTCTTCAATCGTTTAATGATTTCGTTTGTGACCTCTTGTGTTTGATAGGCTCCGCCGATATCTGCCGTTAAAAAGCCGTCTGCTGTGACAGATTCAATCGTATCGAGAAGGTGTGTGCCTAATTCTTCCTCTCCGAAATGATCAAGCATGAGTTTAGCGGTCCAGATTTGTCCAATAGGGTTCGCGATGCCTTTTCCAGCGATATCTGGTGCTGATCCATGTACTGGCTCAAACATAGATGGATATTTACCATTTACATTGATATTGGCTGCTGGTGCGACGCCAATACTACCCATTATGGCGGCACCAAGATCCGTCAAAATGTCACCAAATAAATTGCTGGCGACGATGACATCGAATTTCTCTGGTCTTGTGACAAAGAAGGCTGAGAGCGCATCAATGTGCTGAGAATCTGCCTCCACCTTAGGGTAGTCCTTTGAGACATCTTGAAACACTTCATCCCAAAATGGCATGGTATGCACGATGCCGTTTGACTTTGTTGCACTTGTTACATGCTTTCGTCTCTTTTCTGCTGATTGAAAAGCAAAATGCATCGCACGTTCTGTCCCTTTTCTAGAGAAGACGGCATTTTGAATCGCAAGCTGATCCTCCCCTTGATAAATCCGGCCCCCAATTTCACTATATTCGCCTTCTCCATTTTCTCTTACAACTAGTAGATCGAAATCTTTTGGCTGAGCAAGCGGTGAACGGATGCCCTTTAGCTGTTTTGCCGGTCTAACGTTGATCACCTGCTCAAATTCACGTCTAATTTTAATGAGCAATCCCCAAAGTGATACATGATCCGGCACTAAATTGGCATCTCCGACTGCTCCTAAGAAAATGCTGTCAAAGGCTTTTAGTTGTTCCAATCCATCCTTTGGCATCATTTCGCCATGCTCTAAATAATACTCACAGCTCCACGGAAAGTCCTGAAAGGTGAAAGACAGACCGCCATGCACATCTGATACCGCTTTCAAAACTCGAATAGCTTCAGGCACAACTTCCTTTCCAACCCCGTCACCTGGTATCGCTGCAATTGAAACATGCTTCATTGATTTTTCCCCCTTTGTTATTGGTCGACCGTCGACCGTTTCATTTGAGTTTACTAAATAGTGCGTGTTCTTACAATGGACAAAAGACGCTTTTTTTGATCAAAGCGCCTTTTTATCCTGCATCAGCACATGGGGCTTCTGTTTCTTTCTTCCCGCACTTTTTTTATCTGAAAGCAGCAAACCTCCTAAGGTCAGTGCTGTTCCAAGCCCAGACATGAAGGTCAAGCTCTCGTGAAGAACGATCATTGAAATGATCATCGTGATAATAGGCACTCCATAAATATACACACTTGATTTCACCACACCGATCGTCTTCACGGAAAAGCTCCATGTCAGAAAACAAATAGCAGATGCAAAGACGCCTAAAAACAGCAAGTGGAAGGCAAACGATGGATTGGTCAACCGCTCCCAGTCTAAACGAACCTTAAAATGCCAGATCAGTGGAATCATCCATAGCAGTCCGTAAAAGAAGACACGCCTTGTTACCTGAATGATATGGTAGCCATATTGGTTGATCATCTTCGATAAAATGGAATAGAATGCCCAGACGATGGTTGCTGTTAATGCTAAGGCATCACCGAGTGGATTCAATTGAAACGTCGTCATTCCATTCATGCTAATCAGCACGATTCCCGTCATCGCGATGAAAAAGCCTATGAAAAACCGGCTGTGCAGCGGCTCATCTTTTAATAAAAAATAAGCCAATAAAAAAGAGAAGAATGGGACAACGGAGCTGATGACGCCTGCATTCGAAGCGAACGTATAAGTAAGTGCGACATTTTCTAAAAAGTAATATAAGACCACACCGCATAAACCTGCCAGCGCAAACATCCCTTCATGCTTTTTACTTTGTACCTTCATCGTAAACGGATAGATGATCTTCAGAGCCAAGTACCCTATAAAAAAACGGAAAAATAAAATCTCTGTTGGAGAAAAAGCCGTTAATAATATTTTGGTAGAGATAAAGGTAGATCCCCATAAAAAAATGGTGAACATGGCCGCTAAATGACCGAGCAGCTGTTTATTTTTCATCAGCTGTTACCTGCTTTACAAAAATTTGCTGATACTGCCCTGGCGTGAGCCCAATAAATTCTGAAAAGAAATGACTCAAATGACTTTGATCAGAAAATCCAGCGGAGGCAGCCGCATCTACAGGCTTCACTCCTTGGGCGAGAAGCTCCTTCGCAAAGTTCACTCTGACTGTCTGTAAATAACGATACGGCGTGATGCCTCTAAACTTTGTAAAAGCACGCAGCAATGAATATTTGTTCATGGACACAAGCTCGCCTAAGTCATCTAACGATATATTTTCCGTGAGGTGTGTTTCGATATATTGCTGTACGTCTCGGACTTTTTGTTCGTTGGCACGTGTGGCTGATGCTTTTTCCTCTGAGGTATCAGCATAGGCTTCAATCAATTGTTTCATAAAGAAATAGAAGGTTTCCTGTTTATTCAAAGCAGGAGCTTCTTCTGTGATCATTTGATGTAGATCATATAATGGCTTTGTTAGTTCACTTTGTGAAAACACAGGGGCTTTAAAATGCGGTTTGTGCTGAAAGACCTTCTCTAGCACACGTGCTTCAATATTTAAGCAGCGATAATCGAGTGTCCTGTGATCAATTTGTTCACATGCGTGATTATCATACGGATTAAAAAGAAGGATATCACCTTTTTCAATGATGTATTCTTGATTTTGGCAGACCAAACGTCTTTGACCGTCTTCAATAAATCCAATCACATAATATGTATGAAAATGATTCGGGAACTTTTGCATGATGCCATGAAAGCGATATGCCTCTATTTGTAAGTCTTGATCAAAATGTACAGTTCGTTCCTCTTGTGTGTTCATGTCGATCCCTCTTTTCGCTGAACTGATCATAAGTGTAGCACACCCCTTTTCTCTTGGATTGTACGATATTGACTTTTTGATGCAGGCTTGCCTAGAGGGAAAAACTTGGATAACATGAGACAAAAGATGATGTATAAAAGAGGGAATGATGGCATGAATTCATTCGAGATGGAAAGACCAACACCGTATCACATGCAATTTTATGAACAGCTGAAGCAAATGATTTTTGATGGCCAGTTTCAGCCAGGAGAGCGCATCAATGAAACACAGCTTGCCAAACAATTTGGCGTTAGCCGATCACCGGTAAGAGAGGCGATGAGGCTGTTAGAAAAAGACGAGCTCTTAATCGCGGATCATCGATCAGGCTATTCCGTCTATACGTTAACAGAAAAAGATGTCGAGGAGCTTTATCAAATTCGGGTAGCTTTAGAAACACTTGCTGTTGAGCTTGCCTGTAAGGAAGCCGTGCAAAGAGAAATGGATGAAATTGAGCAGGTTCTCACGCAGGCGGACGAAGCGATCAAGCAGCAGCTGCCCTCTAAAGAGATCGTCCAGTTACATGAAGCCTTTCACCAAAAAATCATTTTGGCGAGTCACAATGACCGCTTATCCAAACAATTGAATCACGTAAATGCACTCATTCACTATTGCCGCATCTTTCATTTTAGCGGCGGGGCTCGTGCTGAAACCATTCAAAGAGAGCATGCAGCCATCTATTCTAAAATAAAAAAGCGCCGCTCCACAGAAGCCGTTCAAGCAATGACGGAGCATTTATTGCATGATGTGATGCACTTAAAGCAAGTACTCTCTGAAACAAACAAGGAGTAAAGGACTTTTCCCATTTTTTAAGCATTCCATGAACATATTTTGAATTTTTCGTAGATTTCAGCATGTCCAGACGATCTTTCGTTTATATTAGAAGATGAGAAACTAGCTTTTATACAGGAGGATTTGTATATGCATACAAGTATTAGCCGTCTTCGACAGGCGGGTTTTATTGAGGGTATGTCTCTTTTAACCCTTCTTTTAATTGCCATGCCTCTAAAATATTTTGCGGATATTCCGATGGCAGTCACTATTGTAGGCTCTCTTCATGGCGCATTGTTTGTCATCTATATGCTCGTTTTGGCATATGTGACCTTTAAAGTTCGCTGGCATTTGAAATGGTCCATCGCTGGTTTTTTTGCGGCTTTCATTCCTTTCGGTAACTTCGCCTACGATAAGGTGCTCCGCCAATATGATACAAAAGCTTAATCAAAAAGGGCTAAAACGAAATTCGTTTTAGCCCTTTTTTTCACGCTGGGGAACGCTTTTTTAAATCGATGCATATTTCACAATGGCTGCTTGACGCGTCATGTCGTGATACGCCACCCATAATTCATCACCAGGCAAGACGCTAGTGATTGGATCGATTGGCTGCTTCACTTCATACATGATGCCATCTCTCTCAACCTGAATGATCGCTAACGGCTGGTTGCCGATGACACCGGAAAATGTGACATGGGTCACTTTTGCACTTCCTTGTTTCTCTTGCATAAGACCCATTTCTCTATCCAGCTCTTCTTTCTTTGTCTGGATCGTGATTTGAGTGCCGGCTGCGACCTGCATATGATCAGGGATGAATTGGCTGACCGTTTTTGTGATAGACTCATCTCCGTTTGAAACCGACACATCAAGCTGAATTGGCTTTTGTTCATGGATGGCCATTGGATATTGCTTCACACGCTGGATCGTTCCTGTTAACGTCACATCTTTCCCCGATCGATTCCGCACTTCATGACCATAGGCTGCCATTTTGAGCTGGCCGTTGATGTCAACGAGATCAGCTTTTTCTCCTGTTCTAAACTCAAAACCAGCGGCTTGAATCATCGGAATGGTATACCTTTTCTGATCTGCTTCAAATGTAAGTGATAAGACGGTGCCTCGTCCTACGGTTCCATATGATTCTATGTTTCTTAAAATAGCGCCTTTGATGAACTTTGGCTCGCTTGGCTGCGAGAAGTCACCCTCTTTTAAGAGCATCGCTTTTTTCTTTTTCGGATTGTAGAGAATGGCGATACGCTGACCCGGCTGCGGTATCTGAGTATAGGATACAACCGTTTTAACCGCCTTCTCGATATTTTCCCCATCATATTGAAATTGAAGCTGCATGTTGACCAGCGGCTGTTCATTGATGTAGGTACCCGTTTCTTTGACAGATACAATATTGGCTTCTAATGTGACACTGTCCTTGATCTTGTTCTTTCTCACCAGTCTCAAAATCGGCGGCAGGAAGATCGCTAGCACAAATAACAGCAGTGGGATAAAGAGCCATATCGCCCAGTTGAGAATGAGTGGTCCGCCCTTCATGACATATTGCATAAAGGTGTCAACAGACGTTTGGTGGGCTGGACTAGCATTTTCGATTGAGATGACCTTTTGCAAAGGGAATTCCTTTAGCTGTTTGCTTTTCGCCTCAAATGCCCCCGATAATTGGTTGCCAAGTGAATAATAGAGCCAATCGCTCTTCACATTTTTATGAAAAGAGAGATCTTCTTTTTGTAAAGATTCATATGACAACGACTGAAAAAGCTTGCTGGCAGACGTCGCCTTATTTGTGCGATGATTATAAATATAACCAGTCAGCTTGCCTTTTGCTTCGTCCTTTGCTGTAGAGCCTGCAAGAAGAACTTCTTCTTCATTCAGCTGGTAGATAAAGGTTTGGTAAATCGGTTTTGGTGTTGGGACGACTTCCCCAAGCCTTCCCTCTGCATCCACTTTCCTTGGTCTTTTTGGATAGTTGGATTCGACAGCGACAGCCACGTTTTGTGATGAGCCGATCGTTTTTTGCAGCTGCTGCACGACTTTATCTTCAATGAGGCTGAACGGTTCTGCACTTTTGGAGACATAGACCCCAAGCTGATGCTTCTCGTTTGAGATTCCGCTGACATACGCCTTCTGGTCATTTTTCAAAGTCAATTCAAACATAGGGAATGGGGTCTGCCCTCTAAAAGAATTCATGACGACATCGATGGAAACAGGTCTTGCTGGCAGCTTTAGCTCGTTGAGATTGTGCACATGAAACTGACCATTCTTTAGCTCACCGAGGACTGCAGCGGCACCTTCCCTCTCTCCTGTAAACAAGAGCCGTCCATTCCATTGATATGTATTCGTTTTTAAAAACGAGGGAATCTGTAGATTTTGCTTAACGAGCTCTTTCTTTTCCCCGCTCGGCGTTAGTTTCTCGATCAACAGCTGCCCCTCTTTATTTTTTAAAGCAAGTAAGAGGTTGTTCCCTTGAATAGATGGCAACATTTCATTAAACGTATCGCTTTCCGTGGTCCATTCACTGATTCTTTTTCCTGATTGAGGATCATACATTGCAAAATGGAGCTGCTGGTTTTTTGATACAGCACTCACCACTCGTTTTCCTTCATCGAATGTAAATATTTGTTTGACGTCATATTGCGTCGCTTTCCCTGCTGACAAATCATCTTGGTAATGGTTCCACACCAAGACACTAAGAATGATTGCTGGAATAAAGAAGACAATATACCTGAGGAAAATCACTGGTATTCTTTTCACTTGATCGCTTCCTTTCATGGAGTTCCTTTTTCTTATACGTCAGTGCAGCGAGAATGTTTCATGCTAGCAGAATACCATTCCAACTTTCTAAATCCATATTTTACATATTTGATTATTTACGATAAAATCCAATCAGATTCAAAAAAAGGATGTTATCTCAATGGATAAGCTATCATCGATCATTCTAGCGGCTTGGCTGCGTGTTCCCCGTTGGTTCAAGCAAGGGGTGCTCGTATCTATTACCATTTTCTTTTTTTATATGTGCTTTGTAAAGGGGCTGACTAGCTGGTACACCTTGCCGCCTGTCACTTTGCTCGCATGCGCCATTTGTTCCTTTTTCATCTGGTTGGTGTGGCTAAACAGTCAAAAAAACAAGTAAAAAGGAGAATTTCATGAAAGAATCCATCTTTTATTTTGCTATCTCTTTTGTTCTTCAATGGGTTTGGTTTGGGGTTGTGCATCCAGATAGAGGTGTGACACTGCTGGACATGTTGATCTTCTCTATTTTGTTTACGGTGATGTTCTTTTTTATTGGCCGGATTTGGAGGTATCAGAAGAAAGGGCGAAGTGAGTAATGATGAAGCATTTCCTCTTTCTGTCGATGAGTGTTCGTTGTTCTATTGTTGGCGACGGATCTTTTTGAAGGAGATATCATGCGGACGGTATCCGCTTTTATCTTCCTTTTTCCTATTTTATTGTTTAAAACGTAAAAAGGCTGCCAAATAGATGGCAGCCCGTTTCTTACTCTTTTCATGCAAATAAATAATCAATGTTTAATCTCCGTCACGGAGTGTATAAATTAAGATTCGATCATATCAGTGTGTCATATGTGTTCCGAGTGAACCTACGTTTGAAAGTAAACGCCATGGAAGTTCTGGATAACAAGACAACGAAAGCCCTACCTCTCATTCGTCCTTACGGCTCCGAAGCCGTGCCAGTGTGAATTGTAAATCAAAACGTCTTTTTTCCATTCTTCCGCTTTTATAGGGGGCGGTTGCAAAAGGAAAAGAATAAGTTTGTTCGCTTTGACAGCGTCTCGTTCTTATCAAGTAGAAGCTCTATTGCTTCTCATTATGTCATAGAAAAAAGAAAGTTTACTTTCTTTATTTATTTGCTATTTCAACACTTAATATAAAACTATAACACGTTCCCCCAAATTACGCAAGTGTTAAAGTGATAATTCTGCTGGTGTCCGGTTTCCTTCGTTCATATAACGAATGGAGGTTGGGTCAATCTTAAGGATCACTAAGTTTGGATCATCTTTTCCTTTAAACCATTTCTCCATCTCATCAGACCAAAGGCGGTCGATCAGTTCTGGATCATCCGTTAATGTGGCTTTACCTGCGATTTCTGCATATGTGTCCCCAAATCCTTCACCTGAATAACCAATGAGAATATGAACATTCGGATTTTTTTCAATCTCATCAGCTTTATGTGTTTCTTTGCTTGTTGGTGTATATAATGTCAGCCCTTCATGAAAAAAAGTCATATAGCGGGTATGCGGCTTATCTTGTTCAACAGTCGCCAATGTTCCCACTTTTTGTTCGTCTAATAAGTTCATTACCTTTTTCTTTAACTCTTCTTGTGACATGTATCTTCACTCCTTCAAAATGTCATCCGTACTCTTAGGTTTCCACGACAATCCATTCATTAAACAAAGAAATGTGTTTTTCATAAAAAGACATCTTCTAGCTGATGCTATAAAAAACGGATACATTGAAAGGGGAAGTAGTTGAATATGCATCATAAAACGATGTTCCATTTGAGTTCACTTGTTATTGCAGCGGTTGTTGTGGGCATTATCATATGGTCTGTCTCATCTGTACAGAAGAATCGGAAGAAATACTAAACACACCGCCCAATTAAATCTGGGCGGCGTGCTATTGATCATGTATTCATAAAGGAACCGCCGTTGACATGAAGTGTCTGTCCCGTCATATAAGACGATTCGTCCGAAGCAAGCAGTACATAGCAGCCTACATGCTCCACAGGCTGTCCTGGTCTTCCCATTGGGGTCTCGGCCCCGAAGCTTTCGACACTGTCTTCATCAAATGTAGATGGGATGAGTGGTGTCCAAATTGGACCGGGTGCTACACCGTTTACCCGAATTCCATCTTTCACAAGCGACTGTGCCATAGAACGAGTAAAGCCGTTGATGGCCCCTTTTGTCGCCGTATAATCAATGAGCACTTTGTTGCCTCGATACGGGTTAATAGATGTTGTATTAATAATGGAACTTCCCGGTTTTAAGTAATCGAGTGCCTTCTTCGTAAAATAAAAATAAGAATAGAAATTGGTTCTAAAGGTTTGGTGAAGCTGTTCACTAGAAATATCTTGAATACGTTCTTTCGGATGCTGTTCGGCCGCATTATTGACTAAGATGTCCAGCTGTCCAAAGGCTTCAACTGTCTTTTCTACCGCTTTCTCGCAAAAGGCTTCGTCCCCGACATCCCCTGCAATTGTTAAACATTTGACGCCTTCCTGTTCTACACGTTTTTGCGTATCCTCTGCATCCTCATGTTCATTTAAGTATACGATCGCGACATGAGCTCCTTCTTTGGCATATGCGACAGAAACGGCACGTCCAATTCCGCTGTCTCCACCTGTAATCAGCGCTACTTTTCCTTTTAGCTTACCAGACCCTTTATACGATTCATCCTCATAATCGGCGCAGGATTCATTTCTCTTTCACTGCCTGGCTGCTGATCCTGCGTTTGGCGCGGAATGCCATTTGTTAAGTATTCACGTAAATCCATGTGTAAGCTCCTCCTTGATTTGTTGATGTATCCTTTCATTACCACTTCATTTTTTCACTCAAACATCCCTATGCGTCATCGATGCGTTTTGAAAACTGACAGGTTTCATGATGGGAAAAATCGGTTACATAAACATAAAAAAGGAGCGTTCTCACATGCTGTCAACCATTTCTAAAACCTTTAGCAGACCAAAAGGCTGGCTCGGAAGCATCGCAGGTTTTATTATGGCAAATGAAAATAAGGCACTGAATCAATGGGCGATCCAGCATTTAGATTTATCAGATGGTGAAAACATATTGGAAATAGGCTATGGCCCCGGCTATAGCATCAAACATATGCTCAAGCATTTTGACGATCTTCACATTGATGGACTAGATGCTTCTTCAACTATGAAGGAACAGGCGCATTCGCGTATAAAGAAACGATCCAAAGAGAAGCAGGTCCGGCTGTATGTCGGGAAAATTGAAAAAACGCGCCTGCCGGCGGATCAGTATGACAAAGTACTTTCTGTTAACAATTATACGATTTGGGATGACCCAAAGGCTGGCGCACTCAACCTTTATCACACCTTGAAGCCGGGTGGAACACTCGTCATTGTGATGCAACCAAGAGAAAAAGGAGCGGACGCCAATCGAACAAAAGAAATGAGCGAAAGCATCCTCAATGATTTAGAATTTGCTGGATTTGATCAGTTTTCTGTTGAATATGAGGAGATTCGTCCCACCCTCGCTGTCTGTGTCACAGCAAAAAAGCCGAGAAGCGAATAAGCTCTCGGCTTTTTTCTTACCATTTTGCCTCTTTGACAAATTGATAAAAAAGTTGATGTAATTTCTGTTCAATCTCTTCCTTTGTTCCTTGTCCATAAAGTGCCATGCTTTCTTCGCTTTCAATGATGGATGAACTGATCAGGCTAAACATTTCAGACCCTTCTTTGCCAAGCTCTAGCGGCGCCAGCATGAGGAGCATTCTGGACATGAGCTGCTGCCCGCCATCCATGCTTTTGATCTCGTATGCCTCATCAAGATCATAGATATGAAAGACCGGTTTCTTAATGAGATCATGCTTTAAGTGAAAAAGAGCAAACTCGGTTCCTGGAATGCCTAAACCACCTTGCTGCTCACGCTCAAGCAAACCGGCTGTCACTTCGTCTGCACGTTCTAAATAGCCTTGACTTTCAACCTGACGCATCAGCTCTCTCATTGTTGACTCATGCTGCTCTGTCGTCTTCTTTTTTTCGATTGTAAAATGGGACAAGATGCTGCGAATCACTGACATATAATTCGTGATTTGCTCTGCCATTCCTATCATATCAACCGTTTCCTCCACCGATTCTTTTGCAGATTCCTGCGCTCTTTTTTTCTCAATCAGATAAGGAATTTTTCGTTTAATATGAGACTTGACCCGCACTGCGTCATCCTCGTTTAAGAGCGGGCTGACCATAATGTAATCAATATGCTCATAGGGGATCGGCACGGTTGATACGATCATGTCATAGCTCGCAGCGTCGATTTCCTTTAGCTCCATTAAGGAAGATAGATCGAATTTGGCGATCTCAGGCAATTCTTTTTTTAATCGTGATGCGAGCATTTTTGACGAACCGATACCGCTTGAGCAAACGACCAATGCATGAATCTTGGTTTCTTCTTTTTTAATTTCAAGCACCGAACCAAAATGAAGCACGATAAAGGCAATTTCATCCTCTGGAAATTCGATCTCAGGAAAGAAGCGCTCCACACCTTCTTCAATCGCCATGAACAGCAAGAAGTAGTCTTTTTTTATTTGTTGTGTGAGCGGATTATAAATCCGCATCTTTTCTTTTAATCGGTTCATAGCTGGTTCAAGATGAGACACGAGTCCCTCATACAATGAATCGTTTTCATTTAAATGATAGCCTGTTTTATGAGAAATAAAGTCAATGAGTTTCTTCGTTCTCAGCGCGATATCTAACTCAATCTCATCAATGCGGTATTCTGCCGTAAAGCTTCGATTTGCACTGCGCAAATGGATGGTCATGTATCCAACTTCAGCTTCAGGAATCTCTACATTAAACATGCGTTCTAATGCTCGCGCGATTCTGAGTGAAGATTCAAATTCCTTCGTCCGCTTTAATTCAAGCAATTCTTCCTCTTCCATCCGAATGGTTTCACCGATTTGAATGCGTTCAATGGCATAGGTTAAGTGAACGACAAGTGCAATATAGGCACTATCTGACAACGAGAGAGAGAGTCTGTTTTTCAAATGAAAGAGCAGCCTTTCTACCTTGAGCAGCTGTCCTCGACTGACTACCCCAAACACCTTTTCAGTCGCTTTCGTTCGATGTTTAATATTCATCTCAATCGTTTCGAGAAATAATTGAATGTCGAGACGGTCAACGATCAGGTTCCCGACAATTTTTCGTTTGGCTTCCTCCGGTCCTTTTAATTCAATGCCGTACCCACGCTTGCGGATAAGCAGTAAACCGTAAGGAGCGATCCAGTCCGTCAGTTCATCTAAGTCGTAGCTGATGGTCGCATTTGTGACCTGCAAGTCGGCTGCAAGTGTATATAATTTCACCGGTTCTTTTGCTTCAAGTAGGGCACACAGGATTAAGAGCTTCCGTTCATCAGAACTATATTCAATTTGATCTTCATTTGAAATATGAGACAGAAGCCGCTGTTTGTCTTCCTGTTCACCGACCGCCTTCAAGCCCTTCCCCGGCTGTTTATCAAGTGATAGGTTGTAATTCTTTAAAATAGGTTTAATGGATTTAAGTTCTCTATGAATGGTTCTTGTACTTACCTGAACAGAATCGGCGATCTCACGAATGGTGACATAACGATTTTGCTGAATCATATATTTGATCACTTTCTGTTCTCGTGCCGTTATGTACATGAAATGCCTCCTTCTGCTTAAATAGGTCTATTGTCACACTTTAATATAAAACGCTTTCACTGATCGATGCAACCTGAAGTTGATCTAAATTTGGCACACAGGCTGTGACAAAATGAAAGACTCACACGTTTCTCCAAAAGGAAGGTCCATAATCCTTTTGATGAAATTGAATCGTTTGTTCATGAAATGGCAGTGTGCCCCCGACCTTTAATGAATAGGTAGGGTTATAGACGGGAGAGCCAAAACAATACTCCATCGTCCCTTCCTCCGGCCGAAACATGACGGTTCGCATCGTCCCAAACAGCTCTTCATAATTGTGCACAGTCAGACCAGCAGGGTATTCTGTCTGAAATAGTTCCGTAAGAGACTCGCTTGACGGCTGTTCTTCTAAAGCTTGAATTAACATGTCGTACCTGACAACAGAATGATGTTTCGTCAACCCTTTTGCCGTGTGATCAGCGAGCGGATGGTTCGTAGCCGCAATAAATCCACGCTCCGGCCTTCTCACCTTTTTTTGCCCATCTATCATTTCAATCACAGCCGCCTCTCCCTTCCGGTCAGCAAGCATGAGGTGAACATTTGACGCGACGGGCATTTCCTGTACCAAACGGACGGCATCCTCCACCGTTTTACAGGACTCTAGCACAGCACGAATGACATGATATACTTGCAAGCCAGCAACAGCAGGCGGCTTTAAGCCTGGTTCGTTGCCAACAGGCGGACCGCATGCAGAAAATGTTACCGATAGACCATGTTCATTCATCCCATCCGATCGACCAAATAAGATTAATGATGAGCCTGTATGGACTGCTGAGCCCTTCACATGCGTAGATACAAGACGCATATCATCAAACAGCGGAGAAAAATCATAGTTGCGCAGCATCACCGTCTGTTGATTGGCAGCCTCATTCCCCTGCATCACACAATGGGAACAGCCTGGCTGAAGATGCGAAGAATAGAAAAAGGTCAAATCGCTTTCATCTATTTGCATTTCATCACAAAATCCCGAGAGCTCTTCTTCTAACTGAGGAAGAAACGGTCGAATCAGCTGCTTTGTTTCCTTCACAGCCTCTTTTGATAACGGTTCTGATTGAATGTATTGTTTCTTAAGCAAAGGGCGTTCCTTCAGCCAAATAGCCTGCTGCTTTCCTACCTCATAAGCTGTTCCTTTCAATTCATGAAAATACGCACTCATCTCCTGCATGCATCCACCTCTTTTGTCTTAGTTTCTTTTATCATATCGAAACAGCCCTTCATTTAAAAGAATGAAAAAAACTGTAATCCCGCGGGATCACAGTTACTTAAAGGATTGTTGAAACAGCGCTTCTGCCATTGCTTCATATCCTTTGTGGTTCGGATGAAATTGATCAATCGATAAGTATGCGCTTTGATGACCTTCAAATACACCGTATATATCCACCACTTCTACATGTGGATTCGCAGCAAGCTGGCGAAGGTGATGGTTGTATTGCTTCAGCCATCTCTCGGCAATCGGAATCTCAGGAAAAGGATTATATAAATTCAATAAATATACGCAGTATGGTTGATGCTGCCCTCTTTTTATCAGAGCGATTTCTTGAACCATTTTGCTAAAATTCGCCTGACAATGCATAGACGCTTGCAGCAGTTTCTTTTCATCTTCACCTTTTTCATACTGCAGAACAGCTTGAACAAGATCATTCCCGCAGCCTGTGATGGTGATGATGTCAGCATGAGCAATCGCCCGTCTTACATCAGACCGCT
The DNA here is from genome assembly GCF_056173625.1 of Bacillus sp. iso_77. Taxonomy (NCBI): domain Bacteria; kingdom Bacillati; phylum Bacillota; class Bacilli; order Caryophanales; family Bacillaceae; genus Bacillus; species Bacillus sp. iso_77. Next base: position 490,597 of record NZ_CM149683.1, on the reverse strand, counting down.
GAAAAAGCTGCAAGATTTCTTCCGTTGTTAACCCTGATTTCGCAAATACAGACAGTTTCACCGGTATATGCAGCTTCTTTTCAAGCTTCGCCGCATATCGCTCCGTAAAACCGCCGCCAAATAAACGTGCCCCCACCCCAACCGTTAAGGAATCTCCAATCGCAACATAGGATCGTCCCACTCTTATCCCTCACTCTCTCCTGCCTTCTCTTATATATACGAAAAAGAAGAGCAAATGCTTGTAGCAGATGGCCTAAAGTCATCCACCTTTTTTTCAAAAACGCAGGATGGGCGCATTTACAAACACTTTACTTGCGATATCGATCCATTTTTTGTTCAATGGGAGTAGGTTTTTTTGCTTAAATCGCGGACTTGAAGCGTTTCAGAAAAATTTACAAACTTTTTATCTTGATTTCAAGACTTTATACCTTGACTTCAAACTATATAGTGATTACAATGAAAATATCAGTTTTTATGTAACTGTGCTTGTTACATCTTTTTCATAGCATTCCAATATGATTAAAGATGCCACATATTCAGTGTATCTTTGGGATACACTAAAAAAATCATTGAAACAGGAAGGATTGAATGAACATGGCAAAAGTTTTATACATCACTGCACATCCGCATGATGAAACAGTTTCTTACAGTATGGCTACTGCTAAAGCATTTATCGAATCTTATAAGGAAGCAAATCCAAGTGACGAGGTTGTACATATTGATTTGTACAAAGAAAACATTCCTCACATTGATGCAGATGTATTCGCTGGATGGGGCAAGCTTCAATCTGGTGCTGGCTTCGATACACTTTCAGCTGAAGAGCAAGCGAAAGTTGCTCGCCTAAACGAATTAAGCGATCAATTCGTTTCTGCTGACAAATACGTATTTGTTTCACCACTTTGGAACTTCTCATTCCCACCAGTTCTTAAAGCATACATCGACTCTGTTGCTGTAGCTGGTAAAACATTCAAATACACTGAGCAAGGTCCTGTTGGATTACTAACAGACAAAAAAGCGTTGCACATCCAAGCACGTGGCGGATATTACACTGAAGGTCCTGCTGCTGAACTTGAAGCAGGTCACCGTTACCTTGGAACAATTGCAAACTTCTTCGGTATCCCTTCTTTCGAAGGTCTTATTGTTGAAGGTCACAATGCTGAGCCTGCAAAAGCAGAACAAATTAAAGCAGATGCGATCGAACGTGCAAAAGCTTTAGGTAAAACTTTCTAATCATGAACACGCAAAAAGCCAATGATCTTAACGGTCATTGGCTTTTTATTTGTTCAGTTGCAAAACCTAATTCTTTTGAAATGCCGCTGGCCGCTTTTTTGACCTGCTCAATTAAATAAGGAAGCCGTTCCTTTTGATAGCCAGCCTCAAACCCTGCAATACTAATGCCTGCTGCCACTTCTCCGTGATGATTGAAAATGGGCGCTCCAATAGCCGCAGTATAGTTTTCAAGCTCTGAATAGCTTAACGTATATCCACGCCTGTTTGATTCTTCGATCATGTTTCGCAGGACATCTTTATCGGTAATGGTTCCGATCCCGATTTTCCCGAGCTCTACCGAATCAATATAGGCAAGTCTCTCTTCCTCTGGCAAAAAGGAGAGAATACTTCTCGCACAAGCTCCCGCATATAATGGGGATCTCCTTCCGACAGCGGTATAGAGCCGGACAGGCTGCGTTCCTTCCATTTTCTCCACATAAATGGCTTCATCTCCTTCACGAATAATGAGCTGAACAGCCTCACCTACCTCATCACGCAAGTTTTCCATAAAGGGCCTTGCAATTCTACGGATATCAAGGCGGTCTGCGACAAGCTGACCGTATTCAAGGAACATTAATCCTAATCGGTAAACACCTGAAGGATGCTTTTCTAATAACCCCATATCGGCTAACGAGTTGGCCATTCGGTGTACAGATGTTTTGGGCATGCTCGAGAGCTCAATCATGTCATTTAACGTTAATTGTTCGTGTGTGATAAAAAGCCGTAATATCTCCATTGATTTCACAACGGTTTTATTTGTGTTCTGCATGTTTCTCACCTTTTCTAAAATGAAAATGCTTCGAGTTTTAATCTTGCCGTCAGGTCCTTCATCTCTGCTTCTTGGGTGAATAAGGCTTGCTCTGCTTCTTGGCGGCCAATTTGTTGAAACGTGAGATTCGCTCCAGGCATCGCCTGCGCAATGAGCGGCAAATCGACTGTTGCCACCTCACCAATTCGGGGATATCCACCTGTCGTTTGACGATCTGCGAGCAGAATAATCGGCTGGCCGTCAGGAGGAATTTGAATAGAGCCAAAAGCAACCGCTTCTGAAATCAATTCAAGTTTTTGCTTTAAACGAATCGGTTCCCCTTTCAATCTGCATCCCATACGATCAGATTGGGGAGTGACCTGATAAGACCGCTCGAAAAAAGCTTGCTGCGATTCTTCCTGAAAATGAGATAAATGTCTGCCTGCAAGCACCCGAATGACTGGTGATTTCCCGAGAGGCAAAAAATGCGCATGATTGACTGTCCAGTCTGGCGCACGTTCCCCTTTGCTTTTTAACATGTGAACGAGGCGCTCCGCCAGTGGTGACGGTTCTCCAATTGGCAGGACATCTCCTTTTTCTAGCGGACGCCCTTCTATCCCGCCTATCTTCGCTCTGACGTACGTACTTTTACTTTTCATCACCGGCTCAACATCAAATCCACCGGCTACAGCGAGGTAGGAGCGGCATCCCCTCTTACAAGGGCCAAAGGTGATCGTGCTTCCTGCTCGAATGAAGAGTGGTTTCCATAGAGGCGCTTGTTCCCCGTCAATCTCAATCTCCACATCAGCACCGGTCAAGGCAATCAGCTGATCCTTCTGACATGTCAACACTGGGCCGGGCCCCATTAAAGTGATTTCCAGCACCGCTTCTTTTTCTTGATTCCCGGTGAGGATGTTGGCGATTCGGAGTGAGAGCGGGTCCATGCCGCCGCTCGTTAACACACCGTACTTCTGATAGCCTATTCTCCCTTTATCTTGAATGGTGGTGAACATTCCTGGCTTGATGACATGAATACTCAACGATCTTCCTCCTTCATGCTGAAAAATTCCTTTTCAGACAGTTGAACAAATCGAACCTCGTCCCCTGCCTTTAGTAGACTAGGTCTCTCAGCATTCGGTCGAAATAAAGACAAAGGGGTTTGTCCAATGAGCTGCCAGCCTCCGGGTGTAGATATCGGATAAACCCCTGTCTGCTTCCCCGCAATACCCACAGATCCTTTTGGAATCGACATTCTTGGTGTTTGTCTGCGCGGAGCTGCAATTTTTTCAGAAAGTCCGCCTAAAAACGGAAACCCAGGAGCAAACCCAATCATATAGACAAGATACGTCCCGGAGGTGTGAATGCGTACAACTTCTTCAGGCGTCAAATCATTGATACGGGCGACTTCTTCTAAGTCAGGGCCGAGCTCTCCTCCATAACATACAGGAATGTCGACGATCCGGCGCTTTGCCTGATTCCCCTCCTGCCAGTTGTCTTCAAGGAGGTTTTCAATATAGTCTTTGACCCATTCATACGGAGAGATCGCACGTTGCTTAAGCTGAGCAGATTGATACACCTTATAGGGCTCATAAAAGACGGTCACGTTTGTAAAAGCTTGAACAGCTTCCACATATCCTTCAAATGGATGCTGTTCAATACATGAAAACAGCTGCTTCACACGCTCATGAATGTCTTCACTTATGTCAGTCCCGGCTTGGATGACAATGGCTGCGTCTCCTAGCGGGTGGAACGTGATCGTATCTTTTATCGTTGAAAATGCCACTCTTATGACACCTCTCTTTCTACAGGACACCGAGCTTTTGATCTCTTACATCTGTGATAAACATATGACCGGGTGCATGGGTGATCGCAATGTCTGGCTTAGTGTGCATGACGATGGCTTGCGGCGTCACACCACATGCCCAAAACACCGGAACTTCCCCTTCTTTGATCACAGATGGCTCTCCAAAGTCTGGTTGATCTACATGTTCTATGCCAATCACAGCTGGATCACCTATATGGATAGGACCGCCATGTACCGATGGGAATCTAGACGTCACCTGAACACTTCTTGTGACTTGCTGCGCTGGGATCGGCCTCATGCTGACAACCATCGGACCATGGAATACACCTGCCCTTTCACATGAAATGTTCGTTTGATACATTGGGACATTATGTCCATTTTCAATATGACGGACAGGAATGTCATTCAGCATGAGTGCATGCTCAAACGTAAAGCTGCATCCGATGAGAAAGCCCACCATATCATCCTCCCAATAGGAAGAAATATCTGTTATCTCTTCTTGAAGAACCCCTTTTTTGTAAACACGGTATTTAGGGAAATCCGTTCGAATATCGGCATCAGGTGCTGAACGCCTTGGCACTGGATCACCTGGGTCGAGCACATCAAGCAAAGGACACGAAGCCGGATTCCGCTGACAAAATAAAAGAAAATCGAAGGCCAGCTCTTTTTTGACGATCATTAAGTTGGCTTGCGCAAATCCCTCAGCAAAGCCAGCCGTTGGTCCTGTGATCTTCTGCTTACGAATCAATTCCCTTATTTGTGACGGCTTATAGGTTTGATATGCTTTCATGTGATCAGCTCCATAGTTTTGGAATTTCATTCATGATGGTATATCCGCCCATGATTGCCATGATGACAACAACAAACGCACCTGTTGCTGTCAAAAAGAATGGATGGCGATAATCACCGACAATTTCTTTTTTATAAGCAGCAATCAGCAAGGTTCCGAGTGCAAGCGGCAAGATCAATGCATTGATGGCCCCAACCAAAATCAATATGTTCACAGGTCTTCCAATCGTTATAAAACAAATGGTCGAGAGCGCAATGAATCCAACGATAATGCCTCGTTGATTTTTCTCGATTTTTGGTGAGAAGGTTTTAAAGAAGGAAACGGAGGTGTATGCTGCTCCAATGACTGAGGTAATGGCAGCAGCCCACATAATAATCCCGAACATTTTATATCCAACATTTCCAGATGCTAATTGAAAAACAGACGCAGGCGGGTTCGACGGATCAATCTGTAAGCCTTTTGAGACAACTCCTAGAACGGCTAAAAATAAAGCCACACGCATCACGGATGTGATCAAAATACCGAAAATGGAACTTTTCGTCACTTGCGGCAATGCTTCCTTCCCCTTAATGCCAGCATCCAGCAGACGATGACCACCAGCAAAAACGATATAACCTCCGACCGTTCCGCCGACAAGTGTGACAATGGATAACATGTCAATTTTCTCTGGCACAAAAGTTCTCATGACCGCTTCTCCAACTGGCGGTGCTGTGGAAATAGCCACATACAGCATCAGACCAATCATGACAAAACCAGCGATTTGTGTGAATCGGTCCATCGCTTTTCCTGCCTCTTTAATGACAAAAATGAGAATGGCAATGACTGCACTGACCCCAGCTCCTATGCGGGGATCGACGCCGAATATGACCTGAAAACCGAGACCCGCACCAGCGATATTTCCAATATTAAAGGCAAGACCCCCAATGACAATCAAACAGGCTAACACATATCCGAGCCCCGGCAGAACCATATTGGCAATGTCCTGTCCTCTTTTTTCCGAGACGGCAATGATACGCCATACATTTGTTTGCGCAAAAATGTCTAGTAAAATGGAAATCAAGATGACAAACCCAAAGCTAGCTGCGAGCTGCTGTGTGAACACCGTTGTTTGTGTTAAAAATCCCGGTCCAATGGCGGACGTTGCCATTAAAAAGGCTGCGCCCATCAGCATAGAACGGTTCCCTTTTGGAGCTTTCATCTGTTTGGCTTTCTCTCTTTTCATGCTGTTTCCCCCTTTGATGACGATTTATCGAAAGGCCTTGAGTTGAATAGTGGCTTCTTTTAGCTCCGCTGTAATGGTTTTTGCAAATTGAAGCGCATGACTGCCATCCCCGTGGATGCACACCGTATCTGCTTTGAGCTGAACATCTTCCCCTTGCACTGTCCGCACTTTCCCCTCTCTTACCATACGGATGACCTGCTGAACTGCCCTTTCATCCTCTTCAATAAGTGCATGAGGTTCACGGCGGGATGTCAGTGTCCCGTCTGGTTGATACGTCCGATCAGAAAAAACTTCATGTGCCACTTGAAGACCGATTCTTTCCCCTGCTGACGCAAGTTCACTGCCTGACAGCGCAAATAACACAAGGTTAGGATCAATATCATACACAGCCTTTGCAATTGATTCAGATAATTCAGTATTTTTAGCCGCCATGTTGTAAAGGGCGCCATGTGGTTTGACGTGCTGCATCATGCCGCCTTCTGCTTTCAGAAAAGCTGATAGTGCACCAATTTGATAGATCACAAGATCATAGGCTTCCTCTGCTGAGATAGCGATTGGACGTCTGCCAAAACCGACTAAATCTTGCAGACCTGGATGTGCACCAATTTGAACCCCTTTATCCAGTGCCATTTTAACCGTCTTTCTCATCACAGTTGGATCTCCCGCATGAAAACCGCATGCAATATTGGCTGAGGTAACATATTCAAGAATTTGTTCATCTGAACCGATGGTGTATTGACCAAAACTTTCTCCCAAATCACAGTTAATATCCACTTGATACATAGGACCCCTCCTTGTCGTTCCGAATTGCGGAATAGAAAGTCCGAATATTCGAATTTATATTGATTATACCAACTTTGGATAGACTGCACATGAAATTGTCAGAAAATATAACAATAGAACTAGTAGAAAACAAAAAAAGTGAGAGGTCATGTCCTCTCACTTTTTCTACTCGCTTATTTAGACAGCACCCAATGCTGGATGGCTTTTGCTACCCCGTGCTCTGTATTAGGAGCCGTAATCCAATCAGCCGCTTCTTTCACAACTTCTTGTGCATTGCCCATTGCAATGCCTAATCCGGCTTCTTGAATCATCGCCATATCATTCAGACTGTCGCCAAGTGACATGACGTTGTCCATTGTGCAGCCAATGCGTTCTGCTACTTTTGCAAGAGCTGCCGCTTTGTTAATGCCTGCTGCATTGACTTCAATATTGGTTGGACTGGAATTCGTGATTTCTAGCTGTCCATTTGTTTTCAATGTATGGAGGACTTCCTCACGAACAGCATCGTCATGAATATCAAAACCAAATTTCAACCATTCGTGGTCATGAATGCGTTCTGGGAATTCTCCTCTCCACACTTTATCCACAGTAGATGCCCAGTAATCGGTTTCGTATCTGTTTTTTAGATCCCACATCATCTGAACGTGATCGGGATGCAGCAGTTCCCGTTCGATCAACTGGAAGTTTGAATCCCAAATTTCACTTCCGTTCGCTGTGACAAGATAAGAAGAGAGTTTCAGCGGCTCGACCAGCTCTCGACATGTCATCAGCGTACGTCCTGTGCTAATCACCACATGGACCCCTTTGGCTTCTGCTTCTTTAATGGCTTGTTTATTTTCCTCAGGAATGACGTGCTCACTGTTTAACAGCGTGCCATCCATATCAATGGCAATCAATCGGATGTCTTTCTTATCAGCTTGTGTTGACAAATTGAGTACCCCACTTTGTATCATTTTTTGAATCTATCTTTATTTTAATATAAAGATGAAGATGGCACAAAGGGACGAGTTTGATCCCAAAGAAAAAAGACCTTGTGACAGGTCTTTTTTCTTCTTCTTAACGTTCACATGCGATGCCGTCTTTATCACGGTCAAGGTGTTTATTTTTTAAGTAGAGTGCTTTTGATACATAAGGCTTGTACTTCGTTTTTCCACCTTTGTTTTTCGTATTTTTGCTTTTTGCCACGCCGCCTTTATACACTTTGTTGAGTGCTTTGCAGTTTTTGTACTTGACTGTCTTTGCATCCGCTGTGTGAGTGTCAACTTGTGTAAAGCTAAGTAAAAGACCGAAAGATATGACAGCCACCATGATTTTTTTCAACATGTAAGTTCCCCCCTATTTTTTCTCATTTTACATTTTTATCATATGTCACCACATTTTGTTTTTCAAGACGATTGAGGTAGGAATATTGTTTTTTTTGGAATTAAATGAATCTTATTGCCTATGTGGTAAAATGAGTGGGAAACCTTTCCGGTTTTGACACGTATATGAAGAGAGGAGCTTTCCACATGAAAATGAAATATACCATTCTATATGTAAACGATGTTGAAGCAAGTATTCAGTTCTACCATCATATCCTCGGTTTCCCGATTAAATTAAGAGTTGAATCCTATGTTGAGTTTGATACAGGAGAAGTGACTTTATCGATTAATTCACGCCAAGATGTGAAAGAGTCACTTGGTCTGCCTGTTCCAGAGGCAGTTAGCTCGTCACAAACGTTTGAGATTGGCTTTGTTGTGGATGATGTGAATGAAACAATTGCATCCTTGAAGGAAAAAGGAGTACCTGTCATCAAGGAACCTGCCAAGAAGCCGTGGGGACAAACGGTCAGTTATGTGTCTGATCCTGATGGACATTTCATTGAAATATGTGATGCGGTCTCCTAATAGCTGTCTGAAGGAGTGAAGCATAATGAGAAAGAAACATGCTTTTTTTGCTGGTGTTTGCTCCATGCTGTTGATTTGCAGTGCGGCGCTCATATTACAGCACCATGAATGGATTGGGTTTGTCAGTGGTGGAATCTCTATTATTGCGTTCGTTGCATCTGGATTTCTTATGGGTGCATGGACCAACGGGGAAGAGGCACGAGCGGCCTATCACTCTGAAACAAAAGAACACCGGATGTTTCGTCTTGATACGGCTTTTCTTTTCATCATTTTTGCCCTTCCGCATATGGGTGCAGCACTGTTATATGTTTTTATGTAAATAGTTGATTTGGTTCAAAGGAGTAATTAACATGGCTGTTTTTGTCTTATTCGTTGTATTTGGTTTCCCTATGATCTCTGTGCTGATTGGTATTTTCGGCACATTGTTTTTAAAGAACATTTGGTTTCCTACATTGATTGTGCTGGTTGCGAGTATGATTCTGATGTTCACCTCTATTGGTGGAAATAAAACCTTTCTGATTTGGGTCATCATCTACACAGCCTGTGCATTTCTCGGTGCATTCATTACAAAGCGATTCAAAGCTGTTTCATAAATACTCATCAAAAAAAAGAACAGTTTGCACTGTTCTTTTTTTGATTAAATATCGGCACACCATAGCTCTATTTCGATTTTCAGCTCTGGCCACTCTAATGCAGTCACATAGGCAACGGTCATTGATGGATATGCCGTTTTGAAGATTGCATCCCACTGTGGATATAGATGATCCCAATCAATTTCTTCTGTTGCCCAAATATTGACTTTGATGACGTGTTCTTCATTTAACCCTTCTGATGCAAGGATTCTCTTTATATTTTCAAACGTATTGGTGACTTGGTCGTTTAAGCTTGATGGGATCTGTCCATCCGCTCCTGTCCCTACTTGACCTGATGTCACAAATAACCCCGCACCCTTTGGCACCCTTGTGATATGACTGTAGTTGCCAACGGGTTTCGGCATACTTTCTGGGTTTTTTCTCGTGATTTTCTCCATGTAAATCCCTCACTCACTATGATTTTTCTGCGTGTTTTTCTTCCTGTAGACAGACTTCACCAATTTTTGTCTATCCTAAAAGAAAACAGCAGTGGAGTATCCGTAGCCACAAGGTAAGAACATCAATATTTTCTTTTTCATGGACGAAACACTCCTTTTTGATTGCGTGAGCAAGGTTTAAATTCATTTCATCCTACCTGATAAATGAACTACAGTCAAAAATAAACGATAACGTGTAATATCTTGATTCTTATTGCCTATTATCTAAAATCGTTCTTTTCTTGTTCATGGTTTGTTCAAATTTCTTCTATATAGTAGATCGTAATAGGAGGTAGGATACATCATGGCAAAAATAAATAAGAAAATGATTAGTCTTTGCACCGCAGCTATCAGCAGCTTATACATCACTGGTTATGCAACTACCCATCACGCGCAAGCCGTTCAAACAGCACAATCAAATACACAAGCAGACGCTTCTTCAAATCATACATCTCTCACATCAGATACTACCGCCACTCAAACAGAAGATACCACTTCAGAAACTGAACTCACGGATGGTACTTTCTCTGGTACTGGATCAAATGAGATTGGCTCTATCAGTGTATCTGTTACCATCAAACAAGGAAATATCACTTCTGTCGAGATTACGAGTGATAACACTAGATACGGACAAAGCTCCATTTCATCATTACCCAATGAAGTGGTCATCAGACAAAGTGCTGATGTAGATACGGTGAGTGGCGCAACATTAAGTACTCAGGATTTTGAAACAGCCGTTGCTCAGGCTTTAGAGCAGGCAAAGGCATAGAGAGGAGACACCATGATGAAATGGTTAGGACAACAAAAACTCATTACTTTTCAAAAATCCATGCTGGCTATGGGAACTGTTATCAATATTCAAGTGGTTGCCTATGAAGAAGATCGACGGGCTGTTTTAGAAGACATCAACCGTGCCTTTTCCATTTTTTACGATATCGAGCATCGTTTTAGCCGTTTCCGCTCTGATTCTGAAGTCATGAAGTTAGCCAATCGTTCAAAGCAAGAGGTATTAGTCAGTGAAATGCTTTTCGATTTAACAGCCTATGCGCTAGAGTTAGCCGAGTTAACAAATGGCAAGTATGATCCAACCATCGGAAAAATCATGGAACAAAAAGGATTCGATCGTTTATATACGACAGGACAAACTTTTTCATCACATGACGTTCCATATGCAGCCGTTCATTATCGTGACGTCCAGTTAAACGAGAAGAATCGGACGATTTATTTGGACAAACCGCTGATTTTGGATTTCGGTTCTATTGCAAAGGGATTTGCGTGCGATCTTGCCGCAAAAGAACTTGAAGCATGGGAAGGCTTTATGATGAATGCTGGTGGGGATGTGTTGGTATCTGGATTTAACGAACAACAAGAAGAGTGGACAATTGGGATTCGGCATCCCATCCACAAACAGACCAACATCTCGGTCATTCAAACCACAAATTGTGCGATTTGTACATCTGGAAGCTATGAACGGATCAGTCGTTATGATCCTCATACGCACCATTTGATACACCCTCAAACGAAACAGTCTGAACAAAGTTTGTTAAGCTGTACCGTCATTGCACCACTTGGTATGCTCGCCGATAGTCTATCCACAGCTGCTTTTTTATTAGGTCGAGAAGAGGGTTATTCATTTTTAGCCGAACATGAAATACCTGCCGTGATGGTAGATCAAACCGCTGATATGATCGTAACACCGGAGATGAAGGAGGTTCACTCATGGAATCACAACCAGCACCTATCACAAACCAAACATTTTTGAAACCATCACCCTCACTAAAAGCCTACATTCGGACACCAAAACGGTATGTCATCGCCATTCTTTTGGTCCTTTTAGCCGCCGGGAGTCTGCACGCTGGTTTTCTTAGTGGTCTCGCTACAGTTGCCACCAGCATCGGGACAGCACTAATTCTTGACTCTTTCATCTCAAGAGTGATTTGGAAAAACAATAAACACACATTCCCTGATGGAGCTCTGCTCACAGGGCTGATTATTGGCATTGTTCTAAGTCCAGCTACTTCTTTTGCTGTTTCTGTTTTCACAGCCGCAGTAGCCATTTTATCTAAGCATGTCATCACTTATCAAAAGAAACCGATTTTGAATCCAGCCGCATTTGGTTTATGGCTCTCAGTCATTTTATTTTCTTCCAATCAAAGCTGGTGGGGCGGTATGTCTCTTCTACCTTGGTGGACCCTATTCCTTGTGGTGGTTGGCGGTTATTTGGTGACCAGCCGCGTACAAAAATTCCCGCAAGTTTTCGCCTTTCTAGCAGCATACGGCCTGATCCACCTCATATTGGGATTCATTGGCTTAACGGATGCTTCATCTGCTTTTATTACGCCCTACTTGAATGCTGTCTTGTTTCTTGCGTTCTTTATGTTGACTGATCCACCTACTTCACCAGCAAAGAATCGTGATCAAATCATCTTTGGTATCCTGTGTGCTGTCGTTTCGTGTGTGGACTTCTATTTATTTAACAGCCTATCTTACTTACTCACAGGGCTTTTATGTGCCAATGCTTGGAAAGCCTATCGAACGTACCAAACAAATCAAAAGCGACGGGCAATAAGGACGAAAGTTGTCTAAATAAAAAAACGGACATCGACTTCTCGACGTCCGTTTGACCATACCTTATAAACGATAACGTGCAATATCTTGATTCAATCGCATGCTTAGCTCATTGAGCCTTTCTGCTGCCTTCGCCACATTGGAGATGGCGGTGACTTGTTCGTCTGTAGATGCAGTGATTTCTTCAATCGCTGCGGCATTTTCTTGAGAAATATGGGCTGCACCATGCATCGCTTTTGTGATGAGGTCGTTTTGTTCCAGTAATGTGTTCAGCTCTTTTGCCATCGCATTTGTTTCAACGATGGTTTGTGAAATCGATGTAGAGATGGAATTGAATTCTTGTTCTGTTGCGTGAACCGCTTCATCAAGCTCGGCAAAACGATCCATTGTTTTGGACATCATGCCAGCTGTAGCCGTCGTTTCTTCTTTAATGCCTTGAATCATCTGCTGGATTTGAACGGCTGATTGCTTTGTCTGTTCAGCTAAATTCCGCACTTCACTCGCCACAACCGAGAATCCTTTGCCATGCTCTCCTGCACGAGCTGCTTCAATGCTCGCATTCAGGGCCAGTAAGTTCGTTTCATTTGAAATGCTTTCAATGGTATCTGTGATTTGAGAAATATCTTGTACTTTTGTACTTAACTGCTCAATCCCTGATCGAATGCCTTGAGATGCCTGAATGGATTGCTCATTTGATTGTTTTAATTGCTGGACAATTTGCTGACCCTGCTCGGAAGATTGGTTCGACTGGTCTGAAATTCGTTTGATCTGGTCGCTTTGTTCTTTGACGTTTTCAATGGATTGATTGAACTGAGTCATTTGTTGATTGGCTACCTCAAGGTCTGATGCCTGATGAAGGGTTCCAGTTGAGATATCTCCAATCGCTCGGCCAATTTCTTCACTGCTAGCGGATGTTTCTTCAGAGATGGCGGATAGATCTGTCGCAGATTCGAGGAGCTGGCTGCTCGTTTCCTGCAAACCGCTCACAAGTGCTCTAAGCTCTCCTGACATATGATTAAAGCCTTTTGCCAACTGCCCAATTTCATCCGAGGTTTCTTTTAAGCTGGTGCGTTCAATATTGCCCGCCGCAATTTCTTTTGAAGCAGCCGTAACTTGCTTGAGCAGTCTCACTTTTCCTCGGGCTGCCAAATAAAAGACACCCATACTTAAAAGAGCGACACCTGCTGTAATGAGAATAATATAGAGCTTCATCTGCTCTAGTTCTTTATAAAATTCATCCTGAAATACGGCGATTCCTATACTCCAATTCCACGGTGTAAACTGGTTCATATAAGCGAGTTTTTGCTTTTCTTCCCCCGTGGCATCATCTTTATCCATATAGGTGATATAGTGTGCATCCTCGCCTTTTGCTGTAGCGCCAGCGACCATTTTTTGACGGTTTGTCGTGTTATCTGGGATGACGCCGATGTCGTTAACCGGATGAACCTGTGATGAATAATCGGCTCCATATGCGACAAGGTAGCCTTTATTTTTATAGATAAAATCTGATTTTTGAAATTGGTACCCTTTGCCGTTGTCATTTTTAGGCCCACTCAAGTATATACGGGCTTGTTCCTGCGCCTGTTCAAGCGTCAGTTCTTTTTTCTCCACACGGTCGTTCAATTGTTCAAGAGTGGCCATCGCTCCATTTACGATGTGTTTTAAATCTGCTTTCCCTGCATCAATTAAGACATTTTTCGCTAAAAAATACCCCGTTGTTCCTACAAGTCCGCCTGTTAAAATTGTAATAACGATAATGGCTGACATCAATTGAAAAAAGACACTCCTTGAAGCAAACGCTTTCTTTTTCATGTTCTAATTCCCCCTTACTACATATATCGTCATGCAGGGGAAAGTATTAAAAAAGTCATAGAAAAAATCCCTTTCACGTTAGAAAGGGATCTCAGATTGTTGACAAAGGGCTAAAATGAACTTGATTTTAGCCCTTTGTCTTCTTTTCACGTTAGAAAGGGATTTTTTACTTATCGCTCGGTTTCTTTGAGGATGGCTTGATAGAGATCGTCTTCAGGTTTGAGTCCACATACCTCTTGAAGCACACCTTCAATGCCTTTTTCTTTCCTTAATGTCTGCAAGCGAACCGCTTCTTCGTCTTCTGCAAAGTCGTAAGCCAAAGCAGCAGCGATCCCTTTGATTAAGTACACTGGCTGCTTGATCTTTTTCGCTGGACCGATTAAACGGTCATCTGCTCCCAGCTTTCTAAGAGGAGAGCGTGCGACACGAGTCACTTCATCGGAAATAAACGCATTTTCAAATCGTTTGATGATTTTTTGAATGTACGCATCATGTTCTTCTTTTTGGAAGCCATACGCGTCAATTAAATAACTGCCCGTTTCATGAAGGGCACCTTCGACAACTTGACGAATGTCTGGTGTATCAACAGCTTCTTTAATGGTTTTTACGCCTTGCTGATACCCGACATAAGCCGCTAGTGCATGTCCTGTATTGACGGTGAAAAGCTTCCGTTCAATATACGGCGTCAAATCTTGGACAAAGGTCGCTCCGTCAATTTGCGGAACATCTCCAATAAAGCCCGTCTCATCAATAACCCACTCGAAAAATGGTTCAACCGACACTTTGAGAATGTCCTCATGGTGCTGAATCGGAACAATGCGGTCAACCGCAGCGTTTGGAAAGCCAACGGTTTGTGATATCGCTGCTTGCTCATCTGCTGTTAAATGAGAGAACACCGCTTCTTTTAAATGAGCACTTCCCCCAATCATATTTTCACATGCCACGATGTTGATGATATGGTCAGGCTTTTTTTGTTTTAATCCTTCAGCAATTGATGAGGCAATGATCTTCAATACGGCTGGTCCAACCGCTGTTGTAATCAAATTGGCTGTGGCAACCGCCTCTGTTAATGCTGCTGGATTTTGCGAAGAATTGATCGCTGATACGGGCCCGACTACTTCTTGCTTCTGCCCTGGTGCTGCGAGTTCAACCGTGTATTCTCCTCTTTCATTCAGCTCATTGATGACCGCTTCATTCACATCGGTAAAGACAAGTTCAAAGCCTGATGTCTTTAACAAAGAACCGATAAACCCTCTGCCAATATTCCCTGCTCCAAAATGAAGTGCTTTCATGTTAGTTCACCTCGTTAAAGATGGCGATCAGTTCATCCTGATCCTTTGCATGAATGATCCGTTCTACATTTTCTTCTTCTGAACAGACAATCGCAATTTGAGACAGAATATCAAGATGCTCGTTGTTTTTCCCGGCGATCCCAAAGACGACTTTCGCCACATTTCCTTCACCATATTCAACACCATCTGGAATTTGGATAATCGAAATCCCTGAATGAAGGACAGCCGCTTTCGCATCCTCTGTTCCATGAGGGATTGCAATGCCGTTCCCCATAAATGTAGAAGAAATCTCTTCTCTTTCAAACATTTTGTCGACATAATCACTTGTGACATAGCCGTTTGCTACGAGGACTTCGCCTGCTTTTTTGATGGCTTCTTCTTTAGAACCTGCTTGTTCGTTTAGAAAAATATTGTCTTTAGAAAGTACTTGTTTCATACATGATCACACACCTTTTTTAGAATAAAAATCAGGAAAACAACCAAAACGGGGAGTTCAATTAGGAAAAATTGGACTCAACCCGTTTCGTCATGTTATTTTTTCAATTTCTCAATCAGCTCATCATATTTCGGGCTGTTTAAGAAATTATCCACTGAGATATGCACAGCGCCTGGCAGCTTTGCCTTGGCTCTGTCTGTTAAATCTTTATGAGTAAAGACCACATCCGCATCGTCTGGGATGTTGCTGATAGAAGTGTTTGTCACATCGATATCAAGCTCTGCCTTTTTCACTTTGTTTTTCAGAATGGACGCACCCATTGCACTTGAACCCATCCCCGCATCGCAGGCAAAGATGATTTTGTTCACGTCATCTGGATTGACATCACTTGGAGATGCTGCTTGCTCGTTTGCTTGAGCGTCTTCTTTTTGTGCCGTAAGAGCAGCGGCTGCTGCACTTTTCTTGCCTTTCATGTCCTGCATCTTTTCTGTTGCTGCTGTTAAATCTTCGTCAACTTCTTTAGATGCTTTCAAAATGACCGATGCGACAAGGAACGATACGATAGCTGCTACGACAACACCTGCTAAAACGGCAAGGTGACCGCCTTTTGGAGACATCAGCATAAGCGCAATAATACTTCCTGGTGACGGCACTGCTTTTAATCCTGCATTTAATAATGTGAACGTCAGGACACCACTTGCTCCCCCTGCAATGACAGCCAAAATGAGTTTTGGTTTCATTAAGATGTACGGGAAGTAAATTTCATGGATTCCTCCTAAGAACTGAATGACAATGGCACCTGGTGCAGACTGTTTCGCATTTCCTTTTCCAAAGAACATATACGCAAGAAGAACCCCTAAGCCTGGCCCTGGGTTTGTTTCAAGCAAGAACAGAACAGATTGCCCTGTCTTCGCTGCTTGCTCGACCCCTAACGGACCTAAAATACCTTGGTTAATCGCGTTGTTTAAGAATAATACTTTTGCAGGTTCAATGAAGATACTTGCTAGTGGCAGTAAATGAGCATTGACAATGATATCTACACCTGCAGCAAGGGCTTTATTCAGACCTAGTACCACTGGGCCGATGGCATAGAATGCAATGGCAACAAGAATGGCACCGAGGATACCTGCCGTAAAGTTATTCACAAGCATTTCAAAACCTGATCTGATTCGATCTTTAAACAGCTGGTCGATTTTCTTAATAAGATAACCGCCCAGCGGCCCCATGATCATGGCACCTAAAAACATTGGAATGTCTGAGCCAACAATGACCCCAATCGTAGCCGTAGCACCGAGCACTCCGCCTCGATGGTCATAGACGAGTTTACCGCCTGTGTAACCAATTAAGAGCGGCAGTAAGTAGTTAATCATCGGTCCAACGAGTGTAGCTAATTGCTCATTCGGAAGATAACCACTTGGAATGAACAAAGCTGTAATCAGTCCCCATGCAATAAATGCACCAATATTCGGCATAATCATGCCGCTTAAATAGCTTCCAAAGCGCTGTACTTTCACGCGGAATCCGCTTTTTTCCTGCATCTGTGAAAACCCCTTTCTTCTCTCCCTTTATTTCGGGCTTTATAGGTCAAAAGATATAAGAACAAGAGTCAGTGAAGCCCTTATACCTATCGTAAAACGCTTTCACTTTCCCTTCAATTGAAACTAAATGTCACTTTGTCACTTAGTGTGTGACAAAATTGAAAAATGATGTGAATTCTCTTTCAGATCATAGAAGATAGTGGCTGAAAAGGTGAATCAGCCGGCATTTTCTCGAAAATTCATTGGAATTTCACAACTTTCAAATGGTCACTTCTTGTTTCCTCTACTTAAATCGAATAGGCTTATATTGATCAAACATTCAAGAAACGTCTGCGCAGACAAGACATGACACAGAAAAAGTGAACCATCTTGCTATTTGTTTCGTTTACCTTTTAGAGTAGGCGATACAATAGAAAGAGCGGTTTTTCTGTGACTCACAGTTTACTGCCGCTTTCTTTCTGATACATGAGACATTTTCATAGGTAGAAAGGCGGTTATTCACATTGTTGAAATATAGTAAGTGGCTTTTGCTGCTCATCTTCATGTTCTCCTTCTTCATGCCAAAAGAGGCATTTGCTCATGCATATGTAGTGAGCTCAAATCCAGTGGCAAATGAAGAGCTGGATCAGCAGCCTCCTGCAGTCTCGATCACCTTTAGTGAAGGAATCGAAAGTGGATTTCATGCCATTAAGGTGTTCAATGCAAAAGGGGATCGTGTCGATCAAGGAGATACGGTCATCAAAGAGCAAAAGATCATGGAAGCAGCTTTAAAAAAGAATTTACCTAGAGGAATTTACACCATTCAATGGAATGCGGTATCAGCCGATGGACACTCTGTGTCTGGCATGATTCCTTTTAGTATCGGAAAAGCGGATGGAGGATTTGATCAATTAGATCAAGGACAGTCGAGTGAATCCATCGATATGGCTTCAACCATTGACAAAGCCTTTCTGTATACGTCATTTAGCTTATTTCTTGGAACCATTTTATTTGGGCTTCTATGGTTTAAAGCGGCCATAACAGATGTTTTAGCCCGGCGAATGAAGCGACTCTTAACTGTTTCACTGATCATGATGGGCGGAGCACTCTTGTTCCAGCTGCCGATTCAAACTAAATCAGCGGCAGACGTGTCCTTTTTAGGGGCATTTCAACCATCGCTTTTACAAGAAACCATTGCGTCGACTTCGGGCGGGAGTCTGTGGATGATGCTAATGGCGTCATTTATTCTACTGACGATCTGGACGATTGTGGCGATGAAAAAAGGAAACTTCACTTCCTTCCGGGTATGGCTGTTTCCACTGCTCATTTTCATCGTACTCCTTTGGCTGAAAGCACAAATCGGTCATCCAGCCGCAACAGATAATAAAATACTGACAACGTCACTTGACTTCATTCATCTCGTTTCTGCATCCATTTGGGTCGGCGGCTTAACAGCTATTGTCCTTCTTTTGATGAAGAAACTGCCGAATGAAGATCAGCCGCTCATACGCAGCACCCTGACAGCTTTTCATCCGTGGGCACTGCTCTCGGTTGGACTGATTGTGTTTTCTGGGTTTGTGAATGCGATTTTTATTCTGCAATCATTTGATGCCCTTTTCCAATCAGCTTATGGACGCACCTTCTTAATCAAACTTGGTTTATTTATCATCATGGGTCTTCTTGGGCTCGTCCATTATTTGATGCTGAGATGGGAAAAGAAGCAGAAACCAAACGTATCTTTACGAGCAGAGTGGATCATTGGGATCGCTATTTTACTATTAACAGCCGTATTCACCAATATCCCAAGTCCTCCGCCGCCTGCACCAGAGCCATTCTTTGCAGCCAATCAGGTGGAGCATCGTGACCTTGTGTCTTTGAGCATTACCCCGAATGCTCCTGGTAAAAACACGTTCGAGGTGGCATTTACGAAGAAGGATGGACAAACGATCACAGACATTCAATCTGTGACAGCTAAGATCCACAAAGTCTCCTTGTTCGGTGATGAAACGCCTAACGAGTTTCAGCTGAAACGATTAAAGAATGGGCACTTCTCGGCTGAAAACCTCTTACTAAATGAAAAAGGCACTTGGAAAATTAACATTCATGCGTTAACTGGTTCTTTTGACAACATCGATACGACATTCATTAGAAGAAACTAAAAGGAGTTTATATGATATGAAAAAATACGTTAAAGCGTTATTACCAATGCTTCTCGCTTCATTTTTACTGGCGATTCCTGTAAGTGCACACGTGACAGTCAAACCTGATACATCCGCAACTAATGCTTGGGAAACCTATACGTTAAAAGTACCTTCTGAAAGCGACAGTCCGACAACAAAGGTTGTCATCACGATGCCTAAAGGCGTAGAATTCCAGCAATACGAGCCAGTGCCTGGCTGGAAAACAACAACTGAAGAGAAAAACGGAAAAGTCACAAGAGTCACTTGGGAAGCAACTGGCGATGGTGTCCTTGCTGGGCAGTTCCAGCAATTCGTGTTTGTCGCAAAAAACCCTGAAAAAGCCGGCGAAGCGGCATGGGATGCGTATCAATATTATAAGGATGGAACAGTAGTTGAATGGACTGGCGACAAGGACGCTGATAAGCCTCATTCGATCACAAATATTGTTGCGTCTAATACCGTAACGGATTCACATGGGCAAGAAAAACCAAAAGAAGAAAAGGCATCTGAAACAGCCTCTGCTTCTTCTTCACCACTTGTTCTTGGTCTGTCCATTGCAGCCTTAGTTGTGGCATTGATTGCACTTGGGCTTGCTTTTAGAAAGAAATAAACCTTACATGAGCGATCGTTTTTTCAAGCGGTCGCTTTTTATTTTCCCAACCTATCATTTCCAATATAGGATTGAATAGGATACTCGTGCATGCCATAATGAGACACATGACCACCTAGGAGGCTATGAGATGAACCATCTAATCATATTTGCTCATCCCCAGCAAAGCTTAAATCAAACCCTATTAGATCTTGTTGTAAGCACTCTTTTGAACAATGGTCATGATGTGACAGTTCGTGATGTGTATGCCATTGGCTTTCCGCCAGAGCTGACAACAGCAGAAAAGGCTGCCATGAAAAATGGGCATGTGCCGATACCGGTTCAAAGAGAGCAGAAGCTGATTCAGCAAGCCGATGTCCTCACATTTATCTTTCCAATATGGTGGACAGGCTTGCCGGCGATGCTAAAGGGTTATGTAGAGCGCGTTTTTTCAGAGGGGTTTGCGTATGAGATCAATGAAAACGGAGTGGTGAAAAATCTGCTTCGAGACAAAAAAGGGGTCATTATTAATACGCATGATGCACCGAGGACCTTTCTTGATTCAAATATGATCATCACCCCCAGCCATCAGATGACGACAGATACAGCCGCCTTCGATCTGATCGGCGTTGAGCCAGTCGAACGGCTCTTGTTCAGCAGCATGGAACAAGCATCTGCAGACGACATCCACGAGATTCTCAAAGAAACAAAAGAAACGGTGGATCAACTTTTCCCACCGGCTGTTTAACATAAAAAAGACTGCCGAGGCTTCTCGGACAGTCTTTTTCACATGTTATTCATCTAAACCAATTGACACATACTTCGTTTCTAAATAAGGTTCGATGCCTTCGATGCCGCCTTCACGGCCAATACCGCTCTCTTTCATACCGCCGAAAGGTGCCTGCACAGCGGATGGTCCCCCGTCATTCCAGCCAATAATCCCGTAATCTAGATTCTCAGATATATAGAGACCATTGCGGTAATTCTCTGTAAAGAAATAAGCCGCAAGTCCAAAAGGTGTATCGTTCGCTAATTCAATGGCTTCATCTAATGTGCTAAATGTCGTAATTGGTGCAACTGGACCAAACGTCTCTTCATGCATAATGTTCATTGAAGGGTCGACATGAGTTAGCACCGTCGGCTGAACAAAATAATACGACTTCTCCTCGTCAAAATGGGTATCGCCGCCGACAAGAACTTTCGCCCCTTTATCCACGGCATCTTGAATTTGGTCGACAATTTTATCGAAGCCTCGCTTATTGATAATCGGTCCGATGGACGTGCCTTCTTCAAACCCATTTCCTACTTTCAGCTTTTCCACTTCTTTGCTGAAGCTTTGCGCAAATGCTTCATGAATTTCTTCATGGACGATTAATCGGTTGGCACAAACACACGTCTGGCCTGCATTACGGAATTTAGATGCCACTGCTTGTTTCACAGCCAATTCAAGGTTGGCGTCCTTATCTACGATCAGCGGGGCATGACCGCCAAGTTCCATAGAAACGTGCTTCACTGTGCTCGCACTGTTTTTGATGAGATGTTTTCCAACTGGTGTTGAGCCAGTAAACGTGATCTTGCGGATCAATGGACTATCTGTGAAGATTTCCCCCACTTCTTTTCCATCTCCAATCACCCATTGCAAGGCATCCTCTGGAATTCCGGCTTCATGGCCTAATTTCACAAGCTCAATGGCCGTAAGTGGCGTGTCTTCAGCAGGTTTCACGATAAACGTACAGCCCGCCGCAAGCGCTGGTGCCGCCTTCCTTGTAATCATCGCCGCAGGGAAATTCCATGGTGTAATGGCGGCAACAGGACCGACTGGCTGTTTTGTGACAAATAGGCGTTTGTTTGTCGTATGAGACGGGATCGTTCTGCCGTAAATCCGCTTTGCTTCCTCTGCGTACCATTCGATATATCCAGCGGCATAGACAATTTCTCCTAATGCTTCTTGATACGGCTTCCCGTTTTCTTCTGTGATGATTTTTGCAAGTCTTTCTTTATGCTCGATCATGAGATCAAACCATTTGCGAATGATATTTGCACGTTCATGGGCTGACGTTTTTGCCCATGTTTTGAATGCTTTGTGTGAGCGAGTGATCGCATCTTCAATCTGTTCTTTTGTATGCTGAGCAACTGAGGCAATTTCTTCTCCGGTTGCAGGATTATACACTTTGAGTTCGTTTGTCATGCTCTATCTTCTCCCTCGTTCTTGGATTCATTACATATAGTATATACCCAATGAGTGCCCAACCTAAAAGCAAAATCCATTCAGCTGGCCATGATAAGGAAGCCGGCATCCCTGGAAAATAAAATGAAAGAAAAAGGAGACTGAGTCCAATGGCAAAAACGCCGGTCGTCCGCCAATATTTAATGCGGTATGGACGCTCAAGCTCAGGTTCTGTCTTGCGAAGTCTCATAAAGGCAATGGACACAATCAAATACCCAACGATGATGCCCACACCCCCTGCATTGACAATCCACACGAGGGCAGGTCGGCCTAGTAATGGTGCAAAAAAGGCCAATGCACCTAAGAACAAAATGGCATTTGTCGGAGTTTTATACTTCGGATGAATATACGCAAACCATTTGGAAATCATGCCTCTTTCCGCCATTGCGTAGAGGATACGGCTTGCACCAATGATAAATGCATTCCAGCTCGTCACAATGCCTGCTACACCACCAATGACAAGCACAGTCCCAAACGCCTGATGACCAAGAAGCTGTACCATGGCATCTGCTGTTGCTAGTGATGAAGCCTCAAGTTGACCTTTTGACAATCCTGCCGCTACTCCAAAGACAATGAGTAGATAAAATACAACCGCACTCACAATGGAGATAATCAAAATTCTCCCGATGATTTTCTTCGGTGCGTTAATCTCCGCCGCTACCTGCGGGATGACATCAAACCCAACGAATAAAAAGGGAATCATCACTAACACAGCCATCAGACCGCCAACCCCGCCTTGAAACATCGGCTCAAGGTTTGCAAAATCTCCATTAAATGTAGCTCCGCCTAATAGAAGAAAACCTGTCAGGATAATGGCCACTGTGAACACCGATTGAAAAATAGCAGCAGGCTTTGCGCCAATGTAGTTCAGAGCTGTTAAAAACAGCGCACCGCCAGATCCAATCAATACCCATGTAAAGTAAACATCCCATCCTCCTATATTCCATAGGAAACCAACATGCTGTGTTGGAATGACATAGTCAATGACTGTCGGAAGTGCGACCGCTTCAAACGTAATCACCGACACATAACCGAACAATACGCCCCATGCGGAGACAAACGCTGATTTAATCCCAAATGCCCGCTGGACAAAGACGAGTCCTCCGCCTGTTTCTGGAATCGCAGAGGAAAGCTCTGCATACGTTAGTCCAATAAAGATGACGAGAATGCCCCCTATGACAAAGGCAATCACACTTCCTAAAAATCCAGCTGTTAAAATCCAATCTCCCGAAAGTACAACCCAGCCCCAGCCAAGCATTGCACCAATGGATAAAAACAGTACGTCTGACTGCGACATGGTTTTAGCCATTTGTTGTTTTTGCATACAACCATCCCCCTTTGTTGTTTAGCGTGCTGTGAAGGCGTCTTCGATGATCCCTAGTCCTTCTTGCAGCAGCTCATCTGTGATGACAAGTGGTGTTAAAAAGCGAATAATATTCCCATTGATCCCTGCCGTTAATAAGAGTAGTCCGTGCTTGTTTGCATAGGCTGCAATCGCTGCGGCTGTCTTCTTATCTGGTGTACGCGTTTTTTGATCTTCCACAATTTCAATAGCCGCCATTGCCCCTAATCGCCGGACTTCCCCGATGAATGAATACTTACTTCTCCACTCATTCGCTTTGTCCTCAATGACTTGTCCAATGTGTTCAGATCGTTCATTCAGTTGTTCTGTTTCAATAATATCAAGTACAGCCAAAGCCGCCACACAGCCTAATGGACTGCCAGCATACGTCCCCCCTAGCTCCCCTGGGTCCGCTGCATCAAGTAATTCTTTTCTGCCAACGACACCGCTCAGCGGCAGGCCAGCTGCAAGTGATTTTGACACAGTGATTAAGTCTGGCACCACATCGAAGTGTTCAATCGCAAAGTATTTCCCTGTTCTTGCGAATCCTGTTTGGATCTCATCTGCCACGAATACGATGCCATGCTGCTGACAGAATGAAGCGACGTGCTGGACAAAACGCTTCGATGGTACAATGAATCCGCCCTCCCCTTGGACTGGCTCCATCACCACACAAGCGACTGTTTCTGGTGCAACGGTTGCGACAAAGAATTGATTGAACTGATCAATGATGTATTCGTCGTAGGCTGCATCGCTTAATCCTTCAGGTTTTTGATAGTAATAAGGATACGGCGCTTGATACACCTCTGACGCAAATGGGCCGAATCCAAATTTATAAGGCTTGACCTTGCTTGTCATGCTCATCGTCATATTCGTTCTTCCGTGGAACCCTCTTGTAAAAGAGACAACCGCTTGTCTTTTCGTATATTTACGGGCAATTTTCACTGCGTTTTCAACTGCTTCGGCACCTGAATTTAAGAAAATGGCTTTTTTGTCATGGTCGCCTGGTGTGAGGTGGCATAGTTTTTCTGCCAATTCGATATAGGATTCGTACATCATGACATTAAATCCTGGATGAATCAGGCTATCTGCCTGTGCTTTGACTGCTTCCACAACCTTTGGATGGGAGTGTCCTACATTTAATGTACCGATGGCGCCTGCAAAATCGATAAAACGATTGCCATCAATATCGAAAAGCTCGGCTCCCTTCCCTTTTGCTGCAAGATGACGGTTGCCATTACTTACGCCTCTTGCGACGTATTGATCTCTTTTCCCCTGCCATTCCTCTGTTGAAAAACGGTTTGTTGTCGTTTGACTCATTGTCATCCATCCCCTTTATGTCTTTTTTATTATTCTGAATATTTTTTGGTATGATAGAAAGTACCAATATCATTTTTTTCATGGTACCAGAGAGGATGGAATGACGAGATGCTGACAATTCAACTAGATCAAACAGGGGAAAACGGGTTTATTTATCATCAAATTTACACGAAAATTAAAGAGGAAATTTTAAACCGCAACCTGCAACCACACGATCAATTACCGTCTAAACGAGAGTTAGCAGATACTTTAAACGTCAGCGTCAACTCAGTGAATGGCGCCTATCAGCAGCTGCTTGCCGAGGGATATTTATATTCGGTTGAACGGAAAGGCTTTTTCGTGGAATCACTGGAAACGTTTCATGAGTCAGGTCAGCTGAAACCCTCTTCCCTTCCAGCTGATTTAAAAGAGAATCCGATTGAGCGAGATGACTGGTATTCCTTTTCACATATTTCTGTTGATACAGCCAATTTTCCTTTTAAAAGCTGGCTGAAAAGTGAGCAAAAAGCGATTCATCTCCACCAAGAAGCCTTTGGTGAGCTGCCGCACCCACAAGGCGTCTATGAGCTGCGGGAAACGATTGCCCGGCTGATTGGACTTGCACGAGGGGTCAAATGCTACCCTGAACAGCTCATTTTAAGTGCGGGTACACAGTCACTCATTCATTCATTATCTAGCATCCTTCCAGCTGATCAAATATATGGATTAGAAAACCCCGGCTACCGCCGACTGTATCAAATGCTGAAAAACAATCATCACCGGATTGAAACGATTGGCATTGATCGAAAAGGGGTGCGGATGAGCGATATTCAGAAGAAAGAGCCAAATGTCTTGATCATTACGCCTTCTCATCAGTTCCCAACAGGGGTGATCATGCCGATTTCCCGGCGGATACAGCTGTTAAACTGGGCGGCTGATCAGCCAGACCGCTATATCATTGAGGACGATTATGACAGTGAATTTAAGTACGGTACAGACAGCATACCGGCGCTGCAGAGCCTTGACCGCTATGACAAAGTCATTTATATGGGGACCTTTTCGAAATCATTGCTGCCCGGCTTGAGGATCAGCTACATGGTGCTACCGCAGCATTTATTAAGACGCTATAAAGAAGAACAGCACTTTTTTATTCAAACGGCTAACCTTTTTACACAATACACCCTTCTTTATTTTATAAAAGATGGCGCCTATCAGCGACATATTAAAAGAATGAATGGGCTATATGAGGAAAAACGAAAACAACTCATTGGAGAGCTCGATACTGTCTTTCGTGACAACGTAAGGATTATCGGGGAAAATGCAGGGCTTCATTTTATCGCAGAATTCCGCTCAGATCGTACGCAACATGAGATTTTACAGCGAGCGAAAGAAAGAAAGCTGAAAATGTACGGGATGGACCGTTTTACCCTTGATGAGCATGTGCCTGGTCACAAAGAAGGCTTTGTCCCGCTCGTCCTCGGTTTCTCGCATATGCGGCCAGAGGATATTAAGCCAGCGGTGAAACGCCTGTATGACTCGATTTATGGGAAATAAAACAGCTCATGTAGATGAATCGTGGCGCTCCTTTGACGGGACTAAACCCACAGAGGAGTGTTACGATCACATTCTTTCATAAACGTAATAGTTGATGTGAATATTTTTTTCTAGCAATTTCACGAGTGTTTGAAGGCTTTTTAAGTTGGTTGGCAGTAACGCAATACCATCTCCCTGTTCAACGATTTTGATCATTCCTTCAAACGAATCTAACTCAAATAGGGTTCGATCACCCAGCATACGTCTGGCCTCATGTCTTAATGGGCAAAGCTGATCACGATTCACGACCAATGAAATATCATCATCGTATATTTCTTTAGATTTTCCATACACGTTCAATGCCAAGCTCTTTACCTCTTTTAATTGATATTCCGCTTTTTCCATTTGATTAAAAGAAATAATTTGATCATACACATCCTCTGTTAACTTTTTGTTGATCGTATTTGATGAAGCAATGATAAAATCAGCGGCTTGAATATCCTCTAAAACTCGTTGCTCGTACAAAACGGTAAATAGAAGCTCAGAGCATAAAACGGTCTTTTTCTTTGAAGTCAATTTTTGTTGAATGGCCTTCGTTTCTTTTACGATTTTTTGAGCGTATTGATAAAATAAATCCCCCTGTCCTGTTGAACTGATTCCATGATGATGCCGGATAAAAAATGTTGCATCATATAAAGTTTCAAGCGCTTTGATTCTTTGAGAAATATTGGATTGCGCATACCCTAAAGCTTTAGCCGCTTGATTAATCGATTCTTTTTGATACACCTCTATAAAAATAATCAAATCATTTATATTCATCATGATCACCTATCACTTTTTGTGATAACAATAACACAAATATGTATTATTCAACTGGTTTGAAGTCGATTATGATGGCTATTGAAAGGGAGTGTTTCTATGCATGCCATGCAATATCATGTGGATCTGCCTGCGGATTATGATATGAATATCATTAGAAAAAGAGTACTGAACAATGGATGGAAAACAGATGGATATCAGGATTTATTATTTAAAGCTTATTTGATCACTGAAAAAGACAAACATAGGAGTTTACACAATGGCTATTGCCCATTGTATATTTGGAAACAATCTGAGGGCATGACGGATTTTGTGTTTAAGGGGTCATTTGATCATATTTTACGTTCTTTTGGCTGGAAACAAATCAATATTGGCATCACGTATTCCGTTCATTTAACAGATGATTTTCATCGTAGCACATTCGTTCTTGAAGAGTATGTGACGATTCATCCTACTGATTGTCTGGAAAACCTAGATATCGCTCATCTCTTTTCCCATTTTAACGACAATAAGGGTGAAGTCATCGTATATAACCCCGATAAATGGAAATGCGTCAAATATTCTTTTCTAGACTCATTGCCAGTGAATATAGAGAAGCAAATTCACACTTATGAGATTATCCATCTGTCTATGGATCATTCAATGGCCTAATTCCCTTTTACACGAGACGCATCACAAATCCCCAAGGTTACAATGCCTTGGGGATTTGTCATTTATTGATGCAAAATTCTCTTACCACCGCTCCTTGTCTACAGCTAATACGGATGACAAGAGGCCTGGAAAAGCGGTATCAATGTCGTCCTTTCTGAGAGAGTAGTAACGGTGCTTACCGTCAATTCTCACTTTCACGATGCCTGCTTCTCTTAGTACTTTAAAGTGATGCGACAGCGTGGACTTGGCAATGTTCATATGATACGTACCGCATGTTCTCTCACCCGCTTCTGCTAAGCAGCGGACAATCTCCAGCCGAACAGGGTCAGCCAATGCTTGCAGCACAGAAATGAGTCTCATGTTTTCTTGGGTTGGATGATTTGGATTATTCATACGATAAATGTATCGTATTTTGTTCTAACATACAATCTCGTTACTCGCCTATGACATTGTAACGCGACAACCTTTGGAAACGACTATGACTCATAGACACTATTTTGAAGGGAAGAACCTTATTTGACACGTACAATATGGACTTGCTTATTCATGCTCTTATTGGCAACGAGCTTATGCGCCTGCCAATCTGTTCAGCAATTTGAGTCAAAACCACCTAGTGCAGAAGAGTTATTAGCTCTCGATCCACAGGCAGATTTATTTCAATGGGAAGAAACGATCTATGAAACAAACATAGATTGGACAAAATCATTAAATGTAACAAAACATCAGCAAGTAGGTGTCATTCAGAAAACAGCTACCACATATTTTGAACATGGAACAGCTTCTCGGTTGAAAAAAGGAACACCTATTTACTCTGTCAAGGAGCGGGAAGATCTTTTGATCATCGAACGTAACGGACAAATCCACATATATGCCGCACATGCGGAAGGATAAAATACCTGTCATCAGATAGGTATTTTTTTAAGTTCATTTTCTTGTCATGTGCCATTGGTTTTGTTATCATAGCAAAAGTGACCACTCGGTTTCCATTGTGACCATATGGTTTTGCCGATTCGGAAAGGACTCATGAAGATGAACGAAAAGCAAGAAGAGATTTTGCGGGTGTCGAAGAAATTATTTTCTCAAAAAGGCTATATGAGTGTCTCCATGCAGTCAATTGCTGATGCCTGTAAAATATCAAAAGCGTCTATTTATAAACTGTTTGATTCAAAGGAAGCTCTTCTATTGGAACTGATTAAATACAATCAGCGCAAAATGAGAGAGATTTCTCAGATCATTCATTCCGAAACGACGCTGTCCAAAAAGGAAAAATTCACAAAAAAGATTAAGCTTGAGCTTGAAGAGTTTAAAGAGAATCATAAATTTTTGAATATGCTGTCCTTTGAAGCTTTTTCACAGCATTCGCCCATCGTCATTAAGCATTTACGTGAGACACGCTCCATTATCATGCAGCGACACAGAGACATCATTTTAAGCACATATGGTGAATCTGTTGCGCCTTATGTGTGGGATCTTGTGATTGTCCTCAACGGTTTAATGAGAGAATTCATCTTGATGTTGGCGATCGAGCACAAGAACATCCAATTAGAAAATGCCGCCGAAATGATCATCGGTGTGATGGATCGTGTATCAATAAAGCCTTGCTCCATTGAGCCTGTGCTAACAGATCAGCTGATGGACTCTTATTTGCTTTCCACACAGGAAGAATATGATGAAGAAAAGCTTGTCATCTCGTACTTAACAAAAATAAAACAAGAGCTTCACACACTATCAAACGGAGAAGAAAAGGACGATCTCCTCTCTGCGTTTGAGCTGCTGAGTCAAGAACTGTCAAAGGACCAACCGAGAACCTTTTTAATCAGCTCATTGCTTGATTATTTAGGCAAACACAGCGTTTTATCTCAAAACGTGTCACAGCTGAAAAGCATTATTTTATAGATAAAGAAGGGATAATATGAACCAATCAACAACATCGTATAACCGGTCTGTGATTGTTGGGATTTTCCTCGTTGGGGCGTTCGTTGCGATCTTAAACCAAACGCTTCTCATTCCAGCGATCCCGCATATCATGGAAGAGTTCAATATTGATGTCAGTAAAGGCCAATGGCTGACCACAGCCTTTATGCTGACAAACGGGATTCTCATCCCAATTACGGCCTTTTTAATTGAGAAATTTTCAAGCCGTTCCTTAGTCTTAACGGCTCTTAGCATTTTTACAGCAGGTACCATTCTTGCTTCGTTCGCCACGAATTTCCCGGTGCTACTTGCAGCACGTATCGTCCAGGCAGCTGGCGCAGGGATTTTGATGCCGCTCATGCAAACGATCTTTTTAACCATTTTCCCAAAAGAAAAACGCGGGCAAGCCATGGGTATGGTCGGACTAGTGATTTCATTCGCACCGGCGCTTGGACCAACACTTGGCGGCTGGATTGTCGATTCCTTTAGCTGGAAGTTCTTATTCTATATTGTTCTTCCAATCGGTATTATTGATCTCATTCTTGCTTTCTTCTTAATGAAAAATGTCACACAGCAAAGAGACACTCGTATCGATGTCTTATCGGTGATCCTGTCTTCCTTCGGATTTGGCGGACTGCTGTACGGATTTTCAAGTGTCGGAACGTATGGTTGGACGAGTGCGACCGTTCTGATTTCACTCATTGTCGGTGCTGTGAGCTTGTTCTTCTTTATCCTGCGTCAGTCGAATTTGAAAAGACCGATGCTTGAGTTTGGCGTCTTTAAGTTTGCGATCTTTAGCTTAACGACCTTCCTCGGTATGCTCGTCTTTGCCTTACTGATTGGAACAGAGACGATTCTGCCGCTCTATACGCAGAATGTCAGAGGGTTATCTGCCCTTGATACAGGGCTGATCTTATTGCCAGGGGCTCTCTTTATGGGATTCCTATCACCGATTATCGGACGAATTTTTGACAAAGTAGGCGGTAAAGGGCTGGCTCTAGGCGGGTTTACGATATTAGCTGTCACTTCCCTGCCATTTATGATGCTGAACCTTGATTCATCGATTGCCCTCATTACAGTGGCCTACACACTTCGCTTAATCGGGGTTGGGATGATCATGATGCCGCTGACAACAGCCGGTATTAACTCGTTACCACCGCATTTGATTCCGCACGGGACAGCAATGAATAATACGATGAGACAAATGGGCGGCTCTATCGGGACGGCTGTGCTTGTCTCCATTATGAGCAGCACTGCTGCCAATGCAGCATTATCCGATCCAATGAAGTCAGCCGTTCATGGCATGAATACGTCATTTATCGTGTCTGGTGCTATTGCGGTCATTGGACTCGTTCTCTCGTTCTTCTTAAAAGAAAAACGTGAAAACAAAGTGATGAAGCAGGAGCTATCTTCTTCGTCCTCTTCTTCATAAAGACAAAGAGCTCGGCATATCGCCGGCTCTTTTTTCATCTATTCACACATAACGTCCTCCCCAAAAATACATTTGTTCATATAGAGAAGAAAAACCTTGATAATTTGAAGAAAAGAGTTGATAATAGAAACTATTCAATTTGTGAGAAAATTTTTACTATAGGAGATGTATGCATTGAAGGTCGTTAAATTTGGTGGCAGTTCTCTTGCTTCTGGCAAGCAGCTGCAAAAGGTATTTGACATTGTCACAGCAGATCCAGCTCGAAAAGCAGTCGTTGTTTCCGCACCAGGAAAACGGCATTCAACGGATACGAAGGTCACCGATCTATTAATTAGTTGCGGTGAACAATATTTACGTTTAGGTGAAGCACACGATTTACAAGAAGCTGTCATCGAGCGATATGCCTCGATTGCGGATGAGCTGGGGTTAGGTCAAGACATTATTGACACCATCCGGCAAGATGTAAACACGTTATTACAGGCTGATTCTTCTCATCCTGAGCGTTATCTTGATGCGATTAAAGCAAGCGGTGAAGATAATAACGCAAAGCTGATTGCAGCCTACTTTCAGCATCAAGGCGTCGAAGCGCACTATGTGAATCCAAAAGAAGCCGGTCTATTTGTCAGCGACGAGCCTGGTCAAGCGCAAGTCCTTCCAGAATCGTATGATCATTTGTACAAATTAAGAGAACGCTCTGGCATTATTGTGTTCCCTGGCTTTTTCGGTTTTAGTCTAGCGGGTGATATCGTCACTTTTTCCCGTAGTGGATCAGACATTACCGGTTCCATTTTGGCAAATGGACTGAAGGCAGATGTGTATGAAAACTTTACGGATGTGGATGCAGTCTACGCCGTCAATCCAACGATCGTTCATGAACCAAAGGAAATCACAGAGCTGACTTATCGTGAAATGCGTGAATTGTCCTATGCGGGTTTTTCTGTATTTCATGATGAGGCACTTATTCCAGCCTTTCGGGCAGGCATTCCTGTTCAGATTAAGAACACCAATAATCCAACGGCCAAAGGCACAAAAATTGTAAATCAACGGGATCATACGAATGGCCCTGTTGTGGGAATCGCGTCAGACAATGGATTTTGCAGTATTTATATCTCTAAGTATTTGATGAACCGAGAAGTGGGCTTTGGACGTAAGGTGTTGCAAACGTTAGAGGAATATGGACTTACGTATGAACACGTGCCTTCTGGCATTGATGATATGACCATTATTTTAAGGCAGGATCAGCTGGAGGAGCAGCAGATTGAACAAGAGCTTTTAGACCGATTAAAGCTTGTGCTTGATGCAGATGAAGTGGTTTTAGAGCGGAACCTCTCGCTTATTATGGTCGTAGGAGAAGCGATGCGTCATAATGTTGGTACAACAGCAAGAGCGGCAAAAGCACTGTCAAAAGCCAAAGTGAATATTGAAATGATCAACCAAGGCTCTTCAGAGGTGAGCATGATGTTTGGCGTCAAAGCAGCTCAAGAAAAAGAAGCCGTTCAAGCCTTATATGAGGAATTTTTCTCTATGTCCACGTTGCCTGTCACCATTTAATCAGCAGACTGTCAGATCTCCGGATCGGCAGTCTTTTTGATCTCACACGATTTGCGCATTAAAGTATATCTATTTCTCGTTTGATTTTGTATGATAGAGACAAATCAACTATTGTTCCGGCCATTGATCGGAGCTACAAGGAGTCCTAATCCATGCCTCGTCAACAACTATTAAAACAGTTTCGCAATTTTCATGATGCTTCTACAAGTATTTTAAACATGATGAGTCAATTCATTCATATGAATACACTGTTTATTGCTAAAAATGATCAAAACACCAATCAGATTGTGAAGGTGCTAAATCATGACGAGCAGCTTCTTGAAGAAGGGGAAGAAAATCCTTACGAGAAGACATTTTGCAAGCTGGCGGTCGATCATCGCGATACGCTGTTGATCCCTGATATCCGCTTGGACGAGCGTTCAAAAAACTTAGACGTCACGAAACAGCTGCAAGGCGGCTCATTTATTGGGGTTCCCATCGATTTTACTGATGGTACGAACTATGGAACAATTTGTGGACTTGATCTAAGGCCGCAGCAATTTACAGAAGAGCATGTTCATATGTTTGAAACGATGGCATCTTTGTTGAGTTACGTCTTAGAACTCGACCAGGCCAATCGGCAGATTCAGCAATTATCTGTACCGATCGTACCTGTTGTTGACGGTGTCGCCGTGCTCCCTCTTCTTGGTGATATCGAAGAGACACGTGCGCAGCATATTTTAGAAACCATTTTACAGGAAAGCTACAGGCTGTCGCTCTCTCATTTGGTCATTGATGTTTCAGGGACAAAACGACTCAATGAACAAAGCATTCAATACTTGGTCAGCTATGCGCAAACGTTAAGACTGTTAGGCATTTCAGCTGTTTTAACAGGAATTAAGCAAGACCTTGCGCTGAGTGCGATTCAATCGAATATTTCATTTAAAGACATCACCATTCGTAAGGATTTACCGCAGGCACTTGCTCATATCGGCCTAACGTTCTCCAAAACAGAATAAGTGATGATACACCAAAAAGGGCTAAACCGAGTTTAGCCCTTTTTCTCCTTTTCAGCGTGATAGAAAACCTTTGCAGTCTAGGAAAGACGAGTACCGGCGCGGAGCGAATTTCACATTCGTGAGCACCGGCACGCAGGACTGACACCGAATGCGAGGGTTTGTCTACACGCTGAGGCTAAACGGAGTTTAGCCCTTTTCTTGTGGTAGCGGCAATCGAATGATAAATGTTGTTCCCTTATGTTTTTCGCTTTTTAAATCGATATGTCCGTCGTGCAAGTCTACAAGCTGCTTGACAATCGACAGGCCAAGTCCGTATTCTCCATATGGTGTATTCGTTCTCGAAATATCCGCTTTATAAAAACGTTCCCAAATGTGTTTGACTTCTTCGGGTGCAATGCCGATTCCCGTGTCTTCTACTTCAATGATCGTTTCCCCATTCTCTTCTTTCCCTCTCAAAGAAATACGGCCGCCTTCTGTAAATTGGATGGCGTTCTTTGTGATGTTGACGAGGATTTGAATGAGCCGGTCATAATCTGCGTATACCTTTTGTTCAGGGTGAACCTCTACCATGAGCTGATTGTTTTTCTCTTCAGCCATTCGGCTCAGCTGCTCCTTAATCACTTCAAACGTATCAATGAGTGGATAGTGAAATTTTTGAAGGGTGATTTGATTCGACCTGATTTTCTCATAATCCATATTTTCATTGACGAGACGCAGCATTCGTTTTGTTTCATCAGTGATGAGCGCATAGCATTTCTCTTTCTCTTCTGCCGGCACATCCGCAGTATTCAGCCATTCGACCAATCCTCGAATGGTCGTCAGCGGTGTTTTCAATTCGTGAGACACATCCGCAATGAATTGGCGTCTTCGTTTTTCGAGCCGGTCAATTTCCTCTCTTGACCGTTGAAGACGATTGGCCATCATATTAAAATCCTCACCTAGTGTGCCAATTTCATCAAGGTGTTTGTTTTCAAGATGAATGTTGTAGTCACCATGCGCAATTTTCTCAGTTGCCTCTCTCAATTTTTTGATACGATTCACATGGAACTTCGACAGAAACAGACTGAGAATAAAGGTAATCGTCAATGCCACAAACACGATGATATATAAATACCGGTTCATTTGAGCAATCAGCTCTTCTGCTCCTTGAATAGGAGCTATGAGCACCACCCCGCCCTTCAGCTTTCCGTCTTCCATGACAGGAAGTGCCACAAGTGATGCTTCTTGATCAAGCCGGCGCGAATCACTTCGCTTGACAATGATTTCTTCTCCTTTTGCAAGCTTGGTCCACAAATCTTTTGTGAGTAACGCTTCATGCGGTGGCATCTCTTGCTGCTGAGACAACACAGTCCCTTTTTCATCAAAGACGAAAAAACGGATTTGTCTTGTCGAAAGAATGTCTTCAAATGGACGCAAACGGAAGTTCATCTCGGCTTTAGACAGTTGTTTAAAATTCTCCAAAATTTCATTCCCATACGAACTCATTTCGTCTACCCTATTTTGATAGGCAATATCTTTTACAAAATGAGACATGAGGGTGCTGATAATAATGATGGCAATGAGCAATAACCCAAGGTGACTAATCAGCAACTGGTAAAAATATTTAATCTTCATCGAACTTATACCCTACGCCCCATACCGTATACAGAAAGGGCTTAGGTCCGTCTCCGATTTTTTGGCGCAATCGTTTAATATGAACATCAACTGTTCGTTCATCACCATAAAATTGGTATCCCCAAATTTGCTCAAGCAATTGTTCTCGTGAAAATACTTGCCGAGGATGCTGAATAAAAAAGCACAGCAGATCGTATTCCTTTGGCGTTAAATTTTCGATCCGTTTCCCCTCTAGAAACACTTCTCTCGTTTTTTTATCTAACTGAAAATGTTCGGTCTCTAGCCGTTCACCCTCTTTCGCTCCTTCTTGAGTAGATGTTGTTTGAGCAAAACGTCGTTTCACTGCTTTGATTCTTGCCATTAAGGTGAGCGGACTAAAGGGTTTTGTCACATAATCATCTGCCCCAAGATCGAAGCCCAGCACCTGATCAGATTCCGTTTCCTTTGCTGTCAGCATAATAATCGGAACATCACTGATCTGCCGTACTTTTTGACAAATGGTCAGACCATCCATTGAAGGAAGCATGACATCTAAGATGAGCAATCCCAGTCCTCCTCTTGCTTAAATCGATTCAATCCTTCTAATCCATCATGGACGAATTCCGCTTGAAATCCTTCTCGTTGAAAAAACATATCCGTCATTGTACAAACACTCTGGTTATCTTCAATCATTAATATTTTCATCATCAGCCTCCGCTGTTGCCTTTGTTTTTCTTTATGTAGCTTTATTTTACATGTTCCTTCTCAAATCTCAATTGGATTGATACGATTTCATGAACTTATCATGCTTTGGTCATCTTTTATTCATACTTTTTGATGGAGTTGACATTTTGGGGAATCACATTGTTCTTTTTTAATATCGTAGAATGGAAAAATGAAGGAATTGTAGAGGATAGTCTAAGATGAGGACAGTGTCATTTACGTTCTTTGAGAAGAAGAAGTCTCCCATGAAGTAAAAGAATGAAATGACACGCTTCCTGATCGTTATAAATGGTCTATATAAAACAGTTTGGAACTGGACATGCATATCGAGGGCGGGTGTGCCCTAAGAAGCTAATTGTGATTTTCTATAAGGCACCCCATTTCGATGCGAATTTCCTTTTTCTTTATATCTTCATTTGAATAAGAATTGACATTTAATCCAATCAGTTGAAAGCCATTTTTCAAATAAAACTGGATAGCTGGAAAATTGGATGATTGGGTTTCTAATACAATCATTCTAACTCCCAATTCACGAGCGCGTTTTTTTGCCATTTTAATGAAAGTGCTGCCAATACCTTTTCTTTTAAATTGTTTATCCACATATAAATCATGAATGAGTAATGTATTATTCCATTTCATGTGTTGAATGACTATAATTCCAGTTTCTTCACCATTCATCTCTGACACGTAAACCTCTGAACCCTCTTTATATGGATCGAAAATCTCCTCTTTTAGATTTTTTTTAACTGGCGCTTCAAATACTTCTTCTGTAAGGGAGATGTTCCAACCATTGTGACTGGTTTCCATATGAATTTCATAGTATTTTTCAGATGTATATTGATAATATACTTGTTTTCCTTTAGGATAATTTTTTTGATAGATACGACGAATCGTTAACATTTCATACTCCCTTCATATCAATGATTTAAATCTTTAAACGTACTACTAAATTCGTCGATTTGCGATTTGTTCCCTTAAAAAATACACCTAAAAGATAAAACTCGTTTTGCC
The DNA here is from genome assembly GCF_056173625.1 of Bacillus sp. iso_77. Taxonomy (NCBI): domain Bacteria; kingdom Bacillati; phylum Bacillota; class Bacilli; order Caryophanales; family Bacillaceae; genus Bacillus; species Bacillus sp. iso_77. The sequence continues at coordinate 453,539 of NZ_CM149683.1, read as the reverse complement.
TCTGTCATAGAATAGGGTCGTTTTTAAATGTGATTGTTGTAGATCAAGATCAATTGTTACCTGACGAAGAGAATATCTTCTTTGACGTCATAGAGTGTATTCACACTTATAAGAATAAAGACATTTAAAAAAGCTCATCTCCAAAGATGAGCTTTTTTCATATCACACGAGCAACTTCAGATAGGCAGCGTCATTTCCCTCTTCAACCGCTTGTAAAAGCTGCTTTGCCTGTGATGTGCTGGTGACGCTGCTTAACTTTTGTATGATGTCTTCTGTCGATAACGCACAGCCTGGTGCTCCCCGAGGGATATCAACACGTTTGCTGATGGTTGACCCGTCAGATAAGGTGAGCTTTACAATCGTAAAACGTCCTTTTGGCACTGCGTCTGGATGGGGTTCTATCGTTTGATCATATACTCTATTTACCCGCTTCATCCATGTCCGCAGCTCTGGTGAAATGGCTTTTTTCGTAAAAGCATCCAGTGATAAAGGTTGTCCAAACACCGCTAGTGCGATGACATACTCGACACTAAATCGTCCCTCTTCTCCCGTCAAAGGTGTCCGCTCCGTGAGTGCGGCATCTCCGCCAGGCGGAAACATGACGTCGACCTGTTCGATCTTCTCCTGTAAGGAAGAGTGTTCTTGTACTAATGATTCGATCGCATCGGCTGCATGATGCGCCGCTGAACAGAACGGATACACTTTAAACCATAGACCCGGCGACACGATACGCCACGCAGTGCCATAGTCCTCTAGCAGACGTCTTTCCGCTAGTTTCTGATCCCCATAGAGAGAAAAGAAGCCCAGCTCTCCATCCAGAAGCGATTCACTCCCGCCAAAACCTGAACAAGCTAAATCCATGGACCATACGGCGGTTTTAGCGGCGAGGCCAGCTTGTAATGGTTTCATATCAGCCCCAAACTGCTTTCGCATTCCAGCTGATTGCGCACCTGCAAAGCCGATCGCTTTCGCCAGCTCTTTCTGTGAAACTTGTTTCAAATAACCAATCGCACAGACTGCTGCAATGGCTCCGAGAGTTCCGGTATTATGCCAGCCCCGCTCATAATGCGCCTTGCCAATGGATTCCCCAAGCCTTGCCATCACTTCAACACCTGTGATGTAGGCACTTAAAAATCGATCACCATATGCCTCCCCGTCTGTTAGCTGGGAAAGCAAGGCCGGAATGATCACCGCACTTGGGTGTCCTCTCACATCAGAATGCACATCATCATAATCAAGGGCGTGAATCAGGTAGCCATTTAGCATGGCTGCGGATTGACGGCTGACCTTCTTCCCTTGTCCAATGACAGGAATTTGAGCCGCGCCGCCTTCTTGTTCCACCAGCGCCATGAGCTTCTGAATCCCTTCATCCTCTTTTGCAGCAAGCGCTGCTGCCGCAGCGTCTAACAAACCGTTTCGAGCCATTTGAACGGCCTGTTGATCTTGCAGCGGATCAGCAGATAGCACTGCCTCTGCGAGCTGTTTCGTTAGTTCCATGATCTTGACTCCAACGCCCGAACCGCAAGCTCGGCAAAGAAGGCAGCGGCAACAGGGAGTGCGTCTTCATTTAACGTAAAGGCAGGGTGATGCCATTCCTCGGTACCGCTTGTCCCCATCCAGACGAAAAATCCTGGAATGCGTTCTTGGTAAAGGGCAAAGTCTTCTCCGCCTGGTGACTGCTCTGCCTCTACTACTGCGAGATCAAGCGCTCCTGCCGTTTCTTCCACAACCTTTGTCAAACGCTCGTCATTCATCACAGAAGGCAAATACGGATGCCATTTCACTTCTGCCTTTGCGCCAAATCCTTCTGCGATACCGCTCACGATTTGTTTCATGAGATCTGGAATCATCGCTCTCACTTCAGGCTCAAACGTCCGAACGGTTCCTTCCATCTCGACGCGATCAGGTATCACATTCCATGATGTGCCGCCTTGAATACGTGTGATGCTGACAACCGCATGATGTAAAGAACTAATGCGGCGGCTGACAATTTGCTGTAGGGCGCTTGTGATCTGACCGCTGATGGCAATCGGATCAATTGTGTGATTTGGAATTCCAGCATGACCACCCGTTCCTTTAATGTCGATTTCAAACCGATCGACACTCGCCATTAACGCTTTTTCTCTTATCCCGATGGTGCCAACTGGCAGGTTAGGTTTATTGTGCATACCAAATATCGCATCGACTCCATTTAAGACGCCTGCCTCTATGACGTGTTTCGCTCCTTGCGCCACTTCCTCAGCCGGCTGGAACAAAATGCGGACTGTTCCCTTAAGCTCATGTTTCCGTTCGTTTAATAGGACAGCCGCACCAAAAATCGAAGCGGTATGGAAATCATGACCGCATGCATGCATTTTCCCCTGTATCTTTGAAGAAAATGGTTCGCCAGATGCTTCTTCGATCGGAAGTGCGTCAATATCGGCTCTCAGAGCAATCGTTGGTCCCTCTTGTTCTCCTTTGATTTCACAAACGACTCCTGTTTGAAGATCTGGGAAATCGAGCACTGTGATCCCTTCCTCTTGTAACCAGCCTCGTAGTTTTTTTGTCGTTTCATATTCTTCAAATGCTAGCTCTGGATGCTCATGAAGCGCTCGGCGCATGTTAATTAAACGTTTGTTTAAAGCTTCATTTCCTAATGATTTCACTGATACTCACCCCTCTAAAGAGTAAAAAGCAGCTTATGCTTCTTCAGCCGCTGCTTCTTTTTGGATAAATCGTTTTGTTCGTTCATTCTTCGTTTCGTCAAATAGTTCGGTTGGCGTTCCCTGCTCAATGATATGACCATCTGCCATAAAAATGACATGATCTGCTACTTCTCTTGCAAACGCCATTTCATGTGTCACGATGATCATCGTTGTTTCTTGAATGGCAATGGATTTAATGACTTGAAGCACACCTGAAACAAGTTCTGGGTCAAGTGCTGATGTTGGTTCATCTAGCAGAATCGCATGTGGATCAACCGCTAAGGCTCGGGCAATCCCGATTCGCTGCTGCTGGCCGCCGGATAGTGTGACCGGGTAGCTGTCAGCTTTTTGTTCTAGCCCTACTTGTTTCAATAGCTTCATACCGATTTCATTTGCCTGCTGTTTTGTCATTTTTTTCGTCACAAGCAGTGACTCTGTAATGTTTTGCAGGGCTGTTTTGTTTTTGAATAAATTATAGTTTTGAAACACCATGGCCGTTTGCTGACGCAGGTGATGGGCTTCTTTACGTGTATATTTAGACGCATTCAGCTTCGCATCGCCAATTTCAATCGTACCTTCATCTGGCGTTTCTAATAGATTTAGACAGCGCAGCAATGTTGATTTACCGGAGCCAGAAGGTCCGATAATGGCCACAACCTGCCCTTTTTGCACGTCAAGATTAATTCCGTCTAAGACGACAAGGTCGCCGAATGATTTTTTCAAATTGGTGAGCTTGATCATGTCCACACCTCCTTAATTCCGGTAAGGTTTGCTGATTTTTCGTTCAAATAGGTCTTGTAGGAAACTATAAATGATGGTGAGCACCCAATACACAATGCCAACCGCTAAATACGTTTCAAAGTACTTATAGTTGGCCGATGCAATCATTTTCCCTTGCGCAAACATTTCTGCCACCCCAATGGTAAAGGCAAGCGATGTTTCTTTTAAAAGTCCAATAAAGGTATTCCCCGTCGCTGGAATGGCATTTCTGACGGCCTGCGGGAAAATAATTCTGACGTAAGACTGCCATCTTGTCATGCCGACAGATAAACAGGCCTCAAGCTGCCCTTCATCCACTGAATTAAGAGCCGCTCTAAAAATTTCTGCTAAGTACGCTGAGTTTTTAATACTTAAACCGATAATGACCGCTGTTAAGGCATCCATTGAGGTCATCGCAGGGAATAGCTGCGGAAGACCAAAATAAATGAGAAAGAGCTGAACCAAAGTTGGAACCGCTCTGAAAAAAGAAATATACAGCTTGGCAAATTGGTATAAGACAGGTATCCGGTTTTTCGTTATAAGCGCGAATACCACACCAATGATAATGGCAAATACCATGGAGACAATCGCCATGAAGATCGTTATCGGCAAGTATTGAATCAAGGTTGGAAAAACCGTCACCATATACTGCCAATCAATGTGATTCATGTCTGCTTTTCACCGCCGCTGTTGTTATTTTTTAATTGGAACTGTGACATCATCTTTGAAATATTTCTCAGACAATTTCTTCAGTGTTCCGTCTTCTCTTAATTCTTTGATCGCTTTATTGAATTCTTCTCTTAGCTTGTCGTGCTTTTCATCTTTGGCAAATGGGTAGCCGACTTCTTCATATACGATTGGGTTGCCGACGATTTTGAGTGGAAGTCCTGTTTTTTCAATTTGAGCTAACAAGACACTGCGTCCGTTGACGTAAGCATCTACACGGCCATTTGCGACTTCATTTAAGACACCGTCTTGTGTTTCATATGTTTTGATGTTGATTTTCTTGTCTGGGTCTTTGCTCTCTAGGTTTTTGGCATGGTTTGAGCCAAGAACAGCCGCCACCGTTTTTCCTTTTAAGTCATCAAGTCCTTTAATGTCCTTGTTGTCCTTCTTGACAATGATTTGTGTTCCTGCGTATGCATACGTATCTGTAAAGTTGAACGTTTGTTTACGCTCATCTGTAATCGCAACTTGGTTTGATACAGTATCCAGCTTACCAGATGTCAGCTGGCCCATCAGTCCGCTGAATTCACTCAGCTGCCAGTCTAGTTTGTAGCCTAGCTTTTTCGCAATGGCTTCTGTGACCTCGACATCAAATCCTACTAGTTTGCCGTTTTCTTTATAAGCAAATGGATAGCTTTGGCCTGTAGCGCCCACTTTAAGCACTTTCTCGTCTTTGCCTTCACTCTGATTACCCCCGCCGCATGCTGCTAACACCGCAAGCATTGCCGCAAATAAAACAACTAGCCACTTTTTGTTTTTCATGTTCGTACACCCTTCTTTCCTCTTATGGTTGTGTAATATCTGATCGTAATTGTTTTTTAAAATAAATGGTGATATGGCCTTTGCCTAGATCCTTTTCACCTGCTCTGACATAGCCTTTACGCTCATACATGTCCATGAGCCACGGATGCTTATCAGCTGTCCCAAGAGAGACAAACGGTACCTTTAGTGTGTCCCTTAGCACTTCCGTTTCAACCCACTCAAGCAAGGCTGAGCCTGTGCCTTTTTTTGCCGCTGGTTCTGAAGCAAACCACCAAATATGCGGAACGCCGAATGGTCCTGGCTGTTCTCCCCACGGCATACGGAGTGATAAGGTGGAGAGAAGCTCTCCGTTTTCTTCCATTACATAGCAAAGGTTCTTTTGTACATTTTTCTGAACGAGGGCGATATCTGCATGTGCTGCTTGGAACTGGATGCCGAGCTCACGAATCGGTTCATAGGCTCTTGTTGTCAGTTCAAGCAGCGCTTCTATATCATCCTCAGTTGCCAGACGAAACGTATATCCCAACGTTAGTCACCTCACCTTTATGTCGTGTAGCGATTTTTTGGCTGTTTTAAGCCGAGATTTTCTCGTAAAGTTTGTCCTGTGTATTCTGTTTTGAACAGGCCTCTTTCCTGAAGGATCGGAACGACGCGGTCTACGAAGGCATCAAGTCCTTCTGGCAATAATGGCGGCATCACGTTAAAACCGTCGGCTGCTTCCTCAACGAGCCATGTCTCCATCACATCTGCTAGCTGCTCTGGTGTTCCAATGAAGATATGGTGCCCACGGGACCCTGCAACAGATTGGTAGAGCTGGCGAATGGTCAGGTTGTCCTTTCTCGCCATATTCATCACAAGGTCAAAGCGGCTTTTCACGGCATTTGACGCGCTTGGATCAATCTCTGGAAGTGGTCCGTCTAGTGGATACTGGGAAAGATCAATACCCCCTAAGTAGTTTTGTAAAATGCTAAGGCCGATTTCTGGAACAATCAGCTCTTGTAATTCTTCATACTTCGCTTTTGCTTCTTCGACAGTATCGGCAATGATTGGGAAGATGCCCGGCATGATGCTGACATCCTCTCTAGCTCGCCCAACAGCCTCTACTTTTCCCTTCAAGCTTTGGTAAAATTCCTTCGCTTTGTCGAGATCGTTTTGTGCCGTAAAAATAAGCTCAGCCGTTTTAGCCGCAAGCTTTTGACCATCTTCAGAAGATCCTGCTTGAATGATCACTGGCTGTCCTTGCGGGGTGCGTGATACGTTAAGCGGTCCCCGTACAGAGAAGAATTCACCTTTGTGCTGCAGCTCATGAAGCTTACTAGACTCAAAGAATTCTCCTGTTTCTTGGTTTCTGATAAGTGCGTCCTCTTCCCAAGAATCCCACAGACCTTTGACGACATCGACGAATTCTTCAGCTCGTTCGTATCGTTTGTGGTGCGCTAAATGCTCTTCTCCGCTAAAATTTTTCGCTGTTTCTTCAATAGAAGATGTGACCACATTCCATGCTGCTCGTCCGCCTGATAAATGATCGAGTGAGGCAAACTGTCTCGCAATATGGAATGGCTCACTATATGTAGTTGATGCTGTTGCTGCTAAACCAATTGTTGAGGTAGACTCTGCAATCGAAGAAAGCAGGGTGAGCGGTTCAAATCTTGTTAATACATTTGGATGAGATGTATGATTAATTGATAAGCTGTCGGCTAAAAAGAGCAAATCCAGCTTCCCTTCCTCGGCCTTTTTCGCTAATTGTTTAAAGTAATCAAGATTCATGGCTGCGTCTGGTACTGCTTTCGGATGTCTCCAAGAGGCGACATGATGTCCAGTTCCCGCGATGAATACGCCTAGCTTGAGCTTCCGTTTCGGCTGTGACACTTGTTCTTCATCCTTTCTATATCTTCCTTGTATCAAGTGATTATTTTACAAGATACATTTTTCTGATTGAATTAATCGGTTTTATCCATAAAAAAGGGCAAATGTTGTGAAAAATGAAAAATAATTATTACTATATGCCCTTTTTACATGATTGTCAACCGCCTTCTGAACCTCCAAAAAAAGGGATTTACAGGCGGTTACGGTGGATCAATTTCAATATTTCCGATGAGCCGGTCCGTGGAGTGCGTCATCAATTGACTGCGCTCTAGTACGTTATGGGCAATCACCGAATGAGTGGAAGATGTGGTGCGGACGGCAATCGCTTTTTGAGGAGAGAGATTAATGATGTTATTCCGCAGCACACGTGCTGAGACAACCTCATCAAGAAAAACGGCTGTCGGCTGTCCGATTGAACGATTTAAATAAAAGCGGTTATCACCAATTTGGGGTGAGCCATTTTTAATATACATCACCACATATAAGGACGTTTCTTCAAAGGAATTGTCTTTAATCTCTAAAGGAGCGGTCGTATTGCTATAGACTGCATAGTTTTGATAGTGCTTAAAACGATTCTGCCATATGAAAGCCTTTGCATTTCCTGTCACGCTGATTGTATACGAAGATGCGAGCTGTGAATGTCCTTCTTGAATAAAGTGATTGCCGTTGATCCCCGCTTCTCCCTCCTGCACCCATATCCCTCGGCTGAATTCCTTGAATTGATTATGCTGAATTAAGATATTCGTTCCTCTGACCATCGCCGCATCGATGACAGAGTAGACGGTATTGTTTGAAAAGACAATGCTGTCTGATTGATAAATACGCAGCGATGTACTTCTAAGCCGTGTGTTTGTCCCTGACTCAATATGGTTTCCTTCTATTAAAATACGATTGGCCATATAGACAGACACAGCCGCATCTTCAAAAAGACTGATTTTATTACCTGTGATGTGCACGCTGTCTCCCCTCACATCAATACCCTTTTCAAACCCTTCAATCATATTGCCAATAATGATCACATTGTTTTCCGATTGATCAAGCGGCACACCTAAGCTCGTAATCCCTGCTTTTGTCACGCCCCCTCTCACTGCACGAATCAAATTATTCGCAATGATCATTTCAGTGGCGAAGCCATAGGAGATACTGCTGTCCGTTTGATTGCCTTCAATGATCACACCATAGCCGTTGAAATTATAGATAGAGCTGGCTGCGCCGCCTCTGACTATGTTGTTTCGAATTTGAATATTCAGCGGTTCCTCCAAGTTGGTCGCATTTTCTCCGTATCCTTCAATATCAATGCCCATTTTTGGCTCGACCCCGTTTACCCCTGCCCTTTCAAGCAAACAGTCTTCCACAATGACACCATCACAGCCTGTAATAGAAATATTGTTTCGCCTTGAGTCAGTGATGGTGCAGCCAGAAATATGAATTGACGAAGCAGGCGAGTACGATTCGATATGGGTCAATAAACCGTGCGGACTGACAATGATGCCGTCTCCCGTACAATTGTTGATTTGAACACGATCGATATTCACATGGGAAGCACCTTCAATACACACCCCGAAGCCCCATTCATGTGTTTTTCTTTCTGGCGGGAGCGCCTTGTACACATGCTCATCACGGTCGCCTTCAATCCGCCCGCCCCGAATGGTCACATGCTCTACCTCTCCTATATAAAAGGCTGCATATCCCCACGAATCATTTGGTTTCACTTTGATGACGGCATCTGATGCCATCTCAATACAAATATGACTTGGCACTCGTATGCCGGCATGACGAAAAGGAAAAAATTGATCCCCCCTGTACACCGCATCTATTAGATACGTTCCACTCGGCAACCAGACGTGGGAGTAGCCCTGTGCTTTTGTCCATTCCAGGCATTCGTTCAGTTTCGCTGTACAGTCCGTTTTCCCGTCAGCAATCACGCCAAAGTCTAATACATTGACAATGGGTTTCTTCAGATCAGATTCATTTACATCCCCCAATGAAAACCCCTCCTTTTTACACATGTCCTCTTGTCATCCTATGCATGTGGGAAAGGTTTGCTTGTACGATATTTCAAATTTTATATAAATTCTTCTGGAATAACTTTCCGATGATTTTCACTTGAGCGAATTTTTCATCTTTTTGAGTCTTTACGCCTATTGAACTAACATTTTCCTGTTTTAGAATAGTTTTATATTGACACAAGAACTATACAAGAATATCATTTTTCTCATATCTCTTTTTTTTAAGAAAGGATCTATGCCATGTCTACAATTGACCACGATAAAATTGTTAAAAGTGTTCCTCAAAAAGGGTTTTTTGGACATCCTAAAGGACTTTACACACTGTTTTTCACTGAATTTTGGGAGCGTTTTTCTTATTATGGCATGCGTGCACTGCTTATTTATTATATGTACACAGAGGTGACAAAAGGCGGTCTTGGCTTCGACCAGACAACCGCTAATTCGATCATGTCTGTCTATGGTGCGCTTGTCTACATGTCAGGCATTATTGGCGGATGGCTTGCCGACCGGGTATTTGGTTCGTCCAGTACGGTCTTTTATGGCGGGGTATTCATTATGCTTGGTCATGTCATTTTGGCACTGCCTAGCGGAGCAACAGCGCTCTTTATTAGTATGGGGCTGATTATTATTGGAACAGGTCTCCTAAAGCCGAACGTATCAAACATAGTCGGTGACCTGTATACAAAAACAGACCCCCGCAGGGATTCTGGATTCAGTATTTTCTATATGGGGATCAACATGGGTGGTTTTATCGCCCCATTAATTGTCGGAACACTCGGTCAAAAAGTGAATTTCCACCTTGGTTTCTCACTCGCTGCCGTTGGTATGCTTGTTGGACTGATTACGTTTGTCATCACGAAAAAGCCGAATCTTGGACTTGCCGGCACTTATGTCACAAATCCACTATCAGCTGCTGAACGCAAGAACTTCAAAATTTTCGGTACATTGATCGTGATTGTACTTGCTGTTTTTGCTGTCATCGGTATTCAAACAGGAGCGCTCACGATTAATCTATTCACTTGGTTTGTCAGTGTCCTTGGTGTGCTGATTCCAATTGTTTATTTTATTGTGATGTATTTTAGTAAAAAAACGAGTGCAGTGGAGCAGTCGAGGGTACTCGCTTATATTCCATTGTTCCTAGCTGCGGTGATGTTCTGGGCCATTCAAGAACAAGGCTCAAATATTTTAGCCACATATGCAGATCAGCGAACAAACTTGAATTTCCTTGGCATGACATTAGCCTCTTCTTGGTTCCAATCATTGAACCCAATCTTTATTGTGCTCCTGTCACCAGTATTTGCTTGGTTATGGGTCAGACTCGGTAAGAAACAGCCGTCTACCCCGATTAAATTCTCACTTGGCCTTCTGTTCGCAGGATTATCCTTTATCATCATGATCATTCCTGCCTACATGTCTGGACCACATACACTTGTAAGCCCACTATGGCTCGTTCTAAGCTTCTTCCTTGTCGTCATCGGAGAGCTTTGCTTATCACCAGTTGGGCTGTCAGCCACAACAAAACTGGCACCTGCTGCCTTCTCAGCGCAAACGATGAGCCTTTGGTTCCTTTCAAATGCAATGGCACAGGCCATCAATGCGCAAGTGGTCAAGCTATTTGATAAAGTGCCAGAAACCGTCTATTTCGGGATCATCGGCATGCTCGCCATCATTTTATGTGGCGCTATGCTCCTGCTTACACCGGTGATTAAGAAAGCGATGAAAGGTGTGCATTAAATTGAAAAAGAAGCCTCCCAAATGGGAAGGCTTCTTTTTTTGAATTAAAACCGAATTTCATCATCTCCGTGGATTTGCAACTGGAGCGGTTCACTTTTCACCTGATGTTTTTTCACATAGCGGTGATAGACAACATATCCAATGATCATGAGCGGTACGCCGACATACAGCCCAATCCGCTGCTCCGCATCAAAGGCAAGACTGATTAGCACAATCGAGTTCAGCGTGATCGCAATAATCGGCAGTGCCGGATAAAGAGGGGTTTTAAATTTTAGGTTTTCCAGCTTTCCGCCTGCTTTCAAATATCTTCTGCGGAAAAGCAGCTGTGATAATGTAATCGTAATCCAGCCGGTTTGGGCACTCATGCCCGCAATAGACACGATCCAAGCAAAAACGGTTTTCTCTGCAAAGAATCCTGATAATAACGAAATACCTGTAAACAGGAAAGTGAGCAGTAAGGCATTCATCGGGATGCCCCGCTGATTGACTCGTCTAAACGCCTTCCCTGCCATTCCTTCCTTCGACAAAGAGTACAGCATTCTCGTAGAGGCATATAGGCCAGAGTTCGCCACAGATAATAAAGCAATGATAATGACAAAGTTCATGATATCTGCCGCATAAGGAATGCCCGTTCTCTCAAACACAGTGACAAATGGGCTTTGCAGCACACTCGCTTCTTTCCAAGGCACCATACCCGCTAAGACAAAAATAGATAAAACGAAAAAGACAAGGGTGCGCCAAACCGTCTGATGAATAGAGCGAGGTACGGTTTTCTCCGGATTTTCACTTTCTCCTGCCGCAATCCCGATCAGCTCCGTCCCTTGAAACGAAAAATTCACCGTGATCATCGTGACGACAACGGCCAGCAAGCCATTCGGAAACAGACCGTCACTCACAAAATGACTAAAGTAAGGAGCTGGTTCCCCGCTCGTCGTTTGAATAAAACCAAACATCGCCGCTCCGCCTACGCCAATAAATAGTAAGATGGCAACAATCTTAATGGTTGAAAAGAAAAACTCCGACTCCCCGAACGCTTTCGCTGACCTGGCATTTAATAAGAACAAACACAGCCCAAATATGAGACACCAAATCCACACATCCACTTGTGGAAGCCAGCGTCTCATCAGCTGCCCTGCTGATAAAAATTCCAGCGCCACGGTGGCTGCCCAGCCAAGCCAATAAATCCAGCCAACAGCAAAACCTGCTGCAGGACTCACAAATTTCGTCGCATACGTATGAAACGACCCCGACACAGGAAGCGCGACTGACAGCTCTCCCAAACACAGCATGGTTAAATACATAATCAATCCGCCCACTATATAGGAAAGAACAGCTCCAACTGGCCCTGCTTGTCCAATCGTATAGCCTGTTCCAAGGAAAAAGCCTGTCCCAATGACACCGCCAAGAGAAATCATAAATAAATGGCGGGAGGTCATCGCCCTTTTCAATTGTTCGGGCTGATTTTGTCCAACATCCACAATGATGCCCTCCTTCTTCTAAGATGTTCTGTTATCAAAACATGTCTCCATGTGATTATTCCATTTTCAAAACAACCTACTAATTATACATCTTTTATAATAAATATGCTTCCTTCTATCGTCACTGACACAAAGTCTTTATTTTAGTAATGTTCGCACAACTATACGGTGATTCTGATCATTTGATAGGATGCCTTCTATCCAAAAGAATTGCACGAAAAAACCAGCATGCAAACTTACATGACACACTGGTTTCATTTCCCTCTATTCGAGTCTCATTTCAAACAGTCATGAGTCATTTTTCTTTTGTAGACACTCTTTGATAAAACCATCTATATCTTGAAAGCAGCGATTTTTAGATTCAGCGTGAAAAGTCGTAGAATCTGGATTGGCGAACCCATGCTGCCCCTTTACTATTTTCACGCAAAGCTTTTCCTTTTTCTCCAAAACATTCGCAACCTCCCGAGGGTTAAAAGATGCTTCAACTTCCGGGAAAAATAACAGCGTATTGCAGGCAGGCGTCATATCGAGAAAATCTCTTATCCGTGAACCATAAAATCCAATCACTCCGGTAAACAACTGATCATATTGGCTGCATTGCCAAGCAATTGTTGCCCCCACACTAAAACCTATCAGACATATGTCTCTCTCTGCATTTTTCGTTTTTAACTCTTTTGCCACATTCAATACGATCTTTACCGATTCATCAAAACCAACTTTATTCATAAAGTAGTCATATGCCTCATTCTCACTGGCATAAGGGAAGTGTTTAGCCTGTCCTAATAAATGAGGACAATAAACCTCAAAACCAGCTTTGTCAAAATGATCGATCATACTCTTCATATGATCATTTATTCCGTATATTTCGTGTACTAAAATCATGACAGGTTTTTGTTTCAATGTATGCAAATGATCACACTTCCCTTTTATTCCGTTTGTTCACTGGAGGATCTTGTACTTTAGAAAGTCATTTAAGTCAACTGATCAACACCCACATAAACTTCTTTCGATGTGAAAATCATAGCATATTTTACCATTAAGTAGTCTATCTCACATTCTCATCAATCGAACTCTCTTCATCATCGTTTGAGAATGCGTTTGGTTTTATCCACCTTTTGTTTTGGGTATAGTTCTATCGTTTATCCGTTCAACCAGTTCAAGGCATAAAGTTGGTGAGATTCGCTCAAGCTAGTTTCAAATGCTTTACTTTTAGGTTGCTTCTCTGTAAGATCATATGTTGTAAATACCAACAAGAAAAGTGGGGAATAAAATGAAAAAAATGTTCTTTGCCATTATTTTAGGCGCTTGTGTTGCATTGATCACAGCATGTGGATCAGCTGCAAACGACAGCGCAAATAAACAATCTGGGTCTAAGGAATCAGGTGACCTTTGGAAGTCCATTCAGGATAAAGGCGTATTAACCATCGGTACAGAAGGTACATATGCTCCTTTCACCTTCCATGACAAAAAGACAGATAAATTAACTGGCTATGATGTCGAGGTCATCACAGAAGTCGCAAAACGTCTTGACTTAAAACCAGAATTCAAAGAAACACAATGGGACAGCATGTTTGCTGGTCTGAATTCAAAACGTTTTGATGTGGTAGCGAACCAAGTTGGTAAAACTGGACGTGAAAATCAATATGATTTCTCTGATAAATACACAACATCTCAAGCCATTGTTGTGACAAAATCAGATAACAATGACATCAAGAAACTTTCTGATGTGAAAGGCAAAAAAGCAGCACAATCATTAACAAGTAACTATAACAAATTAGCTACAGATGCTGGCGCTAAAATTGAAGGGGTTGAAGGTCTTGCACAATCCATTCAATTGATTCAGCAAGGGCGTGCTGATTTGACGTTCAATGACAAATTGGCTGTCTTGAATTACTTGAAAACAAGCGGTAACAAAAACCTAAAAGTTGCATTTGAAACAGGAGATCCACAAGAAACGTATTTTGCCTTCAGAAAAGGCAGCGGCGAAGTCGTTGACAAAGTGAATGGCGCACTAAAAGAAATGAAGAAAGATGGTACACTCGCTAAGATTTCTAAGAAATGGTTTGGTGAAGATGTTACAAAATAATATCCTCGGAGTCGTCATTCCGTGGGATCTTCTTCAGCAATCTTTTTGGCCAATGGTGATGCAGGGAATTTATTATACAATTCCCCTCGCCATCATTGCCTTTATCATTGGTCTTTTTATTGCGCTTGTGACAGCTCTTGCTAGAATGTCTAAAATCAAAGCGCTCAGATGGATTTTTTCTATCTATGTGTCGGCTGTTCGCGGAACGCCGCTTTTTGTGCAATTGTTTATTATTTTCTATTTCTTTCCGACATTTAATATCACACTTGATCCATATCCAAGTGCTATCATCGCTTTTTCTTTAAACGTAGGTGCGTATGCTTCGGAAATTATTCGTGCATCCGTCCTATCTGTTCCAAAAGGACAATGGGAAGCGGGGTATTCGATTGGGATGACCCATCGCAAAACGCTCGTCCGCGTGATTTTACCGCAGGCAGTGCGTGTATCGATTCCGCCGCTGTCTAATTCATTCATTAGTTTGGTGAAAGATACATCGCTTGCCTCCCAAATCCTCGTGGCAGAGATGTTCCGTAAATCACAAGAAATTGCTGCGGCGAACTTGGATCAAATTTTATTTATTTATATGGAAGCAGCCCTGATTTATTGGGTATTCTGCTTCATTCTATCGCTCGTTCAACACCAAATTGAAAAACGACTTGATCGATATGTCGCAAGGTAAGGAGGGAACGACATGCTAACAGTCAAAGGCTTAAACAAATCCTTTGGTGAAAATGAGATTTTAAAGTCGATTGATTTTACGATCAACAAAGGGCAGGTTGTGGCGATTCTTGGTCCATCAGGTTCAGGAAAAACAACGATGCTTCGCTGTTTAAATGCACTTGAAATTCCAAATGCCGGCTCCTTTACCTTCGATGATTTCTCGATTGATTTTTCTAAAAAAAATAAACAAGCTGATTTGCTCAAGCTTCGCCGGAAGTCAGGCATGGTGTTTCAAGATTATCATCTGTTCCCACATCGCACTGTTCTTGAGAATGTGATGGAAGGTCCAGTCCAAGTCCAGCGCCGTCCGAAAGAAGCGGTGCGAAAAGAAGCGATTCAGCTCCTGCAAAAGGTAGGACTTGAGGATAAAAAAGATTTGTATCCCTTCCAGCTGTCAGGCGGTCAAAAGCAGCGTGTCGGCATTGCCCGTGCACTTGCCATTCAGCCAGAGCTTATGCTTTTTGATGAACCAACCTCTGCGCTTGATCCTGAGCTTGTCGGAGAAGTCTTAAAGGTCATGAAAGATCTAGCGAAAGAAGGCTGGACGATGGCGGTTGTCACACATGAAATCAAGTTTGCCCAAGAAGTGGCGGACGAAGTGATTTTTATTGATGGCGGCGTCATCGTCGAACAAGGTCCTCCTGAAGAAATCTTCAAACGACCAAAGGAAGAACGAACAAAACAATTCTTAAATCGGATTTTGAATCCAGTATGATCAAAAAGGCTGTTCTCATCATGTGAGAACAGCCTTTTTTTATATCTCTTTTTGCAGCCGCAGCGCTAGTAAATCTTGCAGGAGCAGTCTCGCTCCCTCTGGGCTGACAACTACACCGCCTGACAGCGCCTTATTGGAACAGGTGACTTGCCCTGTAACGATACAAGGTTTATCCTGCCAATAAGGCTTTATCACAATGTGACTTTCTTCTTGATAGATTTCAATAAAATCTTGTGGATGAATTTTCAACCGCTTTCTTATATCTGTCGGCAGGACAATTCTCCCAACGTTATCTATATACTTTACATCTTCTTTATTTAACAAATTGACCCCCCCTGCATCTCTAGATATGATATAGAAGATTCCCTGTTTATCAAGGGATTAAGCGCTCTAATCGGTTAATGAAAGAATGAGCTGCAGGCTGATCCAGTGGCTAAACACGCTTCCCATATATAATATATCTGTTTGGCGCAGGACCAATGAAAGAAAAAGGATAACATGTGGTGAGGACAAGTTCTTCCTTTTCCTGTTGTAGTGTAATAATACTTTGATCATCTTTTTTCACAATCTTTGTTTTCTCAATTTCATAGGTAAACCGACCGTATGAAAGCTCTATGACAAGTTGATCCCCTTTCACAAGTTCTCCTGTTCGTCTAAACACAGTATCACGATGCCCAGATAAAACGATTTGTCCCTGTTCGTTAGGAAAATAGCTCTCGTGATAATGACCAACTCCCTTTGCCAAATCCTCCGCCGCTGTTCCTTCTACAATTGGTAACTCAGCGTTTAACTTTGGAATGTGCAAGAGCCCAATGGTTTCACCAGCCTCCGGCACAAAAGAGGAATCCATTTTCCCCTTTTGCTGGATGGCTGCTTGCGCTGACTGGAATGATTGATCTACTTGTCTTTGTCCATCAACGATTTTCATATATCCTACAATCACAAGACAAATACCTGCTGTAATCAATAGAGCTGAGATGATTTTTTGAAACATGGACGATTATCCGTTTCTTTTTCTTCTTTTCCATACAATAAGGGATGCACCTATTAGTACAAGTGCAAATCCTGCTAGTAAAAGGTTGTACATCTCTGTTGCAGTGTTCGGAAGATGATGACCAGGTGTATCCGGTTCTGAATGAGAAGGCTGCTCTGGATTTGCTGGCACCTCTGGCACATGCGGCGGTACTACCGTTGTTGAGTTTTCAGGTTTGTCTGGTTCGTCAACATTCTCGCCCTTCACAACTGCGATATTTTGAATGGTTTTACCTTCAGTTCCTTTCGCGACCTTCGCTTCAAAAGTCACCGTATGCCAGTCCGTGTCTTTGATATCACCAAATTCTCCGGTCACTGTGCCTTTTGTGTAGTCTCCGTTGTCGTCATCTTTTGCATCTGTAACGGCTTGTCCATCTACTTTTAATGACCCTTCGACATATTCAAGACCTTTTGGTAGTTGATCTGCGATGACTAAATCTTTGATGACACTGTCTTCTACACTATTTTTTGTTTTGATGGTGTAAAGGAGAGTGTCGCCTACTTGTACTTCTTTTTCATTTGTATTGCCTTCTGCTTTTTGAGCAATCTCAGATGTTTTTTCTGATTCAAGCTTTGGATCTCTTGGATCAATATTTGTTTCGGTTGTCGGCTCATCTGGCGGCGTGTTTTCGCCTGTTACTTTTGCTGTGTTTTGAATGGTTTTATCCGCTTGGCCTTTTGCGACCTTTGCTTCAAACGTCACTGTATGCCAGTCCGTATCTTTGATATCGCCAAATTGACCGGTCACTGTGCCTTTTGTGTAGTCTCCGTTGTCGTCATCTTTTGCATCTGTAACGGCTTGTCCATCTACTTTTAATGACCCTTCGACATATTCAAGACCTTTTGGTAGTTGATCTGCGATGACTAAATCTTTGATGACACTGTCTTCTACACTATTTTTTGTTTTGATGGTGTAAAGAAGGGTGTCGCCTACCTGAACTTGTTTTTCATTTGTATTGCCTTCTGCTTTTTGAGCAATCTCAGATGTTTTTTCTGATTCAAGCTTTGGATCTCTTGGATCAATGTTTGTTTCGGTTGTCGGCTCATCTGGCGGCGTGTTTTCGCCTGTTACTTTTGCTGTATTTTGAATGGTCTTACCTGCTTGTCCTTTGGCTACTTTCGCCTCAAACGTCACAGTATGCCAGTCCGTGTCTTTGATATCACCAAATTGTCCGGTGACTGTGCCTTTTGTGTAATCTCCGTTATCGTCATCTTTTGCATCTGTGACGGCTTGGTCATCTACTTTTAATGACCCTTCGACGTATTCAAGACCTTCTGGCAGTTGATCTGAAATCACGAGATTTTCGACGATGCTGTCCTCTTCAAGATTCTTTGTTTTGATCGTATAAAGAAGGGTATCGCCTACCTGTGGTGTTTTTTCATCTGTGTTCCCTTCTGCTTTTTTCTGAATGCTCGCTGTCTTTTCTGATGCTAGTTTTGGTTCACGAGGATAAATTTCTGTTTTCGTTGTTGGATCATCTGGCGGTGTGTTTTCACCTGTTACTTCGGCAGTGTTTTGAATGTCTTGACCAGCCTGTCCCTTTTCAACTGTCACTTCAAACGTCACGGTATGCCAGTCCGTGTCCTTCACATCACCAAAATAACCTGTGACCTTTCCATCTGTGTAGTCTCCGCTATCGTCGTCTTTCACATCTGTGACAGATTCTCCATCAATTTCAAGAGACCCAGCGACATACGTCAGCCCTTTTGGTAATTGATCTGAGATCACTAGATTTTCCACAAGGCTGTCTTCTATCGTGTTCTTTGTTTTAATTGTATAAAGCAGGGTATCTCCTACTTCTGGATGCTTCTCATCTTTGTTACCTTCAGCTTTTTTCTGCAAGACCGCTGATTTTTCTGATTCCAGCTTTGGATCACGAGGATAGATTTCTGTTTTTGTTGTCGGATCGTCTGGTGGTGTGTTTTCACCTGTGACACTCGCTGTATTTTGAATGTCTTTGCCAGATTGTCCTTTTTCAACCGTCACTTCAAATGTCACGGTATGCCAATCTGTATCTTGAATGTCACCAAATTGTCCTGAAATGGTACCATCTGTGAAGTCTCCGTTATCGTCATCCTTTGCGTCAGTGACTGCCTCTCCATCCACTTGAAGTGAATCCGGCACATACGCTAATCCTTCCGGCAGTTCGTCTGAGATCACTAAATTTTCAACGAGACTGTCTTCTATCGTATTCTTTGTTTTAATCGTATAAAGAAGTGTATCACCGACCTCTGGATGCTTCTCATCTGTATTGCCATCTGCTTTTTTCTGCAAGACCGCTGATTTTTCAGAAGTCAGCTTTGGGTCACGAGGATAGATCTCTACATTCGTTGTCGGCTCGTCTGGCGGTGTGTTGCCGGTTGTGACACTCGCTGTATTTTGAATATCTTTGCCTGCCTGGCCTTTTTCAACTGTGACTTCAAACGTCACGGTATGCCATTTCGTATCATTCACTTCACCGAACGTTCCAGTGACAGTTCCGTCTGTCATATCACCGTTGTCGTCATCTTTTACATCTGTGACTGGATTTCCATCTACCTGAAGTGAATTTGGTACATAAGATAATCCTTGAGGTAACTTGTCAGAAATCACAAGGTCTTCTATTACACTATCTTCAACAGCGTTACGGGCTTGAATGGTATACAGCAATGTGTCCCCTACTTCTGGGTGCTTCTCATCTGTATTCCCATCTGCTTTTTTCTGTAAGACCGCTGATTTTTCTGATTCAAGCTTCGGATCACGAGGATAAATTTCTATGTTTGTTGTTGGATTGTCTGGCGGTGTGTTTTCCCCTTTGACATTCGCTGTATTTTGAATATCCTTGCCAGCTTGCCCTTTTGCTACTTTCGCTTCAAATGTCACAGTGTGCCAATCGGTGTCTTTCACATCACCTATTTGACCTGTCACAGTACCGTTTGTAAAATCACCTTTGTCTTGATCCTTTGCATCTGTTACGCTTGTGCCATCTACCTTAAGAGATCCAGAAACATAGGTTAAGCTGCTCGGAAGATTATCTGATATGATCAGATTTTTAAGAATGCCGAATTGCACCGTATTTTTTGCTCTAATTGTATAAAGCAAAGTGTCGCCTACTTCTGGATGCTTTTCATCTGTGTTGCCTTCTGCTTTTTTCTGTAAAGCAACAGATTTTTCTGATTCAAGGTTAGGAGGATATGGATCGAATTCAGGCTTCACCCTTGAAGCTAAGTCGTAAGATAATGAATCACCTACAGTGCCCATATATGTTGTACTTAATGTTTTCGCATCAAGTGTAAAAAGAGTAGAATGACCAATAGAATCATCTTTTCCTGATTGTAATAGCATTTGTCCATTTGGCAAAAAGCTAATTCCTCGTACTCCTCCCTCAATCGGTTTACCATCTGCATTTGTGATTGGAATCACTCGAATGACTTCAGCTGTTTCAGGATTCATTTGCGCAATGGACCCACTGGTATTAGATGCGAACCAAAGATAGCCATCCTTATCGACAACAAGGTCTCCGCCAATGTCTCCGCCAATGCCAGGGCCAACGTCATAACCGACAATTTTCTTGGCCGTTTTTTGACCAGTTGCTAAGTCGTACGTTGCAAGGTAGGGTTCTCCATCAACCGCATACGAATGAATATATTTACCGTTATAAACAACGGCATTAGGCGCTCTTCCGCCTAAAACACCTACACGCTCTGCTTGTCCAGTGGTCGCATTTATTTTATAAAGAACTGGCTCTCCACTTGCTGTCGTAGTTGCATACACAGTGTTTTCTTGATCATTCACAGCAACACCGTTCACTACAGTCGAATTAATTCCCTTCACCTGTACACTAGCCTTTACGTTTGTTGGATTTTGCCCATCAAGCTGATAAAGAACTAACTTCCCATTTCCAATCATGTAGGAATCTGCGTTATTGACAACCACTGTCCCAGCGGCTTTCGTAACAGGTGGCGAAACTGTTAATAAATTCCCAGCAATCAGCACCAATATTAGAAATAATTGACTCGTTCTTTTTAATATGTTCATTTTTTGACATCCCCTTTTCCCTGCTCTAAATCATAATGGTATGTACCAGTTCACCTCCCACACTTTGGTAAAGAATATCAGTAACATTTCAGAACCCTCAACATGACTAAAAGACTATTTTCGACAAAAATAGCCCTTTTGTCATATACAGCTTTCGACATCTGCTCCATCTATGTTTTTTCCAATAAAACAAGTTTTTTTATTGTGTATCAAATATTTTATCTATCAATAAAAACAGGCCTAACGGCGCAATTTACATACAATCTATTCTATTTTATCTTGATTATTCTTTAATTGGATAAAGGTTGGTTTTTTGTCATTTTATATTGAATTTTTTTCTTGTTTTCATAAAAATTGTTAATTATTGGTTCGCTTTGTTAAAAAAAACAATTCAAAAGTCTTGCTCCAACATTTGATGTTTTCTGCTCTTTTTATGGAAAAAATTCTTTTTATCGAGTAAGCGATTACAATTGAGCAAAGCCATTTAAAGGGGCGTGCGAGTATGTTACGATTGAAATCGAGTGTTTAAGAAAGAAGGGAAAGCTTTTGAAGCGGGAACATCTTTTACGTTGGTTTTTTTATTTTGTTGGATTGATTGTACTTGCTTTTGGACTATCGCTGACAGTGAAAGGAAAGATCCTTGGCATTGGTCCGTGGGACGCTTTTCATTATGGACTGTTTCAGCATTTTGGTTTAACCATTGGACAATGGTCGATCATTATTGGTGCACTCATTGTGACACTGACATCTGTTTTCACGAAATCTTTTCCAAAGATCGGTGCCCTGCTCAATATGGTGCTGATCGGCGTGTTTATTGATTTCTTTAATGCAGTATTACCTGCACCACATGGGTATTTACCTGCTTTATATGTATTTATTACGGGCGTGATTGTGTCTGGGTATGGCGTTGGCATTTATGTCTCAGCTAATCTTGGCGCTGGGCCAAGAGATTCATTAATGCTGCTCATCTCAGCAAAAACAGGGCTGAACGTACAGTGGGTTCGAAATGGTATTGAGTTAACCGTGCTTCTATTTGCATGGATGCTCGGCGGCCCGATTGGCATTGGAACGATTCTGACGGCCATCTTTACTGGACTCGTCCTTCGCTTTTCATTGCCACAATCGACACGGCTCTTGCAGCTGCTCATTACAAAAACAGCGGAGAAACCTGTTCAAACCCTTACCCGATAAGAACAAGCCATTCTACTAAAAGAATGGCTTGTTTTGTGCTAAACTAAATAGACGCAATATTCTTAAAACAGGAGATGATCCTCTGATGCAGCTTTTCCATTATCATTATTGGACACCATTTGTTGAGGAGACGGAGCAGGCGTACACCTCATTAGGCTTTGAAGTAAAGGGACGTTTCGCAAAGGAAGGTTCCTTTCCCCCTCCGCTGACATGGGAGGATTTTAGAGAGAAGAAGCCCTCTTTCCGAATCATTGAGATGAGAAAGGGACAGATCAATATCACATTTGGTTATAGTAAAAAAGTCCTTTTTGATCACATCGGCTTTCTAGTGACTGATGATGAATATGATCAGTTGCTGGTACAAGCGCAAAAGAGAAACTGGGCAATCCAGACCGGGGAGCGAAGAACGTTTCTTTCTACACCGATGCGCTTAAGACTTGAATTGCAGCGGCGGACAGATGTGATTGAAACTGGTGAAGAAGCAATTGCCGAGATGACGATCGCAGTACCTGATTTGACTCATACACCTGCGGTCGATCAGTTGCTGGACGGTTTGACACAACCTATTCATTGGAAAAAGGGAGAACGTCTCTCTTTACTTGAAGTGAAGATGATGGATTCTCATGGGATGAATACGACCGATCCAAACGGTGTTCATGTCCTCAAACAAGGATAAAAAGCAGCGAGATACGCTGCCTTTTTTATGATTGTTTACGGATTGGAATCCAAATCAATGTCACATGATCTGGAGAATGTATCTCTCCATCTAAAGGATACGTTTCCATCTCCATTCCCCCAGCATGCTCATATCCTGAGGCAGGAAACCATTCTGTGAAAATACGTGTCCATGTTGAATGCACAGCGGTTTCGACAGGCCCCTTTGCCTGAAATACAGCCCACGTACTGGCCGGAATCTGCTCGACTGTCATGGTCGAATCTGGTTCTTCCTCACCTTGCTCAATCCCAATGATATAGTCAAATGTTTCAAGCGTTTCATCAAAATGCGCACATACACCGATATATCCGAGTTCTCCAGCTGCATGAGCCAGTGAATCCGTCCATCCTTCTTGATTGACACGCTTCCAAAAGGCGGGAATATCCTGTTTGTTTTGGCTATTCTTTGTTGTTGTCTTTAGTCTTCTGCCCATGATTGAAAATGAATCCTTTTCCACAATTCGATAATGCATCGGTTCGACTCCTTTTATTTGAAGTTCGAAGGAGAGACGGGGATAGGCTTTCACTGTATACTTGCCTGTTTTCACTGCTGCCGGTGTATATCCGTGATGCCGCTTGAAGGCTTTCGCAAACGACTCTGGGGTTTCATAGCCATACTTCACCGCCGCATCAATGACTTTCACTTGCTTGGTCATGAATTCTTCTGCCGCAAGGGTTAATCGTCTTTTGCGAATATATTCTGCTACTGCAATTCCCGTCAGCATATGGAATAGCCGCTGATAATGAAATTTAGACATACAGGCGGCCTCTGCCACTTCTTCGATCTGCAAAGGCTGATCCAGCCTCTCTTCCATATAATTGATACTATCCATGATCAAGTGAATCATTTTTCCCTCTCCTTCCTTTTCCACTATATCGAGAACTGCCCGCACCTTCCTGTCATTTTGTGCTTTCATTGAACAGGATGTCTGTTTCTCTTTTGCAGAGGTTCATCCAATGGTACAATAAATGTAAAAAATTGAGGTCCTTTATGAAGATTTTCGCTATTCAATTACAACCTTTAGATGATAGAAATGCACGAAAACAAATAGAACAGCTGAAGCCTTTTGTATCACTTGAAAAACGCGCCGCCGCTGAGCGCTTTCGTTTTTTGATCGATGCAAGAAGAACGCTTTTAGGTGAGGTACTGATTCGTCACATCATTCATGAGATGTACACACTGCCTATGGAACAGATCATTTTTGAAACAGAAGGGAATGGAAAGCCTGTTGTCCGGCAAATTCCTTCTTTTCATTTTAATCTTTCTCACTCTGGTGATTGGGTCGTGGGCGCAGTAGATGATGCGCCTGTTGGCATTGATATTGAAGAGATTAAACCGATTGATTTAGCCATTGCCAAACGATTTTTTTCAGCTGACGAATATCAAGATTTACTCTCACAGCCGGCAGAACGGCAGGAAGCCTATTTCTTTCATTTATGGTCCATGAAGGAGGCTTTTATCAAGCTGACAGGGAAGGGAATATCCTATGGTCTTTCATCCTTTACCGCTCGCTTGTCAGAGGATGGACAGGCTACTTTGAGATTACCTGATCACGAAGCCCCTTGCGTTGTCCAAACATATTCGCTTGATCCTGCCTACCAAATGGCGGTTTGTACAAGAAAACCTGCTGCGGCTGAGCACGTCGATATACTCACTTGTGAGAACATGCTATCTCGTCTTAATAACGTGTGATTTGTTGAAGTGATGACTTTAGCAAATCGACGCCTCGTGCGATTTCCTCTTCTTTTACATGCCAAATGTTCAGCTGAAGTATAGGCTCCTTTTGATAAGTTGAAATGAAATGGCGGTCGATCGGCTGAACCATCACAGAAGCCTTTTTTAGCTGCTGAATGAGCTGATTCATTGGAATGGACCGGTCGACACGAACGTGGGTGTGGGTAGCTGGCTCCTCTTCTCCCAGCGCATAAGCACCTTGATCATTTTTCAAACAGGCCACAAGTTGTTTGGATCGAGCTCTATAGGTCGCCTGCATCCTTTCTCTATGACGCTCAAACATCCCGCTTTTCAAATAAATTTCTAAAGCAGCCTGCGAGAGCATCGAGCTGTCGATATCAATAAGCCGTTTATGTTCACTAAAGGGGCCAATCAGCTCGTTTGGTAAGACGACAGCACCTGTTCTAAGCCCCGGAAAAATGATTTTTGAGAAGCTTTTTAAATAAATGACCTTCCCCGCCTGATCATATGAATAGATCGGGTCTCTTTTTGTATCGAATTCTAAATCAGCCAAATAATCGTCTTCAACGATGTAGACATCATATGCTTCGGCAAGGGCTGCAATCGCTATTTTTTCTTGTTTCGACAGACTCGTTCCAAGCGGGTTTTGAAACCTTGGCATCGTATAGAAAAAGCGAATATCCTCCTCTCGGAAGATACGCTCCAATTCCTGAAGATCGAGTCCGTTTTCCGTCCGCTGGATCCCCCGGACAGGCAGCTGGTTTTTCTCTAAGTATTGGAGGAATAGGTGATAGCCTGGCTGTTCGACCAATATGGTCTGTTTTCCATTTGGAAACGGGATGGTGCTTAAAATCGATAAAGCCAGCTGAATACCAGAAGTCATGACGATCTGTTCTGGAGAGGCAAACACTTGATAATCCGTTAAACGCTTTGAAATGATTGGCAGTAAAGATGGTAATCCATTGGTGGTGCCATAGATAAATAAATCATTTTGATACAGATCAATCGCTTGATTGATGCAGTGCTGAAAATCGACATATGGAAATACAATGGGATCAGGCGCAGAGGAAGCAAAATCAATCCATGTGCTGCCCTTCTTAACGGCTGACTGATTGGTTTTCACGACAAAATAGCCACTTCTTTCTACAGAGTACAGCAAGTGTTCACGCTCTAATGTGTCTAGTGCTTTTATGACAGTGCTTTTGCTCACAGCATATTGAGCCGCTAAGTGACGAATGGATGGAATTTTCATTCCAGCATTGTATTCACCGCTCTCGATTTTGTTTTTTATATTCAACACAAGCTGATCATATTTCCTCACAGTACTACCCTCCTTGTACCGGTACAGATATCAATAACTCTTATTGTACACTTTACTTGATCCGTTTACGATAAAAAGACAGAACCGGTCAATTCAACTGAAGCATGCATGCTCTTGTAAGGAGAATTCTGATGGATATGTCAAAACAAAAAGCGTATGCTGCTTCGATCGCATACGCCTGCATTATTGGTTTTTCATTCTTGTTTGTCAAAGTAGCCTTAGCATCAGCGAATCCGATTGATGTATTGGCACACCGATTTACTGTTTCTTTCGCAGCGGCTCTTTTGCTATTTCCATTTTTACGAAAAAAGTACCGTTTTTCCATTCAATGGCGTGATCTCATTTACATTGTCCCATTTTCCTTGCTTTATCCTGTGTTGTTTTTTGCATTTCAAGTGTGGGGGCTGATGTTCACCTCTTCATCAGAGGCCGGCATTATTCAGGCGACCATCCCTATTTTGACAATGGTGCTTGCAGCATGGTGTTTAAAGGAACGCCCTACCTCGATTCAAGTGCTGTTTACCATTCTTTCTGTGTCCGGGGTGATGCTCCTCTTTGTGGTGAAGGGAATTGATGTGAAACATTCTCATCTCATTGGTTATGTGCTGATCTTACTTTCAGCCTTATCATCCAGTGCCTATAGCGTATTTGCCAGGGTGATGACACGGCGATTCCATGTCATTGAACTGACTTTCGTGATGACATTCTTTGGATTTGTCTTCTTTAATGCTGCTGCTCTCATTCGGCACTCGGTAAATGCTACACTACCGCAGTTTTTTAGTCCGTTTACGCAGCCATCCTTTGTATGGTCTATGCTCTTTTTAGGCATTCTCTCATCACTGCTCACAGCGTATTTATCAAACTATGCTCTTTCCCATCTTGAAGCAGCAAAGGTGAGTATCTTTAACAATCTTTCTGCTTTCATTACCATTGCCGCTGGCGTCCTTATTTTACATGAAACGATTGATATGGTTCACCTCATCGGAGCTGTGCTCGTCATTGGCGGAGTGATTGGCGGGAATGTGGTGAGGAAGGGGAATTCAACACAGAAGAACTAGACAAAACTAACAACAAAACCATTTATTGTAT
This sequence comes from Bacillus sp. iso_77, assembly GCF_056173625.1. NCBI lineage: Bacteria > Bacillati > Bacillota > Bacilli > Caryophanales > Bacillaceae > Bacillus > Bacillus sp. iso_77. Next base: position 426,939 of record NZ_CM149683.1, on the reverse strand, counting down.
TGTATTTTTTTGTATAATAAGGAGAGAGAACCTTTCCTTATTATACAAACTAAAATGGACGTGTTATGAGTGCATATATTTATAGTATTTACAAAGATATTGATCCTCAACGAGTTAAGAGGCTATCAACGTAACAGACCTTATTTATATGTGTTATTTGCGATGAACTACATACTAGCACCACTCTTCCTAGGTGGACTGCTTGCGTTTTTTATCAAAAACGTATCAATCATCTACATCTCATTTTTCATTTTTTTAACAACGATTCACCTTGATAAAAGTCTTATGCGAATCTTATTTTCTTCAGATAAAAAACAAATGGCCATCCTGAAATTGAATATGGATCAATATATTTTTGGGAAAGATATGAGTAAATTTTTCGGTGTCATGATTGGTTTTATATGCTTTTTTTTAGGTTCTTTCTGCATGATTTTAAACACACATGCTTTGTATCATTCTTTTATTCTTGGAGCCTTAGGCATTAGCTCGTTATTATTCGGATATTTACTTAGATTGAACTTATTATTACTTCTTACTAGACCTAGATTCTTTTCAATCACACCCATGATTCAATACATCACCACTGGGATCATTGCTTCTTGGATGTTTTTTGTTTTTAAATTCGAATTATTTTCTATTCCTTTTTCTAACCAATTGGTGCTTACGCTTGCTGCTTTGATCTTTCTTACTTGTCTTATTTTGTTAATCAATTGGAAAAAGAACCTTAGATATACGCCTATCTTCCATTCAGATGAGAAGGATAGAAATCATCAAAACACAACATCAAGATCTTTCGATCATATTTTATTTTTTGAAATCACCCTTCTTTTGAGAAACCCTCCAATACAATGGTCGGTTTTACTATTTATATTAACAATATCTGGTGGTCTATTTACTCTCATTCTGTATGGTGTTCATACAAACCAAATCGAAACACTGAATATAGAAAATGATTTTTTGTTTATCTTTAGTGTGATATTCCCTATGATTTTTATTTCTAACGCCCTTCAATCTTATGTCTCTTTTGATGTTGATGGTCCCATTATTCCTTTAAAACATAGGTTACCTCACTTTATAAAGAACAAAATAAACTCTAAGTTGATATTATCCGTTTTATTACATATGTTTTTTTGTATTGTATATGCTATCTTTTCTACTTTTACAATAAATGTAGATCACCCCTTTTATGTGATATTTACTTTGTTAGTTAGTAGCGTTTTAATAGGCGTATGCACAGTTGGTTCTACTGTTCTATTTCCTTATTTTAAATGGGAGTATGTGTATCAAGTTCCTAGCACACTGAGCAAATTAACATTAAACCTTTGCTTCAGTTTCATTTTAGGCTTATCCGTTATGTCCTCATATAACCTAGCCTCTTTTATTGCGGCAAATACGATCATGATTGTTTGTACAGTGATCATCATCGTCATCATGTTTTTATTTTGGGATAAAACGATTAACAAAAACTGCAAATCAGTTAAAACATTATTCGAGTGAGGGATTGTATGCTTTCAATTCATGATCTAATCAAGGAATATACAGAGTCCAACTTCAAAATATCAATTCATGAATTACATTTTCATAAAGGCTCAATTGTTGGATTATTAGGCAAAAATGGTGCTGGAAAAACAACCATTCTTGAAATAATCGCGGGGTTGATCACACCAGATAAAGGTGAATTGATCATACAAAAGGATATAGCAAATGGTTTTTCAACTGTCGGTTACATGGAAGATGATCCAACACTTTTTGAAAACTTAACATGCTTCGAATTGATTAAATATCAATCCATGTTAGTTGAACAACCGTTAAATAAAAAACAGATTCAACATTTATTAGAAAAATATGGGCTTGAAAAACAAGCCCATATTCGCTCTTCTTCTCTATCCCGAGGGATGAGGCAGAGAATTTCTTTTATATTAACCACCTTACACAATCCATCTATTATCTTATTAGATGAACCATTTACCGGTCTAGACCCAGCAAATATGACACTTATGAAAAGACATCTAAGAGAATTTAAGGCTCAAAATAAAACGATCATTCTTTCTACACACATCCTGCAATTTGCCGCTAACTTATGTGACGAGATCCTTTTTATAAATGAAGGACAAATCGTTCATTCAGAAAAAAAAACTTCCGAAGAAATATTTGATGAAGGTCAGCTTGAAAAAAGATTCTTTGAAACGTTATCCTAAATAGCAGTTTCTCTGCGTTTAAAATGATATTCAGCTATAGAAAACAACGGCCCTCGTTTGACGGGGCCGTTGTTTTCTTTTATTGGCTGATGAATTGCCTTTTTGTTGTCTGCTCAATGACATGCCTCATATGTTCTGCGAACTGCTCGAGGTGTGTGTTGATATACATGTGGCCTCCTTCGAAATCAGTGCGTTCGATGGCGTTTGCCCATGTTAGCCAGCCGTCTGCGTCTTCAATACATTTCTTATCTTGCTTTCCGTTCAATAAATAAACGGGTGATTCAATGATTGTTTTGTCTGTGTGCTGGAAGGATTCTAATGCTTGATAGTCGGCACGTAAGGATGGTGTAAAGTAATCCATCATTGGCTTGTTCTCTAACAATTCTTTTGGAATCCCGCCCATTTCAGCAATATGCTGAACAAATGCTTCATTCGATAAATGGGTCAATATTTGTCTTTTTGTTTGCGGCGGCTGAATGGCAGAAATGACAACTGCTGCCGGATCGATGCCTTCCCTTTCTAGCAACTGAGTCAGCCTGTACACCACAAGTCCGCCCATGGAATGTCCGAACAAAATAAATGGACGGTTTAATTTGCCTGTCAGTCCTTCTTTATACAATTCAGCCAGCCGGTCAATGCTTGTTTCAAGCGGCATGAGGTTCGTTCCATGACCCGGAGGTTCTGCTGCTGTCACTTCGGCCGTGTCCTTCAGCTGTTCAAAGAGCGGACGGTAAGAGGCGGAATATCCGCCTGCAAAAGGAAAACAAATAAGCTGAATGAGATCTGATTTTTTTTCAAAGGTTTTAAATAATTGGTTCAATACGTCCTTACCCCTTTACGATCGTTTCAAGAATCTGCGCAAGTTGATCTGCCTGCGGTCTTTTCATCATGGTCACATGGTCGCCTTTTATTTGATAATACGAGCACGTTTCTCTCGTGTAAGCTTCCCAATCGGCAAATTTCTTCTGGAAATCTGTGGCGTGATCGCTGCTTTGTATAATATAAAACGGCACAGAGAATGGGTCTTTTTCTAATTCAATGGCTTGTGACATGATGGTATTATGAGTCTGCATTTGCAAGTATTTATCTAAATAGTGATCATTCATAAATTGATGAACGACTTCATCCTTTTCTGCTTCTTTGAGGATTTTCTGCTTCACTTCTTGGAAGCTGAGCCCTTGTAATGCTTCTGGTTTGATGCCGACGAGGTTCCCCATACCTAGGACGAGGGCCAGCATTTTCACTTCTTCTTCGTTCATATCGGCATGAAGCGCTTGATCTGCCTCATCTCTTAATACCGGAACCGTATCTAAAATGATCAATCCTTTTGGCGCTTTTCCTGCATGACAGAGTCTCTGATTCATTCCGTAAGCAAGATGTCCGCCCATGGAATGCCCTGCCAAATAATCAATGCCTGGTCGATAGAATGTCTCAATGGCTTCAATAAAAATGGTGACAAGCTCTGTATAATGAAGGAATTGTGGTTCTTCATCCTCATACAAGCCTGGAGACTGCAAGGCGTAAACAGCTCCTTCATGTGTCATGAGCTTGGCCACATCGATATAACCCATCACCGTTCCACCAGCAGGCGGTGCAAAGAAAATTCTCGGTTCAGCCGGATCCCCTTTTTTCAACTCGATCACATAGTCTTTCGGCGCTCTTTCGACAGACTCGCCTGTTTCTGGCACTGTGTCCAAATATGCCGCTAACTGCGCTGGCGCTGGGTGCATGAAAATCCATTTCGGATCAACACGGACACCTTTTTCTTTTAATTTGGCAACGGCTTGAATACTCATAATGGAATCTCCACCTAAATCAAAGAATGAATCATGAATTCCTACTCGTTTGACACCAAGCACTTCACTGAAAGCTGTCACAATCAGCTGCTGTGTTTCTGTTGCCGGTTGATCGTCTTCATGTGAGGAAGAGACTGCGTCTGTCGGCTCCGGCAATGCTTTTTGATCGACCTTCCCATTTGTTGTGACAGGAATTGCGTCAAGTACGATAAAGTAACTTGGAATCATATAGCCTGGCAGGCTTTCCTGTAAAAATGCTTTCCATCCAGGAACAGGCTCTCCCCCATCTGTGACAAGGTAGGCTGCCAGCCGTTTTGAGCTGCCGTACGTTTTAGCAATGACGGTACATTCTTTTACTTGTGGGTGTTTGAGCAGGGCTGTCTCAATTTCTCCACATTCAATTCGGTAGCCTCTAATTTTCACCAAGTTGTCTTTTCGGCCAAGGTATTCAATACTGCCATCAGACCGCCATTTCCCTAGGTCACCGGAACGATACAGTTTGTCCCCTTTTAATGCCGGGAATGGATTGTCAATAAACCGCTCCTGCGTACGCTCTGGGTCATGCAGATATCCTTTTGCCAGCCCTGTTCCGCCGATATAGATTTCTCCTTTGACGCCTGTAGGTACTGGATTGAGATGATCATCTAGTATGACAACCGTTGAGTTGGCGACTGGCACACCGATTGGCACTGATCTTGCATCCTCGGGTACGTGTGTGACTTGATAAGTGGTCGCTAATGTTGTGTTTTCTGTTGGACCGTAAGCATTGATCAGCACACCCTTCATATGTGGCAATGCCTTTCGTGCATGCTCACTAGACATGGCTTCTCCGCCAACGAGTAATGTACGGTATCCAGCCACACTTTTTGGATCATGCTCAATCAGCCGGTTGAATAATGCAGTTGGCAAACAGTTGGCTGTGACTTGATGCATTTTGATTAAACGAGTTAATTCGTCCATATTCAGAGCAGCATATTTCGGGATCAGAACCAGCTGACCGCCATTGAGCAGCATTCCCCATAATTCAAAGGTAAAGGCATCAAATGCATAATTAGACAGCTGAAGCATTTTATCTTCTGAACCAAGCTCAATATAGTTTGTTTCTTTCACTAAGCGGACCACTCCTGCATGAGGAAGCATCACGCCTTTTGGTGTGCCTGTTGAGCCTGAAGTGTAGTTAACATAGGCAAGCTGGTCTTCTCCTACAATCGATTTTTCCCTTTGATACACTGCGCCTGTTTCTGGTAACGGCTTGTCCATTTCAATCTTTGTGCCGCTCAGATCGTCTAAACGATTGATCAGATGCGACTGGGTTAAGATGATATCGCTTTGTGTATCGCGAACGATCAGACCGATACGGGCATCTGGATACTCAGGTGACATCGGTACATAAGCAGCACCCGACTTGACGATCCCTAGAACTGAGACCATCATGTCAAACGAACGATCAAACAGCATCGGGACAAGTGAACCGGGTCCAACGCCTTTTGACTGTAAATAGGCAGCCAGTTTTGTCGCCCTCTCGTCTAAATCTTGATACGTCATATGCTCTTCCATATAAGATACAGCAATCCGGTGCGGGTCACGCTGCACTTGTTCTTCAAATAATTCTTGCAGCGTACGCTTTGGATAAGGCGTGTCAGTTTGATTTTTCCCTATGATCATGGCATCCTGTTCTGTTTTGTCCATGACGCAAAAGTCAGCAAATGTCCGTTCAGGCTGAGCCGTCATGCCATCTAACAGATTGAGATAATAATTCATCATACGGTGGATCGTTTCTTGCTCAAATAAATCCGTATTATATTCCACATGGATAGACAGCTTGTCCTCCTGCTCAAATACATGCAAGGTGAGATCAAATTTAGAGACGGTATGATGGACCATCACTTGTTCCGATGTCAGTCCTTTTAGGTTGATATCCAGCGAATCAGTGACATACCCCATGGCGACTTGGAAGATCGGTGAACGACTTAGGTCTCTATCCATTGAAAGGTCATCCACAAGCTTGTCGAATGGATAATGCTGATGCTCAAAGGCTTTTAACGTCATTTCTTTCACCTTTGCCAGTAAATCGGCAAAGGTATCGGCTTTTGAAACGTCCTGTCTCAGCGCCAACGTATTGACAAACATGCCGACGAGCTTCTCTGATTGTTCGACATCACGGCCAGCGATCGGCGATCCAACAATGACATCTGTTTGTCCAGACAACTTGTGAAGCAGGACATAATAGGCTGACAACATCGTCATAAATAGTGTTGTCCCCTGCTGCCTCGACAAGGCATGTAAACGACGAACAAGCGGTTCATCTATCACGATTTGCTCTGTAGCCCCATTAAATGTTTGAACCGGCGGACGAGGACGGTCAAACGGGAGCTCTAATACCGGCAACTCTCCTTGTAACGTTTCTAGCCAATAGCTCTGAGCCTCATGGTGGTTCTTTAATTGCTCATTCTCCCAATGAACATAGTCGGTCCATTCAATCTCAAGTGCAGGTAGCTCAGGCGTTTTCTCTGATAATAGCGCACCATACACGACTTCTAATTCTTGAATAAGCAGGCTGAGCGACCATGCATCGGAAATGATATGATGCTGCGCACAAAGCAAGTAATATTCCTCTTTCCCCATATCAACAATTGTCCATTGTGCAAGCGGTCCCCGTTCTAAGTCATAGATGCGGTTCGCCTCTTGCTGAATCAGCTGTTCCAATCTTCTCGCTCTTGTTTTTTCATTAAATAATGAGAAATTCGCAACGGTTACTGATGGCGGAAGATCTTCACGGATGACTTGAACAGGCTTGCCGCCAATGGTTTGAAATGTTGCGCGCAGTGCTTCATGACGTTTTGTTAAGAGACCGATCGCCTTTGTTAACGTTTGGATGTGTAATTGGCCCATCAGCTTCCAAGCACCTAATATATTGTAATGATGGCTCTTTTCTAATGTAGATAAGAACCAAATTCGCTTTTGAGCGTGTGACAGCTCATAGCTTGTTCGTTTTTCCAGCTTTGGAATGCCGACTTCCTGAATGGCTGGTGCTCCATTGATGTCATCGACCATTTGTGCCAAGTGTGCCAGATTCTTGCTCTCAAATAATATTTTTAGCGGTGCCTTTATTGAAAACTCATGATTAATACGAGAAATCGTTTGAGTGGCCTTTAATGAATGTCCACCAAGTTCAAAGAATTGATCCTCTTTGTACACACGATCGACTTCTAAAATATCCTCCCATATGGCCGCAAGCACCTGCTCTGTCTTCGTTTCTGGCAATTGCTTTTCAAACGGCTGTGCATGTTTGTGATGGAACTGTTTGAGGGCTTCATGATCAATAGAGCCATCTTGTTTTTTCGGTATATCTTCCACTTGCCTGATGTCCCATTTCCCCTCTATGATGTCTGTGATCTTGTCAGCATCCACTTCTTTGCCTGATTGCACCGTATAGTACAGTTTCTTTTCAAAATGTGGTATTGGTGCTGGTTGAAGATGTTCAGCGATTTCTTGATTCGCCCCATCTAGGCCAATAAATAGATGCGCTTCATTCAGCCGAACACCTAGACATAATGAATGGAGTCCTTGTTTTTTTCCAATCAATTGAAAGCCCTTGCGAACGGTTAGCGCAGCCCCAGTATGTCCCTTAGACAAACCAAGATTATCCCACATGCTGAAATTCAACGAAATCGCTCTTCTTCCCTCATGATAGGTAAGGGCATGTGCGAGTCCATCTAAAAAGCTGTTCGCCGCAGAATATGCGCCAAATGTGGTGCCGCCAAAAAAGCCATTTACTGATCCAAAAAAGACGAGTGGAACTGACGGATCATGCTTGAAAGCTTCCTGCAGCACCCAAGCACCATCTGCCTTCCCTGAAAGTTCTTTGACGAAATCTTCTTCTGTTGTATGAGCCAGTGTGTACGTATCCACATGCTGAAAGTGCTCAGATACATTGCCAGCACCGGCTAAATGAAGCGCTCCTCGGATCGACTGTCCGAAATGCTTTTCTGCTTCATAAATCGCCCGCTCGACGTCACATAAATTCGTCACATCGGCTTGTACATAAAGGACGTCTCCCTGATCTTTCAGTTGTGAGAATGACGCCTCTTTTTCTCTGTCTTCTTCAAGGGATGTCCGTCCAATTAACACGAGCTTCAAGCCAAATTGGAGCATTTGCTTAGACAGTTCAAATCCAATACCGCCAAGCCCGCCAGTCAGCAAATACAAGCCTTCATATTCTAAAAACCCTTCTGTCTGAGGTGCCGTCATCATATTCACTTTTTCCAGCTTTGGTACGAGGCGCTGGCCATGCCGGTAAGACACTTCTGCTTTCAAATGAATCGCACCTAGTTCGTCCGCAATATGTTTGGCATCCTGTTCCACATTCTCCGCTTCAATATCAAGGTGAGACACTTCTGCCCCTTCCCATTCTTGCGGGATGGTTTTTAATAATCCGGCAAGAGACGTTTTCTCCACATGAAGCTCATCTTGCGGTTTTACAAATTGACCACCTTTTGTGACAACAACGAGACGCATCGGCTCTTTATTTGCTTGTCTCAATGCTTGATACAAATACAAAATGGATTGGCTAGTGCTTGCATTCAGTTCTTTGAACTGCGCAGGGCTGGCAATCATCTCCTTGTCTGATACATTCCACAAGTGGAGCATACGGTCAATTTTTAATTCATCGGCTTCAAGCGCCGCCACAAGCCTGACGTAATCCCCCTTGATTCGAGGGTTCATCTGATACATCCCTTTTGACAGGCGTAAAAATTCATAACCCTTTTTCACAGAAACATAAGGCAGGTTCATTTGTTCAAATTGTGTATAAAGCGATGGATAAAGCCCTTTTTCATCCTCAAATACGAGTACATGATCAGTGGATACTGGCTGAGATGGACCGATATTCTCTTTTACCCAAATACGTTTAAAGAACCAATCTGGGAGGGTTTGTTCATTTTCCGAAGCAAGATCAAGTGCACGTTCAATGTCATGAAATACCCCATCTTTCAGTGCCGCACCTAGTTGGGCACGTTGGATTTTTCCGCTTTCTGTTTTCGGAAATTGGTCTTTTTTCACCGGAATGATATGGTCAGGTTCGATTCCCATTTTGCGAATGATGCTCTCTCTAATCTGCTGAATCATTGTGATTTGATCCTCTATCGAATCCTTCTGCGTGACAAAAAAGACGGCGAGTGTGTCATTACTTGATTCGGGATTGTAAATGCCGTACGCAGCGGCAAAGGTGACTTCAACCCCCTCAACTTCTTCCACAACGGCTTCAATTTCGTAATTCAAATAGTTCGCTCCGTTGATGACGATGATATCCTTTTCTCGTCCTGTGAGGACAAGGCGCCCTTCATGAATAAATCCTAAATCTCCTGTATGAAACCAGCCGTTTTCCGCAAATACTTCTTCATTGGCTTCCTCATTTTGATAGTAGCCCATCATAATCGTTGGACTCTTCACCTGCAAGCGGCCGACTTGATCTTCTGGCAACACTTGGTGATGCTCGTCTACAATCCGAATCCATACAGAAGGGATGGGTGCACCGACTTCTGTAAAAGTTATCTTGTGCGGATGATCGTGCGTCACATATTGAATCTCACTTGTTAATGAGGTCTGATCAATGGTCAGTTGTCCACCCTGATCATCATGACGCATGAATTCTTTTGACTGGACAATGGCTGATGATGTTTCTGACATGCCATAAGCCGGCACCATCGCATGGCGGCTTAATCCGTGCTCACCCATGATGTGCATGAAACGCTGCGTCACTTTAGGAACAACTGCTTCGGCGGCGTTCATGATATAGGTCAAGGTGGAGAGATCCCAGCTCCCTTTGCGAATGTCGTCTTCATATTCATTCATCATCGCAAAGGCAAAGTTTGGCGCCCACGTCCTTGTGACACCGTATCTTTCTACCCAATCCAGCCACACCATCGGCCGTTCGATAAATTGATCAATGGATGGACTAATTTGCTGGCAGCCGAGGTAGACATCATGGACATGAAACATGACAATGCCCCCTACATGATCAAGCGGCATCCAGTTCATTGATACATCCTCATGCGTGAAACCATTTGCCTGCTCAAAGGAAATGATTCTAGATAAAATGCTTTGATGGTTGTGCCGGATACACTTTGGCACACCCGTACTTCCTGAGGACAGCAGCTGAAGCACAGGCTCATCCGGCTCTGGTTCATAATGCTGTTCATCTGGGTCACAGGCAAGTAATGTTTCGATTGTTAAAATCGGAATCGCTTTTGCTTCAAACGTTTCTCGCAGCCCTGCAATGTCCTCAGCACTCGCTTCATTTGTAATAATGAATGGTTCATTTTGAAGCTGAAACACGCCCTTGAGCTTGTTCACACCTTGATTCATTTCATCATACACAGGCGGTACAGAGACTGGGGTTGGAATGATTCCACCGAGAATACAGCCCCAGAATACCGTGATAAAATCTTGATGATCCTTCAATTGAAGCAGCACTTGATCGCCGTTTGAAAGTCCGGCTGCCCTTAATCCAGATAGGACACGTTCCGCTCCTGTGAGTAATTCCGGGTAAGTCTGGATCACCTCATGACCGCCTTCTTTGAGATACGTGACTCCGCGATTTGGTGACATAAAGGCGGCTCGGATCAGTACCTCTGTCAATGTGACTGGTGTACCTGGTTTTCTGATCACATCACCTCCATAAACAAGAGCTGGTGGTTTTTCTTGTACGGAGGATTGTATGGTTTGGCTGACTTCATCTTTTGAAAACGATTCGTTTCCATTTGTACGCTGTCTATCTGGGACGAGGTCATCTAAATGATAGGGTGTTTGTTTTTCTGTCTGACTCTCTATCAAAACGGCTGCTTCCTCTACTCCATCTATGGCTTTCGTGCGCTCTTCTATCTTTCTCCGTTCCTCTTCATCTAGTACATCAATGGCAAGCAGCGCCTCGGTATCGACCGCTCCGTTTTCTTTTCGCGGCAAGGAAGGGACGAGGACGAGTGCGGCTGGCACTTCATCAGGATGAAGCGGGCCTCTCATCAAATCCTCTCTTGTCAACGAAGGGTCCTTCGCCTGTGCAAACAGCACAAGCGATAGGCCTCCTTCTTGATTTTTCTTCGGGATGAGCGCACATTCCTTTAGTGGAAAGTGAAGCATGAAGACTTTCTCTAATGCTTTGAGATCGATTCGTTTTCCATTGATCCTGACAATATGATTTGCTGCATTTCCTTTTCGTCTACTAACTAGCATTCTTCTTCTCCTCCTACATCCAATCCAAAATCTGAATCTTGCTTTCTTCCGTCCAAACGCCGACATCCCCTGTCGGATAAAGATATTCGCCTGTTTGATGTTTGAATGGATGCGGAATTTTATGCGCCTCCATCCAATCGGCTAGCTCTCCAAAAAGTGCTTTGATCTCTTTGGCGCCGATAAAAATATCTCCAGGAAATCCAATTGGCATGAGCTGATGTTCTTCATTCAGGACATATATTTCCGTTTCATAGGCAGGATCATGTACGCCTGCATAAACTTCTTCTTGGTCTGGGTATAGCACGCTGACATGTGCGTTTTTCGCCCAATCACTGATCATCCGTTCTTTTTCCTCATTTGTCACAATGGTGAAGGAAGATAGCGGCGTATCCACTTGTTCTGTCATGGCTTCAAGTGTGTGAATCAGCTGCTGCATCAGCGTTTGTATTTGCTTTTCTGTATATTGATTTAAGTTGTATGTGATCCGAAGCTCCAGCGTATCTCCCGGTACTGCGACAAGGGTTAAGTCATAATTTGTTTCTTCATGACTGGCGATGTCTAAAATGCGTACGCCATACGGCTCAATGGACTCAATCGGATAGTTTTCAAACACGACAATGCTGTGAAACAATGCCTCTCCATTTGGAATTTCCGTCATCTGCTGAATATCTGGCAATACGGTATACTCGTATTCTCTCATCTGAAAAACGGTTTCCTGTGTATGGGCGAGCAAACGCGCAATCGTCCAGTCCGAATGGATCGGTAGACGAAGCGGCAATGTGTTAATAAAGAGCCCTGTCATGCTTTCCACTTCTGGTAAGTCGGCTGGCCGGCCAGATACGGTCACCCCAAATATGACATCCTCTGCGCCCGAATGAAGGTGCAAGAGCAGTCCCCACGCTGATTGAATCAGTGTGCTCATCGTGACCTTCTGCTTGCCAGTCATCTTCTCCAGTCTCTGCTGCATCTCTGGCGTCAGTTTGACGCTGGACTGCGCCATGCTTGCTTCTTGGTCTGAAGCATGTTCTTCGCCGTCTCCTGGAAGCGGTGTCGCTTCCTCTACGCCTGACATATAACGCTGCCAGAATTCTTGCGCCTTCTCTTGATCCTGCTTCTTCAGCCATTCGATAAAATCTTTATATGGACGGACTGTAGAAAGACTGATCTCTCGTTCGTCCACAAGAGAGCAATACATCGCAAAAGATTCCTGAATAAAACTGAACAAACTCCAGCCATCGATTAAAATGTGATGAAAACTAAAGACAAACGTGCATCTTTCCTCATCACAACGGAATAAAGCAACCCGAATCAGCGGTTCATCTATATGGTCTAAATTGAAATCCTTTGAACGATCAGATACTAAAAACTGTTCGATTGTCTCTTCTTGCTCCGCATCACTCAGGTGGCGCACATCGTGCTGAGTGAGGTGGATGCTTCCTTCTGATTGAATGAACTGAACAGGCTCCTTCAACCCTTCCCAAGCGAATTTTGTTCTCAAAATCGAATGACGTTCTACAAGAAGGTTCCAAGCTTGTTCATAGGCATCACCGTTTGTTAAGCCTTGGAGCGTCATATGCACCTGACCAAAATAAGCTTGTGAGGCTTGATCTAGCAGTGCATGAAACAGCATTCCTTGCTGCATTGGAGACAGCGGATACACATCGACTACATTGTCTGGAAGTTCATCTATTTGCTTTTGCGTGAGCTGAACCATTGGAAAATCAGATGGTGTAAAGCCGCCGCTCGTTTCAACACAATGCGTCAAGATGATCTCCATTTTTTCTTTAAAACGTTCAGGTAACAACCGCACCTCTTGATCTTGCAGCAGTTCCCGATTGATCATAAAGTTCATCTGCAACTGACCATCTGTCACATATCCATACACATCGATCAAATGCTGTCTTTCTGCTTTCGGATCGTGAACATGTCCATTTCTTTCGTCTGCTATATAAAGCTTGGCTTCGCCATCTGCCTGATCTAACTGACCGAGGTAATTAAAGCTCATCTGCGGCGCTACCGTTTTGAGTAAACGAGGTTCTGTCATGTATTGAAGCAAACCATAGCCGATTCCCTTTTGCGGCACAGCTCGTAAGGTTTCTTTGACGTCTTTGATTTGTCTTGCAACATCGGTTTGTATAAAAGGAATAAAAATAGGATAAGAGCTTGTAAACCAGCCGACTGTCCGTGACAAATCCATCTGTTCAAATAAATCCTCGCGTCCATGCCCTTCTAACGTGATGAGCATTGGCTTTCCAATGGCTTGCGTGAGTCCTGATAACAGTAAATCGTTAATCTCTGTTCGGTATGCTTGTGAGGCCTGTCTAAGTAACATATCTGTTTGTTCCTTTGTGAGCTGAACCGACAGGATCTCTGCATGTTCTTCTATATTAGAAAGCGCAGGCAGTTGGAAAGGAGAACCTTCTTCCTCTTGATCCTTGATTTTTTGCCAAAAAGAGGCCTGCGCTTGTAATTGATCTGTTTGTGCATATTCATATAAGGCATCTGCCCACTGCTTATAGGAGGCGGTTTTTTTCGCAAATATGATGTCCTGCCCCGTAGCAAGCTGTTTCAATCCATTTAGTACATCTTCTTGTATCATGCGCCATGATATGCCATCCATGACGAGATGGTGTGCAGCAATAAAGAGCTCAGACGTGTCTTCACCTGTATGAAAAAGAATCGCTTTGATCACTTCTCCTCGCTCTAATGACAATGTTCCTTGACAGGCACTTGTCTCCAAGCGGATTTGTTCCCGTGCTTCCTCCTGAGATACATCCGTCACATCAAAGAATGTGACACATGGTGTGACACCAGGCTCACGAATGGTTTGAATCCATGTGCCATCTGCCTCTTTTGTATAGATAGCTCTCAGCATATCGTGATGATCGACCAGTTTTGAAAGAACCTGTGTTAACTGTTCATGCGGAACAGATCGCTTCATTTCAATATGCGCCGATAGATTCCAATAATCTTGATTGGTCATCGATTGCTCAAAGAACCAAGATTGAATCGGGAGAAGACGAACCTCTCCTGTCACAGGTGATTGATCATAGACCGTAGAGACCTCTGCCTTTCTCATCGCTTGTGCGAGTTGTGAGATGGTCTGTTTTTCAAATACATCTCTCGGCTGGATGACGTAGCCTTCCTGTGCTAAGCGTGCCACCATTTGTATGACAATAATGGAATCTCCGCCAAGCTCAAAGTAGTTATCATGGACGCCAATAGAAGGAACGCCTAGCAGCTGAGACCACACTTTTTCTAACACACGTTCTTCCTCAGTAGCTGCTTTGTCAATGGCTGTTTCTACTTCTTCTTGTCTCCACTCTGGCGGCGGAAGACGCTTTTGGTCTACCTTGCCATTTGGCGTGAGCGGTAATTCATCCAGCTCTATTAATAGGCTTGGTACCATATAATCTGGCAGAATGTCTTTTAAGTTATGGCGAATGTCTTGCGTGGTCATGCCGCCTTTTTGGACAAAATAACCGATCAATCGCTTATGACCACTCTCGTGCTGATGCGGGATAACGGCACATTCTTTGATGTCATCAAATGTCAGCATAGCGGCTTCAATTTCTCCACATTCCACGCGGTGTCCACGAATTTTCACTTGATGATCGATTCTTCCAAGACAGTCAATGATGCCATTTGACAGCCAACGGCCCATATCGCCTGTTTTATATAAACGCGCTCCTTCTTGGAAAGGATGCGGGATAAATGATGATGCTGTTTTTTCTTCATCTCCAAGGTAACCAAGTGCTAGCCCTGTGCCGCCAACATAAATTTCGCCGATGACGCCTTGCGGAACTGGCTGCATTTGGTCATCTAATACATAAGCTTGTGAATAAGCAATAGGCTGTCCAATCGGGACCGTCGCCTGATCTTCTTCCAGTGCCCGAATATGATGCACACAGGAGAATGTTGTATTCTCTGTTGGTCCATAACCATTTAAAAGCCCTTCAGGTAAATACGGCAGTGCTTTTCTGATATGAGCGGCTGATAAGGCATCTCCGCCGACCAATAATGCATGAAGTCCAGATAAAGCTTCTGGATGTTCTTCTGTTAAACGGTTGAACAGCGGCACAGTCAAGAACCCTGTTGTAATCTGATGAGTTTTTAGTGCTTCCGCTAATGTATCCATTGATAAAATGGTATTTCGATCCGTCAGTATGAGCCTTCCCCCGTTTAAAAGGGCTCCCCATATTTCATACGTAAAAGCATCAAAAGAGAAGCTGGCGATTTGTAAAATGCGCGTTTGTTCATTAAGGGTGACATAGTCTGTTTCACACACAAGCCGGACGACCGCTTGATGAGGGATCAGTACTCCTTTTGGCTGTCCAGTTGACCCCGATGTGTAATTGATATAAGCAAGTCCATCAGGTCTTAGTGCAGCGGGCATGACCTCTGCTTCTGGTAAAAATTCTTCATACCCTTGATCAAGACAAATGAGTTCCGTTTGATGGATGGATACTTTTTTCAGCCATTCATTTTTTGTCAGTAAAAGCTGAATCCCTGTATCTCTCAGCATATAGTCAATGCGGGCATCTGGATATTCAGGATCAATTGGTACATAAGCTCCGCCTGCTTTCACAATGGCCAGCACCCCAAGAATCATTTCAGGCGATCTGTCGATGAGCAGTCCAACTGGTTCATGCGGTGTCACGCCTCGCTGCTGCAAATAGGCTGCTAGACGATCGACTTTCTCATGTAACTCTTGGTACGTCCACTCATCTCCCTGGAACTCGAGCGCCACTGCATGAGGTGTCTTTTTCACTTGCGCTTCAAATCGTTCCGTCATGAGTAGCGGACCTTTTGGTTGATCAGTCTTTCCGCTCCATTCATAGAGCAATTGATGCTTTTCTTTCTCTGGCAGGAAATTCACTTGTCTGATCGGCTGCGCTGGATTTTCACAAATGCTTTCAAGCAGATGCTCGTAGTATGCGAGGAATCGCTCCATCGTGTCATCAGAAAATAAATCCGCTTGATACTCCAGTTTTAACTGAAGGCCTTCAGCTCCTTCAAACACAAACAGGGAGAGATCAAATTTCGCTGTATCATTATCTTCAATGGTTAAAACCGACGTCGCCTCCCCCATTGGAGATGCTTCAAGCGGTAAGTTTTGCAGAACAAACATGACCTGAAACAGCGGCTGCTTACTGGCATCACGCACAATATTCAATTCATCGACCACCATCTCAAACGGCACATCCTGATGTGCATAAGCACCGACGGTTGTCTCCTTCACTCGCTCTAATAATTCCGTAAAGGCTGGATTCCCGCTATGGTCGATCCGAAGCGCCAATGTATTCACGAAAAATCCGATTAAATGCTCCATTTCCGTTCGATTTCTCCCAGCAATGACCGAGCCAATGACAAACTCATCCTGTGAAGACAATCGATGTAAAAGGGTAGAGAAAGCCGACAGCAAGGTCATATACAGTGTGCTGTCTGTTTTCTTGGATAGCGCCGCAATCTTTTTAGATAGTGACTTCGACAGGTGATATGTTTTCGTCTTCCCTTTGTAGGATTGAACAGCCGGCCGCGGATGATCATACGGCAATACCAAATCTTCAACAGGTGCCGCAAATTGCTCCTTCCAATAGGCAAGCTGCTTACGCAATGGTTCTCCTGTCAAATACTCCTTCTGCCACAGTGCGTAATCCGCATATTGAATAGGCAATGCCGGCAAGTGAGGCTCCCGCCCTTCGATCGCCGCTGTATACCACTCAGATAATTCTCTTGCAACAATGCCGATCGACCAACCATCTGACACGATGTGGTGAATGGACATAAGTAAGATATGCTCTGCGGGTGAAAGTCGAATCAGCTTCACTCGAAAGAGCGCTTCATGTTCTAATTGAAAAGGTGTGGATGCCTCTTCTTTCGCCCATTCAGCCGCTTTTTGTTCTTTCTCTTCCTCTGACGCTATGCCCGAAAGGTCCATCACCTCAAGCTCTGGCAGGGCCATCTGTTCATGAATGACCTGTACCGGTTCATCCCCGCTCATCGTAAAGGACGTTCTGAGCGATTCATGCCTTTTCACCATATGATGCAGACTTTCCTGAAGCACCTTGATATCTAAAGGCCCATTCATCCGAAACGAAATCGTATTATTGTAAAATGGCAGATCCGGCTCTAATTGATAGAGGAACCACTGTCTTTGCTGGGCATAAGACATCGGAATGTCCTGACCCTTCTCCATTTTTCTCATCGGAATCACTTCATCTGCTTTGGCATTTGAATCGATCCAGTCTGCTAATTCTCCGAGTCTCGTATGTTCAAACAACACAGCAAGCGGCACGTCAAACCCTGTTTTTTGCCTAACCTCAGACAGCATTTGCGTCGCCTTCAGCGAATGACCTCCTAGTAGAAAGAAATGATCGCCGCAGTTGACATCTGAGACACCGAGCAGCTCTGACCAAATGTGTGCGAGCAGTTTCTCCGTTTCTGTGTGAGGTGCTCTGTTGTCTGAATCCATTCCGCTTTCCTCTATTAATTCATGAAAATATGCCTCGTCTGGCGATCCATCTTCTGTTTCTTTCCAATATTCCTCAGGAAACAAATGTACGGCATATTCACCAGATAGACGGGACTGTAAACATGTATGAATCGATTGATATAGCCGCTCTTCCACCGCCTTTGATTGATCCGTTTTGAAAAAGACGTAAAAGATCTGCTCTGTTTGCATCTCCGCATCCGCATGGATCATCTCGTGAATCTCTTTCTTCGATCGATCCAATCCCGCATAAATGAGCGGAGCATCTGTCATCAGACATGCGAGCATCGTTTGGAAGCCTGCCTGCTTTGAAATTGGAAGATAACCTCTTTCTTTTAAAATGCCTTTTATCATGGAGCCTTCACTCATGCCAATCTCGTCCCACATGCTGAAACTAAAGCAATATGGCTTCACTGTAGATGTCAGCTTCTGATAATGAGCAAATTGTTCCACGAACTCATTGGCAGCGCAATAGGCGCCGACAGTCATACCGCCCTTTAGCGTTCGGGCTGACGAGCTGGAAAGAAATAAAACATTCCTGCGTTTGGAGGCAGCTTCATGAAGCGCAATCGTTCCATATACCTTCGCTTCGTACATGTCATTCAGAGACACAGATGTCATATCAGCAAGTAGTTCTTCTTGAATGATACCTGCGAAATGAATGATGCCATCCATCCTTTGATTTCCAGCGACCTCATGTCTAGAGATAATCGCTTCCACCTCTTTTTCAGCCGTGATGTCTGCTTTCTCATAAAGAACCTTGCCGCCATGCACTTTTGCCTGCTTTTCTAGCAAAGACAATGTCTCTTGCTGGTCACTAGAAAGTGCCTCTCTCTCTTTTCTTCCAAACAACACAAGATGTGCTTGATAAGATGTCAGTAGGTGTTCACTGACTAAACGTCCAATTCCGCCTAGCCCGCCTGTTATGACATAAAGCCCAGATGATTCAAATGGCGGCTCTTTCCTTTTCTGTTCCTTTTCCAAATGAAGAGGTGCTAAAAAGGGAATATAACGAACACCTTGACGATAAGCAGCGACATGACGGTCTTGGTCATGTGTGAGTTCTGCCATAATCGCCATTGCATGGGAATGACTAGATACCGATTCTGCTAGAGAAAAATCAAGACATTGCACCTTGATAAACGGCCATTCATGCTGAACTGCTGTCATCAGTCCGGCTGTCGTTGCTTTTTCTACATCGTGGATGTGATCCTCCGGCACATTCATCGCATGGGTTGAGACAAAAGTGATGGCCACCTGCTCCTCATAGACGGAAATGGCTTTTGTTAAAAATAATGCACTCATGCTGCCCGTTTTCTGCGCTTGTTTCGCCTTGGCCACATAAAGCTTGTCTTCTTGGTTTGTATAGTTCCAAAGGTGAATGATGTGTTTCACCGAAACGCCATACGAACGGAGCGTCTCAAAGAGTTGTTCGTAGTCAGACGGCCGATTCGGGTGGATGATGAAGTGAGTGTGTGTGAGTTGTTTGAACGCTTGACCCGGTTCAACCGTAATGTATGTTTGTTCACTGTTTGCAAAAGATTTCAATTGATCTGCCAGTCCTAATGGATCTGCGAAGATCACAACGTCCCCTACGATCTGCTTGTCAGCTGCATCAAGTGGAGCTGGTATCCACTTCTTTTGATAACTCCAATCAGGCAAGGTATGTTCATTTTCAAGTCTCATGTCCATTTCCATGATCATTTCATCAAATTCGCCTTCTTGCCATCTTGTCTTGAGCTGTGCCCTTTCTATTTTTCCAGAGCTTGTTTTGGGAAATGCATGCTTCTGGACAGGAATGATGCGAGATGCAGACAAGCCCATTTTTGTTGCAATATGGGATTTAATGTGCTGACTTGCCCTCATAATATAAGCCGGCTCATACAGCTTCGGTGTAAAAAAGAGAATCAGTTCATCGGATGCAGAAGCCTCCATTCGGACGGAACAAGCAGCCACAAAGCTCGTTTCTACTCCCGGTACTTCCTCTGCTATGGCTTCAATTTCATAGTTGTGATAGTTTTTCCCGTTGATGATAATCATGTCTTTTTCTCTACCGGTTAGTGTCAGCCTTCCTTCGTGCAGGAAACCTAAATCACCCGTGTGAAACCAGCCATCCGCTTGAAATACTTCTTGATTCGCTTCGTCATTCCGGTAATAGCCCTTCATGGTGGTTGGACCTTTTATTTGCACACGGCCAATATGATCTTCTGGAAGAAGCTCATGCTGATGATTGACGATGCGTATCGTGATACCTGGAATCGGTTTGCCCAACTCTGTAAAGCTGACGGTTCCTGTCTCACGTGCTTCTGCTGGTCTTAGCTGCTCTGTCAGCGACGTTTCCTCAAAGGTCAGAACCCCGCTGTTTTCATCTCCACGCTCAATCGCAAAGGAAAACACAACCGCTGATGAGATTTCAGACATGCCGAAAGCCGGTCTAATCACATCTCCCTTTAAGCCGTGCGGAGCAAGCAGGTGTAGAAATCGGTGGATGGTTTTTGGAACGACCGCCTCTGCCCCATTGATCATGCAGGTCATCGCCGACAGATCCCAAGACCCTGATGAAATCTCTTTCTCATAATCGTTGATCATCGCAAATGCAAAGTTAGGTGCCCACGTCTTCGTTGCACGGTAGCGGTCCATCCAGTCAAGCCACCGCAGCGGCTGAGCGATAAAGTCATCTGTTCTTGCCCGAATCTGCTCGCAGCCTGTGTACACATTGACAAGGTGGAACATCACGATGCCACCAATATGATCTAAAGGCATCCAGTCTAACGAGACATCCTCTTGTGTAAATTGATTCGCTGCTACTGTTCCTTTGACGTTCGCCAGCACACTTCTATGGGAATGCTCTACACACTTTGGCATCCCTGTACTTCCAGACGTTAAGATAAAGAAGACGGAATCATCCGGCGCGGCAGGGTGAGCGGCTGTATCTCTTTCTAATGTCAGCATCGGCTCAACTGCTGCGACACGTAATTGGTCTGTATGCCATAGTAAGGCTAACCCTTGCACCTCCTCGATCAGTGAGTCATCTGTTAGGATGAGTGGATGCTCGAGGAGCTTCCAAGCATGATGAAGCTTCTTCACTGCAGCATTCATCTCCCGATAGGTTGGGGCAGCTGACACAAGCGTTGGAACAAATCCGCCTAATACACATGCCCAAAAGGCAGTGACCATGGCATGATTCGATGAGAATTGAAAGAAAACAGGATCGCCTGCCTTAAGCCCCAGTGCCCTTAAACCAGTCAGAACCCTCTCGGCGTCTCCTTGTAACTGTGCATAAGATTGTGTGAGTTCGTTCTTGCTATTCACGATATACGTAAGCCCATTTGTCGTTTTTGCAGCCTCTGTTAAGACTTCCTGTAAAGTCTGTGCGCCTTGTGTGACGTCGAGATCCCCTCCATAGGAAAGTGCGGGCGGCATGTCGGCCAAAGCAGGTACAGCCGTTTGCGTCTGTATCGCTTCCGCTGCGGCCTCCTGCTCAATGTGCTTGTCGAGAAATAAATGAGAGAGGTGATACGGCCGCGGTCGAATGGTTTTTTCACGTGAAAAAACAGCGAAGCGTTCGATTTCGTTGGTTTGTAAAATGGTTGTCTTTACATCTTGTAAAATCGCATCCATTGATTCATGTCTACTCGTTTGGTTAATGGTTGATGGTTTCATATGAGTTCCTTTCCTTTTTTGTTAGGCAGGACTGCAAGGCTGCATCCTGCCTAATCTAAAGTTTACAAGACTCGTTCTCTATTTGTTTGATTGACAATATGTTTGATCAGCTTTGCATTTTGAGCTGCACATTCTTTATGTTTGAACATATCAGCATGCCGGCCATAGCCTTGGTATTGGGTAAAAGATCCGGCCGTTGCCTGTGTCCACTCTTCCATCCAGTCCGGGATCGCTATTTGTTCTTCAGATTGGATGAACGTAATATCTGCCTGTATTTTGCCTTGATTCACCCCCTTAACAAACGTTTCATAGTAGGCGCGCGTCTTTTGGGCAAGCGCTTCTTGAACGATCTCCCCTTGAGCAAGTTCGCTTTGTTTCGTTTGATGAACAATCGCTTCAATATCATCATCAATGGATCGCCCTTCTAAATCACTTTCTCCAATTTTCTTATAGGAATCGATCATGATGACTTTCTCGACTGTCCGTCCTCCTTGTTCAAGCGCTTGAACAAGCTCAAAGGCGAGGTAACATCCGCCTGAGTACCCCATCAACGTCAGCGGCCCTTTTGGCTGAAGGTGCTGAATATGCTGAACGTACTGTGCCATTCGGTTATTCGTTTCAATAAAATCAAAGGCGATCAACCGGACATCATCAAGCGTTTTTGCTGCTTCCTGATAGATAAAGCCGTAGCCTGGTAACGGCGGAAGAGCAAAGACTGTTGATGTTTGAGATTCATTGAATACAAGATAGCCAGCGGTTTCCCCGTCCTGATGCTGAATATAATGACTAAGCGCTTCAATCGTCGGGGTCTCAAACAACAAATGGATCGGCACCTGAACCTCAAACTCTTTTGATACTTTGGACAAAAGAGACATCGCTTTTAAAGAATGTCCGCCAAGCTCAAAGAAATGGTCATCTGTGCTAATATCCTCTCGTTCAAGTACTTCCCGCCACATCACCAACAGCTTTTGTTCCACTTCATTTGCGGGCAGTTTCACACGACGGTTTCCTTGCGGCGCCTCTGGTTTTGGTAGCTGGCGTTTATCAACCTTCCCGTTTGGCGTAAGTGGGAGGTTCTCCAGTTCAATCAGCTCATGAGGCAGCATATAAGCTGGAAGACGCTCTTTCAGCCTTGATTTGATATCATCGAGTTTGCCTTTCCATGCATCATCACACGTGATGTAGGCAAGCAGCCTTGTATGATTGGTTTCATCATGATCCGCTAGGAGTACAGCTTGTTTTACACCTGGGTGCATGAGAAGGTTGGCTTCAATTTCTGTCAGTTCAATACGGTGTCCTCGAATTTTTACCTGATCATCAACTCTGCCTGCATACTCAATCAGACCGTCTTCTCGAAAGTAAGCTAAATCCCCTGTACGATACAGGCGCTCACCCGAAGCGAAAGGATGAGGAATAAACACTTGTTTTGTCAGATCAGGACGATTCAAATATCCTTTTGCCAGTCCTTTGCCGCTCAGACAAAGCTCTCCAACCATTCCAATCGGCTGAAGCTGCCTGTGCTCACTCAATATATAAGCGCCCGTCTGGTTGAGCGGCTTCCCAATTGGAATAGAATGTGACTCTAAAGGGATCGCTTCATCTATCGGATAATACGTGGCAAAAACCGTTGATTCGGTCGGGCCGTATACATTCAACAATCTGCCTTTTCCCATCACATCAAAGGCTTTTCTCACATGCTGAACCGATGCCCTCTCTCCCCCAAACAGCACCTTACGCACACCGCGCATCCAATCTGTTCCTTCATCAACGAGAAGATGGAATAAAGCGGTTGGAACAAACATGACAGAAATATGCTCACCTTTTATCAGCTCAGTGAGCTTCTCCATATCTAAAATGGTTTCTTTTTGCGGCAGGACAAGCTTTGCTCCGTTTAAAAGCGCACCATATACATCAAATGTAAAGCCATCAAATACACTATTTGATAACGACAGCAATGTATCTGTTTCTAAAATAGTTAAGTAATTCGTATTTTTGACCACCCGGGCAATATTGGAATGGGTCGTCATGATGCCTTTTGGCTGTCCGGTTGTTCCTGATGTATACATGATGTATGCCGTATCATCTAAACCAGCTTCAAGTGGCAGATTCTCTGAGCTCATCAGTAAAATTTCTTGGTCATCTGCAAAAAGATACGTGCCATCAAATGCGAGTGACCTCGTCTGACTGATAAAGGATGAATGAGTCAGAAGATGCGTCGCTCCGCTGTCTTTCAGCATATATTGGATACGGCTTTCTGGATAATCTGGATCAATCGACACATAGGTGGCACCTGCTTTTAAGACAGCGAGTAAGCTGACAATGAGTTCAGGTGTCCGCTCTGCTAAAATGGCGGTCACCGTTTGATGATTGACCCCATTTTTTTGCAAATGCCTTGCCAGTCGATTGGCTTGTTCGTTCAGCTCCGCATATGTCATCGTGTGATCACCTGCTGATAATGCCACTGCATTCGGCTGTTTTCGGACATTATGTTCAAACCACTTTGTCAAATAAAGCTGATCATGCTCCAGCTCAGGTGCATTCCATTCCTCTAACATTCGCTGCTTTTCCTGCTTAGTCACAAGTGTCAGTGTATGAACTGACTGATCTGGATGTTTGATGGTCCCTTTGATCAAAAGGGTCAGCTGATCCTTTAATTTATGGACAAATGCAGGATCAAATGCACGCTGATTAAAGGCCAGCTTCAGCTGCAATCGTTCCCCAGGTGATGCAAGTAAATTGAGATCATAGTTCGATTTTTCATAGACATTCATGTCTTCTACTGTAAAGCCAAGCAGTGACTCCTGCTCGTCTTTCTTTGCAGCAGGGACATTCTCAAACACCACAATATGATCAATGAGCTGCTGCTGACCTGCTTTAGCCTGAATATCATAAATCGGGATATATTGGTGCGGTTCAGCCGCTAAAGACTGCTGCTGCGTTTCTGATAATAGAGAACGGAACGTCATTTGGTCTGTCAGCTGAATTCGTCTTGGAATGACATTGATGAACAATCCCACCATCCGGTCCACACCAGCCAAATCTGCCGGACGTCCTGACACAACCGTTCCAAACAACACATCGTTTGAGCGCTGATACCTGCTTAGTAAGATAGACCAAACCGATTGAAGCGCACTGCTTAACGTGGCATTCTGCTGCAAGGCTAACTCTGATAAAGCAGCTGTTTCTTCTTTACTCATGGCCCATTCGATTTCGCCTAATTCATGCTCATTTGTTTGCTTTCGTTGTTCTTTAAAAGTCGATTGCCCCTCAAAGCCCGCCAAAGATTGCGTCCAATATTCAAGTGAGGCTTGTTTATCTTGTTTTTCCAGCCATTGAATATATTCTTTATATGGCTTGACTGGCTCCAGCCTGTAAGGGATGTCATGCAAAAGTGCATGATAAATCGCAAACAATTCCTGTACAACTAGGCCAAAACACCAGCCATCTAGAAGGATATGGTGATAGCTCCATATCCAGCGATAGCTTGAAGGACCCGTTTGAAAAACAGAGGCCCGCATGAGCAGATCCTTCGAGAGATCAAATCCTCTTAGCTGATCCTTTTGTTTAAAACGATCGATACGTTCAAGCTGTTCACTTTCAGAAAGATCCTGTATGTCCACAATATCAAGCTGGAAAGGTCGATTCTTTAATACAACTTGGACAGGACGCTTCACTTTTTCGTGGAGGAACACGGTACGAAAAATATCGTACCGTTCCACGATGATATTCATGCTTTTCTCAAGAAGATCAGACCGAAGTGTCCCCTTCACGTTCATATCCATTTGTTCTACATAAAAGCCTTTTTCTTGATGATGGAGGGTATGAAACAGCATTCCTTCTTGCATCGGTGACAGATAGTACATATCTTGAACTTGATCCCTTTTAAATTGACTCATCTATTTCATTCCTCCTTTCCTTCTTCATGACTGATCTAGTGGTGTTAGGTCAATTTCTCCTCTAGCATGTCAAAGATATCGTCCATTTCATCCATTTCAAGGTCTGCAGCCGAGAAGTCACTTGGCGTAAATTCTCGCTCTTGATGCGCTAAGCAATGGGTGATGATGGATCTGATTTTCTCCTTCAACAATGCGATGAACTGCTGTATCGTTTGTTCTTCATATTCACTTGCACAATATGAGCACGACAGAATGAATTGATTGTGCTGAACAAGACCGCTGAGGTTCAGCTTATAAACAGCTTCTGATTCAGGGCTTGCTTGACGGCCCATATCATAGGTTGAAGGTCCAAAGAGTTCTGTCGTCACTTCCTGATCTATCTGCCCGAGATAGTTCAAGCTGATTTCAGGCTGCACGTGTTTGACTGACGGTTCGGATGGTGTCATGTATCTTAAAATACCGTAACCAATCCCTTTATTCGGTACACGCCGTAGCATCTCTTTCGTTCCTTTGATAGCGTCTGCAATGGTCTGATTCGGTTTCGCTTCAAGAACGACTGGATACATGCTCGTAAACCAGCCAACTGTGCGGGATATATCTAATCCTGATAAAATATCCTCTCTTCCATGACCTTCAAGCTGTACATGTACATGAGATTGTCCTGTCCATTCCTGAACGGCCAGCCCGAGCGCACATAGAAGAATATCATTCATTTCTGTTGTGTACGGAAGATGGATATTCGTTAACAGATGCTCGGTTTCTGCTTCTGTCAGCTGCATTTTGACCGCTTTCGTATCCGCGACTTTTCTTTCTTTTACTTCATGGTCAACAGGTAAAGTCGTAAACGGTCTATTTTCAATCGCCGCCCAATACTCCTTCTGGTTTTTTAGCAGCTGCGACTGCGCGTATCGTTCAACCGCTTCTGCCCATTCTTTGAAAGAGTGCGTTTTTGGCGGCAGAACCATCGTTTCTCCTTTTTCTGCCTGATGATAAAGAGACATAAAGTCTTCTAGTAAAATCCGGCAAGAAACGCCGTCAATCACAAGATGATGGGTGATGATGAGTAAGTGATCACCGTTTTCTGTATGGAAACAAATCACTTTCATCAATGGACCTTTTTCAAGATTCAGTTGACGCTGATACTCATTGGCGTATGTTGAAATCGCCTGTTTCACATCTTGCGCTTTTGAAACATCACAAGAAATAATTGAAAATGGTTCTGATAGCTCCCGCTGATTGTATTGCAGAATGTCATCATGCTCCTGTCTGAACACCATGCGCAGTGCATCATGATGTGAGAGTAGTCTTTGCAGAACTTGTTCTGTGACAGCCAAGTCAAACCCTTTTGGCGCATGAAGCATCATTGATAGATTCCAGTGGTGCTGGTGATCAAAGTTACGCTCAAAGAACCAGCGCTGAATCGGTGTTAAAATGACTTCCCCTTCCACAGGTGATTGATCAGCTGTGAGAATATCCGCTTCTTCGATATATGGGCGAAGCTCCGCAATCGTTGGGTATTGGAAAAGCAGTTTCATATCGAGCTTCCAGCCTTCTTGCGTGAGTCTGCTTGCCATTTGGATGCCTTTAATCGAATCTCCGCCAAGGAAGAAGAAATGGTCGTGAATACCAACTTGGCTGACGCCAAGCACATCTTCCCAAATGCCGCAAAGCAGTGCTTCCACTTCATCTCTTGGCGCTTCGTATGCTGTTTGATTCGCTTCCATATCAGGTGCTGGCAGTGCTTTGAGATCCACTTTGCCATTTGCCGTCATCGGCAGTTGGTCTAGCTTGATGATCCATGATGGCACCATATAGTCAGGCAAGGTGCGCTTTAAGCTTCCTTTCAGCGTATCCGTTTCTTTATCTGTGATGATGTAAGCGACAAGAGCGTCTTGATCACTTGCGTCTTTGACCGTTGTCACGACGGCTTCTTTCACTTCATTTAGCGCAAGGAGCTGGGCTTCAATTTCTGATAGCTCAATCCGGAATCCGCGGATGTTCACTTGATGGTCTTTTCTACCGAGATAGATCAGCTCGCCATCCTCTGTCCATTTCACCAAGTCGCCTGTACGGTACATGCGCTCTCCAGGATAAAACGGATCCGGGACAAACCGTTTGTCCGTTTCCTCTGGGAGATTCCAGTAGCCTCTTGCCAGTCCTTTCCCCGCAATTACGAGCTCACCCGGTACGCCTTGCGGCGAGAGGTCATATAACGAACCCATAATGTAAAAACGAGTATTGGCAATCGCTGTTCCGATAGGAAGCGTGCCTTGATCTGGATCAATGATCCCACTTGTCGCCACGACCGTATTTTCTGTTGGGCCGTAGTTATTGACGAGTTTGTATGGAACGGGCTTCACCTGCTTTAACTTGTCCCCGCCTGTCAGTAAGTAACGGAGAGAATGATTGTCCATCGACATAAACTGCTCACATAGCTGTGTTGGCAGGAACGCAATGGTGATGCCTTCGTCATTGAAATACGTATTGAGCTTGATCATATCGAGGCGAATCGCTTCGTCGATGATATGGAGCTCTGCGCCCGCCATCCACGTCGGGAACATCTCCCAAATGGAGGCATCAAAGCCAAAGCCGGCATATTTGGCGGTTCGGTCTTGTTTCGTCACCTGGAAAGCATCATTGTGCCAAAAAGCAAGATTGACAAGAGACTGATGCTCGACCATGACACCCTTCGGCTGTCCAGTCGTTCCAGATGTGTAAATCATATAAGCGAGATCCATTGGTTTGATAGGAACATGAATCTCGTGTGCTTCTCCTTCTACTGCCTCTTCTATGAAGAGGGTATGACCTGTGAATAAAGGTGGTGCAGTGAGCCCATTCTGAATCAGAAGGACCTCTGCCCCGCAATCTTCCAGCATATAAGCAATGCGCTGCGCTGGATAATCGGCATCAATCGGCACAAATGCCGCACCTGCCTTGAGAACTCCGAGAACAGCGGCTGTCATCTCAAGCGATGGACGTGTGAGAATGCCGATGCGGTCTCCCGGTTTTGTGCCGCTGGAAATGAGTCTTGCGGCGACTGTATTCGCCCGGTTGTTCAGTTCTTCATACGTCCAGCTTGTGCCGCAGAAGGCGGCGGCTTTTTGATGAGGTACTTCCTGTGACTTCGCCTCAATCAATGCATGAACCGTTTGATCTGTCGGGACATTTAGGACAGGTCCTGACCAATCATCAAGCAGATGTCGCTCTTCTTCTTTTGTTAAGATGGAGATGGTCGAGATCGACTGATTCAATTTCGCAAGCATTTCGTCTATGATTCGCTCAAAATATTGACTCCATCGCTGAATGGTACTCTTTTTAAATAATGCCGCTGCATATTCAAAGCGCAAGCCCACTTGATCTTGTTCCTCAAAGACACCGAGCGTTAAATCAAATTTTGCCTGAACGGCTTCTTGCTGTTTGTGCGAAAGCGTAAGTCCATTCAATTCCGGTAACGTCAGATCACGCTCATCCGTTGTCATCATGACACTAAACAACGGGTTGCGGCTCGTGTCTTTCGGAAGGTCTAACTGCGCGACCAAATCCTCAAATGGGAATCCTTGATGTTCATAAGCTGATAGATTGTGATCTCTTATTTTTTCTAGCAGATGCTCTGCAGTTTCTTCTAACTGAACGTCATGTCGAAGGGCCAGTGTATTCACAAACATGCCCGGAATCCGTTCGATTGACGCATGTGTACGTCCAGCCGTTACAGCCCCTATGACGATGTCATGCTGTCCAGTCAATTTATGAAGGAGAATGGCAAAGGCCGTTTGCATCACCATGTTCAAACTCACATTTTTTTCAGCCATGAGCGCTTTGATATGCTGCGCCTTTTCAGCAGACAGCCATCTATCAACCCGGTCTCCTGCAAATGACTGCACGCTAGGCCGCGGGAAATCAAGCGGAAGTGCTAAGTCTTCTGGCGGCTGTGCATATTGCTCCAGCCAATACTGCCGCTGTTTTTCAAGTGCTGCTTGCTGCTCTTCCTCTTGCTGCCATACCGCATAATCCTTGTAGTGCAACTGAACTGGCGGTAACGTCTTATGCTCATACAACTCCGCTAATTCTTGAATAAGCAGACTGCGTGTCACTCCGTCTGCGATGATATGGTGCATATCCATCATGAACACATATTTGTCATCAGACAGCTTTGCCACTTTAGCTCTCATTAGAGGTGCTTGATGTAATGAGAATGGTGTCATGAAGTTGTCTACGACGGATTGTACCTGATCGCTTTCTACTTCAACCATCTGTAACGTAAACGGCACACGGCGATAGATTTTTTGGACGGGACTGCCATCAATTTCAACAAAGGCTGTCCGCAATGACTCATGTCTATCAATTAAAGCTTGAATCGCTCCTTCTAGCTGCTTCAGATCAAGGTTTCCTTCCATCATGAAAACGGCTGGCATATGGTAGGTGACGGATTCTGGATGCAGCTGCTGTAATACGTACATTCGCTTTTGTGCGGAAGAGACTGGATAGAAATCTTGCTTTTCCGCTGGCTGAATGGATGTGACGAGCGAAGCATCAGCTTCTTCCAAATAGGCAGCTATCGCCCGTATCGTTGGCTTTTCAAAAAGAACCTTGAGTGGAACATGCTGATTCAGTTTGGCTTGCATTTTCGAAATGAGCACCATGCCTTTCAAAGAATGCCCGCCTAATTCAAAGAAATGGTCATCAATGCCGACTTTTTCAATCTCAAGAACATCTGACCACATATCACAAAGCGTCTGCTCAAGCTCCGTTTCTGGTGCTGCATGTGCTGTGCGGTTCATATGTGCCTCATGAGGAAGCGGCAGAGATTTTGCATCTACTTTTCCGTTTTGTGTCAGCGGCATATGATCCACTTTGACAAAATAAGTAGGAATCATGTAATCCGGTAGTGTCTCTGAAAGCTTTTCTCTAAATGTCAGCGTTCCAATGTGATCAGGTGCTGTATAATATAACGCCAGCTCCGGTAAACGAGACGTGTTGATCACCTTGACATACACTTTTTGAATGGTTGGAAGGGCACGTGCGGCATGCTCAATTTCTTGTTTCTCAATTCGATAACCGCGAATTTTCACTTGATCGTCTACTCTTCCAAGGAATTCAATCTCCCCATTAGCATGCTGTCTAACCAAATCTCCCGTTCGATACATCCGTTCTTGAGGGAAATAAGGATTTTCAAGAAAACGCTCCGCTGTTAATTCAGGCTGATTCAAATAACCTTTTGAAACACCATCACCTGAAATGTAGAGCTCACCCGGTGCGCCATAAGGAACAAGACGCTGCTCGCGATTGCATACGAGCGCTCTTGTATGAGCAATAGGCTTTCCGATGATAGAACGCTCCTTTAAAGCGTCCAGCTCATGCGGTGTCATTAGCTTGCTCACTGTACCAATCGTTGTTTCTGTCGGACCGTAATGGTTCATCACTGCCACGCATGGATGCTGCTTCATAAATGTCTCAACATCTTCAGAGACAATCGGTTCTCCTCCTAATACCACAAGCCGTAAAGCGTCAAATGTATGACCCTTCGAATCTGCCATCATATGAAATAAGGATGGTGTCATTTTGATATAAGTCAGCTCTTGTTCATCAATAAAACGCATGAGACGTACAGGGTCTGTATACACGTCTTCACGAGGAATATAGAGTGTCCCGCCTGCTTTTAGAACCGGGAAAATGCTTGTGTAACCAAGGTCGTATGCATAAGAAGACAGGAGTGCCGTTCGATCGCATTCTTGTAAAGTCACTTCATGTGTCAACCAATTGACGTAGTGTGATAGATTACGATGCGTGAGCTGTACACCCTTAGGCTTCCCTGTTGTTCCAGATGTGTAAATCACATAAGCCAGTTGATCAACCGATACGTCTGGCAGGTCTAGAGAATCGTTTCGTTGGACGGCTTTCTCCACATGTACGACCTGAATCGACTTGAGATGCTGATACGAATCGCCAAGAGACTCATTTGCCACGATGACTTTTGCCCCTGAATCTTTTAATGTGTAACGAATACGTTCCGCAGGAAAAGCTGGATCAATTGGTACAAATGCACCGCCTGCTTTCATTACACCTAGCATGGAGACAATGACATAGACAGAGCGATCAAGAATAAGTGCGACTGTGCTTTCTTTCTCTACGCCTTGCATCTTCAGCTCACTGCAAAGAGCATTGGACATGTGATCTAGTTCACGGTAGGTCAGCTTCCTTTCACCATCCATCACCGCAATGGTATCAGGCGTTTCCATGGCTTGACGTGAAAATTGCACATGGTACGGCTCATGTTGACCTGTTTGTTCTCCATCCCTTTTCTCCAGCCGCTCCATTTGCTCATGCTGATCCAAGAGGTTGAACAAGCCAATTTGTTCATTCGGATGCTGGACCGCCTCACGAATAATCGCAAGAAGATGTGTTCCGAACCGGCGGATGGTTTCCTCTTTAAATAATGCCGTTGCATAGTCTAGGCTTAGTTTTATTTCTCCCTCACGTTCAAATGCTTCTAGAGACAGATCAAATTTGACGGATCGGTGCTGCATTGCATAAGGCGAAATGTTCAGATCGCCGAGCTTTAGTGCAGGAACATCCATGTTCTGCATATTAAACGAAACACTAAAGAGTGGGCTTCGGGTTGTATCACGATCAAGCGGTAGACGCGCGATTAACTCTTCGAGCGGATAGCTTTGATGTGCAAAAGCATCTACACTCGTTTCTTTTATTTCTTCAAGCAGCTGTAAAAATGACTTTGTTTGTTCCGGTTTCCCGCGCATCGCAATGGTATTGATGAACATCCCCGGCATGTCCTGAATATCTGGATGTGTTCGCCCCGCAACAGGAGATCCGACAATGATATCTTCCTGTCCGCTGTAGGATGCGAGCAGCACTTGAAATGCAGATAACAAGAACATGTACAGTGTCGTATCTGTTTTCTTGAGCAGCTCATGAATACGCTGAGTTGTCGCTTGATCACAGCCAAACATCACCCGTTCTCCAGAAAAATCACGTTCCACTGGACGCGGGTAGTCTGTCGGCAAATCTAAAACCGGTACATCTCCTTCGAATTGCTTCAGCCAATACGCTTCATGCACACGCTGTTTCTCTGATTCTTCTTCACTTAACTGCCAGACAGCGTAATCTTTATAATGAATGGCTCTTTCTGCAAGTACCTCTCCATCATAGGCTTTCGCCAAATCCTGAATGAACGTCTTCATGGAGCTGCCATCGGTAATCAGGTGATGTGCTTCCAGAACTAAAAGATGACGGTCGTCACTCACTTTGAGCAGCTGTGCCCGCAGGAGGGGAGCGGATGTCAAATCAAATGGCGCCTGACGTTCAGCAAGAAATGCCTCGGCCTCTTCTTCCTTTACATCATGGATGGGGAGGTCAAATGCCGCTCGTTCATGTACCCTTTGGACGATGTTCTCGCCTTTCATATGAAAACTCGTTCTTAAGATTTCATGCGTTTGAATCAATTCATCAAATGCTGAGGTGAGCCTCTGATGATCGAGCGTACCTTCAAGCGTTAAGACGATCGGAATATGATAGTTCGTACTCTTAGGTTCAAGTGTTTGTAAAATGTATAAGCGCCGCTGAGCTGGTGACACTGGGTAGTCTTCCGCCTTCACTGCGGGTAAGATCGGATGTCCTTGTTCTTCTTGACCGTCCTGGTCAATGTATGACGCAAGTGATCGAACCGTTGGCTTTTCGAATATCACTTGAATCGGAACTTCCTTTTGGAACACTTCTTGGATTTTGGCTGACATCATCATTGCTTTGAGTGAATGTCCGCCAGTCATGAAGAAATGCTCATCTATTCCCACCGCTTTCCCAAGCAGTTCCTCCCAAATTTGAGCAAGCGCCTTTTCCGTCTCGGTTTCAGGTGGAATGATCCTGATTTTTTCACGATCAGCTTCGTCAGGTGTTGGTAAAGCTTTTCGATCGACCTTTCCGTTTGCGGTAAGCGGAAAAGCATCTAGCTTCATGACGTGATGAGGTACCATATATGCTGGCAGTGCTTGATTAAATAGAGCCCGCACTTCTTCTTCCGTGATCGTTCCCGTATAGTAAGCAGTCATTTCTTTTTCATCTGAAGGAGACTCATGGATGAGCACAACCGCATCATCGATCCCCGTCTCTTGTTGAAGAATCGTTTCAATTTCACCGAGCTCAATACGGAAACCACGAATTTTCACTTGATCATCTGTCCGTCCGAGGAATTCGATTTGACCATTTGAACCGTACCTAGCCAAATCTCCTGTTCGATACAAACGCCCTTCTGCCTTGAAAGGATCAGCGATAAATGCTTGCTTTGTTAATTCTGGACGATGGAGATATCCTCTTGAGACACCGTCTCCGCCAACATACAGCTCTCCTGGCGCGCCAATTGGCTGAAGTCTTTGATTGTCATCTAAAATGTAAGCGGACGAATGATTGATCGGCTGACCAATTGGAATCGTGCCCGTTTCATCCCCTCTCACCTCATAAATGGTCGAGATGGTGGTGTTTTCTGTGGGACCATACGCATTCAGTAAAACAAGTGATGGATGTTTTTTCTTCACAAGCTCTGCACTTTTCACATTGATCACATCACCGCCTGTGATCAATTTGGACAGTCCTTTAAACATATGCGGCCGCTGCTGAGCGAGTTGATTAAACAAACCAGTTGTTAAAAAGAGCGCCGAGATTTGATTCGTTTGGATAAAGCGTTCAAACCGGTTGATGTCCAATAACGTGTCACGGTCAACAGGATAAAGCGTTGCACCGTTCAGCAGTGTGGTGAAAATTTCAAAAGTAATGGCATCAAAGCTGACTGCTCCTGTATGTGCCATACGATCCGACTTGTTCAAGCCCAGTGTCTCCTGAGAACATGCCAATCTGACAATATGCTGATGCTCAATTTGAACACCTTTTGGCTGGCCGGTTGATCCCGACGTGTACATGATATACGCCAATTGCGAAGGAGAGGTCTCGACTTCGAATGGTCCGTTGGAATGATTCGATATGTCCGACACACGAACGGCTTGGATACTTTCATGAACTGGCGGCTGGCTGTCCGCATAGAGCAAAACGGATGCGCCGCTGTCTTCAAGCATAAAGCGGATTCTCTCCTCTGGCTGGGCTGGATCAATTGGTACATAAGCAGCCCCTGCTTGAAGAATCGCTAAAATGGCGATCACTGCTTCAGCAGATCGATTCATATACACTGCGACAGCATCTTCTTGTTTCACTCCGCTATCAATCAAATATCCCGCAACACGATGGATTTCTTGGCCGAGTTCTTCATAGGTGAATGCCCGCTCTCCTTCGACTAACGCCAGATGGTCTGGCTGCGTTTGAATGCATTCTTTAAGAAGCTCAGGAATAGACAGATGCTTTGGATAATCTCGTTCTGTCTTGTTCCATGCTTCAATCTGCTGTTTTTCTTCTTCGGTGATACACGTCACGTCATGAAGGCGAACTTCCGGATTCTCGATGATCTGCTTCATGAGGTTGGTCAGGTGTTTCGATATTTTTTCAATGACCTCTTCTTCAAAAGCCACCGCATTGTATTTGATTTTCAATGTCCATGTTTCACCTGGATATACGAGGACATTTAAATCGAAATTCGTTTGTTCAAATCCGTCTTTTACATCAATGGAAAACCCTAGACGTTCCGACATGGTGTCACCAGATAGCTCTTGATCTAAAGGATAGTTCTCAAACCCGACCAAGTGATCGAAGAGTTGTCCTCCTGCAGCTGTCTGTTGCTGAATATCATAAAGCGGCATAAAATCATAGTTTTCCGCTTCCAGCGCATGCTGCTGAACTTTTTGAAACAGCTGTTTGAAAGTGTCTTCCTGATTCATTTCTACCCTGACCGGTATTGTATTGATAAAAAGCCCTGCCATCTGTTCTATCCCAGCCACACTTGGCGGCCTGCCAGATACGACTGTTCCGAAAGTGACATCATGTGCCGCATGGTAAGTGCCTAAAAGAACCGACCAAACAGCCTGGAATAGATTCGGTGCTGTCACTTGGCAATTCCTTGCGATCTCTTGAATGGTGCTGACCATTTCAGCATCCCATGTGAACGTCCATTCCTGATGGTCATATTGTCCGTTCGCTTCTTTTTGCTGCAAAAGCCCTTGATGCTGAATCGCACCATCTAAGCGATCCTTCCAATAGCCTTCCGCTGCTTGTTGATTTTGCTTGCCAAGCCACTGAATATAATCTGCATAAGGTTTTCCTTGTGAGCGATCCGGCGTTTTGCCGTTCCGATAAGATTCGTAGTAATGAAACAATTTTTTCATCAAAACTCCCATGGACCAACCATCCATGATGATGTGATGGTTGCTCCAAATGAGATGCCAGTTTGTTTCATTCAGTTGAAAAACAGCGACCTTCAATAACAAATCATTCGTTAAATGGAAGCCTTGCTTTCTCACTTGCTTTTTATATTGATCTAGTACCTTTTGCTGTTCCTGATGGTTCAGGTGAGATAGATTCTCTCTATACACATCTAGATTGCGCTCTGCCAGTACAACCTGACGCGGCTTCTGTAATTGCTGATAGACAAAGGCTGTACGGAGAATGTCATATGTGCCGATGAGCTCATTGAGACTTTTTTCAAAAAGATCGAGATCAAACTCCCCTCTTATTCCAAGCTCCAGCTGTGTGAAATAAGAGGACGAATTAGGGTCTAGCATGGCATGATATAACATGCCTTCTTGCATTGGTGTTAAAGGATATACCTTTTGAATCTTCTGTTTGCTCATAGTCCACCTCTTCGTTTGCTTAAAATATATCCATTAGCTTTTCAAGTTCATCCATGGTCAGGTCATCGTCTCCTACATCACTAGGCGTAATTTGCGCTTCATCTTGTGATACACAATGTGAGATGAGTGCCTTCACGTTCTTTTCTAAAAGGTCCTTGAACTGTTCCATCGTTTGCTCTTCAAATTCAAGCTGGTGATAGGATATCGTCATATGGAACATGCCCTGTTCTACGAAACCAACAATATCTAATGCATGAGGTTTCTCTGATTCTGGACTTAATGATTGACCTGCCTGCCAAGTGGATCGACTTAGTTCACCCCCGCCAATCTGTTCATCAAACTGACCAAGATAGTTAAAGCTGATATCTGGAGTGACATCAAATGCGAGACCGTCCTTCATTTTGTCAGGCGTTAAGTATTTTAAAACGCCATAGCCGATTCCCTTGTTCGGAATGTGTCTGAGCTCTTCTTTCAAAAGCTTGATTTGATATGAAAGATCCTCCGCATGCGACAAATCAAGCAGCACAGGATACATGCTCGTAAACCAGCCGATGGTCCGCGACACATTGACCGCCGGAAGGATGTCTTCCCTTCCATGTCCTTCAAGGTGAATAAAGTGTCTGTCTTCTCCTGTCCACTCTTTCAGGGTCAATCCTAAAGCGGTTAGCAAAATGTCGTTGATTTCCGTGTGGTACGCCTCATGTACTTCTGTCAGTAGGCTGCGTGTTTCTTCCTCAGACAGCGTAAAGCGAATGGTTTTTGTATGCAGCATTCTTTGATCCTCTGTGACATGATCCTTTTGCAGAGGTGCAGTTAAATGCCCAAGTACCTTTTTCCAATAGTCCCTTTCTGCCAGCAGCTCATCTGACACTGCGTATTCCGTCAACTTCTGGGCATACGCTTGGAATGAATGTGTTTTTTCAGGAAGTGTCAGCTCCTCCCCGCGCTTCGCCTGCTCATAAAGAGCCATGAAGTCTTCAAGGAAAATACGCCATGACACACCATCAATGACAAGGTGATGTACAACGAGCAATAAGTGATCTCCATGATCCGTACGGAAAATCGCAGGTTTTACTAATGGTCCCTCTGTTAAAGAAATACTCGCCTGCACTTCATTTGCTAGCTTTTCTACCTGCTGGATTTGCTGTGATCGTTCTCCTTGTACTTCTATCACGTCCACCGCTACATCATTTTCATCTACTCCACGATGACGCTGGATGATGCGTCCTTCTTCTATCGGATAAACCAATCGCAAAGCATCATGATGGGTCATCATCTGCTCGAGCACTTGTTTGACAAGCGCTTCATCCAAACCATTTGCGGCATGGAGCATAACGGACTGATTCCAATGATGTTGGCTGCTGAAGTTCCGTTCAAAGAACCAGCGCTGTATCGGTGTTAAAATAACCTCTCCTTCGACAGCTGACTGATCGGCTGTGAGAAGGTCCGCTTCTTCGATATATGGGCGAAGCTCCGCAATCGTTGGATATTGGAAAAGCAGTTTCATATCGAGCTTCCAGCCTTCTTGCGTGAGTCTGCTTGCCATTTGGATGCCTTTAATCGAATCTCCGCCAAGGAAGAAGAAATGGTCGTGAATACCAACTTGGCTGACGCCAAGCACATCTTCCCAAATGCCGCAAAGCAGTGCTTCCACTTCATCTCTTGGCGCTTCGTATGCTGTTTGATTCGCTTCCATATCAGGTGCTGGCAGTGCTTTGAGATCCACTTTGCCATTTGCCGTCATCGGCAGTTGGTCTAGCTTGATGATCCATGATGGCACCATATAGTCAGGCAAGGTGCGCTTTAAGCTTCCTTTCAGCGTATCCGTTTCTTTATCTGTGATGATGTAAGCGACAAGAGCGTCTTGATCACTTGCGTCTTTGACCGTTGTCACGACGGCTTCTTTCACTTCATTTAGCGCAAGGAGCTGGGCTTCAATTTCTGATAGCTCAATCCGGAATCCGCGGATGTTCACTTGATGGTCTTTTCTACCGAGGTAGATCAGCTCGCCATCCTCTGTCCATTTCACCAAGTCGCCTGTACGGTACATGCGCTCTCCAGGATAAAACGGATCTGGGACAAACCGTTTGTCCGTTTCCTCTGGGAGATTCCAGTAACCTCTTGCCAGTCCTTTCCCCGCAATCACGAGCTCACCCGGTACGCCTTGCGGCGAGAGGTCATATAACGAACCCAAAATGTAAAAACGAGTATTGGCAATCGCTGTTCCGATAGGAAGCGTGCCTTGATCTGGATCAATGATCCCGCTTGTCGCCACGACCGTATTTTCTGTTGGGCCGTAGTTATTGACAAGTGTATATGGAACAGGCTTCACCTGTTTTAGCTTGTCCCCACCTGTCAGTAAGTAACGGAGAGAATGATTGTCCATCGACATAAACTGCTCACACAGCTGTGTTGGCAGGAACGCAATGGTAATGCCTTCGTCATTAAAATACGTATTGAGCTTGATCATATCGAGGCGAATCGCTTCGTCGATGATATGGAGCTCTGCGCCGGCCATCCACGTCGGGAACATCTCCCAAATGGAGGCATCAAAGCCAAAGCCGGCATATTTAGCGGTTCGGTCTTGTTTCGTCACCTGGAAAGCATCATTGTGCCAAAAAGCAAGATTGACAAGAGACTGATGCTCGACCATGACACCCTTCGGCTGTCCAGTCGTTCCAGATGTGTAAATCATATAAGCGAGATCCGTTGGTTTGATAGGAACCTGAATCTCGTGTGCTTCTCCTTCTACTGCCTCTTCTATGAAGAGGGTATGACCTGTGAAAGAAGGTGGTGCAGTGAGCTCTTTCTGAATCAGAAGGACCTCTGCCCCGCTATCTTCCAGCATGTAGGCAATGCGCTGCGCTGGATAATCGGCATCAATCGGCACAAATGCCGCACCTGCCTTGAGAACTCCGAGAACAACGGCTGTCATCTCGAGCGATGGACGTGTGAGAATGCCGATGCGGTCTCCCGGTTTTGTGCCGCTGGACATAAGTCTTGCGGCGACTGTATTCGCCCGGTTGTTCAGTTCTTCATACGTCCAGCTTGTGCCGCAGAAAGTTGCGGCTTTTTGATCAGGTACTTCCTGTGACTTCGCCTCAATCAATGCATGAACCGTTTGATCTGTCGGGACATTTAGATAAGGGCCCGACCAATCATCAAGCAGTTTTTGCTGCTGCGCTGGTGATAATAATTGCATCTGATCTAATAATTGATCTGGTGCTGACACCATTTGTTCGATCAAGTAAAGGAAATACTCCTTCCACTTCTCAATCGACGACCGTTCAAAGATAGAAGAATTAAAATCAAACACAAGCTCGATTTGCTCGTCAGATTCGTTTCCAGTTAAGGTTAAGTCAAATTTCGCTATGTTCTCATTGAACGGCTGAGGAATGATATCAAGTCCATCCATCGACAGGTCACGAATATCTGCATTTTCCATCGAGAACACCACATCAAAGATTGGATGGCGGCTTGTGTCGCGAACCGTTTGTACTT
Source organism: Bacillus sp. iso_77 (assembly GCF_056173625.1). Classification (NCBI taxonomy): domain Bacteria; kingdom Bacillati; phylum Bacillota; class Bacilli; order Caryophanales; family Bacillaceae; genus Bacillus; species Bacillus sp. iso_77. The sequence goes on along the minus strand of NZ_CM149683.1, from coordinate 387,423 downwards.
GGTCCACCAATTCTTCAAATGGGTAAAGCTGGTGTTCATTTGCCGCTAACACAAGCTCATGAACTGTTGACGCAAATTGAGAAAATGTCTGATGTCCTTCTGGTTTTGTTCTGAGTGCCAGCGTATTCACAAACATGCCGATGACTGATTGAATATCAGGATGGGTTCTGCCCACCACTGGAGAACCGATCATGATGTCTTCTTGTCTCGAAAGCTTACTTAAAAGCGTACTGTAGCAAGCAAGCAGCACTGTATAAGTTGTACTGTTGAGTGTTCTAACCAACTCATCCAATTGCGCTTTAAGCGCACCGTCTATAGAGAATTCGACGCGGCCCCCTTCAAACGTCTGAACCTTTGGTCTCGGGAGATCCTCAGGCAGCGCCAAAACAGGCAGTTCTCCTTGTAATTGTTCCAACCAAAACGCCGCTTCAGCCTCTTTTTGTGCAAGAAATTTTTCACTTGTTGACCAAACCGCATAATCCTTATATTGAATAGGCAATTCATCAAGTTCGTCTCCTCGATACAAGACCGAAAGCTCATCAATTAAAATACCGACAGACGCACCATCTGAAATGATGTGGTGCATATCAATCAACAAATAATGAACACTCTCCGATTCAGACACAAGCCCCACTCTGAGCAGCGGCGCTTTTCCTAAATCAAATGGACGGATAAAATCATTCATTAATTGCTGAATGTCTCGGCCATCCCCTTCGATGTTTTCAATGTTCACAGAAACATTCGTTTCAATTCGCTGAACAGGTTCACCCTGAACGAAGTCAAAGCTCGTACGGAATGCTTCATGACGATGAACAAGCTGGTCAATGGCTTTTTTAAATCGTTTCTCATCAAATACACCTTCAAGCTTTAAAGCAGCTGGCATATGATAGCTCTGCTCGGCATCTGTCATTTTTTGCAGAACAAACAATCTTTTCTGAGCAGATGTCACAGGATAAAAAACCGCTTCTTCCGCTTTTTCCACTCGTCTGATTTCAGTTCGATCTGTTTGATCCACCGCATGCGCAAACGCCTCTAAAGTGGGTGATTCAAATAATGTTTTCAAAGGACATTCCACATGCATCTCTTCATAGAGCCTGTTCAGCATTTTCATGCCGCGCAGTGAATGACCACCGCATTCAAAGAAATGATCATGTCTGCCGATTTTCGGCACTTCAAGAACTTCCTCCCAAATGTGTGCCAATATACGCTCTGTATCTGATTGAGGAGGGACGTATTCATTTGCCGCCTGCTCACTTACATCAGGTACAGGTAATGCCCGTCTGTCTACCTTGCCATTCCCCGTTAGTGGTAGCTCGTCTAATTGCATGAAGAAAGCTGGCATCATATAAACAGGGAGTTCTCGTCCTGCTTGCTCACGTAAATCCGACAGCGGAACAGCACCTTCTGCTGTGAAATATGCACACAATGTATCATTTGATATCGCAATGACAACGGCTTCCTTCACTTGCGGATGCTGCAATAGCTGGTGTTCAATTTCGCCAAGCTCGATACGCTGACCTCGAATCTTGACTTGGTGATCGATTCGCCCAATGAATTCAATATCTCCATTTGACAGCCATCGTGCGAGATCGCCCGTTTTGTACATGACTTCACCAGATCGGAAAGGATTTTCAACAAACTTTTCGCTCGTTAGTTCTGGCTGTTGATAATACCCCTTGACCAGTCCGTCACCTGCAACACAAAGCTCTCCAGCTACTCCCGGCGGCTGCACATGTCCAAACTCATCGACAATATAAACAGCCGTTTGACTCACCGGCTTTCCGATCGGAATCGATAGTGCTTGTTCTTCAATGTGATTCACCGGATAATACGTTGTGAAAATCGTGCTTTCAGAAGGTCCATACATATGAATGAGTTTGTCTTCTCCAACCGTTTCAAGGGCTGCCACAACATGCGGCACAGAAGCACGTTCCCCGCCAAACAGCACTTTTCTGACGTTTTTCAGGCTGCCTTTTTTCATATCAATCAATAAGTGAAATAGAGCGGTCGTGATCATTAAAATACTGACTTTTTCCTTCTCAATCGCGCCAGAAAGCTCATTCATATTTAAAATCTGATCCTTTGGCAAAACAATGAGTTTCGCTCCGTTCAATAAAGCACCAAACACATCAAACATAAATGCATCGAATACATAGTTTGAAAGGCTCATCACCGTGTCTTCATGATGAATGGTGAGATAATTCGACTGCTTCACTGTTCTCAAAATGTTCCGGTGCGTCACCATGTTCCCTTTAGGTTTGCCTGTCGTACCAGATGTGTAGGTCAAATTTGCCAAGTCCAAAGGCGAAACACATACAACTGGATTGCTCTCTGACTGCTGATCAACGGCTTGATCTTCTGTTTCTATGATTTTCCCTTCAAACGCAGTAAGCACAGAACGATGACGCAGCACCTGATGGGTCAGGACAAACTGTGCACCACTATCTGTCAAAAAGTGCTTGATGCGCTCATCAGGGAAGTCAGGATCAATTGGCACATAGACACCGCCAGCCTTTAGCACAGCTAAAACCGACAGCGCCATCTCATTGGAACGTTCAAAGAATAAAGCCGCTTTCATCCCTTTTTCAAAACCATGTTCGTGTAAATAATGAGCTAGCTGGTTCACTCTGCGATTCAGCTCTTGATAAGAAAGAACCTCATCTTTATATTGCAAAGCAGGCTGGTGACCATGCTGCTGTACTTGTGATTCAAATTGCGTCACAATGGTTTCTTCCGCAGGATAAGGCGTAGGTAACGGGTTCCACATCTTCAATTGAGCCGCTGCCTCTTGTTCAGACAGTAAGCGGTATGATTGAATCGCTTGCTCCGGCACTTCGACCATCTGCTCCAGAAGATAAACATAATGCTTGAGCATCTGCTCGGCAGTACTTCGTTTAAATAACGCCGTACTGTAATCGAGAACAAAGGAAAGACCATGACTTGACTCCGTCGCTTGAAGTGTGAGATCAAACTTCGCAATATGGAAATTGGTTTCCTCGACTTCGACTTTCATCTCTCCAATATGCTGGGTTGTTGAATGATCTGGCGTCAGAGTAAAGACCGTATCAAACAATGGATGGCGGCTAAAATCTCTTTGCACATTTAGCTTTTCAAGCAGCCGCTCGAATGGATATTGCTGATGCTCAAACGCCCTCATCGTCTTTTCCTTTACTTGCTCAATCAACTGTGTCATTGAACCGTTCGGATCTACCTCTGAACGTAAAGCAAGTGTTTGGACAAACATGCCGATCATGTCATTCAAATCTGCATGCACCCGGCCTGCTGTTGGCGTCCCCACCACAAACTCCTTTTGACCTGTGTATTTCGCAAGCAATGTATAGTAAGCAGAAAGCAACACGGTATACAGCGTCGTATGATGATTCGCTGCAAGTTCCTGCAAACGGCCTGTTAACGTCTCATCGATGTTTCTGAGAACGCGATCTCCAGCGAAAGACTGGACAGCCGGACGCTGATAATCCGTTAGCAGCTGCAAAGCAGGGATATCTCCTGAAAATTCTTTCAGCCAGAATGCTTCATCTATTTGACCGCCTTGCTCTGCCTGTTGTTCTTGCCAAACAGCATAATCTTGATATTGAAGCTTCAATGGCGCTTTCACTAATCCCTCATATGCGTCAGACAACTCACGCAGCATCAAATCAATTGAAAGACCATCTGAAATCAGATGATGCATATCGAAATAGAGAAGATGCTCCTGATCATGTAAAGACTGTAGCCCAACACGCAAAAGCGGAGCCTGCTCAAGATAAAAAGGTCGGACAAATTGACGCATGTTCTCTTCCATCGTGCTGCCTGTCACCTGTTCTATTTGAAATGGAACGGATGAAGCTACCCGCTGACGAGGGACTCCTTTGACTGTATGAAAAGAAGTGCGCAGCATATCATGACGTGCGATCAGTTTTTCAAAAGCTCCCTCCAATTTCTCCCGTTGCAGCGTTCCTCTTAATTTCACAACGGCAGGCATATGATAGGCGATGCTCTGCTCCAGCTGAGTCACCATATAAACACGCTGCTGCGCTGGTGACAGTGGATAATCGGCGGCAGTCGGTGCTTTCGGTATGACCACTTGTGAAGACTTTTCCGCTTGTTCAATATAAACAGCAAGTGCTGCAATTGTTTGCTGTTCAAATAAAACCGATAAAGGGACCTCCACTTGAAAAGCCCGCTGAACGAGTGTAAGAACTTTCATCGCTTTGAGTGAATGCCCGCCTAGGTCAAAGAATGAGTCGTACACACCTATGTTCTCTTGATGAAGAACGTCTTCCCACAAACGAACAAGCTTCGTTTCTACATCGTTTCTAGGCGCTACATAAACAGCACTGACAGCCTTGTCCCCTTTTAATGCAGCAAGCGCACGCCGGTCGACTTTCCCGCTAACTGTCAGTGGAAATGCCTCAAGCTGCTTGAAATAAAGCGGCATCATATAAGCTGGCAGCTGATGTTTGATAGCGGCTTGCAGGGTGTCCACGGAAAGAAATTCTTGTCGTGCTTGATAGTAAGCACTTAAAGCCTTTCCACCGTCCGGTTCATCCACGACAAGCACGACAGCCCGATCGACTCCGTCTACCTGCTCCATGACTGCCTCAATTTCACCTGTTTCGATGCGGTAACCTCTTATTTTTACTTGGTCATCTATTCTTCCAAGGTAATCAATTGTGCCGTCTGGAAGCCATCTCACTACATCACCTGTGCGATACATCCGGTCTTCAGGAAAAAATGGATCTGGTCTGAATGCCTTCTCCGTCAATTCAGGCTGATTCACATAGCCCCGTCCCACTCCTATTCCCGCAATGCATAGTTCTCCCACAGCTCCCTGCACCTGTAGTTGTTCATGTTCATTTAAAATATAAATCCGATGATGACCCAGTGGCTTTCCAATTGACACATAGCGCTGTTCTGGTGACTTCTGCAGCTCACTGAGATCTAGACGGTGAACCGCCGCATCCACACACGTTTCTGTCGGACCATACACATTCCACAAGGCAAAATCGGGCTGGCTGACACGCACAGCTTCAATCAGCGCCTGCGCTGCTTTCGCAGGGAGTGCTTCTCCCCCAATCAGCATGTGAGTCAGTGCAAGCCCATCCAAATCCGCTGCAAGTAAAAGCTGCACATGTGCTGGCGTTCCATCTGTTGCTTCAATTTGTTGTTCTTTGTAATAAGCCGCTAGCTGTACACCGTTTCGTGTCATTTCTCTTGGCACAATATGAAGCGTATGTCCAAATAAAAGAGCAACAAAGATTTGTTTAACAGATGCATCGAAATGGAATGGTGCAAGAAGCGCCACTTGAAGCTGATTTGCCCCCTCATACACTTCGTGATGCAGGGCATGAACCAAATGATGCAGCTGAAGATGCTCGATCATCACTCCCTTCGGCTTTCCAGTCGTACCCGATGTATAAATGAGATAAGCCAAATCCTGTGATGTCGTCTGATCGATCAGCTCAGGCAGCGGACGATCTTCTAATTCCATATGCTGCTGGACAACCATTTTTTCGGCAATGGATGAATATTGCTGAACAAACGATTCTTCTGTTAAAACGATAGAAGCACCAGAATCTTCTACAATAAATTGAATGCGTTCCTCAGGTAATGCCGGATCGATCGGTACATATGCACCGCCAGCTTTTAATATCCCAAAAATGGCAACCATCGCATCTGCCGTCCGTTCCATTAAAACGGCAACTGGTACATCACGCGAGACACCTTTCATCTGTAAAAATCGTGCCAGTTTGTCCGCTTTTTGATACAGCTCTCCATAAGTGAACGTTCCATTTTCCGCTACCACAGCTGCCCGTTCTGAATACTTTTTAGCTACCTCATCAAATAAGTGGTGAACTGGTTTCGCTCCTGGTAAATCAAATGCTTCTCCCTTAGATAATTGAAGCAGCTGCTTTTGTTCATCTGCTGGCAGTAAAGAGAGAGCCCCAATCAGCTGATCTGGCTGAGAGACTGCCGCCTCCAGCAAAATCATCAATCGATCAAACAGCTTACTCATATCGTCTTCACTAAATAGATCTGTACGGTAATCCAAATCAATGGTCAATGTATCTGTATCCCAGCGGTCTTTCACATGAATCGATATATCATTCATTCCGCTTCCACTAAAAATCGGCTCCGTAATGAACGAAAGATTCTCTTTTTTCTGCCACTGCATGACCTGATACTCTAAAGAAATATCAAACAGGCGTCCTGTAAATCCATCTCTTTCCCTTAAATCATTCATGAGCACATTGTAAGGATATTTTTGATGACGCAAGATCTTCATCTGATCCGCCATGACCTGCTTCACGAAATCAAGAAACGTGAGGGATCCTTGCACAGATGCGCGCATCGGAATGGTCGACACAAACATCCCAATCATCTTTTTTTCCTTTGCATTTGTCCGATTGCCCATAAAGGTTCCAAGGACCACATCCTCCATGCCGCTAAATCGGTGCAAGTAAATATAGACAGCGGACATAAACATAGAAAGCATACTGACTTTCTCTTTTTCACAAAAAACGCGAAGCTTCTCCTTTAAAGCATCTGGAATATCCCCTGAAAATCTCTCCGCATGTAAACTCATCTCGTAACCTTTATGCGGTGTTAAAGAAGCGAAATCTGGAATATTGGCAAATTGCTCGTTCCAAAAAGCTTGGTCTTTCTGAAAACGTTTAGAAGATTCATACGTTTGCTCACTCATGATGTGATCAACGAAGGAAATGTCTTCAATTGGGGAGATGTCTGTCCCCTGCAGCATGTCATGGTATAGATCAATGATTCGGTTTCCCATCAAGATAATTGAAATACCATCAGCCACAATATGATGTGCTTTACAGAACAGCCAGCACTCTTGATCACTGATTTGAAAGACCGTAAATTCGATTAAGGAACGGTCAATCAGTTCCATCGGCTCACGAATCTCCTCGTTCGCCCACGCCCTGACTTCCTTTTCACTCCATCCTTTCACCAAACGAATCGGCTGTTTTTCATATGGCTTGATATATTGAACGGGCTCCTCCTGCTCATGTTGATACACCAGCCTTAAACGAAGAGAATCAGTTTCACGAATGTACGCTTGAAGCACATCAACGATCAAAGAAGGATTTAGACCTGATACCGATCTTAACTTGGCAAACCCACCCAAATTAGAAATACTTGTGCCTGGATAAAATCTTTCCGTGTAGAATACTCGCTTTTGCGCATGTGTTAAGGGGTAATAAACTGTACTCATTCTTATCCTCCGCTCTTCTATGTTTTCTCCACCAAATGTGATACCCTGCACCCTCTATATCAAAAGAACCAAGTCTATTTCATTAAAATAGACGAATAACAGAAAAGGAGCCCACCCCGAATAAAACGGAGGGACTCCCATTTTGATTCGGTAACCTGCCGACCATAGTAAAAAAAGAAACTTTTACCTTAGGACATGGCTTTGCGTCTCTATGTTTCCATAGATTTGCCTTTTTCTTCTTTTCTTTTAGATATTTTCTATTTACGTCCACTTTATATGAAATTATTGTTTTTTTCACCGAAAAATGGGTGTAAAGATTCATGCGTTATGCCGAAGGGATCACATCATAATTTACGATATTTACCGAAAATAACTAATAATAGTTGCGTTCCACCGAAAATAAATGACCAATTACCGCAAAAATTTCATGTTTTTCCTTAAATTTTGCAAATATGACCGAAAATGTAGGAGAGAGGTCTCCTATCACGCTTCGCATTTTCTTAAATCTTAAGAACTATATTCCCTAAAACTTTGAATATTTTTACCATAAAAAACAATACAAAAAGAGCTGTCATTTCAAATGACAGCTCCTTGTTTCTTCATTATATTTACATCACCTTAGACAGACCAATCGTTTTCTCAATAATGAGCAACGCAATGATAGAAATGATAATAAATATGACAGATATCGCATTGACACTCGGATCAAAAGTTTGCTCAATGTAATTAAACGTCCTCACGGGAATCGTAATGGTTTGAGGTGAAGAAACGAACAAACTAATCGAGATTTCACCAAATGATGTCACAGCAGAAAACACTCCACCTGCGATAATGCCCGGCTTGATCAAGGGCAGTGTCACACGAAAGAAAGTACGTATGGGCCCTGCACCAAGATTCATGGAAGCTAGCTCAAGACGTGGATCAAGATTTGAAACACTGACACCCACGGTTCGTACCACATAAGGAAAACCAATGATGACATGCCCAATGACTAATGCCCACAAAGACCCTGTAAAACCCATAGCCGTAAACAAATACAGCATCGCAATCCCTAATACCACCTGAGGAATCATAAGAGGTGACAAAATAAAGGCTTGAACAGCTTCCTTTCCCTTAAAGGAAAGCCTTGCTAAAGCATAAGAAGCCATCGTTCCTAAAAGAACAGTAAGCGGCGTCACAATCAATAACAGAATCACGCTGATACGCAAAGATTCCATCCATTCTGGATTCGACACGACCTCATGAAACCAACGAACGGAAAATGAAGTCGGCGGGAATTCAGGAAAGGCATTCGGGCTAAAAGCAGAAAGAACAATGACAAGAACAGGTACGGTTAAAAAGAGATAAACGAGTGAGCCTGCGGTCCATATCAGAACCGAAAGCAAACGGTCACTTATTGATTTTTTACGCATGCATCCTCGCCTCCCATCGCTTCAATAGATAGCTTAATAGACTGACGACCGCTAGCACACAAATCAATAAAGTAAAGGACATCGCAGCGGCAAGAGGCAAATTATACACCTGCATGACCTGCTGATAAATGGACAGTGGCAAGAGCGGCTGCATCCGTCCGCCGACTAGCAGAGGAGTAATATAACTTCCTGCTGCAAGTGAGAAGACAATAATTGCTCCGGTGATCATGCCTGGAATCGTAAGCGGCAAGGTCACATGAAAAAATGTCCGTATACGCCCAGCACCAAGACTCATAGAAGCCGGTCTTAAGTGACGGTCCATATCAGTTAAGCTCGTTGCAATAGGCAGCACTGCAAAAGGGAGCATCACTTGAACATAAGCAATAATGACCGCATTCATATTCCACAGCATCGATAGCGGTTTCTCAATCAGATGTAAATCGATCAGCATGCCATTGATCAAGCCATTTTGCGAAAGAAGAACGATCCATGCAAATGTCCGAATGACGACACTCGTCAAAAGCGGCGATACAAGTAAGATATAGAAAAAAGCCCGCAATCTTGGATGACGTGCTTTCACTAGCACATAAGCTGCAGGATATGCCATCAATAAACAAATCACCGTTGTCTGTAAGGCCACCCACACAGTACTTCCAATTGCTTTCACATATGCATCTGTCGTAAATACATGTAAATATTGAGACAAACTATAGGATTGTAACGTATTCATCATCGAATCCACATCACGAAAACTGAGGACAAACATCATCACAAGCGGAGCAAGAAGGAATACAACTAGAAACAAACAAGCTGGCAGCAGCATAAACCAATGAAAGCGCTGATTCTTTTTTTTGATTCGCATCACACATGCACCTTCGAATCTAAGAAAACAATATCTTCAGGCTGCCAATGAATCTGCACAGTTTCTCCAACTCGAGGCAGCTCGGGAAATGCTGCGTCTGATGCATGGACAATGATTTCACCTTGATCAAGCCCAACGACCAAACGTAAAGAGTGCCCAATATAACTGACATCTGCCAACATTCCTGTGACATGATTTGGCTGAACTTCCTCCCCGCCAGAAGATAACTTGATTCTCTCGGGACGCAGCATGAGTAAATGCTTCTCGCTCTTCTCTTTAAATGCGGCAGCTTTTAGCTGAACTTGCTTCCCGTTTGATTGAGTGAAATGTGGAACAGTGTATGTGGAAGTAACTTCATCATACTCCACTTCAAATAGATTGACCTGTCCGATAAATTCAGCAACAAAACGATTATTTGGCTGACGATATACTTCTAAAGGTGTCCCAATCTGCTGAATTTTCCCCTCACCTAATATCCCAATTCGGTCGGAAAGGCTTAAGGCTTCCTCCTGATCATGCGTCACAAGAATAGTCGTAATTCCGACATTCCGTTGAATATTTCGCAGCTCCGTCTGCATATTTTTTCTTAGCTTTGCATCTAGATTACTGAGTGGTTCATCAAGAAGGAGAACAGCCGGCTGGATAGCAAGTGCCCGTGCAATTGCGACCCGTTGCTGCTGACCACCACTTAATTGGTGCGGCATACGTTTGGCAAATGACTCTAATTGCACAAGAGACAAGCTCTCCATCACCTTTTGCTTGATTTCCGCCTTCTTTTTCTTTTGAACCTTCAACCCATATGCAACATTATCAAATACGGTGAGATGTGGGAAAAGTGCATAACTTTGAAAGACCATCCCCGTTTTCCTTTGATAAGGAGGTAAAGTCGTCACATCCTGATCACCAATATAGACGACTCCTTTTGTTGGTTCTAAAAAACCACCAATGATATTGAGTAAAGTTGATTTTCCGCAGCCACTAGGGCCAAGAAGGGAGAAAAATTCCCCCTCTTTTACCGTAAGACTGACATCATCAAGAGCAATCTGCTCGCCAAAATGCTGGCTGATATGTTCCAAATTGATTCCACTCATGCGATCACCTATTTTCCTCCGCCTAGTACTTCATTCCATCGATTTGTCCATTGACCGAGCTCTGAAGTCGCTGTTTCGTAATCTACCCAAGTCAGCTTGCTATAATAATTTTCGCCAACTTTCACTTTCCCTTTAATTTTGTCTCCGTATTTCACATCAGAATTCGACATGCCATAGTAAGATTTTTCTGAGAAGGCTTCTTGAGCTTCTTTCCCGCTAAGGTAGTTTAATAGCTTATAAGCCGCTTCCTCATGCTGACTTCCCTTTGTTAACGCCCAGCTCGCAACTGCTGCCACAGCGCCTTCTTTCGGATATGAGAATCCAATATCCATCCCTTCTTCTTCAAGTGCAAATGATCGGCCATCCCAATATGGAACTGCCGTCACGTCACCACGTTCTAACAGCGTTTGAATAGACCCTGGGTTATCAGGAAAAGCAGCTACACGCCCTTTTAATTGTGCGAGGCTTTTAAATGCTTTATCAATATCCTTAGGATTTGATTCTGTCCCTCCTTGAGCATGGACAAGTGCAGAGAAAAATTGTAAGCCCGCTGAATAAGTTGGGGAAGAAATCGCCACTTTCCCTTTCAGTTGATCGCTCCATAAATCTGTCCAGCTGTTTGGCTCCTGTTTGACAAGATCTTTTCTATAAGCAATTCCAAGCTGTCCCATACTAAAGCCTGCTGCATATTGTTTTCCATCAACAGTGAGTTTCTTTTGAACAGAACGATAAAGCTTTTTCACATTTGGCGCTTGATCTTCATCAATAGGCGCAAGAACGTTTGCCGCAATACCTCTTTGAATCGTATCAGGCTGTAAAATAAGCAAATCATACGGTGGATTTTTACCATTAGATGCTTTTAATTTTGTAAACCATTCAGAATCTGCCCCAGAGACCGTTTGTACCTTAATGCCTGTATCCTTTTCAAACTTTTCGAGGATTGGCTTAATATTCTTTTCCCAATCTCCTCCGTAGACACCAACGATCACAGTCTGCTGCTGTTTACTTTGGTCCTGCCCATTTCCACCGCATGCAGACAGCAGTAACATGACGGATAGGACACCTGCAAATATGGCGATTACTCTTCTTTTCATGATTCATTTCCCCCTTTTTGTTGATTCAACTGACGAAGTGCTTGAATAATATCCATCTTTGTTAACGGTTCCTGTCTATGACTAAAATGAGAATGAACCGCATGTTTATAGTGCGTACGCTCATTTGCTGGGTATGAACGAAGCTGCACAGCAAGCTCACTGCTGGCTTCGTCCGTCCACACTTTCTCATAAGCTGCTCTTTGCTCTCCAAAATCCCAAGCGACAGCATCAGCATCATTCATCTTTTCACGAAGCCTGCTCGTCTGTTCGTCATCAATTTTCCATTCATTATGGTCTCGATAGACTTTGACGCCATATTGCTGAAGTGCTCTTTCTTCACTTAATAGCCCTGCTTCCACTTCATGAAGGACTTTTTCTTTCGTTCTAGCAAATGGATTCCCCCATCCTCCTCCACTTGGTGAAATCAATTGAACAATATCGCCTTTTTCAAGACGCATGACATCAATTTTCGGCTGGTTTTGTGTATCCCCATTTGGTTTGGTCAATTTCACCTCACCAATTGCTCCTGCTCGGCCGCCCATTAACCCCCAAGGTTGAAACTTCATTCGTTCCATTCCTCGTGCCGTCACCATCGATTCTGGCTTGATCATTTCAAATTCTAAACCAATCGCATGTCCCCCTCTATGTTCCCCTGCTCCACCTGTGTTCGGCAACAGTTCATATCGGTGTACATGAATATCAATATGCTGTTCCAAGCTCTCGATAGGTGTATTTTTTAAAAAGCCTGACGAATGATCAATTCCATCGACTCCATCAGTCCCTTTTTGAGCACCCCCGCCTCCGCCTAACGGTTCGACCACAGACATTTTTCTGCCTCCTGTTTGATCATCAGGAACAGAGAGAACGACGATAGCGGATTGACCTGCACCTGCCGCCGGCACTGCTTCAGGCAACAGCTTACCAATAGCACCTAGCACGACATTATACAGTCTCATTGTAATGGAATGCCGAATACCGACAGAAGCCGGATATTCTGGATGGACAAGCGTTCCTTTAGGTGAAATCACGTCTATCGGATACGTAATCCCACCATTAATCGGAATAAAAGGATCTTTACTAATGATGTAATTAATCAATCCTTGATATAAGAAGGAGTGCTTTTGACCATTGGTGACAAGATTAAAAGCTGTCTTAACTTGCGGGTCACACTCAGAGAAGTCCAGTGTCAGCTGTTTCCCTTTGACCGTCAGCTTGATCTTTAATCGGATCGGCACATCCGAAATCATATCATCATCCAAGTAATCAGCGAATTCACTCGTTCCATCAGGGATGGCTTCAATTACTTTTCCGGCGCGATCCTCTGCTTGCTTCAGCAGATCAATCATTCCTTGCTTCACTTCGTTTTTTCCAAATTTCTCGATCATTTCTTTTAGTCTGATTTCTGCTGTATTAACAGCGGCAATCATCGCATTAATATCGCCATCATTTAAATGACTCGCCCGGCTATTAGCTCTTAAAAAGGTACGAACAACCTGATTTTCTTTTCCACCTTCATAGATTTTCACTGGCGGAATTCTTAATCCTTCCTGATGAACATCTGTTGCAGTTGGAGAAATGCTTGAAGGGACAAGACCTCCCACATCACTTACATGAACAAAAGACCAGGCATAGCTGACAATTTCATCTGCTATAAAAATGGGTTTGATGATATGAACATCTGGCAAATGAGTCGCTAAACCGTCTGTCGTATAAGGATCATTTGTGATGATAATGTCACCCGGCTGCATCGGTCCGCTTTCTTCAATCGCTTTTTTGAGACTCAGCCCTAAAAAGATCGTGACACCGACTGTTTTTGGGTAAACAAAGAAATCTCCAGAAGGCGTGGCTAATGCTGTGGCAAAATCCGCCGATTCTTTTACGAATGTTGTAAAGGATGTCCGCTCAATGACATGTCCCATGCCTGATGCAATCGCATTAAAATAACTCCTCATCATCTCAAGCTTTGCTGGATCAGTTCCCATGTAAAGCCGCCTCCCTTGAAATCACCAAGTTTCCTGAATGGTCTATGCTGCCTGCCCAGTTTGGCAAAATCAATGTTGTCGTATCATCTTGCTCAATGACGGCAGGTCCATTCACAACAGCACCTAATGACAAAGTACTCCGATTGTAAACAGATGCTTCGTACTCTTTTTCTTCTATAAAGATTCGTCTGTATGATTGTGGTATTAAAGGCTGTCCGCTGCTTTCATCAACAGAAGAGATAGGCAGTGGAGGCGTTTCACCTATAACCCGAACTCGCAAATGAGTAAATTCAATGTTCGCCTGATCATCTCTATGGCCATATTGACGCTCATGCAGGCTGTGGAAAGCTTCAATCAGATGATAGACGTCTTGTTCCTGCTTTAGCCAATCCACAGATAATGGCAATTCAATCTCAAATGCCTGTCCTTGATAGCGGGCATCTGCTAATAACAAAATGGACGTTTGTTTGATATGTTGAATGTTTTGCTGGCTGAACCAATCCGTTGCTTTGCGAGAAAGCATTTCATAATCTTGTTTTAATTCGTCCATCGTATAGTCTTGTAAGCATATTTTCTTAGACAACACAGCATCATGGATAAAATCGGCTGTAAGTGCACCTAGCGCACATAATGTCCCTGGACTTGGAGGGACGACCACATTTTTCGCATGAATTTCTCTCGCAAGGAAATTCGCGACAACAGGCCCTGCCCCGCCAAATGCTAGCAAACTAAAATCTCTAGGATCAAACCCTTGCTGCTCCATGACATTGCTTAGTTCTGTGTACATATTGGCAACAGCCACTTGAATCAACTGGTCAGCCGCCTGTTCGACCGTTTTATGAAGCTGATCAGCAATTGGCTGAAAGGCTATTTCCGCTGCAGACCGCTGCAATTGTAAATGTCCTCCGGCAAACCGATCTTGATTGAGGTAACCGCATATGAGAAATGCATCGGTTAAAGCAGCTTTTTTTCCCTTTCCATACGAAGCCGGTCCAGGCTGCGAGCCAACTGATTCCGGTCCTGCTTTAAGAAGCCCGCCTTGATCAAGCCATGCGACAGAACCTCCGCCAGCCCCTATCGAATACATCGCAACAGATGGAAGAATGATCGGAAATCCTGAAAGCTGATTCGACTGAGCCATTGTAGGCTGCCCATTTTGAATGATCGAGATATCTGCACTTGTGCCACCAACATCAAACGTAATTAAATTGGGTTCATTTGCAGATGTTGCAATTCTTGCCGCACCAATTACACCAGCTGCCGGGCCAGAAAAAAGTGTTTTAACGGGTGAAGTGGCTGCGCTTTCTGCATCCATTAAACCACCATTTGATTGGGTAATGTATGGAGAAATTGGTACACCTTCTTCTTTCAAGCGGTTTTTCAACGTTTGTAAATATTGTTTCACCTTTGGTTGAATGTACAAATTGACAACAGACATCACTGTCCGCTCATATTCTCTCATTTGTGGCCATAATTCTGATGATGTCAGGACTTCTAACTGTGGGTAATGATGATGAATATAGGCTTTTGCCTGTAATTCATGAACTGGATTTTGATAGCTATGTAAAAAAGAAATGACAATGCCTGCTAGTTTTTTAGAGATGACCTGCTGGACAGCATCATCTAGTTGCTGCAGTTGGAGAGGTTTTTTGATCGAACCATCGTGTATGAGCCTTTCAGAGATTGGATATACATGTTTTCGTGGTATCAATGGTTCTGGCAATTGAGAATTGAAGTCATAAGGAATGGGTAGACGTAAACGCTGTAATGACAAAATGTCTTGAAAACCTTCCGTTACAAAAAGGGCTAAATCTGCTCCCTTTCTCTGCAATAATGTATTAAGACCGATTGTCATGCCGTGTACGAGATATTGGATTTTGGATAAATCGACACCTCTTTCTTTTAGAAGTTTTAGCCCATTGATAATTCCTTGAGCTGGGTCATCTGTCACTGTAGGTGTCTTGAGTTCAGTCAGCTCCCCTGTTGCTTCATTCATCAGCGATAAATCAGTAAATGTTCCACCTATGTCTATTCCGAGCCGATAAGAGACATCCGCCATTTGTACTTCCCTCCTGTCATGTAAATGGAATCATATTTTGATAAATTACGACATTTTTTGATATTTGACTCCATATTATTAAAGCATATCGGTCTAGTCAATTTTATTTTTTTGAAATTTCTGTGTGTTAAAATCTTGAAATTAGCCTAAAAACCTGTGATAAAGCCATTTTACATAAGCAGAATTGTAATATGAGCAGCAAAATTAAAATTTTTGTGATTTTTGTTCAAATAGGAAAAGAGCATAAACAGGTAAAAAACGTTTTTCGAACTTTAAAAGACGTTTTTTCAAAACGAGGAGAAATTGGTAAGTAATTCTGCTATACTTCTGTTTACAAAATACGCTAAAGAGAAAGAGAGCTAGCATCTATGAAACTTCTTAAAACCATTCTCTTGCTTTTATTGATTGTCATTGGTGTAGCAACAGGCTATGTCCAACTAGAGCAACATAAACAAGAGACGACAAACTCTTCTTATGACAAAACCATTCACTTTCCATCAGATCGATATCCAGAAACCGCAAAACACATAGAAGAAGCTATTGACGAAGGTCATTCTTCCATTTGCACCATTGATCGAAAAAATAGTGATGAGCAAAGAGACAAATCACTTCATGGCATTCCAACAAAGCGTGGTTATGATCGTGATGAATGGCCAATGGCGATGTGTAAAGAAGGTGGAGCAGGGGCTTCTGTCAAATATGTACGTCCTTCAGATAATAGGGGTGCAGGCTCTTGGGTAAGTCATCAATTATCAGATGATCCTGATGGCACAAGAATCCAATTTATTATCGAGTAGCACGATCTTTCCTTTTTTCACAACAAAAATTTCTGTGTAAGTGCATTCACGTATATCAAACATTTTTTTCATGCCGATAATCTTTAAGGAGGGATACCCTACCTTATACCTAAAGGAGTAAAAAGCATGAAGAAAAAAGGAAAACTGAGGCTTGGCGCCAAAATAATGCTGATCTTTTTAAGTGTCCTCATCGTATTTTCAGCAGTGGTTGGTTATGTAGTGAACCGCGAAATGACAGAGAACATTAAGCAAATGGCCACCGAAAAAGCAAAAGGCGATCTAAAGCTAGGATACGCTTACCTAACTGAAAAGGTTGCTGGCTCGTGGCAGATAAAAGATGGCAAGCTTTACAAAGGAAAGACTCAAATCAATAACCATGACACATTGGTTGATCAATTAGCCGAATATACTGGTGATACAATCACGATCTTCCAAGGAAATACCCGTGTTGCCACAAATGTCATGTTAAACGGGAAACGAGCTGTAGGAACCGAAGTCTCACCTGAAGTAAAGGCCGCTGTTTTGGATAAAGGCGAGAATTATTACGGAACAGCCAATGTTGCCGGGAAAGACTACCAAACGGCTTATATGCCCATCAAAAATGATACAGGGGAAACGATTGGTATTTTCTATACCGGTGCAAATCAAAGCATGATTTCACAAATGCTTCAGTCTTTCTTTATTCAATTTGTCACGGTCCTACTGTTAAGTTTAATTGTTTCTGTTATCATTATTTCTATTTTCACAAAGCGGATTCAGACACGTCTCAAACATATGGCATCTGCTATTAAGAGTGCGGGCGAAGGAAATTTAACCATCAACGTGACAGATCACACAGGCGATGAACTTTCTGAGCTGGCAGGTCACTTTAATAAGATGCGTGAGAAATTAAATCAAACCATTTTAAATGTGATCAAAACATCTGAATTAGTAGCCACCTCTTCTGAGGAGCTGTCAGCTAGCGCAGAAGAAACGAGTGCAGCATCAGAAAAAATTACCCATACCATTCAAGAAGTCGCTCAATCGTCTGAACAGCAATCGTCCCAAATGACAGCTAGTGAGCACACGATGAGACAAGTATCTAACGAGCTGGTAAACATCACTGAAAATGCGGGACAAATGGCAACAAGAAGCCAGTCCGCACAAGAAATGGCCCAAAAAGGTGTACAAAATATCGGTGAAGTCAATTCACAAATGACATCTATTGCAAAATCAATTGAAGAGAACGGCACAGCAATTCAAGCGCTAGAAACACGTTCAGCCGAGATTGATCAAATTTCCAAAGTGATTACAGATATCGCTAACCAAACAAATCTACTTGCTCTTAATGCGGCCATTGAGGCAGCACGCGCAGGTGAACATGGAAAAGGTTTTGCCGTTGTGGCAGACGAAGTGAGGAAGCTCGCAGAAGAATCGCAAACATCATCCAACATGATTTCACATCTCATTTCCGAAATACAAAAAGAGATGAATCATTCGACGAGTGCCATTAAACGAGTACGAGAGGAAGCGGCTCAAGGGGCTGTTCTTATTTCTCATACAGAGGATTCATTTATTGACATTCAGCAGTCAATGAAGGAAATGGCAGAAGGCATTAAACATTTATCAGATGCATCCCAAAAAATCGCAGCTTATACAAATGATGCGAAGCAAACCTTTGCCTCTATCACAGAAGGCGTTAAACTGACGAGTGAACATTCACAACAAGTAGCAGGTTTAACAGAAGAACAATTTGCAGCAATGGAAGAAGTAACAGCTTCATCAGAGGCTCTCGCCCATTTAGCAGGAGACCTAAAAGAAATGGTTTCGCAATTTCACATCTAGATCCCTCATACAGTAGCGCAAGACGGCGACAATCGTCTTGCTGCCTAACATTCTCTTCAATTATCTTACTTTCAAACATTCACTTTTCAACATGATCGCCAGCTGGACAAATCTTATGAATAAAGGAGTTATCTATATGAATGATTTAAATCAAACGTATCCCCTATCTATCTCCTATCACCAAATCACCGTATACACTGGAAGCACGACGCCACCTGTGATTGATTGGACAGATGACGATATTCTTCAAGGATTCGCAACTGGGGATCGAGGTATTTCTTTTGAAGGCATCAATAACGGAAAGGCTTCTATTATCGTGACATTAAACAGCCATGAGCCTCCATCATCCGTTGATAGAGTCATCACAGTGCCATTTACTCATTCAAGTGATCATGTTTATCTGACAAGCGTCATGGCACAGATACTGTCTTTCTCCATTCCAAAAGGAGACTATCAGCTCACCTGCTATATATCTGAGCACCCTGATCAAGATCTCTATTATTTTGATTTTCAGACTGCTTAGATCACGCCTGGTCGTACTGTTCAAGCCATTTTTCCGCAAAATCGACCGATTCTCTCATCGGCAATAAATACGAATTGGCTAGCCCGATTTGACTGTGGTTATAACTACATCCTGATTGTAAGAAATCACGACCAATCTGTTCAAATAATTCTTCTCTTGTGATGATATCTTGATACTCTTTCCACACCCTCCAACCATTCTCTAAAATGGGGGCCCCTCGTGTCATGAGGTCTTGCTGTGAGATTCGATATTCAGCTAAGTGAAAAGCTGTCACACTCTCGAATGACGTGCCAATTAGCAGCACTTTTGCATCAAGATCGTACATACGTCCAAGAGGTGAATTTTCTCCTAAACCATAAGGAAGCGCATGGTGTTTCAACACTTCATCTTTCCTTTTCCCCCAGGCGGTGAATGAGAAATGAGGATGATTGCTTCTTTCTACGCCTGGGTATTTCCAAAAGGTCTCCGCTACCTTTCCCATTGCTGTTGGAGCTGTGTAAGCCGGATCAAATGCAGGCATCGTGTCTTTGATCGGTTTCCACCAAGAATAAGGAACAGGCGGATTGATCCAATCAGCAGGATCCGACAGCTCTAATGTTTGTGCCGGCATAATCAGTGTTCCTTCATCTGTTAAAATATCCATCATAGCTTGTATAACGGCTATAGCTCCTCCATTCACCCAGCCAATAGATGACAAGGATGAGTGGACACATAAGATCATGCCCTTCCTTACACCAAGTTGAACCAAATCCGCTTTGATTCTTTCCTTTGTGATCGGTTCAGCCTGATGTTCAATTAATCTTTTCATCGGTTATTTCCTCCTGCGTCTCATCTATTCTTGATGAGTGAGACGTTTCACAGCGATAGACAATTTATAATTTGCATGCTTTGTTAGCTCCGTTAAAAATTGATCAAGCTCATCATGACTGGAGAAATGTCCTTCAGCCATATAACAGCCCTCTCCACTTATTTTAAACAGGTTTTTGATTTCTTCCTTTTGATGGAGAAACGATAAAAGCGGTTCATGATCATGACTTCGGGTAAAGAGCTGTAAAAATGTTTGGATGTTCTGCTGTGTCCGCCAGTTAATTGAAATGGTATAGGCTTCAATAACCCCCTCTTCTTCAAGCTTTAAAACTCTATTTTTAGCAGCTTGACCGGTTAAATGGACTTTTTCACCAAGTGCTTTCATCGTCAATCGGCTATTCTTTGAGAGTTCTTTTAATATATCCATATCTGTTTTGTCTAGCATTGGCTCACCTCTTTCAAAAATCAAGTCGTTCCGCTGAAAGACTTTCATGATCCTCTGTCACATGAAGCTCTTTTAATATACTGTAAACTTAATGAGAAAAAAAGGAGGCCTTCTAATGAAAATAACACTCATTCGTAATGCTACTTTATACCTTCAATATGGTCCGTCAACATTTTTAATCGATCCCTTTTTAGCAGCAAAAGGAACCTATCCACCGTTCCCACATACTTCCAATCAACATGTAAACAATCCAATTGTGGATCTGCCTGCAAACATTGATTTGGACAAGATATTACAGCCGGATGCTGTCCTGCTCACTCATTTACATGTAGATCACTTTGACGACGAGGCAAAAAAGAGGTTAGCGCAAACTTTGCCGATCTATACTCAATCAGAGAAAGATCGCACGATAGTGAAAAAAGCTGGATTTCAGCATGTTACATGCATTGAAGATGAAATGGATGTTTGCGGTGTTCATATGAAACGAACTGGCGGGCAGCACGGGACAGGAGAAACCGCTAAACGGATGGGACAAGTGAGCGGTTTTGTTTTCTCTCATCCTGATGAGCCTACTCTTTATATTGCAGGAGATACCATTTGGTGTGATGAGCCGAAAGAGGTTGTGAATACATGCCAGCCAGATATTATTGTGGTCAATAGTGGGGCTGCCCAATTTTTAGAGGGAGACCCAATTACGATGACAAAGGAAGAGATTGTAGACATTCACCATACTCAACCACAAGCTCAAATCATCGCCTGTCACCTTGAAGCCGTGAATCATTGTTTATTAACAAGAGCCGCATTAACATCTTACATTCAAGAGAATCATGCAGATCAGGCCATTTTTGTCCCTCAAGATGGTGAGACGCTGACCTTTTAACACATAAACAATAAAAACCGGCCCCTTGCTGCCGGTTTTCTTAAACTTATGGTCGATGGTGCTGTGGTTTTTTTAGTAATGGAACAAACCCGTTATTTTTTAAATGATTGTAATGTTCATCCATTCGTTTTGTGATGTGCGTGCCTTGTTCCTTCGTTAACACACCATACTGAACGTATTTTTCAATCACTTCTTTTCGTTTAGATAAAATTTGCTGTTCAAGTACTTCAATTTGTTTTTGTTGCTCTGTCGTTAATTTTACTTGATGCGTGACGGGGCGCTTTTCCATTTGGGGTGTTTCTCCATAAGCCGTATTCACCTGAAAACCAAATAATAGCACCATCGTTAGTAAGATCAAACCACTTGTTTTTTTCATCACTGTCGTTCCCTCCTTTATTCGATTTTAATTTGCACACTCTTTCCTTTTTTATACATTATTCACAGCATCAAATTGCACATAATATTCTTACTTTTTCGCTTTTCATCTGAAAACGTTGTCCTAACTGAAAAAGCGTGCTATGTTTTGTTTTGTATAAAAAATAGAGGAGGATTCTTAAATGAGTCGTTTTTATCATAGAAAACCTATATGGGTTCTGCTTGTTGTGTCTGCTCTCATGCTTGTCATGTCTGCTTGCAATCAATCAGGCTCATCTCAGTCCGGAGAATCAAAGTGGGATCAGATTCAAAAGAAAGGGAAAATCGTGGTCGCTACTTCAGGCACCTTGTATCCTACGTCTTACCATGATACATCGAACGGCAAGGATCAATTGACTGGCTATGAAGTGGAAGTCGTCAAAGAAGCATTTAAGCGCCTTGACGTCAAAGTAGAATTTAAAGAAATGGGTTATGACGGTATGCTCAGTGCCATTAATTCAGGTCAGGTGGATGCCGCTGCAAACGATATCGACATCACAGATGACAGGAAAGATAAGTTCGCCTTTTCAACACCTTATAAATACTCCTATGGAACCGCTATCGTTAGAAAAGATGATCTGTCAGGTATTAAAACGCTAAAGGATTTAAAAGGCAAGAAAGCAGCAGGTGCTGCAACGACCATCTATATGGATGTTGCCCGTAAGTATGGTGCAAAAGAAGTCATTTATGATAATGCCACAAACGAGCAATATTTAAAGGATGTCGCAAACGGCCGTACAGATGTCATTTTAAATGACTACTACTTGCAAACACTGGCGCTTGCTGCATTCCCTAAGCTAAATATTACGATCCATCCAGACTTAAAATACATGCCGAATGAACAAGGGTTTGTGATGAAAAAAGACAATACAGAGCTTCAAAAAGAATTAAATCGTGTATTAAAAGAGATGAAAAAAGACGGAACCATGAAAAAGATTTCGGAGAAATTCTTTAATCATGCTGACGTCTCAAAGAAAATTGATGTTGATGTCGAAGATGTCGACATTTCTAAATAAGGAGCCGCAGACGTGGGAGATATTCATTTAGAATATATCTTTAATCCTGCACTGGCAAAAGCGTCATTCCCATTTGTCATGAAAGGCATCTGGCTGACGCTGCTCATTTCCTTTGTGAGCATGTTTTTTGGTACGATTCTAGGCTTTTTTATTGCCCTTGCTCGAATGGCAAATACGTGGTTCCTTCGGCTGCCTGCACGGCTGTATATTTCATTCATGCGAGGGGTTCCCATTCTGGTCATTTTGTTTATCCTTTATTTCGGATTCCCTTACATCGGCATTGAATTTACAGCTGTCACTGCTGCTATTATTGGATTCAGCTTCAATAGTGCTGCATACATTGCCGAAATTAACCGGGCGGCTCTCTCCTCTGTTCCAAGTGGTCAAGTGGAAGCCGCCAAATCACTTGGTCTCAGTTATTGGCAAACGATGCGCGGAGTCATTTTGCCTCAATCCGTGCGCATTGCACTGCCGCCCCTGACCAACGTCATGCTTGATTTAATCAAAGCTTCCTCACTAGCGGCAATGATTACTGTGCCCGAACTCTTCCAGCAAGCAAAAATTGTGGGTGGACGAGAATTCGATTATATGACCATGTATATATTGGTTGCCTTGATTTACTGGGGCATATGCAGTGTGGTCTCATTGCTCCAAGACTTTTTGGAAAAACGCTATGCAAAATATCTATAACAACAAAAAGCAGATCCATTGGATCTGCTTAGATTGTTGACAAAGGGCTAAAATGAACTTGATTTTAGCCCTTTTTCTTCTTTTCAGCGTGATAGAAAACCTTTGCAGTCTAGGAAAGACGAGTACTGGCGCGGAGCGAATTTGACATTCGAGAGCACCAGCACGCAGGACTGACAAAGAATGCGAGGGTTTGCCTACGCGCTAAGATCCATTGGATCTGCTTTTTAATGTATCAGCCATAACCACACATACAACCCCAATAACGTGATGATCAGCGTTGGTATGGTTAGAATGATTCCAGCTTTCATGTATGCTCCCCAAGAAATATGCACACCTTTTTTCTTCAAGACATGAAGCCACAGCAATGTCGCCAATGAACCGATTGGGGTCATTTTCGGACCAAGGTTTGAGCCGATGACGTTGGCATAAATCAGTGCATCTCTCATCACACCTGCTGTATCTGTGTGACCGATGGCAATCGCATCAATTAAAACGGTTGGGAGGTTGTTCATGACAGAAGATAGCACTGCTGCCAGAACCCCCATAAACATCGTTCCCGCAAGTAAACCGTGTGACGCCCCCTGTTCAATCCACGCCGCTAAAATTTCTGTCAGGCCGACATTTTTCAGCCCATACACCACGACATACATGCCGATAGAGAAAAACACAATCGACCACGGTGCTTCTTTGACGACTCGTTTTGTCGCTACTTGTGGACTCCGTTTTGCCAGCCATAAGAAAGCAATGGCAATGCCTCCTACAATGATTGACACCGGAATGCCTGCCAATTCCCCAGCAAAATATCCAACAAGCAAGCACCCTAACACATACCAAGATAACCGGAACATGCGCAGATCACGAATGGCCGAAGCTGGTTCCTTCGCCTGCGAAACATCGTACGTTTTCGGGATGAGTTTCCGATAAAACACATACAGCACAAGCATACTAGCGCCAAGCGATACAAGGTTTGGGACGAACATGTTTGCTGTATATTCAAGAAAGCCAATATGAAAATAATCGGCTGATACGATATTGACCAAGTTACTAATGACAAATGGCAAAGACGTCGTATCTGCAATAAAGCCGCTTGCCATGACAAATGGCAGGATCATACGCTCATCCAACTTCAGCGCTCTGACCACAGATAAAACGATCGGGGTTAAGATAAGTGCTGCTCCATCGTTGGCAAAAAAAGCTGCTACCACAGCGCCGAGCAATGTTAAATAAATAAACATGCGGACCCCGTTCCCTCTTGCGGCTTTTGCCATATGAAGTGCCGCCCATTCAAAAAAACCAATCTCATCTAAAATCAATGAAATGATGATAATTCCAATAAATGCAAAGGTGGCGTTCCAGACAATTTGGGTAACTTCCCATACATCGCCCAAATGAACGACCCCAAAAGCAAGAGCAAGAATCGCTCCCCCGCACGCTGACCATCCAATGGTTAAACGTCCTGGCTGCCAAATGACAAGGACGAGGGTCATGATGAAAATTAAAATGGCCAAGGTGACTGATCCCAAAGGTGGCCCTCCTTTCACTTTCCTCATAAAATCTTTATCTATCATACAACGAAATAAGGCAATTGTATGCCATTTTATGATCTCGCATAAAAATCCGCAGGTCATCCTTTGCACCTGCGGAGTCCACGTCTATTGATCTTTTTTCATCAGCATCAATTCAATAAATAACTCACATCGCTGGCTAAAATGACTTAAATCAATAGACGTCATTTCAAAAATTTGTTTCATTCGATAGTTTAATGTATTTTGATGAATAAACAACTGCTCTGCAGCTGGTTTTAGCTTGCAATTATTCAATAAGTAGACCTCTAAGGTTTTTAAAAATGATGTTTGGCTGTCACGGTCTTTTTCCTTTAGGCGCAACAAATCTGGATTAAAGTCGTTTTTCTTTTTTTGGTGACTGTAAATCGAGTCTAAGAACCGGAAGACCCCCAAATGCTCGTAATCGTATGGAATCAATTCCTGTCCGCCGACAATCTTCACTGCTTTCACGACTTCTATCGCTTCAAATCGACTTGTGCTCATTTTCATGACATCTCGATATTCTCTTCCCATCCCAATATATAAAGGAGATGGGTGTGTATGCGTTTTCGATTGAAGATGGGCGACGACATCCGCAGCGGTCGCTTTTGGTGAGTGGCGATCTGACAAACTGCCTAATATCACGACGATGTCTGCTTGCACAGAGTAGACGTGATTGACCTTGTCTTCTAGCTGTAAATAGGTTCTAATCATATCCTTCACATCTTCTGCCGTCTCACTTTTGTTATCGGCGGCATGAACAACCATCACAGTAAAGACAGCTGGCAGTGGAATGCTTAAATTCTCAGCTTCCCATTTCAGCTCTTCTTCTGTATAAAAATGATCATCCATGACCTTTTTGAAGAACTCTTCAATCTTGCCTTCCTTTTTCTCCAACTGTTTCTTATTTTTATAAATAACTTTTCCAACCTGAAACGATGCCTCGTGTAAAAATTGCAGCTCCTCTTGAGAGAGAGAATCTTCAATGTCCTGCACCCAAATAAAGCCGACAACCTCTTGTTTGTGCTTGGCGCTCACAGCCACTCGTCGATTAAACCCGAGCTCCTCATGACCATTCACATAAAAAGGATTTGAATCTGTATATAGCTGCTCAATGACCCCTGTTTTTTTTAACCAATCCACCACAGCTCCCGGACATTCCTTTGAGAAAATGGTTTGCTGATTGACTGGGTCGAACTGCTGGATGCTGTAAGAATTATAAGCAAGCAGCTGACATTCAGTACTTTCTAAAATGACTGGTTTTTTTAAATACCCACTAATAAATGCAATTAATTTATCGACATCAAAAAATGTATGAAGCTTTTCTAATATCTCTTCCATCCCGATTGCTCCCTGAATAAGTGATACATTTATCATACTTCTTTCCAGTCATATTTGTATAGAAACAAGTCGTAGACAGGTAAAAAAAGCATGAACTCGCCTGCACGAGTTCATGCTTTTCCATATTAAAACATTTCGCTGATCGTTTTGGCCTGCATGTGCAGAGCAAGATAATCTGGTCCGCCTGCTTTTGAATCAGTTCCTGACATTTTAAAGCCGCCAAATGGGTGGTATCCCACAATCGCTCCCGTACAGTTACGGTTAAAGTAAAGGTTCCCGACATGGAACTCCTGCTTCGCACGGTTGATGTGATCACGATTATTTGTAATGACCGCACCGGTTAACCCGTATTCTGTGTTGTTGGCTACTTCAAGCGCCTCATCAAAGCTTGAGACTTTTGAGAAAGCTAGGACAGGTCCAAAGATTTCTTCTTGCATTAAACGAGATGTTGGCTCTAGATCTGCAAACACGGTTGGATGAATGAAGTACCCT
Organism: Bacillus sp. iso_77; assembly: GCF_056173625.1. Classification (NCBI taxonomy): domain Bacteria; kingdom Bacillati; phylum Bacillota; class Bacilli; order Caryophanales; family Bacillaceae; genus Bacillus; species Bacillus sp. iso_77. The sequence continues at coordinate 360,916 of NZ_CM149683.1, read as the reverse complement.
TCTGAATCATCACTTGTTCCGCCAGTGACTAGACGACCTTCTTGCTTGCCAATCTCGATATATTCCGTGATCTTGTCAAAGGAAGCTTGATCAATGACAGGTCCCATGTACACATCAGCTGATAACGGATTCGCTGTTGTTTTCGTTTCTGTGATTTCCTTCACTCGCTCAACGACTTGGTCATACAACTTCTCGTGGACGACAGCACGAGATCCAGCTGAACATTTTTGACCTGAGAACCCGAAGGCTGATGTGAAAATGGCATTAGCGGCTAATTCGACATCTGCATCCTCATCTACAACGACTGTATCCTTACCGCCCATTTCAGCAATAACACGCTTTAAATGCTGTTGTCCTGGCTGTACTTTTGCCGCACGTTCAAAAATACGTGTGCCTACTTCTCTTGATCCAGTGAATGTAATGAGGCTTGTTTTTGGATGATCTACTAAGTAATCTCCAACTTCTGCTCCGCTACCTGGCACGAAGTTGACAACACCTTTCGGAAGACCTGCTTGCTCCAGTTCTTCTACAAAGCGGGCAGCAATGACAGGCGTCGCACTTGCTGGCTTTAATACAACTGTATTCCCTGTGACGATTGGTGCAACCGTTGTTCCTGCCATGATTGCAAACAAGAAGTTCCATGGTGGAATGACAAGCGTCACGCCAGTTGGTGTGTACACATATTGATTGCGTTCCCCTTCGCGGCTGTTCACCGGTTTGCCTTTCGCAAGCTCTAGCATTTGACGGGCATAATACTCTAGGAAGTCAATGGCTTCTGCTGTATCTGCATCCGCTTCATTCCAAGGCTTCCCTGCTTCTTTTACGAGAAGGGCTGAATACTCATGCTTTTTACGGCGAATGCTTGCCGCAGCGCGGAATAAGACGCCGGCTCTTTCTTCTGGAGACGTGTAGCGCCATGTTTCAAACGCTTTTGCCGCAGCTTGAATCGCTTGCTCTGCCTCTTCTTTCCCAGCTTTTGATACGGTACCCACGACTTCTTCCTTCTTCGCCGGATTGATCGAGACAATCTTGTCTGTTGTTTCGATTCTTTCTCCATTAATCACAAGCGGATAGGTTTGCCCAAGTGAATCTGTTACTTTGGCTAATGCTTGTTCAAACGCTTGGCGATTTTCTTCCTGGCTAAAATCCGTGAATGGTTCATGCTTGTAAGGTGTTGTCATCTTTGTCACGCTCCCGTTTCAAATTATTTTCTCGTCATCCCTTTTAAAGCAAATGCAATGTTTGCTGGTCGTTCTGCAAGACGTCTCATGTAGTAGCCATACCACTCTCGTCCATACGGGGTGTAGACCCTCATTTGATAGCCTTCCTTCACGAGTGCTTGCTGCGTTTCTGATCTCATGCCATACAGCATTTGAAATTCGAACTGACTTGTCTGTATATTGTGTTTTTTCACAATATGTTTCGTAAATTCGATCATTTGATCGTCATGTGTCGCAATGGCTGTATAGTTCCCTGAGAGTAATTGCTTTTCGATCAGCTTCTTGTAATTCTGATCGACGTCTTTTTTGTTTGGATACGCCACTTCGGCGGATTCCTTATAGGCACCCTTTACAAGTCTTAAAAATGGCTGCAACTCATTTAGGTCATCAAGATCTTGTTCTGTTCTGTACAAATACGCCTGCAAAACCGTACTGACATACTCATATTGAGATTTCATTTCTTTAAAAATGTCCAGCGTTTTTTGACAGCGCTGTTCATCCTCCATATCAATTGTCACCATAATACGGTGTTTCTCTGCCGTATCTAAAATGCTTTTCATATTGCGATACACAAGGTCATCGTCAATATCTAAGCCAAGCGATGTCATTTTAAGTGACACGTGGGAATTGAGTCCCGCCTCTGCAATTCGCTGAATGGTTTGAATACACTCATTCGTCCGCTCATTTGCAATCTCTGCCTTTGTGACAAACTCACCGAGATGATCAACCGTTACGGCCATACCTTGATCGTTTAATCGTTTGATGACAGGGATAGCGCTCTCAAAATCCTTCCCACCGATGATTTTCTTTGATGCAACAGCACTTCCCCAATTACGAGCAATATGGTTCAAGAGACTGCTCTTTGACAAAAACAAGAAGAAATTTCTTGTGACCGACTCCATAAAGGGCACCTCCCACTCTTTGTAAGCTATGTCTTTATTGTAAGGCTCATGAGCTGTCCGCTACAATATTTGAAGATGACAAAAATTCTGACTTTTTTTGTGGTTTTATCACAATAAGAGATAAAAAAAGAGTCTGCCGCTATCCGGCTGACTCTCCCCTCCTACGCCCACACCTCATCAAGGGTAGACTGCAAAAGCTCATTTAATTCTTGCATTAGATTGTCTTTCGGCTGATTGTAGCTTTTCACCAATTCATCAAAACGCGCCAGCTCTTGATCAATAAATGGATGGACATGAGCGAGACGATTCTCTACATCCATTTCTTCTCCGTCCATTTTACGTTTGAGCAGTTCGTGAATTTCTGCTAACAGCGGGCCTTCCTCCACTAGCTCCTTGAGTAATTCATGAAAGTCCATTGGTGGAACTGTTCGGTAACGTTCAATCCACTGGCAGGCAAGCAGCGGACGAAGCACATAGAAATACTTCTTGATTCGCACCTGCTCTCCTCGTAAATGCCGGCTTTCATTCCGATTAGCCATATTGAGGTAATGATACATCAAAGCCGCAGGGTAAAACGCTCGATCCTTTAATTCTCTTAGCTCCTTTGCCAAAGAGAAAGATTCAGCATAGATGATATCAGAAGACAGCCATTCCATAATGGACGGATTTGATTTATTGAATAGGCGCAGTGCCTTTCTAAGCTCCCAGCCGCTGATATCAAGCATGTCATCAATCGGTCGTTCTATGACATCACGATGCTCTTCCATCGCCCAATACCATTCTTTCCGGGGAACATATAAAAAGCGAACATCATAATCACTATCGGTCGAGGGAAAACCCCATGCCCTGCTGCCTGATTCGACGGCAAGACAAATCTTGACGTCATACGTTTCTTCGATGATTTTCAGCTCTTTCTTAATTCTCTCTCTCAAGTGTCCATCAACTCTTTCTATAGAATTCTGCATGACTTCTTCACCTTTTGGGAAAATACGAATAAGACATATATGAAAAAGGAGTTGGATCTGATGTCTATATCTCGCATTATGAAATGGATCACTGGGATTTTTGAAGCTTGCCTTGCTATCCCTGTGATCGGAGGTCTATTCGTTATCAGCAATGGCTATTCACCGCTCATGGTCATGCTTATTCTGCATATTATCACACTCGTCTTATCGAAGCGAGACCAGGGACCAATGATTGGAAGTATCATTGGAATTGTCACATCCTGCCTTGCATGGATTCCGATTCTCGGATTCATCCTTCACATCATCACAGCCCTTGCCCTGATCGTTACAGCATTAGTGCCTGATGAAAAAACAAGACAGAACACCAGTTATTAAGCTGATCGCTCCAATAGCTGAAAAAGACAAAGAGCTAAAATGAATGTCATTTTAGCTCTTTGTCATGCTCTTATGTTGATAGAAGCAAATGCTTTTGTAAAAAGGACAGCTTCTCTGTTTGAAAAGCAGGGATAAACTCGTGTCCAAAATAGCGATATACTTTCAGGTCTTTATCTGTTTCTAAATGGTTGTATGCCGCAAACACAGTAGATGGTGGGGTTATTTTGTCAATCAGACCGATCGCCATCAATGTTGGCTGTTTCACCCATCCAGCTAAATTGATTAAATCAAAATAGCTTAATGTCTCAAATGCCTTTTCCTCCACTTTCGGATCACTGTTTCTGCGAAAGTATGAATTGATTTCTAAATAAGGCTGCTCCAAGGCAACGTCCACTGCACGCTCGAAGTTTGATAAATAAGGGTAATCTGCCACGACGACTTTCGGAATGTCTGATAGGGCTGCAGCTGCAACCGCTAATGCGCCTCCCTGGCTCCCACCAATTACGCCGATCCGGTGTTCATCTACTTCGGGGAAAGACTGAATGACTTCAAGTGCACGAACAGCATCTAGATAAACGCCTCGATAATAGTACGTATCCTTCGATAAAATGCCTTTTGTCATCCATCCTAATGCATGCCCGCCTGGCGTCACTGATGTGTCTTCACTGCCACCTTGACCGCGGACGAGCATACCAAATGTTGCATAGCCGTGCAGCGCCCAGTTGACGATGTCATGAATGCCGTCGTCATAGCTGGCATTATAGCCATGAAAACGAACGAGCGCTGGATGCGGACCAGTTTGATCAGGCACAGCATAAAAGCCTTCAATTTTAGAATGTCCAAAGCTTTGATACGTCAGGCGGTACACCTTGACGCCTTTCACTGGATAGTCATAAGATTCAAGTGTTGGCTCTGCCTCCACTTGGCGCAGTTCTTCGAGCGATTTCTTCCAAAAGTCTGAGAAATCAGGACGTGCTGTTTTCTTTGGTTTATATTTTTTTAGCTCTTCTAGTGATAAATCGAACAATTGCATATCATACTATTCCCCTTTGTTTTATTAGTTATGAGTATCATACCACTCATTTCTTGATTGAGAAAGTCATTTAACAAAACCTTCTGACATTTCTATTGGCAAAGATGGCGGAAAGCTTTATGATAAAGAAACTGGCTTGAAGACTAGATGTTTCAGGCAATATCACCCGAACCATTCATTGCATGAAACGAATAAAGGAGGAAGACCGACATGAACATCGCCCTGATTCAAATGGACGTACAAATAGGAGAACCTGATGTGAACTTTCAGAAAGCAGAAGCGTTTTTAGAAGAAGCCATCCGCCAACAGCCTGATTTGATTATTCTACCTGAAATGTGGAATACCGGCTATGCGTTAGAACAAGCGGATGAGCTTGCCGATGCAGATGGCGAGCGAACAAAACAACTCTTCTCTTCCTTTGCCCGCAAGCACCAAGTGTATCTCATCGCAGGCAGTGTTTTAAATAAGAGGACAGAAGATGAAAACATCACCAATACAATGTATGTCTTTAACCGCCAAGGTGAGCTTTTGTTAGATTATGATAAAATTCATTTATTCCGCTTAATGGATGAACACAACTATTTAACCGCCGGTCATCAGCTTGGTTTATTTAACTATGATGAAGATGTCAAGATTGGCACCATGATCTGCTATGACCTCCGCTTCCCTCAGCTTTCTAGGACGCTCGTGAACAAAGGGGCGAAGGTGCTTGTTAATACCGCTCAATGGCCGTCAGCAAGAGTGGACCATTGGCGCAGTCTGCTCATCGCAAGAGCCATTGAGAATCAGTCATTTGTGATTGCGGTGAACCGGACGGGCACAAGCAGAGACACTGAATTCCCTGGTCACTCCATGGTGATTGACCCGCTCGGACGCATTCTACTTGAGACAAATGATGAAGAAGACATTTATTATGCAAACATTGATCTTCAGCTCGTAGATGAAGTGAGACAACAAATCCCCGTTATGACAGATCAGCGGCTGGATTTATATTAGAAAGCAGGGGCCCCCTGCTTTCAGCGTGTAGACAAACCCTCGCATTCGGTGTCAGTCCTGCGTGCCGGTGCTCACGAATGTCAAATTCGCTCCGCGTCGGTACTCGTCCTTCCTAGGGCTGCAAAGGTTTTCTATCACGCTGAAAAAAGGTAAAAGCAGGGGACTCCCCTGCTTTTTACGTTTAATTAAACGTTTGTTTAAGCTTTTCCTTGATTCTGTTGAAGGTCCATGAAGGCTTGAGCGGCTTTCGTTAAATATCTTTCTTCCACATATGCAAACACAAGAGTACGGGTTGGGCATGAATCAATGTGTAAATAAGTGACTGCTTTCCTTTCCTCTTGTGCCACCATTTTCGGCACCACCGTCACACCTAGCTCATTTTCAACCAATGCCTGAGCTGTTTGAATATGACTTGTTTCAAATGCAATCCTCGGCCGAAAGCCATGATGACGGCACAGTTCCGTGACCACTTGCCGAAAGCCATATCCCTCTTTCAGCATAATAAATGGGGCATCTTCCAGAAGATGAAACGGGATAGACCCTTCTTGATCCGCTTGATTGATGATTTGATTGAGTTCATCCGTCAACCACGGTTGAGCCGTTTGCGGAATGGCGAGGAGAAGCGGCTCTGTCAGCATTTGTTTTGTTTTCAATGATTCATGCTCGACAGGCAGAGAAAGAATCGCCAGATCCAGTTTCCCAGCGAGTAAACGTCTTTCTAGCTCACGAGGCGATTCTTCTATCAAATGAACGTGAACGTGCGGATACGTTTGACAATAGGTTTTTAATAAACTTGGCAGGACATATCCCCCTGTGACAGCTGGCGCACCGATCATCAGTTCTTTCCCTACCTCATAAGCAGCTTCCCCCATCTCACGCAATAAATCATCTCGTTCCTTCAAAATGGTCTCTGCTCTTTTGATCAATCGGTTTCCTTGAGGTGTAGGAGTGACTTGTCCATACTTCCGAATAAACAGAGGAGTATCTAATTCCTCCTCAAGTTTTTTAATTTGCTGACTTAACGAGGGCTGTGCAATGTGAAGTTTTTCCGCTGCTTTTGTAAAGCTTTGCTGCCGGTACACTTCCATGACATATTCCATCATTCGTATATCCACTTCTCTCACCTCATAGGTTTTAACTATTCATATCATATCTTTTATGTCTTAGACAAATCACGGGAAGAACCCTACGATAAAGAAACAACAAAAAGGGGGTAAAGGAATGAATCCATATTCAAAAGCCGAGAAACAATTCTCACAAAATGCAGAGAACTACCGAGATTCACCCATCTTTGCAGCTGGAAAAGAACTTGAATGGATGAAAACGGCGGCGAAGGCAAAGGGCGATGAGCATCTACTTGATATCGGCTGTGCTGCAGGTCATACCGTTTTTTCCTTTTCAGACGTCATCTCTAAAGGAATCGGGATTGATGTCACACACAAAATGATCGAGGTTGCTACAGCACTTGCGGAAGAGCGACAGCTGAACCACATTACGTTTGAGCAGGCATCCGCAGACGCATTGCCCTTTTCTGATGCATCATTTGATCTCGTCACATGCCGATTTGCTGCTCATCACTTCCCACATCTCCCGGCAGCCATGTCTGAAATCAGCCGAGTCTTAAAGAAAGGCGGCAAATTTCTACTTGTCGATCATTATGCACCTGAAAACCAAGCACAGGATGACTTTATTAATCATTTAAATAGACTGAGAGATCCCTCCCATGTGCGAGAAAGCTCGTTATCAGAATGGAAAGAGCTTTTCGCTGACAACCATCTGACGAAAGAAGATATCCATTACTGGGATCTGCATATTGATTATCAGGACTGGATCATACGAGGACGTACACCAGAGAATGTTCAAAAGGAAATCGTTGCCCACCTTCATGCTGCAGACGATGAAACGAAACAGCTGTTTCAACTGCAATTCGACGAACATCGTCAGCCAATATCCTTTTGCCTAAAAGCCGCACTGCTTCAAGGGATCAAACATTAAACTGATCGAAAAAGTCTACCCTGGCCGGTAGACTTTTATATTTTGATTCTACATTTACACTATCTGATAGATATTACTTTTCATGTTCGTGACAAGGAGTGCTGCATGATGTTTCTATTATAAGATAATTGAACTGAGGTAGGTTAGGCTTTTTCAAAAGTGTACGTAAATCCTCTGAATAAAAAAAGAACCTACCCTCTTTAGAATAAGTTCTTCACTGCATGCATCACTTACGGTGCAATATCCTCTAATACTTTCTCTCTCGTTTCGATCATTTTAAAAGCAAGAATTGCTCCCACTACAGTCACACTTGCAAAAAGAATAAAAATAGTTGAAACACCGCTCACCTCTAAAATAAAACCTATCATAATAGGAGCGATCGCTGAGGCCAGCCTAAGCCACGCTGTAGCAAATGCCGTACCAATTACCCTCATACGGGTTGGATAGATTTCAGGTGTATATAAATAGAGAAGAACTGTAATTGTCCCCATCATTCCGTAGGCAGCGGACCCTAAATAAATAACGCTTTCTGGAGAATTTGCTCCGCTGATCCATAAAGCCGTTAATAAAGCACCTGTTACGATAAATGCAATGGTTGCCCAGCGCTTCCGTCCTACTTTATCGATTAAAAATGCACAAGCGAATACCCCTATGGTCTGTAAAATATTTGTGAGAGAGGCTGCCCTTAATGAATCTCCAACTGGCAAATTGTAAACCGTATTATAAAGACTCGGTAACCAGTTATTTAATCCATTCGATACAAAGTAGGCAGAAAACCATAGTCCCCATACGATCAATGTTCTTTTACGATAAAAAGTAGAAAAGAGCTCTTTCCAGTCGCCTTTTTCAGTGCTGCTGGACACTTGCTTTGCAACAGGCATTCGTTTATCCGTACTAGCTTCAATCTCTTCAATGATTCCTTCGGCTTCATCTAACCTGCCTTTTGAAATAAGCCATCTTGGAGATTCACGCAACATGAAAAAGAAGACAAAGACGATTAAACCGCCAATTCCACCAATCAAGAACATCCATTTCCACCCAAAGCTAGGGACAACAAATGCACCAATTTGAGCTGAGATCATTAATCCTAATGGAAAAATCATCTCATAGAGCATAAAAAATCTCCCTCTGCCTTGGGCCCGGGACAACTCATTGATATATGAGGCCGCTACTGGCACTTCTCCTCCTACTCCAATCCCCTGTATAAAACGAAAAATAAAAAGGGCCATAAAGTTACCTGAAAATACACATGCGATACTCATAATAGACATGAGAAATACAGTCCACTTTGCACTAAATACACGGCCACGTCTTTCTGCTAACCATCCAAAGAAAATAGCACCAATCGCTTGTCCGATATAACCAGACCCAATAAGAAGACCAATTTGAGCAGGTGATAAATTCCACATGCCGATGAGAACTGGGAGAACAAACGCTAAAGATAGTGCATCAAAAGCATCAAAAAAGGTAGCAGATCCCATAATGATACGAGGTTTTAAATGCCATCTCGAAAAAGGTACACTTTCCATCCTAGTCAATAGTTGTGAAGCTCTATCAACAACTTGCTCATCATGAGAATTTGAATTTCCGCTGAGTTCTAACGTCATGATATCTCCTCCTTAATAGAGGAAATGATGCAAAAGTACATGCTGATGAGCACAAAAGAAATCGCTTACATTTTAAATGAAGAGACATTCTAAAGCGATCATATGAGTTTTCAGCATCTATCATTTCTTTTTTGGCGTTCCCGTGGTGCCACGATCTACATAGTACATCGGGAAGATATGTTCCATTTTCTCTAACTGTTCTCCTTCTACTAACTGCGTTAGTAAAGAAACCGCTTTTCTTCCCATTCCAACTAAATCAACATGAACAGAAGATAAAGAAGGGGTTAGAAAACTTGCAATGGGCACATCATCAGCACCAACGACAGACAAATCATGAGGTATTGACACATTTGCGATATCTGCCGCTTTCATGACCCCTATCGCCAAAAAATCTGAAGAGCAAACAACTCCAGTCATGTGCTGGTTTCCTTGGAGAAATTGAGAAACCACTTCTACTACTTTTCCCCCATCAAATTCATCTAACTCAAACACAAGCTCTTTGTTCATTGTTAATCCTAAACTTTTCAGTGTACGCTCATACCCCTTGTAATACCTCACACTATGCATCGAACTCATTGGACCATTGACCAGTCCAATGGTTCGATGACCTTTATCAAATAAGGCCGTGACAGATTGACACACACCTTCCTCATCATCTGGCCTGACACATGGAAATGGAGAATCCTCTAAGTAACTTCCGACAACGATAATGGGAATAGCCAAACTTTTTAACCAATCCATGCTCAATTCTTCATTTCTTGGAGAAAATAAAATGGCACCATCTACAGCCTGCGTTTCAAGTAATCGCTGCTGCTGTACAGATGTAAATGACATCAACATATTAAATTCAGTCTCATCTAATTCCTTCGCTATCCCATCTAAAATCGTCGAAAAAAATGGATTATTCAAAATATATGAACCACGAGGAACCACGACAGCAATATTGCCAGTCTTTCTTTTAACGAGCCCTCTAGCTCCTAAATTAGGACGATAGCCTAATTCATCAATCACTTGTTTAATTCTTTCAGCCGTTTGAGCACCTACTCCTGGTTTGCCACTTAATACTCGGGAAACAGAGGCGATAGATACTCCAGCTTTCAATGCGACATCTTTAATACTTACTGACACATTTCATACCTCCGGGAGTCTGTTGTTTTATACTCTATTATAACCTGACTCACCTTCATCATGAAATCAATGGTCTGTTATTTACTAACGTTTTCCTTAAGTAAACCAACACTTTGAAGGCCCTGACGAATCTCTTCTTTTTCCTTTTGAGTTAAAGGTAATACTGGCTTCCTCGCAAGCGAACTGCTGATCAAACCTCGCTGGAACATCGCTTCCTTCATTCGCAGATGAGAGGTAGAAGAAGGTTCATCCATTTTATACACAGCATGCTTTAATTCAAAGATTCTATCGTACACTTTATTAGCCGCTACAAGGTCTTGTTCTTCCACACATTTCACAAGCTCAGCAATCAAATCTGGGACAAAACAGCCGAAACCTACAAGCGCCCCATCAATTCCTTGAACTAATGTTGGCAATAAATATTCATCGTGACATGTGAGCAACGATACATCTGGTGCATGCTTTTTCAGTGCGCGCACATCCACTTCATATTGCGCCATGTCTCTTTGACCGATTTTAAATGAGACAACGTTTGGAATCTCCGACATTTCTAATAATTGACTGGTTGTATAAGAGGTTTTTGTCCATGTTGGATATTGATGGACGATGATTGAAATATCAATTGCTTCTGCAACATCTTTAAAGAATTGGACAGGTGACTCAGGCTGCATACCGAATCTCAGCCATGAATGTGGCGGCATAAGAAGAATACCTTCTCCACCAGCTTCCTCCACTGCTTTTGCATGCTGGATCGCTTCAATTGTCCCTTCAGCAGAAACCCCAGAAATGACAGGAATTTCTCCCTTTAATTCGTCGGCTGCAATACGCACAGCTTCAGCTCGTTCATGTGGCAGCAAAGTCATAATCTCGCCAGTATGTCCATTGACAACGATCCCATTAATCCCTTCGTGCCCCGCCACCCAGCGAACAAGCTTACGAAAAGCAGGTTCATCAATTGAATAGTCATCTTTAAAAGGAATTAAGACTGCCGGGAATACACCGCTCCATTTTTCTTTATTTTTCATCAACAAATTCCTCCCCATCCGTTATAGTAAACGTTTACGGTAAGCGTTTACGTTAATAATCATAGAATGATCTAACCGAAGGTGTCAACAATATTTTTAAAAATTATAATAATTCAAAAAACGATTATTAGAATTTAGATACTATTTTATTTTTTCAAAAAAAGAAAATGAGAGATATATTTCGTTTCCCACATCAATCAAAAAACCTCATCATCTTGACCTAGTTGTAGTCTAATCACCACTTTTTTCAAACGGCTAGTCACACCACATAGAGGATGCATACATTTTGATATAATGACGAAGGAAAAAACATCTTTTCTTCTTTTTTTCATCCATCATCCAACTTAGACTGTGATTTCTTTGACTACTCCTGATCTAATAGAAAAAGTCTACCCCCTTAGGATAGACTTTTTTATTTCGAATATAGATCCCAGCCAAGCTTGAGTGTGTCGACAATATAATTGGCGACTTCTTCAGCTTCTAGATGATCTGTTTCCACTCTTGAGTTATGAAGGGAATAAATTTCCCGGCGCTCTTCAAACAGCTCTTTCATCTCGTCAAGCGTGCGGTTATGAAGAACAGGACGGTTTTCAATTAAAATATCCAGCCGCTGTTTCCAATTCTCCCAAGATAGGTCAAGGAAAAGAACCGTACAATGCTTTAAGCAAGATCGTTTGATTTCTTCCTGTTTAAACGCACCGCCTCCAAGAGACACGATCTTTAGCTGAGTATGTTCACATAAATCGACGATATAGTCCTTTTCAGCCTGTCTGAAGAAATCTTCTCCTTTTTGCTGAAACATTTCTGGAATCGTCATGTTGTACTTTTTCTCAATCTCCTGATCAACATCAATAAAATCTCTATATAACTTTTTGGCAACCAGCTGCCCAATGGTTGTTTTCCCAACGCCCATAAAGCCAATGAGGACAATATTTCGCTGTCTCACAGGAATCTCTCTATTGTTTTTCATGTTCGTGACACGTCCTCCTTACGACAAGGAATGCTACATAATGTTTCTATTATATGATAAATGGACTGAGAAAAGATAGGCATTCTTAAAAATTGTGTTTGACGACGTAACCGAGCTGTTCGGAGAGCTTCTCGGCATGCTCTTTCACTTTTTGCTGCAGCTGAGGGATGACATCTTCAGTAAATCGTTGGGTCGGTCCAGAGATGGATAAACATGCCTGCACTTCCCCATGAATGTTAAAGATCGGTGCCGCCACTGCCGCCGATCCGACTTCCCGTTCATCAATACTGCAAGCGGTATGCGTTTCAAGAATATGACGACATTCTTTTTGCCATTCCTCCATCGTCATGTGATCAGCCTCAGACGCGAAAACTTGCTGTTGAAACTCTTCGCTTTGGAAAGCAAGCAGCACCTTTCCACCAGCACCAGCGTATAACGGCAGCTTCTCACCGATTTTCACAAGATGCCGAATCGATTGCAGCCCTTCGGCTTGTTCAATACATACCCTGCTTTGGTGATCGAGCACATACAGGTTGACGGTTTCCTTTGTTTCATCACGAAGTGTGTACATGAGCGGTTTTGCCAGTTCCCTCAATTTGATGGACTTCCCAGCAATATAACCGAGAAGATAAAGTCTTTGACCGAGCCGGTACTTCATCGTCTCTTGGTTCTTTTCCACAAAATGATTCATTTCAAGTGCCTTGAGCAGTCTCGTTGTGGTAGACATTGCTAAGTTCATCTCTTTTGAAATGTCCGTTAGCGTCAACTCTTGACGTTCTTCGCTAAAGCAAGAAAGAATATCCAAAGCGCGCTGAACGGTACGCAATCCTGATTCTTCTTTTGACTTTTTATCAGCCATGTTCACTTTCTCCTTTTCCCCTTTGATTTCTTATCGACATGATTAACCAATTTTGCTATAATCCATTTTAAATGTTCCATTAAAAGAAAACAAATTCCACTGTACGGAATAAAACCGATAGATGTTTTGATGGAGGAGATATCATGATCTACCTGCTCATTTTCACACTTCTTATTAGCTTATACATCGTTCATCAACTATTCCCTGCTCCCATTCTCTCCTATTTGGTTGGTCTGCTGGCGGCTGCTTCGCTCACCATTTCCTTTAAGAAGGCCAATGGGCTTTATTTGAAAACGGGTGCTATGTTTCTCTTGATTGGATTGGTGTTATTTTTCTGGTCAGAACAGCCTTTGCATACGCTTTTTCTTCATTTTCATTCCATGCTAGGCTTGCTTTCTTTATTTTTCATGTTGCCATTTATTCATTCTCTCATACATGTTGGACATTTCGATACTCAATTAAATAAACTGCTTACCTTACATACAACGAGTACAAATCAGCTTTATCGCAAGAGTTCTTTTGTCACTCATGTTCTTGGCATGTTTTTAAATATCGCAACGATTCCCTTATTATATACATCCTTGAAGCCGTCGCTGAACGCCCTTCAGGAACAAGTCAAACAGCACCTTTATACGCGCAATCTTTTAAGGTCATATGCGCTATGTCTTAGCTGGAGTCCTGTCGAAGTACTGGTGAGTGTCACCATTGATGCAACCAAATTGAAATATTATCAGATTGCACCCGTTACCTTTTGTTTAATGGTGCTTGTGCTGTTGACGGATTGGTTGCTGTTTTCTCGTCAAAGCAAACGATTGCCGCATATCATCCAGCCGGCAGAAGCTCACCCCAACCCTCATCGCATCAAGAGAAAAACCATTCAGCTTGCTTTCATGCTGCTCAGTTTTATGACAGTCGTTTCGCTTGTTGACGCCTGGATTGGGAAAGGTTATCTGTTCACTGTTGTGCTGACGATTATTCCTTTCGCTCTATTATTCTCGTCTATCATCAAAAAACGAAAACAATATGTAGCCGTCTCTATTCCCCATTGGAAAGAACGAACCCGCCAGCTCTCCAATTATATGTGTCTATTTTTAAGCGCGGGCTTCTTTGTCGATATGCTGCTTGTCACAAACAGCTTGCAGCCGATTCAAGCATTTATCGTCAGTATATCAGATCATGCCATTTGGGTTTATGGGGTCATCGGGCTGTATTTTCTCATCACCGCTCTTTGCGGTTTCCACCCGCTCGTTTCGCTTGCTCTCTTAGTGAGCTTGATGGCACCTGTCATTCATGAACTGCCTGCCCTTCCCATCGCAATCATGCTCATTATCGCTGGAACCTCAACGGTCATGTTTAGCCCATATAATGTATCTGTCTCCCTATTAGCCGATTTGATGAAGGTCAACCCTTACCGAATCACTCGATGGAATATCTGGTTTGCTGGTTTTTATATCAGCATGGGTATCGCATGTGCAACGATCATCACCGTCATCTTTTATTCATAGAAAAAGAGAACCCAATGAGTTCTCTTTCAAGTTTGTTGACAAGGGGCTAAAATGAATTTGATTTTAGCCCTTTGTCTTTTTTTCAGTGTGATAGAAAACCTTTGCAGCCCTAGGAAGGACGAGTACCGGCGCGGAGCGAATTTGACATTCGTGAGCACCGGCACGCAGGACTGACACCGAATGCGAGGGTTTGTCTACACGCTGAAAGAGAACCCAATGAGTTCTCTTTTTCTTACTCTCTATTATTTTAATTGAATCCGTTCAATCTTACCTACAATAAAGATATACGACAACGCTCCGCCTAATGCCACTAGGCTGACGAATAAAATACCGCCGTTGTAAGAGCCTGTCGCCGATACAATGAATCCGATGATCAGCGGGGTGATGATGCCGGATAAGTTAGCAAAAAAGTTGAATACGCCGCCAGCCAGCCCGACCATTTCTCTTGGTGCTACCTCAGACAGCATGGTCCAGGAGATATTAGACAGTCCTTGCGCAAAGGACGCGATGGATAAAATAGTCAGCACAAGCGGGATATTCGTTGTAAAATTCGCTAAAACAATGGTACTTGTCAGAAGCAGACCGACCACAACCGGCAGCTTTCTCGCTACATTGACCGATACACCCTTTTTAAGCAGCCAGTCAGACACATAGCCTCCAAACAGCACTCCAAAGAATGCAGCGATGTATGGCAGGGATGCCGCAAAACCCACTTTGAGAAAGGCCATATTTTTCGCCTCTGCTAAATAGGTCGGAAACCATGTTAAAAAGAAAAAGAGGGTAGACGCAACAGAAAATTGACCAATATAGAGTCCAATCAATTTACGATATTTTAAAAGTGCGGCAAAGTCTGCCCATTTCAGTTTCTCCTGTGATGCCACAGTCAGTCCTTCGCCTTGACGGATCAATTCTAACTCATCTTCATTGATCTTCGGATGCTCTTTTGGTTCGTGATAAAACTTGTACCAAAAGAAAGCAAATATAATACCGAGCGCACCAGCAGTGATAAAGACGGTTCTCCAATCGAAAGTTGTCATGATCCAAAAAAGAAGAGGTGTCGCAAATGCAAGCCCCACATACTCTCCAGCGGTATAAACCCCTGTTGCAAATGCGCGTTCCCGCCTTGGAAACCATGTGGTCACAATGCGATTATTCGCAGGAAATGCGGGAGATTCTGTAATTCCGATAAACAAACGGCAGCCAAATAAGAAGGCAAAGCTGTTCGCAAACGCCTGTAAACCGGTGAAAATAGACCAAGTAATGAGTGATATTCCATACGTTACCTTTGATCCAAACTTATCAAGAATAAAGCCGCCAGGGATCTGCATGGCTGTATAGGTCCAGCTAAATGCTGAAAAGATGAGGCCTAATAAGGCAGGGTTTAATTGCAATGAAGACTGAATCGCAGGTGCAACAATGGATACACTGGCTCGATCAATATAGTTAATAGCGGTAATAAAAAACAACAGAATCAAGATGCCGAAACGAGCTTTTGTTGGTTTCACATAAGCAGGCCGCAAGTCGTTCCCCTTCAGTTCTGAATGCACTTTCATAACCATCCTCCTTTGTTTCCGCAGCGTGCGGATCGGTTGAGTGTCTTAAATGACCCCTTTTTCTTCTAACTGTTTACACTCTTCTGCTGTGAAGCCAAGCATATTCGTTAAGATTTCATAATTATGTTCACCTAAATCAGGCGCAATATGGCGAATACGGCCGGGGGTTTTTTCAAACTTCGGAATGATTCCAGGCACCTTCACTTTTCCAAGACGTGGATGATGCACCTCGACAATATTTTCTCGTGCTTTAAATTGCGGATGCTCAAAGATATCCCGAATGCTTAGAATCGGACTCACAGGCACACCATGTGTATCTAGAATGTCTAGGACGTCATCTCTTGTTTTGGACGCAATCCACTGCGAGACGATCGCATCCATTTCATCGTTATGCTTCAGCCTGGCTGCATTCACAGAGAATTTCTCGTTCTGTAGTAAATCTAAGCGATTCATCGCCTCTGCCAATCGATTAAAGGTCGAATCTGTACTCGTCACAAGAACCAAATAATGCCCGTCCTTTGTCTCATAGGTGCCGGCAGGGCTTGAATGACCGCTTAACCCTGGTGAACGCTCACGCACCTTCCCTAGCTTGTCATATTCAGCAACCAAAAATTCTAACATGCGGAATACAGATTCATAGAGAGCCAAATCCACCATTTGCCCTGTTCCTTCTGGATGTGTGTCACGGTAATACATCGCTGTCACAGTGGCAAACGCCACATAGATTCCTGCGATATAATCCGTAAGGGAAAAGGACGGGCTGACTGGATGCCGATCTGGAAACCCTTGAATATATGTAAAGCCGCTAAATGCCGTCGCAGGTGTACCAAATCCCGCCTTGTCCTTAAATGGACCGGTTTGCCCATAACCCGAAACTCGAATCATAATTAAACGAGGGTTGATTTCTTTTAATACATCGTACCCAACGTCCCATTTTTCAAGTGTGCCCGGACGAAAATTTTCAATGATCACATCAACCTGCGCTGCAAGCTTTTTAAAAATGTCTTTTGCTTCTTCTTTGTGTAGATCGAGTGTAAGAGATTTCTTATTCCTTGAAAGCCCTGACCATCTCAAAGGTTCACCATCTGCAAAAGGGCCAACATGCCGCAGTGTATCCCCTTTTCCAGGAATCTCGACTTTAATGACCTCTGCACCGAAATCTCCTAGAAGCACCGCGCCGTATGGTGCAGCAATCATCGTTGAAACATCTAATATTTTGATTCCTTCAAGTGGTGTATTCTTATTCATTGCTTGACTCCCTTTCGTTCAATTGATAAAGGGCTAAAATGCTTTCTATTTTAGCCCCTTTTCTTCTTTCTCTCGTGCAAGGTTTCTTTAGTCCTTCGGCAGCTGCCCTTGCGGTGTATAGAGCCAAATCAGCCATAAAGGTTCGTCCCCTGTGTTCACATGCTGATGCGAGACACCGTCTGGAATAAACATAAAGTCATTTTGTTTAAATGATTGTCTTTCTCCATCGCAAATGACTTCGCCAGACCCTTTAATCACATAATCAAATTCCTCTGAACCCGGGTGATTGTGTACTGAGCTTGCTTCTCCCGGCTCAAAAATAGTGAGACCTGCCATCATATGCTCTGATCCAACGGTATCTGGTGTGATCGTTTGAAACACCTTCCGAATCATGTTCTCTTCTGGATGATCTAAACCTAACCATAATGGATGACCGTCTTGAAATGGATTTAACACTTTAATTTTCATTGTTGATTCCTCCCTAGTCATGTTTAGTTCACACTGACATGTGAACGTTTTGTATTTGGTGAATAAATATCATTAATGTTCCAATGTCCATCAGTAGGCACAGGATCATTTTTCATCGCTACATCAATGACACACGGTTCCTGAGAAGCGATCGCTTCCGCCAAAGCTTCTTTGAATTCAGAAGCCGCCGTAATTTTGATCCCCTTCATCCCATAACCTCTTGCAATGGCTGCAAAATCAGGCGAATAGCTTTCTCCATCTTTTCTAAAAACAGTGCCGTATGTCGTTTCATAGTGTGCCATTTGCAAGCCGGCGATCGTTCCAAACGCACTGTTGTTCATCACAATCCACACGACAGGAATGTTTTCTTCCATAGCTGTTGCGAGAACAGATGGATTTTGACCGAAGCCGCCGTCCCCAACAAGTGATACAACGACACGGTCAGGCTGGGCAATCTTTGCTCCAAGTGCAGCAGGAGCGCCAAATCCCATCGTCGCAAAACCACCTGGGGTTAAAATAGTGCCTGGGGTGAATACAGGAAATTGCTGTCCGACCCCATTTTTATTCCAGCCAACATCGGTTGTAATGAAGGCATCAGGCGGCAATACTTCCCGCACTTCCTGCAAAATACGTTGTGGTTTCATCGGGAAAGACTCGTCTTGAATATTCGTCAAATTGCTCTTCTGAAATTCCTCACGATATACCGCAATATCCTTTTTCAATTGAGGGCGATCCAGACCTTCTGGCAGCCTTTCTTTCGCCACACGATTGAGTACGGTCAGGGCCTGTTTGAGATCTGCTACCGCTCCAATTTCCACAGGATAATTTCGGCCAATTTCATTCGGATCAATGTCAATATGAATGAGCTTGGTTGATTGGAAATTGAACGTATACTCCGATTCCCACGAACTCGCATCTGCTTCAGCAAAACGGGTGCCTAAAGCCAATATATAGTCCGCTGCTTTACACTGATCATTGATAAATTTCGTCCCCCAAAATCCTGTCATCCCAAGGGTCATTGGATGATCATCTGGCATCGCCCCTTTCCCCATCAAAGAATGGGCAACAGGGATACTCAAATGGTCAGAAAATGCCTTTAACTCTTCTGCTGCATCGGCTAGTAAAATGCCTCCCCCTACATATAAAAGCGGTTTGTCTGCCTGCAGCAATCGATCTAATATCCGATTCGCTGTTTGATCATCAATTGATGGTTTTTCAACGGTGTGTGTATGATGAGCGATTTGTTCAAATAACGACACATCTAAGTCTTTTGAGAACACATCCATCGGAACTGAAATCAGGACTGGCCCAGGGCGGCCGCTTTCAGCTAACTGAAACGCTTTTGATAGAATTTCTGGAAATAATTCTGGAATGTCGACTCGCCATGCTCTTTTCACAAACGGGCGATAAATTTCGTATTGAGAAGCATCGGAATGAAGATTGATTTCTTGGTGTGGGTGCTTTCCGTAGTAATGACTTGGAACATCTCCTGCAATGACAACCATTGGAATGGAATCGAGTGCGGCATTCGCTACGCCTGTTGCCGCATTGGTGAGTCCAGGACCTAAGTGACTGAGCACAACAGCCGTCTGTTTTTTCGCTCGTGCATAACCGTCTGCTGCATGCGCAGCTATCTGTTCATGTCTGACATTCACAAATTGAATACGGCTTTTTTCTAGCGCTGATAAAAAAGCAATATTCGTATGACCGCACAGACCGAAGATATGCTCAACTCCTCGATTTTCTAAATACTGAATGACCTGTGTAGATATATTCTTCTTCATGTTTCTCTCCTCTCACGGTGCAGCTATGAATCTGCTACTCACTGATTCTTTGAAAACACAATCGATAGAACGGTATTCAAATCCTGTATCGCAACTTGTCCAGGTGCTGAGCTTTCTTTCCCTACAGCAAAGGTCATGATAGACCCAAAGAGTCCACCTACCATTCTTGTGAAGGCGCCATATTCCCCCATCGCCATCGAAATAACGGGGATGGACAGATGCTTGTTCGCCTTGCCCGTCGCAGAAAGCAGTGTCAATGCATCCTCATAGGAATGCGGCATGACGGCGATCTTTGCGATATCGGCGCCAACCGATTCTGCATGGGTGAATAGCTCCACGAGCCGATCCGCCGCAGGGGTACGCTGGAAATCGTGGTACGACACAATCAAGATGACCCCGTTTCTCTTAGCCGCCTGACTGACTTGCTGGATATGCGAGACATCATGCATTAATTCAAAATCAACGGCAGCCACAAGCTGAGTGGCACAAAGCTCAACAAGCAGGGAAACCTTTTCACCCTCTGAGAGTGAGATGCGTTCGCCGCCCTCTTTTTCAGAACGAATGGTGAATAAAAATGGGATGTTATCTGCCTTTTCGATCATCCCTTTTAGGGTGTCGATGACTTGTTCCTTGTCATTGAGGTGATTGAAAAAATCCGCTCGCCACTCTATCACATCAGGCTTTTTCTCAGCTAACACCTCAACTTCAAGAAACAATTCTTCCTTTGTTTGTCCAATGAGCGGCGTACAAATCATTGGCTGACCGCCTGTCTGCGCACTCTTTACCTTTTGCTGAAAGACATTCACAACCATCTGCCCCCTTTATAGCCCATTTGGCAGCACAACCATTTTGGTTTCGGTCATCTCCTCGATGGCGAAACGCGGGCCTTCCCTTCCAATACCACTTCGTTTAATCCCGCCATATGGCCAGTGATCTAGTCTGAAATTCGATGTCCCATTGATGACTACGCCGCCAGTTTCAAGCTCTTTTGCTGCGTGTAACGCAACATCTAGCTGATTCGTAAAGACACCTGCCTGCAAACCATATCGACTATCGTTTGCTTCTTTGATTGCCTCATCCAGCTCCTCATATGGGAGAATGCTGACAACTGGACCGAACACTTCTTCACAGACGACCTTGGCTTGTTTTGGCGGGTTTAGCAAAATAGCCGGTGTGATGCTTGCGCCATTTCGTTGTCCTCCAGATAGAAGCCCGGCACCCATTTTCTCTGCCTCTTGTATCCAAGCCTCCACACGTTTTGCTGCCTGTACATCAACCATACAGCCGATATCACTTTCACTAGACAGCGGATCTCCAACGACGAGCTGCTCTACTTTTTGTTTAAGTGTCTCAGTAAATGACGACATAATTTGCTTGTGAACATAAATTCTTTGAACAGAAATACAGCTTTGACCAGAGTTGCTAAAGCCCGTTTTGGCACAAAGAGATGCGGCTTGCTCGATATCTGCATCATGATGAACAATCGTCGCTCCATTTCCTCCGAGTTCCAGTAGTACCTTTTTTAATCCAGCAGAGTTTGAAATATGTTCTCCGCCCACCGCACCGCCAGTAAAAGAAACAAGATTGGTTCTTTCATCAGTGACTAACTGTCTGCCGGCGTCTACTCCTCCAATCACAAGCTGCAGGCTCTTTTCAGGAAACCCTGCTTCAAGCAGGAGCTTAACAAACGCTGTGGCAACAGCTGATGTTTGCGGTGCTGGTTTTAAAATAATGGCATTCCCTGCCGCAAAAGCTGGACCGATTTTGTGACAAATTAAGTTGAGAGGCGCATTAAAAGGCGTAATCGCCAGCACAACCCCAACCGGTACTTTAAATGTCATCGCCATTGCTCTCTGTCCACGGGAAGATACATTGCCAGGAATGGTCTCACCGATTAGTCGATTGGCTTCTTCGGCTGACTGCGCCAGCGTTTCAATTGATCGTGAGACTTCATCTCTTGTATTTTTAAGCGGTTTGCCTAATTCTAAAGAAATGAGTTTTGCAAAATGCTCTTTTTGTTCTTCCAATAAGGCAGCTGCCTTTGTTAGAAGCGTTGAGCGTTCTAATGCTGATATTGCCGCTAATTGTTTTTTAGCTTGCTGCGCAATAGAAAGCGCCTGTTCTATATCTTCTGAGGATGCAAGATAGGATGTACCGATCATTTCCCCAGAGTATGGATTGATAATGTCTTCTTTGACATGGTTTGCATCCAGCCATTCGCCGTTTATATATGACAACGCTTTCAATTCACTCAAATTCTCTCACCCTCCTTCAAGTGACGCGTCCCGACCCCCGCATAACGAACAAGTCTTTCTTCATTCGGACAAGGACCTTTCACTAGGGCACCTTTTGTCAGCTCTTCATATGCATGCGCCACGATGCCCATTCCTCTGGATAAGGAAAAGATGCCTTTTGCCGCTTCAGCTGGAATGTTTAATTCACATTGGATCGCAGCAGATACACCATCTATGTTCATCGTGATTTTTTTCCCTTTTAATTGTTCAAGTTCATGTCTAATCGCCTCAGCTAACCGTAAGTACGTTCCGCTGATATCACCTTGCTGCACATATGTTTGACTCAGCTCATACAGCCGTCTCACTCTCGGATCATCATCATGCAGCTGATGACCGATTCCCGGAATTTTTTCCTTGCGGGCTAACCACGTCTGACATACTTGCTTTGCAGCAGACTTGATATCCTCGTGTTCATCGTAGGCTGCTTTGGCTTCATATAACATACGCATCGCCTTTTCACCAGCTCCGCCATGAATATCACCTAATAGATTCACCCCTGTTGCAACAGAAGAATTAAACGAAATGCCGCACGTAACCGCCATTCTTGCCGCTGCAATAGACGGTGCTCTTGGCCCATGATCCGCACCTGCGACAAGAACACTTTCAAAAAGAGCTGCCTTCGAATCATCTAGTAATTCACCAACAAGCAGTAGATAAAGCATCTGTGGATACGATAATTGACCAATAAGCTCTTCAATTGGATAGCCCCGAAGTTCAATTGAATTTTTTTGAATATGACTAATCTCAGTCTCCCACCAAGCGCCTCCTTCTTTGTATATTTCCAGTGCACTTCGATTTTTCATTGTGTGAATCATTCCTTTAGCCACTTATTTGGAGATGAACGACTCCTTTTATTCCGTCTAGTGGAATTCAATTTCACTTTTTGGAATGTGTTTTCATTGTAAGCGCATTCGTTTTTATCGTCAATCATTTTTTCTGAAAATACTGTCTTTTGATGAGAAATTAAGTGAATCGAACTAATTATTTCACCACTTATTCTTCAATTTATCCTTTATTTAGTCAAACAGACTTATGTAGATCGTTCTACTAATTAATGAACCATTTTCGTTTCATTCTGTCAAATTCAGCTGAAATTTGACATAAAAAAACCTCTCCATCTTCTGGAGAGGTCACTTATTTTATTTCCACCAGTCATCAAACATAGAAGCTGGTACTTGACGTTTATGTTCTGATTGAACATAGCGTTTTTCAATCGCTTCTGCTGCTTGATCTGAAACTGGTTTTCCTTCTAAGTAATCATCAATTTCATTGTACGTAATACCAAGTTCTGTTTCATCCGTTTGCTGAGGTTTATCATCAAGCAGATCGGCTGTTGGTTTCTTTAAGTATAGACGCTCTGGTGCTTGCAGCGCTTCTAGTAGCGTCCGTCCTTGGCGTTTCGTCAGACCTGTAAGCGGAAGGACATCTGCACCGCCATCACCATACTTCGTGAAGAACCCAGTGACAGCTTCAGCTGCATGATCCGTTCCAATGACAAGTAAGCCTTCCTGTCCACCGACGGCATACTGTGCGATCATTCTCATGCGTGCTTTGACGTTCCCTTTATTAAAATCAGACAGCGCACCGCCTGTTTCCTTTTGATATTGTTCACTGAATGCCGTCACGGCAGGCGCGATATCATATTTCCAAGACTTGTCCGGCTGAATAAATGATAGAGCCAGCTGCGCATCGTCTTCATCTTGCTGCGTGCCATGCGGAAGGCGGACTGCAATAAAGACAGCATCCTCTTTTCCTTCTTGACGAAGCTCACTTACAGCGAGCTGAGCGAGACGGCCGGCAAGCGTTGAATCCTGTCCGCCGCTAATACCGAGAACGAATCCTTTTGCACCGGTCTTTTTCAAGTAAGCCTTTAGAAATCCAACCCGTTTTTCGATCTCCTGCTTTGGGTCAATTGAGGGCTGCACATGCAACTCTTGGCTGATTTTTTTCTGCAAACTCATACACTTTTCCTCCTAAGCATCCTCTACATGAAGAGAACAGGTTTTACTTCCATTTCAATTGATTTACCTACGATTTTAGCCACTTTATTATATCATGTTTTGAAAAAAGATATTTTTTAGACGTTCCCCTTTTTCATAAATGATCAAACATTCACAAACGAAATAGACCAAGTCTCTTTGACTGGTCTTTCCTTTTCAATCAATCTCCACCCGAATGGATGTACAGCTTGAGCCATTGCATTTTCCAATGTCGGCAGGACATGCAGACACCGCGACGATGAGGTCCATTTCTGCACGCAGACGAATGTAATCACCAGGGAGCGATTTTGGTAGCTCGACAGACAGTTTTCCTTTCTCATCAATGACTGTATTCATAAACGCATTAAAAGGATAATACATATCCTCCTTTGGAATCCCGAATGGCTCAAAAGCCGTTCTGAGATTATCGTAGCATGTATGCATGACCTCTAGGTGCGTACGCCCATATAAGAGCTGATACATTTCTTGCCGGCACGCAGGCATATATAAATCATGACATTCGACTGTATCTTCGATGACCGTAAACATTGGTTTATATAAATTAGAATAAAGCTGATCTCCCTTTTTCACCTTGGAAGAGAACAGGCTATCCATTGTAGCGCCTTGATCAAATTTTTCATAAAAATCCTTTTCATGATAGGCCATCACGTCTGCTACTTGCTGCCCTTCGACATCAACCACTCGCATACATTGTCCTTTTCCTAACCGAAAGCCAAATCCATCCTTTGGTAAAATCACGTATTCTCCGTTCATCACATGCACTCCTTTCCATGTTGACAGTATGCCCAAAACGTCCTCTTGATCATGTATAAAAAAAAGAGGCGGTCACAAGCTAATGCTATTGAATCAGAAAGGTGTTGCACACAAATTGAAAGAAGAACAATCTTTATCTTGGTGGCAGCTTTCTCTTATCGGAGTCGGCTGTACAATCGGCACTGGTTTCTTCCTTGGTTCCAGCATCGCCATTACAAAATCCGGTTATTCCGTCTGCATTTCATTTTTGCTTGCGGCAGTCGGCACATATCTCATCTTTAAACACCTGGCTGCGATGACAGCCGAGAACCCAGATAAGGGATCATTTTGTTCCTATGCCCGAAAAGCCTATGGGCGCTGGGCGGGTTTTAGTAATGGCTGGGTGTATTGGTTTTCAGAAATGCTGATCACAGGGAGTCAACTGACGGCGATTTCTCTTTTTACTCGTCACTGGTTTCCATCCATTCCACTTTGGGTATTTTCAGCGATTTATTCCGCTCTTGCCCTGCTTGTGATTATCATTGGGCTTTCTTCTTTTCAAAAGACGGAAAATGTTCTTGCCGTGCTGAAAACCGGGGCGATCCTATTGTTTGTCGTCCTTGCCGTTCTTGTTTTATGCGGCATTCTCACAGAGCATAGGCCCACCCTCCACCTGCCAAATAAAGACCATGAATGGATGCCGCTCGGCCCACTCGGTCTATGGAATGGGCTGATTTATGCGTTTTATGCTTTCGGGGGAATTGAAGTCATGGGGCTGATGGCGGTTCATTTAAAAGACCCGAAAGACGCCGCAAAATCTGGACGTGTGATGCTGATCATTCTTGCTGTCATTTATATCGTCTCCATCGGACTTGCGCTTTTGCTTGTGCCAGTGACAGCCTTTAACGAGAATAGCAGTCCATTTATTACATCACTGGAACCATTTCATTTATCGATTTTCCTTCATATCTTTAATGGCATTTTCATTATTGCCGGGTTTTCAACATTGGTTGCCTCGCTCTATGCGGTCACGACACTGCTTGGCACGATGTCGGAGCATCAGGATGCACCTGCTTGTTTTAAACAAAAAGAACCATCTCATGTCAGATGGTCTTCGATCTTGTTAACTGCTGCTGGATTGATTGTCTCGATTTTGCTGGCACTCTTTTTGTCCAAACACATATATGAGCATCTCACAACAGCAGCCGGTTTAACTCTTTTATACACATGGGTGTTTATTCTGCTTTCGAGCAAAAAGCTGTCAAAGCCATCCACTCGCCAAACGTGTGAAACGGTTCTTGCCCTGCTCTTAATTGGTGCGGCTGTTTCAGGCACTCTGACAGAGGCAAGCGGACGACCCGGCTTTTTTATAAGCATTGGGATCATCGCCGTGATTGGCATCATGGTACTCTTTATGAGAAAAAAGTGGAAACAGGATCAGGCCGCATCATAATTTCATCATGTTTTTTAAAGCAGTAAATGGGCATTTGGCGGAGGCTGGTTTCTCCGCCTCTTCATCTGGGAGAAAATATTGCTTCCATTCATGATTTGTTGGATCACCGTACCATTTTAACGATGGATGGACGTCAACTTGATCATATGCTTTGAGCCGCTTGCGAACGAGCTGGCTCATTTTTTGTCCAAACTTGGTCGATCCATTCAATTTTTCGAACACCCATCTGGGCTGAAATGCCATCATGACATATGGAAAGTGGCGGCTCTTTCTGAGCTTATGAGCTGGTGTTGAACACAGAATAAAATAAGCCTCGCCATGAAAACAGTACTCCCATTCATGGTGATGAGGGTCCAGTGGAATCTCCGCTGGCCATGGCACTTCATCTTTTTGATGTAACCGTTGAAGCAATGACCAGAACTGCTGCTCAAATTCTTCAATTGGGCTTTCCTTTAAATCCTGCGGAGTTTCAAAAAAGCAGATAAATGAAGCGTATTGACCAGTTTGTTTAGCGCAGCCTTGATATTCTTTTAGCAGCTCTGCTAACTCATTCACTGCCCCGTCTCCCCGCAGGTCACCGACAAATCCATAGCGTAAATGATCGAGAAAAAATCCTTGTCTGCCTGGTACACACGGAAATGTATCTGCCTCATCCCCTACCATCTCTCCAAACTGTGTGAAGGCATCCTGCTTCCATTCTTCGAGTGATCGTAGATTTTGATCAAGGCAACTTTTTGCATACAGCTGGGCCATTTTCTTCCACCTCGTTTTAGCGTCTTCTCCATAGCCTATGAGGAGGAAAAAGCTGTGGTGACTGTCCTTCAACGACTTTCACGGACATTCACAAGGTAGTTGATTTGCCAGATGAGGCAGGAATTCACTTCCATTTATCTAATCATGTATGAGTATGCTTCTGCATATCATCATTTAGCCGCCTCTATCTAATAGAGTTGGTCATTATAAAAGAAATGGGTGAATGACATGCGTCTTCTTTTTCTCCATCCGATGTATCTGATCTTATTTACACTACCAATGATGGCTTTCCTTTGGGGATTTGTTGGTTATCTGCTATTTAAACGGATATGGCCTGTCCTCATATTAACGTCCGTGATTTCGATGATTTTCATCTTCGCTTATACTGGATTTGACCTTAGCAATCTATATTGGGTCCTTCTGATGACGGCTTTTGCTTTTGTATCAAGCGGATTCTCGAAGGTCATACACGTTCATGTTCAAGAGAAAAAACGGGAAAAGCCTTTATGATTGTTTCTTCTTTAAAAAGGCGGAATCAAGCAGCCAATAAATGAAGGCCGCGCAAAAGCTAAATAGATAAACTTTGTAGCTAATAAAGACGACAACACCATAATCAATCCATAATGCGAGCGCCGTACAAACCACCCACGCCCCGATAAAATAAACCAATAAATCACGGCGTCGAAACTTCTCAGGATGACGGTGTAAAACCATTTGGATAGGTGTAGCAAATAGGACATAAGCGATCAAAATGAAAAGACTGGTGACCTCCACATAACTGAATCTGGATTCAGGTGGGGCAAACAACATGGTATAAACAAATGTCGCTGTGATCACAGACAAAATCAGCATACACACATAGTTGAATGCTGGCAGGAACATACGCATGGCAAAAACTCCTTCAATTTTATGTATCTCTTCCATCATTATTGAAGAGTGTCCTATTTCTGTCAAATATAAAAAAGGGCTAAAATGATTTAGATTTTAGCCCTTTTTCTTATCAACCTTTCTATCCAATGAGCGCCATGATTCCTTGATATCCAAAATAGGCACCGAAGCCAAGTAAAGAGAGACCTGCCAGAACGGATAAGCCGTGCAAAATTCGTTCATTTAAATACCGTCTAAACGTACTGGCAAGCAGCGCCATACAGAAATCCCATATGAGCATGCCGATAAAAATAGCCATGCTGTACATCAGCATTTGAGATGCTCCATACTTTTCAATCGTATTGGCCAAAATACTTCCATAAATTCCAAGCCAAAATAAAATACTAAGCGGATTGGAAAGAGAAATAAAAAATCCCGTCATGAACGAATGCCCGATCGACGTGTTTCCTCCATCCTTCTTTGGGCTTTCCTGCAAATTGATTTTACGAAGGCTTTCAATACCGGTATAGGTCAGAACGAAAAAGCCGAACAGCCACAAAAAGGTTTTCACAAGAGGTGCAGTCAAAAGCTGGGCGACACCAAAATAGATGAGGAGCATATAGACAATATCCGCAGCCATAGCCCCCACACCAAAAATCCAAGCGTGCCAAAATCCACTTTTAATTCCTCTGTCGATTTGGGCTGCATTGACTGGCCCAACAGGCGCTGAAAGTGACAACCCTAAAAAGATATAACCAAAAAACACCGCCACATAGACGTCCTCCTTTTGATGCTGACTTGTACATGTTATTCACGCTTTCGTTGTTTTAGTACAAGTCCTTCGTCACCTTTTCTGAAGATATGCTATACAAAAGGAGGAGCCACCAGGTCAGCTGTTTATCGATCGGCTTTCATCGCCGGCGGCTGTGTGGGTATGGTTTCTTTTTTCCAAGATCGATTCATTTGAATGGCAGCCGCAAAAAGGAGAACAGCTAAAAAGGCGAAAACAAAGACGGCGCTTGCCGCACCTGCCCACTCAAGGCTAAACCCAATCAAAAAGGACAAACAAGCTCCACCTAAACTAGCGGCGGCAATAAAATAACTCGTGGCCTCGTCGATGGCATTTTCAATCATTAATGCAGATGCCGTCAAGGCAATGGGGAACATGCCAGCTGCGCACAGACCGATGAAAAAGATAAGAATTAGCTGCGCGGCGATGTGGGTGGCTAGAGCAAATACGGCGAGCAGCACAATCATCAGCGCTGCGCTTAACTTTAAAAAACGCAGCGGATGCAACTGATCGGCTTTTCTCGCAATGACAGTTCTGCCAATGACGATCGCTGTCCAAAAAGTAGAGACCGCAAAAAGACCCCAGTTGTCTCCCCCTTTTTCTAGCATGATCGACGGTAAAAAGTTCGCAAAGTTCGTTTCAATTCCTGCGTAGAAACACGCAAAACAGATCATAATCACCACAATCATTCGATTCCCTCGATCAAACAGCAAAGATGGTTTCTTCATGTCTTGAGAAGGAGCTGCCATCTGTCCACGAGGGAGTTTATTCATAAAAGTAAGCCACAGCATAAGGAAAAAAGTCAGTGCACCGACTTGAAATAAAAATACATAATGCCACGTTTCCTCTGTCACAGTCAGCAGAATCAATAGTGGAAATAATAATGCACCTAATCCAAAAAAGACCTCCATGATGCTGATTCGCTTTGCACTGTTTGCCATTGAAATGACATACGCCCCGGCCGTTGTCTCAAGACTGCCAGCACCGCTCCCAAGGAAAAAACCTGCCACCACAAGAATCGTCCAACCTGGCACCAAAAGGCCAAGAAGAAGCGCTCCGATCATCAGCAGCAATCCCATCGTCAGAACAGCGCCGTAGCCTTTTTTCCTCACAAGAATGGGCGACAAAAGAACGCCTGTCAAAAAGCCAATAAACTGAAAGAAGATTAAAGAAGATAATTCCCCAGGACCCTTATCATAACTAGACAGCAAATAAGGCGTTAAACTGCCAAAAAACACATGAATGGTCCCAATAAAAAAATAAAAGATACAGCCAAAATAAAACACCTTTTTCATCTTTTCACTTCCTCTAAAAAGGAGCGGAGTCATG
Source organism: Bacillus sp. iso_77 (assembly GCF_056173625.1). NCBI lineage: Bacteria > Bacillati > Bacillota > Bacilli > Caryophanales > Bacillaceae > Bacillus > Bacillus sp. iso_77. The sequence goes on along the minus strand of NZ_CM149683.1, from coordinate 331,065 downwards.
ATATCCTCCGCTCCACCTCTTCATTAATATGCGCGGGCAGAGACGACAGCCTCTTCCCTCTCGAAGCACGTATTCAGCGCAGCCTGCGCGCGATAACCATCTTCAAAATCAGCTACCTTCATATGAGATGGATATGAGTTTGTATTTACCCAATGCATCAGCTGATCACGGAATGTATCAGACCATCCATAAAATTCATTTGGTGGATCTGTCAGCAATGTTTGCGGCATTTGATGACGCTCTACACACAAACCATCACTGATCTCATATTCGTTTTTCATGTTTGTATGGTATTTAAAAACCTTGTCATGCCCCACTACTTCTACACTAAATCCACATTCCTCCGGCTGCGTACTTTTGGACGTCACCAAATGAAAGAACACTTGATTCTCCATTTGCCCAAAAATTTCGGTATGGTCATCAACCTGTACCTTTTTCTCTTCTTTTTCCTTTACATGTGTCAGCATCTTCGTATTAAGGGATTCTTTTTTCATTTCACTGCCAAATAAGTACCACAGCATATCAATCAAATGAATCCCTAAATCTCCTAAAGCCCCGCTTGTACGCAGACTTTCGCCGCTGTCTCTCCACGAAAATGTCTTTCTTCTAAGAGCACTATTTTTCTTAAAATGTGTCCGTACTGTCAAAACGCGTCCTAATTCACCATTGGCGATCAAGTTCTTCAAAATATTCACAAAGGATAAATAGCGATAGTTAAAGCCCATACTGGCTTGAACCTGGAACTGTTTGGCTGTCTCCACCATTTCCTTCGCTTCTTTTAACGATACAGCCATCGGTTTTTCACATAAAATCGGCTGTCCTGCTCTAAGCGCCTGAAGGGCATGGTCCTTGTGACAGAAGTTAGGGGAAGCAATGATCAATCCATCTGATGCATCCGCTAGTGTTTCGATACTGGCATACACCCGTCCGCCGTACTGTTTAATAAATCCTTGTGCGACGGATTCGTGCAAGTCATAGACCCCAGATAATTCTGCACCTTTGATCGTTGATAATGCTCTAGCATGTGCTTTTGCAATATTCCCTGCTCCAACAATTCCAATTTTCTTCATGAATGTGCCTCCTCATGTTTATACATCACTGTTTTCAATGTTTCATAGATTCCTTTTGCATACCCATGATGACAAATTTGATGATGGTGCCGTTTGGCTTCGGCTGTTGCATTTTGGACAAGAAAGCCGTGCGTGACGGATTGAAGCATCCGCAGATCATTCCCACTATCACCAAAAGCAAAGCCCTTATCTTTTGACAGGTTATATTGATTCAGCATAAACCGAACGATTTCATCCTTTCCTGTTCCCACTGGTAAAAAATCAACGTCATAGCAATCCGCAGGGTCACCCGCAAGTGGGTTGCATTTGTTGATGTTCACCGCCACACCCTGCTCCTTCGCAAGTGTTTGGATGAACGATAGATGATGGAGATCTGTTCGTTCATCCTGCTCCTGATAATAGAAATTCTTTTTATACCCAGAGCTGCCTAGCTGCGTTTGCGGCCTAAGGGTGATCCCCTTTTCACGTACGGCTTGCAGAATACCTTCAATTTTTTCGTCTGAAAAGCCCTGTGCATCAAGCCGTTTCATCCATTCTGCATCCGGCTGTCCAAATTTCCCATCTGATGTATACACGATTTCAGTTCCTAAATTCGACGCAATAAAATGCGGGAATTGATAGAAACCGCCTTTCTCCATTTTGCTCGTAACAGAATCAAGGCTGCTTCCCGTCACCCAGCCCAGCATGAGCTGGCCGGCTTCGCTCTTTTCTGCCACAAAAGCTTCCAGCCGTTTTACATCCTCTCTCTGCTCCTCGGTCATTCCGTGAGAATAGTAGGTCTCATCGAAATCACAGAAGACGATCCACTGCGGATGTTGCGGTTGATGCAAAAGCTTTTTATTGAATGGAAGATTTGATAACATGATGGACCCCCTCGATGACTTTCTCCTGATCTTGCAGCGGCATACCTGGGTAAAGCGGTAAGTGGAGTAATTGCTGTACGGCTTTTTCCGTATGTGGAAGTGCCGTTTGTTTATACTTTTGAGAAACAAGATTCGTTTGATGCTGATGCGATAAAATTGGGTAATAGACGTCTGTTTCTATGCCCATTTCCAGTAATTTCTCTGCCAGCTCATCTCGGCTCCCCTTCACCACTCTGATCGGGAATAGATGCCATACATGATCGTCTGTCAGCTTCGGAAGCTTAATATAGCCTTCGTCTTCCAGCGTTTGCAGCTGATCTATGTATCTCTTTGCCAAGTAAAAGCGTTTAAAGTTTTGCAAACCTAAATATTTCATTCGTTCTAGTCCGATTGCGGCCTGTAAGTTATCAATCTTGGAATTAAAGCCATAGTCACTGCGCTTCACGTTTTTCTTTCCTGGTTCAAAACCGTGATAGCTGATTTCCATGCATTTTTCGGCTAGGGCTTCATCATTTGTCGCGATGGCTCCTGCCTTTCCGCAAACTCCAAGGTTTTTGTAAGGATTAAAGCTGAGAACAAGTCCATCCCCAAATGCCCCAAGCTCGCTGCTGCCAATCGCCTGACAGCCATCCTCAATGATCGATAGACCATGCCGTTTCGCAATTGTCGAAATGGCCTTCATATCCGCTTGCTTTCCATACAAATGAACCGGGAGAATACATACTGTCTTATCTGTGATATGCTTTTCTATTTCATTCGGCGCTAGGCAGTAGGTGTCTGGATCAATATCGGCATAGACTGGAACCGCACCAATCGCAAGCACTGCATTTTCTGTTGCAGCAAAGCTGTTGGCAGGTAGGATGACCTCATCTCCAGGATGGACGCCTGCTGATATTAAACTGATCATCAAGGCATCTGTTCCACTTGATGTGGCAATGACATATTTTTTCCCTAAGTACGCTGCGAGCGTCTTTTCAAACTTTGGAATATAAGGGCCTGATGTAAAACGGCCTGAACTTAATACTTCTTTCAGCACCTGCATAATATCATCAATCTCATCCTCTGAAATCAGTTTATCGACCGGCAGGAACGGTATCTTTTTTTCCTTATTTTGTTTATAATGGAAGAGAATTTTTTCCAAACCTGTACGCGCAATATCTTGCTCAAGGAACGCAGCAAGCTTATCATTCGCTAGATTCTTTTCAACTGAATCAGCCTTTACTTGAACACCTTGATTGATCATATCCAGCAACGGTAGATAATCCTTGCTTTTACCTGATATCTTCGTCAATATTTGCATTCCATTCCCTCCAATTAATCAATTCCATTTGTTAATATTTAACTTGTTTCACATTGTAAATGATGTTATCGATTTCAGAACAATAACTTTGTGTAAAGGATTTGTTAATATGTGTACAATTTATGAAATTGCCAAACGCTGCGGAGTTTCAACGACCACTGTTTCTCGGGTGCTGAACAACCATCCATATGTATCCGAAGAAAAGCGCCAGCACATTTTACAGGTGATGAAGGAAATGGAGTATACACCAAGCTCAGCGGCCCGCACCCTTCGGTCACATCAGACAAAAACCATTGCTGTGTCTGTTCCAGCTGTGGACCATCCTTTTTTTGCACAATTGATTAAAGGCATTTCAAAGGAAGCGCTGGATCAAGGGTATAAAGCCATCGTGCTCCAGACGTTTTATCAAGAATCAGCAGAACTTGAAGGGCTTCAATTATTAAAAAGAAAAGAAGTAGATGGTGTCATATTGGGGGCGTTAGAAAATAAGTGGGCAACAATCGAGCCATTTTTAGCAAACGGCCCGATCGTCATGGCAAATGAATTTCATCAAACAGCAGACATTCCGATTATCGGATATGATGAGCGGGAAGCTGCTTATAAAGCGGTTGACTACTTGATTCAATCAGGGCGTACATCCATTGGATTTTGCTTTGATACAGAAAGCAGTGAAGCGCAAAAACAAAGAAAGCAAGGCTATCTTGATGCGCTTTCTGATCACGGTTTGCCGCTTAAAGAAGATTGGCTGTTCGGCGAGGCTTTTACCATTGAGGACGGCTTTCGTTTAATGGACTTAATCCACCGGATGCCGGATGCGCCGGATGCGATTTTCACCGGCAATGATCAAGTGGCAGCAGGCCTCATTAAACAAGCCATTTCATATGGATATCACATTCCTAAGGATTTAGCGGTGATCGGTTATGACAATCAAGACATTTGTGAGGTGACAGCACCAACGATCACGACCATCGACATCCCCATCGTCGAGCTCGGCCAGCAGGCTGTAAAACAAATGATTCAGCTGCTCCAAGATCAAAAACCATTACAACGTGAACATATTCAGCTACCTACTCGGCTTGTCACACGAGAATCCACATAAAAAAAAGACTGAGAAATCTCTCAGTCTTCCATTTTTCAATCAATCGATCAACCTATATAAATTGAGCAAGAATGAATGTCCATATACATACGATGCCGAGCAAAATGAAGCTGTACTTCACTGTTTTTTGGAAGAGCTCAGATTCTTTACCTGTTTCTCCAACAGCTGCTGTTGCAATGGCAATGGATTGTGGAGAAATTAATTTCGCCATCACACCACCGGTCGTATTTGCCCCGATTAACAAACCTGCCTGAGAGCCGATTTGAGAAGCGGTGACTGCTTGAAGGTTACCGAATAAGGCATTGTTACTCACAACAGATCCCGTAATAAACACGCCGATCCAGCCAAGCACTGGGCTGACAAGCGGGAATAAATCGCCTGTTTTAGCAAGCGCTAGTCCGATAGCAGAACTTAGACCTGCAAAGTTCGCCAAGTTGGCAAAGCCCATGACAAAACAAATCGTAAGAACAGGGACCCAAAGCTCTTTGACCGCTGCATTTAAGCAGGCAGCCCCTTCTTTTAATGTAATATGTCTGCTGAACAATCCTGTCAGCATCACTGCAATTAGAATAGCGGTACCTGTTGCACTAATAACATCAATTTTAAAGATCGCATCAATCGGTGTTTCTGTTTGAGCAATTGGCGGTAATTTCACAATTTGCTGATGCAGAAACGGCATTTTCACTAAAATGGTTGTCCAGTTGAGCAGTCCTCCTTCAGCAAATAATGCTTTAAAAGCTGGTAGGCTCCATACAGTAATGACGGCAGTTAAAATATAAAACGGAGACCATGCTTTCAGCACCTCAACCCCGCTATACGTTTGTTTCTTCTCAATGGCTGGTGCCCCTGCTTCACGATAAATATGTTTCGGCTGCCATTTTCGAAGAAATAAAGCCAAAATTCCCATACTCGCTAAAGCTGAAATAATATTGGCAAGCTCAGGACCCATCGTGACCATTGTAACAGCCTGCAGAATCGCATAGCTTCCACTCACAACAAGCAAGGCTGGAAGTGTTTCTTTGATCCCCTTAAAGCCGTCTACAATGAGAATAAGCAGAAACGGAATACAGAAAGAAATAAACGGAATGGTGTACACAAGGGTTTGAGACAGCTCAAGCGGCGTCATATTTCCCATTTGCGCCCCTGTAATAACCGGAATACCTACTGCACCAAAAGCGCCAGACGCAGCATTTGCAATCAAGCAGAGCATGGCGGCTTTCAGTGGTTTAAACCCAAGCTCTGTTAAAAGAGCGGCACTAATCGCAATCGGTACACCGAATCCAGCGGCTCCCTCTAAAAATGCGTTAAAACTAAAACCAATTAATAAGAGCTGTAACCGTTGATCTTGAGAAATTCCTGCAATACTAGAACGAATGACATCAAACTTTCCAGACTTCACAGCAATTTTATAGAGCCATACGGCCATGATGACGATATATCCAATCGGCCACAGCCCATTAGATACACCGAGCACCACAGCAGAGAATGCTTTTTCAATTGGCATATGAAAGAAGAAAACAGCTGTTACAAAACTGACGATCAAGGTAAAACAAGCGGCTAATACACCTTTTAACTTAAATACAGTTAATGCAAGTAGAAAAAACAAGATTGGAAGCATGGCCACCAATGCACTGACGAACTCATTACCAAACGGATCATATATTTGCTGCCACATAGTGATTCATCCTTTTCTGCTCAGATAGGTTGCCTTTGATTGATTAAAAATGAGGAGCTAAAATTTCTTTTAACACATTCACACTGTGTGCGAACTTTTCTTTTTCTGTGTCATTCAGTGCGAGCTCCATCACTTCTGTTGCACCATTTCGGTTCACGAGGGCAGGTACACCAATGTAGACATCTTCTGCTCCGTATTCTCCATCTAAATAAGTGCTGACAGTCAAAATGCTGTTTTCATTGTGTAAAATGGCTCTAGTAATACGGGCTAAACTCATCGCTACACCGTAATAAGTCGCGCCTTTTTTCTCAATGATTTGGTAAGCGGCATGACGGACATTTTCCATGATGTCGTCTAAATCTTCTTGTTTGTATTGGTCATTTCTCTTCATTAATTCTGTGATCGGTACACTTCCGATATTCGCATGGCTCCAAACAGCAAGCTCTGTATCCCCATGCTCTCCAATGATGTACGCATGCACATTGTGCGCCGCTGCTTCAAAGTACTCACTAAGCATGTATCTGAATCTTGCCGTATCAAGCGTTGTTCCACTACCAACCACTCGTTCTTTTGGCAGTCCGCTGAATTTCCAAGTCGCATATGTCAAAATATCAACTGGGTTCGTAGCAACTAAGAAAATACCATCGAATCCGCTTTTCATCACATTGTCTACAATGCCTTTAAATATATTTAAATTTTTCTCAACAAGATCAAGTCTCGTTTCACCTGGCTTTTGGTTTGCACCAGCGCAGATACATACAATGTCAGCATCCTGACAATCCTCATAATCTCCATACCAAGTATTCACAGGATGCGGGGCGAATGCTTTCCCGTGGTTTAAATCCATGACATCACCCATTGCTTTATCTTGATTCAAATCGATGACTACCAATTCATCTGTGATCGCTTGATTTATTAATGTAAAGGCATAACTGCTGCCGACAAAACCTGCTCCAATAAGTGCTACTTTGTTTACTTTTTCGTTTGTCATTTATCTCATCCTCCTGAGTAAAACTAGGTTGTTTTTATATGTGAAGTATTTCACATTCTTATTGTGCAATACTTCACAAACTTTTGCAAGGGGATTGCTCAAAAAAATAATGTAGCCATTTTGTGAACACTCTTATTGTGGTTTTAAACTGCTGTCCCCATACATTTTCTCATAAGAAAAAAGCCGCCAAACACTCTTTGGCAGCTTCTTTCTTATTTAATAAGGTCCCCAATTGATCATGACACCGATACAAATAAAGACAAGGCCGATGACGAACCAAATGAGCGCAAGCGGCACCATAAAACGCAGCCATTTCACGTATGGAATCCCACTTGCAGCCAAGACAGCCATCAACACACCTGAAGTCGGATTCACGCAGTTGACCACCCCTTCACCGAGCATCACTGCTTCTACCGCTACTTGTCTCGTGATACCCATTAAATCAGCAAGCGGCGCAAGAATCGGTATAAAAACAACCGCTTCTCCTGATCCTGATGAAATCAAAAAGTGAAGGAGCGCACTGGCGATATACATGCCGATCGCACCAGCGATTGGACTAAACCCTGTCAGCATACTCGCAAGCCCATTCACCACAGTATCAAGCAGCTTGCCGTTTTCCAAAATGACTGAAATGCAGCGTGCCATGCCGACAATGAGTGCGCCGTATACAAGGCTTTGACAGCCGACAATAAACGTTTTTGCAATATCATTGGCAGCTAATCCCCCAAGCAGACCAGCAGCAATTGCCATGAAAATGAATACACCAGCCATTTCCTTATCGGTCCAGCCGAGCTGAAGCGCACCATATAAAAAACCCCCAAGCGACAAACCGCACACCGCTAAAATCAGCTTATGTCTACCGGTGAATTCAGGCTTGTCCACAGATTCCGCATCAGCTCCTCCTAGCCCTTTAGCTGGAAACCACTCGTCACCAAGCAGGCTTCCCTTTTCTTTATTTTTCAAGCGTTTTGTATATAAATAGATGTACACAATACTAGATAGGAGAAAACAAAGATAAATGATGACACGCAGCCCAATACCAGAAAAAATCGGCAGTTCTGCAATCGTTTGTGATAAACCTAATGGAGATGGAGACAAAATAGTTGCGTTAAAACCTGCATAACAGCCGATGTAAATAACCGCCGCTCCCGCCACTGCATCCCACTTTAAAGAACGTGCCACAATGATCCCAATAGGAATAAAACCAATGACCGAGTTCACCACAATTCCGGTCGTCCCAAGTACAGAAAACAATCCGCCAACAATACAAATAAACAATAGCTGTTTCGTTTGGAACCGGCTGATGACATTGTGAATCATCCCGTTAATGGCACCTGTCTTTTCTAAAATCGCAATGGTTCCGCCAGTAAAAAGAATCAGAAAAATAATAGAGGATGAACCAACCATCCCTTCTTGAATCGCTGTAAAAAAACCAACCGGACTAACTGGTGATTGATCAATACGGTGATAACTGCCAGGAACAGCTGTTGTGATCTCTCCTGACGTTTTCCGATCAAATTCACCGGCTGGTACAAAATACGTTGCGATCGTACAAATTAAAGCAATCATAAATAAGAGTACATATGCATCCGGCATCTGAAGTTTTCTTTTTTGTTTCTCAGGTGCTGATACTGTCGCTGTTTTCATCTGTCAAAACCCCTTTGTCCCGATCGGAATTTCACTTAATTTTCTGAATAATAAAATGATGTGTTATATTATAAACACTGATGATATTTAAGATCAATATTATTTCACTAAAAGAATGTTTTGGCAGATTATCTGTCAGCAAGGAGGCTTCTCATGACAACTTTGACAAACGAGATGAAACAAACCGTAACAGACATCTTTGAACATCTGCACGCCCATCCAGAAATCAGCTGGGAAGAGACAAATACGACAGCTTATATTGAAGCTCTATTAAAGAAATTAGGCTGTAAAACGAGAACATTTGAAGACTGTACAGGGGTAATCGGTGAAATTGGGGAAGGCGCACCAGTGGTTGCTGTGAGAGCCGATATTGACGCACTGTGGCAGGAAGTAGATGGTGTATTTCAAGCCAACCATTCATGCGGACACGATGCACATATGACGATGGCACTTGGGACATTCATGGCATTGAAAGAAAAAAAACTCCCAAGTGGCACGATCCGATTCATTTTTCAGCCTGCCGAAGAAAGAGGAGGCGGCGCTTTAAAGATGATCGAAAAAGGTGTGTTAGCTGACGTCGATTATTTATACGGGGTGCATGTGCGCCCAATTCAAGAAACCTTAAACGGACGCTGCGCTCCTGCCATTTTGCACGGATCAAGTAATCATTACGTCGGGACCATTCTAGGGGAGGAAGCACACGGTGCACGCCCGCACCTTGGGGTCAACGTCATCGAAGTTGCATCTACGCTTGTGCAGAGACTGGCGCATATCCATGTCGATCCACGAGTCGCCCATTCTGTGAAAATGACCAATTTAAATGCAGGCGGTGGCAGCTCCAACATCATCCCTGGCAAGGCCTCTTTTACACTCGACGTTCGGGCACAGACAAACGAAGTGATGGATGAATTAGAAAAGGAAATTGAAAGAGCATGCCATTCTGTAGCGGATGCTTTTGGCGCCTCTATCACACTTTCAACTGATCATCGTCTTCCAGCTGCGACATTAAATGAAGAAGCTGTGGAGATCATGTCACATGCCATAGAGCAAGTGCTAGGCAAAGAACAGCTCGATCCACCGATCGTGACGACAGGCGGAGAGGACTTTCATTTTTATGCAGCTGAAGTTCCGCATATTAAATCGACGATGCTTGGTTTAGGCTGTGATTTAAAACCAGGGCTTCACCATCCTTATATGACATTTGACCGCTCTGCCATTTTTACCGGCATTGAGATTTTGACGGAAGCTGTATACGAAACACTTCAGCAGCATTCATCGTAAAATAAAAAAACCACCCGTCTTTCCTGAAGAGGGTGGTCTCCTTTATTTTACGCATTCACATCTGTCATTGCCGGTACATTGATTTCTTTGACACAGGACACCCTGGATAGATGAATGACACACCTTGCCAGCTCGACAATATCTTGTACAGGTATTCTCGTTTCATCATACAGAGCAATGGCTTTTTCAGCGCCATCTTCGTACGGAACTTCTGCCGCCAGCTCTCCTGGATTGATACAGGTAACGGATATTTTATCTTTCCTCACGTGCTCTCTTAGTGCGTTCACAATACCACGAAGCCCAAATTTAGAAGCAACAAAAGAAACCTGAGACAAATTCGTATGGTCAAGTCCCGCAGTAGAACCAATGACGATGATCTTTCCATTCTCAGATGTCCTTACGTGCGGAAGCAGAGCTTGGATGTAGGTAATCGTTGAGGTAACGTTCACATTGATTAAATGAGCGATATCCTCCGGTTGATCAAAATCGAAAGAATAATCATCTTCAAAGCCGCGTTTTTCCCATAAACCGACGTTATAAATGAGTACATCAATTGTTTGATTCTTCAATGCTTCGAGCATAAAAGGGATATGGGTTTGGCTTGATAAATCGATCTTCAGCCAGATTCTACGCACTCCGTCATCTATATTCAAACTGCTTGGTTCACTTCGTGACACAATCCATACTGTATCTCCACTTGAAGGAAGACCTTTTACAAAGGCATCCCCTAATCCTTGACTCGCACCAAATATGATATAGTTTTTACTCATGCTTCCTCCTTCATGGCTCACTTACGAGCTTCCATCCATACACCCATGCATCTGTAAGCGTTTTATACCTATATCATACAATGTCTTATACATGCCTGCCCCTTTTATGCTCATCTTCACTTTCTAAATGGCCTAGCTTCCTTATTTCCTTTAATTCCGCTGGTAACGCACGCTCTTCTATAAAGCTTTTGATCATGTCGACAAAAAGTTCTTTCTTTTCAAAAGTAAACGTATGTCCAATGTCAGGAACGATGAACCCGGCTGCATTCGGGTGTGCATTCGTGATTTTCTCTGCTGACCTAGTCATAATGCTCTTTTCCTTTTCTCCCACTGTCACAAGAATCCGTGCCTTCGCTTGTTGAAACGTCTCAGGGAGCTTGTAATGAAGATTTTCTTGAAACATCGTAAGCAGCGTCTTCTTCTGCAATTGTTTGGAATCCGCTGCATAATAATCCAGTACATCGTTTGGAAGTCCCATCTTTTCTGCTTGCAGCTGGATGAACCAATCTTTTTTTAATAACGGATATGTAAGAGGTAAAATGGGCCTTACCATCAAATAGAGCCATGGTAATGGCAACACAAGGGCGCTATTGATAATGGCGATGTCTGCGATGTCTGGCTCTCTCGATAACACATCAACGGCTACCTGTGCACCTAGAGAGAAGCCAATTAGAATGACTGTACGACCATGTGCATGCTCCTTTATCCATGAAATGATTTCAAAAGCACTTTCTCGCATGGAAAACGATGTTTCATTTGCTCTTGTCCCGTGACCAATAAAATCAGGGGTATAGCATTCATACGTTTCCTTGAATATTTCCATATGCTCCTGCCACATCCAGCTGCTTACGCCTCCACCGTGCAGGAAAATCATCATTGGTTTTTCCACCATCGACAACTCATCCACCATCCTTATATATAAGAAAAAGCAGTCGCTTTTTGAGCAGACTGCTTTTTCCATATGCTCCCTTCTATTATAAGGGAACTGTTATACAATTGGCTATTTTTTCAAATCTTCGATCGAGTTGACGTTTTTCATATAAGTCGGAACAACGAGACCCATGCGAAGACCCTTCATACTTGTACCAAGATCATCATATTTTCCTTTAAACTTCGCTGCATACGTTTTATGCGTATTTGGAAGCCATGCAGATAATGATGCATCAGCACTTCCGGTTGCAATTGCTGTCCACATTGGGCCTGCTTCAACCTGAGTCAAGGTCACTTTAAAACCAAGCTCACGCAATACCTCTGCGGCCACATTGGTACTTGCAATCTCACTATCCCACGCAACGTAGGCAAGATTGATTTTGTCACCGTTTGACTTTTTCACGCCTTTTGTCCATTTCGCTACTTGATCTTTATGCTTTTTCACATATTTAACAGCAGCATCCGTTGGTTTGACGCCATCTTGAATATCAAGCATCACTTCGCCCATATCATCTTGAGACCATTTAAATTGACTGAGCATTTTGGCTGCTTCCGGCTGATCCTTCGCAAATCCTTTACGTGAAATGGTGTGAATTTCTTCTTCCTCACCATATGATTTTTTCGGATCATCTAAATATTTTAAATCGTAGCGGGAAAACATCCAGTGAGGATTCCAGCCAGTGATGATAATCGGTTTTTTACGGTCATACGATTTCTTCAATGTCGCTGTCATCGCTGCACTTGAGGCAGACACAACCGTCCAATCCTCTAAACCGTAGTCCTTTTTCGCTTGATCCGTCAGCGCCATAATACCTGAACCCGGATCAATACCGATAATGGTTTTATTCACTTGCTGTGCTGCACTCGCATTTGAGTCCGACTTTGCACCACAAGCGGCTAGTAAAAAGACAAGCAGGGCGGTCATCCCAATGTAGAGAGACTTTTTCCACATTAAGCATTCCCCCTGGTTTTTTTCGTTTTAATGTTTTGTGTAATACGATCCAGTGTAATCGCTACGATAACAATGGCAATACCAGCTTCAAAACCAATCCCTGTTTTCAGCTGCGTTACTGCACTATATACTTCCGAACCAAGTCCTGGTGCACCTACCATTGCCGCAATGACGACCATGGATAGAGCAAGCATGATACTTTGGTTAATCCCAGCTAAGATGGTTTTTGTAGCAAGTGGAAGCTGAACTTTGAACAAACGCTGGAATGTCGTTGAACCAAAAGCTTCTGTTGCTTCAATTAAATCAGATGGTACTTGTTTAATCCCGAGAATGGTCATACGAATCGTTGGCGGCATAGAGAAAATAACCGATGCCACAACGCCAGGTACTACTCCAATGTTAAAGAAGAAGATTGCTGGTAAAAGATAAACGAATGCAGGCATTGTCTGCATTAAGTCTAAAATAGGTGTGACAATTTTACGCACTGTTTCCTTCTGTGATGCCCAAATACCGATCGGAACCCCGATCACGATAGAAATGACCACAGCTGTCAGAACGAGCGCAAGTGTTTGCAGCATTGGCTGCCAGTAGCCTAAATAGTCGATCAGTAAGAATCCAATAAGTGTGAAAAGAGCAACTCCTCTTGTACTGATCCACCAAGCAATGCCGGCAAAGATAAGCGTTAAAATAATGGATGGAATGACGCCAAGTGCAGCTACAATACCATTTACTGTTCCAGCTAATCCATTTGTGATGCCATCAAAGAAACCACCAAAGGTTAATGTTAACCAGTCAACAAATTGATCGATATAATCCGCGAACGGAATTCTAGGTAAATCACTCATACTAAACATCTTATTCTACCTCCTGTGCAGAAGGCTCTTGTGCTTTAATTTCCTCTAGCTTGTTAGAAGACATGTTGATATATTCATCATTACCTGATAATGCACCAATCAATGCACCTCTGACCACAATACCCTTCATTCTGTTTTTCTCATCTACAACGGCAATTGGAATGTTCGCATCAGACACCGCGTCAAAGATCTCTGTTAAATACGTTGATTCCAATACTGTCGTAAATTCTTTATCAAGAACAGTTTCTAGCGACGCACCCGTTTCTGCCGCTTTTTTCGCTGCTTGTGCAGAAATAACACCTAATAAATGCTTTTTCTTATCTACTGCATAGATAGACGAAATACCAAGGTTCTTCATGAGCGTGAGCGCAACACGTGCCCCTTTATCAATCTGAACTGTTTCTGCACGTTTCATAATATGACCAGCGGTTAATACTTTAGAAAGGTCTACATCTTCAACGAAACGTTCAACATACTCGTTCGATGGGTTCATCAGAATTTCTTCTGGTGTTCCGATTTGAACGATATTCCCGTCTTTCATGAGGACAATGCGGTCGCCAATACGAAGCGCTTCATCTAAATCATGCGTGATGAAAATAATTGTTTTTCCTACAGACGTATGAAGCTCAAGCAATTCATCCTGCATGTCTTTACGAATTAATGGATCTAGTGCGCTGAATGCTTCATCCATTAACAAAATATCAGGGTCATTAGCTAGTGCACGTGCCAATCCAACACGCTGCTGCATACCGCCACTTAATTGATTTGGGTACTGCTCTTCAAAACCTTCAAGTCCAACAAGCTTTAAAGATTCAAGCGCTTTAGAGCGGCGCTGTTCTTTTTCTACACCTTGCAATTCAAGCCCGTATTCTGTATTCTCCAGAATGGTACGATGCGGGAACAATGCGAAGTTTTGGAAGACCATGCTGATCTTTTTCCGTCTAACTTCACGCAATTGATCCTTTGACATATTTGTTATCATATCCCCATCAATATAAATTTCGCCGGAGGTTGGTTCGATTAACCTATTTAGCAGCCGCACAAGTGTGGACTTTCCGCTCCCTGATAGCCCCATGATGACAAATATCTCGCCGTCATACACATCAAAATTTGCTCGATTGACACCAACTGTTGCGCCGGTCTCTTTTAGGATTTCTCTCTTTGTCTTCCCTTTTTCAAGCATTTGAGATGCTTTTTTAGCATTTTTACCGAAAATTTTAGATACATTATTTATCTTGATTTTGATCTTTCTCTCTTCAGAATTCATTTTTTCCCTCCAAATTAGCATCTTTATAACCGTAACATAAGCGTTATGATGCGAACAATCTTTAGAATTCGCTTATTTCCGTACAATATGTATGAATTCCATATAGAGGTCTGGTGATTACAGTTTATACGCCGTATTACTCGTAAATCCTATAGAATGCTTCATAAACTACATATTTTACGGGGTATTTTCTCTCACCAGACAATATTTTACTGGAAATTCCTTATTGTGCTAAAAAATAAGTCGAATCCTTGTGATAGCGGGCTTTTTCTTTCATGGGTGAACCATGCCCCTGAACAGGATTTACCCGAAAAAGGTCACATAAAAACCTTTTTTCTCAAATTTTAATCAAATTCATGAAAAAACTGCCTGCAACTTTCGTTACAGACAGCCTGTTTTTTTAGGACTCTAGGGCAGCTCTCTTAATATTATCTTGAAGTTCAAGCATACGTTTTGTTCCGTCCTCACGTAATCGTTTGTTTTCTTCTTCAATCTGCTTCGTCTCTTTCATCCCTTGTACAATCGTATTAAAGGATGATTCGATCGTTTCAATGTCGATGCTTGGACGACCTGATAATTTAGCAATCTCAACACTTTGACTTGAGATATTTTCAGCATTTCGTTTCAGCATTTCATTCGTTCTTCTGTCCAGCTCACTCATGGAATCAGCCACAAGCTTTTGTCTCTTCGCTGTTACCGCTTGAATGATTCCATTTTTGAAAATTGGAATCGTAATGATGAAGGCAGAGTTAATTTTCCCGATTAATTTCGTATTACCACGCTGCAGCAAACGGATTTGCGGTGCCGTTTGAAGTGCCACCATCCGTGCCATATCAAGATCATATACACGTTCTTCAAGCGCTTGAATCCCATTACGAAGCGTATCCAGCTCCATTTGTGCCAGCTGGTTTCCCCCCGCCGCTTTTTCTTCATAAGAAGGAACCAATTGTTTTAATTCTTCGATCTTCATTTGCCCTGCGACGACATACTTTTCAAGCTCCATATAGTATTGAATATTATGCTCATACATTTCTTCAAGCGTAACCGTCGATTTGGTCATTTCATCTTTGTATTTACTAATTTCCACATTGATTTTTTCAATTTCTGCACCGAGCGTTTGATATTTGCTGAAAATCTTCTCGATCATGCTGCCGCCGCGTTTAAAGATTTTTGATAACAAACCGCCCTTTGGCTCGTCAAAATCATTTTTATCAAAACGATCCATAATCTTTCCAAGCTGTGTAAGCATCGTTCCTGAGTCTGTGACACTTGTTGAACGCATCATAGAGAGGATACGGTCAGAAAACTTAGAGATTTCGACAGCCGGCTGTTTTCCGTATTCAAGCAGTTCAAGCTGATTTTTGGCATCAATCTGTCTCGCAATGTTTTGGACTTCTGGTTCATTGCGCAGTTGAACGCGAATATCGTCTGCCTTTTCAATCGTGATTTCCTCTTTATCAATTGAAATGATGTCATTTCCGTTTGTATTTGTCATAAGCTTTGATCTCCTTATCGGTTTTTAATGGATTGAAATAACTTTCTCACAATGGACGGCTCTTTAAACTCTTGGTTCATGACCATTTCATCAAGCCAATGTGTATCAAATAATTGATCGTCTATATACCGCTCTATACACTGATAGCCGGCGGGATGATACACGAAGAGATCCACACCCATTTCATTTAGGAAAATCAGGGCAGCCGCATCAGAACGAGTCAGCTCACCATTATATTCCGTATGGTATAAAATCACTTTCGGTACAGTCTGGGCATAATCAAAGGTTTGAATGAGTTCAATTACATCTTGGTTCATATGCAAAAGCTGCTTGAATAAATAAATACGCACATCTAATTCGGTCTCATGACCTTCTTTTAACAGCTTCGGATGCTGACAAATTCGAGAAATGGCCTCTGCGATCGCACGCTGCGTGCCCTCATATAAATGCGAGAACTGCCACACATTGCTTTTCATTAACAAACCAGGGTCAACCTCTCCTGCTTTAGAGAGTGCATGCTGATAATGAAATTGATAATTCGAAGACACTTCTTGTGTGAAAGGGAAATGACGGATCGTTTTCGTTTCTTTCCCCTCCATTAGCGTATGGATACGGTCCCAATATTCTCGCTTGTCTCTCGTCACCCCCATCATCTTCGCAAAAAGATTCGGAATCTGTATGGTGTCACGGTCTGCTTTGAAATTCGGGCGGATAAACGACCGTTCCTTTGCAATTAAAAACAGCTCATCATACGTTGTCTTTAGCGTAATAGAATGAGGGGTATGATCTCTGAATTGCCATGGCTTATATAGCATGGAATCTTCTGTGTGAAGTACCTCTTCAAGCTCTCTTGTCGAACGGTACGCCACCGTTGATTTCCTCTCAGGCTTTTCAGTAGGGAACGGTTCAAGCTTTGACGTCCCTGGATACTGATCAATAAAAGTCAGCTTTTCTTCTGGATCTAATTCACGAAATTGATCCTTGCCTTCTGGATGAAACAGCACCACATCACAGCCAATCAGCATGACATAGTAAAGAAAATAAAGCTGACTTTTATTCGCCTCTCCATACCAAATGACAGCTGGCATTTTTTCTTCCATATTGCCTTCCTTCAGCCATGGTCCTAGATGATTATTTGAAAACTTCACCACATCTAGCAACACACGGCGGAAATCAGGATGCTGGAATCCCCCTTCATGCAGCTGCTTGAAATGTTCAAACACCTGGATTAACGAAAGGCGGATATGCCGGTTCATCACTGGGTTTGGATGACGGACAATGAGCTGTTCACCGTCTAAGAAAGCCACAAATCGATTCACGGACAATCCCTTTTCTTCCTGATTGATCATATGAATCCGCTGGAGCGCTTGAAAGTGCTCCGGCTCAATATGCCGGTTGAGGGTTTCACTTAAAATATGCATGCCGTCAGTTTCGTATAATTCATGCAAATAAATAAAATAATCGGTTGCATCATGCGGAGTTCCAAGGACACGGGCGGCGAGACGCGGCAAGGATAAGGTGTGCTCGTCCTTGACGTAGCCGTCTCGTTCAGGGAGCGGCTTTTTCAGCAGGTTTTTCCAGGCTTCCTGTTTCGCCCGTGTCTGGGTTACGTTGATTTCTTTATAGCTCACGCCGCTCCTTCCTTTCTCCTATATTTTCTCGAAAGCTACTACTATCATATCATTCAGCCTTCTACTTCTGCTATCGAATCGAAGGCTTTTTTGCTGTGTTCATCTTCTTTGCGACAGAAGCGGCGATTTCGTCTGCCGCCGCCATGCCAGAGGCTGTCGTCGGTTCAAGCGATAGATCAACATCTAAGACTTCCCCATGACTCGGAGCGAAGCCTTTATCCGCTTGACGTATGAGATCAGCATCTAACAAGGAGTCGCCCGCACCATATACATATTCAAGGTGTAGCCTTTCTTTTAGAAAAGCAACAGCAGCCCACTTATTGAGCGGCTTTGGAATAAAATACAGCTTTCGACCCTGAAGGGAAACTTGCCAGCCTCTCTCCTCACCCCACAGCCTTAATTCAGCGAGCGGAATATGAGAAAGAAACTCGTCTTTCATAATTAAATAAAGAAATCTTCCCTCAGCTGTTCGAGTACGTTTCACCCAAGCGGCAACCGGAAGTTCAGAGATCGCCCGCAGCATATCTCTCACCGGCATACACTCTTGCAGTCTCTCATCTACAATCGCCTGCCACTCCTCAAGCGGCTTACCGTGATGAAGGATACAGCCGCCGTTTGTCGTGACGGCATACTCTGGTTTGATCTCTTGCTGAAAGAGAGTGATTCGTTCAAATTGTGCTGTCGTTCTTGTCGTCACTGGGATAAACCAGCCTGCTTGATGAATTGCCTGTAAGGAGGCTTTCGTTTCAATAGACATGTAGGAAAGCGGCCGGTCGTCCAGCACCTCAATTAATTCGTATGCTCCCTTGTATGCATACTGCTCCAGCATTCGATGTGAGTATATCAGTGTCCGGTCTAAATCACTGGCAAATGCGATATTCTTCATGACGATTGCTCCAACGGGCGGATGAGTCCGCAGCATGTGTAGGACATGTTGGCATATTCAATGACGGGCACGCCTCTGTCCTCTGCGAGTAGTAAAATGTGCTTGAGCTTCTCCCGAGATCCAGGCTGAATGAGTATTTTCCAAGGGACTCTTCTGAGCAGCACACGGGTCGTCTCACCGACACCCGGCTTAATCAAATGTGTATTGTCTATTTTGAACTCCTGACCAATTGCTTCAATGGAGGTCATCCCCCGCCAGTCAGGAGGCGTTCCTTGTGCGAGCAGAGTCTCTGCTTTCTCTTGTACATTTGCCTTAAGTTCAGAAAATGCTTCTTCAATTGTATTCACGTACAGATTAGAGACATCCTCATCAATGAGCTCTTCATAATACTTGGCCCCATGAAAATCATCGGCTTGGATCCAGCGGTTGTTTAGCACCGTTCGACTAACTAGGCCAGAGACCGTTGAATTCAAGCAGGCACTTGGAATGAGGAAATCCTCTCTCGTTCCGTAAACACTCGTACAATAACCAGGATCAGCAAGCACAGCTAGCTCACTCGAAAGACGAATTCCATATTTCTGTTCAAAATCAAGCACCGCTTTTTGAAGCTCTTTAGAAATAGCACCTTTTCCGGTCCAGCCGTCAATAAAGGCAATCTCAAAACCTGGATGTTCTTTGAGGATATAATGTAGCGCATTTTCATCTATTCCACGGTCACGAATAATAGAGATGCTATAATGCGGCAAATCGAGACCATACGTCTTTCTGATATACCGTTTAATGAGCACCCCGATTGGTGTCCCAGCCCGTGCCAAGCTGCAAAGAACGGTTTGAAATCCTCGCTTTTTCACAATTTGTTCTGCGACAACCGCTACGGCTTCCGCTACCTTTTGCTTACTTTCTTCAAGAGATTGATAGAATAAGTCCATATAAGATGCCGTCGGCTTATATTCAATTGGCAGCATTTCTGAGTAATGGGCACCGCTCTGAATAGAGCGCTCCCGCTCCTCAGTACTTTTCTCCATCTCAATCGACGATAAATCCTTGAGTAAGAAGGTTACGTCCTGCTCTGGATAGCTTCCCATCTTTGTATACACGTTAGTCATTCACCTTCACCTCATCTGATAAAGTCACAATATGCACATGCTTCACATGCCGCTCAGCAAATAAGTGGATCAGCGGCATCAAAGCTTCTTGAGACACCTTTTTCTCAAAAAACAAAAAGACATCATCGTACTGATCTTTAGGGATATTGTACACGTAGTGCTGAATGCGGGCATCTTCTGGACTCAAAAATGCGAATCCGTTTTGAACAGCGTACCCTTCCTTTTCAACCGGATGAATCGGACTTCTTGTCGTCGAATGAAAAAGGACACCTTCGCCCATATGAGCTGCAAGTCTCATCGGCACATACATCAATTCTCCTGTTCCTAAGCAGAGGGTCTGTTTTCCTTTTCGTTTTCGCTGAAGCTTCAGCCCAGCCTCAGCAGCTGCTTGATCAATGGCATCCGTGTCCGCTGCGCTTAAACCGAAACGACCTGTTTCATGGATATACGGCGAATGCCCCGCCGGATTGACTGCATGGGAAAGTGAATATGGCACTTGCTTAAAGAAGGATTGAAGAGAATGAAAAGAGAGTTCAGGTCTTTTCTCTTGCTCAGCAATTTCATACGAATAAGCAGGCTCATCCAGCGTTGTCCCCCGAAACATCATCTGCCCTTTTAATAAAGATAATGATGTGATATTTACCCCTAGCTCCTCTTGAAGCTGAAGCATCGCTTCCTCGTGCTCCTCTGTTCTCCAATCTAAAATGGATAGAATCGTATAAGAGGACCTAGGGTGCTTTGCGTGCAGATCCCGAATGATATTCATATTTGTCCGACCTGTCGTGACCTCATCATCTACTAGCACAATCGGGCGATCCGTCCGAAGTAAGGCGTCGTCTGCGTAGCAAAGCTGATCTGTCGCATGAGAATGTTCCTCTTCAAATACGAGTGAAGGATCAAGATCCAACAGCTGTTCACGTGTCGTATGAATGTAAGATGCTCCTTCTATGACGTCATACACACCATGACCAAGCGCAGTTGCCGTTTCAGCAAAGCCGATCATAATCGGCTCGTTTACCGCAGAAAGCTTCTCTTTTTTGAGCACAGCATAGGCTTCGGTTAACTTAACATGATCATTCGTTTTTAGTGCTTCTACTATATCGTCTTGATGCGGGGGCGTCTTGCCTGTTTGTTCTTTTGCATAAGCCATTGCCAAAAGACCTGAGATGAGGAGTGGTTTCAACGGGTGAACAGGCATATGTTTCCCGAGCACCTTACTAACAAATAAAAAGGCTCTCTTTTTGTTCACCCGTGCCGCCATGTCAAAAAGATGTTCTTTTTCAAGCTGAAGCGTACCCTCTTTGAGGTTAAGCTCCACCTCCATATGTTCCAAGATGTTCAGCGTATGCGGCTTCTGATTCTGTGAGTATGTCGATATAGCTTCTATTTTCATGAAACACCCCGTAAATGTCTGACTTCATTAAAATGTTTTCCGCCCAGCGATAGTGCGGCTTCGTTTCGTTCATTTTATTAGAGAAGGTACTCTTCATCACGCCGACTGTACCATCTGCATGTTCTAAAATACTTAATGCATCCATGTACTCTTCCTTTGTGACAACGTACATGCTTTGAACTGGCTTGAGATGTGTTGGATGGATGACTGTCTTGCCATGAATACCGTTTACCACATCCAGCCTTGTCTCTTTGAGCAGACCTTGCATATGATCGAGTTCAGATGAGGAAGATTCACCGCTCTTAGAAATTGCACGGATGAATGGATTTTGTTCTTTTCGTGCCGGTCCAAAATGCTCCCATACAGCTCCTGATATCACAAAAGAACGACCAAAATAATTGATGATATCTGTGATCAACTCAGCAATGACTCTAATCTCATAAATGGTGGTCTCGCGATCACGGCGAATGCCGTATAATCCACACAGATCCGTTGCCCCAATGCGAATATTCAAAATATATTCCTCATCATTCAGCATGATCTGCTTTAATTCAGACAACACCTGATATCTCGTTTCTTTTTCCAGTAAATCTGGTGTTTCTAAAATGGGCATTCCGTATAGTGTTTTCTGAGTTTGTGCTGAAGCCTGTTTCAAACTGTTCACATATTCCTTTGCATTGTGAACGGAGCACTTTGGAAACACAAAACCAGTCAGTAAATGAAGAGAGGGACCGAGCAAATCTGCCATTTTGAGCAGCTGTTTAGGCGAACGAACCCGAATAAATAAAAGCGGCAAATGCTCAGCTATTTCTGGAGAGTGATGAATTGTCTCAGAAAGGCAGGTCAATTGTGCCACTATATTCTGTTCAGCCATGTCCACTTCCTGATCACCAATGGCGTCCTCCAAGCAAAACACAACAGAGCAAAGCGCTTCATATTTCTGCGAAAGCAGCATGTCTGCTACATCCTGTCTTGTCGCAGGCATATATAAAGTAGCACCTAATGCATGCGCAAGTACATGCCTTGGCGTCAATGAATGAACTGCCGCCGGCCGCTTAAAAAAAATATCGTGCTGCCTCGTCTCTGATAAAAAACGAAAATATCGCATGCAGTGCCACCTCCTGTTGTAATGACTTGATGATTCAAAAAAGGATGGAGCCGCTAGTCAACTCCATTCCTTTTTGATCGTCCTATTCTTCTTTTGAAGCCGCAGCTTCGTTTGTTACACCTTGATGCTTCTTCTTATTGATTTTATGAACAATAAACGTTCCGATAAACGCTAGGATAATAATCGCAAAGAATGCAAGATGCGGGATTTCAATATGAGCAGCACTTAAGCCCATTTTGATGGCAATAATTCCAATGAGAATAAATGCCGTATTCTCAAGCTCTGGTATCCGGTCGATGAGCACAAGGAATAATTGTGCCACTGTACGCATCATGAGAATTCCAAGCATTCCACCTAAAAGAAGAATCCATACTTCCTCAGATACAGCAAATGCAGCAAGAATACTGTCTACCGAGAAGGCAAGGTCCATAATTTCTACAGAAATAACAGTTGCCCAGAAGACGCCAAATACACGAATCATCCAGCCTTCTTTTTTCAATTCCTTCGCTTCGTCATCTCCGTCACCTAACCAGAAGTGCTTAATGACCAGCCAAGCTAAGTATGCAGCGCCTAGAACCTTAATCCACCAAAACTTAATAAGCAGCATCCCTACGCCAATAAATAGAAAACGGAAGAAATAAGCGCCAATTAATCCGTAGGTTAATGCCTTTTTACGCTGCTTTTCAGGTAAATGTTTCACCATAACAGCTAATACAAGTGCATTATCCGCTGACAACAAACCTTCAAGCACGACAAGGGTCCCAATAAGTCCCCAAGAGACAGGGTTTGTTAATACCTCTGCCCACATATGCCAATCAAAAAACGAGGCATACGTATCCAACATATGTTTCAAAATGTCCAACTGGTTTTCCTCCTATAAGTGTAGAAGCATCAGCAGGCTTTCGCCTGCTGTTATTCTTGATCGCTGTTTCTTTCTCACTTTGGAAAATACCCTCATATGAGTCATTGGCAGCGCCTCTTGAATGAAGTTGTTTCTTCTCTTTACACTTCTAACCCATAATTTTGACAAAGAGCTGCAAGTCCGCCAGAGAATCCGCTTCCGATTGCGTTAAACTTCCAATCGCTGCCGTGTCTGTATAGTTCGCATACAACGACAGCTGTTTCAATTGAGAAGTCCTCGCCTAAATCAAAACGAATCAATTCTTCCCCGCCCTCTTCATTTACAACACGAACAAATGCATTAGAGACTTGTCCAAAATTCTGGCTGCGCGCCTCTGCATCATGAATCGTAACTGTAATTCCGATACGATCAATGTTAGCAGGAATTTTCGAGAAATCAACGAGAATTTGCTCGTCATCTCCATCTCCCTCACCCGTACGATTATCACCGGTATGAGTGACACTGCCGCTTGGATGCTGCAGATTATTATAAAACACAAAGTCTGTATCTTGTTGACAACGATTGTTTGCATCTACTAAGAAAGCCGAAGCGTCCAAATCAAATTCGGCTCCGCCTGAATATTTATTCGTATCCCAGCCAAGTCCGATCATCACTTTTGTCAGCCCTGGGTTGGTTTTCGTTAAATCGACACGTTGTCCTTTTGAAAGCTGAATCGCCATATTCGTATCTCTCCTATCTCCTGAAAATATGAAAACGGGCGTTACCCGATATCTAAGCCGAAGTCTGTTGCAATGCGAGCAAGTCCGCCTTGATAGCCTGATCCAACAGCTGAGAATTTCCACTCTCCGCCATGACGGTATAATTCACCTACAATAATCGCTGTTTCAATTGAAAAGTCTTCTGCCAAATCATAGCGAATGAGCTCTTCATTTGATGCCGCATTTAAAATACGGACGTAAGCGTTAGACACCTGTCCAAAGTTTTGGCTGCGTGCTTCTGCATCATGGATTGTAATGACGAAGGAGATTTTCTCAATACTTGCTGGTACAGTTGAAAGATCAACATTGACCTGCTCGTCATCTCCGTCTCCTTCACCTGTACGGTTATCGCCTGTATGTACGATACTTCCGCCACCGCCAGTTGTTTGATTGTAGAAGACAAAGTCAGATGGAGAGTTTGCTTTCCCTGCTGCATCTAAAAGGAATACGCTTGCGTCTAGATCAAAGTCATGTCCGCCATCATACTTGTTTACATCCCAGCCAAGACCTACGACTACTTTTGTTAAACCTGGATTCGTTTTTGTTAAATCGATTTTTTGACCTTTCGCTAAAGAAATTCCCACTAGGAACCTCTCCCTTCTAATTAAATGTAGTTTCTCGTAATATCGGCAAGCTTCGCATCGTTTGTACCATTTCCTACAGCTGCAAATTTCCACTCATTCTCGTGGCGATAAAGCTCTCCAACGATTAATGATGTTTTACCTGCATATTCATCTTTCAAATTATATTTCACTAACTCTTGATTGTTTGAACGGTCAACAATTCGGATGTAAGCATTTTGAATCATACCAAAGTGTTGGTTTCTTCTAAGTGCATCATAAATGTTCACAACGAACACCAATTTATTCACATTGCCTGGCACCTTGCTTAAGTTGACGAGGACTTGTTCATCATCTCCGTCTCCTTCACCTGTCAGGTTGTCACCTGTATGCTCAACACTGCCGCATTTGCTTTTCAAGTTACCAAAGTAAATCAAATCTTTATTTTCAACAAACTTATCATTTTTCAGCATCAGCACTGAAGCGTCACAATCAATATCAGCGCCGCCTCCGCCGCCAAACAGCTTTCCAAGAAAACCGCCGCCTTGTGACACAGGGTCCCAGCCAAGTCCAACTAGAATATTGGTTAGTCCTGCTTTTCCTTTTGTTAAATCAATACGTTGACCTTTTTCTAATGTAATCGCCAAATCAATCACTCCTCCAGCATAATAAAAATCTATTTATTAAGCGATGGACCCTATTAAAATCATCATACATGAAAATTCGACAAAATTCATGAAATGACATTGGAGCCTCTTACTCTTTTTTCTATTTACTAGTATATACGATCTATGTATAAAAGAGGTTTCAATATGATGATATTTTTTTAAAGAAAGATCCATGACAAAAATGATTCATGTCGTAAAAGAAGTGTTTCATGTGAAACATTGTCGAATGTTCCCGTTACACAGCCTCTCGCTTAAAAACAGGGCGCGCACCCACTTCATATGTTGATATAGAAAATTCATGTACATAGCTGTGATAAACCCTTTCATTTCCTTCCGTTCCTGACTTTCTTTATACTTATGAATAGAATTCAACGTATTGATGAAAGGGTGTTGATGATGCCATCACTTCATATATTAGATCAAGTCGCCATCCCTAAAGGCCAATCCGCACAAGAAACATTGGTTCATACGACAGAGCTGGCCAAGCTTGCGGAAACACTGGGGTATGAGCGATATTGGTTTGCTGAACACCACAGCACGAGAGGACTCGCGAGTACAGCGCCTGAAATATTAATGGCACATATTGCTTCACACACATCGACATTGCGCACAGGCTCTGGGGGGATTTTACTCCCGCAGTACAGCCCTTTTAAAGTAGCAGAAGTCACCCGCCAGCTTGAAGCCCTTTACCCTGGGCGGATTGAGATCGGGGTTGGTAAATCCCCAGGCGGAATTGAAAGGACGAGACTCGCTTTGACAGACGGCGTCAAGAAAGAACTGTCTCAATTTGACCGTCAGCTGGAGGACCTTCTTTTTTACTTATCTGACAGCCTGCCTTCTGGTCATCGGCATGCAGGAGTGAAAGCGGCTCCGCTCGTTGATTCTTATCCGCCAGTCTGGTTGCTTGGACTCGGGGAAAACAGTGCCATCCAGGCGGCATCACTTGGAATCAACTATATTTTCGGACATTTTATTCATCCTGCACGAGGCCGGCAAGCTTTTGAAGCGTATCGGTCACACTTTTCTCCATCCGTTTTCTCACGTCAGCCTCAGTCTATGTTTGCTGTCTTTGTGATCTGCGCAGACACAGACGAGGAAGCAAGCCGCATTGCCACCAGTACAGATTTATGGCTACTTCGGGTTGAAAAAGGGCTGGACAGCCGCGTTCCTTCTATAGAAGAAGCAGAGAACTATCATTACACTGAGCAAGAAAAGAAAAAAGTGTTACAAAACCGCCAGCGAATGATTGTTGGCTCAAAGCAAACAGTGAAAGAACAGCTACAAATCTTAATGGACCGCTATCAAACGGACGAGATCATGATATTAAACAATTCATTTGATCCAATGGAAAAACAGCGTTCCTTTGAACGAATCGCAGAACTATTTTGAAGCCAATCTCTCATTGGCTTCTTTTTTTACATTGTCATAAAAAATGGGAAATGTAACATCGAGATGTCAAAAAGCTTCCTTCTGTCATCTGATCGCAAATGTGTCTTCTAATCGTTAGCGAACTGTAAACGCATGGTAGGTGTACCTTTTATATAGTAGAGGTACATATGAAGTAACGGTTTACAATGCTGAGAAGGAAGGAGATGACTGGCCATGAATAAGCGACTCGACTGGGTGGATGCGGCTAAAGGAATCGGCATTCTGCTCGTCGTTATGGCACATGTACCCATTCCTGATTCATTCAAGCAATTTATATACTCTTTTCATATGCCACTCTTCTTTTTACTATCAGGTATGATGTTTCGATCATCCTCACAACCTGCTATGTCATTTATACAGAAAAAAGCAAAAAGCTTGCTCTTACCTTATCTCTATTTCTCCATTATTACGTACGTTTTCTGGTTCACGGTGACCCGATTTTTCGCCTTTAAGGGGCAAACAGATATTGATCCCTTCGTTCCTTTTACAGGGATTTTCATTTCAAATGCCGATGAAGCAAGACTGACGCATAACCCAGCCATCTGGTTTTTAACGACGCTCTTTTTAGTGGAAATGTTGTTTTTCTTGATGCATCGTCTGACAAAAGGAAAACCAGCTGTATTGATTTTACTGACCGTCCTTTGCGGCGGAGCCGGATATGCTTCCACGCTATTGTTAAACCAGAGTCTCCCTTGGAATGCCAACGTTGCGTTAACGGCTGTTGTGTTTTATTCAATCGGATTTTTAGCAAAACAATGGTTTGTGGAATTAAAAACAGATCCTACCCTTCTGTTATGTACAGGTCTGCTTGTACTGACTGCATATATGCAAAGCTTTAATTCACGAATTGATATGCGGGTCAATGACTATGGGGATCTATTCATTTTTTATGCTTGTGCACTGCTCGGTTCAGCTGCTGTTATTTATTTAAGCTTCAAATTGAAAACGTCCACGATATTGACGTATCTCGGACGTCATTCCATTGTGATTCTCGTCCTGCAATTTGCCGGTATCGATATCATGAAGGCATTTGTTTATTACGGACTAGGCATCAATATCTCTGATACAGCGCAGCTTTCTTGGACGCTCTTTTATACGATCGGTACATTGCTGCTCATGGTGCCATGTATCTCTTTCTTGAGCAAGTATCCTATGCTGCTCGGCAAACCAGCAAAGTCAGCACACCGCTACAAAGAAAAAACATCCGCCGGCTAATGGGGCGGATGTTTTTCTATTATTCATCATTTAATTGAGATGGATAAAGTGTCATTCCTCCATCAACAAATAATGTAGTACCTGTAATATAGGCAGCTTCTTTCGATACGAGAAATGCAGCGGCGGACCCAATCTCCTTTGGCTCGCCAAACGTTCTCATTGGAATTTTCTCAAGCTGCTTTTGTTTTTTCTGTTCATCTTGAAGGTCGTCATTTGATTCCGTTGCCATCGTACCTGGTGCAATCGCATTGACCCGAATACCCGCTTCGGCATAATCAAGAGCCAGCGTCTTCGTCATCATATTCATTCCTCCTTTAGAAGTAGAGTAATGAACATTGAACGGACGCGGGATCTCTTGATGGACACTGGATATATTCAAGATTGATCCTTTCACATCATGCTCCATCATATAGGCGATTGCTGCCTTTGCTCCTAAAAATGAGCCTGTGATATTCACATCAATGACCTTTTGCCATTGTTCCAACGTCATTTCATGCGGCATTGCTTCTTCACCATTAAATCCCGAATTATTGACGAACACATCTAGTGCGTTAAAATTCTCCAGCGCGGCATCCATTAACGCCTGAATCCCTTCCTCTTTGGAGACATCTGCGTGTACTTTCACCGCCCTACCTCCATGCTGCTGGATGGCTTGTACTGTTTCTTCAGCACCCTCTTCATCACCTTTATAATTCACAACCACGTTCATTTGTTCTTGTCCAAACCTCAAGGCGATGGCTTGTCCAATCCCTTTAGAAGAACCTGTCACAATGGCTGTTTTCCCTTTTAAATCTTGATACATCTTCATTTCCTCCAATCACGTGCTTCATCTTGTTGATACACAATGGTTACCCATTTTGAAAAAAAGAAAAACACAATCCTCTTGAATACAAAGGATTGTGCTGTTCATCAAGCTAAAAGGTGTTATAAACATTCTCGCAAGTTTCAGCTGTGGGCTGGTAAAAGCAATGTGACTTATACCTTGCCACAAACGGCTGATTGTACCAAGTGGATGGACAATTTCCAGGCGGTTTGAAATACCAAAGACTGAATTTCGCAGGCCAAAATCGTTCACCATTAATGTTCCTCCGTGCAAGTGTCTTTTCACTTTCTCGTGCTCGCTGATAAAAATAGCCATGCGTGACTGCCTCAAACGCATGCTCCTGATAAATCATTTGTGGAATCGTACGCAGCCCTTTAAAGTCAGAACAGTTGGCACGCAAACGATTGATGCCTACATTTCCTACAAGCAGCATCCCTTGTTTCCCTTCACCTTCCGCTTCGGCTCTCAGCAGTCTGGCCATTAAATCAATATCAGAGCTTGTCGCTCTTACCACTGCCATACATCCACCTCCCATTCATTTCTCTTTTATTTTATGTAGGGTTTCTGTGTAGATGACTGCCATTTTGAAGGGAAAAGACACATTCCGTGTCGAGAGCCTGTCTAAATACCTCAACATTTCGCTGGACAAGTGTCTCTATGTCAACAACACACAAACCTAGTGATCATACACATCACAGGAAAAAATATTCATTACTAACGACTCATTTACAAGTCATAAAAATCCTTCTATTTGCTACATCTTCTTCAAAAACAGTCATTTGAACCTATTCAATAATCCGACTCAAAACCTTAAAATATAAAATGTTGAGTTTTTACAGGAGATTTCAAACAATAAAATACACATTTCTCCTCTCAACATAGTGTCATTTTTACTACTTGAAGTGGATGAACCTTTCGAACGCACTGAGGTATTGACAGTACTTTCGCTTCATTCTACAGTAAAAAACATACAGTATTTTTCTTTTTGTGCAAAAAGAACGATATGAACTAAAGCTTTCCAATGAAATTCACCATAAAACCCGAGGAGGAAAACATCTCATGTTTAAAAAGAAATTATCCCTGTTTCTTCTGATTTTGTGTGTAACTGTTGTCGCTGCTGCTTGTAGTGGTGGAAAAGACAAAACTGCTGCGAAAGAAAGCGATACAAAAAAATCCCTTGATGCAGCTGAAGTAAAAGTAGAAAGTGCTGAGTACACTTTACCACCTCAATACGATACATCTGTTCAGGATGATCAATATGTCCTAAAAGTGAATGTATCTGTAAAAAACATCAGCAAAGAACCATTGAATGTGGATAAAAGCAACTTTACGCTTTACCAAGATGACGCTCAGGTGTCTACCATCTCTCCTGATGACTACAACGAAGTATTATCTTCCAGCTCTCTAAATGCAGGTAAAGTATCAAAAGGTGGTCTTTTCTTTGTGGTTGATAAAGAAAAAGACTATCAATTGGTTTACACAGAGCCTGGTACTGGATCGAAAAAAGATGACAAAACACTAGAATTCGATATTAAAGGAAAAGACTTGATGAAAAAGGCAGATACACTTCAAGCGTCTGCAAAAGCCCTTTCTTCTTATATTGATGTCATGATTTTTGGCAAGAAAAATGACGATTTCGAAAAACTAACAGGTGATAACAAATCAACTGTCGTAAACGAATTTGATAAATCATTCAAACAAGGCTACATTTCTTCTTCTGGTATTTCATCTAGCTCAGCAAAAGACGAAAACCTTGATAAGCTTCTAAAAGCTGTAAAAGAAACATTAGCTGAAAAATCAAAAGTATCAACGAAAACAAAATCAATCAGCGGTGATAAAGCTGTCGTGACTGTGACACTTACACCAATTGATGCAAGCCCGCTTGTCGATCGTTTAAAAGAAAAAGCAACTGAATTCTACAGCAAAAACCGTACAGCATCTTATGATGATGCACAGAAATATCTACTTTCTATCTATCCAGATGAATTTAAAAAATTAGGACCATCATCTTCTGAAGAAACAGTAGAAGTGAACATGAAGAAAAACGATATCGACCAATGGAAACTTGATTTGAACGACTACAAAACAAGCTCGTTGGTTGAAAAGTTCATCAAGAACTAAAGAAAAACCCCCGGTTTCCGGGGGTTTTCTTTAGTCTTTTTTTGATTGATGTCTATATTTGATTCCGACATACAAACAAGTAAGGAAGAAAATGGTGACCCACACCCACAAGACATTCACCATCAATAATGTGGTGGCTACTACAATCAAAATTGTGAGATCTAGTTTTTTTTCTAGTTTTTTATGGGTGATAACGAAAATGATTAGTAGAAAAGCGATGAAACAGATGATTCCATAACTGAAAGCTGCGGGCAATTTTCGCACCTCCTTATTGTAAGGCGTATACTGACAAAAGGATACAACATACTATGAAGATAAATTCCCCTTTTCAGCATCATATCCTTTTATGATGTCAATCGGATCAACTGCATCATCTTCTTGTATGTATTCCTCTACATAAGGAGTGATTAATTTCTCGAACCTTTGCTCATCGCCTTCATAGTCAGATTGATAAATGTGCAACAGAACCTAAAGCTCTATCAATTGCATTTCTCAATTCTATCAGCCCTTTTTTATCACTCACTTAAACATACAAAACAAAAAACTTGTAGAAAAAATCTACAAGTTCTTCATTTCTATCAATGAAATGTTCTTTCTATTTCGCAAGCATCCATTTCTCTTTCATAAACAAACTTCTCACGATGACAAACAATATCATCACTGTCAGCGCCGAGGAGCCGAGCGTCAGGGCAATCGACATCGGGTCAACGATGCCAAACATCAATTGCTTGCATAGTGCGTGAATATTAAGGAATGGGATCGCAAAGTAATACGTATCTAGCTGCGTAGCGCCTGCTCTCATGGTGAAAAACATCGGAATCACACCTAGTGTAATGATCATGGACATGTACGATTGTGCTTCTTTCACTGAGCTTGAAACGACACTGAGCAGCAGTTCAATCATGGATACCATGAATGAGAAGATAATTAATGCCGCAAACATAACGCCGATGATGCTCCACACTTGATCTCCGAAGTTCAGCGCTTGTTTCAGTTTTTCTGTAAAGAGCAATGTAGAGAGCAGCAGCATGCCAATCGCCACAATGCCACTTAATATACCAAACATAGAAACAGCTAGCCATTTTCCAATTAAAAGCTGAAGTCTGCTGGCCGGTGTCAGGAATAAAGCTTCAATTGACTTTCTATCCTTTTCACCTGCTACGATATCAAGCGCAGCTGGCAAAGCACCTGAGATCACAGACGTCACTAAAATCATTGGAAGGAGAATCGACAGCAGCATGGTGGTCACCCCGTTTTCTCCATCCCCGTCCTCTCCTTCTTGCACATCAACCGATTGTACCTCAAACGGATGAATCACTGACGATTTGATCTGATCCTGTGCCAAACGCTTTTCTACGACTTGATTTTGATATTGCTCCAGCAACGATTGCAGCATTTGAACCGCAATCACTGAATCATCATCTGTTGGATACCCATGGACTTTAATGGCAAACGATGTTTGATGCTGAAGCATATCGCCTGCATCTTTTGGCATTTCTAGATAAGCATTTGCCTCACCGTCTTTAACGGCTTGCTGCGGGTCATCAAATGTTTCAAGTTTCAGGTTTTTCACTTCTTTGATCATGTCATTCATATCGGACGGAAGCTTTTCATTGATTGCGACTGTATACGTTTTATCGCCTGGATCAGCGATCATGCTTTCGTAGAAAAACACGAGTCCGAGCATCGTCAAAAGAGGGATCAACACTGTTAAGAGCAACGTTTTCCTGTCTCTGAGCGAATCTGTCATTTCTTTTAAAAAGACGGTTTTCCACATTATGCATTCCCCCTTGCGAGCTTCGACATAAAGATGTAATTCAAGTCTTCACTTTGTTCTTGTGCATATAATTCTGGAAGCGTTCCTTTGTACACGAGCTCCCCTTGATGAATCATCATGACACTGTCACAAAGCAGGCTGACTTCTTCCATGATGTGGCTTGAAAATAGAATCGTTTTATTTTGCTGTTTCAACTGATGAATAAACTCTCTGAAAATATTACTCGATGTGATATCTAAACCTGTTGTCGGTTCGTCAAACAAAATAATGTCAGGGTCATGAATCAATGTTCTGGCAATCGCCACCTTTTGCTTCATCCCTCTTGAAAATCCTTTTACCTTGCGATCCATGTACTGCCTCATCCCGAATCGCTTTGCTAAATCCTCAATTCTTGCTTTGATCTCATGCTGATCCAAGCCATATAATTTCCCAAAGTATTCAAGGTTTTCACGAGCCGTCAAACGGTCATAAAGTCCCGTCTCGCCGCCAAATAAGACCCCAATTCGCTTCTTCACTTCAGTTGCTTCTTTGACTGTATCAAAGCCTGCAACATTGACTGTTCCATGAGTAGGCTCCAATAATGTCGCAACGGCGCGTAATAATGTGGTTTTCCCCGCTCCATTTTCTCCTAAGATGCCGACGACTTCTCCTTCCTTTACGGAGAATGTCATATGTTTCATCGCCTTTACGACTTTTTTCTTATCTGTAAACCAGCAACTACAATCGCTGAGAGTAATCATTTGGTTCGCCCCTTTCGACTATCTACGTCTATGATAGAAAAAATACCGCCTGTCTGACATAAAAATGTCGCGAAACGTCCTTTTTCTGTCTTGAAATGATCCATTTTAAAAAACAAATGGTAAAATAGACAAATAATAAGAAGAGTCATAGGTGATTTTTATGATAAAAGTAGGTCTTGTCGATGATTACCGAGTGGATTTAGAAAAGCTGCATGCCATTGTCGGCAGAATGGATGCCGTTGACATCGTTTTTGTGACGCAGTCAGCGGAGGATGCATATGAGAAGGTCAAACAGGGCGACATTGATCTATTGTTTGCAGACATTGAGATGCCTGGCATGTCAGGCTATGAATTAGCAGACCTTATTCACTCTCACGCACTGAATGTGGATGTTGTATTTGTGACGGGAAACAGTGGGTATGCTGTCCATGCCTTTGATTTGAATGTCCATGATTATATTATGAAGCCTTATCAAGCTGATCGAATCGCCAAATCCTTAGAGCGCTACATGTCCACCAAGCAGGAGAAAAGCATTCACGGACGGCTTCTCATCAAGCAGCAATCAAATATCCATGTACTGCAAAAAAAGGATGTCATCTTTGTTGAACGTACTGGCAGGTCGACGACCATTGTCACAACAACAGGAGATATTCAAACATACCAAACTCTCAACGAGTTAAAAGGTGATTTAGCTGAGAAAGACTTTATCCGCTCCCACCGCTCGTTTATCATCAATATTCATTACATTAAGAACTTTTCGGCGTATGCCAAAAATTCATTTATCGTGTCTTTTGAAGGGACTGATAAAAAAGCCATGATGACGAAGCAGCAATTAGAATACTTTAAGAAATACTACTTTTAAGGAGAACGAACGTGAACGCTTTCTATCTTGGATTTCGCATATATACGCTCATCTGGCTCGGTCTTGCAGTTCAAGCTGCTGCTAAAGCTGTTCTGCCTTTGTCATCAAGCATGGTGTGGCTTCTTACCTTTTGCATCTTGTGCCTTTACACCTTTTTCATTTACAAAAGGTTTTGGCTAGGTATGAGTGGTTACGTGATATTAGGCGCTTTTGTGCTCATCACCTGTTCAGGCATTTCACTTTTTCTCACGCACGGAAATGGACTAAGCCATCTTTTAACTGTCATCATCATTTTGACAGCCGATCTCCTTTCCTTCAAGGTGATGCAAACGGAGCAACGATTAAATGGACGGCTTCAAGAGCTGATTCATGCTGAGTCGAGGACCAATGACTTGCTGCTTGAGCTGCGAAGTAAACACCATGAAACAGCTAGACATTTAAATGCCTTTTCCGCATCGAATGACGAGCATGAGATCAAAGATTTGATTCAGCAATACGTGAAACATTTTCCTTGGATCAAAGGGGAAAATGCTTATTTGGCCTCCACCCTTCATTCCTTTTTCCAACGGGCTGAAAAAGAGGACATTGCCCTTTCACTAGATCTTCAAGCACCCTTTTCTTCTCTTCCTTTTTCTAAAGCGGATCAGGTGAGTTTTACCGGCAACCTGCTTGATAACGCATTAGACGCCGCTATTGAAGCGAAGCAAGCTGGGAACGAGGGAAGCATCTCGATCACGACTTCCATACGGAGCGGGCTCTTTTTGATTCATTGTGAAAACAGTACTAAGGGCATGGAAAAACACGTATTAGATCATCTGTTCAAGACGTTTGGCCGCTCGACAAAAGGCGGTGATCATCAAGGTATGGGTACTTATATCATTCATCAGCTTGTTGAAAAGGCAGACGGCACGCTTGATTTTACGTATCGTTCTCCAAACCTGAGGCTCGTGATCAAGATTCCTCTCACAATGGCATAAAAAATAAGGTGCTACTTGGCACCTTATTTTTTATATTATGAAAAGATCTGATCGATTTCGCTAATTTCTTCTTTTGTTAATTGAACATCGTTTGTTTTCAAGTTTTGTAAGACTTGCTTGGCTCGTTTTGCACCAGGAATAATGGCATCAATGCCATCCTGCGCCAATAGCCACGCCAGCGCTACATGGGCTGTTTCGGCATGTTTTGATTGCGCAATGGCCTTCAGTTTGTCTACTTTTTCGAGGTTTTGAAGGAAAGCATCACCTTGGAAAAGCGGGTCCTTTGCTCGAATATCATCAAATGTCGCATCCTTTGTAAACTTCCCAGTCAACAGGCCTGACGCCAATGGAAAATAAGGGATAAAGGAAATCCCATGCTCCACGCAGTATGGGAGAAGGTCTTGCTCGGCCTGACGTTTCAGCAGAGAATACTCTGATTGAAGCACGTCTAGGTATCCATCTCGATTAAAGGTTTGAAGCTGTTCAAAATCAAGGTTTGATGCCCCAATTGCCCGGATTTTCCCCTCATCCTTCAATTCCTTTAAAGTACCTGCCACTTCATCCAGCGGCGTGCGGCCGTCTGGGAAATGCATATAGTACAAATCAATATAATCGGTTTGGAGCCTCTTCAGGCTGTCTTCGACCTGCTGTCTTAAGAAATCACGGCTATTGTCCAGTTCGATTTGTCCGTTTACTTCTTTATGAGCCCCTTTTGTCGCAAGAACCAGTTCGTCTCTGCCGCCTCTTTTGGCAATGATCTCACCAATCAATTCTTCTGAACGGCCCAGCCCATAAATAAAAGCAGAATCTAAGAAATTGACACCATGATCAAGAGCAGTTTCTACTAGCTCCCGCCCTGCATCTTCACTCAGATTCGGGAATAAATTATGGCCACCTACTGCATTTGTTCCAAGCCCTATCGGATTCACCTGTAAATCAGTTCGTCCAAGCGTTACTTTTTTCAAAAGCTCATCTCCCTTATCTGCTTAATCATCCTTATTTTCCCATGAATCATTTTCAACATTCAAGTATTCTGCTCTCTGAAAATCAATCTGGAGGTGGACGCTTTGAAAGAAAAAGATTCGTATGATGAAGATATACTTAAACGAAAAGCTTTGTGATGTGAATCCTAACACATCTTTTAAAATGAAAACTACCTCCATTTCAAGATTTTTACACACAAAACATTTAAAACTTATGATAAATAGATAAATTAATTCTTATTGACTAGTATATTCTACTTATTAAATTCCGTTTTTTATAGGTATTTGTGTAAAAATCTATCAAAGATAGGGACTACAACCTATTCCTCATCACGAATGAAATTCGATAGAATGAATAGTGCAAATCGTCATTAGGAGATTTTCCCCTTTAACACCCGAATATACCATTCTATCTGTTTCTTTTTTCTCAGTCAGATAGCGGGAAGAAAATGACGAAAGAAAAGCAAAGGAGCATCAACTGTGAATCTTAAAAAAATAAGTGCACTCCTCATGATTTCATTCGTGATGATCATCTCTGCAGCCTGCCAGAGCTCAGCAAAATCAACAAAGGCTGACCAAAAATCAACAAAAACTGCAGAGGTAAAAGTGAATAGCTACGAATATACGTTACCAGAAGACTCAACAACTACCTTGCGAGACAATGAATTGGTGTTAAAAGTCAACCTGACGATCACCAACAAAGGTGACAAAGCCCTTTCACTATATAACTCTGATTTCACCCTTTATCAGGACGATGCCAAAGTCTCTGATTTAAAATTCTACGGCAGTAAAGACCGCCTTGATCTTGGGTCATTGAACAAAGGGAAATCACTATCAGGAGCGCTTTATTTCCTAGTAGATAAAGGCAAAAAATATCAGTTCGTGTACCAAGATAGCATCAAGAAAAACAGCGATTCGATCGAAATTGAACTAGATGGCGAAAAGATACTGGATTCAGCGAAAAAGCTAGATAACCCAGCAAAAGCACTATCTGCTTATACAGATATCATTGTTTTTGACAAAAAGAATGATCAATTCTCAGAATTAACAGGTGACAATCAATCAGATGTCGTTAATAAATATCACGAAATGTTTGTGAAAGACTTTAAGAGAAGTGCAGGCATATATGGAAATGAAGTCAGTGACCGCGATATTTTATCCATGTACAAACGCATGCAAAATACAATGAAGGATAAAACGAAAGTGGAAACAAGTGTGAAAACCATCTCAGATGACGAAGCGAAGGTTGTCGCTCAAGTAACCGGTATTGATGCTTCTAACTTAAAAGACAAACTAGACAAACAAAGAGATGAGTTTTACAACGGCAAAATCCGTTCGAAAGAAGAATTGTATAAGAAAAGCTTGAATATGTACGCATCTGAGTTTGAAAAGCTTCCTCCAGTCTCAAGCCCTGCTGAGTATGAAGTGAAAATGAAACGTAACGGAGATGGTCAGTGGAAAATTGACCTCAATGATTATAATACAGAGCAATACATGAGTGGTTTTATTAAAACAAGATGATGAAAAAAAGACGCTGGCTCCTTGAAAGGTACCGCGTCTTTTTTCATGCTATGATACAGTCGTCTCTTGCTCTTCTTTGACCGCTTTTTCAATGTCTTTAAATCGGCTCGATACAGTGGACGCACTAATACCATACTTTTTAGCAACTTGTGCTTGAGAAAGCGGGGCATCGCTTGCAAGTGAATGAATATAATATTCGATTCCCGCAGCAAATGACGCCGCTTTACGGATCACAGGTGCTTTCTGATCACAGTAAGCTTTCCAAACTGTTAAAGCGCCATCTGTCAGGCTTTGGTCACCGTGCTCTTTCATCCCGTCTTCAATCAGCTTGGCTGTTTCCAACTGAACGTCACTAGCCCAGTCCATCCGATCTGCTGATAGTTCTACTGTACTTCCTTCTGTTTGAGCAGGCGCTTCTGTTTCTTCAACTTCTTGCTTCGCAAACATACACTTCAGCACTTCAGGGAAGGCTTCTCTCATAAATGTACTACGTGCTCCTCCGTTTGCCTCATGTGCTTCAACGAGCTGGCGAACCTGAAGAAGAAGCGTATCAGTAAACTCTTTCGCGAACATCGTATATTGAATGAAAAACTCTGCTTTTTCTTCAAACTGAACAGGGAAACCTAGAACAAGACTACCTTTCTCTGGCAGCACGGTTTGATCCGGCTTCACATCAACTTCAACCTTCTCAGCTGTCACCATATTCTCAAAGTAAAGAGACTCGTCCGTTTTTTCATTTAATAAAAGCAAAGATGGCTCCATGTCTGTCCAAGATTCAACCACTTGTCTTGTTTTAGGACGGGTAATATCTTCTGCTTTTTTTGTCAGGAATTCTTGGAAGATAGTCTCTTTCTTATCTGTTAATGGGCGGAAGAAAATGCCCCATACACTCAAATGAAAGACTGAGATTTGTTGCGTTTCTTTATCCATATCTGCTAGGAAAGAGAACTCATTAATGAATTGATTGATCGCTCTCTGATGCTTAGAGAACGCATAATTCATTAAATCCTTTTGAACTTGTACAGCTTCCTTAAACACAAGCTCAGACGTTTGTTCTCCGCCTGACTTTTGACCACAGCAATGTTTATATTTTTTTCCGCTTCCGCATGGGCAGAGCGCATTTCGTTTAATTTTTCCCAAAATAAAACCTCCGACATTCTAGTCTAACCTCACTATTTTAACAAACGATTGCACAGGAGAGTTTTATTTTCAAGAAAAAAGAAAAATCAGAATGATCAGATAAATAACAAAGACGTCTAAAAGAGCAAGGCGGCTCATAGTCAAAAGCACTCTGTCTCTGTTTATTTTCTCCAATCATTCCAATAGATTTCCCTCAGCTCATCCCTTCGAATAGCTGCTTTGCTTCAAAATAAAAGATTTGCACGAACTTTTTCGTATTGACTCTGCCTGTTGACCCTGCGGGCGAAGAAGTCTTCTGCATTTCTTTCATTCTTTGGCTGACATCAGTGAAATCAAAAAACTTCGACGCATAGTGCTCAAATTTAGGATTTGAAAAATCTGTGAGCCCAAGTGATGCGAAATGATTTAAGGAATGATGGATGGCTCGTCTAATTCGCTGCTCTGCTGCTTTCACTTCCCGCATCACTTCCACATCCGCCGCACCACGACCAAGCTTTCGTTCCGCCGTTTTGATAAATAGCTGCTTTAATGGCGGAAAATTCACCTCATGAGAATTGGCTGTCTGCGTTTCATGTAAGTAGATCAATATCTCTAGTAAATCCTTAGAGCCACTCTCTCCGACAATTCCTAATTCAGATAGGAGGAATTCCCCTGCCTCTTTCATCGTTCTTCGCTTTGATCCAGTACCTATCTCATGAGAAATCACTGGCTCTAATGGCAGCACATGCCGAAGAGAAGCTTGAATATCGTAAATTGATTTTTCGAGCTTGATCCGCTCCATGACCTTTCGAATGACACTGACAATCTCAATTCGATTGACGGGTTTATGAATATAATATTCAATTCCAAGTTCATAGGCTTCTGCCATCATCTCTTTTGCTTCTACTTGAGATATCATGATGACCTTTCCTTTGAATTCAGGGTGAATATGACGTATGGTTTGAATGCCGTCTCTAGCTGGCATTAAAAGATCAATCAGAAGGATGTCTACTTTTTTCAAGTTCAATGAATTCGCTTCTAATCCAATGCCGTCATCAGCTTCATCCACGACCTCTCCTAGATCCTCATCCTCAATGATCTGACCTAAAATCGAGCGTATTGCACGATCATCATCTGCAATGAAAAATCGCATACACTCACCCTCTCTGTATTAAATTTTTTATCGGAAGGACAAGCTGAAAAGCTGTTCCTTTCGTTTCTTTCTGCTCAATCTGGATTTGACCGTCCAGCTCTTGAACCAGCTCTCTCACATAGGATAAGCCAATCCCAGTTGACGGTGTTCCATATGCATCAAATTTTGAGGTATATCCCGGATCAAATACAATCTCTCTCAATTTCTCAGGAATACCCGGTCCATCATCCTCAACCCGAATCTCTATTTTATCATGACTCCCTTTTAATACGAGTGAGATGGCTCCATCATCCTTGATTGCTTCAACTGCATTTGCCATTAAATTATTAATCAGCGATAAGAAAATGAACACATGATACTCATGCAAGTGAATGCCTTTTATATCAGATGTAAAGGAAATGTTCTTCCCGAGAGATAGCGCATATTTCTCTTGAATGCGAATCACGATTTGAACAAGGTCCTCTGCCCTCATATAATCTTGCATATTTTCCTTTGAAATCAGCTTTGAAAGCCCGGCGTAAATACGCTGATTGTCCTTTTTAACTTCATGTATTTCCCCTGCAAGCTTCAGCAGCTCCTGACTCACTTTCTTTCCTGCCTCATGTTCATTCAGCAGACGATAGAGCCGATAGGATTCTTGGGTTATGTGCTCTGTATGATTTAACGTTTTCTTTAAATGAATTGTTTCCTCATATAAATTTGAAATGACCATCATCATATGCTCATTTTGCTTCATGATTTGTTTCTCTCTTGATTGTGCCTCATACAGCCTCATCATATTAAAAAAGCTGATGACCACGAAGCTGTGAGCAAATGCAATGAGGATCATATCACTCAGCTTTGAGAAAGTCATGGTTGTATCAAACACTAAAAATTGTACAAACAGCTCAACAAAATCAGCAAGCAGTTCAATCATCAGTCCGATCAGCCCAATAAAAATGGAACGTTGCTTGAAACGGCCTGTACGGACAACAAAGAAAAGAAAAGCATAAGTAAAGTAAAAAAAGAAGCTCGGAAACTGCTGATAAAATGACAGAGCCAGATCAGCTTTTTGCTGAATAAGATCTAAACCTACCCGAAATAGGACAATGGCTACGCCTGTTAAAAACCCTGGCAGCAATGGTCTTGATTTTCTTAAAAGTAATAAGCAAAAGAAAAACGCAGGTGCCCCAAAACTAATACGAAATGTTTCATTCACAGGATAAAACTTCAGCTCTCCCGCAAGCGGCACAATGACGATCATAAAAATCAAAATAAATGCGTCTTTTTTGACAAGCTGGTTTAAACTCAAATGACTGACATCCCTTCCCCTGTTTACATAGCCACAGTATACAAGGAGACTCTTTGCTTCACAATGAGCAAAAAAATTATTTTCACGGCTACTTCTCTCTTCAAAATCATTTTTTATGACTATTCTCCGAGAAGGCATGGTGACCTTTCAGCTATTCTACGATTTGGAGATTGTCTACAATAATGGGAATTGTTTAGACAATTACATGCAGACTGATTTTTATTTGTAAGTTTTTCTGTAGATTTTCGTCAGATTGTGTAGTTTCCAAGATAAATTGAATGAACAATTTTAGTGAAACTATATGTAAGCGTTTTCTGAATTTTCACTAAAAACCCTTTTTGTTGTTTCGCCGCCAAAGCCTTCATTTGAACATATATTTAGGTGTAAAGGAGTGGTACAAGCAGCGCATGACAAGTTCTTTGAAGATGTGTAACATGTTTTCGTGCCTATTTGATCGCATTTTTTGTCATCCGCCAATTCAATAGGGTACTTTTTGATTTTTGATTGGAGGAATCGTATGAAAACAGCAATTTCTAATAATACACAACACGCATGCCAGTCTTCTGTTGATCAATGGGCAGAAGAAATACGTCCGTATTACAAAAACGGGCAGAACGCTGGCTACATTCCAGCACTCGGAAAAGTAAATTCCTCTCAACTTGGTATCAGCGTGATAGGCCCAGATGGATCATCTGTACGTTATGGTGATTGGGACGTTCCCTTTACCCTGCAAAGTATCTCAAAAGTCATCAGCTTTATAGCTGCCTGTTTAGGAAGAGGCGTTCCGTACGTCTTGGATCGGGTAGATGTAGAGCCAACTGGTGATGCATTTAATTCCATCTACCGCCTTGAGATGCATAAACCAGGGAAGCCCTTTAATCCAATGATTAATGCTGGAGCTATTACCGTATCCTCCATCCTTCCTGGAAAGACTTCTACAGAAAAGCTAGCATATATTTTCGATTTAATCGAAAACTTAATAGGTAAGCGTCCTTCTGTTAATGAAGAGGTTTATCAATCAGAATGGGCAACGGCACATCGCAACCGGGCACTTGCTTATTATTTAAAAGAAACCAATTACTTAGAATCAGATGTCGAGGACACGTTAGAAGTGTATTTAAAGCAATGTTCCATTGAGGTTACAACAGAGGACATCGCCTTGATTGGACTGGTTATATCAAGTGATGGCTACCATCCCTTTAAACAAGTCCAAGTCATCCCAAAAGATATCGCAAGACTAACAAAGGCATTGATGCTGACATGCGGCATGTACAATGCGTCTGGTAATTTTGCTGCATTCGTAGGTGTTCCAGCCAAAAGTGGTGTGTCTGGAGGAATCATGGCTTGCGTTCCGCCAAGCGCAAGAAGAGAATTCCCATTTCAGACAGGCTGCGGGATCGGCATTTATGGTCCTGCCATTGACGATTGTGGAAATAGTATTACCGGTGTCATGATGCTGAAGAAACTCGCCAAAGAGTGGGATCTCAGTATTTTTTAAAAAGAACAGTGATGAATTCGAAGAGGTGATGTTATGAACGAAAAAGCTTTGCTATCTTATTTAACAACTACAAATGATTTTATTTGGACTTATCTTGTCATTGCTCTGTTACTTGGAGTAGGGGTCTACTTCACATATAGATCACGCTTCCTGCAAGTTAGAATGCTGAAAGAAATGCTGCGTGTTCTAAAAGAAGGAAGAAAAGAAAAAGAGGGAATCTCACCGTTCCAAGCATTTGCCATCAGTATGGCAGCACGTGTAGGAACAGGGAATATCACAGGGATTGCCATCGCTATTGCGATCGGTGGACCTGGTGCAATCTTCTGGATGTGGATCGTCGCGATTATCGGTTCTGCCTCAAGCTTTGTTGAAAGTACATTAGCTCAGGTGTATAAAGTCAAAGATAAAACAGGATTCCGCGGGGGACCTGCTTATTACATGGAAAAAGGGTTAAACAAGCGCTGGATGGGGATTTTATTTGCCATTCTGATCACGATCTCTTTTGGGATTGTCTTTAACGCAGTGCAATCAAATACCATCACAGTTGCTTTTCAAAACTCTTTTGGTCTAGATCGCCTAACTGTCGGCATCATTATGGCTGTTATTTTTGCCGCCATTATTTTTAAAGGTATCCAAGCGATTGCAAAAGCATCTGAATATATTGTCGTTGTCCTTGCCGTTGCTTACATCGGGATTGCTTTCTTTGTGATTGTCACAAATATTACTGAACTGCCAGGTGTCATCAGTACGATTGTGAAGCATGCTTTCGGATTTGAACAGTTTGCCGGCGGTACACTAGGTGGAGCATTGTTACAAGGGATTAAACGCGGTCTCTTCTCAAACGAAGCCGGTATGGGTAGTGCGCCTAACGCAGCAGCAACTGCTGTCACGAGCCACCCAGTCAAACAAGGATTAATCCAAGCATTTGGTGTATTAACAGATACGTTAATTATTTGTACAAGTACAGCCTTTCTTGTCTTGTTCTCTGATGCGTATAAAACAACCAACCTGCAAGGAATTGAGCTAACTCAGGCTTCATTAAGCCAGCACATTGGGCCTTGGGCTTCTGGATTCCTGGCGATCATGATTTTCTTATTCGCTTTTAGTACGTTAATTGGTAACTATTACTATGGTGAAACGAACATTGAGTTCTTGGGAGCGAATAAAATTTGGCTCAACATCTATCGTGTTGCTGTCATTGGCATGGTTCTTTTCGGAGCTGTTGCGACTGTTCCTCTCGTTTGGGGTCTAGCCGACTTATTCATGGGTCTCATGGTCATCGTCAACCTCATTGCCATTACCATGTTGTCCAAAGTCGCCTTTGCAGCACTGAAGGATTACATGAGACAGAAAAAAGAAGGCAAAGATCCTGTTTTCTATAAAAATGCCGTTCCAAACAATGAAGAGATTGA
Source organism: Bacillus sp. iso_77 (assembly GCF_056173625.1). NCBI lineage: Bacteria > Bacillati > Bacillota > Bacilli > Caryophanales > Bacillaceae > Bacillus > Bacillus sp. iso_77. The sequence goes on along the minus strand of NZ_CM149683.1, from coordinate 286,979 downwards.
ATGCTGGGACGACGAACCTGTTTCCTTGAAAAAGAATCAAATCGGATAAAACAAATAAGCTCTGGTCATATGATCAGAGCTTTTTCCTTTATGCTAAAAATTCGAGAATGAGCTTATTCACGACATCTGGTTTCTCATGATTGATCCAATGAGTCGCATCATCGACAAAAATCAGCTGTCCATTTGGGCAAATTTTGATCGTTTCTTTTGCGAGCTTTCTGCTTAGAAATTTGTCCTCCATTCCCCAGATCATGCGGACAGGAACGAGAATTCGTTTGGAAATCGGTTTTTCAAAGCCGCCTTTTTTAATACCTCGATACCAATTCAACATGGACGTAATGGCTCCCGGCTGCGTCCATGCCAGCTTATAGCTTGAGACATCTTCCTTCGTGAACAGATGAGGTCTAGCAGACAGTCCAATGGCTTCATCCAGTCTTTGAAAGTGATTTTCTTGAAGGGCTGCCTCTGGTACATTTGGAAGCTGAAAGAACGCGATATAAGAGCTCTTCTTCCACTGCGGCGGATAAAACGGAAGGACCTTCATCATCACACGAGGATGCGGCATGTTGACGATGATTAATTTCTCTACATATTGAGAACGGGTTGAAGCAAGGTGCCAAGCAACCGCTCCGCCCCAATCATGTCCGCCGACAATAGCCTTTTGATTTGGGCTCAGCGCCTTAATTAATCCCACGATATCATCTCTTAATTTGTCTAAGACGTATGATTCGACTCCTTCTGGTTTGTCACTCAGATGGTATCCCCTTTGATCAGGAACAACGACACGATACCCCGCCTCAGCCAGGGGGAGGATTTGATTTTTCCAACCATACCAAAACTCAGGGAATCCATGCAGCAGAACCAGCAGTGGGCCATCTTCAGGACCAGCCATTGCCGTATGGAGTTTTATGCCGTTTGTTTGAATATATTGAAACTCAACTTGATCCATTCCTTTTCCACCCTTTCCCCATGTCTTATCATTCTTCCAACATAGCATATTTTCCATTTTTCAGAAAATAAAAACACTCACAAAAAAACCTTCACAAGGGTGAAGGTCTTTATTTATTTCATATAATTCAGCACCCATATCAAACCATTCTTCCTATCTTGTACTTGTCCATGAAGTGCGCCAAAAAACGTATCCTGTAATTCCACAAGGACATCTCCGTCAGCTTCAAGCGCCTCGTATACAGCCTTTAACTCTTCCTCATTGTCAAACTGCATGATCAATCGAAGATTCTCCGGTTTTGGTGTGCGGCCAAATGTATCTGAAAAGTGGAGCAGTGATTCTCCAAGGTGCAGCTCAGCATGCAATACACGGTCTTGATGTTCATTTAAGATACGAATATCTCCGCCAAAAATTCCTTGATAATATTGAAGAGATTCTTTGACGTCTTCTACAACAATATAAGGACTAACGCTGATCATTTCCCTCATCCTCCTCTTGTTCCGTTCATTATCTCTTATATAGCTTATCCCAAATCGTATGAAAAAAGGCACAAATCGTCAACGGATTTGCACCTTTTTCTCAAGCAGATTTCGCTAATTCACTGTGTTTGTTAGAATACGCTGCGTACATGACGACACCGATCATCAGCCAAACCCCGAAGTACAGCCATGTCCGGCCTGGTAAATTGAGCATCAGAAACACACAACACCCCATCGAGATAATTGGCAAAACTGGTACAAACGGAACCCGGAATCCCCTTTCCAGCTGTTTATGTGTCTTTCTCAAAATGAGTACGGATAAACTCACCATCGCAAACGTTAATAATGCACCGATATTGGCTAGGTTGGACAGATCCTTCAAATCAATAAACCCTGAAATAACAGCTGTCACCCCGCCAATAACCCATATACTGGAAACCGGTGTATCACTTTTGTTTGTTTTTGAAAACACTTTAGGCAAGAGCCCGTCCCGCCCCATCGCAAAAGCAATTCGAGTTGCCGCATAATTATTGGCGAAAATCACAGCCATCAATCCAATCACAGCACCGACAGAAATAATACCAGCCACGCTATGTTGATGGACACTTTGCAATACATAAGACATTGCCTCTGTCACATTCAACTTCGTATAGTGCACCATGCCTGTCATGACCAAACAAACGACAATATAAATGATCGTACAAATGAGCAATGAACCAATGATACCAATTGGCAGGTTCCGCTGTGGATTTTTCACCTCTTCTGCAGAAGCTGAAATGGCATCGAATCCTAAAAAGGCAAAAAACACAGCAGCGGCTCCAGCAATAATCCCTTCCGTACCAAACGGCATGAACGGCTGCCAATTGGCTGGCTCTACATAAAAACCACCTACTACAATGAAAAGAACAATAATGCCAAGTTTCACAAACACCATGATATTATTGAATTTTTTACTTTCTTTCGTTCCTTTAGATAGGATCCACGCAATGAGTAAAGCAATGATAATTGCTGGCAAATTCATATATCCGCCTTGTTCTGGACCAGCTAAAAATTGATGTGGAATTGAGATTCCAAACCCCTCCAGCAGGCTGTTAAAATAACTCGACCAGCCACTCGCTACAGCTGAAGCAGTCAGCATATAAACAGATAATAACGTCCACCCCATGAGATGACCTACGAGTTCACCCATTGTGGTATATGAATAAATGTACGCACTGCCGAACACAGGCAGCGCGGAAGCCATTTCTGCATAACAAAGTGCTGCTAGACTGCACACAATCGCTGCGATCGCAAAGGAGAAAATAACAGCCGGTCCTGCATCCTTAGCTGCTGTAATTCCGGTTAACACCATGACCCCCGTCCCAATCACAGCCCCTATGCCAAGGAGTGTGAGATCGAGCCCGCCCAGTGTTTTCTTTACCTTTTGCTGTCTGCTCTGTTCTAACAAATCGTGAATGTGTTTCTTACGAAGTATATGTCGCAAACCCTTTCCCTCCAAAACGTTAGAAAAACAAAAAAATCATTCAAATTTCATTATAGCAGAATAGGTCCTACGCATTCACAACCAATTCACGTAAATCTTTCTTCATGATTTTACCAAGTTTATTTTTTGGTAGATCCTGTGTGAAATGAATGGATGGCACTTTGTAATCTGCTAAACGTTCCTTGCAGTAATTCACCACATCTTCTTCGCAGAAATCGACAGATTCGTCTTTTACGATATACGCACTTGGTACTTCACCATATAAGTCATCTGGTACCCCAATGACAGCAGATTCAATTACACCTGGAATTTGATCAATGACCTCTTCCAATTGGTCAGGATAAATATTATCCCCACCGTATAGAATCACATCTTTGTATCTCCCCGTGATGTAAAGAAAACCGTCTTCATCCAGATAGCCTGCATCCCCCATATGGAACCAGCCATCTTTGAGCACTTTCTCTGTCGCTTCAGGTTGATGATAGTAGCCTAAGAAATAAAATGGGCTTCTCATGACGACCTCGCCAATTTCTCCAGCTGGCAGCGCCTCCTCTGTCTCAGGATGCACGATTTTGACTTCTACATCCGGATCCACTTTACCAGCAGAGCCCATCTTATCCTCGCCCATCGCTGGATGCCACGCACTCACAACCCACGCTTCTGTACTTCCATAGCCATGCATCATCTGAATGCCTACTTCTTTGTAATCTTTAATTAAGCGTACCGGTACCTTCGTACCACCAGAAATCGCAATTTCAAAAGATGAGAGATCGTACGAACCACGCTTCATTTCTTCTAGCATGTACGTATAAGCTGATGGGAAAGCCATCATAAACGTAATTCTTTCTTTCTCAATCGTTTCTAAAATGCGTTTCGGTGTTGCATCATGTAAGAAGACTAACGTATACCCTTCAATTGCAGCTGCAATCAGGTGATTAATTGAACTCATATGATACAGCGGATGACTTGCCAAGTACCGTTTTCCTTTCAGATCAAATCCTCGATTCCCACGTCGTGTTAAAAACTGATAGATTCGTCCATGTCCGACCATACAGCCTTTTGGATTACCTGTTGTACCTGAGGTGAATAAAATCATGGCCAAATCTTCTTCTGATACCTGTTCAGCAAGATCACTTCCATCATTAGACGCCAATATGTCTTCAAACAGCTGTGTTGTTTTCGCATTGACACCAGATTCCACCATGAGACAATCTTCTAAAGACACATTCACTGCCGCAATGATGTCACGGAATTCACGGTCAAAAAATAAAGCCTTTGGCTCTGCTTTTTTCAAGATACCTTCTAGCTCAAAAGAGGTAAGCTGCCAGCTAAGCGGTACGGCGACTGCACCTGCTTTAATGGCTGCCAGCATAATCGTAGAAAAGTGATGATGGTTTTGACAAATAAAGCACACCCGGTCACCTTTTCGAATTCCTTTACGGTGTAAGTAATGTGCCAGCTGATCAATGCGTTTTGCATATTCTTCAAATGTATAAGACACACCTCCGCCAGTTACCGCTTCAATTTGTGAAGAGCGTTCCATTCTGTCGTTTAGTAATGCCTGTAAAGTATTCAATATCTTCATCTCCAAACGTTTGATGTCCAATAGCCAATTTCCAGAGAATTGGATTGGTAGATTTTATCTCATTCACATTCTAAAATAAAAAGAGATGAAAGTAAAATCATTTCATTTTGGAATTGTTCCTTTTATTAATTGATAATATAGGTAATTTTATAGCCGTCTTCCATTTTGGTTTAAATGATGATGCTTATTATGATAATATAGACCTAGTAATTGATCGGAAAATGCGAATGCAATAGGAAAAGAGGTATGGAGAATGCAACATTTCGAGCTAGAGGCAAGTTTGTTAGACCATGCACTGACAAAGTATTTAAAGGCGACGAAACGAATAGATGAAGAGAATATCCCGAAAAACGTCACGAATGTAAAAGGGTTTATTTTACGCATCATCTACCGCCATCAATCATGTACTGTGAAAAATATTCTGCAGGAAGTTTCATTATCTCCCTCCGCAACAACAACCGCTCTCAATCACTTAGAAGATGAAGGGCTGATTATCCGCTCTAGAAATAACAATGACCGCCGTACGGTATGGATTACACTCTCTGAATCAGGTGAACAAATCGCCAGACAAATGATCGACAATCGTCAGCTGCTTGTCAATCAACTGTTCAATCACCTATCAGAAGAAGATAAAAAAACATTTTTTGAATTAATCGAAAAAATGATGGACGAGCGCACATTAAAGGCTTAGGAAATATCCTAAGCCTTCTTTTTATGGCTTTAAGATGACTTTTATACAATCATCTTGTTTTTCATTGAATATGTGATACGCATGAGCTGCGTCATCTAGCGGCAATTGATGTGTGATGATCGCTCTAGGATCAATTTCCCCGGTTGTCACTTTTTGATAAAGCTTTGACATGTACCCTCTCGCTGGCGCCTGTCCCATTTTCAGCGTGACGTTTCTTGCGAAAAAAGCACCCAATGGGAACATATTGTAAAGACCTCCATACACACCCGTCAGCTGAACAGTCCCGCATTTCCTCACGGCTTTTGTGGCAATTTGAATGGGCCCTATCGTTCCGCCTTGCAGCTTGAGCTTCTGTTCAATCTTTTCAAGCGGTGACTTTTTCCCATCCATCCCCACACAATCAATGACAACATCCGCCCCACCTTTTGTGAGCTCTTTTAGGGTTTCTCCCATGTCAGGGTCTTCTGTAAAATCAAATACTTCTACGCCGCTCATTCGTTTTGCATGGTGAAGGCGATAGTCTATGTAATCAACAGCAATGACCCGCTCTGCGCCCTTTTGCCAAGCAAATTGCTGTGCCATTAACCCAACAGGTCCACATCCTAGCACAATGACCGTATCCCCCTTTTTTACACCTGCGTGTTCTACACTCCAATAAGCAGTTGGCAGAACATCTGATAAAAACAGCAATTGTTCATCCTCTAACTCACAATCATCCGGCACCTTAAATGGTGTATAGTTTCCAAAGGGCACACGTAAATATTCAGCCTGTCCTCCGGGGTAATTCCCATATTTCTCACTGTATCCAAAAAGTCCGCCTGAATCATAATGGGGATTTGAGTGATCGCATTGACTTTCTAAATGGTGATGGCAATACTGGCATTGACCACACGCCACGGTAAATGGAATGACGACACGATCTCCCTTTTTCACCGCAGTGACATCCGGCCCGACTTCCTCTACCACCCCCATCGGTTCATGCCCAATCACATAGCCAATAGGAAGCGGGAAATTCCCTTGATATAAATGTAAATCTGACCCACAAATTGCTGTAGATGTTATCCGAACGATGACATCTTCACGATCTTGTATAGATGGTGCAGCTACTTCCTTTACCGCAATGCGGCTTTTCCCTTGATAGGTGACAGCTCTCATCTGCATTTCCTCCTTTAGTTCAAGTCATCATTTCTATAGCTTCACCTTGAATGGATGGTTCATGCATATGAATATGGATGCTGTTCCATAAAGGAAAACAAAATAACCCGCCGATTTATTCAGCAGGTTGTTTACTTCAATATGTGTAACGCGTTACACAGCTATTTTTCTTCGACAAACACCAAATCATACTGAGCAGAGGTCTCCCCACCCTCCATCATGTTCCCTTCCTGTATAAAATAAGGGCACATACCTGGACTTTGTGCTTCTTCAAATTGTTCAAACACTTGCTCAATATAGCCAGGCAGCAGCAAAACCAAAAATTTATTTGAATGAGACACTAATTCATACGAGTGAACGGTATTCGGAGGAATATAAGCAAAATCCCCCGGCATCAAGCAAATATTTTCTCCGTTTAACTGAAGATTCATTCTGCCTTCAACACAATAAAGTGCTTCTGTATGCACTTCATGATAATGCGGACGTAAGCCTTTTCCCTTTGTCCCTTCAATCACAAAATAACTGAATCCGCCTCCTGTTGTTTCTGTTGTCGCAATCAGCTCATGAAGCTGACCTTCGACCATGTATTGCTTTCCTTCACCAGCCTCCAGCACATATGGCTGCACTGCGCGCGGGAGCTGACTATGAAACAAAACAGCTGGCTTGGTTGTATTGGATAGCTCCCTAATGCCGTGCATCAACATGATATCGCTTTCTTTTTCAGCCTGATGAAAGCTGTCTGCATCAAATGGGTGATCAGTCATCGGCCATTCATTCTGCAACAGCCTCTTTCCGATTTGCAGATAGACATCTGTCATTTGCCCGCCCAGTGTATAAGAAATAAACCTTGTTTTGTGACTATGCATTCTATAGCCATGAATTGTTTTGGGCGGAATATGAATATAATCACAGGCCGTCATCATATACTTTTTACCGTCCAGTATCACTTCCAGCTTCCCTTCCAGCACAAAGATGGTTTCAAATAGCGTCTCATGACAATGCAGCGGAAAGTAAGCACCTTTCCCACCTGTGATTAAGACAAGCTCAAACAGTTGATTTGTTTGATTTGCTTCTGCCAGCACATGTACAAGCTGATTTTCCAAACCATACAGCTCCCCCGAACCGGACACGGTATAAAAAGAGGTATCTTCGGATTGCTTGATCGATTGTGGTTGCTCCGACATCCCATCACTCCTCATGACTAATTGACTATCTTTATTATATAGACCAATTGATATAATAGATAGGCAATATGCGAGAGATTTTACTCTTCTCGCATAAATAAGTGTCTAAGGTAACATTTTACGTGCTCTAAAGGTGTCGTTTGCTTTAATGCAGTAGTCATTGATAATCCGCCGATGACCATTGAATGAAGGAGAGATGCCCGCTCATCCGCTTTTGTTTCATCATATCCGCTATTCATCAGCTTTTCTTTGACAAGCTCTTGCCAGCGGATCATTTCTTGTTTACATGCAGCATGAAGTTTTGTATGTTCAGGTTTTGACTCTGCCGCTAGTAAGACAATCGGTATCCCTCTTTCACTTTCTTGCTCCATAAAACCCCGAATGATATTTGTCATAAAATGATCGACGGCGACATATGGGTCATCAGAATAGGCAAAGCTTTCTTCAATTTGATCGATGACCCTTTGACTAATATATTCAACGGCTGCTATGGCTAGCTCTTCTTTTCCATTTGGAAAGTAATAATAAAGAGATCCTTTCGGCGTGCCGCTCTCTCTAATGATTTGATTCAACCCTGTCGCATGATACCCCTGTTTACGTAAAAGAAGTGCGGCCGTTTGAATGATTTTGTCCTTCGTACTCACGTGTGACACTCCTTTCCTCCATAGACCAACGTCGATGCCATTGTTATTGATTCAGTAATGGATGCGTTCCTTTCCATAATGAGGATGATTCTATTTCTGACGCCAGTCTGAGCAGCCAGTCCTCTTTTCCTTTCGGTGCTGTCACCTGTACGCCTAAAGGCATGCCTGCTTCTGTGAGATGAACTGGCACACTCATAGATGGCTGGCCGGTTAGGTTAGCCAGCTGTGTAAATGGTGTGTAGGTCAAACTCTTGAGGAACATTTCATAAATCAGATCCTGCTGTGCTTGCATTGAAAGGGATGACACACGTAACAATGCAGCCATTTCTTGATCGTTATGCATCAGCTCGCCAACCTTTGGAGCCGAATAGGCAGTAGCTGGGGTCACATATAGATCGTAGGTTTGATGAAATGCGGCCATTTTTGCAGCGGCCATATCCCATGCATCAAGACTTTCTGTATAAGCAGCAGCTGTCACATTTTTTCCTGCTTCCGCCAGTACCCATGCCACAATATCTGTCTCCTCCGGCTTCACCGGACGCCCGAATGAACGAGCCAGAGAGGTAAATAAGGCAGACATTTCACCGCTGTTCATGACGTAATATTGCTGCATCAGATGGACACCATCAATGTCCGGCTTCACTTCTTCTATTTGATGCCCTTGTTCACTCAGACATTTCACAGTGTTCAAGACTGCCTGCTTTGCTTCCTCACTCACCTTCGTGCCTACTGGAGAGTCTACACTGTAAGCAATTCGCATAGAAGAGGTTCGTTTCACCAAATCCTCCTGATAGCTGCCGTCATATAATGGCGTTTGGAACGCAGCCTCTGGCTGAATGACTTGAAGCAAATCAAGAAGGGCAGCACTGTCTCGAACTGTTTTTGTGAGCGTAAAGTCAATGGAAGCTCCTTGCCACTGCCTTCCTGCACCCGGGCCGACCGGTGTTCTCCCCCTTGTTGGCTTGAGTCCAAATAAACCAGTAAAGGATGCCGGAATCCGAATAGACCCTCCGCCATCACTCGCTCCACCCGCAGGTACGATGCCGCTTGCCACAGCTGCTGCCGTCCCGCCGCTTGAACCGCCCGGAGAATAGTCAGCATTCCAAGGGTTTCTCGTCGGACCATATAAAAAGGGTTCTGTCACATTTCTCAATCCGAATTCAGGTGTGTTCGTATGACCGATCATGAGGAGTCCAGCCTGCTTCAATCGACGGACAAAGTGGGAATCTGTTTGCGCCTTTACATCCTTTAACAGCAAAGCACCCGCCGTCAAAGGTTCATGCTCCAGCCCCTGCGATATATTTTTCAACACAAACGGAACACCAGCAAACGGCTGATCCGCATCTAGTGCCTTCATGTCTTTGAACACTTGATCTCGTCTAGTATGAATCACCGCATTTAGTACTGGATTCACTTCTTCCAATCTAGTAAATGCAGCTTGTACAAGCTCTTCGGGCGTGACCTGCTTTTTCTGCACAAGTGACGCCAGTCCCGTCGCATCATACGTCATATACTCTTTTACATTCATCGGCATGTCCTTCTTTCTCATATTATGATCTCTCTATTGTCTACTAGAATTCTATGAAATTCAATTTCGGGATACGTGTGAAAAAAACTTTCTTTCTAGACTATGATTCTTCTAACCATCTATCTTATTTCTCCGATATAATAAAGAAAAAAAGACGGAGGTCACCTCATATGCAAGGAGCCATTGCCTTGAAAAAGAAAATCGTCGTGGTCATCGCGTTTCTTCTTGCTTTGACAACTGCTTTGCCCTTCCATTCGCAGGCAGCTGCACCACCAAAAGAAACAGATGTCATCATCGTCTATAAAAATCAAAAAGGAAAACAAACGGCTATTCAAGAAAGTGAAAAAGTGAACGCTCAATACATACATCTTCCAGCTGTAGCAGTGACAGCAGATGAGCAAGCTGTCACCTCACTTAAAAAAGATCCGAACATCGCTTATGTTTCAAAAAACGTTAGGGTCAAACTCGCTGCTGCTACCGTGAAAAAAATGGCTGCTGCTACTGGTCAGGATGCTTTGGTACAAAAATCTTATAACTTGCAGAAGCTCAATGTAAAGCAAGCAATCAAAGAAGGCGTGACAGGGAAAAATGTGAAAGTAGCCGTTCTGGATACTGGTATTTTCCCACATGAAGATTTAAAGGTAGCCGGTGGTAAATCATTCGTCGATTACACGTCTTCTTACAAAGATGATGAAGGACATGGAACACATGTCGCCGGTACAATTGGGGCGCTCAATAATGATTACGGTACGGTCGGTGTCGCTTCTGGTGTGAAGCTGTATGCTGTAAAAGTATTAGATAAAAAAGGAGAAGGCGACTTATACAGTCTGCTCCGAGGCATTGATTGGGCAATTAGCAATAAGATGGACATCATCAACCTAAGTCTAGGTTTTGAAGATAACATTCCGATTTTACGTTCAGCAGTTGATGAAGCATACAAAAAAGGACTGCTGGTCGTTGCTGCAAGTGGAAATGATGGAAAGAAGAATGGGATTAGTTATCCTGCCGCATACAATAGCGTCATTGCTGTTTCCGCAACGACTGACAAAGACAAACTCGCCTCCATCTCTAATACGGGGAAAGGAATTGAATTTTCCGCTCCCGGCGAGAACGTCATCAGTACCTATTTGAAAAATGAATATTGGTATGCCACGGGTACATCACAAGCGGCACCACATGTCACAGGAATGCTTGCGCTGTTAAAACAGCTACATCCTAAGAAAACAAATGTTCAGCTCCGTACTTTATTGCGCAGCTATACAGTGGATCTTGGCGCAAAAGGAAAAGATCCACAATTCGGCTATGGCCGCGTGCAATATGTGCCGCAGTCAACCTTTTTAAAGGCTGCGACAAGCGCAGTCAAGACAGCCGAAACATCTAAAAAACAGACAGATGTTGATCAAGCCAAAACGAAAATTGGCAGACTCACTGCCAGCAAGCAAAAAACCGCACTCACTGACCGAGTCAAAAAAGTCCAAACAGCCATTGATATTCGTGACGCACGAGCGAAGGTCAAATCAGCTGAAAAAAGTAAAACCCAAGGCTCGATTAAAAGTGCCCAAACGGCTATTAAAAAGCTATCCAAAGGCAAAGAAAAAACAAGCCTGCAAAACCGGCTCGACAAAGTCAAAAAACAAGTCGACTATCAAAAGAAAGTGACAGATGCCAAACAAAAAGTCAAAAAAGCCGAAGCCAAACGAACAAAGAAAACAAAAGCAACCGCTCAAAGTGCGGTCAAACAACTAAAAGCATCTAAAACAAAAACTGATTTACAAAAACGACTAAACCGGATCAAGGTTTGATAAAAAAACGATTCCTTTCAGCAAGGAATCGTTTTTTCTATTTCAACATCTTCTGAAAGAGGGTGTGATGATACTTCCCTTTCGCATCCAGCCTCACTTGATCGAGGATGTGCGCTAACGAATGGATGACATCACGGAGTGCTCGATGAACCGAGCCGTGTTCAAAGGAAGCTAAACTCTCCGGCAGTTCATCTTCATCCAAAACAAAGAAATCACCATTCGGCAGAACGAGTAGATCAATCAATAAATCTTCAAAAACAACCGCCCGTTCTTCAAACCATGTATGTCTGACGATATTCACATAAGAGCCAAGTTCATTGCCTTGATCATCCCGCCAAAAATAGACATTGTAAGGCCGGTCCGTCCAATAATAAGCGGTCGTATAACTCCCTTTTGGAATCGTGACAGTGCCATCACCAGCAACCATTGTAAATGGTTCTTGAATTTTATGAAACAACACGACTTGCTGCTCCTGTGCCTCTAACAGCTGACACGTATGTTCCACAACCTGATCATCGTATTTGATTTTTCTCTCAATGACGTCATCCCAAGAATTTGCATATAGCGGAAACAATCGGTCACAACCCCTTCTGCATCTACTTCTTATTCTAGTATACACTGCTTTCTTTTGAAGAAATAAAGGTTCACTGCTGCTGCCTATGGAAGACATATGGTGAGGTGAAAACAAATGAACGGAATCACAATCATCGAAACCGTAGCAGAACTCGGACAAATCATCTTGGTTTTTTGTGGCTATGCCCTTTACTGGCGGCTGGTGAAAACGAAAAGAGATCGAAAGCTGACCCCTTATGAACATGTGTTGAAATTCTTTGTCATGTTCGGATTAATCTCATGGTGCTTTTCATATATGGCACTGAACGTATGGGTATCATGAGAAAGAGGAAGAGCCCCGTCCATGCAGGACATGCTCTTCCTCTTCTTATGCAGCGTGTTATGAGCCAGCCGGCTGTTCTTTTTTGATCACATACTGATAGCTCTTCACATGCGTCCCATTTTGATTCACAAATTCTTTATCAAGTGCCCGTTCAAAGCCCATTCTTTCATATAAACGAATGGCGGCCTGCATTTTATCCGACGTATGAAGGTACAGGACGTTCTCGCCCCACGATTGCGTCAGTTCTATACTTTTACGCAACAATGACTCTGCAATGCCTTTTCCTCTCACATCAGGATCTACCCCTAAAAACCGGACAATCGCTGAAGTAATCCCCATCTCAGGCTTGTCATATGCCTGTTCTGATGATCGGAACATTTGAAGGGTCCCCACGACCTTGCCCTCAAGCTCGGCCACAAGCATCAACTCCATGTTTGGGTTATCTACAGCCGCCCGCAGTGCTGCAGAATAGTTTTGCCAGCCTTCCTCTGTAAATTGAGGCTCATACTGTGCGTATGATTTGATCAGCACATGTGTGATCGCCTCATGATCTTCACTCACTGCTTGACGAATGATCAACTCTTGCTGCTCCATGCCAGCACCTCCTGTTTGTCTATGAATGGATATACGTATCATGCAATCACTGCATGCCGATGATCTGATTCTTTTCTCTACTCATTCAATGTAAAGAGTCTTCTTTTAAAGATCAATTATTTTGCACGAAATTTCTTTGAAAATTTTGATTGAAATGGAAAGCTTGATTCATTATGCTGATTTGAGGACGTATACAAGGAGTGGCATCATATGAATTCTTTATCTTATCCCCAAGAATCGAAAAAAAATCGATTCCTCCTTGCCGCGCTTCTTGGCTCTTTAACAGCCCTTGCACCGCTGGCAATGGATATGTATTTACCTGCTTTACCTAATATCGCCCGTGACTTTGAAGCAAGCACGGCGCTGTCTCAGTTAAGTCTCATGGCTTGTTTGATTGGACTTGCGCTTGGACAGCTGATTGCAGGTCCAATCAGTGATACAGTTGGCAGAAGAAAGCCGCTGATGGTTGGATTGATCATTTTTATTGCGGCCTCTCTTTTATGCACAGTGGTCACATCAATTTGGACATTCATTCTTTTAAGGCTGATTCAAGGACTTGCTGGATCAGCAGGCATTGTCATTGCACGAGCCATCGTACGAGATCATTATGAAGGCTCAGAAATGACGAAATTCTTTGCTTTGCTCATGTTAGTCAACGGAGTGGCTCCAGCAGCGGCACCGATCGTGGGCGGACAAATGTTACGGTTCACGACGTGGCAGGGTGTGTTTGTTCTGCTAGGAATCCTCGGGGCGCTCATGCTTCTAAGATCGATGTTTTCATTGAAAGAAAGCTTACCTGTGGAACGTAGACAGACTGGAGGCTTCAAACAGATCCTAGGTGCGATGAAAATTCTAGCGAGCGATCGACTCTTTGTCGGATATGCTCTCTCACAAGGACTTGTCTTCGCCGCCATGTTTGCGTATATCTCTGGATCACCGTTTGTATTGCAGGAGATTTTCAACCTTTCTCCGCAAGGCTTCAGCGCTGCCTTTGCGGTGAATAGTCTTGGCATCATCACAGCCGGACAAGTATTTGCCCGCGTTGCTGCGAAAATTGGTGAGGAGAAAGTCCTTCGCATTGGGCTGCTGACAGCTGCTTTAGGGGGCGTCACCTTGTGTGTGATGATCTCTATTGATGCAGGGCTTTATGGCATCCTCATCCCGCTCTTTTTTGTGGTCTCAAGCGTTGGGATTGTCGGCACGTCTGCTCCTTCTCTTGCGATGCAGCATCACGGTGCGCATGCTGGAAGTGCCGCTGCCCTCATCGGTGTGGCACAAATGCTTCTTGGCGCATGCATGACACCCCTTGTCGGCTTAGCTGGAAGCCAGACTGCCTTTCCCATGGGACTGATTATTATGCTCTGTGACCTTGGCGCACTTTGCTGTTATTTTTTCTTTGTTGCCAGAGCGAAAAAAAGACCCGCATAAGCGGGTCGCAGATTGTTGACAAAGGGCTAAAATGAACTTGATTTTAGCCCTTTGTCTTCTTTTCAGCGTGATAGAAAACCTTTGCAGCTCTAGGAAGGACGAGCATCGGCGCGGAGCGAATTTGACATTCGTGAGCACCGAAGCGCAGGACTGACACCGAATGCGAGGGTTTGTCTACACGCTGAGACCCGCATAAGCGGGTCTTTCATTTATGGCTTGCTCCAATTGATCGTGCGGAACACATTGTTCTGGTCATTGTTTTGATATGCATCTAGGTCAAAGCCTGAAAGTCCAAAACCAATTGCCATGACAATTCCTCCGGCAACGGTGAAGATGATCCCCCATTTGATGCATTGCTTTTTTAAATCATTCACGTTCATACTCTCACGACCTTCTTTTTAAACATTCCCATGAATGCCTTAGTGGTTTGAACAGTCCCTTGCACAAATAGCTTTGTTAAATACGCCGTGGCTATGCCGCTTAATAATCCGACACCTAATAGAAGAATCCCAACTCCGATCTGCGTCACCACCACATGCAAACCATCCTGAAAAATAAATGGAGAACCAATGATACTCCAAAAACCACCGAGCAAACCAACTAGCGTCATTGTACCTGTCACGAGTGGAACGCACCAAATCACCATATACACAGAAAGAATCAGCAGGAAGACTGTTGCTAGAATGCTGCCCCATAACGGAAAGCCTAAAATGAGGATGGAGAGCCTTGTGGCTTTTTCTCCAAACGTCGGCACCTGAATGGTTTTGATTCCTTGTTCCTTCAAAATTCCTTCAGCGATGATGGCAGGCTGACCGACTTGATGAACTGCTTCCTGTTCACTGTAGCCATCTTCCTGATAATCCTCGATCATTTCATCGTAATACTCGATGAACCGATCACTTTCTTTTTCGCCTAGACGATGCAGGTGCTTCTCTAAGCTAGCTAAAAATTCTTTTTTATTCATTGCCCTGTCCTCCAGAAATAAAGTCGTAAATCGCCATCACTTGATCCCATTCCGCTAAAAATTGCGCGATATGCTCCCGTCCGTTCTTTGTCATCCGGTAGTATTTTCTTAATCGACTGTTATGTTCCTGTGAATAGGTCTCCACATAATTGTTTTGCTCTAACCGCTTTAATATCGGATATAATGTCGATTCTGAAATCTCAATACAATGGGACATATCTTTAATCATTTGATAACCATAGGAATCGCCTTTCTTTAATACCGCCAGTACACAGAATTCCAGTAATCCTTTTTTTAGTTGTGCATTCATGTTTACAACTCCTAACTATTTATACTATACAATACATAGTATGGTGTGACAAGAGGTATCTTTTGCAACTTTTCACTCTCAACGTCCATATAAATTTTCATACAGGAAGTTTCTCTTTCTTCAAGGCTTCACCTAATCAAGATAAATCTAGCGTGTGTCTATTGTAGACAACAAACATACACAGGAACGAATATCATAGGAAACAACTCATTTAATCTCTTTATTTTAAAGGGATAAGCTGAATTGTATGGAATTAAGAAGTTCATTCACAATGGCTTATCCTTATGAACTTCATACTAAGTTTTACGAACACTCAACTCGAATTAAAGTGATGAGAACGGCTGAAAGTGGCTAGTTCTTTTCAACCCAACCAATACCGAATAATGGTAGACCTTAAAAAACGAGGAGCTGATGACCTTGAAAAAAATGTGGAGTAATTATCTCACTTTAGTCATTACACTAACTTTGTGTTATATCGTGTATTTGTTCATCTTCAAACAACCTTTTACCATTACACCCATCATCCTGTTTGTGGTGGGAGCGGCCATTGCTGAGTGTATACGTTTTTTCGTTCTGAAAAGTAACGAGAAAAAAGATGATACCTTGAAAAAATAGTCCCTTAAACATAAGATCACTCAACATATGAAAAGACACCCCCACTTTATAGTGGAGGTGTCTTTTTTCACTTTTTATATATTCACAAATCCTTCTCCAAACACATCACGCACGTCATGGACAACAACGAATGCGTCTCGATCAATTTTCTTAATGATTTTCTTTAAACGCATAAGCTCTTGCTTTTGAATAACCGCATAGAGAATTTCCTTCGATTCCTTCGAATAATGACCGCGACCGTTTAAAATGGTCACGCCTCGATCCAAGGTGTGATTGATTTCTTCTGCAATATCATCTTTGCATGAAGAAATAATCGTCACTGCTTTTTTCGTGTTAAGCCCTTCTATGACGAAATCCATCACCTTAGTCGCCACATACAGCATCACAATCGTAAACATTAATTTTTCCGCACCAATAATAAAGTAAGAAGCAAAAACAACGATCAGATCAAAGAACAAGATGGCGTAGCTCACGTTCCAGTCTAGATACTTATTCGCAATTCGGCCAAGAATGGCAGATCCCGCTGTTGTACCGCCCGCTCTTAAAACAAGACCAATGCCAATACCAATGATGATCCCTGCGAAAATAGAACCAATGATCAATTCATGGACATTCACCACCCATGTAGTGGTCAAATGTAAAAATAGAGAGTTACTTGCGACAGCTACCACTGTGTAGATCGTGGTCTTCTTGTCCAAGTATTTATACCCCACAAGTAATAAAATCGCATTCAACACAAGGTTTGTCAGCCACGGCGCAATCTCAAACATATAGTAGAAAATGATGGACAGCCCGGTTACGCCGCCTTCACCAAACTCAAGTGGAATGACAAACATGTTCACAGCTGCAGCAAATAAAAAAGAACCAACTAGAATCATTGCAATATCTTTTAAACATTTTTTCAATTTCTTCTTTCCTCCTTTTTTAAGCATATAAAAAACCCTCTTTCTGCACGAAAGAAGACAGTCGTTGGACAAAATAAAAATCAAAAGACGGCGCCTTTTGATGAAGCTTTCTGAAATGAACCTTTCCATAATATATATCTCTTTTTAGAGGCTGTCAATGACTTGGTTTTCTATTATTTCAACTGTATGTTTATGCACTCAAACCCGCATGTTTTCAGGGTTTTTCCGTCATGTGATGCTTATTCCTCTCCTTGACAAAAACACTTTAGTCATTTAAACTACTGCCTCATATCATATCCATTATTTCCGATCGACAAAGGAGGCTGTTTGATTTATATGAATCCTATTCAAAGCCGTTTACAGGCTCACACACCTTTGATTTTAGATGGTGCACTTGCAACGGAGCTTGAACGAAAGGGCTGTGATTTAAACGACAGTTTATGGTCAGCCAAAATCCTCATTGAACAGCCAGAATTGATTCAGCAAGTACACTTGGACTACTTCCAAGCAGGTGCTGACTGTGCAACAACAGCCAGCTACCAAACGACAATTGATGGCTTTGCTGAAAAAGGCTACACAAAAGAAGATGCCATCGAATTAATGAAACGATCTGTCACGTTAGCAAAAGAAGCATGCGAGCAGTTTTGGCAGGATGAGACACATCGTAAAGAGCGGACAAAACCATTCGTCGCTGGATCTGTGGGGCCCTTCGGCGCTTATTTGTCTGACGGTTCAGAATATAAGGGGAATTACGGACTCACAGAACAGGCGCTCATTGATTTTCACAGACCAAGAATTCAAGCATTGGTAGAGGCTGGTGCAGATATTCTCGCTTGTGAAACCATCCCTTGTCTCATTGAAGCAATCGCTATCGCTAAACTGCTGGAGGATGAGTTCAGCGGTGTATATGCGTGGATTACATTTAGTGCAAAGGATGGTCAGCACATTAGTGAAGGAGATTTACTTAGAGACTGTGTACAAGCACTTGAGCCATATGAGCAGATCGCTGCTGTTGGCGTAAACTGTACACCGCCGCAATATATGTCTTCTCTTATTCAGGAGATGAAAAAAGGGACGAGCAAACCGATTGTCGTGTATCCGAACTCAGGGGAATTATATGATCCTGAAGAAAAGGTTTGGAGCGGAGATACGTCTCACCATACATTTGGTGAATGTGCGCAGCAATGGTATAAAGACGGTGCACAAATCATCGGCGGCTGCTGCCGGACGACACCAGAGGATATTACCGATATCTTAAAACAGGCAACATCGTAGCATCATGACTCAACACACATACTTTTAAGCAAAAGGGCGGGAAGACATGGAACAAGCAAAAGATCAGTCACAACAATATCAACGAAAAATGACAAGCCGTCACCTGTTCATGCTTTCTTTAGGCGGCGTGATTGGCACAGGACTCTTTTTAAGTTCAGGATATACGATCAATCAGGCAGGACCTGCGGGAACGATTTTGGCTTATCTGGTTGGGGCATTAATTGTGTACCTCGTGATGCTCTGTTTAGGTGAACTGTCTGTCGCAATGCCGGTTACAGGCGCTTTTCACACATATGCAACAAAATACATTGGGCCCGGCACTGGCTATACAGTGGCTTGGCTTTATTGGTTGACATGGACCGTGGCACTTGGTTCAGAATTTACAGCGGCAGGTCTTTTAATGCAGCGCTGGTTCCCGGACACATCAGTTTGGATGTGGAGCGGTGTTTTTGCCATTCTCATCTTTTTACTCAATGCTTTTACAGTTAAGTTTTTTGCAGAATCGGAATTTTGGTTTTCTAGCATTAAAGTCATGGCTATTATTCTCTTTATTATTCTTGGCGGAGCGGCGATGTTTGGATTGATTCCACTAAAAGGCGGTGAGGCCGCTCCGTTCTTCTCTAACTTCACTGGAGATGGGGGTCTCTTCCCAAACGGCTTTTTACCGATATTAATGACCATGCTAGCTGTTAATTTTGCTTTTTCGGGTACTGAGCTGATTGGGATTGCTGCGGGCGAAAGCGTCAATCCAGATGAGACCATTCCCCGGGCGATTCGCACGACTGTGCTACGTCTTGTCCTGTTTTTCGTCGGAACGATCGTGGTTTTAGCCGGCTTAATTCCTGTAGAAGAAGCCGGGGTAATCAAAAGTCCTTTCGTTGTGGTCTTTGACCGCATCGGTATTCCTTATGCGGCAGATTTTATGAACTTTGTCATTCTGACAGCGATTTTATCTGCTGCAAACTCAGGGCTATACGCCTCATCTCGCATGCTATGGTCCCTTTCTGAAGAACGAACATTACCTAAAAAGCTGGCAAAATTGACGTCAAAGGGAATTCCTTTGAATGCACTCATTTTGAGTATGATTGGGGGCATTCTCTCTTTGCTGTCGAGTGTCATCGCACCTGAAACGGTGTATCTGGTTCTTGTGTCAATCTCTGGACTCGCCGTTGTTGTTGTATGGATGGGAATTGCAGCTTCACAGTTCATGTTTCGCAAAAAATTCTTACAGGATGGCGGACAGCTTCATGATTTATCTTTCCGAACCCCGCTCTATCCGGTGGTTCCGATTGCTGCCTTCCTCCTATGCCTTGCATCTGTGATCGGCATTGCTTTTGATCCAAATCAGCGTATTGCTCTTATCTGCGGTATCCCTTTTATCGCACTCTGCTATGCTGCCTATTACGTGACAACATGGATTCAGAAAAAACGAGAAAAACCTGGTGTATAGCACCAGGTTTTTTGTTTGTCCCAAAAAAGGATGTCACTAGCTGACATCCTTTTTTTCTATGAAAACGACAGGGCTTGCGCCAAGTCGCCTCTTCTAGCAGATTAGTAACGTGATGTATATGCCAAATGGTACACACTTGTCACATTTGAAGATAGCGTGATGTCGTTTGAAGTGAAAGTCACTGGAACGATATCGTAGTAATGTGTAGACCAGCCTGCATTATTGTATGTACGGTAGCCTGCACCTGCAGGCACTTGAATCGTTAGTGAAAATTGTCCATTCTCGTCTGTTGTACCTGTCGCTGTTTGAGCATATGATTTGATTGCTGCTTCAAAATAAAGCTGAATTGGCTGATTCGCCATGAGTTGACCACTTGTGTCCTTTAATGTTCCTTTAAAAGTAGCTGGATAATATGAACCTACACGATATTTACTGCCAGAACCGTAATTGACCATACCACCGTCTGCTGCTGTGACGCCTGTTACTTGTACGGATGCTGGTACTGCTCCTGTTTCCTCTGCATGTGCAAAGCTTGGGAAAACGAGAAGCAATGATAGAAAGAAAGCAAACATGATTTTTTTCATCGATAAATCCTCCTTTTTTTTCCTACTATATTACTATCGACAGTTATTGTCATTTTTCCAGTAAAAAACAAAAAACTTCCCTTTTTATTCAAAAGGGAAGCTACAAGACTATTTTTTCACAACAACTTTCACTGCTTTACTTTCTCTTTTTCTCACATCTGAAGCTGTCACATACAAAACGGTTTTGGCTTTTTGCGGCTTGATTTTAGCCGTAAATGCGCCTTTGCTATTCGTTTTGACCGTTTGAATGACTTTCTTTGATTTGTTCTTCACCTTGATCGTCAAGCCTGCACCCGCAGTTCCTTTGACCGTTTTACTTTTCACTGTTACTCGATTCACCTTTGGCTTAGCTGGCACTTTGCCCTTTTTCACGACCGTTTTGAGCGAAGTCGCAGCCTTTCCTTTTGATATCTTGATGTGAAGCACTTTATTTTTGTTTTGATGCTTGATCTTCACACTAAAGGTTCCCTTTTTGCTTGCCGTGCCTTTTCCAAGCAGGGTTTTGCCTCTATACACAGAAATGGCAGCGCCGGCTTTCGCCTTTCCTGTCACCTTTTGATGCTGATCTTCTACTTTGTTAACTGATGCGTTTAATTCAACAGCACTTAACGCGGCAAAAGCATTGAGTCTGCCATGTCCTGTCATCCAATCGATACCCGGAATTTTCGGATCAACAACAGGCTCGTCATATTCATCATAGAAAATGTCATCTGTTCCATCAACAGCTTTAAATGAAATATCATCCGCTGTATTTTGTAAAATATTTCTCACTTGATTTGGTTTCAGGGTTGGATTTTTAGAAAGCAGTAATCCTGCTGCTGCTGCAACATACGGTGTAGCCATTGATGTCCCGCTCAGGTATGAAACATTCCCATCAGGCATTAAGCTTGGGATATCAGACCCTGGTGCAGACATGCTTAATCCTTTCCCATAGCTTGAGAATTCAGCGGCAATATCCATGCGATTGCTTGCACCAACTGCCATGGCGTACTTGGAAGTCGCAGGATAACCCATTTCTGGAATGCCATCGTTTCCGCTCGCCACTACCACTAATACGTTTTTTTGTGCAGCATAGTTCATCGCATATTCAATGACCTTGCTGTAGTAGCCGCCAAGGCTCATGTTAATGACCTTTGCACCTTTGTCCACTGCATGTTTAATGCCAAGAGCAATATGCTCTGTATCTCCATATCCATACGCATCCAGCACTTTGACTGGGATGATTCCTGTATGTTGATTCAGCCCTGCCATGGAGTAATGATTATCGGCTTTTGCTGCAATGATACCTGCCACATGGGTACCGTGGCCATTGTCATCAATTGCATCTTTATTACGGCCAATCAGATTGGCACCTAAGTCTGTACGAACCGTTCCGCTTAAATCAGACAAACGGCTGTCGACACCTGTATCCACAACAGCGATTAACGTTTGCTTCATTTTGCTTGTACCAATCAATGTATTCATTTGTTCAAACTTCACATCAGCGCCTTTTTTCCCACTGTTTTGGGCGCTGTTTTTCAGCGGCCACTGGTAACCATACTGCGCGTCATTGCTGAGCGCACGATACGTTTGTACAGGCTCTGCAAATTCAACATTCGGCATACTAGAAAGCTTTCTCGCCGTGCTTTTGATCACAGCTTTGCCTGCTTTCAGCGTTTTGCCTGCTGATTCTTTCCCTGCCGGTACATCATAAACATACATTCCTTTAAATAAAGGATTTACTGACTGAGATGTCACACGGTTTTCTTGAATTCCGTAGCTTTTCATTTTCTTTTTTGCGGATTGAAGCGTTTGTCCATCCTTTAATTTAAAGATGATTTTGTTTGTGTTGACCTTTTCTTCTGGAACAAGCTTTTGTTTCTCTAATACATAACCGATCGATTTTCCTTCAAGCTGATCGATTCCTACTTTTTGCCCCACTGCTTCTAATTCCTTTTTTAAATAGGCTGGACTTGCCTCTTTGAGCATATCAAAAAGGGAACGGATCGCCTGTTGCTCTTTCTCTGTGACGATATGACCGCTGAATGCACCATTTTTCTCTACGTCATTCAGCAATGATTTTAATGTCAGCAAATGATTGTACACCGTTTGCTGCTTTTTTTGATTGTTGATGAGTTTAGATTTGAGAAACGGCTTTGTTTTTTGTAGCAGACGTGTCAGCTTCTGACCATCGGCTGTTTCATTGAATCGTTTGTCTTCGATCGTACGAATGGATTGAAGAATTTCACGTCCATGCTTTTTCTCAATAATGATGATCGTTGGCTCTTCTTCTTCAGGGAAAATCGGTTCAGATGGCGGAAGATTCGCACCTTTATACCCGATTGTATATGCTGCATCCTCTTCCTCATCACGGCTGTCTTCCTCTGAACCTAAATACAGCACTTTGACATAGTAAGGACCTGACCATGCATGCGGGAAGTTGATTTCTGTCTCTCCACTTGCTGTGTCCACACGATATCTCGAATAAGTGTCATCCTTTATCGCTCTATCCTTACTTGGGTAGACCGATACAGATAACACTTGTTTGCTTTTGACAGAAATTTGCATATGTGTATGTTTTGCCACATCATCTGCAGATGGCGTAATTTGGTACCATGACTCTTCTTTTTCATTCTGTAATGTACCTGAGATGACTTCACCATCTTTCAACCCAATGGCTTCATTGACACTTGTGCCTTTACTAACAGCTGATGCCTCGTACCCAGGTAATACAGCCATACATAGAATGATGGCCATGAGTACAACTACACAGGATTTGACCTGCTTTTTAAACATGAAAAGACCCCCTTATCTTTTACAATACCTTGGAAGAATATCACAGAATCCCTTTTAGTAGAATCTGTTTTTGACATAATTAAACTCGTTTTAAGCTAGGATTTGAGATATTCAGATGGCTAGTCTGATCGCTTCATAAACTTTTTGCCATTTCAAACGGAAAATGATGCTATTTAACCATGTCGAAAAGTACATTACAATCAAATTGTAAGCGCTTAACAAACAAGAGAGAAGGGATCAGCTTGTTCCAAAAAGATCATGTTTTTACACAAGTAAACGGTCGATCAAAGAATGAGATTTTACAATACATTTCCGAGAAAGCTGAAGACCTTCACATTACAAACGATCAGTCAGGGTTATTAACAGATTTGTTGAAACGCGAAGACGAAGTCTCAACAGGACTTCAGCAAGGTTTTGCGATTCCTCATACAAAAAGCTCTGCTGTTCAAACGGCTTCACTTCTCTTTTTAGAACTTGAACAACCCATTGAATGGGGAAGCTTCGACGATTTGCCAACAAGCTATTTATTTACACTGCTCGTTCCACTTGAAGAGGCCAATGTCATACACCTCAAATTACTGTCTGGCATTGCCACAAGTTTAATGGAGCCTGCTTTCATCGAAAAGATTCAACCCGGTCAAACAGCAGACTATTATTACGAAGTCATTGAACAACAATTGAAAGAGGGGATTACACAATGAAAATTGTCGGTGTCACTTCATGCCCAGCAGGGTTAGCTCATACACCAATGGCAGCAAAAGCATTAGAGAATGCGGGTAAACAGCTTGGACACGAGATTAAAATCGAACAACAAGGAATTATGGGACAGGTGAATGGCATTACAGCAGAGGAAGCCAAGCAGGCAGACCTTTGCATCATTGCCTCCAATCAGCACATTAACGACGCTGAACGCTTCTCAGGTATTCCTACTGTTCGTGTCGAAATCGGACGCGCTCTAAAAAATGCCGAGCAAATCATCACAAAAGCCGTTGCGCTGGTTGAAAAGAAAAAATCTGAATCCCAATAAAAAAGAGCAATGCCATATAGAAAGGAGCAAAGCAGAATGAAAGCAAAATTAAAAGTCATTGAAGGCCACCTCATGACCGGTATTTCTTATATTCTTCCGGTGATCATCGGAGCTTCACTTATCGTTGGTTTAGCCAAACTAGTCGGGTTAGGTTTTGGTGTGTCAGATTTAAACGCCTATAAAGATGCAGGCGGCATTTTACATGGTGCCTATTTGATGGAACAGGTTGGCTGGACAGGCATTGGCTTAATGAACGTACTGCTCGCTGGCTTTATTGCCTATTCGATTGCGGATAAATCTGGTCTTGCGGCCGGCTTTATCGGCGGAGCTCTTGCCAGCTCAACAAATGCTGGTTTTATCGGCGCCGTCATTGCAGGTTTCTTTGCCGGATATGTCGCTCTCTTTGTGAAAAGAAAAATTCAAATTCAAGGCTCTGCAGCTGGACTCGTCCCTCTGCTCATCTTACCGCTCATTACTGTTGGCTTAACCGGACTTCTCATGTCCGTTCTGCTAGGCGGGCCATTAGGGGCTTTGAACACCGCATTAATTGAATGGATCAAAGGCATGGTCGCAGATGGAACGAGCACACTCGCACTTGCTCTCATTCTAGGTGCAATGATTGGCTTTGATCTTGGCGGCCCAGTGAATAAATCAGCTTGGATGGCTGGTAACGCGCTCTTCCTATCAGGTGTCTATCTTCCTGCCATTCTCGTCAATATCGCGATTGTCATTCCGCCGCTAGGATACGGGCTTGCGACATTGATTCGAAAACGCAACTTCTCTCCTACCTTCAGAGAAGCCGGACGAGGCGGTCTTGTGATGGGGATTATCGGGATTACAGAAGGAGCCATTCCCTTTACACTCGTCAATCCTTTGAAATTGATTCCGCTGAATGTCGTCGCTTGTGCTGCAGGAAGCGGGGTTGCTGCCTTATTAGGTGTCCATGACATCATGCCGCCAATTGGTGGACTATACGGATTCTTTTCAGTAGGAAACTGGTGGGCGTATTTAATCGGCGCACTAACTGGCGCACTTGTTATTGGAATTGGTGCCAACCTACTTGTGAACTTCTCTGAGAAAAAAGAACCCCAAAAGCCCGAACATGATCAGAAGCAGAAAGAAGAAGATGATTTTGACCTTGTGCTAGAAGGATAATTTGAACAAAGAAAGGTGTCGTTACACAATGACTGTCAATGTACATGTGATTCCACATACTCACTGGGACCGGGAATGGTATTTTACCACCTCCCGCTCCCGTATCTACTTAATGAAAAGCGTAATGGACATATTGGACACCCTCGAAACAGATGAACGGTTCCATTACTTCATGCTCGATGCACAAGCATCCTTGCTAGATGATTACTTGAAATGGCGCCCAGAGGATGAAAATCGAATCAAACAGCTCGTCACAGCAAAACGCCTCATCATCGGTCCGTGGTATACACAAACGGATCAGCTCGTTATTTCTGGGGAATCGATTGTACGGAATCTGCAATATGGGATTGAGCGCTGTCTGCAGTTTGGACATGTCATGAAGGTCGGTTATGTCCCTGATTCCTTCGGTCAATCTGCACAAATGCCTCAAATTTATCAAGGCTTTGGAATTGTGGATACAGCCTTTTGGCGCGGCGTTTCTGATCATATGACGAATCACACAGAATTTAATTGGCGTGGGGCGGATGGCAGTGAAGTGTTTGCAGTGAATCTGCCATTCGGCTACTACTACGGAGGAAATATTCCTGAGAAGGATGAAGACCTGCAAGCCTTTCTTTCTGAAAAAATCGGGGCGCTGCAAGCAAAAGCCACGACAAAGAATGTCTATTTCCCAAATGGCTTTGACCAAGCGCCTATTCGTAAAAACCTGCCTGACTTATTAGAAAAAGCCAATGAAATAGACGAGCATAACTATCAAATCAGCAGTTTAGAAGACTACATTGCAGCAGTGAAAAAAGAGCGGACTTCTTTTGAGACATTAGAAGGAGAGCTCATTCATGCCAAGCATATGCGAATTCATAAGTCCATTTTTTCAACAAGAGCAGATTTGAAAATCTTAAACAACCAAATTGAAAACTATCTTGTCAATGTGATGGAGCCGATCCTTACAATCAGCTATTCACTCGGACATGACTATCCGCATGACACGGTGCGTGATATTTGGTACCTCATGTTTGAAAATGCAGCGCATGACAGCATTGGCGGCTGTAACAGTGACACGACAAATCAAGACGTTTTCTTCCGCTACAAGCAGGCAAAAGAAATCGCCGAGAATCTTGTGGACTTACACATGCGTCTCATCGCCATCCGGCTGCAAACTGAGCAAGAAATCACGTTCACTTTATTTAATACACTGCCTTCAAAGCGCTCTGAAGTCATTGAAGTCGAAACCTTTATCACAGAACGTCCATTTACGCTAAAAGACGCTGATGGACGAACTCTTCACTACACAGTCAAAAGCAAAACCGATGTGACAGATTATGTCTTAGCACAGCAGATTTCACTTAACCCAAGCAAAGAGGTTTACATGCCAAAGCAAGTCTGGAAAGCTGTTTTACTCATTGAAGCAGTCGACTTGCCATCCGTTGGTTATACACAAGTCAGCATGGTTTTCGATGAATCTAGTGAATCCATTTTAGAAAAAACAGAAGGCCATGTCATTGAAAATACGTTTTACCGCATTACAGCAAATGACAATGGGTCATTAGAAATTACGGATAAACAGACTGGACGAACGTTCTCTGAGCAAATGATCTTTGAAGACAACGGAGATGATGGGGATTCCTACAACTATTCCCCGCCGCGCGAGGATCTGTATGTGTCATCCAAGGATCTTTCTTCGACAGACATCACAGTGTCTAAAAGCGGCTTGCAAGAAGAGCTCACCATCCAGCTTACTCTCACGGTTCCATATGACTTAGAAGAGCGCTCTCAGCAAGCAGTCACGACTTCTCTCCCGATTACAGCGAAGGTGGCATTAAACAAAGATGAGCCTGTCATCCGTTTTCATGTCGATGTCGACAATCATGCGTTAGATCATCGTCTGCGTGTCCTCTTTGATACAGGTATCGCATCAAAAGTATCATTGAGCGATCAGCAGTTTGGAACCATCGAACGCCCAACTGAGCTCACGCAAGAGCTTGAATGGTGGAGCAATGAACATTGGGAAGAAAAACCGATCACCATTGAACCGATGCAATCCTTTACTGCACTTCGTGATGAAGCATACGGTGTCGCGCTGTTGACGGACTGCGTGAGAGAATACCAGATCACAGGAGAAGACTACACAACGATCGCGTATACACTCTTCCGCTGTTTCGGAAAAATGGGGAAAGAAAACCTTCTTTACCGTCCCGGCCGGGCTTCTGGAGAAAAAATCGTGGAAACACCTGATGCCCAGCTTCAAGGATCGCTATCATTCTCCTTTGGCATGCACTATAGCCAAGAAGCGGTGAGTGAAGGACACTTGGCTCAGCTTGCTAAACGTTACACCACCCCGGTTCAGTGCTACGAGCGGGCAGACTTTTTAAACGGTCGTTTAATTTTCTCTTTCCGAGATGAAAAAGAAGACTTACAATCTACTTATAGCCTGCTTGACATTGAGACAGACGGGGTCGTTCTAAGCGCTTTGAAAAAAGAAGAGCATGGAACAGGCATTGTCATTCGTCTCTTCAATCCATATTTAACACGTCAAACAGCCGCTTCAATCAATAGTTCATCTCTACAACATGGAGAAACAGCGAATTTAGGCGAAACACCTGAAGGACATAGACTGAAAGCACAACATGGATCATTACACATTGAACCGCTCACACCTTGTCAGGTACAAACCTACATTGTAAAGAAAAAATGAACATGTAGGGGCGGGATCCATTTGGATTCCGCCTCTCTTTAATGGAGGGCATCGATCATGCGAATTGGAGGCATCGAAGCAGGCGGTACAAAATTTGTCTGCGGCTACGGAACAACAGACGGAACGATTGAACATATGACTTCCTTTGCAACAGGGAACCCAGAAGAAACATGCCGGCAAGTGATCGAATACTTTACAGAGCATCCAGTTGATGCGATTGGCATAGGCGCATTCGGACCTGTCGATGTAAAAGAACACAGCCCCAGCTATGGAACGATTCTCGAAACACCCAAAACAGCTTGGCGCCAATTTCCATTACTCTCAACCTTAAAACATGCACTCGGTCTCCCTATGAAGCTTGATACAGATGTGAACTGTGCGGCGCTCGGTGAAGCTCGTTTTTCAACAGAAACAGACAGACCAAATTCCTTGATCTATATCACGGTTGGGACGGGAATCGGCGGCGGTGCCTATATTGAAAACCGCCTCATTCACGGACTGCTTCATCCAGAAATGGGACATATCACCGTTCAGCGCCACCCTCATGACACCTATGGGGGCTGCTGCCCTATACATCATGATTGTTTAGAGGGACTGGCATCCGGACCTGCCATAGAAGGCCGCTATCATACATTGGCACAAATGCTGCCAGAGGAGCACCCTGCCTGGTCACTTCAAGCTTATTATCTTGGGCAAATGACCGCAAATTTATTACTCACCCTTTCACCAGAACGCATTATTTTGGGTGGAGGTGTCATGAAACAGCCGGCCTTGCTGCCGCTCATCCTTGAAGAAACAGACGAGCGACTTCATGGTTACTTACAACTACCAAAGCCATTAAATGAAATCGTCACAAAGCCTTCCTTTGACGGATTATCTGGTTTAATGGGAGCCATCGCCCTTGGAGCTGATGCCTTAAAGGAACAAGGAGCGGCGCAATGATGATGACGGCAGATACTCGAACCTACCAGCTCATTCAGCGGCTATTTGAAACGAAAGGGTTCGTGAAGCTGGAGGAGCTCACTGCCTCTTTTCGCTTATCTGACCGCTCCATCCGCAATTTAATCAAAGAAGCAAACGAGCTGTTAACGCAAGCTGGAGCCATGATCAAGACCATCCGCGGGAAAGGGTATACGCTCTTAACAAGTGACCAAGACGCTTTCCTGCTTTGGCTTCATCAGCAAAAGCTTCCTGCCCGCTCTCTCGTACCCGTCATGCCAGAAGAGCGCATACGATTTATGATGAGAAAACTATTGCTTCAATCAGACTACTTAAAAATTGATCAATTAGCAGAAGAATTGTTCATCAGCCGTATGACGGTCAGCAGTGATTTAAAAAAAGGACGGGAGCTGTTAGCCCGTTACGGTATGACCCTTGTCTCAAAGCCTGGGTTTGGCTTAAAAGTAGACGGAGACGAATTGCAAAAAAGGACGTGCTACGCAGACTTACTGCTTGAAGAAGAACCCGCCCTATCTCATATAACTGAGCGGGAACAGCTTCATTTCCCTGACATTTCACTTGAAACCATTCGATCCATTGTGCTGACAAATCTATATCAAGAATCACTGCTCATTAAAGATATTGCCCTAAAGAATTTAGTGATTCACTTAGCGATTGCCATTCAACAAACGCAAAAAAAACAGCGGATACCCGCCAGTACTACTCACACACAAAGACCGCCAGTGTTAACAAGAATCGCTCAAAAGATCACGCATCAAATAAGCGACACGTTTCATGTCACCTTATCAGAGGATGAAACAGATTACTTGGTGATGCATCTCTTAGCGAATCAAACGTGGAAAGAAATCGATGAGCACCAAACAACAGAAGAAGTACGTCAGGCAGTGACACGATTTCTCCAGCACATTGAAAAAACAAGCGGTCATCGTTTTGTAGATGATGATATCCTGCGTCAAGATTTGATGCTGCATATGAAGCCATTATTAAATCGAATTCAATACGGCGTGTCTTTACAAAATCCACTTTTGCATGAGATCAAAACATCTTACCCTTATCCGTTTGATTTGGCCGTCAGCGGACTCAATGCCTTACAGCTGGTGCGGACGCCAAATGAAGATGAAGCGGCATATGTTGCCTTACATATTGCTGCTTCATTTGAAAGAAGTCATCTTGACACCTCACAAAAAAAGAGGGCCATTATTGTATGCGGGTCTGGACTAGGAACGGCACGTCTGCTTGAAATTAAATTGAAGGCGGCCTTTCAACATGAGCTTGAGATTGTTGAGCTTTATTCTTATCAGGATTACGCTTTTAGCACGACTTTGCCATGTGATGTGATTATTACAACCGTACCTCTCGCACCAAAGGGGAAACCAATCATTCAAGTGAATGCTTTTTTTGAACATCATGATGTCCAGCGTGTGAGTGAGGTCATTCACCTGTTAAACGGACACGGTGCCCCTTCGCAGGAGCTGATGGCTTTTTTCCAAGAACGATTGACCTTGTTGGATGTGGACCTTTCAAGCAAGGAAGAGGTATTAGATACGCTTTGCAGCCGGCTGGAGGCGCATCAGCTTGTTTCATCTTCTTTTCGTTCCTCCGTGCTGGAGCGGGAGCAAATGTCATCTACTTATCTTGGCAAGGGGATTGCGATGCCTCACCCGCTCATCACAAATGAAGGCACCTCCTGCGTGGCAATTGCACGATTGAAACAGCCAATTGATTGGCAGGGCGATCAAGTATCTCTGATTTTCTTGTTAGCCATTCAGAAAGATGACGCTGCCTGCATGAATCAATTTTTTGAACAAGCTGTCGATTTGTTAGACAGTCCTGACCGCCTTCACTCCTTGACACATGCAAGGACATTTGATGAGCTGATGCATGTCCTGTTTCAATAGCACATAAGGCCGCCCAAGTGAAATCGGGCGGCCTTTTATTCATCTATTCCTCACATACGAATCAATCGTATATGACATTTTTTCCTTCTTCCCTTAACTTTTTCAACGACGTCAGCATATGGTTGATTTCTTCATCGGAATGTCTTTCCCAAGCGCCTAATTCTGCGACAATTTTCAAAGGGGATTTCGATCGATAGGAACGGGTCGGGTTACCGGGAAATTTTTTGTCAGTCAAATTCGGATCGTCTTCAAACTCGCCTGTCGGTTCTACAACATAAATTCTCTCTTTTGCATCAGACCGAGCTAATTCAGCTCCCCATTTGGCTGCATTTAATGTTCCGGTGAAATAGATGTGGTTCGATTGTTTATCCTGATAATTGGATAAATGCAACGGTTCAAGCAGGTCCCCAATCTTCAATTCCGCTTTCGTCCCATGAAAAAACGGCCCAGGATCTAAAACATCTTTCTTGTCATTCATACAGCCACATCCCTTATCGTTTTTGACTTGCGTATAACAGTATACGGGCTGATGCGGGCGGAAAACAGTCTATAAATGAGATGAAATTCGGGGTATAATGATAGTAGAGAGTAAGATGTGATCGGTAAACTCCAGCAAGTTGAAAAAACAGCAAGCATACATACAAAGCAGTCTTCTTGAAAGAGATAAAAAGCTGTTAGACGCCATAAAAGAAACTCAAGAAACTAAAAAATTAATTACGGCAACGGAGCAGGAGGAAAAAAAGGGCAAAAAAATGTTGGTGACAGTTTTGGAAATAGCGTATTGATGCCTAGGAAGAAACTCTGAGCAGGATTGAAGAAGATGAGGATAAAGTAGCCAATGAGACGTTTGAGGTCTTGGCATGTTGGCATCAATAATTATATAATTAACTAAATTTTACTTTGGAGGTGCTTTTTGTATGTCTATTCAAGTGGATGATGATGATGTTTTAGAGATGTGTAATATATATGCTCAAGAAACTCATCATAGAGAAGCATTGATTTTAGGAAACAGGAAAGGTCTATTGGAATTAAAAAATGCGATAGATCAGGCTTTAAAAACTGGTAGTGCTGTTGCAAATTTATACCCATCTGATTTTGAAGGATATGAAACTTGTATTGCTTTAGTAGATGATGAAAATAAGTTTGAGAAGTTGATGACTCCTTATGTAGAGCAATATGTACAAGATGATGATGCAATTGATCCAATTGAAATTATTAAAGATTACGATGCTAAAAAAGAAAAGCCCTCCTAATAGGGCTTTTCTTTTTTAGTGGAGTATTGTTCTACCTTTTACAGCTTTGTGTTTACTTGGTACTGATGCTCTCAGAGCATGGTGTATATTAATTTTTGGAGCTACGTGAAAATGCCAGTACCAGTTTGATGATCCTGGTTTTAGTGGT
Organism: Bacillus sp. iso_77; assembly: GCF_056173625.1. NCBI lineage: Bacteria > Bacillati > Bacillota > Bacilli > Caryophanales > Bacillaceae > Bacillus > Bacillus sp. iso_77. The sequence continues at coordinate 254,551 of NZ_CM149683.1, read as the reverse complement.
ATGACTCCGTTATCAACTGCAAATACTCGTATTTTCTTTTTTCCTTTTTTATGGAACACTTTTACAAGACTCTCGACTTTTCCTTTTCTATTTTTTACATACCAATCGATATGATAGTTCTTCCCAAAACCTTTTATTCTGTTTTTCAAATACTTCAGTGCAACTTTTGCGCCTTTTGATCTTATGGCCCATAAAGCAACTCTTCCTACGGTCATTGCGATTGGTACGAAAAATATTGGTAGTGCTTGTGTTGTGATTTCACTCTGACTACTTTTCGAGTCAAGTTGTTTCATTCGGTTTTCTAAAGCTAAAAATTCTTCATTGTTGAAATATTGATCGATCACTTTATTTTGTTCTGACTCTGTCATGTTTTCAAATTCTTTTTCTGTAAATGGAAGGTTTTCTATGTATTCCCCCATTTTCTTTTCAAGTTCGTCTAATTCTTTGTTAGCTTGTTCATTTTGTAGAACCGTCGGTGTTACTAACGCTTTTAATTCTTGTGAATTGATAGAGTGTGTTTCTGCTGATGCTTCTGATGAAAATGGAGTCCATATTGATATGACAAGAGCTAGGGTAATTAGGGTTAAAAGTGTTTTTTTGAACATTTTGTTCATATTCCTCCTTTTGTATTAAATTCCAAAATCAAGGTTATCAAATCAAAATGAGTGTATCAATGGATTTAAGATAGATTTAAGGAAACTTCTATGATAGACAAATGACACAAGCCGTGAACGAACAAAAAAGCCAGCCACCCGTTAATAAGGTGACTGGCTTTTTTCTGTTACTTCCCGATGTTCTCTCCATTTTGCTCGATCAATGTTTCATACCAATAAGAGCTCTTTTTCCGAATTCTCTTCAGGTCTTTCAGGTCAAATTCATCACGGTTGACGTAGATAAAACCGTAACGTTTTGAGCAGCCTTGGTGTGTACTGATTAAGTCGATGGCTGACCATGGGCAGTACCCGAATACCTCAACACCGTCAGTGATCGCCCATTTGATTTGTTCAATATGTTTTTCTAAATAATCAATTCGGTAATCATCCTGAATCGATCCATCCTCTTCTAACTTGTCAAAAGCGCCCAGCCCGTTTTCCGTAATAATAAGAGGTAGCTGATAGCGGTCGTAAATCTCACGCATCGTTGATCGGAAACCGGTAGGGTCAATCTCCCAGCCAAATGCATTTTTACTTAAGAACGGGTTGTTGCCGCCTTTGTAGACGCCATCTTCACCAGATTTTAAATGCTGATCTCCGCCGCGGGCAAATTCATCATTGCCATCTCCTTTACTCGCTTCAACCGTTTGAGATGTGTAGTAGTTAAAGGCTATGAAGTCTGGTTTTGCACTTTTCAAAATATCCATATCTCCCTCTTCAATCACAGGAAGAATGTCTTTTTCCTTCATGTATGCCCATGCAAGGTTGTTATAACGACCGAATACCGCCATATCAAGATATAGCCAGTTGCGGATCGCATTGTAATTAGCCGCAGCAATGACATCCTCAGGTTTTGGAGATGCCGGGTAAATAAGGGCAATGTTTGGCGCTGGTCCGATTTTTGCCTCAGGCAGCAAACGATGACAAAGCGTCATGGCTTTCGCCTGTGCCACAAGCATATGGTGGTTCTGCTGATATAGTTCTTTTTTCGGATTTTCTAAATTTGGATCCAGTGTACCTAGAGCTGATCCATGTAAGATCATCATGTTTTGTTCATTAATGGTCAACCAATATTTTACCTTCTCGCCATACTCCTGGAACAAAACCTCCGCATAACGTTCAAACGCATCGACTGTCGAACGATTTGACCATCCGCCTTTCACTTGAAGCGCATGAGGTAAATCAAAGTGATACATCGTCACAATTGGTTCAATGTCATAGCGGCGCAATTCATCAATGAGAGAATGGTAGAAGTCAATTCCCTTTTGATTGATCTCCCCATCTCCATCTGGAATGATACGTGTCCATGCAATGGAGAAACGATAAGCCTTCAAGCCCATTTCTGCAAACATCTTCACGTCCTCTTTATATCGATGATAGTGATCGCTGGCTACCTTAAAATCAGTTGTTCCTTCAGGATAGCTTTCTCTCATATCAATGACTGAAGGCCCCTTGCCATCCTCGTTCCATGCACCTTCTACTTGATAGGCGGAAGTCGATCCGCCCCAGAAAAAGTCTTTTGGAAATGGTGCTAGTGTTGAATATCTCATGATTATGTCCTCCCTTTCTTAAACTAAGTGTAAAAATGATTGTCCTGGTGTCACTTGTTTTTCTTCTGTCTCAATGATATCGCTAAATTCACCGGAATTGGTAATAATCACAGGTGTTGTGACAGAAAGACCTGCTGCTTGAATGGCCTCAATATCAAACTCCGCAAGCAGTTCACCTTCTGTAATGGTTTGGCCCTGCTCAACCTTCGGCGTAAAATGACGGCCCCCAAGTTGTACAGTATCCAGTCCAATATGAATGAGTACTTCTGCTCCGCTTTCAGAGGTGAGACCGTATGCATGTCCTGTTGGGAATACCGTTGTCACGACTCCAGTTACTGGTGCAAACAACTTGCCTTCTGATGGAATAATGGCTGCGCCCTTACCTAATGCGCCAGATGAGAAGGCTTTATCTTGCACCTCTTCTAGCTTGATGACTTCGCCAGATAAAGGACTTTTCACATGAGCTGCTTTGACACCATGTTCATTTTCAGATGCTGGTGCAGAACTAGCTGCAGGAGCATCTTCTTCATCCACAGGGTCTTTGAATCCAATCAAATAGGTTAAGACGATTGAAAGGACAAATGAAACGGAAATTCCGATTAAGAATCCTGTAAATCCTTGACCATAGAAGATCGGAAGTGTCAGTAAACTCGGAAGACCTGACGCGATCGCAATACTTTGTGAATAACCGATAATGGCACCACCGACACCGGCAGAGATAACCGCTGCAATAAATGGTTTTTTCAAACGAAGTGTGACGCCGTATACAGCAGGTTCTGTAATTCCAAATACAGCAGAAACCGCTGTCGATCCAGCTAATGATTTCAGCTTTTTGTTCTTTGTTTTCAGCATAACACCGATTGAAGCACCGGCTTGTGAAAATACAGCTGGCGCAGTGGCCGGCTTAATATGATCTTTTCCATGAACCGCAATATTATTTAAAATGACTGGCACAAGCCCCCAATGGATACCGAAGATGACAAGAACCTGCCATGCCATCGCAATTAAAGCACCGGCAAGTGTAGGGCTAAAGGAGAATACTTTCAGCAGGACGGCTGCAATTCCGTTCCCTGCATACACACCAAATGGTCCAAATACGATCAGTGTCAGTGGAACGACCGTGACCAGTAAAATCAGTGGTGTAATAAAGTTTTTCACACTTTCATGAATGACTTTGTTAAAGAAACGTTCGATATATCCCATCACAAACACTGCCAAAATAATCGGGATAACCGTTGATGTATAAGACATTAAGACAACCGGAATGCCGAAGAACGACACATCTCCGCCGCCTTTTGTGAGCTCTTGAATAGTCGGGTAGATCAGTGCACCTGCAATCGTCACAGCGACAAATGGATTCGCTTTAAACTTCCTAGCAGAAGTGAATGCGAGCAGCAGCGGCAGGAAGTAGAACAAGCTGTCTGATGCGGCAAATAAAATTTGATACGACGTATCTTCAGGAGATAACCATTTTGCATTGATACAGATGCCTAGAAGTCCTTTTAAAATACCGGCACCCGCCATGACACCTAGAAGCGGTGTGAAAATTCCAGAAACAATGTCGACGAATTTTCCGAAAAGACTTGTACTTTCTTCACTTGATCTTGCAGATGAAGAAGTGGAATCCTCTAATAGATTCGTAAACTCCCCAATCTCTCGATATACCTCTGGTACGGTGTTGCCAATGACCACCTGAAACTGGCCGCCGCTTTCCATGACAGTCACCACACCATTTAATTTTTCAATGGCCACTTTATCTGCTTTTGATCTGTCATTTAATGTGAAGCGAAGTCTTGTGGCACAGTGAACCAATGAATGAACATTTTTCTCTGTCCCGATATGTTTGATAATGTCTTCTGCTAATTGACGATGACTCATACAAAAACCCCCTTTTTTTCAAAAAAATACGTTTTTAGGCAAAATAAAAACCTAAACGGGCACCAAAAATAGTCGCAACTTGCTATTGCGCTTTTTCAGTGAACGTTTAGGTTTTGCCTGCCGAACAGTCACAATCCTCTAAGACGATCATTGTGAAACCGTATTCTTTTATGTTTATGAGCAAATAGTACCACTCACTTTTTATGATGTCAACGCTTTCTTTTAAAATTCTATCTTTATTTTTCTCGTTTGATGAGTCGATTCAAATGAATCGATAGATAGAGCATCTCCTCTGATGTTAGATCGCGATGATATGTTTGATACACATATTCCGCGATTTTCTTTGCGCATTCGTACGCCTTCGGATATTTCACTTTAATCAGCTGATATAAATCTTGATCTTCACTGACGAGTAACGTTTCGTTGATGAGACGCTGTACGAAAAAGCGTAAATGTGTGAGAAAACGATAAAAGTTGAGCGAGTCTTCATCAAATTCCATGTTCAAGTGATATTTCACAATGGTCAGTATGGCATTCACTTCTTTTGTGATATTGACCGTTGTATTCATGTCTTCATTGAGCTCTGCATTAATGATATGCATGGCAATAAAGCCCGCTTCATCTTCAGGCAGTTCAATATGAAGACGATCTTCAATCATCTCAAGGCATTCCTTCGCCACGAGAAACTCATCTTTGTATAAACGTTTAATCTCCCAAATCAGCGAATTCTCAATCAAGTGGTTTTTCTTTAATCGTTCAATGGCGTAATGAATATGGTCTGCCAGCGATACATGCAGACTTTCGTTTAATCTTCGGTTCAGCTTTGTATGTGCGTATTGGATCATTTCCTCGGTCACCTTGACGACATCATATGGAACCTCTTGAAGCAGCATTTTCATCCGCTCATGTACGGAATGATCTTCTAGGCGGAACACTTTATCAATTAACGCCTCGTCCACCGGGTCGCCGGGACGTCTTTGAAAAGCGATGCCTCTGCCCATGACGACGATTTCTTTTCCTTGTTCATCTATCACACTAATGACATTATTGTTTAGAACCTTTTGAATCTGCATCTCCAAACACCTCCGTCTATAACCAGCCATCTACACTCAAAATATGCTCTCATCTTAACACAACTGTCAAATCACTTGGCATTTTTATCTGACTTTTGAAATAGATTTAACGATATTTTCACTTCTTTCTTGCTGGTCTGATCCTCCCTCGGCCTGCATACAATACCCCGAGGAGGTGACCTTCGATGAAGGCTTTTTTCTGGTCAGCATCTTTTTTATTCATGTTCATTCTGACTCTCTTTATTCTAGGTATTGTTTTTTGGCTTAGTGGACAAGGCTTAGATCAGCTATGGAGATATGCGCTTATCTGTCTTGTGACAGCCACCGTTCTACACGGCGTTACCACTTGGCTAAAGCAGCATGTCATGCATCATCTATCCAAATAAAAAGGCTGCCCGCAGTATTCAGGCAGCCCTTCCGTTATTCCTTAGATGAGGCGGCTTCTTTCTGAGAAGCACGCAGTTCATCATTAATTTTTTTCGCATCTTCTAAAAACTCTGTTTCAAATCCACTTTTGAGTGCCCACATATAAAATAACAACGCCACAACTGCAATGAGCGCCATATCCCAACCATAATGAATGACGTTATACCCGCCAAATTTATCACTGCCGAGACAAGAAATCGTCATCATCACAAGCAAATACACAACCATCCAAGCACCTGCTTTAAAGTGACGGCCAAAGCCCTTCCACTTCGCTTTTGCTTGATAGTAAAAATAGATTGGCAGACCGATGAGAATAATGAACAGCACCTGACCCGTCAGTGGCCATCTCGCCCAGTACAGTGTCAATGATGCAAAGACAAAACCAAGCGGAGCAATGATGCTGAGTCCTTTAATTCGCAGTGGACGATATAAATCTGTGCCCGTCTTTCTCAGCGTCATCACTGTCACAGGTCCTGTCAAATAGGAAATCAGGGTCGCCACAGAGATAATTTCAGCGAGAACCCCCCATCCTCTAAACAAAAACAGAAAGATAAACGATACGCCTAAGTTAAAAAACATCGCTGGACGAGGCACACCATAAATTGGGTGCAGACGACCAAGTACACTCGGCATGTACTTGTTTTTTTCCATCCCATAAATCATACGAGACGTCGTCGCCGTATACGTAATCCCTGTTCCAGAAGGAGAAACGAACGCATCTGCATATAAAATAAGGACAAGCCAGTTGATCCCTAGCGCAATGGCAAGGTCAGCAAATGGCGAGTTGAAATTCAAATGCCCCCAGCCATTCACAATCATTGATGGATCGACAGCGCCAATAAAAGCGATTTGCAGCAGCACATAAATGACCGTTGCAATCAAAATCGATCCAACAATGGCGATTGGAATCGAACGCCCTGGATTTTTCGCTTCTCCTGCCATATTAATCGGGCTTTGGAAGCCATTAAAAGCAAACACAATCCCTGATGTTGCGACAGCTGTCAGCACACTCGCCCAGCCGTTCGGCGCAATACTTGTTCCAGAAGTAAAATTCTCACTATGAAAACCTACGAATAAGAGCGCACCAATTGTTAATCCTGGAATGACGATTTTAAAAACCGTAATGAATGTATTCGCCTTTGAAAACAACCCAACTGTCCAATAATTGAGCAGAAAATAAATCACCAGCAGCACACTTGCCACCATGAGCCCCTCGGTCGTCAAAACCCCTTTTGTGACCAAATGGCTTGTCCACTTTGCCCACTCCCAAGGCCATGAGCTCATGTATTGAACGGAGGCCACTGCCTCAACAGGAATCACTGAGACAATGGCGATCCAGTTTGCCCAAGCGGCGATAAATCCAATAAAAGAGCCATGTGAATATTGCGTATATTTGACCATTCCGCCTGCCTCTGGAAACATCGACCCGAGTTCACTATAAGACAATGCGATAAATAAAATAACAACCATCCCGATCAACCATGACAAAATAGCAGCAGGGCCGGCGATTTGAGCAGCCCGCCACGCACCAAAGAGCCATCCTGAACCAATGATTGAGCCAAGACCTACCATCATTAAAGCGAAAGTTCCCATCCTACGATGCAAATGATTCATGTTCATAACACCTTTCGATTAAAATACAGAGCATGTGTCGAGCAAGCGCCTTTCTTTTATAGCAGCTCACCTTTCATTCCATTGGCAAATACTTTCTGATCTGAACTTTTATCTTTGTTCATTTTTTTGCCTGTTATATTATCTCTCAATTCTCCATTTTCTGAAATAGTCGAACATGCTTATTTCAAAAGAAAGCGCTTTTTCAACTGTTCAATCTATTAGACTGATTAACTACCTTTACCCTTATTTTGAAAAAAACAAAACAAAAAAGAAAGAGGAAATGACTTCCTCTTCCCTCTGAACACGTATCATTCAAAGAAAAAAGGATAAAAGGGAAACCCTCTTATCCTTGTGAGATTGCTTGTTCTTTTTCAATGACAGCTAGTCTTTCTTGAACTTCTTCTTCAGACAAATTATGTTGTTTCACATAAAGGTTACGTTCGCTTGTGCGGCATTCATGGCTGCAGCTGCGCATATATTTATGCTCGCTTTCTTCTGTTGCAATCATTTTGCGGTTACACGCAGGGTTCGCACAGTTCACATAACGCTCGCAAGGTTCGCCAGTGAAGAAATCTTTTCCTACCACGACGTGCTCTGTTTGATTGACTGGAACCGTTAGGCGGTTATCAAACACATAACATTGACCGTCCCATAGCTTTCCTTGAACTTCTGGGTCTTTTCCGTACGTGACAATTCCACCGTCAAGCTGGGATACATCTTCAAAGCCTTCACGCTTTAACCATCCTGAGAATTTCTCACAGCGTACGCCGCCTGTGCAATACGTCAGAATTTTTTTCCCTTCAAGAATCTCTTTGTTGTCACGAATCCACTCAGGTAATTCACGGAATGTCTCAATGTCAGGGCGCACAGCACCTCTGAAGTGACCGACATCAAACTCATAATCATTACGTGCATCAATCACGACCGTATCAGGTGATTGCATTTGCTCGTAAAATTCAACTGGGCTGAGATGTTTCCCCGTTAATTCTAGCGGATTCACATCATCTTCAAGACTTAAATTCACCAATTCATTTCGGTGGCGGACGTGCATTTTCTTAAACGCATGACCATCTACTTCGTCAATTTTAATTGGCATGGACGCAAAGCGTGGATCTTCTTTCAATGCTTGCATGTACTTGTCCGTCTGCTCAATGGTACCAGAAACGGTTCCGTTTATGCCTTCAGATGAAACAAGAATACGACCTAACAAACCAAGTTCCTTACAGAATGCTAGATGCTCTGCTGTAAACGTTTCTGGATCCTCAATGGGGACATATTGATAGTAAAGTAATACACGATATTGTTTTTCCATATATATAAACACCTCTTAAATTTAATCAAAACATACCATTTTATATCATACAGGAAATACATACCTTAAGGCAATGTCAGTAGTTCAATTCCATAAAACGGAAGGGTCTATGGTCTCATATTGTTCGATTATTTGACAGAACTTTCTGTAAAATGAGATGATTTAAGAACTATTTGATTTCGTAAAGGAGCATAAGTCAATGATCCAGCCAGAAGAGATCGTCAGAAGCGGTCCTAACCAGTTTATTTCTCAAAAGGGGATTTATCATGAAATCGAGTCACTTGTTACTCCCTTTCAGTCACCAGCTATAGTGACAGGATATGACTCATATCAAGCCTTTTCACAGTACACAAAGCTTCCATCCGAGTGGCCTGTTGTTCAGCATAAAGGTTACAGTTCACCAAATGCGATCACACGAATTGCGGAAGAACTCAAGAGTTCAGACGTGATCATCGGAATCGGTGGCGGCACGATTTTAGATACAGCGAAGTCTGTTGCCGACGCTCTCCAAATTGAAGTGATCATGGTGCCGACGATTCCTGGGACATGTGCGGCTTCTACACCGCTCAGCGTCATTTATGATGACAAGGGAAATTTTATGAGGGTCGACTATCATAAGCGGTCCAGCTATCTCACGTTAATTGATCATACTTTTTTGCTTTCATCTCCTCTTTCCTATCTCCAAAGCGGAATTGGGGATACGCTGGCAAAATGGTATGAAGCGGAAGCCATTATTCGTAACACAAAAAGCACCTTGCCGCTCATGGTACATGCTGCATTAAAGCAGGCAGTGTACGTTCGTGACATTCTTCTGACTCATAGTGAAGAAGCCGTTAGCAGTTTAAAAACAGGTCAGCTTTCTCAAGCCTTTGCAGATGTAACAGATACGATTATTACGTTAGCCGGAACAGTCGGCGGCTATGGAGGACGTTATGGCAGAATGGCAGGAGCCCATGCCGTTCATAATGGATTAACATTTATTGATGAAACACATCATGTGTTACATGGACAAAAAGTGGCCTATGGCATTCTCGTTCAGCTTGCCGCAGAAAACCGTATGACGGAAGTAGAAGAATTACTTGAGCTCTATCAAACACTCGGATTACCTAGAACGATGCGTGAGCTTGGCATCACAGCTCAGCTAGAGGAAGCAGCACATACAGTGGCAAACCATGCTGCACGTACAGATGAAACCTTTTGTTTGATTGGAGACTATACGAAAGAGCAAATTGTCGACGCCATTCAAATCATTGAGACCTATCAGCCTCAAAAAACGGTCTGAACTTACCGGCAAATAAAAAAGCACAGGCATCCCGCCCGTGCTTTTCTTATATTAAAAATCGAAGTTATCTGGGTCTGGACCCGTGCGCTCATCTTCATTGAGCTGATCAATGACACTCATTTCATGGGCGGACAACTCGAAATCAAATACGTTTGTGTTTTCGATGATTCGGCTCTTCGTCACAGATTTCGGAATGGTGATAATGCCATGCTGCAAGTCCCAGCGAAGAATGACTTGCGCCACTGACTTCTCATGTTTTTTCGCAATATCTTGAAGCACCGGATGGTTAAGAAGTTTCCCGCTGCCTAATGGCGACCATGCTTCTACATGAATGCCTTTTGCCTTGCAGTAGTCACGTAAAGGCTCCTGCGTCAGCTTCGGATGCAGCTCAATTTGATTGACCATTGGTACCACTTCTGCCTCTTCTAATAAATCTTCTAAATGGTGCTGATGGAAGTTACACACGCCAATGGCTTTCACGCGGCCGTCCTTATACAGCTTCTCTAGCGCTTTCCACGTTTCTTTATATTTGCCTTCAACCGGCCAATGGATTAAATAAAGATCTAATACATCCAAACCAAGTTTATTCATACTTGTTTCAAAAGCTTCAAGCGTTGACTCATATCCTTGATCACTATTCCACACTTTTGTCGTAATGAACAGATCATCGCGAGAGATGCCTGATTGCTGAATGGCTTTGCCAACACCTTCTTCATTTTGATAGGCCGCTGCTGTATCTATACTGCGATAGCCCGCTTCTAGTGCGTCTTTGACTGCATTTACAGCCTCATCCCCATCTTTTACTTGCCATACACCAAAGCCAAGCTTCGGCATTTTCACTCCGTTTGCTAATGTGACTGTATCTGTTAATCCACTCATCAAACAAACCTCCGCTTCATTTTTGCTTACCATGCACTATACCCGAATGTGCGAAAGATCATGCATGAAAATAGACCATGCAAGGGCTACTATGATCTAATTTCATTTTTCACATACTAACAACACAAAATTTTGATGTAAATATATTTGTTTTTTAATTAAATAGATTTCTACTTATCCCTACACAAACAGCGAGGTCCAATCATCCTCCTCAGAGAATACTTGAATCCCATGCTGTTTCAGCAAGGCAGACGTCACACCGTCCCCAGCCTTTGTCTTCCCGTTAAACTCTCCCCGATAGATCATCCGGCTTCCGCAAGAAGGGCTGTACTCTTTTAACACGACGGATGTTGCGCCAAGAGTCTGAACCTGCTTAAGCGTGTCTTGTGCACCATTTACATACATCTCTGTCACATCTGTTCCATGAACATCAACAACAGCAGCCTGCCCCCGTAAGACATCATGACCATCTCCACCAATAATTTCAGCGGGAGGTCTTGGTGTAGAGAAACCGCCAAGCAGCTCAGGGCAAACTGTTACCGCCTTTCCTTCCTGCACAAGCTCCTCGATACGTTGATCTAATCGATGGCTGCCATTATAACGGACCTTTAATCCCGCAAGACAAGCGCTGACAACGATCATGTATGTTCCTCATTTCTATGTATTGAACGTTTTTTGCTGACTTTAAAATAAATCCATAAAGGCAAACAGAGTATCGTGTACATCAAAAAGGGGAGAGCACAATACAAAACAGCCGCCCACATGGACCCTTCAACTCCTGTGATCCCAAAAAAATAAACAAATAATAGCAAGCTGACAAACAATCCGACGAACGGCATGATAAATACATATTTTTTGAAATTTTCCATCATCTCTTCCACCAACACGGTTCCCTCCCTCAATCATTATCACGAATAACGTCAATATATGTTAATTTTACCATAAAAAAACCGAAAGCAACTAGTTTATAGAAAGCTTTCGGTCCGTTATTTATATCTTTTCCTTCCAAGCCTTTAAGAAGCGCTCAATAACCTGTAGCTCGTCTTCATTAAATTCATGGAGGAATTCTAAATAGGAGGAGACTGCCTGTTCATGAAGCTCATCATGCAGTGCCGCAAGCTGTGTGCCTTCCTCTGTCAGTGAATAATAGACGGATTTCTTGTCACCTTGCCGGTGGCAATAGTCGACCATGCCTTTTTCGATGAGCTTTTTCACAGCCTTTGTAATGGCTGGTTTTGATAGTTTTAGTTGTTGTGAAAGAAATGTATTATTGGATTCATTAGGGTTTGCTTGAATCATAGATAAAATATGAAGCTGTGTAAGTGTCCAATCTTGCTTGAGTGTATCAGTCGTGGTAATCAGTGGATCTGTTGGATCGTTCCGTTTCTTTTCCCTATGCATAATCAAATCTTGAATCGCTTTTAAGACAATCTGCTCGTTTGTTTCCATCTGAACCTCCACTCTTAACTGGTTAATAAAATGGTACTAATAATCAATAAAGGAGTCAAAAGAAATGTGGGGATGAGGAAAAGAATGGGTCATCAGACCTGATAAATAAGAGAACTTTTTTACTAGATTACAAGAGACCGCACAATTTCCTTTTCTTTGCTATTATTTATGATAGGTAACCCTCAATCAAAAAAAGAAGGTGAGAGAATGAAAACAGAGCAGCAAATGGCCATTCGCCAGTTAGAAGAAAAAATAAATTTGTTTTCTTCTGTTGTAAACGGATCGTTCCTATCAACGGAAGATTTCGTTCTATCAAACACGCATATATCAACTGACACGTTCAATTTGTTATTACCCATTTCAGCGCACATACAAGATCAACAAAAAGTGGAAGCTGCCATCGAACAAATGCAGCAACAGCAACTAACATTCAGCACATGGATCACTCAAAGCCTGCTCCACCCCGATTGGTCGAATATCATGCAGAAATATGGGCTTCAAGAAGTGGAACGCAATACCATCATGATGCTTGAACATACAAACGACATCGATCAAAGGACCTCTCAATCGCTTACGATCAAGGAAGTGACTGACGATCAAACCTTTCTCGATTATCAACATTTATTTATCGAACTTTTCGAAGGATCACCTGAGGCAATCTCTTTAAACAGCTATTTCCAGCGCTTTTCGATTGAACGATTACACCCGAGTACCCGCATGTTCGTTGGATATGAACACAACAAACCGGTCACAACGGGCTTATTGATTGAAACAGCAGACAGCTACGGTATTTATGATGTCATCACAAAGGCAGAACACCGCGGAAGAGGACTTGGCAGTGACATGTTTCATTACCTTCTGACCCAGACAGATAACAAACAAAAGTGTGTGATGTTACAAGCCTCAAATGACGGCAAACATATCTATCAGCGTGCCGGATTTCAACCAATTGGAGAAATGGTTATTTTTGAATAGTCGATGACATTTTTCCTGACGTATCAAGGGCAAAGAAAGGCATCCTGTCTCTTCTTTGCTTCCAACATCTCACCACAAAAATGAATGTACATTCATTCACTCCTTTGGTACATTTAAAAAAAGGAGCTGAAAAAACAGATGGTTCGACCAGGCGATCAATTTCAAACAAGCAAAACCTATACGCATGAAGATGTGATTCAATTTGGTGACATGACAGGTGATCTCGGCAAACATCATACCGAGCTAGATGATCAAGGCAGGCTCATGGTACACGGCTTTCTCACAGCAAGTCTAGCCACGAAGCTTGGCGGTCAGTTTCATTTTATCGGTCAAGAGATGACATGTACCTTCATACGCCCTGTTTATACAGGTGACACCATTACCTGTCAGATGGCCGTCACCAAGGTAGAACCCCTTGAAAAATACCATCGTGTCCACCTTTTTTCCCGTTATATCAATCAGCATGGAGAAGAAGTCATTACTGGTAAAAGTGAAGGTGTGGTTTTAAAAAAATAAAAAGCTGCCTATGATGAGGCAGCTAACTAACACGAAAACGTTCTTATTCTCTTCTATTCAGCGTGATGCCCTCGATCCATATAAAGCGGCGGTCTCTTTAATGAAATCACTGCACAGCTAAAGGCAATCAGCACGAAAATAGCGCCGAATTTAGCCAAGTCAACGGATGAACCAGTCATTGTAAACATGACGCCGCCCACTGCTGATCCAATGGAAATCCCAATTTGCAAAGCGGATGTATTCAAACTCTGCTGAATATCAGACGTCACAGGGTCTGTTTGAATCAAATAGCTCTGCAAAGCCGGTGTCAGTGCCCAGCTAAGAGCACCCCATAGGACAACCATCACCATAAAGAGCATAAACACTCCCGCTGTATAAGGAAGGATAAACATCACAATGGCAAACGCGATTGTCACCAGCAAAATGGCTTTCCCTGAACCAAGCTTGTCACTAAGCCAGCCGCCAAATCCATTCCCACCAATCGACGCAAGCCCGAAGACCAAATAACAAATACTAATCCAAAACGGAGTCATATGCAGAACTTCCATCAGAAATGGCGTGAAATAAGAATACAGCATATAATGACCAGCAAGCATGAACAAACTAATCAAATGTGCACTGAAAATTTTCGGATGCCCTAAAGAACGAATTTGTTCTTTAAGCGGTGTGACTTTTTCAACAGGCATTTTCTCCAATAGAAAATAAATGAGTACCATCGATATCGCTGACAGAATACTGATTCCTAAAAACATCACTCTCCAGCCAAAGCTCTCTGTAATAAAAATACCGATCGGTACACCGAGAACAAGTGATGAGCTAATCCCAATAAAAATCAGACCTAATGCTTTCGCTCGATGCGCCGGTTCCACCAGCTTGGCGGTAATCGTCAATGATAACACCACAACAAGCGCTGTACTCATGGCAATCAAGACCCTTGAGATCATGACAAGGGCAAAGGTAGAACTAAAATATGTGAATACATTGCCTAATGTAAAGACCAATAATGCGATTAAATAAAGACGCTTTCGTTCGATTTTGGCTGTGACGGTCAGTAGCACCGGTGCTGAAATAGCATACACAATCGCAAATACCGTGATCAGCTGCCCAGCTGTCGCAAGAGACACATTGAGATCCTCTGCTAAACTTGGCAAAATGCCCCCGACCACAAGCTCAACTAATCCAACCGCAAAAGTAGAAACAGCTAATAAATAAACTCTCCAGTTCATGTCTAACATCCCTTCTCTATATCATGGCTTTCACTTTTGATACAGGGTGCAGACAAACAAAAAAACCCTGATTACAAAAAAGGAAAGCGCGCTTTTGTAATCAGGATTTATCGGATCCTGGTAGAAACCCTCAAACCATATTATTGAGGTTATACAAGTCTATTTTTTTCTTCAAATATATTAGCATAGCCTTCCATAACGTGCAAGCTGCAAAAATAGAAAATGTTTGCCAATGGCTCTTCGACATAAACGACCTCAGAAAGGCATGAAATGAACTTGCGGACCAACTTGCTTTCTCCCCCATTTACAGGTAAACTGATGAAAAATCAACGAACAAGAATCAACGTAGATCTGGAATAGTAGCTTGAATCGATCTTTACCAGAGAGGGAACGGTGCTGAGAAGTTCCTACTGACATCTTCAAGTGAACCTGCCGATTTAGTTCTGTTTCATACAGCGGTTCATACCGTTATCATGATCGAGTGTAAAGCTGTGCTTTAAATTAGGGTGGTACCACCAGGAATGGTCCCTAACTTAAAGCACAGCTTTTTTGTTTTTTTAAAAGGAGGAAAAAGACCATGTCAAAGAAACAATTTGTTGAGAAAATTACAAGCATGGAAGACGACTTTGCCCAGTGGTATACAGATGTTGTCACAAAGGCGCGTCTCGTCGATTATTCAAGCGTTAGAGGCAGTATGATTATTCAGCCATACGGTTTTAAAATTTGGGAGAATATTCGCGACGAACTTGATCGTCAAATCAAAGAAACGGGTCACGAGAATGTCTATATGCCGCTCTTTATCCCAGAAAGCCTTCTCCAGCAAGAAAAGGATCATATCGAAGGCTTTGCTCCTGAAGTGGCGTGGGTGACACATGGCGGTGATTCGGAATTACAAGAAAGACTCTGCGTCAGACCAACCTCTGAAGTGCTGTTCGCCGAGCATTATAAAAACATCATTCACTCCTATCGTGATTTACCGAAGCTATATAACCAATGGGCCAATGTCGTCCGCTGGGAAAAGACAACACGTCCATTCCTTAGAACCCTTGAATTCCTCTGGCAGGAAGGGCACACTTGTCACGAGACTGAGCAAGAAGCGATTGAAGAAACAGAAAAAATGCTCCATGTCTATGCGTCTATTTGTGAAGAGCTTCTAGCGATCCCTGTCATTAAAGGAAGAAAAACAGAGAAAGAAAAATTCGCTGGCGCTCGCTTCACCTATACGGTTGAAAGCTTGATGCATGACGGAAAAGCCCTGCAAACCGCCACTTCTCACTTCTTCGGCAACGGATTTGCCAAGGCGTTTGGCATTGAATTTTTAAATCGAGAAGGAAAATTAGAGCATGTCCAACAAACATCATGGGGCTTCACCACAAGAATCATTGGCGCTATGATCATGGTGCATGGCGATGACAGAGGGCTTGTCCTGCCGCCAAACATTGCGCCAACCCAAGTACGTGTTGTGCCAATTGCTTCCCATAAAGAAGGTGTCCTCGATCATGCCTATGAATTAAAGGATCGACTCGCCCGCATCGCACGTGCTGACATCGATGCAAGTGATAAACAGCCTGGCTGGAAATTCAACGAATGCGAAATGCAGGGCATCCCATTACGCGTAGAAGTAGGACCAAAGGATATGGAAAAAGGCCAAGTGATGCTCGCAAGACGAGACACAGGTGAAAAGCAAGCCGTCACGTTAGATGCACTTGAACAAACCATCACGTCCACGCTTGAAGACATTCAACAGACGATGTACGAAAAAGCAAAAGAACGATTACATGAAAAAACATCAAACGCCCACACAATCGAAGACATCGAGCAGCTTCTTGCCGAAGAAAACAGGTTGATCAAAGCCATGTGGTGCGGTGATGAAGACTGCGAAAACGACATCAAAGAGAGAACAGGGGCGACATCACGCTGTATCCCGTTTGAACAAGAATCCGTTTCTGACACATGTGTCTGCTGCGGGAAACCTGCTTCTGATATGGTGTTCTGGGCAAAAGCCTACTAATCATGCTTCAAATTGTTGACAAGGGCTAAAATGAACTTTATTTTAGCCCTTTGTCTTCTTTTCAGCGTGACGGAAAGCCTTTGGACTCTAGGAAGGACGAGCACTTGCGCGGAGCGAAATTAAAAATCATGAGCGCCAGCATGCAAGGCTGACAAAGAATGCAAGGGTTTGTCTATACGCTGAAGCATCTTATACGATGCTTCTTTTTTGTTAAAAAGAGCCAAATGTCCATTGACCTCCTTCACACAATCCCCTATAATTCATATTAATATAATCGGTTTTTAAGACTTTAACTGGAGTGGTGATCTATGAAGCGCTGGCTCTCAATTTTTAACGAACGCTGTCCAAAATGTAAAACAGCATTAGATGTCTCGAAGTCCAATGCCTTGCAAGGCAAAGTCGTGAAAACATGCCCCAATCTTCATTATCAAAAAGAGTACCACCCTGCACTTGAAACGTATATCGAGCACGATGACATGAAATAAAAAAGACCAACACATGGAAAAGAGCCCTTGCTCTCAGTTGTTGGTCTTTTTCTTATAATAAATCCACCCAGATTTTGATCGCTGTGGCTGTAATCATCACGGCAAGCGCCCATTGCAAATAAACGGCATTGATTTTCTGGCCAACTTTCGCCCCAATCGGCGCGGCCATCAAACTGGCTACCATTAAGACAAGCGCAGGCAAGAACATGACTTGACCAGTCAGCACTTTCCCAGCCGATGCGCCGATCGCAGAGAGAAACGTAATCGCCAGAGACGAGGCAATCGTCATCCGCACAGGGATTTTGAGAATCGATAGCATCACCGGCACTAAAATAAAGGCACCGCCTGCACCTAATACACCCGATACACTTCCGATCACAAAGGCAATACCAGCCGCCATTCCTTTATGAAAGGTCACCTCTCCATCTGCTTCTGCCCGCTGACCTTTTTTCGGAACAAGCATTAAAATAACAGCGACAATGGCAAGCAGACCATAGACTACATTGATGCCTTTCTCTGGAAGGAAATGTGATAAATAGCTGCCTAATAAACTCCCTGCCAATATACTGCTCCCCATATATAAAATCAATGGTCGATGTAAAAATCCGCTTTTTCGATACGCCAGCACACCGCCGAGTGTCGAAAATAGTACTTGAATGGCACCAATCCCTGAAACCTCGTGAGCCGATAATGCCATCACTCCGACTAGAGGCGGGATATAAAGCAGCATGGGATAGTTGATCACCGATCCTCCTATTCCGACCATTCCTGATAAGAAGGAACCAATAAATCCGATGATAAATAAAGTAATGAAAAATGCAAAATCCACGCTGGTCTCCTCCTTTGCAAAAGGAAAAGGGGCTCCCTCATAGATACCCCTCTCCCCTTTAGGACCCTTTTCTCACCCAGAACTTCAGCACATGCCCTTCATCCGTCTGCGTGATCAATTCATGTCCGCTTGACTTAGCCCATGCAGCCAAATCAGCTTTGGCCCCTTTATCTGTTGCATGTATTTCTAATACTTGGCCTTCTGCCAAGTCGTTCATTTTTTTCTTCGTCCGAATAATCGGCATTGGGCATGCAAGCCCGGTTACGTCTAAAATGTGATCTGATGTCATCTGATCATCCCTCGCTTCTTTATTTTATTGAACATTATCGAATCGCACAACGGTTTGGACCAATTTCCATGTCTCGCTGCGCTTCCTCGTCTGGATGCAGCTTCCCCATATTGGTAGACCGAATGTCTTGATAAGCGTTTGGCTGTGCAGGTAGATGCTGCGTGACCATTTGTCTAAATACGTCTTCATCTTCAATGTTCAGCCCGTGATTTTCTTCAAACAAAGCGCCTAGCGCCTTCCAAACGCTTCCGTCTTCATTAAGCTCATCCACGATCATAAAATGTGCAGGCAGCACAATCAATTCTGCCGAAAGCGCCGTATATCGTGTATAAAGGGTTTCTCTCAAATCACCTACCCAGTCCTCCGCCATACCGGCTAGGTCAGGTCTTCCGATCGAATCAATGAACAAAATATCACCTGAAAGGAGGTAACGGCCGTCTACGATAAAAGAGGTTGAACCAATCGTATGGCCCGGTGAATAAAGGGCATGAATCTCAATCTCCGTCGCTCCAATCGTCACACGCTGTCCTTCTTCAAGGTGTTTGTAATCAAATGTCACCTCTTCGGCGTCTTTTGGCGGTAGCCAATAGATAGCACCAGTCAGTTCAGACAGCTTTTTCCCGCCAGATATATGGTCCGCATGAAGGTGCGTATCAAACACATGCGTCACCGTGACTTGATGTTTTTTAGCAAATTGCGTATAGACCTCCGTCATTCTAGCCGCATCAATAATCGCAGCTTCCCCATTCGACATGATCATATAGGACAAGCACCCCTTGCCCATTCGCACAAATTGGTACAACTCTCCACCCCCAGTTAAATCACCGATCTTCACTGGCTCTAAATGCTCACTCCATGCCTTCATGCCGCCTTGCAAATAATGGACCGTTCTACCTGCCTCTGACAGCATCTCTGCCACCATAATAGAAGAGCCTTCTTTCGCACAAACGACCAGTACATCTAGGTCATCCGGTATGTTCTCCACCATATCCTCTACGCCATCAAGAAGCTCAAAGTAAGGCACATTTAAATATTCAACGGCTTTCCCTTCAATTTTCCAGTCCTGCACATCTGATTCGTTTCGTACATCCAACAAAAAGATCGGCTCTTTGTTGATGATCTTTTTTGTTAACTGTTCTGCTGTCATTGCTTTTACAGTCATTGGTTCATTCAGCTCCTATTTTTCAATCTCTCCTGTCCAGCTGTTCATGCCTGGCACTACATTGATCAATTGATGAAATCCTTTTTCTTTTAACTTTTGTGCGGCTAATTCACTTCTTCTGCCTGAATGACAGATGAGGTAAATGAGCGTCTCTCGGTTCAATTCTTCAGCACGTTGTTCCACCTCACCGAGAGGGATGTGAACAGCTCCTGGAATATGACCCGCTTCGTATTCATCTGGCTCTCGTACATCTAAAATAAACAATGACTGATCTTCTTTTACCTTCTGTTGAAACATGTTCAACGACATTTCCGAAATCATTGACTGCTCCTCCTCCTGTTTCGCTCCGCCTTTACGAATCAAATGATGAAGCACCTGTCCTTCTACTTTTGTTCCTAAAAATTCATGACCGGCGCTTTTTGACCAAGCTGCTAAATCCGCTGTAGACCCTTTATCGGTTGCTTGCACTTCAAGCACATCTCCTGGCAAGAGCTCATTCATTTGTTTTTTCGTTTTGACAATGGGCATTGGGCATGCCAATCCTTTTGCATCTAGAATTGCTGTTGGTTGCTGCATTGTTTTTCCTCCTTTTATAGGGGTGGGGGTATATTTTAAAGCCTATTTATACCTTTAATCGCCAAGCATTCATGCCACCCTTGATATTCGTAATGTGGGTAAATCCCTGTTTTTTTAACAATTTAGCCGCCTGCATACTTCTCATCCCGCTCTGGCAGATCACATACACTTCTTTGTCTTTCTCAAGCTCATGCGCTCGATTCCTTAACTGTGGTAAGGGGATATTTTGAAAGCCTTTTATATGATTTGTTTGAAATTCTAAAGGTGATCGCACGTCTATCAGCTGTTGATGCCGACTATGCAATTTAGGTTTCAGATGAGCTGCGTCCATTTGTTTCACACCCCGTACGGGAAGAAAACGGCTCACAAGCAAAGCGATCACAATAATGAGCAAAAGCATTTGAATCATGTATGGACACCCCCCTAGATAAATAAGTTCACATTCCCGATTTCTGCCTCTGCTAAATACGCTGCCACACCGGCATATTGAATGTCTGCTAGTAATTCATTCTCCTGTAGCCCTAAGAGATCCATCGTCATCGTACATGCCACGAGATTGATCTCTTGTTCCTTTGCCATATCAATAAGCTGCGGCAGGGTCATGGCATTGTGTTTATTGATCACATGCTTGATCATCTTCGGTCCCATTCCTGCAAAATTCATCTTTGACAGCCCCATTCGATCAGCGCCACGCGGCATCATTTTGCCAAACATTTTTTCTAAAAATCCCTTCTTCAGTGGCACCATCTCTTCCTTACGCAAGGCATTCAGCCCCCAAAAAGTATGAAAAATAGTCACCTCGTGATCATAAGCTGCTGCGCCATTTGCAATAATATAAGCGGCCATCGCTTTATCATAATCTCCACTAAATAAAACAATTGTTGTTCGTTTCTTTTGTTCTTCCATCATGCTCCTCCTTATATCAGTTACCCATGGGGGTATACCAAAAGCAAAAAAATATATACACATACCGGTAAGGGTATATTATAACAAGTAAAAAAATTCGTCAACCTCCAAAGGCTGAGGAATTTCTTACCGGCTTTTCACCAAGAGCTCAACCGCTTCTTTGACAAGCCCCTCTGTATCCTTGCCTTGTTCAAGACTTTCACGGACACATTGCTCAAGATTTGTACTCACAATCACACCCATTGCACGATCAATGGCATTGCGTGATGCAGATAGCTGCGTCACCACTTCACGGCAATCCTTTCCCTGCTCCATCATCGCAAGAACCCCTTTAATCTGTCCCTCAATCCGGCGAAGACGGTTCTTCATCTGCTGATTATACTCCACGTTTAACACTCCTTTCCCTTTTCCCTATGATCAGATAGTATACCCTGATAGGTATTTAGTCAAACATGATGAATCAGTATAAAAGAGCTGCTGAGAGCAAATGTCGCAGCAGCCCGTTCTCTTTAAGCACTCGCTTCCTCTCGAGAGCGCTTATTTCCTTTGTAAATAAAATAAAGAGCGATCAGCATAAAGAACAATGCCAATATGCGTTTGAGATCAAGTGAAATCACCAAGCTATGGAACCAGCCAAAATGATCAATGACCATTCCAATGACAAGCTGCCCAGCAATCCCCGCAATATTCGCAGCAATGACACCGATTTTCGGAACAGCGATCACTGTCAGAATTAAATAAGCCGTTCCAAGAAAAGCCGCACTCAACTGCCACTTCGGCGCATGCAAGAGATTCAACAGATGGCCGCTCCCAAAGAATAAAATCAGAATGGTTAAAAACATCGTACCCGTTAAAAAGGTCAAAAAGGTCGTTTCAATCGTACCCGCTCTCCTGCTAAACGTACCGTTTATGGAAGATTGCGCACTTAACGTAATGCCTCCGATTAAAGTAAATAAAATTAACAATAATGCCATATCGACTTTCCTCCTAATGAATAAGAATAAGGGCAATGATCATCGAAATGACCGCAAATACCTTCTCTTTGTTTACTCTTGTTCTCTGACTCCCAAGCCAGCCAAAATGCTCAATCACCATACTCATCAACAGCTGACCAATAATGACAGCGACCATCGTTACCCCCACACCAACGAATGGAACACTCACCACAATAGACGTTAAATACACAACCCCCATCGCTCCGCCAAGCAGTGACCATTTTGGTGCCTTCAACGTATAGGAAAGGTCACCTTTGCCAAAAAAGAGCCACAATAGCCCCATAATAATTGAACCGACAAAAAAGTTATAAAAACTCGTTTCTAACTGTCCGATCGACTTCCCAAGCTCCGCATAGATGGCTCCTTCAAAACTAAGTGCCGCACCCGCTAATAGTGCAAGCACATAAAAAATTAAACGCATCATTAAATCTCCTTTGATTCATATATTTATATATCTAGATAAACAGATATATAGAATAGAAAAAAACAGAAATCACACATCCTTTAGATCTCTGTTTTCATATATTGTCCGATCTGTTGGATAAATTCTTCATTTCGTCTATAGTATGTCCATTGTCCATGCCGTACCGATTCAAGCAGACCAGCCTTTTGCATCAAATGTAAGTAGCTAGAGACCGTTGATTGAGAAATTTGCGCCTTTTCTTGAATATCCCCAACACAAACGCCCCCCTTATAACTAACCTCCTTCGGTAAATGAGCGCCTTGCTTAGGAAAATGCTTCTCTGGTTCCTTGAGCCACTTTAAAATATTCAACCTTGTTTCATTCGATAATGCCTTAAACACATCAATAGGTTCCATGGCAGACATTGTATATCTAGAAATACCGATATGTCAAGCCATTGCATATTCACCTCTAAATTGGTAAAAAGGAAATAATCAACGCTATAAGGAATATTTCAAGGAAAGAGGGCAACCCATGACTTTACAGCATTATATTGGATCAAACAAAGAACTGCCGCTTGGTACCATTGGTCAAAATCCTACCTATAAACCATTCTCTGAACTCAATATCAGCATGTTTGATAAAAAACAAAAAAAGCCCAAAATCTATCAAAAAGATGATCTTTTGATAGAAGTATTTGAAACAGAAGAGGATTTCGAAGGCATTCACATTGATTATCTAGATCCCGTCAATGAAGCGGTAAGAAACAAATTCACGCACCCTTTTGTTTATGAATTAGACATCATTCATTCTCTTCGTGCACTTTTTAAATTCATTGAAAAAGAGCTGTCAAAAGGAGAAACCATCGAAATCTATTCTTGTCTAAATGAACTCGAAATGAAAGAAAAGGACGATCAATTGGATGTAGAAATTGACCTAAGCACAAGACGGTTTGGAAAACATATCGATTTTAAAGGGATTGATGAACTGATTGATATGTTTGAATTAGAAAACTTACAATATGTACTAGTGAAGAGGTAGTGGAGAATTGACAAGTTACATCAAAATGCTGTGTTATTAGAGATTGTAGAAGCGTAACCTTGGTTAAGCAAAGATAAATTGAAGTTATGAATAGAAAAGCGAATATAAATGTAACACGGAGGTAGTTGAAAGAACCAAAATCCCCTCAATTACCTCTTTGCAAATCATCGTAAACTTTTTCACAAATGTCTATTGGTATTGAATACTTCGTAGTCTTAGCATTACGGTAATTAACCACTTTATCAATATGATGTTGCTTTTTTTCAAATTCAATTATTGAATTCTCCCATCTATCTCTAACGGAAATAACACAATTACCGTTTTTCTTCTCCTTTTTCTGATAAACATAATCCATTTTATCTCTCCTTTCATATTATTTTGAACTAGATAAGCGAATAGGCGGCATGTCTCAAACAGCGATATCCGAAGAAGCTAAATGTCATGATTAAGTTTTAAGAAGTAAAGAAATAATTTCTATCATAAATACCTAATTTATTTACTTTCTGAACATGGAAGGATACCTCAAATCTATTCTTCTCTCCAAATAATAGCTACCCTTCAATTAAACGTTTCAACTTAAGCTCCGTTTCAGTATCCTCAACTGGAGTATAGACACTGCATCTTAAATCAGTATCCCCATACACTTGTAATGAAGTGAGATTAAACAACATTTTCCCTACCTTAGCATGACGAAATTCAATTAATACTTCAGGTGCATAACTGATCTCATTTTCATTCCATATTTTACGAAACTCAGGATATGCCTGCTCCATTTCTTCTATAAATTGCTCATACCAGTCATCCGCCACATACTGTCCATAATACGTTCTAAATATGGCGATATATCCTCTTACAAAATGCTCCCAATTCACGGCTAAACTTTTAAATTCCTTTCTTGCGAATAGTAAGCGGATGATATTTCTTTCTGCCGGGATGATTTGTTCAAAGTCCAAAAATACATTAGCTGCTGCTTGATTCCACCCAACAATCTGACTTCTTCTATCAGATATAATTGTTGGGCAATAACGAAGTTCCTGCAAAATTTTCACTAAAGCCGGACTGATTTCCTTCTCATTCTCAATGATATAGGATTGTTTCACACCTTCCTCTAACGCTAAAGCGTACAAATATCTCCTTTCATCGTTATTTAATTGTAATGCACTAGAAATCGCATCTAATACCGAAGTAGATACTTTTATATCCCTGCCTTGCTCTAACCATGTATACCAAGTAAGACTCACACCGGCTAGTTGAGCCACTTCTTCTCTTCTGAGCCCTGGTGTTCTTCTGCGGGTTCCTACAGGTAAACCAACCATTTGAGGCGTGATTTTTGAACGTTGGTTTTTTAGAAATTCTGATAATGCTTGAAGTCTTGTTTCAGGTTTCAATATGATCACCCTTTAAAATATTATTCATTATACTAGGATAAACAACAACTTGTAATAGGATAACACAATGGCTAAAGTTAATAAAAACAAGGAGGGAATGATCATGAAAAGAGTTGTCATTACTGGAATGGGAGTTATTTCTCCACTTGGAAATGATATAGATAGCTTTTGGAATCAACTAGTTCAAGGACAATCGGGAATATCTCTCATTGATTCTTTTGATACGACTGATTATAAAACAAAAATAGCTGGAATCGTTCGTGATTTCGATGCAGATGAAATATTAGGGAGAAAAGAAGCAAAACGATTAGATCGTTTTAGTCAGTTTGCCTTAGCAGCAGCCGAACAAGCATTAGAACATTCGCAATTACAGTTAGATCAAGTAGATCTTGAACGTTTAGGCGTATATGTTGGTTCAGGAATCGGGGGCATACAATCGCTTGTTGATCAGGTGAATGTATTAGATAAACGAGGTCCATCGAGAGTAAGCCCTAGCCTTGTCCCCATGATGATTTCAAATGCAGCTGCGGCCCAAATCAGCATTAAATTAGGCGCACAAGGGCCATCATTGTCACCAGTCACAGCTTGTTCTATCGGGAACACTTCTATTGGTGAAGCTTTCAATGCGATCCGAAATGATGAAGCAGATATTATATTTGCCGGTGGAGCAGAAGCTGCCGTCAACCAGATATCTTTGGCTAGTTTTGGAAACGCACATGCACTTTCTACTAGAAACCAAGACCCAAGTCGAGCTAGCCGTCCATTCGATACAGATAGAGATGGCTTTGTTATGAGTGAAGGCGCAGGTATCTTAGTATTAGAATCATTAGACAACGCAATTCTTAGAGATGCGCCGATATTATGTGAAGTAGTGGGATACGGGGCTAGTTCAGATGCACATCATATGGTCGCTTCACACCCAGAAGGTAGGGGTGCCTACTTAGCCATGAAGAAAGCATTGAGAAGTGCAGATATATCAACAAGTGAAATCGATGTTATTAGTGCTCATGCAACAAGTACACAAGTAGGTGATCGTTCAGAAGTTCTAGCCATTAAGAAATTATTTGGTGATCGTTCAGGTGAAATTCCAACAACTGCGAACAAGTCAATGACTGGGCACATGTTTGGTGCTGCAGGCGGAGTAGAAGCGATTGCTTTAGTGGAAAGTTTGAGACGAGGAATGATTCCGCCAACTATTAATGTAGAGAAACAAGATCCAGATTGCAATTTAGATGTTGTATTAGAAGCGAGACAGCTTCCATTGAAATATGGGCTATCCAATTCTTTTGGTTTTGGAGGACATAATTCAGCCATCTTGTTAAAACATTACGATTGAAGTAGTGAAAAGGTGAAATAATGACAAAACAAGGGTTTATAGCCCTTGTTTTTTTATGATGGGAATACCTCACAGACAAAATATGACGAGCCTCAGCAATCTGATATATTAAATGGAGAAAAGAAAATACTAAAAAACATTTAGAAAGAAGGTGACCCATGCCAAACAACCAACCCACTCATCACGGAAAAATCAAGTATTTTTAATCGTTGAACCAATTAATCTGACAATTCTTTATAATTCGAAGTAAATCCTATCATCTTTATAATAAGTTAGACAAGATTGATCAAATTAAGCGGAGGATTGGCTTAAGCTATTCATCAATTATTATAATGTGATAATTAGAAGTCTTCCATTATCTCACTCTTTATTGTCATTAAATTATTAATCAAATATCATTATAAATGTCACTTGTAAACTTAGAAAGTGGTCTTCTATGAAAATCAATTTCTTCTAAATAATTCCCAAAAATAGTCCTTTTCATATCTTCTTCATTAGTAAAAAGCCCCTTAAAGTCGTTTTTAATCTCACTTAACTTTACCTCAGTATATATGAGCTTTTTTTTAAAAATTTCTTGTACAACATCTTTATGTATTCTATATTGAGAATCGATCTTTAAAGTTTCGATATTGCTGATCATTCTTTTATTCGAAGATATTAAAGTAATTTCTAACTGGCTTGCATCTTTAATAAATTCAATTGATTTTATTTTAAAATTGAAATGGAGCAAGTCGCTAGATTTGAAGCGTTTATTATAAGGAGATAAATAAATAGATTTATTACTTTTAATATGATTACAACTTGGACAAGATGGGACAAGGTTATAAAAAGACATTGCTAAAAAAGGGTAATTCTCTTTACAATAATAATGATCCATCTGACTTGTTCTTTTAAGCCCACGATCTGAATAAGTAACATTATTAATAAAATTCCTATTGCAATAAGGGCAGACTATTATTCCGATTTTTTGCACTAATTTAGCAGCATTATACTCTGTATCAATTAAGTACTTCGAAGAATTAGCGAAATACTTACTATAAAGGCGGTCTTTAAGATACTTAATCTCGTCACTAATATTACTACCATAATAGGCATTTTTAATCCGAGGTAATTCCTTCATATCTGCAAGGATAACTTCCTCAAATGATAAATTAGATCCATTTCTTCTAAACCAGTTATCAATATCCTGATAAGTAAATTTTGTGCGTGGATTATCTAAATGATTCTTGATGCAATTGAAATGTTCTTGTGCTATCGTTGGTAAATTACTGTTTGTTATTGATATCATCGTTTTCCAACTCCATTATGCGAGCCTTTAGTTTCTGAATTGTTTTTTCTTTATCAAAAGCTTTTTCAGACATAACCTTTAATTTATTTTTTATTAGAGGTTCTCCAATAATACTAATGATATAATCTGTTTCTTCTTTTTCATTTGGCGTGAGATGCCCCTTGTTTAATAAACTAATAGTTTTATTAATTTTATATTTAGCAAACTCTCCAATAGTACTTGTCATAAAAAAATCGCGTGCAAGTAGGGTATGTATATTAGATGCAAAAGAATCTTCAATAGATATTTGTTGACATAAACCAGTTGAAATATCCTTTTCTAGGGCAATTATATTTTCCTTAGGAAGATCTGATATGATGAAAGGTGAATGGGTAGTTATAATTAAATGGTAATTTCGATAGCCATTTTCTAATCTATTCAAAAAGGAAGTTAATTCATTAATCAATAATCGACTCCATTCTGGGTGCATAAAGCTATCTGGTTCATCTAATAGAATAATAGCTTTATCCTTATTTGTATTGTAGTCTAAACTTAAACCATAATGAAGAGCAGAAAACAAAGATAAAAGTGCTTCTTCACCAGCACTGAATGGATGAAAATCAAGAGAAAAAACTTTTATAACTGATTGTATCTGTTCGCTCATAAAGTTTAAACTATCAAATAATTCAAGGAATTTATTAATTGATTCATTATATTTAACATTATTTAGAGGGATAATTATATTGTCTCTATTAAACCACACTGGATCAAATTCTGAGATACATTTAATATAACTTTCTATGATCTCAATAATTTGCATTCCATATTCATTATATTTTAAAATTAAAGCAATAATTTTTTTATAATAACTATAATAATCATCTTCCTCGACTTGGAAATTTTTTATATTACTAATTATATTTAAAAGTTTAGTTTCCATTTTGGGTAAGATAAAAAATTGCGATACTAAAGAATGGCATAATTTATATAAAAATAGATTGATAAAGTCTTGTTTTTCATTAAATTTAATACCAGTTTCATTAGTCATATTAAAAAAATCATTTTCAAATCCTTTTTCTAATTCTAGCTTTACATCGTCATTAACATGCATATGCGGTGAAATTGTAAGATATATATTATTTCTAAAATTAAACATAAAATTTCTTTCTTCTGTATTATCTACTTCTTTTTGAAGGTCAATAATCATTTGATATATGGCTGAGTAACCAGTGTTTTTTTTATTTAAATTTATTCTATTAAAT
Organism: Bacillus sp. iso_77; assembly: GCF_056173625.1. NCBI lineage: Bacteria > Bacillati > Bacillota > Bacilli > Caryophanales > Bacillaceae > Bacillus > Bacillus sp. iso_77. Next base: position 225,768 of record NZ_CM149683.1, on the reverse strand, counting down.
AGATGTGAAGGTTCGTTCTCAATTATCATACTTCGGTGATGCCGGTTTACGTTACTAGTATCATTATGACGGAAACTGAAAAAATTTATATTATCCTTATAATCTATTTCCTGATCATCTTGTAAAAAACCTTTATAAAACAACTTATTTTCTTGCTTTTCAACAATAATACTATATGGTTCAGAGATATGATTTCGATTACCGCTAATTGAATATTCTTCAACATAGTCCTTAATATAATCAAAGTCACTTCCTTCAATTGCAAATTTATTACTTTCTAAATGATAAATAAAAAAATATTTTATTTTTTTATTGTTGCTTAGACTTGAACGATCATAGCGCTTTGCTCCAACAAGATCTAATATATTTGTCTTACCACTCCCATTTTTCCCAATTATTCCAGTTATGTTATCTATTTTTTGTTCAAATAACTTGGGATTCTTATTAATTTCTTGAATTGTAAGTATTGAAGAAGTGGCATCTAATTGTTTATTAAAATCAACATTAAACCTTGGTGATAAATTAAAACCCATATTATTAATATTACGGTATTTATCGACCCATACATAAATAAGCTCCATATAATTTCCTCCGACTGTGTTTGTAAAGTAAGGTTAATTATTATATTAAAGTATTTTCAGAACAACCACTTTTGTTTACATAAATATCCTATTATAAAACCTATTAAAAGTCTAACTGTTTTTGGAGTGAGATATTTCTACTTAATTTATTTAAGTAATACTACGTACAGTTGACCATAAAGTAAAATTACTATTTATTATTGCACCCTTTTTGCGTTTGTAAATATCATCAAAACTGCTTAAATGATTTCTAATATAAATCAGTACATGCCATAGCATTGTAGAGATATATTTTCAAAGAAATTTATTTCAAAAATATTATGTGCACTTATAATTCTCAAGATATACTTTAAATTTAGAGAAATACGTTTTCATTAAGAAGTCAATCGATGATTAGCAAAAGGTTTATAGCAGGTTAAAGACATTACGCACCTCTAAATCATAATCTAGATACTGCAGAAGTATTCTACAGCAAGTTTTTTTATATTTTAAGAGTTGCATAATTTTCTTAATATAGACACATATATGCAGGCAAGGGGCATTTAACTTTCAAAAAATGTGTAACAGAGGTTATGTCTTTTAAACGTCATGTTACAATGCTCAATGTGGAGGTATAAATCTGTTTTAATTTGACAGCATCCAATTCAGAAGCACCTCCTGAAAGATTACAAAGATGATACATGCTGATTTTGCCTATTCTAAATACCTCATATTAGTTTTAATTTTATGATTAATAAAATTATCAGAGCACAGATTAAATTGGTATCTTCACAAAAGAACGAAATTTAAACGAGTAAATAAATGATTACACCATTTTTGCTCATGCATAAATACTGTGTTTTTACAATCACCGAACAAATGGACTCGATTATATTCTCTCAACATTAAAACAGATATTGATGCTCATTTTTTCCCTTAAACATGGAACTTTAGATTTTCCTTCTAACAAGAATTTGATGAAATCGACTATTCTTTGATATTTGTAAGACAACATCCCAAAATAATATAAGTTTTAAAAGAACATACAGAGATTATCGAGACGTAAAACATCGTTTATCAGGCAAGATATAGGCTTTAAGTATTAAACTCTAGAATTCACTTTCCTTCATACAACAATTTCGAAGTTAATTAATTAAAAGAGCAGGTGACCCATGCCAAACAACCAAACACCCAACCCACTCATCACGGAAAAATCACCCTACCTCCTTCAACACGCCCACAACCCAGTACACTGGTATCCATGGGGAAAAGAAGCATTTGATAAAGCAAAAAAAGAAAACAAGCCTTTGCTTGTCAGCATCGGCTATGCCACTTGTCACTGGTGCCACGTCATGGCACACGAAAGCTTTGAAGATCAACAAGTCGCTGACATCCTAAACGAGCATTTCATTTCAATCAAAGTCGATCGTGAGGAGCGTCCAGATATTGACTCGATGTATATGTCCGTTTGTCAGATGATGACGGGGCAAGGCGGCTGGCCGTTGAACGTGTTTGTCACGCCTTATCAAAAGCCGTTTTATGCGGGGACTTATTTTCCAAAAAGAAGTGCTTACGGCCGTCCTGGCTTCATTGAAGCACTGACGCAATTGCTGGATGCGTATCACAACGACCGAGATCATATTGAATCATTGGCAGAAAAGGCAACAAATAATCTGCGGATCAAGGCAGCAGGGCAGACAGAAAATACGCTCACTCAGGAGTCGATTCACAAAGCCTATTATCAGCTCATGAGCAGCTTTGATACGCTGTATGGCGGCTTCGGTTCTGCGCCTAAATTTCCTGCGCCTCATATGCTCACGTTTCTCATGCGCTATTTTGAATGGACAGGGCAAGAAAATGCGTTATATGCTGTCACAAAAACGTTAAACGGTATGGCAAAAGGCGGTATTTATGATCATATTGGTTCTGGATTTACTCGATATTCAACAGATGAAAAATGGCTTGTGCCGCATTTTGAAAAGATGCTGTATGATAACGCCTTGCTGATAAATGCCTACACCGAAGCCTATCAAATCACTCAACACCCTGAGTACGAAAAGCTTGTCCAAGACCTCATTCAATTTATCAAACGAGACATGATGAATCGTGACGGCTCTTTTTATTCGGCAATCGATGCCGATTCAGAAGGAAAGGAAGGGCAATATTACGTTTGGACAAAAGAGGAGATCATGACCCATTTAGGCGATGACCTCGGCACTTTATTTTGTGCGGTCTACCACATCACAGAGGAAGGGAACTTTGAAGGACAGAACATCCCTCATACCATTTCCACCTCATTTGATGACATCAAAGCAGCTTTTTCAATCGACGACAAAACCCTTCATTCCAAACTGCAATCCGCTCGACACATCTTACTCACTGTAAGACAGCAGCGGCCTGCACCGCTAATCGATGACAAAGTACTCACCTCGTGGAATGCGCTGATGATTTCCGCACTTGCCAAAGCAGGGAGTGTCTTTCATGAAGAAGAAGCCATCTGCATGGCAAAACAGGCAATGTCTTTTCTCGAAACACAGCTCGTTCAACAGGGACGCCTCATGGTCCGCTATAGGGAAGGGGACGTAAAGCATCTAGGCTTTATCGAAGATTATGCTCACATGCTCACAGCGTATATGTCTTTATACGAAGCGACCTTTGACCTAGATTGGCTGACAAAAGCCAGAGCCGCTGCTGAAAATATGTTTGAACTGTTTTGGGATGAACAAATCGGGGGCTTTTTCTTCTCAGGCTCAGATGCAGAAGCGCTTATCGTTCGTGAAAAAGAAGTATACGACGGGGCCATGCCGTCTGGTAACAGTACTGCACTCCAACAGCTTCTGAAACTAAGCAGAATGATCGGACGTCAAGACTGGATCGAAACACTAGAGAAGATGTTCAGCGCCTTTTACGTCGATGTCTCTTCCTATCCAAGCGGACATACCGCCTTTTTACAAGGACTATTAAGCCAATATGCCGTAAAACGAGAAATCATTATTCTCGGGAAAAAGGGCGATCCGCAAAAAGAACAGCTTCTACAAGCATTGCAAAAACGATTCATGCCATTTGATCTCATTCTAACTGCCGAAACAGGGCAAGAATTAGCAAGGCTCGCACCTTTTGCAAAAGATTACAAAACGATCAACGACAGCACGACGGTCTATATTTGTGAAAACTACAGCTGCCGCCAGCCGATCACCAATCTCGACGAAGCGATGGAACAATTATTCCAAACTTGAGCTGTCATATGATGACTATGAGAAGACAAAATGAGGACAAACAGATAAAAAACATGTCAATCCGCTAACAATTCGTCTATACGGTTTTATTTTTCCTCTAAAACGGTTAGAATGCGCACTAGATGTTCTCATACCGAAGGGAGAGAAAATAATTGAAAAAAGTATCATATACACTCATTGCTTGTCTGTTATCAGTGGGGCTTGCAGCCTGCTCATCAAACGATGCGAAACAGGATAAGCAAAACGATTCAGCCAAAAGCAAGGAAACAACACAGGCTGACCAAAAAGAGCAGCAAAAGCAAATGGAAGAGATGCAAAAGAAATTAGACGCACAAAAAATTGATGATCAAAAGGTCGTTGCGACCGTCAACAAAGATAAAATCACAGGAAGTGAATACAATAGCGCCCTATCGACCATTCAAGGTCAACTTCAGCAGTCAGGACAAGACCCAACATCTAAAGAAGGCGCAAAAGCTGTCAAGAAGCAAACCATTGATGCGCTAGTAGGTCAAGAGCTCATCCTGCAAGATGCTGAGAAGAAGGGCTATAAAGCCTCTGACAAGCAAGTCGATAAACAGCTAAAAGAAGAAAAGAAACAATTTAAAGACAATGCTCAATTTGAAGAAGCACTCAAAAAGAGCGGACTGACAATGGATCAGCTGAAAAGTGATATTGCCGACAGCATCAAATACAGCCAATATGTCGACAAAGAAATTAAATCAGCCTCTGTGTCTGAAAAAGACGTCAAGGCGTACTATGACCAATACGCCGAACAAATGAAAAAACAAAAACAAAAAGCACCTGATTTCAAAGACGTCAAATCACAAATCAAGAAGCAGTTAGAATCTCAAGAAAAGCAAAAAGAAGTACAAAAAGAAATTGATCAACTAAAGAAATCTGCAAAAATTGATGTATCAATTTAACCACTATTAAAAATCCGCCATTGTGCGGATTTTTTTCATCACTTCACGAACTGTTTTTCCAAAATAATGACAAAAGCCTCATCATAAACATCTTTTCCATCCGATATGATGGGAGTACAAAAGAAAGCGTTATCAATTCTTTTGTCTCTGAAAAAGTACAAGATCAAAGACAGACCTCGTACTTTTGTTTCAGTCATATCTACAAGAGGAGGATGTTTATGTTCAAATGGTTTAAACCAGCTCCGCATATCGACAGGCTCGATGATGCCAAAACAGACGAAACCTATAAACGGCTACGGCTGCAAGTCTTTTTGGGAATCTTTATCGGATATGCGGGCTACTATTTGCTGCGCAAAAATTTCGCATTTGCCATCCCTTATTTACAGGAAGAGGGGTTCACAAAAAGTGAATTAGGCTTTGTACTGGCGGCTGTTTCAATCGCTTATGGCTTTAGTAAATTCATTATGGGGATGATCTCAGACCGGTGTAACCCAAGATACTTTTTAGCCGCTGGACTCTTTCTATCAGCTCTTATCAATATTCTATTTGTCTCATTTCCATGGGTGACATCCAGTGTATGGATCATGTTTTTATTCATGTTCTTAAACGGCTGGTTTCAAGGAATGGGGTGGCCGCCATGCGGACGAACGATGGCGCATTGGTTTTCGGTGAGTGAACGTGGTACGAAAATGTCCATTTGGAACGTCGCTCACAATATCGGCGGGGGGATTCTTGCACCGCTTATTACATTAGGAATTGTTTTGTTTGCGACGTGGAAAAGTATCTTTTTCTTCCCTGCCATCATCGCCATTATCGTCTCCTTCGTCATCATTCTTCTCGTACGGGACACCCCGCAATCCGCTGGTCTTCCGCCAATCGAAGAATACCGAAATGACTATCCGGCACAACAATATGAAGACCAAGAAAAAGAATTAACCGTAAAAGAGATTTTGTTTAAATATGTACTCAACAATAAATTCCTTTGGTATATCGCCATTGCCAACGTCTTTGTGTACTTTGTCCGTTACGGGGTCGTAGACTGGGCACCTACCTATTTAACAGAAGCAAAAGGATTCTCACCAGAGCATTCACGCTGGTCTTATTTCCTTTATGAATATGCAGGCATCCCTGGTACATTATTGTGCGGGTGGATTAGTGACCGCTTCTTTAGAAGCCGCCGCGCACCTGCTGGCGTCCTCTTTATGATTGGCGTATTAATTGCGGTTCTTGTGTACTGGTTAAACCCTGCTGGCAATCCAATGGTTGATAACATTGCCCTCATCAGCATCGGGTTTTTAATTTACGGACCCGTCATGCTCATTGGACTGCAAGCCATTGATCTCGCTCCGAAAAAAGCCGCTGGCACTGCTGCCGGGTTGACAGGATTCTTTGGATATATTGGTGGCTCTGCTTTCGCTAATGCCATGATGGGTGTCGTCGTCGATCACTATGACTGGACAGGAGGTTTCATTTTACTAGTTGGTTCTTGTATCCTTGCGATTGTGTTCCTCGCCATGACATGGAATACAGGAAAGCGCGTAGAGCAAGCTTAATGAAAATCACATAAAAGATTCATATCCGCCCAACATGCCCTTTACATCTATTTCTTATGATGGAGGCAGTTACCGTAAAAGGAGGATAAAATATGAAGAAAAGTAGATTACTTGCTTTCGTGTTACTCTCTTTTGCTTTACTGTCTTTTGGTTGGGTGCCGACCACCATATCGGCACATGAACATCTTTTATCTCCAGATCGCATTTTAACCGTTGCACACCGCGGAGCATCAGGGTATGCCCCAGAGCATACCCTAGCTTCCTACAAACTCGCCACAAAGATGAATGCAGATTACCTCGAACTCGACCTTCAAATGACAAAGGATGGACACCTCATCGTCATGCACGATGAAACGGTTGACCGGACGACAAACGGAACAGGCTGGGTCAAAGACCTCACACTTGCCGAAATCAAACAGCTTGATGCCGGTGCATGGTTTAACGAAGCCAACCCCGACAAACAAAATGCCCACTTTATTGGACAGCAAGTCCTCACATTAGATGAGGTGTTACGCTACTTCGGTAAACGAGAAAATTATTATATTGAAACCAAAAAACCAGACATCTATCCGCAAATGGAAGAAAAACTATTGGCCGTCTTAAAGAAACATCATCTTCTTGGAAAACATACGAGAAAAGGGCAGGTCATTATCCAATCTTTCAGCCAAGAAAGTCTATTAAAATTGCAGAAACTCGCCCCTCGGCTTCCAAAAGTACAGCTATTAGATAGAGCACAAATGACGTCTATTACAGATGATCAGCTCGACTTCATCAAATCGTATGCAGTGGGGGTCGGACCGAATTTTAGAGCTTTGACACTTGAAAATGTACAGCAGGTCAGAAGCCACGGACTCCTCCTTCACCCATATACGGTAAACAGCGAAGCAGACATGACACGTCTTCTACAATACGGCGTCACCGGTCTTTTCACCAACTTTCCAGATGTCTTTCAGCGTGTCAAAGCTTCTCTGTAAACGACAAAAGCCTTGCGGTTGTTCGCAAGGCTTTTGATTATTCCACCGTTTGATCAGAAGAAGCTGTTTCAATCGGTTTTCGTTTACCAATTCCAAATACAAAAAAGCTAAGCGCCACTAAAATCAAGAACCCAATTGCCACAATGAGAGAAATTCGTGTATCCTGATTAATCAGCATAAACACAAGCACCATCAGCAAGAATCCGATTGTCAAATAGTTAGAAAATGGCGCAAGCGGCAGCTTAAACGGATGATTATCAAGCGCTGCCCCCTTCGCTTTTCTGAAGCCAATATGACTAATCAAAATGACAAACCAAGGCACCATACCAGGAAGGACACTCGCACTATACACATAAACGAAAATGTTTGGCGGAGAAACGTAATTTAAGACCACCCCAACCGCTAAACCAATCAGCACAGCAAATGTCCCAAAATACGGTACACCATTCTTCGAAATTTTTGTAAAGAAAGCAGGTGCCTGTCCATTCACACCTAATGTATAAAGCATACGTCCCGCACTGAAGATTCCACTATTACAGCCGGACATCGCTGCTGTAATTACAACAAAGTTAATAATACCTGCTGCTGCCGTAATTCCAATTTTCGCAAACGTCGCCACAAATGGACTGCCGAGCGTATTCAGCTGATCCCACGGATACACCGTCACGATGACAAAGATCGCACCGATATAGAAAATCAAAATACGCCAGATGATGCTTTTGATGGCATTTGTCAGCGTCTTTTGCGGATTTTGCGCCTCACCTGCAGTAATCCCAATGAGCTCTACCCCTTGATAGGCAGCAATCACTAGGGACAATGCAAACAAGAAACCGCTAAATCCACCTGTAAAGAACCCGCCGTGCGCCCAAAGGTTAGACAAACCAATCGCTGTTCCACCATTGCCAAACCCAAAGAAAATAATGCCTAAACCTGCAATGATCATTAAAATAATCGTCACAATCTTGATCATCGCAAACCAGAATTCAAACTCACCGAATGACTTAACCGAAATCAAGTTGGCCGCACCTAAAATGATCATGGCGATTAATCCGGGAATCCACGCCGGTAACTCCGGGAACCAATATTTCATATAAGCACCTACGGCGATAATCTCAGACATTCCAACAATGACCCACTGGAACCAGTTACTCCAAGCTGTCATATACCCCGCAAGCGGATGAATATATTGATGCCCAAATGTAGCAAACGATCCCGTACTCGGTTCAAGATACAACATTTCTCCCATCGCACGCATAATAAAAAAGATAAAAATACCACACACTGCGTACGCTAGAAGAACCGATGGACCTGTCCATTGAATGGCTTTAGCTGACCCCATAAATAAGCCAACACCAATTGTGCCGCCAAGCGCAATCATTTGAATATGACGAGCACTTAACCCTCTCTTTAATTCCTTTTGAGCCACTTCTATTCCCCCTCATCAACAAACAACATAAAAAATAAAAAATCAGAATTTTCATTCTGATTCAAAATCTTCAATCTTTCGATGTATATTATCATAATAAATCTACCCTTAAAAAACAATTGTTTTTTTGAGGAAAACACTATTAACAAAATATTCTGACATAAAAAGATATTCAAATTATTTTATATTGATATATCGAATAAGAGGATCATCATCGCTTCAATGACCATCACTTAATAGAAAAGAACCTCCCCTTATATCGACCTCAAAGCTTTTCCCTCCATTTTTATAAACCATTCTCTCCTGATCATCAACACAAGGAAAGTCATTGTGAAAAGTACCTGATCTTTTCTTCACATAACAAATAAATCCATCATTTTCCGGAATTGCCACTTTGACAGATGATCCAGTTGACGTCGATTTGAGCGAATGCAACATGGCCTTTGAATGTATCTGTACCCTTCTGCCTATTAAATTCAGATCAATATCTGAAAAAGCACCTACCATCTCCACTTTTGACGAAGTAGTACGCAGGCTCAATGTCTGCGTGTTGAGCTGTTGACTAGAGATAAATCCACCCACTGTCTGCAAGTGCAGATGCTTGATTTCTCCCGTAAACATGGACTTTCCGGAAATCAATTGGCAGTCAGCCTCCTTCACCTTCAGTCCATTCAAGAATAGATTTGCTCCTTTACAATGAATAGACAAGGACTGTAACTGTGCCTGAGGGAGGTAAATCTCCAAATTCGTTTGATGAAGATGAAGCCCCAAGCTGATCGCTCGTTTTCTTTTATCTTGAATGACTAGCCTGCCTTCCTGCACTTGATGATGCAGTAAATACCGATGGGGGAATACGTGATTGGTGGTCTGCTTCATCAATAAATAAGGATGATCATGGTGATAAAGGCGAACATCTCCCACCAGCCAGTTTAACGAAAGTTCCGTTATTGCTTCTTCAATTTGAACCGTATGCTTCACATGTCTCCATCCTTTTCCCATCATGAATTACCTCGTTTGCAGCCGGCCGATGCGGCTCCACAATTCCAAGATCACAATGAGGACTGCTGCAATCATCACTCCTGACAGGATGAGGTTCATTTGATCATTGCCATAAATGGCGAGCGATACATTTCCTAAAACAGCACATAAAACAATTGCAGTCAGGACGGTCATCAAAACAGATTTCTTGCTCAACCCTATTCTCATCGCCATCATGCCAATCGCTTGAACACAAACAATCAACATAAAGAATGTTTTCATCAATTGAAACAGAGAACCTGCCGTCAGCGTATCGTGAACAATAGGGAAAAACAATTCAGTCACACTAAACACAACAAACGAAGGAATGATACTACACATCATCGCAAACGTTGAAAGGCACACCATCCATATCATATGAGAAAGGAATCTCACTGAATTGGATGTGCGTTCCTGATAAACAGTCTTGCCTACACGCCAATACAGCATAGCTGTGATGATAGAAAAAAAGATCATCCATACTGTACTCGTTAACAAATAAATATTCGTATATTGCTGAAAACCCGGTTCGCGTTCAATTTTTGCAGCAAACGCAATAAAATAGATGAATACTAGCAGCACAATACTCGCGATGAAACTAGCTTGAATATACTGCTTCATGTGGCCTTTTCTTAGCTCAACCTTCATAAAATGAATCATACGTCATCCTCCTATCAGTTGGCATTCTTTATCTTTCGGGCAGATCATACCCGCCAATTTCAGCATAGTGCGCTGTCACCTTTTGAATAAATAGATCACTCACAATATCCACGCCAAGACCCTTCATCATCTGCTTTAAAAAATACAAACGCTGGACCGTTTCTTCATGATTGCGGACAAACAAGGTGGGATTCAACCATATATTCACAAGAAGCAAAAATACTTCTGCCACTTCACCAGGAAACGCAGTTTCCATCGAACCATCCTCAATCCCTTCAATGATTAACTGTTTGATTCTCAAAGCATCCTGATTGACACCTGTCTTCATGCCTTCAATCACAAATTGCGGATTTTTCATCTGATCAACCAAGATCCCATCAATCGAATGAGACTGCGGGTCTGCCACAAGCTGCTCCAGGATAAGCTGCAGCTTCTCTTTCGCATGAGCTGCCTCCGTATGCTCAATTAACTCCTCAAGCTTCTCGGTTGCATAACGAAACTGCCGATCCATCACGCCGCGTAATATTTCATCCTTCGATTTAAAATGATGATAAATAGCCCCTTTAGACATATTCAATTCATGGATAATATCTTGCAAACTTGTCTTTTCAAATCCCTTTTCCTGAAACAACTTTGTCGACACGTCCAAAATTTGCTGCATCGTCTTTTCTGGATACTTATTTCGCGCCAGTTTAAACGCCTCCTTTTACATACCGACCGTCGGTATGTTTAATTATATTTTTCATTATAAACGGTTCATGCAGATTTGTATACAATAAAAAAAGACCGCTCACACGGTCTTCTCAAGCTCAAAATGCAAATTCATCGGCACATCTGGCAGAGCCGAAGCCTCCACCATATTCGTTGTAGGTGTTTTCTCATCCACTTCCTCAAATCGAAAACCGTCAGCCCAGACTGTTCCATGACCGCTGAGTAGCACTCCAAAATGAATGGATTCACTGTGCGTAGGAACATCTAATACGATCGCATATTGATTCCATTCCGTAGAATCTGTCACAGGTCGATTCTGCATATTATCAAACTGCACCGTATCACCCTTTCCGTCATCTACCCGCATCCAAATTCCTGCTGAAGATACATTCTCTGTTTTCAAGAAAGCAGAGAGCTTCAACCGCTTGCCTACATACTCTTTTGCTTGAAACCCCTGCATCATCGTCGCAAATTGTCCTTCTTGTACGCCTTCTTTAGATGATAAAACACCTGATTGCTTTCCCGTATGAAACTCTGCTGTATCAACACCCATCTCATACATATGCGGATGTGAACCACTCAAACCCCAGCCAGGTACTGCTTCATGTAATGTCATCAAATCTTCCTCCTTTTTCATTTGCATGTCTCTCATCATGGACCTGTACATTCCGGGAGGTAAAGAATAAAGATGCTTAAAAGCACGCGTAAAGGCTTCCTGCGATTGGAATTGTAACGAAAAAGCGATGTCTAAAATCCCCTGATCCGTATATAAAAGAAGCTGTGCAGCCGTAGCTAATCTTCGTTTCCGCACATATTCCCCCATCGACAGCCCGGTTTCTCGTTTAAATACACGCAGCAAATGAAAATGTGAATATCCTACTTTCTCATGCACCTGTCTCAGCGACAGCTCATCCATCAAATGCGACTCCAAATAAGAAATCACCTCTTGCGTCACCCGACTATACATCATCTCCCTCACCTCTTCTTGATCATAAAACAAATCAGTTCACTCGTTTTGATCAAAATTGCGATGTTTCATCTGTCCAGCTGAGGAGGAAAAACGCTAACGTGAGCGCTCGTTGTTCGATAGAAACTTCCTCACATCATCTGCGATTTCTTTTGATTTCGTATGATGCAAATAATGGCCGCCTTTGAAAGTAACGACTTTTCCGTGGTCTACATTTTTCAGCAGCTCTTCATGCATTGGTTTCCAGTTTGGTGTTTCTTTCTCCGTTTGATCCGCTAGATAGAAAGCAACAGGGAGCTTCTTAGGGAAATGTAGGCGTTGAGCGTTTTTAAAATTGTTTCTAAAGTTTTCTGCCTCACTAGCTTGGCTTTCATCCAAGAAATTTCGGAAAGTCAGCATTTTAATCTGAGCTTTCGTTTGATCATCTACTTTAGGCATCACCAGTTGATCTGGATTCATTTTCACTATCAATCTGTAAAAGCCGGATTGATGAAGCAGCTGTAAGCTGGAGACTGGCAATTCATCTGCATCCTCCTGCTTAGGAAAACTACTATCAATTCCAACAAAGGCTTGGACTTCTTTTTCGTATTGATTCACATATTCTAATCCATAGATGCCAGAAATCGAATGACCCATCAGCGTATATTTTTTAATGTTGAGTTTCTGCAAACATTCATGAATCTCATCCACAATGTTTTGACTTGTCCTTACTTTATCTGTGTCGTCACTTAAACCATAACCAAACGGTTCAATCACTACGACTCTATAATATGGCGATAACTCCTTGACTAACGGTTCAAAATCCAGCACGGGTGAAGCAGTTCCATAGCCTGGTAGAAGGACAATCGTTTCTTTCCCATCGCCTTGAATGAGCACATTCATCTGCTTCCCATCCACCAAAACCTTTTGCCCATAATCTTCTATTTTCCCCTGTTCTCTTTCATTACTAATTAGATTCACAACATAAACACTGGCTACAAATACAACCAAGACAGTCAGAATGGTACATAGAGCAATCAGCATTATTTTCAGTAATTTTTTCATTATTTTTTCTTCCCTTCATGATGAAGTACCCTAGCTTGCATCCGCAGATAAAAGATTAGTATTTTCTTTCACAATAGATAATGCCAATGGTATTTGCGCAAACACTTGATACATACATAAACGTAATCGCTATATAAAACCATTCCGTTGGAGATGATAATTCATGAACAAAAGCTTGAATGACAGCAACCAATATATAGGCTAATGCCACACCTACAATTGAAAAACTTCCGGCTTTCGCTAAAATAAATTGACCTCGTTCATCATGTTTATATTCACGGTTTTTCTTAAATTGAAAGGCCGTGCTTAAAATAGAAAGGGTAATGAGAGAATAAAGTATGATCGTCGTTATCATTGTTGTTCCTCCTTGTCGACCTCTTGAAATACGTCATACAAATCAACTTCAAATGTCCTAGCAATTTGAAATGCTAATTTTAAAGACAAAGAATATTTACCATTTTCAATCGCTGCCACAGTTTGACGAGTCACACCTAACTTCTCTGCCAAATCCTTTTGTGTCCAGTCTTTTTCTGCCCGTAATACCTTAATTCTATTTTTAATCTCCATTTCAAATTCCTTTCTTAAAGGATGATTTATTTAACATAATGTTAAAAATAATTAACATTATGTTAATTAACAATAACCTCTTTTCTTCTGTATGTCAATTTCACCGGATGCAAAAAAGAATCATCCATTTTGAAAGGCCTACCTCAAAATGAATGATTCTCTATAAATGATGTGATCATCTGATTTAAAACACTTTCCTCTGGTAAATCGCAGTAGAAAGTCCCCAAGACAGCAAGTAGATGAGCATAATCAGTACAGTTGACCCCGTATAGACAATAGGGATCGATAAATTCATGATAAAATTAGTGATCCCACTGAATTGCTCTGCTAAATAGAGAACAACAGGCGGTCCCATAGCAGATAAGACGATAAAGCCAATGATCACTGCCGTTGTGATATAACCAGGCTTTAAGATATAAAACAATGGAAACGTACATGCTGCAAACAATAAAAACAACCCGCTGCCAATCGCAATATCTGACAGCGAAAACAGCTTCCCAAACACAAATAATGCAGCACTTGTCAGCACGATCGCAATACTCATATAAAAAATGGCGCCAAGATAACGTGATGCGATAATTTCTTTACGTGTATAGGGCAAGGAATTTAATAGAATATTCGTTTCTGCCTTCTCATCATAAGCATATGTGTTAAATGGAATAAAGACACTAGCGACTAGAAACGTTAATACTGGATGGACATCCATGAAAATGAAAAATAAGATAAACGGAATAAAAATAAGTAACTGCTTCTTTTGCAAAATCACATCACGCTTAATTAAATGAAACATGCGCAACCCCGCCTTTCAAATAAAACATGATATCCTCAAGCGACGCCGGTTCAATCACAACAGCATCCCCGAAAATAAGTTTCACCTCATCAATCCGATCTGTTAATGCTTCAAATCCGGCTGCCGTACGCTGAATATGGATAAACGCCTTTTCTGTGTCTCGATCCAGCAAATCCAGGCTCCCCTTCACCAGCGCATAATTCTCCGCCACCTCATGAATCGACTGTTGAAAGACCAATCTTCCATTTTGTATAAACGCAATATAATCCGCGATGCGATCTAAATCAGTCGTCATATGCGTTGAGAAAAAAATCGTTCGATTTCCATCAATCATCAATTCTTGTAACGTGCCGAGCAGCTCTCTTCTAAATACCGGATCTAAACCAGCAGTTGGTTCATCCATGATAATCAGCTCTGCATGGTGCGACAGCGCAATCGCAAGCGATGCCTTCATCTGCATCCCTTTTGAAAATGTTTTAATCGCTTTATTCAGCGGCAGACCAAACTGTTCAATATATTGATAAAATAGTCTATCATCCCAGCGTTTATAGGCAGGTGCCACAATTCGTTTGATGTCTTTTAAATTCAATCCTGGAAAAAAAACGTTAGCATCGTAAACAAAGCCAATTCGTTCCTTAATCTCTTTTTCATGGGTGCGATAATCTAATCCAAAAATTTTAACCTCACCAGAATCTGGTTTTAACAAATTCATGATCATTTTAATCGTGGTCGACTTACCAGCTCCATTTTCTCCAATAAACCCAGTAACAAAGCCCTTTTTGACCTGTAAATCGAGATTCTGCACAGAAAAGCCTTTGAACCGTTTTGATACTCCTTTGAATTCAATCACATGCTCCACTCATCTCACTCCTCATACAAGAACTTTAATAACTGCTGCAATTCATCAAAAGATAAGCCTAATTCCTTGCCGTTTGTAACAACCGCTCCAAGCTGTTCCTCAATCACCTTCAATTTTTTCTCTCTCATGACCTCTAGGTTTTGCTCGGCAACAAATGATCCCTTACCGACAATCGAATAAATAAATCCTGCCTTCTCTAACTCTTCATATGCACGTTTTGTTGTGATGACGCTGATTTGTAAATCCTTCGCCAGCTTTCGGATAGACGGCAGTCCCGCACCTTCTGCAAGCTCACCCGTTAAGATCAACGATTTGATTTGTGTCGTAATTTGCTCATAGATAGGCTCCTTAGAATGGTTAGAAATCGTAATTTGCATATAAAAAACCTCTTTTTTCTGTACTGGTATTCGCAATGAAATATTGTATATACACTATATATACATTATATACACACTGAAAAAATATTCAACTCCTTTTATTAACTTTTTTGAATGCGATCCAACTAAAAAACCGCACAGCTCTTCAGCCATGCGGTTCCTCAACAAATCAATTTATCTCCAATATACCCATTTTCCCATAAGCCATTCCACAGGCCCTCTTCTCCACTTTTTCAAATAGAGATAGCTGATGAACAGCTGAGCTGTGTAAAGTCCAACAGCAAGTAGCAGTCCAAACATTGAGCCCATTTGTCCGAATAACCCAAGTCCGTAAGAATAGAAAATCGTTGTACAAATAATAGATTGAGCCAAATAGTTTGATAAAGACAATCGGCCAAGTCCTGCAAGCAGACGTTTCAACCCTTGTGCAGCCTTTGAATAGTAGAAGACAATAAAAGCTTGAATATAACCGATCGTCAGAACATAGGCTCCTAACGTCAACACCATTTCACTCCAAGGAGCATCACTGAACGTCGCACATTTTAAAGCGAGCCCGATGATAATCATCCAAACCCAGCCTTTACGATAAGCCATGCCTCGATCTTCTTCTGTCAAATGACCTTTTTTCCCGATCGCCATGCCAAGCAGTGCAAATGGACCGATCATGATAGGAGCATAGAGAAGACTTAAAATTGGTGTCAGAGTAAGTGTTACAATTGCCATCATGATGGAGACGATTACCATATCATCTTCGATTGTAATCCGGCTCAACACAATATCGCCATATGTACCAGTTCCATATACATTTGTTAATAATTCAGAATTTCCGTAAATAAAATTCATTAGAGATGGATAAATCACTAAAGATATGGCACCTAAAATACCCGACCATATAAACACTGTTTTGATTCGGCTGTGTATAAACATCATTAGGAAAAACGTACAAGCTCCATAATAGAGAAGAATGTCGCCACTCCAAATAAAGATTAAATGCAGCATCCCAAGCACAATAAGACCAAAGCCGCGGCGGACGACGATGGCATTCGTATTCAGCCCCTTGGCCTTTGTAGATTCAATCAACTTGATAAAAGAATACCCAAACAAAAAGGAGAAAATCGGATAAAATGACCCCTGGAACAAGATTGCCGTCACATATACCCCAAACTCCTGTCCCCATATGCTCGGATCAAACATCTTCTCAAAATCATAATCATATTGAAAATTAAGCATATTCACAATCAAAATACCTAATAAACTAAAACCACGTAAACTATCAATAAACTCAACCCTAGATCCCTTCAACACGACAGCTCCTTAAACAATATATAACAAATTTAAGATATACCTGTATATTTTACCAAATGTTTTTCGAAATAGTATATATATTTCTAATAAAAAAGTGATCTTTCATCCTATCAATGAATCCAGCCTATCTTATGATTCAATTTCCCCCTATTTTCATCTCATCTTGATCATCAAAACGCTCATTCAAGGAAAAAGCCGAGGGTCCCATACATTTTATCTCTAAATAGGACAATATATCTGCATATTATTTCAATTATTATATAAATTTTACATTTCATTGTTAATATAACCTTCATTGACAATGAATATTTCTTCATATACACTTTGGGTGGATTTAGGAATAACATTCCTAATCTATCAAATTCTAGAGGGGGAATATCATCATGAATGATCAAAATTTATGTGATATCATGAGACACCACGCCACTCACACGCCGCATCATCCAGCTTTAGCGTGCAACCATCAGAACATCACATATGCTGAACTTGAGAAACAAAGTAACCAGTTCGCCAATTACCTTATCAAAATGGGCGTAACGAAAGCTTCTCATATTGGCCTAGCCTTAGAAAGATCACCACAATTGATTGTCTCTATTCTCGCTATCACCAAAATAGGAGCCGTATATGTGCCTATAGATATAAATTACCCTAGTGAACGTATTCAATTTATGATTGAAGATGCCGAACTATCGTTTTTACTCACAACATCCCATGTCACTCAAAGCCTAACCTCCTTGCCTATTCCTACTATCTACTTAGATAAAGAAAAACATCTCATCCTTACACAATCAATGTCAAACCCGTCTTTTGATGTCAAACCTTCTGATGCCGCTTATATCATGTATACCTCTGGCACAACAGGAAAACCAAAAGGTGTTGTCATTACACATAGATGTATCATGCACCTAACGCATAACCCTTCCTTTCTGCCCGTTAATTCTTCTGATACCTTAGCATTATTATCTACCATCTCTTTTGATTCCTCTACATTTGAAATATGGTCCGCTTTATTAAATGGAGCGACACTCGCTATTCCTCCTTCTGGAAAACTGACTCCTGAACTCGTCAGTCAAACCATTAAAGACTATGATGTATCGATTCTTTTTTTAACTACTGGATTGTTCAACTTGATGATGGAGTCACACCTGAACGATATCAAATCAGTTAAATACATCGTCTCTGGCGGAGATGTCATGTCTCCTCAAGTCGTTCATCAAGCATTAAAGGAGCTCCCACATACGACCATCATTAATGGCTATGGCCCGACAGAAAATACAATCTTCACAACAACTTTTCAACTGCCAGACACCTGGGATGATCTCGTCAGTATACCAATTGGCAGACCTGTAGCAGGAACCATCATTGACATCACAAATGAACAAGGTGAATCTGTCTCTCAAGGACAAATAGGGGAACTCATCACTTCGGGAGATGGACTAGCATTAGGCTACTGGCGAAGAGAAAACCTAACAAAGGAACGTTTCATCGAACGGAATGGAAGAACCTATTACAAAACAGGGGATCTTGTTCGACAACAACCTGATGGGCTGATTGAATATATTGGTAGAAAGGATGACCAAGTCAAAATTAGAGGCTTTCGTATTGAGCTTAGCGAGATTGAGCATGTGTTGATTCAGCACCCAAGTGTTAAATCCTGTTTGGTGACAGCAACAGAAGTGATACCTGGGGATAAACGCATCATTGCATACATCATTCCGTCCAACAAAAAGACATGGGATCTATATACCATTCAAACTTATGCAAAGAAAACATTCCCTGATTTCATGCGCCCTGCACATTATGTTCTATTGACAAACTTCCCTACGACCACAAATGGAAAAGTCGATCGAAAAGCACTACCAAGACATCATTTCGACAGACCCAAACTGCAAACTGAATATGTCGCACCCACTAATCAAACCGAAGAAGCACTCTGTGAAATATGGACAGACCTATTAAAGGTAGAGCCCATTGGCACAAACGATCACTTCTTCGACTTAGGAGGAAACTCCATCCTTGCCGCCAAAACCTTAATGCGTATGCAGGAAACATTACACGTTGAACTACCTGCCAGCACCCTTTATGAACATCCTACGATTCAACAAGTTCATCTTATGCTACAAAATCAAACACCTGAGCCGAAACAACAGCTCACATCAGAGGGATTTTTAGATGAAAAGATTCAGCCAAAGCACCTATTCGATTCTAAATCCTTTAAGCAGAATGCCGTGTTATTAACAGGAGCCACCGGCTTTCTAGGCGCTTATCTCATTAAAGAGCTTGTTCGAATGAATCCCTCCATCCAAATCTATTGTGTCATCAGAGCAAGGGACAAACAGCACGCAAGACAGAGAATACAAGTAAATATGGAGAAGTATCACCTATGGGACGAACATTATCTGAAACAACTAAAACCGATTGTAGGTTACTTGGACAAGCCTCAACTAGGACTCTCAACAGAGGAATTTCAACAACTCGCCCAAACCATTGATGCCATCTATCATAATGGAGCAAAAGTCAATTACGTTCAGCCCTATCACATGCACAAGGATACAAATGTCACCGGCACAGAAAATATCATCAAACTCGCCTGCACAGAACAGGTAAAGCCTGTTCATTTCTTATCGACCATTGCCATATTCGGACCTGCCGGGTATCTAGATGGCACGACCGTTCTTTTTGAAGATACATCCATCGATGCTTATCTTCCTATTGTAGAAAAGGACATTGGGTACTCTCAAAGTAAATGGGTGGCAGAAAAAATCATGTGGGAAGCAAAAAAACGTGGCGTGCCGATCACAGTCCTTCGCCCCGGCTTCATCATGGGCGACAGTCAAACAGGCGTTCATAATACAGAGGATTACATGGCGAGACTAATCAAAGGATGCATCCAATTAAAGGCTTACGGTGAGCTACCGAATCAACGAAAAGAATTCGTACCCGTCGACTTTGTTTCAAAAGCCATTACAACCATATGCAAGGATCCAGCCAACTTCGGCAAAGCCTATCACCTCGTTCCACCTCAAGAAGAAAGCATGGAATTAGGTGAATTTTTTCAAAAAATCACAGAAGAAATAGGCTATCCATTAGAAAAGAAAGCATATAACGATTGGGTAGAAGCTCTCATTCAAGCAAGCGACCAACACGCAGACAACGCCCTTACGCCATTTCTTCCAATGCTCACTGAAAAGGTAGAACGAGACAAAACAGTCTGGGAATTATACGAAAACATGGCGCACTTTGACTCAACAAATACTCAAACGGTTCTCCAAGCACATGGAATGACCTATCCCCCTATGGACGATCATTTAATCAAACGCTATTTCAAATACATGGAGGACATTGGATTTTTAAAATTTGATTCAAACACTGCTCTGAGAATATAAAAGCATTCCCTTGTTTTTAAACTCAATACAGGAAGTAATAAAAGGTTGGATGCAACATCCAACCTTTTATTACTTACCTTTCATCAACTGTACCTTTCTAGATCACCTCGGTAGAAAACTTATGCCTTATGATCTTTTTCTTCTTTAAAAAGCACACGCTTCACATAAAACAAAATCCCCAATCCAAACAAAATCAACGGCAACTCCCAGTCTGCAGAAATCGGCAGCCATTTCAACAGCATGAGAATCAGCAAAACAGCTCCCACACCTGCATAAAAGACCACCGTTTTTTTAAATTCTTGGTTTGATTGAAACAAAACGCTCTCCTCCATAACCCTAATTATGATCGTTTTTCTAGTTTTTTTAATATTTTTTCCCAGCCGGTATCTCCCATTTTCCGATCAATTAATTGCCCCTCTTTATCTATGAGGCAAAAACTTGGCAACCCTTGAATTTTATATTTTGTGACAATCTCATAATCTTGATCCAACACAATGGGAGCAATGAGATTCTTTTCCTCCGCATATTTCGAAACAACCTCTATCGATTTTTCTTCTTCCGTATATGGAACATGGACACAGGTTAAATGGATACTCAACTGATCCACACTATGTAGAATGTGATCGGTTAATTGTTCACAATGCGGACAGTTAACTGACCAAAAATAAAGAAGTTGAGTATGCTCTTCAGGTAAACACCGCTGATGTGAAGAATGAATCCAAGGAAGGTGCTCAGGCCATTTAAGTATTTGCGTTTCCACTACTCATCCCCCTTTTCTTTTAATTGAAAAGCGATGATTTTTCCTAGTGCCTCTTCTGCGGCAAAAGGGGCCACATTTCCTGATGGATTCTCTTGTTCCTGTTTTAGGCACTCGTACATATTTTTTTCGATTTTTGATGGGTCAATCCAAGAGATACACCACGACGCCCAAAAACAAGTAGGACCCTTATAGCGTTTTGCCAAAGGCAGAAGAAATGGCAAACTAGGCTGACCAATTCTCATGAGTGAGATCGCAGCCGCCATTCTTGTCTCCTCTTCTTCACTTTCTAACAGTTTGGCAAGAGCTTCTGCTGCGTCCCCTGCATCTGCTCCAAATTCACCAAGAACCGCTGCTGCAATATTCCGCAAAGAACCCTCTTCTTTTAAGGCTTCAACAAGCACTGGCACTGCCTCTTTTCCTGATTTCCTTAACTCCCCCATGGCTTGAACGATCGTTACTTCATTGGTATTGACTAAACGTTGAACCGATTGGGATAGCTTATCTTCTGGTTTCATGACAATCAACTCCTCTTTTTAATGAGTCCCACGGCATCGATAACACATCACATAACATACACATCCAGCAAATACACATGTCATCGTTGTAAACCAGCCATCAGTGAACAGATGAATCCCAATGATGACCGCAGCACTTATGACAGATCCGATGAGCAATGATCGATAATAGATGCCCAAAGAAAGACTCGCTTCTCGTCTCAAAGGCTGCGTAAAGGCAAAGAGCCGTATGGTCAAAAACCAAATATAAACCCCTACCCCATAAATGGCCCAATACAATACATCATGAATCTCTAACAAGATAAGAGAAATCAAGTAGACACCATATAACCAAAAGGTTTGAAACACTTCCAATAGAAGAATTTTTTGATATAAAGCACCCGGAAAAAGATACAGCAATCCCGTTTGCCCGTGTCTTACAATCCCAGCGTAATATGAACTGAGCAGGACAGATGCACCAATGACCAAAAAGAATAGAGTCAACCAATCTGAAAAATAAGAACTGACGACATAGTAAGTACCGATCAACAGCATGGTAGATAACAGATGGAAGGTAGCATACTTTTTGATCATCAATATTTCTAGCCAAAGGAAAGCCCAGATGCCCGTTAATGTTGAAAGCCCCCACCACGTCTTGCTTTTCTTTGAACTTATTGGATTTGCATGAACCTGCTTCCCCTCAAATTCCTCCCAAAATGCCGCCTCTTTGACTAACGACTCCATCATCTCTATACGATGACTCGACCTGTACATCATCATGAAAGATAAAATCATCACTCCAAGTAATATCAATACAGAAATGAATGAAAACTCCTCTATCATGCGTCCGACTTGATACATCAAAGAAGCAGATATCTCCATTATTGACGGCTGTTTCAATATCAATTGATTCAAAGTGAGCAATGAAAGACAACCAAACATCAGTATAAAACCAATGAAGAGCACTCGCTTATATACTTGAATGGTTCTTGCACAAGATACCGCAATCATCCATGTTTCGATCATACATAACAGCGCTGTTAACAGGAGTGATTTACCAAGTAGAAAAAAGTACTGCTGCGTTAAACAAAGAAGGAGGATATCAGCCATCACAGCAGAAACAATGAGAAGAGCACATCGCCAAAAAATGTGATATACCCATACACTCATCACAACTGTCCATAAGGAAGCACCACTTCCATACAACCACATGATATCGTTCATCTGACTAGGCAGCCTATTCGAAAACAAGCCAAAGCCAGTATAAAGAACAAATAAAACGACAATGATCCATCCAGCTGTACTTGCATTCCAATCGCCCATACTTGAGACTGCGCTCAGCTGAAAACCGATGGCAGCCATCATAAGTAGCAAGATCAGAAAGGGCATTTTCTTTTCTTGATTTTTACTGATCAAGCGCCTTTGGGATTTCATCCATAAAAGGGAAAGCGTGTTATTCACTAGACCACTCCCCTAGAAGTTGAATGACTTCTGTCCGCCACTTCATTTGTTCTTCCTGCTGCTTAGGAACAGCGATACTTTTCATGATGGAACCGTCTCGAATCAATATCACCCTACTAGCCGTATCAAGAACAAACTCTAGACTATGAGTGGACACAAGAACCGAACCACCTTGAAGGCTCTTCTGTATCAGCCAATCTGACAGCCATTGTTTCGAAGGGATGTCTAACCCAACAGTCGGCTCATCTAAAATAAAAAGGGAGGCATCTTGCACAATGGCCCCTGCTAAGACGACACGCTGTTTTTGACCTCTTGAAAGCCTTCCGCACAATTCGTTCATCTTCATTTCGATATGTACTTCTTTCAACGCCTCAAATACCTTTTCTTTGATCTGTTTTAAACCTTTATGATAGCCCCTCGCACGGAATTGAACATGTTCAGCAACCGTTAAATCTGGGTACAAATATGGCTGATCTGGAATAAGAGCTACTTGTTTTTGGACATGGGAATGACCAGGAGGAAATCCCTCTATGAGTATTTCCCCTTGATCAGGTTGATAGAGACCTGTTAAACATCGAATGGTTGTCGTCTTCCCCGCACCATTAGGCCCAAGCAGCGCCACAACCTCCCCTGCTTCAATGGAAAATGAAAGGCCCTCTATCCCATCACCATTGCTATATCGTTTGCTTACATTCTGAACCTCCATGAATGGCATCAAATCTCTCCCTTTTATTAGAGTGATGTATGCTGAGGCTTTTTGGTATGTAGATATCTTTGAAGTTTAAATTGCCATAAGGGCATACAAACGAGCACAAAATTGTGAATAAAATGTGCCGCCAGTACACAAATAAATCCATAATGCATAAAAAGAAAACCAAGAAAACATCCAAAAATAAAAAGATGCGCCCAGCGAATCCATCTTGGATCATAACCAGTAACCTGATGCATAATTGCCCATAAAAAAGATGATATTAAAATGGACAATATCGCATTCCCACTAAACCAAAATATAAGAGAAATCATTAAGAGTCGGTATATTACTTCTTCCCCAATAGAACTTTGTAGACTCATATTAAGCCCTTGTCTTAAAGTAAATCCAGATAAAAACATACTTCTATTCGATAGTTCCGGAGAAATACGTAATTTATTCATTCTCTCTAACAGGTAAAAGACCAGTGATGTGATGCCTAGACTAATTAACCCAGCGCTAAGACCAATAAAAGTTTGTCCAACGATTTCATCTAAAAATTTTATTTCTAATTCATTCGCAAGAGCGCCTCCTGCCAATGAACATATAAATACTACAAATCCTGTCAATAATCCTGCAAACAAAGTAGAGAGTATACCAAGTAATTTAACAGTTTGAACACTCATCCTAGCATCGTAAGCATTTACTATCGTTAACTGTATATCCTCCTTAATTGTGAGAGATTGCACTAGTACAATCATGAAACCCAGCATAAAACTTAATGTGAGGTTAATTTGAACATTCATTAAGACTAAAACTAATATAGCCATGATCATCGCAGCAGCTGATCCTAACATACCTGAGAGACCAAAAGTAGACTCAACTTGTTCATCTCTTATTACTTTATTCATCTGATCCGTTAAAATCTCTGTATCTGTGCCGATATATGTGATCACACCAGATTGCATTTCAACTGTTACCTTAAGTCGGATATCTTCCTTTTCAGCGAGATACCAATATGTTTTAATTTCACGAAAATCCTCTTCTTTTGAACCAGAACCAGTTGGTTTTGTCTTAGCCCATAATCCCTTTGAAGAACAAGTCAATTGATCTTTTAAACCTTCTAGTGAAATCTGACCGTCTTTTTTAGATAATGAAGTTTGCCTTACATCTGCATAAAAAAAGGTCACTTCCCGTTTAGCGTTTACTCCTATCACGAATGATTGGTTTTGGTGAACAAAACGAACACGCCAAGACTCAACCAATCCCATTTCATGAAGTATATGTCGATTTTTTTTAAGTAAACCTAAATGATGTAACTTATTCACTGTTTCATGATCATACCAATAGACTGAATATACATCCCAAGCTTCCACGTCTATGCCCACAAACTCTCTAATAAAATCGATACCAACTTTTCTTGCCTCAATTTTATCTAAAAGGTTTGATTCTATTGTTGACACTCTATACTTCGCAAACAGGAAGAGCCCTATCACTCCAAGACCTGACCACAAAATAAAAGTCATACTATTCATGAGTGATGCCTGCTCTCTTTTCATTTTCAAAGGGGAGATCTGGCTCGGATAGTTCAACTTTCCCTATACATTTACAGTTTTTCGCTTCACATTTCAATTTCAATAGACGTGTTGGTGAACCAATATCAGAAAAAGAATCAGTTAGAATATGACCTAAAGGAATATCCTCTAATTGACAAGGTGTCACATAACCGTCTGCCCTTATATACCAAGCCAAATAACCCGGTGTACAAAAATCAGTTGTAAAAGAACTCTCTTCATGCTCCCAATCAATTATATTCAAATGGTGTCCCCACTTAGAACGTGCCTGCTGTAACTGGCTTTGAACACGATGTTCAAATGAAGTTTCTAGCGCTTTAAAATTCTTTGTAGCACGTCCTACGGATAATGTCTTACCCGCACGGAAAATAGAGGCATTTGCTTTTGCACAATGATCAACAACCTCCGCTACTTGATCAGCGTTCATTTCATTGATGGTCATTGCAACAATTACAGGAACATTCACTTCTGTTAACCGCTGGATGGTTTCCATACTTTCCTGAAAAGCACCTTTTCTTCCCCTTAAGGAATTGTGAGTGTCGCTCGTACCGTCAATACTAATTTGTACAGATACATTTCCTAGATGACTGAGTAATTCCACTTCTTCTTGTCTCCAGTTTAAGCCATTGCTAAAAACATTTACGTTCGTAAATAATGAACTCGCAACCATCACAATTTCTTTGAAACCCTTTATGAGCTTGGCTTCCCCCCCTGTTAAAGTCACATCAGCCACACCTTGCGCAGCTAGTTTTTGCATCACATTAATCCACTGGGAACATGTTAACTCTTCAGGATAGGGCTTACCGGAACTAGCATAGCAAAAGGAACAACCTAAGTTACAAGCGTTTGTTAATTGGAGAGTACAGCTAATGGGCAAATAGGACTGTAAAGATCCTGTAAATTGAATAGGTTGATCCAATAACCCCTGTGTCCAAGCTTCTGTAAAAGGATGAGCACTCAATTCTTCACGCAACTGATCAGCTGTTAGCTTTTCCTTTTTAACGATTTCCCAGATACGAGCAGTTTTGCTCACGTCTTTATTCTTAGATAATAAAAATGCAAGCTGAGCCCCTCTTCCACTTAATCTAAAGTAATACATTGATTTTCTATCTATCATGACTGCGCCATGAGGCTGCAAATGAATCGCTAGTTCAGGTAAATCGTATTCTGTTAGTTGATTACTTGACATAAATAGACACCCCTTTTATAGAATAAGGAGCTAGCAATATATGCTTAACTCCCTATGTTATTCATTAAATAGCTCTCATTGCAGGATGTGGTAGTGCACAAACTCGTGTCATTGCAATACTCTTTGAGGCCCAGCACCCCATACATCCAGCTGCCTTAACAATTGAAGTACCACCTGGACGCTTAAGGCTTTTTTTACTCACAGATTCCCATTCTTTTTGGTTTCTTGTCATAAGTAAAACCTCCTCTAGAAATTTGCATAGTGTCAATAGACCCAATCTCTATGCACCCTGATATTACCATATGAAAAATGTCGAAGTAAGGGGAATTGTGTAAAATATTCTAAAAAAATACTTAAAAGGTATTTATATCAATAAATTAGAGAGAACTAAATATAAAAAAGATTGGATATGAAAATCCAATCTTTTATCCATACTTCCCTTATGCAAAAATTTTTCATTATCTACCTCATCAAGACAATCATTAAGCCAACTCTTAAACCGAATCCATATCCCGACAAGCCCAAGCATCCACCTCTACCTTTAAAGCAGGTGAAGCCAAAGCCACCACATAAATCATCGTCATACAAGGGAGGTGGTCTCCTAAAAACTGACCCATGATTCGTTTTCTACTCTCAGCATCAAACTCACCTACCAAATAAAACACAAGCTTCGTTATATCTTCCACTTTCATATCTGCCGCTTCTACATTGCGTTTTACATTCTCTAACGCTAGCTCGAGCTGTTCCATCGGGCTAGCTGGGATGGTCCCATCGACTTCCATCCCCACTTGTCCTGATAAGGTTAACCAACGCTGCGGCCCTGTTGTCTCTATTTGATGGATGTACGGTGCAACTGGTGCGTGAATGGTCTCAGGATTACGTGATGTTTTCATTGATCAAACCCCTTTTCTGAAAATACAATCAATTTACACCTATCATACCAAACTTTCTTCCCATCCTATCTGCGTATGCTCCAAACGAAGCCAAAAAAAAAGACCTTTCTTCAAAAGAAAGATCTCTCTAAAATGATGCTCCGCTCCGATGCTCAATTTGATGAATCCAATTCAAATCCGCCTCTAAATGAAGCAGCGTGCCAGAAATCAATAAGTACCGACTCTCATCACCTTGCACAAGACATTCCGTTTTCAGCTTCGTGAGTTCCATCACATCTTTCATGATGACGGCTTTCTGCTGCTGAAGCATTTCTTTTTCTTGATGAAATCTGATTTTCCGTGCACAGCCCCATTTAAAGTGAAAATCATCCTTTACAGCATGATACGGAACAGGCGCCAACAGCCATGATTCCAGCTCTTGTCTGCCTTCTTCCGTCACGTCGTACAGCTTTCGATCTTGGTCATCTATTCCCACTGCTGTCACCAATTGATCACGAATTAACCGATCAAGCGTCGTGTAGATTTGACCCGGGTTGATTTTTCCTTTTATTCCGAGCAATGACTCCAGCTCTAGCTTTAATTCATATCCATGATGTTGCTGCTGACAGAGCGATGTTAAAATTCCGTATTTCACTGACATATGATTTAACCTTCTTTGAGAGATGATATCATCTCTATTTTACTCGCTGTCGCACTAGAAATCCACGAAGCCGCTAAACTGAGTGCAATTCCTGCAATCACTGCCAGCAGCACATGCACAAGCGGCAATTGAAATGAAACAAATCCACCGAGCCAATCAGATTGGCTTGAGACATATAGAAGAATCACACCAAATAAAATGCCGCCAATCACACCTGATAACCCAATGAGCACACCTTCTCCGACGATCATTTTTCTCACCTGCTGCTTTGTCAGCCCAAGCGCCCGCATGGTGCCAATCTCAGATGTACGTTCAAGCGTATTCATCAGCAGTGTATTGGCTGTTCCAATGCTCGCGAGCCCCATAATGAAAATGAGCATCATAGAAATTAACTCGTTCATACCAGTTAAAGCCGATGTCGTTGATTCAATCTCATCCTCTACTGTTTTCACCTTTGAAAGCCGCTGCCCAAAGTCTTCCCATAGCTGATCTCGTAAAGACTCACCGGCACCTTTGTCTTTTAACGTAAGGAGGATATCAAGAGGCTGCGTCCAGCCTAAATTCTCTTGTAAAAATGTCTGATCGACAAATGCCACATAACCCGAATGATGAGAAGTCTTGACCACATCAATGACTTGTAACTGCTGCCGGCCAGAAGGTGCATTGAGATACACACTCTCTCCAATACGCCCACCCCATTCATCAAACGCACGCTCTCCTAACACGATAGAGGGCTTTTCTGCTAAATGTTGATACAAATCGCCTTTATTGTCATCTTCTATAAAAGACGGTCCCTTTTCCTCTACGCCGATCAGAGAAAATTGTCTTTTCTCTCCATCAGCCGTTTCCCATGTCAAAGGAGCCGCTTCCATCATCGGTTCCACCCGCTCAACAGCCTCATAGGATGACAGCTTTTCTTGATCCGCTTTCGTCCATGGGGCTTCAGAAGTAACCCTGAGATCGCCTCCATACGTTTGACGAATCTCTTTTTCGTAGCCATTTGGAGCCGATTCAATGACCGCACTTAAAAGCAAGATCACAGCAATCCCAACAGCTAGAATCGCCGCCGTATTAGCATTTCGATTCAGTTGCTGCGTGACATGCTGCGCTGATAGATGACCTGGATAGCCAAAAACAAGCTTCAAAAGAGGCGCCAACAACCGGTTCAAAAAGAGCAGGAAAAATGGGAATAACAGAACCATGCTGGCTAAAATGGCAAGATAAGCAGCCGGATGATCCACCCATATGAATGAAAGCAAGCCTACCCCTATCGCCGCTCTAATGACCGATTGTTTCTTCGGTGCAGAAGTTTGGGTGGTGGATTTTAAAGTCAGCAGCACAGACGTTTTCCCTGCATGATAGATCGGAAATAACGAAAACAGCACAGGGAACACAATACCAACGATCACTGCTATTACAACAGGCACTTGCCAATCTAACGAATACACCATATCAAAAGCAAACACACCAAGCAGTGTTTGCATGAACACATCCCCAAGCCAAACGCCAATCGGTACCCCAATGACGGTTCCAATACAAGCCAAGATCAAAACCTCAATCAACATCAGCTTAGAAACAGAGCCCTGTGTATAACCGAAGCTCTTCATAATCGCAAATTCTTTTTTTCGTTCCATCACACTCGTATAAATCATATTAAACACGATAAAACCGCTCATAAACATCGACAAACCTGCGATGAGGTAAAAGAACGTGTACAACCCGCCAATGTCATTACTTTGCCGGTCATCCGCCACCACAGGCTGGACAAAAACATCGGCATCCTTGAACTCTTTCTGTAAAGATTGAAAGAGCTGTTCCCCGCCTTCATTTGTCTGAAATCTCATATAAGAAAGCTGATCATCCATTCCCGTCCAGTCTCTCAATATATCAAGCGGCGCCATCACACGAAAGCTCGATGATTCTGCACTCTTCCAGTCACTCGGACTTGAAAGCAGCTGTGTATATTCCACAATGGCAGATACCTTCGCTTCGCCCAAATCAGAAAAACGAATGGTATCTCCCACTTTTTTATT
Source organism: Bacillus sp. iso_77 (assembly GCF_056173625.1). Taxonomy (NCBI): domain Bacteria; kingdom Bacillati; phylum Bacillota; class Bacilli; order Caryophanales; family Bacillaceae; genus Bacillus; species Bacillus sp. iso_77. The sequence continues at coordinate 195,681 of NZ_CM149683.1, read as the reverse complement.
CAACAGCTTTGCCACAACATCTGGTATGACCAACCCCTGATTATCCAAACGCCCTTCAATCACAGGCAGCTTCAGTAAAGAGCTCGTTTGATCTTGCACCCCGGTAATTCGCACCGCCCGTTGGTTAAGAGAGTGATCACCTTCTACATCAAAAAACGTCTGTTTATCCAGCGCTAATAATGATCCTGTCACATCAGGATGCTTTAAAATGGAGGAGATCTGTTCCTCATCATATGTATGATCATCACTCAACACCCAATAATCTGCATCAGCGACATACATTTGCTCATAGTAATGAAACACATCATTTGTCGTTCGATCGGCAATGAGCATTGACGTGACAAAAGCGATCCCCACCATGATGCCTAAGACAGAAATGGCGAACCTCTTTTTATGCTGAATCATGTTACGCCATGAAATTCGCCACATACTGAGCATAATCATCATCCTTTCTAGAAATCACTTGATCAATAACACCGTCTTTAAAAAGGATGATTCGATCCGCAAACCCCGCTGCGAAAATATCATGCGTCACCATAATAATCGTCTGCTTGCTTTCTCGATTGAACTTGCACATTAACGCCAAAATATCCTCCGCTCTATGTCGGTCCAAGTTCCCCGTCGGCTCATCTGCTAACAGCACTGACGGCTGATTGACTAGAGCTCTTGCAATCGCTACACGCTGCTGCTGCCCGCCGCTCAGCAAACTAGCCCGTTTCCGTCCAAGTCCATTCAAGCCAACAGCCTCTAACAGCTCTACAACCGTCTGTTGATTCTCCTTTGTTAAACGTCCATCTGCATGCAGCGGAAACGCCACATTTTCTTCGACAGTTAACGTAGGCAGCAGCTGATAATTTTGAAACACAAACCCAATCTGTTTTCTGCGAAAAATCGTTCTCTCTTTCTCATTCATCTCACTCAACTGATGCTCATCTATCAAAATCTCTCCATCAGTAGGCAGATCAAGCCCGCCTAACAGCTGAAGTAATGTACTTTTTCCAGAACCACTCGGTCCCATCACCGCTACAAACTCCCCTTCTTCTACCGTCAAATCAACGCCCCTCAACACCTCAGTCCGCTCCTGGCCTTGAAAAAATTCCTTCTTCACATGCTTGATCTGAATCATCTGCAAACTCCTCCCATCCCTTTACGGAGTAATTATATACTAAGTATATATTATTTCAACATTTAAATCATGATAATATGTATTTATATCTTATTTATTACTTACTAAATATATAAAAAACCCTTTAGATTTTCATATCCAAAGGGTACACCATGCTACAATTCTTGTTTTCTAAAAAGAAACCATCCGATGAGAAAAAAGAAACCAATCAATACCGATACACCTAGAAAGCTAGTAAGTGCCTGATCTGAATAAGTCCCTCTATGAATCATCTCCTCAGCCGCACTTGTGACGCCTTTAGGTGCAAACTTCCCTAATGTATCCTCATAAAACGAAGGAACGGTAAACAGGATGAGGTTGATCAAAAGGGAAACGCCGCCCGCAGTCACTGAGCGCTTAAAGAATGCCGATGCACAAATGGTCGACACCACAATAAGCAGTAGGTTTGGATAATACAAAAGCGTTCCTTTTAACACATCGCCCCAAGCCACATGCCCAAATTGAATGTCCACATAATATACGGAAGCAAGCACCGACACTATCAAACTAAACAAAGTTAAACAGGCATAGGCACATATTTTTGAGGCATAATAACTCATTCGACTGATCGGTTTCACCATAATCATCGCCGTCACCCCAGAGGCACGCTCTCCAGCAATCGTCCCCATCACGATCATAATCAGGATAAACACGCCGAGCGAATCAAATTTACTCAATGCACTGGCTAAAGCTTCTCCAGCACTAGGCTCTGGTATATAAAATGTAGACCCTTCAGGTAAATTCGCTGATTTCGACAAAAGATCTGGCAGCATTTTGAGTGTAATAGGCTGTGTGATCATTAAAATCGTAAAAATGATCGGCAAAAACAACATTTTATAACTAGTGAATAACTCCCTAAATTCCTTTTTCAACATCATCATGCCGTCACAACCTTCATGAAAATATCTTCAAGCGTTAGCTTAGATAGTCGATATTGGAGAAGAACACCGCCAGCTTCAGTGATGAGAGCCGGCAGTTCCTTCAATGCCGTTTGTTGATTGTTGACTCGCACCTGATAAGCGTCTCCTGTTTCCATACATTCCTCCACCCAATCCCGTTCTTTTAACAAAGCCACTAGTTTCGTATTCTGTTGTTCTAATTGAAATTCAATCACGGGCTGGATATAGTCTTCTTTGAGCTGTTTCATCGAAGAGGACATCTCAATTTTGCCGCTGTTGATCATGATAATATGATCGGCCACCCTTTCAATGTCATCTAAAATATGGGTCGACATAAAGATCAGCATCTCATGCTTTAGACGCTCAATCAAAGTCAGGACGTCTTTTCTCCCCATGGGATCAAGTGCCGACACTGGTTCATCTAGTATGAGGACCTTCGGGCTGTTGATCAATGCCTGCGCAATGGCAAGTCTCTGCTTCATGCCTCCACTATAGCTGCCAATAACGCGATCCTTCGCCTCATACACACGGCAAAGCTTCAACAGCTCCTCTGTTTTGGAACGAATGATGTTTTTCTCTAAATGAAATAATCCGCCAACCCAATGCATCCATTCCTGCCCCGTCATATCCTGATAAAATGCAGGATGCTGCGGACAGTACCCAATCACCTGACTGATTTGATCCATGTCCTTTGTGACATCAAAACCTGCCACCTTCACAACGCCAGACGTAGGACGAGCAAGCCCCGTCAAAATCCGGATCGTCGTTGTCTTCCCCGCTCCATTGGCTCCTAAAAAACCAACACATCCAACCTCCCCAACAGAAAACGAGACATCTTTTAACACTTCATGCCGCCCATACGATTTCGTCAGCCCGTGACACTCCAACATATTCAAGCGAATCCCCCCTACTAAGATTGTTTACGACCAAAAATGAAATACGCAATAGGACCAGCACTCGCCACAAACACAATCACCAAAGCCCAAACCCACTTCACCTCTCCCCTAATCCTCGATGGATCTCTTTTCAACAAATCAAACAAACCAATCACCATTAAAATCGCTTGCAGCAAAATAAGAGGTAAAATCATCTTCATATCCATCCACGCCACTCCTTTTTCAAACGTTAATTTGTTTTGGTATTACTTCTTTTGACGACATGAAGAGAGAATTCGTTCAAATGGATTTTATTTTTATTGGTCGAATGGTCTATAAATATAAAAAAGCCCAGTGAAGGTTATTCACTGGGCTTGCTTGTGATGATCATGACGAATCTCGCAAAATCTTTTCCATTTTCTTTCCCTTGGCTAACTCATCAATCAACTTATCTAGATACCGAATATTTTTCATCGTTTCTTCCTCAATGTCCTCTACTCTAACACCACAGATGACTCCTTTAATTAAGCTGCGGGAAGGATGGAGCTCAGGGGCGTCAGCAAAGAAGGTTTCAATGTCTATCTGCTTGTCCAACTGTTCCTGTAACTCTGCGAGACTGTAACCCGTTAACCAACAAATAATCGTATCAACCTCAGCCTTCGTTCGTCCTTTTCTCTCTGCCTTTGCGATGTAGAGAGGATAGACTTTTGCGAAACTCATTGTGTAGATTTTAGGTTTGGTCATATGTCTGCTCTCTTTCTTCGTTATATATTTTACCTATAATGCTTTCTCAAGGAGCCGCTCTCTCATTATGTATTTAGTATAATGTGTTAAAAATACAACTTATAAACGATGATATATGCCTTTATTATTTCTTTCATCTTTCTTGAAAGCTCTATATTTAAGAAATTGAACAATACAAAATCCAAGGAATACACCTATTGGTCCTCCACTTGAGACAGGACCACCAATTAAACAAAAAGAAATGATAAACAATGCAATATAACCAATGAAGAAAAAAACAATTCCCCATTTTTCTTTTTTTACGTATCGAATAAAAATAATATTTCCCCCTAAGAATATTTATCATAATAGCAACATGGAAATAGTATCTATCAATCAAAGTTCAGCTTAGATCTTTCAACTGCTAGTTCTATTGACACAAAAATACCCCTTTAGACAATTATATCTAAAAGGGGTATCAAAAAACCGATTTTATTTAAAACCTACTCCACCGTCACACTCTTCGCAAGGTTACGTGGTTTATCCACATCACACCCGCGGTGAAGGGCTGCGTAGTAAGCGATTAGCTGTAATGGGACAACAGATGCAAGTGGTGCAAGTGCTGGGTGTACAGCTGGAAGGACGAAACGGTCGCCTTCGTCTTCTAGGCCTTTTAGTGAGATGACACATGGGTTTGCACCACGTGCAACGACTTCTTTGACGTTACCGCGAATGCTGAGGTTCACGTGCTCTTGCGTTGCAAGGGCAATGACCGGTGTGCCTTCTTCAATTAAAGCAATCGTGCCGTGTTTGAGTTCTCCGCCAGCAAAGCCTTCTGCTTGGATGTAAGAGATCTCTTTTAATTTTAGTGAACCTTCAAGGCACACATAGTAATCAAGTCCTCTTCCGATAAAGAATGCGTTACGTGTCACTGTGAAGAAATCACGAGCGATTTGTTCCATTTCATCCTTTTGATCGACAAGGGCTTCCATTGCGTTTGCTACAATTCCAAGCTCTTTCACAAGATCAAAGTCAAGAGATTGACCATTTAATTCAGCTGCAACGGATGCAAGGATCGCAAGAACAGCGATTTGTGCTGTGTAGGCTTTTGTTGAAGCCACTGCGATTTCTGGTCCTGCATGAAGAAGCAATGTGAAGTCCGCTTCACGAGAAAGTGTAGATCCTGGTACGTTTGTGATCGTTAATGCTTTATGACCAAGCTCTTTGACTTGAACAAGTACAGCACGGCTGTCCGCAGTCTCTCCAGATTGAGAAAGGAAGATGAACAATGGCTTTTTCGATAGAAGCGGCATGTTGTAAGAGAATTCACTTGCTACATGGACTTCTACAGGTACTTTCGCCCAGTCTTCAATGTATTGTTTACCAACAAGTCCAGCATGGTAGCTCGTTCCACAAGCCACGATGTAAATGCGGTCTGCTTCTGCTACTGCGCTTGCGATATCGCCAGCGACTGACAACTTGCCGTTTTCGTCTTGATATTCTTGGATGATTTTGCGCATAACAAGCGGCTGCTCATCCGTTTCTTTTAACATGTAGTGAGGATATGTGCCTTTCTCAATGTCGCTTGCATCCAGCTCAGCGATATAAGAAGGACGTGTCATGATATCACCGTCAAGGTTTTTGATGATAACCTCGTCTTTTGTGACAATGACCATTTCTTTATCCATTAATTCCGCATATTCGTTTGTTACTTGAAGCATCGCCATTGCGTCAGAAGCCACAACGTTGAAATCTTCGCCGAAACCAACCAATAATGGGCTTTTGTTTTTCGCCACATAGATTGTTTCTTTGTTTTCGTTATCGAAAAGGGCAATTGCGTAAGAGCCTTTTAGTTGAAGAAGCGTTTGACGGAAAGCTTCCTCTGTATCAAGACCTCTATTCACAAATTGTTCGATGACTTGAACAACAACCTCTGTATCTGTGTCGCTTTTTAGTGTGACGTCTTGTAAATATTCGCGTGTCAATTGTACATAGTTCTCGATGACACCGTTATGAACAAGCGTAAAACGGCCAGAAGCACTTTGATGCGGATGCGCATTTAGATGGCTTGGTACACCGTGTGTTGCCCAGCGTGTATGTCCAATTCCTGCTGAAGATGCCACGTTTGCATCAACGACTTCACGAAGCTCAGCGATACGTCCTTTTTCTTTGAACACATGCACGCCTTCTTCGTTTGCCACAGCGATACCTGCTGAGTCATACCCACGGTACTCAAGCTTCTCTAAACCTTTTAATAAGATTTCCTTCGCATCATTCTGACCAATATAACCTACGATTCCACACATAAATATTCTTCCTCCCGATCATGTGAAAGGGACAAAGAAAGCCTACTAAAATAGAAGGGACATTTCTTCGTCCCTCTCTACATGTTTAATTTGGGAGATCATGTGTATTCCCTTTGTACAAAGAGTCACCTCTTTGCTTTAAAGAAACACTTACGGCTGTGATCTCTATATTTGATCAGCCGGGAGGCATCCGCCGAAAAATTCGATAACCTCCATCCTCGTCAACTAAGCATCTGTCTCGTTCGATCGCTTAGTTCGGGCGCTATAATTATAAGAGTGGCTGAACATCTACCCTGCCTTTCCTGCTAGAATAAAAATCCAGTAACACAAGGATGATTGTACTATAAGGTCTGACCTCCGTCAATCACAATTTAGCGGGTGATCCCTTTCATGTTAGAAAGTGAGACCTCCCTACACTATATGCGATGAGGCTTGTCACGTTCTACCTTTGATGTGCTCTCTTATGTATGAAAGCAAGCAGCAAATTGCCCTCGCTTATATCATTCGTATAGAACTTTCCTCTTATGACGTTTATTCGAAAAAAAGCAAACCGCTGCTTAGCGATTTGCTTTACATCAATTACTCAATACCCATTTCTTCTTTGACAACAGCCGTAATGCGAGCCACGTATTCATCACACAGCTCTTTTGTTTTCGCCTCTGCCATGACACGTACAAGCGGCTCTGTTCCTGATGGACGCACAAGGATACGTCCGTCACCGTTCATCTCTTTTTCAACCTCTTGGATCACAGCTTTTACTTTTTCATTTTCTTCCACTTTATACTTATCGGATACCTTCACATTCACTAGAAGCTGCGGGAATTTCTCCATTTCAGCTGCAAGCTCTGATAATGTTTTTCCTGTTGCTTTTAGTGTATTCACCAGCATGATCGCAGAAAGCATGCCGTCACCTGTCGTATTATAATCAAGGAAAATCAAGTGGCCTGACTGCTCGCCTCCGACATTATAGCCATCCTTTTTCATCGCCTCGACCACATAGCGGTCACCAACAGCGGTTTGAATGCTCTTAATGCCTTGCTTCTCAAGCGCTTTATAGAAACCAAGGTTACTCATGACCGTTGACACGACCGTGTCATCCTTCAATCGGCCTTCACCCTTTAGATAACGTGCGCATATGTACATAATTTGATCGCCGTCTACAATATCACCTTTTTCATCGACTGCAATTAAGCGGTCGCCGTCACCATCAAACGCAAGACCAATATCCGCTCCTTTTTCTTTCACAAAAGCAGAAAGTGCTTCTGGATGAGTAGAACCTACGCCATCGTTGATATTCAATCCGTTTGGTGATGTTCCCATTGTTGACACATCTGCATCTAAATCTGCAAATAAATGTGTTGCAAGAGAAGATGTTGCACCATGTGCACAGTCAAGCGCTACGTGAATACCTGTGAAATCCTCGTCTGCTGTCTGTTTCAAGAATTGCAAGTATTTCTGACCGCCTTCAAAGTAGTCATTTACTGTTCCAAGGTCCGCTCCAACTGGGCGTGGCAATTGATCGACCGGCTGATCCATCAGCTGCTCGATTTCATTCTCCTGTTCATCTGACAGTTTAAAACCGTCACCGCCGAAAAATTTAATTCCGTTGTCTTGAACTGGGTTATGCGAAGCTGAAATCATGACACCTGCTTCTGCATCCATTGCCTTCGTTAAATAAGACACACCAGGTGTTGAGATCACACCTAAACGCATGACTTCAGCCCCAATTGAAAGTAAGCCTGCTACGAGTGCTCCTTCTAACATATGACCAGATACACGCGTGTCTCGTCCAACGAGTACCTTTGGACGTTCTTTATCCTTCGTGAGCACATAGCCGCCAAATCTCCCAATTTTAAATGCGAGCTCTGGCGTTAATTCGCTATTAGCCACACCCCTTACACCATCAGTTCCAAAGTACTTGCCCATGTTTCAATCGCTCCTTTTTTACCATTCAAGAGGACGCTGCGTCCTCTTTATTATCTTCTTTGACCCGCTGTCTTTGACTCGATTCTTTTTTTGCTTTATCTTGTGTTGATTCCTTTTGACTCTTCTCTTCCTGATCATCATCGGATGATTGATCTTTCCGATCATTCGTAGAAGCCGGCTGATCTTCTGTATCAGTAGAAGTCAGTTTCACTTTGACCTTCGATCTAGATAATGTCCACGTCACATTTTGAGGGCCATTCACTTGTACTTTGACCTCATGTGTTCCTTCGTTTAAGTCCCCGACATTGATATAGGCTTCAATATCTGAAGCCTTTAGTTTATCAATTGCACTCTTTGATCCTTTTGCTGTTAGTGTGAGACGCCCAGAAGACGGACTCACAAATGCAGAGCTAAGATCCTTACTCAGACCCACGACAGAAATTGGGACATTATCGATCTTTTTTTCTTCAGCTGTTGCAACCTTCACTTTGATTTTAACAGTTTCAGGCGATACCTTTTTCACACCATCTGGCAGTGGAATGTCGGCATCAATCTCTGTATCATCTTTAATCTTGCTTAGGTCGAGCTTAACGCCGTCAATAAAATCAAGTGCATCCAACACCTTTTGAGAACCGTAGACTGTAACCTCACTTGGGCTTGTCTCGATGCTTGAGATACTGATCCCATCTGGCAAGCTGCCCGTCCGCTCAATCTTAAACGGAACTTTCTTGCTTGGACTCGTAATCGGGACCGTAATATCTACCACAGACGGACTCACTTCGACCGGCAGCTCATTCCCACTGCTATCATACACAGTGAGTTTCGCTTCTTTCTCAATTTGCTGATCGACATCCTCTAAGTTCACAAATGCTTTAATGACAGAAATTTTGTCGATCACGTCTTTTGAGCCAGTAACCGTGACATTTTTCGGATTCACAATAGGTTGCTCTGGTGAATAGCCGTCTTTAATTTTATTTTGATTATAAAATTCAGTTTCAACAGGGAATTCAGCTGTCGTTTTTTCTTGTATCGTCACAGTCGTCACAGACGGATTAATCGTTAATGTAATTCCTTTCGATACATCTCTTGCCTTCAATTCGACTTTATGTGTACCTGTCGTCAGGTTTTGCATATTTGCGTAAATTTCAAAATTTTTCGTTTGTCTTGCTGTTTTCACAGCACTAGTTGATCCTTTAATCGTGACATTGACTGTCTGCGGCACACCAGTGACTACATACTTTTCGTCGTCATAATATGCTTTAACAGGTATGTCCGTTAAGGTTGCTTCGTCTGTTGTCGATGTTGGGAAAAAGGATTCACCGATTTTTTTCGGCGTGGGCGCTTGCGCTGAATTGACTGCACCATACAGCAATAAAGCGAAGACCAATGCAAGAAACTTAACGGCCCAGCGATTATTCAAAATCTTATCCATTTTTCTTGCCCCTCCAATACCATTTGGTCGAGGAAGCATCTTTGCTGTTCTTACTAAACTCAGCAATCAGCATTTCTTCAAGCGCTTCTTCTGTCAATTCTCGATGGAGATCACCATTTCTTGCGACACTAATGCCGCCTGTCTCCTCGGAGACAATGACGGTTAAACTGTCCGTTACTTCACTAATACCAACTGCCGCGCGGTGACGTGTACCGAGCTCCTTAGAGATAAAAGGACTTTCAGACAGCGGTAAATAACACGCCGCAGCTGCAATCTCATCACGCTTCATAATCACAGCGCCGTCATGGAGCGGTGTATTCGGAATGAAGATATTAATCAGCAGCTCAGAACTGACCTTTGCATTTAAAGGAATTCCGGTCTCTATGTAATCATTCATTCCAGTGTCGCGCTCAATCGTTAACAGCGCGCCTATTCTTCGTTTTGCCATATAGTTAATTGCTTTTGTAATTGCCTCGATCGTTTTCTGCTGCTGTTCCTCTACAGGTGTTCCGCTTCTAGAGAAGAAACGGCCGCGCCCAAGCTGCTCAAGCGCTCTCCTTAGCTCTGGCTGAAAAATAATAATGATCGCAAGGAACCCCCACGTAATCGCTTGATCCATCAGCCATTGAAGTGTGTTAAGACCGAGATACGCACTTCCCATCCTGACGAGAACAATGACGACAATTCCCTTTAAAAGCTGAACCGCTTTTGTTCCGCGGATGACCATCATTAATTTATATATCACATACCAAACAACGAGAATATCAACAGCATTACCGAGGTACTGCAAAAAAGGAATATCCCCTAAAGCCATTTCCTCGTCCTCCAGAATTTTCAGTTATTCTTCGTTCGATTCATTTTTTATAAAAAAAGAGCCTATGTGTAAGTACATAGCGTGGCTATTATACCACATTTTGTTTCAGCAAGGAAAATAGTTGCCATATCTGGCTGGCATTCAAGTCTATCCATCAATAGAAAAAGAGCAGTCCCTTAGAGACTGCTCTCAAACTGTTTGATTTACTTTTGCTCCTCTGGCCCAATGACCCGCATCACGTCTTGTGCTGTAGACTTCATTTTGTACCAAACCCAATCAAACACTTCATTAATTTCATTGATTTGACCAGTGACTTGTCCGGCAGAAGCAGTCAGCTGTTCTCCATTGACGACTGTTACGTTTCCATCAACCTTGCCTTCTACAATCAGCTTGCCATTTTTCACAGTGACATCACCTTTGACGGTTTCCCCTTTAGGTACCGTCACTGTATCATTTTCAACCACGAGATTCGGCTGCTTTGACACACTGAAATTATGATCCGTATTCCAGCTAGTAAACAGACTGCCTCCCATCAATATGACAAAGAGGGCAGCGGCGACCATTAGCGGATGAGCTTTGATCCATCTTTGAATCGACACACGCTTTTTCTCCTTTGGAAGACCTGCCATCACCTTTGCAGTAAAATCAGATGGTGCTTCTATATGAGATGTACTCTGCACGAGCGCGATGGATTTCTCAATTTGTTGAAAATGAGTACGGCATTCCTCACACGATTGCAGATGGCTCTTTAATTCTTTTTCATCTTCGGGCTCAATGTCCCCGTCTAAATACTGATGCATAAGCAGGACGATTTTTTCCTGACAGCTCATCAAAATCACCTCACTCAAAGGTCTCTCAACTGTTTCCGGAGAGCCTCTCTACCCCTGTGTATTCTCGTTTTCACCGTACCAACTGGTATATTCAGAATCTCACTAATTTCTTTTAACGAGAGTTCATCAATATACTTTAATACGATGACCGAGCGATATTTATCGGGTAATCTTAAAATTTTTTGCTGAATGGTGCTCGATAATTCAAGCGACACCACCTCGTCCTCTGGCAAAATGCCGTCAGCCGCAATTTGAGAATACATATTCAGTCCTTCTGTCCCTGCCACCTCTGCATCTAAATAATAATCCGGCTTTTTTTTACGAATACGGTCGATGGTCAGGTTGGTTGCAATGCGGTACAGCCACGTGGAAAACTTACGATTCACATCAAAGCTCTCAATATTCACATAGGCACGAATAAACGCCTCCTGCGCAATATCTTCTGCTTCATGTGCATTCCCAAGCATACGATAGCACAGCTGATAAATTTTGTCTTTATACAGGTCTACGATGTCTGCAAATGCGTTCTGGTCGCCTTTTTTCACTTGCTTAATTCTCTTTTTAATCATTGTTTCCATAGTATATTCAACCTCTGCCTTCACCGGTCTTTATGTATACGAACCTCGTTCCAAAAGGTTTCATTCTCCTCTAAAAAATAGTGTAACAAATTTTTGACAGCATGTTACGCTTATCAGCCGGTAAAAACCTTAACATATCCTTAAATTTCCCCAAAATTAAAAAAAGAACGGGAACAAGTCCCGCTCTATAATAGCTTTTCACCCATTAAAGAACCAATTAATGCAACTGCCGCTTCTGCTGTTTTATTTTTCTCATCTAATACCGGATTCACCTCAACAAACTCAGCAGAAGTCAAAATCCCTGCTTCCTCTAAAAGCTCCATTGCAAGATGACTCTCTCTATAACTGATGCCGCCAACAACCGGCGTTCCCACGCCAGGGCACTCCGCTGGATCAAGGCCGTCTAAATCAAGCGACAAATGAACACCATCTGTTCTTTCTTTTAAATACGCAATGGCTTCCTCCATCACTCTCGTCATCCCTAATCGATCTATTTCATGCATCGTATACACTTTAATACCTTTTTCTCTAATCAATGCCCGCTCTCCTTCATCTAAAGAACGAGCACCGATCAAGATCACATTCTCAGACTTTACTTTAGGTGTATAACCGCCAATATTGATTAGATCAGCATGCCCAAAGCCGAGACTGACAGCGAGCGGCATCCCATGAATATTTCCAGAAGGAGAAGTTTCCTCTGTATTTAAATCACCGTGCGCATCATACCAAATGACACCCAAATTTTCATAATGTTTGGCTACACCGGCTAGTGTACCAATTGCAATGCTATGATCCCCGCCTAAAATCAGCGGAAACGAACCTGACTGCACAATACCGCTAACCTTTTCAGCAAGAAGCTGGTTTGCGCCAGCATTCTCCGTTAAGTTTTTCAGTTTTTCACTTGTATAGAGACCTTTCTCATCATCTCTTTGCTCAACAGGAATATCCCCTAGATCTTCGACATCAAATGAAAGCGATTCCAATTTTTCTTTTACACCAGCACAGCGAATGGCACTCGGCCCCATATCGACGCCCCTTCTCATTTGACCGAGATCCATCGGCACCCCGACAATTGTGACCTTCTTTTGATCTCCCATATGTACATCCCCTTTCCGTTCATGCTTATATTTTACTTTCTCGGTGCCTTCTGACTCAACTCAACAATATTTTGAATAGTTATACATTCCAATCGTCAAAATAAAAAAAGACACCTTTTTAAAAAAGGTGTCTTAACTGGGCTAGCTGGATTCGAACCAACGCATGACGGAGTCAAAGTCCGTTGCCTTACCGCTTGGCTATAGCCCAAAAATGGTGGAGGGGGGCGGATTCGAACCGCCGAACCCGGAGGGAGCGGATTTACAGTCCGCCGCGTTTAGCCACTTCGCTACCCCTCCACATATGGAATTGATAAAAGAAAAACAGTGCCGGCAAGAGGACTTGAACCCCCAACCTACTGATTACAAGTCAGTTGCTCTACCAGTTGAGCTACACCGGCATATGGTGGAGGATGACGGGCTCGAACCGCCGACCCTCTGCTTGTAAGGCAGATGCTCTCCCAGCTGAGCTAATCCTCCACATGATGGTGACCCGTACGGGATTCGAACCCGTGTTACCGCCGTGAAAGGGCGGTGTCTTAACCGCTTGACCAACGGGCCAGTTTGTCAAGTTTACTGTTTCCGTGAAGCTGACAAAAGTTATTATATACAGGTTGTCCCCCTTTTGTAAAGGGGATTTTTATTTTTTTTATTTTCTAACTATTCAACCCTCATCAGCACAACATTTCGACTGAAATATAATTTCAGTATTTAAATATAATATTGAAATTTCATGTCATACTCAATATACTGAAAATGAAGAAATAAGGAGGTATGTCACATGCAGCCATCTCAACTGCGTTCTTTGACAACAGAATCAAGAAACCCTAACACCATGAGAATTTCACAAGCCAGCCCGCTAGAAATACTCCAAATGATCAATGCGGAAGATATGAAGGTCGCTGAAGCCGTCAACCGTGTCCTTCCAGACGTAAAGACAGCAAGTGACTTTGCCTTTGAATCCATCTCGAATGGGGGCAGACTCATTTATCTAGGCGCTGGAACAAGCGGCAGAATTGGGGTAATGGATGCGGTCGAATGTCCACCTACCTATAGCATTTCACCTGATGTCATCGTAGGCATCATGGCCGGTGGCGACTCTGCCTTTTCACATGCAGCAGAAGATGTGGAAGACAGTGAAGAAGCTGGTCAAAAAGATTTAGAACACATCCACCTGACATCAAAAGATACGGTTGTGGGTATCGCGGCGAGCGGTAGAACACCCTATATCATTGGCGCTTTAAACTATGCTAGAACCATTGGAGCAAAAACAGTAGCCCTCAGCTGCAATGAACAAGCAGAGATTAGCGAACTAGCAGACTGCGCCATTGAAGTCGTCGTAGGAGCAGAAGCCATCACTGGGTCAACACGAATGAAAGCCGCATCCGCTCATAAAATGATTTTAAATATGCTTTCCACCTCTGTCATGATCAGACAAGGCAAAGTATATGAAAACCTGATGGTAGATGTAAAAGTAAGCAATCATAAACTGAAAGAACGCGCCATCACCATCATTCAGCATGTGACCAATGCTTCCTACGAACAAGCCGTAAAAGCCCTTGAAGCAGCCGATTTAGAAGTTAAAACAGCCATCGTCATGCTCCAAACCAAAACAGATAAAAAGACAGCCAAAGACCTGCTCAACAAAGCAGATGGTCACATCGACAAAGCCATCTTACGTCATCAATCTTAAAGGAGGAAACTCATGTCAGCAGGCGGACTCACCCTACTACACACAATGAAATCAAAGCTTCCCCAATCTGAAAAAATCATTGCAGACTATATCCTTGCCCATCCTGACAAAGTCATTAAAAGCACAGTGCATGAAATCAGTCAGGCTGCCGGTGCAAGCAGCTCTGCCGTCATCCGCCTCTGTAAGTCTCTCGGGCTGGATGGCTATCACGATTTGAAAATGCGGATCGCTGGAGATTTAATGCACACTGATAAACAAGGCTACCGGGATATCGAACAAGATGAACCACTTCAATCCATTATTCAAAAGACAGCAGGAAACACCATTCAATCGATCAAAGATACAGCCTCTATTTTAAATGTAGAAGCTTTAGAAAAAGCTGTTCAACTGCTGCTGAATGCAAACCAAATCCATTTTATCGGTGTGGGTGCATCTGGCATCGTCGCAGCTGATGCCCAGCAGAAATTTCTCAGAATCAATTATGCAGCTACAGCCTTTACTGACATGCACATCGCATCTACGGTCATCGCAAATGCTGGAAAGAATGACATTGTGTTCGGTATATCCTTTTCTGGAGAAACGTTAGACATCATCCAAGCCCTTCAGCTCGCCAAAGAAAATGAAGTAAAAACCATTGCTTTAACGCATCCAGGGCATACAAGCGTTTCTGCATTGTGTGATGTCCATCTATCAACGTCCGGTTCCAATGAAGCACCTTTTCGCAGTGCTGCCACTTCCTCTAGAATGGCACAGCTCTATTTAATCGATGTCTTGTTCCTCAGTTTAGCCTCTCGTCAATATGAACAGACAGCACAATATATTGACAAAACAAGGCATGCCATCCGCTCCATGAAACGAAAAACAAAGGGGGATTCAACATGAGTCATCAAAAAAAATATCAGCAGTTGGCGAAAGACATCCTTTCACTCTGTGGTGGTTCTGAAAACATCTCTTCCCACACACATTGTATGACACGTCTCCGAATTACACCCATTGATCGTGAAAAAGTGCAAACCACCGCGATCAAAGAACTCGATGGCGTCATTGGCGTCGTCGAAGCGGAAACACTGCAAATCATTTTAGGCACAGGTGTTGTCAACCAAGTATCAAGTGCGTTTGAACAGCTGCTCAATGCCTCAGGTTCATATGACTTAAACAACGAAGCACAGAAAAACAAACAAGCCATTTCACAAAAGAACCGCACACCATTCAAGCTGTTCTTACGGCGGATCGCCAGCATTTTCATTCCCATTATTCCAGCACTCGTTGCATCGGGTCTTATAACGGGTATTACAAAAGCGGTCGTGCAAGCAGGCTGGCTCGATGAAAAATCTCAAGCTGCGATTATCCTAACCGTTATAGGCTCAGGCTTGTTTGCTTATCTCGGTATATTAGTAGGAACAAACGCCGCAAAAGAATTTGGTGGCTCTCCTGCATTAGGCGCATTAGCAGGTATTCTCATCATTAACCCAGCTGCCGCTGATATTATGTTATTTGGCACTAATATTCTACCAGGTAGAGGCGGACTTATCGGTGTTCTTCTTGCAGCTATTTTTATGGCACTTGTTGAGACCCGGATCAGACGCTTCGTCCCGCAATCACTCGATATCATCGTCACACCAACCATCACACTACTCATTACAGGCATTTTCACGTACGTTATCTTCATGCCAGTCGGCGGATTTATATCTGATGCCATCACCTCTGGACTTACTTATCTATTAAACATTGGCGGTATTTTTGCCGGATTTGTTCTTGGTGCTACCTTCCTTCCTCTTGTTGTCACTGGACTTCACCAAGGCCTAACACCTATTCATATGGAACTGATTAATTCAATTGGAGATGACCCGCTTCTGCCAATCCTCGCTATGGGAGGCGCAGGACAGGTCGGTGCTGCTTTTGCCATTTATATGAAAACAAAAAAGAAAAAGCTGAAAAGAGCCATTGCAGGCGGACTTCCTTCAGGAATGCTTGGAATTGGAGAACCGCTCATTTTCGGTGTCACACTCCCGCTCGGAAGACCCTTCCTCACTGCTTGTCTCGGCGCAGGAATCGGCGGAGCATTTCAAGCCTATTTCCAAATCGCCACTAAAGCAATCGGGGTTTCAGGTCTCCCATTAACCTTTATCGTTCACACACATCAAATGCTGCTTTACTTAATAGGTCTCTTCATTGCATATGTCGCTGGATTTATCTTCACATACTTATTCGGATTTCATGATGATATGGCTGTTGAATTCGAGGAAAATAAGCAATAGGAGGTCTAGCTCTTGAAGAAATATTTTCTCATCATCACAAGTCTGTTCATGCTCCTAGGGTTACCAGTACAAACATTTGCAACTAGCTCCCATCCTGTATCGTCTTTGTCTAAAACAGCACCTGAAGAATATCCCGTCTTAAAAAAAGCAAAACGACCGGAACAAGTAGGTTTTTCTTCTAGGCAGCTTAGGAAGGTTGATCACATGATTCAAAACGATATCAAAGCAGGGTTTCCAGGGGCAGCACTCATCATTATCAAGGATGGTCAGATCGTCCATCAAAAAGCCTATGGCTACAGACAAAAATATAAAGGGACAACAGAACTCAAATTCTATAAGAAAATGAAAAAGAACACACTGTTCGATTTGGCATCCAATACAAAAATGTATGCCACCAACTATGCCCTGCAAAAGCTAGTATATGAACAAAAACTAGATGTAAATGAAAAAATACAAACCATCCTGCCTGACTTTCAAGATGAACCAGATGCAAAGGTAACCGGCAAAGATCAGCTTCGAGTCAAGGATCTTCTCACCCATTCTGCCGGACTGCCTTCCAGTGTTTTATTTTATAGCAAAGAGCAAGCGGGCTCTTTTTTCTCTCAAGATAGACAAACAACCATGAAATGGCTACCAAAGGTGCCTCTGCAATACAAGCCAGGCACTCAGCATATTTATAGTGATATTGATTACATGCTGTTAGGCATGATCATTGAGAAAAAAACCGGTATGCCTCTTGATCAATATGTAGAGTCGACGATTTATCGACCGCTTGGTCTAAAACATACCATGTTCAATCCGCTGAAAAAGGGATTCAAGCCAAAGCATTTTGCAGCAACCGAGCGTCTAGGCAATACACGCGACGGTGTCATCGATTTTGAAAACATTCGCAGGTATACCTTGCTAGGTGAAGTCCACGATGAGAAAGCCTATTACTCAATGGCAGGTGTCTCCGGACATGCTGGACTTTTCTCTAATACATCAGATATGGCCGTACTGCTTCAGCTGATGCTCAATAAAGGAGGCTATGGGAAAACAACCATCTTTGACCAAGCTTCTATCGATCTCTTTACGGAATCATCAGACACGAACCCAACTTACGGGCTAGGCTGGCGGAAAAACGGCAATACTGACATGGAATGGATGTTTGGGAAATACGCAAGTAAAGAAGCGTATGGACACACAGGCTGGACCGGAACGATGACATTGATTGATCCAAAACACAATCTAGGCGTCGTCTTGCTGACAAATAAAAAACATTCACCCGTCGTTTCACCTGAAGTCAACCCAAATCAATTTGAAGGTGACCTTTTCCCAACTGGTACTTATGGAAGCATCATGACTGCAATCTACGAATCTTTTAAGTAAAAGGAGGAATTCGATGTTAAAAGCTCTGTTCCCCGCTGCACTCGTTTTGGGCCTGCTCACCTCTTCCATTCCAACGGAAAAGGTGAGCTCCGCCTCTCTCCCAACTGCCAAACAAATGGTTCAGGACATGTCCTTGGATGAAAAAATTGGCCAAATGCTCATGCCAGACTTTCGCAATTGGCAAGCAGAAGGTGAATCCGCTCCTACAGGCTTCACAAAAATGAATAAAGAAGTTTCTCACCTTGTAGAGAAATATCATTTAGGCGGTGTCATCTTATTTGCAGAAAATGTCGTTGATACGAAACAAACCGTCAAACTCACACATGAATTTCAACAAGCATCACCCAACATTCCTTTACTCATTTCCATTGATCAAGAAGGCGGAATCGTCACAAGACTACAAAAGGGAACACATTTCCCAGGAAATATGTCGATTGGTGCCTCTCGAAGTAAGAAAAATGCTTATGACACTGGTAAAATCATCGGCAAAGAATTAAACGCTCTAGGTATCAATACAAATTTCTCTCCTGTTCTTGATGTAAATAATAACCCGAATAACCCCGTCATCGGTGTCCGTTCCTTTAGCTCTGACCCTGAACTTGTCACGAGACTCGGTCTGCAAACCACGAAAGGACTTCAAAAGGAAAAGACCATTTCCACATTAAAGCATTTCCCGGGACATGGTGATACAGCTGTTGATAGTCACTACGGTCTTCCGCTTGTAGAACATAATCTAGATCGTCTTAAAAAGGTGGAGCTGTATCCATTTCAACAAGCAATCAACGCAGGGGCAGATATGGTCATGACCGCTCATGTTCAATTCCCAGCCATTGATGACACAACGTATAAAAGCAAAAAAGATGGCGAGGACATTATGGTACCAGCAACCTTATCAAAAAAAGTCATCACAAACTTATTAAAAGAAGACATGGGCTTTCAAGGAGTGGTTGTAACAGACGCCCTCAATATGAAAGCGATTGCAGATAACTTCGGACAGGAAGAAGCTGTGGTAATGGCTATTAAAGCAGGCGTCGACATTGCCCTCATGCCAGCACCTGTCACGTCCTTAAAGACAGAAAAAAACCTAGAGAATGTGTTCAATGCTTTAAAAAGAGCAGTTCTCACAAACGAAATTCCGATATCTCAGATCAATCAATCTGTCGAAAAAATCCTTCAATTAAAGATCAAACGCGGCATCATTTCCGCCAATAAATCAGTAAGCCTTGAGAAGAAAATCAAAAAAGCCACACAGCTCGTTGGTCAAAAGTCGCACCGAAAAGCAGAACAAAAAATGGCACGCGAAGGAATCACTCTCCTTAAAAACAACGACAAAACCTTGCCTTTTAAGCCTAAAAAGAATGACAAAATCGTACTCATGGCACCGTACGAAGATCAAACAAAAGCAATGTCCGTCACAATTGAATCTCTGATCAAACAGAAAAAGATCAAACCTGTGCAAATCCAATCATACGCATTTGCAGATAAGAGCTTCTCCAAAGAAACAGCCAAACTCATTCAAAATGCTGACTATGTCATTACCGGCTCTTACGTTGTCCAAAATGACCCGGCTGTGAATGATGGCGTCATTGATGACGGTGTACAGGATCCGAAAAAATGGGCAACGGCCTTCCCTCGTGCTGTCATGAAAGAAGCAGCAGCACAAAACAAAAAATTGGTCATCATGAGTCTCCGAAACCCTTATGATGCGGCAAATTTTGAAGAAGCCGATGCCTTACTAGCTGTGTACGGTTTTAAAGGGTACTCAAACGGACAATTCAATCAACCGAATATTCCTGCGGGACTAGAAGTGATTTTTGGAGCGGCCTCACCTAAAGGGAAATTACCCGTCGCTATCCCATCAGTCACTCATCCTAATCAAACCCTTTACCCATTTGGCTATGGACTCAATTTAAAAGGAAAACAGATCAAATAGGAGGGATTCTCTTGAAAAAGACAGCAAGCTTGATACTCGCTAGCATTCTCATGATCAGCACATTGACCGCCGCCTCCCCCGCAGATTCAGAACGAACAGATACAAAAGGAAAAAAAGCAACAGTCAAAACAGGTATCGAAACATTACTCTCAAGTAACCTCTCTTGGCTTAAAGGGAAAAAAGTAGGGCTTATTACGAATCCTACAGGCATTGATGCAAACATGAAAAGCAGTGTCGATCTGCTATTTGAACACCCCGATATTAAACTGACTGCCTTGTATGGGCCTGAACATGGCGTCCGCGGTGATGCACAAGCAGGAGAAGGCGTCGAATCGTATACTGACGAAAAAACAGGCCTGCCTGTTTACTCTCTTTATGGAAAAACAAGAAAGCCAACTCCTGAAATGCTCAAAAATGTAGATGTCCTGCTATTTGATATTCAAGACGTTGGTACTCGTTATTACACCTATATTTACACGATGGCGTATGCAATGGAAGCAGCTAAGGAAAACAACATTCCATTTGTTGTCTTAGATCGTCCAAACCCAATAGACGGGCTAAAAGTAGAAGGACCTGTATTAGAGCCAGAACACGCCTCTTTTGTAGGTCTCTATCCCATCCCATTAAGACATGGGATGACAACTGGAGAACTTGCATACATGTTTAATAAAGAGTTTCATATCAACGCTGATGTAAAAGTGATCAAAATGAAACATTGGAAACGATCCATGACGTTCGATGACACGAAGCTGCCGTTCGTCCTCCCTTCACCTAACATGCCGACCGTTGATAGTACCTTTGTTTACCCAGCAACAGGATTAATCGAAGGCACAAACGTTTCTGAAGGCAGAGGAACGACAAAACCGTTCGAACTCATTGGCGCTCCATATATCAATAGCAACGAGCTAGCAGATCATTTAAATGGGTTAAAACTAAAAGGCGTTCAATTTAGACCTGTTTCATTTACCCCTACCTTTTCAAAACATGCCGGGACTTTGTCTCACGGGGTACAGCTTTATGTCACAGACCGAAAATCATTCGAAGCAGTCAAAACAGGTCTATCCATCATCAAAGCAATACATGACTTGTATCCTAATGACTTTCAATTCCTACAAACAGGCAGCTTTGATAAACTCATCGGGAATAGCTGGATCAAAGAAGAAATCAATAAAGGCACTTCCATTAAACACATCATGAAACAATACCACCATGACCTGAAAACGTTCGAAAAGAAACGAAAGAAATACCTCATCTATTAATCGCAAAAAAACCTCCATCTTAAAGGATGGAGGTTTTTTCATGATAAAGACTTAGTCACAGCAGGTACTTTCAGCTCGAAACGATGAAGTAAAAAGCCAAACAAGGCTGCAAGCACTTGCTGAAACAGCATGCCAATCACAACAGGAACAGCAACAGCAGGCGGGAAAAAGCTAATGGCAAGCACAGCACCCGCGCTAATGTTCCGCATACCGCCCGTATACACAATCGCCACAATTTCTCCTTGGGTACATTTCATCGCCTTTCCAATCAACCACGCAAAAGCATACCCACTCATCGCAATGAAAAAGACAGTCGCTGCTTTGCTAAAAAATGCAACATCCAGTTCACGCAAATATGGGGCGACAACAGAACTGTTAATCGATACGACAACAAACAAGCCTAATTTTGAAAAAGGAGCCAAGGTCTGACTCATTGCTTTTGTCACCGATGGCTTTGCATACTGACGAACGAGCATCCCTAAAATAGAGGGCAGCACCACCATACCGAATAGTCCTTTCATGATCGCCACCATGTCCATATGGACCTGTGTACCAACGAAGATTGACAAGCTTACTGGCACAATCAATGGCGAAAGCAATGTATCAATTAATATGATAGATAACGTTAACCCCACATTCCCTTTATACATTGCCGCCCATATTAAACTAGACACACCTGTCGGAATCACCATCGCAAGCGTCAAACCGGTGATCGTCATAGCATCACCTGCAAATATCAAATGCCCCGCCGACCATGCATAAAGGGGCATCAGCACATGCAAAATCATAAACGATAAAATCAAAGGCAATGGATGCATCACCGTATGCTTTAAAGCTGAAAAAGTAGATGACAAGCTCCCTGAAAATGTCATCACAGCAAACACCCAAGGCACCAAAAAGGTGAAATCTTTTAAATACGCCGCCAATAATACACCAAGTAGCACGCTGACAGGCGTAATGAGCGGCATCATCCGGCCGAGCACCTGATTCAAACGGACAAGCATGCCGGCCACCTCCATCCTTCACTTTCTTCCTTGTTCTATTGTAACAAACAGAAAAGTCTCTTTAAGATCCGATCACTTGTTTCATAAGTTTTTGACTAGACGTATCCATTCCAACTACGTCCACCTCTACACCAGCTGTACGATATTTTTCCTTCACACGTTCAATTGCGGCCACACCTGATTCGTCCCATATACGCGCTTCAGACAAATCAATCACAACCGTTTTCAGGTCGTTTCCATGATGGAAGGCTTGAATCAATTCAGTCACGGAAGCAAAGAAAATTTGTCCCTTAATTCGATAAATCCATGTACCAGCTTGGCTTTCTGTAGAGGTGATATGAAGTTTTGATATTTTAGCCACAAAGAATACGGCACTAAGCAGCACCCCTGCAAAAACACCCTTGGATAAATCATGAGTGAACACCACCGTCACGACCGTGACAAGCATCACAAGAGAATCTGTTTTGGGGTTCTTTTTTAGCTGCTGGAATGAACTCCAATCAAAGGTACCAATAGAAACCATGATCATGACAGCAACAAGAGCAGCCATCGGAATTTGAACAACCACATCACCCAAAACAAAAATCAATACCATTAAAAATGCACCAGCCACAAAGGTAGAAAGCCTGCCTCGTCCCCCTGCCTTTGTATTAATCACAGATTGACCAATCATCGCACAGCCAGCCATACCGCCAAAAAATCCTGCCACCACATTGGCAATTCCTTGGCCTCTCGCTTCCTTATTTTTACGACTAGACGTTTCCGTCATATCATCTACAATCTGTGCTGTTAATAAAGATTCAAGTAAACCAACCATCGCAAGTGCTAAGGAATAAGGAAAAATGATAGCAAGTGTTTCCCAGCTAAACGGTACATTGGGAATAAGAAAAGTTGGTAAAGAGCTAGGAAGCTCTCCCATGTCCCCAACCGTTCTGACATCAATATGCCCAAATACAGCAATCATCGTCATCACAATAATTGCAATAAGTGGAGAGGGAATAACTTTTGTGACCATCGGCAATACATAAATGATCAACAATGCTCCACCTGTCATGACATACATAGCCATGGATTCCCCAACGAAATGCGGCAGCTGTGCCATGAAGATCATAATTGCCAACGCATTGACAAAACCAACCATCACAGACCTCGGAATAAATTTCATCAGACGAGAAACACGGCACAATCCAAACACAATTTGAATCAAGCCTGTTAAAATCGTAGCTGCGAACAAATACTGCAATCCATGATCTGCAATCAAATTGACCATGACCAGCGCCATAGCCCCAGTAGCGGCAGAGATCATACCTGGCCGTCCACCAACAAACGAAATCACAATCGCAATACAAAACGAAGCATACAAACCGACCTTAGGATCAACGCCCGCAATAATCGAAAACGCAATCGCCTCAGGAATCAAAGCCAAGGCCACTAAAATACCCGCCAGCACATCCTGACGCACATGTCCAAACCATTCTTGCTTTACAAATAAATCTTTCAAACCATCTACTCCTTTTTATATACATACCGTACAAGGAAAAAGAAGGCGAATAAAAACCGGAGATACAGAAAGGGAAAAACAATAACCATTCAATTTCGGGGAAAAAGAGGAACGTACAGAGTCTTTTGTAAGAGAGGAAGTCATCACTTTAGTAAGGATAAAAGAAATACGCCGAAGAATCAAGAACAAATAGAAGGGGTATGTAGAAAGCTAAGGCAAAGCTTCCATCAAAATCGCTCGAGTCATTTTCTATTTTCATGAGCCGAACCAAGATCAATAAACGTCAACTTATTTTAAAACAAACAAAAAAAGCCTTCTCATCAACGAGAAACCTTAACATTTACCATTATCATATAGAGGAAAGCTTCCAAGCGGGCTCGAACCGCTGACCTCTTCCTTACCATGGAAGTGCTCTACCTACTGAGCTATGGAAGCATGGCTCCGCAGGTAGGACTCGAACCTACGACCGATCGGTTAACAGCCGATAGCTCTACCACTGAGCTACTGCGGAATGGATAAAGTAACTTCTTCCATTGGAAGGATATAAACAAAAAGCTTGGCGGCGTCCTACTCTCACAGGGGGAAACCCCCAACTACCATCGGCGCTGAAGAGCTTAACTTCCGTGTTCGGTATGGGAACGGGTGTGACCTCTTCGCTATCGCCACCAAACCTGATGGAGAGAATGTTCTCTCAAAACTAGATAACAATGTTCATTTTTCACATTAGAATATAGGTTAAGTCCTCGATCTATTAGTATCTGTCAGCTCCACGTGTCACCACGCTTCCACCTCAGACCTATCAACCTGATCATCTTTCAGGGATCTTACTTCCTTGCGGAATGGGAAATCTCATCTTGAGGGGGGCTTCATGCTTAGATGCTTTCAGCACTTATCCCGTCCGCACATAGCTACCCAGCGATGCCCTTGGCAGAACAACTGGTACACCAGCGGTGCGTCCATCCCGGTCCTCTCGTACTAAGGACAGCTCCTCTCAAATTTCCTGCGCCCGCGACGGATAGGGACCGAACTGTCTCACGACGTTCTGAACCCAGCTCGCGTACCGCTTTAATGGGCGAACAGCCCAACCCTTGGGACCGACTACAGCCCCAGGATGCGATGAGCCGACATCGAGGTGCCAAACCTCCCCGTCGATGTGGACTCTTGGGGGAGATAAGCCTGTTATCCCCGGGGTAGCTTTTATCCGTTGAGCGATGGCCCTTCCATGCGGAACCACCGGATCACTAAGCCCGACTTTCGTCCCTGCTCGACTTGTAGGTCTCGCAGTCAAGCTCCCTTGTGCCTTTACACTCTGCGAATGATTTCCAACCATTCTGAGGGAACCTTTGGGCGCCTCCGTTACATTTTAGGAGGCGACCGCCCCAGTCAAACTGCCCACCTGACACTGTCTCCCTGCCCGATAAGGGCAGCGGGTTAGAAGGTCAATACAGCCAGGGTAGTATCCCACCGATGCCTCCACCGAAGCTAGCGCTCCGGTTTCCAAGGCTCCTACCTATCCTGTACAAGCTGTACCAACATTCAATATCAGGCTGCAGTAAAGCTCCACGGGGTCTTTCCGTCCTGTCGCGGGTAACCTGCATCTTCACAGGTACTATAATTTCACCGAGTCTCTCGTTGAGACAGTGCCCAGATCGTTGCGCCTTTCGTGCGGGTCGGAACTTACCCGACAAGGAATTTCGCTACCTTAGGACCGTTATAGTTACGGCCGCCGTTTACTGGGGCTTCAATTCGCACCTTCGCTTACGCTAAGCGCTCCTCTTAACCTTCCAGCACCGGGCAGGCGTCAGCCCCTATACTTCGCCTTACGGCTTCGCAGAGACCTGTGTTTTTGCTAAACAGTCGCCTGGGCCTATTCACTGCGGCTTCTCGGGGCTTTAACACCCTAAGAAGCACCCCTTCTCCCGAAGTTACGGGGTCATTTTGCCGAGTTCCTTAACGAGAGTTCTCTCGATCACCTTAGGATTCTCTCCTCGCCTACCTGTGTCGGTTTGCGGTACGGGCACCTCTCACCTCGCTAGAGGCTTTTCTTGGCAGTGTGGAATCAGGAACTTCGCTACTAAATTTCGCTCGCCATCACAGCTCAGCCTTCACGGGAAACGGATTTGCCTATTTCCCAGCCTAACTGCTTGGACGCGGATATCCAATACCGCGCTTACCCTATCCTCCTGCGTCCCCCCATTGCTCAAATGGTGAGGAGGTGGTACAGGAATATCAACCTGTTGTCCATCGCCTACGCCTTTCGGCCTCGGCTTAGGTCCCGACTAACCCTGAGCGGACGAGCCTTCCTCAGGAAACCTTAGGCATTCGGTGGACGGGATTCTCACCCGTCTTTCGCTACTCATACCGGCATTCTCACTTCTAAGCGCTCCACCAGTCCTTCCGGTCTGACTTCACTGCACTTAGAACGCTCTCCTACCACTGTTCGTAAGAACAGTCCGCAGCTTCGGTGATACGTTTAGCCCCGGTACATTTTCGGCGCAGAGTCACTCGACCAGTGAGCTATTACGCACTCTTTAAATGGTGGCTGCTTCTAAGCCAACATCCTGGTTGTCTAAGCAACTCCACATCCTTTTCCACTTAACGTATACTTTGGGACCTTAGCTGGCGGTCTGGGCTGT
Source organism: Bacillus sp. iso_77 (assembly GCF_056173625.1). Classification (NCBI taxonomy): domain Bacteria; kingdom Bacillati; phylum Bacillota; class Bacilli; order Caryophanales; family Bacillaceae; genus Bacillus; species Bacillus sp. iso_77. The sequence goes on along the minus strand of NZ_CM149683.1, from coordinate 169,387 downwards.
TTCCCTTTCGACTACGGATCTTATCACTCGCAGTCTGACTCCCAAGGATAAGTCATCGGCATTCGGAGTTTGACTGAATTCGGTAACCCGGTAGGGGCCCCTAGTCCAATCAGTGCTCTACCTCCGAGACTCTTACCTTGAGGCTAGCCCTAAAGCTATTTCGGAGAGAACCAGCTATCTCCAGGTTCGATTGGCATTTCACCCCTACCCACACCTCATCCCCGCACTTTTCAACGTGCGTGGGTTCGGGCCTCCATTCAGTGTTACCTGAACTTCACCCTGGACATGGGTAGATCACCTGGTTTCGGGTCTACGACCACGTACTCATGCGCCCTATTCAGACTCGCTTTCGCTGCGGCTCCGCATCTTCTGCTTAACCTTGCACGGGATCGTAACTCGCCGGTTCATTCTACAAAAGGCACGCCATCACCCGTTAACGGGCTCTGACTACTTGTAGGCACACGGTTTCAGGATCTATTTCACTCCCCTTCCGGGGTGCTTTTCACCTTTCCCTCACGGTACTGGTTCACTATCGGTCACTAGGGAGTATTTAGCCTTGGGAGATGGTCCTCCCGGATTCCGACGGAATTTCACGTGTTCCGCCGTACTCAGGATCCACTCTGGAGAGAACAACATTTCAGTTACAGGGCTGTTACCTTCTTTGGCGGGCCTTTCCAGACCTCTTCGCTTATATCGTTCCTTTGTAACTCCGTATAGAGTGTCCTACAACCCCAAGAGGCAAGCCTCTTGGTTTGGGCTGTTCCCGTTTCGCTCGCCGCTACTCAGGGAATCGCATTTGCTTTCTCTTCCTCCGGGTACTTAGATGTTTCAGTTCCCCGGGTATGCCTTCTCATACTCTATGTATTCAAGTATGGATACTACTCCATTACGAGCAGTGGGTTTCCCCATTCGGAAATCTCCGGATCAAAGCTTGCTTACAGCTCCCCGAAGCATATCGGTGTTCGTCCCGTCCTTCATCGGCTCCTAGTGCCAAGGCATCCACCGTGCGCCCTTTCTAACTTAACCATTTCTTACTTTAGAAAGAATCACTATGTGTGATGAACTTTGCATTGCATTCAATGTGAATGTATTACTTATTGTTATCTAGTTTTCAAAGAACAATCCTGTCTCGCTAGAGACATGTTTGAAGGAATGATCCTTCAAAACTAAACAAGACGAAAACGCACACTGCTCCATATATCCTTAGAAAGGAGGTGATCCAGCCGCACCTTCCGATACGGCTACCTTGTTACGACTTCACCCCAATCATCTGCCCCACCTTCGGCGGCTGGCTCCATAAAGGTTACCTCACCGACTTCGGGTGTTGCAAACTCTCGTGGTGTGACGGGCGGTGTGTACAAGGCCCGGGAACGTATTCACCGCGGCATGCTGATCCGCGATTACTAGCGATTCCAGCTTCACGCAGTCGAGTTGCAGACTGCGATCCGAACTGAGAACAGATTTGTGGGATTGGCTAAACCTTGCGGTCTCGCAGCCCTTTGTTCTGTCCATTGTAGCACGTGTGTAGCCCAGGTCATAAGGGGCATGATGATTTGACGTCATCCCCACCTTCCTCCGGTTTGTCACCGGCAGTCACCTTAGAGTGCCCAACTAAATGCTGGCAACTAAGATCAAGGGTTGCGCTCGTTGCGGGACTTAACCCAACATCTCACGACACGAGCTGACGACAACCATGCACCACCTGTCACTCTGTCCCCGAAGGGAAAGCCCTATCTCTAGGGTTGTCAGAGGATGTCAAGACCTGGTAAGGTTCTTCGCGTTGCTTCGAATTAAACCACATGCTCCACCGCTTGTGCGGGCCCCCGTCAATTCCTTTGAGTTTCAGTCTTGCGACCGTACTCCCCAGGCGGAGTGCTTAATGCGTTAGCTGCAGCACTAAGGGGCGGAAACCCCCTAACACTTAGCACTCATCGTTTACGGCGTGGACTACCAGGGTATCTAATCCTGTTCGCTCCCCACGCTTTCGCTCCTCAGCGTCAGTTACAGACCAGAGAGTCGCCTTCGCCACTGGTGTTCCTCCACATCTCTACGCATTTCACCGCTACACGTGGAATTCCACTCTCCTCTTCTGCACTCAAGTTTCCCAGTTTCCAATGACCCTCCCCGGTTGAGCCGGGGGCTTTCACATCAGACTTAAGAAACCGCCTGCGAGCCCTTTACGCCCAATAATTCCGGACAACGCTTGCCACCTACGTATTACCGCGGCTGCTGGCACGTAGTTAGCCGTGGCTTTCTGGTTAGGTACCGTCAAGGTGCAAGCAGTTACTCTTGCACTTGTTCTTCCCTAACAACAGAGCTTTACGATCCGAAAACCTTCATCACTCACGCGGCGTTGCTCCGTCAGACTTTCGTCCATTGCGGAAGATTCCCTACTGCTGCCTCCCGTAGGAGTCTGGGCCGTGTCTCAGTCCCAGTGTGGCCGATCACCCTCTCAGGTCGGCTACGCATCGTCGCCTTGGTGAGCCGTTACCTCACCAACTAGCTAATGCGCCGCGGGTCCATCTGTAAGTGACAGCCGAAACCGTCTTTCATCCTTGAACCATGCGGTTCAAGGAACTATCCGGTATTAGCTCCGGTTTCCCGGAGTTATCCCAGTCTTACAGGCAGGTTACCCACGTGTTACTCACCCGTCCGCCGCTAACATCCGGGAGCAAGCTCCCTTCTGTCCGCTCGACTTGCATGTATTAGGCACGCCGCCAGCGTTCGTCCTGAGCCAGGATCAAACTCTCCGAAAAAGTACAAAACCGAAGTTTTGCTTTTCGCCAGTTTGACTGACTACCTATGATGTATCATAGGATTTTTTTATAAAAACTCGAATTAACAGGTACGTTTTGTCTTGTTTAGTTTTCAAAGATCATCTTCGCCGTTCTTAGCGGCTTTAATAATATAACATTTCGCTTCATCTTATGTCAACAACTTTTTTCAAGTTTATTTCCCGAAGCGTTTGTGTTTGTCACTGTGTGTCAGCGACGATTAATAATATATCACGAAAACATTCTGTTGGTCAACGCCTTTTCAGAACTTTTTTTAAAATAGTTTTATCATGCATGTTAAACCCTTGTCCTGCATACAATCAAGTAACAATCTTGGACAAGGCGGGAGTGTTTGAATTGAGTCGATTATATGTGTTGCCTATTAAACGGCTGAAGCAAGTAGTCATTATTCTTGTAGCAGCCCTTGCAGCTGCAACCTTTTTTTATGTACAAAAGGCACCGCCGCTGTCGGTATTTAAAACAGAACAAGGACCCCGAGCAATTTATAAAGGAGAGACCTCATCAAAACACGCATCCCTTACGTTTAATATTGGCTGGGGAGACGAGAAGGCTGTTCCTATTTTAAATGTCCTCCGCGAGTACGATATAAAGAACGCCACTTTCTTTCTGTCTGCTTCTTGGGCTGAGCGTCACCCGGATATTGTGAAAAGGATTAAAGAGGACGGCCATCAAATCGGCAGCCTTGGCTATGCATATAAAAATTATAGCCAGCTTGAAGAAAACGAAATTAAGCGAGATCTTGTCCGTGCACAAAATACATTTCAAAAGCTTGGACTGGAAGACATTCAATTATTAAGACCGCCAACTGGGCAATTTAATGAAACGGTATTGAAAATTGCAACACAGTATGGCTATACAGTTGTCCATTACAGCATCAATTCTCAAGATTGGCTGAACCCGGGCGTCGACCAGATTGTTCATAATGTAAATGATCGAATGAAAAGCGGAGACATCATTCTCCTTCACGCCTCAGATTCAGCCACCCAAACCGCTCAAGCCTTACCAGCTATTTTAAAACACTTAAAAGATCAAAATTTAAGAAACGTCACGGTTGGCGAGCTTATCTCTAATACAAAAACAAAGTCAACTGAGGTTAAGTAGCTTTTGCTTTTGAAAACCGCGGCATAGCTAATAACTGAAACGCATTACAACCTAATAACGGGAATAGCATTAAATATAGCCAGTCCTCTTCATTGACTCTAAGCGCCGGAAACCATTCTAACGACGTGATGACGACCATGAGAAACATTGCAGAAATAAATGTTTTCTTAGAGGACTGCTGCTGTTTAAAATAAGACACGATCAATGCAAACACACCGATAAAAACAGGCAGCCACAAGTATGGAAGAAATGATTCATTCTCCCCGAAAAACAAAAACCGCAAATAAGCTAAATCAAACAGCACGAAAATCACAAGGAATAACTGAATGGTATTCCATAAAGAATGCGACCTGAAAATCTCCAGCGCAAACCGGTGCACTGTCAAAAAGACAACAAACCCCATCTGACTGATTACACTAAAGATCATCCCCACACCAATAAACCAAAATAACACAGACGCAATCTCTAAAATCTCAAACGATACAAACAGCTTCTGATATTTCCCCCACTCCAGCGCAAAACCTACCACGCTTGTAATGACCGCTCCAACAGCCAGCACAGAGAAGAAAAAACGAACTAAATCCCGACTTTTCATTGAAATGACCCAACCCCTATTTTTGTTATGTATAAATTCATGTGAAACATTCATATTAAAAGTAAGACATGTAACGAAAGGAGCCACAGTATGTCAAAAGGCATCTTGCGTATAATGAGCTGTTTTCTTCTTTTATCTCTAACAGCTTGTGCTCCCAAAACCCAATCCTCATCTAATATGGACTATGACGAAACGAAAAAAATGGTCGTCGATATTTTGAAAACAGATGACGGTAAAAAGGCCATTCAACAGTTATTAAATGACGAGGCAATGAATGAAGCTTTGGTAATGGATGAACAAACTGTGAAAAAAACAATAGAGAAAACACTAACTTCTGATAAAGGCAAAGAGTTCTGGAAGAAGGTCTTTGAGGATTCTAAATTTGCCGAGACTTTCGCAAAATCCATGCAGCAACAGCATGAAAAGATGTTAAAACAATTGATGAAGGACCCTGACTATCAACAAATGATGATGGATATTCTCAAGGATCCTGAAATGGAAAAGAAATACGGTGAACTGGTCAAAAGCAAAGAGTTCCGAAAGCACTTAGAGAAAGTTATTACAGAAACATTAAGCAGCCCTCTCTATAAGAAGAAATTCGAAGATGAGCTAAAAAAAGCAGTCTCTGAAAGCAGCAATGATTCCGGTTCACAAGGAAGCGGCAGTTAAACATCACCCGAGTGGCACAAGGTCCACTCGGGCTTTCATTATGCTTTCACTGTTAATTGTTCAATGACTTTATTGGCAATGTGTTGATACACTTCCCCTGTCGGATGACTCGCATCATAGACAGAAGGTGCAAAATCGTCCTCATTCCAATCAGGCTGTCTTAAAGGGATTTGACCAAGAACTGATACACGCAGTTCCTCCGCCAGCTTATCCCCGCCGCCCTTACCAAAGACATATTCCTTCTCACCTGTTTTTTTGCTTTCATAGTAACTCATATTCTCAACGACCCCTAGCACCTCGTGATCTGTTTGCAGTGCCATTGCGCCTGCTCTAGCAGCAACGAAAGCCGCTGTTGGATGCGGTGTCGTCACAATGATTTCTTTACAGCTCGGAAGCATCGTATGAATATCAAGTGCCACATCACCTGTTCCAGGCGGAAGGTCTAATAGTAAGTAATCTAATTCTCCCCACTCTACTTCGTGGAAGAAGTTATTTAGCATTTTACCAAGCATCGGTCCTCTCCAAATGACCGGTGCGTTTTCTTCAACAAAAAAGCCCATTGAAATCACTTTGACGCCAAAGCGTTCCACAGGAATAATTTTTTCCCCTTTAACTGTCGGTCTGACGGTGATTCCCATCATATCCGGTACGCTAAAGCCGTAAATATCAGCATCGATCAGTCCCACTTTTTTCCCTAGACGAGCCAGTGCCACAGCCAGGTTAACGGAAACAGTTGATTTCCCAACGCCGCCCTTTCCACTCGCAATCGCTAAGAACACAGGCGGATTTTTAGAGTTGAGCAGGTTTTCATCCTCATCTTGTGACGGCATAAACTTTTCAAGCGTTTCTTGAGGCAGTTCTTCAAAACGAAGTCCTACAGTGTTCGCGCCCGCTGCTTTTAAAGCTTGTACGATGTCTTGCTGCAGCTTCATCTGCTCAGCAGTGCCTGTTTTGGCAATCGCCACTTTTAAGCTCACATGCTCTTTTTCAGGCTTTAGGCTGATTTCCTTGATGGCATCCAGCTCACCAAGCGGTATATGAAGGAAAGGTTCGTCCATCTTCCCAACTAGTTTTCTCACATCATCTTGTCCGATCATAGCAGAACCTCACCCTTTATTGAATTCGTTTACAATTCAAGTATATCATACATATCCTTACAATGTCTGTCCTCTTTGCCTGCGATAAACAGGAAAAAGCCCCTTATTCAGGCGGCTCTTTTTGCTCTGTTAAATATCTTAAAATGCCTTTATAAATCGAAGCAGCAATTTGATCCTGATATTTAGGAGTCGCCAGCTGACCAGCCTCTTTTGGATTCGATAAAAATCCGATTTCGACAAGCGCTCCTGGCTTCGTGACATTTTGCATTAAATAAATCCCGTTGATTCGCTTCGCCTTGCGATCTGTGTTTTCAAGGTTGTTGCGCAATTCATCTTGAATGAACTTCGCTGCTTTTTCATTCTCTTCATACTTTCCGTAAAAGAACGTCTGTGCCCCGCTCCATTTGTTCGATGGAATCGCATTTAAATGAATGCTTAAATAGAGATCCGCTTCAGATTCATTGATGACTTTCACACGGTTTCTCAAATCCTCCGCTTTCTTTCGGGCATAACCCTTTGTATTCTTTGATGATAAATCAGAGTCATCTTCCCGTGTCATGAGAACAAGCGCTCCCTGCTCCTGCAAATAGTCTCTTATCTTCATGGACACATCCAGTGCAATCTCTTTTTCGAGCAGCTCTCCTCCTACGGCCCCGCCATCTGGACCGCCGTGACCCGGATCTAAATAGATGATCTTGCCGCTCAAAGGCAAGTTCCACGATTTCCACGAATCATCATTTAGAAACTGAAATCTGAATAAGAATAAGAGGACAATAAACCCGATTAAAAACCCTGTCCATTTCAGCTTTCTTTTCATCCCTGTCCCTCCCATACACCATTATTTTATAGATATGGGACAAGGGCTGGAAATATGCTTAGTGCAGTCGAAGCTTATGCCTTTTTTCTGATTCCCGAAAGCCTTCCTGCCACCACTTACTTAAAAATTCCTTCGCAAATGGATACAGACACGACATCTTACGCTCCATTCGGAACATATTCCCCCATGATTGCAAACACCCTGCTAGCTCCTCAACCAGCTCATCTTCTTCATGAACTGACCGCTTTTTTATATCATCGAAGGATTCACCATACTTACTCGACTCACCGTATCTCCCACCTGCTAAAAAAGCCTCAATGGCGAAATCGATACAGCCATCACTCATAATCCCAGCTGGATCATCTGCAAATGGGAACAGCTTCCTCGTGAATTTCTCGGAAGCGACCGTCACCTGTTGAAGAGACAATGTACGCAACAGCTTCTTTTCAAGCGTGACATCTCGTTTTGTTTTCAATTGATAAAATGAAAGAACTTCTGCCATGGACTGAACTCCTTTTTTTCTTTGTATTGTTCGTTGGTTTGAACAAAACATGCAGTTCAGTAAATGGAAATCAATGCGCTAACGGATTGGGAAATTGTGATAAAATGAACATTTATATATAGAAAGAATAGAAAAGGGGCAAAATTCATGAAGAAGTGGATGTATATCCTGTTGCTACTAACAGTCGTCTTATCTGGATGCGGCAGTCAAGCGACCGAGCAGAAGAGCGACATAAAAGGAATAGAAGACATATCATTAAAACAGCTCTCCAAACACAAAAATTCTTATATTGGAGACAATGGAGCAGTCGGCGCTATTTTATCAGATCTTCCAGGTAACGTGATTCGCGAGTATGAAATCGTAGATGAAAAAGCGCTAAAAGTGACATACGGCGTGAAAGAAAATACCAATGATACAGAAGAACAGTTTGATACATTTTGGTTTGATAAGAAGGATACCATTGAAAAAAACTACTTATATAATGCATTGGCACTTTTTATTCTTATCGATAATGTGGAGCAAGTGACACTCAAGATGAACGCTAAAGACGAGCCATCCGTCACGTTTAAAAGAAAACAGCTAGAAAAAAAGCTGCCTCACTCTTTTAAAGAGTACAAAGACGATACAGCGCTTTGGCAAAAGGAACTGGTTGATGGAGTTGTGAAGTCAAAAGATAAACGTCAAGATGTATACAAAGCGTTTCCCATCAAGAAATAATAAAAACAGAGGGGCGTCACCCTCTGTTTTTTGATAATTATGTAGTAAAAGCTTGAATCAATCGTTGTCGAAAGTTTTGATCTGCTACTACGGTAAGTATAAATTCATCGAACACTTCCCCCATCCAGTGAGAATTCTCCGCTTTCAGGTCATTGATGAATAGAGAAATCGATATAGTTGATGTATCCGTTTTTCGATATAAAGCAGCAGTGACAACAAACAACGTCGATCCCCCTTTATACCAAATATATTGATCTGTTTCCGTCTTCAATATTTCTCCCAGCACAATTTGGCTAAAAAGACGCTTTTCTTCTGTTGTTAACAGCTCATCCTGTAGACGTTTCATAAAATGTGCATATTGATTCGTTGTAGACCTTGTCATCTTTTGCGTCAGTAAAGATTGAATACGCAAGCTTAACAAGTTCTTTTTCATCAATTTTTCTTCTAACGCCTTTTTATGCTCCGGGTCATTTTTCATGATATGAAAAATCTCAATCATCAGAGATTTGTATTGTTCATCAGTTACATCGCTTATTTGCTTTAATGCATCCTGCTCATGATCAGATACATAGGCTGGCCACAACACCTTGGGTGTCAGCGGCATGAGTTCATCATGTTCTGTAAGACCTGCTTGTTTCATCTGATTATTGATCTTCTCTAAGCCCAGCAGGTCAATCAAATAATCAGTACAAGCATTCGAACTGAATTGCATCATCCCTTTGGCAACATCTAATAAAGTTGCATGCTCAGAAAAATCGTTGACCTCCAGCCAGTATGTGTGCGCACCGCCATCGGTTCTATCAATATAAAACCGCTCTATATCAGACAATGCCACTTTTTCATCTAGCTTGATGTCACCGCTGGATACAGCTTTAACAAAATGAAACAAAACCATTAATTTCATCGTACTTGCAAGTGGTGTTTTTTGAGCACCATTCCAATCTAATACCACATCTTCATTTTCAATAATTGTTACTGATACGTCCTTTTTGTTTTTCGTGACAAATGCCAAAAGATCCTCTTTTGTTTTCTTCAAATGTTTCTCCTTTCCAAACCACTATAGATTCTCGTCTCCAATATGAAACAAAGGCACAAAAAAGCAAAGGATTGTGAATACCTTTGCTTCTTGGTGTGTTTATTTACGAAGAAGATGCAGTTTCATCCCATCATGCGTAGCTTCAAATCCCAACTTTTCGTAAAGACAGCGTGCTTCTGGCCTCTGTTTGTCAGTTGTCAGCTGAATCATATGACACCCGCGGTCACTTGCGCGTTGAATAGCCCGTTTGATCAACAATGTGCCAATTCCTCTTCCTCTATGAGTCGAGGCTGTACGAACTCCTTCTATTGAAGCTCTCCATCCTCCTTGATACGTTAGAAATGGAGTCATTGTTAATTGGAGAACACCGACTACCTCTTCCCGATCACAAGCGACGATTAGTTCAATATTGGAATCCGCTTCGATCGAATGAAAGGCATTGAGGTAGCTTTCTAATAATGGACGAGTGTAGCGTTCTCTCTTTTGGCCTAATTTATCATCTGAAAGCATCAAAACGATGTTGTCGAGGTCTCCTTGGACGGCTTCCCTAAATGTCAATTGATTCAGATTCAATGAACACACCTCCTATCACGGAATGGAAGCCTTTATTCATTTTTGCCAAAATACCAATTGATAGCGTTCTCATATAAAATTTTATCCGCCGCTTCCTCATCAAACATCTGTTGAATCAATTCAATATCACCGTATTCAAATGGACGTTTCGCCCTTGTAGATGGAAGATCTGTACCAAACATCAGTGCATCAGGATTCGTTTGATAAATAGACGTCAATGCATGTTCGACCTTTAAATCAACACGCCCAAAGCCAGTCGCTTTCACACGAACACCTTTTTCAACCAGCTTGAGCAAATGCGGCAAACCTTCTTCAGATAAGCCTAGATGATCAATGGAAACGGCCGGCAGCTGTTCAAGCGTTGATGAGATGTCAGGAAGATGCTTAGCGTCTATGTAAATCTCACTATGCCACCCAGCCAGCTCATACACCCTTCTCGCAAAATAGTCGAGCTTTGAAATATCCTCCGAACCGCCCCGCTTCACATTAAAACGTAAAGCCTTGACCCCATGTTGATCCAAATGAACAATCTCATCGTCAGTTGCTGTAAAAGGTAATTGTGTCACACCGCAAAAAGCTGGTCCCATTTCATCGAGGGCTTTCAACAAATAACCTTGATCAAAACCCTGAAATGACCCTGACACAATCGCTCCACCTACAATCCCCAAATCAGCCGTCTCTCTCCTATAATCATTCACCACATAACTCGGCGGCGTATATCCTTGGTTTTCTTGAATAGGAAAATCAAAATCAATGATATGAAAATGTGCATCAAAGATCCTCATGCCCGCGCCCCTCTTCTGCTTATTTGACCTGATTATATCAATTAAAAAAGCCAGAAAATATTCGAGATGATGAATCACTTCATATTATAAAAACTTATTAATCCTTCTTTACAAACCATTCCTCTCGTAAGATGGCATAATAAAACTCATCCCACCACTCATTTCCTTGTGGTATACATTTTTTAAAATATCCCTCTCTTCTCATCCCCATTTTCTCCATCACTCTCCATGACGGCACATTTTCAGGCTGACAAGTGGCAATGATTCGATGTAAATTCATTGTGTGAAAACCATGATGCAGGACAGCAAAAGCAGCTTCTGATGCATAGCCTTTGTTTTGATATGCAGAATTAAAGACCCAGCCAATTTCATATGTGTGCTCACCAAAGTAAGGATGAAACACGATATGCCCGATGCATGTATGATCTTCTTTTAATAGAACAGCAAAATTCTTGCCCGTCTCAAGACGATTATTTTTGACAAATTGCTGCGCCTCTTCTCTAGAAAAAACACCTTCTGGCATATACCTCATCACCACCGGATCAGATGTATATGCATAGACACCCTGCCAATCATCCTCATTAAACGGTCGAATGAGACATCTTTCTGTTGTTAGATTCATAAATGCCATCCCCCTTTAACATCATTTTTTAAACAGAAACCTGACTATGATCCTATTTTATATGTTTCCAGACAGAAAAAAACACAAATAAAAAAGCACCAGCAGGATGCTGATGCTTTTTTATATAGGGTTTGTCTGTACAAACCTTTGTAAAACGTCCATACAATATAATATTGATTAACGTTTTGAGAACTGAGGTGCGCGACGTGCGCCTTTAAGACCGTATTTCTTACGCTCTTTCATACGAGAGTCACGAGTAAGAAGTCCAGCACGTTTAAGTGGTGTACGGTACTCAGGATCTACTTCTAGAAGAGCACGAGAGATACCGTGACGAATTGCTCCAGCTTGACCAGAGAATCCACCACCGTGAACATTTACAAGAACATCGTAGCTGTTAGCTGTTTCTGTGATGTTCAAAGGCTGTTTCACGTCTTCGATTAAAGCAGCGAATGGAATGTATTCAGTAATTTCACGATTATTAACGACGATACGGCCTTCACCTGGAACTAAGCGAACGCGCGCTACAGAACTTTTACGACGACCTGTACCGTAATATTGAACCTGTGCCAAATTGTTAACCTCCCTTATAATTAACCGCGAAGTTCGTAAACTTCAGGTTGTTGTGCTTGATGTGGATGCTCAGAACCACGGTACACATTTAATTTTTTGAACATTTGACGACCTAGTGGACCCTTTGGAAGCATACCTTTGATAGCAAGCTCCAACATTTTTTCAGGGTAGTTTGTACGCATCTCAAGAGCAGTTCTTTGTTTCAAACCACCTGGGTGCATCGTATGACGGTAGTAAATTTTGTCCGTCAATTTCTTACCAGTTAATTCGATTTTCTCAGCATTGATGATGATCACGTGATCACCTGTATCAACGTGTGGTGTATAAGTTGGTTTGTGCTTACCGCGCAAAAGTGATGCTACTTCAGTAGAAAGACGACCTAGAGTCTTACCTGCCGCATCAACCACTAGCCATTTGCGCTCAATTGTGCTTGCGTTCGCCATTGGTGTTGTACGCATGAGTTTCCCTCCTAAATAAATCAATGAATTTTCCTGAATCAAATGCTACGTTCTATTTCAAAACACAGATAAGTCTTCCGGGGCTTATTTGTGGGGTTGAAATACATACCATATGATATCTTATAACTTTCTGCTTCCTGTGTCAAGAACATGTTACACCTGGTTTAGTTGTCATAGAAAACTTCCCATAAATACAGTCCGTGACTGGGCGCAGTCTTGCCTGCCGCTTCGCGATTTCGGGCGGCAAGCATGGCTTTTATCTCCTCAGGGTGAAATTTACCAGAACCAATTTCAAGTAACGTGCCGGCTATAATTCGCACCATGTTGTATAAAAAGCCATTCCCTCTCACACGCATTTCAAGCCCGTCTGAGACGTTCTTCCACTCAAGGGCGTAAATCTCCCTCACCTTGTCTTGAACCTCTGTATTGGCCGCACAAAAGCTTGTGAAATCGTGTATGCCAATGAGGTGCCCAGCAGCTTCTCTCATTTTGTCTGCATCCAGCCGGTAAGGAAAGTGGCAGGCATACTGTCTCGTGAACACATTTTGGTGCGTTTCCGTTGAGACCTTATAACGGTACTCCTTCGAAACGACACTAAAACGTGCATGAAACGATTCATCCACTTCCTCAGCCTTTAGAACCCTGATGTCATCAGGCAGGAGACTATTGAGGGCAAAAGGCCATCTTTCCATCGGGATGGCAAGCGGAGTGTCAAAATGGATGACCTGCCCCTTTGCGTGAACGCCACTGTCTGTCCGGCCAGAAGCCACAATCGGAATCAGTTCATCTTGTTTATGCATTCTAGCAAGAGCAGATTCAATCTCCGTTTGTACAGTACGCTGTCCTGGTTGCACTTGATACCCTTTAAAATGTGTCCCATCGTATGATACGGTACATTTTACTTTCATCTAGACATCACCTAATTTCTAAGCAGCACAAGGAGTGCTGTTAACAGGATGAATAGAAGCAGCGTGAACGTGTCTTTCATTCCCCAGACAAGCTGACGGTATTTCGTGCGCCCTTCTCCACCGCGGTAGCCTCTCGCTTCCATAGCGGTCGCCAATTCCTCCGCACGCTTAAACGCACTGACGAAAAGCGGGACAAGCAACGGAACAATCGCTTTTAAACGATCTTTCACGGGTCCGCTTGTAAAATCAACACCTCTTGCCATTTGGGCTTTCATGATTTTGTCTGTTTCTTCGAGTAAAGTCGGAATAAATCGAAGAGAAATTGACATCATAAGAGCAAGTTCATGAACAGGTAGCTTGATTTTACGGAAAGGATGCAGCAGCTTCTCCATACCGTCTGTCACTTCAATAGGCGTTGTGGTCAACGTCAGAAGTGTTGTCATCATGATGAGATAGACAAAACGGAGTGAAATGAAAATCCCCTGTTTTAGACCTTCTTCATAAATATTCAGAAAACCAAAGTGAAAGAGCAAAGCGCCATCCTTTGTCATGAAGATATGCAGAATAAAGGTAAACAGAACAATCCAAAGGATGGGTTTCATTCCTTTGAGAATAAAGTACAGCGGCACCTGAGACACCATCACCACAAGGATCGTAAAGACCCCTAAAAGCCCGTAAGTGATGTAGTTATTCGCAAAAAAGACAATAAAGACAAAAAAGAAAATTGATAACAGCTTTGTCCTTGGATCAAGACGATGGACAAAGGATGTACCTGGCACATATTTGCCGATAATCATACTATCCATCATGATGTCGTGTCCTCCTGATATAAAGCTGTTAAGGCTTCTGCCATTTCATCCATGGTCAGAAGCGGTCTTGGAAACGTCATCCCAAGCTTTTCTTCGACAGCCTGCTGGAATTTGATCGTTTCCGGGAGGTCCAGTCCGAAAGAAGACATGTCTGTACGATTGGCAAATAGCTCCCTCGGCGTACCTGTCGCTTTTACTGTTCCTTTGTGCATCACAATCATTTGATCCGCATAATGAGCGGCATCTTCCATACTGTGTGTCACAAGGATCGTCGTCAGGTTGGCTTTTTGATGAAGCTCATAGAACATGTCCATGATTTCTTTACGTCCGCGTGGATCTAATCCCGCAGTCGGCTCATCAAGCACAAGCACTTCTGGCTCCATCGCTAGAACACCTGCAATCGCCACACGTCTCATTTGACCACCGCTTAATTCAAAGGGTGATCGAGATAACAAGGATTCAGGAAGGCCTACAAGCTTCAGCATCTCTTTAGCCTTGGCTTCTGCCTTTTCTTTTGGAACACCGAAATTCATCGGACCAAAGCAGATATCCTTTAGAATCGTCTCCTCAAAGAGCTGATGTTCAGGAAACTGAAACACGATGCCGACCTTTTTTCGAAGGGGTTTCATATCCTTCTGCTTTTTATTGGCTTGTAAGACCGTATCTCCAAGCGCAATGCTCCCCTTTGTTGGTTTGAGCAGTCCATTTAAATGTTGCAGCAATGTCGACTTGCCAGAACCCGTATGACCAATGACAGCCACATAGCTGCCTTCTTTGATGGAAGCATTGACATCATACAAAGCGAGACGCTCAAACGGCGTTTTCATTTGATAACGATGCTCTAATTCTTTGATCGTAATGTCCATAGCTCTTTCACCAATCCTTCTTGTGTCAAATGGGCATTTGCAAGCGGCACACCTTGCTGCTTCAATTGCTTACTCAACCGGTAGGAAAATGGCAGATCAAGTCCAATCTGAACCAGCTGTTCATCTAGTTCAAATACTTCCTCTGGTGTTCCCTCGGCAAATTTCTTCCCACCATTCATCACAATAACGCGGTCTGCCTTCGCAGCCTCGTCTAAATCATGTGTGATGGAAATGACCGTGACCGTTCCTTGTTCCTTCAGCAGTCTGACGGTTTCTAGCACTTCTTCACGGCCAATCGGATCAAGCATTGATGTTGCTTCATCCAAGATCATGATGTCAGGGCTTGCGGCAAGTACACCTGCGATTGCTACTCTCTGCTTTTGCCCGCCTGATAGATGGTGCGGCTCTTGATCAAGAAACTCCTGCATATTGACCTGTTTGACAGCCCAATCTACACGCTCTATCATCAATTCCCGCTCAACCCCGTTATTTTCTAAACCAAAAGCCACATCATCACGAACCGTTGAGCCAACGAATTGGTTGTCTGGGTTTTGAAAGACCATGCCGACCTTTTTGCGAATATCCCAAACACTTTCTTCTTTCAGCTCAATCTCACCAACCTTGACCGTTCCTGCATCCGGTAAAATGAGCCCATTCAGTACACGGGCAAGTGTGGATTTACCTGAACCGTTGTGGCCAACAATGGCAAGCCATTCATTTTGATTCACATGCAATGACACTTGGTCTAAAGCGGGCTTGTCCGCATCTTTGTGATAACGAAATACAATGTCTTTTACGTCAATTAATGTCTTCTCCATCTCTACCGGACCTCCTCTCAGCTCAACCTCTACTTTGCCTGTTGCTAAAAAGCCGTAGTATCTAAAAAAGGGCATAGATCCAGTTATGAACTGTCCCGCCCTTTCTTAGATACACGATATGTGATTAAACTAATTCAATGACAGCCATTGGTGCGCCATCGCCGCGACGAGGTCCAAGCTTCATGATACGAGTGTATCCACCTTGGCGATCTTCGTAGCGAGTTGCAACGTCAGCGAATAATTTTTGAAGTGCATCTTGGTTTGTTTCAGCGTTAGCTACTTCGTTACGAATGTAAGCTGCAGCTTGACGGCGAGCATGAAGATCTCCGCGTTTGCCAAGAGTGATCATTTTTTCAACTACAGAGCGAAGTTCTTTCGCACGTGTTTCAGTTGTTTCGATGCGTTCGTTGATGATCAAATCAGTCGTTAGGTCACGAAGCATTGCTTTACGTTGTGCACTAGTGCGTCCTAGCTTTCTGTATGCCATGTGATGTCCCCTCCTTAATTAGAGATGCTGTATGAATAAAAAACACACGAAAATCCTAGTTCACAATGAAACTAGTCAATCGTCTTTACGAAGACCCAGTCCAAGTTCTTCTAGTTTCGCTTTCACTTCTTCAAGAGATTTACGTCCAAGGTTACGAACTTTCATCATATCCTCTTCTGTCTTGTTAGCAAGCTCTTGAACAGTGTTAATACCCGCACGCTTCAAACAGTTGTAAGAACGAACAGAAAGATCAAGCTCTTCAATTGTCATTTCAAGCACTTTTTCTTTTTGGTCTTCTTCTTTTTCAACCATGATTTCTGCATGCTGAGCTTCGTCAGTTAACCCAACGAAAATATTTAGGTGTTCAGTTAAAATCTTAGAACCTAGAGCGATCGCTTCTTTCGGTCCTGTGCTTCCATCAGTCCATACATCTAGTGTTAATTTATCATAGTTTGTGATTTGCCCAACACGGGTGTTCTCCACTTGATAAGTTACACGAGATACAGGTGTATAGATTGAGTCGATCGGAATCACGCCGATAGGCTGATCGTCTCTTTTGTTTGCATCAGCAGGATTATACCCGCGACCTCTTTGTGCAGTCAAACGAACACGGAAGCTCGCATTTTTGCCAAGAGTTGCGATGTGGAGATCTGGATTTAAGATTTCAATATCGCTGTCGTGTGTAATATCAGCAGCTGTTACAGTTCCTTCATCTTGTACATCAATTTCAAGCGTCTTCTCTTCTTCAGAGTAGATTTTGAGTGCAAGCTTTTTAATGTTTAAGATAATCGTTGTAACATCTTCAACCACGCCTTCGATCGTTGAGAATTCGTGTAAGACACCATCTATCTGGATCGATGTTACAGCTGCACCAGGAAGTGAGGATAAAAGGATACGACGAAGGGAGTTCCCTAAAGTGGTACCATATCCACGCTCAAGTGGCTCTACGACAAACTTGCCATACTTGGCATCGTCGCTGATTTCAACCGTTTCGATTTTTGGTTTTTCAATTTCGATCATCTAATAAAACCCTCCTTCAAAACGTCGAAACCTCGAATAGAATCATATGAGATTCCATCCGAAATTCCTCATTGTTTAGTCCCGTATGTGCTCAGGCAACGAGTCGTGTATTCGTCTCATAAATAACTGTATCATAACCCATTATTGACAGGGACACAAAATCTATACAAACAAATTACACGCGGCGACGTTTTGGTGGACGGCATCCGTTATGAGGAACTGGAGTTACGTCTCTGATTGCAGTAACTTCAAGACCTGCAGCTTGAAGCGCACGAATTGCAGCTTCACGACCAGAACCAGGACCTTTAACAGTTACTTCAAGTGTTTTAAGACCATGTTCGATAGAACCTTTAGCAGCAGTTTCAGCAGCCATTTGTGCAGCGAAAGGAGTAGATTTACGAGAACCTCTGAATCCTAATGCACCAGCACTTGACCAAGAAATTGCGTTTCCATGAACATCAGTAATCGTTACAATCGTGTTGTTGAAAGTGGAACGGATATGAGCGATTCCAGCTTCAATATTCTTTTTCACGCGACGTTTACGCGTATTTTGTTTACGAGCAGCAGCCATTCTTTAACTACCTCCTTTACTTATTTTTTCTTGTTAGCTACAGTACGACGCGGACCTTTACGAGTACGCGCGTTGTTTTTTGTGTTTTGTCCACGAACAGGAAGTCCTCTACGATGACGGATTCCGCGGTAGCTTCCGATTTCAATTAGACGCTTAATGTTAAGTGAAACTTCACGACGAAGGTCACCTTCTACTTTAAGTTTGTCAATGATATCACGGATTTTACCTAGTTCGTCTTCAGTTAGATCGCGAACGCGAGTGTCTTCAGAAACACCTGCTTCTTTAAGGACTTGTTGAGCCGTCGTACGACCAATTCCAAAAACATATGTTAAAGAAATGACAACACGCTTATCACGTGGAATATCTACACCAGCAATACGAGCCATGATTTGGGCACCTCCTTGTTATTAGCCTTGTTTTTGTTTATGTTTTGGGTTTTCACAGATCACCATTACTTTTCCTTTTCTGCGAATCACTTTACATTTTTCACAGATAGGTTTAACAGATGGTCTCACTTTCATGTGTTTCCAACCTCCTTCTTCCGGAGTTGCTTTATTTGTAACGGTACGTAATTCTACCACGAGTTAAGTCATATGGAGATAATTCTACCGTAACTTTGTCTCCAGGTAAAATGCGAATGAAGTGCATACGGATTTTTCCTGATACATGAGCCAAAACTGTATGACCATTCTCTAGTTCAACTTTGAACATTGCATTTGGCAAAGTTTCTGCTACAGTACCTTCCACTTCAATTACATCGTCTTTCGCCATTCAAGTGTTCTCCCTTCTTCAAATCAGTAACTTGCTCTCTGATAAATGTTCAAATGAGATGTTCTCAATTGTCCATCTATCACCCGACCTGTTTTGAATATACTGTTCTGAACTTCCGGAGATACGCAATCATAAAAGGTTAAATGATTGATATTTTTTCTTAGGAGAATGAATTTACGCTTTTCTCCGTCTGCGATTAGTACATGGCAGCCATCGAACACGCCGATGACAACTGTATACTGATCTTGTTCTTTCCTTGGACTATACAGACAACCTGCCCGATTTGGGCCTGAAAGGCTTCAGTGAAGACCTAAATCTTAGTCAGTATATCAAAACCTGTATCTGTAATCGCAATCGTATGCTCAAAGTGAGCACACTTTTTCCCATCAACCGTTACAACCGTCCAGTTATCAGCCAGTGTTTTCACATATCGGCTGCCTGCGTTCACCATCGGTTCGATGGCCAACACCATTCCAGGTTTGAGCCGTGGGCCTTTGTTCGGCGGACCATAATGAGGAATTTGAGGGTCCTCATGAAGATCCTGTCCGACCCCATGTCCAACATATTCTCTAACAACTGAGAAATTCTCACCTTCAACATACGTTTGTATGGCATGGGAAATGTTTGACAGACGTTCACCTGGCTTTGCTTCCTGTAAGCCCTTATATAGAGATTCCTCTGTGACTTCCAGTAGTTTGCGGTCCTCATCACTGATTACCCCAACTGGATAAGTCCAAGCAGAGTCACCATGATAGCCATTTAACTTTGCGCCGATATCGATACTAATGATGTCTCCATCACGTAAAACCCGTTTACCAGGAATACCGTGAACGAGTTCTTCATTCACCGAAACGCAAATGCTCCCGCGAAAACCATTATACCCTTTAAAAGATGGGATTGCACCCTGCTTTGTAATAAAACGTTCGGCAATTTGATCCAATTCTTTTGTCGAAATACCTGGTTTTATATGTTTCTTCAGCTCTTCATGAGTCAGTGCGACAATGCGTCCAGCTTCTCTCATAATCTCAAGCTCGCGAGGAGTTTTACAGATAATCATTTATTTAATCCCCCAAGCAGGTCCTTGATATCAGCGTAAACATCGTTAATGTGCTTCGCACCATCAATGTTAGCAAGATATCCTTTTTCTGAATAGAAGTTCAGTAAAGGTTCAGTCTGCTTTAAGTTCACTTCAAGTCTTGTCGAAACGGTTTCTGCATTATCATCTGCACGTTGATAAAGCTCGCCTCCACACTTGTCACAAACATTTTCTTTCGCAGGTGGATTGAATACTAAATGATATGTTGCTCCGCAATCTTTGCAAATTCTTCGGCCAGTCAGACGCTCCATCAAAGCATCTTTATCGACTTTAATATTAATGACATAATCAATCGTTCTGCCAAGGTCCTTTAGAATGTCTTCTAAAGCTTCAGCCTGAGCGACTGTTCGCGGAAATCCGTCCAGAAGAAAACCTTGTTCACAATCATTCTTGCCAAGTCTTTCTCTAACAATACCGATTGTGACCTCATCAGGAACAAGCTCTCCTTTATCGATAAAGGATTTTGCTTCGAGTCCAAGTTGTGTCTCCTCTTTCATAGCAGCACGGAACATATCTCCTGTTGAGATATGAGGGATCCCATAATCATCAACAATTCGTTCTGCCTGAGTGCCTTTACCAGCACCCGGAAGCCCCATTAAGACTAAGTTCATTTCGGATTTCCCCTTCCTTACTTAGAGAGGTTGGGCAGGAGCCCAGCCCTCTGTTTTATTTCATAAATCCACGGTAGTTTCGTTTCACTAATTGGCTTTCAAGCTGTTTCATTGTTTCAAGTGCAACACCTACAACAATGAGAAGACTTGTGCCGCCAATTTGTGCAGCGGAAGGTAATCCAGCGAATTGAATGAAAAAGATAGGAAGTATTGAAATCACGGCTAAGAAAATGGCGCCCACAAACGTGAGTCGGTACAAAATGCTCGTAATTCTATCTTGAGTCATTTTCCCTGGACGAACTCCCGGGATATAGCCACCCTGCTTTTGCAGATTTTCAGCCATTTGTTCAGGGTTTACTTGGACAAAGGCATAAAAATATGTGAAAGCAACAATCAGTGCTACATAAATCGTCATACCGATTGGCTTAGTATAGTCAAAGTTGTTAGTTATCCAGGTTGTCACATTATTTGTTCCGAAGAACGATGCGATCGTCTGCGGAGTAATAATGAACGAAACGGCAAAGATGACTGGAATCACCCCTGCTGGATTCACTTTCAATGGAAGGTGCGTTGCTTGACTAGCAGACATTTGTGCACGGCCAGTTCCCTTTGAATACTGAATCGCAATCTTTCTCACTGCCATTTGAATGTAAATAACACCGATAACAATGACAAGAATAGCAATCACAATAAGGGCAATTTTCAGGATTTGCATGAACAGCTGTCCATCTCCTCCTACAAATTGCTGAGCGTACACTTGCTTTAATGTTTGAGGGATACCTGCGATGATACCGGCAAAGATAATAATCGAAATACCGTTACCAACACCGTGAGCAGTAATCTGCTCTCCCAGCCACATTAAAAATGCTGTTCCCGCAGTGAGTACGACCGCAATTAAGAGATACGTTGAAACACCTGGGTTTTCAATCAGCATGCCTCCTGCCATATTGTTAAATCCATATGACATTCCTAACGCCTGGATAAATCCTAGAACAATTGTAAAATACCTTGTGAATTGTGCTAATTTTCGGCGGCCAACCTCTCCTTGCTTTGACCACTCAGTAAACTTCGGTACAACATCCATCTGCAAGAGCTGGATGATGATCGAAGCAGTGATATACGGCATAATCCCCATTGCAAGAATGGAGAATTGGAAAAGTGCCCCGCCCCCAAACGTGTTGAGGATTCCGAAAACACTCATTTGATCCTGTGCCTGGAGAACTTCGGCGTTCACATTAGGCACAGGGATGAAAGCACCTATACGAAAGACGACTAACATTAAAAGTGTAAATATAATCTTATTCCGTATATCTTTCACGCGCATAAAATTGGAGATTGTCTTAAACAAGTTAGATCACCTCGGCTGTACCGCCAGCAGCTTCAATCGCTTCTTTAGCAGAAGCAGAGAATTTATTGGCTTTTACAGTTAATTTTTTTTCTAATTTACCGTTGCCAAGAATTTTTACTCCTGCTTTTAACTTGCTTATTGCACCAGTCTCTAGAAGAAGTTCAGGAGTGACTTCCGTTCCTTCGTCAAAACTGTTTAATCTGTCTAAGTTGATTACCGCGTAATCTTTACGGTTGATGTTTGTAAAACCACGTTTTGGAAGGCGTTGGAATAAAGGCATTTGACCACCTTCGAATCCAGGGCGTACACCGCCGCCAGAACGAGCGTTTTGACCTTTATGACCTTTACCAGAAGTTTTACCGTTACCTGATCCAATACCACGACCAACACGGTTGCGTACTTTACGTGAACCTTCTGAAGGCTTCAATTCATGAAGTTTCATTTGGGCACCTCCTTATCGATTAAAAATGTTTTATTGTTCTTTAACAGAAACTAAATGAGACACCTTGTTAATCATGCCGCGGATCGCTGCATTGTCTTCATGTACGACTGTTTGGTTTGTTTTCTTTAGACCAAGAGTACGAACAGTGACACGCTGATCTTCCGGGCGACCGATTACACTGCGTTTGAGGGTAATTTCTAATTTATTTGCCATTATTGTTCCCTCCTTATCCTAACAGGTCTTCTACAGATTTTCCACGAAGCTTCGCTACATCTTCAGCACGTTTAAGTTCACTTAAACCTTGAAGTGTTGCGCGGATCATGTTGATCGGTGTATTAGAACCTAGAGATTTAGAAAGGATATCAGCTAGACCAGCAAGCTCAAGTACCGCACGCACTGGGCCTCCAGCGATAACTCCTGTACCTTCTGAAGCAGGCTTCAATAGAACGTTTCCTGCACCGAATCGACCGATGATTTCATGTGGAATTGTAGTTCCAACCATTGGTACTTCAATTAAATTCTTTTTCGCGTCTTCAACAGCTTTGCGGATCGCTTCTGGTACTTCTTGTGCTTTACCAGTACCGAATCCTACATGACCGTTTTTGTCACCGACAACAACTAAAGCTGCAAAACGGAAACGACGTCCACCTTTAACAACTTTCGCTACCCGGTTAACCGTAACTAAGCGTTCTTCTAACTCTAATTTGCTTGGGTCAATACGACTCATTCGGATGTGTCCCTCCTTCTTTTATTAAAATTTAAGTCCAGCCTCACGAGCAGCTTCAGCTAGAGCTTTTACACGTCCATGATATAAGTATCCTCCGCGGTCAAATACCACGTTAGAGATGCCTTTTTCAACAGCACGTTTTGCAACAAGTTCGCCAACTTTAGTAGCAGCTGCAGCGTCAGAACTATTCTCGATCTTTAACTCTTTATCAAGAGTAGAAGCACTTACAAGTGTTACACCGTTAACATCATCAATTACTTGAGCGTAGATGTTCTTGTTAGAACGGAAAACGTTAAGGCGAGGTCTTTCAGCAGTACCTGAAAGTTTCGCACGAACACGAGCGTGTCTTTTAAGACGAGTAGCGTTTTTGCTAGTTTTCGTAATCATCCGAGTCACTCCTTTCTTCACATTAAGCGATCTTACTTACCAGTTTTTCCTTCTTTACGGCGAACGAATTCACCTTCGTAACGAATTCCTTTACCTTTGTAAGGCTCTGGAGCACGGACAGCGCGGATGTTAGAAGCTAGAGCTCCTACACGCTCTTTATCGATACCTTTAACGATTACTTTCGTTTGAGATGGAACTTCTACTTCAACTCCAGCCTCAGGAACGATTTCAACTGGGTGAGAGTATCCAACGTTAAGAACAAGTTTGTTTCCAGATTTAGCTGCACGGTAACCGACACCGATTAGTTCTAAACCTCTTTCGAAACCTTTAGATACACCTTCAACCATGTTTGCAATTAAGCTACGTGTTGTACCATGTAATGCACGGTGTTCTTTATTTTCAGACGGACGGCTTACAGTTAAGACGTTGTCCTCAATTTTAATTTCCATATCAGGGTGAAATGCACGAGTTAGTTCACCTTTTGGTCCCTTTACTGTCACTGTGTTATCGTTGTTTGTCACAGTTACTCCTGAAGGGATCTCGATTAGCTTTTTACCTATACGAGACATACCAAGCACCTCCATTCATCTTAAACTTTTTTTACCATACGTAAGCAAGTACTTCTCCACCAGCTTGTTTAGCACGGGCTTCTTTGTCCGATAAAACACCTTGTGATGTAGAAATAATTGCGATTCCAAGTCCGTTAAGTACACGTGGTACTTCATTTGATTTCGCATATACGCGTAAACCAGGTTTACTGATTCTTTTAAGACCAGTGATAACACGTTCGTTGTTTTGGCCGTATTTAAGGAACAAACGGATAATTCCTTGTTTGCTGTCTTCGACGTACTCAACGTCACGGATAAAACCTTCACGCTTTAAAATTTCAGCAATTTCTCTTTTGATTTTTGAAGCCGGTACTTCTAGCTTCTCATGACGTACCATGTTCGCATTGCGAATACGAGTCAGCAAATCTGCAATCGGATCTGTCATAACCATTATTTAATAACCTCCTTCCCATTTATGGGGATTACCAGCTGGCTTTTTTAACGCCAGGAATTTGTCCTTTATATGCAAGTTCGCGGAAACAAATACGGCAAAGTTTAAACTTGCGAATTACTGAATGTGGACGTCCACAACGTTCGCAGCGCGTATACTCTTGAACTTTAAACTTTTGTTTGCGTTGTTGTTTCGCAATCATAGACTTTTTAGCCACGATTTCGCCTCCCTTTCATTGATTATTTCTGGAACGGCATACCTACTTGAGTTAATAACTCACGTGCTTCTTCATCCGTGTTGGCAGTCGTAACGATAACGATATCCATACCGCGGACTTTTGTTACTTTATCGTAATCAATTTCTGGGAAGATTAACTGTTCTTTAATACCAAGCGTGTAGTTTCCACGACCGTCGAAAGATTTCTTAGAAATCCCGCGGAAGTCACGTACACGTGGTAAAGATACAGAAATAAGTTTATCAAGGAAATCGTACATGCGCTCTCCGCGAAGTGTTACTTTCGCACCGATTGGCATTCCTTCACGTAGACGGAATCCAGCAATAGACTTCTTCGCACGAGTAACGACAGGTTTTTGACCAGCGATAAACGTTAATTCTTCAACAGCAGTATCGATTGCTTTAGCGTTTTGAACGGCGTCACCAACACCCATGTTGATCACGATTTTTTCGATTTTTGGCACTTGCATTACTGATTTGTATTCAAACTTAGAAACTAATGCAGGTGTAATTTCTTTTACATACTTTTCTTTAAGGCGGTTCATGAGAAAGACCTCCCTTCCTTATTTACTATTTATCTAGAACTTGCCCAGATTTTTTCGCTACACGGACTTTCTTTCCGTCCTCAACTTTATATCCAATACGTGTCACTTCACCCGTTTTAGGATCAAGCGGCATTACGTTTGATACGTGGATCGGCGCTTCTTGTTCAGAAATTCCGCCTTGAGGGTTAGCTTGGGTTGGTTTAGAGTGTTTTTTCACAAGGTTAATACCTTCTACTAAAACACGGTCCTTTTTAGGGAAAGCAGCAAGGATGACACCTTGTTTACCTTTATCTTTACCAGAGATAACCACTACTTTATCGCCCTTTTTAACATGCATTTAATCGCACCTCCTTGAGTCGCGGATTGTATTCATTAAAGTACTTCTGGTGCTAAAGAAACAATTTTCATATAGTTGTTTTCACGAAGTTCACGTGCTACTGGTCCGAAGATACGAGTTCCACGTGGGCTCTTGTCGTCACGGATGATGACACATGCATTTTCATCAAAACTGATGTAAGATCCATCGTTTCTGCGAGCTCCGCTCTTCGTACGAACGATAACTGCTTTCACAACTTCACCTTTTTTGACAACGCCTCCTGGTGTTGCTTGTTTAACCGTACAAACAATGACATCACCGATGTTAGCCGTTTTACGTCCAGAGCCACCAAGAACTTTAATCGTTAGTACTTCGCGTGCGCCAGAGTTGTCAGCTACTTTTAAACGAGTCTCCTGTTGAATCATTAATGTTACCTCCCTTCGGAAAAAGAAATCCGAACTTTATTAGATAATAACAGCTTCTTCGACAACTTCAACTAGACGAAAGCGTTTAGTCGCAGATAATGGACGAGTTTCCATGACCTTTACGATGTCTCCGATTTTTGCTTGGTTGTTTTCATCATGTGCTTTGAACTTTTTAGAGTATCTTACACGTTTGCCATAAAGTGAATGCTTTTTGTATGTTTCAACTACAACAGTGATGGTTTTATCCATTTTGTCAGAAACAACACGACCTTGATACACTTTACGTTGGTTACGTTCGCTCATGTTTGCGGGGCCTCCCCTCTAATTATTATTTATTAGCAGCGATTTCTCTTTGACGAATCACAGTTTTCATGCGTGCGATTGATTTACGCACTTCACGAATGCGAGCAGTGTTTTCAAGCTGCCCAGTCGCTAATTGGAAACGAAGATTGAAAAGTTCTTCTTTAAGAGACTTTACTTTTTGTTCAATTTCAGCAGTGGTAAGGTCACGAATTTCATTAGCTTTCATTTGATTCACCACCAATTTCTTCACGTTTTACGAACTTCGTTTTAATTGGCAATTTGTGAGATGCAAGACGAAGAGCTTCACGAGCAACTTCTTCAGACACACCAGAAATTTCAAATAAAACTTTGCCCGGTTTTACTACAGCTACCCAGCCTTCTGGAGCACCTTTACCGGAACCCATGCGGACCTCTAGAGGTTTAGCTGTGTATGGCTTAGAAGGGAAAATTTTAATCCAAACTTTACCGCCACGTTTCATGTAACGAGTCATAGCAATACGAGCAGCTTCGATTTGACGGTTAGTGATCCAAGAAGCTTCAAGAGCTTGGATACCGAACTCACCGAAATGTACTTCAGTGCCGCCTTTTGCACGACCACGCATTTTTCCACGATGTTCTCTGCGATACTTCACGCGTTTTGGCAATAACATATTATTTTCCTCCTTCCGCAGTATTCTTCTTAGTTGGAAGGACTTCTCCACGATAGATCCATACTTTTACGCCAAGCTTACCATAAGTAGTATCAGCTTCAGCAGTAGCATAGTCGATGTCAGCACGAAGTGTGTGCAATGGAACAGTACCTTCACTGTAATATTCAGAACGAGCAATATCTGCACCGCCAAGACGACCAGAAACCATTGTTTTGATTCCTTGTGCTCCAGCACGCATTGTGCGTTGGATTGTTTGTTTTTGTGCACGACGGAATGAAATACGATTTTCAAGTTGACGAGCGATGTTTTCAGCAACTAGCTGAGCATCAAGATCTGCTCTCTTGATTTCAAGAATGTTGATGTGTACACGTTTGCCAGTTAGGCTGTTAAGAGCTTTACGAAGTGCTTCAACTTCAGATCCGCCTTTACCAATTACCATACCTGGTTTAGCCGTGTGGATTGTGATATTTACGCGGTTTGCAGCACGTTCGATTTCTACTTTAGAAACAGACGCGTCAGACAAACGCTTGCTGATGAATTCACGGATTTTCAAGTCTTCATGTAAGAAGTCAGCGTAATCTTTTCCTGCGAACCATTTAGATTCCCAATCACGAATGACGCCAATACGAAGACCTACTGGATTTACCTTTTGACCCACGGATTATCCCTCCTTCTTTTCTGATACAACGATTGTAATGTGGCTAGTACGTTTGTTAATTGCGCTCGCACGACCCATAGCACGTGGACGGAATCTCTTAAGTGTTGGACCTTCGTCAACGAATGCTTGAGTAATCACTAGGCTGTTAGCATCCAACTCGTAGTTGTGCTCAGCATTTGCGATAGCAGATTTTAATACTTTTTCAATAATTGGTGAAGCAGCCTTAGGCGTAAGGTTTAAGATAGAAACTGCTTCTCCTACTTGCTTACCTCGGATCAGGTCCATTACTAGACGTGCTTTACGAGGAGCAATACGGACTGTTCTTGCGACAGCTTTAGCTTGCATTTAAAAGCCTCCTCTCATTAGCGTCTTGTTTTTTTATCGTCACTAGCATGACCTTTGTAAGTACGGCTTGGTGCGAATTCGCCCAATTTGTGACCTACCATATCTTCAGAAATGAAAACAGGTACATGTTTGCGTCCGTCATAGACAGCGATTGTGTGACCGATGAATTGTGGGAAAATTGTAGAACGACGAGACCAAGTTTTTACGACTTGCTTTTTGTCAGTTTCATTCAATTTCTCGACTTTAGCCATCAAATGATCATCAACAAATGGTCCTTTTTTTAAGCTGCGAGCCATTGTGGAACCTCCCTTCGTGATTGAACTACGGTCCTAAATGAACCGTAGACAACCCCGTTACTTGTTTTTACGACGACGTACAATGAATTTATCAGACTTGTTGGTTTTCTTACGAGTCTTGAATCCAAGAGTCGGTTTACCCCATGGAGACATTGGTGATTTACGTCCGATTGGAGCGCGTCCTTCACCACCGCCGTGTGGGTGATCGTTAGGGTTCATTACAGAACCACGAACTGTTGGGCGTACGCCTTTCCAGCGAGAACGTCCAGCTTTACCGATGTTGATTAGTTCGTGTTGTTCGTTTCCAACTTGACCGATAGTCGCACGGCAAGCAGAAAGGATCATGCGTACTTCACCAGAGTTCAAACGTACAAGAACGTATTTACCTTCTTTACCTAGAACTTGAGCAGAAGTACCAGCAGAACGAACTAATTGTCCACCTTTACCTGGTTTTAATTCAATGTTATGCACAACTGTACCAACTGGAATGTTGATAAGTGGAAGAGCATTACCTGGTTTGATGTCAGCTTCTGGTCCAGAAGTAACTTCAGTACCAACTTGGATTCCTTTCGGAGCAAGAATGTAACGTTTCTCACCATCTGCATAGTTTACAAGAGCGATGTTCGCTGAACGGTTTGGATCATACTCGATTGTAGCAACGCGTCCAGGTATACCGTCTTTATCACGCTTAAAGTCGATGATACGGTATTGACGTTTGTGACCGCCACCTTGATGACGAACAGTCAATCTACCTTGGTTGTTACGTCCGCCTTTTCTGTGAAGCGGTGCAAGCAACGATTTTTCTGGTTTGTCAGTCGTGATTTCAGCAAAATCTGAAGTAGTCATGCCACGACGACCATTACTGGTTGGTTTATACTTTTTAATCGCCATTTTGAATTTCCCTCCTTCTTTTTAAGATTTACGCTTCAAAAATTTCGATTTCTTTGCTGTCAGCAGTTAATTTCACGATCGCTTTTCTGCGACGGCTAGTCATACCAGTGTAGCGTCCAACGCGTTTTGATTTACCTTTGTAGTTTTGAACGTTGACTTTCTCAACTTTCACTCCAAAGATTTCTTCAACAGCGTCTTTCACTTCTGTCTTGTTAGCTCTGACATCAACTTCGAACGTGTACTTCTTCTCTGTCATTAGATCAGCAGAACGTTCAGTAATGATAGGGCGCTTTAGAACATCACGAGGATCTTTCATTATGCAAGTCCCTCCTCTACTTTTTCAACCGCTGCTTTAGTGATCAGAAGTTTGTCGTGGTTGACAACGTCAAGAACGTTGATACCGTTAGCTTCAACAACTGTTACTCCAGGGATGTTACGAGCAGATAAAGCAACTGTTTCGTTTGCATCCGCAGTGACGATCAACGCTTTCTTCTCAACAGATAACCCTTTAAGGATGCCTGCGAATTCTTTCGTTTTCACTGCATCAAGAGTAAGATCTTCAAGAACGATGATGTTGTTGTCGATTACTTTAGAAGACAATACTGACTTGATAGCCAAGCGGCGAACTTTTTTAGGTAATTTATAAGAATAGCTGCGTGGTGTTGGACCGAATACGATACCGCCTCCGCGCCATTGTGGTGAACGGATAGAACCTTGACGAGCACGACCTGTACCCTTCTGTCTCCAAGGTTTACGACCTCCGCCACGTACTTCAGAACGAGTTTTTACTTTGTGAGTTCCTTGACGTAAGGAAGCTCTTTGCATAAGAATAGCATCGAATACTACGCTTTCGTTTGGCTCAATTCCAAACACAGAAGCGTTTAATTCGATTTCACCGTTAGTAGAACCGTTTTGGTTAAATAATGCTACTTTTGGCATGACTTGTTTCCTCCTTTCCTAAGAGAGTTATTTAGTTTTAACTGCACTCTTTACAGTTACTAGAGATTTTTTAGCTCCTGGTACGTTTCCTTTGATCAATAGAAGATTGCGTTCTGCATCAACTTTAACGATCTCAAGATTTTGAACAGTGATTTGCTCTCCGCCCATACGTCCTGGAAGAAGTTTACCTTTGAATACTCGGTTTGGATCAACAGGTCCCATTGAACCAGGACGACGGTGGTAACGTGAACCGTGAGTCATTGGTCCGCGTGATTGTCCGTGGCGTTTGATAGCCCCTTGGAATCCTTTACCTTTTGATGTTCCTGTTACATCTACGATATCTCCATTTGCGAAAATATCAACTTTGACTTCCTGACCAACTTCATACGCATCTAACTCCACACCGCGTAATTCTTTTACGAAGCGCTTAGGAGCAGTTTCCGCTTTAGCAACGTGGCCTTTCTCTGGTTTGTTAGAAAGCTTCTCACGTTTGTCGTCAAAACCGATTTGGATTGCTTCATAGCCATCCGTGTCAGTAGTCTTCTTCTGAAGAACAACGTTAGCAGCAGCCTCAACAACAGTTACAGGGATAAGATCACCGTTTTCTGCGAATACTTGCGTCATACCAATTTTTCTACCTAAGATTCCTTTGGTCATTCGTCACACCTCCTATAATATGTGTTTTCTATTTGAATTAAAGTTTGATTTCGATATCTACACCGGATGGTAAATCTAAACGCATAAGTGCATCAACTGTTTGCGGAGTTGGATTCACGATGTCGATTAGACGTTTGTGAGTACGCATCTCAAATTGCTCACGAGAATCTTTGTACTTATGCACCGCACGAAGGATTGTGTAAACTGATTTTTCAGTTGGAAGCGGGATTGGACCAGATACACTAGCACCAGAACGCTTAGCCGTTTCAACAATCTTCTCAGCAGATTGATCAAGAATTCTATGATCATATGCTTTTAAACGAATACGAATTTTTTGTTTTGCCATTATTTTCCCTCCTTTTCGCCTACTTACGTTAGACAGTTCTCCGTGAGAAAAACCTGATCACCTTGCCATGGCAAAGCGGCCGGGTGTGTCAGCAACCTCTCACTTCATCGCAGTCAAAGACCAACATGCACTATTGTACCAAATTGGCCTGCGTGTTGCAATAATAAATCGGATAAATTTATGATTTGCACACTTTTCATATTATACAGGGGTTCAGCCTATAAATCAAGCTTTCCCTGAAGATGATGTGTAGCTGTCTTCCTGACGATACGAATAAATTCTTCTGGCTCTTCAATATGCGGAGAATGCGCAGATTCTTTAAAAGTAAACCACTCTTTTATTGGTGCTGTAAGTTGATCAACATATGGTTTTGATACAGCAGCTGGTGTAATCATGTCATGTTCCCCGATGATAAAGTAGCAGGGTATTAATATAGAAGAAACTCGGTATTGAATGCTTTCGTTCATCAGCTCGTCCCACAGCATATCCTGGCTATACTTCTGTCCCATAAGGAATTTCCACTTATCTTTTAGCTGATAATGCTTACTAACAAGAAATGCATACAGCATTTGAAAAAGTGGCTTCCACCTATGCGTGAGCCCTACTTTTGCGAACTCTTTGTATAGAGAGAACAAAGCATGAGCAGAGGTGCGATTCCAAGGGGGTGGTGTCAGCAATCTTAGACATCTAGTGAAGAAATGCTTGCCTTGATATTTTTTTAGAAGAAGTTCGTACGATACAATATCCTCTTTTAATACATCAACCACCTGACTAATTCCATAATAGGCATGATACAAATCTGGTCGTTTATGCACAGCTTGTATCGCTATTAATGATCCCCATGAATAACCTGCAATGTATATTTTCGTTTGATCATTATAAGAAAGCAGTTTTTCTGTAAGCTCAATCGTATCCTCTACGAATTGCCCAATGGTCATAGAAGACTCAGGAATGTTTTTTTGATAAGACAATCCTGCACCGCGCTGGTCCCAATGAACAACAGTGAAGTCTTGATCAAGTTCCTTATGAAAGGAATCGATATAACTCATTTGAGCTGAGCCTGGGCCACCGTGTAAAAATAATAAAACAGGTTTTGTTTTTTCTGCTTGATCTTCTTTTATCATAATCCATTGATCAAGCCCGCCAATCGGCCACTTTTTCAACATTGTCTTCGCCATTCCAGTGATCCTCTCGGTTCCATTTAGATTCTATAGCTTATAGTAGCCGTTATGCACTGGAAAAGCAAAAAAAGAGACCCTTTTGCAAGGAGTCTCTTTTAACTGTTATTACTTAATGATAGTAGAAACGACGCCAGAACCTACAGTACGTCCACCCTCACGGATAGAGAAACGAGTTCCTTCTTCGATAGCGATAGTAGAGATAAGTTCAACTTCCATCTCAGTGTTATCGCCAGGCATTACCATTTCAGTACCTTCTGGAAGATGTACGATACCAGTTACGTCAGTTGTACGGAAGTAGAACTGCGGACGGTAGTTAGTGAAGAATGGAGTGTGACGTCCACCCTCTTCTTTAGAAAGTACATAAACTTCAGCTTTGAAACGGCTATGTGGAGTGATTGTACCTGGTTTAGCAAGTACTTGACCACGTTGGATATCTTCACGAGATACACCACGAAGTAGTGCACCGATGTTGTCACCAGCTTCAGCATAGTCAAGAAGTTTACGGAACATTTCAACACCTGTAACAGTTGTTTTACCGTTTTCTTCTTGAAGACCGATGATTTCAACTTCGTCACCGACTTTAACTTGTCCACGCTCAACACGACCAGTAGCAACTGTTCCACGACCAGTGATTGAGAATACGTCCTCAACTGGCATCATGAATGGCTTCTCAGTGTCACGCTCTGGAGTTGGGATGTACTCATCAACCGCATCCATAAGTTCGAAGATTTTTGCTTCGTAATCAGCATCACCTTCAAGAGCTTTAAGAGCAGAACCTTTGATAACTGGTACATCGTCACCAGGGAAGTCATAGTCAGAAAGAAGGTCACGAACTTCCATTTCAACAAGTTCAAGTAACTCTTCATCGTCAACCATGTCACATTTGTTAAGGAATACTACGATGTAAGGAACACCTACGTTACGAGAAAGTAGGATGTGCTCACGTGTTTGTGGCATTGGACCATCAGCAGCAGATACTACTAAGATCGCGCCGTCCATTTGAGCAGCACCAGTGATCATGTTTTTAACATAGTCAGCGTGTCCTGGGCAGTCTACGTGTGCATAGTGACGAGTTTCAGTTTCATACTCAACGTGTGCAGTTGAGATTGTGATTCCACGCTCGCGCTCTTCTGGAGCACCATCGATTTGGTCATAAGCCATAGCTGTACCTTTACCAGATTTCTTATGAAGAACTGTTGAGATAGCAGCAGTTAGAGTTGTTTTACCATGGTCAACGTGTCCAATTGTACCAATGTTAGCATGCGATTTGGAACGGTCGAATTTTTCTTTAGCCATTCTAAAAATCCTCCTTAAAGGTTCATTGTATTTGGTATGAGTGATAGAAAGTGAAGAGTTACCTCCCACTTTCTGATCTTCAATAGTAGTTATACTTTAGTTTAAAGGCAAAATCAATTATTCACCTTTATTTTTTTTGATGATTTCTTCACTGATGCTCTTAGGCACTTCTTCGTAGTGATCCATGTGCATAGTGAAAGTACCGCGTCCTTGTGTGTTAGAACGGAGTGCAGTTGCATATCCGAACATTTCAGAAAGTGGAACCATAGCGCGAACAACTTGAGCGTTACCGCGAGCTTCCATACCTTCTACACGTCCACGACGAGATGTGATATCACCCATGATGTCTCCCATGTATTCTTCTGGGATAACGACTTCTACTTTCATCATTGGCTCAAGTAGAACTGGGTTACATTTGCTGACAGCATTTTTCAATGCCATAGATGCAGCAATTTTAAACGCCATTTCGTTAGAGTCAACATCGTGGTAAGATCCATCGAATAATTTTGCTTTGATGTCGATTAATGGGAATCCAGCTAATACACCATTTTCTAGTGAATCTTCAAGACCTGCTTGAATTGCTGGAATGTATTCACGTGGAACAACCCCACCGACGATTGCATTTGTGAATTCGAAGCCTGCGCCTTCTTCGTTTGGTTCGAATTCGATCCAAACGTGTCCGAACTGACCGCGTCCACCAGACTGACGTACGAATTTACCTTCAACTTTTGCACTAGAACGGAATGTTTCACGGTACGCAACTTGAGGAGCTCCTACGTTAGCTTCAACCTTGAACTCACGCTTCATACGGTCAACAATGATATCAAGGTGAAGCTCACCCATACCAGAGATGATCGTTTGACCAGTTTCAGTGTTTGTTTGTGTACGGAATGTTGGATCCTCTTCAGCTAGTTTAGCTAAAGCGATACCCATTTTATCTTGGTCAGCCTTAGATTTAGGCTCGATAGCTACATCGATAACTGGCTCTGGGAATTCCATAGACTCAAGGATAACAAGATTTTTCTCGTCACAAAGAGTATCACCAGTAGATGTATCTTTAAGACCAACAGCTGCTGCGATATCTCCTGCATATACAGTAGAGATTTCTTCACGGCTGTTTGCGTGCATTTGAAGGATACGTCCAACACGCTCACGCTTGTTCTTAGAAGAGTTCTTCACGTAAGAACCAGAATCAAGTGTTCCAGAGTATACGCGGAAGAAAGTTAGTTTCCCAACATAAGGGTCAGT
The DNA here is from genome assembly GCF_056173625.1 of Bacillus sp. iso_77. Taxonomy (NCBI): domain Bacteria; kingdom Bacillati; phylum Bacillota; class Bacilli; order Caryophanales; family Bacillaceae; genus Bacillus; species Bacillus sp. iso_77. The sequence continues at coordinate 134,860 of NZ_CM149683.1, read as the reverse complement.
CATAACTTTAAATGCAAGAGCTGCGAATGGTGCGTCATCAGTAGACTCACGTACAACCTCTTCATTTGTATCTGGCAATGTACCTTTGATTGCAGCAACATCAGTTGGTGCAGGAAGGTAGTCAAGCACAGCGTCAAGTACAAGCTGAACACCTTTGTTTTTGAAAGCAGATCCAACAAGAACTGGGTAGAATTCAACATTCAAAGTTCCTTTACGGATTGCAGCTTTCAATTCAGGAATTGTGATTTCTTCACCCTCAAGGTATTTTTCCATAAGCTCTTCATCAAGCTCAGCGACAGCTTCAATCAAGCTGCTGCGAAGCTCTTCAGCTTTGTCTTTATACTCAGCAGGGATTTCTTGTGCATCAGAGCGAGTTCCAAGGTCATCTTCGTAGAAGTATGCTACGTTTTCTACAAGGTCGATGATTCCTTCGAATTGATCTTCAGCGCCGATCGGCAATTGAATTGCATGAGCGTTCGCTTGAAGACGATCTCTTAATGTGCTTACAGAGTAAAGGAAGTCCGCACCGGTTTTATCCATTTTGTTAACGAATACGATACGAGGTACTCCGTAAGTTGTTGCTTGGCGCCAAACTGTTTCAGTTTGAGGCTCTACACCTGATTGTGCATCAAGAACAGCAACCGCACCATCAAGTACACGCAAAGAACGTTCAACTTCAACAGTGAAGTCTACGTGTCCTGGTGTATCAATGATGTTTACACGGTAACCTTTCCATTGTGCTGTAGTAGCAGCAGAAGTGATTGTAATACCACGTTCTTGCTCCTGCTCCATCCAGTCCATTTGTGAAGCTCCTTCGTGAGTTTCACCAATTTTATGGATACGACCAGTGTAGTACAAGATACGCTCAGTCGTTGTCGTTTTACCGGCATCGATGTGAGCCATGATACCAATATTACGAGTTTTGTCTAAGGAGAACTCTCTTGCCATTGGGTAATTTCTCCTTCCTTATTAGGGAATAGTTTTTTTAGTTTGGTATAAATCCTACCAGCGGTAGTGAGCGAATGCTTTGTTCGCTTCTGCCATTTTGTGTGTATCTTCACGTTTCTTAACAGCAGCACCAGTGTTGTTAGCTGCGTCAAGGATTTCGTTAGCAAGACGCTCTTCCATCGTTTTTTCTCCACGAAGACGAGCGTAGTTTACTAACCAGCGAAGACCTAAAGTCGTACGACGATCTGGGCGAACTTCTACAGGAACTTGGTAGTTAGCTCCACCTACACGACGTGCTTTAACTTCAAGAACTGGCATGATGTTTTTCAAGGCTTGTTCGAAAACCTCCATCGCTTCATTACCAGTACGTTCTTTGATGATATCAAATGACTTGTAGAGAATAGTTTGTGACTTTCCTCTTTTACCGTCGATCATCATTTTGTTGATCAAACGAGATACAAGTTTAGAATTGTAAATTGGATCTGGCAAAACGTCTCTTTTTGCTACAGGACCTTTACGTGGCATCTGAATAGCCTCCCTTCTCTTTTAAAAGGATTTCTATCTGTCTTTCATCTCAATTTCATTGTCAGCTGCCTGACTCCACTGATCTGAACTCAACTTCTAAAAACCCTTATGTTTGTTTATATTATTTGCTTTGTTTAGGGCGTTTTGTTCCGTATTTAGAACGTCCTTGCATACGACCGTCAACTCCGGCAGTATCAAGCGCACCACGAACGATGTGGTAACGTACACCCGGTAAGTCTTTTACACGTCCGCCACGGATAAGTACTACACTGTGCTCTTGTAGGTTATGTCCGATACCAGGAATGTAAGCTGTTACCTCAATCAGGTTAGACAAACGTACACGAGCATATTTACGTAGTGCTGAGTTTGGTTTTTTCGGTGTCATTGTACCGACACGAGTACAAACCCCGCGCTTCTGTGGAGATGTTACGTTAGTGTGCTCTTTTTTGAAACTGTTGTATCCTTTGTTAAGTGCAGGAGACTTTGAGTTTTCAACTTTACTCACGCGTCCTTTGCGTATTAGCTGATTAATTGTAGGCATGTTGTTATTCCTCCCTTCATTACTTTTTTTATAACCCACATACCCAGGTGGTTCATCAAAAGGCAAAAAACAATGCTTTTGCATTTTAAGCATGCAAAAACAAAACAAGTACGCTATAACATAATGGCAACAGCTGCTGCCCCAACTTCAATTCCGCAGGCCTTGCCGAGCTTTTTCATGGAATCTACCACTAAAATGTCTACACCCTTCTCTTGCGCTAGTTTCATTACACTAGCGGTTAAAGCAGGATCAGCATCTTTCGCTACGACGATTTCCTTCACTGAATCTCGTTTCAGAGCTTTTACTGTTTGCTTCGTACCAATAATAATGGATTGAGCCTGTGATACTTTATCATAAGACATCGAATATCCTCCAAAGTAACAGGTTTTATTTTGAGCACCTTGGTTATATTATCATCATGGCAGAAGGATGTCAATATCGTTTGACAGATAATCTTGACATCCTTCACCATTTTTTGATGATTTTTATAGAAATCTTAAGAGAGAGATTACTCTACAGGAACCATATCGTCAGACGGCTGCACTTGTGAAACCGGCTTAACTTTACGGTAGTTTGGCATTCCAGTTCCAGCAGGAACAAGTTTACCGATGATGACATTCTCTTTCAAGCCAAGCAGTTCATCACGTTTTCCTTTGATCGCCGCATCTGTTAGGACACGAGTCGTTTCTTGGAAGGATGCTGCAGACAAGAATGAGTCTGTTTCAAGCGATGCTTTTGTAATACCAAGAAGAACTGGACGGCCTGTTGCAGGACGTTTGCCTTCGAATAGTACTTTTTTGTTCGCTTCTGTGAATTGGTGTACATCAAGAAGTGTGCCTGGTAATACATCTGTATCCCCTGCATCAGCGACACGCACTTTACGAAGCATTTGGCGAACCATTACTTCTACGTGCTTATCTCCGATTTCTACCCCTTGCATACGGTATACTTTTTGTACTTCATGAAGCAGATATTCTTGAACAGCTGTCATGTCAGTCACTTTAAGAAGTTCTTTCGGATCGATTGAACCTTCTGTCAGTACTTGACCACGAGTGACTTTGTCACCTTCAACAACTTTCAGACGTGCATTGTAAGGAGCTGTGTAAGAGCGAGTTTCAACTTCGCCTTGAACCACAATTTCCTGTTGCTTGTCACGAACATCGTTAATTTCAGCAACGACACCATCAATTTCAGAAATGGTTGCCTGCCCTTTCGGATTACGCGCTTCAAATAACTCTTGGATACGAGGTAAACCTTGAGTGATATCGTCTCCTGCTACCCCACCGGTGTGGAACGTACGCATTGTAAGCTGTGTTCCTGGCTCACCGATCGATTGTGCAGCGATGATTCCAACTGCTTCACCGACTTCAACGTCAGTACCAGTTGCAAGGTTACGGCCGTAGCATCGTTTACATACACCATGAGGCGTGTTACATGTAAATGCAGAACGGATCCATACTTCCTCGATTCCTGCTTCAACTACTTCAAGTGCTTTATCTTCATCAATTAGTTCGTTTTCGCCAACAATGACTTCGCCCGTTTCAGGATGAACAATTGGTTTTCTTGCAAAACGTCCGATAAGACGTTCTTCAAGTTTCTCAATAATTTCATTTCCTTCTTTAATGGACTTCGCCAAGATTCCACGGTCTGTACCGCAATCTGTTTCACGGATGATAACATCCTGCGCAACGTCAACGAGACGACGCGTGAGGTAACCTGAGTCAGCTGTTTTAAGAGCTGTATCGGCAAGACCTTTACGCGCTCCGTGAGTAGAAATAAAGTATTCCAATACGGTTAAACCTTCACGGAAACTAGATTTGATCGGAAGTTCAATGATACGTCCAGCCGGGTTGGCCATCAGACCACGCATACCAGCCAGCTGAGTGAAGTTAGATGCGTTACCACGCGCTCCAGAGTCACTCATCATGTAGATAGGGTTGACTTCATCAAGGGACTTCATCAGTTTACCTTGGATGACATCTTTAGAAGAACTCCAGATCGAAATGACTCTCTCGTAACGCTCTTCTTCAGTAATCAAACCACGTCTGAATTGCTTCATGACGTTATCTACTTTTGCTTGCGCTTCTTCGAGGATCTTCTGTTTATCATCTAATACGACGATATCAGACACCCCAACCGTAATACCCGCTTTAGTAGAGTATTTGAAACCAAGATTTTTCATGCGGTCAAGCATTTTAGATGTCTCAGTGATATGGAATCTCTTAAAGATTTCCGCAATGATTTTACCTAAAATACCTTTTTTGAACGGCGCATTGATTTCTTGTTTCTCGATCGCAGCTTTGACATCTTCACCTTTTTCAAGGAAGAAGCGGTCAGGCGTTTTTTCTTCAATATTGCTCTTTGTCGGCTCATTCATGTAAGGGAATGATTCCGGTAAGATTTCGTTAAAGATTAGTTTTCCAACTGTTGTAATCAACAATTTAGAACGCTGTTCATCAGTGAATGTCACATTCTTCAACGAGTTAGCTGCAACAGCTACACGTGTATGAAGATGCACATACCCATTTTGATAAGCTAGAAGGGCTTCGTTCGTATCTTTGAAGACCATACCTTCTCCGATAGCACCTTTACGCTCAAGTGTAAGGTAGTAGTTACCTAGCACCATATCCTGAGATGGCGTAACAACAGGTTTTCCATCTTTCGGGTTCAAAATGTTTTGAGCAGCAAGCATTAAGATACGAGCTTCAGCTTGAGCTTCAGCAGATAATGGTACGTGAACCGCCATTTGGTCACCATCAAAGTCAGCGTTGTAGGCAGTACATACAAGTGGATGCAGACGAATTGCGCGTCCTTCCACAAGTGTAGGTTCAAACGCTTGAATACCAAGTCTGTGAAGAGTTGGTGCACGGTTTAGTAAGACTGGATGCTCACGAATCACTGATTCTAAAACATCCCAAACTTCCGGCTGCACGCGCTCAATCTTACGTTTCGCGCTCTTAATGTTGTGAGCTAATCCTTTTTCAACAAGCTCCTTCATCACGAATGGTTTGAATAGTTCAAGAGCCATTTCTTTCGGAAGTCCACACTGATACATTTTCAAATGTGGTCCAACGACGATAACGGAACGTCCAGAATAGTCAACACGTTTACCAAGCAAGTTTTGACGGAAACGCCCTTGTTTCCCTTTCAGCATGTGAGAAAGAGATTTCAATGGTCTATTTCCTGGTCCTGTTACTGGTCGGCCTCTACGTCCATTATCAATCAAGGCATCGACAGCTTCTTGAAGCATACGCTTCTCGTTCTGAACGATGATGCTTGGCGCGCCAAGATCTAATAAACGTTTCAGACGATTGTTACGGTTGATGACACGACGATAAAGGTCGTTCAAGTCAGAAGTAGCAAAACGTCCACCATCAAGCTGAACCATTGGACGTAATTCTGGTGGAATAACCGGAAGTACATCAAGGATCATCCAAGACGGTTTGTTTCCTGAGTTACGGAAAGCTTCCAACACTTCAAGGCGTTTGATCGCACGTGTACGACGCTGTCCTTGAGCTGTTTTCAGCTCTTCTTTGAGTGTATCTACTTCTTTCACAAGATCGATATCTTGAAGAAGTTTGTTAATTGCTTCTGCACCCATAGCTGCTTGGAAGGTGTTACCGTATTTATCTAAATAAGCACGGAATTCTTTCTCAGAAAGAAGTTGTTTCTTCTCAAGTGGTGTGTTGCCCGGATCAGTCACGACGTAAGAAGCGAAGTAAATCACTTCTTCTAACGCACGTGGTGACATATCTAGAACAAGACCCATACGGCTTGGGATACCTTTGAAATACCAAATGTGGGAAACTGGGGCAGCCAGTTCGATATGCCCCATTCTCTCACGACGGACTTTTGCCCGTGTTACTTCTACACCACAACGGTCACATACAACACCCTTATAACGAACGCGTTTATACTTTCCACAATGACATTCCCAGTCTTTTTGCGGTCCGAAGATACGTTCACAAAAGAGACCATCTTTTTCCGGTTTCAGTGTACGATAGTTAATCGTTTCAGGCTTTTTCACTTCACCAAAAGACCAAGAACGGATTTTATCAGGTGATGCGAGACCGATGTTCATATACTCAAAATTGTTCACATCTAGCAAGGGGCCTACCTCCCTTTTAATCTTCGGGTTATACCCTAGTCACTTGCTCTAATCGTTTCTGCTATTCTTTTGTGACTGCGTCACGTTCAATATCGACAGGTGCGAGGTCTGCAGCATCTTCGTCATTAGATAACGCTAATCCGTCTGCTTTCTTCGTTTCCTCATCGTCTTCTAAATCTCTCATTTCTATCTCTTCTTCATCGCCAGATAGGATTTTCACATCCATACCTAAACTTTGAAGTTCTTTAATTAATACTTTGAATGATTCAGGGACACCTGGTTCAGGTACGTTATCCCCTTTGACGATCGCTTCGTATGTTTTCACACGACCCACAACGTCATCCGATTTTACAGTTAAGATTTCTTGAAGTGTATATGCTGCACCGTAAGCTTCAAGTGCCCATACTTCCATCTCTCCGAAACGCTGTCCACCAAACTGTGCTTTACCGCCCAGTGGCTGCTGCGTAACAAGTGAGTATGGTCCAGTTGAACGAGCGTGAAGTTTATCGTCAACCATGTGAGCCAGTTTGATCATGTACATGATTCCGACTGATACACGGTTATCGAATGGTTCACCAGTTCGACCGTCATAAAGGACTGTTTTCGCATCACGGGACATACCTGCTTCTTCAAGCGTTTCCCAAACATCTTCCTCACGCGCACCATCAAATACTGGTGACGCAATGTGGATGCCTAGGTAACGTGCAGCCATACCCATATGAAGCTCAAGTACCTGACCGATATTCATACGAGATGGTACCCCTAGAGGGTTTAACATGATATCAATCGGTGTTCCATCTGGAAGATACGGCATATCTTCTTCTGGAAGAATCTTAGAGATAACACCTTTGTTACCATGTCGTCCGGCCATTTTGTCACCTTCAGAAATTTTACGCTTCTGAACGATGTATACACGGACTAACTGGTTAACACCTGGTGGTAATTCATCTCCATCTTCACGGTTAAAGACTTTGACATCGTGGATGATTCCGCCGCCGCCGTGTGGTACACGTAGAGACGTATCACGTACTTCACGAGCCTTTTCACCGAAGATTGCATGTAATAGACGTTCTTCAGCTGTTAGTTCTGTTACACCTTTAGGCGTTACTTTCCCGACAAGAAGATCTCCGTCTTTTACTTCTGCACCAATACGGATGATTCCACGCTCGTCAAGGTTGCGTAAAGCATCTTCCCCAACGTTTGGAATATCACGCGTAATTTCTTCTGGTCCAAGCTTTGTATCACGAGCTTCTGATTCATATTCTTCAATATGAATAGAAGTGTAGACGTCATCTTTTACAAGGCGCTCACTCATAATGATCGCATCCTCATAGTTGTAACCGTCCCAAGTCATGAAGCCGACCATGACGTTACGTCCTAGAGCCAATTCACCTTTTTCCATAGAAGGACCGTCTGCAAGGATTTCTCCTTTGACGACTTCATCTCCAACACTTACAATTGGGCGCTGGTTGTAGCAAGTCCCTTGGTTAGAGCGGACAAATTTCAGCAAGCTGTATTTGTCTAGGTTTCCTTTGACTTGTTGTCCGTCAACGTCTTCATAACGGCGAACCCAAATATTCTTCGCTTCAACACGTTCTACAACACCTGGGTAACGACAGATCACAGCAGCACCAGAGTCTTTACCTGATACATACTCCATACCTGTACCAACAATCGGTGATTCCGGCTGCATCAAAGGCACAGCCTGACGTTGCATGTTCGCTCCCATTAGAGCACGGTTAGAGTCATCGTTTTCTAAGAATGGGATACATGCTGTCGCTGCAGAAACAACCTGCTTCGGCGAAACGTCCATGTAGTCAACGCGGTTTCGAGGAACAACGGTGTTTTCCCCTCTGAAACGAGCGATAATGTTATCATCGATAAACGAACCATCATCAGCTAGCAGAGCGTTCGCTTGTGCTACAACGTAGTTATCCTCTTCATCAGCGGTTAAGTAATCGATTCTCGGCGTCACTTTACCTGTTTCAGGATCAACCCGACGGTAAGGTGTTTCGATAAATCCGAAGCGGTTCACTTTCGCAAATGAAGATAGAGAGTTGATCAAACCAATGTTTGGACCCTCTGGTGTTTCAATCGGACACATACGACCATAGTGAGAATAGTGAACGTCACGAACTTCCATTCCTGCACGCTCACGTGTCAAACCACCCGGTCCAAGCGCTGATAGACGACGTTTGTGTGTCAATTCAGCAAGCGGGTTTGTTTGATCCATGAACTGAGAAAGCTGAGAGCTACCAAAGAACTCTTTGATAGAAGCGATCACAGGACGGATGTTGATCAGCTGCTGAGGTGTGATCGTGTTCGTGTCTTGAATAGACATTCTTTCACGAACAACACGCTCCATTCTGCTTAAACCAATACGGAATTGGTTTTGCAGAAGTTCACCTACAGAACGCAGACGACGGTTACCAAGGTGATCGATATCATCTGTGTCACCTACTCCATGAAGCAGGTTAAAGAAGTAACTGATTGAAGCAATGATGTCAGAAGGCGTGATGTTCTTCACAGCTTCCTCTACATATGCATTACCAATCACGTTGATCACTTGCTCGCCTTCTTGATCAGTTGGTGCATAAATCTTGATAGATTGAAGTTCTACTTCATCCTCTACTACGCCACCGTTTGGATAAAGCTTTCTAAATCCGATGCCGTTTTCTAAGTATGGAAGAACTTTATCAAGCACTCTTCTATCTAAAATTTGACCTTTTTCTGCTAGGATTTCACCTGTTTCAGGATCAACTAGCGTTTCAGCCAATTTTTGATTGAATAGTCTATTTTTAATATGAAGCTTCTTATTAATCTTGTAGCGTCCAACATTTGCTAAGTCATATCTCTTCGGATCAAAGAAGCGAGAGTCTAGCAAGCTTTTCGCATTTTCAACAGTTGGCGGCTCTCCGGGACGAAGACGCTCGTAGATTTCGAGAAGTGCTTTATCGGCATTCTCTGTATTGTCTTTTTCCAACGTGTTGCGTAAGTATTCATTCTCGCCAATGAGGTCAAGAATCTCTTGATCAGAGCTGAAGCCGAGAGCACGCAAAAGAACCGTAACCGGCAACTTACGTGTGCGATCGATGCGTACATAGACTACATCCTTCGCATCAGTTTCGTATTCTAACCATGCGCCACGGTTTGGAATGACAGTCGCAGTAAAACCTTTTTTACCGTTTTTGTCTACTTTACCACTGAAATATACACTTGGAGAACGTACTAACTGAGAAACGATTACACGTTCCGCACCATTAATGATAAAAGTACCTGTGTCTGTCATGATTGGGAAATCACCCATAAACACATCTTGGTCTTTTACTTCTCCAGTTTCTTTGTTAATTAAACGAACTTTTACTCTTAGTGGAGCAGAGTAAGTTACATCACGTTCTTTTGATTCTGCTACAGGATACTTAGGATCCCCTAGGCTGTAATCAATGAATTCAAGAGAAAGGTTACCAGTAAAATCCTCAATTGGGGATATATCTTGAAACATCTCTCTAAGACCCTCATCAAGAAACCACTGATAAGAAGAGGTTTGAATTTCAATGAGATTTGGTAATTCTAACACTTCGCTTATGCGTGCGTAGCTTCTGCGCTGGCGGTGTCGTCCATACTGAACTAGTTGACCTGTCAACTGATTCACCCCTCAAATCATGCGTATTATATGTGTAAAAAGTATTTCTGTCTTTCAAATGTCAGTAAAGAAATACTTTTACAAGACAAAAGAAAAAAGGGTTTCTAAAATAAGAAAACCACATCCAAAAACAAATACCGATTTTATTAGTTTTCCCAAGTATGCATAATTTATACAAAATAGTTGTTTTTTAAGCCTATCAAGCAAAATATACACATTGGCATTTTATAATGTTAACACAGCTAGGAAACTGCGTCAAACTTTTTTAGCTTTGATAATATAGTAGCCCTTTTTTTTCATAACGACCGTCACTTCTCCAAAAAGCTGCTCTAATTTCTCAATCGCAGATGGTCCACCTTGTTTTTTCTGAATAACCACCCACAACTCACCTTCCGGCAATAAATGATCAACACTTTTTTCAAAGATCGCATGTACTACTTTCTTCCCTGCCCGTATTGGGGGATTGGTCAGTATAGAGGCAAAAGCAGCTGATGAATGAACATTCGAGAACAAATCACTTTGATAGATGCGGACATTATCAATGCGATTATGCTTAGCGTTTTCCTTTGAAAGTTCGACTGCTCTTTCGTTCACATCAATCATATGAATGGTGCGGCCTGTCATTTCGTTTGCTAACGATAAGCCTATTGGTCCATAACCGCAACCGACATCTAAGACGTCGCCATCCAAGTCAGGTTCTTCAAAAGCTTCAATTAAAAGCCTCGAACCATAGTCGACTTCTTTCTTAGAAAACACTCCACTGTCACTTGTAAAAGTAAAGCTACGGTTTCTCAAGGTGAAGTCCCATGTCTGTTTATTGCTTTTCACTGATGGCTTTTCCGTATAATAGTGGTCACTCATGGCGAATGGACCTCCTCTGGATTCAATCGTTTCAGGAGATAAGAAAAGAAAAAGCCCGCCAGTAAAAGCGAGCTTTCCCAAAAGATTAGGCGAAGATTACTTAACTTCTACAGAAGCGCCAACTTCTTCAAGCTTAGCTTTAAGTTCTTCAGCTTCTTCTTTAGCAATACCTTCTTTAAGTGGTTTTGGAGTGTTGTCAACAAGTTCTTTAGCTTCTTTCAAGCCAAGACCAGTGATTTCACGAACCACTTTGATAACTTTGATTTTTTGGTCTCCAGCACCAGCAAGTACTAGATCAAAATCAGTTTTTTCTTCAGCAGCAGCACCGCCACCAGCAGCTACAGCTACAGGAGCAGCAGCAGTTACGCCAAATTCTTCTTCGATTGCTTTTACTAAGTCGTTTAACTCAAGTACAGTTGCTTCTTTAACTGAAGCAATGATTTCTTCGATATTTAAAGCCATTTGTAATTCCTCCATTTTAAGTTTTTTTACGTCAAGTACGCATTAAGCGCCTTGTTCTTCTTTTTGATCTGCAACTGCTTTAGTAGCAAGAGCAAGGTTACGAACTGGAGCTTGAAGAACGCTAAGCAACATAGAAAGTAAGCCTTCGCGAGACGGAAGTTCCGCAAGAGCCTTCACTTCTTCTACAGTCGCTACGTTTCCTTCGATAACACCAGCTTTGATTTCTAAAGCTTCGTGGCTTTTCGCAAATTCGTTGATGATTTTCGCAGGTGCGATAACATCTTCGTTACTGAATGCGATAGCGTTTGGACCTGTTAAGAAATCGTTTAAACCCGTTAGTTCAACTTGTTCAACTGCACGGCGAGTCAAAGTATTTTTGTAAACTTTGAATTCTACGCCAGCATCACGAAGCTGTTTACGAAGTTCAGTCACTTCAGAAACTGAAAGACCGCGGTAATCTACGATTACAGTAGACATACTGTCTTTAAATTTAGAAGTAATTTCATCAACGACAACTTTTTTAGTATCGATTGCATTGCTCATGGTTACACCTCCTGTACATTCTTTGTGTAACACTTATACCGATCAGGCCATCACGTTCCTAACGAACGGTTCTCCATATAAAAAGCCTCCATTAAGACATGGAGGCTGTATATACAAGCATACGTTAACGTAAGACTGTGACATATACACCTCGGCGGGTTAATTAAGCCATAAGGCCCCTGCTGTCTACGGTATAAATGATTATTCTATTTTACAACATTTTGATATTATCAAAACGATTGTGATAAGTCAAGAATTATTTTGCAGAGAAAGAAGATGGATCCACTTTCACGCCAGGGCCCATAGTAGATGTAACAGAAACGTTTTTCACGTATACACCTTTAGCCGCTGCAGGTTTTGCTTTAAGGATTGTGTCATAGATTGTTGCAAAGTTCTCAACAAGCTTTTCGTCCTCGAAAGAAACCTTTCCGATTGGCGCGTGGATGTTACCAGCTTTATCAACGCGGTATTCTACTTTACCAGCTTTGATTTCATTGATTGCTTTTTCTACTTCGAAAGTTACAGTTCCTGTTTTAGGGTTTGGCATAAGACCTTTTGGTCCAAGTACACGACCGATCTTACCAACTTCACCCATCATGTCAGGTGTCGCAACGATTACATCGAATTCGAACCAGCCTTGTTGGATTTTAGTGATGTAATCAGAATCTCCAACGTAGTCTGCTCCAGCAGCTTCTGCTTCTTTTGCTTTTTCGCCTTTAGCGAACACAAGAACGCGTTGAGTTTTACCAGTTCCGTTAGGAAGTACAACTGCACCGCGGATTTGTTGATCGTTTTTACGAGGGTCTACGCCCAAACGAAAAGCAACTTCTACAGTCGCATCAAATTTCGCTGTATTTGCTTTTTTTGTAAGAGAAACAGCTTCAGCAACATCATACGCTTTTGTACGATCGATCAGCTTAGCAGCTTCTACATACTTTTTACCTTTTTTAGCCATTATAAAAATCCTCCTTATGTGGTTTTAGCGGAATAACCTCCCACGAATAAGGGTTGCGAACTTGTCAAAACCAAACTCGCAACCCAACAAGACAAAAAATTAATCTTCGATGACAATACCCATACTGCGTGCAGTACCTTCAACCATGCGCATAGCTGATTCAACGCTAGCAGCGTTTAAGTCAGGCATTTTTGTTTCCGCGATTTCGCGTACTTTATCACGCTTAACAGTTGCCACTTTATTACGGTTAGGTTCACCAGAACCAGACTCAATACCAGCTGCTTTTTTAAGTAATACTGCAGCAGGTGGAGTTTTAGTAATAAATGTAAATGAACGGTCTTCAAAAACCGAAATTTCAACAGGAATGATAAGACCAGCTTGGTCAGCTGTACGAGCGTTAAACTCCTTACAGAATCCCATGATATTAACACCGGCTTGACCTAGTGCAGGTCCAACTGGTGGAGCTGGGTTAGCTTTTCCAGCAGGAATTTGCAATTTAACAACTTTTACTACTTTTTTAGCCACGAGACACACCTCCTTAAAGTCCGTGATGTGGTAATAGGGGAATCCCCCTCCCACTCAACAACTTCATTCTTTATATGAATGACGAAATAACTAGCTAGCGATCTTGAGCGAACTCAAGACGTACCTTTGCTATATTACCACTTCTATACACTCATTTCAAGCTCTTTTAAATTACAATTTATCGATCTGTGTGAACTCAAGTTCCACAGGAGTTTCTCTACCAAACATATTAACGAATACTTTGACTTTGCTTTTATCATAATCAATCTCTTCGATAGAGCCTGTGAAGTTAGCAAATGGTCCATCGATGACCTTGACTGTTTCTTTTAGTTCGAAGTCGATTTCTGTCTTGCGCTCTTCAAGTCCCATTCTCTTCAGAATGGTTTCCGCTTCGCCAGGTAATAACGCTGTCGGCTTAGAGCCTGATCCAGCTGATCCAACGAATCCTGTCACACCTGGTGTATTACGAACGACATACCAAGAATCGTCAGTCATGACGATTTCTACTAGCACATATCCAGGGAATACTTTCTTTTTCACTACTTTTTTCTTACCGTTTTTAATGTCCGTTTCTTCTTCTTCTGGTACAACAACGCGGAAAATTTTATCCTGCATGCCCATTGATTCAACACGCTTTTCCAAGTTCGCTTTCACTTTGTTCTCATAGCCAGAGTACGTATGCACAACATACCAATTCTTTTCCATTTTCGTTCAGGACTATTTAGTCCTTCCCTCCCCACATTTCGTAATGTCTATTTGACGAATCTCGAGTACCGGTAAATATTTTCAAGCAATTGAAAAAACCCGTAAAACGGGTTTTTTGGCAAGTCATATTATGATCTATTATAGCACGTTCAGCAGACCATTATTCAAGTATTAATGAATTAATTCGATTAATTGTGAGATTCCTATATCAAGAAAAGAGAAAAAGATGGCAAAAAATACGACTGTTAAAATAACAGTGATCGTGTAGCGGACCATTTCGTTTTTCTTTGGCCAGCTGACCTTTTTCATTTCTTTCCCGACACTTTTTAAGAAACTGATAATACGCATGTAAAAGACCTCCACAGATTAAAGAACGCAAATCCTACTTCGTTTCTAAATGTGTTTTATGTGAATTACAAGTCTTGCAATATTTCTTAACTTCTAATCTTTCAGCTGCTGAAGCAACACTTTTCATTGTCGTATAATTGCGGCTTCCGCAGTCTTTACAGGCTAGAGTAATCTTTTTCCTCATATTTACACCTATTTTCTCGACATCATTTCCTTAGTACCTTATCACAGTGTCGAAAAAGCTGTCAATATAGGTTTGATTAGAGACTGATCTCGCGCAGCTCTAAATATTTCTCTAATTTTCTCTTTACTCTTTGGAGTGCGTTATCAATTGATTTCACATGACGGTTTAAATCTTCAGAAATCTCCTGATAGGACCTGCCATCAAGATAAAGCACAAGTACCTTTCTTTCCAGCTCGCTTAGTAATTCACCCATTTTCATTTCAATATCATCAAATTCTTCTTTGCTAATGATTAAATCTTCTGGGTTAAGCGCTTTAGCACCGGAAATGACGTCCAATAATGTTCTGTCCGATTCTTCATCGTATATCGGCTTGTCTAATGATACATAGGAATTTAACGGGATATGTTTTTGGCGAGTAGCTGTTTTAATTGCGGTGATAATTTGGCGGGTAATACATAATTCTGCAAAAGCCTTAAATGAAGTAAGCTTGTCCTCTCTGAAATCGCGGATAGACTTATAAAGTCCGATCATCCCCTCTTGGACAATGTCCTCTCGATCCGCTCCAATCAAGAAATAAGATCTTGCTTTCGCACGTACAAAATTGCGGTATTTCGTTATTAAATAATCTAGCGCATCACTATCTCCGACATGAACCCTTTCAATGACTTGTTCATCTTCCAACTGGCAAAATTGCTCTCTGATGGACTTACCCTTGCTGTTGTTTAGATTCACTTCGATCCCCCCGACCGCACCTAGATAGAAATATTATACAATAATGGTTGAAATATCGTCAAGCTATTCCAAGTTTCCCCGCCGCCATTTTTCAAACGTTTTCAATACATCTTCTGACAATTCAATTTTGGATGCTGGTTTATCAGAAGTAATCTTTTTGACACGTGTTTCAATCTTTCGTTCAATCACTTCTATCTCTCTTAAGAGCTCTCGTGCTGACTTACGAAGTGCACCCTGTCCAAAAATCGCCCATTGTTCTGTATAATCAGAGGTCGCCACATGAATTTGCGTCCGAATGTTATTTAAGTCTTGTGCCAGTTTTTCAATCCGCTCATCAGCCGTTTCATTTTCTCTTGTAAAGATGACCTCTACTCGGTGGTTTGTCCGCTTCTTTTCGATTCCTTTGACCATATGGGCATCGAATACGACAATGACTCGATACCCTGTATATGCTTGATATTCTGCTAAATGTTGAATCAGCACGTCTCTGGCTTCTTCAAAGCTGTTTTCTTTTAAGTGCTGCAAACGAGGCCATGCACCTATCATGTTGTATCCATCGACTAAGAGGATGTCCATCTCTATTCTCCTAACGGATAACGTTTTCGATACACTTCATACATCAATAGACTAGCGGCAACTGATGCATTTAATGAAGTGACCTTCCCGGCCATTGGCAATTTAATCAAGAAATCACATTTTTCCTTAATCAATCGGCCAATACCTTTTCCTTCACTGCCGATGACAAGAGCGAGAGGCATCGTGCCATCAAATTGTCTGTAGTCCTGCTTCGCAGATGCATCTGTTCCTGCGACCCAGATTCCTCTTTCTTTCATTTCATCAAGAGCTCTGGAAAGATTGGTTACTTTTGCGACCGGGATATGTTCAATGGCTCCAGTAGATGCTTTCGCAACAGTTGTCGTCAAGCCTACCGCTCGTCGTTTTGGAATGACGATTCCATGTGCACCAACAGCATCGGCCGTACGCATGATCGACCCTAAATTGTGCGGATCTTCAATTTCATCTAAGATGATGAAAAATGGTTGTTCATTCCGCTTTTCAGCAATTTGATACAAATCGTCCAATTCTGCATATTCATATGCTGCTACTTGTGCAACGATTCCCTGGTGCTGACCTGTTACCATCTGATCAAGCTTTTTCCTCGGAACATACTGAATGGTGATATTTTGCTTTTTCGCGAGTTCAATGACCTGCTGGGCTTGTCCTTTTACAGTGTTTTCTGCCATCCAGAGCTTGTATAACTCCCGATCTGACTTCAGTGTTTCAATCACTGCATTTTTCCCAATCACATAATCATGTTGCTGACTCATTTGTCTTCCTCCCTGACGTTCCGATTTCAATCGCCTGACTAATCAACTCTTCTAAGCGTTCGTCCTGCTTCTCAATAAATAAATAACCCATGAGCGCTTCAAACGCTGTACTATAACGATACGTTTGAACGTCTGTGTTTTTAGGCACTGTGCCTGATTTTGCATTTCTTCCTCTTTTCAGCACCGCTTCTTCCGCTTCTGTGAAAAAGCCCTTCTGCTGAAGCTCAAATAAAATAGCGGCCTGAGATTTAGCTGAAACGATTTTACTTGCACGTTTATGAAGCTCATTTGGTTTGGTCGCCCCCGTTTGGAGGAGGTGATGCCTCACGTATACTTCAAAAATGGCATCACCCATATAAGCAAGTGCAAGTCCGTTCAACTGTTTTCCGTCTTTCAGCTTTTCAAAATTCAACATGACCTATTCTCCTCTTTTCCAGCGCGTACCTTGAGGAGTGTCCTCCAATACAATATTCATGCTCTTTAACTGGTCACGAATTTGATCAGACAATGCGAAGTCACGATTCCTTCTAGCTTCATTCCGCTTCTCAATTAATGCTTCTACCTCTTCGTCAAGCGTGTGCTTTTCTTCTAGTGAGAAGCCGAGGACTGATGTGATTTCTTGGAACAAGCCAATAAATGCCTTGATCACTTCCTCGGAAGTATGATCATTTTCCATATAGTAATTCGCTTGTTTCGCTAGTTCAAATAAAACAGAGATGGCATTTGCCGTATTGAAGTCATCATTCATTTCAGAAATAAATGTCGCTCGCTGCTCTTCAATCTTTGTCAACCATTCAGTGTTATCTTCTGTGATATTCGTGCTGCTTTCAAGGCGATGATGTAAATTAGCATACGACGTTTTGAGTCGGTTAAACGCACTCTTTGTACTCTCTAGTAAGTCCATTGAGTAGTTAATTGGATGACGGTAGTGAACCGACAACATAAAGAATCGAAGTACGTCAGGATCTTGTTCTTTCACAATGTCATGCACGAGCACAAAGTTACCTAGTGATTTTGACATTTTTTCATTCTCAATATTAATATATCCGTTATGCATCCAATACTTTGCAAAAGGTTTGCCTGTCAAAGCCTCAGATTGAGCGATTTCATTTTCATGATGAGGGAAGGTTAAATCCTGTCCGCCTGCATGAATATCGATCGTATCACCTAAATATTTTTTAACCATGGCTGAGCATTCGATATGCCAGCCTGGGCGTCCTTCGCCCCACGGGCTATCCCATGAGATTTCTTGGTCCTTTGCAGCCTTCCATAAAGCAAAGTCCAGCGCATCTCGTTTCTTCTCACCTACACGAATACGGGCACCTGTCTTTAATTCATCAATCGATTGGTGAGACAGTTTTCCGTAGCCTTCAAATGAGCGTGTGCTGTAATACACGTCACCATCTGCTTCATAGGCGTAGCCTTTTTCAATCAATGTGGCGATAAACGCAATGATATCATCCATATTTTCTGTCACTCGCGGGTGAAGGTCTGCTTTTTTGCAGCCTAATGCACTGACGTCCTCAAAGTATGCTTGGATAAATCGATCAGCAATCGTTGGGACATCTTCGCCTAATTCATTTGCTGCTTTGATGAGTTTATCATCCACATCAGTAAAGTTGGATACGAAATTCACATCATAGCCGCTATATTCTAAATACTTACGTACCGTGTCATATACAATGGCAGGTCTTGCATTCCCGATATGAATGTAGTTATACACGGTTGGTCCGCATACATACATTTTCACCTTTCCTGGTTCAAGTGGGACAAACTCTTCCTTCTTACGTGTCAATGTATTATAAATATTGATTGTCATGATTGTTCTTCCTTTCTGCTCAATGAAGCCAGCTCACGTTTTAGCTTTTCCATTTCTCGCTCCAATTCTTTGAAACGATCAGAAACGGGATCTGGCAAATCTTGATGATTGAGATCACGATTGATTTTCTTTCCATTTTGAACGACCACTCGCCCAGGTATACCTACAACAGTGGAATGGTCTGGTACGTCTTTTAACACAACAGACCCCGCACCAATCTTGGACCCTTTTCCTACGGTAATGGAACCGAGCACCTTAGCACCAGTCGCAATCAGGGCATCGTCCAAAATAGTTGGATGCCGCTTTCCCTTTTCTTTCCCTGTTCCCCCTAATGTCACGCCTTGGAAAACAGTGACGTTATCGCCAATTTCACATGTTTCCCCAATCACGACGCCCATGCCGTGATCAATAAAGAACCGCCGGCCGATGGTTGCTGCTGGGTGAATCTCAACCCCTGTGAAAAACCGGCTGACCTGAGAAATGATCCGCGCAAGAAAATACAGCTTACGCTTGTAAAATGCATGCGCAACACGATGAGCCCAAATCGCATGAAGCCCTGAATAGGTTAGCACTACTTCAAGATAGCTTCTAGCAGCAGGATCTGATCAAACACAGTATCAATATCTTCTTTCAGCATTTTGAAAAACACATGCTCCCCCCGTTCTTCCCCATCAATCTCTCTTAGGACTTGCTCTCTTTTTTGGACAAATAAAAAACGCCTCTGCCATATGACAGAGACGTTTTGAAAACGCGGTTCCACTCTGTTTAGAAAGCCCTCATTTCGCAGCCTTCTCAACTTCATCCCATAACGGAGGGTACCGCCCTTGCATACTAACATACGTGTTCCTCAAGGGTCTTGAGGGTGCATTTCCAACGTCTGCCCATAAGTCTCTTTCAGCCGGTGAAGACTCTTTCTGTGATGGACGATAACATTGTACTTCTCCCTCGCAACGATTTTCCTTATATTTGTTTAATGCGGTTTAATACCGTCTCTTTACCTAGTAGTTCAATACTTTGCGGAAGCTCTGGGCCATGCGTTTGTCCAGTGACAGCCACACGAATTGGCATGAATAGTTTCTTACCTTTATGCCCTGTTTCTTTTTGTACCGCTTTAATGGCAACTTTGATTTCATCAGGTGTGAAAGACTCAAGACGTTCAAGCTGACCTGCAAACGAAGCCATCACTTCTGGTACTTGCTCTTCTGCAAGAACTTCCTTTGCCTCTTGATTATACTCAATTTGTTCCTTAAAGAACAACTCTGTTAACTCAACAATTTCTGCTCCGTAGCTCAATTGCTCGTGGTATAGAGAAATGAGTTTGCGCACCCACGTGTTTTCTTCTTCTGTCAGCTGCTCACTTACCTTGCCTGCCTTTTGAAGATGTGGAAGTGTAAGTGCCACAACTTGATCAAGATCAAGTGCTTTTACGTATTGGTTATTCACCCATTTTAGTTTATGCATATCAAATAGAGCTGGTGACTTAGAAAGTCGATTGACATCGAAAATATCAATGAACTGCTCTTTTGTAAATAGTTCCTCTTCACCAACTGGAGACCATCCAAGCAGTGCAATGAAGTTAAACAAAGCTTCTGGTAAATAGCCCAAGTTCTTATACTGTTCGATGAACTGGATAATTGATTCATCACGCTTGCTTAATTTCTTGCGGTTCTCGTTTACAATCAGCGTCATATGTCCGAACAGCGGAACATCCCAGCCAAATGCATTGAAGACCATAATTTGTTTAGGTGTATTCGAGATGTGATCCTCACCGCGAAGAATATGAGTCATTTTCATCAAATGATCATCCACCGCTACAGCGAAGTTATACGTTGGCGTACCATCTTTCTTCACAATAACAAAGTCACCGATGCCGTCTGTTTCAAATGAAATCTCGCCTTTGACCATATCGTCAAATTTGATGATTTCTCCTTTAGGCACTCGGAAGCGGATGCTTGGCTCTCTTCCTTCCGCAATCAGCTTGTCCTCTTCTTCTTTTGATAAATGACTGCATTTACCAGAATATCGAGGCATTTCACTGCGGGCAATTTGTGCTTCTCGCTCTTCTTCTAGTTCTTCAGCCGTACAATAGCACTTATATGCCAAATCTTTCGCTAGTAGCTCGTCATAATATTTTTTGTAAATATCATTACGCTCTGATTGTCTGTAAGGACCGTAGCCGCCATCTTTATCAATGCTCTCGTCCCAATCAATCCCGAGCCATTGCAGGTGGCGAAGCTGACTTTCTTCTCCGCCTTCTACATTACGCTTTTGATCCGTATCCTCGATTCGAATAATAAATTTGCCGCCTTGACTGCGTGCGAACAAATAGTTGAAAAGAGCCGTTCTAGCATTCCCAATATGTAAATGACCAGTTGGACTCGGTGCATAACGAACACGCACTTCATTTCCCATGAGTTTAACTTCCTTTCATCTGCATCATGTTGTCTGACACCAATTTTTTATAAACGTATTTTATCATCAAAACCCATTCTCATCAAAACGGATTTTACTTTTTCTGAAGAAGTACGGTTGCTTGAGAGGCAATTCCTTCGCCTCTTCCTGTAAATCCAAGTTTCTCTGTCGTTGTTGCTTTGACATTCACCTGTGTGACATCTGCCTCAAGGGCTTCTGCGATTTTCTCACACATTGGCTGAATGTATGGTGCCATCTTTGGTTTTTGCGCCATGATCGTGCAATCGATATTCACCAGTGTATAGCCTTTTTCTTTTACAAGTGCCCACACGTGCTGAAGTAATTTAAAAGAGTCTGCATCTTTAAACTCCGGATCCGTGTCTGGGAAATGTCTGCCGATATCTCCTTCTGCAATCGCACCTAGGCAGGCATCCGCCACAGTATGAAGCAGTACATCCGCATCTGAATGCCCAAGTAGACCCTTTTCATAAGGGATCGTCACACCGCCAATAATAAGAGGTCTTCCCTCTGTTAATTGATGCACATCAAAACCTTGTCCTATTCTAAACATGTTCTAGTACCCTCTTTCCGCATCCATAATTGCCTTGGCAACCAATAAATCATCCGGTGTTGTCAGTTTAATATTGGTATAGTCTCCTTGGACAATATAAACACTCTCACCGTGTAATTGTTCCACAAGACTGGCGTCATCTGTTCCAAGAAAGCCTGTCCGCTCCGCGTGTTCATGCGCTTCTTTTAAAATAGAATGACGAAAAGCTTGTGGGGTCTGGACTGCCCACAAGCTCTGACGTTCAATGGTTTGTTCCACTTTGCCTTCTTGAACGCGTTTGATTGTGTCTTTCACTGGTACCGCTACGACTGCGGAGCCTTTTTCAATCGCTGCTTTAACGAGCAAGTCAATCTGTGTATGCTTAATAAAAGGCCTTGCGCCATCATGAACAAGCACGATGTCCGCATCTTGCACAGCCTTCAACCCTTCGTATACACTTTGCTGCCGTTCTTCACCGCCAGTGACAAGTGAAACAGGCGTTTGAAAAGCGTGTACCTTCAGTAGCCTTTCAAAGTCACGACGCTCTTCTTCATTGATCGCTAAGATCATGCGTCTGCATTGTGAATGAGCGTCAAACACCTTCAGTGTGTGGATGATGACCGGCATTCTTTTCAATTCAATAAAAAGTTTATTGCGGCCGGCCTTCATTCGCTTCCCCTGCCCCGCAGCCGGAATAACTACTTCATAATACATGTTCGTTCTCCCTTTAGAGCGCCTTCTCCAGAAGTTTTGGCTTCGCAAAAATCATTCTTCCAGCAGCAGTTTGCAGCACACTCGTGACGAGCACATCAATGTCTTTTCCAATATAATTGCGTCCTTCTTCGACCACAATCATCGTACCGTCATCTAAGTAAGCAACACCTTGGTTATGCTCTTTCCCATCTTTGATGACCTGTACCTTCATTTCTTCCCCAGGCAGTACAACCGGTTTGACTGCATTGGCTAGATCATTGATGTTTAACACTGCTACTTTTTGAAGTTCGCATACTTTATTTAAATTAAAATCATTTGTCACAACAACACCTGAAGTTAACTTAGCGAGTTTCACAAGCTTGCTGTCAACCTCTTGAATATCTTCAAAGTCACCTTCGTAAATTTCAACTTTAATATCCAGTTCTTTTTGGATACGATTTAAAATATCAAGACCTCTTCGGCCTCTATTTCTCTTTAATACATCAGAAGAGTCTGCAATATGCTGTAATTCCTCGAGTACAAATTGAGGAATGACCATCACACCTTCTAGGAATCCAGTTTGACAAATATCTGCGATTCTTCCATCAATGATAACACTTGTGTCTAAAATTTTCAGCTTTTTATCTTCTATTTCAGGTTCATCATCAGCTGCTCCTTTTTTCTTTGTGACCTTTGCAGATCGGGAGAACAGCCCCATCATTTCATCCTTCTTCTTAAACCCTACCTGAAATCCAAGGTATCCTAAAAAGAAAGCCAGGAAAATCGGAATAATGGTACCAAAAATATGATATGGGATATTGTTTAGCGGGATCACGTTTACAATAAGATATGCTAGAATAAGTCCAAATACTAAACCGAAACTTCCAGATATAAGATCAGGAAGAGGCGCCTTCAATAGAGAATCCTCGATCCATTTCACCCAATTAACCACATAGCCTGTGCACCATTTACCAATGATAAAGAACACAGCGGCTCCTATTAGTGCTGAAGAGTAAGCATTTGTTATGAAAGGTATGTCCTTCACATTTAACAGCAGAAATAACTCTGGAATGATAAAAATCCCTACAACTGCACCGAAAATGATAAAAAACGCCTGAACGATTCTTTTTAACATACCTTCACCTCCTTTATTTTTCATCTGTCAATCCACCTTCATCTGACATTGATATATGCTTAAGTTTCCTATCATCATGAACAGAAAACAAAACCATCATTAATATACCCATATTCATCCATTTTTAACCGTATTTAAGAAAAATTTCTCTTTTTATAGCTGACGGTCGATATAATGTTTTTCTTGCAGTCTTTTTAATCCTTTTTTTATCTTTTTCGCTCTTACTTCTCCAATTCCTTCTACTTCATCCAAATCTTGTACATCTGCTTCCATAATTCGATCTAGCACACCAAATGCTTCGACCACGTTTTCAACGATTGGCATAGGCAGTCTAGGGATTTTATGAAGTAATCTGTATCCTCTAGTGTACACATATTCGTCAATATTTGTAGATGCTGGATAGCCGAGTAACTTGTACAAAATGGAATCATCTAAAAGTTCAAAGCTCGACATATCTTGGAGCTGTTTCAACAGCACATATGGATCTTTGATCTTTTCTTTCACGTAATCTTTAATAAATAACGCCGCTTCCTGCTCCATATCTGTAATCAGCTCATTGACTTGCAGACGGATCAAGTGTCCTTCTGTCCCAAGCTCTTTGATATACATATTGATTTCATTTTTGATTCTAAGTACCATTTCATAACGATGTAGCACGGATAATACATCACCAAAGGTCACAAGCTCTTCAAATTCTAAGGCGCTTAACGCAGAAATGGCGTGGTCTAAAATGGTTTTATATTTCTCAAGTGTTTGTATCGCTTGGTTGGCCTTCGTCAAAATAAAACCAATATCTTTCAACGTATATCGTCGATTCCCTTGGTATAAGGTAATGACGTTCCGACGTTCAGAAATGGCAATGATTAAGCAACCTGTCTGCTTTGCTACACGTTCAGCCGTTCGGTGTCTCATACCTGTTTCTGATGAATGAATGGTTGCATCCGGCATGAGCTGTGTATTCGCATACAAGATCTTTTGACCAGAGTCACTTAAAATAATCGCCCCATCCATCTTCGCCAATTCATATAAATGTGCTGGGGAGAAAGCAGAATTAATATGAAATCCTCCATCTACCACACTTTTCACTTTATCATTATAACCAACAACAATGAGCCCTCCAGTATTGGCTCTTAGGACGTTTTCAATCCCTGCCCGCAGGGGTGTCCCCGGTGCCACAAACTGGACAATATCTAAGAGATCGACTTCTCTCGCTCCTTTTTTCTCTTTTTCCATTTCTATGATCCCCCTAGTGAAATACGAAGTGCCTCTGCTACATTTTCTACACCGACTAACTCAATCCCTCTCGGTTTTTTCCATCCATCTATATTCGCCTGAGGAATAAACATTCGCTTAAATCCTAGTTTAGCAGCTTCCTGCACACGCTGTTCAATTCTTGATACTCTTCTGACTTCTCCCGTCAGACCCACTTCTCCTATAAAGCAATCTGCTTGATGCGGCGCTGCATCTTTAAAACTTGATGCAATACTAACGGCAATAGCCAAGTCTATCGCTGGTTCATCAAGTTTCACACCACCTGCGACCTTTAAGTAGGCATCTTGGTTTTGCAGTAGCAGCCCTACCCGTTTTTCTAAAACGGCCATAAGCAATGACACTCGGTTATGATCAAGGCCAGTAGCCATTCTCCGTGGATTCCCAAAGCTCGTCGGTGAAATAAGTGCTTGTATCTCCACTAGAACAGGTCTTGTTCCTTCCATTGAGGCAACAACACACGATCCAGATACACCTGCTGACCGCTCTTCTAAGAAGATTTCTGATGGGTTTAATACCTCTGTGAGCCCTTCCTCTCTCATTTCAAAAATTCCTAATTCATTCGTTGAACCAAAACGGTTTTTCACTGCCCGTAAAATACGAAACGTATGATGGCGCTCCCCTTCAAAATAAAGAACTGTATCTACCATATGCTCTAAAAGGCGCGGCCCAGCAATCGAGCCCTCCTTCGTCACGTGACCAACGATAAAAATAGGAATACCATTCGTCTTGGCAATTTTCATCAGCTGGGCAGTGCATTCCCTCACCTGAGAAACAGATCCAGGAGCTGACGTGATATCGCTTTGATAAACGGTTTGAATTGAATCGACCACAACAAAAGCGGGTTTCATCTCTTGTATAGCAGACGTTATATACTCCATATCGGTTTCAGCCAAAACATGTAAAGAGGCACTTTCAATACCGAGACGGTCCGCCCTAAGCTTCGTTTGTTTGATTGATTCCTCACCAGATATGTATAACACATTCTGATTTTGATCTGATAGCTGTGCTGAAACTTGTAATAATAGTGTGGACTTCCCAATCCCAGGATCACCGCCAATAAGAACGAGTGAACCTTTGACAATTCCACTTCCTAATACTCGGTTAAATTCTTCTAAATTCGTTTTAATTCGGGGTTCTTCGGATGTTTCAATTGCAGATATAGGTGAAGGTTTTTGAATGGTTTGAACAGAATGATTAAACGCACTTCGACGATTTGCCGGCTCTTTACGAACGACCTCTTCTGTCATACTGTTCCAAGTGCCGCAGCCGGGACATTTCCCCATCCATTTGGCTGACTCATAACCGCACGATTGGCATATAAATTTTGATTTTGACTTAGCCATAGATTGAAGAATACAACTCCTTATACTGGTCAGAAAATAAGTAAAGGGAGGCATCCAACTTACTGGTATGCCTCACACTTTTTTCTTACTATATTAGTTCGTAGCAGCCGTTGCTTTTACGACAATTTCTCCATCTTCTACATCTAATACGATATGTTGGCCCTTTTCAATATTGCCTTTCAGCAATTCCTCAGAAAGTCGATCCTCGACGTGCTTTTGAATCGCTCTTCTTAACGGACGAGCACCATACTCAAGATCTACGCCTTCGTCGGCAATCTTGGCTTTTGCTGCTTCCGTCAATTCAATTGAAAGGTCCTGCTCTTTTAGTCGTTTTGTCAATTGATCAGACATGAGAGACACAATCTCTTTTAGATGTTTCTTTTCGAGTGAGTGGAAGACAATGATTTCATCAATACGGTTGATGAACTCCGGTCTAAACGCACGTTTCAGCTCACCCATAACTTTGCCTTTCATATCTTTGTAATTTTGACTTTCATCCTGCACGTTAAAGCCAACATATTTATTGCGCTTCAGCTCACTAGCTCCAACGTTTGAAGTCATAATCAAAATCGTATTTCTAAAGTCAACAGTACGACCTTTAGAATCAGTGAGACGACCATCTTCTAACACTTGAAGTAAGATGTTAAACACATCAGGGTGCGCCTTTTCAATCTCATCTAGAAGCACGACAGAATACGGCTTTCTTCTCACCTTTTCAGTCAGCTGACCACCCTCATCATAGCCCACATAGCCTGGAGGTGATCCAACAAGTCTTGAAGTCGAGTGTTTTTCCATGTACTCAGACATATCAATACGAATCATCGCTTCTTCATCACCGAAGATAGACTCAGCGAGTGCTCTTGCAAGCTCAGTCTTACCAACACCTGTTGGCCCTAAGAAAATAAAGGAGCCAATCGGACGTTTCGGATCTTTTAGTCCAGCACGGGCACGTCTTACAGCTTTTGCAACAGCAACAACTGCTTCATCCTGTCCAATGACGCGAGAGTGGAGCAATTGTTCCATGTTTAGAAGCTTATCTGTTTCTGTTTGAGCAATTTTTGAAACAGGTACTCCCGTCCAGCTAGAAACAACCATTGCGATATCATCCACAGAAACCTCTGAATTCTCTTGTCCCTGCTTTTCTTTCCAAGATTTCTTCGTCACTTCTACCTTTTCACGCAAACGTTGCTCCGTATCACGAAGTGAAGCGGCTTTTTCAAATTCTTGACTTTGAACAGCTGCATCCTTTTCCTTGCGTACTTCATCCAGCTTTTGCTCAAGTTCCTTTAGATTAGGCGGTGTTGTGAAAGAACGTAAGCGAACTTTTGAACCCGCCTCATCAATTAAGTCGATCGCCTTATCTGGAAGGAAACGATCGGAGATATAACGATCAGAAAGCTTTACCGCCGCCTCAATGGCTTCATCTGTAATAGACACACGGTGATGTGCTTCATAACGGTCTCTAAGCCCTCTTAAAATTTGAATACTTTCATCGACAGATGGCTGGTCCACTTGAATTGGCTGGAATCGACGTTCAAGTGCAGCATCTTTCTCAATATATTTACGGTACTCATCTAACGTTGTTGCCCCGATACATTGAAGCTCACCACGTGCTAAAGATGGTTTTAGAATATTAGAGGCATCAATCGCACCCTCTGCTCCACCTGCACCAATCAGTGTATGAAGCTCATCAATGAAGAGAATGATATTTCCAGCCTGACGGATTTCGTCCATGACTTTTTTCAAACGATCCTCGAATTCACCACGATATTTCGTTCCCGCTACAACGGTTCCCATATCAAGTGTCATGACTCGTTTATCACGCAGAATTTCAGGCACTTCGTTGTGAATAATTTGCTGTGCGAGACCTTCTGCGATCGCTGTTTTACCAACACCAGGCTCTCCAATCAAGACAGGGTTATTCTTTGTTCTTCTACTTAGGACCTCTATGACACGCTGAATTTCTTTGCTGCGGCCAATCACAGGGTCCAAGCTGTCCTCTTTCGCAATAGCCGTTAAGTCTCTTGCCAAGCTATCTAAAGTTGGTGTATTGGCATTGCTATTAGATCCTGACGCAGATGCACCCGTTTCATTGCTGCCTAGAAGCTGCAATACTTGCTGGCGTGCTTTATTTAAGCTCACTCCGAGGTTATTTAAGACACGGGCAGCTACACCCTCTCCCTCACGAATAAGACCTAAAAGAATATGTTCTGTCCCTACATAGGAATGACCAAGCTTTCTCGCTTCATCCATAGAAAGCTCCGTAACCTTCTTCGCTCTAGGTGTGTAATGAGGAATAGCTTGAGACACCTCTTGCCCTCTTCCAATCAAGCTCTCGACTTCTTTTTGGATTTTATCTGAAACAAGGCCCAGTGCTTCTAATGCTTTTGCGGCGATGCCCTCACCTTCACGTACAAGACCAAGTAAAATATGCTCTGTACCGATGTTCTTATGGCCTAGGCGAATGGCTTCTTCTTGTGCAAGTGCTAATACCTTTTGAGCTCTTTCAGTGAATCTTCCAAACATCATATCGTTTCATCCTCCTGTCCATTCCTATGCATTTCTAAGCGCAGCCTTTCTCTGATAATTGCTGCTCGTTTTATATCTCTTTCATTTGGTTCCAAGGCTCCTCCTGAATATTGCTGAAGGAAGCCAGGCTGTGTCAAAATCATGAGTTCATTCAGTATATTACTTGAAAGCCCCTTAATGATACCTAAATCAATTCCAAGTCGCACATCTGACAAACACTTAGCCGTTTCCTTAGATTCAATCATGCGACAATTAGCCAAAATCCCCAAGGAACGGTACACTCTGTCTTCAAGTTCAATTTTAGACGTCTGATATAATGCCTTACGTGCAGATCGCTCTTGTTCAATGAGCTGCGCCGTCACACTATTCAAGTCATCTACAATATCTTCTTCTGATTGACCCAGTGTCATTTGATTTGAAATTTGAAAGATGTTCCCTATTGCTTCGCTACCCTCACCATAAATTCCTCTGACCACAAGACCTAATTGATTAATTGCAGGAATAATGCGATTCATTTGTCTTGTCAGGGCTAATGCTGGTAAGTGCATCATGACTGAAGCCCTAATACCTGTACCTACATTGGTCGGACAGCTCGTTAAGTATCCTCGCTTTTCTGAAAACGCATAATCCACTTGCTCTTCAATCCAGTCATCTATTTGGTTAGCTGCTTTTAGTGCATTAGCCAGCTGAAATCCTGGGAACAAGCATTGAATACGAATATGGTCTTCCTCATTCAGCATGACACTGATTTCTTCATTTTCTGAAAGCAAACAGCCGCCAAATCTTGATTCTGCTAAATTGGGGCTAATCAAATGCTTTTCAACAAGTACCCTTTTAGCCAAAGGCTGCGTTTCATTCATTCGAATCAGAACAAAGTTTCCAATGTCCTTCACTTCCTGGCTCGCAAACTTTTGCTCGAATTGCTGAAGAACAGCTTCAGCCTCCTCTTGAGAAAACTGAGTTGGGAAACGAACATGCTCTAGATTGCGTGCCAGTCGAATACGACTGCTTAGAACAATGTCACTTTCTGGTCCTTTCTGTTTCATCCATTGACTTAATGCGTCTTGAATAAAATGCTGGAGCGACATGTCGTTAATCTCCCTCCCTCTGCTGAGATTGCTCATGCTCTAATGCACGAATTTGATCTCGAACTTCCGCTGCTTTTTCAAACTCTTCCTGTTCAATCAGCTGCTTCAGTTCTTGCTGCATTAACTCAAGTTTCCGGCGAACATGCAGACTGCCGGCAATCCGTTTAGGGACTTTTCCATTATGGACTGTATTTCCACTATGGACTTTCCTTAAAACAGGATTTAAATACTGATCAAAGGTTCGATAACATTCTGCACAGCCAAAACGGCCTGTTTTCCTGAATTGCTGAAAAGTTAAGCCACACTTAGGACATTGATCCACTTCTCTTGCCTCTTGAAAAATAGATGATCCTTTATTCGCACTTGTGGTAAAGCTAGGATCAATATTCAATAAGCCTGATAATAAGTTGTGAATCGAGAAACCTTGGTTTCCACTCATAGCATATGAATCACTGTTTTCTTTTGCACATTGTTCACATATGTGCATTTCTTGTTTTTCTCCATTTATTACTTTCGTAAAGTGAAAAGTGGCTGGTCTCTCATTGCATTCTTGACAAATCAATCTTTTCACCCGCTTTACTTTAATTTCAAAGCATTTAACATCGCTTTCATCATCCGAGCTCTCAGTTCATCTCGTTCAGGTAAATCAATGTGTAAAACAGAACGGTCCATGACACTAATCATCATCTTTGCTTCTCTTTCGGATAAAATGTTGTTCTCAACAAGACGCATGATGATATGATCAGATGCAGCCTGTGATAAACGATGATATATTTGGGAAATAATGTTGTTCAATAAATCGACTTCATCATTCATTTTGACTTTAATGATACGGATATAGCCACCGCCGCCACGCTTACTTTCAACGATATAACCTCTTTCGCTCGTAAAGCGTGTATTGATAACATAGTTAATTTGTGAAGGTACGCATTGAAACTTATCTGCAATTTCATTGCGTTTAATTTCTAATATTTCTCGACCATTCTGATCCAAGACTTCCTTCAAATACTGCTCGATGATATCAGAAATATTTTGTGCCACTCCGCCTCCTCCTCCATTGACTTTGACTATATTTGACTTTAATCTTACTATAAATTTTTTCGATCGATTTTTCAAGATAATCGCTCAACTAACAATATTATTTCCACATTTATCTGGTGCCAAACGTCCCAAAAACACAAAAAAGACCAGTTCCGATTGGAACTGATCCTTTGACAAGCTTGGCGGCGTCCTACTCTCACAGGGGGAAACCCCCAACTACCATCGGCGCTGAAGAGCTTAACTTCCGTGTTCGGTATGGGAACGGGTGTGACCTCTTCGCTATCGCCACCAAACCTGATGGAGAGAATGTTCTCTCAAAACTAGATAACAATGTTCATTTTTCACATTAGAATATAGGTTAAGTCCTCGATCTATTAGTATCTGTCAGCTCCACATGTCACCACGCTTCCACCTCAGACCTATCAACCTGATCATCTTTCAGGGATCTTACTTCCTTGCGGAATGGGAAATCTCATCTTGAGGGGGGCTTCATGCTTAGATGCTTTCAGCACTTATCCCGTCCGCACATAGCTACCCAGCGATGCCCTTGGCAGAACAACTGGTACACCAGCGGTGCGTCCATCCCGGTCCTCTCGTACTAAGGACAGCTCCTCTCAAATTTCCTGCGCCCGCGACGGATAGGGACCGAACTGTCTCACGACGTTCTGAACCCAGCTCGCGTACCGCTTTAATGGGCGAACAGCCCAACCCTTGGGACCGACTACAGCCCCAGGATGCGATGAGCCGACATCGAGGTGCCAAACCTCCCCGTCGATGTGGACTCTTGGGGGAGATAAGCCTGTTATCCCCGGGGTAGCTTTTATCCGTTGAGCGATGGCCCTTCCATGCGGAACCACCGGATCACTAAGCCCGACTTTCGTCCCTGCTCGACTTGTAGGTCTCGCAGTCAAGCTCCCTTGTGCCTTTACACTCTGCGAATGATTTCCAACCATTCTGAGGGAACCTTTGGGCGCCTCCGTTACATTTTAGGAGGCGACCGCCCCAGTCAAACTGCCCACCTGACACTGTCTCCCTGCCCGATAAGGGCAGCGGGTTAGAAGGTCAATACAGCCAGGGTAGTATCCCACCGATGCCTCCACCGAAGCTAGCGCTCCGGTTTCCAAGGCTCCTACCTATCCTGTACAAGCTGTACCAACATTCAATATCAGGCTGCAGTAAAGCTCCACGGGGTCTTTCCGTCCTGTCGCGGGTAACCTGCATCTTCACAGGTACTATAATTTCACCGAGTCTCTCGTTGAGACAGTGCCCAGATCGTTGCGCCTTTCGTGCGGGTCGGAACTTACCCGACAAGGAATTTCGCTACCTTAGGACCGTTATAGTTACGGCCGCCGTTTACTGGGGCTTCAATTCGCACCTTCGCTTACGCTAAGCGCTCCTCTTAACCTTCCAGCACCGGGCAGGCGTCAGCCCCTATACTTCGCCTTACGGCTTCGCAGAGACCTGTGTTTTTGCTAAACAGTCGCCTGGGCCTATTCACTGCGGCTTCTCGGGGCTTTAACACCCTAAGAAGCACCCCTTCTCCCGAAGTTACGGGGTCATTTTGCCGAGTTCCTTAACGAGAGTTCTCTCGATCACCTTAGGATTCTCTCCTCGCCTACCTGTGTCGGTTTGCGGTACGGGCACCTCTCACCTCGCTAGAGGCTTTTCTTGGCAGTGTGGAATCAGGAACTTCGCTACTAAATTTCGCTCGCCATCACAGCTCAGCCTTCACGGGAAACGGATTTACCTATTTCCCAGCCTAACTGCTTGGACGCGGATATCCAATACCGCGCTTACCCTATCCTCCTGCGTCCCCCCATTGCTCAAATGGTGAGGAGGTGGTACAGGAATATCAACCTGTTGTCCATCGCCTACGCCTTTCGGCCTCGGCTTAGGTCCCGACTAACCCTGAGCGGACGAGCCTTCCTCAGGAAACCTTAGGCATTCGGTGGACGGGATTCTCACCCGTCTTTCGCTACTCATACCGGCATTCTCACTTCTAAGCGCTCCACCAGTCCTTCCGGTCTGACTTCACTGCACTTAGAACGCTCTCCTACCACTGTTCGTAAGAACAGTCCGCAGCTTCGGTGATACGTTTAGCCCCGGTACATTTTCGGCGCAGAGTCACTCGACCAGTGAGCTATTACGCACTCTTTAAATGGTGGCTGCTTCTAAGCCAACATCCTGGTTGTCTAAGCAACTCCACATCCTTTTCCACTTAACGTATACTTTGGGACCTTAGCTGGCGGTCTGGGCTGTTTCCCTTTCGACTACGGATCTTATCACTCGCAGTCTGACTCCCAAGGATAAGTCATCGGCATTCGGAGTTTGACTGAATTCGGTAACCCGGTAGGGGCCCCTAGTCCAATCAGTGCTCTACCTCCGAGACTCTTACCTTGAGGCTAGCCCTAAAGCTATTTCGGAGAGAACCAGCTATCTCCAGGTTCGATTGGCATTTCACCCCTACCCACACCTCATCCCCGCACTTTTCAACGTGCGTGGGTTCGGGCCTCCATTCAGTGTTACCTGAACTTCACCCTGGACATGGGTAGATCACCTGGTTTCGGGTCTACGACCACGTACTCATGCGCCCTATTCAGACTCGCTTTCGCTGCGGCTCCGCATCTTCTGCTTAACCTTGCACGGGATCGTAACTCGCCGGTTCATTCTACAAAAGGCACGCCATCACCCGTTAACGGGCTCTGACTACTTGTAGGCACACGGTTTCAGGATCTATTTCACTCCCCTTCCGGGGTGCTTTTCACCTTTCCCTCACGGTACTGGTTCACTATCGGTCACTAGGGAGTATTTAGCCTTGGGAGATGGTCCTCCCGGATTCCGACGGAATTTCACGTGTTCCGCCGTACTCAGGATCCACTCTGGAGAGAACAACATTTCAGTTACAGGGCTGTTACCTTCTTTGGCGGGCCTTTCCAGACCTCTTCGCTTATATCGTTCCTTTGTAACTCCGTATAGAGTGTCCTACAACCCCAAGAGGCAAGCCTCTTGGTTTGGGCTGTTCCCGTTTCGCTCGCCGCTACTCAGGGAATCGCATTTGCTTTCTCTTCCTCCGGGTACTTAGATGTTTCAGTTCCCCGGGTATGCCTTCTCATACTCTATGTATTCAAGTATGGATACTACTCCATTACGAGCAGTGGGTTTCCCCATTCGGAAATCTCCGGATCAAAGCTTGCTTACAGCTCCCCGAAGCATATCGGTGTTCGTCCCGTCCTTCATCGGCTCCTAGTGCCAAGGCATCCACCGTGCGCCCTTTCTAACTTAACCATTTCTTACTTTAGAAAGAATCACTATGTGTGATGAACTTTGCATTGCATTCAATGTGAATGTATTACTTATTGTTATCTAGTTTTCAAAGAACAATCCTGTCTCGCTAGAGACATGTTTGAAGGAATGATCCTTCAAAACTAAACAAGACGAGAAACGTACGCTGCTCCATATATCCTTAGAAAGGAGGTGATCCAGCCGCACCTTCCGATACGGCTACCTTGTTACGACTTCACCCCAATCATCTGCCCCACCTTCGGCGGCTGGCTCCATAAAGGTTACCTCACCGACTTCGGGTGTTGCAAACTCTCGTGGTGTGACGGGCGGTGTGTACAAGGCCCGGGAACGTATTCACCGCGGCATGCTGATCCGCGATTACTAGCGATTCCAGCTTCACGCAGTCGAGTTGCAGACTGCGATCCGAACTGAGAACAGATTTGTGGGATTGGCTAAACCTTGCGGTCTCGCAGCCCTTTGTTCTGTCCATTGTAGCACGTGTGTAGCCCAGGTCATAAGGGGCATGATGATTTGACGTCATCCCCACCTTCCTCCGGTTTGTCACCGGCAGTCACCTTAGAGTGCCCAACTGAATGCTGGCAACTAAGATCAAGGGTTGCGCTCGTTGCGGGACTTAACCCAACATCTCACGACACGAGCTGACGACAACCATGCACCACCTGTCACTCTGTCCCCGAAGGGAAAGCCCTATCTCTAGGGTTGTCAGAGGATGTCAAGACCTGGTAAGGTTCTTCGCGTTGCTTCGAATTAAACCACATGCTCCACCGCTTGTGCGGGCCCCCGTCAATTCCTTTGAGTTTCAGTCTTGCGACCGTACTCCCCAGGCGGAGTGCTTAATGCGTTAGCTGCAGCACTAAGGGGCGGAAACCCCCTAACACTTAGCACTCATCGTTTACGGCGTGGACTACCAGGGTATCTAATCCTGTTCGCTCCCCACGCTTTCGCTCCTCAGCGTCAGTTACAGACCAGAGAGTCGCCTTCGCCACTGGTGTTCCTCCACATCTCTACGCATTTCACCGCTACACGTGGAATTCCACTCTCCTCTTCTGCACTCAAGTTTCCCAGTTTCCAATGACCCTCCCCGGTTGAGCCGGGGGCTTTCACATCAGACTTAAGAAACCGCCTGCGAGCCCTTTACGCCCAATAATTCCGGACAACGCTTGCCACCTACGTATTACCGCGGCTGCTGGCACGTAGTTAGCCGTGGCTTTCTGGTTAGGTACCGTCAAGGTGCAAGCAGTTACTCTTGCACTTGTTCTTCCCTAACAACAGAGCTTTACGATCCGAAAACCTTCATCACTCACGCGGCGTTGCTCCGTCAGACTTTCGTCCATTGCGGAAGATTCCCTACTGCTGCCTCCCGTAGGAGTCTGGGCCGTGTCTCAGTCCCAGTGTGGCCGATCACCCTCTCAGGTCGGCTACGCATCGTCGCCTTGGTGAGCCGTTACCTCACCAACTAGCTAATGCGCCGCGGGTCCATCTGTAAGTGACAGCCGAAACCGTCTTTCATCCTTGAACCATGCGGTTCAAGGAACTATCCGGTATTAGCTCCGGTTTCCCGGAGTTATCCCAGTCTTACAGGCAGGTTACCCACGTGTTACTCACCCGTCCGCCGCTAACATCCGGGAGCAAGCTCCCTTCTGTCCGCTCGACTTGCATGTATTAGGCACGCCGCCAGCGTTCGTCCTGAGCCAGGATCAAACTCTCCGAAAAAGTACAAAACCGAAGTTTTGCTTTTCGCCAGTTTGACTGACTACCTATGATGTATCATAGGATTTTTTTATAAAAACTCGAATTAACAGGTACGTTTTGTCTTGTTTAGTTTTCAAAGATCATATTGGTGGAGCCTAGCGGGATCGAACCGCTGACCTCCTGCGTGCAAGGCAGGCGCTCTCCCAGCTGAGCTAAGGCCCCATAAAAGATGGTCGGGAAGACAGGATTCGAACCTGCGACCCCTTGGTCCCAAACCAAGTGCTCTACCAAGCTGAGCTACTTCCCGATCTTAATGGCGCGCCCGAGAGGAGTCGAACCCCTAACCTTTTGATCCGTAGTCAAACGCTCTATCCAATTGAGCTACGGGCGCTTATTTTATAATGCCGAGGGCCGGACTTGAACCGGCACGGTAGTCACCTACCGCAGGATTTTAAGTCCTGTGTGTCTGCCAATTCCACCACCCCGGCGTGGATGGTATAAGCGGAAGACGGGATTCGAACCCGCGACCCCCACCTTGGCAAGGTGGTGTTCTACCACTGAACTACTTCCGCATTACAGGATTTCTTTATGTTGTTTGGCAATGCGGGTGAAGGGACTTGAACCCCCACGTCATAAAGACACTAGATCCTAAGTCTAGCGCGTCTGCCAATTCCGCCACACCCGCATGAAAATGGTGAGCCATGAAGGACTCGAACCTTCGACCCTCTGATTAAAAGTCAGATGCTCTACCAACTGAGCTAATGGCTCGCTTTTAAAGCGACTTGTCTATCTTACCATATGAAAGTGGTGCCGGCAAGAGGACTTGAACCCCCAACCTACTGATTACAAGTCAGTTGCTCTACCAGTTGAGCTACACCGGCTTTATCTATCCTAACATTATGTAAGAATAAATATGGTGGAGGATGACGGGCTCGAACCGCCGACCCTCTGCTTGTAAGGCAGATGCTCTCCCAGCTGAGCTAATCCTCCATATTATGTCGTTTCGAATGTCTCTCGATCTGACAAATAGTATTATATAACGATAAGATATTGTTTGTAAAGACTTTTTTAAAATAATTTTTGAATTTATTTTAAAGCTATTTTTTCACATCTTTTCGTTAAGGCACCTAAAGAATTTTACCACTTGTCTCTTCATTTTAAAAGTCTTTTTTTCATTTTTTTATGTTTTTTTGTTAAAAAGGGCATTAATAGCGCTTTTTCAATGTAAAAACAGCTCTTTTAAAGCTGAAAAATGTTTGTTTCATTCCTTAAATCCTCAGATAGCGTGCATATAGAAACGAATTTTTTTATTATTTTATTTTTCCGAGAAACCATTTTGTATATTTGCTTTATATTAAATTGATCCTGGTCATTTTCCAAAAATTCGTCTCAATGTTCCCTTGCCTCATCAAACATTGTGGTGCTTAACTCAAATCTTCCTCCCCTCTCTCATTAGCAAACCAAGATGCCCTTTGCTCTCTTATGTAGGTTTCAATGATCTAGCAGCAAGCGCAGTTCACTACATATGGTTGCCAGAAGAGAAGATCCTTTTTAGACATGTTTACTCTTTCGATGTTGACTCTTAGCAAGATGAGCGAGCGACGAGATTGGATGATAAGAATTTTATAGAATGTCTAGAATTCCAGTGAAGGGGATGAAATGAATGAGTTATTGAGAATGTAGTAAAAGACCACTATTTTCAATATAAATAGATATATCATTTATTAAAACACAAAAAAGACCAGTTCCGACTGGAACTGATCCTTTGAAAAGCTTGGCGGCGTCCTACTCTCACAGGGGGAAACCCCCAACTACCATCGGCGCTGAAGAGCTTAACTTCCGTGTTCGGTATGGGAACGGGTGTGACCTCTTCGCTATCGCCACCAAACCTGATGGAGAGAATGTTCTCTCAAAACTAGATAACAATGTTCATTTTTCACATTAGAATATAGGTTAAGTCCTCGATCTATTAGTATCTGTCAGCTCCACGTGTCACCACGCTTCCACCTCAGACCTATCAACCTGATCATCTTTCAGGGATCTTACTTCCTTGCGGAATGGGAAATCTCATCTTGAGGGGGGCTTCATGCTTAGATGCTTTCAGCACTTATCCCGTCCGCACATAGCTACCCAGCGATGCCCTTGGCAGAACAACTGGTACACCAGCGGTGCGTCCATCCCGGTCCTCTCGTACTAAGGACAGCTCCTCTCAAATTTCCTGCGCCCGCGACGGATAGGGACCGAACTGTCTCACGACGTTCTGAACCCAGCTCGCGTACCGCTTTAATGGGCGAACAGCCCAACCCTTGGGACCGACTACAGCCCCAGGATGCGATGAGCCGACATCGAGGTGCCAAACCTCCCCGTCGATGTGGACTCTTGGGGGAGATAAGCCTGTTATCCCCGGGGTAGCTTTTATCCGTTGAGCGATGGCCCTTCCATGCGGAACCACCGGATCACTAAGCCCGACTTTCGTCCCTGCTCGACTTGTAGGTCTCGCAGTCAAGCTCCCTTGTGCCTTTACACTCTGCGAATGATTTCCAACCATTCTGAGGGAACCTTTGGGCGCCTCCGTTACATTTTAGGAGGCGACCGCCCCAGTCAAACTGCCCACCTGACACTGTCTCCCTGCCCGATAAGGGCAGCGGGTTAGAAGGTCAATACAGCCAGGGTAGTATCCCACCGATGCCTCCACCGAAGCTAGCGCTCCGGTTTCCAAGGCTCCTACCTATCCTGTACAAGCTGTACCAACATTCAATATCAGGCTGCAGTAAAGCTCCACGGGGTCTTTCCGTCCTGTCGCGGGTAACCTGCATCTTCACAGGTACTATAATTTCACCGAGTCTCTCGTTGAGACAGTGCCCAGATCGTTGCGCCTTTCGTGCGGGTCGGAACTTACCCGACAAGGAATTTCGCTACCTTAGGACCGTTATAGTTACGGCCGCCGTTTACTGGGGCTTCAATTCGCACCTTCGCTTACGCTAAGCGCTCCTCTTAACCTTCCAGCACCGGGCAGGCGTCAGCCCCTATACTTCGCCTTACGGCTTCGCAGAGACCTGTGTTTTTGCTAAACAGTCGCCTGGGCCTATTCACTGCGGCTTCTCGGGGCTTTAACACCCTAAGAAGCACCCCTTCTCCCGAAGTTACGGGGTCATTTTGCCGAGTTCCTTAACGAGAGTTCTCTCGATCACCTTAGGATTCTCTCCTCGCCTACCTGTGTCGGTTTGCGGTACGGGCACCTCTCACCTCGCTAGAGGCTTTTCTTGGCAGTGTGGAATCAGGAACTTCGCTACTAAATTTCGCTCGCCATCACAGCTCAGCCTTCACGGGAAACGGATTTGCCTATTTCCCAGCCTAACTGCTTGGACGCGGATATCCAATACCGCGCTTACCCTATCCTCCTGCGTCCCCCCATTGCTCAAATGGTGAGGAGGTGGTACAGGAATATCAACCTGTTGTCCATCGCCTACGCCTTTCGGCCTCGGCTTAGGTCCCGACTAACCCTGAGCGGACGAGCCTTCCTCAGGAAACCTTAGGCATTCGGTGGACGGGATTCTCACCCGTCTTTCGCTACTCATACCGGCATTCTCACTTCTAAGCGCTCCACCAGTCCTTCCGGTCTGACTTCACTGCACTTAGAACGCTCTCCTACCACTGTTCGTAAGAACAGTCCGCAGCTTCGGTGATACGTTTAGCCCCGGTACATTTTCGGCGCAGAGTCACTCGACCAGTGAGCTATTACGCACTCTTTAAATGGTGGCTGCTTCTAAGCCAACATCCTGGTTGTCTAAGCAACTCCACATCCTTTTCCACTTAACGTATACTTTGGGACCTTAGCTGGCGGTCTGGGCTGTTTCCCTTTCGACTACGGATCTTATCACTCGCAGTCTGACTCCCAAGGATAAGTCATCGGCATTCGGAGTTTGACTGAATTCGGTAACCCGGTAGGGGCCCCTAGTCCAATCAGTGCTCTACCTCCGAGACTCTTACCTTGAGGCTAGCCCTAAAGCTATTTCGGAGAGAACCAGCTATCTCCAGGTTCGATTGGCATTTCACCCCTACCCACACCTCATCCCCGCACTTTTCAACGTGCGTGGGTTCGGGCCTCCATTCAGTGTTACCTGAACTTCACCCTGGACATGGGTAGATCACCTGGTTTCGGGTCTACGACCACGTACTCATGCGCCCTATTCAGACTCGCTTTCGCTGCGGCTCCGCATCTTCTGCTTAACCTTGCACGGGATCGTAACTCGCCGGTTCATTCTACAAAAGGCACGCCATCACCCGTTAACGGGCTCTGACTACTTGTAGGCACACGGTTTCAGGATCTATTTCACTCCCCTTCCGGGGTGCTTTTCACCTTTCCCTCACGGTACTGGTTCACTATCGGTCACTAGGGAGTATTTAGCCTTGGGAGATGGTCCTCCCGGATTCCGACGGAATTTCACGTGTTCCGCCGTACTCAGGATCCACTCTGGAGAGAACAACATTTCAGTTACAGGGCTGTTACCTTCTTTGGCGGGCCTTTCCAGACCTCTTCGCTTATATCGTTCCTTTGTAACTCCGTATAGAGTGTCCTACAACCCCAAGAGGCAAGCCTCTTGGTTTGGGCTGTTCCCGTTTCGCTCGCCGCTACTCAGGGAATCGCATTTGCTTTCTCTTCCTCCGGGTACTTAGATGTTTCAGTTCCCCGGGTATGCCTTCTCATACTCTATGTATTCAAGTATGGATACTACTCCATTACGAGCAGTGGGTTTCCCCATTCGGAAATCTCCGGATCAAAGCTTGCTTACAGCTCCCCGAAGCATATCGGTGTTCGTCCCGTCCTTCATCGGCTCCTAGTGCCAAGGCATCCACCGTGCGCCCTTTCTAACTTAACCATTTCTTACTTTAGAAAGAATCACTATGTGTGATGAACTTTGCATTGCATTCAATGTGAATGTATTACTTATTGTTATCTAGTTTTCAAAGAACAATCCTGTCTCGCTAGAGACATGTTTGAAGGAATGATCCTTCAAAACTAAACAAGACGAGAAACGTACGCTGCTCCATATATCCTTAGAAAGGAGGTGATCCAGCCGCACCTTCCGATACGGCTACCTTGTTACGACTTCACCCCAATCATCTGCCCCACCTTCGGCGGCTGGCTCCATAAAGGTTACCTCACCGACTTCGGGTGTTGCAAACTCTCGTGGTGTGACGGGCGGTGTGTACAAGGCCCGGGAACGTATTCACCGCGGCATGCTGATCCGCGATTACTAGCGATTCCAGCTTCACGCAGTCGAGTTGCAGACTGCGATCCGAACTGAGAACAGATTTGTGGGATTGGCTAAACCTTGCGGTCTCGCAGCCCTTTGTTCTGTCCATTGTAGCACGTGTGTAGCCCAGGTCATAAGGGGCATGATGATTTGACGTCATCCCCACCTTCCTCCGGTTTGTCACCGGCAGTCACCTTAGAGTGCCCAACTGAATGCTGGCAACTAAGATCAAGGGTTGCGCTCGTTGCGGGACTTAACCCAACATCTCACGACACGAGCTGACGACAACCATGCACCACCTGTCACTCTGTCCCCGAAGGGAAAGCCCTATCTCTAGGGTTGTCAGAGGATGTCAAGACCTGGTAAGGTTCTTCGCGTTGCTTCGAATTAAACCACATGCTCCACCGCTTGTGCGGGCCCCCGTCAATTCCTTTGAGTTTCAGTCTTGCGACCGTACTCCCCAGGCGGAGTGCTTAATGCGTTAGCTGCAGCACTAAGGGGCGGAAACCCCCTAACACTTAGCACTCATCGTTTACGGCGTGGACTACCAGGGTATCTAATCCTGTTCGCTCCCCACGCTTTCGCTCCTCAGCGTCAGTTACAGACCAGAGAGTCGCCTTCGCCACTGGTGTTCCTCCACATCTCTACGCATTTCACCGCTACACGTGGAATTCCACTCTCCTCTTCTGCACTCAAGTTTCCCAGTTTCCAATGACCCTCCCCGGTTGAGCCGGGGGCTTTCACATCAGACTTAAGAAACCGCCTGCGAGCCCTTTACGCCCAATAATTCCGGACAACGCTTGCCACCTACGTATTACCGCGGCTGCTGGCACGTAGTTAGCCGTGGCTTTCTGGTTAGGTACCGTCAAGGTGCAAGCAGTTACTCTTGCACTTGTTCTTCCCTAACAACAGAGCTTTACGATCCGAAAACCTTCATCACTCACGCGGCGTTGCTCCGTCAGACTTTCGTCCATTGCGGAAGATTCCCTACTGCTGCCTCCCGTAGGAGTCTGGGCCGTGTCTCAGTCCCAGTGTGGCCGATCACCCTCTCAGGTCGGCTACGCATCGTCGCCTTGGTGAGCCGTTACCTCACCAACTAGCTAATGCGCCGCGGGTCCATCTGTAAGTGACAGCCGAAACCGTCTTTCATCCTTGAACCATGCGGTTCAAGGAACTATCCGGTATTAGCTCCGGTTTCCCGGAGTTATCCCAGTCTTACAGGCAGGTTACCCACGTGTTACTCACCCGTCCGCCGCTAACATCCGGGAGCAAGCTCCCTTCTGTCCGCTCGACTTGCATGTATTAGGCACGCCGCCAGCGTTCGTCCTGAGCCAGGATCAAACTCTCCGAAAAAGTACAAAACCGAAGTTTTGTTTTTCGTCAGCGTTTGACTGACTACCTATGATGTATCATAGGATTTTTTTATAAAAACTCGAATTAACAGGTACGTTTTGTCTTGTTTAGTTTTCAAAGATCATCTTCGTTATCGCTCGTAAGCGACTTTAATATCTTAACATTTCGCTTTGGTTGAAGTCAAGAACTTTTTTCATTTTCTTTTTTCAACCTCGTTGCTGTTTTGCGGCAACGAATAATAATATACCATCTGAATTCTTTTCTTGCAATAGTTTTTTTGAAAAAAGTTTCATTTTATGAAAAATAAAAAGCGCCACAGATCAAATGGCGCTTTTGTTGATGTATTAACGGTTTCTCATTTGCGGGAAAAGCAGTACATCTCTGATTGATGGAGAATTTGTTAGCAGCATGATTAATCGGTCGATACCGATTCCTAGTCCGCCTGTTGGCGGCATGCCATATTCTAATGCTTCAACAAAATCGTCATCCATGAGATGCGCTTCGTCATTTCCTTCTTCACGTTCTTTTAATTGAGCTTCAAAACGTTCTCTTTGGTCGATTGGATCATTCAGCTCGGTGAATGCATTTGCATGCTCGCGACGCACGATGAATAGCTCAAAGCGGTCCGTGAAGCGCGGGTCTTCAGGATTTTTCTTAGCTAATGGAGAAATCTCAACTGGGTGCCCGTAAATAAAAGTAGGCTGAACCAGTGTTTCTTCTACTTTTTGCTCGAAGAACTCATTGATAATATGACCTACTGTCATGTTTTTTGTGATTTCAACATCGTGATCAGCAGCATGCTGTTTTGCTTCTTCTACAGACATCTCCTGCCAGAAGTCTACACCTGTTGCTTCTTTGACTGCTTCAACCATATGGAGTCTCTTCCATTCAGGTTTTAGATCAATTTGATCTTCTCCATATTGAATTGTTGTTGTTCCCAGCACCTCTTGGGCAATATGAGCAATCAAGTTTTCCGTTAGGTTCATGATGTCTTTATAGTCTGCATATGCTTCATACAGCTCAATCATAGTAAATTCCGGGTTATGACGAGTTGAGACTCCTTCATTACGGAATACGCGACCAATCTCGTATACTTTCTCTAGACCACCGACAATTAGACGTTTTAAATGCAGCTCGATCGCAATACGCATATAAAGTGGCATATCAAGTGCATTGTGATGAGTAATGAAAGGACGAGCTGATGCACCACCAGGGATGCTATGCATTGTTGGTGTTTCAACTTCTAGGTATCCTTTTGAATCTAAGTATCTTCTCATTGATTGAATGATTTTGCTTCGCATGATGAACGTCTGCTTACTTTCTGGATTGACAATCAGGTCAAGGTAACGCTGACGATAGCGTTGTTCTACATCTTTTAGTCCGTGATATTTATCAGGGAGCGGGCGAAGTGCTTTTGTAAGAACCTCAAAGCTAGTCGCTTTAATTGAAAGTTCTCCTACATTCGTTTTAAATACGGTTCCAGTCACACCGATAATATCGCCTAGGTCCGAGCTTTTGA
Organism: Bacillus sp. iso_77; assembly: GCF_056173625.1. Classification (NCBI taxonomy): domain Bacteria; kingdom Bacillati; phylum Bacillota; class Bacilli; order Caryophanales; family Bacillaceae; genus Bacillus; species Bacillus sp. iso_77. Next base: position 91,444 of record NZ_CM149683.1, on the reverse strand, counting down.
ATAATTCGTAAGCTTCTTCTCCTACACTATCTTTACGTACATAGATTTGAATTTGTCCTTCTAAGTCTTGAATGTGTGCAAAGCCAGCTTTCCCTTTTCCGCGTTTTGTCATCATACGGCCAGCAATTGTTACTTGAGCTGCTTTTTCTTCTAAGTCTTCTTTTGAAAACTCGTCATATTCAGCAATAATTTGTGCGGATTGATGAGAACGGTCATATCGTTCACCGAATGGATCGATACCCTCTTCTCTCATTTTATTCATTTTGTCACGTCTTACTTGGAATTGATCATTTAATTCTTCGTTATTAAGCCCTTCATTACTCATTTATATCACTCCAATAATGTATTTTGCAGAGAAAAGCAGAAAAACTGCCAGTACGTGCACTAGCAGTGAGCTACAAAAAGAAAGATAGTCTTATCCTACTTTTATTCTTTGAAGCTCTTTTGCCTCGGCTTCGATCGTAAAGTCATCTAGAACTTTTACAAGCTCCGCTCTCGTTTCACTTTGATTGATTTGGTTTCTTACATCAGCATTGCCTCGGACACCTTTTAAGTACCATGCTGCATGTTTTCTCATTTCTCTGACAGCCACATGCTCGCCTTTCAGGTCTATGAGTCTGTCTAAGTGAAGTTTGCACACAGACATTTTCTCACGCACATTAGGCTCTTCTTTTAGTTCACCCGTTTCTAAATAATGAACCGTCCGGTAAATCATCCACGGGTTTCCTAGTGCGGCTCTTCCGATCATGACAGCATCTGCACCCGTTTCATCAAGCATACGTTTTGCATCTTGAGGGGTTTTGACATCTCCATTGCCGATGACTGGAATGGAAACAGATTGTTTGACCTCTTTTATAATATCCCAATTCGCTGTTCCTTCGTACATCTGCACACGTGTCCGTCCGTGAAGCGCAACCGCTTGTCCACCTGCTCGTTCAACAGCACGGGCATTTTCGATAGCGAAAATATGGTCTTCGTCCCAACCCATTCTCATTTTCACAGTAACAGGTTTATCTACAGCTTCTACGACTGCGGATACCATTTCGTAAATCTTGTTTGGATCCAGCAGCCATTTCGCTCCTGCGTCACATTTCGTGATCTTTGGTACAGGACATCCCATATTAATATCAATAATGTCCGCCGTTGTATTCTGGTCTACAAACTTGGCCGCTTCTACGAGCGTGTCCTTTTCTCCCCCAAATATCTGAAGGCTCAACGGTTTTTCACGTTCATCAATGTACAGCATGCCCATCGTTCTGGCATTATTAATCAAGATCGCTTTGTCACTGACCATTTCAGCGCAGACTAAGCCCGCTCCAAACTCTTTCACCGTGAGTCTGAAAGCAGAGTTACACACACCAGCCATTGGTGCGAGCACTACTTTGTTTTTAATTTCGATATCTCCGATTTTAAACATCATGTCCCCTCCTTTCTTCTTCAAGAATTGGTGAAAGTTCTTCCACCGTTATATTTAAAGCATCTGCTATTTGACCAACCATTTGGTTTGTTGGTAATCGATTGCCTCGCTCAATTTCCCCTAAGACAGAGACAGAGATGCCCAGTCTTTTGGCGAACCCTTCCTGAGTATACCCTTTTAGCTTTCGGTATGCACGAATTCTTCTACCCCACATGTCTTTTTCCATATGCTTACACCTTCTTGGTCTGTTACGGCGTTTATCTGGGCTTCGCCGATTTCTGGGCAAATCTCACTCATCGGAACAAGAACGAATAAACGTTCGTACATTCTAGGATGCGGCACTACAAGTTGTTCTGTTTCAATATTTTCACGATTATAAAGTAAAATGTCAAGGTCAGCTGTCCGTGGACCCCACCTCACTTCTCTTGTTCTGCCTAACTCCTGCTCAATGTTCTGAGTCAGTGATAGAAGTTCTTCAGGACGAAGCGAGGTGGAAATCTTCACAGCCATGTTCAAGAAGTCATCCTGATTCTCGTAGCCTACAGGTGTTGTCTCATATATAGATGAAATGGATTCAACTTGAACACCTGGATGTTCGTGAAGTTTTTTGACAGCTTCTTTTAAGTAGGTTTCCTTTTTTCCTATGTTTGAGCCTAAAGCGATATATGCTGTATTGTTCATGCGCGTGATCTCGTCATTTCAATGGCAACGGACTGATAGTGTCCTGGAATTGGCGGATCTGGTTTGATTACTTTTACTGTACATTCTTGAACTGTCGGAAAGTCCTTTAACACTTGGTTTGCAATTCTTTCTGTCAGCGTTTCAACGAGGTTCACTGGGTTCCCTTCTACAATATTTTTGCAGATGTTGTAGAGCTCAGCATAGTTGATGGTCTCATTTAGGTCATCCGTTTGTCCTGCCTTACTTAAATCCAGTGAAGCTGTTAGGTCCACACGAAAGCGCTGGCCTAGTTTATTCTCTTCTGCAAATACACCGTGATAGCCGTAAAATTCCATTCCGTTTACATATACTTTATCGATGATAAGCGCCTCCTTTATTCAGCATGGCATCCATCATTTTTGCCATTCTTGCGATTTCTTTTACATCGTGCACTCGGACCATCGCGCTGCCCTTTTGAATCCCAAGACAGACCGTCGCACCCGTTCCTTCAGTACGTTCTTCAGGCGGCAGGTCTAAAACTGCACCGATGAATCGTTTGCGGGATGTTGCTAGAAGCAGCGGATACCCTAGGTGGCAAAAATGTTCAAGTTCATTCATGACCATGAGGTTGTCAGTTTTATTTTTCGCAAATCCTACACCAGGGTCTAATATAATCATGTCATCACCGACACCCGCTTGTTTTACAATTTGAACACTTTCTTTCAGATCTGCAATCATATCTGAAATCAGATGGGTGTAATTCCGCTCTGGTCGATTGTGCATTAAGATGATTGGCACGTTGTGCTTCGCTGCCACATGCGCCATTTGAGGATCAGCTTTCGCCCCCCATACATCATTAATGATTGAGGCTCCCGCTTTCACTGCCTCATCTGCGACATGGGCTTTATACGTATCAATAGAAATAGGTATGTCCAATTCTTTTGTGATCTTCTCAATGACAGGAATGACCCTTGAAAGCTCCTCTTGCTCTGAGACAAGTGCCGCTCCCGGCCGAGTCGATTCACCGCCAATATCAATAATATGCGCCCCATCTTCTATGAGCTGCGTTGCATGAGCTAGCGCTTTATCAATTTGATTGAATTTTCCTCCATCTGAAAAAGAGTCCGGTGTGACATTTAAAATGCCCATGACCAATGTCTTCTCTTCATAACTAAGGGTATGGTGCTTGGCTTGTATGATTTTAGGCTGTTTTATCAATTGTTGTGTCATTGTGTCCACCTACTCTTTATGTTCTAGACGTTCTTTTGTATATTCTGTTCTCAGCTTGGTCGAAATCGTTCGGTTGTGGTTTTGCAGAACGGTGTCTCCGATATTTTTAAAAGGCACAATTCCCTGAACCGAATTGGTCATCCACGCCTCATCAGCTGAGAGCAAGTGCGAGAGTGGATATCTTCCTTCTATTAGTGGGATCCCCGAAGCTTGCAGCGTTTCGATACAATATCGACGGGTAACCCCGTTTAAAATGCCGGTATCAAGTGAAGGTGTATAGATCACATCTTTTTTTCGCCAAAATAGATTTGACGTAATTCCTTCTGCCACATCGTCTTCTTTTGTTAAAAAGATCCCTTCTACAGACGGATCGTTCCCTACTTCTCTTTTCGCCAGCAGGTTGTTCATGTAATGATGCGACTTGAGCCGTCTTGGACCTTCCGGTGTGTTTCTTCTTGTATCAAGAATGATTCCCTGTTTTTCATCTACTATTGATTCTGGCCGGAATGGGGAGATCATCACAAAAACAACAGGCTCCTCATAAGGGTCTGCAGAAAATCCATTACCTCTGCCCGCAGAAACATTGAAGCGGATCCTCGCATGACCGTCCGTTATTTGGTTTTGATTGAATAATGTATGAATGATGTCGAGTACAAATGGTTTCTCTATTGTGGATTCGATGCAAAGGTCACGCAATGATTGATTGAGCCTTTCAAGATGCCAGTCTAACAAGAAGACTTGTCCTGCTAGAGAGGTAAATGTTTCGAATACACCGATGCCATATAGAAAACCATGATCAAAAGGAGAAAGAGTCGCATCTTTCTCCTCTATATACTGACCGTTCAGGTAAATGATCATGCGTTTACTTCATTCCCCTTTTTACGATAGGTTTCAATGAAATTTCTGAGCATTTCCTTACCGAAGGATGTCATAATCGATTCTGGATGGAATTGAACACTTTCAATCTGAAGTTCTTTATGGCGAATGGCCATGAGTTCGCCTTCTTTTGTGCTCGCTGTTCTGACAAAGCACTCCGGTAGCGTCTCGTCTTTAACAATTAATGAATGATATCTCGTTGCGACGAGCGGATTTTGGAGTCCCGTGAAGACACCTTTGCCGTCATGTTCAATCTCTGATGTTTTCCCATGCATTAACCGCTCCGCACGAATGACATCTCCACCAAATACTTGTGCAATGGATTGATGACCTAAACAGACACCGAAGATCGGAATCTTCCCAGCAAAATGTTTGATCGCTTCCATACTAATTCCTGCTTCATCCGGACTGCAAGGTCCTGGAGAAATCATCAGAAAGTCTGGCTTAAGCTCTTCGATTTCTTGAATAGTGACTTGATCGTTTCGTTTTACAATCAGTTCTTCCCCAAGCTCACCTAAATACTGGACCAGGTTGTACGTAAATGAATCGTAATTATCAATCATTAATATCATACTCTGCTCACCTCTAACTCAAAATAGTCTCTTCTTTGCTCAACTGTAATGCTTTTTTCACTGCATAGGCTTTTTTAATCGATTCTTTGTATTCGTGCTTTGGTACAGAATCGATGACAATGCCTGCACCTGACTGCATGAAGGCTCTGCCCCCTGTACAATAAGCCGTACGAATGACGATATTAAAATGCATATCTTGATTGAATCCAAACCAGCCTATAGATCCAGTATAAAGCCCACGCCTTGTCGGCTCAAGCTCTTCTATGATTTCCATTGTTCTCACTTTTGGCGCACCTGTAATTGTGCCGCCTGGGAATACAGCTCTCATGACATCTACTGCATCACAATCATCACGCAGCTCCCCTTGGACATTTGATACAATGTGCATCACGTGTGAATATTTCTCAATGGCCATAAATTCGTTCACCTTGACTGAGCCATAAATAGACACTCGTCCAAGATCATTCCGCTCAAGATCAACGAGCATCACATGTTCTGCACGTTCTTTTTCATCTTCAATGAGTTCTTTTGCCAGCGCTTGATCTTCCGCATCATCCTTGCCTCTTGATCTTGTGCCAGCGATCGGTCTTGTTTCGAGCTGAATGCCTTTTTTCTTAATAAGCAGCTCTGGAGATCCACAGACAATTTGGAAATCTGGCGTGTGCAGATATGACATATATGGAGATGGATTCACGTGACGTAATGTTTTGTATAAATGATATGGGTGGGTATGAAGCTGTTCATCTTGTCTAATGGATAGGTTCACTTGGAACACGTCACCGCTGGCGATATATTGTTTAATCGTTTCTACAGCTTCCCCGAAAGCTTCTTCAGTAAAAGGTACAGCAGGTACACATTCCGAAGAAGACACATTGACAGGTGAATGTGCTGATTCTTCTGATGTGCTTGTCCAGCTTTGCTTTAATTCTTCGAGTCTTTGATGAACTTCACTGACAGGTTCGTCTCCTTCTGTATGAGTCATCAGCCAGAGGACGTCTTTATTATGATCAAAGACAGCGACATCATTGAATACGAGGAAATACAAATCAGGCGTCTTCAAATCATCGATGGACAGCATTTTAAAATGCTCGATATATCTTGCGTAATCATAGCTTAAAAATCCAATCGCTCCACCTTGGAAGTCAGGATATTCGTCGTTCGTTTCTGTTTGTAGGGTTTGAAACCAATCAGCAAATGCCCTAAAAGGATCTCCCTCTTTGAACAACACCTCATTCTGATAATGGATGGTGGTCATCCCGTCCTTCCCTTTCGCTTTAGCGATCGGATGAATGCCGGCAATACTGTATTCTCCGCCACGTGCACTTTCAAGAAGGACGTGATGTGATTCATGAGCCGTTAATTGTTCGTATCGTTTCAAGAATGCATCTTTCGTAAAAGGAATTTTGATGCCCATCGGCCTACGTTGTGTCATGTTATCATCCTTTTTCATTTTCATTAATCTTATTGTAATGCAATCCAATTTATTTAGAAAATAGTATTTGCTTTCCATCTTCAGAATTCATAAAAAAACCCCAGCAAATGCTGGGGTGTATTGTTTAATCAAATTGATAAAGCGGCGTACTAAGGTAACGTTCACCGTTACTTGGAATAATCGCTAGAACTTTTTTCCCTTTACCAAGCTTCTTCGCTGTTTGAAGCGCTGCATAAATGGCTGCTCCTGAAGATATACCACCAAGGATTCCTTCTTCTTTCGCTGCCTTTCTTGCAAGTTCAAATGCATCTTCGTTTTTCACTTGGATAATGCCGTCATATACTTCTGTGTTCAAGATAGATGGAACAAATCCTGCTCCGATGCCTTGAATTTTATGCGGACCTGGTTTCCCGCCTGATAGTACAGGAGAATCTGTTGGTTCTACCGCATAAAGCTGAATAGATGGAATGGCTTCTTTCAGGACTTCACCAGCACCTGTAATCGTACCACCCGTACCAACTCCTGCAATAAATGCATCAAGTTCGCCGTCAAACTGTTCAAGAATCTCTTTCCCTGTTGTGCGGCGGTGAATCTCAGCGTTGGCTTCATTGCTGAACTGCTGAGGCATGAAGTATCCGTGCTCTTCTGCTAATTCTTCTGCTTTTTTGATGGCACCTTTCATTCCTTCTGCACCCGGTGTTAATACAAGTTCTGCACCGTAAGCGCGTAAAAGGTTGCGGCGCTCCTGACTCATTGTATCCGGCATAACTAAAATCGCATTGATTCCTTTTGCAGCCGCGACCATCGCAAGACCGATTCCTGTGTTTCCGCTTGTTGGCTCAATGAGTGTGTCACCAGCTTTTAATGTACCTTTTGCTTCAGCATCTTCGATCATCGCTAACGCAATACGATCTTTTACACTGCTGCCTGGGTTCATATATTCAAGTTTCAAGTAGACATCCGCACTGTCTTCATCTACTAAACGGTTTAATTTAACGACTGGTGTATTTCCTATTAGTTCAAAAACTGAATTTGCAATACGAGCCATCACTAACACCTCTATCTCCGAGTAATTTTATTGTATTAATATTAAATTATCAATTTCGAAAAATTTTGTCAATGCTTTTAGTCCTGCTCTCCATCGTAAAACCATGTGACTTTTGCTTCTTTCCACAGGGTTTTGACATTCGCCTTTTCACCCAGATCTTCCATGGCGATCTGTCTTTTGATCTGATCTTTGACTTCTTCATAAGAGAAGGAGCGGCCATTTAATTTTTCTTTTAATTGTATGATGGCATAACCGTTTTTGATCTCGATCGGCTCTTTCGTCCATTCATCCGGCTGAAGCTTTTGGGCTTCTTGTATGTATAGGGCTGGAATGCTTTCTTGCTCTTCTGTGACAAATCCAAGATCTCCGCCGTAAGGAGAGGTATATCGATCGGTGGATCGTTCAGCTGCTACAGCTTCGAAACTAGATCCGCCCTTTAAATCTTTTAATACACTTTGTGCCTCGTCTTTTGTTTTCACAACAATGTGGCGAATTCGGTATGAGTCATCATATTGATACAAGTCTTTGTTTTTTTCATAAAAGGATTTGGCTTCTTTTTCAGAAACGACCGCATCTCTCGTTAGAAGCTGTTCTAATAAAATTTGATAACGAATCTGCTCTTTCCATTCCTTTTCACTTGTATGACCGTCTTCGTAGAAATTATTAGATACCGCTTTCAGCATCAGCAGCTCACGATTGATCTCCTTTGAAGATACCTCCAGCTTGTTTTCTTTCGCAAGCTGATTGACTACCTTCTGATTAATCATTTGTTCAAGTGTTGCCTTTCCGTAGCGGTCTTCCATTTTCTTTAACCATTCTTGACGTGTGACTTTCTCTTTCCCAATAGAAGCAATTTCTTCACCGCTCTTCCCATTTGAAGAAGCCTGCGACATTTGTGACTTTGTTAATACATATGCAATGACAACGGCATTAATCATGAGCAGAACGAGGATAAATGTCCATACCACTCTTGCTTTCAGTCTCATCTTTCGTCTCCTTTCCATTCTAAAAAGAAAACCCGCTGCTTAGAGCTTAGCGGGTTATTTCTTCACGTAGCTCTTCTAGCTCTTCTTTTGTAAATACATACGTTTCGTTACAAAAATGGCATTGAGCTTCTGCTTGTCCGTCTTGTTCAATCATATCCTCAATTTCGGCTTTCCCTAGGCTGATAATACCGTTGGCAAACCGTTCTTTTGAGCAGTTACAAGAAAATTCGACAGGTACAGTTTCTAAGATTTGAGGTTTTTCACCGAGCACTTCTTCTAAAATTTCTTCAGGAGTCATCCCTTTTTCAATCAGTTTAGAGATCGGTTCAATGGTTGATAATCTCTTTTCGAGTCTTTCGATGACTGCATCTTCTGTTCCAGGCAGCAATTGAATGATGAAACCGCCTGCTGCAAGGATCGAGTTGTCTGGATTGACAAGAACACCCACACCTACAGAGGATGGCACTTGTTCAGAGGAGACCAGGTAATAAGTAAAGTCATCTCCAATTTCACCTGAGACAATTTCCGTTTGCCCTGTAAAGTGGTCTTTCAGTCCGATATCTTTGACAACACTTAACGTTCCAGATGTTCCAACAGCACGTCTAACGTCCAGCTTCCCATGTTCATTTAAATCAAAGTGAACTTGTGGGTTTGAGACATATCCGCGCACCTGACCTTTTGCGTTTCCATCTGCAATGATGGCTCCGATCGGCCCACCGCCTTCAATTTTGACAGTTAATTTATTCTCGCCTTTCAGCATGGCTCCCATCATGACAGTCGCTGTCATGGTTCTGCCGATAGCAGCTGAAGCAGTTGGCCACGTATGGTGTCTTCTCTGCGCTTCGTTGATTGTATCTGTTGTGTTCGCAGCATACGCACGGACTTTCCCGTCATATGCTAACGCTTTAACTAAATAATCCATTTTGATTAAACCCTCCTATAATACACCGACACGATTGCGTTCATAAATTAATTGAAGTCCTTTTAATGTGAGGAACGGATCGACAATATCAATACAGTCTGATTCATTTCCAATCAATGTAGACAAACCGCCTGTTGCAATGACTTTCGGTGTTTGTTTGGCTTGCTGCTTCATCCGTTTCACTATGCCCTCGACTTGCCCAACATATCCATAAAGGATGCCGGATTGCATCGCACTGATGGTATTTTTTCCAACAATGTGATCTGGACGGACAATTTCAATTCTTGGCAGCTTAGCCGCTCTTGTATATAAAGCCTCTGTTGAGATGGTAATACCAGGTGCAATCGCCCCACCCATGTATTGTTTTTGTTCATTGATATAGCAGTAGGTTGTGGCTGTTCCAAAGTCTACCACAATGAGAGGTGCCCCATACAGGTGAATGGCCGCCACTGCGTTCACAATTCGATCAGCGCCGACTTCCTTTGGATTGTCACACATAATGTTTAATCCAGTCTTCATGCCAGGCCCAACGATTTGAGGAGTAATGTGAAAATACTTTTCGCACATTCTTTCCAGAGCAAACATCATTGGCGGGACAACAGAAGAAATGATAATCCCTTCTATCTGGTCAAACATCAGCCCTACATAGTCAAATAAGGATCGGATTGCCATACCAAATTCATCTTCTGTTTTATGACGGCTTGTTTCAATCCGCCAATGGTAGTTCAAATCGCCATTATGATAAACACCTAAAACGGTATTTGTGTTTCCTACATCTATCACGAGTAACAACTTCATCACCACTTTGAATAGTGTCTCAAAAAGAGCATTTTTCGACTTTCTATCATACCATACACGAATTGAGTTCCATTTGTAAACAATTCGAAACCGATCCATTCATGAATCGAAATAAAAAAAAGCTGCCGGTGAGCCCGACAGCTTTTTATAGAAGGAGATTAGATCTCCTCGTCTTCTTCTTTTTTCTTGATGTTCACTTTCACATCATCGTTTTTCTCTTCGTCATCTGCGTATACACGCTCTGGAAGCTTTCCAGTTTCGTAAAGAGATTTAATTTGTTCAGCATCTAATGTTTCCACTTCTAGAAGAGCTTGTGCGATGATTTCTAGCTTATCTTTATTCTCAGTGAGAATTTGTTTCGCACGTTCGTAGCTTTCTTTGATGAAGCGCTGAACTTCTTGGTCAATTTCATAAGCGATCGCTTCACTATAATTCGGCTCGTTGTTGAAATCACGGCCAAGGAATACTTGACCTCCTTGTGCTTGACCGAATTGTAGAGGACCAAGTTTATCAGACATACCGAACTCTGTGACCATTCTTCTTGCAATGCCTGTTGCACGCTGGAAGTCGTTGTGTGCGCCTGTACTTACTTCACCAAACGTAATTTCCTCTGCAACACGGCCGCCGAGCAAGCCGACGATTTTATCAAGAAGCTCTGGCTTCGTTTGGAAATAACGGTCTTCTCTTGGAAGCATGACCGCATATCCGCCTGCCTGACCACGAGGAACGATCGTTACTTTATGCACCATATCCGCTTCGTCTAGGATAAGCCCAATGACGGTATGACCTGCTTCATGGTACGCCACGATATTACGTTCTTTCTTCGAAATGACACGGCTTTTCTTAGCCGGTCCAGCAATGACACGGTCAGTTGCTTCGTCGATATCACGCATATCAATTTTCTTTTTGTTTTGACGGGCAGCAACAAGTGCTGCTTCGTTTAGTAAGTTCTCAAGATCTGCCCCAGAGAACCCTGGTGTTCTGCTTGCAATGGCTTTCAAGTTGACTGTATCATCAAGCGGTTTGTTTTTCGCATGAACCTTCAGTACTTCTTCACGACCAATGACATCTGGGCGGTCAACCGTAATTTGACGGTCAAAACGTCCCGGACGTAGCAATGCAGGATCTAGGATATCTGCACGGTTCGTTGCAGCAATGATGATAATCCCTTCGTTGGCACTAAAACCATCCATTTCAACAAGAAGCTGGTTAAGCGTTTGTTCACGCTCATCATGACCACCGCCAAGACCTGCTCCACGCTGACGACCCACTGCATCAATCTCATCAATAAAGATTAAGCAAGGTGCATTCTTTTTCGCATTTTCAAACAAATCACGTACACGTGATGCACCGACACCGACGAACATCTCGACGAAGTCAGAACCACTGATGCTGAAGAAAGGAACGCCTGCTTCTCCTGCAGATGCTCTCGCAAGCAATGTTTTACCTGTACCTGGAGGTCCTACTAGTAAAACCCCTTTAGGGATTCTTGCGCCAAGCTCCGCAAATTTACGTGGATCTTTTAAGAATTCAACCACTTCTACGAGCTCTTGTTTTTCTTCATCCGCACCGGCAACATCTTTAAATTTCACACGTTTCTTCTCTTCTGTGTAAAGCTTTGCCTTACTCTTACCAAAGTTCATGACACGGCTTCCACCGCCTTGAGCTTGGTTCAATAAGAAGAAGAACAGGATAAAGATGATGATGAATGGAATGATGGTTGTCAGAACTTGCAGCCATCCATTTGTTTCAGGTGCTGGTTCTACTTTTACATCTGTATTCTTCAGTGCACTGTAAATCTGGTCAACACCTTGACCATCTGGAACATGGGTAATGAAGTATTCATCTTTCTTCGCGCCATCTAATTGACCACGAATTTCATAAACCCCTCTTACAGGCTGGATGGAGATACTCTCCACTTTTCCCGCACTTAAATTTTGCGAAAATTTGCTGTAAGACATGTTCTCAGGCTTTTGATTAGGGGATCCTAACCAACTGACAACCCCTATCACAAGTAATAAAATAAGTATATAAAAAATCGTATTACGAAAAACCCGATTCATTCCTTACCTCCTCCCACAGTAAGCACAACTATGTTCAATAGTATCATAGAAAATCATTCCAACACAACCAATAACCTCATGTAAACGTGTGCTCATTAGCCTTCGTAAACAGATGGTTTTAACACTCCAATATACGGGAGGTTTCGGTAACGTTCGGCAAAATCCAATCCATAGCCAACAACAAATGCATCTGGTACTTCAAACCCAACATAATCTGCTTTGATGTCTGCTTTGCGGCCGCTTGGTTTATCAAGCAATGTCACAATTTTAATGGAGTTTGCTTTACGGTATCGGAAAAGCTCTACCAGATAACTCAAAGTTAACCCACTGTCGATGATATCTTCCATAATTAGAATATCTCTTCCTTCAACAGAAGTATCTAGATCTTTGATGATCTTCACTTCTCCAGAAGATACGGTAGACTTTCCGTAGCTAGATACATCCATAAAATCAAGCTCTAAATATGTATCAATGTGTTTGATCAGGTCTGCCATGAATGGAAGAGCCCCTTTCAAAACACCAATAGCCAGGGGAAATTTACCATCATAATCGCTGGTTAATGTTGCACCCAGTTCTTTCACTTTTAGCTGGATCTCTTCTTCTGAGATCAAAATCTTTTCAATATCTTGTTTCATGCTTTTGCTTGCCCCCTACAAATTTTCGTGCTGTCTATATTGTAATACAATGAGATCGCTGTTTGTCATATCAATTTCTTCAAAAACGGATTTTTTCAGACCTGGGATCCAGATGATTTGATGATCCGAGTCAGTGACGATCGGCCAGCTGTCTCTTTCTGCAAGAGGCACTTTTTTATCAATAAATATATCTTTCACCTTTTTTGATCCATTCATCCCTTTAAGTTTGATTCGATCACCGTTTTTTCGTGAGCGAATGATCAAAGGAAGACGAACATGATCTTTTTGAAGCAAGAAAAAATGGTTTCCGTTCCGTGCATCCTTCGGAACATGATTTGATACCAAGATAGACTGTCCATTCGGGAGAAAAAGTTCCTCGCCAAGCTCACCTTTTAAATGATGAGTATATGACTGATCTATGACAAGCGATCGTTCAAAGGTAAACATACAGTGATCATAAGATTTGACAGCTTGTAAACCTTTTGGCAAATCTAATGATCCAGACGGTTGATCAGTATGAGATAACCAGTCCAAAGTCCCTAGAATATGCTGGTTTGAAAACGCTGATTGAGTGTTTTCATAAAGATAGTTTAATATTAGTTGAATGCCTCTTCTTTGTAAAGGCAAAGGCAGGTCAAGCAAAGGCTTCGTTTTGATCTCAATTTGCTTAGGCGTTTGATTCGTAATGACTTGATGCATTTGATCCTTTGTTAATGCCTGCAAGTACTGCTCATCCTCAGTCAGCATGTCACTTACAAACTGAAAGCTTTCATGCACATGAGGTGCCTCTTCTTTTAACACGGGAAGAACGTGTCTTCTGATCCGGTTTCTCAAGTAGTCATCGGTGTGATTGCTTTGATCAATGACATAAGGAACTTGTTCTTTTTCGCAAGCAGTGAGTACATCATCCTTAGAATATCCAATCAGCGGACGAATCAGCCACCCTTCTTGAAAAGGGCGCTTTGCTTGCATACCTGCGAGTCCTATTCCAACAGTCCCTCTTGTCAGCCTCATCACCATTGTTTCTACTTGATCGTCTCCATGATGTGCAAGCGCTATAAATTGAGCGTTGTACTGTTCCATCAATTGACGAAAGAAAGCATATCTGCACTCTCTTGCAGCTGCCTGTTTGTTTAAGCGGTTTTCTTTTGCATATTGGGTGACCTGTATACGAGCCGATTCAAAAAGGATCTCATGCTCTTTACAGTACGCTTCAACAAATGCCAAATCAGCAAAGGATTCTTCTCCTCTGAACATGTGATCTACATGGGCTGCAATCAGCTGAAAGGAACCTTTTCGACGTTTGTTTAGTTCATGCAGCAAGAGCATAGAATCTGGTCCGCCAGAAACCCCGACAATGACTGTCGTATTTTCAAGGAAAACATCATGTTTTTTCAAAAAAGATTCAATTCTATTCACAACTTCCTCCTCACAAAGAGCAGGTAATTTAAAGATATACATATCCTATCACTTTCATTAGCTCCAAGCAAAGAAGAAGCCTGCTTTTTTACAGCTCTATAATAGGAATAAAACCACATAGGCACAGTAAAGAGCGAGCACACTGCATAAGATGAGAATGGTTTCAAAAAGACCGCCTGATTTTTTGCGTACTGATGTTCTTTTCGCAGCAGCAGCTCTTGATCGTGAAGGTGCGGCCTGTTGATGTTGGGGAACAGCTGGCTTTTGCCTATTTGGCTGTGATGGCTTCTTCTGTCGTGATTTTCTTGAAGCAAGCAATTGTCCTTCTTTCAACATCGCGCTTTTCATGTCTGCCGCTGATTGATATTTGCCTTGGAGAGCCGCTTTTAACACCCTCTCATATCGCTTTAATAAAGGATGTCCTTCAATCGCTCGATAAAGCTGCTTTTCTGGTTCTGCCCCTTTTTTAAATTCTTTTTTATAGGCACAGTTCACCATGACCATACTTAAGGCAAATAGATCATAAGAAGGTTCTGCTTTTCTTGTACCGAAGCCCCAGTAGCCGCGGTCAAAAAACTCGGTGTATTCCTTAATCGCCCTTCCCGCCTTCGTTGTTCCTCCAACATCAATACATCGAATCGTAGCTGGGGGGCCTGAAACGATGAGATTATCAGGCTTCAAGTCACCGAAGATCCAGCCTTCCTTATGTAAGTGAGCAAGGTTAGACAACAGTTGAATCATGAGAACGACGATCCATTCATCGCCTTTTTGTTTCACAAATTCAAGCAGCAATGGCCCTCTGACATACTCCATGACATAAAACGACCGTTTCTCTGACATTCCAGGATAAAGAGCATCATCCATATCATAAAAAGAAGGCCCCATGGTTTTCACAGGAGCCTTTGAAAAGGATTTTAATACATTGACTTCAGATGCAATGAGCATACTGTCATCACTCACTTTAAGGGCCACTTGTCCCTTTGGCGATTCGGCCAGATAGACCACACCGTTCGCCCCTTTTCCCAGCTCTTTTACAATGCGGTAATGTTGGTGATGCCATTTTCCTTTTATCATTGTACCTAATGGGATGTTAGAAGCCGAATTCATCATGTTCTTCCTTCGCTTCAAGCAGCCCTTTTCGTGAACGAACTGATTTGAAATGCTGGAGTGCTTCTCGAATTGCTGGTCCTGTCGGTGTAATTCCTCCTGTTGTCAGCTTCGGGAAAATCGATGATAACGAATCGAACCGTGGCGTCCAGTTCAACACAATTTCTGCATCTGAGTTTTTCCCGGGAAATACACACATCCCAAACTGATTTTCACCAATTCTCGAATTTAGACTAATAGAGAGATCGATGAGTGCTTCTTTGACCGTTGGCAACTTCGGTTTCATACTTGCACTCGTATCCACAAGCACAAGCACTTGAAGATGAACAGTCTCACCGAGCTCGTCCACAACCTCCATCACTTCTCCACGCTTATCTGGGGGAAGTTCTTCAATTTCAGTATCTTTGCCAAGAATTTGCTGCAATTCTTTATTCACAACACCTTGTAACGTTTGCGTCATCGCCTTTTTTGTAACCATTTGTACGGTTTGAGACAATTGCTGAACGTAGACAACCTGATGAATGCCTCCGCCTGCTAGAGCAATCCCCTCTACTTCTTTCATCGCTTCATGATCGTGTCTGTTCTCTTCCATAATGCCAATGACATTGACTGTGATCCCTTGCTCCTTTGCCAATGCGGCAATCGCAAGTGGGTCTTCCCCATGATTTGAGCAGCCATCTGTAATCAGTAAGATTTGGTTTACGTGACCTTTTCGCATCTTCATTCCTCCTGGGATTGTAACTGAATGCTTATATCCCCATCATCGCCAGAAGAAATTCATATTATACGATATTTCAAGAAATCTCTTGTTTCTGGAGATAGAATGTACCTGTCGGAATGGATGCCCATTTTGGTGTATTGTGGTCGAGCCTAATGACGACAACCGTCATATCGTCATCGATTTGACCTGCTCTTGTGCGAATGACCTCCTCCATTAATAAATCAGCAATCTCTTGCGGATCTTCTGTTTTAAAGCTCTTCATTTTTCGTTTGACCCACAAATCATGATTTTCGATATGCTTTGGTCCTTCAAAGATACCGTCGCTCATCATGATAAGGAGATCTCCTGCCTTCATCTGTTCACTCACCACTTCTACTTCAAATTCATCAATAATGCCAATAGGCAAGTTGCTGGCCTGTACCTTCATCACTTGATCACCACGTTTAATAAAACTTGGGGTGGAGCCAATCTTGAGGAACTTACAGCTCGCATCCTGTAAATCAATGATGGATAAGTCTAATGTGGAATAGACTTCATCTGTTGTCCGTAAAGATAAAATGCTATTAATCGTTTTAATCGCTACTTTTTCATCAATACCAGACGCCAAGATTTTTTCTAACAGCTTGATCGTTTCATTGCTTTCAAAATGGGCTCTTGCTCCATTTCCCATCCCATCACTAATAGCTGCGGCATATTTACCTGCACCCAGCTCCATCATGCTGTAGCTGTCTCCAGATACTAATCCTCCGCCTTTCGCTGCATGTGCTACACCTGTAGACACTCGATACGATTTTGCAGAACCGAATACAACATGACAATAACCTGTTGGATGCTCCGCACACTGCTCTGCTTTGACTAAAACTTGTTCTTCTAAAATATCCGAGAGCATTGGAGCGATGATTTTTTCGCATTCCCCATGACCTTGGCAATAGGGAATTCTCATCTCTATATCAACATTTCCCTGTTCTAAGCTATAAATTTCAACTTGCTGAATTTCAATTCCAAAGTTCTGAAGTGCTTCTATCATCTGCTCTTCCTGAATAAAATGCTGCTCTCTTTCACGTTTTATTTCCCGGGAAAAATCCTCCATGACTTGCGAAACACCCATCAGTTGTTCGGCGACAAGGCGCCTGCTGTCTTGGACCTTTTTCTTTAAGGTCTGATTTGCTTTATAGTAAGCTATCTCCTCTTCAATCAATTCTTCTACATGCTTTGATTTTGAGCAGTGCTGACTGAATTTCTTTTTCAACTTCCGGTTATGCTCGTACGTTTTTTCATCAGATTCATGCATAACTTGTTTCATGAGTTCATAGGTTGTATCAAAGTTCTGCACCCAGCATTTATTTTTCTTATAGCACGTTTGACAGGAACGTTCTGTGATCGTACTTAAAAAAAGATCTACATCCTCTTCCTGCTTCTTCTCCTCAGGAATGGATTCGTAAAATGTCGCAAAACTCTCAGACAGCGCATGAAATACATTAGAGAATTGATCTACCTTTTTTGCTGTCACGTCTCTTACTTTTCTGGCATATTGCTGCTGTTCCTGTACATGCTCTACCGTACCAGGAATATATTTTGCCACCTTGGACGTTACTGACTGTGGCGTGAGCAAAAACAGTGCAACTGCGATGAGTGATTCATATAGCGTTGTCATTAGCCCTGCTGACCCTTCACCGTAGAGGGAGATTAGTAAAGAACCCACAATCAAGCCGATGGCTGCTCCTGCTTTTTTCCCCTCTTTTAGTAATCCGCCTAATAAGCCCGAAAAGGCAAGCAGACTCATCTGATAAAGGTTGCCGATGTTGGCGAGACCAAGAATTAATCCAGTTACAACACCCACTGTACAACCAATACTCGCTCCTCCAATAAAGGCAAAGCTCAGCACTACATATCGTGACAAAATATGCTCTGCCTGCATTCCTTGAAATGTGATCCCAGCCAGACCTGTTAAAACTGAAGCGATTAATATCATAAAGCAAATAATTTCTTCAACCTTTAAAGAGTGTTTGATTTTCCTGACTGTAAAAATCGGCAAACTTTGAAGAAAAATCAGTGTCAAAATGAAGGCAAGTCCAGCTTCAACCCCCGCCATCACATAGTCATAGCTTTGAACCGCACCCTGCTCGAGGTAAACAAAAGTTCCCCTGGTCATCAGCATTGAGAGCACAATCACAACCGGTAATGTTTTCACTGGGTCTTTGATGATGAATGAAACGACCTTTGACATGAGAAGGAACACGATCAATGACGCAAACACGAATAATGCATTTTGAGGTGATATCGTCATCGCTCCAGCGAGTAAAGCAAGACAAGCAAGCATTGCTTTATCCCTTTTAATGAGCAGCATGGACCCAAAGAAAGGCAATGCAAACGGCATAATTTCAGATAAGATAAAGGCTCGTCCCAATAAAAAGCCCAGAACAACATAAATAAACCCTTTATAGAAAAAAAGAGAATGCGTATGATGAAGAAACAGGTTTTTCATCTTTTTTAACCCTGCACTGATTCTTTCAAACCCGGCTCCCGTTAAATCAGTTCTTCTTTCTAGTTTTTCCATCTTTTCATCCCCCACCTGATATTCGTTGCTTGTCATTATAGCGAAGGTGAAAAAGAAATTTTGTCAAAAGAAGTTGTCGTTTCCATAAAACGTTCGACGCTTTATTTGCCAAAAAGGCATACTTTCTTGAAAGTCGATGTCTTTCATCAGAATTTTACGAAAGCACAAAAAAACAGCTTTCCTATAGAAAGCTGTTTGGAAGATGACCCGTACGGGATTCGAACCCGTGTTACCGCCGTGAAAGGGCGGTGTCTTAACCGCTTGACCAACGGGCCTTGCTTATTGTTCTTTTTAAAAGGATAGCGGCGGAGGGGATCGAACCCCCGACCTCACGGGTATGAACCGTACGCTCTAGCCAGCTGAGCTACACCGCCATAATGTAAAATGCGCTAAGAAGCACAAGAACTATAATACAAAGGATTCGCTTGTCCGTCAATAGAAAGTTTTAAATTAAATGGCGAAATCACAAAAAACGTTGAATTTGTATTGAAAAAAAGCACCCGCTAAACAGCAGGTGCTTTGTTGTGAAAGATATATAGAAAGCAGCAACAAGTTAACCTCTTCTTGCTCCGCGTCCCCCACGTTTTGATTCCGTGTTACGTTTTAAAGATGTTAAGCGGTCTTCACTATCTTTTAAGAATTTGTTCATTTTTTGCTCAAACGATTCCTTCGGACGGAAATCATTTCTGCTCGGTCTTGATTGTTGTTGTTGAGGACGATCTTTTGCTTTTTTAATGGACAAGCCGATTTTACCGTCTTTTTCAACGTTAATCACTTTCACTTCAACTTGTTCACCGACTTTTAAATGCTCATTAATATCTTTTACATAGTTATCGGCTACCTCACTGATATGAACGAGACCAGTTGAACCGCCTGGCAACTCCACAAAAGCTCCAAAATTTGTAATGCCCGTAACTTTCCCTTGTAACTTGCTGCCAACTTCAATCGACATAAAAAAAGTGCTCCTCCTTAGACTTATAAAAAAATCTCATTTGTTCAATTATACATAAACTGAATTTTAAGTGTCAACAAGGCTAATCGCTCTTATTGCCCACATCAAAGATTTTTTCGCCTTTTTTAGACATATAATAGTCCCGTCGTGCCAGTTCGAGTACGTATTCTTTGCTTTTCAGCTTTTTGATTTCATCAGAAATATCTTCCTGCTTTGTTTGTAATTGCTTCAATTCTTTTTCAAGCGCAACCTTCTTCTCTTCTTTTTCTTTCAATGCAGACGATTGCGACCAGAGGGCACTTGTTACCAAAACAGCAAACATGAGCACAATGACTCCAAACACGGTAAGCCTTCTAAGGAGTCCCCGGCGTTTGCGTTTTAGGCGCTGCGCTTGCTGTTCCATTTGTTTTTGATAATCATTTTGAATTTGTGCGATATTTCTTTTTCTCTCGTTCAAGGATGAAGGCCTCCTCTCTTACTTTGTCCAGAATTGTTTCCATTTCGTTTTCATGGTACGAGATACTTTCTTGATCCCTTGTAAAATTCCTGCTCCTTTTGAGAAAAACAACCTCATTGATGTTCGCCATTTTTCGGGAATTCGATGAATAATGGTTACATTGAGTAACCAAATAAGCGGATAACAAACAATATACAGCACCTTCCACACGAGTCGAAACGCAAAACGAACAAGGCGTAAGAGCGAGTGGAACAAGAACAGAAGAGCACTTATGATCAAACCAACGATCCAGCGAATGGGCTGGAAAACCATCGACATGATCAGCCTTTTCAGGACGAGAACAGTCTGATAAATACACCTCATCACAAACTTGAGGATGTTCATATACAGCTGTTTCATCAATGCCTGGTACATCGAGAAACCTAAAGCAACAGCTAGAAAAATATAAAGCCTGAATTCTCCCTCATTGGTCAGCAGCAGGACATAAAAGAATAAGAGACCCTGCACCACCCAAAAAAGGAGGTCGTGAATGACCAGCAGCCATTTTGCTGTTTTTTCACGGTTCACAAACAGCTTGTACGTATCCAGCGATGCGCCCAGCCAGATGCCCATCGCCGCCATCGAAAGCATCGTATAAAACTGGACCGTCAGTGTCATTTAAACAGCTTGCTAAAAAATCCTTTAGCTTTCTCCCCGTGCTGCTCATCTACATAGATTAAGTCAAAGACACGCCCTTTAATGGACACAACGCCCTTTTCTACATCTAAGTTTTTCATTTGCAGATTTTCTCCGCGAATGGCGAGGACTCCCATGACAGTCTCAAGCAGAAATTCTTCATTATCAAAGCTCTCGACTTGTTTGACCCCGGTAATATCTAAATGCTTTCTGTTGCGCATTGTGACATGATGCTCGGCTTCTGATGACAACTTCGTGCCTTGAGGTTGATTATAATATTGATTCATTTATACATCCCCCATATCTCATACTTGCATTGTTACTGCATTGTATGTGACAGGCGGGACATTTAGAACAAGCCCTATTCTGCTGTTTTCTCTTCTTTTAGCACGGTATACATGCCAGCAGCTTCTTCTTTTTTCGTTGTGTCTTTTAACTCGTTGACTTGAACAGTCACAAGCTTTTGGCCGAAGCGAATTTGAAGCTCGTCCCCTTCTTTCACGTCAGAGCTGGCTTTCGCCTGCGTGCCATTAATGGAAATTCTCCCTTGATCGGCTACTTCTTTTGCCAATGTTCTTCTTTTAATTAAACGAGACACTTTTAAGAATTTATCTAGTCTCATGTATGTTCACCTCTTTCTATGCGTTTGGCATCGTTCCACAGATCGTCCATTTCTTCTAGGGTCAAGTCTTCTAGTGAACGCCCTATGTCCTTTGCTTTTTGTTCAATATGCTGAAAGCGCCGCATGAATTTTGTGTTTGCAGAAGAGAGGGCGGTTTCAGGCTCTAGGTGATAAAATCTGCCGATGTTGACGAGAACAAATAAAAGATCCCCAAATTCATCCTTCATCTGCTTTGTTGCACCTTCATCCGTTTTCTCTGCCACTTCCACAAGGAATTCCCGCTTTTCCTCTTCGTATTTGTTCCAAATATCCTCTACTTCTGTCCAATCGAAGCCCACTTTCGCTGCTTTCTTTTGGAGCTTATAAGCTTTTGTTAAAGCTGGAAGTGTCGTTGGAATGGATTGCAAAATAGATGCTGCACGCTCCGGTTTTTCCTGCTGCTTGATTTTTTCCCAGTTGGCGACGACATCTGATGCTTCAGACACATCCGTATCACCAAACACATGCGGATGTCGTCGAATCATTTTTTCTGTGACATGCTGGATGACGTCATCCATTGAGAAGTAACCATCATCTTCACCAATTTGAGCATGGAGTAAAACTTGAAGCAGTACATCTCCGAGTTCTTCAACCATATGATCTGGATCGTCTTCATCTATGGCTTCCAGCAGCTCATAACATTCTTCAATTAAATATGATTTGAGCGACTCATTCGTTTGTTTTTGATCCCAAGGACAGCCGCCAGGACCTCTTAATGTACGAATGACTTCACGGAAAGTGTCAAATTGTTGATAGAGTAGCTTTTCATCTTGGATTGGAGGCACATAAACACTCGTTAAGTTATTTATCGACACATCTCGATCAAGTTCAAATAAAGGAACACCTGTAATCTGTTCCTGACTGCTTCCAGCTGCCGTTACGATAAAGACTTCATAATCGTCAGGTAGCTTTTCCATGAGGGTCAGCTTCACATTCGAGGCTGTCATCTGATCATATACTTGACAGATCAACACATGCTGAGTCAACTTCAGATCATCCGCTCTCATATCCCCTGCGTCAACGAATTGCAGCCCTTCAATTGGGTCAATCTGTAAGGAATTAAACGTCGCATCCAAAAAGCTTTGTCCACCAGCCACGTACACCTCAACCCCGCGCTCCTTCTGTTGTGAAACAAGAAGTTGCACTGTCTTTTCCGCTACAAACGGGTGACCTGGTACTGCATACACAATATCTTTCTCCGCAGCCTCTCGGAAGAGAATGTCTGTGATTTCCTCATACACTGCATCAAACTGATCATGCTTTTCATAAATCTCATCAAAAAAGGTCAGAGACGGGACCTCCTGCATCAATTCTGCGGTGAGTGGATGATCCTGCGTTCTCATGTATACTTCTTTCGCCTGCTTCAGTTGCTTATATACACCGAGCGTCAGCTGATCCATGTCGCCTGCCCCAAGACCAACGACTGTAATCTTACCTGCCATTTCGATTCCCTCTCATCTGTTTAAAATATAAAATCTTTTCTCCTAATGGAATGAGTCTCCATTCCTCTTCCGTAAATACGTCTAGCTTAAGAATACTATATAAAAAGGCGAAACCACCAATAAAAACTGAAGTCAGGCTCTCTAAAACAGAAAACGGACGTTTCTCAAAGGGAATGACCCAAGAAAACAATGCCTGATATCCAATTAAAACGACGGCCATGAATGCTGCTGATAAAAGAATTTTCACTGGGAATAGCTCTCTTATTGAAATCCACCCTTTATGCTTCAAATACACCGCATTGAGCGCAGCGGCGGCGAGAAACCCACAAACAGTCGACCAAGCAGCTCCATAAATGCCGAATAACGGGACAAGAGCCAGCGTCAGCCCCCATTTCACCAGTACACTGATCAGGACCACAACAGCCGGGTACACGGTATGTCCCAGACCCTGAAGTAAAGCGGTTTGCGTAATCGCCATTGATGTAAAGGCAATGGATATGCAAAATATTTGCAACGCATCTGTCCCTAAGTCATTACGAAAAAGCATAATGTTCACAGACGATAAAATACATATAAGCCCGACAGCTGAACCAATCCCCAGCACCGATGTTGCCTTAAACGATGTACGTACTTTTTCACGAATTGCTTCATGCTGCCCTTTTCTTAAGGCCGACGACAAAAACGGAACAAGAGACGTCCCGATACTAATTGCAAACACCGTCCCGAGCTGCAGGAACGGCTGACCTCGGTCATATACGCCTTTTGCCGCCTTTGCAGCTGCTTCACTCAGTCCCTCACTGCGCAGTAGCGCATACAAGTGAAAAGCATCGATCATTTGCATCCATAGGATCAGCAATCCACTCACACAAATCGTCAATGTATACAGCACCAAACTCTTCAGCACATCTTTTTTCCGCAGTGTAGCCTGTTTTAATGTCTTGCTCGCTGACAACCGCTTCCGATAGGTCAGCCAAAGGAAAAGAAGCAAAAGGAGTGAAGCAGCACTTCCAGCTATAGAAGAGAACACCGCACCCGCTCCTGTTTCATAAAGCGAATAGCCATGTCTCACGAAATAGAAAGATAAAACAAGCAGGACGCCTACTCTGATGAGCTGCTCAGCCAATTGAGAGACCGCAGTGGGGAGCATCAGCCCATCACTCTGAAAAACACCCCTCAGCATCACGGTAAGCGGCAGAAATAGAAACACAAACGAACTCATCTGGATGAGAAGCATTAATTGACTGTCTGCCATGAGATTCGCAATTGTGCCTGCTCCTATATATAAACAAAGAAATAAGACCAAGCTCAGCAAAGTGATATACACCAAGGATACCTTTGTAATAATTCGGCGATTCTCCTCACCATGCTCGCTCAGGAGCTTGGACACCATCACAGGAAAACCAGTGGTGCCGAGCATGATCGCAATGCCAAGAAAGGGATAGACCTGCTGATAAATATAAAAACCTGTGTCTCCTACGATATTTTGAAAAGGGACACGATATACGGCACTCAGTACCTTTGATAACAAGCCTGCGATGGTTAAAATCACCGCACCTTGGAAAAGCCAATGCGGCTGATTCACAGCATTTTTCATGGATGACTCCTTTATGTTCAATCAAAAAATATACCTGCATTAAAACGCACTCATTATATCATATGTGACTGGCAAGCCGTTTCTTTCTAAGGAGTAGACGATACATTCATTATTTTGTTTCATCCCATATAAAAAACGCCGACAAAATCAGATGATTTCATCGGCATTCTTTCTTTTTATCAAGATGATATAGAATTATTAGACCTAATGTTCCATTTGACGGGCTAAGAAGCCAGCTGCCGTTTCTGCCGCTTTATGCTCCACTTCTCCCATTGAACGCTCTTTAGAAAATAAAACGACGGCGCCAATTGGATCTCCGTTTGCAACAATAGGTGCAATGGTATAAGCTGATACATCATCATCAATACCATCCACAAGCTGAATTTCTTTTTTGCTGTCCTCTAATACAGAATTACGCTGATCCATTGTTCGTTCAAGTAAATCACTAATGGATTTGTTTAAGTACTCTTTTTTTGAACTGCCGGATACAGCAATATACGTATCACGATCACAGATGAGGATAGAATGACCCAAACTGTCGAATAAAGCATCAGCATATTCCTTCGCAAAGTCTCCTAGCTCACTAATCGGTGAATACTTCTTCAAAATGACTTCTCCATCGCGGTCGACAAAAATCTCAAGTGGATCTCCTTCCCGGATACGCAATGTTCTGCGAATCTCCTTCGGTATAACCACTCTACCTAGATCATCGATGCGGCGTACAATTCCAGTTGCTTTCATTCACTGCTGCCTCTCTTTCGTTTGATGATGTGTTGGGTGAATGGAACAAAAGCGTCCACTTTATGCAACATTCACCACTTGACCCTGAGATTAGTATCCGTCACATCAAACGTAATATACACGAGAGACCAACAAAATTTTATGAAGATGGAATGGTTTCTTTTTTCACATCTTGAAGACCTCGAAGCATACGAAGAACGACTTCAAGCCACTCCTCCGTTTTCTTGCCTTTTGTTTGGACAGAAATAATCAGCTTGCTGCCTTCCATGCCAAGACCGATATCACGTCCATATTGACTGCCAAGCTCAAATAATTTTTGACCATCGATGTCGCTGCTTGCTTTTTCATCGAGAGTTAGTCTGACAATGCCTTTCTCCATCTTGATCAACTCGACACGTTCCTGCACAGCGTACACCTTCATCGTCGCAATCGTGAACAAGTCAGCCACTTCTTGCGGATATTCTCCGAATCGGTCAATCATTTCATCTTGAAGCTCTTTCCGCTCTTCTATTGATCCAATCGCTCTAAACTGTTTATACATCTCGATCTTTTGTTTGCCATCAGAAATATAGCTATCTGGAATGTAGGCATCAATTTGGAGATCAATTTCCGGCTCAAATTTTTCTTGAGCAGTCGTATCGCCTCTTCTTTCTTCAATGGCTTCTTTCAGCATCTGAGAGTAAAGGTCGAATCCAACAGAATCAATAAATCCATGCTGCTGTGCACCAAGTAAATTTCCTGCTCCTCGAATCGTTAAGTCACGCATCGCAATCTTAAAGCCTGATCCGAGCTCAGTGAATTCTTTAATAGCTTGAAGTCTTTTCTCAGCTACTTCAGAAAGCACTTTGTCTTTTCGATAAGTGAAATAAGCATAGGCCACACGATTCGAGCGCCCAACTCGTCCTCTTAACTGGTACAGTTGCGAAAGCCCCATTTTATCAGCATCATGAACAATGAGCGTGTTCACATTTGGTATGTCTACGCCCGTTTCGATAATGGTTGTACTGACGAGTACATCCGATTCACCTTCTAGGAAATTAATCATCACGGATTCCAGCTCGTTCTCACTCATTTTCCCGTGTGCGTAGCTTACTTTTGCGTCTGGAACAAGCATCGAGATTTCATCTGCTTTTCGTTCAATATCCTCCACTCGGTTATAAAGGAAGTACACTTGGCCGCCTCTTGCCAGTTCTCGCTCAATGGCTTCTCTAACTAACGCACCATTGTACTCGACAACATAGGTTTGAACTGGGAAACGGTTCTCAGGTGGTGTTTCAATAACAGATAAGTCACGTACGCCAAGCATCGACATATGAAGCGTACGAGGAATTGGCGTTGCCGTTAACGTCAGCACATCAATATTGGCTTTCATTTGTTTAATTTTCTCTTTATGCGTCACACCGAAGCGCTGCTCTTCATCGATAATTAACAGTCCTAAATCCTTGTACACAATGTCTTTTGAAAGAAGACGATGCGTCCCAATGACCATATCAATCGTTCCGTTTTTCAGCCCTTTTAATGTTTCTGTTGTTTCTTTTCGTGTACGGAAGCGGCTAAGCTGAGCGATTTTAACAGGATAGTCTTGGAATCTGTCCATAATCGTGTCAAAATGCTGCTGCGCTAAGATCGTTGTTGGTACAAGCAGTGCCACCTGCTTCCCGTCAGCAATGGCTTTGAAGGCCGCTCGAATCGCCACCTCTGTTTTTCCATAGCCCACATCTCCACAAAGCAGACGATCCATCGGGCGCTCCCGCTCCATGTCTTGCTTGATTTCATGAATCGAGCGAATTTGATCGTCTGTTTCTTGGTAAGGGAATGCAGATTCAAACTGGCGCTGCATCTCATGGTCAGGCGAGAAGGCATACCCTTTGCTTGCTTCACGTTCTGCGTACAGCTTAATTAGATCATCTGCAATGTCCTGCACAGATGATTCTACTTTTTTCTTCACGCGCTTCCAGTCGCTACCGCCTAGTTTGTATAGCTTTGGTTCTTTTCCTTCTGACCCAACATACTTCTGCACCTGATCAATTTGTTCAACAGGGACATAAAGCTTGTCGCTTCCTTGATAATGAATATTTAAATAATCTTTATGAATGCCGCCAATTTCAAGCGTTTCAATTCCTAAATACTTACCGATCCCGTGGTTAATGTGCACCACGTAATCGCCCACTTGCAGCTCTGAATAGCTTTTGATTCGCTCTGCGTTCGTCAGCTTTTGCTTACGTGCCTGCTTCTTCACACGTTTCTTGAAAAGTTCACCCTCTGTAATGACAGCAATTTTGGATAAAGGCAGTTCAAAACCGGTTTGCAGCTCACCTTGTAAAATATATACTTGCCCGCTGACAAGCTCAGCATCAGGTTTAGCAAGAGCTGCTTCAATGTCATAATCATGCAAAACAGATGACAGCTTCTCTGTCCGCTCTTCATCCGCACCTAAAAAGACTACCGTATAATTCTGCTTTTTGTAGCGTTCAATTTCACTTGCAAGCACATTCATCTGCCCGTGGAAATTCTGCATTTGCTTACTAGATACATTGACGATATTTTGCGGATTGGTCTGCTGAACATGTCTCAAAAATAAGGAATAGTACAGAATCGATCTCGATTGCTGATTGAACAGCTCTTGAAATGGGAAGGAAAGGGCTAGATCATGCAGGATATTCCCTTCTTCCAGCAGACTAATTGTCCAATCTGCTTCTTCCTGTTCAAGCTGTTCTTCCATCTCCTGAATTCTGCTGATTTCATCTAGAATGATAATCGTATCCTGCGATGTATAATCTAGCAAACTAGCAGGCTTTTCATAGAAATAGGACAGATACTTCGTCATTTCTTGTGTCACAATACCTTCTAGCAGCTTCTCACGATCAGCAGAAATATTCTGATGGAGCAGTTCTTTTTGTTTATCCGAGTTGAATTTCTTTAAGCTACTGGCAAGACCTTCGTCAAGCTGTTCAATCGCTCTCACTCGTTCAGGCCCTCTTACAATCAGCTCTTTCGCCGGGCCAATCTTGATTTCTTGAAGTGTTTCCAATGAACGCTGCGTGTCAGAGTGGAAGGACCGAATAGAATCCACTTCTGTATCAAACAGCTCAATACGGATCGGGTGGTCTTCCGTTAACGCATAAATGTCAATGATGCCTCCGCGCACACTAAAGTCTCCGGGCGCAGCGACCATGGACGTCCGGTCATAACCGATTTGCACGAGTTGTTTTGAAAACGCCTCCAAATCAATTTCTTCACCAACCTTTAAATGGATCTGACTCTCCTTCCAGAGCTCAACAGGAGGAAGCATTCTACGCACTGCAGCTGCTGGGGTCACGACAATCGGATTTTCTCCATTCGCGAGACGATTCAATACATCAAGACGCTGCGCTCTAAGCTCCGGGCTTGCCACAGCAATTTCAGATGCAATGAGTTCATTGACAGGATAAAGAAGGACCGAGCGATCTGGCATCACACTTGCTAGATCATCTGTGACCTTCTGCGCTTGATATAAGTTGTGTGTCACAATAAACATCGGCCGCTTTAATTCGTCTGATATGGCGGCTGTAAATAAAGATCTGACGGAGCCTGATAGTCCGGCGAGCAGTTGTTCTTTTAAACCTTCCTTTAGCCCATTAAAAATGGACTGAAAATCATCACTTTGTTTGATAAATGATTGTATATTTTTCATTTGGCTCCTCCTCCCTGCTTGTTTAAAACAGAAAAACGCTTTGGTCTATTATCTACACCAAAGCTTTTTATTGAATAAAGGTATGATACTGATGGTAATCAGGATTTCTTTCGAGCGCCTCTTGGCAATCCTCACAAATGGTTTGTACATGTAAATCACCATTTTCCCTATAAGAAATCATATCGTTTCTTTCCTCATTTGTTAAGTGATGAAATCCAAGTGCTTCACTTTGGACAGCGGATTCATCTAGACTGCCAACCTTTACACCACAGTGCCGGCAGTAATAGTGCAAAGCCATACGTGATCCTCCCATGCTGAGATTTTATGATCAGTATGTGCTTTGCTTATCATTCTTATACCTTCTTGTTAAAATCATTCATCACTTCTAAAAATGGCTTTGTTAAAGCCGCTTCACAAGCTTCAACAGATGCTTGAATAGCAGATGAGATATCGGGCTGTTCTTCCTCTGAGAAGCGTCCTAGCACGTAATCGACGACCTTCATGCCGTTTTGTGGACGGCCGATGCCGATACGGAATCGGTCAAACTCTGGTGAACCTAAATGCTGAATCAACGATTTGATTCCGTTATGTCCGCCTGCACTTCCTTTAGTACGCAAACGAATCCGGCCCGTTGGCAAATCAAGATCATCATAGATGACCTTCAAATGTTCAAGGGGAATATCATAGTAATCCATCAGCGGACGCACACATTCCCCTGATAAGTTCATATATGTAAGAGGCTTCACAAGTAGAACCTTTTGCCCCGAAACAAACCCAGTTCCATATTGTCCATGGAATTTTGATTGATTTAATGGGATGTCCCATTTTTTTGATAGTTCATCTATTGTCATAAACCCGACGTTATGTCTTGTTTTTTCATATTCTTTTCCTGGATTACCCAATCCAACGAACGCAATCATGAAACCAATAACCTCCTTTGTCGCACATGCACACGCCTAAAAAATGAGCCAATGTGATTGCCTCATGCAAAACGTATGAATTCTTTTCATTCTAGCACAAAAGACGTAACCGCGGGAGGGTTACGTCTCTAATTGACCAGTTATTCTTCGCTGTCATCTTTTTCTTTAATGGCCTCAGGCTCTTGCGTTTCCTTTTCACTATCTGGCTCTGGAACCTCTGATTGCTGAGGCGGTAAGATCGAAGCAACAACTTCTTCTGGATCATTATTAATCTGATACGTAGACTGAACAGACAGATCACCAACTGTTAGTACGTCATTTACTTCTAAGTTCGTAATATCAGCTTCAATATTTTGCGGGATATCCTTTGGTTTTGCTGTAATGGATAGCTCAAATAGTGGCTGCTGAAGCACACCGCCATCCTTTACACCTTTGGATTCGCCAATGAGTTGTACAGGTACATCTGCGTCAATTTCTCGCTGTAAGTCGACCACTTGGAAATCAGCGTGGACAAGCTCATTTTTCAACGGATCTGTTTGCAGTTCTGTTACCATCACAGATTTTGTTTCACCGCCAACGTCTAATGTGATGATTGTGTTTTTTCCTTCATCACGTAATGTCTTTAATAAATCAATACTGTCTAATGAAACAGCAAGGTTGTCTGTATTTTTTCCGTATATGACACCAGGAACGTGTCCTGAATGACGGATTTTTTGCAGTGTGGAACGTTTGAAATCAGTTCTTTTATTTGCTTTTAAAGTTGCCATATTCAGCACCATCCTATTTCTTTTTTGTCACTACTTTCATAAATACCCATAACTGAATCATTTTAAACATGTTTGCCTTTCATTTATCACAGCAAAAAGACCCCAAGCTGATGCCTAGGGCCTTTTTCAATCAGAAAATTAGCTGAAAAGGTAGCTCACAGATTCTTCTTCATGTACACGGATGATGGCTTCTGCAAGCAAAGGCCCAACTGAAAGCGGAATGAATTTTCCAACTTTCTTGTCATCTGTTAAGTGAATACTGTTTGTCACAACTAATTCTTTAATTTTAGAGTTTGTAATACGTTCTACTGCTGGTCCAGACAATACTGGGTGAGTACAACAAGCATAGACTTCAGCCGCTCCATTTTCCACAAGTGCATTTGCAGCAAGTGTAATCGTACCAGCTGTATCAATGATATCATCGATGAGAATCGCCGTTTTGCCTTCAATGTTCCCAATGATGTTCATCACTTCAGCCACGTTCGGCTTCGGACGACGTTTGTCGATAATTGCGATTGGTGCTTTCAGGCGGTCCGCCATTTTGCGCGCACGCGTAACACCACCGTGGTCAGGAGACACAACAACGATATCATTCAAGTTTTTCTGTTCAAAATAGTTTGTTAAGATTGGCACAGCCATTAAGTTATCGATTGGAATATCAAAGAAACCTTGGATTTGCGGCGCATGAAGGTCAAGTGCAATGACACGTGTAGCACCTGCTGTTTCAAGTAAGTTCGCAAAAAGCTTCGCCGTGATTGGCTCACGAGGTTTCGCCTTACGATCTTGACGTGCATATCCGTAATAAGGGATGACAATATTGACCGTTTTCGCAGAAGCGCGTTTTAGTGCATCTACCATAATGAGTAGCTCCATAATGTGCTCATTGACTGGCGCACTAGTAGATTGAATAACATAACAATCACAGCCACGGATACTTTCTTCAATATTGATTTGGACTTCACCGTCACTAAAACGTTTAACAGAGCTCTTTCCTACATCAACTCCGATACGATCGGCAATTTCTTTGGCAAGTTCAGGGTTTGAATTCAAAGAGAATATCTTTAAATTCGCATCAGCATAACGATTAGACATGGTAAACCTCCGGGTATTTGGATTATTTTTTATGAATATTTTTCACATAATCTTCTTTATTGACTTGTCTTGCTCTAGCAATAGACAATGCATCCTGCGGTACATCTTCTGTAACCGTTGAACCGGCTGCAACATATGCCCCTTTTCCGACAGTGACTGGTGCAACGAGATTTGAATTGCAGCCAATAAATGCGCCATCTTCAATCTTCGTTAAGAATTTGTTCTTCCCATCATAATTAACTGTAATGGATCCACAACCAAGGTTTACATCCGCTCCGACCTCTGCATCTCCAATATAGCTGAGATGAGACGCTTTGCTTCGGTCACCGAAAACTGTTTTCTTGATTTCGACAAAATTTCCGATCTTCACTTCATCGCCAATTTTCGACAACGGGCGAATATGAGCAAACGGTCCAATTGTCACATCTACCCCAACTTCACTATCGCAGACAACAGACTGCTTAATGACTGTCCGATCTCCAATTACGCTATCAACAATTTCAGTGTTCGGACCGATTGTGGCATCTGCACCAATCTTTACATTCCCTTTGATGACCGTCCCAGGATAAATCATTGTATCTTCACCGATGACTGCATCTGGCGAGATATACGTGTTCTCAGGATCAATCAAGGTTACACCATTCTTCATATGCTGATGATTAATACGTCGCTTCATGAATTGCTCTGCTTGTGATAGAGCGCTACGATCATTGACTCCAAGTGTTTCTTCAAAATGCGGTGTTTGATACGCTGCAACCGTCTGTCCTTCATTCTTTAGAATTTCAATGACATCCGGCAAATAGTATTCACCTTGTGCATTTTCATTTGACACTTGCTCAATCACACGGAAAAGATCTTCATTTGAAAAGCAATAGGTTCCAGTATTAATTTCATTCACTTGACGTTCAGCATCATTTGCATCTTTATGCTCGACGATTTTTACTACAGCACCTGTTTCATCACGAATAATACGTCCATAACCTGTTGGATCATCCGCGTGTGCTGTCAAAATCGTCACTTTCGCTTGTTGTTTTTGATGCTCGCTTAACATGGCTTCCATTGTTTCCGCTGTCAATAATGGTGTATCTCCACAAATGACAATGGTTGTTCCCTTTTCCTGCGCGAGGAACGATTTAGCTTGTTTGACGGCATGTGCTGTTCCCAGCTGTTCTTCTTGAAGTGCATATTCACTTCTGTCCCCAAGCTGCTTCTTGACGTCCTCTGCTCCATGACCGACAATCGTCACAAGCTTGGCTAAAGATAGCTTTAACGCTTGATCTGCCACATGCTCGACCATTGGCTTTCCGCAAACTGGATGAAGTACTTTGTATAACTTTGACTTCATTCTTGTTCCTTTTCCCGCTGCTAAAATCACTGCGAACCGCTTATCCATTGATTGGCCTCCAATATCCCTATTATCCATAGAAAAATATATCCTAAATAAGGACTGATTTCAAGGATACAAGAGGAAGTGCATTAATTTTCTAATGAACGGGAGACATAAGGAACAAGAGAAAAAACGCAAAAAAGACAGCATTTAAAAGAAAACATTCATTTTCTCTTAAAGCTGTCTTTTTAGGTTCACATATCTTTAAGAAGCTCCAGCTTCTTCATATTCAATTGTCTCTTCCTCTTCGCCTAAGCGATGATACTCATTTAAAACAGCATCTTGGATTTTACCCCGAGTGCTTGAATTAATTGGATGTGCAATGTCGCGAAACTCTCCATCAGGCGTACGTTTGCTAGGCATTGCAACAAACAAGCCATTGTTTCCATCAATCACACGAATATCATGAACAACAAATTCGTGGTCCAGCGTGATGGATGCAATCGCCCTCATGCGACCATCGGTATTCACGCGGCGTAATCTTACGTCAGTAACTTCCACAGTAGTTCACCACCTTTTCCCAATATAAAAGCATTAATTAGGTATTCAACGATTGTGGTGATTCTCCTGCTCTTTTTTTAAACTTTTTTTGAAATATCGGGATATTTATACATTTTTTGTCATTTTAATGACGGCGCTTACATCGGTTGCGTGAAAAAAGACATCATGACGATGCCTTTTCATACATATAATGAAACCAATCGGTTTCCAAAGAGATGGCCTGTTTATTTCACTAATGCCACAACTTCAATTTCTACAAGTGCATCTTTTGGAAGTCTGGCTACTTCTACACATGAACGAGCTGGCTTATGTGTATGGAAGTATTCACCGTACACTTCATTCACTTCAGCGAATTGTTCCATATCTTTAATGAAAACCGTTGCTTTCACGACTGTTTCAAAGGAAGCACCCGCTGCTTCAAGGACGGCTTTAAGATTATGAAACACTTGATGTGTTTGTTCTTTAATATCTCCATTCACAAAATCTCCAGCTGGCGTTAACGGAATCTGCCCTGAGCTGTAAAACATGTTATTGACGATAATCCCTTGAGAGTAAGGTCCAATGGCTGCTGGCGCGTTTTTGGTTTGAACAACTTTTGTCATATCAATCTCTCCCATTCAAATACATGTTTGATCAAAGCTTAAGCTTTCGAATGAAAAAACTCGTGGAAATTACCTTCATTAATCTCAATGATTTTCTGCTTCATATCAATGGTTGAAAGCTTTAAAAGTGATACATATTCATCGACAAGACGTTCATCTACGCCTTCATCTTCTAATAAAACACCGATCCCTGCAACATTTGCATTAAATTCCTCTAGAAGATTCATCATGCCATTAATGGTTCCGCCTGCTTTCATAAAGTCATCAATAATCAACACATTGGATCCTTTATCTAAGCTCCGCTTTGCAAGTGACATGGTTTGAATTCGGTTAGAAGAACCTGATGCATAATTAATACTCACAGTTGATCCTTCAGTTACCTTATTATCTTTTCTAACGATCACAACAGGCACATTTAAATAACCTGCAACAGAATAGGCAATCGGAATACCTTTCGTCGCAACAGTCATGACAACATCAATCGGTCGATCCGAAAAAATGGTCGCAAAAAGCTTACCGATTTTCGCAAGAATCGATGGATTGCCTAAAACATCAGTTAAATATAAATAACCGCCAGGAAGCACACGTTCAGGAGTTGATAATGCCTCTCCGATATCGTTGACGACTTCGTCTGCTTCTTTTAGATGAATCTTTGGAATATATTTCACTCCGCCAGCAGCGCCAGGTACAGTAAGTAAAGTCCCTATTCCCTGCTGTTCGAAGGTCTGTTTGATAATCGTTAAGTCTTCACTAATAGAGGACTTCGCAGATTGATATCGCTCTGCAAAAAAAGTTAAAGGTACTAGTACGTGCGGGTGGGTTAACAAATAATTTGTTAAGTCCACCAATCTGCCGCTTCGACGAAACTTCATGAACTTACCCCCAGAACCCGAATAATTTATGAATAATATAACTTAATATACGGATTTAATCAAGGGTATTTTGTTCGCCGATCATGCGGACAGCGTAAACCTGATCACAAAATCCTCTCAGTCCGTTATATATTCTTTGTACCTTCGATTCATATTGAATCAAGCCAAATACAGTTGGCCCGCTGCCGCTCATTAATACAGCATCTGCTCCGAAACGCTTCATCTGTCTCTTAATCATATCGACTTCTGGATACATCTTTAATGTCACAGATTCCAACACGTTACCGAGTGAGCCGCACATCTCTTTATAATCTTTCGCTTCAATTGCTTCAATCATACGCTGTACATTTGGGTGTTCTACTTTGCTTGCGTCATATTGTCTGTAGACCTCAGCTGTAGATACCCCAATCACCGGCTTCGCTAAAATCACCCAGCAATGCGGCGGTGTCGCAATATGCTTTAGTTTCTCTCCACGTCCTGTCGCTAGCGCTGTCCCTCCGTGCACACAAAAAGAGACATCTGAGCCGATCTCCGCTCCAAGCTCAGCTAGTTCATCTAACGTGAGATTTAACTTCCACAAACGGTTTAAGCCGCGAAGCGCTGCTGCGGCATCACTGCTACCTCCAGCTAAACCTGCTGCGACGGGAATTGCTTTTGTGATGACAATCGATACGCCTTTTTGAATACCGAATCTTGTTTTTAACAATTTAGCTGCCTGATAAGCCAAATTCCGTTGATCATCTGGCACAAAACGATTATGAGATGATACACGGATTTCGTCTTTGTCCAGCTCCGTCAGCTCTAGTCGATCTGCAAGATCTATTGTTGTCATCACCATCTCCACTTCGTGATATCCATCCGGTCTTTTTCCATGAACATCAAGTGAGAGATTAATTTTTGCCGGTGCTTTTTCTAAAATACGCAAACATTTCACCTACTTCTCCATCTAAACATAAGTATCAATATTGTATCACATTTGATGGATCTGATGAATATTGGCTTTTGCCCCCAGCACACTCACTTTTTCAAGCAAAAAAGACCAGAGACACGCGAGGTATCCCTGATCATTTCTTTATCGTTGATTCTCTTCTTGAGCCATGTGCTGTTGAGCTAATTCAATGGCACGTTTGACCATATTTCCTGCGTCACGCGCACGAATCTCTCCCCAGCCTCCATTTTTGACGGTATCATAAAATCCAAGATCCTTCGCCAGCTCGTATTTGAACTCATCTGACATAATGCCTCGGCGTCTACCCAAACGAAACAGCCCCTTTGGTCGAGAATTCGAATCATCGCCACTCATTTGTGGCTTTCTTATTTTGCATCGATTCCTGCCTTTTACCCCTTTCAAATAATGGACAGCCTCCCATACAGAAAAAAGGCAAAACAAAAAGCAGTAAACAAAAAGTTCACTGCCCATTAATAGGCGACTGAGCTAGCGGTATCATCGAACGTTAATTCGACCGTCTCAGTCAGTATATCTGCATAACTGTAAGAAACTCTTTCAAACGAATTCTCATCTTGATCTAATTGAATCACAAAAACAGAAGGGTACGTTTCAGCTAAAATGCCCGAACGCTCAATTGTTTTTCGGCGGCCTCCGTTAGCCTTTAACGTCAAACGTTTACCTAAGTTACCATCAAGCGATCTTTTGATGTCGGACAAAGTCTTCGCCATTGCATCCACCTCACTGAGATAATTATACAACAACGGCCCATTTTTGTCAAATAAAAATTAAATTATATCAACCAACACGAGCCATTGTCAACAAAATAATTTTGACAAACTTCTACCTTTTCTCCTCCCTATTTTTCTCAAATTCCGGTGAATTATGTATTCATATGAAATTTCTTTTTGAGCATAAAAAAAACCAGACTGAAATCAGTCGGGTTATGTCGATTCATGGTCTCTTTTATATGGCATACCTACCCTTAAAACACCCCTTGTTTCAATCCCTCCGAGACCTTTTTCTCTCGTCAGCGTATTTCGGAGCACATCCCACACGTTGATTCGATCTACAAATGGAGTGAAGCTGATCTTGGCAACAATATAGACGGGGTCAAGTGCATGAATGTTGACACGTGAGGGTGAGCTTGCAAAATTAGCACCTGCTTGAATTAATGATTCAAAATGAGATTGGCAGGCACCTGCAAAGATCACGAGCTGATCTAAATGCGGAACCTTCCTTCTTGCCTTTTGAACCGTTTCAACGAAATGACGAGAATGACGATATGCACCGATATCGTGTACACCGCCCTTTTGTTTAGAATACGCATCATGTCCTGTGATGACCAAAATATCAGGCCGGTATTGATCAATTAATGAATCAATCATGCTTGGCATTTTCTTCTCGTGGCAATGCACACCATACACAGGTACACCGATTCTTTCATATACATCTAAGCATTTCTTTAAGTATGAAGCATCTCCATCTAAATGCAGAACCTTTCCGGGCATATGAAAATACTGCTCCTGATGCTGATATTGTCCAGACGTATAATACTCTTGTTTTTCACGAAGCAGCTGATAATCTTGCCTGAGTAAGTCGAGCGATTCGTTAATTTTCCGTTCATCGTCCTTCTCTCTTGTCAGCTGCTCCTCTTTTTGAATCAAGACCAAATCTGACATCTTCGCATCGGCGATCAGCCTCACTTCATTCCCATGCAAAATGGCGGTGGCTTCGTGCTGGTCTGTCTCATCAATTCGAATGATACGAAACATAATATCCATCTGATAGGATGCCCTCGTCACCATATCTCCTATTTGAAATTGCATGCTTTTCACTCCACAATCAGGCTCTTATCCTGTTGGTATCGTCTTACGCTACACTTGTTCTTCTTTCAGGTGTGTTGTTCTTTCTAGCCTATGCCTGAACAGGTGAAGTGGTGAAAACCAAAAGAAAAAAGCCCTTATGAAAGGGCTTTGTGTAAAACATTGGACAAACGGGCAAATTCATCGATTGACAATGATTCACCGCGGCGTTTCCCATCAACCTCAGCTGTTACAAGGGCTTCTTCAATGATGGCTTTATGTTTCTTACCGTCTGGCAGATTGTTCATCAAGTTATTCATCAATGTCTTCCGGCGCTGGCCAAAACTCGCACGAATCAGTTGAAAGAAAAACGTATCATTGTCTACTGAGACCGCAGGCGTTTCACGAACAGTTAGTTTGATTACCGCTGAATCCACATTTGGTTGTGGGACGAAAACCGTTTTCGGCACAACCATGACCGTCTTCGCTTCTGTATAAAATTGCACTGCAATCGACAAAGAGTTGTATTCTTTTGATGAAGGAGCAGCGGCCATGCGATCTGCTACTTCTTTTTGCAGCATGACAACGATGCCTTTCAATGGAAGGTTTTCTTCAAGCAATTTCATAATAATTGGTGTCGTCACATAATAAGGAAGGTTTGCTACGACCATTACTTCTTTACAGTCAGCAAACTGTTCTTCAATCACCTTTCTTACATCTGCTTTTAATACGTCTTGATGAATAATGGTGACATTATCATATGGAGAAAGCGTATCGTTTAAAATCGGCAATAAGCGCTGGTCGATTTCAAAAGCCGTGACTTTCTTTGCCCGTTTAGCGAGCTGTTCAGTCAACGCACCGATACCAGGGCCAATTTCAATCACACCGGTCTCATCCGTAATCTCTGCATGATCGACAATGCGATCTAAAATATTCGTATCAATTAAAAAGTTTTGCCCTAAGCTCTTTTTAAAAGAGAAACCGTACTTCTTCAGTATTTCCTTCGTTCTGATGGGCGTCGCAATATCTTTATTCATCGGCTTCCTCCTGCATGACGGTCTTTAAGGCCGCAATAAAATCCTCTTTCGTTATTTGGAACATGTGAAGACGCTTTTGCAGCTGCTTCGCATTTGTATATCCTATATTTAAAAGCACACCTAATCGTTCGCGGCGGCGTTTTGATGCTTCGCCTCCGATAAGGCCTGCGTCAAATAAATCGTCTAACGTAATCTCGCTTTCTGATTCTTCCATTTCCTCATGGACATGTGCAAGGCATTCTCGAATACTATCCAAGGAAGCATGCTCGACACCAATTCCTTTGTCCCGCTTCGCTTTCGCAAGGTGTTTTGGTATAAAGGCGTGCTTACAGCCAGGGACAGCCTCTGCGATGGTTTTACGGATCTTTTCCCCAGGGAAATCAGGATCAGTTAAAATGATAACCCCCCTCGTCTCCTGAGCAAGACGCACTTGTTGAATGACTGTATCGCCAATGGCAGATCCATTCGTTTCAATCGTATCTGCATCAACTGCCATCTTTACTCTAGCAGTGTCGTCACGACCCTCCACCACAATGATTTCTTTGATTTTCATGTATTCCTCCGCTTGCAAAAACAATCTACATTTTTTTGTCAAAAAATGAAACCTTCCTTGCTGTTTTTGCGTCTAATTAATTAGAAAACAGTGCTTCTATTATAACCAAAAAAACAGAGGGTGCGCAAAGCCCTCTGTTCATATAAATGATTTGATGTGTTTATTTGAGCACTCTAATTTTCACTCGTTTATTTCCCCATTGATAAGCTGCCGACTTACTTGGGACGAACACATCAATTTTATTCCCTTTTATAGCAGATCCAGTGTCTGATGCAACGGCATACCCATAGCCTTCCACATACACTTTAGAGCCCAGCGGAATGACACTCGGATCAACTGCTATGACCTTTGCACCAGGATTTGCTTTTAAATTAAATCCTGTAGACGTTCTGCCCGTACATCCAGCACAGCCCGCTGTATAGGCTGTGGACGCCACATAGAACTCTTTTCCTGACGATTCATTACTTCTTGAAACCGCAGGGGACGCTTTAGGTTCTTTCTTGGACACTTGTGTACCAACGGCCACTAAACGATCCTTACTGTCTTTTGCAGTAACCTCTTTAATTAATTCTTTAGACACCACTTTGCCGTTTTCTTTCACAATGGCATAGTGCTTCTTCAATTTACCTTCTTCACCTTTTTCAAGCACCTTCTCTTTTCCTTTTTCAAGAGATCGATCCTTTTTATGTTTGGTATCAAAAGCAATTTTCTCTTCCACTACATCGGTGACTTTTTCCACCCGAGTGATCTTCACATCTGCGCTTTTTTTAGAAAGGTGACTATGTAACGCAGGTTTGATCTTATCGTGCTTCTTGAGCTTCAGCTCTTGTTGCTTTAAAAAGTCAGCGACCGTAGTCGAAGTGGTCCACACTTTCTTATCCTTTCCTCCATCGTTTAAGCTGACCTGGAAGGCCTGCTGAACCACAAGATCCATATTCTTTTTAATCTTGTCATTCTTTCCTGGAGTTACTTGATCGTGCTTCCCAATATCTATCTTCTCATTCTTCAATAATGCTCCAACCGTCTGATCTGTTGTCCATATCGTTTTCTCTTTCCCATCTAGGGTGAGATGAACCGGTATAGCCGCATCATACACAATGTTCATGTTGTCTTGAATCTTTGTATTTAGACTTGGAGAGATATGATCCTCCGCCCTGGTCCTTATTCCAAGGTCTGAAAGCAGCTGTGCTACTGTCTCTTCATGTGTACGAATTGTCTTCTCTTTGCCATTGATTGAAATGGTAATAGACTGCTTAGTGAGCTCATGCGCACCGTAAGCCGTCCCAGTTCCAGCTAAAAGCAAGCAAGCGACTAGAAATAAAACCTTGCCTTTTCCTAGCTTGACAGAAAACAGATTTTTCATTTTTTGTACGATGAAAAACGCCTCCTTCTCCTCGGAGAGATTATATAGAGTATCTCAAAACCTGTCAACCCTTCCACCCACTGTACAAAAATGCTCGATTGTAAACCTATTATGGGAGATTTTTGGAAGGAAGGGAAGAAAGACTTATCGACAACTTATCCTATGAGGAGGCGCAAACGTGTAGAACTTTTTCGTTATGTTTCACAATTGGACAAGCTTAAACAAGGATTGACATCATATACTGTCAGTTTATACGGAAAACTTTTTTCGCGTTTTCTGTTGTCAATGCAGCAAGCTCTTCAAAGCTTATTTCTCGCAA
The DNA here is from genome assembly GCF_056173625.1 of Bacillus sp. iso_77. Taxonomy (NCBI): domain Bacteria; kingdom Bacillati; phylum Bacillota; class Bacilli; order Caryophanales; family Bacillaceae; genus Bacillus; species Bacillus sp. iso_77. Next base: position 50,642 of record NZ_CM149683.1, on the reverse strand, counting down.
TTCAGCAATTTGTTCTGCGATATATTTCACATAGCTCGGCTCATTTCGTTTCCCTCTAAATGGCGCTGGAGTTAAATACGGGCAGTCTGTCTCAATCAGAAGACGATCACTTGGAATATCCTTTACAACTTCTTTCGGTTTTTTCGCATTTTTAAATGTCACAGGTCCACCGAATGAGATATAAAAGTTCATTTCCATACACGCTTTTGCAATTTCGAGGCTGCCAGTAAAGCAGTGCATAATTCCTCCGACTTCTGCCGCTCCTTCTTCTTTTAAGATCGTCACTACATCTTCCGTAGCGTCACGGTTATGAATGATAATTGGCAGATTCACTTCTTTTGCAAGAGCAATTTGACGTCTAAAGACTTCTTTTTGCACATCTTTAGGCGACTTGTCCCAATAGTAATCTAGACCCATTTCTCCAATGGCAACAACCTTTTCATGCTGAGATAATTCTTTGATCCAAGCCAAATCTTCATCTGTCATATCAATGGCATCAACGGGATGCCAGCCGATGGCTGCATACATAAAATCATATGCTTCAATTAGCTCCATCGCTCTCGTAATGGTTGGACGATCAAACCCGACCACCACAATCTTCTCTACCTTTTCACTTTTGGCTCTTTCAATCACCTGCTCTAAGTCTTCATTATATTGTTCAGCATTTAAGTGGGCATGTGTGTCAAATAACATGGTTGATTTCTCCTTTCGACAATTCTTCTGAAAAACAAAAGGTGTTCGACGAAATGTTACACGTGGAACACCTTTGTTAAATTATAAAATTTTCGTTCCATTTGCTAAAGATTGATCTACTTCAAGAACCTGCAATTTACCACCAGTTTCTCCAGTTAAAATCATTCCCTGGGAAATTTCCCCTCTTAGTTTAACTGGTGTGAGATTCGCTACGCAGACGAGCTTCTTCCCTACCAATTCTTCTGGTTGATAATGCTTGGCAATCCCTGAGACAATTTGTCTCTTTTCAAATCCAAAATCAAGCTGAAGCTTTAAGAGACGGTCAGCTTTTTTCACTGGTGCTGCTTCCAATACTTGTGCTACACGAAGGTCAACTTTCGAAAAATCATCGAAGGCAATTTCGGCACCCAGTTCAGGTAATTCAGTTTCTTCTATTTCAACTGACTCTTCTTCTACCTTAGGCGCACTTCCTTGCATCTTCTCTTTAATGTATGCCACTTCTTCTTCAACCTCTAAACGAGGGAACAACGGCTCACCTTTTTGTACCGTCGCTTTTTGAATCGCACCGAAAGAAAGAATGCTTTCCCAGCTTTTGAGTTTCTCTTCTTCAATTCCAAGCTGGAAGAAGATTTTCTCAGGTGTTTTTGTTAAGAATGGTGTTAACAATACAGCTGTGATTCGGAGTGATTCTGCTAAATGGTACATTACAGAATGCAGTTCTTTTCGTTTTGTTTCATCCTTCGCTAATACCCAAGGAGCTGTTTGATCAATATATTTATTTGTTCTGCTGATTAATGTCCAAACATTTGAAAGAGCCACCGAGAATTCGAGGTTCTCCATCGCTTCTTCATAAGCTTTCACCGTTTGTTCAGCTACAGCTTTTAGTTCCTCATCAAACTCATTGACTGGACCCTTATAGCTGCTTAATGTACCGTCGAAGTATTTTTGCACCATCGCCACTGTACGGTTAAGTAAGTTCCCTAAATCATTGGCAAGGTCATAGTTTACACGTTCCACGAATCCTTCTGGTGTAAACACACCGTCTGCACCAAATGGTACTTCGCGTAGCAGGTAATAACGAAGAGCATCAAGACCATAGCGATCAATTAACGTAACAGGATCTACTACGTTCCCTTTTGATTTAGACATTTTGCCATCTTTCATGAGCAGCCAGCCATGTGCAAAAATTTGTTTTGGCAGCGGCAGATCAAGTGCCATCAGCATAATTGGCCAGTAAATTGTATGGAATCGTACAATTTCTTTCCCGACTAGGTGTACGTTGGCAGGCCAATATTTTTTATATTTTTCATCTTGATCGGTTCCGTAGCCAATCGCTGTTAAGTAGTTGAATAACGCATCAATCCATACATAGATGACGTGCTTCGGATTATTAGGTACTTTAATGCCCCAATCAAAGGTTGTTCTTGATACAGCTAAATCCTCTAACCCCGGTTTAATGAAGTTATTAATCATTTCATTCTTTCTTGATTCAGGCTGAATGAACGACGGGTTCTTTTCGTAATAGTCTAGTAAGCGATCTGCATACTTACTCATACGGAAGAAATATGATTCCTCTTTAATCAATTCAACAGGGTGTCCACTGTCTGGGCTTTTCCCTCCAATGACTTCCCCTTTCTCATTTCGCTCAACATCAACAAGCTGTGTTTCCGTATAGAATGTTTCATCAGGAATACTGTACCAGCCCTCATATTGATCTAAATAAATATCTCCTTGATCAAGCAACTTTTGGAAGACTTGCTCAATGATTTTCGTATGTCTTTTTTCCGTTGTACGAATGAAATCATCGTTTGAAATGTCGAGTTTCTTCCATAATGATTTAATGTCAGCAACGACCGGATCTAAATACTCAATCGGTGTAATATTTTGTTCTTCAGCTTTTTGCTGAATTTTTTGTCCGTGCTCATCTGTACCCGTTAAATACATCACATCATAGCCTTGCAGACGTTTATATCGAGCCATGGCATCCCCTGCCACTGTCGTATAAGCATGTCCAATATGTAATTTTCCGCTCGGATAGTAAATTGGTGTAGTCAGATAAAACGTTTTTTTCTTTTCCGGCATGTCGGAACCTCCTGCTTGTGTGTAAATGTCAAAAACTCCCGCCCAATGGACGAGAGCGGTCATCATACTTCATTAAAATGTGTCAGATCATTTCATTATGTTTTGCACTTGTGCTTTCTCTATGATACCATCTTAGCCTTTAAGATCAAGCATATATACATAGAACAGATTGAAATGAACGAAAAAGATGAGTTTTTCGAAAAAAACGACAAACCGCTCGACATTTTGTCGAATATTGTCGTATGAAATCTATTTTCAGATTTACAATTGGCTAAATTAGGGCAAAAGTCTTGTTAATCTGTTATCGTCATTTTTCATATTTTTATAGATAAATTCTGAAAAATCCTTATAAACCGGTAGTTTCAAGGTCCTTTGACTTTAAGAGTCATATTTTACAAACAATAGTAAACAAAATGATTGACGATTTATGGAAACCTTGTTATGCTAGGAATGTAAGGAATTTGTCGAATAATGACGAAGATAATATTATATTAAGAATAAGAACTTTTTGGGAGGAGAATGAAGATGAAATCTACAGGTATTGTACGTAAAGTTGACGAATTAGGACGCGTGGTGATTCCAATCGAGCTTCGCCGTACGTTAGGAATCGCAGAAAAAGACGCTTTGGAAATTTATGTTGATGATGAAAAAATTATCCTAAAAAAATATAAACCAAACATGACTTGCCAAGTAACAGGTGAAGTATCAGACGATAACCTTAAACTTGCTAATGGTAAATTAGTTCTTAGCCGTGAAGGTGCAGAGCAAATCATTAACGAAATCCAAAACCAACTTCAATCACAAAAATAAGTTTTATATAAAAAGGTTCTTGCACCGTTTGCAAGAACCTTTCTTTATTGTTCAATATGATACGCATCATAGATCGTCCGCTTTGGCACACCACGTTCAACCGCTGTACGTTTAATAGCCTCTTTTGACGTTAACCCTTCCTCTATGTAATGGATCACGTGCTCTTTTTCAGATAAAGAATTCCACCAAGCTTCTTCATTCAGTTCTTCTTCATCCTGATCATTTCCTTGTACAACGAGACAGAACTCACCACGGATTTGTTGTTCTGTCACCCAGGTCAGCGCGTATTCTAAATCTCCACGAATAAACTCTTCAAATTTCTTTGTCAGTTCTCTCGTAATGGCAATATTCCGGTTCCCCCACACTTCTTTCATCACAGTCAGCGTTTCTTTTAACCGATGGGGCGCTTCATAGAAAACAATTGTTTCTTGGCGTTTCTTCAATGCTTCCAGCTGTTTTTTCTTTTCCTTTTTTTGACGATCAAGAAAACCGTAAAAGAAAAATGGCTGAGGTGCGATTCCTGACGCAATGAGCGCCGTAAGTGCTGCATTTGCACCAGGTAACGGAATGACATAGCCTCCGATGTTCGTAAAGTCGCGAACCACTTCGGCTCCTGGATCAGAGATCGTCGGTAAACCGGCATCGCTCACGAGTGCAATGTTCTTTCCTTCTTTTAACCATTCGATTAACTTATGACCACTGCTATCTTTGTTATGTTCATGATAACTCGTTAATGGGGTATCAATTTCATAGACATGACAAAGCTTTTTCGTTTGTCTCGTATCTTCTGCGGCAATATAGTCTACATCTTTTAACGTTTGTATCGCTCGAAACGTCATATCTTCTAAGTTTCCAATCGGGGTTGGTACGAGATAAAGAATACCCATTTCTGATTGACCATCAAAGCTTTTCTGTGTCTTTTTCATGTGCCGCCTCCTTTTTGATTCGCTTTTCTTCTATATACATGTCCTTTTTTCGACGTGTCCACGTTTTGAAACGATATTCCTGTTGCATGGCTTCTCTTTTGGTTAAAAAGCATTCGTGGTAATAGAGTTCCACCGGCCGTCTAGCTCTCGTATACTTTGCACCCTTCCCACTATTATGGGCAGTCAGCCTTTTTTGTAAGTTATTTGTATACCCAGCGTACAAACTGCCATCTGCACATTTCAATACATAGAAATAATGACTATGCTTCTCCATACAGTATCGTCCTGATTTCTTTTGTATACTCTTGGTCTTCTCCATAAACAAAAAGCGGCGGGAGGATTTTCAAATCCGGTTTTCCATCTTTCATCCCTTCCACTAAAATGGTATTCGCTTCTTTTCCCTGTTTCGGATATACAAATTGAATTCGTTTTGGCTCAATTCGATATTTCTTCATCATTTCAACAATCTCAAGCAGCCGTCCAGGGCGATGAACCATTGCCAGTTTGCCTCCTTGCTTTAGCAAAGTGGAAGAAACACGAATGACATCTTCTAATGTACAATGAATCTCATGACGTGCAATCGCCAAATACTCATTTTCATTGATTTCATCCTTAGAAGGAGTCTTAAAATATGGCGGATTACAAGTAATCACGTCTACTTTGTGGTTTCCGTACCGTTTAGGCATATCATTTAAATCACCATGGATCAACTCAATCTGCTGCTCCAGTTGATTATGCGCCACACTTCTCTTTGCCATATCAAACAGACGTTCTTGAATTTCAACCCCTATAATAGAGGCTTTAGATCTCGTCGAAAGCAGCAATGGAACGATGCCATTTCCCGTACAAAGATCAATAATCTCCCCTTTTTGAATCGGCACATACGCAAATTTTGCTAATAACACTGCATCCAATGAAAAGGCGAACACCGTTTTACTTTGAATAATTTTCATATCTTCTGCAAGCAAGTAGTCTAAACGTTCATCTTCTCTTAACGAAACCATGATATATCCTTTCTTTTCCTGTGAAAAAGGCTCCCGATTCAGCGGAAGCCTTTTCTCATTTTTTATTTAAAAATGACAGACAGAACAAACAGTCTCCCTCTTTCCGAATGCTCCCATAATGTACATTACAAATATGGAAGCCCTCCTGATATAAACGAGCTAGGTTATCATGACCTTCTCCTATATCAGAATGACTTGGCTTCTGGGCAGAATCATGCTCTGCCTCAGACGATTTATCTCGATCGGATTGATCCAGACGTTCACGCAAGTGCTGATTCTCCATCTGCAGCTGGTGATTTTCTTCAATCACTTCACCAATATGATTTTTCAAATCACCTAGCTGGCGATAAAGAGAACCGATTTGTTCTTCTAAATTAATCACCGTATCAAATAGTTCCTTTTTATCCAAGGTGGCACACCTCGTTACTCAGTTGTTTGTGCAGATACAACGCCTTCTTGTATTAATTCTTCCCAAGTATATTCTATCACTTTTTCTTGCCCGGTTAATTCAACTTGCAAAATTCGTTCTAAAATATTAAGCCCTACTACCTTTGCAGAGCCATTAGACGTCTGAATCGTTTCACCGATGTCCGGTAATTGTTCTTTTGCTGTTTCGTACTCATCATTCTCATATTTCAAGCAGCACATCAAACGACCGCAAAGCCCTGAAATTTTGGTAGGGTTTAACGAGAGGTTTTGATCTTTTGCCATTTTAATGGACACAGGTTCAAAATCTCCTAAGAAAGTTGAACAGCAAAGCATACGTCCACACGGACCAATGCCGCCTAGCATTTTCGCCTCGTCTCTTACACCGATTTGACGAAGTTCAATTCTCGTCTTGAAGATAGATGCAAGATCCTTGACCAGCTCACGGAAATCTACTCTGCCATCCGCTGTAAAATAGAAGATGACCTTGTTGCGGTCGAATGTAAATTCGACATCGACCAGTTTCATTTCCAGGCCGTGTTCACTTACTTTCTGAAGACATGTGTCAAAGGCTGCCATCGCTGCTTCTTTGTTCTCCTCAACGATGAGCCGGTCTCGTTCGTCTGCGACGCGAATCACCTTACGCAAAGGGAGAACCACATCGTGTTCATCTACTTTTTTATTGGCGATGACCACTTGCCCGTACTCAACACCTCTAACCGTTTCTACAATGACACAACTATCATTTTCTATATGAAATCCATTAGGATCGAAATAATAGATTTTGCCCGCTTTTTTAAAGCGAACACCAATTACGTTGTACAAGCTTATCCCTCCTGCAACATCAACACCAATTGCTCCATTAGCCCTTGGGCATTCACGTTGGATTGAAGTCTCTTTTTCGCTTCTAATACAGCAAGGATCTGATTCGTCACCATTTGCTGTGTGGAATGCAGCGCGTGCTGCTTCATTGTCTGGAATAAGTCTTGATAAATGACTTTATCTTCATTTCCTATTTGAATCGACAATACATCACGATATATAAATAAAAGCATATCAAGACCAGTTTCTTGAAGGTCTTTCTCTTTGAAAAAAGGCATCCATTGATCTTGTATATAAAAAAATGCATGTTCTTTTCGCTGGTGTAAGACTTCATACAATTTTATCACTTTCGCTCTAGACTCTGCAAACTGATCATTTCGACTTAATTCGAGTGCTTCTGCTAAATTATTGGTTAAATTCGACAAAAGCCTTGCGAGATCCTGAGACACGCCTTCTTGTAAAAGCTGCTGCTCCAAAGATTGCGGCTGCAGCGGCTGAAAGCTAAGCATCTGACATCTTGAAATAATCGTATCCAGCATTTTATGCGATTGTTCAGTGATTAAAACTGCCATCGTTTCCCGGTTGGGCTCCTCTAGGAACTTTAATAAACTGTTCGCAGCATTGACCGTCATTTTGTCCGCATGGAGAATGATATACATTTTCCGATGCGATTCTACGCCTGCTTTTGTAAATTCCTCCTGCAAAGCCTGCACTTGCGCCTTCTTAATTGATTGACCGTCAGGCTGCACTAGATGTAAATCTGGATGGTTGCCAGACTGAATTCTTTTGCAGTTTTGACAGGACTCGCATGGTTTCACTCCTGCTTCCAAACAAAAAAAGCTCTTCGCTAAAAGCATCGCAGCATCTAGCTTTCCTGTCCCTTTTTTTCCTTCAAATAAGTAAGCATGAGCCAGTCGGTCTTTATCAATACTATTAAAAATCAGCCGCATGACGCGCGGCTGTAGATCATTCATGTCATCCCAGCTAATTGCCATGTTATCACTCTCTATGTGTAAAGGTTAATCAATAAACCTTTTATTTCTCCAATACGTTCAAGCAAATCAATCGAGGGTTTCTCTTGATTCATCATATCCTCTGTTAACTCAATCAGCTTTTCATCTAATGCTTTGACTAAAGCGAGTGTTCGTGTGTTGCCATAAATGTCAAAGCTCCTTGATGTCTCTATATTTAATCCATTATCGACTGTTTCTTTTACAAAGCGTTTCACAAGTCCTTTAAACCTAGCCAAATCTTTAAGGTTTCGTGACTTTGTCAGTTTTTTGCCGAAGACTTCGATATCGCTCAGCATGACTGTCAGCTGCTCTAAACGCATTTTTCCACTTTGTGTCTCCATCGATGATTTAAACGATGCTGAAGTTTGGCTTCCTTTCATCGCTTGAAGTTCACGCTTTTCTAAAAGCAGCCGCATATCTTGATTAATTTTCACAGCAACCCATCCTTAAAATTGATGAAATTGTTCAACTGGCAGAATAAAGACGGTAGCTCCACCAACTTCAACCTCAACAGGGTATGGTACATATGAATCTGCATTTCCACCCATTGGTGATACAGGCGCGATCATTTGATCACGTTTACGGCAATTTTCCTTGATTAGCTGTAACGCTTTATCCACTCGGACATCATCGCAACCAATGATAAAAGTCGTATTCCCAGACTTTAGAAATCCACCAGTCGAAGCTAATTTTGTCACGCCGAATTGATGTTCGGTCAATATTTTCAATAACTTGCTGCTATCTTGATCCTGTACAACGGCAACAATTAATTTCATTTGATTGGCCTCCTTCATTTTAGGCACAGGTGACATGCCGATGTCTTCCTCTATATTATAACAACGATTGGGAATGAGGTCATATTTGATTTTTCTTTAATGTGTCCTGAATCAGCTGAAACACTTCATTAAAGACATCCTGAACAGGCTGAGACGCATCTACTACACGGAATCGCTCTGGTGATTGCGCAATCAGCAGCTCATATCCTTCTCTGACCATTTTATGAAAATTCAGTGTTTCCATGTCTAATCGATTTTTTTCTCTTCCTTGATTGGCATCAATTCGCTTTAGACCTTCCTCTGGTGTAATGGAAAAGTAAATGGTCATTTGCGGCATCGTGCCATCAATGGCAAAATCATTAATGGATTTGACTTCTTCAATCCCAAGTCCTCTCGCATAGCCCTGATAAGCAAGGGAGCTGTCGACAAAACGATCACATAAAACAGTTTCCCCCCGCTTCAATGCCGGTTCTACTTTTTCAGCCAAATGCTGCCTTCTAGCTGCTGCATAAAGCAATGCCTCTGTTTTTGCGTCCATTTTTGTATTTTTTTCATTTAAAATGACTTCACGAATTTGCTCTGCAATGTCGATGCCTCCAGGCTCACGTGTCGCCATCACTGCATATCCTTGACGTTCCATTTCTTCGTACACTTTTCGAATCACTGTCGTTTTTCCAGCACCCTCCGGTCCTTCAAACGTAATAAACATACCGCTCATAGTGTCTCCTCTTCTATATAAACATATAATTTTCTCTGGTGAATTACCTGACTTGCTTGCACATGAACTTGATGCCCAAGCAAACGGCTTAACGTCGCAATTTGATCTGATTCAATCGGTTCTCCTTTAATCATCAAAGGAATGCCCGGCGGATAGGGAATGACCGATTCTGCACTAATCCGGCCAGCTGCTTTTTCGAATGGAACAGCTTCTACATCTCGCTTTTGCTGATCGTCCTCTAAGAAGAGCGATCCCGTTTGAGGCTCTTTTTTTACAAGCAATGAATCACTTTGCTGAAGAGCCTGCTCTATAGCTGTAAAAGGAATGTCCTTTGTCTGCCTTAGACCAAAAACGAGTAAGACTTGATGTTCATCCGCAAGTTCTGGGTGAACCTCCACCGACTCAAGCACCTTTTTGAGTTCATAGCCTGTCAGCCCTTTTGTTGAACGAATGACACATTTTAATGGATCCATAGGTAAAGAGTCAGACTCAACCACTTCGAGATTGGAGATCATATTGAACTGTGCTTTCAGCTTTGCCAAGTCTCTCATGATTTCGTCCATTAACCCTTTTCCCTTCAACTCCTCCACATAAGCTCTCGCCACATCTAACGAAGCCATAATTGGATAGGAAGGTGAACTGCTTTGAAGCATCGTTAATAACGTCTTTATCCGCTTCACATTAATTCGGTCTCCTTGAAGATGGAGATAAGACCCCATTGTCATTGCCGGAAGGGTTTTATGTGCTGATTGTACCACCACGTCTGCTCCATAGGAAAGGGCAGATGGAGGAAAGGCACCGCCTAATACAAAATGAGCACCATGTGCCTCATCAACTAATACAATGATGCCAGCTTCATGACACATTTGAATGAGTCCTGATAAATCAGCTGCATGTCCGTAGTAGTTCGGATATGTCAAAACGATTGCCCGGCAGTTAGGATGTGTCGCCATAGCTTGTTTGACTGTTTCCTCCGTCACATGAGTTGGGACGTGCAAGTGCGGATCACTCTCAGTTTCTAACATAATAGGCGTCGCTCCCGCAAGCTCAATCGCATGGAACACAGACTTATGACAATTTCGCTGAACGAAAATGCCCTCCCCAGCCTGACACGCAGACATCACCATCGCCAAATTACCAACGGTTGTGCCATTCACAAGGAAAAAACTTTGTTTAGCTCCATATAGCTTTGCCAATAAATCCTCTGCCTCTTGAATCACCCCAGTCGGATGGTGAAGATCATCTAGACCTTCAAGTTCTGTCACATCCAGCTGAAGAATGGATGCATAATAGGACCGTGCCTCATCAAAAAAGACATCTCCATTGTGATGTCCCGGAACGTGAAAAGAATAGGGCTTCTTTTCCGCATGTTGTGATAATGCTGTATATAAAGGTGTTTTCAAACAAATCGACCCTTTTCACTTAAACGATATCTTATATCTATTATAACGTTCAAACAAGTGAACTGAAAGATGGATTCTCATTCCTTTATTGGTTTATGATTCACCAGCTTCTGCTCTGCCTCATGCATGCTACTTTTTAATTGAGCTCGTTCTTGGCTCCCATGTTCTTTTACCTGCAACGTTTCCTGCAATGTTTCGGCCAATTGGTGCTGAACCTTTTTCAACGTATCTATAGGCGTTAAGGATGCATCTTCAAGCAGCTGTCCTTGCTGCTTCGATACCTGTTCATATGTTTGCTGGATACGCTGCTCAAGCGCTGAATTGGCTCGCTGCTGAATATGATTGAACGCAATCGACATTTGGTTGATCCATAAAGGAATTGATGCGGAAACAGTTGATTGAATATGATTGGCTAATGTATGGTTTGTATGCTGAATCATTCGAATTTGGGCATTACATTGCAGTGCGATTTGACGGCTCAACAGCAAATCATACTTCCGTTCTTTTAATCTCTCCATATATTCTTCTTCATCGACTTCCCGACTCATCAATTGTTCCTCTAATGTCCGATCATGTGACTGTGATTCTGTTAGGGCATGTTGCTCTAACAGCGTCAACTTTGCTTCAACTGCTGCAACCTGCAATGTCATCTCTTGAAAGTATGATTGATTTTCCTCAAATAAACGCTCCAATAACTTATGATCCGAAATTAACACACCTCTGGCGTAACGAAGCCTTGCTGACAATCTCTCTATCTGTGCTTCTGCTTGTTTAAAACGAGATATGATCTCCTGAGTAGAACGCTTTTCTCGCTGAAATAACCTTAAAAAAAAGCCTCGCTTCTTTGGCAATAAATCCTCTGGCTCCACTAAATGCAGTTGCTGTAAAAAAGCTTCTAGAACGTCTCCGATTTGGTCAATATCTTTTTTCTCCACATATTGCATCATTTGTTTTGATTGTTCTAACAATCGTTCCTGCACACGTGTGCCATAGAAAAGCAGTTTTTGTGGATGGTCAGGGATCTTCTCAGCTCGTTGTAGCGCCTCCTGCTTTTCCTCATCAGATAAGGTATCAAACACCCGAAACGGAAGATCTGTAGTAGATGGGGCTGGTGGTATGACTGGATCTTCTGGTTTCATCGAGTTTGACTCCTTTCATGTCTATTTTTTAATCATTTTATCGGCCACTTCAAGTTCAATATGAAGTGCTTCTATATCTCTTCCTAAAACTTGCTGTAAATCATTCGTTAATTGCTTTTGCAGTTCAGTCAGCGTGACTCGAGTTTGGCTTAATGTCATTTCAAGCTCATGGCTACGATTCGGCTGATTATACAGCAGTGCATATTTCTCAGTTAATTCAACAACAGAATCCAAACTCTCAAAATAAAACCGCTGTGCATCATAAAACCGGTTCGGTTCCTTTTTTGTTATCGTATAGATGCGTCGTGCAAGCCGAAGAATTTCATAATTATGCTTGATCGTCTGTACGTTCTTCACACCAAATAAAGCTTTCTTCAAACGAACCAGCTTTTGCCCAGCTTCTTTTAAGTGCTGTTTAATATATACATAATCACTGCGAGACAGTCCATGTTTCTTCAAAAACAACTGGAAGGCAGCCCATCGGCTTCCTGCAAACATCACACCCCACCCAATCATCGCATACAGTATCGACAATCCAATATGATGATGGAAAACACCAATACTGACAGTTAAAATCACCAGCGAAAAAAGAGTAGAGAGAACGGCCCATACAAATGTGTAAAAAATTGATTTCATGTTCATCGACTCCTATGAATAATCAGGCTCTCTGTTTATCTTATTATTTATTACGGTTGATGTCCAAACTAAGTTCCAAAAAACAGGCCCAATCCCCGATTGCCCATAAAAAAAGACCATCTAATGGTCTATGAATACAAAGGCGGCGTATGAAGATTTTTAAGCTTTCTTACATAATCAGCATAACTAGGATCCGAGGTTGATGTAGAAATTAACTTCCGTTCACAATCTCGGCATAAAAACTGATGATATAAATAAATTCCCTTTGTTTTTTTCTCTTCACAAATCAAACAAATTGCTTCTCGCTCTTTTTTGCTCATTGTGACACCTCCACTTATAGCTTCAGTATGCCCTAGCGCTTTCAATTGTATACAAAATTAAGAATGTTTTAGATGATAGTTTAGTATATGTATCCATGCCAGATCGAGTGTTTGTTCCTTTTTTAAAATACAAAAAAGACCAGTTCCGATTGGAACTGATCCTTTGAAAAGCTTGGCGGCGTCCTACTCTCACAGGGGGAAACCCCCAACTACCATCGGCGCTGAAGAGCTTAACTTCCGTGTTCGGTATGGGAACGGGTGTGACCTCTTCGCTATCGCCACCAAACCTGATGGAGAGAATGTTCTCTCAAAACTAGATAACAATGTTCATTTTTCACATTAGAATATAGGTTAAGTCCTCGATCTATTAGTATCTGTCAGCTCCACGTGTCACCACGCTTCCACCTCAGACCTATCAACCTGATCATCTTTCAGGGATCTTACTTCCTTGCGGAATGGGAAATCTCATCTTGAGGGGGGCTTCATGCTTAGATGCTTTCAGCACTTATCCCGTCCGCACATAGCTACCCAGCGATGCCCTTGGCAGAACAACTGGTACACCAGCGGTGCGTCCATCCCGGTCCTCTCGTACTAAGGACAGCTCCTCTCAAATTTCCTGCGCCCGCGACGGATAGGGACCGAACTGTCTCACGACGTTCTGAACCCAGCTCGCGTACCGCTTTAATGGGCGAACAGCCCAACCCTTGGGACCGACTACAGCCCCAGGATGCGATGAGCCGACATCGAGGTGCCAAACCTCCCCGTCGATGTGGACTCTTGGGGGAGATAAGCCTGTTATCCCCGGGGTAGCTTTTATCCGTTGAGCGATGGCCCTTCCATGCGGAACCACCGGATCACTAAGCCCGACTTTCGTCCCTGCTCGACTTGTAGGTCTCGCAGTCAAGCTCCCTTGTGCCTTTACACTCTGCGAATGATTTCCAACCATTCTGAGGGAACCTTTGGGCGCCTCCGTTACATTTTAGGAGGCGACCGCCCCAGTCAAACTGCCCACCTGACACTGTCTCCCTGCCCGATAAGGGCAGCGGGTTAGAAGGTCAATACAGCCAGGGTAGTATCCCACCGATGCCTCCACCGAAGCTAGCGCTCCGGTTTCCAAGGCTCCTACCTATCCTGTACAAGCTGTACCAACATTCAATATCAGGCTGCAGTAAAGCTCCACGGGGTCTTTCCGTCCTGTCGCGGGTAACCTGCATCTTCACAGGTACTATAATTTCACCGAGTCTCTCGTTGAGACAGTGCCCAGATCGTTGCGCCTTTCGTGCGGGTCGGAACTTACCCGACAAGGAATTTCGCTACCTTAGGACCGTTATAGTTACGGCCGCCGTTTACTGGGGCTTCAATTCGCACCTTCGCTTACGCTAAGCGCTCCTCTTAACCTTCCAGCACCGGGCAGGCGTCAGCCCCTATACTTCGCCTTACGGCTTCGCAGAGACCTGTGTTTTTGCTAAACAGTCGCCTGGGCCTATTCACTGCGGCTTCTCGGGGCTTTAACACCCTAAGAAGCACCCCTTCTCCCGAAGTTACGGGGTCATTTTGCCGAGTTCCTTAACGAGAGTTCTCTCGATCACCTTAGGATTCTCTCCTCGCCTACCTGTGTCGGTTTGCGGTACGGGCACCTCTCACCTCGCTAGAGGCTTTTCTTGGCAGTGTGGAATCAGGAACTTCGCTACTAAATTTCGCTCGCCATCACAGCTCAGCCTTCACGGGAAACGGATTTGCCTATTTCCCAGCCTAACTGCTTGGACGCGGATATCCAATACCGCGCTTACCCTATCCTCCTGCGTCCCCCCATTGCTCAAATGGTGAGGAGGTGGTACAGGAATATCAACCTGTTGTCCATCGCCTACGCCTTTCGGCCTCGGCTTAGGTCCCGACTAACCCTGAGCGGACGAGCCTTCCTCAGGAAACCTTAGGCATTCGGTGGACGGGATTCTCACCCGTCTTTCGCTACTCATACCGGCATTCTCACTTCTAAGCGCTCCACCAGTCCTTCCGGTCTGACTTCACTGCACTTAGAACGCTCTCCTACCACTGTTCGTAAGAACAGTCCGCAGCTTCGGTGATACGTTTAGCCCCGGTACATTTTCGGCGCAGAGTCACTCGACCAGTGAGCTATTACGCACTCTTTAAATGGTGGCTGCTTCTAAGCCAACATCCTGGTTGTCTAAGCAACTCCACATCCTTTTCCACTTAACGTATACTTTGGGACCTTAGCTGGCGGTCTGGGCTGTTTCCCTTTCGACTACGGATCTTATCACTCGCAGTCTGACTCCCAAGGATAAGTCATCGGCATTCGGAGTTTGACTGAATTCGGTAACCCGGTAGGGGCCCCTAGTCCAATCAGTGCTCTACCTCCGAGACTCTTACCTTGAGGCTAGCCCTAAAGCTATTTCGGAGAGAACCAGCTATCTCCAGGTTCGATTGGCATTTCACCCCTACCCACACCTCATCCCCGCACTTTTCAACGTGCGTGGGTTCGGGCCTCCATTCAGTGTTACCTGAACTTCACCCTGGACATGGGTAGATCACCTGGTTTCGGGTCTACGACCACGTACTCATGCGCCCTATTCAGACTCGCTTTCGCTGCGGCTCCGCATCTTCTGCTTAACCTTGCACGGGATCGTAACTCGCCGGTTCATTCTACAAAAGGCACGCCATCACCCGTTAACGGGCTCTGACTACTTGTAGGCACACGGTTTCAGGATCTATTTCACTCCCCTTCCGGGGTGCTTTTCACCTTTCCCTCACGGTACTGGTTCACTATCGGTCACTAGGGAGTATTTAGCCTTGGGAGATGGTCCTCCCGGATTCCGACGGAATTTCACGTGTTCCGCCGTACTCAGGATCCACTCTGGAGAGAACAACATTTCAGTTACAGGGCTGTTACCTTCTTTGGCGGGCCTTTCCAGACCTCTTCGCTTATATCGTTCCTTTGTAACTCCGTATAGAGTGTCCTACAACCCCAAGAGGCAAGCCTCTTGGTTTGGGCTGTTCCCGTTTCGCTCGCCGCTACTCAGGGAATCGCATTTGCTTTCTCTTCCTCCGGGTACTTAGATGTTTCAGTTCCCCGGGTATGCCTTCTCATACTCTATGTATTCAAGTATGGATACTACTCCATTACGAGCAGTGGGTTTCCCCATTCGGAAATCTCCGGATCAAAGCTTGCTTACAGCTCCCCGAAGCATATCGGTGTTCGTCCCGTCCTTCATCGGCTCCTAGTGCCAAGGCATCCACCGTGCGCCCTTTCTAACTTAACCATTTCTTACTTTAGAAAGAATCACTATGTGTGATGAACTTTGCATTGCATTCAATGTGAATGTATTACTTATTGTTATCTAGTTTTCAAAGAACACGTTGGTGGAGCCTAGCGGGATCGAACCGCTGACCTCCTGCGTGCAAGGCAGGCGCTCTCCCAGCTGAGCTAAGGCCCCGATTTAATAGAAGATGGTGGGCCTGAGTGGACTCGAACCACCGACCTCACGCTTATCAGGCGTGCGCTCTAACCAGCTGAGCTACAGGCCCATCTTTCATATCGAAGATATGATGTTGTAGGATCTTTTGCAAGTTCCTTCAAAACTAAACAAGACGAAAAACGTACGCTGCTCCATATATCCTTAGAAAGGAGGTGATCCAGCCGCACCTTCCGATACGGCTACCTTGTTACGACTTCACCCCAATCATCTGCCCCACCTTCGGCGGCTGGCTCCATAAAGGTTACCTCACCGACTTCGGGTGTTGCAAACTCTCGTGGTGTGACGGGCGGTGTGTACAAGGCCCGGGAACGTATTCACCGCGGCATGCTGATCCGCGATTACTAGCGATTCCAGCTTCACGCAGTCGAGTTGCAGACTGCGATCCGAACTGAGAACAGATTTGTGGGATTGGCTAAACCTTGCGGTCTCGCAGCCCTTTGTTCTGTCCATTGTAGCACGTGTGTAGCCCAGGTCATAAGGGGCATGATGATTTGACGTCATCCCCACCTTCCTCCGGTTTGTCACCGGCAGTCACCTTAGAGTGCCCAACTGAATGCTGGCAACTAAGATCAAGGGTTGCGCTCGTTGCGGGACTTAACCCAACATCTCACGACACGAGCTGACGACAACCATGCACCACCTGTCACTCTGTCCCCGAAGGGAAAGCCCTATCTCTAGGGTTGTCAGAGGATGTCAAGACCTGGTAAGGTTCTTCGCGTTGCTTCGAATTAAACCACATGCTCCACCGCTTGTGCGGGCCCCCGTCAATTCCTTTGAGTTTCAGTCTTGCGACCGTACTCCCCAGGCGGAGTGCTTAATGCGTTAGCTGCAGCACTAAGGGGCGGAAACCCCCTAACACTTAGCACTCATCGTTTACGGCGTGGACTACCAGGGTATCTAATCCTGTTCGCTCCCCACGCTTTCGCTCCTCAGCGTCAGTTACAGACCAGAGAGTCGCCTTCGCCACTGGTGTTCCTCCACATCTCTACGCATTTCACCGCTACACGTGGAATTCCACTCTCCTCTTCTGCACTCAAGTTTCCCAGTTTCCAATGACCCTCCCCGGTTGAGCCGGGGGCTTTCACATCAGACTTAAGAAACCGCCTGCGAGCCCTTTACGCCCAATAATTCCGGACAACGCTTGCCACCTACGTATTACCGCGGCTGCTGGCACGTAGTTAGCCGTGGCTTTCTGGTTAGGTACCGTCAAGGTGCAAGCAGTTACTCTTGCACTTGTTCTTCCCTAACAACAGAGCTTTACGATCCGAAAACCTTCATCACTCACGCGGCGTTGCTCCGTCAGACTTTCGTCCATTGCGGAAGATTCCCTACTGCTGCCTCCCGTAGGAGTCTGGGCCGTGTCTCAGTCCCAGTGTGGCCGATCACCCTCTCAGGTCGGCTACGCATCGTCGCCTTGGTGAGCCGTTACCTCACCAACTAGCTAATGCGCCGCGGGTCCATCTGTAAGTGACAGCCGAAACCGTCTTTCATCCTTGAACCATGCGGTTCAAGGAACTATCCGGTATTAGCTCCGGTTTCCCGGAGTTATCCCAGTCTTACAGGCAGGTTACCCACGTGTTACTCACCCGTCCGCCGCTAACATCCGGGAGCAAGCTCCCTTCTGTCCGCTCGACTTGCATGTATTAGGCACGCCGCCAGCGTTCGTCCTGAGCCAGGATCAAACTCTCCGAAAAAGTACAAAACCGAAGTTTTGTTTTTCGTCAGCGTTTGACTGACTACCTATGATGTATCATAGGATTTTTTTATAAAAACTCGAATTAACAGGTACGTTTTGTCTTGTTTAGTTTTCAAAGAACTTGTTTACCGCTTCAGAAGCGACTAGAACATCTTATCACATCCAAGTTGTTAGTGTCAACAATTTTTTTGCTATTATGTTTTTTCGTTTCTTCGTCATCAGCGACGTATATTAATTTACCACCATATATAATCAAAGTCAACAATATTTTGCATTAAATAATAAACTTTTCAATTACGACTAAAGCTGCTACACCTGGAATGCCCAACAAACCACTAATTCCGCTCGTTACAGGGTTAATGGAAACATGAAGCCCTAAACTCTCGCCGAATAAATTGAGACAAAATAAAAAAAGAGCGCCTGCGACAAATTTTATTCCGATAAGCCCTAACCATTTGAATGGATTTGCTTGAACACCCGACATAAACAACAATAAAACAGCTAACAAAATTGAACCAATCACAATAACAGGTTCCATAATCCTCTCATCTCCTCTTCATATGAATAGTACAAGCATATGAGAGGATTATGGAAAATAGACCTGCTATCTCCAGTTGTTTAAACGTAAATTTCTCTTTTTCGCTTCTCTCAGATAGAAAAAGTACTTCGCTTGAGCAAGCTTTAATTCGAATAGAATGTCCGGTGAAGGCTCAACGCTATTTGCGACAAGCTTTTTTTGTCTGTTCCATTCTTCCTTTTGCTTAAAAAGCTGTTGAATTAATATCTCATCGAATTCTTTTCGAATTGATTTTCTGCGAAGAAAACCCATGTACCGTACTTCTCCTTCCTACATCTCACGTCTGCCTTCTAGAGCCTTAGAAAGTGTGACTTCATCCGCATACTCTAAATCTCCACCTACTGGGAGTCCGTGAGCAATGCGAGAGAGTTTAATTCCTGATGGTTTCAACAATCTAGAGATATACATGGCTGTCGCTTCTCCCTCAATGTTTGGGTTGGTTGCAAGAATGACCTCTGTGACTTGATCGTCTTGCAATCTTTTTAATAGGTCAGGAATTTTAATATCCTCTGGTCCAATTCCGTCCATTGGTGAAATAGCACCATGAAGCACATGATATAAGCCGTTGTATTCTTTCATTTTTTCCATTGCGATCACATCTTTTGGATCCTGCACGACACAGATCACAGATTGATCTCTTCTTGTATCTTCACAAATATAGCAAGGATCCTGGTCGGTGATATGTCCACAAACAGAACAATAAGTTAAATTACGCTTTGCATTAACAAGTGCCTTCGCAAAATCCAGCACGACATCTTCTTGCATACTAAGAACAAAAAAAGCCAGACGGACCGCAGTTTTAGGTCCGATTCCTGGCAATTTCATAAAGCTATCAATCAGCTTTGATATTGGTTCAGGATATTGCATCTTCAGTTATTCCTCCTAGAATAAACCTGGCATGTTCATTCCTTTTGTGAATTGACCCATTGTTTCATTCGTTAGTTCATCAACTTTTTTCAATGCATCATTTGTTGCTGCAAGTACAAGGTCTTGAAGCATATCGATGTCTTCAGGATCAACAACTTCTTCATTAATCGCCACATCAACGACTTCTTTTTGTCCATTTACTTTTACAGTGACCATGCCGCCACCTGCCGTACCTTCAAGGACTTTTTCTGCAAGCTCTTCTTGAGCCTTAGCCATATCCTTCTGCATTTTTTGCATTTGTTTCATCATTTTTTGCATATTTCCCATTCCACCGCGCATATGAACACCACTCTCTTTCAAATTGTTAATCTTTAATTTCAATTAAATCGGTTCCTACTAACTTCTTTGCTTCTGCAATTAATGGATCTTCTTCAGCAGAAGCTGCCTGACCATCTGCTTGTTCTTCAGGCTGATGATCTCTTAAAAATTCTTCTCTTATTTTACCCCATTGAGCGTCAGGAACGCCAACTAATTCCACTCTTTTTCCTAGCATAGATTCTAGCAGTTGCTCAAGATTGGTTCGAACACCACTTTTATCTTCGGCCACCATCTTACAATGTATTTCAAATTTGAATTTTAAAACAAAGGCATGAGTTGCCGCCGCAACTGGTTCACTATCTGTTAATAGCGCAGCGTGAGATACCTTATTTTGCTGTTTTAATTGGGCAAGAAGCTCTCCCCATTTGCCTTTTATTTTTTCTAGCTCCGGTCGCTTCGCTTCTTTTAAAATCTCATGAATTCGACCGACAGGTGCACGATAACCATTTTTATTACTCGTTTGAGGTCGAGGTGCTTCCGTTTTTGCTTGAGGACTCTGAGACTGAGTCATTGGAACACCCTCAGCTTTTAGCCTAGATAGCTCCTGTTCCAGCCTGTCTATTTTATTCGTTAACGCTGTTAGGTCGGAATCAGCCGGAGATGATACAGCACCAGCCGTTGACTGACAGAGCTTAACCACAGCTACTTCAAAGAAAATTCTAGGATGGTTTGTCCATTTCATTTCCTGATGGCTTTTATTCAGCACTTCAATCGTTTCATAAAGAAACTGAGGTGCCACACGTTCAGAAAGAGCCACAAACTTATCGTCGACTTTGACTTTTTCAAGGACACCTTCAAGATCCGGTGCTGTTTTGTAAAGAAGCATATCTCTAAAGTAGAAGATCATATCCTCTATTAATTTCGCGGCATCTTTCCCCTGTTGAAGCAATTCATTTAACGTATCCAGCGCTATCGCAATATTTTGCTCAAAAATGGCTTCAGCAAGCTGACTAATGAAATGCTGAGATACAGCACCTGTAATGAGCAGTGCATCATCGATTGTGAGCTGTTCACCACTGAATGAGATCGCTTGGTCAAGAAGACTGAGTGCGTCACGCATGCCTCCATCTGCCGCACTAGCAATAATCTCGAGTGAACCCTCTTGTATATTTAGGCTTTCTGCATCTACAATTTTCTCCATTCGTCCAACAATATCTTTTGTCGTGATCCGTTTAAAATCAAATCTCTGACATCTTGATATGATGGTAAGAGGAATCTTATGAGGCTCTGTGGTAGCCAAAATAAAGATACAATGAGCAGGTGGTTCCTCTAGCGTTTTAAGAAGTGCATTAAATGCCCCGATAGAGAGCATATGTACCTCATCTATAATATAAACCTTATATGTAACCGCTGAAGGAGCAAATTTCACTTTATCACGTATATCCCGAATTTCATCTACCCCGTTATTTGAGGCAGCATCTATTTCAATCACGTCTGAAATCGAACCGGTCGTAATCCCTCTACAGGCATCACACTCATTACACGGCTCACTAACAGGTGACTTTTCACAGTTCACTGCTTTCGCAAAAATCTTGGCAGCACTTGTTTTACCTGTTCCTCTAGGACCTGAAAATAAGTAAGCATGAGAAAACTTTTTCTGCAAAAGGGCATTTTGCAACGTTTTTGTGATGTGTTCTTGTCCAACAACATCCTCAAAAACTTGAGGTCTGAACACTCGGTATAAAGCTTGATAACTCACAAATACGCCCTCCTCCATTTATCATCATGTTCATTATACATGATGCAACGACCAATTCAAAAGTACACCTTTATTTTCTAATAAACGAAAAAGAGCATTTCCTTTAAAGACTTTTTACTTTTCTTGAATAAAAAACGTGTTTTCTTGCTTTCTGAAAATGTCTGTCAGATCAACAAGAACTTTCGTTCCCTTTATGAATTGCTTCAAAAATACCTCACCCGAAAATGGCTTTTTTACTATTTGTATAAACAAAACAACTGATATATTCTTTCAATAGCAACAAAAAACTCACCTAGATAAACTAGATGAGTTACATTTAATATTGATTTACCGTGCACCTTCTGTCGATTCGCTACCCCAAGCGTTACTTAAACAGTTAGCTCGGCCCAGGCAACCCTGCGGCACATGAGAGGTTTCACTTAATGCTGCTTCCTTCCGGACCTGACATAGTTCATGAATTCCCATTGCGCAGGACCCAGACGTCAACACCACTTATTTAAGGCAGACCTTGAAGTAAACGAACCTTGAGAAGGGATTCGGCCTCGCTAGAGCGGATTGCGAGTACAGGGCACCGCTACCTCCCCGCTTAGCACGGCAAAATGAATATTAAATTGTTGGTGACGCAGACATAAGTATACCTTCTAAGTGATAAAATTGCAAACGACATCCATTCATTTACTTTTCGCTTGCTTCTTCCGCTGACGGAGGTCTCGAAAGAATTGACTTAACAGCTCACCACACTCATTTTCAAGCACACCGCCAATGACTTCAGACTGATGATTGAACCGCTCATCGTCCAATAAATTCATTAAAGTACCAGCACATCCACCTTTAGGATCATAGGCACCAAAAACGACCTTTTTCACTCTTGAAAGTACAATAGCGCCTGCACACATTGGGCACGGTTCGAGTGTAACATAAAGTACAGCATCTTCTAAACGCCAGCTACCAGTCATTTTACACGCTTCATCAATAGCAAGTAATTCCGCATGAGCAATTGATCGCTGTTCACTTTCCCTTAAATTGTGAGCACGGCTTACAATTTGATCATCAACAACGATGACGGCACCGATTGGAACTTCTCCTATTTGTTTTGCTTTCAAAGCTTCAGAAATAGCTTCTTGCATAAACTGTTCATCTTTCGTCATAGCACGGCTCTCTTTTCATGTTTTTTTAAAGGATATTGAGGTTAACATATTATCACAATCTTTTAAAGGGGGTCTTGATTTGCCAAAACAACAAAAGGCACTGCTTATTATTGACATGATCAATAATTTTGATTTTGAAATGGGACATGTGCTCGCTGAAAAAACAGAGCAAATGACCAATAAAATTTTAGCCCTTAAACAACACGCTTTCAAGAAAAATTGGCCAATTATCTATATCAACGACCACTATGGACTCTGGAAGGCAGATATCAAAGCTGTTATGGAAACATGTAAAAACGAAAGAAGTGCCCCTATTTTAGAGCAAATGGCACCATCTAAAGATGATTACTTCTTAATTAAACCTAAGCACTCTGCTTTTTACGGAACAGCACTAGAGACACTCCTAAATGAATTAGGTGTGCAAGAACTTATTTTAACTGGAATTGCCGGAAACATCTGTGTCCTGTTCACTGCAAATGACGCTTACATGCGAGAGTACAACCTCACTGTACCTAAAGATTGTATTGCTTCAAATGATGATAGGGACAACGAGTACGCTTTAACGATGATGGAGAACGTTCTTCTCGCCAAAATCACAACCACTAAAGAGATCACGGATTAAAATCAAACATGATTTATCCATCACCCTCATAAATTGTTAGCAATAACAAAGGGGGCGTTGACCATTCAAATTTATGTTGTCAAAAGAGGAGATACGTTAAATGAGATTGCCATGCGTTTTAAAACAACGGTAAATGAAATCATTCGGACCAACGACATCGAAACACCAAATCAACTAGTCGTTGGACAAACAATTGTCATCCCTATTAGAGGTCAATTTTATGAGGTCAAACAAAATGATACACTTTATCAAATTGGAAGAAGATTTCAAATTTCGGTAGAAGAATTGGCACGTGTGAATCGGATTCGTCCTGAAGCTATATTGCCTATTCGCTTCTTACTTTATATTCCACAAAGACCGAAAAGAAATATTAATTCTAATGCTTATATAGAACCACGCGGAAACCAAGTCAGCGAAAATTTAAAGCAAGCAGCCAGAGAGGCATCTCCATACTTAACACATCTCGGCGCTTTTAGTTTTCAAGCGCAAAGAGACGGCACACTTCGCGAGCCACCATTAGATCAATTGCCTCAGATTGCCGCTCAAAGCAGAACGGTTTTATCCATGGTAGTCACAAATCTAGAGAATGATAAATTTAGTGATGAACTCGGGCGAATCCTTTTAACAAATCAATCTGTCAAAACGACATTATTAAATGAAATCGTCCGCGTTGCTCAAAAGTATCAATTAAAAGAAATCCATTTTGACTTTGAATATTTACGCCCTGTTGATAAAGAAGCCTACCTTCAATTTTTAAGAGAAGCAACAACTCGTTTTCATCAACAGGGTTGGACTATTTCTGTGGCACTCGCTCCTAAAACAAGCAGTGAACAGAAAG
Source organism: Bacillus sp. iso_77 (assembly GCF_056173625.1). NCBI lineage: Bacteria > Bacillati > Bacillota > Bacilli > Caryophanales > Bacillaceae > Bacillus > Bacillus sp. iso_77. Next base: position 26,555 of record NZ_CM149683.1, on the reverse strand, counting down.
GAAAATGGTATGAGGCGCATGACTATGAAGCAATTGGAAAGATTGTTGATCATGTTGTGCTAATGACTTATGAGTGGGGCTACAGCGGCGGGCCTGCACAAGCCGTCTCTCCGATCGGCCCTGTCCGCCAAGTCATTGAATATGCACTGACTGTCATACCTGCCAATAAAATTGTGATGGGGCAGAATTTATATGGATATGATTGGACACTCCCTTATGTTCAAGGAGGCCCTATCGCCAAAGCCGTCAGCCCTCAACAAGCGATCGCCATTGCTAGAGAGAATAATGTATCCATTTTATATGACGAAACAGCACAAGCACCTTATTTCCGTTATACAGATGCTAACAACAAAGAACACGAGGTTTGGTTTGAAGATGCAAGATCCATTCAAGCCAAATTTAATCTCATTAAAGAGTTAAACCTAAATGGAATTGCTTACTGGAAATTAGGTCTATCCTTCCCACAAAACTGGTTGTTGTTATCAGATCAATTTAATATTGAAAAAAGAACGACATCGTAATTCATACGCTCTATCTCTCAGAAGGGGTATGGTACAATATACATTGGTTTGACAACTTTATAGATAGAGGAGAACGCCTATGTATCCTGCCCCTTTTATTGCAGTGGAAGGCCCAATTGGAGCCGGAAAAACAACCTTAGCTACAATGCTTTCAAAGGAATTTCAATTTCCTTTAGTAAAAGAAATTGTAGAAGAAAATCCATTCTTAGATAAATTTTATGAAGATATGGAACAATGGAGCTTTCAGCTTGAGATGTTCTTTCTATGCAATCGGTTTAAACAGTTAGAATCTATTGAAGAGAACTATGTCAAAAAACAGCAGCCGATTGTCACTGATTATCATGTCTTTAAAAATATGATCTTTGCAGAAAGAACCTTATCTAAAAAGCACATGGATAAATACAGAAAGATCTATCACTTGCTGACAGATGATCTTCCTAAACCAAATGCCATGATCTATATAAAAGCCAGCCTTCCCACCTTACTTGATAGAATAAAGATGAGAGGCCGATCTTTTGAAGAAGACATTGATCCAGCTTATTTAAAAACCCTGATTGAAGATTATGAGTTGGCCATCGAGCATTTAAAACAAACTGACCCAGGTCTTCCTATCATTACAATTGAAGGCGATCATACAGACTTCGTTTCCTCACAGCAAGATTACCAGCAAATTGTACAGAACATAAAGGAGCAAGTACTATGAAAAATATTGAAATACCAAAGGATGCTGTCATTACAATTGCAGGGACAGTTGGTGTCGGAAAATCGACCATGACGAAAACAATAGCGGACAAGCTAGGGTTTCAAACTTCTCTCGAAAAAGTAGATGATAATCCATACTTAGAGCCTTTTTATTCAGATTTCCAAAGATGGAGCTTTCATTTACAGGTCTATTTTCTAGCTGAACGTTTTAAGGAGCAGAAACGAATCTTCGAGTCTGGTGGAGGTTATGTACAAGATCGGTCCATTTATGAGGACACTGGTATTTTTGCTAAAATGCACGCAGACAAAGGTACCATGTCAGAGGTAGACTATGAAACGTATACGAGTCTATTTGAGGCGATGGTGATGACACCTTACTTCCCACACCCAGATGTCCTTATTTACTTACATGGGGATTTAGATCATATATTACATCGTATTGAAGAGCGCGGGAGAGAGATGGAAACTCAAACCGATAGAGCATATTGGGAAGAAATGTACACTCGATATACAGAATGGATCGAACAATTTGATCTGTGCCCTGTGATTAAAATTAATATTGAAGATTATGACTTACTTCATGATGAAAGCTCACTTGATCCAATTCTTCATGAAATTGCTTCTGTTATTCAAAAAAATCGCTCTAACACAAAATAAAAAAAACCGCTGCATTTCTCGAATGCAGCGGTTTGACAATTTCCAATTCTTATGCGTTTCAATTCAACTAAGGTAAAATCAATATGGCGGAGGAAGAGGGATTCGAACCCCCGCGGGCTTTGACACCCCTGTCGGTTTTCAAGACCGATCCCTTCAGCCGGACTTGGGTATTCCTCCGTATCGACAATAATTAATATATCATATCATCTTATTATAAGTCAACATCTTTTCGAAAAAAATTTCAACATTTGATTTTGATATGATGTTTAGCCTATAAAAAGCAGCCGATTATCGGCTGCTCTTCAACTATTACGTATCCTGTCTAATTTCTTCTATAAAAAGATTCATCTCTTCTTTAAAATCATTTAATGACTCAATAATCTTTGTAAAGTCTGTCACTTGTTTAGCTTGTTCGTTTGTTGAACTGCTGATTTGTGAGATATTTTCAGATAAAGTGCCAATGCTGTCTTGGATTTCTTTTAAAAATGCATTAATGGTTTCAGCTGCTTCCTTTGATCCATCTGATAACTTACGTACCTCGTCTGCAACAACAGCAAAGCCTTTTCCATTTTCACCTGCTCTTGCCGCTTCAATTGCAGCATTGAGTCCTAACAGGTTTGTTTGTCTCGCAATACCGCCAATGGTTTTGACGACTTCTTCAATGTTTGCCGATTTCTCTTCTGCTCTTCCGGCCTGCTCACTAATTTCTAAGCTTGTCGCAGCCAGTTCTTGAGAATGAGCAGCAATTTGCTCGATTCCACCTTGTAATTCTTTCGCTACTTTATTGATATGTTCCATATAGCCGCTTAATTTCTTCTCACGATGATGTGAAAAAGCCACTAAAAAAGAGCCAATCACTTTTCTATCTTCATCAAAAATCGGATAACCTTTTACAGCAATTTCATAACCATATAAAGACTCTGGCAAATGCCCATCATATTCTTGTCCTCTTAATGTCGTCGCCACGTTTTGGTCCTCTGGGTTTAAAGCGTCCCCTACTTTAATGCCAAAATCTACTGTGGTCGATGGATAATAGCAAAGTACCTTTTCTGTATCAGTGATGCCGAAAAGGACACTTTCATCTAGAACTTTTCTGAGTAATTGAGCCATTTCAACATAATAGTCAAGCCTATTCAAGGTTATTCCTTCTTTCCTAGATGCTTTTAGTTCTTTTATCGGCTTATTTTAGAAAAGCTGTAGAAGTTTAGGTAAAAAGAATAAGATGCCATGACGGCATCTTATTTTATCACTTCTTTATTTCCCATATAAGGACGTAACACCTCAGGGATGATCACTGTTCCATCCTCTTGTTGATAGTTTTCTAAAATGGCTGCAACAGTTCTTCCTACTGCTAAACCAGATCCATTTAATGTGTGCACATGTTCTGGCTTGGCTTTAGGCTCAGGGCGGAAACGAATGTTTGCTCGTCTCGCTTGGAACGCTTCAAAGTTACTGCAAGAAGAAATTTCACGATACGTATTTTGGCTTGGAATCCATACTTCGATATCGTATTTCTTCGCAGCCGTAAAGCCTAAATCTCCTGTACACATGCTCATGACACGGTATGGCAGGTTCAATAATTGAAGAACTTTTTCTGCTTGGTTTGTTAGTTTTTCTAATTCTTCATAAGAATCTTCTGGTCTGACAAATTTCACAAGCTCTACTTTGTTAAATTGGTGCTGACGGATGAGTCCGCGCGTATCTCTGCCAGCAGAACCAGCTTCTGATCTAAAGCAAGCACTAAATGCTGCATAATTGATTGGCAGCTGCTCTCCTTCAAGAATTTCATCACGGTGCATGTTCGTAATTGGCACTTCAGCCGTTGGAATGAGGAAATAATCTTCTTCTCGAATTTTAAAAGCATCCTCTTCAAACTTTGGAAGCTGTCCAGTTCCTGTCATGCTTGCTCTGTTGACCATATAAGGTGGTAGTACTTCAGTAAAACCAAATTCATCTACGTGTAAATCCAGCATAAAGTTATAAAGTGCACGCTCTAACCGTGCGCCTAGCCCTTTATAAAAAACGAAACGGCTTCCTGTCACTTTTCCTGCACGTTCAAAATCCAAAATTTTCAGCTCATCGGCTACATCCCAATGCGGCTTTGGTTCAAATGAGAAGGCTGGCTGTTCGCCCCATTTTCTCACTTCAATGTTGTCATCTTCTGTTTCACCGACTGGTACAGAGTCATGAGGGATGTTTGGAATTGAGAATAGGATGGTTTGCAGGCTTTCCTCTACTGTTCTTAATTCATCATCTAACTTCTTAATCTCATCGCCTACCTCACGCATTTCTTGAATAATGTGATCGGCGTCTTTCTTTTCTCTTTTTAGAACAGCCACTTGCTGTGATACTTCATTTCTTCGGCTCTTTAATACTTCTGTTTTGCCGATTAATTCTCTTCTTTTTTGATCCAGTTCACCAAACTTATCAAAATCCGCTAAATCTTCGCCTCGATGGGCTAATTTTTCTTTGATTTGATCAAAATCCGTGCGCAGTTGTTTAATATCCAGCATGTGTAACACTCCTTTTTTATCGAAAAATAAAAAGAGCCCTCATCCCATGAAAGGGACGAGAGCTCTCGCGTTGCCACCCTGATTGAAAACACGCCAAAAGCATGCTTTCCTCTTTCCTCTGTAACGGCATCACCGTAAATGCTTACTTCGTGTTTCAGCATTTCGCTCAAGGATGGATTCAGAATGCATCTTTCACCGATTCTCACCAACCATCGGCTCTCTGAGAAAGAGGGGCTTCTTACTATTTCCCGTCAACGCTTTTTCGATCTTTGATTGTGATTTTAATGTACTATAAGTTTTATCTCTTTTCAACCGTTTTATACAGCAAGCTTCGTTTTATAGGACTCCACCATCTCAACAAACAGCTGTGTTAACCGATGGTCGTCTGTCAGCTCTGGATGAAAAGAACAACCTAAGATATTGTTTTCTTTCGCCATCACAATCCTGCCGTCATACTCAGCCATGACCTCTACGCTCTCATCTGCGCTGATGATATGAGGCGCACGGATGAACACTCCTGTAAACGGCGCATCCAGTCCTTTCACTTCTACATCTGCTTCAAAGCTGTCTACCTGTCTGCCAAACGAATTACGTGCAACAGATACATTTAACAGTCCAAGATGAGCATCTTCTCGATCTTCTATATGCTTTGCCAGCATAATCAAACCGGCACAAGTCCCAAATATCGGTTTACCTTGAGCAGCGAACGCTTTAATCGGTTCAATGAATTGGTACGTATCCATGAGTCTTCTCATCGTCGTACTTTCACCACCAGGGATAATGAGACCGTCAACAATTTCTAACTCATCTACCCGCTTGATGATCTTTCCCTCTGCGCCACAAGCTTCAATCGATTGAATATGCTCTCTCACCGCTCCTTGAAGCCCTAGTACACCAATTGTTAGCATGTTCGTTTGCGCTCCCTTAATTACCAGCCACGCTCTTGCATACGCTCTTCTGGCAATAGATTTGAAATTTCAATTCCTTTCATCGCTGTTCCAAGCTCTTTAGAAAGCTCTGCAATTAGACGGTAATCTGTGAAATGAGTCGTTGCTTCTACAATTGCTTTTGCAAACTTAGCTGGATTGTCTGATTTGAAGATACCAGAGCCGACAAATACACCATCTGCTCCAAGCTGCATCATTAGTGCTGCATCTGCTGGTGTTGCAACACCTCCAGCAGCAAAGTTTACAACCGGTAATTTGCCTTCTTTTTTAATTTGAAGCAATAATTCATAAGGTGCGCCTAGATTCTTGGCTTCTGTCATCAATTCATCTTCACTCATTGCGACAACTTTACGAATTTGAGCATTGACCTTTCTCATATGACGAACAGCTTCTACAATATTTCCTGTACCAGGCTCACCTTTTGTACGCAACATAGATGCACCTTCTGCAATACGACGAGTCGCCTCACCTAAATCACGGCAGCCACATACGAAAGGAACCGTGTATTCATTTTTATTTAAATGGAATTCCTCATCTGCGGGCGTCAGCACTTCACTCTCATCAATATAATCAACACCAAGTGCTTCAAGAACACGAGCTTCCACGATGTGGCCGATACGTGCTTTTGCCATGACTGGAATCGTTACTGCATTTTGTACTTCTTCCACGATTCTTGGGTCTGCCATACGGGCAACACCGCCTGCTGCACGGATATCAGCTGGTACCCGTTCTAGTGCCATCACTGCCACTGCGCCTGCTTCTTCTGCGATTTTTGCCTGCTCAGCATTGACGACATCCATAATGACGCCACCTTTTTGCATTTCTGCCATTCCACGTTTTACTCGTTCAGTTCCCTTATTGCTCACAATTGTTTCCTCCCATTTGTCTATTCGATTGATTCAACACCTTTATCATACAAGCGATAGAGTATAACAATAAAGAGAATAGTATAACAATTCAATTAGCTCATAAAAAAGAAGAAACCCTTATATATCAAGGTTTCATAGTTAAAAAGGCATCATTCCCTCTTTTAAGTGTTATTAACATGTTATAATGCATCTATAACAATTCGAAACCATCTATAACAATTCCACACCCATTGGAGGATTTTCATGCATATTGATATCCATCGACATTCAGATACATCTCTTTCGAATCAGATTTACTTTTCCATCGTTGATCACATTCAATCAGGTCTGCTTCAGCAAGGCGATAAGCTGCCGACTGTACGTGATCTAGCGAAACAGCTAAATGTAAGTCTTGTCACAGCGGCAAAAGCATATACACGGCTTAAGGACGACGGATTTTTAACGACTGTACAAGGGAAAGGTACGTTTGTGAATGAGCAGCATGAGCAAACTGACATCCCGGTTCAATCATCTACTTCTTTCGATTGGCAGTTATCGATCCCTGATTATTTACCAAGGTCTCAATTCGCTCAGTATCACTATGTCGAAGAAGCCATTAATCTTTCTTCCTCTATGATTGATCCTGGTCTTTTACCTAACCGGTATTTAGAAAAAGAAATGCAGCATGTCCTAGCCCGGCATCCTCAAATCATGTCAAAATACGGAGAAATACAAGGTGACCTTCAGCTTCGTCAGGTCATTCAATCATTTCTAGAAAAATTAGATGTCCCTTCTACTCCTGAAAATATCCTTGTCACTAGCGGTTCTCAGCAAGGGCTTGATTTAGTGGCACGTACATTTATCGGGCCGGATGATGTAGTTGTCATGGAGGCGCCCACCTATCCAGGCGCAATTGATGTCTTTATGGGGAGAGGGGCACGAATTATTACGGTTCCTGTCGATCATGAAGGAATGAACATGAAACAGCTTCAAAGCATTTGTGATAAATATAAACCAAAGCTAATCTATACCATTCCTACTTTTCACAGTCCTACAGGTGCTAGTATGTCGATGAAACGAAGAAAACAGCTGCTTTTACTGGCACTAAGCATTGATTGTCTCATTGTAGAAGATGATCCTTATCGTGAGCTTTATTTTGAAAAGAAACCGCCGGCACCCATTAAAAGCCTAGATCACGATGGACACGTCATTTATTTACGAGGATTAAGCAAGACACTGGCTCCAGGATGCAGAATTGGAATTATTACAGCGTCAGGCTCTATATTTAACCGTTTATTAGCTGCAAAAGCCAATAATGATTTAGGGAGTCCGCTTCTCACCCAAAAGGCGATCTTACCGTTTCTCACTTCCAAGAAAATGATCGATCATACGAAAAAATTAAGAACTGCCTTGAAGGTGAGACGCGATTTGATGATGGATGTGTTGACAAAGCATGCGCCAAAGGACGTCACGTGGCAAATCCCACAGGGCGGGCTCAATTTGTGGCTTAGCTTTCCTTCCTGGGTCGATACACGTGCCCTATTACATGAGGCACGGAAGCAGCAAATCACCTTCCTGCCTGGCTCTGTCTGCTATCCTGGGGAGCCGAAGCAGAATTATATACGCCTTAGCTTTTCTTATGTGAATGAAAAGGCACTGACGGAAGGTATGGAAAAGTTATGTGGTATTTTTCAGCAGGCCTTGTCTACACCTCAAAACCACAAACAATCTCTTTTCTTTTAACGATAAAAAAACTGCTCTCACATATAGAGAGCAGTTTTTTTATTAGAACCAACCTTTTACTGTGTCGACGATTCCTCCCCAAATGCCAGCGAAGAATCCACCTACACCACGCATTGCAAGGATGAACCAGTTTGCTTTTTCATCACCTGTTTTCGTCACAAGCTCAACACCTGATTGGTCTTTACTCAAATAGCCGTAGTCCTTCTCATCACCAGAATAAGAAGTCGTCAGCATGCCAACCTTCGTTCCTTTTTTAATAGGAGCTTCTAGGTTCTTTTTATCAATATTTACTTTCGCTTTATAGCTCTTCTCGTCACCATTTTTAACCGGTACAGAGAAAGCTTCTTTCGTCACGACGGGTACTTCTTTATCTTTCCCTTGATCGACTTCGATGTTTTCATGTCCCTTGATTTGTTGGCCTTTTTTGTACATTTCTTTCATCGTGAAGTTTTTAAAGGCATAATCGAACAATTTTTTCGCCACATCAAAACGAGCTGTATGAAGATTTCCTTTAGCATTAAGGACAACTGCGATCACACGCATGTCACCACGTTTTGCTGTACCTGTGAAGCTAGAACCAGCTGAATCAGTAGATCCCGTTTTCAGACCGTCTACGCCTTCATATTCTTTCACAAGCCCTTTAAGCATAAAGTTCCAGTTTGGCATGTCCATTTCGTCATCTGTGCCTTCTCTGAACTTTGTTTTCGCGATGCTTGCTGTTTCAAGAATTTCTGGATGATCTTTGATGAGATGCTGTGCAAGCAAAGCCATATCCTTTGCGGAAACTTCGCTTTCTTCATCAGGTCCCGTACCTTTAGGCTGTTTGCCATGTAAGTCTTTATTTTCTAATCCAGTTGCATTCACGAATTTGTAATTGGTTAAGCCAAGTTCTTTTGCTTTTGCATTCATTTTTTCAACAAACTTTGATTCTGATCCAGCGATTACCTCTGCTAGACCAATTGCTGCTGCATTTGCTGAATAAATAGCCGTTGCTTGATAAAGTTCTTTGACAGTATACGAACCATCTTTTCTCAATGGAACATTGGATAAACTGCGGTCCTGAGAAATTTCGTACACGTAATCATCTGGCGTATATGTTTGATCCCATTTCACTTTGCCTTCAGCAATCGCCTCTAGTAATAGATACTCTGTCATCATCTTTGCCATACTTGCAATAGGCAGTCTTTGTTCTGCGTTTTTACTATAAAGAATTTTACCTGTAGAAGCTTCAATAAGGATGGCTGCTTTCGCATTCACATTGAATGGATCTTCAGCCGCTTTTGCTTTGGACATTGGGGTAAATGCAGTAACAATCAATGCCAATGCAAGGATAGAGACCATAAGCTGTTTCAACATCTTGCTGTTCAATCGTCATACCTCCGTATTCATCTTTTTTCGACGTTTTTCATATATATTTAATCCACAAGGGCTTATTTCGACACAACAGTATAAATTTTATCACAATAAAGACAAAAAAAATAGACAGAGTCATAGACCCTGTCAAATGTAATTTGATTGTCACAATTTATCAAGAAATTGTGTAGTTTGGTGATTCTTTTGTAATTTGTACATCATGTGGATGGCTCTCACGAAGACCTGCACCTGTCATGCGAATGAATTGTGCTTCTTCTCTAAGAGTACGTAAGTCCTGTGTTCCACAGTAGCCCATACCAGAGCGAATACCGCCAACAAGTTGATAAACAGTGTCAACAACTGGTCCTTTATACGGTGTACGTCCTTCGATACCTTCTGGAACGAATTTTTTATTATCTTCTTGGAAGTAACGATCTTTACTTCCTTTTTCCATTGCAGCAACAGAACCCATACCACGATATACTTTGAAACGTCTACCTTGGAAAATTTCTGTTTCTCCTGGGCTTTCAGATGTACCAGCAAGAAGGCTTCCCAGCATAACAGCATGTCCACCAGAAGCTAATGCTTTCACGATATCACCTGAATATTTAATTCCACCATCTGCAATAATAGATTTACCATGCTTTCTTGCTTCTGTTGCACAGTCATAAATCGCTGTGATTTGTGGTACACCGACCCCTGCAACAACACGTGTTGTACAAATCGATCCTGGTCCAATACCCACTTTTACAATATCTGCTCCAGCTTCAAACAATGCTTTTGTTGCTTCAGCTGTTGCAACGTTACCAGCAATGATGTTAAGAGAAGGATACGTTTCACGGATTTTCGATACAGTGTCTAGAACACCTTGAGAATGACCGTGTGCTGTATCAATGACGATCACATCAACATTGGCTTCTACTAATTTTTTCACACGAGTCATTGTATCGCCAGTGACACCTACAGCGGCACCAACAATTAAACGGCCATGTGCATCTTTAGAGGAGTTAGGGAATTCAATCACTTTTTCAATATCTTTGATGGTGATGAGACCTTTTAATGTTCCTTCGTCATCTAAAAGAGGTAATTTTTCAATTTTATATTGCTGAAGGATTTTTTCAGCTTCTTCTAATGTTGTTCCAACAGAAGCTGTCACAAGTTCCTCTTTTGTCATCACGTCGCTAATCTTCATTGAATAATCCGAAATAAAACGAAGGTCACGGTTCGTAATAATCCCAACAAGCTTTTGATCTTGTTCGTTATTAACAATCGGTACACCAGAAATACGATATTTACCCATTAAATGTTCTGCATCGAATACTTGATGATCTGGTGTTAAGAAAAATGGATTTGTAATAACGCCACGCTCTGAACGTTTTACCTTGTCCACTTGTTCAGCTTGCTGCTCAATAGACATGTTCTTATGGATGATTCCAAGACCACCTTGACGTGCCATTGCAATCGCCATTTGCGATTCCGTCACAGTATCCATTCCTGCACTAATAATTGGAATGTTCAGCTTTAAAGTGCTTGTTAACTCAACTGATAAATTGACATCACGCGGAAGCACCTCAGACTTTGCTGGAACAAGCAACACATCGTCAAACGTCAAACCTTCTTTTGAAAATTTACTTTCCCACATTAGTAAATCCCCCTCTTTTCGGCAAAATATTATATGTAGATTATCAACTAGGAAACAGCATGTCAAGGAAGCAACAAACAGTTGCAATTTTTAGAAAATATAAAGAGAGTTGAGGAAGAAGATGAAAAGTTCAGGATGGAAGGATTTAAAACGTTTTTATTCACTTGAAACTTCCCAAAAGTTTCTATTTCAACAGTACGAGAAACGGAACATTCAGGAGGCAAACCAGCAAGCCTATAAAAACTGTGAACGATTTATTTACTTTTTAAAGCACGGTCATACATTTTATGACCAAGCCGCATCAGCTCCGCTTGAACTAAAACCGATTTTATTGTTTTATGGAATGGCACAGCTGTTAAAGGCATGTTTGCTGACAGTGGATCCCGACTATCCTTCTCAAACCTCTGTCTTAGCTCATGGCGTCACCTCAAGAAAAAGAAAGAAGCAACATTATCGTTTTAGTGAGGATGAAGTCAAGATTCAGCGAAACGGATTATGTATGCATGTATTAAAGCACTTATTTCATTTAAATGGTCTTGAAGATGAACGATTTACGATGATCAATCTCCTTTCAAAAATACCTGAAATGGGTCATATTCTGGAGTTTCAAAAACAGCCCGCGACTTTAGTGAAAGTAGAACAAGCAAATGGCATGTTGATTCAAGATCATATTCCCTTGCTCTATAACATGTCTGCCGAACGTTTTATTGAATATTTTGAGTTCCATACAACTTGGAAACTTAAGCAACGAGAAGCTAAAAAACTAACATTTGATGTATTTTCAGAAGAAAACCCTGCTCTTGCTACTCATCTTCATTATGATTTAGAAATGAATCAATGGTTCATTCCATCAACGCGAGATGCCTTTTTAGGGATTCCTGAGATCATCAGCCATTACTTGTTAATGTATAATCTCAGTATGATTGCCCGCTACGAAACAGAATGGTGGTACGAGCTTTTATCTCAATACATTAGTGATGATTATGTCATGATTGAACGTTATATGGAGATTGCCGAGGACAAGTTTCCGGCTTATATCATGATGCTGCTAGAAGAAAACACAAAAAAGACCAGTTCCGATTGGAACTGATCCTTTGAAAAGCTTGGCGGCGTCCTACTCTCACAGGGGGAAACCCCCAACTACCATCGGCGCTGAAGAGCTTAACTTCCGTGTTCGGTATGGGAACGGGTGTGACCTCTTCGCTATCGCCACCAAACCTGATGGAGAGAATGTTCTCTCAAAACTAGATAACAATGTTCATTTTTCACATTAGAATATAGGTTAAGTCCTCGATCTATTAGTATCTGTCAGCTCCACGTGTCACCACGCTTCCACCTCAGACCTATCAACCTGATCATCTTTCAGGGATCTTACTTCCTTGCGGAATGGGAAATCTCATCTTGAGGGGGGCTTCATGCTTAGATGCTTTCAGCACTTATCCCGTCCGCACATAGCTACCCAGCGATGCCCTTGGCAGAACAACTGGTACACCAGCGGTGCGTCCATCCCGGTCCTCTCGTACTAAGGACAGCTCCTCTCAAATTTCCTGCGCCCGCGACGGATAGGGACCGAACTGTCTCACGACGTTCTGAACCCAGCTCGCGTACCGCTTTAATGGGCGAACAGCCCAACCCTTGGGACCGACTACAGCCCCAGGATGCGATGAGCCGACATCGAGGTGCCAAACCTCCCCGTCGATGTGGACTCTTGGGGGAGATAAGCCTGTTATCCCCGGGGTAGCTTTTATCCGTTGAGCGATGGCCCTTCCATGCGGAACCACCGGATCACTAAGCCCGACTTTCGTCCCTGCTCGACTTGTAGGTCTCGCAGTCAAGCTCCCTTGTGCCTTTACACTCTGCGAATGATTTCCAACCATTCTGAGGGAACCTTTGGGCGCCTCCGTTACATTTTAGGAGGCGACCGCCCCAGTCAAACTGCCCACCTGACACTGTCTCCCTGCCCGATAAGGGCAGCGGGTTAGAAGGTCAATACAGCCAGGGTAGTATCCCACCGATGCCTCCACCGAAGCTAGCGCTCCGGTTTCCAAGGCTCCTACCTATCCTGTACAAGCTGTACCAACATTCAATATCAGGCTGCAGTAAAGCTCCACGGGGTCTTTCCGTCCTGTCGCGGGTAACCTGCATCTTCACAGGTACTATAATTTCACCGAGTCTCTCGTTGAGACAGTGCCCAGATCGTTGCGCCTTTCGTGCGGGTCGGAACTTACCCGACAAGGAATTTCGCTACCTTAGGACCGTTATAGTTACGGCCGCCGTTTACTGGGGCTTCAATTCGCACCTTCGCTTACGCTAAGCGCTCCTCTTAACCTTCCAGCACCGGGCAGGCGTCAGCCCCTATACTTCGCCTTACGGCTTCGCAGAGACCTGTGTTTTTGCTAAACAGTCGCCTGGGCCTATTCACTGCGGCTTCTCGGGGCTTTAACACCCTAAGAAGCACCCCTTCTCCCGAAGTTACGGGGTCATTTTGCCGAGTTCCTTAACGAGAGTTCTCTCGATCACCTTAGGATTCTCTCCTCGCCTACCTGTGTCGGTTTGCGGTACGGGCACCTCTCACCTCGCTAGAGGCTTTTCTTGGCAGTGTGGAATCAGGAACTTCGCTACTAAATTTCGCTCGCCATCACAGCTCAGCCTTCACGGGAAACGGATTTGCCTATTTCCCAGCCTAACTGCTTGGACGCGGATATCCAATACCGCGCTTACCCTATCCTCCTGCGTCCCCCCATTGCTCAAATGGTGAGGAGGTGGTACAGGAATATCAACCTGTTGTCCATCGCCTACGCCTTTCGGCCTCGGCTTAGGTCCCGACTAACCCTGAGCGGACGAGCCTTCCTCAGGAAACCTTAGGCATTCGGTGGACGGGATTCTCACCCGTCTTTCGCTACTCATACCGGCATTCTCACTTCTAAGCGCTCCACCAGTCCTTCCGGTCTGACTTCACTGCACTTAGAACGCTCTCCTACCACTGTTCGTAAGAACAGTCCGCAGCTTCGGTGATACGTTTAGCCCCGGTACATTTTCGGCGCAGAGTCACTCGACCAGTGAGCTATTACGCACTCTTTAAATGGTGGCTGCTTCTAAGCCAACATCCTGGTTGTCTAAGCAACTCCACATCCTTTTCCACTTAACGTATACTTTGGGACCTTAGCTGGCGGTCTGGGCTGTTTCCCTTTCGACTACGGATCTTATCACTCGCAGTCTGACTCCCAAGGATAAGTCATCGGCATTCGGAGTTTGACTGAATTCGGTAACCCGGTAGGGGCCCCTAGTCCAATCAGTGCTCTACCTCCGAGACTCTTACCTTGAGGCTAGCCCTAAAGCTATTTCGGAGAGAACCAGCTATCTCCAGGTTCGATTGGCATTTCACCCCTACCCACACCTCATCCCCGCACTTTTCAACGTGCGTGGGTTCGGGCCTCCATTCAGTGTTACCTGAACTTCACCCTGGACATGGGTAGATCACCTGGTTTCGGGTCTACGACCACGTACTCATGCGCCCTATTCAGACTCGCTTTCGCTGCGGCTCCGCATCTTCTGCTTAACCTTGCACGGGATCGTAACTCGCCGGTTCATTCTACAAAAGGCACGCCATCACCCGTTAACGGGCTCTGACTACTTGTAGGCACACGGTTTCAGGATCTATTTCACTCCCCTTCCGGGGTGCTTTTCACCTTTCCCTCACGGTACTGGTTCACTATCGGTCACTAGGGAGTATTTAGCCTTGGGAGATGGTCCTCCCGGATTCCGACGGAATTTCACGTGTTCCGCCGTACTCAGGATCCACTCTGGAGAGAACAACATTTCAGTTACAGGGCTGTTACCTTCTTTGGCGGGCCTTTCCAGACCTCTTCGCTTATATCGTTCCTTTGTAACTCCGTATAGAGTGTCCTACAACCCCAAGAGGCAAGCCTCTTGGTTTGGGCTGTTCCCGTTTCGCTCGCCGCTACTCAGGGAATCGCATTTGCTTTCTCTTCCTCCGGGTACTTAGATGTTTCAGTTCCCCGGGTATGCCTTCTCATACTCTATGTATTCAAGTATGGATACTACTCCATTACGAGCAGTGGGTTTCCCCATTCGGAAATCTCCGGATCAAAGCTTGCTTACAGCTCCCCGAAGCATATCGGTGTTCGTCCCGTCCTTCATCGGCTCCTAGTGCCAAGGCATCCACCGTGCGCCCTTTCTAACTTAACCATTTCTTACTTTAGAAAGAATCACTATGTGTGATGAACTTTGCATTGCATTCAATGTGAATGTATTACTTATTGTTATCTAGTTTTCAAAGAACACGTTGGTGGAGCCTAGCGGGATCGAACCGCTGACCTCCTGCGTGCAAGGCAGGCGCTCTCCCAGCTGAGCTAAGGCCCCGATTTAATAGAAGATGGTGGGCCTGAGTGGACTCGAACCACCGACCTCACGCTTATCAGGCGTGCGCTCTAACCAGCTGAGCTACAGGCCCATCTTTCATATCGAAGATATGATGTTGTAGGATCTTTTGCAAGTTCCTTCAAAACTAAACAAGACGAAAAACGTACGCTGCTCCATATATCCTTAGAAAGGAGGTGATCCAGCCGCACCTTCCGATACGGCTACCTTGTTACGACTTCACCCCAATCATCTGCCCCACCTTCGGCGGCTGGCTCCATAAAGGTTACCTCACCGACTTCGGGTGTTGCAAACTCTCGTGGTGTGACGGGCGGTGTGTACAAGGCCCGGGAACGTATTCACCGCGGCATGCTGATCCGCGATTACTAGCGATTCCAGCTTCACGCAGTCGAGTTGCAGACTGCGATCCGAACTGAGAACAGATTTGTGGGATTGGCTAAACCTTGCGGTCTCGCAACCCTTTGTTCTGTCCATTGTAGCACGTGTGTAGCCCAGGTCATAAGGGGCATGATGATTTGACGTCATCCCCACCTTCCTCCGGTTTGTCACCGGCAGTCACCTTAGAGTGCCCAACTAAATGCTGGCAACTAAGATCAAGGGTTGCGCTCGTTGCGGGACTTAACCCAACATCTCACGACACGAGCTGACGACAACCATGCACCACCTGTCACTCTGTCCCCGAAAGGAAAGCCCTATCTCTAGGGTTGTCAGAGGATGTCAAGACCTGGTAAGGTTCTTCGCGTTGCTTCGAATTAAACCACATGCTCCACCGCTTGTGCGGGCCCCCGTCAATTCCTTTGAGTTTCAGTCTTGCGACCGTACTCCCCAGGCGGAGTGCTTAATGCGTTAGCTGCAGCACTAAGGGGCGGAAACCCCCTAACACTTAGCACTCATCGTTTACGGCGTGGACTACCAGGGTATCTAATCCTGTTCGCTCCCCACGCTTTCGCTCCTCAGCGTCAGTTACAGACCAGAGAGTCGCCTTCGCCACTGGTGTTCCTCCACATCTCTACGCATTTCACCGCTACACGTGGAATTCCACTCTCCTCTTCTGCACTCAAGTTTCCCAGTTTCCAATGACCCTCCCCGGTTGAGCCGGGGGCTTTCACATCAGACTTAAGAAACCGCCTGCGAGCCCTTTACGCCCAATAATTCCGGACAACGCTTGCCACCTACGTATTACCGCGGCTGCTGGCACGTAGTTAGCCGTGGCTTTCTGGTTAGGTACCGTCAAGGTGCAAGCAGTTACTCTTGCACTTGTTCTTCCCTAACAACAGAGCTTTACGATCCGAAAACCTTCATCACTCACGCGGCGTTGCTCCGTCAGACTTTCGTCCATTGCGGAAGATTCCCTACTGCTGCCTCCCGTAGGAGTCTGGGCCGTGTCTCAGTCCCAGTGTGGCCGATCACCCTCTCAGGTCGGCTACGCATCGTCGCCTTGGTGAGCCGTTACCTCACCAACTAGCTAATGCGCCGCGGGTCCATCTGTAAGTGACAGCCGAAACCGTCTTTCATCCTTGAACCATGCGGTTCAAGGAACTATCCGGTATTAGCTCCGGTTTCCCGGAGTTATCCCAGTCTTACAGGCAGGTTACCCACGTGTTACTCACCCGTCCGCCGCTAACATCCGGGAGCAAGCTCCCTTCTGTCCGCTCGACTTGCATGTATTAGGCACGCCGCCAGCGTTCGTCCTGAGCCAGGATCAAACTCTCCGAAAAAGTACAAAACCGAAGTTTTGTTTTTCGTCAGCGTTTGACTGACTACCTATGATGTATCATAGGATTTTTTTATAAAAACTCGAATTAACAGGTACGTTTTGTCTTGTTTAGTTTTCAAAGAACTTGTTTGTCACTCTCTCAAAGCGACCACTTAAATATATCATATATCTCTATCAATAGTCAACATTTTTCTTGAAAAACATTTTATTTTTTTAAGAAGTTTTTGTTATGAAAGAGATAAAAAATAGAGCCTCTTTTTGCTCCTTTGAAAGATTAACACATATCTATGAAAAAAGCATTATAAACTTCAAAAAAAATCATGTTTTTTCAAAAAAAAATAAAGCCGGTGAAAAACCGGCTTTATTTTTACTCAGATTGCTCTTGATCTGACTCTACATTTTCTACGTTTTCTTCACTATTCTCTTCATCGTCTTCTGGTGATTGTTCTACTAATGCCACTGTAGCGACATGTTCATCATCACCTAGACGGATCAGACGGACACCTTGAGTGACTCGGCCTGTTGTGGAGATATCTGAAACGGCCATACGAATGATGACACCACTGCCTGTGATAATCATCAAGTCTTCTTCAGCTTCAGCGTTAGTCGCCTTCACTGCAACAAGCGGACCGTTGTTGTCAGTGATCTTGCACGTTTTCAGACCTTTACCACCACGGCTTTGGACACGATATTCTTTTTCAGGCGTTAATTTACCATAACCTTTTTCAGTTACGATCAATACGTTTGCATCTGGCTCAAGGATTTCCATTCCAACGACGATGTCATCCTCAGAAAGTGTGATCCCTTTAACTCCAGCTGCTGTACGTCCCATTTCACGAACATCTGTCTCGTCGAAACGAATGAGCATTCCTTTTTTCGTTCCGATGATGATTTGTTTTTCACCATTGGTTAAACGAACAGCCATCAATTCATCTTCATCACGCAGGCTGAGTGCAATCAAACCGTTGTTACGGATGTTTGCAAATTGAGACAATGACGTTCGTTTCGATACACCGTGTCTTGTTGTAAAGAAGAGATACGAATCTTCATCAAATTCGCTGACTGGAATAATGGCGTTTATCCACTCTCCCTTTTCTACTTCAAGAAGGTTAATAATCGGAATCCCTTTCGCTGTTCGTCCAAATTCAGGGATCTCATAGCCCTTCGCTCGATAGACCTTCCCTTTATTAGAGAAGAAGAGAATCGTATCGTGCGTAGATGTTGAGATCAGCTGTTCAACGAAATCATCTTCGTTGGTTCCCATTCCTTGTACACCTTTACCGCCTCTTTTTTGACTGCGGTATGTTGATGCAGGCAGGCGCTTAATATAACCATTATGAGTCAGTGTGATCACTATATTTTCAACAGGAATCAAATCTTCGTCTTCGATTGTTTCTATACCCGCTGTCACAATTTCTGTGCGGCGCGTATCATTGAAGCGTTCTTTGATTTCTGTTAATTCTTCTCTAATGATTTCTAGAACTTTCTCATTGTCTGCTAGAATGGCTTTCAATTCAGCAATCAATTCAACAAGCCCTTTGTATTCATCTTCTATTTTCTCTCTTTCTAAACCAGTCAAACGCTGGAGTCGCATATCGAGAATGGCCTGTGCTTGTTTTTCAGACAAGCTATAGTTTTCCATCAAACCATTTCTTGCAATTTCAGCAGTTTGAGAGCCTCTAATTAAGGCAATGACCTCATCTAAGTGATCAAGCGCAATTCTTAAGCCTTCTAAAATATGAGCTCTTGCTTCCGCTTTACGCAATTCATACGCCGTTCTTCGACGAATGATCACTTTCTGATGCTCAAGGTAATATTCAAGACATTGTTTGAGAGACAACACTTTCGGCTGTCCATCAACAAGTGCAAGCAAGTTAATACCGAAGGACGTTTGAAGTGTCGTTTGTTTATAAAGATTGTTTAATAGAACATGGACGTTTGCGTCTCTTCGTAGTTCAATGACAATTCTCATTCCATTACGGTCAGATTCATCACGAAGATCTGTAATGCCATCAATCTTTTTATCACGGACAAGATCAGCGATTTTTTCGATCAAACGAGCTTTATTAACCTGGTAAGGAATCTCGTTGATGATAATGCGCTGCTTACCACTAGATGTTTCTTCGATATTTGACTTTGCACGTAATGTAATAGAGCCGCGTCCTGTTTCATACGCTTTACGAATACCGCTTCGGCCAATGATTTGTCCCGCAGTTGGGAAGTCTGGACCTGGAATGATGTCCATTAGTTCCTGTGTCGTCATATCAGGATTTTGACTAATTGCCAATACCCCATCAATCACTTCACCTAGTTGGTGAGGCGGGATATTCGTTGCCATCCCTACAGCGATTCCAGTTGCCCCGTTCACTAATAAGTTCGGGAACCTAGCAGGCATAACGACTGGCTCTCTTTCACTGCCATCGTAGTTATCTTGATAATCAATGGTGTCCTTTGTGATATCACGCAGGATCTCCATCGAAATTTTAGAAAGACGTGCCTCGGTATAACGCATGGCTGCTGCACCGTCTCCATCGACAGAACCAAAGTTCCCGTGCCCTTCAACCAGCATATTACGATAGTTGAAATCTTGCGCCATCCGAACCATCGCTTCATATACAGCGCTATCACCGTGAGGGTGGTACTTACCGATAACTTCCCCAACGATACGTGCAGATTTCTTAAATGGTTTATCACTTGTCATACCTAGGTCATTCATCGCATACAAAATTCTTCGATGCACGGGCTTCAATCCGTCTCGCACATCTGGTAATGCACGCGAAACAATAACACTCATTGCATAATCTAAAAAGGACGTACGCATTTCATGGCTAATATTCACTTCGCGTACATTTGGTGTATGTTGTTCACTCACTATAAGAACCTCCCTTTACGTATCACATGAAATAAATTATGTGGGAGTAAAATATGTATTTATCTTCACAAGACTATTCTCCATTATATCAATAATCTTGCCTTTATACACATTTATTTACTAGAAAATCAACGAAACGCAGAAAACCAGGACATTCGTTTCACGCCCCTGTTTCTTGAAAAACAACCTTATTCCAAACAAGAAATAAGGTTGCTCTCAAGGGGGAATACCTATCTAAATATCAAGATTTTTTACGTATTGTGCATTTTCTTCGATAAAGTTACGTCTCGGCTCTACTTTATCTCCCATTAGCATTTCAAAAGTCTCATCAGCATCGATTGCATCCTCAAGTGTCACTTGAAGAAGTGTTCTCGCATCAGGATCCATTGTTGTTTCCCAAAGCTGAGTAGCATTCATCTCTCCAAGACCTTTATAACGCTGAAGTCCAGGTTTCGGTGTTTGAGGCAGTGTTTTTAACAGTTCATCAAGCTGTTTATCGTTATACACGTATTCAACACGCTTTCCTTGTTGCACTTTATATAAAGGCGGCTGTGCAATATACACATAACCGTTTTCAATGATTTCACGCATGTAGCGATAGAAGAATGTTAGGAGTAGCGTCCGAATATGCGCTCCATCAACATCAGCATCAGTCATGATCACAATTTTGTGATAACGTGCTTTCTCTAAAGTGAAGTCTTCTCCGATTCCAGTCCCTAGCGCTGTAATCATTGAACGAACCTCGTTGTTGGATAAAATTTTATCTAGTCGGGCTTTTTCAACGTTTAGGATCTTCCCTCTTAACGGTAAGATCGCTTGGAAATGTCGATCACGACCTTGCTTAGCAGATCCGCCCGCAGAATCTCCCTCTACGATATAAAGCTCAGAGATGGAAGGATCTTAGAAGAACAGTCTGCCAGTTTCCCAGGCAAGCTAGAGACTTCCAGTGCACTTTTACGTCTTGTCAGCTCACGTGCCTTTTTGGCAGCCATTCTTGCACGAGCTGCCATCACACCTTTCTCCACAATTTTCTTTGCAGCATCAGGGTTCTCTAGGAGGAATTTCTCAAGTGCTTCGGAGAAGAGGGAGTCGGTAATGGTTCTTGCTTCTGAGTTACCGAGCTTTGTCTTCGTTTGTCCTTCGAATTGAGGGTCTGGATGTTTGATAGAGATAATGGCTGTTAAGCCTTCTCGTACATCTTCACCGCTCAAATTCGAGTCACCATCTTTGAATACGCCATTTTTACGAGCATAATCATTGATCACACGCGTCAGACCTGTTTTAAAGCCTGCTTCATGTGTTCCGCCTTCATACGTGTTGATATTGTTAGCGAAGGAATAGATGTTGCTTGTATAGGAATCGTTATATTGTAATGCCACTTCAACCGTGATTCCGTCTTTTTCGCCTTCGATGTAAACAGGTTCTTCATGAACGACTTCCTTCGAGCGATTCAAATGTTCTACATAGCTCTTAATACCGCCTTCATAGCAGTATTCGTTTCTTCGCTCTTTACCTTCGCGTAAGTCTTCAATGATGATGTTGACGCCTTTTGTTAAGAAAGCTAACTCACGTACACGGTTAGCAAGTGTGTCGTAATCAAATTCAATGGTTTCAGTGAAAATTTCTGGATCTGGCACAAAATGAGTGGTTGTCCCTGTTACATCTGTTTCACCAATGATCTCTAAATCTCCAACTGGAACACCGCGTTTGAATTGTTGATAATGAATTTTCCCATCACGGTATACGGTCACGTCTAAGGTCGTAGATAACGCATTAACAACAGATGCCCCTACACCATGCAAACCGCCAGATACTTTATAACCGCTGCCGTCAAATTTACCACCAGCGTGAAGAACCGTCATAATCACTTCTACAGCAGGACGTCCCATTTTTTCGTGAATCCCAACAGGAATTCCGCGGCCGTTATCTTTCACTGTGATGCTATTATCTTTTTCAATTTGCACTGTAATGTCTGTACAATAACCAGCTAAAGCCTCATCAATACTGTTGTCGACAATTTCCCATACAAGATGGTGAAGTCCTTTTGCACTGGTTGACCCAATGTACATTCCTGGACGTTTTCTAACCGCTTCTAGTCCTTCGAGCACCTGTATCTGATTTTCATCATAACTATTATGTTGCTGTTCCATTGCCACGTACATTCACCTACACTTTTCTTAAACGATATATTTATATGAATTGAGCTTTTAGACTTCAATTTCAATCACAAATGAAGCACGTTTTTTGAGCGTGCTTGAGGAAAGAGGAGAGTAATACACGGATTCAGTTGTGACGACGATGGATTTGGGTGTCCCCTGTGACAACGAAATGATTTGTTCTTCTTGTTTTTGAAGAAATTCCTCTACAACAGAAGATGACCTCATTTTGTAATCAACAATTGCGACAATCTCTCGTGTAGAAACAACACAATCATCACCTAAATGAATATACAAGACCCACACCTCATTTATCAGTCAATTACTTTTCCACTGGCTACTCTGAAAATTTCCGCTTCTTTCAAGGTGGCGTGATCGATGCCTTCAACACTTGTTGTGGTGACGAAGGTCTGTACACGTCCCTGAATGGTATGGAGCAAATGAGACTGTCTGTAATCATCAAGTTCAGATAAAACATCATCGAGCAGAAGAATTGGGTATTCACCGATTTCTTCATGAATCAGATCGATTTCTGCCAGCTTTAGTGAAAGAGCTGTTGTTCTTTGCTGCCCTTGAGAGCCATATGTCTGAACATCCCGACCATTCACAAAGAAAAGAAGATCATCTCTGTGAGGCCCCCATAGCGTCACCCCTCGGTCTATTTCTCTGTCTCTTAGTTTCTGAAACGATTCTTCATAGCTATTTTTTATTTTCGACAAGTCTGACGCTTCTGATACCTCTATGGCCGTCTGGTATTGGAGCGTGAGCGTTTCCAGCTCTCTTGAAATCCCAAAATGCAGCGGCTGCGCCCATTTTTCGAGCTGTTTCGTAAAAGTCAGTCGTCTTTTGACAACCTTCGCTGCCGCATCAATCAACTGCTCTGTTAAAATCTCCAGCATCGCTTGATCCGTTTGCTTTCTTGTTTGCAATTGTTTCAAGTAATGATTTCGCTGAGTGAGGAT
This sequence comes from Bacillus sp. iso_77, assembly GCF_056173625.1. Lineage (NCBI taxonomy): Bacteria > Bacillati > Bacillota > Bacilli > Caryophanales > Bacillaceae > Bacillus > Bacillus sp. iso_77. Next base: position 3,521 of record NZ_CM149683.1, on the reverse strand, counting down.
TTTTTGATAGAGCGATAAATCATGCAAGTAGACAGCAGACACTTGTCCAATCTCCATGTCGAGGAATCTTCTGCGGATTTGCGGGCTACCTTTCACAAGGCTGAGATCCTCTGGTGCAAACATGATGGTGTTCAAGGCACCAACATAATGACTGAGTTTCTGTTGTTCAATGTGATTGACCTTGCCCTTTTTTCCTTTTTTTGAGATCACGAGCTGCATGGGGATTGGACCATTTTTTTTGATGACTCTACCTTCTATTTTAGCATAGTCTTCGTCCCATCGGATAAGTTCTTTATCATTTGACGTACGATGAGACTTTGCCATCGACAATACATAGATCGCTTCCATCAGGTTCGTTTTACCTTGGGCGTTCTCACCAATCATCACATTCACCTTATTGTCGAATTGAAGCTCGGTGTGTTCATAGTTTCGGTACGAAGTTAACGCCAGACTTTGAATGTACATGTATTGTCACCCGTTTCTAATTCACAACTTGAAATGTGCCGTGACCTTCTATCTCGACAACATCACCTGGGTATAATTTGCGTCCCCGTCTATTATCTGGCTCTTGATTGATGAACACCTCATGTTCACTTAAAAACCACTTCGCCATTCCACCAGATTGAATGACTTCCGCTAATTTCAAAAACTGCCCTAATGTAATCATTTCTGTTTCAATCGTTATCAGATTAGGCATTGTATCGACCTCTTTCAATATCACTAATATCTAATTGTACTAAAAAACAAGACAAGAAGGAAAGGGGGAAAGCGAACTGGGATGAAAGAAAGCTGAGAAAACGAGGAAAAAAGCTGCTGTGCGCTCACACAGCAGCCATTTTAGACCAAATTAATACGTTCTAACTGGAAGAATCAATTGCAAAATGGAATCATCATTTGGCGTGCGTAATAGGAATGGTCTCATTGCGCCAGTGAAACTGACATGAATCTCTGTTCCCTCTAATACTTTTAAAGCATCAAGCATATATTTCGGACTGAAAGAGATTTTGAGATCCTCCCCTTTAATGTCATCTGCTTGCACCGTTTCAACTACTTTACCGATTTCAGGCGAGTTAGAAGAGATTTCAAGGCTTTGCGCAGGATCAGCAGAAAGCTTCACAACGTTGTTACGCCCTTCTCTTGCTAAAAGTGACGCGCGATCAATCGCTTGAAGGAATTCTTTCGTATTCACCACTACATCCGTTTTACTTTCTTGCGGAATGAGGCGAGCTGTATCTGGGTAATTACCATCCAGCAATCTTGAGAAGAATAGCACGTTCTGTGCTTTAAAGAGAACCTGTGTCTCCGTAATGACGATGCTCACAAGATCTTGTCCATCATCAAGAATTTTACTTAGCTCTGTTAAACTCTTTCCTGGAATGACCACATTGTATGAGCTTTCCTCGTTAATATCCAACTTCGCTTTTCTTAAAGCAAGACGATGGCTATCCGTTGCTGTGCATATTAATTCACCTTTTTCAACCTTCCAGTTTACACCTGTCAAGATAGGTCGTGTTTCTGAGGTGGACACTGCGAAAACCGTTTGACGGATAAGGTTTTTAAGCAAATCTGTTGGAATTTGAAAAGCATGATGCTCTTCAATTTGTGGCAGATGCGGATATTCTTCAGCATCTAAACCGTTTAAATTAAATTCTGCTGAACCAGAGCGGATGATGGTCAGATGATTTTGTTCTACCTCAATTTCGACTGTAGACATAGGCAGTTTCTTAACGATTTCGCTAAAGAAGCGGGCTTGCAGCACAATACTTCCTGGTCGATCAATTGTAATGACTTCTAAATCTCCATCTCTTTGAGGAATAAAAGATTCGATTGAGATATCAGAATCGCTCCCTGTGAGAGAAACCCCTTCATCAGATGCAACAATTTTAATCCCTGTCAAAATAGGAATCGTTGTTCTAGAGGATACGGCCTTTAATACATCTTGGACACTTTCAACAAGACGATCTTTTTGAATCGTGAATTTCATAGTGGTCCTCCTAATTTTTCTTAATGACATGTATATATATTTATTTAATAAAAATCGTAGAAGTACTAGTAGGGCTTGTGAATATGTGGATAAGTCAGTAGAAAGAAAGGAAAGACAGCCTATCCACATGTGGACAGACTGTGTATGACTATGCTCTAGTTATTCACATTTTCCCGTACTTATCTTATCAGCTTGATTATTTTAGTTGTTCTTTGATCTCTTTGACATGCTGCTGAAGCTGTTCATCTTCAACGATTAATTTTGAAATTTTCTCATGAGCATGAATGACGGTCGTATGATCTCGTCCACCAAATTCTTCTCCGATTTTAGGTAGAGAGGAATCGGTCATTTCTCTAGAGAGATACATCGCAATTTGTCTTGGATAAGCAACTGATTTCGTACGTTTCTTCGCTTTGAAATCTTCTAATCGAATATTAAATTGCTGCCCTACAATTCTTTGAATATCTTTAATTGTAATCACCTTAGGTTTTGATGAAGGAATGATGTCCTTTAGGGCTTCAGCTGCTAGATCAGCATTGATGTCTTTATTGATTAAAGAAGAGTAAGCAACAACACGAATCAAAGCACCTTCCAGTTCCCGAATGTTGCTGTCAATTTGATTGGCAATATAAAGCATGACTTCATTCGGAATGTCTAAACCTTCTGCTTTTGCTTTTTTACGTAAGATCGCAATACGCGTTTCTAGATCTGGTGGGGTAATGTCTGTAATTAAGCCCCATTCGAATCGAGAGCGTAATCTGTCTTCAAGTGTCGGAATTTCCTTTGGCGGCCGGTCACTAGAAATGACGATTTGCTTACTTTCTTCGTGAAGTGTGTTGAATGTATGGAAAAACTCTTCTTGTGTTTGTTCTTTGCCTGCTAAAAATTGAATATCATCTATCAAAAGCACATCTACATTCCGATAGCGATTACGGAAATCGACTGCTTTGTTGTCCCGGATTGAGTTGATAAATTCATTTGTAAATTTTTCAGATGATAGATAGACCACTTTGGCTGATGGATTATGGTCGATGACGTAATGACCGATCGCATGCATTAAGTGAGTCTTTCCTAAACCAACGCCCCCATAAATAAAAAGCGGGTTATATGCTTTTGCTGGTGCTTCTGCGACTGCAAGTGAAGCTGCATGAGCAAAACGGTTGCCTGAACCAATAACAAAAGTATCAAATGTATATTTTGGATTCAGCATATTTTGTGGAATTTCAACGGGTTCTTCTTTCGACATTTTTTTGATTGGAGATTTTGGCATGGCTTCCTCTTCGTCCTGATTTTGAGGAATGATAAATTTGATGCTGAGCTCTTCGCCTGTCAGTTCATAGATGGTATCTGCAATTAAGTGAAGGTATCTTGACTCGAGCCAGTCTCTTGCAAATTCATTAGGTGCAGTAATAGTCAGCGTATCTCCTTGAAGAGAATGGGCTTTAGTGGACTTCATCCATGTTTCAAAACTAGGTTTGCTCAATTTTGTCTCTATTTTTTGAAGTGCTTTATTCCACAGATCCAAAATATTTTCCAT